>NZ_RQRU01000010.1 GCF_004335015.1 Psychrobacter pygoscelis
TATAGGGAGCTGACGATGACCTACTCTCACATGGGCGAACCACACTACCATTGGCGCTACGATGTTTCACTTCTGAGTTCGGGAAGGGATCAGGTGGTTCCATCGTGCTATTGTCGTCAGCAAAGGGGGTATAGATATGAGTTTGAAGTAATTGGTTGAGCTTAGCTTATTAAGCAATATGACTGAATCAAGCTTGTATTAGCAAGTTGATATAAAATCGTTAATTACGACACATACAATAAACCACTTGGGTGTTGTATGGTCAAGCCGATCGAGCAATTAGTACAGGTTAGCTACACGCATCACTGCGCTTCCACACCCTGCCTATCAACGTCCTAGTCTTGAACGGCTCTTAGGGGAAATCTAATCTTGAGGTAGGCTTCCCGCTTAGATGCTTTCAGCGGTTATCCCATCCGAACGTAGCTACCGGGCAATGCCATTGGCATGACAACCCGAACACCAGCGGTTCGTCCACTCTGGTCCTCTCGTACTAGGAGCAGATCCTCTCAAATTTCCAACGCCCACGGTAGATAGGGACCGAACTGTCTCACGACGTTCTAAACCCAGCTCGCGTACCTCTTTAAATGGCGAACAGCCATACCCTTAGGACCTGCTTCAGCCCTAGGATGAGATGAGCCGACATCGAGGTGCCAAACACCGCCGTCGATATGAACTCTTGGGCGGTATCAGCCTGTTATCCCCAGAGTACCTTTTATCCGTTGAGCGATGGCCCTTCCATACAGAACCACCGGATCACTAAGACCTACTTTCGTACCTGCTCGACTTGTGGGTCTCGCAGTTAAGCGCGCTTTTGCCTTTATACTCTTTGAACGATTTCCGACCGTTCTGAGCGCACCTTCGTACTCCTCCGTTACTCTTTAGGAGGAGACCGCCCCAGTCAAACTACCCACCATACATTGTCCTCGGTATTGTTATACCTGAGTTAGAACCCCAACATGACCAGGGTGGTATTTCAAGGATGGCTCCACAAATACTGGCGTATCTGCTTCAAAGCCTCCCACCTATCCTGCACAAGTCAGGTCAAAGTTCAATGTAAAGCTGTAGTAAAGGTTCACGGGGTCTTTCCGTCTAGCCGCGGGTACACAGCATCTTCACTGCGATTTCGATTTCACTGAGTCTCTGCTGGAGACAGCGCTGCCATCATTATGCCATTCGTGCAGGTCGGAACTTACCCGACAAGGAATTTCGCTACCTTAGGACCGTTATAGTTACGGCCGCCGTTTACTGGGGCTTCGATCAAGACCTTCGCATACGCTAAGCCCATCAATTAACCTTCCAGCACCGGGCAGGCATCACACCCTATACGTCCACTTTCGTGTTTGCAGAGTGCTGTGTTTTTAATAAACAGTTGCAGCAGCCTGGTATCTGCGACTGTCAATAGCTTACGGAGCAAGTCCTTCACCATCGACAGCGTACCTTCTCCCGAAGTTACGGTACCATTTTGCCTAGTTCCTTCAGCAGAGTTCTCTCAAGCGCCTTGGTATTCTCTACCTGACCACCTGTGTCGGTTTCGGGTACGATTCGTTTATGACTATCGCTTAGAAGCTTTTCCTGGAAGCATGGTATTTGCCACTTCGTCCTACAAGTAGGACTTGCTATCAGATCTCAGTATGAAATAGCCCGGATTTACCTAAGCTATAAACCTACATCCTTCCACCTGGACAACCATCGCCAGGCTGGCATAACCTTCTCCGTCCCTCCATCGCATCATAAACAAGTATTGGAATATTAACCAATTTCCCATCGACTACGCCTTTCGGCCTCGCCTTAGGGGTCGACTCACCCAGCCCCGATTAACGTTGGACTGGAACCCTTGGTCTTCCGGCGTGCGAGCTTTTCACTCGCATTATCGTTACTCACGTCAGCATTCGCTCTTGTGATACCTCCAGCATACCTTACGATACACCTTCACAGGCTTACACAACGCTCCCCTACCACTTGAAACATGTTCAAATCCGCAGCTTCGGCTCCTAGTTTGAGCCCCGTTACATCTTCCGCGCGGGCCGACTCGACTAGTGAGCTATTACGCTTTCTTTAAAGGATGGCTGCTTCTAAGCCAACCTCCTAGCTGTCTATGCCTTCCCACCTCGTTTCCCACTTAACTAGGAATTTGGGGCCTTAGCTGGCGGTCTGGGTTGTTTCCCTCTCCACGACGGACGTTAGCACCCGCCGTGTGTCTCCCGGATATCACTCATCGGTATTCGGAGTTTGCATCGGTTTGGTAAGTCGGTATGACCCCCTAGCCGAAACAGTGCTCTACCCCCAATGGTGTTCGTCCGAGGCGCTACCTAAATAGCTTTCGGGGAGAACCAGCTATCACCGAGTTTGATTAGCCTTTCACCCCTATCCACAAGTCATCCCCTGGCTTTTCAACGACAGTGGGTTCGGTCCTCCGATGCCTGTTACGGCACTTTCAACCTGCTCATGGATAGATCACTCGGTTTCGGGTCTATACCCTGCAACTAGACGCCCTATTAAGACTCGGTTTCCCTACGGCTCCCCTAATCGGTTAACCTCGCTACAGAATATAAGTCGCTGACCCATTATACAAAAGGTACGCGGTCACCCCTCAAGGGGGCTCCCACTGCTTGTACGCACACGGTTTCAGGTTCTATTTCACTCCCCTCACAGGGGTTCTTTTCGCCTTTCCCTCACGGTACTGGTTCACTATCGGTCAGTCAGGAGTATTTAGCCTTGGAGGATGGTCCCCCCATCTTCATACAGGATTTCTCGTGTCCCGCACTACTTAATATGCTTCATCTAGTATTTAAAATACGGGGCTATCACCCACTATGGCCAGTCTTCCCAAACTGTTCTTCTATACTAGAGTCCGTCGGCTCCTCCCCGTTCGCTCGCCGCTACTAGGGGAATCTCATTTGATGTCTTTTCCTCGAGTTACTGAGATGTTTCACTTCACTCGGTTTGCCTTCCAATAAATTGGAATACCTAGCTTATGCTAAGTGGGTTTCCCCATTCAGAAATCTCCGGATCATAGGATATTGCCGCCTCCCCGAAGCTTATCGCAGGCTGTCACGTCTTTCATCGCCTCTGACTGCCAAGGCATCCACCATGTGCGCTTAATTACTTGACCATACAACCCCAAAGGGTCTAATAGTCGTAATTATAACGATATCACCTTGATAATTTACGCTTGATTCAGTTCTCTTTACTTTCGATAGTAGACCCTTGGGATAACAACTGATGTCATTAAAGGTCTACTATCAGGTTAGTTGCTACACGTGAAATGTAGCTCCTAACCCAGACTCATATCTATGTTTTTAAATAATAATAACGTCTTCATCAGATCGTCATATTGTTTCTGTATAAAACAGAATGAAATAATCTATTTAATAGCTAAATTATTCGATTCTGCTTTATCTATGTTCGCATTCATCATCTCTTAAGATGGTGGAGCCAAGGAGAGTCGAACTCCTGACCTCCTGCGTGCAAGGCAGGCGCTCTACCAACTGAGCTATGGCCCCATGCAATATATGGTGGGTCTGATAAGACTTGAACTTATGACCCCCGCGTTATCAACACGGTGCTCTAACCAGCTGAGCTACAGACCCTGAGAGCCGTTAAAACAAAGCACTGCTTTGTTAGGCTCGCAAGAGAAATTTCCTTAAAGGGAAATTTCTGCCGTCTGCCTTAACGACTAAAGCTTGAATGCTAACCACGAAAACTAAAGAACAACTTGTTGTGAATTCTTGCTGACCGAATGCGTCAATAAGGAGGTGATCCAGCCGCAGGTTCCCCTACGGCTACCTTGTTACGACTTCACCCCAGTCATCGACCACACCGTGGTGAGCGCCCTCCTAAGTTAGGCTACCCACTTCTGGTGCAATCAACTCCCATGGTGTGACGGGCGGTGTGTACAAGGCCCGGGAACGTATTCACCGCGGCATTCTGATCCGCGATTACTAGCGATTCCGACTTCATGGAGTCGAGTTGCAGACTCCAATCTGGACTACGATAGGCTTTTTGAGATTCGCATCACATCGCTGTGTAGCTGCCCTCTGTACCTACCATTGTAGCACGTGTGTAGCCCTGGTCGTAAGGGCCATGATGACTTGACGTCGTCCCCGCCTTCCTCCAGTTTGTCACTGGCAGTATCCTTAGAGTTCCCGGCTTAACCCGCTGGTAACTAAGGAAAAGGGTTGCGCTCGTTGCGGGACTTAACCCAACATCTCACGACACGAGCTGACGACAGCCATGCAGCACCTGTATTCTAATTCCCGAAGGCACTCCCGCATCTCTGCAGGATTCTAGATATGTCAAGACCAGGTAAGGTTCTTCGCGTTGCATCGAATTAAACCACATGCTCCACCGCTTGTGCGGGCCCCCGTCAATTCATTTGAGTTTTAACCTTGCGGCCGTACTCCCCAGGCGGTCTACTTATTGCGTTAGCTGCGTCACTAAGGAATCAAGTTCCCCAACGACTAGTAGACATCGTTTACGGCGTGGACTACCAGGGTATCTAATCCTGTTTGCTACCCACGCTTTCGAGCCTCAGTGTCAGTATGATGCCAGGAGGCTGCCTTCGCCATCGGTATTCCTTCAGATCTCTACGCATTTCACCGCTACACCTGAAATTCTACCTCCCTCTCACCTACTCTAGCCTAACAGTTTCAGATGCAGTTCCCAGGTTAAGCCCGGGGATTTCACATCTGACTTATTAAGCCACCTACGCTCGCTTTACGCCCAGTAATTCCGATTAACGCTTGCACCCTCTGTATTACCGCGGCTGCTGGCACAGAGTTAGCCGGTGCTTATTCTGCAGCTAATGTCATCGTCTGTGGGTATTAACCACAGAGTCTTCTTCACTGCTTAAAGTGCTTTACAACCAAAAGGCCTTCTTCACACACGCGGCATGGCTGGATCAGGGTTCCCCCCATTGTCCAATATTCCCCACTGCTGCCTCCCGTAGGAGTCCGGACCGTGTCTCAGTTCCGGTGTGGCTGATCATCCTCTCAGACCAGCTACAGATCGTCGCCTTGGTAGGCCTTTACCCCACCAACTAGCTAATCCGACTTAGGCTCATCCAATAGCGAGAGCTGCAAGCAGCCCCCTTTTCCCCGTAGGGTGTATGCGGTATTAATTCGAGTTTCCCCGAGCTATCCCCCACTACTGGGCAGATTCCTAAGTATTACTCACCCGTCCGCCGCTCGACGCCTGGTAGCAAGCTACCATCGTTTCCGCTCGACTTGCATGTGTTAAGCCTGCCGCCAGCGTTCAATCTGAGCCATGATCAAACTCTTCAGTTTAATCTTGCTATGAAGCTTTTAAAGAAGCTTCTAAACTTGGCTCATTCTATTACTAGCAAATTGCTTTCGTATGTTTCATATAAATGAATTAACTTCGAGTTTCTTTGCTTATAAAGAATGATAATTTTTATAGTTAGTACAAGCCCCGAAAAGAAGCTCAACCAACTTTATTTTTTAGCATTCTAAATCAGCAAAAATCCACACAAGTTGTTCTTTAGTTTCGCTTTTAAATAGTTGACTTAGCTTGTCGTCCAAGGTAAGTTATATCTGCTAATTAAGATAAAATAATTATTTGTCTTAGTTAGCGAGCCATCCAGTATATCATGTTTTTAATATCTGTCAAGCTTTTTATTTCAATCTTTTTAATTCGTTTCATCA
>NZ_RQRU01000011.1 GCF_004335015.1 Psychrobacter pygoscelis
ATATTTTAGCTAAAAAATTTAGAGACAACTGGTCAAATGACATTCAGAATAGTAAGAATTTAAAATCTGTGGGAATAGTTGAATATCTTTTTAAAAACCAATCATCAAGAGATGTTTATATTTTTCTAGACCAGTGGGGCTCTCTTGAGGGACATCCATTTTATCCTACTTGGAAGTCAAAACCTGGATTGGATAAAGAAGATGTATTAAAACTTTCTCCTGAATTTAATTCAATTACTGATATTATTTTTACAGCACTACATAAAAAAAGAGCATGCTTAGAGTGGATGCCTGAAATTGAAGATATATCGATATGGCTTAGAGATAATCTGACTGATATATGGTCGGATTGGGTTAAATTTTTAGAGTCTAATAACCTTGATCCTGAAAATTACTATCCTTTGCCAGTACATGGGTGGCATTTAAGGCATTTTGTACAGAAAGAATTTAGTCATGATATTGAAACTAATAACTTAGTTATAGATGGTCCAAGTATTATGGCAAGACCCACTATGTCTTTTAGAACAGTGCTGCCATGTAATAAAGACGGAAAATCACTGCCTGATTTTCCACTAATTAAGCTACCAGTAGCAATATGGATGACAAGCGAAAGACGAAGTCTTCAAGCTAAGTCTATTCACATGGGTCCTAGAATAAGTCATGTTATAAATAAAATTATGTCTTCAGATAGTTTCTTTGATGATAAACTTGAAATTTTTACTGAACCTTTGGGTATTATTAGATCTGAGGCTGGTAATGACTATAAATACAGATCTAGCGACTCAGATATTTGTAGTTTGGGTAAAGGAGATACGCATCAAGGGCGCTTTCTGTCAGCAGTATTTAGAGATGCTAAAACTCTAGATAGATCTGATCAGCTATTTCCAATACCTGTAGCTTCACTTCTTACTTCGGGGTTAGATGGTAAAACTCCTATTGTTTCTGAACTGATTGATAGGATTAGTGATAAAGATAATGTACTTTTATTTTGGACAAAATATTTAAAAACTGTACTTCAACCTTGTATTGCTATGTATCTTTGTTATGGTATTGCTTTTGAGGCACATCAACAAAATAGCTTAATTTTATTTGATTATTCAGGAGTTCCCCAAAAACTTCTAATGAAAGATTTTGGGGATGGAAGAACTTACAGTCCTTTGCTTAGTGAAAGGGGATATAGAATAGCACCCTTTGTGCGAGAAGGTATTCTGCCAACCACTTTTGATAATGATATTTCCTTAGTGCGCTCTTTCTTGATTGATGCTTGCTTGATATGTCATTTAAATGAACTTGCGATGTTACTCACTAACCAATACGATCTAAAAAATGATATAGCATGGCAGTTAATGGCAAAAGAAGTTTTCAATGCGTTTGATTTAATTAAAGATAAAGTTTCCAATGACCTATGGCATAGAGAATATAATGCATTTTTAAAAGCGCCTTGGAAGACTCGTTCAGTTCTACGAATGCATTTAGAGGGTTATAAGGATTATCGTGTCGAGCATGAAATGTTGAACCCGTTAAGTAAATGGATACAATGAGCAGTTCTTTTAAACATCAGTTGTGGTGGGTCGGTGGGACGCTCTTTATATTGCAGCTTATTTCTATGGGTGCAATGGAGATGAGTGGACCATTTTGGTCTGTTTATTTGCGTGGACTTACAGATAGCGATAAGAGTTTTAGTATTGCCTCTACACTTGTGTATGTCGGTCCGATGATAGGTGTGGCACTCTCAAGCGGTATTTGGGGACGGATGGGAGATAAACATGGTCATCGTTTAATGATGATTCGAGCCTTATTAGGTCTCGCTGTAACTCAAATAATTATTTCCATGACTGCTGACATTTGGTTTATTGCCGTCTTAAGATTTGTTCAGGGTTTATTAGCTGGCTATATTATGCCAGCTCAAGCTTATGGTGCCAACTATACTGACAAGAATAACCGAATGAGATTGTTTGCTTGGCTGCAAATTGCAACCAATGTAGGATCTTTAGGGGGAGCAATAGTTGGTGGGAGCATACTTGATGTGGCATCTTTTCCCGTTATCAATAAGGTTGCTGGTATTGTCTGCTTTGTTTGTGCAATACTTGTTTGGTTAGTACTTCCAAAAGATAAAAATACAAGTAACGATATTACAAAATCTGATGGTGAAAATGAATCAATCAATATATCAGATGTAGAATCCTCATTCACATTATATGCAATCTTGTTGATTGGTGGAGGTTTGTTAACAGCAAGAATGGTACTTCAAGTACCATTCGCCCTTTATATGGTAGAAAAGTTTAATGCTCCATTCAAAATGACAGGTACAGCATATGGTTTAATGGCACTTGGGTTTATTATTGCAGCACCGATTTGGGCAGAAAAATTAAAGAATTCAAAACCAAAAACTATACTTAAAGCAGTAGGTTTTGTTGCCATTTCCTGTTCACTATTAACCATGATGGCTGGTCATACATCAAGTCTAATTCTTTTCTGTTTACTGTACCTATTTTGGGGCATGGCTCTTGGGGGAACAACTCCAATCTTAAATGCATTGGCATCGCAATATGTAAATAATAATAAACAAGGACTTGTTTTGGGAAAAGCTCAAAGCATTCAACAAATTGCATCTGTCCTAGGTATAGGAGTTGGTGCTTTTACTAGTCAGATATTTGGGTTAAAAATTATTTTTCCTATGGTTTCTGCTATATATTTTTTAGTAGCGCTCTCTTTGTTGATTTTAATAAAATCTAAGAAACTTAATCAAAGTTAATACTTATTGAATAGATTTAATTTAAATAGATACAAAAAATTATGAAATAAGTTTAGTTGTCAACCCAATAATTCGAGGATGATGTGCCTAATATCTTTTTTAAAAAGATGTACTGTCTTGTGAGGGTACGCCAGTTTGTTTTAAATATGGTGGAAGTAGCCGAAATTTAACAAGAATTTATAAATATAATCAATCCACAATAATGTTGGTACAAGGAAGCCGAGCGCAAGCTATACACTATTATGGCTATTGAGCTATGCTGAAGAAACCGTAGAGGTAAACTAAGCGTATTAGTCGGAGTTTATCATGGTCAATAAAATAAGAACCTACAGTGCAGAATTCAAAGCCAAAGCCATCAAGAAGATAGCAGACAATAACGGCAATATTTCAGCTACTGCAAAGCAACTTGGCATCGCCATGCAAACGCTATCGAGCTGGCATAATAAAGCCAATCAAGGCAAGCTTATCGGCACAGAGCAATATGATCCTGATCTTATGGCAGCTATTCAAGAAATAAAGCAGCTCAGGCGGCAGCTTAAAGTAGCTGAAAAGGAACGAGAGATACTAAATGAATAGAGATAAAGCGAATCACTGCTTCGCCCCAACGCAAGAGGAGAGCTATGCTCGAGTGGGGCGACGGCGTACTTTGCAAAGCACAGTTAATCAGGTACGCCTTTATCAAAGACAACCAGCAGCTCAGACTGGTTAGAGCTGCTGACAGTGAAACTCGTGAGCGCTATGGTGCTGATCGACTGTACGCAAAGCTGACAGAGTAAGGGTACGATATTAGCTTGTTCATGATCAAAAGTATTAAAGAAGAACATGGCGTCAAATGCCATCGCCACAAACGTTTTAAAGTCACCACGGACTCCGCTCACAATAAGCTTGTCTATTCAAACATACTAAATCAGCAATTTAATGCTAAGTGTCTAAATGAGCCTTAGGTCAGTGACATCACTTATATCTGGACCAATGAGGGCTGGTTGTATTTAGCTGGATTCAAAGATTTATACACAAAAGAGCTGGTCGGCTACGCCATTAATAATCGCATGATAGCAGATTTAGTCTGCCTTGTACTCAACATGGCAATCAAAAGTAAACGTCCAAGCCAAGGATTGGTTGTGCACTCTGACAGAGGTAGTCAGTACTGTAGCCACGCGGATCATAAAATCATTAAGCAGCATCAGTTTAAAGGCTAAAGGCAACTGCTTTGACAATGCATCTATAGAAAGCTCCTGTGGCATGTTAAAGAACGAGCTAGAGTAGGCGGCTGATCAAGACCCACAGTTTCGAAGGGTGTTTTATCATGAGCTAATTCCAAAGCTCAAGGTGATGGGCAAGACGCTGTTCATTATCAGTCATGATGATCACTATTTTGAACAAGCCGATAGG
>NZ_RQRU01000012.1 GCF_004335015.1 Psychrobacter pygoscelis
TATTAAGATAACCCTCTGCAAACAAGCAACGAATGAGTCTATTAATGCTATTCTGAATACTGAGGCTTTCATAATTCATTTATAGTTCTCCATCCAATCATTAGGTATAATTTGAGTTGTCAGATCCCGTATATCTTTATGCCAAGCTACCCCCCAAGAATGAATCTTATTTAAATTAGGTGTATTAACACCCAACGTCCTCCCCAAGGCAATCAGGACAGCCAACCCTATTTCAATATCTTCAAAAAAAACTCTAGACGCGGGGTCGGGAATAAGAATACCTTTGTCTTCAATACTTGGAAATTTAATACCTTCATACGCCTTATTACTTCTCAGGATATTATACATTGAAGAAGAATTTTTAATCATAGAACCATAAGCATCTTTCAACTCTTGTGATAAACTACACACTGAGCTTAAATTAAGCTTTATAACACTCTCAACCTCATTTTTTATTGCTTGATTTTCGGTGTCACATGCTTCTATTAGTTCGGCGGCTTCTTTTGAGATATCCGACCACCATTCTAAACCAGGATATATTTTATTATCAGTATAATCACCATCTACTCCAGACAAAGCGTATAATACAGGCGGGTGCATTAAAGCATTACCAGGAGTTAACGTAATTTCCATAAAACTTGAGAGAAGTTCAACCGAAGAGTCAAACAAACAGTTAAGCCTTTCTAACAGACATTTACTATCATCTTCTGAAGTTCCATCTTCCATTGCAATAAATAGCTTGGATTTTGCTCCTCCTTCCAACACAGAATCGCCATGTACTAAATTGGAGGCTATGTGACTGACATCCTTAAACCCCCAAATTATCGCCTTATTATCTTTTCCTATTAAATTTCTACATCGCCAATCAAAACCTCCACAACCTGGCATAGCACCTATATATATTTTTCTTTTTCGAGGCAAATAAGGTTTTATTAATTTAATCAACTTAGAGTGTGAATTGGAGGGAGCTGTTAGCAATATAATATCTGAATTTTCTAAAGCTATTCTAGGGTCTGATGTGACTAGCTCTGGTTTTCCGCCACATATTACTTCACCCTTATGATTGTAAACACGCCATAACTCATTTTTTTTTTCAAACTTATCTATTAGATATCTATTTTGAGTTAAAACATTGACTTTTGCACCCTTATTTGCAAACCGAATTGTTAATAAATGTCCTATTCTACCCGCACCAAATATAGTAATATTCATTTTAACCTTTTAATTTTGTTTATTTATCAATCCAGTTATCCAAGTTTTCTATAATATTAGAACTCAATAGATTCCTTGACTCCATCCATTCATCGTCAAATATTGTATTCAGATATTTCTCACCCCCATCAACAATTGGAGTGACAATATTGCCAGATATAGTATTAGTAGATATCAATTCTAAAGCCTTATATATCGCTCCTCCTGATGAACCACCTATTAAAACTCCGAAATTTTTTGCGAAATAACGTGCGGTGACAAAAGCCTCACTATCAGTAGCTTGCAACCCTAAATCAATACAGTCATATTCTAAAACTTTTCCAATTTCATCACCTTTTGGTGTTCCTGTACCTGATTGATAATACGGATGACCCGGTTGTCCAAACACTATAGATCCATCAGGCTCCACACCAATAATTTTAATGTCTTTACGAAATGCCTTTAAACCTTTGCCTATACCAGTTATAGAACCTCCAGTCCCGACACAACCTACATATGCATCAGGTCCATTCTCAAACTCTTCAAGTAATTCATCTACGAATCCTGTATATCCACCAGGATTGTCAGGATTATCTGACTGATTCATAAACATTGAATTTGGTATTTCTTTAGCAAGTTCCGCACCAAGTTTTTGACGCGCTACAACGGCTACTTCGTCTTCTTTATAATCACCTTCAATGAATTTAATTTCAGCTCCAAATGCACACATTATTTTTATTTTGTCAGGAGCTGCGTGGTGGTCTACTATAGCAATGAATCGCATACCTAATTCTTGTGCTGCAATCGCTAAACCAATTGCAGTATTACCTGATGAAGACTCAATAATTGTTCCATCAAGGTTAAGCTTCCCTGATTTTAAAGCTTGGACGACCATATTTCGCGCCATTCTATCTTTCATTGATCCGCCAGGATTATTTTTCTCATTTTTCAGATAGAAGTAACTATCTGAGAACTTAATTGGGATTTCTAATAAAGGAGTATTTCCGATACTGTCTGTAATTTTAGAAAAAATCACTCTATGATCTCCTAATTTAAATATCAACAAATGCAGATGAAAAATCTTTGTTTATTACCAATCTTGCTGGCATAGGATGTCTATGAAACTCATTCTCTAATAAATCCATTTGATAACCGCCTGTATTTGCAAAGATAATCAAGTCCCCTGCCTGAGGGATTAAAGGAAATTTGAGTATCCGATGGGTTATAACATCTTCTGCTAAGCAACTATGCCCAGCTATATATGCAAAGAAATTTTCATTTTTACAAGAAGATTTTCTTTTACTGATCAATATAGGGTCAATTAAAAACTCCGAATTAAACCAAGTTTCGCACGCATTAAAACTACTCCCTCTTACAAAAATAACATGATTATTTTCGGATATTGGCTTTACTCTTGAAACTTCAAAAACTGTCATACAAGCTTGATTTACTAAAGCCCTTCCCGGCTCTAAATATAAAGTTAAATTATTAGCCCTGAACCATTCTTTTACCTTTAAGTCTTTTGTTAAATTACTATTAAGAACTCCCCTTAACCAATCAGGTGCAGTTAAAAACCCACCATAAGGATAATAATCTAAAGGTTTTTTATTGTTAATAAAATGGCTCTCCGAGATATTTTTTATAATTCTTTTATACTTGCTATTATTCACATATTTAATAGGCATCCCCCCACCCATATCAATAACTGAGGTATTTATACCAATCTTATTTGCCGCCTCAATTAATTTTAACAGTTGTTGTATGGCCTCCACTCTAGGCTCTATATTATAACCACTAAGGTGGAAGTGAAACCCTAAAAATAAAATCTCTTTTGATATAGATATATCAACTAGCATTTTTTTTATTGTGTGCGCTGTTATACCAAATCGACTATTTTTCTCGAAATCAGGTTTAAATCTAATAAGAATAGGATGGTTTTTTAAAGACCTATTTTTTAGTAATTTTTTTAAATCGTAGTATTCATTAAGAGAATCTATTGAAATCAAAGACTTACTTTTTATAAGTTGTAACAAAAAATCAATTGGCTTAACGGGTCCCGTCGCAATGATATTAGTGCCATTAAATCCTGCTGATACTGCGTCTTTGTATTCGTAAATACTTGAGA
Organism: Psychrobacter pygoscelis; assembly: GCF_004335015.1. Taxonomy (GTDB): domain Bacteria; phylum Pseudomonadota; class Gammaproteobacteria; order Pseudomonadales; family Moraxellaceae; genus Psychrobacter; species Psychrobacter pygoscelis. The sequence continues at coordinate 3,317 of NZ_RQRU01000012.1, forward strand.
CGTCAATCCCAGATCCTACTAGGTAGGATTCTCTTATAAGTGCGATAGACTTGTTAACTTTTGAACCATAAAATATTTTAAACTCTACATTTTCTTCAACTAAAGCCTCTTCTAGTTCACTGATATTTTTTCTAAAGGATTCTAAATTTATTAAATGAATCGGCGAGCCATAACTATTAATATATTGAAATATTCTATCTGCCTTCTGCTCTACTAAACTCTTCCAAAACTCATTAAGAATTGGAGTAAATGAGCCAGACTTAGAGGTTACATATGAGGTTTGCATCTTTAAGCTCACTTTATTAAATGTACCCTAATACATCTAATGGATATAAACA
>NZ_RQRU01000013.1 GCF_004335015.1 Psychrobacter pygoscelis
CAGATGCTACTCAATTAACACTACAAGCTGATTATCACCAAATTAATACGAAATATATTACCTTTTTGCCAGCTGTAGGAACGCTTGATACACAATATGGCAAGATAGATAGAGAAAGTTTTGTTGGCGTCCCTGATTTTGATAAATATGACAACGAACGTTACACCATTGGTTATAAAATCAGTCACAAAGTGACTCCAGAACTAAAAATTGAACATAATTTACGGAGAATGAAAGTCGATGTTGATATGCCTAGAGTGTTCTGGGACAGAGCAGTTGATGAAAACAATGACATATACTCACGATCATCTCAGAAGCGAAGAGATGCTAGCGAAGTGACGACTAGCGGTTTGTCTGCGCAATATGATTGGTCGGTAGGTGATAACTTTGATAATGTTTCACTAGTTGGGATTGACTATAGCGATACCAGTCAAGAAACCGAACGCTATAATGGTACAAGTACTAATATTAATTTATTGAATCCCGATCATAGTCAGGATTCAATTTCGGATGAATTTACAGCTTATCCATATTCAGGTAGACAAGATAGCAAACAAACAGGAATATATGCACAAAATCAGTTAACTTTTAATGATAAGATTACCGCCTTAATTGGTATTCGTCATGATAAGGTTGAAGGTGTTGAGACTGCAATATTTGAGCCAAAAACAAGTACAAGTGGTGATTACAGTGCAACTACAGGTCGCATTGGCTTAGTCTATCTTATGGATAGTGGTGTTGCTCCATATGCTAGTGTTAGTCAATCATTTGATGTAGAGACTGGTAAAGATCGTAATGGCAATTTGTTTGAACCTACTAGAGGTGAGCAGTATGAAATAGGGGTACGTTATCAGCCAGAAGGTAGTGATACTTTATTAACAGGGGCACTCTATCGAATTGATCAGACCGATGTTTTGGTGGCTGATCCTAATAACTCAGCTTTCGATTATTTTAAAATACAATTAGGTGAGGTTCGTTCACAAGGTGTGGAGCTAGAAGCCAGAACGCAATTGGGCGATAATTCCAATTTAATTATAGCTTATGATTATACTGATGCTCGAACTATAAAACCAAGTCCTCTATACCCTGAGGAAGAAGGTAAACGTAAGGGTGAAGTTCCTTATAATACATTTTCTCTCTGGAGTGATTATCGCTTTACCGATTTTGGAATGCCTAATTTAAAAATGGGAGTAGGACTACGCTTTAAAGATAATACGTTACTATTGTCTGATGAGTCTGAGGTACCAAGCTATACTTTAGTTGATGCGATGGCAAGTTATGATTGGAGCAATAATATGAAGCTTTCTCTTAATATTAAAAATCTATTTGATGAAGATAGTATAGTATGTGTTTATGACTGTAATTATATTGAACCACGCAATATTGTGGGGAAAGTAACTTATAAATGGTAGTTATCAAGTATAGATAATCAATCTTGTATAAAACTGTTGGTGATAAGTCATTGATAAAATTTAATTGCTAGAAGCTAGAATATGACTGAATTTGTATAAATTTATTTAAGTGTCTCTGCACCCAATTGAATAGATTGAATACATAAAATTATACATAGGAAAAGGAGTAGAATATCCCTACTCCTTTTAATTATAAAGTTAATAACTTAAACCTATTTATTACTTAATTATATTGCGCTAAGGCTATTTTTATTAATT
>NZ_RQRU01000014.1 GCF_004335015.1 Psychrobacter pygoscelis
CACTTCATTGCCTGCCGTTCTTGCGGCATCGGTATAGAAGGTGTTGCCTGATTTATAGACTTGAGTGCCATCTTCGGTGGTGTAAACCACTGGCGCACTGTCTGTGGCGTTGTTGGCTAATCCTTGAACTTGACCAACATTCGCCGCATCTGTGGCTTTGGTGCCGGCTTTGATGTTGCTGATGGTGTTGCCACCATTGTCCAGACCGTTTTCAGTTAGGGTCACGTTAGAGGTGTCAGGATCGCTGTCGGTATCCGTAATAGTAATGCCTTTGGCATTGTAAATACTGCTGCTGCCATCTTGGTCTTCAACCGTAGTGCCCGCTGCTGTGGTGGTTGTGGTGTTGTCACCATCGGTTATGGTGCTGCCCTCAGCGTTATAGCTGCTGGTGTTGTTGCCATCGGTAACTTCTGTTCCTGCCGCTGTTAGTTCACTGACGTTGCCAGCTCCGTCATTAACGGTAACACCGGCACTGTTAGTCACTGTGTTGCCAGTCGTTACGCTACCTGTATCACCTAAGTCAAGCGTCTTCTTCAGGCTGTATTTGATGGTGTTGCCGGATTTCACGACAGCTAGGTTGTTCTCACCATCTGCTGTGCCGATATCTACTGTGTCGCCCGCTTTAATCGCTGCGCCATCAGCATTATTGGTCTGCAGCGTAAAGCCTTGGTCTAAGGCTGCAATCGCATCGCCAACGTTGTTTTTTGTGACATCATTAACACTGTAGCTTGGCGCACTTACTGTGCCGGTTTCACTGTCATACGTCGCACCGCCACCTAAGTTACTGGCGGTACTGCTACCGAGTGTATTGGTTTTTGTGTCGCCAGCAGTGCTAATGCGATCTAGCTGACCTTTATTCACCGCGTCTGTGGCTTTGGTGCCTGCTGCGACGTTGCTCAGCTTGGTCGCTTTTGTGGTGCTGCCATCTGCGCTTTGAACGCTGGTAATAATAGGCGTCTGATCAGTATTCACTTCATTGCCTGCCGTTCTTGCGGCATCGGTATAGAAGGTGTTGCCTGATTTATAGACTTGAGTGCCATCTTCGGTGGTGTAAACCACTGGCGCACTGTCTGTGGCGTTGTTGGCTAATCCTTGAACTTGACCAACATTCGCCGCATCTGTGGCTTTGGTGCCGGCTTTGATGTTGCTGATGGTGTTGCCACCATTGTCCAGACCGTTTTCAGTTAGGGTCACGTTAGAGGTGTCAGGATCGCTGTCGGTATCCGTAATAGTAATGCCTTTGGCATTGTAAATACTGCTGCTGCCATCTTGGTCTTCAACCGTAGTGCCCGCTGCTGTGGTGGTTGTGGTGTTGTCACCATCGGTTATGGTGCTGCCCTCAGCGTTATAGCTGCTGGTGTTGTTGCCATCGGTAACTTCTGTTCCTGCCGCTGTTAGTTCACTGACGTTGCCAGCTCCGTCATTAACGGTAACACCGGCATTGTTAGTCACTGTGTTGCCAGTCGTTACGCTACCTGTATCACCTAAGTCAAGCGTCTTCTTCAGGCTGTATTTGATGGTGTTGCCGGATTTCACGACAGCTAGGTTGTTCTCACCATCTGCTGTGCCGATATCTACTGTGT
>NZ_RQRU01000015.1 GCF_004335015.1 Psychrobacter pygoscelis
AGAAACGCCTTATATAAAACAATACAACACTGGTGGAGATATAGATTTAATCAACTCTAATACTGGAGAAGTTTTTGAGACCATAAAACAGTTTACAAAAAAAGAAATCAAACCTAAATTCACTATCGAAGACCTTCCTGAATCTCCATTTGAAGAATAAATAAGGAATTCTTTTTTTTAGGGGTTTCCACCCCTAAGACCCCCGATAGAACTTGCTCGATAGTCTTTAGGTTTTTTTTAGCTTGCCGAACAAAGCAAGTTGGTTTTGCTTAATTTATTTTTCTCCATTCAGGGTATTTTTTTTCTATGAATTTTTGACTGTCTTTAGGCAAATTATAATAAATCTGTTTTCGTCCTTCTAAAACACCTTTTTTATATTCTTCATTTTTCAAGGCATCAATTTTATCATACGCATTAATCCCGTAAACTGCTCCAGCAACTGCCACAACAAAACAGATGCTGCAGAACCAGAACAAAAATTGAGTTGTTTTGTCTGAAAACGTGATTTTAGTTTCCTTTTTTTGCAAAACTTCTATTTGTTCAGGAATGGAAAGTTTATTCAACCTCTCTGTAACTTCATTTAAGGCTATTTTTTGAACCTTTAA
>NZ_RQRU01000016.1 GCF_004335015.1 Psychrobacter pygoscelis
CTTGCTTAGAGGCTGTTCTTGTGGCTCATAAATTGGGATTAACTATTTCATGTGATTTAAATTATAGATCTAAATTATGGCAATATGGTAAAACTCCTAGTGAAGTTATGCCAGAAATTCTTAAATACAGTAATGTCATTTTAGGTGATATTGATACAGCATATTTTATGTTGGGTTTATCTAAAGTGCAACCTAATTATCAAGACTTAGTTTCGTTGCCGTCCTTATATGGTAAATTATTTCAGCTATGTCCTAACTTAAAAATTGCAGCTACGACACTCCGCTATTCTGTGAGTGCATCACACCAAAGAATTGGAGGTATATTATATGATGGTAAACATATAAGTAATGCAGCAGTAAAAGAAGTAACGCCTGTGGTGGATAGAGTGGGTAGTGGTGACGCTTTTATGGGTGGTTTGATTTATGGATTATTGAATTTTCCAGTAAGTAATCAACGTGCTTTAGATTTTGCAGTTGCCGCTTGTTGT
>NZ_RQRU01000017.1 GCF_004335015.1 Psychrobacter pygoscelis
ATATGTTCATGTATCAATTATTGTAGCAAGTTACGGACCTTTTGCTTTAGGGATGATTTTAGGTATTTTCTCTTTATTTTTAATCATTTTCACCAATAAAAAGAATAAAAAGAAAATGGATATTCACCTAAAAGAACTTACCGTAATTAACGAAATGGCAGTAACTGTTGGTTTAATTATGCTGGTAATCGGAAATTTTTTAGGAGGTATGTGGGCTAATGAAAGTTGGGGGCGTTACTGGGGCTGGGATCCGAAAGAAACTTGGGCGTTAATATCAATTATGATTTATTCTTTTGTACTACACATGCGTTTAATTCCTGGATTAAGATCAAGATATACCTTTAATTTATGGTCAATAATGGCTTTCGCCTCTATTATGATGACATATTTTGGTGTTAATTTTTATTTATCAGGGCTGCATTCTTACGCTAGTGGCGACAAAGTAATTACCCCTAACTCTATTTATTATTCAATTGCTTTTGTTGT
>NZ_RQRU01000018.1 GCF_004335015.1 Psychrobacter pygoscelis
GTGTATTTCTTTATTCAAATCGAATAATCTATAAGTGTCTTCTCGTAAACTATTTGAAACACTCGTAACAAAATCGGATTTATTGATGCTAAATGTAACAGCACTTTTATAAAACGGGTGATTTCCTACAAGTGTAATATCGGTTCCGTGAAGTGTTGTTATCATTGGTAATGAAATACCTTCTTCCGCTAACATCTGCTTCGCCATATAACCTGCATAAGCGTGTGGAATCGCATAATGTACGTGCAAAACATCAATTTTATAAAGTTTCACCATATCTACCAATTTACTTGACAAGGCCAATTCATAGGGTTGATAATGAAATAAAGGATAATTTGGTACGTTTACTTCGTGAAAATAAATATTCGGATTTAATAGGGACAAACGAACCGGTTGTTTATAAGTAATGAAATGAATTTCATGACCTTTTTTAGCTAGTTCTAATCCTAACTCTGTTGCTAC
>NZ_RQRU01000019.1 GCF_004335015.1 Psychrobacter pygoscelis
GCGCCACGACGCGCAGGCCAACCGCTCCGGAAAAGCGTGGGAACCTATGAGCCGTGCTCTTGGCAAAGAACGTGCTATGCTGGCTCGTCAGAGGGCGGAAAGACCGAGGACTGACGGCAGCTAGTAGACATTCTGACGGAGACCCTTCCCAGAGCGAATACGAGGACGGACCATGAATTTCTCAACAATCAGTGATCTCCATCAGTCTAACGATCAGGCAGAGCAAGAGCAGGGTCCACAGGTTCAGCAGCTAATGCAGGACATGAGTCAACTAAAACATCATGAGATAGAAAATAATGCGCAGCTTGCCCGGATTGAGCTGAAGCAGGACGAAGTTCTCGACCTGCTGCGTCAAAGCCGGTGATCTGCTATAGTCGAGGTTCAGGAGGTGCCAAAATGCCCGCTCTGAAAACTGACCGGCAGAAGCCCGCGCCCCGCATAGTTCGCAGCTT
>NZ_RQRU01000001.1 GCF_004335015.1 Psychrobacter pygoscelis
CGCTGTAGCTTGGCGCACTTACTGTGCCGGTTTCACTGTCATACGTCGCACCGCCACCTAAGTTACTGGCGGTACTGCTACCGAGTATATTGGTTTTTGTGTCGCCAGCAGTGCTAATGCGATCTAGTTGACCTTTATTCACCGCGTCTGTGGCTTTGGTGCCTGCTGCGACGTTGCTCAGCTTGGTCGCTTTTGTGGTGCTGCCATCTGCGCTTTGAACGCTGGTGATGACACCCGCCGTCTCTACTGGAGTCCCTGTACCATTTTGCTCGGTGTTATAACCGGTGATTGTCCCCTCAGGATTGGTTTGTGCATACACTCGATTGCCGGCAGCATCGGTATAAACCACAGGAAGCTGGGCGTCATCAATCACCCCTTGCGCATTAACATTGACTTTATAAGCAGTGTTATCACCCGAAGTAGTTGACGTAACCGTAGTATTTTCACCATTAACTACACTACTAGTTGCACTTGAACCCGTTGTAATGCTAGCAACTTTATCATTTAGCTGCTTAACATTAACAGCGTCATTGTCACTAGTACCAGGAGCTACGTTAATGATTTTTTGATTACCATTATCTAAACCAGTATTAGACAAAATCACGTTTTTAGGCGTTAAACCATTAGGCGCAGCATTAGCAGCATTAATGACTATTCCTGATGTATTCATCCTAGTATTACCAGTGGTTACACTAGTAATATTAATATCAGGATTTAAGTTATAAGCAACATTAGCGCCAGTACCATCAGCGGTAACTTTAGCTGTTGTATTAGTACCATTAATAAAGTCGATACGCTCTTTAGGAGAGATGTCAGCAACTTTAGTGCCGTTATCCCCTTGACCTAACTCAAATCCACCTAGCAGCAATTCATTAGTCTGATACAACTGACTACCGTTAACACCGTCTGTACTATCTGCGTTAATTCTACCGGCTGCCACGTTAGTAATTCGACGCTCACTACCAGCGCTACCTATCGATACAACACTTGTTGCATTAATGGCCTTTGCATCAGGCCGTCCTGTGATACGATAATCGTTCTGATCACCTGTATTAGTAGGTGCTACATCAGTAGTTATCGAGTTAGCCCCCAATGCTACGCTGTCTTTGAATTTCGCTATTGCAGAAGAACCAATAGCCGTTGCACTAATTTCATTTGAACCTTGTCTGCCTGCTTGAGCCCCCCTACCTAGCGCCGTTGAATTGGCAGTATATGCTTTAGATGTCATACCCACGGCGGTAGACTGACTTGCAGATGCTACAGCGTCTACGCCAATAGCAACGGACTGGCCTCCTAATGCTTTAGACTCACGGCCAAGAGATGTAGCGTTACCACCCCTTGCTTCAGCGCCCCAGCCGACAGCAGTATTATTCCCACTACCTGTAGTTGGATCCAAATTAGTCGCATCCATTGTAGTCTTAGCATTAACCCCTATAGCTACTGACTTCCCGCTATCAGTCTCTGTGCCTGAGCCACATTTAATATTGTTACCAGTTTGTATTTCTAACTCTTGGCAGGTGTCAGCTGCAGCAAAAGCTGTCGTACTTAAACCTAAAGATAAAAGTACTGCAGCTGATAATGTTGTTAGTCCACTTAATCCCACCGTATAGCGCCCAGTGGTAACCTGACTACTCTCTGAGCTCTCAATGATTGAGCCAACAGTACCACCGCCTTTCTTGCCGTGAGCACGGGCATACTCTGCAACCGCGACAAATGTGCCCGTTGCCTTACAAAAAATGACCTTATAGATATGGTTCATGACAGTTCCTTTTGACTCAACATATGAATGAATACAGACAAAATTTTAGTAGCAGCGCTTTGAATAGCAGCTACGTACTTTAATTCTGAAGTTATGTGTGAAAGGTTTTTGCTTAAAGTATGTACAGAACTACGCATAAATAGGTATTTAGACTCATTAGATAGATACGGTGGAGCAAAAAGCTAGAGTAGAGTTAAACTTTTAGACCTATATACTCTTTAAATTAAAGCAATTTATAACTTTAAATAATATATAAATAAAAGCTCGTTATAAGATATATTGTAGATGGATATAATATTACAATTTAGTCCTACTTAATAGTAATGGCTGATAATAAAACTGCATAGTGAGCATAAATAAATACTGTCATCACTACAAGCAAATTTCACTTCTAGCAAGATAAGCGGTTGAATGTTCCGACAAATAACAGACAATAAAGTTGGACCTCATATAATGTTATAAACCACATGCTTTTAATGAGTTATTTTTAATAAATTATTACCATTATTAAGCTGAGTTTATATACAACCTTAAACCTATTAGTAACTTCAATATTATACATCAGCTATTCTCAAAGGTGAAAAGTCTTCTGAGCTTAAATATAACGTTTAACATTTATAATTATTACTAAATTTAAAAAATCTTATATCTATGCCTATTAATAATAATTATATATTTAACAACAATAGTCCACTAATACACCAAATTAAATTTATGGAGATTAATACTTTTTTTAATAGTAGTTAGGTAATTAAAAGATAAAACCCAACAATTGTTAATAATTAATGGTAGGAATTCCGTGCTTTCTATTAGATTTTATCAATTATTTTTAATATTTTTTTAACCAAAATTCCCTATTGTTTAGCTAAACTTTTTAGGTCTTAATATACTACTTACCTGAGTGGATTAATAAGTATAGGATGGCCACTTCATAGCCATTACTAATACCAAGAGCTTATAGTCAATCCATTTTCAACCTGCCACAAAGTCGTTGAGATGAATTTACACCCTCCTAAGTCATCTCACGACTTCTAACCAATAAATTTACAGCCACTACTGTTTTACGTACCAGTTTTAAATAGGATTAACTATATATTGTCAGCAAGTTAAATGGACACTGTCACTATGCCACGACGACTGAATATAGTCGGTGACAACATATTTTTGCCTTACAAATCACGTATATTGAATTGAAGGGTATTTGTCTATAATATTAAGGAAAGCAGTCCAAATTCACTACATGGAGAGAGATTATGTCGAACAAAGTTGATCCAACCACTCAGATGTCGCCCAATGATATTAATCAAGATGGCCTTACTAAAGAGAATCAGCAGCGTACCGATGATTCGGCATTAGATATGATGCAAGGAATGCATGAACATGAAAACCATGATGAAGAACAAACTGAAGATAAATAAGGGAGACTATTTATCTTAAATTAATGAGTGACAAGATTTGAAAATAAAAAAACCGCTGACATTATCAGCGGTTTTTTATTGCCAGATTTAGCCACCTGCAACGCCTGTTAAATATTATGACTTATTTGGCTTATGGACCTCTTGTAGCCGGTCTGACGCTAAGTTATAGATAAAGGCGGCAGATAGCACAATGCTAATGGGCACAAATAGCGCTCCATATTCAAATCTAGCGTACAGAAATGCGCCAACTGCCCCGCCACCGCAGAAGCAATACCAAATAATGGCTTGAAAGCCTAGGGTCGGTTTACTAATCGGGCGACCGGCCAGCCAATTGCCAATTGCCGCTCCCATATCTGAGGTCAACCCTGTTAAATGAGTGGTACGGATGACCGCCCCACTATAGGTAGCTACCATGGCGTTCTGTAGCCCGCAGGCCATAGCCGCAGCTAATTGCCCCAAATAGTCGTGCTGCTGATAGAGCATATAACTAATTAATAATAACGCGGCTTCAAGATATAAGGCGCCGCCATAACGTTTACCTAGCTTAAGAGAGGTCTGACCAATGATGTAGCCACTTGATATTGCCCCTATCAAAAACGAGATCAACGAAGCACCGATATATAAAACGCTCCGTGTGTCAAAATGGGCTATGGCCGCTGAGAATAAACTTACGTTACCCGTGACGTGAGACACTGATAGATTGGTAAATCCCATGAGCGCTGCTGTATTTAGACAGCCTGCACTAAATGCCAGTACTGCCCCGCCCCATAATATCCATCTTGGAAGTTTGGTTACCATACTTACCACCAACGCTATTCTTCGTACAAAAAATACCTAGTATACAAAAAAGACAGCCTATTGGCTGCCTTTGTTTATACTGGTTAGATGTTTAGCCACTTAGCGCTAACAACAAATGCGCGTAAGAGACACTTTAACTGAGCAAACTACATAGTCAAACCTACTCATCATCAAGCATCAATTGCTCACTAATCGCCACCGTATTAAAGCCAGCATCTACAAATAATATCTCCCCTGTAATACCTGAAGCCCATGGTGATAATAAAAACAATGCAGCATTACCGACTTCAGCTTGCGTAATATTGCGCTGTAATGGGGTTATCTTTTCATTGATATCGAGCATTTTGCGAAAAGACTTAATGCCGCTAGCTGCCAACGTCCGGATCGGACCTGCTGAGACAGCATTGACTCGAATACCATCTGCTCCCAAAGAGGTCGCCAAATAGCGAACACTGGCTTCAAGGCTGGCCTTAGCCATACCCATGACATTGTAATTTGGTAGTACAGATATGCTACCTTCATAAGTCAGAGTCAATAAAGAACCGTGACGCATTGCTAGCAAGTCACGAGAGGCTTTTGCCAGAGCCACAAAACTATAAGCTGAGATATCATGGGCAATTTGACTGCCTTCACGGGTGGTGACTTCTGTAAAATCACCATTAAGCTGATCCATGGGAGCAAAGCCAATGGCATGTACCACCCCATCGATACCATCACCCCAATGCTCACGAACGGCAGCGAAGCACGTTTCTATTGATTCATCTGACGCTACGTCACACTCTAATACTAAATCTGCATCGAATTGTTCAGCCGCCATGTCGACTCGTTTTTTTATCTTATCACTCGGATAAGTCAGTATGAGCGACGCGCCTTCTCTGTGCAGCGCTTCCGCTATCGCCCAAGCGATAGATAATTTACTAGCAATACCCGTTACCACGAAGCGTTGACCTTGTAGCAGCATGATTCATCCTTATAAACTTTGATCAAAAAGAAAAATTAAATCGCAATAGCGCTCAGTTTACGATTGTTTACTAGAAACTGCAAACTTTGTCAGCCGAAAGTCAGCCAAAATAGAGTTACTAGAACAGCATCAATCTATTATTAATGTAGGCCAATAAATGGTAAACCAGTTTATCTTGGCGCACTGCAACAAATCAGATAATAGCTCCCTATTAGACGAGCTGTAGTCGCAACTTAACTGGGCTTAGTCAAGTGCAAACAATCAAAGCTAGCCAAAGCCAGCATTAAACAAACACCCTGAATAATATTGCGCTTGCCTTTAACATTATTCAGGGTGTTTGCCCTGATATCGTATTTTTATCTTCATCACTCAATAAATAATCAGGAATCCTTGAGATTTTGCGAAAAAACCTTTACAAATTGAGTTTTGGAGTTAAGCTATAGCCACGTTTCATTACCTTACTTTGTGCCATGTCTGACCAAAACTATCCAAATGAAGATCTCTATAGCCAACTTATCGCCTCAACCGGGGAAGACCTAAATCGGCCCGGACTGGTTGATACGCCTATTCGAGCTGCCAAGGCCTTTTCCTACCTGACTCAGGGCTATCATCAAACACTAGAAGAGGTCAGTAATAAGGCGGTATTTCCCTCGAACAATCGCGAATTGGTCATAGTACAAAATATCGAGTTTTACTCCCTCTGTGAGCATCACATGTTGCCTTTTCATGGAGTGGCTCATGTCGGCTACCTACCAGATGGTCAGGTACTGGGCCTATCAAAATTCGCGCGAATCATTGATATGTATGCGCGCCGGTTACAAATCCAAGAAAACCTGACCGAGCAAGTGGCTCAAGCAATTATGGATATCACTGGCTGCCGCGGTGCTGCTGTGGTTATGGATGCAGCGCATATGTGTATGATGATGCGCGGCGTGAGCAAGCAGCATTCTACCACTCGAAGTACCGCAATGCTGGGCGAATTCAGTACAAATAATCAAGCCCGCAATGAATTCCTATCCGCAGTACCGAAACGCTAGCTCTTATTGAGCTAGCTACTATTTAGCTTCCTTGTGCAAATAAAGCCTGCCATCAGGGCAAGCTTTTTGCATCTCATGCTGTCTACGACGTTACTTCTTGTAGGAATTTTCATAGATGGCTGTTTTATGCCTCAAACATCGCACTATCCAAACTGGCTGCAATCAGTTTTTTAGAATATTGATGCTGCGGATTAGCAAATAGCGTCTCAGTTGCTGCTGACTCCACACAATAGCCAGCTTGTAGCACCATGATATGCTGACACAGGGCGCGCACTACTTTTAAATCATGGCTTATGAAGAGATAACTGATACCAAACTCTTGCTGAATCTGGCGTAATAGCGTAACCACAGTTACTTGTGTGGTACTATCAAGTGCTGAGGTCGGCTCATCTAAGATGATAAGCCGTGGCCGCATCACCAGTGCCCTTGCTAAAGCCACGCGCTGCCGCTGACCTCCTGATAGCTCATGTGGATAGCGATCTGCAATCTCAGACGCCAGCTGGACGGTGTGCAGAGCATCCATGACTGCCTGCTCACGCACTGCTTTCTTCTGACCTTGCACCAACAGCCCTTCTTCTATAATCTGCCGAACTGTAAAGCGCGGATTAATACTGGCAAAAGGATCTTGAAATACCACTTGAATCTCAGAGCGAGATGCTCTTAGTGCTCTTTTACCCAGTCGATAGATAGCTCGCTCTCCTACTTGAACCTCTCCTGAGACTTTGGCCTGTGAGCTGAGTAATCGAGCAATAGCTAGAGCCGCTGTGGTCTTTCCTGATCCAGACTCGCCGACAATACCTAGCGCATAGCCCTGAGCCAGATCAATATCAATAGCCTGTAACACAGGTAACCAAGATTTCACACCGCCAAACCAGCCCTTATGCCAAGGATAGGCTACCTCAAGAGCTTTCACTGTCAGTGCCTGAGCGTTATCTTTATTTTCAGTCACTAATGATGACAAATCGTATGCTGACAGCGCTGAGCCAAAATCATGGGTCATTAATAGCTTAGTATATTCTGCTTGCGGATTAGTGAATATCGTATCTGTATCGCCCTGCTCTATCACTCGCCCTTGCTGCATAACGATTATCTTATCGCTATAACGCCGTACAAGATTAAGATCATGACTGATCAGAATCATGGCCATACCATAGTCCACTTTCAATCTTGCTAGTAGTGCAAGGATATCGTGCTGTAGTGTTACATCTAAAGCGGTGGTAGGCTCATCGGCTATCAATACGTCAGGCCTCTGCGCTAGTGCCATCGCAATCATCACCCGTTGCCGCTGTCCCCCGGACAGCTCATGGGGATATCGAGCCAGCTTACTTTTAGGCTCACTAATATTCACATCTTTTAGTAGACTTAAGCTCGCAGATAGACGCTGCGACTTTGGCACACCGGCCAGAGCCAAGCTTTCTGCAAGCTGCTTTCCGACCGTATGTAGGGGATTTAACGCTGTCATCGGCTCTTGAAATATCATGCCAATACGCCGACCACGAATCTGCTTAAAACGCAGCTCACGTTGTTTGTTTAATTTTGACGGTTGCCAATGTGCCTGAGAATCGTGAGCCAAAGGCAGCTCTGTAAATTCTGCCAGCCGCATACGCCCTGAGATTTTTAGACTGGCGGGCAATAACCCCATTAAAGCTAGAGTAGATATTGACTTTCCTGACCCTGACTCACCGACGATAGCTAACGTTTGCGTACCAAATAAGTCATACGATAAATCTCCTACTAGCGTCTTGTTAGCAGATTTAATCGTTAAATTCTGAACCGATAAAATAGGATCATTGGCGGCATTTTTATGGGTCATATTATGATAACTTTATATCAGTAACTTTATAATAGTAGCAGTTAAGTGAAGGCGTATAGTGAGCTAATGCTTTGGATCGAAGGCATCGCGAAGTGCCTCACCGATAAAGATCAATAATGACAAGATAAAGGTCAAACTAAAGAAGCCAGAGAGTGCCAGCCAAGGAGCGTCTAAGTTATTTCTCCCCTGAACCATCAGTTCACCTAACGATGGAGAGCCTGGCGGTAGACCATAGCCTAAAAAGTCTAGTGACGTCAAAGCAATGATATTGGCGGTCAGCATAAAAGGCAATTGTGATAGGCTCGACGCTAAGGCATTGGGCAAAATATGCCGACGCATAATCTGCCAATCTGATACGCCTAGATTGCGAGCAGCACGCACATAGTCAAAATTGCGCGCCCGTAAGAACTCCGCACGGACCAAGCCAACCAAACCCATCCAGCCAAACAATAGCATCAAAGCAAATAAGATATATACACTGGGGCTAAATAGACTGACCAAGATGATAATCATAAACAGCTGCGGCATACCGCTCCACACTTCCATAAAGCGCTGACCGGCCAGATCTACCCAACCACCAAAATAGCCCTGAATCGCTCCAACGATAATACCAATAACTGCGCCTGCAGTAGTCAGAGCAATACCAAACAGCAATGAGATTCGTAGACCATAGAGTATTCGCGCTAAGACATCACGGCCGATATCATCGGTACCTAACCAGTTATGAGCATTGGGCGGGGCAGGATACGGCTCGACTCGCTCTACACTCGGTGTCTGATCGGCAAAAGGTATCAATGGCATAATAAAATAGCCATCTGCATTGATAAGTGCTTGAACCGCAGGGTCCTTATAATTGGCTTCGGTCTCAAATATACCGCCAAAGGTAGTCTCAGGATAAGCGCTAACTATAGGAAAATAATAACTCGATTGGTACTTCACTAGCAGAGGTTTGTCATTAGCTATCAACTCTACCGCCATACACAGAACGAAAATAACGGCAAACAGTATCAGAGACCATACCCCCAAGCGATTACGGCGGAATCTAGCGATACGTGCCTGCCAAATGGGGTTATTTAGCTTAAAAGCCGAGTGTTTTTGAGAGCTAGAATGTGGCATGTCATACTTTTTACTGCGTGTATTATCAGCATTATTTGCTCTCATTTACCGACCCTCAAAATCAATACGCGGATCAATCAAGTGATAGCTGATATCACTGACTAACTGTAGCAGCAAGCCGACCAAAGTAAAGATAAATAATGAGCCAAATATCACTGGGTAGTCACGCTGCTGAATTGCTTCAAAGCCGAGAAGTCCTAAGCCGTCGAGCTTAAAGATAATTTCGATTAAGAAGTTACCTGTGAAGAATATCCCGATAATGGCTGCAGGAACTCCTGCTATGATAATCAGCATTGCGTTACGAAAAACGTGCCCGTACAAGACCTTACTCCACCCTAACCCTTTAGCTCGAGCCGTCAGAACATATTGCTTACTAAGCTCTTCTAAGAAGCTAAATTTAGTCAAATAGGTCAGTCCTGCGAAGCCGCCTACCGTACTGGCAAGTAAAGGCAGTGCCAAGTGCCAAAAGTAATCTTTAACCTTATCAACGGCAGTTAACTGATCGAAATTTTCTGAAGTTAGATTTTGTAGAGGGAATATCTGCCAGTAGCTACCCCCTGCGAAAAATACCAACAATATCACGGCAAAGACAAAGACAGGGATGGCATGACCCACAGCCAGCAGTAGCGCCGTACTTTTATCAAAGATGCTACCGTTATGGACAGCCTTGTAGATACCAAGGGGAATAGCGATAAGATAGATGAGCAAAGTGCTCCAAAGTCCTAGTGAGATTGACACTGGTAGCTTGTCAATAATCAACGCTGTCACCGGCTGACCTTTGAAGAATGACTCACCAAAATCCAAGGTAGCATAGCTTTTGACCATCAGCCAAAAGCGCTCTGGCGCCGACTTATCAAAGCCATATTGCGCTTTGATAGCCTCAACCATCTCCTCAGATAGCCCCCTAGTGCCTTGATAATTACTGTTACCTTGATTGCCAGCGCCTACTGATTGATTGGTCGCATCAAATTTGCTACTAAGCTCAATTTGAGCAATTTGCTGCTCAACTGGGCCGCCAGGCGCCGCTTGAACAATGATAAAGTTAGCCAATAGAATCAAAAACAACGTTGGAATAATAAGCAGCAATCTTTTGAGTATGTATCGACCCATGATTTAATATCCCTAGCTGTTGATTATTAGACGTTCACTATTAGACGCTAGTTATTTTCTACTTATAATTGTTGTTGCTTACCCAAGCATTTGATAAATAAACCACTCGTCCAATCAATCACTAATCTAATAATTGTCCTTTAGCTCGCGTAGCGCCGCAAAGACAGTCAACGGTTTTTCATCTGGTAATGACACTTTCGCCTTTACACCCTCAATGACTTCTGGCTCACTAGCGCGCAAAAACACATTAACTTTTCGCTCGTGATCAAGGGTGACAGGTAGCGTTGCACGATTATTGGCAGTCTGCTCGATTGCCACCTCTAATGCCGCTTGCATAGCGATATTTTCTGGTTCAATAGACAGACCAAAGCGCAGATTATTGGCCGTATATTCGTGAGCGGGATACAGTAGCGTCTCCTTTGGTAGCGTATTTAAGCGCTTAAAGCTATTAAATAGCTGTTCAATCGTTCCCGAAAACACTCGGCCACAGCCAGCACTAAACAAGGTATCACCACAAAACACATGCTTTTGACTGTCTATGTCTAATACATAGGCCATGTGACTGGCAGTATGACCAGCGACATCCCAAATTTGCGCCGATGCGCCCCAAGCACTTACTGAGCTACCCTCTTTGATGGTCTGGTCGGGCTTGACACCGTGCTCACTATGCGCGACAACATGCGTCATCGGAAAGTGCTCACGCAGCTCTGCCACACCGCCAATATGATCATGATGATGGTGGGTAATCCAAATGGCAGTTAGGTCTAAACCATATTCTTTTAAATAGTCAATAACCGGTTCTGCTTGTCCAGGGTCCACCACAATGGCCTGCTTATTAACATCATTAATGAGCGTCCAGATATAATTGTCTGAAAAAGCTTTAATAGGGTGGATGATAATACTCATAAAAATCCTTCGAGATAGTGTTTAAATTCGCTTAGCAGCTAAGTCAAAAACGACAGATAAATGATTAATAATAAGTCATAACCATATTACGGCACGTCCTAGTCATCAGCGCAATAAAGATGATATTAGGAGACCATTATAATCACAGAGCGTAGTATTAAGACGATGGGTTTATGTTAAACCCTTTTTATTATTGACGTAGATAAGCATCAACCTTAGCTTCAGCAGTTTTATCGACCCACCAGTAATCAATACCGACGGCATTAGTCGGTAATGACTCGACGTGACGATATTGATCCCAGTACGCCACATTGGTGGTCGATTTACCGAGCGTTGGCACCATATAATAGCCTGCTCGTAGCAGACGATCTAATACCTTAGTATAAAGGACGATATCTTGACGATTATCCGCATCAAGAAGCTGCTCTATTACGGTGTCAATAGCTGCATTTTTAATACCGGCGCTATTTTTATTGCCTTGCTCATCGGCAGCTTTACTGCCCCAATAATACGCTTGCTCTGCCCCAGGAGACAGCCCCTGTATAAAGACATCTACTGTCATATCATAGTCAAAACGGCGCATGCGCTCATAATATTGCGGAGCATCGACTTGACGAACTTGCGCGTCAAAGCCTAAGCGCTTTAGATTCCGAATATAGGAGATTACTACCCTTCCCACTGTATCTCCTGTCATCAGTATCTCAAGCTTAGCAGGCCTACCATCAGGCTGATAGAGCTTCATATCTTGATAGTAAAATCCAGCTTCAAGGAGTAGCTTTCGAGCTTTGAGCAACCCTTGTCGATTGAATCCCTGACCATCACTTTTTGGCAGCTGCCACTCGCTTAGTACCGCCTGACGTTGAATCGGCTCTAGCATAGGTAATAAGGGGCTAAGCACTTGCATCTCTTCAGCAGAGGGCGTGCCTGTGGCGGCCAAGTCTGAACCGTGAAAGTAGCTTTGTGGCTGCTCATATTGACCATGAAATAAGGTGACATTCATCCATTCAAAATCGTAGGCGAATGTCAAAGCTTGGCGAACGCGAATATCTTGAAATAGTGGGCGGCGCAGATTCATTACCAAGCCCTGCATAGGTACGGGGTTATGATTAGCAATCTTTTCTTTAACAACCAACCCATCTTTTACCGCAGGGAAACTATAAGCGGTCGCCCAGTTGGCAGCTTTATTTTCAGTCCGAAAGCGGTATTGGCCGGATTTGAAACCCTCAAAAGCGATCTCATCACTACCGTAGTAAACGTATTTTATCATATCGAAGTTATAGCGCCCTCGATTGACCATCAGATCGCGTCCCCAGTAGTTGGGATCCCGCACATAAGTAACGCTACGACCTGCCTCTACCTTGCCAAGCTTATACGGCCCACTACCCATCAATGGGGTAAAGCTAATGCTATCAAAGTCAGTATCGATTGAGTCTTTTGAGAAGACAGGGAACTGTCCCACTGTCAGTAAGGCTTCTCTATTATCATCTGAATTGAAGGTAAATTTCACTTGGGTCTTATCCAGTGCCTCTACCATTTTGATATCTGCCAAATAACTACGGATAGACATCGGACCGCGTGTTAGCAGCGCGTCAAAAGTTGCTTTGACATCCTGACTGGTAACCTCATCACCATTCCAAAAGCGTGCCTTGGGATTGACATGATAAATAATCCAGCTGGCATCTTCAGTATCATAGGTGACTTTACTTGCCAGCTGAGGATACATAGTAAAAGCTTCGTTCAAAGAGCCTGTCATCAAGGTATCATAGAGATAATCCGTACCTATCATCGGTATCCCAGTCGTCGTCCACTTCTTAGCACTATTAAATGAGCCACGTGCATCTAATGATAGCTCCCCGCCCTTAGGCGCTTCAGGATTGGCATAAGGTAAGTGTGGAGCATGTTGATAAGTCGCAGTGCTATGGTGACCAAGAGCATTAGTAGTGACAATCTCAGCATAGCTGGGGGCCACCGTTAGTAATAAAAAAGCTAAACATGGATAAGCAGCTGCCAGTGACAATAGTCTAATCGCGCTAAAATGACGTGGTGATACCTGCTCAACACACAAGGTTAAGGGGTTATCGAGACGATAACTATGCGACTTTCTAGGTATTCCTAGCACCAATACTGGGGCTACAGAAGATGTAGATGTATTTACGGGCGGATAGGTATAGTGAATCACTGGCATGAAAATAGACTTGATTTGGCATCAGCCTTTATCATAGCAAACCTCGCTAGGCTAAGACAGGCGAGTTCGCAGCTAAGCTAAAGACAAAACCAAAGGCTTAAAAGTGGTGTCTTAGTAGCAAAATAACCAAAGTAGTAGCTAAAAAGAGCCATAGCTTACAGCTGCTTGGCTGCTGACTACTCAGCTCTTTAGCAATAAGCTTGAAGCCAGCATATTGACGGCCTACAGTCTGGATAACATCAAATGGATAAACCTTATACTAGTGGATATTCTTGAACCAATTAAGACCATGCCTTATTTAACCGCTCAAAATTATCCACTGGTCACGCTCTAGCAGCGACTGCAAATTAGCTACAATGGCTGATATTTACGATTAAGTTAGGCTTGAGTTCGCTCAAACTCTCTCATAAAGTCTACCAACTGTGACACCCAGTCGAGGCTAACAGCATTATAAATACTGGCGCGCATACCGCCGACGTCACGGTGACCTTTTAAGTTGAGTAGTCCTGCTTGCTCAGCTTGCTGTAAGAATACTTTATCAAGGTTACTGTCTGCTAAAGTAAAAGGAACGTTCATTATAGATCGATGCGCTTTAGCAACAGGGTTATGATAGAAGCTGCTGCTATCGATAGCATCATATAGAAGCGCCGCTTTTTGCTGATTAATCTTACCAATAGCTTCAACGCCACCTTGCGCCTCTAGCCAATCAAATACCAATCCTGCTAGATACCATGAATAAGTGGCAGGGGTATTTGACATAGAAGCTTTTTCAATTTGATGCTTATAGTTAAGCAGCAGCGGACACCAGTCGCTAGCTTCTTCGATTAAGTCTTCACGAATAATGACGATGACCAGTCCGGCAGGGCCGATATTCTTCTGCGCGCCTGCATAAATCATTGCGAATTGACTGACATCGATTGGCTGCGACAAAATTGAAGAGGACATATCAGCGATGATTGGCGCATCCACCTTAGGGGTTTCAAAAATTTGTAACCCGTGAATTGTCTCATTAGCACAGTAGTGAAAATAAGCGGCTTGGTCGCTTAGCTGCCAGCTGTCCTTATTAGGCACATCGGTGAAGTTATTCTCCTTGCCACTTGCCACAAGATTGACCTTTCCTAAGCCTAAAGCTTCATAACGTTTGGCCTCTTTGAGAGCTTTGCCAGACCAAGCGCCAGTGGTTAGATAGTCCGCTACCTTGCCGCCCAATAAGTTGAGAGGAATGGCGGAGAACTGCAAGCTTGCTCCGCCCTGCAAGAACAGCACTTTATAATTATCAGGAATAGCCATCAACTGGCGTAGCTTAGCTTCCGCACGCTCTGCCACACCGATATAGTCTGCGCTACGATGGCTCATCTCCATTACCGATACGCCGCGCCCTTGCCAATCTAGTAGCTCAGCTTGGGCTTTGGCAAGTACTTCTGTGGGTATAGAAGCAGGCCCAGCACTAAAATTAGGTAAGCGATGCTTAGAGAGATTATCGCTCGTAGTATTTGTTTGGTTTGCTAGTGTATCGTTGGTCATATTACTTCCTATCTTGAATGTTGTCACATAAGTATGGGAGTGGTAAAAGTAAAAGCTCTCAGACTTAAATTATTAACGAAATAGCGACCCTTATTAGTCACAGGGCCTTATGGATATGATGCACTCCCATAGATTCACGTCAATTCGCAGCCTAGCGCCTATTTATAGGGCTGGCTCTATCCTTGACGCAAGCTTAGTGAGATTATGATGAGACTTAATGATATCTATTTTGACTCTATAATTAGTAACGAATTAATTTACTTAAATAATTAATAAAATTCAGCCCAGTACTAGAACGGGCAGTTTAGGCAGATAACAGCTGCCACAGTTGTTTTTTTTGTGCAGGCTCAGCCAGCATCTCCTCTAGTAGTGGCGTCCGTACCATCTGGGCGTGATCTAAGCCTTCTGGTAGCTCTGTCAAGGCAGCGACTTGCAGCTGCTCACTACCACCAAGCTTAAACACAAATCCTGCAAGACTGGCATTGGCCATATCTAAGGTCGACATACTCTTACAAAAAGGAAATGACAGCTGATCAATGGTCGTAGATAAGCCAACCTGCATATTCTGCCAGAGCCTCAAAGATTGAGCCGACAAGCTTGCTACATCCACTAATAGTACCCAGCCATTATATTTTAATCCTTGCAGGGTGAAGGGTTCGACAACCACCTCAACTGCCGATTCGCTCTCAAGATTATCATCAAAATCAGCCTCAAGATCAGTATTGAACGTATCATTTAGCTCATTACCAGACAATCCTTGCACGGATTTTGCTGAGTGATCAGCCTTCGCTACTGGCGTCTTCTCATCTGCATATGTTGTAGCGTAGATTTCATGGTCTTCATAACTATTATAGTCGCCGTGTGTTTCAGAGGAAGTAGGCTGGGTCAATGACCCGCTATTAACTACAGGCGACGACTGCTGATTACGGGCATCAGCACTATATTGACCCAGATTGGCTTCAGGGTTAACGCTTGAGACAGAATTGGACTGCTCATTATTAGCACCCCCTTGTGCTATCGGCGATGGATTGTTTTGTTGCAGCGTCTCAGCAGTCAAAGCCTTTGTGTTTTGACGGCTTTGGACATTAGCGGCTAAAATATCTTGAATATTTTTACAGGTCGCTTCACGGCTCACCCAAGGCGTTACCCCCATCATGCTTAAAATTTGTCGGCGCTGAACTTCCCGCTGAATCATCATAGTGTTATTAGCATCGGTTGAGTGAGAGGGTTAATGGCTGGCTTATTATAGCGCTTAGCGATTTTTATTAATATCAGCTAAGGATATAAAACAATCATGGCTTAAAAATATAAACGACTGTAATAGCGTAAATTCACCATAAACTTTAGGCCTAGTAAGCAGCATATTCGGCATATTGTATCTCATAAACTAAAGATTGGCATTGCTTGCTTATCATATCACGGAACGATAGCTAGACCTTAAAATCAGCAGCGCATAGGTAATAATCAACCCTTATGCAGTCTCTATTATTTAGTATCATCTCATTAACTTAGCACCTGTTAGGCTTTATGCAGAACTACAGTAGCAGAACTACAGTAATAGCCACTACTAATAGTTATTTCTTGATAATGTTATTACTATAGATTTATATATTTATTAAAACTAATTACTAAAGGTTATTTATTAATCTATGATACGTGTACTTATATGCAAACCTATGGGTCAGACAGTCTTCAAAAGCTTGCTATAGCCAATTTATAGAAGCTTTTTCCATTCACTACTCTCTCCCTATTCAGGCAACTCAGGCCCAAGTTTTGGAGTGATAGCAAAGGAGCAACCGCCTGCAAGATTGGCCAAGAACAATCGCCAATCAATATCAATAAAATTACTAAAGTCACTGCTAGCTCCGCTACCCCGCCAGCTATCAGCTACAGTAAAACTGCTAACGCTCGAATCAACGATAATGGCAATACCGTAAAATGGAATACCGTAGTTTACACTGCAATGACATCTGCCGATACTATCACTTTAGAGGGGAGCGCTATGAGCTTAAGCAGTTCCATTACCATATTCCTAGCGAACATCAACTAGTAGGTAAAAACAAAACTACCCAGGCGAGAGGCATTTCGTTCACGCCAATAGCGCAGTTCGGCATCTTGGTAATGTCGTAGATTTTTTATAGTGAAGCTACTAAAAACCCCAAGCGCTAAGGCTTGGGGTTTTTATTGGTCAATAATATATTCATCAGGACACACGTAAGACAATAAGTAACGCTCATCAAAAGCTGCTGCTCACTTTCATTACAAATGTAACACCTTACGGCGTCACACTATGACTCGATAGGAGTGACAGGCTGAGTGACATCTGCATTCTGACCACGATGGCGCAGATAGTGATCCAGCAGAACGATTGCCAGCATTGCTTCTGCAATTGGTGTGGCACGCACACCAACGCAAGGGTCATGACGGCCTTTGGTCAGCATCTGGGTCGGTTGTCCTTGACTGTCAATACTGCGACCTTTGGTGGTAATACTTGAGGTCGGCTTAAGCGCAATACTCACAGTAATATCTTGCCCCGATGAAATACCGCCTAAGATACCGCCAGCATGATTGGCGGTAAAGCCATCTGGGGTCAGCTCATCACGGGACAGATGACCAAATTGGCCTGCAACGGCCATACCATCACCAATCTCCACACCCTTGACCGCATTAATACTCATCATCGCATGGGCAATATCAGCATCTAAGCGATCAAACACCGGTTCTCCAAGACCTACAGGCACGCCCGATGCAATAATCTCAAGCTTAGCCCCACAGCTACTACCCTCTCGGCGTAGTCTATCAATAAGGACCTCAAAGCGAGGAATCGCATCCGCGTCAGCACAAAAGAAGGGATTGCTATTAACAAAGTCCCAATCTATCTGTGTAAAGTCTTGGGCCGCAGCATACTCATCACCGATCTGGGTGACATGACCGCGAATCTGAACTCCCAATCTATCTTGAAGATACTTTTTAGCTATAGCGCCAGCAGCGACGCGCATCGCCGTCTCTCGGGCTGAGGAGCGGCCGCCACCGCGGTAGTCGCGAAAGCCATATTTCATACTGTAGGTGTAATCGGCATGACCGGGACGAAAGGTATCTTTGATATCACTATAGTCTTTAGATTTCTGATTGGTATTTCGGATCAGTAGTCCGATTGAAGTCCCCGTTGTTTTTCCTTCGAACACCCCTGAGATAATCTCAACTTCATCTGCTTCGCGGCGCTGGGTAGAATATTTGGACGAGCCTGGCTTGCGCCGATCCAAGTCACCTTGCAAGTCAGCTTCGGACAAGCTCATGCCAGGCGGTACGCCATCGACAATAGCCAGTAGCCCTGGCCCATGGGACTCACCGCAGCTCGTTACTCGAAATACTTGCCCAATACTATTACCTGCCATTCGTCATCCTATCTACTATACGATTAATAAAAAGTGCTAATTGCTAAGAATGTTTATACCGCATCATGATCTTAAAGCGTTGGCATACTGAGCAAATTGTTCACGATTCTCCATCAGCTCTTCACAGGTAATGGCAAATACCCCGCGGCCCCCGTGAGCGAAACGAAGCCAGTCAAATTGAATGTCAGGATAGGCTTGATTGAGCGCCCACTCACTATCACCCACTTCACAGACCAAAAGACCGTCACGGGTCAAATAGTCTGGTGCATCAAATAAAATTTGATGCACCAAATCCAGACCGTCTTGACCAGCAGCTAGAGCATGGTCAGGCTCGTATAGAAACTCAGGGGGTAGTTCTGCCATGGCTTCGGCATCGACATAAGGCGGGTTAGTCACGATAAGCTCGTATTGTTGCTCTGCAGGAATCTTGCTAAATAAGTCGGACTCAATAAGATTGACCTGATGAGCAATGCCGTGATGATCAACGTTGACGGCTGCGACTTCTAGTGCATTTTTATCAATGTCCGCAGCATCTACCGCGGCATCGACAAAACGCGAAGCCAAAGCGATGGCTATGCAGCCCGACCCTGTGCATAAATCCAAAATACGCTCTGGATGCGCTAATTGCTTAACCTCTAGACCATGATCAAAAAATGGGGTGCTATGCTCGTCGCTCATTTTAGAGATAGAGCGGCCTAGAGGCTGTGCCCGTTCATCAGCGTCAAAGTAGGGATAGAACTGCTGGCGAATCAGCTCAGCGATCGGTGAGCGTGGAATAAGGACTCGCTCATCCACATAAAAAGGCAGATCACAAAAGTAAGCCAAATTAATCAGGTAGCTTAAGGGCTTTCGCAGGGTAATTCGCTCTTGAAGTAGCGTTAGTACCTCTCGTTTCTCAGTGTTCGTTAAGCGGCAATCTAATATTTGCTCGTCAGCAGACCAGTCAAGAGATAGCGTGTGCAGCACAATAGCGGCAGCTTCTGCGAACGCATCCGTCGTACCTTGGGCTACGACCACATCGTAAACACGAAGCTGGGTGACGCAAAAGCGAATAAAGTCACGGATACTATGCAGCTGCTCACTGGCTTCATCTATTTGCGACTGTAGCTCAGACAAATCGGTATCTTCAGTAAAATACGGTATCGACTCAGCATTAATAGTTTGGTGATCTGACATAGGTGACCTTTTATAGCTTGATAGATAATAAGTAAATGGATAATAGTAAATAACCCACAACTTGTGATTAAGGATTAACACTGACTTAGCATATAACCGTGGCGTAAAATGTAAAAACGTTACTAGAACATCAATAATATTCGATATTTAGTTAATCGCTCAATGCCATTAGCCACGTATGAGCAACAGATAAGTAACATTTAACTATCATTAACACGCTGTCATCAGCATAAATTAACACTTGATAGACCGTTATTTTCGGTATATTACCAATAAAGCTCGCTCTTGGAGAGCATCGCACATTCCACAAGTGTGATAACTAGGGCATTATAGTCATAACCTCTTACGCATGCCAATGACAATATTACAATCGCCAATATCAATGCTTACTGCATTGTATTTCATTGACGATTCACACAAAAATGTTTGGCAAAGATTTGCGAACGCTTTAAATTATGCGCATAATACCGATTACTTTTCAATCACGTGTGACTAAATTATGCGTACACCTTCTTTATTTGAACATTCAGAAAAACTATCTAGCAAGTATTCATTAAGCTCGGCTATTCGTGCTGCGATGCTTGGCTCTGTCTGCCTTTTATCAGGCCTCAGCACAGGCGCTATAGCTGCTACTAATGATACTGAGCGCACGCTTCCTGTGCGTAGCATTGATGCCTTACCTGACATCTCAAGCTTGTCAGGCACTACAATCGATGAAAGCCGCAGTCGCTCATCGGCTGACTCCATAGGCCAACTTATCGAAAACAAGAGCCAAGACCAGAATCAAGCGTCGGGTAACAGCAATACAGGGCAAGAGACTACTCAGCCTCAGCCTAGCAACCCATTAAATGGTCAGTCCACTAAACCAGCGCCTAACTCAAGTGTAAATCCTGACAATATGAGTGCTGCTGAGCTTACTCGTCAAGATGAGCTATCTGACAACACCGATGACATCGAAGAAGGTCAGGCAGTCGCCTCGCCAACTGGCGCTGAAGATGCGCAATCAAACAGCCCGCTACCTTACAATCAGCCAACCACTGAGCAGCGCGCATTAGCGACAGATGATACTGCCATTAAAAGTATCGAAAATAAAGATGGCAAAACCTATACCACGCTAGACTTATCCAGCTATGCCCAGCAGGTAAATAGTGCCCAGTGGTCGCCAAATATGAACGTAAACTCGGCAATGACCATTAAGATGCAAGCTTTGCTAGACTGGAACCACGCCTCTCCTGGTCCTATCGACGGTGGTTGGGGTATGAACAGCAAAAAAGCATTGATTAACTTTCAAGCCATGCAAGGCTTGCCAACGACTGGCAAGATGAATCAGCAAACATGGGATGCTCTAAATAAGAATATTCCAAAGAATCAGCCGGTCTTAGTGACATATACCTTGACTGAAGATGATGTCAAATCCAACTTTGCTACCACGCCATCAGGCGCAGAAGCCAAGTCAAAAATGAAAGGATTATATTATCAAGACATCAAAGAGATGTTAGGTGAGCGTTTCCATATGGACGTGCGTTATCTAGACAAGCTAAATAGAAACAAATCCTATAAAGCTGGCGAGACTATCACGGTAGTCAATACCGGTGCTCAGCTAAAAGAGCGCATTACTCGCGTGGTCGCTAATAAAGCCGATAAGACTCTATATGCTTATCATGGCAACAAGTTGGTCGCCACCTATCCAACTACTGTAGGCAGCAGCGACACCCCATCTCCTCATGGTACTTATAAAATCGTCAATAAAGTGAAGATGCCTTGGTACAAAGCTACCGTTGGTGAAGGCGCGAATAAGCAAGTCTATATGTTGCCACCAGGTCCAAATAATCCAGTCGGTGTCGTCTGGATGGGACTCTCGAAGCCATCTTATGGCCTTCATGGGTCACCAAAACCTGAGGGTATTAGCCGCCAAGCTTCACACGGCTGCATTCGCTTGACCAACTGGGACGTCCTCGAAGTCTATGCCAATATCGAAAATGGCGCTACTGTTGAGTTAAAATAAGTTGATCTAGATTTTGCTCTAAGAGCAACTTATTAGCAGCCTATATTAAAAGCCACCATATTTATGGTGGCTTTTTGCGCTCAGCTTATAAGAGCCATGGCTGCTTCAATTTTAATATAGATAAATCACATTATCCGATACTAACAAATGACCTTTATCTTAATGGGCAATATCCTAATGATAACTAGTCTTTAACTATGCCCATTACTGGTCTCTTCACCAGAGATACTGCCTATTTTTTTAGTGAAGAACCAAGCCACAGGGATAGCCAATAGTGCGCCACCGACAGCCACGGTGATAATGTGTGGAATCTCATCAAAGCCGATAACTAGAGCGGCTATCATAATAACCCCAATAAGCACAGTCGCAGTCATTGAGTAAATCATAGATAATAATGGCCAATTCATAAGTCTATCCCTTATAAGTTATGTGGGTATACTGTAGTTATACTCCTATTCCTTACAAAGTGTAAGTATTTATTTTTGCCTGATAGTTTATGAATTAACGCTGACAAAATTAGCAATTATTGTTATTATTAGTAGGACTGTGTGACTGATACAGTTGTTGATAATTTATTGTTAAATATATTGAATATATAGTTATTAATAATTTTGTTGTTGCAATTACTGTTGTTGAACGTCTCACTATTAAGAACCCAAGTGTTTAGCGGTCAGTCATCAAAAGTTAGCCTCTATTACTTTAGCTATTTATTTTTTATTACCGATAAATCCCCTTTTTCTTCCTCACGCCTCCTTGCTGCTACTTTGTCCAAAACAACCCATATCCTATATTCAATTCTGCGCATCATCGCAGCCCGACTACAAGTCAGCAGTGTATTAAGTGATTGACGAGACTGTCTTTGATAGATGAATAGCCATAAGAGAAATATTCTCTGTAGAATGCCCTGTGATTGACAATAAATTTATCTTCGTTTTGCGCCTATGCTTTAACCAAAGTCGCGTCCTAGTTAGTTAACTATTAATTTGTATAATTTCAAGAAATTGTTTTCAATCAGCGCTAATTTATCAGTACAATAGCGCATCTTGTCCTTATAAAAACAATCTACTCATGACTCAATCCTCTTCAAACACCCCCAAAGATTCTAATAGTGATCAAGTATTGGACGCTGCTAATGACAATCGTAATGATACTGATCGCAAAAATGAGGACGACTTGCCATTGGACAGTGCTATTGAAAGTCAAGGGAATGGGGTGGCAGTTGAGATCGAAACTGAAGCCAAAGTCATTATCTCTTCTCTCAGCCCTGACGTCGTCATTGCTGAGGTTAGTGAGTCAGACTCCGAGCAAGATAGCAGTGCAAAACTTAACCCAGATATAGATGCGTCAGCTGATAATTCTGGTGTCGCTCGTGCTGACGCCCCTGCAGCTCAAAGTATGGATACTCAGTCCAATGCCTTACCAGCCACTATCTCTCAAGCCGGTGCTTCTCAAGCAGTGGATTCTCAAGCAGCTGAGTCACAACCAACCGCGACAGTAGAATCTATCGATGAGACAGATTCAAACACCGCTGCGGCTAGTAGTGACGCTAATGGAGCTGATCCTGATGCCAAAATCCTAAAGGATCTAGAGTACGTTCAGAATCTAAGCGATGCTCAAAGTTTAATCAGCCAAGAGCTTATTGATGCCAACGATACTAATACTGATGCCCACTCGCCAGCTGATATCCAAGCGGCGTTAGTCGCAGTTAATAAGTCTAAGTCATCTAATGATTCTAAAACGGATGCGGTGTCAGATACTGACGACACCTCTATACTTGAGAATCAATCAGAAGAGCAAGATGAGGATGACGACGAAACCGAAGAGGAACGAGAGCAAAAAAAGCGTGAGGCGCAGCTTGAAGCGTATAAGCAATTCGTCGCTTATCAAGAAAACAACCGTGAGATAGACTACCCGCAAGTCCGGGTCAAAATCGAAGCCAATGCGCTACCGAGCAAGATGTACTTTTTGATGAATGCGCTATCGGCAATTATTGCCAGCTATGGCTTGGTCGCCGACTCCGCTGCAGTGGTGATAGGCGCGATGTTGGTCGCGATGATGTTAGGCCCGATTACTGGGGTGGCATTAGCCATTATCGATTACCGAATGCCGCTACTTCGTAAGTCCTTATTTACAGTGGCTGCCGGAGGTTTATTGGTAGTCACCGTTGGTTTTATTGTCGGGATACTGCATCAAGGTCAGCCTCTGACCAGCGAGATTCTATCGAGAACGCAGCCGACTTCAATGGATTTGATGATTGCGCTGGCGGGCGGTACGGCGGGTGCTTACGCCATGATTTCCCCGAATTTATCAGTAGCAGTAGTGGGGGTTGCGGTAGCGACGGCTTTAGTGCCGCCTCTTGCCGCCAGCGGCATCTTATTCGCTAATGGCGAGATGTCCCTCGGCTTTGGGGCGTTTTTGCTAGCAGTGACCAACATCATTGCCATTCAGTTCACTAACGCTATGGTGCTATGGTTTAGTGGCTTTCGTAGGCTAGTAGACGACGACTACAAGTCAGGGACTTACCTTACTTTTTTTCGGCGAAATGCGGTCACCCTTTTGCTGCTTGTCGGCTTAGGGATATATCTGTCAATTAATCTGAACACTATTGCCAAGCAGCAGAGGTTTGAGAGCGATGTCAAAGCAGCAATCAATGACCACTTCATTGATAGAGGCAATGTCTTGACCAATACGCAATTTGATAAGCAAGATGGCTATCAGAACATTCGCGCTGTTGTCCGCGGTGAGACTGACCCTACCCCCTATGATGTTCAGCAGATTGAAGCAGTAATCACCCAAGATATTGAAGAGAACTACCCTAATTACCTTCCTGTCAAGTTACAACTGCGTTACCTACCCATTCAAGTTATTGAGTCAAACCCTCTCATCCAAGACAAGCTTGATGAGACTGATGCCGCAATATTGACCAACTAAGGGTATGGCGTAATATAGACAGCTAGGTAGCCAGTCCTACTAAGCATTGTCGCATCACGGCAGTGATATTAATGTAGGTTATTGGCTAGACTCTAGAGACTAAGGCCACGTAGCTATCTCGCCGTGTCTGTGTGGGATATTTACAATCGACTCACTAGGATAGTCTGTGAATACCAATAATCCTAAAATATTTCGTCGTCAATTAATTGGCTATTGATTAGCGAAGCCCTTTAGCCCTATCTATAAAATATCTAAAGTCGCTCTATAATTAATTAAAATAACCGATGCCATTCATTGCTATTGCCAATAGCGCTGTGCTTGATGACAGCGCCCATCAAAGGGGCAACTGTGCTAAAATTGCGCATTTAAACTCATAATCGAATGACCCATAAATCAGTATGATGTATTAATCATACCCTCTATTCATTTCATAATGCATTATTAAGGAGCCACAGTGAGCCGACCATTTCGCTCAGCCGACATTCGCCAGGCATTTATTAATTTTTTTAAGAGCAAGCAGCACACCCATGTGCCTTCATCAAGCCTAATCCCGCACAATGATCCAACGCTACTGTTTACCAATGCAGGAATGAACCAATTTAAAGACTGCTTTTTGGGGCTTGAAGATCGCGGCTATCATCGAGCGGTCTCATCACAAAAATGTGTCCGTGCTGGCGGCAAGCACAATGACTTAGATAATGTCGGCTATACCGCAAGACACCATACTTTTTTTGAGATGCTAGGTAACTTCTCCTTTGGCGATTACTTCAAAAAAGATGCTATTCCTTTCGTTTGGGAGTTTCTAACGTCCGAGGACTGGCTAGCACTGGATAAAGAGCGCCTGTATGTGACCATTTATGAGACCGACGAAGAGGCCTTTGATATCTGGCACAATGATATTGGGCTAGATAGCGAGCGTATTATCCGTATCGGTGATAATAAGGGTGCGCCTTATGCTTCTGATAACTTCTGGACAATGGGCGATACAGGACCTTGTGGGCCTTGCACCGAAGTATTCTACGATCATGGTGCGGATATCGAAGGCGGCTTACCTGGTACTCCTGAAGAAGACGGCGACCGCTTTATTGAGATTTGGAACTGCGTCTTTATGCAGTTTAATCGCCAAAAGGATGGCAGCCTAGAGCCACTACCAGCGCCTAGCGTCGATACTGGTATGGGACTTGAGCGAATCAGTGCCATCTTACAAGGGGTACATGGCAACTATGAGATTGATATTTTTGTCAATTTAATGGACGCTGCTGCCGAGATACTCGGTATCGAAAATACACAACAAGCCTCCCTAAAAGTGATTGCTGATCATATCCGAGCTGTGTGTTTCTTAATTGCCGATGGTGTGCTGCCTAGTAATGAGGGCCGCGGCTATGTGCTACGCCGCATCATTCGCCGCGCCGTTCGTCATGGCAATAAGCTGGGCGCAGACTCTGCGTTTTTTTACAAAATGGTCACTCCTTTGGTAAAAGAGATGGGCGAAGCTTACCCAGACCTTATCGAAAAGCAATCAGCTATTGAGTCGGCTATCGAAAAAGAAGAGTCACAGTTCGCCAAGACCTTAGCCCAAGGTCTACGCCTGCTATCAGGAGAGCTTGATGCCCTGCAATCTGGTGACGTGTTGTCCGGTGAGACCGCCTTTAAGCTCTATGATACTTATGGCTTCCCAGTTGATTTAACTGCTGATATCTCACGGGAGCGTGGTATCCGTATTGATGAAGCCAGCTTTGAGGAACACATGCAGGAGCAGCGCCTACGCGCACGCGCTGCAGGTCAGTTTGATGTCGATTATAGTAGTGTGATTCAGATCGATACGCCTACTGAGTTTATTGGTTATGATAAGCATGATGACAGCGACGTGACTATTTTGGCTATTTATGAAGAAGGGAAAGCCAGCGACACGCTTACGGAAGGCAATGCTGGCGTCTTAGTATTAGATCGTACCCCATTTTATGCTGAGGGCGGCGGTCAAGTGGGTGAAAATGGTGAAATCCGTACCGACTCTGGTGTTTTTAGTGTTCAAGACACCAAAAAGTCAGGGCACAGCATCATTCACCACGGCGTGGTCAGTATGGGTGAGATTCACACCAACCAAAGTGCTCATGCTCAGGTGACCTCGGACCTTCGTGCCGCTAGTGCCAAGAATCACTCAGCGACCCACTTACTCCATGCCGCCCTACGTCAAGAGCTCGGTGATAAAGTCAATCAAAAGGGCTCGCTGGTATCAAGCGAAGTCCTGCGCTTCGACTTCTCTTACGATGAGCCTGTAACACCGCAACAGCTTGCTAAGATTGAACGCATCGTTAATGAGCAGATTCAAGCCAACGTTGCTGCCCGAATCGAGCACATGAGTATCGATGAGGCGATGAAAAAAGGTGCAATGGCCCTATTCGGTGAGAAATATGGAGATGAAGTCCGAGTTCTGACCATGGGGACTAGTACGGTTAAAGATGGCATTGAGATACCCTTCTCTATCGAGCTTTGTGGCGGCCTTCATGTCGAGCGTACGGGTGATATTGGTATCTTTAAGATTATTAGCGAGTCTGGCATCGCAGCCGGTGTTCGTCGTATTGAGGCCGTTACCGGTATGGGCGCGCTTAAATACATCCAGCAAGGTGACCGCCAGTTAACCACCATAGCGGCGCAGCTCAAAGCCAAACGTCCTGAGATTGCGGAGCGAGTCCAGACTCTAGCGGATAAGCAGCGCGAGCTAGAAAAAGAGATCGAACGACTTGGTCAAAAGCTCGCCAGTAGCCAAGCCGCTAGTATTGTCAATGACACCCAGACCATAGCTGGTCATCAAGTTCTAATCAGCCACGTGGCAGGTATTGACGGCAAGTCTATTCGTGCCTTAATGGACGATATCAAATCCAAACTGCCCGATACTATAATCGTGCTAATTGGTGATAAAGACGGTCAGTTAGCATTAGCAGCTAGCGTGGCTAAGTCGTTGACATCCACCATCAAGGCTGGTGATATTATTCGCCATTTAGCAGGTGAGCTTGGCGGTAAAGGGGGTGGCAAGCCCGACTATGCTCAAGGCGGAGCGGCGAAGCCGGATAACTTCAATACCGTCCTCAGCTCACTACCTACTTGGCTTGAGTCACAATTGGACAAATAGCCAAAAGCAGTGATAATAGCCCTATCCTTGAGCAAACATTTTGGTAAGTACGTTAGTTTTGGCTTTGGTTATATCTTTTATTATATAAGATATAACCAAATACCATGATTATAGGCGCGCTAAGTGCTTAAACTTACGCACCGATTATGATATAAAGGATGGCTGAAATTTTTGGTGGAAACGTTGGTTGTAGCGACAAGATAGTCACTCGATTAGCCAACGTCGTCCCTTTTGATAAATGGATATAGTTATGGCATTAATAGTGCAGAAGTACGGTGGCACCTCTATGGGTAGCATTGACCGTATCAAAAATGTCGCCAAGCGGGTCAAGCGCTGGCATGAAAATGGGCATCAAATCGTCGTTGTAGTCTCAGCGATGAGCGGTGAGACCAATCGCTTGATTGATCTTGCCCGTCAGATTAGCTCTCAGCCTGATCCTCGTGAATATGATCAGATGGTATCAACTGGCGAGCAAGTCTCTATCTCGCTATTAGCGATGGCTATCAAAGATCTGGGTATCGGCGCTCGCTCCTTCACTGGTGGTCAAGTCGCTATTAAGACAGATACCTCATTTAACAAGGCCCGTATTCAAAGTATTGACGATCAGAAGATTCGAGCGCAGTTAGACGCGGGTAATGTGGTCATTGTGGCAGGCTTTCAAGGGGTAGATGAAGAAGGTAATATCACCACCCTTGGCCGCGGCGGTTCAGACACTACTGGGGTGGCGCTAGCCGCAGCTTTAGGGGCGGATGAGTGCCAGATTTATACTGACGTAGATGGGGTCTACACGACTGATCCTCGCGTCACACCAAAGGCCAAAAAGCTCAGCAAAATCACTTTTGAAGAAATGCTAGAGATGGCCAGCCTTGGTTCAAAGGTACTGCAGATTCGCTCTGTAGAGTTTGCAGGTAAGTATCAAGTGCCCTTACGTGTGTTGTCCAGCTTTGATGAGTCAAATGATGGCAGCTTTGATGAGCACTTCAAACAAAATGTCGGTACGCTAATAACTATTGATGAAGGAGACAACATGGAACAAGCTATTATCTCAGGGATCGCCTTTAACCGTGATGAAGCCAAAGTAGTCGTACGCGGTGTTCCTGATCATCCAGGCATTGCCTCCGCTATCTTAAGCCCTATCGGTAACGCCAATATCGAAGTGGATATGATTGTTCAAAATATCTCGACCAATGGCACGACAGACTTTAGCTTTACGGTCAACCGTCCAGACTTAGATAAAGCCCTTGCAGTGTTAAATAATGAAGTCAAAGACGAGATTAATGCTAAAGAAGTGATTGGTAATGACAATGTGGTCAAGATATCACTCGTCGGTGTGGGTATGCGCTCACACGCTGGTGTAGCGAGCCTTATGTTCCAGACTTTAGCTGAAAACAACATCAATATTCAGATGATCTCTACCAGCGAAATCAAAGTCTCAGTCCTTATCCAAGAGCAACATCTTGAAAAAGCTGTTAAATTCCTACACACGGCCTTTGGCTTGGACCGTCAAGACGGTGCTAGCAAAGTAGCAGGAGTGTAACGCGCCTTTATTCTGCAAATATTAACAGCTCATTGTCTATATTTCACAAAGTAACTCGTTAGTTTCTTGGCCAGTTTTACAGTAGGCGTTAGAATCAATAGATTCTAGCGCCTTTTTATTGGCTGCCAGTTTTGAGCAGCTTACGTGGTCATCCCTAGCCTGTCTTACCCTGATTGCTTCCTTTGAAGCTTTATTTAATCAGATTGTTAATCCAGCTAAATACTAAACATCACTTATAAACTGAGGTTTATAGTCTTGGTGGATCATTTAGTTCCAATAAAAATCCTTTATGTTATTAGTAGATACCTACCTTCTGCGTACGATTAGTTTTGTTAAAAGCCGTGACAGTACTGATTATGACACTTATAATAGACTGTCATTTGGGCGAATGAACTTTCATTCTTCTAGATCGCGTGATTACCAACTCATTTTTACTGATTGTTGCAGTGGCAATTCACGCGTCTCTAGGTTTTTTATAATTGAGAAGTGATCTAATGATTTATAAGTTATTAGTGCGACATAAGGAGTGTGACGCATGTTGATTTTGACACGCAGGGTTGGCGAAACATTAATGATTGGCGATGAAGTTAGTGTAACGGTGTTAGGCGTTAAAGGTAATCAAGTAAGATTGGGCGTCAACGCTCCTAAAGAGATTGCTGTGCATCGTGAAGAGATATATCAACGCATTCAACATGAGCGTTCGGTTCAGTCGCACATGCAGCATTTAGAGCAAGGTAATTTTAATACATCATTTGATGATGAAGATTACTTTAATCGTTGATTTATAGCACTTAATATAGTGAATAGCTAAGCTGCCGTGTATCTTTGCTCAAATTCTATGGGTGAGCAGGATAATTTGTCAGCATGGTACTACTTTATTCGCTTAATGTTTTAATAGTGGATTTAAGGTGTTAGATTATGAGTATCCGTCAATCTGATGTTTCTGCTTTATTAAATGGTCTGAACAAAAAAGCCATAGGTTTTAACGACGTCATTAGTTTTATTGACGATTACTACCGCTATACCCCAGTACCCTTTGTTAATGGGTTGCTCCATAATGCCCCAGGTGAGAACGAAGGCAGCGCCAAAATTTTTGGCTTTGCTAAGCATCATGGCTTAAGTCAGCTGGATACACTGCGCTTATTTGGTGAGCATTACCAACAAGTGGTTGCCACGCCAAATGGTACGGATCATGCTAATATTCGTAATTTTTTACATTGGGGCTGGCAAGCCTTTTTGATGGAAAAAAATCCATTAACTCCGCGGCCTAATGTAGACACAACCTCTATTTAATAACCCTTATGGATTGTTAAAGGGTTGAGTGTTACTGCTGAGTACGCATGGTAGTTACTTTTAGGCATCAGCTACTTTAATTACCAAAAAAGCCACGATAATCGTGGCTTTTTTCATTATGGCGAGCGTAGCAGTCTAATCGACTGCCTATTTGCCTTTCTAGTCATCCACTATTCAATAGTTAGCTTGATTATCCAAAGCTAACTTCACACATGGATAAAAAAGCTTTCAATGACTAACTGTCCCGAAACTTAACCGGTTGAATCGCGCCTTTAGGATTGGGCATATTGGGATAATGATGCTCGTGCTCAATGTCACAAGCCTCACCTTCTACGGTGCCATCTTCTTTGACAGGTTTATGAATATAGCCGGTACGCTCGGTAGGCGGTAGATGCTCGTGCTCCCATACCATGACTGCTTGCATACAAGTCTGGCGCTGCTCATCACTAAGCTTACGACCATCCGGCCATTTACCTAGCTCAATCGCCAAGCGAAATTTTTCAACAATTTCTGGAGTTAAACTGGCTAAAATAGTTTGTTTGTCCATGCGTCATCCGTTTGGTTGAGTTGGATTTAAGGGCTGCTCTACTTTCATAACTACTGGCTCACCCTACTGGCGTATTCTACTATTAAGGTGGCAGTGACCATTGAAATCAGGCCGGTGAACTGTTTAGAAGGCTGTTAATTATAAATCTTCGCTATCGTCACTGTCATCACAGTCGGCATCCAAGCTAAATTCTTCAGCATGGACATTCCAGTGCAGCTTAGTGCGGCAGGCTTCATAAAAATCAAAGCCCGGCGGATGCAACAAAGTCAGCTTATCGGGGTGCTTGCGGATATATAGCCGCTGATTTTGCTCAATCGGCACGCTAGGCTTGCCATCGGCACTAACCATAGGCTGAGTACGATTGTCTTCGTGAATTTGCAAGGTCACTTCACTATTGCCACTGACAACGATTGGTCGACTCGATAGTGTGTGCGGATGCATAGGTACCAGACATATCGCATCCATACTAGGATGAATAATCGGTCCACCACCAGAGAGTGCGTAAGCGGTAGAGCCGGTAGGTGTGGCAGCAATAAGACCATCGCTATGCTGGCGGTAGACATCTTGACCATCGATTTTCATTTGAAAATCGATCATATGCACCGACTTACCGGCGTGCAGAACCACATCGTTTAAGGCCATATCTTCATAAATGACTCGCCGACCTTCTCGGATCTCCATCGTTAATAAAAAACGGTGATCCAGCTGATAATCTCCCATTAGCACTTGACGTAACTTAAAAGCGGCTTCATGCGGATTGACATCTGCCAAAAAGCCAAGACGACCTCGATTGACACCCAATACCGGAACACGGTATCGCGCTAATGCTTCAGCAGCATGTAGTATTGAACCATCGCCTCCCACCACGATGACCAAATCACAGATCTCACCGATAAGGCTGCGTTTAACGACCTGAACTTGTGACAGCTCACTCAGATCTAGTGTGGGAAGATTCGCTGTCCTTATATCCATAATGAGCGATATACCCATCTCATGAATAGTCTGGGCAATCTGCACTAGAGTACTGGTGACAGTACGCTTGCCTGCGCGGCCCATAAGACCTATTCGGCGAAACGCAGGGTTTTTGATATTTTTAAATAGCTCTGAGGTATGTAGGTGCGGTAGTCGTTCTGACTGCACTGAGTTTTCTTCCATACTGGGGCTCGGAATTTCTCCTAAAATGCGCGTCAATGATAACGAGATTTGCACATTTAGACTAGCAGATTTTGTTTAAGATTGTATTTATCCTACTGAGTGGCTTCACATTACGCCAATTGTTAAAACATTGTCATCTATATTTGCTAAGCCTAACTCGCTATTTATAGATACGCAAACTTAGTTGACAATCAACCCTGATTTGCTAGAGTATCGTTAACTTCTATGTTTAATCTATTTATTAAGTTAAGGACACTATTATGGCAAACCCTATTGTCAGTCGTGCTGAGCTTGCGGTTGGCGCTAATCCTATGACCGTCAAAGGTGTGGTGCAAAAGACCAGTATATTACTGGGTCTGTCTGCCATTACTGGGTTAGGCTTCTTCTTTTACGCGCTAGCGGCTGGCTTATCTAGAGGTTTTATCACTATCGCTGCTTTCGGCAGTATGTTTGCTGCCTTTGGTTTGGCGATTTTCATCACCTTTAAACC
Source organism: Psychrobacter pygoscelis (assembly GCF_004335015.1). Lineage (GTDB taxonomy): Bacteria > Pseudomonadota > Gammaproteobacteria > Pseudomonadales > Moraxellaceae > Psychrobacter > Psychrobacter pygoscelis. Next base: position 32,287 of record NZ_RQRU01000001.1, read on the forward strand.
GCAAAAAGCCAAAACCTTGGCCGTACCTTATGCCCTTCTTGAAGGTGTATTTTTAGGCGGTATCTCACTGTTTTTTATGAGAATGTACCCAAGTGTTCCCGTTACAGCACTGTGCGCTACCTTTGTGACTGCTGCTGTCATGTTGGGTATGTATCGCTCCGGCGTCATCAAAGTTACTGAGAAGTTCCGCTCTATCATGATGTCAGCTATATTCGCCATCATGATTTTGTACCTCGTTCAGTGGGGCTTTATCGCTTTTGGCTCTAGTCTACCCTTCTTATTTGATGGCGGTATGATTGCTATTGGTTTTAGCTTATTTGTGGTGGTGATTGCCTCTTTTAGCTTGTTATTAGACTTTGACAATGTTGAGCGCGGTGTGGCAATGGGTATCTCAGAAGACTACGAATGGCTGTTTAGTATTGGTATTCTTGCTACCTTAGTTTGGATGTATATCGAATTTATGCGTCTGCTAAGCTATCTTCAAGACTAAATTTTGCTAACTTATTGATAGCTATTTAGTTGATAACTGCTTAGAGAGCTATTAAAAACCGCCTCAATTGAGGCGGTTTTTTTATTTATGATAAAACAATAAATAGTAAGATAAGGATGTCACATACCGCTATTTAGGGTAGAGCTCTAACTGCGTTTTAGCCGTAACGCATTCAAGACCACTAGCAATGAGCTAAATGACATCCCTATTGCCGCCAGCCAAGGTGGGACATAGCCTAGAATTGCTGGTATCAGTACGACGCCATTATAAATAAGTGCCCAAGCGAAGTTTTGCTTGATAATTTGATGACTCTTATCCGCTATCCTTTTGGCGTCGCCTATCGCAGCTATCTGTCCGTTTAGAATCACACTATCACTTGAGACTTGAGCTAAATCTGCCGCACCAGCTATCGAGGAGGAGACGTCGGCTGCAGCGAGTACGGGGGCATCATTGATACCATCTCCTACCATTAGTACCCTAGCGCCTTTAGCTTGTAAGCTTTGGATATGAGTGACTTTATCTTTAGGAGATAGGCCATGATAAGCATCATCAATACCTAATTCTGAAGCCAGCACCAATGCTTGTGGGCTTGGATCTCCTGTCAGCATGACGGGACAAATACCGCTACTTTTTAATTGATCTATAAGCGCTTTGGCTTCACTACGCACACTATCATTAAAGTAGAAGAAGGCTAGCGGCTGCCATTTTGATGTTGCATGGCTGTCTTCTACACCGTCTAGCTTTACTGATTGAGCATCCTCGTTATAGACGCTTCCCTCGTATGCCGCAGCAGACTGCTCAGAGGTTATTTCGATGGAGAGTACCACAGCTGAGCTGGCTCGATGACGTTGTAAGCTTGGCCGCCCTATCTCATTATTATCCTCAGCGCCATCTTGGGGCACTGCAAATTCGTAATGACCGATGCGATAACGCTGACTGCCTCGCTCAGTTGTCACCACTGCCTCAACGCCGCCAGCAGGATAATTTATCTGCTCTGAGCACTTGGGAAGATGCATCTGATATGCTGCCGTTAGCAAGGCGTGTGCGACTGGATGGCGACTACCGACCTCAAGCGCAGCCGCAATCGCCAATAGTTCATCAGCACTGGTCTTTGATGTTAGAGGCGTTACCTCCTGCCCCTTTTTATTTTGACCAAAGTTAGTTACTTGCTTGTTAGCGTCAGGGCCTGATAGTACCTCAATATTCAATAGATTAGGCTTACCGTAAGTTAGCGTCCCTGTCTTGTCAAAGGCGACGTGAGTAATCTCAGCCAATGTCTGCAAGGTGTGACCTCGAGTGGTCAAAAAGCCGTAGCTTGCCAGCCTATTAGTCGCAACAGTCAGGGCAATTGGCGTGGCTAAGGATAGCGCGCAAGGACACGTAGCAACCAAGACTGCTACCGTAGCCCATATAGCTTGGCTAGGATCTATTAAATACCAACCCACAAATACCAAGACAGACAGTACTAATATGCGTGCTACGAACCAGCGCGCCAACTCATCGGCCTTTTGCGCGATTTTGGGTTTTTCACTCATCGCTCGGTTCATAAGGCGATCGATGAGTCCAATCTGACTGTCTTGAGCCAGTGCTGTCACCAACATATAGAATGGCTGACTGTCATTCTGAGAGCCACCAACGACATAGTCACCTTGCTGCTTAACGATTAGCTCCCCTTCACCCGTGAGCAGGCTTTGCGATACTGTAGCCGACTCGCTAAGTAAAATCCCATCACTTATGACTTCACTACCTGCCGCAATCATCACGACATCACCGACTTGTAAGCTCTGAGCGGTAATCATCTGTTTTGCTGGGTCATGCTCAGCGGACGCATTATCAGGTATAGTATTAGCAATATCTGCTTTATCGGTCTTATCTAGCACATGAGTCTTGAGAAGCGAAGCGGCTATCTTAGAGGTCTGTACTTTTAGCGTATCAGGAAGCTCACTGTGCAGGAACAAAGACTGGTTTTGCGCTGAATCTAAGATTGCTAATATATTGCTTGCAGCAGTATCATCGTGAGCAAGCTTTGGCACCAATACTGGCTCAATGACCACCAAATCATTCGCCATCGAAGCGGCCTTTAAGCGAGCATTGTGCTCGATATAGCGTCCTGCCAGTAAGAAGAAGATAAACATACTGACTGAGTCATAATAGGTATGACCATCGCCAGTAATGGTGGCGTACAAACTTGCAAAGAAAGTGACGACAAGGGCAATACTGACTGGCACATCCATATTGACTTGTCGAGCGCGAATCGCTGACCATGCTGAGGTAAAAAATGGCACGCCAGCATAAAAGAACACTGGCACACTCACAAATAGCGATACCCAGCGCAAAAAGTCGCGCTGATTGATTAACATCTCACCATATTCGCCAAAATATAGAGCCACGGCAAACATCATTGACTGCATTGCCCCCAATGCAGCGATACCTAAACGGAGCATCATTTTTTTATTGTGCCGTGCCAGCATCGCTTCATGAGTATCTTGTCTATAGGGCTTGGCGTCATAGCCTATCTCGCCTACGGTGGCCAGTATCTGACTGATGGGCAATTTAGCCTCATCCCAGATCACCCGCATACGCTGATTGGTCAGATTGACCTGACACTGACTGACCCCTTCAAGCTCATAAAGTCGCGACTCAATCAACCAAGTACACGCTGCACAGCGCAAGTTATTAACAGACAGCTCAGCGACGGACTTTCCTTCTTGTTGATAGACAAATTGCGCTTTGATTTCATCGTGATCGTAAGCTTGTAGTCGGCTTAGCTCAGCCGGTAAGCTTGCCGTTCTATTAATCTCCGAGCGATCTAGATAATACTGCTCTAACCCTGCTTCAACAATACTTTGCGATGCCAGTTGGCAGCCAAGACAGCACATCTCACGCCTCGCCCCCAATATCTCACTAAAGAAGGGCGGACTGGGTACTGGATCTCCACAATGAAAACAATGGCCTGCTGGTGGCAGCACTAAGCCACCATCTAAGACTGAGGCATCGTCTAAGGTAGTACTGAGGACATCTATACTACTGTCAAAGCCACTACCGATATCTTTATCAGTGGCTTTAGTGGTTTTTGGATCATTGTTATCGAGAAATTGACTGTCTTGCACAGGGGCTACCTTATCTAAGGACAGTGATCTAAAAGATCTATTTTAAATACAATAAGTTAAGTACTGTAAGTTAACTATACGGCTTTATAGACCTTGGCCTTAGCTTTATGATTAAAATCTGGCATTGAATATTCGATGACTCTTAATTAGGGCTATTTATTACAATAACAAATAACCTATTACAGTAATAAACAATGAAGATAGGCGAAATATAACCCCTATCTTATCTATATATAATAAGGACTGATGAGCCGATAAAAAAAGAAGCCAGAGTCGCGGTGACGATTATTATAACACCAGCGGCGACCTACTCTTGATTTCACAAGCATTCCATAATGATGGATTGAAAAATTCGTCAATTTACGTCATCATGAGTCAGTTTTTTAGATTGGTATCGCCTCCGTGCAAAGAAAATATATGCCCAATTCACGTGTCTCAACTCAGCGACTTTCCTCACCCCATTCCCAGCGTGGTCTGGTCATGGGCGTATTGATATTAGTTATTATCATCGTTGCCTTAGTTTTATTAACCCTATACTTACTTAAGCTTGATCGAACGATTACCAATAAGTTTGAGGGTAAACGCTGGGATATCCCCGCTAAGGTATATTCACAGCCGCTTGAGCTGTATCAAGGCGCAAACGTTGATAAGTCTACGCTTGACTCATGGCTTGAGCTGTTAAATTATCGAAGCGATAGTAACTATGAGCGCACAGGGACTTATGCCAAAAAGAATAACACCTATTTCATTCATACCCGTGGATTTAGCTATAGTGCGGGGGATTTGGATAAAGAACAAGTCATTAAACTGACGATTAATGGCAATAAAATTCAAAACATTCAGAGTACAGTGCCTAGTGAATCGGGGATTATCCGATTAGAGCCTGTAGGTATCGGTGGTATCTATCCCGATAATAATGAGGATCGAATTGTCACCGCGCTATCAGAGATTCCACAACCACTTATTGACGCCTTGATTGCTACTGAAGACCGCAGCTTTTATGAGCATAAAGGCATCTCGGTACGTGGTATCGCCCGTGCCATTGTTAATAACTTCTCTGGCCGTTCCATGCAAGGTGGCTCTACCATCACCCAGCAGTTGATCAAAAACTTTTATCTAAACTCTGATCGCACCTTAAAACGCAAGGTCAATGAAGCGCTCATGGCCGTTTTGCTAGAGCTGCATTATAGCAAAGATGAAATCTTACAGGCCTATCTAAACGAAATCTATCTGGGTCAAAATGGTAAGCGCTCAATCAATGGCTTTGGACTCGCTTCACAGTTTTATTTCAATCAGCCTTTAAGCGAGCTGCGTACAGATCAACAGGCTTTTCTCGTCGGTATCGCCAAAGGGCCTAGTGTCTATAACCCTCGTCGCTATCCAGATAATGCGCTTCAGCGCCGTAATGTAGTACTGGGTAACATGAAGGCAATGGGTAAACTGTCCCAAGAGGACTATGACAAAGCTATTGCTCAGCCCTTAAAAGTTATTGATAAACCTAGCGTGGGTAAGAGCCGTTTTCCCGACTTTTTAGATATCGTCAAACGTGAGCTTAATGCAGTCTATTATGCTGATGATCTCAAAAACGAAGGGTTAAAAATTATTAGTACCCTTGATCCTATTGCCCAGATGGCAGCGGATAAGGCAGTCGATAAGAAGCTCTCTGAACTGCGCAAACGCAGTGCCAAGGCTAAAAGTTTAGAAGGTGCTTTGGTTAGTGCCAATCCCGAAACTGGCGAGTTGGTCGCTGTGGTCGGTAGTGGTAGCACCTTTACTGGCTTTAACCGCGCGGTAGATGCTAAGCGACAAGTCGGCTCATTATTAAAGCCTGTTATCTATATGACCGCCCTTGAAAGTGGCCGCTACAATCTTGCCAGCTCCGTGGATGACTCCCCTGTTACGATCAATCTAAGCGATGGTAGCAAATGGACACCGCGCAACTATGATGGTCGTGACCACGGATATGTACCCTTGACGACGGCGCTTGCCAACTCCTATAACCAAAGTGCGGTGCGCTTAGGCAATGAGTTTGGCGTTAGTACCTTTATTACCCAGCTACGCCGAATGGGTGTCAAAGAAGAGATTCCTGCTTATCCTTCTGTACTATTAGGCTCGGTCAATCTTAGTCCTATGGACATGCTCGGCGTCTATCAAGTCTTCGCAACTGGCGGCTTTCGTACTCCTATCCATAGCATCCGCTCTGTCGTCGATGATCGCGGCCGGATATTACAGCGCTCGGGGCTAAATACCGAGCGTAGCATTCCACCTGAAGCTAACTTTATGACCAACTATGCTTTGCAGCAAGTGGTGAAATCAGGTACAGCAAAACGTGCACAGACTCTGGGTAGTAATCTGAATTTAGCGGGTAAAACAGGAACGACCAATGATTACCGTGATGCTTGGTTTGCAGGTTATAGTGGCAATTACGTGAGCGTAGTCTGGGTCGGTCGTGATGATAATAAGCCCATCGGTCTTAGCGGCGGTAGCGGAGCCTTACCGGTATGGATTGACTACATGAAGCGCTTAAAGCTTACCCCTGTAGTGATGCCTGAGCCAGAAGGGATCGAGTGGCTATGGTTAGAGAATAACTCAGGAAAGCTGTCGAATGAGAAGTGCCCGAACGCCCGCTACCTGCCAGTGATGTCTAAATATTTACCCGAAGAAGCCAGTCGCTGCGCTATTGATATCTACGAGCAAGAACAAGCGCGACTTCAACATCGGTGGCTTCAAGACCAGCAGGCGCAGATGCGTCAACGTCGCCAAGAAGGCTTACCTATCCCTAATCGGCGTGTCATTCCTAAAGACGAAGAGAATTCCGAGGAAGCAGTGGTACCTCAAAGCTCTGATGAGGATTCTGGCGCTGAATCAGAATCAGCCACAGAGACTTGGTATGACAAAGCCCGTGAATGGTTTTAACGGATTATAAGCGTCATAAAACCATGCCATTCACGTCGTTACGCATTATCTATATTGAGGATATATTATGAGGTTACAGTCATTGCCGCCATTAAGTTATGCCACACGTTCTGTTCATTGCTACAACCAATCTACTGGTTTAAGAACCAAACTAAAAACTGGTCTAATAATGAATAGTCACCGTTTAGGATTATTGATGGTGGGCACTTGCTTGGCTGGGCTGACAGCGTGTAATTCAGTACCAACGACTAACCAGACGACAGTAGCCCCAGCAGCCACACCGACTATAGCCTCTAGGACTAATAACTCACCTACTCAGCCAGAGACTTATACTGAGCATGTAAGTATTGAACCCACTATCACAGATGCGCCAAACGAATTATCGCAGCCACAGCCAAGGACTATTATTGAGCCTAGTGTCTCGACCAATGACAAGCGCCAGCCCGTAGCAGCTGCTGCTGACCACAATATCGATCCAGCACCTATAGAGCGCAATCCGCTAACCCAGACTCCTACTGCTCAGGAGAGCAACTATCCTGAGCCTGCTCCTAGCGTTAGTAACCACTCTATCCCTTTTGGCACAAATGAATCAAACGCTTCCATAACGCCCTCTGAAACTGCTAGCTCTCCAGCAAACCCGCTATCGAGCTCACCATCAAGCTCGCAACAACCGACTACCACGCCATCTATCCCAGCTGTAGTAGCGCCTTCAGCATCAGTTAAGTCTGCGCGCGCAGCTTTACTAGAGCGCGCTCGGCAAAACAGTGGTCGTAGCTATAACGCTCAGCCGCTACCCGCTAGCAGAGGTAATAACCTACCAGCGTTTCGTCAGCTGATGCAGCGCGGTACTAATGCTCTAAAAGCCAACCGTTTAACCGAAGCACAAAGCAGCTTCACTCGTGCACAAAGATTGGCGCCTAAATCTTCAGCGGTTTACTACTATCTAAGTCAAGTTGCCATTAAAAAGAACCAGCCGCGCAAGGCAGAGGCGATGGCCCGAAGAGGCTTAGTCGTCGCACAAGATGCTGGTCGGCGCCGCGCTTTATGGCAGCTGATACTACGCTCAGGCCAGATGCAAGGCAACTCTAAGGTGATTAGTGAAGCCACTCGAGCATTGCGCTAGTTAGTAGTTGTGAACTATTTTTATCTGCCCCGCTAGCAGCCGGCTTTGAATACACGCACTCAGCAATCTAATTTCATATATAAAAATTTAACCTCAAAACTTATTAAGGAGCCCTAATGGCTTGGCAACAAATCCACTTACAATGCGAAAAATCTCAGGTTGATCTTGCTGAGGCGCTATTTTTAGAGTCTGGAGCAGTCTCTATTGTTCTTGAAGATGCCGGTGACCAGCCCTTATTTGAGCCGCTACCGGGTGAGTCGCCACTATGGGATGAGGTGGTGCTAACGGCAATATTTCAGCTAGCAGACAGTGGTACAGACAGCTCAACCATGTCAGAGTCAGCAACCTCCGACTTTGAGGCCTTAGGTCAAGAGATTGCCACACAAGTTCATGCCAGTCGAGTTTGGTTAACAGCACTTGAAGACAAGGATTGGGAGCGCGAATGGATGAGTCACTATCAGCCGATTCCCTGTGCCAATAATCTTTGGATCGTTCCTAAGTGGTTGACGCCGCCTGACTCTGATGCTACCAATATTATTATGGATCCTGGTCTGGCCTTTGGTACCGGTTATCACGCTACTACTCGATTATGTTTAGATTGGCTGACAGAGCAGCCACTAGCCGGCAAGATGGTGATTGACTATGGTTGTGGCTCAGGTATATTAGGTATAGCCGCTCTTTTATTGGGCGCAGAGCAGGTACTGTCTGTCGATATTGATCCTCAAGCTGTATTGGCTACCAAACAAAATGCTGAACGCAACAAAGTCGATGACCGTCTTCGTACCTTTCTACCGCATGAGTTTAAGCACTACTGCGATCAGCATGATGTACTGCCTGTCGATATGATTGTGGCGAATATTTTGGCCAAGCCACTGATGGAGTTGGCGCCTTATTTTGCGACCCTTATTAAAGCCGATGGTAAGATCGTATTAGCAGGCTTGATTGATTCGCAGATTGAAGAAGTTATAGACGCTTACAAGCCCTATTTCCAATTAGCGGACCAGCATAAGTTTACCCAACAAGAGGACAAGCATTGGGTTCGATTGGCAGGGACTTATATAGGGTAATCACTACAGGGTAGTGGGTGTAGGATAGTGATTATAGGGTAGCGATATTTCACAACTTATGTTAGGATAACTAATTGATATTATTGAATATATTATAGTAACTTATAGCAATTTCAGGATTGAATCATACTAGCGCGTATAAATGGAAATTAGCCCATGCCTCAACAGAAGACTCAGTGTCCTGAATGCAGTGCACAATATAAGCTACCCTTAAAAGCCATCAATAATCCAAATGCTAGGGCATGCTGTCATCACTGCTTTCACGTTTTTTTTATTAATAAAAACCTCTGTCCCTCCCCCTCCAAAGCGGCTGTTGATACAGTCGCTAGTGATGAGCGCCCATCATCTATTCAGTCAGTCGCCGCCTCGCAGTCAAAAGACTTGATGAACGAAGCATCCACAAACGAATGGCTCAATAACTATAGCTCTTTATCAGAAGATAGCGATTCTCATGAGGCTCATATTGAAGGTGATGCAGTTAATCCTCATGATTATTCACTGGCTCATAACTCTAACCCACATGAAGCTGATACTGATAGCATCAGCAAAGCTAGGCAGACAGAAAGTCATACTTTTAGCTCTGATAAAGACGCTGAATACTCAGCATCAACCAATCTACTCAACGATTCAGCTACTACTGTTTCCCAAATAGATACCACCTCTTCAGTTCATGATGATGAAGGTCTAGGTAAACTACTTTCTGACTTTGGCGTTCCTATTGCCGAGCCGACGACCAAATCTAAAGAAGAAGTACTGGCTAAAATTAACTCGCGATTGCAAAGCGAGCAAACATCTCATTCAGCTCGTACTAAGACAGAGCAGCGCTCTGTAGTCGGCCGATTGCTATGGGGATTAGGTTGTGCAAGCTTAGCGCTACTTTTAATCGCTCAATACGTTATTTTTAACATTGATTCATTAATAAAAGATCCTAGGTATGCAAGCAAATTAACGTCGTTTTGTCAGATGGCTCAATGTACTCTACCAGGCGCAGATATCGATAAATTTGACGTTGCCGATATCAAGCACAGTGCCAGCCGTATCAGTGATGCAGGCACGCATAGTGATATTATGGCGACTTTAATCAACCATAACGATGAAGATCAGTTATTTCCTAATATAAAAGTAAGCTTATATGGTCAGTCTGGCTTAATCGGTGACTTTATTGCCAGCCCTGATGAATATTTAATACCTACGCAGCGTTTAATACTGGCCAATCATTCTCAGCAGCTGATGTTTACATTACCGATTAAGTCCTCTTCTATTACGGAAATAGAAATGACACCTTTTTACTAATGATTTATGGTGTTTTGCTATTATTGAATATCAGTTAACTTTTTATCGACTATGCTTATCGACTGATTCGGCATCTATTTTAAGGGTAGATAAGGATTTAAGGGCACAGCCTGTCATATAGCAGTACATTATTCATCGAGGTTTGTTATTATAGCCTTATCTTTACCTAATTAGATTTAAGTTAATAAGCTGAGCTTATCATGACCGAGCTGTTACTCGTTACCATACGGCTAGTGGTCTATTTATAAACTTTGCAAGGCTTTAGATGGTACTTAGTTAGAATAGCTCGCTACAGCTAAACTGGTTTCAGTTGAACACTTTTTGTTTTCTTCTATTTATAATTATTGCAGCCCACAGTTTATATCTTTACTGTTTTTAATGATCGTAAGACCATTTCATGACTCATACTCCCGCTTTACTCTGCCCTAGCTCCACCGTTACCTGCGTTACGGGTAGCGATGACTCCAGCAACGCTGGGCGTCTATTTGCCCAAACGACCTACTTTGAAGACTCAGCAGAACTCATCAATTACTTCGATATCGCTTATCAGCGCAATACTTATATTCCTGATAGCACAAATACTATTGAATGCGAAAATACTGGTACGAGTCCTAATGGCGATGCTACAAAAGACTTAAGTAGTGATGTAAGTCTCATGTTAAATGGTGCTGCTGTTGATCTGATGTCAGCTAATCAGCGCCCTTCTAAGGCGACGCTTGAAGTAGCTGAAGATAACCCTAGCGATGCTTGTGCATCACTGCCATTAAGTGGGCACGTTGAGCATGCAGTTCGGCAGTATTTTGCTGCCTTAGATGGTGAAGCGTCATCAAATCTATATGAGCTCATCTTAAGTGAAGTTGAAAAGCCGTTACTGACTGTGGTCCTAGAATACACTCAGGGCAATCAGTCAAAATGCGCCAAGATTCTTGGTCTCAATCGTGGCACTCTGCGAACCAAACTAAAAACCTATCATCTACTCTAGCCGCTTATTAAAAGCGAAAGTGTCTCGTCAACTTGTTGCCACTTTTGGCGTAGCTACAGCGTAAAAGTAGCATTGACGATCGCTTTGATTCAGTAAATTCTAGCTATGAGCCTAGGGCATTTCCTCAATTAGCTCACGAGGCTTAAAATAAGATAGATCTTTGTCAGTCAAAGCAAGTTTTACAGAGAATATGAGTATATTGTCTACAAATTTGCAAAGACTGACAGAAATATAGCTGTTTTAAGCCCATTAACGTGAGTTTTGATACATAAGGACACGCCCTAAACTTTTAGTCATAGACAATCGCTGATATCACTGACACTAAAATTGTAATTCAAATCATTAATCCGTTACTATATCCCTTTTTTATTTGGAAGCTAACTATGTCTTACCAACCTTATGCCCTATTATCTGTCTCTGACAAATCAGGATTGACTGAGTTTGCTCAAGGCCTGATTAATTCAGGTTTCGCGCTTCTTTCTACGGGCGGTACATTTAAACTATTACAAGAGCATAATATTGCAGTTACTGAGGTTTCAGATTACACCAACTTTGCTGAGATGATGGATGGCCGAGTCAAGACTCTACATCCTAAAATTCATGGTGGGATTTTAGGACGCCGCGGCGTTGATGACGATATTATGAATGAGCATGGCATTCAACGTATAGATTTGGTCGTGGTTAATTTATATCCTTTTGCGAAGACCATTGCTAATCCAGAAGTCACTATGAGCGATGCGATTGAAAATATCGACATTGGTGGTCCCACGATGGTTCGCTCTGCGGCCAAAAACCATGCCCATGTTGGTATTGTTACTGACACAGCGGACTATGACCGCGTCTTAGCAGCGCTTAAATCTGAAGGCAGTCTACCTGCTAAGCTACGTTACGATCTAGCGGTGAAAGCTTTTGAACATACTGCCCAATATGATGGTATGATTGCTAACTTTTTGGGTCAGCGTCTTGATAACGTCGAAGAACCTGAGCCATTTGCCCGAACTTTAAATCTTCAATTTAGCAAATCTCAAGACCTGCGCTACGGGGAAAACCCACATCAGCAAGCAGCGTTTTATGTCGAAAACCATCCCCTTCATCAAGCTCAAGCTTCTATTGCCACAGCGACGCAGCACCAAGGTAAAGCGCTGTCTTATAACAATATCGCCGATACTGATGCCGCTCTTGAGTGTGTCAAATCATTTGATGCACCAGCTTGTGTCATTGTCAAGCATGCCAATCCATGTGGCGTAGCTATTGATGCTGATCAAGTCAAGGCCTATCAGACAGCCTTTAGTACCGATCCTGAGTCATCCTTTGGCGGTATTATTGCCTTTAATCGACCATTAACTCAAGCCGCTGCCAAAGCGATCGTTGACAATCAATTTGTCGAAGTCATCATTGCTCCAAGCGTAGAAGCTGGCGTTCTAGAGATTACCGCGAAAAAGAAAAATGTCCGAGTGTTGACTTGCGGTGATCTGCCAAAACCAAGTGAACGCCAAGCGCAGTGGGACTATAAGCGCATTGAAGGTGGCCTGCTAGTTCAACAGCAAGACTTGGGCAGTATCAGTGCCGATGAGTTAAAAATCGTCACTAAAGTCGCACCTAGCCAATCTCAGCTTGAGGACTTATTGTTTACTTGGACAGTTGCAAAATACGTGAAATCTAACGCCATTGTCTATGGTAAAGACAAGCGCACAATCGGTATTGGTGCAGGTCAGATGAGCCGAGTCAACTCTGCTCGAATCGCAGCTATCAAAGCCGAGCATGCCAGCTTAACTACTCAAGGGGCGGTCATGGCATCTGATGCCTTCTTCCCCTTCCGTGATGGCATTGACAATGCTGCACAAGTAGGTATCAAAGCGATTATTCAACCTGGCGGCTCTGTCCGTGATGAAGAGACTATTGCCGCTGCTGATGAGCATGGTATAGCAATGGTATTCACAGGAATGCGTCATTTTAGACACTAAGCTATTATAAAGTCATGTAGCGCTAGTATTAGGGTAGCTCACGCAGGAAGTACGAAGTGGTACAGCCAGCGTGGCTACTTGCTAAAATACGGCCGTAGCTTCAATATATAAGTCTATAGTTAATACCTTATGCTATTTTTCTATAAAAAAACCACCGCAACTATGGTTGCGGTGGTTTTTTATACGATGAGCTAAATGTGGTATTAGCGGCCTTGCGCGCCAGCTAAGTTTGCCTCATTCATTTTTATATCATATACCATTCGTAGGTACTCAAGGTAGTCTTGTAACTGATCTTGACCCAAGTTATCACGAATGATGGCCGCGGTTTGTGCTTTTTGCTCATCGGATAGGGCTGATTTGCTTTGGGTCTGCAACGCATCGGCGACCAAAATACTTGCGCCCTGCTCTGACTCAATAGCGATAGCCACCACGCCATCTTTAGGAGCAGGCTCACTAAAGGCTATACTACGCTCCTTATTGCTCAATTGCGGCGACTGACGATTGACTTGTCCCAATGCTTGAAAAGGTACTGACTGCTTATTGATGTCTGCAGGCACTTTAATCGTTTGAGCAATCTTTTTAGCGTCGTTTAGCGCCAACTTAGTTGCCTTTTGCTGGCGTAGTAGTTGCGCGATACTATTTCGCGCCTGATCAAGACTAAGGGTTTGAATTGGACGATAGTTAGTAGGCTGGACCCAAACGGTACCATTTGCCACTTCAATACCCGTCGTAACCGCTTGATCATGAATAGTAAAGTCGTCAAAGGCTTGATTAATCACCGCTGGCTGTGATAGCACCGACTGGTTATCAGTTTTGCTATAGTCTTTGATATTACGTACTTGCAGACCTTCTTGCTGAGCGATATCTTCCATACTAAAGCCATCAGCAGCCAAGTCATTAATAGCAGTTATTTTATCAGCGTAGGCCGCTTCACGTTTATAAGCAGCCGCTTTAGCCGTTAACTCCTCACGCATACTGTCTAAACTTGGCACATCAGCGCTATTATCTTTTGTCACTGTGAATATCTGATAGCCATAGCTGGTCTTAACAGGTTGACTGACCTCTCCTACTGTTAATCCTTGTAGCGCCGCTTCTACATTGGCAGCATCATTACCAAATACTGAAGGGTTAAAACGGCCAATTGCACCGCCCTGCTGTCCTGTTGGGTCTTCAGAATATCGCTTAGCCAGCTGTGCAAAGTTAGCACCTTGATCTAGCTCAGCCTTTATTTTTGCTGCTTGTTGCTGGGCATCAGCACCAGTGACTAGGATTTGGGCCAGCTCACGGTCATCCTCTGCAGTTAAGCTTTGCTTATAGGCGGCATACTGCTGCTGAATATCCTCTTCCGTCACTTCAGGAACTTGTACAGTTTGAGGCGTTAGCTGGATATAAGCAAGATCCACCATTGCTTTACTTTTCAATGAATCTTTATGACTTTCATAGTATGCTTTGATCGCCTCGGGCGTTACTGTCACTTGATCGGCGTAATCCTGCCAGTTAATGCGATGTAGCCAGACTTGACGACTCTCTAACTGGATATCGATCAGTTTATTCACTGCTGCCATAGGATAAATTGCCGTACCAACGATACTAGAATTTAGTTGATCTAGGCTCAACTGATTACGGAACTCAGCGAAAAGTTGGTCTTTGGTCATACCGCGCTGACGTAAAAAAGTCGCAAACTTCTCATTTGAGAACTCACCTTGCGCGTCCTTAAAAATATCCTCTTCGCGTAGCAGACGATTGATGGTCTCATCAGAGACTGTCATACCAAGCTTGCCTGCCTGCTGCTCGAGCAACTTGCGATCTATTAAACCTTTTAACACCTGCTGGTATAAGACATCTTCATTTAGCAAACTGGCATCTGGAAGCTGATCCAATACCTCAGAGCGACGGGCATTCACGGCAGTCTGATACTCATTAATACTGATACTAGAATCACCGATATGGGCAATCTCGTTAGGATCGACACTACCTTGCAGATAGCTTTCGATACCGAGTAATGCTAGAGGCGATAAGCACAGTATTAATAAAATGCGTCCGGGCCAGCTTTTCAAAAAATCGCGCAATTTATCCATAGTTAATTCTGCTTTAACCTTAATTAAAATACGTTTGCAATGTTTATGACTTTCGGCGTGGTATCACTTGATAAAATGGGCGCTCAAGTAGATAAGCCAATAACTTAAATAACTTTAAGTAAGCTAGCGACAAGCAAATAGCAGCCGCTACCTATAGCTTATATTCGATAAGTATATTTCCACACCTCAATAGTCCATCTTATTTTCAAACTTATTAGATGTCACCATCTGCCCACTACTACCCTACAAAGACCACCCTACAAAGTAATACCATCTGGCGCTATATAACAGCATGCGCTTTACTCATTCCCACAAGCTTATGTCATGGAGAGGATTTACTTCAATCAGAATAAAACAGCAGGAAATGAAACGTCCTATGATACGTCAAATCCTGCTAAGACTCAAAGTTTTCACGCTCAAATCGCTTATTAAGACATCTATGCTCACTGACACAGCAGTAATAAAATAACAAGTTAATTTCGCCCTTATGTAGTAAGTGCATTATAAAAACGATATAGCAGTACTGTGAGTTTTTTGTAGCCTTTGTCAGTTACCCGCAGCAAGCCAGAAATGTCGATACCAGTTCTACAACTTAATTCAACGACTCTATTTTATTTAGAAGCGACTGTAATGAAACTCTATCTCTAAACTGACATTAAAAATACCCTAAAAACAAAAAAAAGCACCTAATATTAGGTGCTTTTTAAAACTATCTTTTACTATTTAAATCGAACGGTTATTAATCAAACTATCAAAAATATTTAGACCAATACTATCCGATTTCATTATTCTAAGATAAATAGCGCTATTTGTGCTAACTCTTAAAATAATTAATAGTCATCTTAGTTCAAACGATCTTTAAGGTTTTTACCTGCTTTAAAGCTTGGCACTTTGCTAGCTGGAATCTCAAGTGGCTCACCTGTTTTAGGGTTGCGACCAGTGCGTGCTTTACGGTCTTTTACGCTAAAAGTACCAAAGCCTACCAAAGAGATGCTGTCATCATTTTCAAGGGCTTCACCAACGCTCTCGATAAAAGCATTCAATGCGTCGCCTGCTTGAGTTTTATTTAGGCCGCTTTTTTCAGCAATATTGTCAATCAATTCTGATTTATTCATAAAAGTATCCTTAAAAGTTGAGGCTATGATAATTGTTTGCGTTAGGTATTGTATCGCCCAAATTTGATTTAAGCAATACACACACCTATTACCGTAGGATTAAGACATAATTGCCCTTCCACGGCAGGCATGTATGAGATAATCGTTGCCTATCTTAGCAGACAAAGTAGCTGTAAAAGCTACATAAGGTGCTAGTCTACTACAATTTTGCGCGAATTCGCTATATTACTCTTCTTATCTCAAGGATAAAAACACATAAGCAACATTGCAGCTCGGCCATTAAAAGTAGCTAACCTGCTAAAATAAAACACATATTACTCAACACATGCCTAGATGTATCATCTAGTTAACCCCATTATTTCTATAAAAACAACAGGAGAAGAAAAAATTAATAAGTACTTTCACTTATTAACTTTTATGATTTCTCAAACTTTTATATCAATATTGGGTGTCTAAATGACTAACCAAATATAGGGTTAGGGCAGTTATATCAAGGCGCTAGACGGAGCGCAAGCGATTTTACATATTTCCTGTAACTGTGAGCAATTTTTACTAAATATACGCTCAGTAACGCGAAATTTATACATTATAGTCGCGCTAACGATGATAGCTAGCTTCTGTATCGCTCAAAAGGTAAGATACCTCAGCGCTCTAGTGTAGTAGGATAATCTACAGTATATTTGGTTTATTAACTGTTACCCACTTATTCCCAAACTTTGTTGACTATTGCTTTACTATAACGACACAGCTACATTTTGCTCAAGGTTATTTGATAAAATCGTACGTAATATTGTATCTTATGTCATTTCGAGCTATTAAATCTTTGTTCTTTTTATCGATTTGTTAACCAATTGGACTGATTACATGAAGCGTACTTCGTTGTCACACTCTCTTTTAAATATTATATTGGTGTTTATTGAGTCTGCTCTTACCTTGTTGTTACGCTTAGATCCAGCGCTACGCAGAGCCGCTTATCCACTGGCGAAGAGGGACACTGTCGTCTGCCTACGACTTTATTTACCTCATACGGAAGTGTATGCAACCTTTAGTTATAAGGGCGTATTATTGGATGCTACCCTACCCAGTGGTCGCACAGAGCCAGATGTCATTATTAATGCGTATAGCATTCAAGTACTCAACGTTTTGACCAGTCATAACGAAGCTCAAGTGAATAAATTGCAGATGCGTGGTGACGCCCTTCAAGTTGATCTGGTCAAAAACTTCTTACTGCAATTGGGGCTTGCTAGCCTTGTTCAAAGCTTGCTAAGAAAGGTTAAAGGGTCTAATAAGCGAGATGCTGAAGATGGCGAGACTCGTGAGCAAAAAACAGAGGATTACAAGCTTAGAATCAGTGAGCAACAGACCCAAATCAGTACGCTAAGCACCAAGAATCGTGAGCTTGAAACTACGGTTAAAGAACTACAAAGCAAGCAAAAAACTCTAATGATCGGTCTAGGTATTATGACATTGATTGCTCTGGTGGCTATTGTGGGCTGGCTGATGAATTAACCCTAAAGCTCATTGAGGACTTTTATCATCGTTTAGATATAGCTTATTTCTCATACTTTACTTGTCGTTTTTTATCCACACTGTCGTTTCGATGGTGTTTTTTTATGAATGAATGAGAAGCTGCCATAGGGTTGAGAAGCCGTTATAGTTAAATCTGTTTTGGCTGCAAGGTTTCACTTCACCGTATCAGGAGGTCATGGCTTTCGATAGCTTATGAACGCTCTAGAGGCTGTCCTTAGATTTGACGTTCTTTATCTCAGTAGTTTTAAATAATTCTATAGTATGATTGGCGAGAAAGATAAATATAAGAGGCGCTAACAATATGAAAAGTTAGCTACCAACTGACCTAAGTAGCCTATATTTAACTGAATTCTAAGACTAATCCCTATCTTATACCTCACTGACATAAAGCGTAAAATCAATCTTGACTATTTTACTCAGGATTAAGTATAATAGCGGTCATAACAATGGAACATTATGAATTGATATAAGCAGTCACTGGCAAAGCTGGCTTGAGATTAGCAACCTAATATTGGCTTAATAATCCCTCGAGCTTGCCGCTGAACATAGAAAGCCTATCGCTTATTTTCATAAGATGGCACTAAATTTAATGGGAGAGATTTTATGCGCTTGACGACTAGAGGTAGGTACGCGGTTACTGCACTACTCGATTTAGCTTTGCAAAATAGCCAGCAAGACAGTGCAGTATCCCTCTCTGACATTGCCAAGCGTCAGTCTATCTCCATATCTTATCTAGAGCAGCTCTTCTCTAAACTGCGTAAGCGTGGCTTAGTGACGAGTATTCGTGGGGCTGCCGGTGGCTACTATCTGGCCAAGCCTCTTGACGAGATTGACGTTATGAGTATTATCTCTGCCGTAGATGAGTCTGTAAATGCGATGCAATGTGAAGGTAGAGGCGATTGTCAAGGCGGTGCAATGTGTCTGACCCATGATTTATGGTGTGCATTATCGAATCATATAGAGCAGTATCTAAATAATATTACCTTAGCTCAGCTTCTAGATATGGAAAATGTCCAATCTGTAGCGGAGCGCCAGCATTTAATTGCTGATAATGATATATCTACTATTACTTTATCGACCAGCGAGGTGAACCCAGCATGAGTCAAACTAACCATTTAATTTATCTCGATTATGCCGCAACGACCCCTGTTGACAAGCAGGTGGCTCAAAAGATGGGGCAGTATTTAACCGTTGATGGTATCTTTGGTAACCCAGCATCACGCTCCCATGGCTATGGCTGGCAGGCTGAAGAAGCGGTAGAGACCGCGCGTCAGCAAATCGCTGAACTTGTTCATGCTGACCCTCGAGAGATCGTATTCACCTCAGGCGCTACCGAATCAGATAACTTAGCTCTTAAAGGCGCAGCTCACTTTTATCAGTCTCGTGGTAAGCACATTATCACCAGTAAAATTGAGCACAAAGCGGTACTCGATACCTGCCGTGAGCTTGAACAAGAAGGCTTTGAGATTACCTATCTTGAGCCGCAGCCTGGCACTGGTATGATTCTACCTCAGCAAGTTCAAGACGCCATCCGTGAAGATACCATCTTAGTCTCATTAATGATGGTCAATAACGAGCTTGGCACTATTACAGATGTCGGTGCTATTGGTGAGATTACTCGTGAGGCCGGTGTTGTATTTCATGTCGATGGTGCGCAGTCAGTCGGTAAAGTACCCGTTAATCTTGAAGAATTAAAAATCGACTTGATGAGCTTTTCTGGTCACAAAGTCTATGGCCCTAAAGGTATTGGTGCTTTATTCGTTCGCCGTAAGCCTCGTATCCGTCTAAAAGCTGAGCAGCATGGTGGTGGTCATGAGCGCGGTATGCGTTCTGGTACGCTTCCGACCCACCAGATCGTAGGTATGGGTGAGGCCTTTAGGCTGGTTGGTGAGCGCTATGAAAAAGACCACGCTCATGCGGCTAAACTGCGCCAAAAACTTTGGGATGGTCTACAAGATATCGAAGAGATCTACCTTAATGGTGATGCGGATCATAGCGTACCTCACATCATCAATATTAGCTTCAACTTCGTCGAAGGTGAGTCGCTAATGATGTCGCTAAAAGACTTAGCGGTCTCTTCAGGCTCAGCTTGTACTTCAGCGACGCTAGAGCCTTCTTATGTCCTTCGTGCCATCGGCCGCTCTGATGAATTAGCGCACAGCTCCATTCGCTTTAGCTTTGGCCGCTACACAACTGAAGAAGATATCGACACTGTTTTAGCTCAGATGCATGAAGCAGTAGATAAGCTACGCGCTCTATCTCCACTGTGGGATATGTTCCAAGAAGGTGTGGACCTAAACTCAGTAGAATGGGCTGCACACTAAGCCCAGTCTACGATAGATAACCTTATATAACAGCAAACTGTGTTGAATTAAAGACCGTTTGACCCCAAATATAGAGGTGACTGTCCTTTGACATTACTTGTCTTTAGGCCAAAACTATAGTCGCCTCGTCCAACTAGGAGAAAACTCATGGCTTATAGCGATAAAGTTATTGACCATTACGAAAACCCACGCAACGTTGGTAATCTTGACAAAAATGCTAGCAATGTCGGTACCGGTATGGTAGGTGCGCCTGCTTGTGGTGATGTCATGCGCTTACAAATCCAAGTAAATGATGATGGTGTTATCGAAGACGCTCGCTTCAAGACCTACGGCTGTGGATCTGCCATTGCTTCAAGCTCACTAGTGACCGAATGGCTAAAAGGTAAGACTTTAGACCAAGCTGGTACTATCAAGAACAGTGATATCGCTGAAGAGCTAGCCCTGCCCCCCGTTAAGGTTCACTGCTCGGTATTAGCAGAAGATGCTATTAAAGCTGCCATCAGTGACTACCAAGGCAAGCATCAAGCTGCTGACGCTTAATCTACTATTAGCTTAGCCTTGTATAGAGAGACGATTACCCATATTTTCTATTAAAGTGTCATTAATTGACGCTTAATTAACTGAGTGTACGGTGCTATAACTTCAATGCCTGAGTGGACGAGTAAGCATTATAGACTTTAAGGGAATAAAGGTGACAATCTGCAGTTTGCATTGTCATCTTTGCCTTATTTAGCCGTCCTATTTTTAAAGTCAGAAGCTCATTCTATTTTTGAAGAAAAAAGCTCTCTATGTCTAGCGTTGAAGGGCTGTCAATCAATACCGACTGAGTAAACTACTACCCTTATGTAAGAATAAGCTGTTGTAATAAGGAGTCACTATGATAGAACTCACCGAACGTGCCGCTAAGCATATTCAAGACTTTTTGGCCAATCGCGGAAAAGGTGAAGGCATCCGTGTGGGCATTCGTACTGCGGGTTGTTCTGGGCTTGCCTACGTATTAGAATTCGTGGATGACCCTGATCCTAATGACGAGCGCTTTGTCAGCCAAGATGTCAATATTTTTGTTGATCCAAAAAGCATGGTTTATTTAAATGGTCTACATATGGATTATGTGGTCGATGGACTCAATGAAGGCTTCAAATTTAGCAACCCCAATCAAAAAGGTGAGTGTGGCTGTGGTGAATCATTTACCGTTTAAAAGTGCTTAAATTTAAGATAGAGAATGGTAGTGATAATCATCTTGATGCTTTATAACGCCTAATTAGCACGACTACAAAAACTTAAGTCTTGTAGGCTCCGCTATTATTTTAGTATAGAGCTAATTATTCTAACTCTATCTCTATAATGACGCTATCCTTATAATTTTGATCTTCTATTTGATATTTTAATTGACCGCGCTTCTTCGAGCTAATTTCACTTTGCGGTAATTTTCGTCTCTCCTCCATTACAAGAGCACTATTATGACTCGCGAATCTGCAAACGATAAAAACCCTGCTCAGTATAATGACTTCTTTGCTTTATTTAATCTACCTGTGCAATTTACCGTAGATGAGGCCAAACTCGACTTACAATACCGTGCCTTACAAAAGCAGTATCATCCGGATAAATTGGTTGAGACTACCACTGCCTCTCAGCAGTCTGAGACACCATCAAGCGGCCACTCAGCTTTGATTAACCATGCTTATCAGACCCTCAAAGCTGCCGATAGTCGAGCGACTTATCTGCTAGAGCTGGCAGGCAATGCGGACAGCTTGAATGACTCCATTGCCGATTTGGACTTTTTAGATGACGCGATGGAGTTAAGAATCGTCCTAGATGACGCTATCCAAAACAATGACTTGACGATTCTTCAGCAATTAAAGCCGCAGATAGCCTCTCGCCTACAGTCTCAATCTACTCGCTTTGAGCAAACATATTCTGCCCAAGACTGGGCTACTGCTTGTGACGCTACTCAGAAGTTGAAGTTTTTGAACAAACTCAATGCCGATGTTTTAGCAGGCATAGATGCTATCGCCAATCAGGCAGATGGTAATGACGATGATTTGTACGTCTAACGACTTGCTAGCTAAACGCCTGACAGGCTAGCATTAGTATTGACAGGTGATCTGCTCTAGGTCTGCTGTCATGTCTAAGTTAGGGCTTCTGACCTTTATAGGTCGTACTCTCAATAAAATAGGAATTATTGAGCAGTTTCATTCATTATTCTAGTAAATAAATTTGAGTTGTATTATGTCTTTATTGCAAATTGCTGAGCCTAACCAAAGTACTAAACCGCATGAGCACCGCTATGGCATTGGTATTGATTTAGGAACAACTCGCTCATTGGTCGCCGTCGTTCGCTCTAGCAAAGCGCAGATTATTGAAGCCAATAATCCTGAAGATACATTATTGCCCTCCGTCGTTTATTATCCAAAGTCTGGATCACCCATTGTAGGTCATGATGCTTTACAGTATAGAAGTGAGGACTCTGCCAGTACGATTATCTCAGCCAAACGCTTTATGGGCCGAAGTCAGGCAGATATTAAATTCTCCCACCCTTATGCCTTGAGCGGCGATGCCAATGCCATGCCGACATTTGTCACCGCGCAAGGTGATATCTCTCCTGTTGGTGTCTCCGCGCAGATACTCAATACCCTTTATCAGCGTGCCATCTCTGCCTTACCCGAGGACAGTATCGCCGGCGCAGTGATTACCGTGCCAGCGTATTTTGATGAAGCTCAGCGGCAAGCGACTAAGGATGCGGCTACTGCGGCTGGTATTAATGTCCTCCGCCTACTCAATGAGCCCACGGCTGCTGCTATTGCCTATGGCCTTGATAGGGCTAGCGAAGACTCTTCATCCGCTCAAAAGACCCATTACTACCTGATTTATGACTTGGGCGGTGGTACATTTGATGTGTCTATATTGAAGTTGACTGATGGGGTATTTGAAGTGTTAGCTACCGGTGGTAATAGCGCTTTAGGTGGCGATGATATCGATCGCCTTATTGCTAATTGGTTAATTAAACAATCTGGGCACTCTCCAAGTAATATCAGTAGCCATGATAAATCGGAGCTTGCTAGGCAGGCAAAACGCTACAAGCAGCAGCTTAGTGATCATGAGCAAGTTGAAGTAGAAGTAACTATTAATGGTCAGTCTTGGCAAGGCAAACTATCGCAAACTGACCTGACCGCAATTACTGAACCAGTGAGCCGCCGCACCTTACAAGTCTGTGATCAAGTGCTGCGCGATGCCGGGCTAGACAAGTCTGCCCTTAATGAGGTCATCTTAGTTGGTGGATCTACCCGAATGCCTGTGATTCAAGAGCTGGTAGCCGACTTTTTTGCTACCCAGCCTTTATGCCGACACAACCCGGATGAGGTCGTCGCTTTAGGGGCCGCTCAAGCAGCGCATCAACTGGTCAACGGCAGCGATGATAGTATGCTACTACTGGATGTCACTCCTTTATCGTTAGGTCTTGAAACGATGGGCGGCTTGGTGGAAGTTATTATTCCGCGCAACACACCAATCCCAGTGAAAAAACGCCAAGTATTTACTACCTACCAAGATGGTCAAACCGGTATGGTTATTCATGTGGTCCAAGGCGAGCGCGAGACCGTGGCTGACTGCCGTACGCTAGGACGCTTTGAGCTGTTTGGTATCCCGCCTATGAAGGCAGGCTTTGCTAGAATTGAGGTGACCTTTAGTATTGATGCCAATGGCCAACTAACCGTAAGCGCTCAAGAGACCACTACGGGAACAAATAGTCAGATCGAAATCTCCCCTGCTTATGGATTATCAGACGAGCAAAAGGAGCAGCTATTATTGGCTGGATTCAAATTCGCTGAACAAGATAAGCAAGCTCGCTCACTTATTGAGACTAAGGTAGAAGCAGAGCGTGAAGTACTGGCATTAGAATCTGCTCTCAAAGATTTCGCAAGCCTACTTAGCGAAGCAGAGATTGAAGCGCTCAAGCAGAATATCCAAGCGGTGAAGGACGCTATAAGCTCAGATGATCAAGCGTCAATAGATCAAGCCCAAGCCGAATTAAAACCAGGTAGCGATGCTTTTGCAGTTCGCATTATGGACCTAAGTATCAAGAGTACGATGGCGGGAACCAAAGCAGAAGATTGGTAGGCGCTAATTATGCTTACGGCCAGTGCCCAATAGCCCTACATAAATAATTAGGCGCGCATCGGTAACTTATAGATATTATTGAGTGCGATTCGTAAGCTCAAATATATATTATATTTGGGCTAAATTTTAGTTGATTGATTAGCAATGGATGTTGTACCTATGCCAAAGATTACTGTACTACCCCATCATGAAATTTGCCCTGAAGGTGCAGAAGTCGACCTTGATAGCGGTAGCAACTTATGTGCTGGCTTGTTAGAAAAAGGCATTAGTATCGAGCACGCATGTGAGATGTCGAAGGCTTGTACCACTTGTCATGTCGTGGTACGAAAAGGCTTTAATAGCTTGGATGAGATGGATGATATTGAAGCTGATCTGTTGGACCGCGCTTGGGGACTTGAGGCAGACTCAAGACTATCGTGCCAGGTCATTGTAGAAGACAAAGACCTCACCATTGAGATTCCTAAATACACCCTAAATCACGCTAAAGAAAATCATTAATAAATATTCAGTTAGAGCTACTTTATAGCTCTATCGTGCAAGAAGGCAAACGCTAACTCTTAGCGCTTGCCTTTTTTGTATCAAAGCCGTCTACACTGAAGTAATCAACACCACTCAACCTAAACTAAATATTGATATTGTCAACATCCAGATAGGTCGCAGCTATGATTAAATTACTCTAAAATTTGCTACAGAGTGACTATTAATAGTCGTGTAATCCACAACCACTGAATAATACTTAGGGCTGTTTGAGCTAAAGAAGTCTAAAACTCTCAACCTTCTACAGCAGCTTTAATAATCACAGCTGATCTACATCTTCCAATCAAATGGCATCTGATGATGACCACGCAGCGCCATCATAAGGGTCTGCTGCATCTGCGATAACACTTCTTTAGTATAAGGTACCGCAGGCGTTCCCCAAACAGGATTTGGCCATTTAATGTCGTTTTGATAGCGGACAATATGATGAAAGTGTAGCTGCGGCACTTGGTTGCCCAGTGCAGCCACATTCATTTTTTCGGCTTGAAAGGCCTTTGCTAATTGGCTAGACAACCAACTGGACTCTCGCAAAAATTGTATCTGCTCGGCTTCAGGTAGCTCATAAAGCTCTTTGATACCGCTTACTCTGGGTACCAAAATCAACCAAGGAAATTGACAGTCATTCATCAATCGACAGGTAGATAATGGAAAGTCACCGACTAAAAAAGTATCTTGAGCTAAGGTAGGATGTAATTGGAACATAGGAACACTGTCTCTAAAGTAACGAATAAACCAGCTAAGACCAAAGTCTTCTCAAGGAAATAGCTCTGATAAACGTACTTAAATAAAAGTAAGATAATTAAAGTTTGGCGATAAAAGTCACTACGAAGATTTTGTAATTAGGCTATTTTATCAGGAATCTCCTCCGGTTTATAGAGTAGCGTTACTTAGAGTTAATTTATGGCTGTGCTCCTAGCCCATTTATTCTAGAGTCCTACCCAAGCTTAACTTTGATAATCCCAGTATTCACTGTCAAGGAGCTGCTGTATTTATTGAGTATAAAAAAGACAGCCTCGAGGGCTGCCTTGTTATTATGTAAGCGTTACAGAGTATTATAGCTATTATTATACTTTGTTATTGGTAATTATCGTTATTAGTATCCTTACTTGTCATTGTCATTAGAAAAGTCATTCAAATTATCAATTTAGCTTTATACTAAGTTTTATTCGAGCTTTATAAAGCTTAAGCTTGTTATGCCTATTACCCTGCTTATTGTTTACGCCACTCGCTTTATTTTACTTCTTATTATCCACACATAGAGCTTTATCATTTAGCCGCTTATAAGATTATAATTTATAACTTTTATGAGCTTTATTTGTTTTGACTAACCCCTTTATTAGTAGCTCATATCTCAACGCCATCTTCCACATGGTACTCAATTAAATCTTCTACATCATCATACCAAGTAGGTAAATCGATATCTTCCAACTCTACTGCGAGCATAATTTTTTTCATCGGTCGTCCTGTACTTTTCCCTATCCAATCAACCTTGCTGAAGTATAACTACTGGCTCAAATACTTCTAACGACATGCTATAGTTACTACAAGTATTTGCTATAAGCAGTTACTATAATTTGCCAAGGCCCTTAAGTCTTTTGTCATGATTGTTAAAACTGTCAAAATTCTCATTACTAATCTTGCTGACAATTTAATAATAAAAAAATGTCATGACAATGATATGACGAAGTCATGACATTTTTATGACGTGAAGCAGGTTAGAAAGCCAAAAAGATTAGATAAACGATGGCTGCAGCTATCTATCTACCTCACCCTGCAGCTGGCTCTTCTACCGTGTGTTGAGCAAAATGCGCCAGTAGCTCATTAATGGCGGTAACTCGCTGCTCGGGCGTCTCAAGCTTATCAGGATTCTGATAGCGTATTCCTGAAGCTCCATTCATCCGATACTTTTGACTATCTGACTGAATGAGCTTAATAATAGCCAACGCATCGACTGGGGTATCGGGGGCAAATTCGAGCGTCACGCTGCTACTGCTAGCATCAATCTTATTGATCTTCAAGCCATCAGCTTTTAAGCGCAGCTGATGGATAGCGAATAGATGCTTGGTCTGCTCGGGTAAAGTGCCGAAGCGATCAATCATCTCTGTACGAATGTCTGTCAAAGCCTCTTTATCATCAGCATTACTAATGCGCTTATAGAATAATAATCGCTGATGTACGTCATGCAGATATGCTTCTGGGATAAGTGCAGAACAATGCAGATTAATATCACTGGTCAATGACAAGGGGGTATTTAAATCTGGCTCACGGCCAGCCTTTATAGCCTTAGTCGCTCGCTCAAGCATATCCATGTATAGACTAAAACCAATCGCCTGCATATTACCGCTTTGCTGCTTACCTAGTATCTCCCCTGCCCCTCTAATCTCGAGATCTTCGCTTGCCAGCATAAATCCTGCGCCAAGGGTATTGGCGCGCTCAATAGCTGTCAGACGCTTCTTAGCATCGCCTTTTAAGCCTTTAAGAGAAGGCACTAATAGATAACAATAGGCTTGGTGATGACTACGCCCGACGCGGCCACGAAGCTGATGCAGCTGCGCTAAGCCAAACTTATCTGCGCGTTCAATAATAATAGTATTGGCATTGGGCACATCAATACCAGTCTCAATAATAGTAGTACAAACGAGTACATTGAATTTTTTATGATAAAACTGCTGCATCACTTGCTCAAGGCCGCGCTCATTCATCTGACCATGGGCAACACCTACTCGAGCTTCTGGCACTAGCTCACGGACAGACTCAGCCAATCGCTCTATGCTTGCGACATCATTGTGGAGTATATACACCTGACCACCGCGCAGCAGCTCACGCAGTATTGCCTCCTTCATCAGCGCCTGAGTCTTTTGCATAACGAAGGTCTTGATCGCTAGGCGGCGAGCAGGCGGCGTGGCAATGATAGACATGTCACGCATACCAGACAAGGCCATATTAAGCGTTCTAGGAATTGGTGTCGCGGTCATAGAAAGACTGTCAACGTCACTTTGAATTGCTTTTATTCGCTCCTTATGACGCACGCCAAAGCGATGCTCTTCGTCGACGATCATTAGACCAAGATTGGCAAACTTAACATCTTTTTGCAGTAACTTATGCGTACCTATAATGATATCAATCTTACCAGCTGCTAAATCCATTAATACCGTTTCTTGATGTTTTTTGCCACCAAAACGTGATAGTGACTCGATACGAATAGGCCAGTCAGCAAACCGGTCCAAAAAGTTATCTTCATGTTGTCCAGCTAACAAAGTAGTGGGTACTAAAACCGCAACTTGATAACCCGCACTGACTGCGATAAAGGCAGCGCGCATAGCGACTTCGGTTTTACCAAAACCTACATCACCGCAGATAAGCCTATCCATCGGTTTATTTTGCTTCATGTCGTACATGACAGCGTCGATGGCATTGGCTTGATCTGGCGTCTCTTCAAAAGCAAACTGACTGGTAAACAGCTCATACTGTGACATATCCACATTAAAGTGAATACCGGTCTTGGCATCTCGGCGAGCTTGAATATTAAGTAGCTCTGCGGCGACATCATGAATCTGCTGTAGTGCTTTTTGCTTGGCTTTGTCCCACTTGCCGCTACCAATTTTGTGTAATGGCGCTAAGGCTGGGTCGCCGCCACTATAGCGGCTAATAAATTGTAGATTGGCAACAGGAACATAAATACTGGCGTCTTCTGCATATTTTAAGTGGATGAACTCTTGCTCACCCTCACCGACATCAAGGGTAATAAGCCCGTGATAGCGGCCAATGCCATGTTCGATATGCACCACCGGACTGCCTTCGGTCAGCTCAGTCACACTCTTAATCAAAAACTCTTCAGACACATCACTTTGGCGACGGCGACGCGTTTGCAGTACTTGCCTACCAAACAGCTGCGTCTCACTAATTATAATCAGTCGGCCAGGTACAAAGACACCTCGCTCAAGCGGCGCGACAGTCAGCCCTACAGTTGGTAGCCTTTTAGCTTTGTCGCTTCTGTGCTGACCTACACTATCAAGAAAGCTAGCAAAGGTATCATAAGTCTGAACCTCTACCTTGCCTTTAAATAACTCCAGTAAAATCTCACGCCGGCCTGGGGTTTCGGCGACGATGAGTATTGGGGCGTCTTGGTGCTGATCTACATTAGTAATAAAAGCCAAAAAATCCGCTAAAGGCTCAGCTTTCTGATGGCTAACAGGTAGCGTTGGTGGCTGTTTAGCAGCAAGAGTTACCCAGCCCTCTGAAAGGGCTTGCCCCTTGACAGGTTCGGTAACACTGGTAATGACTCTAGGATAGCTGTTTAGGTATTCATTGAGGGTGTTAGCAGGTAGATATAGTAGTGATGGCTCTAAGATGGGTTTATCGATGTCATGACGCCGCTCTTCATATCGGCGCTGAATCTGAGCCCAATAATCAGCTTGCTTAGCGGGCACGCCTTCATCGACGATGAACAATACCGACTTAGGAAAATAGTCAAATAACGTGGCCTCACTTTTCCACGTCTCTAAGTCAAAAAATAGCGGTTGATAATACTCAAGACCACTACTGGCTATACCTGCCATAACATCTTTATGCAGCTCAAATTTGCGGCTACTGGTATTGGGAAACATGGTCGCAAAGTTGGTCCGGAAGGTCTCTTTACCCTCTTCTAACGGAAACTCTTTAGCCGGCAATATCTGAAACTGAGTAATGGGCTGAGAGACATCAGGCAGCTTATGCAGTAACGATATTGACTCTTGACCAATACTACTGTCATTGCCCGATAAAATCTCAGTTAGCGCCTCTTGAGTCAGTGTCCGCTGGGTTTGCGGATGAAAGAAGCGAATACTCTCTATCTCATCGTCAAACAAGTCAAGACGTAGCGGAAATGGCTGACCCATAGCAAATATATCAACGATACTACCGCGAACAGCAAATTCCCCTGGTTCAAAGACATTATCTACCGCCCGGTAACCGGCACGTGCTAACAAGTCTCGCTGCGCTGCAATATCGAAGCGATCACCCACGCTCAAGTCAAAGTGCTGACCGATTAACCAACTGGGCGGCGCCACTCGCTGCATCAAAGTCTGAATGGAGATAAGCAGTATGCCGCTCGTTGGCATATCAGTTAGTAAATTGATACGCTCACTGACAATATCTTGATGCGGCGATAGCTCATCGTAAGTTAAAGTTTCCCAATCTGGGAATACATAAGCATCTACACCACAAAATGCCAGCTCAGTCTCTATTTGATTTAGCTGATTTTGATCGGCAGTAACCACCACTTTAAGCTGATCCGCTACGTCGGCGACTGGGGTCTGCAGGAGGCTTGCCAGCCATAGACTACCTACCGCTCCGTAGCAAGGAGTCAACCAGCGCTTTTGCGCGGCTTTAATAGGAAATAGCTGTTCATTGATGGGTAAAAAAGCAAAGGTCAACGGCGAGTTCGTCATAAATGATAGCTTAAACAGAATGGACTTAAAAAACTTAAAGAAGGTGATGAGCAAATCGGTACAATCGTTACTCTAAAGTATCTCTTGCGCCGCAAGTTACAGAGCTTAAGAGGTATCAACGTAGTAATGTATCGAAGTATCGATATAAATAACATTATGTAGGTCCCTCAACGCCATAGCATAGCCATGGCGAAGTGAGAGACTATAATAGACTATCTGTATAAACAATAATTAATACTGTCTATTAATGATTAACTGTACAAGACTGCCTACAATATAATTACCTACAGTTATCTGGTTTATCCCTATCTAGTAGCGGCGCTACGATTTGTCACTTAGGCAAAATGCACATTTACGAGATAACAT
Organism: Psychrobacter pygoscelis; assembly: GCF_004335015.1. Lineage (GTDB taxonomy): Bacteria > Pseudomonadota > Gammaproteobacteria > Pseudomonadales > Moraxellaceae > Psychrobacter > Psychrobacter pygoscelis. The sequence continues at coordinate 62,727 of NZ_RQRU01000001.1, forward strand.
AACCACTCAGCTAAAGTGCTAACCTTAGCCCTATTAACTCAACATTATGCTCAAATAAAAAAAAACACCTTGGCTCATTGGCACTTATCTAACCTAAATTAACTGGTCATAAAACACCTAGAAAAATACTTCAGACTAAAGCAATGGTTTATCACTAGCGATGATGCCGTTATTGTCTGCATAAACATGCATTCCTGAGCGCAGGGTTAAATCACCAAAGCTAATTTCAATATCAGTCTGACCTTCATCACGGCGTGTAGACTTCCTCGGAATCGCACCCAAGGCCATAACGCCAATATCCATCTGCGCCATATCATCGACATCACGAACACAGCCATAGACGATGACCCCTGCCCAGCCATTATCTATGGCCGCTTGCGCTATCATATCTCCCAACAGCGCACAGCGCATGGAACCACCACCATCGACTACCAAGACCTTACCAGATCCTTGAGCGTCTGTACCATCACTATTTAGCAAGGCTTTCACTCGGCTATTATCCTCAAAGCACTTCACGGTAACGATCTCACCGCAGAACTTATCTTTACCGCCAAAGCTATAAAACGACTTACCCTCTATATTAGGAAGGCAAACCTGACTCTCCGGATTGGCATCTAATAGATCGCAAGTAACAAAGTTCTCTTTGGTCATCTGTGACATTATTTTCTCCTAGTAAGGTCTTGGCTTAAGCACTGTCATGGTTATGTCGTATGCTATACAGACGCTAAAATTATAGGTGTTTTATTCACTCAACTTTTAACCCGAGTCATTGCTAGCATCTGCTTATTTTCGATAATTGTAGTCTTTGGGGTATGACGTGGTGAGCGAAACTTAGCCTGCTCGTAGAGCTGATGGGCAGTCATCGCCATGGCAATAGCCACACGTTTGGCGGAGATTGGATGTACGGATACCGATTCAGGAACTATGGGCGATATCAGCCTAAACACCCCTTGACTAAGACGCTCAAGTGGTCGACCTTTATGCTTACCTAGCAGTAAAGACGGCCGAAAAACAGTCAAATTAGTGAAGCCGATTGCCTCAATTGCTAGTTCAGTTTCTGCCTTGACGCGGTTATAGAAAATTCGACTGTCTACTTGTGCACCAAGTGCAGATAATAAAAAGAACTGACGCACTCCTTTATTAAAGCATAAAGTCGCAAAGTCGACATTATAGTTATAATCAACTTGTCTAAACGCCTCTTCACTCCCCGCCTGCTTTTGTGTCGTACCTAGACAGCTAAAAGCATCTGTATGATAATCAAGGTCCAGATTGGCAAAAGTATCCGCAAGATTAGCAAAATCATTCAATTGATAATAATGCATACTAGCATTCATATATCTTGGCGGCCGACGCGCAATCACGATTATCTTGTCATACAAGGCACTCAGCTGTTTAACCAGCTGCTGACCTACCAATCCTGTGGCTCCAATAATAATGGCTTTTCGTTGCATAAATAATCCATAACGATAGCGTATTGCAAATGATAGTCTTAGCTCATCTTATCTGATAGTCAAGCCTATTTTACCACCACACTACGAATCCGTGAGTTTAAAGCAGTGGGATAGATAAGGTATCGCTTATTAATAAAGCAAATTTAGATATCATAAGCTAAGCTAAATATAGCAAGCTTTTTTAAGTGCCAATAGTACAGTAATTACATTCACACTGAGCTTGATTTTATAAGTTTTAAAGTTGCTTCCAAGGTTGCTTTTAGTATTTTTCCAAGGTATCTGCCTGTATTATTATGATATCCCTAGCCCATTATAATATATAGTTCGACTCACAGGTTAGCTAAACACAGCCGCCATAAAAAATAGCTAGGACACTATTACTTAACACCCGTATGCGGCAGTTAGTAAGATACTTGCGGTGTTTCTAGAATACTGACATACAGTCGATAGTGACGCGTTTTATCCGTTATACGGCCTAATTGATGCCAAATCTAGCAGTAGTTAGCCCTATTATAGCTAGAGAAGTCCTTCACGATGCTAAAAACACGTAAATATATTGTCCTACGCCAATATATTTGCTACTATATGGCGCTTTACATGTCTCGCTGTTTACTGCTACTTTAATATTCCTAAGAGCTGTAAAAGCATAGACACCCTATTTAACCGCCAGTAATTAATTGACCAATATAATAGGTGAGACGGCTGCTCATCTTTGATAGTTATTTACTGAAGGTTACTTTTTAAATTTACTGTTATTTATCTGTCTTTTACCAAGGAGATTCGCGTGGCAAACTCTGCACAAGCTCGTAAACGCGCTCGTCAAAACACCCAACGTCGTCAACATTCTGCATCACAACGCTCTATGTTCCGTACTTATCTTAAGCGTGTAGATGCGGCTATTGAAACTAATGACTATACTGCTGCTACCGAAGCTTACAATAAAGCGGTACCAGTTATTGACCGCCTAGCGGACAAAGGCATTATTCATAAAAATAAAGCTGCTCGTCATAAGAGCCGCTTGAACAAAGCTATCAAAGCTTTACAAGCCTAATTTTGGCTTAAGTGAGCTAAACTCCCTTAAGGGAAATCGTTAACATTGGTTGACGGTATAAAACCTTGTTTTCTCCTGATTAGTAATAGGAGTCAACAAGGTTTTTTTATGACTTGTATTTATGGTTCAAGTAACTTATCAGTAAATATCGTGACCAATCCAAAGACATAGAGGTTAACAGCAATAGAGTTATGAGTATGTCTTAGGATCAAAACCAGCCTGCTCATAGGCTTGGAGCAGTGTAGCTACTGGACGAACATAAAGCTTACCCCGCCACAAAAAGTGCGCTGAGGCCTGAGCAAAAGGCTTATCATCAAACCACAAAAACACGCCTTCCATCATCTTTGGCCAATCGTTCCAGTCAATACTTGGTACGTCAAACATTACTGCCAAGAATGCTGATAATAAGGTGTCATGGCTTACTGCCAATTTAAGCTGACCAAACTCCGGCTGATGGTGATAAAACAGTGACAAAATATCTAAGCCGCCTTGATATGCATTCTTAGTACCCGCGATATCTCCGTTCAAGAATTTATTAATGAAGTTTAAAGCACCAATTTGCTTAAAGACTTGGCTGGCAACCTCAGGCTCAGTCACTAAACTACCTGGCTCAACCAATAGCGACTGGTGCAAGATTTCGCGGCGAAGGCCTGCTCCTTGCTGCATTAGCTCTGCGGTGTCCAAACAGCGCCCTATCGGACTAGAGATACTCTCTACATCCATACAGTAAGGCAGATGTGTCGCCAACCAACGGCCCCAAGACTTGGCAAGCACTCTCCCCTTTGGTGTGAGTGGCAGCTGATAACTGGCAAATCCATTGCCATCTGAACGCTCTCTTAGAGAATGCCGAGTAAACAGCATCAAACGCTTGTCCGTGGGCAATAGATTGACGGAACTTATCATACTGGGGGGAAGGTGTGAGGGCGCCGGTGCAGTAGGCGGCGTAATAATCTCATAATCTGATGTTTTCAATAATTTCATGACAGCGCTATTTATAGTTAACCGTTTAAAAACTGGGCAAGCTTAAGGGTAAAAGCTGGTAATCCGTCTAGACCACCTCAACCACTTTATCCCAAGCAAATTCTAATGCAGTACTACTAATCTCCCCGGGATAGGCGCGAGGATTAACGACCACTCGAGTGCGACCAATTTGGTAATCAAACGCTTCATGAGTATGACCATGCACCCAAAGCCTAGGGGCCCAATCTTCATACATCCATGCCGACAAATCACTAACAAATGCAGCATTGCTTGGTAGTTGGGCGTATTTTTCAGATACAGACTGAGGACTGATACTATGATGCGTCATGACCACGACTTTTTTATTAAGTGCAGCGGCATCTTTTAAAGCTTGCTTTAACCAATGACGGTGCTGACTGTGAATTTGTACAGACAGCTCAGGTGTAAATAAAGCCTCACCCGCTTTAATCTGTTGATAATCACGCATAAAGCTGACCGCGACGTCTATAGTGTCATCAGTCGCCTGATACTGATAATCCGTCCAAAGAGTACAACCTAAAATGCGAACATCTCTAAAGTCAAAGTGCTGGCATTGTAATACTTTGAGTCCTTGAGCGGTACTGGCATCAAAGTTATCCCAAGTCGCAAGCTCGCTATCAAAGCTTAACACATCCTCACCAAAGTACTCGTGATTACCAGCAATGGTAATAATCGGCAATGCCAGACGCTTAGCTTGAACTTGCAACCAGCGCATACCTTGATCACTATTAGCAGTATCGCCAGCGACAACGATAATGTCAGCAGAGGTTTTAGGAATCTCTCCAACAAACTCTCCACGGCGAACGTAGCTATCAATGTGTAAGTCACTTAATATTTGAATCTGCATACTGCCTATCGTCTTATCAATCAAATAACTCAGTGTATCATTGATTATTATCGAATTATAAGTCATAAAAAAAAGACAACGTTAAAGTTGTCTTTTTCATTATAAATTTACAATCTTATCCGCTCATTCGAGCTTCGATTATAAATCAGTTTAGACAGTCATTCACAATATATTGAAGCTTTTGCCTAGGGTTACTAGCCGTAGTGATAGATCGTCCAATCACTAAATAATCAGAGCCGTTCGCTATAGCCTCCTCTGGCGTACAAATCCGCTTTTGATCATCTTTGCTATCATCTAGCAGACGAATCCCTGGAGTTACTAGCTTAAAGTCTGGACCACAAAGCGCCTTTAATGAAGCCGCCTCATTGGCTGAGCATACTACCCCTTCAAGACCTGCTTCTTGCGTCAACAATGCTAAGCGCTTAACTTGGCTTTCGACATCTGACTCTACCCCAATTTGACTCAGCGTCTTTTCGGTCATAGAGGTCAAGACAGTTACGGCAATAAGTAGCGTATTATGCCCATTGTCTACCAATCGCTGTTTCGCCAACGCCATAGCATCAAGCCCCACACTGGCATGTAGGTTCACCATCCAAACCCCCATATCCGCAGCAGCGAGGACAGCTTGAGCCGTAGTATTAGGGATATCGTGGAACTTTAAGTCTAAAAAAACCTCAAAATCACGCTGATGAAGCGCTTCGATAATGCTCGGACCACAACGTGTAAATAGCTCTTTACCTACTTTGACTCGGCACAGCTTTGGGTCTAAGGAATCAGCCAAAGTTAGCGCCGAGTTTAAATCTTGTTTATCGATGGCCACAATAACAGGCGATACTAAGCCCTTGGCCGCTTGTTGATGAATCATAAAAACCGTCTATAGTAAATAAAATATGGATGGGTAATAAGATTTAAAAGTATTTTTTAGTGGTATTAGGTGTTGTAGCGACAGTGTCAGTCGCAACGTTGTCTTTAGCGATATTTAAGCCGGCGACGTCATCAATCCTTGGCGCGTTTGCTTGACGGTCAATAGCGACAGTCGCTTGCTTAAGCTGCTCTTGAAGGCTTCTATTCTCTTTTTGAAGTCGACTAATCTCCCACTTATTTTGAAAGACCTTAAACAAGAGTAACGATAATAAGAGACCAATAAGCACACCAAGTGCCAAGCAAATAATCAATAATAGCCCTAAGTTCATGGCTGGGGCTTGCGAGAAGATTAGATTGACCGCTACTTCTGTATTATTGGCCAACACCAACCCTAAAGAATAAGCAAATACTAAGAACAATAATACTAATAAAATAAATCGCATATCCAAACTTCCTCATTATCAAGATTTGTACAACTCTACTGGATACTGCGGGGTTCAGATAGTCAGTAGCGTTGATAATAATAAACTTTAATTATCATTTCAGCTGTCAATCAGCAACCCATATCTTAATACAAATAGGGCGACGCAGATAGTATTTTCATTACTAATGGCTTGGAAGGGATGATTTGGTCGATAATCAAGAATGAGAGCTCATTCTTTTAAGATTCAAGGTGTTGTCTTTCTCCCTTAAGTGTAGCCTCTAATAATTTTTGACTATTAATTCACTTCATCCACCAGCTGTAGCCAACCTGCTAGTCGCCATGGTCCCATTGGTAAATTTACTACCACCTATTAATCAAGCTTATTTCAATTCTCTTTACAATTTCATAGATAATTGCTGATATATACAGTCTGTAATAAAGCTATTATTGATGGCTCTTCATTACTCACAGCAATAAATTATGAAATTAATGACCATTGTTAGTCAACATAAATCAGTAGTGATAAAATATGATACTGAGATTAATCTAAGTCCTTTATGTCGGCATTATCATTCACCGCTTCACGCAATGCTTTTCCAGGTTTAAAATGAGGTATTGCTTTAGCGGGCACTTCTACACTTTCCCCAGTTTTTGGATTGCGCCCTATTCTTGCTTGTCTGTGATGCAAGCAAAAGCTACCAAAACCTCTTATTTCCACTCGGCCATCATCTACTAGAGTTTCGACCATCAATGATAAAATGTGGCGAACCGCTTCATCAACGGTAGCATCCGTCATATTATCGCACGATGCCCCTAAGTTACTTATAAAGTCTGATTTATTGATTACCTGTTGCATAGTCGATCTACCTTTTAAATAGCCTGTAATGTTAGTCTTATCCATACTAGATCTCTGAATAACCATAAGTTATTCAAAACTATAACTTAAATTAAAGTAATAATGGTAAAAATATTAAGATATATTTAATAATTTTTCAGTATTAATTCTGCCTAAATATTAATAGTTATGTATTTTTTCTTAATTGCAGAGGTTATTGAACTCTCTAGCGCCTTCGTACTAGAAGTGATTAATTGCGCTCTGCATTAGCATTTACTCTAAAGTCATAAAAAGCTAAAAACTTAGCATATGACAATACTCAACTAATGTCTATATTATACCGTACCATAATAGCAAGGTAACAATCCACTCATAATTAAACTCAAGTTTGCTAAAAACAAGGCACTTAAAATTAAGACAAAAAAAGGAGCGACTTAAGCCGCTCCTTTTTTCAACAAGACTGTTTAAATAGTATTATTGCATTTGTTCTTTGATCAGATCACCAATAGTTTTTGGCTGAGCTTCAGAGCCAGATGCTGCTGGAGTATTGCTGCCCAAGTCTTTAATCGCTTGACGCTCTTCAGCTTCATCTTTTGCTTTGATAGACAAGCTGATATTGCGTGATTTACGATCAACACTGATGATTTTCGCTTCAACATCATCACCGACATTTAGGTGCTTAGTCGCGTCTTCAACTTTATCACGCTGAATCTCTGAAGCACGTAAGTAACCTTCAACTTCATCAGCTAACTCTACGGTAGCGCCTTTAGCGTCAACTTCTTTCACTTTACCATTAACGATGCTACCACGGTCATTAGCAACTAAGAACTCATTGAATGGATCAGAGCTTAGCTGTTTAATACCTAGGCTAATGCGATTTGCTTCTGCATCCACAGAGAGAACCATAGCTTCAACAGTATCACCTTTGTTGTAGTTACGGATAGCGTCTTCACCACTCTCGTTCCACGAGATATCTGATAAGTGAACCAGACCATCGATACCGCCATCAAGACCAATGAAGATACCAAAGTCAGTGATAGACTTGATAGTACCAGTGATCTTGTCACCACGTTGATGATTTTTATCGAACTCATCCCATGGGTTAGGAAGCGTTTGCTTGATACCCAAGCTAATACGACGACGCTCTTCATCAATATCAAGAATCATGACATCAACTTCGTCACCCACTTGCACGACTTTAGAAGGATGGATGTTTTTGTTGGTGTGATCCATCTCTGATACGTGAACTAGACCTTCGATGCCTTCAGCGATTTCAGCGAAGCAACCATAGTCAGTTAAGTTGGTTACACGAGCTTGAACGATGCTGCCGACTGGGTAAGTCGCACCAACATTGTCCCAAGGATCAGTACCTAGTTGTTTTAGACCTAGGCTGACACGGTTACGCTCACGGTCAAACTTCAGGACTTTAACTTTTAGGTCTTGACCAACTTCAACAACTTCAGATGGATGCTTGATGCGACGCCATGCCATATCAGTAATGTGCAATAGACCATCAATACCACCTAGGTCAACGAATGCACCGTAATCAGTAAGGTTCTTAACGATACCTTCGATCTCGATACCTTCTTCAAGCTTATTAAGTAGCTCTTCACGCTCAGCTGAATTTTCAGCTTCCATAACTGCGCGGCGGCTAACCACAACGTTATTACGCTTTTGATCAAGCTTAATAACTTTGAATTCAAGCTCTTTGCCTTCTAGATGTGTAGTATCACGAATAGGACGTACATCTACCAAAGATCCTGGTAGGAAGGCACGTACAGAACCGATATCTACAGTGAAACCGCCTTTAACTTTATTAGAGATAAGACCAGTTACAACTTCGTCATCTTCAAAGATTTTTTCAAGCGCGTTCCACGTTTCAACACGTTTCGCTTTTTCACGAGATAGCAAGGTTTGACCCATGCCATTATCGACGGCTTCAACTACCACGTCGACGTTATCGCCAACTTCTACTTCAAGCTCGCCTTCGTCGCTTAGGAATTCTTCGCGAGCGACGATACCTTCAGATTTAAGACCGGTATCTACAGTGATCCAGTCATTGTCGATGGCGACAACAGCACCTGTGATGACTGAGCCACGCTCAATATCAAGACCCTGTTCTTCTAGGCTCGCTTCAAATAGTTCAGCAAATGATTCCATTATGTCTACCTTTGTATAGCCGTATCCTGTCCAGCACAGTACGGATCAAATTAATGCCATCAGTAGAAATACGCTGGTTTTCACTCTACTAATAACATGTTTAAAAGCTTTTAAATCTATTACTACAAATTCTTTATAAATATAAGTCTTTGATTATTACTGCACAAAAACTTTAATAGAATGTCCTACATTTACTCTCATTACCCAGACTTAGTACTGATTACCAACCAGTCATTTTACTAATGAATTAGTCATTAACACAAATACCTTTGGTCTGGCAATGCTGCTTAATTGCTTCATATACCTGATCAGCATCTAATGTAGAGCTGTCGATAACTAACGCATCTTTGGCAGGTTTTGAGGGCGAAGCTGCACGAGACTCATCACGACTATCTCGATCTTGAATAGTGGCCAAAATCGCCTCATAGTCAGCTTCTTGACCCGCTTTTTGTAACTGAGCTACACGCCTTTGGGCACGCGACTCACTACTGGCAGTTAAGAATATTTTGACATCAGCGTTAGGAAATACCACGGTTCCCATATCGCGGCCATCGGCAATCACTCCTGATTGCTCAGCCATTCGCTGCTGTAGACTCAATAGTGCCTGACGTACTTTAGGGAATACTGCAACTTTTGAAGCATAGCCCCCCACTGTCTCATTACGGATATCATTACCAATCAAAGCATCATCGACTAAGATATCAACGTTACCCGTTGCCTGATTTGGCATAAAACTAATGGTTAACTTTTGTGTTAAACCAGTAATAGCCTCTTCATCAAGTGGGATAGAACTGCTATTATTAAGTAGCCCTGCTTCAAAGGCCTTTAATCCGACGATTCTATATAAAGCACCAGAATCCAGTAGCTGATAATTTAACGCTTTGGCCAGCCGCCATGCAGCTGTACCTTTACCTGCTCCGCTAGGCCCATCGATAGTAATTACTGGGTAGCGCATTTTGGACGCTCTATCATCGGCAGTATCACATTCTAGCGTCATATATCCCTTAACTCTATCATTGGTTAGACCATCATAAATATGGCTTGCTGTCCATCAATCGTACATTGTATAAGTATTTTAACTGATATTTGTAACTACACTCACGCGTTAGCTGATTGAATCTTCGATTTGTTTAGATTTACTATAAAAATAACCAATCTCCTAGACTTTCGTTCAGCTACTCAAATACCAAAGCTAAATAGGGCAATATTATAGCAAACCATAATCCTAATCACTAGCAATGATTACAATTTATTAAGCTTCTTGGATGCTACGTAAGATATTTCTAAACCTTTTTGACTCACTCTTAGTTTGATTGACGGGTAGCTTACTTTTCCGCTTATTAATTTATCATTAAGGCAGCACGTCTATAGAGCGCTAACAGTTTTTCGTTGCCGACGTAGTTTAAAGAATCTCTTTAACAACTGACTGCTTTGCTCAGCACACAGTCCGCCCGCTACCTGAATATGATGATTGTAAAAATCAAAGCTGGTTAAGTCTAGTTGACTGCCTAACATACCTGCTCGCGGCTCACGAGTTGCATAAATAATACGGCTAAGACGAGCATGAATCAGCGCACCAAGACACATTGTACAAGGCTCTAACGTCACATACAGCGTCGTATCTGCCGGCAAGCGATAGTTTTGTATGGCTGTACATGCAGCTCTAAGTGCGACTATCTCGGCATGACAAGTCGGATCATGCTGGCTAATGGGCTGATTGAACCCCTGACCTATGATTTTATCTTCATGAACCAAGACTGCCCCAACAGGAACTTCGCCAAGACTAGCACCATTTTGCGCCATCGCTAATGCTTGCTGCATCCAGCTGACGGCTTGTGGTTGCCAGAATACTGCTGTTTCAGTGCTATCTAACTTTGTAAACGACGATAGCTGCTCATCACTAGTTTTATATAAACTGTTTTTTGGCTTTAGATAGTTCTGAGATAACTGTGGGACACTGCTGGTAAGCATGTTATTGATTTACTCTCCTAACTTTAGTATCGACTGATTACTGTGGTAACTGCCAATCGATCGGTGACTTGCCATATTGCATCAGATATTCATTAGTCTTAGAAAATGGCTTGGTACCAAAGAACCCACCTCGGTTCGCGGCCAATGGTGAAGGATGTACTGACGTCAATATCAGATGACGGCTGGTATCGATAAACTTCCCTTTGCTCTTAGCCTTGCTACCCCATAAGATAAATACCGTATGCTCGGTCTGCTCATTAACCACATCGATGACCGCATCAGTGAACTGCTCCCAACCTTGACCTTGATGACTACCCGCCTGACCGGCTTCAACAGATAAGGAAGCATTAAGCAGCAATACCCCTTGCTGCGCCCAATAAGTCAGATCACCATGCGCTGAATATTTGGTTCCTATGTCATCAGCCATCTCCTTTAAGACATTGTTTAAAGATGGCGGCTTAGGAATGGTCTTGGGCACAGAAAACGACAACCCCATTGCTTGACCAGGGTTGTGATAAGGATCTTGACCTAAAATGACGACTTTGACTTTCGATAATGGCGTCAAATCAAAGGCGTTAAACATTAGCGGTGCAGGTGGGTAGATGGTCTTGCCTGCTTGATACTCTTGCCTCAAAAAGGTACGTAAATTATCCATATTGTCAGAGGTCAGCTCGTCTGCCAATGCAGATTTCCAATCTTCAGGCATACGCACATTGGCCAAAATGGCTTCTTTTTCGGCGTTAGTCTTTTTTGTGGTTGCCGGATCGTCAAACAGTTCCATAAGTCTTCTCTATATAAAAATTAGTATGCCTAAAAAACGGCTACCGAAGTAACCGTTTATGATAAATAGAAACACGCTTAGTAGTCAAAGCTTAGCTGGGCATAGATTGTGAATGGTCGCCATTACGAGAGCCATGGGTCTCTACCACGGTAAGCAAAATCTCACGGTTATTCACCGTAGCTTTATCCATCGCTTTGGGCTGATTATCATCTGCCTTATCCGTAGAGATAGTACTACTACCCTGCTCAGATTCATCTTCTGTTGGCTGAAGCGTCACATGAACAGTACCCCCATCTGCCAAGTCACCAAACAGGATCATACTTGCCAATGGCTTTTTGATCTCATCTTGGATAAGGCGCTGCATAGGCCGTGCACCCATAAGACGATCATAGCCTTTGGCCGCTAGATAATCACGGACCTCATCATCAATCTCTAGCATGACCTGCTTATCATCCAGCTGCGCTTGTAGCTCAACTAAGAACTTGTCAACGACAGAAACCACAATCGATGGATCAAGAGGATTGAACTGAATGATCGCATCTAAGCGATTTCGGAACTCAGGGGTGAATACCCGCTTTAACGCCTCTGAGTTGTCCTTGCTATGATCTTGATGGGTAAAGCCCATAGAGGCACGGCTCATGCTGTCTGCGCCTACGTTAGTGGTCATAATAAGAATGACCTGCTTGAAGCTTGACACCCGGCCATTATTGTCTGTCAAAGTTCCGTGATCCATGACTTGAAGCAATAAATTAAAAACGTCCGGATGTGCTTTTTCAATTTCATCAAGCAGTAATACGCAGTGCGGGAATTGATTGATTTTCTCTGTTAATAATCCGCCTTGGTCAAAACCGACATACCCTGGGGGCGCACCAATAAGTCGCGAAGCAGTATGAGCTTCCATATATTCCGACATATCGAAGCGTACCAACTCTACTCCCAGTAAGTTGGCTAATTGACGCGATACTTCAGTCTTACCCACACCAGTAGGACCCGCAAACATAAAGGAGCCAATCGGTTTATCAGGAGACTTCAGTCCAGCTCGTGACAGCTTAATCGCATCAGACAATGTGTCAATAGCTTCGTCTTGACCGAAGACCAAGCGCTTGAGATCGCGATCTAAATGCTCAAGTAATGACTTATCATCATTGGATACTGACTTGGGTGGAATCCGCGCCAGCTTAGCAACGATAGCTTCGATATCCTCTACATCGATTACTGTCACACTTTTATGAGCTTCAGCACTATTATGGCTGGTATCAGATTTGGAGACATCGACTTTATCACTCGTCGAAGTATCATCATTTGTAGAATCATCTACATCATCAGCAGCCTGATGCATTGATTTCGGCCCAGATTCAGCAGAGTCTGAATCTTGAGATAACTCAGCAAACTCAAATGACTTAGCCTTACTGCTGCTCGTCTCTTCTTCGAGAGTAGTCAGTAGCGCATCTTCAGCTTCAGTGTCCGCAACCTCAGGAGTGATGCCCAAGCGCTTATACGCACCCGCCTCATCAATCACATCGATCGCTTTATCTGGTAAAAACCGCTCATGAACATGTTTAGCAGATAGCTTTACCGCACTAACCAATGCGGCATCTGTATATGAGACATTATGAAACTCTTCATAGCGGGGTTTTAATCCCCGAAGAATATCGATACTGTCTTCGATACTCGGCTCTTTGACATCAATTTTTTGGAAGCGTCTAGACAACGCATGATCCTTTTCAAAGACTTGACGATACTCACTAAAGGTCGTCGAACCAATGCAGCGCAGTTCACCGTTGGCTAAAGCAGGCTTAATAAGGTTAGACACGTCCATATTGCTGCTCATAGAAGAGCCAGCACCAATAATCATGTGAATCTCATCAATAAATAAGATGGCATTGGTTTTTTTTCTTAGGGCATCCAGTAGGCTTTTCATGCGCTTTTCAAAGTCACCGCGGTATTTGGTGCCAGCGATTAAAGAACCTATATCCAAGCTATAGATGACGCAGCCATTAAGAGGCTTGGGCGCTTTTTCATTGATAATAAGCCACGCAAGACCTTCCGCTATAGAGGTCTTACCCACACCGGGGTCACCTACCAATAGAGGGTTATTTTTGCGGCGACGACATAATACTTGTGCAGTACGTTCGATTTCACTAGCGCGTCCAATTAATGGATCGGTCTTACCCTCAGCGGCACGCTTATTTAGATTGGTAGCAAACTCTACCAGAGGATCTTTACTGGTCTTTTCCGAACGACTATCAGAGCTGATGCCAGATTTCGCTTCGCCATCATCAGCTTTATCTTGACCATGAGATAGATACTGGGTCAATTCAAGTCGACTAACACCTTGTTTTTTAAGTAAATATACCGCATAAGTATCATGCTCAGAGAACATTGACACTAATATATCAGAGCCTTCAACCAAGCGCCCACCACCGATAGACTGCACATGAAAAATCGCGCGTTGTAAGATTCTATCAAAGCTTTGCGTGGGCTGCGGAGACTGCTCGACGTCTTCATCAAGAGTTGGAGTATGCTTGTTAATATAGGCTTCCAGCTCTGCACGAAGCGTCGATATATCTCCGCCACAGGCCTTTAGCGTCGTAGCGGCATGATTGTTCTCAAGTAGAGCTAACAGTAAATGCTCTACAGTGAGATATTCATGAGATTTTTGCCGGGCAAGAGTCATTGCCAGGCGCAAAGACACTTCTAAATGACGACTTAACATAAATATATCCTACGGTTGAACAGGTCTTAGCTATCTTTACTATAGCTTAATCGGTTTTTTGTACCATGACAATTAAGTGAAGGGTACAATCAAGGGTATCAGTGGCTAAAGGCGAGTGGCTGCTTTGTCATTAAAATGTGCGTAGTGAGCTTGGCAAACAATAGTAGTGTAATAGCGCATTGGTATCGGTATCAGCTTTGTAAAAACTTAAATCTACATAAGACAAATGCCTATTGAGCAAAGCTTAGAATAATATCAACAAAAACACCATACCACTAAGCTGCTTGATCCCACCATATTCATCCTGTCTCATATACACGTGAATTAAAGACACGATGATAGGACTGTACCACGAACTTGATGCTCCTGTCTTTTCCTTTGATGAGCGTTATCAGATGATAAGAGATTATTAGGGTGTATTAGGTGTCCTAAATGATACCTTTGCAGCCCTTAGACTATACACAGATAAGCCTACTCAATATCTTCCTTAACTCTCAGAGGCCTTGACCAAGTAATTTTATAATTCTACAAGCTATACCCTTTAAATAAGGTTTGCTAAGTATAAAATCAAGAGCAGCCGCTAAATCATTTCCATGAATGCTGCCATTAAGATATCACCGGTATAAGAAGGAATGCTAACGCTTGAATATCACGTTAGCTGAGAACAGCAATCGTATAGTAGAGTCGCTATTGAAAGCAGCCAGAAGGGCTAGAGTGTTGCTATTTGATAAGGGTTGATTCTGAGAAACTATGCCAAGAGAAGCGAATAAATCGAACCATGAATAGCAACACAGAACAACATAAAAAGCAGAGAGGAAGCTTGTGTACAGGAAGATTATAGTGATTGTTTAGATTTATGCGCTGATTGATTGGCTAATATGGAAGAATAATAGCCTCAATCTCGCAATTATATCGCTGAGTTATTCACCTTGATGAGGTTCAATTTGCGTTAATAGAGGGTAACCTTCGCGGTTGGCTAAACTATTTACCTTCTGTGCCTTTGTCTCAGCGATATCCTTTGGATAAATGCCAGCTATGCCCTTACCCGTATTATGGATACTCAGCATGATCTCTACCGCGGTATCAATATTGTGACGGAACTCTGATTGCAGTATATGAACAACAAACTCCATCGGCGTGTAGTTGTCATTGTACATTACTACCGCATACATAGGCGGTTTAGCCAATTCTGGTTCGGCAACCAGTACGTCCGCTTGTGGATTACTCTCGGTATCATCGTCCTGCGCAAAGGGACTCACTGGCACATTAGGATAATGCCAATCTAGCACTGGTGTTAGCAGGGAGGGTTTAATTAAATTCATAAACTTAAATTATCAAAGTTGTCTTTGAAATAGGTAAATAAGGCCAAAGAAATAAAAATAACTGATTATAAAGATGGGCCTGAGTAATAGTAGTCCTTTAAGCAACACATAGGGCTTGGCAACTTCCCTATTCTCATTGAGCATAATTAGGCATTACGCAACACACACAGGTTTATAAGCATTATTCAGAGTCTACAGGGTTTTTATCCACCTCAGGTAAATCTTCTAAAGATAGCGGCATATCTTCTACACTACCACCCAACTGCCAGTTGTATAGATTTTCGCTATTTTGGCCACCTGCGCTAAGATCTAACTTTACTTGTAAAGGCTCAAAACCTTCAGGCATCATAAATCGACCACGAATCCTTGCGATACCATTAATATCGTAACGGCTAGGATCTAGTGGAACTTCAACCAGGCTGTCATCATTGAGTAATGTCAATGTCGGTCGAAGTGTCTTAACACTACCATCTTTACTCAGCATCGCGACATCGAATCGGTATTCAAAGGCATTTTCAGGGAGAGGTTCGATTTTTGCGCCAATCACCTGAAGGGGCATACCGCCTTTTTTGACAATATAATCTGCAAATACCTGATTGACCTGCTGTAGCTGTCGACTGGTAACCTTAAGCGACTCATCTGCCTGCCGTAGCTCGTCTAAGTTAGTTAAGCTAATCGCTAACTCTTGCTTGGCCGTCGCGACGTCATTAGTTAAGATCTCATTTTGTTGTTTGAGCGATTTGACCTGCTCGACCGTCAATGATTCACCATCTACGCTTTTGGTTATGGCCTCTTGCGAGGCATGAAATCCGCGCTGATAGCCAATCTTCTGACCGAATATTAGAGCTACTATTGCTGTCGTTACCATAGCCAATACAAACAAGACCAAAACCCAAGTAGTGAAGCCTGATTGGCCACTTTGATTACAAACCTGCGGTGTCCTGCCCGTGTTAGACGTTGTCAAATCACTCATTATCTTCATCATTACCGTTAATATTAGCGAATGCGCTGGCTGGCAACTGTCCCTAATCTTGCAAACTAAGTACAAAATAACTGACTACGCAATCTTGTAAAGGGAGTCTTACCTTTTGAGTTAAGAACGCCGTATTATAACGGAAAAACCCCTTAATACCTAGCTTACTTAAATAATGTCTAATTATATTTCAGCTGAACTTATCTGCTGGTTTCGCTTAACTTTTAATGTTTGTCATGGTCTGACCATAACGTAGATAGCCACTCATATAAAGTAAATGACAAGTCGCAAGCCATCAATCACACAGTAGTAATATCCGCAGCACTAAAACTGATACGCAAAACAGTAGCTGGTATAAATTTACTAGCAAGAGGTCATGAGCTGACTGAGGCGGGGGTAAATTTATTCCAGCGACGTTGTGTCAACTATAAAATGGATTGACTGTATAACACTGTGCGCTCAAAGATTAACCGCTTAACGTTGTTGTGATAAATCATGGCACTACCGGCACATGCGAGAGACCCAAACTCTCTTCCAGACCAAACACCACATTCATGCTCTGAACAGCTTGACCAGCCGCACCTTTAACCAAGTTATCTTGCACGACCAGTACGGTCAGCTCTTGATGCGTATTATCTTGCACTACAGCGATCCGTAATCGATTGCTCGCACGCACGCTTCTAGAATCTGGGTATAACCCTGCTGGCAAGACATCGACAAACTGCTCATCGGCATAGCACGCCTCAAACTGCTGCTGCCAATTTACCTGACAACCAGCCTCGGTTAGCGACAAATGAATGGTCGAGAACATCCCACGAATCATAGGAACCAAATGCGGAACAAAGCGAATACGCTGAGCAAACTGGCTAGAGAGTAGCTGCATTACCCCCTGCTCCATCTCCGGCAAATGACGATGCCCCGTCACCCCATAAGCTTTAAAGTTATCACCAGCTTCGGCAAAGTTTAAGCCGATATCAGCCTTGCGTCCTGCTCCCGATACCCCCGACTTGGCATCAACGATAATACGTTTATCAATTAAACGCTCACCTTGCTGATTCTGCTGTTCAATCACAGGCTTTAGACCTAAGATAGCAGTGGTGGGATAGCAGCCAGGATTGCCAACGATACTGGCAGACTTCAGCTGATCGCGAGTAACTTCTGGTAAACCATAAATAGCTTGTTTTAGCAGCTCCGGACAAGCATGACTATGCTTATACCAAGCTTCAAAATCCTCAAGGGACTGTAAGCGAAAATCAGCTGCTAAATCGATCACTTTAACGCCCGCCTCAGTAAGTCTTGCTGCATGCTGCATCGCTACCCCATGTGGCGTGGCAAAAAATACCACATCACACTTCGTCAATGCATCAAAGGTTGACTCATCCATATCGCTAAATACTAAGTCCGACACGCCGCGCAAACTGGTAAAAACCTCATCCACACGGGTCCCAGCCTCGCTTCGGGAGGTCAATAAGTCAATAGATACTTTCGGATGCCCAGCTAATAATCGAATAAGCTCGACCCCGGTATAGCCAGTACCACCTACAATCGCTGCTGAAATCATAATTCATCCTTTATAAAAGGCATTAATCTACGCCCTAGTATTTAGAGCGAAAAACCATCAATAAAAAATATCAATATAAGTTACCAATATCAATTATCTCTAAAAGTCCATAATGTATATCGATAGAAGTTATCGATAAAAGCCACTATCGAACAGTCAATAATAACCACTAGAGCCGGTATTCGTGAACGGCATCGACAAATACTTTTGCATTATCAGGATTGACCCATTGAGTAATCCCATGCCCTAAATTAGCCACATAGCCAGTTTTGTCGCCAGTAGCATAGGCATCATCAAGCATCAGCTTGACAGCTTGACGGATAGACTCAGGTGAGCCATAAAGCGTCGCCGGATCTAGATTACCTTGAACCGCTTTACTGCCTTGCAGCTTTTTGTATTTTTTGGTCAAGTTACGCTGCTGCTCAGTCAATACTTGCCGCGCCCTATCTAAAGGCATGGTCCAATCTAAACCAAGGCCATCTGCTGCACTATCCGCTTGCACGTCGAGCCATAGTCCCCCCCCTTTGGTAAAGAGCACCACGGGCACTTCTGGATGTCGCTGCTTAAGCTCAGCGACTATTCGCTTATTATACGCATGAGAAAACTCTACAAACTGACGATGCCCCAGCGCCCCACCCCAGCTGTCGAATATCTGAACCACCTGTGCCCCTGCAACGATTTGGGCATCTAAATAATCAGTGACGGCCACGGCAAGCTTGTCCAAAAGTTGATGCAGGAAATCAGGCTTACTATAGAGCAAGCCTTTAGTATGACGGTAGTCTTTAGAGCTACCTCCTTCAATCATATACGTGGCTAGCGTCCAAGGACTGCCTGAAAAGCCGAATAAAGGCACCTTACCATTGAGCTCTTTACGGATACTGGTCACAGCGCGCATGACATAGTCTAAAGAGTCATTGACATCCAGTACAGGTAGCTGTTCAAGATCTGACTGCTTTCTGACCGTGTATTTAAATTTAGGGCCTTCACCTGGCTCAAAATACAGGCCCAAACCCATGGCATCAGGGATAGTGAGGATATCACTGAATAAAATAGCAGCATCCAAGTCAAAGCGGCGCAAGGGCTGCAGTGTTACCTCAGTAGCCCGAGCCGTGTCTTTGCAGAGACTTAAAAAGTCACCTGCCTCTGCACGAGTTGCTTTATACTCAGGAAGATAGCGACCAGCTTGGCGCATCATCCATACAGGCGTGGTGTCTACAGGCTCAAAGCGCAGTGCCCGCAATAAGCGATCATTCACTAACGGAGCAAACTTTGGCTTTGATTTATTTACTGGCGACATTGGCTCAGACCCACTCATTAAACTCTCCAACTAAATTTTAAATTTCTGATTATCTTTATCAAATTTGCTTTCATAGATAATACTTGTAAAGCCAACTTATTAAGATATGTGCTATTAACCGAACCACAACGCATGATCATCGACATCAATGTGGTTCGGCTAATCAATTTTTATCACTTTAATAGCTGCTCTTCTCGAGCGCAGCGCATTACTAGCTGTCTGTCTAATATCACAACTTTTAACGATTCAACAGACATCAGCTATCAATAAATAAGCCCCTGTCAAATAACTGACGATTGAACTAGGGTTCAAGGGGTTACTCTAAGATGCCGCTACTTGATAACCAATCATAAACTGGTGACAAGGCGTCAATTGATGACTATGCTAAGATTGCCATGTCGTCTCGATGAACCATCACTACGCGCTCTTCACTGCTACCTAGTATCTTATCAAAGTGCTCAGTACGCTCACGAGCCACTCGCTTGGCTTCTGTAGAGGAGAAGTTCACTTGACCGACGGCTAGTCGCTCGCCAGAGTCTTGGTGAATGATCTCTACCACATCACGCTCATCAAAATCGCCACGAACCTCAACAACACCGACGGGCAGTAAGCTCTTGTTATTTTCGACTAGAGCTTTGGCCGCACCGGCATCAACCACTAAACTACCAGCCATTCTTAAGTGCGCTGCTAGCCATTGCTTTTTAGCGATCATCTTATCCGTATTGTTAATTGTTAACAGCGTGCCCAAAGGCTCACCCGAGACAATACGGGTAATCACATCGTCGGTGGCGCCGCTGACAATGACCGTTGGACAACCACTCATGGCGGCAAGACGCGCTGCACGAATCTTGGTCAGCATCCCGCCTCTACCCAACTTGCCCCCATCACCAGCAATGTCAAATAGATAATCCGCCATGGCTCGCTCTTGACGGATTAGTTTTGCCTCTGGATTTTCTCGAGGATTATCGGTAAATACCCCGTCTTGGTCAGTCAATATGATATATAAATCAGCTTGGACCATAGCAGCAGCCATAGCACCCAAGGTATCATTGTCGCCAAATTTAATCTCATCAACTGTGATAGTGTCATTCTCGTTAATGACTGGCAGCACTCGCCACTCAATTAACTTATTTAGAGCGCCCGAAGTATTAAGGTAGCGCCGACGATGCGATAAATCATCATGGGTCAGTAACAACTGCGCACTTTGCACACCATGTTGAATCAAAGCGGACCACCATGTCTCAATCAAACCCATCTGCCCAATAGAGGCGCAGGCTTGCAAGGCGGCAAGCTTCTTGGGACGCTGATCAAGATTCATGCGTACCACCCCTTCTGCGACAGCACCTGAGGAGACCAATAACACCTCCATACCTTGATTGTGCAGATGAGCAATTTGCTTCGCCCAACCATAAATAGCGGTACGGTCAAGCCCGCGACCATTATTGGTAAGCAGTGATGAACCGATCTTTACCACCACACGGCGAATATTAAAGTCGCGTGGCAAGGCAGCGTACCGTGTCTCATCACTCATGCTAGCAATATTATCACTATTGATAGGGTTTATTGGTTCGATCTCATTGACTGGTGTTGCAGTAGTCTCTGTCATAGCTTCCTTATATATCGTTGACTAAATTTTAATAAACAATAGGGGGTATTACGCTATAAATAATTCTACTTTATAGCGCTATGGGGCGTATTCGACTTCGACATCATAGTCGTCATCATCATCGTTATCCACGCCTTGCTCACGTGCCGCCCGCTTTGCAGCTCGGTAAGCTTCTTTTTGTACTTCAATATTGTGACGAACTTCCGCTTCGAGACGCTCGAATCGCTCTTTTTGTGCTTCAGCAAAGATAGGGTCCTCTTCCTCACGCTCGCGCTCACGCTCAATCTCATTCATTAGATGATACTTGACCGCATCGACACCTTCCCCATTTAGCGTTGAGGTACGAAAGACAATGCCCGTCCAGCCAAGCTCAGCCACAATATGAGTACAAAGATCGTTCAGCTCCTCTTCTGGGACTTGATCAATCTTATTCAACACCAAAATTTGGGGCAACTGCGCAAGCTCGGGAGAGAAGCGCTCAAGCTCGTTTAATATAATCTGTGCATTGCTCACCGGATCACTGCCATCAATTGGCTTAACATCTACTAAATGCAATAATCGGCGGGTACGCGCAACGTGCTTTAAAAAGCGAATACCTAGTCCTGCCCCTTCAGACGCCCCCTCAATAAGCCCAGGAATATCTGCCATCACAAATGAGCGATGCTTACCAATATCGACAACACCTAGATTAGGTACTAGCGTCGTAAATGGATAATTAGCAACTTTAGGTTTGGCCGCTGAAACTTGACGAATAAAGGTCGATTTACCTGCATTTGGAAGACCAATAAGACCCACATCTGCCACAACTTTTAACTCAAACTTCAAGCATTTTAGCTCCCCTTCAAAGCCAGAGGTGGCTTTTCTTGGCGCTTGATTGGTCGAGCTTTTAAAGTGAGTATTGCCAAGGCCACCATCACCGCCTTTGGCAACCAGCAACACTTGACCAATCTCCGTCAGATCGCCTAGTACTTCATCGGTCTCAGTATCAATAATCGTGGTACCGATAGGGACTGGTAGATAAATATCATCTGATCCTTTACCTGAGCAATTTTTGCTATGGCCGTTCTCACCGCGCTTGGCGTCATAACGGCGAGTGTACCGATAATCCACTAGGGTATTGGTGTTGTCATCGGCAATGACAAATACATCTCCGCCTTTGCCGCCGTCACCACCATCTGGGCCACCGCGCGGTACATACTTCTCTCGTCGAAAGCTGACAATACCGTTACCACCATCTCCGGCTTTAACTGTTACGATGGCTTCATCAATAAACCGCATGCTATTTCCTGTAAAATTTTAATAAGCGAATAATAATATGAGACGTGCTTAGCGCTCTGACCCCAATGTGGGATTATACAGCCTATAGCGATAGCAGCTGTAATTTAGCTAAAACGTACAAAGACTTGCTATAGGCTGTTTTGTGATTTTAATATAGTAGCAACAAGCTAACGATAATATGCTTCCTTTCATAAAGCAACACCCGATAACCAAAAGACTATCGGGTGCCCTTTATAAATAATTAAACCACCATAAAATCGAATACTAAAGAACTAATATCGACTTATGACTAGCTATTAAGCAATATTGAGATAGCGAATACCTGCCATCTGGGTGGCGATACGCAATACTTGGGTACTATAACCCACTTCATTATCGTACCAGATATAGACGGTAGCATGATTGTCCGTAACGATGGTCGCTTGAGCATCGATTATCCCTACTTGCTCAGTACCAACGAAGTCAGTAGATACAGCCTCAGTGGAGTCAGAGTAAGCAATCTGCGACTGCCACTGGCTACTGTTAGCGATATCACGAAGATAGCTATTCAACGCATCGACGCTCTCTGGAGCACTCTTTAAATTAAGATTTAAAATAGCCAAGCTGACATTCGGTGTCGGAACGCGAATCGCATTACCAGTAAGCTTACCATTTAGCTCAGGTAAGGCTTTACCTACAGCCTTGGCAGCGCCAGTACTAGTAATCACCATATTGAGTACTGCACTACGACCACGGCGATCTGACTTATGATAGTTATCAATTAAGTTCTGATCATTGGTAAATGAGTGGATAGTCTCTACATGACCGTTCT
Organism: Psychrobacter pygoscelis; assembly: GCF_004335015.1. GTDB lineage: Bacteria > Pseudomonadota > Gammaproteobacteria > Pseudomonadales > Moraxellaceae > Psychrobacter > Psychrobacter pygoscelis. Next base: position 85,674 of record NZ_RQRU01000001.1, read on the forward strand.
CAATACCGTACTTATCATTTAAGACTTTTAGAGTTGGGGTAATGGCGTTGGTGGTACAGCTAGCAGCACTAACGATAGTATCTTCCCCAATAGTGTCACTATTCACACCAAATACGACGTTTTTGATATTCCCTTGAGCTGGTGCGGTCAGCAATACCTTTTTGACACCTTTTGCTTGTAGATGCTTTCCTAGGCCTGCTTCGTCTTTCCAAATGCCCGTATTATCAATAATTAAGGCATCATCAATACCATAGGCAGTATAATCGATTTCACTAGGGTCATTGGCGTAGATAATCTGAACAAAACGACCGTTAATAACCATGCCATTATTGTCATCGTCAATGCTCACTGAGCCTGCAAAGGTACCATGAATTGAGTCGCGCTCTAATAATGAAGCTCGCTTAGCGATGTCGCCATCTTTACCGGGACGCACAACGATTGCCTTAAGTTGCAGGCCTTTCTCAGAGGCAGCTTGGCTGAGTAACAGACGGGTCAAAATGCGGCCAATACGGCCAAAGCCATACAATACAACGTCGCTTGGCGCATTTGCTGAGTCGCTATTATCCGACTGTAGAGCGTCACTAATTGCCGCACTGACGTCTTTATCTGCATTAATAAGCTGACCTACATCGATTCTAGCCGCTGTTAAATCGCTATTTTGGGCGATTTCTTTTACTGCATTTAGGGTATCAGCTACTGTTAACGGCTGACCATCTTGGGTTCGGCTAGCAGTATTTTGATGGACAGCTAAGATTCGACTAGTCGAGTTAGTAGCAAGCGCTTCACCAAATAAAGAGACTTGAACATCTTGATTATTATTCAATTGGTTTAATAGACCAATAAGCTCTACCGCAGCTTGCTCTTGTTGGTTATAGTTAGAAAAATGATCACGGTGAAGTTGACGTAGCGTATCAGCGTTGCTCACAAGAACGATCCTTATAGGTTGTAAAATGGGAAAGACAGTCAAACATTATCTGATTAATCAATGACGTGCAAATTAGAAGCAAATTAGGAACTAATGAGTTGGTTGATCATCAGTTATTCTCGTCATTAGAATAACCCAGCTCATTAAATCCAACACTTTTACCCAAGGCAGTCACTTTAAACACTTATCAAAGGTCGAGACCCTGAGATTCGCACGATTGAGTGATTAAAAACTGCCTAGATTCTATCCCAATTCTATATTGGATACCAGTAAAGTAGACTAGAAAAGTCTGGATTCATTGTTGTTTTCTTTACTAACGCACTAATAGATAACAACCCAGTCACTCTCCACGCTAGTAGTAAGGTTTATCATACTGCAATTTAACAGCCTAATTTGGCGAATAACTTAAGCCCAGCTACAGGATAATAAGATATTAATGAAACAGTAAGCATCAAGACAGTAAATAATTGAACTATTCTGCACCCTCTTTGGCATCTTGGGCGCTAACATCTTGCGGAGTCAATTTAAAATTTGACAAATCGTAGCCTTGATTCTGTGCAATAGTACGATATTTTTGATAGGTCTCATCATTCAGATCTGGCGATCGCGATAATATCCAAAGATACTTATTATCCGGCGTACCGACCAATGCCGATTGATAACTGTCATCAAGGGCCAATACCCAATAATTGGCGCGACCGATAGGTGCCCAGCGTAACCATTTAGGCAAAAAGGTAACTTTCAGTTTACTGCCTGCACTATCAACTGGCGTCGCTTCGCCTTCAGCAGTAATTATCTGGCCGTCTTTATCGACACACTGATTCAGTACAGCAATTTTTTGATTGCCTGACGCTTGACTGTCTACTTGGGGGGTATAAGTCGCAGTGACGTTACCAACGCAATGACGTTGAAAATACATTGGCAATCGTCCAATCTCATACCACACGCCAGCATAACGAGATAAATCAACACTGTCGACGGCAGTCGGTACGCCAGAATTTTGGGTAGCTTGTGCACTCATCTTGGAAGAGGAGATATTATTATCTACGGCCGATAGCACGTGATTGCTACTACTGTGACCATCATTAAGCGCGTCAGGGGCAGCAGGAGTAGCCGCATAAGCCGTCATTGCAGCTAGAGGGACAATAATCGTTAGAGCAATAGCCGTGTGCTTCAGTAAACTATTCATAAACACCCGCTCTGATAGCTCAAATGACTCTATCGAATTATCATAATCTGATTTCGCATTAACATCACTTGAGGGATAAAACGGCATAGTCGGCTTGTCTTTGGCACTATGAGTGGAGGGCTTTAAAGTTGATTGGCTAAAGTGACTGTCCTTTTCCACCTCTTCTATATTTTTAGATTGATTTTTAGATCGACCGGTAGGAATGGGGCTGGTTTTAGATGCTAATTTTTTGTAAGCAAAACGCTCGTTCTCGTTACTTTGAGCATCACCTTGACTGTTTCGATTGTTGCGATGAATACTAAAATCATCAAAACTATCTTTTTTTTCTGGTGCTTTTGACTTACTGCTAGAAGGACTGTCATTCATAGAAATAGAAAAAGTAGACAAGTCACGATTTTGACCTAGCTTAACGCTCCTACGCTCACTAATTCGGGATAACTTCTGATCAAAAGGGTGCGTAGTAGTACGCTGCTGGGTATTGTGCCGCTTAGCTTCGTTGCAGTAACGCTCACGTGCTGCATTTTGATCAGTTAGCATATGGATAGAATAATAGGCTAGACTTACTGGCTTGTCTTTATCACGGTTCATAATCGTATCAGATGGTATTAGGACTGGTCATTAGTCAACAAATTAAAAGTTTATTAATTAGAGTAGAAGCTTACAAACACGCTGAATCCCATATCTGTTAATCAGATTTTGATATCGAATCCACTTCGATTCTGTCACTATCAAAACAACGTTAGTCTAAGTAATATCTTTCAAGATTTCTTCAAGATTTTGACTCTAAGCTTCTGATATTAAACATAAAATGGTGCTAAATATTTCGATGCACCATCTAACAGGGCTTATAATAATAACTATTAAACCTTAGCAATAGTGGGGCATTGTGTGAAAAAGATACTGTTTGTAAACTGCATAAAGAAATGTAATTAAATCCCAATCAAATTTAGCAAGTTTAGCAGCCTGCTGGCCTCCCTTACTGACATAAATTTCCCTTGTATGGATTACGGACAGTTAAGCTGACAATCTCTTAGTCCATACTTGTCTTGGTAATAACCGCTAAGCACATATTCTAATAGTTTGTAGAGATACCTTCCGTTATATCTACCAAAATACTAGTCTATTGCAGAAACTCTCGAATACCAGCGACACCGTATCCCCCATGTTGACGCGCCTTTTGTATATCATCTATCGACAAACCACCCAAGGCGATGGCCGGCATGTCCATCATTGAACTTAATTCAGCAAACCCAGTCCAACCCAACACCTTTGCCTCGGGATGAGTCTTCGTCTGTCGAACTGGGGAAATAAAGGCAGCAATTAATGGCGGCTGTTGTTGTTTAATTCGTTGATTAGCCAGACGATTGGCAGCCTGAATGCTATCGGTATCATGACAACTGACGACTAACGGTAAATGACAGGACAGACTATCGGCCATAGCGTCCAGACTCTGTGAGCCACTAATGTCCAAAGGCTCATCAGCAATTGACGAAAGTTGCAGCAGCGTCTTATGGGTCAAATGCTGAGCAATGACTTGTTTGTTACTATAAAAGGGTTTAAGGAGGGTCATTTTACTTTGGATAGCTTGGTACTGATCGAGTCGCATGTATTCACTTGGGTACTGACTGTCTTGCTGAGTCTGTGACTGGTTGAAGTCATACGCCATAAGCGATATCCAGTCAGGTAAGATAACGTTGATATCAGGTCTTTTTTGCAGCAGTTCTGCAACGCATTGAATGGTCGTATTGATAATCGAAACTCGCTGTTCGAGACTATTATCTTCAGAGCTGACTATCAACTCATCGGCTTTAGGACGACAATATACTGTGGCCGCTGATGCTAGAAAGCGGACATGATAGTCTACCCAAGCCTTTATAGGCGCCTCTGCCTCCTGAAAGTGACTGAGCGGATAAGTAATGGTTAGCGTACTGGGGAGTAAAAGCCATGCCAAGATAGGGCTATTCGCTGCTGGCAGCAGATAGCTTCCGGCGATAAGCTCTGCCTTATCTACCCACTGCAAAGGTTGACCTTCAAGACCTAAGTCATCATTTGCCAGCTGCTCAAATTGTGACTGGCTCAAAGTTACCTGAAAAACATGCAGTCGGACTTGCTTATCACCGTAATCATGACTGATTCGACCCAGCTTAGTCAGCTGACTCTCTTGTAGACGCAAGCCAATCTCTTCTTTAACTTCGCGGCACAATGCTGTTGGCGCGGACTCGCCTGCTTCTACCTTACCGCCTACAAACTCATAACGATCCCCTTGATGCTGTTGGCTGTTACGATAGGCAATCAAAAAACGCTGCTGATAGTGGATCACTGCCACAGCCACCTCAACCAATCGCTGTTTTTTATTTGTCGCTGTCATTTACTCACGCCCTCATCATTAGCTGGTAATAATATATCGTCGCAGTATAGCGATGATTCAGCTTCAGTCATTTTTATCGTACTCTACAAAAAGTACTTACCGTACTTATTCTTAACATGTATATGTAAAACAATAACTTATTTTCTTGATAGCCAACATTTCCGACCACTCTTTATCATAATAGCAATCAGTTTGATTACACAATGTTACATAAATATAGCGATTTATTTTACTAATACCTTGCATTAATATTTTTTCTAAATGATAATGATTATCGTTAAGTAAGCAACTTAGAGCCACAGTTAATAATTATTATGGAACGATATGAGAGCTTTGGTAAAAAACGCCTAATGAGTCCTCACCCATCGAAGATTATTAACTACTAGTGATTACTTAAGATTCATTCGTATTGATGAGAATGGGATAGATATTGAGTAAGTAATACTTACTGTCCTACGCTCTTTAAATCATTGTTTTGTTAGCCACACCAATCGCAGCCACACCACAAGGAGTACACTATGAGCATGGTCATTTCTAGATACTTAAACTGCCGTGAAAACCGCCTTCCTACCCTTCAGTCTCAGCACCTCTTTGCTTTGACCAAAGAAGTACGGATTGAGCATGAAGGTGAAGAATACCGCCTTCGCTTAACGCGCAATAATCGCTTAATTCTAACTAAGTAAAGAGAATATAAGGGAAAGTAGAACCAAAGGTAGGATAAATAGACGGTTGTCTTTTTATTCCCCAACCACCCTTATGATCTAAAACCTCAAAACGCCTCATTGTGAGGCGTTTTTAGTTGCTACTGATAAATAAAGTTGGACACCCGATATTTTCCTATTGCCCTGCTAGAACTGCCAACTGTATACCACATCGACTACATTTTCAGCCGCTGAGGTTGCCTCGACATACACTCGCCGCGTTAGCTGGTAGCGTACAGACAAGCTATTTTGAGCATTAAACACGCCAACCCCATAGCGGATATATAAGTCTGGAGTAATGTATCCTGTTACATTGACATTGGTATCATCGCTATTGCCTGAGGCGTCCACGGTTAGGCTTTGTAGACCAAAGGCCCGGCCGATCTCATTGGTCAAGCTACGAGTACCACTTAAGCCAAAGCTTAGACCTGCAGCAGCCAGATTATTGGTGACCTCAGACTTAAACCCTTGCTCACTGACTTGCGCGCCGCTTGGATTGCGAATACGGCCAGTGACCAGTGCATTCATGGCTTGCTGCTGAGTCAACCCTGCATTATTAAAGACGATAATATTCGGATTGGCGGTATCACCTTTAACACGGACACCTACATTTTTGCCTTCTATCTCTTTGACCGCCTCAATACTTAGATTGGGTTTCCTAACATCGCCATTAAAGCGAATCTGGGCGTAGTTAAGCTCTAGGTTTTGACCGAAGGCATCGATGTTGGTTCGGCGTGATACCTGAACGACACCTTTTGCTTGCATAGCACCTTGACCACTTTGCTGTACTTCTATCGCCCCTGCTAAAGGTAGCACCGCACCAAACCCTCTAAAGTTGACATCATCACCCAGATCCACACCGATGTTGGCATTGATCGACCAAGGCTTGGTAACTGCCAAGACTTCATCAAGATTGCCAATCAAGCGGCGATCCAAGACCACGACATCTTCAGATTGAGTGATAATATCTTCACTTGCCTCAGGTGGCCGGATGGTCGCACTAGGTACGCTGATAGCCCCTTCAACTTTGACATAACGCTCTGTAGGACGCACGATGATATCGATATCTGGACTCACCTCAGCGACAAGTAGTGGCGGCTGCGTTAGCACCAAACGATTACCTTCGATACTGAGCTTGGCTTGTAACTTTTGTTGCCAGTTAATCGTACCGTCGATTTGACCGGTGCCTGAGCCGCTATTAAAGCTACCATCAACCAGCGCTTCATTACCCCGAATCTTAGCAGTCGCATTTAGATTGGTAAAATTAATCGGCACATCCAATAGGGCTACTCGACCATCACTCAACTCTACATTGCCATAAAAATCAGGCTTGTTCAGTGTGCCGCCTATACCCCCAGCCATGGTAATGTTACCCTCTAAAACACGTATACCTGGGAAGAAGGGCTTAAAGACCGCTAGATTAAGCTCATTGATCACCAAGGCACCTGAGATCGGCTTCGGTGACTTATAAGGATCGACAATCACTTCAGCATAGCCTTTACCACCTTGTCCTGTATTGATATCAGTACGAAGCTTCAGGCCATCTGCTACTGACATGGCAATTAAGGATATCCGCTTATAGGTAACAGTCACTGGACGACTGTCGCCCTCTTGAATCAAGCCTAACTTACCATTGTCAGAGTACAAGGTAGCATTGATATCAGGTGCTGCCCCTTTTTTCCAGCCTACCACCGCCTTACCGTTAATTTTAGCTTGCCAATCTAGATCTTTTGGCATAAATGGCGACAGCAAAGTAGTGTCGATATTTTGTAGCGTCAAATCCACTTGACCCTTGTCAGGCGAGGCGATCAAATTATTACGTAAGCATAGCTTGCCCGACTGATCGGACGCACCCCAACAATGAGCTGCCAGCTGAATCTGGGCAGGCCGCGACTTACCCTTAGTATTAACAGGCAAGGCTGCGATCAGCTGAGCCGGCTGGAGCTGATTTAAGGTGGCATACTTTGAGGTAATCTTACCCTTACCTACTACCCCAGACCAGCGCATATCTTCTCTATTGAAGCCACCTTTCACTAGGGCTGACACACGCCCTTGATCTGTACCAAAAGATACGCTCAGTACATGATCTTGCTCTGTACCATTAAATACAGCATTTAGCTCATCAAAGCTGCGTCCTGCCATCTCTAGATTTTGCGCACTGACGACCAGCTGACTTGGACTATTGGCCATATCAACTATCTTGCCACGGATACGCCCTTCTCTTAACAACAGATTAGGAAAGGCCATTCGCTCACCTACTAAATCTATATAAAGAGTGGGTAGTGCTTGACCTTCAGGCTGCGTGACTGTCGCTCCACCTGAGACTTTACCCGCAAGATTATCGGAAAGCTGATCTAGACTGGTTATATTGACTTTGGCTTCAAGCTGCTTGGCATTACCATTGGCTGTAAGGTAATTATCACCCCATCTTAGTACCAAATTATCAGCATCCAAGCGTTCAATTAAGGCGTTGACCTGCTGATATTTAGCCTCGCTATCTTGTCCTTTTAGCCGCTCAAAATAGGCAGTCAAGTCTTTCGGTAGCTTCAGCTTAGCTTTTAGGCTACCAGCAGCACTAAGCTGCTGACCTTTTAGGGTACCAGTGAGGTTTACTTGATTTAGATTGATATTTTGCTGCGTGTCGCTCCACTGACCATTAGTCAGAACCACACCTGTGATGTTGCTGGGCATGTCAGCAGCGAAGTAGCCTAGATTGAACTGCTGCATTTGCGCCTTGATATCCCAAGCAAGACCTTGGCGCACATCAACAGTACCACTGGCATCAATACTGCCTGCATCCCCAACATGACGAAAGCGCTTGACGGTAATAACTTGCGCGTCGCCACTTGCATCGATGTTAAGTTTACCCGCTGGCAGCTTATCGGTATCGAGAATACCATCAAACTTTAGACTGAAGTTGCCAAGTTTGCCGCTAGGTGCTTTGGTTGACTTATGATTGCCCTTGGCCTGAGTAGCGCCTGCGCGCTTATCAGTAATCCAGCGTCCTGACGTCGTTAAGTCTCCAGTCAAAATAGCTGGATTCTCAGGAACAAAATATCCGACATCAAACTTATCAAAGTTACCAGTGACATTCCAAGCAATATCCTGACGTAGATCAATATCACCCGAGACATCCATCTGCCCAGCCTCGCCGCCATAACGTAGATGACGTAAAAAGACATGCTTTGCCGAGCCATACGCATCCACCGACAAATCGCCTGTCGGCACATCACGGGTATTTACTCGCCCATCAAATCTGGCATCAAAATCAGTAACCTCTCCTGCTATCAAGTCGATTCTACCGTCACCTTTACCGGTCACGCGAAGGTCACGACTGTCTTGACTGGCGTCTAGTCGAACCTGTAAGTCTGCCGCGCCTATGGTAACATCATGACGCTGGCCTTGGACTCGCTTGCTAACTTTGTGGCCATTTCTATTTTGGCTAGTGACGACTTGATTGATATCTATCAGACGACCACTGGCGATAATATTGCCTTCCAGCCGCTCGATAGGTAGATCCTCGCGATAGTTCTTGGGTAATAGCTCATTGGTTATGGCATTGATCTGCCAAGTTAATGGACGATTGCTTCCAGCCAGTTGAATCTCACCCGTTCCACTTAAGTCACCGACGATACCGTTATAGACCACCTTAGGTAAATTGATGGTGTCGCCATTCTTACGCATCTTAACATCATAGACACCAGCTGGTGCGACACTTAATTCTGTAATATTGGCATTGGCATCGACAGAAAGTCTACCGTCTTGAACAATGACATGTGCCTTACCTTCTGGGCTAATGATATTGCCAATCTTAGGCACGTCACGACGCGTCAATGATAGCCAATTGGCATCGATGTACCAAGGCGGTGTCTGAGTAGACTTAGCAGAGCGTCTACCGCGAACCATATCAATGTTAAGCTGCTCACCATCACGCTGATCAAGATCAATATTGATCTGCATATTGCTGTTGGCATTTTTATTTTTAAAGGCGAAGTCAAGCTTACCATCTAAGGTCTTTGGGGCATAAGCCTTATAGTCTTCATACTCTTTAGGGATAGCACGGCGCAGATCAAAGCCGCGACCATGAGCAGTAATATCAGCAGTGAATGCTTGCGACCAATCTAGGACACCGTCGAGTGCTAGGCGGCCCTCTGGAACATCAGCAAGTAGCTGCTCAATCTGCAATTGACTGTTAGCGATTACACCACGGCCTTGATAATGCCCAGATGGGATATCTTTGGCAGTTAGCTCAGAGTTTATTCGCAAACGAATATTAGAGGTGACGCCACTGGCGGTCAAAAGGCCTGACTTAAGATGAATGTCTTGGGACTCCAAATACGGAATCTGCACCTCATCCCAACGTAGCTTGGCTTGAAACGGAGCCTCATCATCAAGACCTTGAGCAACAAACTCACCCTCTACCTTTGAGTCGTTATAGCGACTACTAACCTTACCGACTGTGCGTTTAAGGCTGCCTGTAACACTGACGTTGAGGGGGTCTACATAGACTTTTTCTAGAGCGCTGACAGTAACGATGGCCTTGGCATCAAGTGGATAGTCGCCACTGAGGGTAATCCCACCTGAGAGATTATCCACCTTAACGATATCGGCATACTGCAAGTGGGCTTGGCCCACCTCTACATCACTGCCTACCCAAGTCAAATCTTTGGCAAGAACCCCTTTAATAATAATTGGCTCTTTGGTGACTTGTTTATAGTGAATAGAATCTATTTGTGCTTGATCAAAGCGTAGATTGACTGGGAGCTTTAGGGTGTTATAGTCGTAAGGGTCGCCAGTTGGCGGTTTGCGATTGATAATATCGATTCGATGAATATTGGCGTCTCTTAGATGCACCTCTTTAGAGAAAATTGCCCGCCAGCCTATCTTGACGTACGCTTGATCGACATCAACGTCGATATCCTCAGTAGCAGGGATGTGGATATCCTTGATCCAAATGCCTTCTCTTAGGTTGCCTTTACCATACGCAAACTTAATACCCGTCTCAGAGCTCGCTTTTTCTAGCAAAAATCTAGTGCCCGACTCTGTCCCTGCTACATAATAAAAAGCAGCAAACATGATGACAACCAACAATATCATTATCAACATGAGTTTTAATAAAAAAGACAAGGGATACCAACGACGAACTGCTCTAGCATCACGCTGAGCAGGATCTTCTGAAGAATCCTTCGGAGACGGGGGTGGATTGCTTATCATGACACTCAAATAGGTAAATTAATTAGGGTTCAGCTGGATTGTCGTTATTCGTATAAATTTGAATAACCGATTTAAAAAATAATGATCTTTAACATATGACCGCCAAACCCTTAAATATAGAGAGTTAAACTCAGATGGTGAACTATAATTGTTAAGTTAATCTTCGCAAAAGTTTCTGATTATACTATATTTCCTTAGATTGCTAGCACTTGCGACTACCAGCATTTGTGCCTACAAGGGCGAGCCAATAAAGAAATACAATCTAACAGGGATACTTTCTTCAGTTACACCGGCCGCCACATCCAGTCGAACCACACCTATAGGCGAGGCCCAGCGTATCCCGGTGCCGACACCTATCTTAGTATCGGTCTCAAAGTCAGTATCATAGGCATTGCCCACATCTGTAAAGACGGCCGCTCTAAAGCCAGGCCGGAACTCATAGTTGTATTCTGCACTACCGACGGCTAACACTTGCCCACCAGTCAGATAGCCCTTTTCAATGGGCGATAAGCTCTTATAATCGTAGCCACGGATACTCTGATCGCCCCCTGCTAGGAAGCGCAAATTATACGGCACATCATAGAAGTCATCTGCCCATAGATACCCCCCCTCAAAGCGGCCAATAACCTGATGCTCATTACTTTCACCAAAGCTATAAATACCGCGGACACCCGCACGAGCTATGGCCATATTGGTATCTGTCAATACCCCATCTGCCCCCGCTTCAATACCATAATATTGGCGGATACCTTTAGTCGGATTATTCACATTATCCACATCAAGCTTACTCATGCCATAGCCTAACAACAGAGCTTCTTGAGTCGGCTTTGATGAGGTAAATCTGACTGGTAAGTCGCTACGTCTTGCCTCATCGACGCTAGTCTCTAACTCATCGTGATGATAGCGAATAGAGTACGTACGGTTCCACCCCTCTTCACGGCGAATATTACGGGTTAATGACGCTTCTACCGTATTGGTAGATAAATCAAAGCTACCTTCACCTTTATCTAATGTCTCCTCTCGATAACTCAAGCTTGCATTCAGCGTATCATTGAGCGGATGCTTCCAAGGTCGACTTGCATAGATGGTCGCATTCTTATCCATACGTGATGCTGCTACTTCGAACCCAGCTTGATAACCATCTCGGTTGATCAAATTGTAGTCAACTTTGGCTGTGGCACGAACGCCGGTGTCAGTACCATAGCCGATACCAACTTGAGCATCTCGAGGCTTTTCTGATGAGACATAGACATAAAGGGGAACCTGCTTGGTACGCTTCACCTCTTCAGGAGTTATACGCCCGGAGAGTTTTTCAGGCTTAAGCGCTTGGACTTCATCATCACCATCAGGGAGAATCTTCTTAGCAATACTGCTAATAGAATCACTAATCCGGCCCAATAAACTCTTGGATTCTAGACCTTGTTCATCCAGTACTCGATCATCGGGTAGCGACACCAAGCGCTCAGCTTTTTGTTGGATAGCAATGAGCTTCTCGTGGGTCTGCTCATCCACCTGAAAGTCAATAGGCGCGATATCCTGCTCATCGACCGTATCCTTAGATGGATTTTCATCTGCTGGAACATCACTCTTAGCAGTCAAGTTAGCATCATTTTCTACCGTACTATTGGCAATAGTATCGGCAGGATTCTCAGCATTGAGGATACTTATATCTTCATTATCATCCAAACTATTGTCATTGCTTACCGAACTGTCAAAGCCCAAAGTGGCATTAGTATCTATTGCATCAGTGGGTAAGATGACCTCTACATTGACCGTGTTAAAATAGCGTGTGGCTGATAAGTCATTGCTAAGCTTGGTAATATTAGGTAGGTAATAAGGATCGCCTGACTTGAAGCTCAACAGTTGACGCAGCAGCTCTGGTTTAATGGGTAGCTTATTGGGATCACGCGTCAGCTCATTACTGGCCTCATCATAGGTGAAGAATACCACGTCATCAAACTTATAGCGCTCGCCAGTGTTGTAGATAAGATCGACGTCAGCGGTGTTGTCTGGCAAGATGATATCGACAGATTTATTCAGCCAGTACTTATCGAAATAGCCTTGATTACTACTAAGGGTCTCAATCGCAGCTTTACTGGTCTTATAGACACCGTGATTGAATACTTCTCCTGAATGTGGTGGCAAGGATTCTTCAAGAGCCTGAAACTCTGGTGTATCCCCGCCCTCACCTCGAATATCAATAACCCTATTATCAACAATTACAGGCTCGCCAAGCCTCTCTATAATGACGTCAATATCATCGTCACTCTGACGACGTAGTCGTAACGCCACATCATAGTAGCCGACTGCTTTGGCCGCATTTAAAGCCGTTTGACGCAGCCTTGGCAGCGCCCCAGTAAAGTCAGCAACAGACTGTACCGTGATGTCCTCTAGTGCTGCTTTAATATTATTAATAGGCTGAATATTTTTATCCGCTTTGATCAATTTAGCTGAAGATGAGTTACTCTCTCCTTGCTCAAGATAGACCGTCGCATTGATACGTGGTAACGCGGAATAACCGTCATTAAAGTAGCGATTATAGAGACGCTTAAATATATTGCCATCACTACGTGCGCTCGTCGTATCATCGCTAGCCTTTTCAATACTCTCTGCTAGGGCATCAGACTCTGAGGTCGCTTGATAATCTGGTAAGAAATCTTCAGGATTGATATCTGCGCTCGCCTGCGAGTCACTATTTTCGCCATCCGCTTGCCGCGCTGCCTCTATATGACTGTCTACAATTTGTGCTTGATCACTGCCTTTGACTTGATTGCTTGACTGCTTTGCCAGCTCAAGCTCGGGATCTTGTCGCTCCGTAATATCATTGACGCCATTTAAGCCCTCTGACTGACCACTACTAACCGCATCAGAAACTTGAATGGGCCGATTTAATACATCGGCTTCGGCGTTAGTGACATTATCCTCATTAACGCTTGTGCTGCCAGTATTTCGGTCAGTAGCATCCTCGGCGACAGTATCATTAACCCCTAGGGTCTCAAGGTTACTAGGCGTAGGTAACTTGGCTGCATCAAGCTCAGAATCCAGCCCAAGCGGCGCTTCATTACTGTCTAATGTCGCTACTGGCGCATCGAACTGCGCTGCTCGTTGAACCAGCGAATCAACAACTCCTAGCTGACTGTCAATCTCAGCTGGGCTCATCATCTGATATCCAGAGCGCTGCACTTCCTCAGCTTGCTGATTTAAGGTATCTTCAGAGATAAGCTGCATAGCGCTATCTGGGGGGCTACTATCAGCCGAATCCTCTGAAATATCAGCAACCGCTGGTCTGCTTTGACGACTAGCACTCGCTTGGGACGCAGTCACTCGAGGGTTATTCGGCTGCGAGGAATCTGATTGAGACGCCACCGCGGCTTGTTCCTCACGGTTAGAGGCGCTGTTTATTGCTGCAGTTTTGGGCTGATTGCTACTAGAATTAGTAGATGAGGTCTTAGTTGACGTGGCTTTTTTCGATCTAGGTTTAGGATTGGACGCCTTATCTATCGTTTCTTGCTGATAAGCTTCTAGCACTGACGCATCGACCAGACCATTTTCTACGGCCTTTTTTAGATGTAAGGCGTCTAAGACTTGATGTAAGTCTTCGTCCTTTTGAGCGGCCGCTGCATTGGTAGAGTCGAGCGCTGGGTCAGCGCTATTTACATCTGTATCAGTGTTGGTCTCGGCATAGGCACTACCAAGAGGCAGTAGCATAACGCTACTCATGGCCGTTACTAATGCCGTCTTATAAAATCGGCGCTTGTGGCGAGGCAATCTAGTATTATTTACTTTCTTTGTAGTGCTGTGCGTCACTGTCATCCATACCTTTGCTTTTTGCGTCTTTAGCGTATCACTAGGAATAGTTAAACTTTGTGTCAATGGTAATGATATCTTAAGTCGCATATCAACTCATACCCTTCGGTTCAATTTTTGTCATATTGGATGCCTAGTTCATACACTGCTGTACCCTGATAATATAGCTGCTGCACTATCCATAACGACCAAATATACTAAACTGCCGTACTTTGCTATTGCCTTTGGGACAAGGGTCGACATAATAAAACTTACAAATCATAACCCAGTTGTCAGTGTAATAATAGCTTAGTGTGCATGTATTTATATTTCAGCCTTGCTATTATACGACGTATATTGAGTAACGAAACCCCAAGCTTGGATATTGCAATGTAAGGACAGCAAGGGACATAGCAATACAGACAGCAACGTAGATAATAATAAAAATAACCCAAATCAACTAGCTTAGGGGCTTATCTGAAGGCCATTACTATATTTAGGAGCGGGCATGGCGTCACAATTTCAACTTTTTGAACATCGTCGATTTACGTCGATGTTTTTTACCCAGTTTTTGGGGGCGTTTAATGACAATGTCTTCAAACAGGCCTTAATCTTGGTGCTAACTTTTAGTGCAGCAAGTAAAATAGGTATGGAGATTAGCATATTAAACAATCTGGCCGCGATGTTATTTATCCTGCCTTATTTTTTATTCTCGGCACTAGCCGGTCAGCTAGCAGATAAGTATGAAAAGTCTAAGCTTACCCAAGCGCTAAAATTGCTTGAACTATCCATTATGCTAATCGCTGCTATTGGCTTTGTCATGGAGTGGTATCCTCTGCTATTTGTGGCTTTATTTTTGATGGGCACGCACTCTACTTTATTTGGACCAATCAAGTATGCTTACTTGCCTCAAGCAATGCACAGTGATGAGCTGGTTGGTGCCAATGGCTTATTTCAGATGGGTACTTCGTTGGCTATCTTATTGGGTATGATTGTGGCTGGATTGCTATCGCAGACAGCTACACCATTATACTGGGTGAGTGCCTGCGTGATTGTAATCGCTATCTTGGGCTATATCGCCTCGCGGTTTATACCACTTACTCCTGCTATGCAGCCCTCTTTAAAGGTCAACTGGAATATCATCACCACCAGTGTGGCGACTATTAAATATTTATATGCACTGCCCTATCTATTCTTTGTCATTATAGGGAATAGCTGGTTTTGGTTCTATGGTGCGACATTTTTGACACAGACCCCCGAATTTAGCAAAGTTATCTTGCATGGCAATGAGGCCGTGGTTATCTTATTGCTGACGTTATTCTCTGTCGGCGTGGCCATTGGCTCGCTACTTTGTAAAACCTTGACCAAAAACCAAGTTAGTTTAAGACTACTGCCTTTTGGTAGCGCAGGGCTAAGTATCTTTGCCATTGACTTATATCTATCGCTATCTGGTCTATCTATTGCCGCCACAGCTTTACTCGGGGTCACAGAGCTGACCCAGATAGCGGGTAGCTGGCGCGTATTTTTTGATTTATTTATGCTAGGATTTAGTGGTGGTATCTACATCGTACCGTTATATGCCTCAATGCAGGCTTATGCACCGCCAAGCCACCGCGCACGAGTGGTCGGCGCTAATAATATTTTTAACGCCCTATTCATGGTCAGCTCTGCTATCTTTGCGATAGTGATACTTAATGCCTTCAAGCTTAGCCTACCGCAGTTATTTTTGGTGAGTGGTATATTAAATTTGCTCTTTGGGACCTTTTTATATATTAAACTAAATAAACACGCTAAAAATGCCGTCATTCAAAACCAAGATACCATTTATCAAGATAGTGAGAATGACCAAACTAAGAGTACTCTGGGTACTGCTGAGCAGGGTGCTGTTGATACAGACAACATCTAGTCGAGTCTAGATAAAAGAGTCATCATAATATGATGCGCAACTGGTACAAATTTCTCTGGTATGCGGCGGGCATGCCGACAGAGGCTGCGAAAAATTCATCCCAGTATCGCTGTATCATTGTTATCATGAACTTACTCTAGATAATGTCATATCGTGATTCTGAATCAGAATGACTGCTTTTTATATAATAGTAAAGCAACCTCTTCGGCACCATTAATTTTGGGCTGTAACGTTATATAATTTTTTATATCTGACTAATACCAAGGAGATGATCATGGCACTGCGCGCTCTTACAAAAGTAGATAATATGCTGCTAAGCTTAGATCAAGCTCTGCGTGCTGTTGTTCCTCACTCGAACCCTTCCACTCGCCCGCTTCCGGTTAGAGATACAAGCCTTCCTGAGCTGACCATCACCGAGTCTCGACATGTCGCAGGACTCATGCGCATCAACCATACTGGAGAGGTCTGCGCCCAAGGCCTATATCATGGTCAGGCCTTTACAGCCAAAGATGAGCAGGTCAAAGCTGCGATGCATCACTCAGCTCTTGAGGAGGTCGATCACTTGGTCTGGTGTGAGACCCGACTAGAAGAGCTGGGCAGCCATCCTAGTGTGTTTACACCATTGTGGTATGGACTCTCTTTTGGGTTAGGCGCTGTAGCAGGGGCAGTCTCCAACGAATTTAGCTTAGGCTTTGTCGCTGAGACTGAAGCTCAGGTAAGTGAGCATCTGCAAGATCATATCAAGCAGCTGCCCCCACAAGATCTGCGTACACGGGATATTTTAGCGCAGATGGATGTCGAAGAGCTGCATCATCGTGAAATGGCATTGGACAATGGCGGTCATGCGCTGCCTAAGCCAATTAAGCATGGTATGCGCTGGATGGCCAATCGGATGAAAGACGTGGCCTACCATCTTTAAGTATGACACCAAATTAGAAAGCTAAATTACAGATCTAAGTTAGAGCTGATAGAACGCGTAGTTAGAGGCTACATTGAGGCGTTCGCCTACTTACCTGCGTTTAACGTTTGATATGGTAAATGTGATTTATTACAGATTGGTTTAATTTGCTTAGGCTATTTTAATAGGCAGCTTGGTGAATGCGAATCAAACCTTTTTCGCTATGCTTCTGACTTATTTTTTAACAATCCTACTACTGAGTGACTGGCTTACTATTTGCTAGGGTAATTAGCATTCATGCTTTGACTCAAGTGGCTCAATTATAGACCTGCCTCCATCTTAGGTAGCCCTAGAAAGCTTGGAGTATCTTAGAGTATGTAGAGACATGCTTTTGAGATGCGGGTAGAATATATCTAAGTTCAGGTATATAGCTGCCTCACTATTTATCATCTTCGACTTTTGAGTTTTAGCAACACCTTTTATATATTTAGAGTTTTTATTGTAGACATTCACATAGGTAAAATAACGTATGAAACGACCAATTCCTGCTTTTTCCTGCGCGCTGCTAGCCACTGCCTGCTTATCAGTTATGACCTCTGCGGCGCAAGCAGCTCCTCAGGCGGACTCTCAGCTAACTGTCCCTAGTGCTATTGACTCAAGTAGACGTATTATTCGTCCTGCTGGCGCAGCGGCTCAATCTACCAACACGGCTCAGCCTGAGCAGCAGCAAGATGTCCAACGAATTGCTCAACAACCTGCCCCTAGTGCTTCAGTAGCCGCAGCATCTGCTGATCCAGAAACGACAGTACGCCGCTATCAGCCGCCTCAAGTCAATCCGTTAGCGGATACAGGCTTAGATTTAAGCCAAGGGCAGCTTGGTAATATCCCAGCGCCGACTACCTCAGTATCTGATATTAGCTTTGTAGAAACGGTGCTAATCCCGCAGACCACAGATAATAGAGGCAATCAGCTAGACGTTAGCCTACTGGATGATTTCATCAAAGACGTCTCTCCTAATGCTCGTCACTACCCACCAAACTTCCCTAACCGCTCTCAGCGCTATAATACTCGTGAAAAAATCAAAGTATTGAGTGAGTGGATTGAGCCTTATGCTAGCGCCCCAAATGCCTCTTATGAGGTACTTCTTCGCGCTGCTAAGCTAAATGGTATGGGGCGTAACCTTGACCTAGGATCAGACTATGCAGTCCGTGCTAGTACTTATGTGGCCAATGCTATCACCCTGCAACCAAATAGCGGTGAAGCCAACTTCCTATATGGCATGATGTTGACTGAAGGTGGCGGCTTTAAAGAAGGTAAAAAATATCTTGATAGAGCAGTCGCTCAAGGCTATACCGAAGCGGAGCAAAGCCTTGCCCAATCTGACTTATTAAGTGATAACCGCAGCGGTGCATTAGAACGCTTACGCCAGCTTAAACTGCGCCTACCAAACGACCCAATCCTTGATCAACAAATCAAACTGGTCGAAGATGGTAAATTCTACATCTGGGACATCCCTGCCCCAGACATTAATGTGAAGCCAGTATCATAATGACATGACTGGTTGAGTATCATTAGCTATTAAAGTTATCAATAAATCCTAATCAAAGTCCTCCTAAATTAGGGGGGCTTTTTTGATGGTGGCGCTTTGACATAGGCAGTAACAATCCCACTAAGCGCCATTGACATTGGACCAACCTTAACTTTATTAGTTAATTCAGTAAAATAAGCAGAGATTGATAATTATTAATGGTATATTTTGTAGTTAACTCTTTATCCACTTGGGGCGCTTAATGTCAGCTTTTTGCTCAAAAAACCTTGCGAAGTTGTCAAGGTACTCGCGTCAAGCCTGCTTCCACCTATTGCCACTCCGCTGTTCAACCTTATTATTTTCGGCTTTATCTCAGTCTTTTAGGTCTTGCTCAAGGTTGACACCGAGGCCCAACAATCTCATTTGGCAACGACGCAAACCCCTTATCGCTGCGTTAATGATAATGACCTTGAGTGCTTGTACCACTGTCCAAGTCAATAAGCAGAGCGCTGCTGACACGCTGGTCGCTCAACGTGGCAATGTCGTCACTAATGATGAATTGAGTACCGCTACCTCCTCAGCTTTATTATCTGCTGGTCTAAATGAAGAAGCCTGTATGCTTAGCTTTGCGCAGTGCCTGAATCAGCTCTCAGACAGTCTATTTGACGAGCAGCACCGTCAAGCGCTAGCCATATTTGCTGAGCTGCACTACAGCAAAGCCCTACGGTTAAGTAATTCTGAAGCTTGTAGACATTCCCTTAAGCGGCCGCCTTTAGATCCATATTATGCCAATGCACCGTTACCTGCTAATGAAGCGATAAGACAAAGGCAGCTGACCCAGTCTTGTCTCAATCAGTACTATGCTGAACTTTTAGAGTCCGTCAAATATAGCTATGCTTATCTATTCTATGATGTATTAGAGCATGATTTTGCCAAGTCCAATAATGCTACCGCTTCTCTGAGTCGCCGACTTCCAAGTGAGATGGATATCCAAACTCAAGATATCTATAACGTCGCTAGCAATGACATTATCACCCAGCTCTATAAGTTTTCAGAGACCAATAAACCAATATTTAATGGTGTCATCGAAGTAGAGCATTTACCCATAGCAGCGAGTACAGCAAGCGGCGACCAAAACCCTTCGAGCGCGATGCACAACAAAACCGATCAAGTTGAGGCAATGCGCGTTCACGTTGGTGCAGATGTTGATAAATATCGACTCAATGTTTATCTGCCTAACGAAGACAACTATCTAATGAATACTAGCAGTAAAAACCTTGCTATTACTGATCTGGTCTCTACTTATGAGCTACGACTGTCAGGGCTGAACTCTATCAGCAAGCGCGATGGCTTCGGCATTAGTTTTGTCGCCTCATTAGATGATCGTTATACCACCTCTATTCGCCAGCTATTAAGCGCCTCCTTGCCCACTGCGATAAGCAAAGCTGATCGCGTGGAAGATGATAGCGATCCAAGTAGCAGAATCTACCCAACCGGTCAGTTATTGCTGTCTGGGCTAATCCAGCCTAAGGGTGACACCATCTTAGAGGTACTGTCACAAAATAATTTAGACATTCACCTGTACAATCCATATCGAACAGAGCAGGTCAACTTGCTTGGCGATGAGTATCCACTAGCGGCTAACTTCTCAGCCAGCTATGGTCTATGGCTTGCAGAAAATGAGCTAAGCGGTGTCGGCTACTTGAATTTATTAGCGCCTCAATCTGCTCCTAGCCTACCTAGACTATTTATGCTGGAGCCTTACGACCCTGATAAACGAGTGATTATCATGCTTCATGGTTTAGCTTCTAGTCCAGCGACTTGGGTCAATCTAACCAACGATATCTTTAACGATGCAGCGCTAAGAGATAACTATCAAGTATGGCAGATTTTCTATCCCACCAATTTACCTATTTTAGAGAATCGTTATCAGATTCAGCAGCTGCTTGAGAGCGCTTATCAGCAAACTGACCCCTCTGGCAGCCATCCTGCCAGTCATAATAGTGTCATTATCAGCCATAGTATGGGGGCCGTTATTGCCAGAATGCTGGTATCAAATGATGACCTATCGAATCGCCTCGATACCTTGAATGCTAGTAGCACTATCAATAGCCGTAATGATAAAGACCCTTATAACATGTCAGCTCCTGAAGGCAATAGTGAACCAACCAACCAACAGTCTGCCCAAGCTATAAATAACACCATCAATGATGCCAAGCAGATAAAGGCTGATCGTCAGCTAAGTGCGATGCTCAAATCTACCTATGGCAATGAAGCACTCTCTGAGCGATTTAAATTACAGCCACTAGATCAGGTCGATACAGTGGTGTTTTTGAGTGCGCCATTTCGTGGCACTGACTACGCCGATCGTTGGTTTACTAGAGCACTTCGGCGCATTATTCACTTACCTATCGGCCTCGTTCAGACGGTGACCAGTAATTTGACAACTATTGCCACTCAAGGTGAGCTGGCACAAAACCCATTGGGTGCTCTGTATCTACAAAATGGCGCTAGTCAGCTTAGTGATCGCTCTTCTTTTATCCAGTTGACCAAAGATATCGATATCGTTCCTGATGTTACTTATCACTCCATCATTGCCAATGCGGACTCTGATATTGCTGTAGGACTAGCGCAGCTTGAGTCTAGTATGACCAAGCTGGACTTAGCACCAGCTCAGGCCAATCAACCAAGTAAATCCAGTTTCAATGTCGATAGGGTCAGCATTAGCGATACTAAGTCAAGGACGGTACAAGAAAATCTCTTAGAAGATACCACCACCATCTCTGACGATGAGTCAGTAGCTACTGGAAGTCTGGATAACTTAGAAAACTTAGAAAACTTAGAAAACTTAGAAAACTTAGAAAACTTAGAAAACTTAGAAAACTTAGAAAACTTAGAAAAATCGAAAAGTCTAGAGACTTTACAGGCGTCGAAGTCGTTGGCTGATGGCGAGGAGAATGCCTCTACCTCATCCGCTAACACCCCTCATATTGCCGCAGTAACGGTCGAAGAAGATCTAGGAGAGGCGCTTACTGATAAATTATCAGACGGTATCGTTCCGTACAAAAGCGCGCATCTTGAAGGCGCTGCTTCTGAAACCATAATCAGTGGGGGTCATAGTATCCAAGAGAATCCCCAGACTATTCTAACTCTGCGGCGAATCTTGCATCAGCAGCTTAAACAATAACTGGCTTGAACGGTTATGGTTTAATCGCCAGCTAATCGCTTTGAATTAACTACTCAGTCAATCTGTGATTGCAGTAACAAAATTAGCAGTGACAAGATTAACAGTGACAAGATTCAGTTAAGACTAATCGTTAAAAAAGCTAGGCACTAAAGAAGCGTAATCATGTAATAAATTTACGTAATAAGTGGTCTATTTGTACAAGTAAGTTATATAACCATTTTACTGCAAATTTGCTACAGAGTAACAAAGAGAGATTTACACAGTCTCAGACATACTATAGCTTCTAGCGATTGTGTTTCTAACCATTGCTAATATCATGTCAGTTTTAAATAGGTTTGCTATAGGTTGTATTTTAAGACGATGCTAGGTGAGATGACTATCAATGCCACCACTTAAGCGTATAATATAGCCTGTTGCCAGTCAGCTACCCAAAAGGTATATCTATGCTAGCCTTATTTTCACTTTATCAGCTAGATGCGGTGCTTTTAGCCCGTATTCAATTCGCATTTGTCGTCTCTTTTCACATTGTCTTTCCCGCCTTTTCTATCGGCCTTGCCAGTTGGCTTACGGTACTTGAATTTCGTTGGCTTAAGACCGGCAAGCCTATCTACGCTGAAGTCTATAAACATTGGATTAAGATTTTTGCAGTAGTCTTTGGTATGGGTGTCGTATCGGGCGTCGTGATGTCCTACCAATTCGGCACCAACTGGGCGGTATTTTCCGATAGGGCCGGTAACGTACTAGGCCCCCTACTGGCCTATGAAGTCCTTACTGCTTTCTTCCTTGAAGCTTCATTTTTGGGCATTATGCTATTTGGTTGGGGCCGAGTCAGTAAGCGGATGCACTTTGCCGCGACCGCAATTGTCGCCATTGGTACATTAATCTCTGGCTTCTGGATTTTATCAGCCAATAGCTTTATGCAGACGCCGCAAGGATTTTCTATCGGTGCTGATGGGCTACTCTATCCTGTAAATTGGCTTGAGATTATATTTAACCCCTCATTCCCCTATCGCTACGCGCATATGATTACCGCCGCGTTCTTGACCACGGCGTTCGTGGTAGGTGGTATTGGTGCTTATTACTTGCAGTCCAAGCGTCATATTCCCCATCGTGAACATGGTAAGGTAATGCTAGGAATGGCCATGCTAATGGCAATATTCATCGCGCCGCTACAAGCCTTCATTGGTGATGAACATGGCTTGAACACCCTTGAGCATCAGCCTGCTAAAGTGGCTGCAATGGAGGGGATTTGGGAAGATGAACGTGGTGCTGCGCTTAGGCTATTTGCTATTCCGGATCAAGACAATCAAACGAACAAATATGAAGTGAAGATCCCTTATCTCTCAGGGCTTATTCTTACTCACTCCCTTGATGGAGAAGTGAAAGGTCTTAAAAACTGGGCACCTGAAGACCAGCCTCCTGTCATTATTACCTTTTGGGCATTTCGCTTTATGGTAGGTATTGGCCTACTGATGATAGCTGTCGGTCTATTTAGTGCTTATAAATACTTCAAAAAAGAGCACTTTGATCGTACTAGTGTTTGGTTCCATAGGTCGTGGATGATGATGATGCCACTAGGCTTTATTGCCTTGTTAGCTGGCTGGTTCGTCACCGAAACCGGCCGCCAGCCTTATACAGTATATGGGGTGATTCGAACGGTAGATAGTGTCTCACCTCTCGCGGCTGAGCAAGTTGCCACTACCCTGCTTGGCTTTATTATTATGTATACTCTAGTCTTCGGTGCAGGTACTTTCTATATTTTGAGACTAATCGGTCAAGGTCCTAAGCCTTTTGAAGACCCCTCTGACGATCATTTCTATGACCATACCCTCACTGAGGGTCAGGGCCGTAAGCTCAGTGGTGATGACAAACCAGCAGAACATACTAAGACACCAGAGCATGGTAATGAAGATTTGGACAAGCCTGCAGATGATAAGCAAGACGGAGGAATGCGCTAATGTTTAACTTCGGTGATGTACTGGATTTGCCACTGATTTGGGGCGGCCTTATTGCTCTAGCGGTATTTATTTATGTCTTACTCGACGGCTTTGATTTGGGCTGCGGCATCTTATTCCCATTTGCTGGGTCTGACAAAAACCGCAGTCGAATTATGAACTCTATTGCCCCATTTTGGGATGGCAATGAGACTTGGCTGGTACTGGGTGGTGGCGGGCTATTTGCTGCTTTCCCAGTAGCTTACGGGGTTATCATGACAGGGCTATACTTGCCTGTCATCTTAATGCTCTTTGGTCTTATTATGCGCGGCGTGGCTTTTGAGTTTCGCTTTAAGTCCAACGCTCGGCGTTTTATTTGGGACGCCTGTTTCTTTATTGGCTCAGTCGTTGCTACCTTTTGTCAAGGCATCATGCTCGGCGCGCTAGTACAAGGTATTGAGTCGAGTAATAGACTGTTTAGTGGTGGCCAATATGACTGGCTATCCCCTTTTACGATTGTCTGCGGCTTCGCTTTGATTATAGGCTATGCCCTTTTAGGCTCTACTTGGCTTATTATCAAAACTGAACACAAACTTCAAATCTGGGCGCGAAAAATCTCAGAATGGTTGTTAGTTGCGCTCATAGTGGCTATGGCTGTCGTGACTGTATTTATGTATTTCTCATCTATTGAGGCCGTTGAGCACTGGTTCACCCTGCCTGACATGCTGTTTATGCTGCCCATGCCGCTCATCGTCGCAGCTTTATTCTATTTTATGCGTAAAGATCTGAAAACTGATCGCGAATATCGACCATTTCTACTGACAGTCGCAATGTTCTTAATGGGCTATATTGGGGTTTGTATTGCCGTATTCCCTAATATTGTCCCCTATAGCATGACCATTTATGAGGCAGCAGCTGCCGATACCTCTCTGTCCTTTATGCTTATCGGCGCGGGAATTATGTTACCTATTATTCTCAGCTATACTGGTTATGCCTATTACACCTTTAAGGGTAAAACTGATCATGAGCATATGTATTAATCTAGCCACTTATGCCTCTTGAACTGCCAAACTCAATACAGGGGATTACCGTGAAAAAACTCAGTAAAAAACAGTCTCAATGGGCATGGTTCATCGGTCTGTATTTAGCCGGGTTTTTAACTATATTTACCATTGCCCAACTTATAAAGTGGGCAATGGGGATTTGACTGAACAAGTTAAAAATAAGGGGCTGTCCTAAATAATTTTACTTATCTAGGACAGCCCCTCAAAGAATCACTGTTAAAGTTTCTTATTGCGATAGGTGAGGTCGTTGTTATCGCTCCCCCAAACCCTCTGAAAGTGTTTTAGTAATAGGTTTGGTGAGATAGGACAATACCGTTCTTTCCATGGCTTTGATATCCACAGATGCTGTCATACCCGGCTTGATAACGATTTCATCACCACGCCCTTTAAACTCAACCCCAGTAATCACAATTTGAACACGATAATAAGGCTCTTCCCCCTTAGGGGTTTGCTCCATTAAAGTATCTGGACTGATATAGTTGACTTTGCCATTCATAGCGCCAAATATCGAGTAGTCATAGGCATCAAGTTTCACATTCGCATCTTGTCCTTCTTTAACATAGGCAATATCTGCCGGACTTACTTTGGCCTCGACAATAAGCTCACTACTGGTCGGCAATATCTCCATGATAACTTCACCTGGTTTCACCACACCGCCAATAGTAGTGACATTGATATTATTAACCTTACCGTCAGTTGGGGCCATCAGTCGCTTTTCTTCAAGAACTTGAGCTCGGTCACGAAGCTGCTCAATCTCGGTATCAAGATCTTCTTGAGCTTTAGTCATCTCCGCTTGCGCATCTTCAAAGTACTTATTGCGCTTATTATTGATCTGTGCTTCGATATCAGCCACCTGTCGACGCAGCTTAATGACATCTGCTTGACTCACATCGCCATATTCTAATAAAGGTTCATTCATACTTAGCTCCTTTTGCGCAAGGACCAGCATTTTCTCTAATGATGATACATCTTCATTAATCGCTTGCCGGCGGCGATTATATAGCGCGGTTTGGTTTTGTACGTATTCAGGATACTTCTGCACATCATCTGAAAACCTAAGAGGCTGCTCAAATATTTCAGCATTTAATCTCGCCAGCTGCGCTTTTAGTGCGGCTGTCTTAGAGGCAGAGTTAGCAACTGCAGCCTGTGCCCGCTCTTCCTCAAGCACCACTAAAAGCTGACCTTTTTTGACATCCTCACCTTCTGATACAGCAAGCTGCGTTAACACGCCACCTTCAGAGGCTTGGATTTCTTGAGTACGGGCGCTGGCAATAACGGTGGCTTTTGCACGAGTCACTTGATCAATCTCAGCAAAATAGGCCCAAACGACCAAGATAATAATACCAATTAAGGCGATCCAGATACTCAATCTTGCCCGGCCTATCTTCGGTTTTGTGGGCGTATACTTATAGTCTGACATACCTATTCACCTATCTAATTATTTTAGTCTTCTAACAGTGTATCGTCTGACTGTGGTTTAATTTTTACCTCTGTTATTGACCCTGAAAATAGACGAGGCGAGGGCTTTGGTGGCGAATTTTCACTACCACTACCTTTTTGATTGGTTGCTGAGTCTTGCTTGGCACCTTGCGGCTTTATTTTGATTTGACTAGTGACTTGAGGCTTGGCCGAATCTATGGTCGCTGCTACTGAGTCATTATCAGCCGGTTTTTGCTCAGCAGCTTGCGGTTTTATTTTAATTTGGCGTATCGTCGCTGTTGATGGCTGTTGCGAATTTAGCCCATCAGAATTAGGCGACTTAGGTGTTCCGCTCTGAGGGGCTGAATCTCGCTTATCCTCAACCGCTTTTTGTTTAGCAGTCAATTGTGCTTTATTTTTTTCATTCTTTGTCAATTCATTAAGTACAGCCTGCTTAGGTCCATCCATAATGATGCGCTGATTATCCATAATAATCAGTCTATCCACTAAATCTAACAGCGCCGTTTTATGAGTTGAGACAATAAATGTCTGACCGTCTTGAAGCTCGTGACGTAGCACTTGTAGGCAGCGCTGCTCTTGGCGATTATCCATTGAAGCCGTCGGCTCGTCTAACAAAAATACATTGGGCTTGGTCAATAATAGCCGCGTAAACGCCACTAGCTGCTTCTGACCACCTGACAGACCGCGCCCACCTTCACTAATCGGCAAATCCAATCCACTTGAGTGGCTCGACACCAGATTGATCAGTCCTGTTTTGATTAACGCTTCGTGCAGGACATCATCATCCGGCGCTGCCATACCGATCAGCAAATTCTCTCTTAAAGTCCCTTGGAACAGTCGGTGATCTTGCTGAAGATAGCCAATACGCTCACTTAGAGTCTCTCGACTAATCTGCTGAATGTCCAAACCATCCAATAGCAATCGACCTTGCGTCGGTGCATACAACCCTGATAACAGCTTTAATAAAGTAGACTTTCCTGATCCTATTGGCCCGAGTATCGCAATACGCTCACCAGGGCGAATGACCAGTTTAGGAACATTGACAGCAGCACGGTCATTACCTTGATAGTTAAAGATCAAACCATCACACTCATACGAGCCTCGAATGTGGGTAGGAGATAAGGGATAATTTACCCCGTGATTGTCTTGTTCTAGATTAAACAATGAATCGATATTGCGTTTGGCCGCTTTGGCATGGGCATATTGCACCAACAGATTAGGAATACTCATAACGGGCGCTAATACTCTACCACCCAATATAGAGCTGGCTATAAGTCCGCCAATGGTCATATCTCCTCGCATGACCACAAATGAGCCAACAATCACAATACCGACATAGCTGATCTGCTGAAGCATCTGGGTAAAATAACTTAGATTATCATTCGCATGCTTCATATCTAGGTCGTTCTTGATAGTGATATCCATCACATCAAGCCAGCGGGATAGAAACTTCCAACTGCCCGCCCCTGCTTTAATGGTTTCAACCCCTTCGACAGCTTCAACAAGAAGCCCCGTCTTATAATAAGAAGCACTTGCTCCCTCAGCGGCAATACTGTCAATACGCTTTCGCGCAGTAAGACCCATAGTAATGGCGATAGCTGCAGCGATAATAGGAACAATAGCGACCAGTGGTGAAGCAATAAAGGCAATCAAAGTAATAAAAATAATGGTCATGGGTAAGTCGACCAGCCCAAACAAGGTACTGGCGGTAAAAAAGCTACGGACTTGCTCATAGCCGCGAAGCTGTGCAGCCATAGTACCCACCGAACCTGGCATCTGATCAATTCTTACCTTTAATAGGCGCTGAAAGACTTCCCGTGACAAACACTGATCCAAGCCGACGACGACTTTATCCATAATGCGCGATCGGGCGAACTTCATAAAGGCTTCGAATAATATGATTAATCCGACCCCACTCGCTAAGATAATCAGCGTATATTCGCTACGCGTCGGAATAACTCGGTCGTATACTTGCATCGAAAATAGCGATACTGCCAATGCCAGCATATTAATCAGAAATGATGCAATGACTGCTTCAAGGACAATATGCTTATAATTGCGAAGGTCGGTCTTTAATAAGTCAGAAAAAGAAGCTGTACGTTTTCGAATATGGTCTTCTTTTAAGCGAACACGTAAGATGATAGACAGCTCATCGGTCCGAGAATGGGTCTGGCGATCAGACTGCTTAAAGTTCCAGTTGCCTTGTGGCGTCTGGCCATCTAGCACCCCCCAACCCATATCTTTACGGTAAGCTAACAACGGTAAAAATGCCGGATCTGGACGCTCTAGTATCTCCGGTAAGTCTTCAACCCCTACCCCTTGAAGTACGGAGATTACACCGCCTAGGGTATTGATACCTTCTGCCTTATTATCAGCGGCCTTTTTTGCGTGGCGAGTTACAATCTCTTGTAGTCGAACATTATCTACCGGATAACCCTGCTGACTAAGCAAGTGTCTAATAGCATCCACTAGTGTCTGTCCCACTAGGGGCTGCTCACATAGCGACTCAGGCTTGTCTGATTCATCGAAGTTAGACGTTGTAGATTGACAATTTGCACGCATACCAGTCACTTATTTAATGGCTAAAGGTTAAAATCAGCATAAAATCAAAAGTACCACAATTATTATGGCAATCTTTATTGTCGTACTCATGCTACCTAAGAGGTAGCACTATTACATGTCAGCGCACTAGCTGCGGCCCTACATTGGTATCATATTGCTTCGGTATCATGCTGCTTCCTACTTAGTAAGTTACCCAACAGTTAGTCCTCTGGTAAAGGATCTTCTGCTGACCCAGCATCAAGCGTCAGCTCCTTACTTGCTGAGTCAGCAATTGGCGTGATATCTGAAGGTGTATTAATTATTATGGAGCTATCTGTAAGGGTGGTATCTATTGCACCATTGTCTGATGGCTTGATATTCAATACTTCGTTATCTATCGAATCATTGGTTATGGGTGCCTGATTGGTATCTGGACTATCAGCAATAGTAATCCCTTCACCGTTGTGGGTCACTCGAATCATCTCCCCTCTATCCAAACCTTGAGCGGCGGTAGCAGGCAGTCTTACTTCAACAAAAGACTGAGAATCTGGCACACTATAGCCAAGCGCACGACTTTGGTTACTGACGTCTTGTTTTTTCAACCAATCTTTTACTGGATCTATAGGTTTAAACAGCCTTACAGGCTGACGATTATGCGCAAACTGCTGCCATAGCATTAAGCCAAAATCCACTTGCAGCTTATAAAATGCGCCCAATATGTCAGCGCGAGTCTGTACCAGCTGAATCTGGTAGTCACTGTGCTCACGAACAGCATTTAGCACCTCGAGCCATGACTTTCGACCAGCGATAAACTGTCTCCGGTAGGAGTTAACTACAATCTGAGCACCTGCTACGGCCGCAATCAAAGACGCTTCACGATCCTTGGCACTGGCAAACTGCTGATATTGCACTTGGATGTCTTCCATCACATTACGCCGTTCGGCTTCTTGGTTTTGCACCAGACTGTTCACTCGAGCTTGAGAGGCGCGAGCAAGAGCAAAGTTTGAAAATCCAGCACCGGGATCATAGCTCAGCCCTAAGGATAGCTTGCCATCATCTTCTTTATTCTGATGATAATAAGCGTGCTCGTACTGAGCATAAAGCATGGGGTAGCGTGACGCACGCTGTGCTTCTACCTCTTGCTTAGCAGACTCAATCTGAAAGTGCTCTTTGACCACGGTCGGATTATAAAAACTGGCTCGGTTAAATGCCATTTGCTCAAAGCCTATAGATTGTCTTTTTGCCATATCTACCAATACTTCTAGCTGGGGAACGCTAAGCGCACTACCTTGCGACAATGGTTGACCAATAATTTGCTCTAATCGAGCAGCAGCAATACGTTGCTGCTCAGCTGCTGCTTGGTAAGCATTTTGCTCCTGCAAAATACGGTTGGTTACCAGATCAAGCTCAATTCGAGCAGAAACACCTTGCCCTACTCGGCGCTGCATCATCGCCTCAAAGTCGTTTAGCTGTTCTAAATTGGCGAGATAGACTCGCTGCTGAGCCACTGCGGTAATGTAACTCTGCCAAGCATTAATAGTCGTTTTTGCCACTTGATTTTGCTGCTCATAGATACGCTCTATCGCAGCTTTGTCATCAAATATGGCTTGATTAACATTGGCTGTTAGCTTACCGCCAGTCCAAAGTGGCTGCCGAATTGTGACCTGAGATACCAGATCATCGTCTCTGTCGTAGCCGGAAGTAATACTGGGTGTGGGTAGCAGGTTTAACTTGGCGGCCGTGATACCTTCAACAGTAGCTTGCTGCTCAGCGCGAGCTGAACCTACCAAAGGGTGCGTCTGAATTGCTTGGGTTATGAGTGAATTTATCTGAACATCTGTGACTGCGGCACTAGCATAGGAAGAGGCACTCAGCCAAGTCAGCAGACATGCTGACAATAGACGGCTGAGAAGATAGCTCGTTCGCTCTTGAAGACATGGCATAACCTATTGACTTTCCTATAATAATTTCACTTTCATTTGTAATTTTTTTTAATTAAGGTGGCATAAGATTCATGCTTAAGATAAAAATTTATTTTAAATCCATATCTATGGATAAATTAGTATGATTTAATCGTTATTTAGCAACATTTAACCAATTATATCTATTTAATAGCATAATTAGTAGACATTTTTCTAGTTAATAACTGGTAGTTTATAAATACCTAAGATTGAAGTAAGGTCATCTTTGTGTAATTTTTATATCGACCTCAAGCTTCCATGCAGTTGACATCTATTTGGATCAAGCGTATTTTCCTCACAGCCCTTTATTTCATTGACTCTAGTCACACGCCTATTAGCAGTTTAACTTAACCTATAGCCTTGCACTATAAAAAATAGCGAACGTTATCATAAGTTATTTACCATAATATAAATGAACAAATATTGGTTAATAATATAGGCGGCTGCATGATAAATTCAAACTAATGATAAACCGTAGAAACGCTAGACAACTATGATGGCAAGTCCTCATGGGTTACAACGATAAACTCTTGTAATACCCCTCCACACTCCTTAATAAATAGATGTTAATAAATAGATGGGTAGATGCCTTATCAATGCCCTTAATAGCTATTTAATTATTAACACAGGTATAAAAAAACCCTCATGAAGAGGGCGAACTTCTGTCTAATCAGCAGGTGTTATATTATTGAGTAAATCGTACGGTCTGTCAGTGTTATATAACTTGATCCAACCTTCGGTCAGCTGATTAATCTCGTTTAAATTATTGAAAAGTTAGCAGTCTAAAACCTCAGTGCGATAACTGCGATTCAGTCTTTCAATATATGCCGTACTTACAGCATAGCTCTTGAGCAGGTATTCTTATCCTTGTTTCAGCTTCTTTTAAAACAGCTACTAATTGAGCTTCGGTCATGCGTTTGCTCATAGTAAAACGCCGTATGGTAATTTTATAAAAAACTCTATGGCAGAGCTGTGTTATTTTAGGGGATAGTGACAGCATTAAACAAAGTGTTTATACAGTTTATTTTCCGAAAAAATGAGATATCAATAATCCAATCACAGCCTTACCGTTGTGCGGCCTTATCGTGCAGATTAGATAACAGTTGGATAGATAGTATTTTAAATATAAACATAAGTTTTTTTTAAAATTGATACTATGCTGAATCTTAAAGAGATAAAATAAATAAGAATGGTATGCAAATTTAAGATAACAAGTCATGACGACTGATACTCTTTATATGACCGACTAACCCTTAATCACTATGATAAATATATATTATGGCTACGAAGACTAAAGATACATGGATTCCTGCCCTACTTCTGGCAATCCTTGTGCATATCATAATATTCGTACTTATCTTTATTAATTATACTGATAACAATACGGTTGGTGACTCAAGCGCCATTGAGTACCCTCACCCAAGCCCAGCCTTAAATTCAGACCTAAAAATAGACACAGCGAAACAGCAGACAATTGATACGGTGCTTACTGTAGACAACAAAGAGAACGATAGCTCAGAGCATAAAACGACAATTTCTAAAACTGCCGCGGTTAATAGTTCAAACCATAAAAGAAGTCAGTCAACCCTATCGCCCGTAATAGCTGATGAGCAAATGCCGCAGCCGAACTTAGATAATGCGAGCAAGGCTTTGAATGAAGGGGCAGTCAATAGGGAAAACGGTGAGATGAATACGTTGGCAGCAAACGCGTTAACGGCTAGCGCAGCATCGGCATTGACTAGTGATAATGACAAAAAGATAAAGGGCACTTCCAAGCAGCCCAGTAGCACGCTACCATCAGAAAATGAGAGGAATAGGGATATAGATACTAAGGAGACAGACGCCAATAAGTCTGCAAATCCATTGACAGTGCCTGCGACCAACCCTGCTCTTTTGGATATGGATACGCCCAGACAAGGGGTAAGCCCGAAGCTCAATAAGCGCTATAACGAGGTGAAGTCTGAGACTGAAGCGCTAAATACTCAGCTTAGCTCAGCGATTAACGAAGTTAAAAATCGCAATCAACAAAAAATCGACCAATCACGCCATCAGCAATCCTACGCACATGCTATTGATAATGTTAAACCCATTAACAAGATGGCTAGTAGCAAAACCAGTAATGAGACTAGACTGACGCAAAACAAAGGGCCAGCAAATGAGCTGACCCCTGATGCAGTAGCCGCTGAATAACTATCAAGTGTTGTTCGACTGACTGTTAAGTCAGCTAACCAAAGCACTTAATCGGCTGATTCTAGTAACTTATGGTGCTCCTAAATGTGCATTCACGCCTTTATTTTCAATAAAATCATTGACTTGATCCAGACGCTCAGGTGTGCCCACATCTATCCAATTATCAGTCATGACACTGGCTGTTACCTGAAACTTAATCATGGCTTTTTTGAGTAGCGGCGCTAATGGCGCGCTCTGCCCTACGACTAAGCCATCGACTACTTTAGGGGACATGACACTAATCCCAGAGAAGGTATACTTATCACCACCGGCAATAGCTTGCTCACTTGCCAAACCATTATTTATGGCAAAATCTCCGCCATTATTGTGCTGCGGATTGTCAATCATTATTAGATGGGCAATTTGGTCTGTGCCCATGTCATAGTCAGTCAATTGACTAAAGTCGTAGGTCGTCCAAATGTCAGAGTTGACCAAGATAAATGGCGCATCGGCAAGCTTATTGTTATGTAGTGCTGTAAATATTCCGCCAGCGGTTTCGAGCGGCTCACCCTCTTCTATCGACCAATGAAGCTTAACTCCAAAATCAGAGCCATCGCCTAACCTATCCATCAGCGTCTTGGCAAGCCAAGAGACATTTATAGTTATGTCTGTGACACCTGCAGCCTTCAATGCCTTAATATGCCAGACGATAAGTGGCTGACCACCAACTTCAACTAAAGGCTTAGGTGTCTTAAGCGTAAGCGGTCTTAACCTTGTACCTTTACCCGCTGCCAGAATCATTGCTTGTGTAATCTTAGCCATTACTTATCCTAGATTGTCTAATATTGTTAGTTATTATCGCTAGTACGCTGATTAAATTTTCGCTCAAAAGCTGGCAAGATATCTTGGTCTAGCCACTGCTTAAACGCTAGAGCGACTTTATGAATTGGCAACTCTGACTGCTGACTCAACCAATTAAGCTCTATGGTAAGATCACTCATGACTTTGGGGATGTCTGCCAAATAACGAGACTTGCCATCACGTTCACTCAGCCGCACAAAAATACCTAAAATCTTAAGATGTCGTTGAATGCCGATGATATTAATGTCGTACGTCAACTGCTGCAACGTTACGCCTGCAGTGTCCGCTGCTATGGTCTTCGACGATAACTGCTGGCAGTAATAATCAAGCCAATCGGCAATCTGCGCCTCTGACCAATCAACGTAGGCATCGCGTAATAATGACACTAAATCATAAGAATAAGCACCAATGACCGCATCTTGAAAGTCAATAACCCCTAGCTGATCGCTACTCGCGCAATCTTTCATCAAGTTTCGACTGTGGTAATCACGATGAACAACGACTTGCGGCTGAGTTAATACTTGCTCGACAATCGCCTCCTTTAATGCCTGCCAGCACTGCTGCTGCTCTGACTCAAAGCGTACACCGATGTAGGGGATAAACCACTCGCTAAACAAATCCATCTCACGGGTTAGCATAGCAGCATCGTAATCTGGTAGATTGGCTTGCTGCCTTGCCTGTGATAGAGAAATTGTCTGCAACTCAAGTAAGGTATCTATAGCGCGCTTATAGTAGCTATCTACCTGCTCTTGAGAGGTATCAGCAACGATATGAGCAAACTCTGTAGTGCCGAAATCTTGCAGCACTAAAAAGCCATGCTCCATATCTTTGGCAATGATATCTGGCACATTAATACAAGTGCCTAGCAACTCACCAACAGCGACAAACTCGCTAATAGATTCAAGCTCAGGCGGCGCATCCATGACGATATAATTTAGACTATTGTTTACTGGTTGCTCGCCATTTTGTACCGCTGTGTCTGACACATGGGAATTTGGCTGTAGACAAAGTCGGTGATAACGACGGAAACTAGCGTCTCCTGGTAAGCTCTTAATTTGAATATCAAATTCTGGAAAGCATTGGTATAGCCAGCTTTGCAGCAATTGGTAACGCTGCTGCTTATCGGCGGTTAAATTATTTGTCATATCTTGATTCTGTCCAGTCGAAATTTGCTCAGCAGTATTGCTCTTCATTGACTATGATATGCTCTGAAGACACTTACCTTTCACAACTGCAAGCAATAACGCTTAAAGAGATGAAGTCAACCTATAGCGGATATCGTAGGTTATATGGTGCATAAAAGCGCATAGTGTAGCTGATTTGACCCTATTTGACCATTAAGCTGAAGAAGCAAGCCTGTATATAATATCGCTCATAAAAGTGCTTAGTTTAGCATTACTAGCTATAATACGTAGCGCTTATCAGCTGTCACTACAGAAGCTTACTAAAATAACTGCCTATTAATAATGCTATGATTGCACCGATTAACAGGGTAAAATTTACTGCAATCTATGCTCGGAGTGGATAGCATATCTACTTCAATAAAGATTACTTTTACCACTAAGGATAGCCACAAAAAGGTTACTAGAAGTATAGCCAATCTGGCTTTAGAATAAGTCATCGACTTACCGTTAAATAACCGCTAAATATTATAGGTGTTCACTTGCTATATTCACCGCTTTATCGCAGCATTCATATTGTCCTATTTGGCGCAGTCAGTCTATCAGTTAGCACTCTGTCAGTTGCCGCTGCTCAAGAAGGTGATATTACACCTATAGCTAGTAATAGTATTAATACTGAGAGTAATACGGCTTATCAGGACGCTCTGGAGTTATCTAACATCTCAAATGTTGAAGCTCCGAACAATATTACGCCGATAAGCGACTCTCGGTCTGAGCCGGCGCAAAATTTTGTTACTGATACGACAACCTCTACTCTGGGCGACGCTCCTAGTGCTGACGCTGTCAATAATCAACCCACTCCTAAAGAGACAGCTGATACTAACCGATTCAAAGATGAGAGTATTCAGCGTAGCCTTCAGCGCCTTGCTGAGCATTATGAGCTTACCCCAAAAGCAGCCAGCGAGCAAAAAGGCCTAACTCTTGAAAAGGTATTGGATGTTAACAAGCAAGAACTGCTGACCCCTACTACCGATGATGACTTAGCACATACTAAGTCCGGTCAAGCCGCCCCTATCAATGATAACCTAAATGCTCATTACATTAATAATAGCGCAGCCGATGCTGAGACAACCGAGCCAACTGTAGACAGTAATGCACGCTGTGATGGCCGCTGGGTCTATCCAAAATCTGATGCGAATTATCAACGCCTTACTAGCGAGACGAATAGTTTAG
Source organism: Psychrobacter pygoscelis (assembly GCF_004335015.1). Classification (GTDB taxonomy): domain Bacteria; phylum Pseudomonadota; class Gammaproteobacteria; order Pseudomonadales; family Moraxellaceae; genus Psychrobacter; species Psychrobacter pygoscelis. The sequence goes on from NZ_RQRU01000001.1 coordinate 121,700, forward strand.
CCGTTGGCAATGATGGTAAGCCACTTTATGCACAAGCAGATTATGGCTATTATGACAACGCCAACTATGCTGAGCTCTCTGGTAACGTCATCATCGATCAAGGCACACAGCACATTGAAGCCGACAAAATCGTCATGGATCTAGCGCAAAATGTCGCCGCTGCCCAAGGCCAAGTAATGTTTACTGACGCCGCCCGTACTGCTGACTCTACGACTGCTGATTCGTCTTCTGTCCTAACTAAAGACAAGACTGGGTTTCGGGATAAGACCCAAGAGGGGGGGCTTATCGGTGTAGCAGACAGCCTAGCCTACAATACTGCCACGGGGCAATCTACAGCAGAAGACGTGGCTTTTGCCAGTGTCCCTTTGCAAGCTCACGGTTACGCAAAACGTCTAAACCGGCCTACAGACAACCGTTATGAGTTAGATCAAGTTATGTTTACCACTTGCCCCCCTACGGACCGCAAATGGCAAATTGATGCAAAAAACATCGATCTAGACACGGAGACTGGCCGCGGTATCGCCTATGACACTACTTTTAGAATCGCAGATGTGCCAGTACTCTACCTACCTTATTTCAACTTTCCTATCGATGGCCGCCGTAGCAGTGGTTTCTTATTACCAACTGCCAGTATCGGTAGTCAAAATGGTCTAGAGATTGATGTCCCCTATTATCTTAATCTAGCCCCTGATTACGATGCGACGATTAATACTCATCTCTACACGAACCGTAACCCTATGCTTACTGGTGAGTTTCGCTATTTAACCGCCAATTATGGTGAGGGGCAGATTACCGGCTCTTATCTTGCTAAAGATAGAAAGTACGACGATAAAGATCGGAGCAGTCTATTTTACGATCATAGCTGGTCCTCTGAGACAATCCCACGACTTAACGGTGATATCACATACCGCTATGTCTCAGATGCTGACTATCTCAATGACTTTGACACCTTGGGTCTAGCCAACAACACCCTGAATCTGCCTAGACGCGCACGCCTAAACTATTTTAATGACTACGTCAGCGGTGAGCTGAAGATCGAAACCTTTCAAAGCCTCAATGCCCTGAATAATTCTGACGATATTATTAAAGATAAAGACAAGCCCTACTCACGGCTGCCGCAGCTTAACTTAAATTATAGACTACCGTGGTCAGACACTATCGACATCACTGGAGTTCATGATTCAGCATACTTTAAGAAATCTATTAATGATGGTTCAGAAGCCGAAAAAAGTGGCCTACGACTTTATAATAAGCTCAGTGCCAGCTATCCCATAGAGCGCTCATGGGGTTATGCTACGCCTAAATTGAGCCTTCAACATCTGTACACTTCTTATGATCAAGACAGTCTTGCTGATAATGAGCTGACCAAAGAAGATGCCAGTCAGTCCGTTTTTGTTCCCCAAGTAAGTGTCGATGCGGGCTTGCATCTGTATCGCACCGGCTCACCATTTGGCTGGTATGATGACTCGTTAGGTGGCTATCAGCTCCTTAGTCCTAGAGTAAAATATACCTACGCGCCTTACAAGTATCAAAATGACTTACCCAATTTTAACACCAGCATCGCATCGATTAACTATTCACAGCTTTATGCCGATAGTTGGTTTTTGGGTCACGATCGCTTGCAAGATCTACATGCCATTACCCCTGGTCTTAATTATCGTTACATCGATGCAATGGGGGTGACACGTTTTGATGGTAGTATAGCGGAGCAGTTTTATTTTGATGATGGCCAAGTGACCTTAAATAATCAAGCTGAGATATTTACAGATACCTCCTCAGGGCTCGTTTGGGAAGCCAGTACTCAGCCTTATCATCATTTTTGGGTAGATGTCAGCGGGGCATTTACTAGCGATTACCACTTAAACTATATTACCACTGAGCTTCGCTATCAGCCTACTGATAATAGCCTTTTTAACATCGGCTATGTTAAGCGGCAACAAGATCAAAATACCAACCAGCTGCCTTTATCGGCTGTTACGGCCTCTAGCCTCTTCCCAATTAACAATAATTGGCGGCTATTGACCCAAGGCCAGTATGACTTAAATCGCAATAAAATGCTTGATGCTCTGGTCGGCGTAGATTATGAAGATTGTTGTTTTGGATTTGCGCTCTATGGCAGGCGCTACTACAATGACTTAAACTTAGCAGATGATCCCAATCAAGCCATTATGGCTGAAATTCGGTTAAATGGCCTAGGTAATAGCAGCAGCCGCTTAACACGCTTATTGGCAGATAAGATATTAGGTTTTGAGCCGGTTCAAGCAGCTTGGAAACAATAACAAGACAGCTTAAGTGTCACTATTGACCAGTAGTTTAAGAGGCTTAGTGAGACTTGATTAAGCAGCTGTATTTGTTAACTCAAGCAGCCGTGATATAGTAAATTCACTATAAAAATGATACAGCGGCACTGGGGTGAATTTTTCGCAGTCTCTGTCGGTGCGCCCGTTGCAAGCCAGAAGAGTGTATACCAGTTACGTATCATATTACGGTGACGCTATTTTATTTAGACTCGACTCTGTACCCAGCTGATTCTAATCGTAACGCTACTTGATGAACCTAAACATTCATTTAAGACGTGAGACCCAACTATTTGTGGTAGTAAATTTTATGAGGAATTTCATGACAGTTTTATCTTTTCAACGTTTCAGTGGAGCTGCAATGCTGGCTATAAGTATTGGCGCTGGTATGAGCATGATGTCCTCAGCCCATGCGGCCGACACTCAAACTGATAAAGCGGCGCAGCCTACTAATAGACCAAATACAGTCGATGCTCAGCGTAAGATAGCCATTGCCCAAGCTAATGGTACCGATAGCCGAGCGACTAATAGCTCGGCAAGCACTGACGGCATCATTGCTCTTGTGAATGACAATACCATCTTAAAGAGTGAGCTAGAAAACGCCATAGTACAAACACGGCGTCGAGCTGCTGCGACTGGTGAGACTCTACCAGCTGCAAGCCAGCTACGATCTGATGTGCTAAATGCCTTAATACTACGTGAGTTACAATTATCATTAATCAATCGGGTGGGTATCAAGCCTGACGAAAAAGTAGTCAATGCCCGTCTTGGACAAATCGCTCAGGCCGAAGGGGCTAGCAGCTTAGCGGAGCTACAGCAGCGCTTAGACTCAGCGCAGCCTGGAAGTTATGCTGCCATGCGCCAAAGAATTATTGAAGATGCGGCCATCCAAGCTCTACAGCAGCGCCAAATTGCGAGTCGCGTGCGGATTACAGATCAAGATATTGATGCATTTTTGGCCTCTCCTGAAGCCAGTCGACTCAACCAAAGTGAATATCAGACTGTTCACGTTCGTGTACCATACTTAGATGATTACAGCCGTCTGTCTGATGAGCAACGCGCGAGCGCTCTTAAAGTGGCGCAGGAGTTACATCAGGTACTAAGCCGCTCTAATATTGATGTGAGTACTGCGATGGCTCAGGTACAAGCCGATTACCCTATTGCCCTACAAGGTGGTGATATGGGCTTTCATAAGGCGGCATCGCTTCCTACGCAATTGGCCAGTGTCATTACTGATCTCAAAGTTGGTGAGGTTAGTGAGCCGATTATCACTCCTGAAGGCATTGACATTGTCAAGCTTGCGGATAAGAAAAGCAGTGACAAACTGGTTGTCCCGCAGTGGCACACCCGCCATATCTTAGTCAAAGTCGATGAGCTACAATCTGAAGAGCTGGCTCAGCAAAAAATCAATGACTTATATGAGCAGCTACGCCGCGGCGCCGACTTTGCCGATCTAGCATCAACCTACTCTGACGATCTCGGTTCAGCAGGTCGTGGCGGTGATCTAGACTGGGTAGAAGAAAATACTATGGTCGCACCATTTGAGCAGATGATGGCAAAAACTCCAGTAGGCGACTTCTCTACCCCATTTAAGACCCAGTTTGGCTGGCATATTCTTCAAGTATTAGATAAGCGTGAGCAAGATGTCAGCGAGCAGTATCGTCGTAAGCTCGCTCAAGACGCTTTGTATCAGCGTATGGCACCGCAAGCCCAAGAAGACTGGCTACAAGAGCTACGAGCGGGTGCGTACGTTCAGATACTGGGTAACCCAGCCAATAATTAATACAAGCTTGAGCTAATTGCTATTACTATAGTCAATCCATTTTAGAGTTGACACAAAGACGCTGGAATAAATTTATATCCGCCTCAGTCATATCATGACTTGTAGCCAATAAATTTAAACCAGCAACTCTTTTACGTGTCAGTTTTAGATAGGATTAACTATAGCTTATTCCTCTGACAATAGCCGTAAAAAAGCCTCTATCACTATAGAGGCTTTTTATTATTCATCAGATAGCGAATGTGCTAGCAAAAGATGACTCTCTCTTGCCTATCTGCCTATCTACCTAGGGTCGAACGTGGATCAATAGGGTTGCCTTTGTGGCGCACTTGGAACTCTAAGGCGACTTGATCCGTCTGACCAGTTCTGCCCATAGTGGCGATCTGCTGACCGCGCTGAACTTGATCCCCTTCTTGGACCAATAGCTGACTATTATGAGCATATGCGGTAATATAGTCCTGTCCATGACGAATCATAATAAGATTGCCATATTCTGGAAGACCATCACCGGCATATAGCACCACCCCAGACTGACTAGCGACTACTGGATCGCCCTCTCGGCCCGCGAACCACATTCCCATCACCCCAGACCTTTCATCAAAGTTACGAATAATTTGATTGCTTGTTGGGTAGATGTAGCCTTTAGTGTCTGCCGCTGTTGAACCATAAGATGGCGATGTCGGCGTTGACTGCATAGGTGGTAGTGAAGTTCTAGAAGGCGAAGTTCTAGACGTGTTGCGAGTATTGGACCGTGCTGAATTGTCCCCTTGCCACAGTTTCAGCCATTGTCCTGAGTAGATCGTGTATTGACTGTCCAAGCCATTAATCGCACCAATATGACGATAATTTAAGCCATATCGCGCTGCAATTTGGCTGACAGTGTCGCCGCGCTGTACACGGTAATAGTTAGGGACACCTTGAGCATTAGTGGTAATCTTAGGTGAGCTTTGCACGCCCGACTGGTAAGTGGGTCTAGTGGCACAACCAGACGCGCCAATGATTAAAGCCGTACCGATAGCCAGTTGCCATTTTGGCCAAGTGTTCTTGGTGATCATAATTATTCCTATCCGAATTAGCAAATGATACATCCACTCTTAATGGACACCCAAATGCTGCTGAGGTATTGCTACACCCTGCATAAAGTTCAAGCCGTGTAGTGTACAATGATGTGCTATAGTCAAGCTAGCCTTTCAGCCTTATTAAGTGGCTTTTACGCCCTGTCCTTGTTGCTAGAGACAACACCACAACCCTTTAAATAAGCCTCTATAATAATAGTGATGGACCTACAAACGTAAGACAAAACTTATCAAGTACCTATTGTATTGAATTTAAGCACCTGTCATACCTGCAACCTGCAAAAAATGCCGTTATTAAGAGCATGATATAGCACCGATTATAACTAACCTATCTATCCTAATACGGGTAGTTGTGATGTCAATTATTCTAGCAGCTTAATAACTTAACATTACAGAGTATTCAGACTGGCTTAATTTTAATGGAGTTGTAGAATTGAAGGCGTATGAATGTTGCTGAATCTTGAGCTTAGGACACAATACGTCTACACTTATCAAAATATTTTGTGTGACTTTTAAATTTTTTCCCATTACCATAGATTTATAACAATTGTAAGCGAGTGTGCTACCGAATGAACCCTCTGTCAATGCTTCCTAAGATATCAAACTTATCTACAAAAGATCTGCTTATGACTACTCCTAAAGCTCTCGGTACCAAAGCGTTAAACAAACTTAGCGTTATTGGAACGTTTGTTGGTTTGTCTTTAATGTCTCAGATTACTGCTGCAGCAAGCAATTCTAATACTACCATTCCAGTCGATATGACAGGTATGAACATTACTAAGCATGAAATTGCCGTTATGCACGTATTGTCAGAGATTTGTCCACCGATGTTAAGTGACTCACAAAAGCAGCGCTTTTATAAGTCCTATAACTCTCAGTTGCATGTCTTAATGCCGACTCTAGAAGACCCCAAAGCGGCTATTCAGTATCTATCTACGCAGCAAGACTACCGGCAGATATTACAAGGTATTCGTAGTTGGACGCTAGGATTTTCGAAAAAAGACAATAAAGCGCTTTGTGAAGACTTAGCCAATGCCTCATTTTAGCTAAAGCAGCAATGGCTTAAGGAAGCTGTTGTCAGCTTATTTTAAAGCAATTCTTTTAAACCAGGATTATCCATCGAATAACTACTGAATTCATTAGTCAGTTATTCGATGCTGGCTTAACGTTCTTTATTTAATGTTATCAATATCTTATGTCATTCTTATTGTTCTAAATACTCATTAAGATAATTGACCCATGCACGATGCGCTCGTGCTTTTTTTATGTCTCATTTATAGTCTCGATAATCGACTGTATTTTGTAGATTTTATTTTGCTAGCCTTCGATTATCCTAAGGCTTTAGTATTTTGCTAACTATTGCTTGAATCTAGATTTTTGCTATTTATACCTGATAGCCATTTTGCTACTATAGTCCCCTTATTTTCTTATTCTACTACCGCCAATTCAAGATTGGTTTAGCAGTATAAGACTCATTTTTTTTAATCGCTTTGATGATGTGGTGTAGACAGTTATGACAGACCTTCGCTTAAAACATAGACTTATTTCAGTAGCCACTTTAGCAGGTATGTCGTTAGTGACACTTCCAGCGCTTGCCGATATTGAGCAGCCTGAAATGGACAATAGTGCCTATGTGTTGATGGACTACAATACTGGTGCTATTTTAGCGCAGAAGAATGCTGATGAACCTCTGCCACCGGCATCTTTAACCAAGATGATGACCAGTTACATTATTGAGCAGCGCCTTAAGTCCGGCGACTTAAAAGAAGATGACCAGGTATTGATGAGTAAGAATGCTTGGTGCCGAGGCAGTAGCTCGCAGTCCTGTATGTACGTGCCGGTCAATAAGTCTGCCAGTGTTATCGATATGCTTCGCGGTATTATTATTCAATCTGGTAATGATGCCTCAAAAGCGATGGCTGAACACATTGCCGGTAGTGAGTCAGCCTTTGCTACCTTGATGAATGAGCAAGCCGCTAAAATCGGCATGACCAATTCGCATTTTGTGAATGCCACTGGTATGCCAGCTGAGGGGCATGAGGCCTCAGCCATGGATCTGGCGAAGCTTGCGCGCGCTATTATTAAAGATAGCGATAATTACTACAGTATTTATTCTGAAAAAGAGTTTACCTACAATGGTATTACCCAAGGCAACCGAAATGCCTTATTGATCACTGACCCTACCGTTGACGGCTTAAAAACTGGTCACACTGATGCGGCTGGTTACTGCTTAGTGGCCTCCAGTAAGCGCAATGATATGCGCCTCATCTCTGTGATTATGGGCGCTGGTAGTATGCAGGAGCGAGCAGATCAGTCTCGTGAACTATTAAACTGGGGCTTTGGCCATTTTGAGACTGTCGTCAAAGCACCGGCCAATCAATTTGTCGCCAAGCTACCAGTGCGCTTTGGTATGGAGGATACTGTCGAGGTGGTGACTGCAGATACCCTGCAAGTACTAACGACTAAGACTCAAAAGAATAAGATCACTACCGTTGTCAATATTCCAGATAATGTAGCAGCCCCCATCACCAAAGGTCAGAAAATTGGTGAGATGTCAGCGATACTTGATGGAAAGGCAGTGGCCACGGTTCCAGTTATTGCTACTCAGGATATCGAGCAAGCAGGCTTTATGAGCCGCATGTGGCAACACGTGGTGCACTGGATCAAAGACTTATTCTAAGAAAGACTATTAGCTCGCAAAACCCTAAAGTGCCACAACACTTTAGGGTTTTTATTTTGCTATCTATTCACTAGCAAGTAAAATCACCAGTAGCGAAGCTCGTCAGGGCACTAAGGTTTGCTAGGATTAACTGTAGCGCATACTTATTATATAATTAACCACTGTTTAAGCTTAGTGGCTAAATCATGGGTTCTTATTGCAGCCTCTTGGCAGTAGTCAACGCCAGCGGCTTTTAGATCAGACTCTAAAATATCCATACGTTCATTGCTATCAAAAAGATAGACTATCAACGTCCGACTGGCGGACTCAGAACTCCGAACTTTTTGCGCTAAGTACATAGCTTTTGTAGGCAGCACATCTTCTGAGATGAGGAGCAGGTCGATCGTATTATCGGTGATTATTTCAATCACAGATTGCACATGTTGCAATACTTTTATGTCTAGACCATATAAGCCTAACCTATTAGGCAACAACGGAACCTGTACTGTTTCTTGATGATAGTACAGCGCCCTAACCCCGCTAAGAAGATACTTATCATGCTGCCTTTGCCAGTCATCCAACTGCACTGTGACACTAAAAGTACTGCCTTCATTCGGTTTGCTCTCTACTGTCAGTACAGCGCCAAGTAGCTGCGCCATTTGTTTAGCTAGTGCCAACCCCACTCCAACGCCTTCAAACTCACGATTAATAGAGGGATCTATCTGAAAGAACGGGGTAAATATATCCTCTAGATAATGGGCCTCTATGCCAATGCCCGAATCAATGACACTGACCTTCCAGCGGGTATTCTTATCAAAGTGATTAAGATGCGACTCGATGGTGACTTTACCAGTCTTGGTGAACTTAATCGCATTGTCCAATAACGCTGAAAGAATCAGTCGAATCTTATTGACGTCACCCTCAAGTTTATAGTCGATATGGGTTATCTGACTGGTCAATAACAGCCCTTTTTGTTTGGCTATTGGCTCAAACTCAGCCATCAAATCTGAAATGAGCTGCAATGGATTGAACTCCACAAGATTCAGCCCAACCTGCCCTTTCTCAATTCTATTTAACTGAATAATCTGCTCAAGCGTGAAGTCGAGTTGTTGACTGCCTTTACGAATAATCGTTAACGCATCTTGTTGCTCATTACTAAGGTAATGATTGCTCAGTAGCTGTAAGCCACCAAATATAGCATTGAGCGAGGTCTTTAACTCATGCGTAATCATGCTTTGAAAGCTGCTGCGCTGAACATCTAAAGACAGATCTTTACTCTGTAACTGCTGCTCATAGGCTTTGAGTGAGTCATGCTCCTTTTGCATCTCTACTAGGCGATCAAACTGCGTGACCATCGCTTTTTTGATACGATTCACCTCTTGCAGCTCTCGACTTTGCTGCAGCACAGGGAGCTGTTTAAGCTTAGGATTATTGATAACCTCTTCGCTGACTTTGGCCAGTTTTTCGAATTGTTTAACAGGCTTGGTCAGTAATTTAAGAATCAAATAGATGCTAAATAGCGTCAAGAATATGACTAACAATAAAATATACTTAAATTCCGAAAACCATGCTTTTCTAAAAGCCTTTATATCAATCGCAATACTAATATACCCTAGCAGCGTATTGTCTTCTACTGTGTCCGCAGTTAAGCCTGGGTTATTATCGGCAATATCGGGACGCCCCGCCTGGGCAAAGTACCGGCTGGTCACTGCATGATTGATATTCGTGGTATCTGCAAATAACGCATAGCGCCACGCGGATTCATTCGAATCGGTACGATCAATAGGGTGATCAATAGAATAAAAAATAATGCTATCTAGGATAGGGTCGCTATTTAAAATATCACTCACCTGCTCTGCGACCAAATCTACCCCCTCAGGAGAAGAGGCACTACTGGCTAAAAGCTGGCTTAATTGTTTGACATGGCTAATTTTGACTTTGTAATCTTGCACCAAGCTACAGGTCATTGAGACCGTACTTGCTAATAAAGCTACTAGACTAATGACGGTAATAATAGTGGCGCGTAGAAGAGAAGTAATGGCTCTAGGAGGACGTGGGCTCATGATAGACTAATGACCAAGATTATATTTATTTATAATGATTTTAGTGGCAATTTGCTGTCATAATGCCACCACTATGACGGATGCTTAAGCATAATTTAATTATGACGTGACCTCAATTAGGCCATAAGACTTAAAATAAGATAAATTGTGTCAGTCAGAGGCCGCTATGTCGAGAATACACACATATGGACACTGCAAAATTTACTAAGACTAACCTAGCCTATTTAAGCTATAGGCATTTTAAGTCGATTAAACGTCAGTGTCTATGCACGAGGACGCGCTCTCAACTAAAGACCATATGATAAGCTAAGCCTACATTATCTAGCTATTGCCCATCTTAAATAGCCCATTTAAATAGACAGTTAGTTTGGCACTTAGATATTTACCATGTAATTATTGTGTAGGCAACCATAGTTTAACCAATTTCAATAGCATTTATATGTAAACTATTCAATCTCCTTATCCTAGCACGATATATTTTAGAAATAATAAAAAGAAAAAAAACAGCTGTACTGGCGAAATGAATCAACTAAGTCAGACCGCAGTCCAATGTGACCTGCATCCGAGTAAGAGGGTTAACCCTATCTTTATGTATAGTCAAGCCATTTTAGATTGGATACAAAATCGCTGGCATAAATTTACACCCGCCTCAATCATCTCATAACTTCTAGCCAGTAAATTTATACCGGCTACTGTTTTACGTATCAGTTTTCAATAGGATTAACTATAGTTAATAACTTTAAACTAGGCATAGTCAATCAATAGTTTAATCTGTCTTACGCATGGATAATGTGCTTCTCAGATTGATTTTATCAGTCATTCAGAGTGTTCATGTAGCGCTGATACTGTTCAGCAAAATATCAAAGCGCATTAACTCTGTGACATAAAGTTAATGCGCTCTAGGATAAAGCTAACTGTAGGCTAAGACTGCAGCAACAGGGATATCAACAGCAATACACCAGTATTAGCGATGCTTACTGCCGCCCTTGTTGTCACTCTTTCGATTGCCTTTTTTGTCAGTTTTTTTGTAGCTTTGTGCCTTTTTGCGCTGACGAAGCTGCTGTGCCTTCTCTTTTGTCACTACTTTTTTGCGGCCAGCATAAGGGTTAGCGTTCATCTTAAATTCGACATGCAGCGGTGTTCCCTCAAGCTTAAACACTTCTCGAAACTGATTTTCCAAATAGCGTTGATAGCTTTTGGGCAATGAGGCGGTCTGGTTGCCGTGAATAACAATAACCGGTGGATTATGGCCGCCAATATGCGCATAGCGCAGCTTAATCCGGCGACCTCCTACCATCGGTGGTGGATGCGCAGTGACTGCATCTTGAAGAATCTGAGTCAGCCTGTTCGTCGATACTTTAAACATAGCGGATTGATAAGCTTTATGGATAGACGGATAGAGATTACCTACCCCAGTACCGTGCAAGGCAGAAATTAGATGCACCTTAACATAGGGAATAAAATGAAAGCGGCGATCCATCTCTTTTTTGACCAAATCTTTTTGATCATCACTCAAGCCGTCCCATTTATTAATGGCGATAACTATGGCTCGGCCAGCATCTAGAGCAAAACCTAGCATGTGCAAGTCTTGATCGACAATGCCTTCTTGCGCATCAATAACTATGATCGTCACATTCGAGTCTTTGATTGCTTGTAATGTTTTGATGACTGAGAATTTTTCGACCTTTTCATCGATTCGACCACGGCGGCGTACCCCTGCGGTATCAATCAATACATAATTTTTGCCTTCGCGCTCATAGGGGATATAGATGCTATCTCGCGTCGTTCCAGGCATATCATATACGACGACTCGCTCCTCTCCCAGCAAGCGATTGACTAAGGTTGACTTACCCACATTAGGACGGCCAATAACGGCAAGCTTAAGACCATCCGGGGTCTCTTCTACCTCTTGCTCAGGCATCTCTACCGTTAAGTCATCTAATAGATTGGCAAGGCCACGACCATGACTGGCAGACATAGGGTACGGCTCACCAAAGCCTAAGGAGTAGAACTCTACTGGCGCTGCGTCGTGAACGCCATCAACCTTATTGGCAACGATATAGACGGGCTTACCAAGGGTATGCAAAAATTTTGCAATCTCTTCATCAGAGCCGATAATACCAGCGCGAGCATCGACAACAAATACGATGATATCGGCTTCGTGAATTGCGGTATGCGACTGCTCAGACATATAGTCATCGATATTGCCACTACCATCGTCGGCTTCACCAATACCACCGGTATCCACAACAATAAAAGACTTGCCTTCATAACTGGCGTCACCATATTGACGATCACGAGTCAATCCTGCAAGATCCGCCACCAAGGCTTGTCGAGTCCGGGTAATCTGATTAAATAAGGTTGATTTGCCAACATTAGGACGGCCGATTAAGGCGACCACAGGCTTAATACTCATGCGAGACTCTCTTTGCTAAGGCAGAAAAAGCAGTGGCGTACAAACCGACTGCTTTAATAAATTAATAAACTAATTGGACGCCCATAATAAAGGGCACATTAATATAAGCCTAATCTGGCTATATTACGCGTAACTAGCGAGCCAATTGCCAGACGGTCACTTGACCACTGGTACTTTGGGTCATCAGCAGATTACCTGCTACTTGCAGGCTGGTTAATGCGCCTTTGGTCTGAACTCGGCTGACAATCTCACCGCTATTCATATCAAATATATGCACGATGCCTTCAAGATCACCAACGGCCAGATAGTTACCTAGCATCACAGGATTGGTAAGCTGTCGATAAGCCAGTGCATCGCTTTGCCATACCAACTCACCGGAATTACGATTATAAGCTCGGATGTCACCTTCGAGGGTCGTGGCTATCACCAAATTAGACGTTAGCGCCAAGCTACGGATACTAGCCGCTTCGTTGACAAACATAATCTGTCGACTTGATAAATCCACACCAATAAGCTGACCACTATAGCTAATCGCAAATAGCTGATTATTATCCACGACAGGCTTAGCATCCACGTCGCTCATCCGCTCAATCTCACTACTGCCCACCCCAAGACCAATGCGGCGCGACCATAGGGGAATACCTGACTCAATACTTATGGCATGAATTCGGCCATCAGCTGTGGCAAGTAATGCTGTATCATTATCTAACAAAGTAGGCTGAGCACTACCACGGACACTAATCGCCGGCACTTGAGTGGCAAACTGCCAGATTGACTGACCACTTTGTAAGGATAAACCGTGTAGAAACCCATCATTAGCCGACAGCACCACACGGTTATTCTTAATCAAAGCTGGTGTCAATACGCTACCGGATAGCTGTTGCTGCCAGCGGCGCTGTCCAGTTTGCGCATCAAAAGCCATAACTTTGCCTGAGCGAGTACTGATTACCGCGGTCTGACTCGCCTCGTCATAAGCTACTCCGCCGGTCACCGGCTCACCTACATCGATAGACCATAACCGCTTACCAGCCAAATCAAAAGCGGATAAAGTACCACCACGCGAGGCAGCAACTAGACGCGAACGACCAAACCCAACCTGCATGTCCAGCGGGTCTTTTTTGTTGGCTTTACTATTACCGACATCAACACTGAATGTAGGCTGCAAAACCGTCTCTGGCTGTGCCAACTTAATCAACTTCGCCGGTTCATGAACTTCAGGCTTAATACCTCGATTACAACCGACGACTTGGGTGGCCAATACGCCAATCAATGCCGAATATAATAGAGTGGTTTTAATGGAATTGGTACCAAAGACAGTCTGGCGTATTCTAGCGTTTAATTCGGTCATCTTATAATCTCACGACAAATAGACGTAGGTTAAAAAGGGTGGTTAAAAAGAACAGTTAAGATAGTCGCTATCTAGCATAAGCTATGCTCCAGCATTATCTTCTATTCTCTTGAAACACTGGCCCTCATGGATCAACTAATAGGCTCTACCGGCGCTCCTCCAGTTGCTTCTGCCGTAGCAGCAGCATCAATATCTGTCGCTGCCGCTTCATTAGGTGCAGCTAACGACGATATCGCAGCTGGTGAAGTATTGACTAGGCTCTCAGGCCCTTCGATTGGCTCTGCGGCAATCCCAAGACTCTCAAGCTTCACAGCTAACACCGCACGGTTCTCTTGGCGATCTCGCAATAGCTCCCAAGCATTATTATAAGCTTGACTGGCCGCTGACTTATCTCCCTTTGCCAGATGAACATCACCTAATAACTCTTGTTTACTGGCCTCAAAGGTACTAGGCAGTTTTTGAGATAATGTTTCTAACGCTGCATCAGCCTTACCATCTGCTAACTGCGCTTGGGCGTAACGAAGCTGAGTGATGGCTTGTAATCCAGCATCTTGAAGATCTATGGCGGATGCCTGCTTAAGGGTGGCACTGGCTCCAGCAAAATCCTCAGCATCCGCTTGATGTCTGGCTTTGACCAATAAGGCCTGCCATGCATAGATCGTATCACCGTGGGCCGATACTAAAGTATCTATATCGGTGTTTAACTGCTCTTGGTTACTGGCCAATTGTTGCTGCGCCTCAGCCTCTAAATCTGGATTCTGCGCCGCTAAAGTCACTTCATTATTGAGCTGTTGAATATCTGCATATTGATCTGCAGCAACAGTATCTACTCGAGCATGATGCATCTGCCAATAAGTCCAACCAAAATACCCCGCTAATGCTACTAAAATAGCCGTGACTATATAACCACCATAAGTCTTTAAAGCTTCCATCTGATTGTCATCAGCTCTGGGAGTAGTCTGAAGTTTCGCCATAGTGCTTACCTAGCCCATTAATATCTAATAAATAAAAATGACAAATGCTTTGCTAGCATTGTTTAATTACCACAGGAGTCAAATAATAGTGCTCAACAGCATCGTAGCAATAGCTGCTTTAAATAACTACTTAGCTATTGTACCTACGCAGTGACTCATAAATTACGCCTATCTACTTACTGACACTTATTTACAACAACCAAGTAAGTATCGGGCAGCAGGCTTGCCTACTCTTCTCTAAGGATGATGTGAATAAGAGCAGCTATTCGTATCCGCTACTCATCTCTAGCTACTTTAGGGAGTACACTATTATTAATATCTGCAAACCAGTCTTGAGCTTGAGTTGTTTGCTCACCTGTCTGCATATTCTTAACGCTAATAGTGCCAGACTCAACTTCTTGCTGAGCAATAATAACGGTCACCTTAGCGCCCGACTTATCTGCCTTCTTCATTTGTGACTTAAGACTGGTAGCAGAAGCCATCTTAACTCGAAGGTCGGTACGGCTACGGCGCAGTTGTTCTGCGAATATTAGGCCTTGCTCATAGACATCGGGGTGCGCTGCAATAAATACTTCACAGGCAGTAACTTCTTCAAAAGGATTAATGGCTTCTATTAAAAGCAGCAAGCGCTCAAGTCCCATTGCAAAGCCAACTGCTGGCTCAGATTTGACAGGTTTGCCCTTGTCTTGTCCCATTGATTTTAACTGACCAATCAAGCCGTCATAACGGCCACCAGCACACACCGTTGCTTGACTACCAAGCTTATCCGTGACCCATTCAAAGACAGTTTTATTATAATAATCTAAGCCGCGAACCAAGCGTGGGTTAATCTCATAGCGAATACCTAACGCGGTAAGATAACCTTGAAGTTTGGTAAAATGCGCAAGGCTTTGTTCACCCAAAAAGTCACTTAGAGCAGGAGCGTCATTCAATAACGCTTGAGTCTGCGCATCTTTACTGTCCAAAATCCGTAGTGGATTGCTTGAAAGGCGGCGTTGACTGTCTTCATCCAGCTGTGATTTTTTGTCAGTAAGATAGCTTACTAAGGCCTCACGATAGGCTCGGCGCTCATCAATCTCGCCAAGACTATTAATCTGTAAAGTTAACTCATGATCAATGCCCAATTGCTGCCACATTGAATAAGTCATGGCAATTAGCTCAGCATCGGCATCAGGCAGCTCACTACCAAAGCTCTCAACGCCTAGTTGGTGAAACTGACGATAGCGCCCTTTTTGTGGCCGCTCATAGCGAAACATCGGTCCAATATACCAAAGCTTGGGATTGTCACCACGAAGCATGTTGTGCTCAATAACAGCGCGAACAGCGCCTGCCGTACCCTCTGGCCGTAAGGTCAGCGGCGTTGGCGGATCAGACTTATCGGTAAAGCTATACATCTCTTTTTCGACAATATCGGTAGCCCCGCCAATAGCGCGCGCGAATAAATCCGTTTGTTCAACGATAGGCAGGCGCATTTGCTGATAGCCATACCGCGCCATCACGTCTGCCAAAATTGATTCTAGACGCTGCCAATGGGCACTTTGCGGCGGTAATATATCGTTAAAGCCTTTAATTGCTTTGATCATGAACGTCCTACTACTTAACTCTATTTATTATCTTAAATTTGCCAAAATTATGCTAATACTAAAAACTTTTGCAAATTGCTAAAGCTGACTAAATAATGCGCTATCAATACAGTAACTACTATCTATAGTAGCAATTATGCAAATAACTACTGTTGAAGTAGCTAATATGTATTTCAATAAGCCCCATTATTTGACGCGGATTATTTCATTTTCTCTTTGCTTTTCTAAGTCCGCCGCATGAGCACGAACCATCTTCTCAATCTCATCTGCCAACTGATTAGTATCGATCAGATGGCTTTTTTTACCCATTCGGTAGACTAAGGAGTTAGGCGCTGCGCCGACAATGCCAATATCAGCTTCTTTGGCCTCCCCCGGCCCATTCACTTTGCAGCCAATGACCGATAGATTCATAGGCTCACGAATGTCTTCTAGACGAGCCTCTAAATCATTCATCACTCTGATCACATCAAATTCTTGACGAGAGCAACTCGGACAGGCGATGAAGTTCACCCCATTGGCGCGGATATTCAATGACTTTAAGATGTCAAAGCCAATTTTAATCTCTTCTTCTGGCTCAGCTGCTAGCGAAATTCGGATAGTATCACCAATACCATCGAGCAATAATCCGCCCAGAGCAATAGCTGACTTAACCGTTCCTGTTCGATAGACCCCTGCTTCCGTCACCCCAAGGTGTAATGGGTTGTCAATCTGCGCCGAGATTAGACGATAAGCATCAAGGGTCAAGAATACATTACTCGCCTTTACAGAGACCTTATACTGATCAAAGTTCAGTCGCTCTAAAATATCGATATGACGCAGCGCCGACTCAAGCATAGCCTCACCTGTCGGCTCACCATATTTGCGCTGTAGATCCTTTTCAAGTGATCCTGCATTAACGCCGATACGAATTGGAATATTATGATGCCGAGCACAGGCAACGACCTCACGAACCTTTTGGTCATTGCCGATATTACCTGGGTTAATACGCAAGCAATCAGCGCCAGCCTCAGCTACTGCTAAAGCTATCTTATGATCAAAATGCACATCGGCTACTAAAGGTACGCTGACTTGCCGACGAATCTCGGCAAATGCCTCTACTGTATCCATCGTCGGCGTAGAAACACGCATAAAATCAGCGCCAGCATCGACGCAGCGCTTAATCTGCGCTACGGTCGCTGCGACATCACAGGTATCCGTATTGGTCATACTCTGAACGCTAATCGGCGCATCTCCGCCAACTGCGACGTCTCCTACGAATATCTGCTTGGTCAGTCGCCGTTTAATGGGAGAAGGCGTTGACATAATACTGTCCTCGATCGCTTAATAATGACTTATTATTGAGGGTAATGGCGCAAACAAACCCAAAGACTTAAAATGAACTCACTGAGTGATAGTTAACTAGCGCTAACTCATAAAATAGTCATTAGCAAAAACTATAAATTGGCAAATAGCACCTATCAGCCCAGTCGCTGACTTTCGTTACCAACATTAATTCGTTGCCAATATTAATATGAGCCAACACGCTTTAAAAGCTATCACAACTTTATGGCGCTAATGTGAAGCTCGCTTGGTTGTTCGTAGCATACTGTCTGAGCGCTACTGCCTCTTGATTAAGATTTAAAGAAACATTCGTCACCTTATCGATTTGAATACGAAATGGCGGTGTTCCTGAGACCTTGTAGCCACCACGGCCTTGTTGACCACTCATTAGCGATTGACCATTGGCATCGGTTACGCTGATATTGGTATTTGCTTTTACCCAGAAGTCCAAAGTAGCATTTTCAGCAGTAGTACTAGCACCAGCTTCATTGTCTGTATTTGCCGCTGCACTATCGGTATCAAGATTGATAGCTGCTCCAGACGCGCCAATAGCTGATGAAGCCGTATCTGTTGTACCGATAGCTATCCCAGCATTGTCAATCGCCGCACCTTCAGTCTGCTCAGCCGCAGTAATGGTCTCGATACTTTGAACCGGCTCAGGCGTGTCTTCACTGGCATTAGTTACCATTCTTAATAAAAACACCGCTAATGCAATGAGGGCAACAATCGCGATAAGTAATAAAGGGTTAAAGCGAATTTTCGTACGCCCATCACGCTGCAATGTACCCATCGGTCGTAATGGCGACTCAATATCCCCCACCGCCGTAGTTCGCAGCTCATTAGGATATGCAGCATCAAAGCTTGCTGCCACTTGATGCGGATCTAACCCTAAATACTTAGCATAATTAATTGCAAAGCCGCGGGCAAAAGTCACTTGAGGCAGTGATTCAAAATTCTCCTGCTCAAGGGCTTGCAAATGACGCTTTAAGATAAACAGCTCAGCGGCAGCCTCATCAAGCGTTATTTGTTGTTTTTCGCGAGCCTTTAATAGCATGGCACCAAACGACGAAGGCGAATTGGTTGTGGATGTGTTGGGTTGGTTGGTTATTTCCATGATGCCTCTGGATTGTTAAGCCAAGTCTTAAGTTGTTTAGCTTCACTACTAAGTGGATAACTGGATAAAAGCTGCTGCGCCAATTGTTGACGATCACTAATATTATTTTGCGCTGCAGCAAGTTTAATACCTTGCAGCAGTAGCCGCGGGCTTAATGGCGTCCCTTGAGTAATAAGCAGCGTCTCTTCATATAAGCTCTGCGCCTGTGAGATACGCCCAGCGTCGATCAATAAGTCTACCAACTCGATATGAGCTATCAGACTATTGCGACTGCCCTCTAACGCACGCAAAAACGACTGAGTCGCAGCGGATTTATCTCCGAGCAACAATTGCGTTCGACCTAAGTTTTCAAGTGCGCTAATACGCCCTTCATAACCTAGCGCCGCACCAGCGATTTCAAATTGCTCCACGGCCTCAGCATAGCGCTGTATTTGGGACAGATATACCCCATAATTATTACGCGCTTGGGTAAACTCAGGATCAAGAGCAATTGCCTTTTGAAAGTAGCCCTCTGCTTTTTGCAGATTTATCCGGCTGCCTTCTTGTTGTAACAAAACGCCCATCATATCATAGGCAGGCGCATATCTGCTATTGGCGTCTAGCGCTTTTTCAAGCTGGCGCTTAGCAGCGTCTAGATTTTTTTGCCGGATATACTGAGCCGCCAATGACGTGCGTACCTGAGCAATCTCACCTTTATTACGACGGTAGGTATTTGTGGGCTGCGTACTGGTCTGATACTGCGCCTCTTCTACTCCATTGACCGCCGTACTTTGACAGCCATTTAATAGCAAAGTCACCGCCATGCCCATTAAAGCGGCAGGTAGCAATGGCTTATTGAGCGAGATGTGCTTTTGCATACTTTTTCTCAGCAGTCTTTTCATAAGTTTACAACGGTCACTATTTCAAGATAGCTAGCGGTATCTATCATACCATTTACGCCTATAAGGCTCTCACTGCTAACTCAGTGGTAATAGGGGTCTCAGTCACTGTATCAGCAACCCTAAAGGTTATCACATCAAAGCAAAATACTGATTTTGCCAAGCCCTTGATACTGAAGGTTTGCTTGATACTATAAATTTGTATCTCGTTAATATTGATAGAAATATACTGAGCCAACTTTATAGCATATTCCAACTTATAATAATACCGACCATAATTGGCTGTGTTGTGAAATTAAAGTGAATTTAACCTTAATATCAGAACCACCTTTCCTCTATACCGCTTATTAGCGCTATGTTTGCTTGGGATTAAAGCACTGCTTAATCTGACTTAGCAGATGACTATAAATGACTGCCCTAAATTGGGTCAAGTCGGTTTAAGCGTCATTCTGCTCATGCTGGAGCCGATCTTTGATGCTCTGCTGCCATTTTGCCGAGCGCCGCGTCCGATCAGCCACCTGACCGACCAACTGACCACAAGCCGCATCGATATCGTCGCCTCTTGTCTGACGGATAGTACAAACAAAGCCTGCATTATTTAAGATATTACTAAAGGCATGAATGCGGTTATTACTAGAACGACCATAAGGAGCATGGGGAAAAGGGTTAAAGGGAATTAGATTGATCTTGCTAGGCAAGTCATCAAGCAGTGCTACCAGCTCATAGGCATGCTCATCACTATCATTAACCCCTGCTAGCATGACGTATTCAATCGTAACATGCTTTTTGTGACGCGGGTTATTGTCATGCACATAGGCATTAGCAGCGGCCATTAGTTGCTCAAGTGGATACTTTTTATTAATAGGTACTAGCTCATTGCGAAGCTCATCATTGGGCGCATGTAAGGAGATAGCCAATGCGACATCGATGTCCTTATACAACTCGTACATCTTAGGCACAACGCCTGAGGTCGATAATGTGACTCGGCGCTTGGACAAGCCATAAGCATGGTCTGATAGCATGATACTCATAGACGCTACTACTGGCTTATAGTTGAGTAGTGGCTCGCCCATACCCATCATAACGACATTAGTCACATGATTTTGCCAATCTTGACTGTCGACCCCTTCCATATAAGAGGCGTTTGCCACCCAGAGCTGACCGATAATCTCACTGGCACTCAGATCGCGCTCAAAGCCTTGCTTGCCGGTACTACAGAAGCTACAATCCAGTGCGCAACCTACTTGTGACGAGATACATAGTGTCTTACGGCCCTGCGCCTTACTGTCATCTGCTGGAATCAAAACCGTCTCAACAAGAGAGCCACCAGCTACTTCAAAGACCCACTTACGCGTCCCATCATCGCTAAATTCTTTATGCATTACTTTTGGTGCGGTTACGCAAGCCTGAGCACTCAGTTTATCACGCAGCTTTTTAGACAGATTGGTCATCTCTTCAAAGTCTGTCACGCCGTGCTGATAGATCCATTTCATAACTTGTGTGGCACGAAACGGCTTCTCGCCAATCGATTTAAAGTAATCAGCAAGCTCAGTCTGGCTCATACCAAGTAGATTGGTCTTATGATCAGGCGTCTCTAATGGCTCAGGGGTATAGATGAGGGGTATTTTAGTCATGGCGTGGTATCAATTGGCTGTGGCTAAATCGCGAAGCACTATTTGTGTTCGAAGATGAGTAATCGTAATTTTACGAGGTATTATAACGTAATTGGCCTCTAGCCGTCATATCAGTTTCGTGCGACTTATGACAACAGCGGCTCGGACGCTAATAACTCTTGAAGCTAGGCTGTGTTCTCAATTAGCGCTTGAGGCTTACAATGAGAGTGACTTTTGTCAAGCAAAGTAATCCTTACAAAGAATACAGACATCTTGTCTAGACAATTTGCAAAGATTGACCCAGCGAATAACGGCTATCGTCGTTTTAAGTCACTTAAACGTTAGTTTCGGTAAATGAGGCCACGCCTTACTATGTCAAAGCCTGTTATGGCGCAATATAAAAACGGCCAAGCAATCGCTCAGCCGTTCCAAAACATCTTGCCCAATTATGCATGCTTTAAAGCAGCACTGAGCAAGCAATCTTGCAAGATTAGCGCGTACGCTCTAGTACTTCGTCATCATTAAAGAAATAAGCGATTTCACGTTTGGCAGACTCAGCAGAGTCAGAGCCGTGAACAGCGTTTTCATCAATGCTAGAAGCAAAGTCTTTACGGATAGTACCATCAGCAGCTTCGGCTGGGTTGGTCGCGCCCATAATTTCACGGTGCTTAGCGATAGCATTTTCGCCTTCAAGTACAGAAACAAGAACAGGACCTGAGGTCATAAACGACTTAAGGTCATTGTAGAATGGACGCTCTTTATGCTCAGCGTAAAATCCACCAGCCTTTTCGTCATCAAGATGAAGCATTTTTGCCCCAACGATTTTTAGACCGTTTTTCTCAAAGCGGCTATAGATATCACCGATATGGTTGCCGCCAACAGCGTCAGGCTTAATGATAGATAAAGTACGTTCGATCGCCATAAAAGACTCCTAATAAATAGTGGATAAAAAACACAATAAAGGTAAATATGGATTAATAATAATGATACTGACTGGCTATTAGCTCATGAATCTATTGATTCGTTATGAGGCAGCCTTCGGTATCGTTATCTGATTGACGCCTATTATAATGATTCACTGAATAAATGATAGGGTCAATTGGTCTAATATTTATTACTTAGGCTATTCTTATAAGCTAAGCTGAGCGAAAAGCAACCATTTTGCAGGTAAACCGCTGCACTGGCTCGTTATTCTGATTCAAGGTATCTATTTGTACCGTGACGATACCACGATCCGGCTTGGAGCGTGATGGCTTAATCTCAATTACCTCGGCGACGATGTGTAAGCTATCATCGGGGCGTGTCGGCCGTGGCCAGTCTATCTCCCCTCCAGCGCCAATCAAGCCCGTAGCTATAGGAATAGTCTCCACCATCAATCGCATCGTGATACTTGCTGTCTGCCAACCGCTCGCTGCAAGTCCTTGAAAGAATGTATCTTTAGCAGCCTTTTCATCTAGGTGAAAGGGCTGCGGATCGTAATCGCTAGCGAACGCTTTAATATCATCAGAGGTCAGGGGATATTCGCGGCTTGTCCACTTGTCACCGACTTGTAGGTCTTCAAGATATTGCTTTTCCATCTAATAATTACTCTGTCTAAAATAGTTACTCTGTTGTAGTAAGTACATCTTTTAATAGTCAATTAGGGTTTTCTAACATTTTTCTACCAACATTAATGATGTCAAAATAATATTGATCCTTAATCTTGGAGTCGTTCTGATCGAGTCAGAAGTATAGCTCTATCTTTGAATCTACGGAAAAATCATTTGATAAATATCCATTACTTTCTACAAGAGCAACTTTCTGAGTATTTGGACATCTATCAAATCTGTCATCTACACCCTACGGATGAATATATACCCTCTGTACCATCGTTATCAGTCCTCAGCTTCCACAAACAAGTACAACCACTCCTTAACAGACATGGCCATCGCCTGTTATTTTTACCGCCATATAGCTCTGATTTGAGCCCTATTGAGAAGACATGGGCTGTATCGATTTTATCGAGGCTTAATTATAGGTAGCACCCCGATCACAGAAGACAGCAAAATTAATTAAAATTTAGGAAGTTTAGACAATTTGGTAAATTTATACGGTATGTTGGTTCAATTATTTCGTCTTATGAGAATTATCACCCTATTTTATTTAACATTAAAGGTACGTTCTAATAGGGATTAGATTTAAAATACGTGACGATACTGAGTGAGCCTTTACCAGTGGCTTATTTTATGAGGCCATTATATCGTTGACACTCTATATTACTGACTGTCTGCATCGCTGGTTGCCTATGCTGATGGGGCTAATTCAAGTCGAACTGCTCCTAGCTTGTATCATCAACAGCCGCCTACAAAAAAGCCTCATAATATTATGAGGCTCTAAATGAATTTAAATCACTACTATTTTACAACTATTATCTACGCATCATACGGGTCACGAAGGACGATAGTCTCATCACGATCAGGACCGGTGGAGATAATATCAACTGGGCAATCAATGAGCTGCTCGATACGCTGGATATAGGCCTTAGCGTTTTCTGGTAGATCCTCATACTTGGTCACCCCAACGGTAGACTCGCTCCAACCTGGTAGCGTCTCGTATTTCGGTGTCACCGACTCATAAAACTCAGCATCGTTCGCACCTTCACATTCGGTCTCAGGAAGCTCATAACCGACACCAATGCGAATCTCTTCAAGGCCATCTAAAACATCAAGCTTAGTTAAGCAGATACCCGAGAGTGAGTTAAGTACCACAGCGCGGCGTAATGCTTCAGCATCAAACCAGCCACAGCGGCGCGCGCGGCCAGTGGTTGCTCCGAACTCATGACCGACTTTGGCCAAGTGAGCACCAACATCGTTAAACAGCTCAGTTGGGAATGGGCCACTACCAACACGGGTGGTATAGGCTTTGGTAATACCCAATACATAGTCTAAATATAATGGACCAATACCAGTACCTGTAGACACACCGCCAGCGGTAACACTAGAGCTGGTGACAAACGGATAAGTACCATGGTCGATATCTAGTAAGGTACCTTGAGCGCCCTCAAACATTAGGTTCTTGCCCGCACGGCGTAGCTGATTTAGCTCTTCGGTCACATCACAAACCAAGCCTGACAGTGCCGAGCGCCACTCTTGGCATAGGGCGTAAGTCTGATCAAAGTCGATAGCGTCAACTTTGTAGTATTTAGTCAACTGAAAGTTGTGATACTCGATAAGGTTGCGAAGCTTCTCTTCAAGATCATTACGGAATAGATCAGCAAGCTTGATAGCACGGCGCGCTACTTTGTCCTCGTAAGCTGGGCCGATACCGCGACCTGTCGTACCTATCTTGCCACTACCGCGCTTGGCTTCACGGGCCTGATCTAAGGCGACATGATAGGGCATGATTAACGGACAGTTTGGCGAGATACGTAGACGCTCACGCACTGGTACATTATTGTCTTCAAGCTCTTTCATCTCGATGAGTAGCGCCTCAGGTGACAATACGACGCCATTACCAATAAAACAAGTCACATCATCACGCAAGATACCTGATGGGATCAAGTGCAATACTGTCTTTTTACCGTCTACGACCAAGGTATGACCGGCATTATGACCGCCTTGAAATCGAGCAACTGCAGAGGCCTTTTCGGTAAGCAAGTCGACAATCTTGCCTTTACCTTCATCCCCCCATTGACTGCCTAAAACGACAACATTCTTTCCCATAGTGGTTCCTTATAACTGCTAAATAGTGGGTGTTTGTAAGCGAATAACATCAGCAATATCTGGTAGTAATACCCTGATATCGCTAATAATTTTAATTTCATAATACTAATAGTAAGTCTAAGTACTTGTGAGCTTTATTACGGCCGAAGACTGTAACTTGAGACTACTTGCTCTCTAACTGCCAGTCTCCGTCTTTAAAGATCAAACGGTGGCTCATAGCTTCTAGGCTATCGTCTGCCGATAAGGGCTTAATGACGCGCAGCTTATAATCTTGACCACGTAGCTCATTAATCTTAGCCTCTAACTGCTGCTGAGCAGCTGTATCTAGATTCTGACAAGAGTCATAATCAACAACGACTAATGATTGAGCTGGTAAGGCAATATAACTTTGCAATCTGGTTAGATCCAAACTAAAGCCCGTCGCTGAGCGCTTCTCTTCCTTAGCTGATGGCTCTGCATTACCGCTAGTGAAAGAAGACTTGCCAATCACCATCCCATCGAATCGACCACCACGAGCAACCGGCTGCGTCTCATTATTTAGATAAACATTAAATACTAGACCAGTATGATAGTGATAACCTGATAACTCAGTAATGTCTATGCTGACTTGACACTGCCAAGACTGCTCTAAATGCTGCTTGATATTAGCTATCTGGCTCATGGCTTGATTGATAAGCTCATCTTGACGCGCCGTATCAGACAGTGCGTTATTAAGCGCTGTCATATCATGTCCTTGCGCGGCTAATGCGTAGAAATCCGCTCCCATCGACAGCTCATGACTAAAGCGCTCAAGCTCTGGCAAGGCTTTATTAGCGTAGAGAGTCATAAGCTGCTGTGCTTCTGCCTCACTAATCTGCGCCAACTCACAAAGACGTTTAAAGATGCCAACTTGACCGATATCGACATGCAAGGTCGCTTGAATATCTATACTGTCTAACAACGCGTACAGGACATCCAAAAGCTCAATATCAGCCACAATATCAGCACAACCAAAGATTTCAGCACCAAGCTGCAACGGCGTTCTAGAGCCAAAAAGTCCTGTTGGTAATGTATGAATCACATGCCCAGCATAGCAATAGCGAGCAATATGCTGGCGACCTTGGTGCTGATTTAGGTGCGCGTCAATACGTAAAATCTGCGGGGTAATATCGGCTCTAACCCCCATTAACCGGCCTGTCAATTGATCAATGATCTTAAAGG
The DNA here is from genome assembly GCF_004335015.1 of Psychrobacter pygoscelis. Taxonomy (GTDB): domain Bacteria; phylum Pseudomonadota; class Gammaproteobacteria; order Pseudomonadales; family Moraxellaceae; genus Psychrobacter; species Psychrobacter pygoscelis. The sequence continues at coordinate 147,722 of NZ_RQRU01000001.1, forward strand.
TCTGACGCTTCAGATCTTCTGAGGCATTGTTCAAAAGCGACTCAGTATACTCTATCATCGGTGGGCAGATTAGCTCATAGCCACAACGTACCAGTCTACGCGTCAGCTGGAAGCGTAATATTTCCTGCTTTTTGGCCTCCTCTGACAATAAATCTGTCACGCCATCGGGCAATAGCCAAATATTAGCAATGTCTGACACATTGGCCAGCTGCGCTGAAGTCGAAACCGATTTTGTTAAGGCTGAGTTATTTATAGAATCAGAACTTGCAGACACAATCAATCCTTGTTTGGCGCAATTAAAGCGGCCAAAGCGTTGGTTATAGTTATTTAAGTATGGGGGTGTGAGGAAGACCAAACATACAGCAATCGCTACCTTCGATGCACCATATACTATCCTAAGTATAAGCACAGCTAGACAATCAGCTATACTGTTACTGCCAATACTACTAAGTATAAGGCTTCAACCACTAATAAAGCTACTATACTATACTTCTATAGTAAATCCATGGCGACATTGCTCGCACTAGATAGCCTATCTACACTAGCTAAGCCATAGATGATCTACACAGAAGTGGCTTTAGACGAAATAATACTAGATTACCTATAGCAGATAGACTGTCTTAGCAGTTTGATAACTTGCCTCGTTTAATTAGTGCTTAGTCTAGCATAGCGTACCGACTTCGACTAGGGCAATGACAGATAAGTCGCTGCAATCTTAGAAGATAATCGACTGGACGAGCTTATTGAACAAGTCTGTATTTATACAGTCAGTTGAGCCATTGATTGCTATAGCATTTGCTGCGGACCTTAGACGCTTTCTGACAAATTACGGTTATTAGCGACGGAATGTGATACTATTTTTTTAGTATCAGACAGCATAGTAGCCCCTTTGACTTAGCCATCAATCATACTCATCATTTACACTAACATCATATTTGCAACATCAAAGACCGGCGCTATTGTTTTGCTTCATTATCACTACATTTTATCTGAATAAGGTATCCTCTTATGACTGAGCTACATCCTAACCCTGAGGTTAACCTACGTAACGTCCTAGGTACTGAGCTTGCCAGCTGCTGCTTTGACCCTATTACTGGCTATTATCGAAATGGCTTTTGTCACACGGGGATGAATGATACTGGGCAACATACTGTTTGCGCTAAAATGACCAGCGAATTTCTGAGCTTTTCAGCTGAACGCGGCAACGACTTAATCACACCCATGCCAGAATATAGCTTTAAGGGGCTGCAGCCTGGCGACTACTGGTGTATTTGTGCCATGCGCTGGGTAGAAGCTCTTCATGATGGTGTCGCCCCACCTTTAAAGCTCGAGGCTTGTCACGAAAGCTTACTGACGCTTGTCGATATCGACACTTTGATGAAATACGCTTTATAAGTAGCCCTAATATTTGAATGCTCCGCAGCCCCTAATAACTCATCTCAAGCCAACTGTTTTTGCCAATGTGTGAAGCACTATCTAGACATCAAAGTATGACAGCGACTGTATCTAGCCTTATCTCAAAAATACTCATATTTAAATACAGATGTGAAGATATAAAGACAAATAAATCATAGTAAGTTATCAGTTAACTTACCGTTAAGATCAAGCTAACTTGCAATAAAAAGTTAGCTATATATTACACTATACGTCATACCACAGCCCCTGCTCTGAGCAGTGCCCTACTCTCATCTTGGTTCAATGAGTATGGCCGTGTCTATGTCTTGCTCTGTAGCCCTAGTCGCAGCGGCTATGCTTACTTGAACATGCGGTGGTGGCTTCTTAAGCGAGTAAGACAGTGGCAAAGAACAAGGTTAGCTACTAATCCTCTCTATTTTAGCTTTATAATTAGCCCTTTTGATCGAATTTGAGACCTTTTTATGGCCGAGACCACCCCTACTAATAATCATAAAAAACAAGACAATCAGCGAGAGCCAAATACTGACTCTGAACATGGCGCTAAGTCTGACTCTGAAATTGCTGGCATGAATAACCCCGTACCGACTAGCACCCATGGCAGCAGCAACCATCCTTTATCTGAGCATACAGATCTGATGGCCGATACCAGCTTCATCTATGGTGATGTCGATGTCAGCGAAGAAGACACCTATGAGATGATGACCGTCTATGACCCTGAGGCGGACCGCTTTGAGGATATTAAGTTTTCGGGTGTCAATGAAGTCGTCAATTGCTACTCATACTCACGAAAGACCGGCGCACCGCTTGAACAAATCACCATTGATGAGGTGAGTAAAACGCTGACCAATAACAATCAGTTTATCTGGCTGGGCCTGTACAATCCGAGCCTAGCAACGATCTCTGAGGTGCAAGAAGCCTTTGATCTACATGAGCTGGCACTTGAGGATGCTTTCACCGACCACCAGCGCGCCAAAGTTGAGAGCTATGGTACAGATACCATCTTCGTGGTGGTACGCACTGCCAAGCTAGATGGTAATCTAATCTGCTATGGCACGACGGCGATGTTTATGGGTAAAAACTATATTATTACCATCCGTACAGGAGCTTCAAACTCTTATAAACCTGTGCGTGACCACTGCCACCAGCACCCTGAGAAGCTGCGCTTGGGGCCGATATTCGTCCTGCATGCGATATTGGATTTTATTGTGGATAATTATCTACCGATTACCGATCGCTTGGGAAGCTACCTGCGCGAGCAAGAGCGTAACATCTTTTCTTATGAATTTAGCAAAAGCACACTCAAAAGCTTATACGAGCTTAAATCCCAGCTGGTACATATGCGTGCTGTGATGCTGCCCGTTCAGGACATCTGTAACTTCTTTATCAATCATAAGAAAAACGAGCTGGTTTCCTCATTTCCCAGCGCTTCTAAACCCTACTTTCGCGATGTGAATGATCATCTACTGCGGGCTATCGACGCCGTCAATGGTCTAAATGAGATGCTCAGTGTGGCGATGGACACCTATATGGCGATGGTCAATATGGGACAGAACGAAGTGGTGCGAAAGCTAGCGGCTTGGGCTGGTATCCTTGCTGTACCAACGGCTGTAGCAGGCATCTATGGTATGAACTTTGACTTTATGCCTGAGCTGCACTACAAGTACGCCTACTTTATCGTACTCGCCGCAATCCTAGTGGTATGTAGTATTCTTTTTAGACAGTTCAAGAAGTCGGGCTGGCTATAATCGGCTATTTACTCTCGCCGAGTGCTCGGCAGTCCTTTATGGACGTTGTCTTCTGGGCGGCCATATTCCTTTGCCGTCCAAGTAAGTAGTACTATGGCGATGCTTAAAATAAATATGGAGACGGTGATAGTCAAAAGCAGCCATAAATGAAAGGTATCAGACACCGCCTGAACATCGATCACTAAATGCCGTGACAACGCAGTGATCGCAATATAGATTAAAAACTGAACGGGAAGGCGATGGGTCTTGAAATAAATACCAATCATCGCCAACAGCTCAAGATAGATGAATAGCATAAGAATATCTTTTAAGGCCGTCTCCCCTTTCGCTAAAATAGCAAAAAACTCGCTGCCTGCTCCCCACATAACCACTAAGCCAATGAGGAACAGTGCCGCGTAATGCCCGATATCTATTAGTAGCACGCCTAAAAATTGAATTTTTCTTTGCCAATTGCTACCTACCATCGAGATATCCTCATGTTAAGAGCATGAGGATAGTCATCACACCCTCTGGGGGTTAAAAGTCATCCTATAGCTATAAGCTAGCATGTCTATGCTATGTTTGCAGATTTTTCTGCTGCTTCAACCGTTTGACGAATTAGCGTATTGATGGTCATCGGCCCGACACCACCTGGTACAGGGGTGTAGCTACTGGCAATTGACTCTATACCTGCAAGCTCAATATCCCCTACTCCACCATTATCTGTTGGATGAAATCCAGCATCAACAACCACTGCGCCTTGCTTAATCCAGTCTTGCTTAATCAGCTCAGGAACACCGACTGCACCAACAATAATATCTGCGCGGCCCACATGCTCAGCGAGATTCTGAGTTTTAGAGTGGCATATTGTTACCGTACAGTTGGCGTTTAGCAGCATCTGCGCCATAGGCTTGCCTAAGATAGCACTACGACCGACGACCACTGCATGTTTTCCAGCAAGATTGATGCCATGGTGGTTAAGAAGGTGCATAATACCTTGCGGGGTACACGAGCCATATGCTGACTCGCCCATACTCATACGACCAAAACCAAGACAAGTCACTCCATCGACGTCTTTGCTCAGATCAATGGCATCAAAACAGGCACGCTCATCAATCTGTTCTGGTACTGGATGCTGAAGCAATATACCGTGGACATCAGGATTGGCATTCAACTCTTTTATCTTTGTCAATAATTCATCCGTCGTCGTCTCAGTCGGCATCTCAACGCGCATAGAGTCCATACCGACACGCTTGCAAGCGTTGCCTTTCATCCGCACATAAGTCGCTGAAGCGGGGTCTTCTCCGACCAATATGGTCGCTAATATTGGCGTACGTCCGGTTTTTTGCTTTATCGCCTCTACTCGATCGCTGAGCTCTTGCTCAATCTGTTTGGCGAGCGCTTTGCCATCAAGGCGTAAGGCAGTTTGGGTGGTAGCAGCATCAGTGGCTTGGGTCATGGTAGCTCCGGCATAAATTGATCGAATAAATTGTTGAGAAATAAGCATTGACTACTAGTAAGAGCGCCATCTACAACGTGCTAAATAGTAAAACTAATGCTTACTCTACTTACAGATTAGTTATCTTGGTCTGAAGGTATAACCTATTAGGCTAAGCCCCTTCAAACTCACTTGATCCTGTTCATTATCCTCTTTCAAAGAGAAGATAATAAGTTAGGCCCGAGTATTGTAACGGTAGCGGCCAAAAATATACAGAAATCTAGATAAATTAACTTATGACTGCCAGTTAGCCTCGTAGCGTGTTAATTACTACTTTACTCATGCCTTTATAGTCATGCATACCTTTATAGTCATGATAGTAGGCAAGCGTTTGAGATTATTGTCTAAATCCGTTAACCTTAACCAGCTCAATCCTAAGTCACAGGGGGTTAGATAGTGTCAAAACTGTCTACAAACCCAATGTTGGCTTAGATGGCATTATTCAAATCGTGAGTTCAGTGGCATGCATTTAATGATATTAGATGCCAAGTCGCAGACTCATTTCAAAACATATGTCCAACTTAAGTCGCAAGGCGCCATACATGTGGTTATGACCTATCGAGTCGCGCTTAGACTTAAGTGATAAAGACATAATATCAGCACCCACTACGGTGCTCATGTGCAGGCACAACGTTTTAGCCCTATCGTTATATCTAAAACAGACCTGCGACACTCAAAAGACAGCTTAATGCGCATTTTGCTTGATTATCGCTGTCTATGTCTGCCTAACGCGTGATTAGCAAGGCAAGCTGCGTTAACACGGCACAGGTAGGCGTTTTTTTTGCGTGGCTTTTATTTAAATTTAGTATTTAACTTCAGCCTTTACGCTTATCTTTTAGTTGTATTTAGTATTGATAGCTCTAGCACTGCAAAATGGTTAATTAATTTTTAGCTAACCTAAGGCGCATGGCTGCGCGGCTGCGCGGCTACGTGACTGCTTAGACGCTTGGCGACGTAATTTTACGATTAAGCTAATGGCTTCTTACTGTCTTGACATGCCCACTATTACTTACTGGGTAGGCGGCATTTTGTGCGCTAAAAATTTAAACCACCAAGTTGGATGTGCTCCTTTTAGTACTTAATACTGCTAATCCTATCCTCTAAATAATAACAAGGAGAACGATTTGCAAACTGAAGCATTGTTTCAATTTTCGACGCTAACCATTATATTGATGATGATAGCGTTTTACGGTGGCACTTATCTGTTGTCACTACTGATTAAAAAAGACAAAGAAGATACCACCGGATTTATGGTCGCAGGTCACGGTGTCGGCTTTGGCATGGGGGCGGCCAGTATGACTGCCACTTGGATCTGGGCAGCTTCATTTTATGCAGCGGCTACCTCAGGCTACAAGTACGGCATCTCAGGGCCTATTCACTACGGCTTTTGGGGAGCATTGATGATTTTGTTCATCTACCCATTCGGTAGGCGCTTTCGTGAGTTAGCCCCTGACGGTCACACACTAGGCGAGCTTATCAACGCCCGTCATGGATCCTCAAGCCAATTAATTTTGGCCGTCTCCAATTTGATGGGTAGCTTAATTAGCTTGATGGTCAATTTTACAGCGGCAGGTGCGCTGGTTTCAGTGTTATCGCCGTTATCTTTTCAAACTGGCGTCATGATTGCTGGTATTGGCGTACTTAGCTACACCTTAACTTCTGGCTTCCGCGCTTCAGTCTTTACTGACTTTGCTCAGCTTGTCGCATTAATGGCTATCGGTGTGGTTATCATTCCAGCGGTACTATTCGCTATGGGCGGCCCGCAAACTATGGTCGATGGACTACCTAATCTGACTGTTCAGCAGCAAGACTTCTTCTCATCAGAAGCTTTTTTTAACCAAGGCGCCCCTTACTTTGTTGCGGTACTCGCTTATGCGATTGGCAACCAAACCATTACCCAACGGTTATTTGCTATCGATAAATCTAAAATTAAAGCGACGTTCGTTACGGCGACAGTCGGCTATGCAGGTATCGTCATCGGTCTTGGCATGATTGGCCTAATGGCATTAACAGTAGGTATAGAGCCTCTAAACGGTGATATGAACAACCTTATTCCGCAAATGGTCAGTGCCTACTTACACCCAGTATTTATCGCCCTATTCTTCATCTTGGTAATTGGTTCGTTATCTTCTACTGCCGACTCCGATCTCTCAGCGCTATCGACTATTATGATGGCCGATGTCTATGCAAAAAACATCGCCAAAGGCCGTGCAAACCCGAAGACTATGATGATGGTAGGCCGTGCTACGATGATTATTGCCACAGCAGCTGGGCTTATCTTCGCCAGCTTTAAGCTAGATATCCTAGTGATGCTAGTCTTCGTTGGGGCGCTATGGGGCGCGGTAGTCTTTCCGGTTATTGCAAGTGTGTTTTGGGACCGCGTTACTAATTTAGCCTTTACCACTGCGGTTATCGTCGCCCTTATATTCTTCTGCATTGCCCGCTTCGAGCTGATTCCCATCACAGGCGGTACTGCCCTACTATTTGAGGTATTGGCAAGTGTCGGCGGCGCGGTAGTCATTGGCTTAATGGTATTCGGCTTTTTTGGTCGCAAGATTGGTATAGCATCGGCTGCCATCACACTAATATTAATGCTGATATACGCCACTGGCTTCTTACGTCAGTATACGGTGCTGATGGCCTCACTAACCGCTTATGGTGTCAGTACCATCGTCTGCGTGGCTATTAGCTTAATGAATAATGAGCGCTTTGACTTTAGTTTGATCAAGCAGCGTGTCGGTGATTATGATGCACCAGCAGTCGATAGCAAATCATAATGCAGGCCCACACTTAGAATAGTAACGTTATGATAACTTGTTATGTGGACACTGCTATTTGCCTCGACCTGATAGCAGTATTCCAATCCTAACCGACTATTTTAACCTGCTATGTTTTAACCTACTAAAACAGTTACTATCATTGCTACTCGGCAATGATGAAGATTGGGCTTTTGACAACTGTAGATTATAAATCCTGATCATTGATAAACGATAAAAGGAGAACACTATGACTAGCACATTTGCTTACGGCTTATATATATTGATTTGGCCCGTCATTACCCTTGCAGTACTGGTACTAATCTGCACAGCCACTTACCGTGATATCAAACGGGCTAAAAACAATAATGAACACATCGTTTAGATGCTCATTTGGCCTAGCCAAATAATAACGTTGGCTAGCTAATTTGAAGCCCATTTGTTTAAGCAATTCGTTACGCGTCTATGCTTTCTTTGCTTTTCAGGCATATAGTAGCTTTGTTAGCATAGACGTTTTCGATTTATGACTGCTTCATAAAAACAAAATTTAAAACCGTCAGGATAATACCTAAAAAAACTGGCAAAAATTACTTGTAATTTAAAATAACTTTGCTATTATAGTTCACCTTGATTGGCTGGGTGGCAGAGTGGTCATGCAGCGGACTGCAACTCCGTGTACGCCGGTTCGATTCCGACCCCAGCCTCCATATTTTGCGTTAGTTTTCAAGTGGTAAAACTTTTTTATAAAGTTCTTGATTTATTATCATAACGACTTATAATAGCGCACAATTATTAATCTGTTCTGGATGTAGATTATTACTAACAGATTAATTAAAAAGTTTTGCCCGGGTGGTGAAATTGGTAGACACAAGGGATTTAAAATCCCTCGCTAGCAATAGCGTGCCGGTTCAAGTCCGGCTCCGGGTACCATTACATAGTTCTATGCTATCTCATAGAATAGCCAAAGCCCCTGATATCAGGGGCTTTTTTTGTATCTAATGTCTTATACTGTCCTGTAGAATCTAGTCCAATCCCTGCATCTTATGTACAGTAAAAATGAATACACATTAAGATAAGGTGTGGCGACGCATGCAAGCCTATTACCTCCGACAGAAATACTAGTCGTCATAAAGCAGATGATAAAGAATACTTAGCCTCTGTCAAAAACCACCCCAAATTTTATCTCATGATCAGACCAAACAATACAAAGCCTTAGGTCTATCGTCGTGCCTCCTAATCACTCTAAAGCATCCTGTTCAACATCATGAATACCTCGTTACTGCTCTTTTAGACCATCAATCACCTCCGCCTTATAAAATCCATTAACCGACTCAGCGATTGCACCATCTTATGTACAAGGACAAGCGAATGTCTAGGAGACATTGCCCCGAAGTACAAAGCAAGAGCTATACTTGAGTTATCAGCTGTTATAGCAATAGGCGTCAAAGTCAGCCGTCATATCAGTATAGCGAATGGATAGCTACTGAGCATCTCTATCACTATGATGAATCACATCTAATTCAGACTTGACACAAAGTCGCTGGAATAAATTTATGCCTATCTCCGTCACCTCATGACCTCTGACTGGCAGTTTGTTCCAGCGACTCTTTTAGGTATCAGTTTTAAAGAAGGTTAACTCTAGCCAATAAGGATTTTGAACTTTTATCTTCTGAATTTCTCATCTCTTCTGCTGTCTGTATTTGTTCAATAGCGGTGTTTTTTTTGTCTGACACTTGCCCTCCCCCCTTATTATTGCAGCATTTATTTTTCTAACCTATTGTAATGTTATATTATTACATTTATCATCTTACCTCACTGTTATGTAATGTTATATCATTTTATGAATCTATATATACAACTGTTTAGGAGATGTGCTGTGCTACCTTTTGGCTATTTACACCGACCAACCCCATTAGCTTTGGCAATCACCACAGCCACTATTGCTATGGGCATGATCCCTTCGATAGCGTTGGCACAAACCAGTAATAATTTACAGCAGCAGTTGCCATCTACTACCGTTGACACCATCGTAGTCACTGCAAGTCCGCTACAAGCGCAGGCTGGAGACATGGCATCGGCAACCAGTGTGTTGATGGCAAGCGACCTTGAGCAACAAACCGCCAGCACCTTGGGCGACATGATATCCGGAGAAGCAGGCGTGTCCTCAGACACCTTTGGGCAAGGGGCAAGCCGGCCAATTATACGTGGACAAACTGCGCCACGAGTGGCGGTGGTGCAAAACGGCTTAACGGTGCAGGATGCGTCACAGATTTCACCAGACCATCAGGTGTCTGTACCTGTAGTTGGCGCCAAGCAAGTTGAGATTATTAAAGGTACGTCGGCACTGATGTACGGTGGCGGCGCTATTGGTGGGGTGGTGAATGTGGTCGATGATAGTATTCGCAGCACCCTACCCCCTGCCAGCATTAACGGTAAAGTCACCGTCGCCGGGCAACAAGCAACTGATGGCTATCTGGCTTATGGTGAGCTGGTGGGCAATATTGGTGACAATGTGGTGCTGACCAGTAGCGTACAAAAGACCGACCAAGGCAATATCCAAGTACCTCATTGGGACACCGATGAGATTAATAACAGTTGGTACACGCAAGATAATGCCAGTGTTGGGGCGTCTTATGTATTAGATGATGGCAGTTATTTTGGCGCATCGTATCAACGCCAAGCCTCTGAATACGGTCTGCCCTTCCATGTACATAATCAGTGTAAGCCAGATGCAAATACCCCGAACAAATTAAACTGTGGTGGGCATCACCATCATCATCATGGTGAGCCGCCTTATGTCGATTTAAAATCCAACGTTTACCAGCTTTATGGTGAAAAGCAAACCCCAATGATTGGGGTAGATAAGGTTAGCGTCAAAGCCAGTTATACCGACTATAAACACGATGAGATTGATGAAGGCGTGGCAGGCACGACCTTTGCCAATAAAGCATTAAGCGGTCGCGTTGATGCTACCCATGCCACCTATAAAACAGGTAATTGGGGCTTTATGAAAGGCATGGTCGGGGCTGATATCAATCGCAGTGAGTTTTCGGCAGTGGGCTTAGAGGGTTATCTGCCCAAAACTGACAGCAATCAAGTTGGTATTTATTTTGTTGAGCGTTTAGCGCCTACTTACTATGCCAGCGGTATCAACAATCAGGATAAATTTGCGTCACAAACCAACGCTCATGCAGGTCATGACCACAGTCATGGTGACACAAGCAATCACATCCAAAACCCTTCTTCTTCAGCCAATCAGTTGCCTGCCAATAAAGCCCCTTGGTATGTAGAATTTGGTGGACGCCAAGAATTTAAAAATATTGAGGATACTCAGCACAATATCAGTAAGTCCTATACTGGCACTTCTGTGAGCTTAGAGGGGGGCAAATACCTTAGCCCTACCAGCCAAGTATCTGCCCGTATTAGCCATACGCAGCGCCTGCCTGCGCCGCAAGAACTGTTTGCTGATGGTGCACACTTGGCAACCAATACGTGGGAGCGAGGCAATCTGAATTTAAATCCTGAAAAGACCAACGGCGTGGAGTTGACCTACCGCTTTAACAATCGTGATGCCAACCGCGCAAACACTAGCAATGCCTCAAACCAGTCAGGCTTTGATGCCAGCGTTACAGGGTTTTATAACCAAACCCAAGATTATATTTATGCCAAAACCCAAGATGTGGTTACTACAGGGGAATCAGCGGGGTTTAAATTGGTGGATTATAGTCAAACCGATGCCAAGCACTATGGCGGTGAGGTCAAAGCCCGTTATTACTTAAATGACATGCTCAGCTTCGGCGGCTTTGCCGACTTGGCATTGATTGAGCTTGAAGACAACAGTCTAGGGCGTAAATACGCGCCTCGCCTCGCGGCGCCCAGAGTAGGCGGTGACATCACTGCTCAAGTTGGGCAGTTTGATATGGTGTTATCGGGCTATCACCGCTTTGAGCAAGATAAGATTGCTGACTTTGAAACCAATACGCCAAGCTACAACATGCTGGATGCCAAAGTGGTATATCACAGCCCCAATGTGCACGATTACACCGCCTTTGTGAAAGTATCGAATATCTTAAATGAGCTGGCGTACAACCATTCCTCATATTTGGTAGAGCATGTGCCCATGCCTGAGCGTTCGATCAATGCAGGGATTACTTATCGGTTTTAATAGATTGTCGTCTTTATGCCATACCGCTTTTTAACGCAACGCTAGAGAATCACTATGATTCCGCCCTCCCCTCCCCCTAGCCCTCTTCTATTATGAGGGTAAAGAGCTTTCTACCACTGAGAGAGTTGCGGGGAGAAATATACTTTTTAGAAACGACCTAACAATATAGCTGCCCATTAATATTAGGTCTATTAGAAACTTATAGGTATTTATTATGCAATTTCACCATTCTATTTTACATCGTTCAATCACCTTTGCCTTGACAGCAGTCCTTGCCAGCATAACCTTGACTGGTTGTGGTGGCAGTGCCGATGAGCGCAAAGAAAGTTTATACACCTCTGGTCATGATCATCACGAGCACGATGGACATGACCACGACGGTCATCACCACGATCATGACGGCCACAATCATAACTATGATGATGACGCAGGCTCAGTGAATACTAATAAACGCTATCCTTATAAAGGCGATTATCCATTATCAGCTAGGACATTAGTTGCAAACTCTCTACAATTTTCAAAATTGACCAGCAACCCTACCCTACCCGTGATCGTGGGTATTGCCAATGGTCAACCTTACTATGCTGTTAACATCACCGATGAAAGCATTGCCAATCCTATTAAACCATTAGAAGACTGGATTGCGGACGCTAATGTGGTGGACATAACGAGTTTGGGACTAAATGTCTATGTGCTTGATGATAAAAACCGTTTGTCAGTTTTTGGCAGTCATGGCGACCACTTTCATGGCCACGGCGACCCAAGCACGTTAAATACCATTGCTATCAATAGCACCTTAAACTTTGTCAGCAACCCCAATCAAAAACTGCCTTATGTCTTTGATAGCACCAAAGGACAGCTACTACAGATTGTGCAAGATAAGGACTTTAACAGCCAAGCTATGGCGACCAACATTGGTGGTCAACAGTCTATTTTGGACTTTACCCCTGAGCATATTACTTGGGTTGGAGCAGTGGTTAACGAGGCTAGCAAAAAAGAAACCCTTGCTCACCACCCTGAGTCCGGCACACAGTTTGACAGCTTAGAACAAGGTCGCTGGATTGTGGCAGGCAAAACCAATACAGGTGAGCAAAAGCTAGCGGTTATTAAGGCCAATTTGGCAGGCAATGCCGAACTCAGCAAAAATGACATCATCAGTAGCACCAGTATCAATTTTCCCATTACTGGTTTAGCAAGCACTGCCAATCATCGCTATGCTGTACTAATTAGTGATAATGATGATGACAGCAAAGATCAGTTAACTTTCCTAGATGGTGGGCTTTATCTACAGTCGCACGGTGATCATAGCGACCCTGTGATTGCACCGCCAAACTGGTCACCAAAAACCATCAAAAAGCCTAATCCAATAGCGACCAGCTATCGCAATAGCCTAGAAAAATACAGCACCAGCTCAGCGATTGCCTTTGCAGGTGATAACAGCACCGCCGCAGGATTTGTGGTCTTTGATGAATATGAATTGGCCGACGCAAAGGCCCTTGATTACCATCAACTAACTGATGTCAAAACCGCTGGTAACCCTGCTCAGACGCATATTGTCGTTGAACCAACAGGTTCACAAGTTCTGGTGGCGATTGCAGGGCAGATTTTGGGCTATGAGAAAAAAGACGGGCACTATCAACCACTAAAACAAACCTCACTGACTTGTACCACGCCTCAAGCCTTATTGTCACATCCCAATGGCACGCTACTTAGCTGTGACGATGGCTTATACGATGTACAGCTGGGCTATAACAAAGCTCAATTAAAAACCTTGGCATTTAAAGATGCGGGCATTGATAACCAATCATTGCTTGATAGCTTACAAACTGCTCCCTCAGCGGTTGAGTTTGACTATGACAACCCCAGCCAAGAAAACGTACAAAAATATCTAGCAGGGGTCAGTACATTAACCCTATATGACGACACCAACCCTTTGCAGGTTAACGGCTTGCAGTATTTTACTGGGGTTAAAGAGTTGTATTTGGATTATGCTCCTGTGCCTGATACCTCATTGATCGTTAGCCAATTCTCTAACGTAGAAGTCTTAAGTGTGGCTGGCACAGGTATTCGTAATTATGACTTTTTGGCACAGCTCCCCAAACTAACCAGCATTAACTTATCTGATAATTTTGTTGACCACAGCGAAAGCAATGTCGATAAACCTGCCACTGATTTAAGCTTTTTAAGCCGTTATCCCCATTTAACCAAAGTATCGGCGGATAGTAACAATGTGCAGAAAATTGACTTTGTCAAAAATATGCCAAAGCTACAAGTGCTAAACCTCAACTACAACGCCATCAGTGATGCCAGTGCGTTATCGAGCCTAACAGCACTAACTGAACTAGGGTTAATGGAAAATCAGCTGACCACACTGCCGGTATTGAGCCAAAACCATGAGCTAAAAACCGTCTATTTGACTGGCAATCAATTAACCAACTTATCTGCCTTTGCTAACTTGCCAAAGCTTGATTTACTAAAAGCAGACTATAACCAAATCAACAGCTTAGCAAATTTGGTGCAAGTACCTATGCTTAAGACCTTAGAGCTGAACTCTAACAAATTGGACAATACCGCCAAAGCTGACATTGACCGCTTAGCCAATGCAGGTACAACGCTGAGCATCTATGCCAATCCTGTTGCCAAAAGCTACGGAAAAGATGTGGTTAAGGGCAAGCAATAGACCCCATCTATTTTTCAAAATTTATTTACCGATTAATAAATAGGATAATGTTATGTCACGCAAAAACCCATTAACCAACGCTGTCACTTTGGCACTATTGGCAGGTTTGACTGTCAGTCCCCTAAGTGGTTGTGGCTCATCGGAAGACCGAGCTAATGCCACCTCTGGGCATGATCATCATCACCATCATCATGACCCAGAAGTGGCGGCAGAAATTGCTCAGGGACGACTACTTATTGCTGACCAAGACAGTGATACAGCCTACGTCTACAGCCTTGCTCAAAACAAAATTATCCAAACCTTTGCAAATGCTGGACACATTGACGCCCTACAAACCAGCCCTCAAGGTAAATATGCCTTGAGCCTTGATCGTAAAAATAACCAAGTGAACTTTTATCACAGTGGCTTGCGCGTCGAAGACCATGGTGATCATGATCACGCCTATGCAGGGGATGTCCGAAAAGTATTACTACAACTCAACTACGCAACGCCTAATCACTACCAAACTCATGGCACACAAGCTGGATTATTTTTTGATGGTAAAGGCGAACAAGGTAATCCAGTTGATCAGTTTAAACAGCAAGCAGGCTTTGTACTGGTCACTGATGAAGATATTGATGCCGGCAAACTGCCTTATCAAAAACTCAACAGCAACATGCATGGTACTGCTGAGGCTCAAGGAGAATATGTCATTACCACTGCCCGCCTAAATACGGTAGGCAGCCCACTGGCAGACAGCCTTGTGGTCTATCATCAGCACCATGACCATTACCACAAGCATCAAGATTTAACTACCGCTTGCCCTAGCCTTCATGGTAGCGGTAGTGCAGGTGATTACAGCGTATTTGCTTGTAGCGATGGTGTGGTCAGCGTACATAAAGTTGGCGATGAGTTTAGCTCAGAAAAACTACCAAACCCAATGAGTATTGCTAATACTCTATGTCAGCGTCCCAACCGACCTGCCAGCCCTTCTCGTATCGGCTCCTTTGCTACCAGCCCACACCATGAGTTTTTGGTCGGTACAGCATGTGGTCAGCCGCATCTGATCAACCCCACTACAAAAGCTTTTACCTCCATTACTTGGACGACAGACAAAAACCGTAAAGTATTAAGCTATGAGTTTGATCGCTCTGGTAACTATCTACTATTGCTTGATGACTTAGGCAAGGTGACCATTTTAGACGTGGCCCAAAACTTTAAACCCATCAAAACGCTTGATGTCATCACCGATGGCGTTGCCGATGGTGGACACGGTGGTCCTACCTTAGTGGTTAACCCCAACAGTGATGATGTCTATGTGTTAAATACGGCTAAAAAACAAATTGCCGTCATCGACCCCAAAGCTGCCACTTTAAAACCAACCATTGACTTAGCATTCACCCCCTCTGAATTGACATGGTTTGGGGTAATAAAGAAGGGGTAATAAAAAATAAGTAAATCGCGATAACAAATTTTGTTGTCTCATTAATTGCTTTTTATAATAAAAACCAGTGTTCGCACTGGTTTTTGTTATTTGTCCCTAAAATCAGGATAAGCACTCCTATATACATAAAAAAGCCCTACCATGAGAGACTGAGAGTCATGACAAACGAGCAAATCAAGATAGGGCTAAAACTATGTAAGCCCGCGCTTTAGTACTATAGTCAGTCTATTTTAGATTTATGCCAGCGACTTTTTTTACGTAGTAGTTTTAAATAAGCTCAACTACATATGGCAGCTGACTATCCACCTGTTTTGCTAAGTCGTCACAGGGGTAATTGCCATTAGCTTAGTCAAGGCTTATAGATACGAAAATCCCCTTACACAGCAGGCATAATGTTAATGCGTTCAGTGTAAGAGGATTACGCTGGGTGAGACTTAAAGCGCTCACAATCAGAAAAACACAATTATTTCACTGTTTAATTAGTTATTTTTCTCTCTATTTTAGAGACTTTATTGGCCGCTGTGCTTAGAGCGGTAATGAGGGGATCAAGGTATTTGTAATATGACTCATTCACCAGTTCGGCTGTTGCTAAATCTACATGGCGTTTACAATCAAAATAATCGAATACCGCCTGTGCTGCTTGTTTACCAGAAGTGGCTGCTTGCTCCATGGTTGGAATTTTCCAACGCCCTTTTACTGAGATAATCTCACCCGCTAAAACAATATTATTCCACTGTGTTTTGGTTTCAATTTTTGCATCGTCCGCATTACGAATATAAATCTGGGTTAGATTTACCCAGCGCTTACCATTATCTTGCTCGATGCCCATTTCCGCTGTTTCAAGCTCGGCATATGGTTGCCAATTATCAGTATAAATTAAGTTGATGGGGTCGATAACGCCTGTAGCAGCAATTTGTTGATACTGCTGTTTATCAGTAATGCCAAGCTGATATAGAATTTCTTCTTTAGCCTCTTCTGGAGTACATTCCATAAAACGCTTACCATAAAGTGAGCCTTTATTAAATGGCGAGCTACAGGTAGCGGATAGATTATAATCATGACCCTCAGGAAACTCTACATCTTGCCAGAAGCCGCCTTTGTGCTGTATTTGAAACACAATATTCCATGGTGCATCAAAACATAAGCTATAAGATTTGCCCATAAATGGCTTGAATACTTCTGGTATCTCTTGCAAAGGATATTGAGTGCCAAATGACCATTCATCGTTAAATGGTTTTTTGACTTCTGGCAATAATCCAAGCTTCCATATTACCTCATGCGGTAGGGCAATCACGGCGGCATCAAAGTATTGCTTCTCTAAGGCTTCAAGGTCTTCTACGGAGGTCTTATCAGTTAATAGTGGATTAACTGACACGTCAATGCTAATTCTATCTTGAGATGTGTGCTCTGAGTTATTGAGTTGCTCATCACTTGGAGCCTCAGTATGACGATGTAAGTTGAGTATGTGGGTATTATTATAAAACTTTACCCCACGTTGTTTTAGTGTTTCAACCAATGCGTCTATTACTTCAGACGTAGGCCGATTGAAGCAGTAAGATTTTGATGGTTCACCAGCGGGCAATGTAGGGGCTTCAGTCATAGGCAAAAACATAAGTACAAAGCTATCCATAATATCGACGGCTTTACTATGCATTCTAGCGCCAGTGAGAATACCAAACCAGTTGGTAATAAACTGCCGGGTATGCTCATCAAAGTCATCTATCCCAAGAAAGTCGCCCGCCTTTTCATATTCCATTTTTTGGCGTTGCTCTTCACTGGCGTTGACGTGGTGTACGATACGTTGAACCAATTGCAGCATATTCTTTTTATTGAGATCGAATGCCTCAATCATATTTTCAATAGTTTGCAAATCGATGGCTTTACGTCTATCTACTGAGATACGGCGGCCACTATGGCTCTCTACATTATCACTTTTACCGCGGTTATCCTTTTTAGGTTCGCTTTGATAAAACTGATAGTCGTCAACAGGTGTTAAGGTATGCAATAAGTTGGCGCGACTAAAAATATTAAATAATGAGAAATAAGTAGCGCCTAATGCTCGAATGGAATGCTCTTCAAAACGCTGTTCTTTAGCATTAAAGTAGCCAATCATCTTGCCACCGCACTGCTCTTTTGACTCGACTACTGTGATATCAAGATTGGGGTCTTCAGATAATTCAAAAGCGGCGCTAAGCCCAGATATACCACCACCGGCAATGAGTACTCTTTTTTTATGAGTTTCAGTGCAATTTGCTGCATTACTAGAAGTATTTGGCATAAGTTCTCCTTATACTTTTCTAGGGTTTATCATTTATTGTCTTTCTTCCCTTGCTAAAAAGAGAAGTTTCTATTATTTGACGGTCACGCTAGACCGCAAGGGTTTGTTTTTACTACATTAATATCTCTAAATTTATTCATGAATGTTTTTTGTTTAGTCTCATTTGCAAATACTGTCACATGGGATGACGTCGTTATGAGCATCAATTTTATTGTTACCACAAGCTGGCTGTTGCTACGCTGACACATCATGACACTTGCCCACAAGTTTTTTAGTCAAACAACCCCACCCAAACCAGCAAATATCTAGGCTGCAAACTGGCTGATTAACAGGGTCATAACCTAATTTTAGACAAGGTTGTTGCAGCCTTAGGTGCCATAGCTTTTATTAGCTGCGTCAATCTCCGTGATTTTTAACTAATTTTCTAGCCCATACCGTCTCTTTCATAATCTCGTTGCTTCCGCCATTGGCTTCTGAGCGCGTGCGTCCGCGTACAGACGGGCGATTGGCTCTTCCATCATGTATCAGTGACCACCGAATGGCTTTATACACTCGTCCATAGCTCGGTACGGCTTTTTGGTGACGGCGTATTTAATAAGCGCAGCATGAGGGACAGACAGCTTTTCTTCTAGCAGCGCCTCGACCACAGCACTGGTCATCACTTGGCAGGCGAAGTAATCGGCACAGCATTCAGCCAACTTAAAGCGCGTATTTTGCAATTCCTAGATGGGTTTTCCGAAGCCTTCACGCTCTTTGTTATAGTCAAATGTCAATTCAATGGTCAGACGCATGGCAGCAATACCAGTCAGACCGATGCTTAAACGCTCACGGGGCAACTCTTGCATCAGCTGGATAAATCCTATGCCTTCAATACTGCCCAATAAGTTTTTTGTGGTGCGCGCATGTTCGTGAAATGCAGCTTTGAGGTATCCTGAGCCATAAGACCAATCTTTTTTAGATTGCGGCCACGACCAAAGCCTTCCGTCTTGTCGGTTTCAACTACGATAAGGGAGATTACCTATATGTACACAACGACAGTTAGCTTAAATTAGTGCTCAACGTAAAACTCTCTCACAATATGTGGCTCTCTTATGAAGAAATGAGCGGATAAATCGTTATTCTTTTTAGGAAAGTACTTAAGATAGCATCATTCATTAAAAACAATTATATTGTTGCGTCGTAAGTAAATAGAGGTTTAGTTTAAGTTCTAAAAAGCTAATAGCACCTCTTTTTTTGCGTTTTAACCATCTATGTTTTACAAGGGAAACAAATGTTAGTCAACGAAGCACTATTAGGCGAAGTCAAAGAGTGGCGCAAACAAATTCATAGTCAACCTGAGCTTGGTTTTAAAGAGTTTAAAACCTCATCGTTTATCATAGAAAAGCTACAATCATTTGGGATTGAAGTTCATCAGGGACTAGGTGGTACCGGAGTAGTCGGTACATTAAAGAACGGTACAGGTCCGACTATTGGAATCCGAGCAGATATCGATGCTTTACCCATAAAAGAGCTAAGTGATGTCGCTCATAAGTCTACTCATGAAAACTGTATGCATGCCTGTGGTCATGATGGACATACCTCTATCTTGCTAGGTACAGCAAAGCATCTTAGCGATAACAAGAACTTTAGCGGAACGATACATTTTATATTTCAACCTGCTGAAGAGGTTTTAGGTGGTGCAAAGGCCATGATTGATGACGGGCTATTTGATAAGTTTCCTATGGACGCTGTCTATGGATTACATAACTGGCCAGGGCTGCCTGTGGGAGAGATTGCAGTCAATAATGGGCCTATGATGGCATCTTTTGATACTTTTGAAATTACTCTGACTGGTAAAGGTACTCATGCAGCAATGCCACATCTAGGCGCTGATCCAATTGCAGCAGGAGCAGCTTTGATCACCAATATCCAATCTATTATCTCTCGTAGAGTATCACCACTCCAAGCCGGCGTGATTAGTGTGACACAGATGAATAGCGGTGATACAACTAATGTTATTCCTGAATATGCGTTCTTAAAGGGGACAGTTCGTAGCTTTGATATGGATGTACGTCAATCCATGCAGGATATGCTCGTAGAAATGGTGGCCACGTTACCTTCTCTATACGGCGTAAAGGGGGAGATTGACTATCACGTTCGCTATCCAGTAACTACCAACAACAGCCAAGCGTATCTTGATATTAAAGATGCTGCTAGCAAAGTTTTGGGCGCTGACAAAGTAAAAACCAATGTAGAGCCATCAATGGCGTCTGAGGACTTTTCATTTATGAGTCAAAAAGTTAAAGGCGCATATTTTTGGTTAGGTGTAGATGGTAGCACGCCCTCTAAGCCATTACATAATGCATCTTATGACTTTAACGACGAAGCAATTGAGACAGGTATCAAGGTATGGGTGTCTTTAATTGAGACTTTATTACCAAAGACATCATCATAGATAAGAGACTATTAAAGGTACCTAGTATAGTCAATCCATTTTAGATTTGACACAAAGGCGCTGGAATGAATTTACGGCCACCTCAGCCACCTTATGGCCTCTAGCCAGTAAATTTATACCAGCCAATCTTTTATGTATCAGTTTTAAACAGGATTAACTATACCAACCTAAAAGGGCATTTATATGAATAATAATGGTGTACTACCACCTACAATGACTAAGCACCTACTCGATTGGAAGCTACATTTACTTGCTATTACCGTATCACTGCTGGCTGAGTGGATAGGCATTATAAAGATTCCTATTGGTATAGGTATATTAGTGTTACTACCTCTACTATACGCATTTATCTTTGCAATCTTATTAAATCCTAATGTTATACCTTCAATGAAGGCTGTAATCACCAAAAAACGTGCAATGTTTGCAAGTTATGCCATTCTGCTAAGTATCATGCCATTTATTGCTAAATTTGGCGTTGGCGTTGGGCCAAATATCGAAGAGATAATAGCTGCAGGGCCAGCTTTACTTTTACAAGAACTGGGGAATGTTGCCACGGTTCTTATTGCTTTACCTGTTGCTGTATTGGTCTTTGGCATGGGGCGTGAAGCTATCGGTGCCACTCACTCAGTTGCTCGTGAGCCTAACGTAGCACTAATTGCTGATAAGTATGGACTTCAAAGCGCCGAAGGTATCGGTGTAATGGGGGTCTATGTAATGGGCACATTATTTGGTGCGATATATTTTTCGTTAATGGCAGGCGTCATTGCCTCAATGGAAATTATGGATATTCGTGCTCTAGCAATGGCCTGCGGTATAGGTAGTGGCAGCATGATGGGGGCGTGCTCTGCGGCTCTAGCTGAGACTATACCCTCACAAGAAGAAACTATTACTGCATTTGCAGCTACTTCTAACTTGCTGACTTACGCCACAGGGCTGTTTGTTAGTTTATTTATTGCTCTGCCTTTTACAGAATTTTTCTATAAAGTTATCAGTAAATTTAAGAAGAATCAGGATTCAGCAGCTATTAGCGAAACAGATCTCAGCAAAGCTATAGAAGAGCCAGCAAGTCTGACAACCTTGCAATCTTTTATTCTGCTCATTGTTATATGTGGGGTGCTACTATTGAGCAACTGGGTAGGACAAGGTGTCAATCCAATTGACGCCCTACCCGCTATGTTGATTTTGTTTGCTTGTTGTATTATTGGGATTTTATTAAAACGATTTATCCCAGTTAACATTCCTGCTATTGCTTGGATATCCGTTGCAGCTATTTTAATCTCATTACCACAGTTCCCATTCAGTGAGTACGTTTTGGCTCAGACGGATAAGCTCGGTACACTACAGCTATTAACGCCTGTGCTTGCTTATGCAGGTTTTGCTATCTCACAAACAGAAGTAGATCTATTCAAAAAATCTGGATTCAAAATTGCAATTGTCGCCATACTTACCTTTACGGGTACTTTTTTAGGGTCCGCTGCAATCGCACAATTTATGCTTTAACCCTTAAGATGAATACGAAAATCATTCATTGTTTTTAGACTAAAAAAGAGCTGATTAACTCAGCTCTTTTTTTGGATAGTGGTATGCCTTTCTTCGCAAAAGTCTTATCAAGACTAATTTAATAAATACTCATCTAATATCAGTTGAGTCATAATGAGACCACTAAAGATATCTAGACTCTAGTTACACTCACATCTTCTCGCTCACTACTACGAACTTATAGTCGGCCGACAATAAAACCATCATGGTGTCATCCTCACCAGTCATACTACTGTATAGGCTGCGCTCGGCTTCCTTGCACCAATACTATTGTGGATTGACTATAGCAATCATAGGTTAACTACCGCCAAAGCGCCTCAGCCTTAATCAGACTTCGATCAATAACAGGATAATCACTAAACGTTAAAGTAAAGCCATCATCTTCAGTCGTCAAAGTACAGGTTGATCCTAGCGGGAAGCTATGCTTGCGCGCGACATGACCAAACGGCACACCGGTCAAGACAGGCAGACCCGTCACTTGACGCAGCTGCATTATTACCTCCGTCATATCATACCTATCATCATAGCTGTCGGTACCAATATTGCTAAACGCCCCTAGCACGATCGCTTGTTGCCCCTTAAAGGCTCCTGCCAGATACAAGCTATACAGCATGCGCTCAATGCGGTAAGTCTGCTCACCCACATCTTCTAAAAATACAATACCGCCCTCAGGCTTGGGTAGATAGGCACTCCCTGCCAGCGCTGACACCACACTTAAATTACCGCCCCAAAGCGTGCCGGTGACGCGAGTCTCAGACGGACTGCGCAAATGTAGTGCAGTATCTGACATTGTTAGCGTTAAGGCAGGATTAGTGAGGGCCTCTACAAAGCCTTGACAGCTAATAGGATCTGGCTGTGATTTGCCAAACTCACTATAGAGCATTGGCGCTGCTAGGCTACTCATCGTCCCTTGAGCCAGTAGTGCACACTGCACAGCAGTGACATCACTAAAGCCTGCCATAATAGTGCCCTGCTCTTTCATCACGCGACCAAGAGCCGGCCAGTCCACCATAGGCAATAGTCGCATCGCCCCATAACCACCACGCACACCAAGCAGTAATTTTGGTGCTGCGACAGCGCCAGTTGCGATATTCTGTAAGTCACTAGCACGCTGACTATCCGTGCCAGCAAAGCGCAAAAACTGTCGCTGGGTTACCGTAGGGTTCTGAATATCAAACCCCGCACAGCGCAGCCGCTCAATACTAAGCTGATTACGACCTTCATTCTCTCCTTTATTGGAGCTGGCAAACAATCGAGTGGCAATAGTGGCCGCCGCACAAGATGCTAACGGTGCATCTGTAGCTAAGGCAGAGGCGTTGGCAGCAGCAATTTCTTGCCTTGTAGTAGAAGCAAGGGGCGTAGCAGCGGCTCTACTAGCGACGGCAGCAGCCCCAATACTTAACGCAGCTTTACTGAGAAACTGACGACGGCTTAGCGTACCTTTGCTAGCAGCCAATGATAAAGCACGGTTGTCTGAATGTTGGTCAGTGCCTGTCATTGTAGTGTGTCTTGGCTCATCTGCAGGCTGAATAGAAGTAGGCATAAACCACCATCAAGTTTTTGGTTATTTTTTGGTTGTTTTTTAGGTATTAAGCGTCATTGCGCCATCAATCAGGCACATCAAATCGAGATTTGTCAGGATTAATGCCAAAGGAGAAGACAAAAGTCGCCACCAAGGAATTGACCACTATAAATGCGATATCCGCGGTCTGATGAGCCAACACTAGCTTTCCAAGTAGCCAAGATACGATAAGCATAATGACAAAAAATGCTGCCATATAGCTTAAGATAAGTGGATGAGTGAAACTATAGGGTACCTTAGGGTCATACTTTTTATCTAAAATATGCATATGAATCGCCCAACCTATGGCGTAGGCAATGGCACCCAATATGACATAACTAACAAATCCCACGACAAACCTCTCATATGAATTGATAAAAAGAAGGTAATTAAGGAATTAGCAGCTTAAGGCTATTGCGCTTGCTGCTCATCCACTGGCTTGATGACGATATCGGCATGCGGATCAGCCAAAATATCGGTATTTACCTCATCACAGTCAACTTTATATATCGTATTAGCCCCTTGGTAGATGTAAGACAGATACTCACTATCAAGCAGTGGGTCAATATTGGCATAAGCACTCTTGACGTGCGCCAATACTAAGACGCGATCTGGCCGTGCCAGCATAGCGTCAATATTGTTAGGATCAATTGAGAAAAACTTCTGCACCATAGTCAGCGGTACTGCTTCTAGAGGCTCAGGGTCATCCCAGATACGATGGGCGCGCTCAGGCTCTTTCATTTGCATGACATAAGCACCAGATTGCTGGCTAACCTTAATCTGCGCCGGCTCTCCATAGCTGACGGTATAGCAACCAATAAAGCTCTCAAGATTTGACTGACTCTCTGGACTTCGGGCTTCTGATTCATCACTTGCACTGCTCGGGCTTTGATTGCAAGCAGCAAGGAGTAGACTACTTGAAATCAGGCAGCCGGTTAAGACCGCTCGAGTCATGCGAAATGAGCAACAAGAAGAAAGGGTAGATTGGAACAGCTGGCTAAAGGCGGGCATAAACTCACGCTAAAATCGATGATAGAAAGGTACTATATTAACAAATATCCCAAAATATCTATATAGATATTGTCCTTTTACTAAAGAGCATCAACTACATGTCACACTGCTCTCTTATTATTAACTGCTCTAAGTTAACGGCTACTCAAGCAAAAGCTGCCACATTAACGGCTTGCATTAAAAAGCCAATTGGTGCTTTATTTGTCACTATAGCTTCATAAAACAGCCATTAGGTTTTATAATCCCTATCTAGCCGCTGTCTAGAACTGTGCCAAACTACAGTAAATTATCCAAAACCAAACCTAAAGAGTAACTATGTCTATGCCCGATGCGTCCGTACTAGATGCCAAAGCCAATACCACCATCGCCTTTACAGATGGCGCCTGTAAGGGCAACCCTGGGGCTGGGGGTTGGGGAGCTTATCTGGTATTTGCCGATGGCCAGACCGAGGCCTGGTGCGGCGGAGATAGCGCCACCACCAATAACCGCATGGAGCTGATGGGTGCAATTTACGCCCTCATTAATAGCCCAACAGACAGCACGTTAGAGATCTGGACAGATTCTAGCTATGTCAAAAATGGTATCACTCAGTGGATTGATGGCTGGAAGAAAAAAGGCTGGAAGACCGCTAACAAAAAGCCAGTCGCCAATCAAGACTTATGGCAGCAGTTGGATGAATTACGTCAAGCGCGCGATGTGAGTTGGCACTGGGTTAAAGGCCATGCTGGTCATGAAGGCAACGAAAAAGCCGATGCGCTCGCCAATCTCGGTGTCGAGAGAGTATTAGCGGGCAATCCTGATCCCTATAATACTATAGCTGCTACAAATACTCAGTCTACAAAAGAGGTAAAAAAAAAACCCTGAAGCCCCTGAAAAGGACGATTGGTTAACTTTTGATCCATTAGGCTTAGACATGGCAGATGAGCTGCTTGAAGAAGAAGCAGACGAGCGATTAGATAATGACTTAGCAGAACAAGCCAATAGCGACCAAGATGCAGTGGTTAATAAAACTACTGTAGTGGATGAAACGACCACACCCAATGAGACTGCCACGCTAAGCTATTCTCCAACAGAAATGACAGATACGCTACCGCAAACTCTTTTACCCAGCGCCCCATTAAATGATAATACGCCTATGACCCAAGATATCTCTAGTCTTCCTAATGCTGCTTTTGCTGAGCCGCAGCGCCAAGAAGTCACTCAAGCTAATGACAGGCATGACATAAGTGACACGCCAGTTGCTTTCGATGGTGATACTAGCCGCGCCAATCCGCACTTTGTACCGCTACTGCCCGACCCTATCAATCAGGGCAAAGATGCCCGGCAGCTGATTATGGATACAGAGACCACGGGGTTAGATGCGAGTAAAGGTGACCGTATTATTGAAGTCGGTATTGTGGAGATGGTCGGTCGCAAATTTACCGGTGAGAAGCTACACGTCTACATCAACCCAGAACGTGGTATGGATGAGGATGCTATCCGCATTCATGGGATCTCTGAGGCGTTCTTGCAAGATAAGCCTAAATTCGCCGACGTCGCACAGCAGCTATTTGACTTCATGGCAGGTGCAGAGGTCATTGCGCACAACGCCCCATTTGATATTGGCTTTTTGACTATGGAGTTTGATAAAGTCGGCTTAACAGGCTTCGCTGACGCGGTCCAAGTCACTGACTCACTAGTGATGGCCAAGCATCAATATCCAGGTCAAAGAAACACTCTAGATGCACTGGTCAAACGCCTTAATGTCGGTAAACAAGATCGAACCTTTCACGGTGCATTACTCGATGCTGAGATTTTAGCTGAAGTATATTTGGCCATGACCGGTGGTCAGGTTGCCCTTGCTATCGATGAAGAAAACTATAGTGAAGGTGGCGGCGCTCATGCTCGCTTTGAGCATCTTGCTAGCAAGCTAGTGACCTCCTCTACCGACGTAGCGGCACATCAAGCTTGGCTCAATGAGCTAAATCAACAGTACCCAGCGCTCAACGAGGTTTGGGATGCTTAGGGTTTAATGCTTATTAGGGCTGTCTAGATTTATCTTTGCCAGTCACTACTAATTTATGGCGATCAATATCATACTCTTAGCTTGTAGTGATATTATTAAGGCTAGGATTAGCAATGATCGCTATCAATTAACAATGGCAAGTTTGACTGAGCTAAATTTTATAGCCTTAGGGGTCATAAGCTGATTGTAGATAGGTAGATAGATTGTATCTAGAGCTGTTGAATACTAATGAGCAAAATGCTGTAATGAGGGTTGAATGATGATGCCAAGCAACCCATTATCTATTGTAATTACCGTCGATTTAAGCCATAAATCATTGACCAGAAGGTTAATTAAACATTAGCTTAATACCTCATAGACATTACTTTAGAGTAGGTAACTGATAAAATGTTAACAGCAGGCCGCCACAAGCTTAGTATCTAATTGATGACTAACCTAAAAATCCGTCAGGGCAGATAACCATAGTTATCCTAGCTACTGTTCAGTGGCTTTGCAGTGGATTAACTCTATAAGTCTGCGATGAAACACCTCATATAGTGCTTATTAGATAATTATTTTAATCTGGGATAATATGCAGATAAATAACCACCAGAACATCTAGTGGCCGACTCATCAAGGTAAGATGTCATTACAAAGTCAAAACCTAAAGTGCCAGAACAATTTTTATAATATCCTCAACTCTATTGCTCCACTAAACTTAATTGGAATCTTTTACTATGCTGCAGCCATCCGCAACCAACCACCATACCGACGAGCTAGTGCTTTCTGCAACTAACTTTGACCTACCCTCTTTGCACTTGCTGCGTAGTGAAATTGATGTGGCGTTAAAAGATGCTGAAATTCATTTAAGTGAGTTTAACGATGATAGCGATCAGGCACCTTTATTGCTCGACTCTATTGAAGTGTTAAATCAATTGTCTGCCATTTTAGACCTTATTTACTTACGTGGTGCCAGTCATCTGTCCCAAGCCATTGCTGTTGGTCTGCAGCAGTTATACGACAATGGTGATAATAACGACGACGAGCTTATCTTAGATCTTTCAGAGGCGATCATGACCCTTGATCGTTATATAGAGTTTGTACTATTAAAAGAGACCTTTGAGCCATCATTACTGCTACCTATTATCAATAAGCTATACTCGCACCTCAACAAAACGCCTCTAGAAGATGGGTATTTTAATAAGATAAATAATACTCGCGTCTCTATTGTCAATCCTGCACAGAATTATCAGTCTCTATCAAGCCTCGATATTGATACTAAGTTGTTAAGTACAGCTTACCGTGCTGGTTTGGGTGTGGTCCTGACCAATCAAGATGGTCAAGTCACCGCTGCTGAACAAAAGAAGCTGACTGCCATGACCTCTGCTTGTGCACTTATAGCCGCCAAGTCAGACTCACTGTTTTGGCAAGCGGCAACTGCTGTAGTCAGTGATATTGCCGACAGCCTACCCCTTAGCAATACTTACAAGCGCACATTGATATTCTTAGAGCAACAGTTCCATGACTATCTACCTGTCAGCGACAATCGCTTTGCAGATTTGGTCAGCTTAGCCTGTCAGCGTGACCATAAATTGGCACAAAGTATTCAACAAAAATACGCTGATAGACGTCTTGATGACAATCAGCGTACACAAATGAAGCGCTTCTTATTTGGTCCTGATCGTAAGGTCATAGATACCTTAAATGACTTGATCCAAAATGAGATTAGCACTATCAAAGAAAAGGTCGATAATTTAGTGCGCAATGAGGGCCTTCAAGCTGACGCACCTAATGCAGCGCAGATAGCCGATGATATTCTAGCTCTTGGCAAAGCTATGAAGCTGTTAGGGCTTCATGATGCCACTGACGCCTTAACCCAAGCTGCTTCAGCGCTCAAAGCTTGGCAGACCCCGACACCAGAAGACTTTGACCAATTACTTGCGTCAATGATGGTGGCAGAAAATGCTTCGATATTTATGACTAAGTCGCACACACCGGGTGCTGTTAACCTGCCACTGCACAATCACAATATCTCTTTACACCAGCTTGATACTGCTTATGACACCCTCATTCTTGAGAGCCGCGCTAGTATTGTACAAATTGAGCAAGCTATCAGCGAATATCTAGCTGACCCTAGCCATGATAAACAGATTATCTCAAATCTACCTCTGATGATGCAGCAAGTCGCCGGAGCGATTCGCTTTTTACAGCTGCCAGACGCCGCTAGCATGCTCTGTCGGCTTGCCAGCTTTACTGAAGACCATGTTGTGGCCGCGACCTCAGCTGTCGATGAAGAGACTTTTGCGCAGATAGCCAACGTGGTAATGGCAGTAGACTACCATCTCGAAGGCTTTGAGAATAATCATCCTGCCGGCAAACAAGCCATGGTGATCGGTCAGCATAGCTTAAGCAAGCTACTGGCTGCTTAAGCTATGCCCACCCTAAAAACATCAGGGCACAATAAGAGAGCAAAGTAAGAGAGCAATAATGATATCCGCCTTAGTCATAGATGGTGATCAAATCTTATGTGAAAAAACGGCAACCGATTGGTTGCCGTTTGGTTTAAACATACCTGCATCCAGTGACGATCATAAACTTTCAGTAATGGAGTCAGAAGAGGCCGTTAATTCAGAAGGGTTTATTTCGCTCCATCCTACCGATCATGGGCAAAATCAAGCAAAAAATCTAAAGGCTCAAAGTAGCGATCGCATCAGTGCTGCTGTAAGTTTGGATTACCTTAGAGCGCGCCATCTTACTGTACCCAAGTCCGCAAGCTTTATACCTTTTCGTAAGCTAATCATGAGCTTACCCACCGCCTACTATCAAGACTTAAGTGCGGCGATGCAGCTACTACGCTGGCAGGCACACACTCGCTTTTGTAGTCGCTGCGCCGCAGCGCTGACTCCTCATCCCTCTGAGCGCGCTTTACTTTGCGCCAACTGTAAGCTTACTCACTATCCTAGGATTCAGCCTTGTGTCATTACTGTAGTTACCCGCGCTAATCCACAGACTGGTGTCACTCAGATTCTACTGGCGCATCATCATCGCTATGGCAAGCCTGATACCGATCCACAATACGGTCTTATTGCTGGTTTTGTAGAAGTCGGTGAAAGTCTTGAGCAGGCCGTTCAGCGCGAGATTAACGAAGAGGTGGGACTGGCTGTCAGCAATATTCGCTACTTAGGCAGTCAGCAGTGGCCTTATCCGTCCAACCTAATGGCGGCGTTCCAAGCCGAATTTGACTCCGGTGATATTTGCGTAGAGCTGGCAGAGCTGTCACACGCTGACTTTTTTGATATTACTGACTTACCAAAGATACCCTCTAAAGGCTCTATTGCTTTTGAGATAATCCAGCAAGTTATTGAGCAAGATCGGCATTCAGTTTGATTGAGCCTAGTGGCCTCTATCCTTTTACTCTGACTTCTATGTCACTGTGTTATTCTTTATAATGCCTACCTCTTTACTACCATAGTCATCTTATTGGTCACGTTACGCTAGCAAGATGACTAAATAGTTCAACACACTCAATGCGCTCTAGTAACTCATTTTATTCCGACGACTTCACAGGTGATATACTTATTTAATGACGGATACTCTCCATTCGGCCCATTCAGCCCAAACCCCAGCTCGTATTCCTATTATTGAGGAGCGACTCACAGGCTTGCCTCTCTTATTCGATAGCCTACAGCTTGAGTCATTATCGACCCAAGCTCAGAAGCTCATCGCGCAGATTGACGCCTGCTTGCCGCAGACGCAGTGTGGTCTTTGTGACCATCCAGATGGTTGTCTGCCCTACGCGACTGCCATAGTTACTCAGCATGAGCCGTTCAATAAGTGTGTGCCAGGTGGCCAACCAGTGACCGATGCTCTAGCTCAACTACTGGGTCAAGAGACGCTGCCTGCTGCACCATCCAAATGGAAGACTGACGAGATATCTGGCCGACCTGTCGAGGTGCGGGCTGTCATTAGAGAAGCCGATTGTATCGGCTGCACCAAATGTATCCCAGCCTGCCCTGTCGATGCTATTGTCGGTACGGGTAAACACATGCATACTATCTTTACTGACTTGTGTACCGGCTGCGAGCTATGCCTGCCGCCTTGTCCTGTTGACTGCATAGACTTGATTGAAGTCGAGCATTCACCGACTGAGCTAGAGCGAGCTCAAGAGCAAGCTCATTTACGCCAGCGCTATCATACGCATTTAGACCGTGTGGCGGAGCAAATGACCAACCGATCTCGCGCCAAACCTGTCGTCAGTATGGTGGAGGCCAAGCTTGGTAATGTTGCGAATCAAGCCATCGATATTGATGCAGCTGAAGCCAAATCAACGATTGCCGCTGCTAAGCTGCGAACCAAGATCAAAAAACTAGATAAGCAGCTAAGCGTCCGCCCTAACCCTGCCAAGCAAGCTGAACGCGAGCGCCTGCAAGCTGAGCTTGAGACCCTGCTAGATGAGGCATAGCCAGCTAGACCTTTAAATGCTCAGACACACATTCATGACGTCCCTGATTAACGATAGCTTATTGAGATAAGCCTCATTAAAATACTTTTATTGACCACAGCCAGCTGATGTACTGTCACTCTTACCAACAGTTTGCTTGTAAGAGTAACACTCACATTGCCCGCTTAACTCTTATAATAAGATCACCGTATGCCAAAACCTGTCATCCCTAAGACTGCTCAAACACCGCCATCTCGCCGTTTGCCCAACCGCAATGTGCGGCCATTTTTTGAAAAGTTGGCCGCTACCATAGACGAGCCTGTAACTGAGCTTGAATTCAGTAGCAACTTTGAGCTATTAATAGCTGTCATGCTATCGGCGCAAGCCACCGATGTCAGCGTCAATATCGCTACCAAAAAACTCTTTCCAGTAGCCAACACCCCCGAGGCGATTTTGGCTCTAGGAGAGGACGGTTTAAAGACATATATCAAGACCATAGGCCTCTATAACTCAAAGGCCAAAAACGTCATTAAGACGTGCCGCGACTTGATCGAAAAACACAATAGCGAAGTACCAGATACGCGAAAAGAGCTTGAAGCACTCGCCGGTGTCGGTCGTAAAACGGCTAATGTGGTACTAAATACCGCCTTTGGTCAGCCTACTATGGCAGTCGATACCCATATATTTAGAGTCAGTAATCGTACTGGCTTAGCGACTGGAAAGACGGTACTAGCGGTTGAGAAAAAGCTGGTTGAGCGCATTCCGGATGACTTCATCGTCGATGCCCATCACTATTTAATCTTACATGGCCGCTATACTTGTCAGGCCCGAACCCCCAAATGCGGAGCTTGTCCTGTCTTTGAAGAGTGTATGTTTAAGGATAAAATGAAGTTTGCGGAGATCTAACTGTCTAACTGTTGTTTACTAACTATTTTTCGACCACCATTTTTTGCTAACCCTATTTTAAGTCAGCCAATAGTGACAATCGATACGCCCTAGTATGTCTTGTACTAGCATAAAACCATTGAACTGCTGTACCTAACCTTTGGGATAGCTAATGCAAACCATTACCGCTTTAGTATTTAATAACTTTGAGACCCTAGATCTTTATGGTGTGGTCGAGATGTTTGGTCGATTGCCCAAGCAGTATCGACTCCAATTTGCCTCTATCTCGGGTAGTCTTATTCACAACCACCATGGTGTGACTCTACCCACTACTGCGATAGCATCGCTAGAGTACCCCACTGATGTCCTGCTGATAGTCGGTGGTCCTGGGACTCGCGATCTTGTTCATGATAGCGAATTTTTGTACGAGCTTTCTTGTTTTAGTCATACGGCTAACTGGGTACTTAGCGTCTGTACAGGCAGTGCCTTATTAGCCAAAGCGGGAGTGTTAGACGGGTTAAGAGCGACCTCGAATAAACGCGCTTGGCAATGGGTAATCTCGCAATCAGACAGTGTCGTCTGGCAGCCTCAAGCCCGATGGGTAGTTGATGATAAGTTTTATACCTCCTCGGGGGTCAGTGCAGGTATGGATATGACGCTCGGCTTTATCGCTGATAGACATGGTGTAGGTACTGCTCGACAGATAGCCTATGATGTTGAGTACCGTTGGCACGAAGATCGCCACAATGATGAATTTTGTCCGCGGTAGTTTAAAAGGCTTTCACTAGAGTTTTACCTCATTTCACGTTAAAATACGCTACTTTTACTGATTTTTTCTTCGCCTGGTCTCTAGTATTCTTACTGTTATAGGATAGGTAATTAGCGGCCAGTGCCTGCAAATAAGCGACTTCCTGATTATGCGTGATTACCAACTGTTTACCTCCGAATCTGTTAGTGAAGGCCATCCTGATAAAATGGCTGACCAAATATCTGACGCCCTTCTTGATGCCATTTTGCGTGAAGACTTACATGCACGAGTAGCCTGCGAGACCTTGGTCAAGACAGGAGCGGTGGTGTTAGCGGGCGAGATATCGACCACGGCCAATATAGATATTGAGCGAATCGTCCGGGATACGGTCAATGGCATCGGTTATCACCATTCAGATTTAGGCTTTGATGGTGAGACCTGTGCGGTAATCAATATGATCGGTAAGCAGTCACCAGAGATCGCTCAAGGTGTGGATCGGAGCAGACCTGAAGACCAAGGCGCTGGCGATCAAGGCTTGATGTTTGGCTATGCCAGTAATGAGACTGACGTACTAATGCCAGCACCTATTGAGTTTGCGCATCGCTTAATGGAGCGTCAATCAGAGCTACGCCGCTCTGGTGAACTACCATGGCTACGTCCGGATGCCAAAGCTCAAGTCACCGTTCAGTACGATGGCAGCCTACCATCAGCGATTGATGCTGTGGTGCTATCAACGCAGCACGACCCAAGCATCACCCAGTCTGACTTGCAAGAAGCCATTATGGAAAACATCATCAAGCATGTCCTTCCTGCCGATTTGCTTCACGCCGGTACACGATATCATATCAACCCTACAGGTAAGTTCGTCATCGGTGGCCCCGTTGGTGACGCTGGTCTGACTGGTCGTAAGATTATCGTCGACACGTACGGCGGCATGGCCCGTCATGGCGGCGGTGCATTTAGTGGTAAAGACCCCTCCAAAGTAGACCGCAGTGCTGCCTATGCGGGTCGCTATGTGGCGAAGAATATCGTAGCTGCAGGTCTTGCTGAGCGCTGTGAAGTTCAAATAAGCTATGCGATTGGGGTCGCTGAGCCGACCTCTATCTCGGTGAATACTTTTGGTACGGCTAAAGTCGATCATGACACTATTATTGAGCTGATTCGCACCCATTTTGACCTGCGACCTTATGGCATCACCCATATGCTGAACCTATTACAGCCGATGTATCAACAGACAGCGACTTATGGTCACTTTGGCCGCGAAGGCTCTGAGACGGCATTTACTTGGGAAAAAACCGATAAGGCAGAATTACTCAAAGCAGATGCAGGAATTTGACGGTGTAGCGCTCTATTAGACCATTTATAGTTCGCCATTTTTTCACTGTTCTTATTTTTAACTATCCTTATTGATAATACGGCAGAATCTCCATGAGCAACGATGCAATAACCCCGCAAGATTCGACGCAAAACAGCACAGCAGATAACGTGCAAAATATTGATACTGCGCTTGATAACACCTCAAATAAGGCAGCAGAAGCCGCTGAAGTTACCGCAGAGATGCAAGCTTTCTACAAGCGTGCAGATGCCGTTATTGAGCTTGCAAACTCTCAGCTAAGCCCTACTTCACATTCTGGCCAAGTTGGCGCTTCATTACTTTACGCGGCAGCACGCTACAGTGCTTCTGTTGCCTCTATTGGCTTCGTCAAAGGTGATGACTTACGTAAAGAAAAAGATGAAATTATCGACTTTTATACCAAGCAATACCGCCAAATGCTTAGTGATAATATTGATGATTATGCGCAAAACTTCGATAAATACGTCAATATCAGCAAGTCTTCGTAGCCCTATTTTTTGCGTACTAATTTTTTATACTAATAATATGCTGAGCTATTTTTAAGCTTATTATTTACCGTTCGTTTTATTAAAGCCTGTCTTGATGACGGGCTTTTTTATTGAATACATTCTGACCACTTTTAGTCACTTATAAACACAGTATGATAATAAGAAAGTAACTGACGCCATTATAAGGATACTTTATGCTTTTCAATGTAGGCAACAAGCTAGTCAATCCAGTCAATATAGACAGCAAGCTGGGTCAGGCACGCACTGTGTTACTTTGCTTGTCATTAGGGATTACGCTTTGTGCCTGCAATAATATGATAACGATTCCAGCGCCAGATACGCAGCCTATCCATAGCCCAAATAGTAGTGTTCTTCATAATAGTGCCTCAGAAGTTAACCAGCCCAATAGCAAAACTAGTAATGACAATCAGGACGCCCCTTAATGTAAAGGCATGGATCGCACACCAATGATGTGTACAGCGCAATATGATCCTATCTGTGTCAAAGTCGAGACGCCTACTGGCGTGAGCTATCAGACTGCTGGCAACTCTTGTTCAGCCTGCTTGCTGCCCAATGTCGTCAGCTATGTCGCTGGAGAGTGCGGACCATAGCCTTGATGATCTTTAGATACCGTAGCTCAGTTGGACGCAATATCAATAATAGTAAACCAACCAATTATGACGGTTTACAGTTCAGTTATACGCCTAGGACCTTATCCTATAATGCGCACAAAGAGTATTTATTAACCTTTAGCAGCCCTTAAGTTAGCTCACTAGTACAAGCTGCTCTTGGTCATTTTTTTATCCCTCATGGGGTTTGTATACGAAATCCACAATATATAAGTCAGTGATATATAGGTAAGAAAATAACTATTGCAAATCTGTCTTTCAAAAGGATCTTATTATGAATAACGATAGCACTTTAAGCGACAATACCGCTAGCAGTGAGCATTCTGCTACTGACGCTTCTGCCAATCATACTATACGCAATCCGAAGCCTGCCTTTGCTGCTGATGCTAATAATAAACTAGAGCACTTATTTGGCTTAGGCTGCGTAGCAGCAGGCAATGGCATGAACCTGCATTCTGATGCAGAGGTCGCGCAAACTTTGCAGACTGCTTGGGATCTAGGCGTGAGATACTATGATACCTCACCTCGTTACGGCAATGGTTTAAGCGAGCGCCGCCTAGGACAGTTTTTATTTAATCAAAATAGAGAAGATTACGTATTAAGCAGTAAGGTCGGGCGGCTATTCTGGGGCGATCCGGGTTACAGCTATCCTAAAGATACCTTTTGGAAAGGTAAGACTTATGAGAATTACCACTATGACTATTCAGCTTCCGGAGTGCGCCGCTCTATCGAAGATAGCTTAAATCGTATGGGCCTCCCTTATCTAGACTATGTATTTGTTCATGATATCGACGCTAGAAATAGCGATATCGACTGGGAGGAAAAGTTTAAAGAGTGCGAAAAAGGCGCATTCCCTGAACTAACTCGTATGCGAGAAGAAGGTATCATTAAAGGTTGGGGGTTAGGCGTCAACGAAGTAGAGCCTATTATGCGAGCGCTGGAAGCATCCAGTCCTGATATCAGCTTATTGGCGCAGCAGTACTCATTGATTAAGCATGAAGACGCGCTAGAGCGACTGTTTCCCAAAGCACAGAAATGCGAGATGCAGATAGTGCTCGGCGGGATATTTGAATCTGGTTTCTTAGCTGGAAAAGATCGTTATGCTTATCAGCCGGACAATGTCACAGCCCAGCTACGGGAGAAAAGAGCTAAGCTTAATGCTATCGCAGAAGAATATAATGTCGACTTACGGACCGCTGCTCTACAATTTGCTATTGCGCCCTCTGCAGTATCTTCAGTCGTCGTTGGTGCAAGCTCACCCAAACAAGTTCAACAAAATATAGACTCGTTAACTGCTGAAATTCCTGACGAGTTCTGGCAAACGCTTAAACAAAATGGCCTTATTATGGAGCAAGCCGCTACTAAGGTTGAGCGTTCTATTAAGCTATAACCACGACCTTTTATTGACTGGATTATCAAACGCTATCGCGCTTAAATACCCAGCTTCTACTAAAAACCCTCGGCATCATAAGATACCGAGGGTTTTATTATTCAAAAGTCATGTGGTTTTGTCGTAATAGTTACGTTCTAAAAGCTACTCGCCTTGGACAATCTTAGGCGGGCCTTTGAGCAGATGCTCATCGACGAACTCATTGGCTGAGTTATGCTCTGCTGACGCGTCGGTGATATAGCGCTGCTGATTACGATATAAAATCAAATGATCGCGGCTTAGTGCCCGCATAAGCGCATACAGCATGACCAGTACGACAATAGCAAACGGGAAACCGGCCACAATAGCAGCGGCTTGTAAGGCTTCTAGTCCGCCCGCTGCCAACAATATAGCAGCAATAAGGCCTTCGGTCGTCGCCCAAAATAGTCGCTGAATCTTCGGAGGGTTGGTATCACCACCCGCCGTCAACATATCGATGACGAAGCTCGCTGAATCTGATGAGGTCACAAACCATAAGACAATCATCATCATGATTAAAAAGTTTACCGCATCAGTTAGCGGATAAAACTCCATAAGCTTAAAGATAGCGCTACCTGTATCTGCTTGCACCGCTTCTACCAGACCAGGACTGACTACCGCGGGGTCTAAGGCTGCCGCCAGCTCCATATGTACAGCGACACCACCAAAGGTAGTGAACCATAAGAATAGAATCGTCATCGGGATAAACAATACCCCTAACAGAAACTCACGAATGGTTCGACCACGTGAAATACGGGCAATGAAAACACCAACGAATGGTGACCAGCTGATCCACCATGCCCAGTAGAATATCGTCCAAGATGACTGCCAATCAGTGCCACTATAAGCTTCATTCCAGAATCCTAATGGAATAAAGTCATAGATATAGTTGCCCACATTCTCCACAAAGCTGTCAAAGATAAACTGCGTTGGTCCGAATATTAGCGCAAACGACAATAGCACAATAGTCAAAAAGATATTGATATCGCTTAACCGCTTGATACCTTTATCCAGTCCCATCATGAGCGAGCCACACGCCAGTAGGGTGATTACCGCAATTAGGATAATCTGAACGGCGATACTGTTTGGAACACCAAACAACCCTTCAAGTCCTGAATTAATCTGCAACACGCCAAGCCCTAGCGTCGTCACGACTCCGAACATGGTGCCAAAGACAGCTAAGATATCGACTGTATGGCCCCAATTGCCGTATATCTTTTTGCCCAATATAGGATATAGTGTTGAGCGAATGGTAAGCGGCAACCCACGGCGATAATGGAAGTATGCTAATGATAACGCTACGATGGCATAGATGCCCCAAGCATGCAGTCCATAATGCAAGAATGAAATATTCATCGCTTGTTTAGCAGCCGCTACGGTCTCAGCCTCACCCATCGGTGGTGCCATGAAGTGATATAGCGGCTCCGCAGTACCCCAGTACAACAACCCAATACCGATACCCGCTGAAAACAGCATGCCAATCCATGACGGTAAATTATATTGCGGCGTTTCAGTCTGGTGACCCAAGCGAATATCACCATACTTACTCAGAATAAGATATAAACATGAAAAAACAGCCAGATTCATCAAGATAATGAAGAACCAACCGAAACGATGCGTAATAAAGGACTGCGCCGCACTAAACACAGCACTTGCTTGGTCATTGAAAAACGCACCAAAAATAATAAATCCAACAATTAATAATGCTGAAATAATAAAAACGGGTTTGTTCACCCGTGGAAATGGCCCTAATCGGCCAACTTTAAGTTGATCCATAATAGCTCTCAAATTTTAGGGACGGCTACCTTAACAAGATAAAGCGAAACTTTCAAATCTGTAGAGTTTTGTTAGTAAAGATAAAAAAGTAGCTCTGAATACATCAAGGCTACTTTTACTGTCTAAAGAGTCACTACTCAAGCTTAATCGCCGCTAACAATCTTTGGCGGCCCTTTGAGCAGATGCTCATCCACAAACTCATTGGCAGAGTTATGTTCAGCCGACGCGTCAGTGATATAACGCTGCTGATTGCGATAGAGAATGAGCCTATCGCGCCCGAGGCCTCTTAATAGCGCATACATCATCACTAAAATCACAATTGCAAACGGAAAACCTGCGACAATGGCTGCGGCTTGCAAGGCAGCTAACCCACCTGCAGCAAGTAAAATAGCTGCAATAAGACCTTCAGTCGTCGCCCAAAACAATCGCTGAATCTTCGGCGGATTAGTGTCACCACCGGCAGTCAGCATATCAATAACGAAACTTGCAGAGTCTGAGGAAGTCACGAACCATAGCATGATCATTACCACGATCAATAAGGTAATCGGCTTGGCTAACGGATAGTATTCAATTAGCTTAAAGATAGCACTGCCACTATCGGCTTGGACGGCTTCAACCAGACCAGGACTTGCGATAAGAGGGTCTATCAGAGCTGCCAACTCCATATGTACGGCAACACCGCCAAAGGTAGTAAACCAGAAGAATAAAATAGTCATGGGGATTAAAAGCACACCAAGCACAAACTCTCTGATAGTACGGCCACGACTGATACGCGCAATAAATACACCAACGAATGGCGACCAGCTTACCCACCATGCCCAATAAAATATAGTCCAGCTACTCTGCCAGTCAGTACCACTATACGACTCGCTCCAAAACCCTAACGGCACGATCACTGATAGATAATTACCAATATTCTCTACAAAGCTATCGAAGATAAAGAGGGTCGGCCCTAAGATAACCATAAACCCAAGCAAGATACCAGTAAGGCCAATATTGATATCACTGAGACGCTTGATGCCTTTATCCAGTCCCATCATGACTGACATTGCAGCCAGTGCCGTAATAAAGGCGATCAAGGCAAATTGAACCTCTAAACTATTAGGAATAGCAAATAAGCTCTCAAGGCCTGAATTAATCTGCATGACACCAAGACCCAACGAGGTTACAACACCAAACATCGTGCCAAATACCGCAAGAATATCAACCGTATGACCCCATGGACCATAGATCTTTTTGCCTAGGATCGGATATAGCGTAGAACGGATAGATAATGGTAGGCCACGACGAAAATGGAAATATGCCAAAGATAACGCTACGACAGTATAAAGCGCCCAAGCATGAAGCCCCCAATGCATAAAGGAGATATTCATCGCTTGCTTAGCTGACTCTACCGTCTCAGCCTCGCCCAGTGGCGGGGCCATATAATGGTACAGCGGCTCTGCTGTACCCCAATAGACCAAACCAATACCGATACCCGCTGAGAAGAGCATACCAATCCATGACAGGAGGCTATATTGCGGCTTCTCTGTCTGGTGGCCCAAGCGAATATCGCCATAACGACTCATGGCTAGATATAGACACATAACCAGTGCTAAATTGACCAGAATAATGAAAAACCAGCCGAACTTATCAGTAATAAAGCCTTGTAAAAAACTAAATACCTCACCGGCAGCTTCAGTAAAAAACGTGCCGAAGATGATAAAGCCTACAATTAAAATGGTAGACACAATAAAAACGGGCTTACTCACCCGTGGAAAAGGTCCCAATCGACCTACTTTTACGTGATCCATAGTTATCCTATTGTTACTGATTGTAAAGGATAACTACCTTAACAAGATGTCAAACAATTATCAAATTATAGCTAAAAGTATTTTTTAATATAATTTATTAAAACCCATAATAAAACCGTCAACTTTATTACGGTAGTGAAATACTATAAAATTAGCACTAAGCGATCAATCCAATGAAGAGCTAACTTATCCGCGGATAAAACTCATAAAAAGACTGAGATTATAATGCCTCGCACCTTTGCTATCGGCGATATTCATGGCTGCCTTTCGCTATTGAATACGCTTCTTGCTACGCTTAAGCCTATGCTTGATGACACCTTCATCTTTTTAGGCGATATGATAGACCGTGGGCCTGATAGTAAGGGGGTGATTGATCGTATTATAGCGTTAGAGAAATACTGCAATGTCATAGCCATCTGTGGCAATCATGAAGAGATGATGCTTGGCAGCCTAAACCAACCTGAGTATATAAAATACTGGCTTCGCTATGGTGGTGATGCTGCTTTGGCGTCTTTTGGGCTTGTAGCTGAGGCCAGTAGCGTAAGCCAGATTCCAGTCAAATATAGACAGTGGCTAGGCAGCTTATTGGCTTATTTTGAGACTGACGATTTTATATTCTGTCACGCTTCTCCCAATCGCGGCACACCCATCGCCGCCCAGCAAGATGACTTAAGATGGCGAGTTTTAGACAAACATGATGGTCGTCACCTCTCAGGAAAGACCATCATTTGTGGACACTCTGCCCAGCACAGTGGCAAGGTCTATCAGCAAGAAGGACTGGTTTGTATCGATACTTTTGCTTATGGTGGTGGCAATCTCACTGCTTTAGAGCTTCTAAGTAAAACTTCCGCGCAGATATGGCAAGTTAGCGATCATACTGCCGCGCCAACGCAGCAAAAGATAACCCTCTAAGATAAAATAGCAAACACAGGCTTGATACTCTTAATCTGAATGGATCTAGAGTGCTATAGTGTTAAGACGAATAATCTTGCCTAAGTTTACCGTCATGTCTTGGATAGGGTCTTTTTTCTGCCGCTCGCCAGAGCTAATAAATAAATGATTGCCAGCAGGAGAAATAGCAACCGGTGACTGTAGTGACTCGGTCCTGTCATTTTAGGTGACTGCTCCCAGATCCTTGATAACCTTGACGCCAAACCTATCACTACCGCCACCTGAGCCTGCCTCAATATAATTGCACAGCACATTACGATAACTCTATTTTATTTAGACTCGACTATAATTACACCCGCTAGCATCAGACTACTGAGCAAAGCTCGACCTTGACTGCGGTTTAACGCTATCGCTTGGTAGCTGCTGTTAATGTTCGTCATTATCTATGTACTCCCTACTATACTGCTCTATCTTCGATTACTGACTACTGCCCTACCTGTCTATAACCCTACCGATAACATTACTTATACAACTGTAGTTAATACCAACTCAGGAGTAGCCTTACTCAAAGCTAGGGGTTACTACTGTTATTGACTTTGTACCAAAGATGAAGCCTTATCAAACTCCACACCCAAAAAGCCCCTCACTTGCTTGAGCAAATGAGGGGCTAAAAGAAAGAACCAATGGATAACTACCTCGTCATCATGACAAGATTTACTACAGATGATTTAAGCTTTGCTAGTATCGACGCTTTTACTAAAGCTTAACTCATCATTGTCCGTGACATCGACCTTAATAGTATCTCCTGCGATAAAGTCTCCTGCGAGAAGCTTCAATGACAACGGGTTCTCAATCTGTTGCTGGATAGCTCGTTTTAAAGGCCTTGCCCCATACACCGGATCATAACCCACAGCCACCAGCTTATTCATCGCATCAGGAGATAGCTTGATATCCATCTCCCGCTCTTGCAGGCGTTGACGCAGACGATCCAGCTGGATATCGGCAATACCGGCCATCTGTGCCATACCAAGGGGATGGAAAACGACAATCTCATCAATGCGGTTGACGAATTCTGGACGGAAGTGTTGACCGACCGACTCCATTACCGCCGCTTTAATCTCATCATACTCATCGCCCGCCATCTCTTGGATTTTGTGCGAGCCCAAATTACTGGTCATGATAATGACTGTATTTTTAAAGTCTACTACTCGGCCTTGCGAATCCGTCAAGCGGCCATCGTCGAGCACTTGCAGTAGAATGTTAAATACATCAGCGTGAGCCTTTTCGACCTCATCAAAGAGGATAACGCTATAAGGCTTACGGCGCACCGCTTCAGTTAGCGCCCCACCTTCTTCATAGCCGACATACCCTGGAGGCGCACCTACCAGACGACTGACACTGTGCTTCTCCATGTACTCACTCATATCGATGCGAATCATGGCATCTTCGCTATCAAATAAGAAGTTCGCTAGTGACTTGGTCAGCTCAGTCTTACCAACACCTGTAGGTCCTAAGAATAAGAACGATCCAGAGGGTCGGTTAGGGTCTGATAAGCCGGCTCGGCTACGACGCACCGCATTAGCGACTGACTCGACCGCTTCATCTTGACCGATAACGCGCTCATGCAGCTTCTCTTCCATAGCAAGCATCTTGTCGCGCTCGCCTTGCAGCATCTTAGCCACTGGGATACCTGTTGCTGCACTAACCACTTCTGCGATCTCATTGTCAGTGACTTTATTACGCAAGAGCTTGATGCCTGAGCCTTCACCGGACTGCTCTTTTTGCTCGGCAAGATCAGACTCCGTGATGCGTTTTTCTAACTGCGGAATCGTCTCGTATTGCAGCTTAGACATCGTCTCATAATCGCCTTCGCGGCTGGCCTTATCGTAAGCAATACGTGCTTTATCCAGCTCATCTTTGAGCTGCTGGCTGCCTTTGACCAATGCTTTCTCAGCCTGCCAGATCTCGTTCAGATCCGCATACTCTTTTTCAATCTCGGCAATCTGCTCATCGAGCACTTTTAGCTCGGCTTTCGCGCCCGCATCTTCCTCATTCTTCAATACTTCACGCTGCATTTTAAGCTGAATGAGCCTGCTGTCGAGCTTACCTAGTGCTTCAGGCTTGCTGTCCATCTCCATTCGCAGTCGGCTAGCCGCCTCATCGACTAAGTCAATCGCCTTATCTGGAAGCTTACGATCCGTAATATAGCGATGACTCATTCGCGCTGCCGCAATAATGGCGCTGTCTTGAATATCGACACCGTGATGCAGCTCATAGCGCTCTTTTAGACCGCGAAGGATAGCAATGGTATCTTCTACGCTAGGCTCATCGACCAATACTTTTTGGAAGCGGCGTTCAAGAGCGGCATCCTTTTCGATATATTGGCGATACTCATCTAGAGTCGTTGCGCCGACGCAATGTAGCTCACCGCGAGCCAAGGCAGGCTTGAGCATATTACCCGCGTCCATCGCCCCATCAGATTTACCTGCACCGACCATCGTATGCAGCTCATCGATGAATAAGATAACATTGCCCTCTTGCTTGGCTAGGTCATTTAAGACGCCTTTGAGTCGCTCTTCAAACTCACCACGGAACTTAGCACCAGCAATCAGTGCGCCCAAATCTAATGACAGTACTTCTTTATGACGCAGTCCTTCTGGCACATCACCGTTGATAATCTTTTGCGCTAAGCCCTCAACGATAGCCGTCTTACCGACACCTGGCTCACCAATAAGTACAGGGTTGTTTTTGGTACGGCGAGATAGCACTTGAATGGTACGGCGGATCTCTTCATCACGGCCAATAACCGGATCAAGCTTACCCATCTCAGCTCGTTCCGTTAGGTTGATGGTGTATTTGTTGAGC
Source organism: Psychrobacter pygoscelis (assembly GCF_004335015.1). Lineage (GTDB taxonomy): Bacteria > Pseudomonadota > Gammaproteobacteria > Pseudomonadales > Moraxellaceae > Psychrobacter > Psychrobacter pygoscelis. Next base: position 191,469 of record NZ_RQRU01000001.1, read on the forward strand.
GCATCACGCTGATCTTCAGCATTTTGACTGTTCACTTTCTGATTACCTCTTAGCTGTTCTATAACTGCTTTTAGCTTATCCGCAGTCACCCCAGCCTCGCTAAATATCTTTTTGGTATCTCCTTGCTCAGCCAAGGCCAGTAACACCCATTCGGTAGCGATAAAGTCATCACCTGCTTTTTGCGCTTGGCGATCAGCAAGGTTTAAAATTTTGACTGAGCTTGGGTTTAAGCTGACATCGCCTGTAGGATTGGCAATAGTGGCTTGCGAGTCTAAAGCCTTTGCCACGCCATTTTTCAGCGCCGGGATACTGCCGCCCGCTTGCTGGCAAATTGAGATATTGGCTTCATCTTCGAGCAATACAGCCATTAAATGTACTGGATCAATACCAGTATGATCGCGTCCGATAGCCAAGCTTTGTGCTTGCTGAACCGCCGCTTGCAACTTCTGAGTAAACTTTTCAAATCTCATATTTATGTCCTTTTATAATTGGTATTAGGCAGCTTTGATAAAACAATTTACGTCAATTCCCAATTGATAATAACGTGATTGTCATTATCGCTACCGCCTTGTCTTGTTCTTTATATGTGGTTACTATGTTATTAATTCAAGTAAATTTCAAAAATATTATTTATTGTCAATTATTAAATATTACTTACTAGTCACAGCCTATATTTAGAGAATCTGGCAATTATAGCAGTGTCTATTTTATGCCTTATTATGCATAAAAATACGATAACTTATTGGCTTGCTACTTGAACTGATAATAAGAACGCCTTGGCAACATTTCAAGTTACCAAGGCACTAAGTGTTAAAACAGACTCTAGGACAGAGCCTAACTAGCCCATCAGCCTTTTGCCCATCTTGCTGCCTGTCCTACCATTCAATCTCAATAGGTGTGCCTATCTTCACCGCGGCCATAATCTCATCCATCTCCTCATTGGTAACGGCAATACAACCATCCGTCCAATCATGCTGCTGGTAATAGTCAGTTAGCCCCTCAAAACCATTCATCTGACCATGAATCATAATCGCCCCACCTGGAGGTTTACCTAATGCCTTAGCGTGAGCAATATCCTGCTCATTGGGGTAGCTGATATGAATGGAGCGATAGGCAATAGAGTTCTCATTTTTGTAATCTAAGGTGTAGATGCCTTCAGGGGTACGCTCATCGCCTTCAAACTGCTTGTGCCCTTTGGGGTTATCACCGAGAGCGATATGATAGCTACGGATAACTTTATCGTCGCTCAATAGCTGCATGGTGCGTGAAGACTTATCCACAAACACTCTATCTATCTGTACTGTATCGAGCGCGATGCTATTGTCTATTCCATCATTTAGCTCAACAGGCCCAATAGGATTAAAAAGACCAGAGTGATTAGAGATGGTAAGCGGTTGATAATAGCGCCAAGCTATAAACACCGCTACCAATAGCATCATGATGACAAAGCACCAATAGCACTTATTAATAAAGGGCTTAACTGGATTTTTGCTAGGTGTCTTATTCAACGGTATCTCACTTCTACTTTACCTTATTATTAAGACCAATCTTGTCAAAAAAGCGTGCAAATAAGGCGCAAATTAGATGAAAATTCTATGAACTAAATGCTTTTATACCAATACCAGCGCGCCAATCGTGTCAGATGAATTCTAGACACTCATAACCCAAAAAAGCACCTGACGGATGCCAAGTGCTCACTACTTATATTTAAACCGCTAAGACAGTATTTTCACAGCTTAGGTAGACCGTAAGTTTGTTAAATGTCTGCTCAAGCCGCGCCTTAGGTCATACGAATGGCACCATCTAAGCGAATTACTTCACCGTTTAGATAGCCATTACTAACGATATGGGTGATGAGCTGGCCGAACTCTTGCGGCGCGCCTAAACGTTTGGGGTAAGGGACGCTAGCCTCAAGCTGCTCTTTTGCCTTCTCGGGTAAGCTCTCCATCATAGGGGTGTTAAAGATACCAGGCGCGACTGTCATGACGCGGATACCATGACGGGTAAGCTCACGAGCAAGGGGCAAATTCAAGCCAACGACGCCTGATTTAGAAGAGGCATAGCTGCCCTGACCCACTTGCCCATCGTAAGCAGCTACTGAGGCGGTATTGATAATCACCCCTTGGTCTTGATTGGCAGGACCGCCATCTGCAGCGACACGCTTGGCGATACTGGCTGCGACCAATCTAGCGACGTTAAAAGTACCGACTAGGTTGACCTGAATGCCTTTGTTAAATTGGCCTAAATCTGCAGGATTATTATCGCGGTCTAGCAGCTTTTGTACGATGGCAATACCCGCGCAGTTTACCGAACCATGTAAGCCGCCAAAGTCTTGCTCGGCTAAGCTTACGGCTGCTTGAACGTCCTCTTCACTGGTGACATCACAGCGCACAAAGCGCGCTTGTCCGCCCAGCTCATCTGCTAGTGCTTCACCTTTATCTGAATTAAGATCAGCAATAATTACATTGCCGCCTGCCGCTATTAGCTCACGAGTTGAGGCTTCACCCAACCCAGAAGCGCCACCCGTAACGATAAATGTCTTTCCTTGAATCTGCATAAACAGTCCTTTTCATTAGATTTATAAATTTTAAATGCTTTTATAGTGCCAATATCGGTTTAGCTTATAGCTCTCAAATACCAACGGATTAACCTTATTGGTTAAAAGAGGGCTATTTGCTGAATATCAATCTAACTTTCAAAGCCATTATGACCTATCCTAATTAGTGAAACAATATAGGTAAGTCACAGTAAAACCGTAACCTCATTACACCCAAGATTTATCTCATCATTAACTTTAACCATATTATCCTGCCTACCACTGCCTTATCAGCCTTGACGCAATAAAAACCGTTGGGTCTTGCCGCTCGGTGTCTTAGGCAGCGCATCGACAAATTCAATATGACGCGGATAGGCATGTGCTGATAAGCGCTCATGCACCAAGGATTTAATCTCTTGCGCAATTTGGTCATTGCCCTTCACGCCCGGCTTTAGGACCACAAACGATTTTATCACCTGACCACGCACCTCATCTGGCACCCCGACCGCTGCAGACTCTGCGACGGCGTCATGCTCCATCACGCAATTCTCCACGTCGGTAGGACCGACGCGATATCCTGCGGTAATAATAATGTCATCATCACGGCCCGCGAACCAATAACTGCCATCGCTATGGCGCTCTACGACATCACCGGTGAGATAATAGTCATCATAGAACGGGTTTTTCTCATTCCAGCTATAGCCGGTAAAATAAAACGCAGGCGACTGGCTAATAACAACCGCCAATTGCCCTTGCTCCCCATCTGCCACCTCATTCATATCATCATCCAATACTACGAGGGTATGACCTGGCAGCGGCACACCCATAGACCCTGTGGGCGCTTCGTGCGTCAACGCATGGTGCACGCAGCACGTCATCCCCGTCTCGGTCTGACCATATTGGTCGCAGACTCGGCAGCCTAGATGACTGATCACCCAGCTGACCACTTCGGTATTGAGCGTCTCGCCTGCCGAGTTGGCCACGCGTAGTGATAGCTTATCGGTATTGCCATCGAAGACGCCGCTGGACTTCATCATGCGAAAAGCGGTGGGTGATGAAGCGAGGTTGGTGATGCCATGACGAACCATAAAATCAAAGACATTCTGCGCGTCAAATCCGGCTTCATTAAAGTAGGTAGTCATGCCCATGAGCAGTGGCCCTGTTATCGCATAATATAAGCCATACGCCCAGCCAGGATCTGCCATATTCCAATAATGGTCTTCTTCTCGAAGGTCGATGGCATAGCGCATATAGAGGTAAAATGCTGGTAAGGCAGCTAGAGGGATACTAACGCCTTTGGACTTGCCGACCGTACCCGAGGTAAACATCTGCAAAAAGGGGTCATTTGGTGATAAAAGTACGATCTCACAGCTACTAGATTGTTGCTGGGATAACTCGTGGTAGTCGTCATCGCTACACTTCTCTTGAGCGTTATCTTTGGATGCGCTGCGCTCCGCTGCCGTCGAGACTAGCACGATCTTAACGGGCGTTTGCGTATCTGCAAATTTGTGCCGATTGGCAGCATTGGTGAAGACCACTTTGGTCTGCGCTTTATTCAATCGATAGTCAATGGACTCGACGCCAAAGGCAGTAAATAGCGGCTGATAGACTGCCCCTAGCCGCCAAGTCGCTAAGACAATCGTCAGCAGCTCTGGAGTCCGTGGTAGCATCGTCGCTACTCTATCACCTGCTACTACGCCATAGGACTTTAGTAGGTTAGCGACCTTACCACTTTGCTCAGCCAACTCATTAAAGGTGAGCTTGGTGACATTACCGTGAGTATCTTCGTGTACCAGTGCAACCTTATCGCCTAAGCCATCACGGACATGACGGCCACAGCAAGCTTGGTAGGCATTAGAACTATCGTCTGTGTGCTCACCAAATATTTCTTTGAGCAAAGCATCTTGACTATAGTTTTGATAATAGTCTTGGTAGTCTTGAACGTGAGGGTCAGAAGATGTGGGAGATGAATTCGCAGTCGGCATACTGCCTGATATCATGGTCATAATCGCTATTCCTTTAGCTGATAATTGATGTCCTGATATTATTACCCTATTTATCTTAGTATTTCAATACATAATGTATCGTTATTAACAAATACTTAGAATTTATTGTCTCCTTTTCGTTGGCTAATCGATTGTATACACTGATATTGACTAATATTTACTGGCAATCAGCTAATGACTTTTTAAAAAGGCCAACAGCGCCTTTTCATCGACATGCTGATGCGAGCGAGTTCGACCACTTCTTGCGCGTTTATAGCCGTCAATAAAGCTTGCAGCGAGAAAGGATTCAATCACTTTAGGGTGAATATAGGAGGCTCGGCAGACGCTTGGCGTATTGCCAAGCTTATCGGCGACGGCTTTGACCATATCGACCACGCACTGCTCACGCTGCTTACTACCCGGCTCGCTAGTCCGTGTATCCTCATCGCTTTGCTGGTATAGGTAGCTAGCAGCGAGTACCGAAGCCATCCAAGTGCGAAAGTCTTTGGCGCTATACTCATGTCCCGTATGCTGACGAAGGTAGTCATTGACGTCACTGCTATCGACCACCTGCTTGACGCCCTGCTCGTCAATATATTTAAAAATTCGGTAGCCCGGCAGCTCCGAGCAGGCTTGAACAATGTCAATCAAGCGCTCATCTTGCAGCTCGATGTGATGCGTCTTAGCGCTTTTACCTACAAAGTCAAAGGCCAACCCCTCTTCGGTCTCGCTCACATGCTTGCTGCGTAAGGTACTTAGCCCGTAGCTGCTATTCTCTTTAGCGTAGCGATCATTGCCCACGCGGATAAGCGTCGTCTCTAACAACTTAACCACAGCCGCTAAGACATTCCTGCGGCTTAACTGCTCGCTGTCCAAATCCTGCTCTATTTGTGCTCGCAGAGTCGGCAAGGCTTCGCCAAAGCCAATCACGGCATCAAACTTCGCTCGGTCGCGAACGCTGTCCCACAGCTCATGATATATATACTGTTTGCGCCCCTTATCATCGCGGCCTGTACACTGCAGGTGGCCATTTTCAAACTCACAAATCCATACCTCAGACCACATTGGCGGGATGACCAAAGCTTCAAAGCGGCGGCGCAGTTTTTTGTCCTTGACGGTATTGCCCAGTGCGTCTTTATAAGTAAAGCCCCTGCCCCAACGCTGACGACTAAAGCCCGGCTCCTCATCGCTGACATAACGTAGCTTGGCTTGCCGAGCTAAGGTCTCATAGTCGTGACGCAAAGATGGCTCAAGCATAGTAGCAGGGGATAGTGTGTCTAACTGAGTAGAGGCAACCATAGCAACTTCCAATTATTATCATGATCATATCGTCGCAAAAGCTTTGTTGCACGAATGGAGGATTAAAGTTAAAGATGGTCTATAAAATCTGTTGCCAATTTTAGGCAATCCTACTTATTAATAACAGACGCTTGCGACAGCAAAACTGTTAATGCCTGTAACTTGCATAAAAAAACCGCTCAATAATGAACGGTTTTGAAAGCCACTGCTGACTTAAGTGAATCCACTAGCGTTATTCGCCGTAAGTACAAAGATAAGCGCTCTCAACTTCCACCTTGACCTGAAACTTTTGATTGGCTTCAACTGTGAAGCTTTGCCCTGCCTCAAACGTCTGCCAATCGCTTGAATCGGGCAGTTTAACCGTTAATGCGCCGCTGATCACGGTCATGGTTTCAAATTGGCTAGTACCAAACTCGTACTCACCAATTTGCATAACGCCAACGGTGGCAGGTTTGGTCGCGGTTTGAAAAGCGATGGAGGTAACTTTATTATCAAAATACTGATTGATACTGGGCATACTTTGCTCCTAGAAGGGATAGTCAATACACTATCAAAAAATTGGTGTTGAAATACTAGCACGGTCGATACTTATAGCAACAGGGTGCTAATAATAAATAGTTGGCAGCTGCGTTTTGTACAAACGGCAGGTTGCACCTAGCTTACTACAGTGTAGTACAAAGTTTAATATAGAGACGAGCATGGGTACACTAAAATTATAAATTTAGATAGAGCCATAGGTTACGCTTTGCTAACCCCACACGCTACGATCACTCCTTTTTTAAACTCTGTTGGTATCATAAATTTGCTGCGTTTTTTGGTGCGTGAGGTGCTCCCTACGGATTCTACATAGTCCAATATAAAGTGAGAGCCAACCTCGCCCAAACCCTCTGCTACGAGAAGAGGGCTTTAAAGCTGATTCTATTTACCGTAGACTAAAGCGACCTATAGCTCAGACAGCCAATCGGTCTGACGTAGCTTTTGCTTGGTCTCACGTCGGCGCTTTTTTCGGACAATCTCGACATCTTCTTTTTCGTGAATGCCGCCCTTTTTGAGTAGCGGATTGAGCGCCAGATAGTTGCGAGGTTTAACTGTCGCTATTGATTGAGATAGCGTGCCCGCTTCAAGCTTGCGCTCTAGATTCTTGGCTTGCTTTAGGGTGTCTTTTAAACTCATTTGGTTTTCCTGTTTATTCATCTGTCAGCTGCTGGCTTGTGGCCTCGCTGCTGAATCATTATTTGGTTGGATTAGGCTTATTATTTGATTGAATTGCTAACATTTTTATTCTCCTAGTTTGGTCTGTTAACATTTATGCTCAGATTGCTTTGTGTAGGCTGTGGCTTTAGCCCAGCACGTATTAGCACTTTGAGTTTATTGACCTAAACGCTCAATCTACTATTGTTGCGGTGCGTTGCTCTAACCCCTAAGAGACCCACAAAGCGTTTTGAGTCTTTTTGGCATCTCTCCTCCCGTGGCAATAAGCGTATCGTGATGATTAATACAAATTAGCCACTCATACTTTTTTGAAACGAGGTAAAACTCATCAAAAAATTGAGTTTCAAAAAGTATTTTTTGTATGGGTAGTATTTGACCTTCGTAAAACCAAATCTTTGACCTTTCTTGCATACTATCAAGAGCACCTAGCCAAATAGTCTCTGTTGGGTCTATTAAGGTATGCAAGTAGGACTCGGGTACCTCTGGTAAAAAATCGGTGGAATATACCTCCTGTTTAAAACTAAGCCATAACCATGTGGGACGACTTCTTCTATCCTCAAATTGACAAAAAGTTTGGTAGATAGTCTCTTCAATTCCTTGATGGTCTTCATAAGCTGACAATGCTCGAAACTCTGCATCATTAAGATTCAGTTCAGTCTTTAATTGCATTATTTCTGCCCGTATATCAGACCACTCTTTGGATTGAGGCCTTTGTTTACCGTTTTTATTAATAAACGGATAGTCTTTCATGAGTTCCTCCCCAAAATTTTGTACCCTGACACTTACGACAAACGACAGAACGTGCTTAAAGTGTGGTGAGCTTTGCGGGTGCCTCGGGTAAGAATGGAAATAGCAAAGCAATGCTTTACCCGTTCACAAAATGGCCGTTTTTGCTGTTGCCGAGGGACGAGGCGCGGCCATAGTCATTAAAGAACGCCTACCTTTGACCCGCATATTTCTCCCTGTCTAAAGGGCTGGGATGTTAAGGCTAAAAATCTAAAATCTATCCCTAGCCCTAGCTGTACATAAGATAAGAGACAAAAGAAAAACTTTAGTCGCTGCAATTTAGTCCTGATGCAAGGAAATCGAGCGCAGATGTAGCATCAGTACTTCAAGCGAGATTGACACCGCAGCAGGGCTAAAGTAGCGCGAGTCATTAGCCTTTGATGCACATCACCTGCTTTAAGGTATGCACCACTTCCACCAAGTCGGACTGGTTGGCCATCACCTCGTCGATGTCTTTGTAGGCCCCGGGGATCTCATCCATGACGCCTTTGTCTTTGCGGCACTCAACGCCCTCGGTTTGTGCCTTTAGCTCATCAATGGTGAAGGCGCGCATGGCACGACCTCGGCTCATCTTACGCCCTGCCCCGTGAGAGCACGAGCAGAACGATTCGCTGTTACCAAGGCCGCGAACGATAAAGGACTTCGCGCCCATGGAGCCGGGAATGATGCCAAGCTCGCCAGCATACGCGCTAATCGCGCCTTTGCGGGTGACGAAGACTTGCTCGCCGAAGTGCACCTCTTCGTTGACGTAGTTGTGGTGGCAGTTGATGGCTTCTTTGTTCAACTGAAAGCGCGGCAGTCCGGCTTGCGGCGATTGCAGTGCCTTGATGACCAAGCGCATCATCTCTTTGCGGTTCTCCATTGCGTAGTCTTGCGCCCATTCGACGGCCTCAACGTAATCGGCAAAGCTATCCGAGCCTTCGGCAAAGTAGGCTAAGTCGCGGTCTGGCACATGGCCAAAGCGTGACTGACGCTCCTTTTTGGCGAGGTTGATAAAGTACTGGCCGATACAGTTGCCAAGGCCGCGACTGCCAGAGTGCAGCATGACCCAGACGTCGTTGTTCTCATCGAGACACAGCTCGATAAAGTGGTTGCCGCCGCCGAGCGTACCTAACTGCTTGGCCCACGTGCGCTCAAAGCCTTTGAGCATCTTGGTTAGGCCTTTGTGCTTGTCGGTAATGGGCTTGAGACGCTTGGCTAAGGGGTCTAGTGTCGACATCTTGGCTTGGATCTGCTTATGCATATTAAAGCCGACCGGCACTTGCTGCTCGACGGCTAGCCTGAGTGCCTTAAGACTGTCAGGTAAGTCGCTGGCGGTCAGGGATAGACGCACAGCATTCATACCGCAGCCAATATCGACGCCAACAGCTGCTGGGATAATGGCAGACTTAGTAGGAATCACGCTGCCCACCGTTGCGCCCTTACCAACATGCACATCGGGCATCACCGCAATGTGTGAGTGGACAAACTCTAGCTGGGCCATGTTTCGCAGTTGCTGAATAACGCCCTGCTCCACATCACTGGTATAAATCTTAACGGGTACGCCGTGCTTGCCACTTTTATTTAAAGTGAGTTGAATGCTCATTAGTTGTTTCTCAATATTATTTTAATTTTATACAGTATTCATTCAAACCTGCTATTTATTAAATTTAGGCAATAGTCATCCTTACCATTTAATTAAAAAATTAAATAGAATTTAATAAATTTTAGGCGTAAAAATACCGTGGTTTTATTTATCCCAATTACAGGATTTAATAAAACTTAGCTAATTTTATAGGAGAAGATGTTTTTAAGAGATAGCAATGCAAATCACCGCCCATAAGTCGTGACAGCTATAACAAAAGCTGTAAGGACAGAGATCAGCAGGATTGCAGACATCGATAAGATATAGTGAGACCAACGGTCAGTTAGCCTATAGGCATAACAGTATCTGCGAGCTAAAGTAAATTAGCACAGCACGCTGGGGTTAGTGTCTCAAGATATGACTTGGGAAGGAATAAAGCGGTATGACAGATGGGCTATGAGATTAATTGGTACAGAATACCGATATTATAGCCGCTGCTTAGCCAAACCTAACCGAAGTCATCGTCGTGTCTTGCTCAATCTTTAAAAACGTCTTAGTGCTTAAATGGGACATGGTGATTCCTCCGTTGGTTGTGGCTAAGAATGATGCGAACAAGTAGAAATCTTGCCGTCACTATCAAAGCAGTTAATTGAATATGCTGATTATAATAAACGGTTAAAAATAAAAGTCAATATTATTTTTATAGTTTATTTAATAATTCATATCTTTATTACATTCTTATTTATTTTAAAAGCTATTTTCTTCGTTTTTTCTTATAATTTATAATATTTTCTTATAGCTATCTGAAATATTAAAACTAGTTTTTCTTTCGAGTCTACTGCAAACTCCTCTTTTAAAAATCCTCCCCTAGCCCTTTGTTTGGAAAAAGGAGGGACAGCTGTACTACAAAATAGTGTTTAAGCTATAGAGCACATCTTTAAGCAAGTCTTACTGATACCAATCTCTATTAATCTTTTAAAGTTGCGATTAACTGAAACTATGAATAGAGCCGTGAGTTACGCTTCGCTAATCACACGCTACATCAGCATCCCAATATAGGTCTCGCTTAGCCTAGCGCTTTAGCCCAAAATAGCTCCTCATTGCGTGGGTTCTACTCATGCTACATATACGCATTAAAAGGTCACTACGAATAGGTTGATAACAGCGCTATTAATGTGACGCTGGCCAGCCACTCGTTACCCTTTCGCTGTCATCGCCTGTACCCACATACCTACCAACATCGCTACTAAAAATAGTAGGGCCTCGCTATAGCCTGCCAACGCTGTGACCAAAGCAGGTGCAGGGCAAAAACCTAGCATGCCCCAACCGATACCAAATAGCATGCTGCCTATCAGCAATTTTGGGGTAATTTGCGTAGCAGTAGGCAAGGCTATCTCCTCACCGTTGAGCGCTGCCTGATGATTGTTCACTCGGCGCTTCACATAAAAGAATGTTGGCATAGCTACCATAATAGCCGCACCCATGACCAGAGCGAGGGACGGATCCCAGTGGTCGAATATTCGTAAAAAAGCTACGACCTTATTGGGGTTGACCATTTGAGCGACGATCAGACCAATGGTAAATAGTGCGCCAGACAGTAGGCTTAGTACCAATGTTAGTAGGGATATTGGTAGTGATGTTAATCCTCGACTCATGACTTTATCCTCAACCTTATATCAACGCAAATAATGATGCGGTTACGATGCCACCGACCATAAAGGTCACTGTCGCGGTTATTGAGCGCGTAGACAGTCGCGAGATGCCGCAAACCCCATGACCACTTGTACAGCCTGAGCCAAGACGTGTGCCAAAACCGACCAATAATCCGGCCAAAATAATACGCCAAGCGGGCTGATCAATCTCAAATTCAGGAAAACCAATCACCAAACTATACAACCAAGTAGTCACCGCCATACCGATGACAAAGGCGAGCTGCCAGCTCAGTTTAGGCAGCTCGGCGAGCGCACTGTTAATAATGCCGCTCATACCGAGGATACGACCGATACCGGTGATTAAAATAGCGGCTGCGAGACCAATTAATGCGCCGCCAAGTAAAGCACTAATCGGCGTAAAATTGGCCCAGTCTATCCAAGTACTCATACGCATTCCTTGTAAGACGTCAAATAACTAGTCAAATAATTAGTCAAATAACTATGTGTCAGGCAATAGTGGGTAAAATAACTATAGTTAATATAAGCAATATAGGTAAGCTACTAGAGGTAAAAAATAATAGATACGAAACAATGGGCAAAGTTATGAAGATGCAGGTAACAAGTTAGGAGAGAGGTAGAAGACTAGACGTCTTTGGCTGCCCCACAAAAGCGCTGATACAACACCTCCAAGACTGCCATAGCATCATCACTTGCGATACTGTAGTAGATTTGCCGACCTTCACGCCGCGTTGCTACCAGCTCCTGCCCGCGCAATATACCTAGCTGCTGTGATAGGCTCGGCTGGCGAATACCTGTCAGTTGCTCAAGGTCTTGGACGCAAGCCTCCCCTTGCACCAGCTGGCATAATAATAATAAACGGTCAGGATGGGATAACGACTTAAGCAAATTGGCAGCCTCGGTCGCTGAGGCTTTGAGCTGGTCGAAGTTGATGGCATCTGACTTAGCAATGTCCGCTTTTATATTGTCTGGGTGTAAGCCATGAAGACTTGAACTCATATTGATTGTCCTTTTTATCTACGTAGCGCGGCTATTATATATCAATATATAAAAAAACATTATATATTTTTGTATAATATTAATCAATACTACTCTAAATTGATTTAACGGATACTGGCGACGCCTCTAGCTACAAAGTTAGATAGACTCTACTACTGACCCTACTTAAATAATATTTATAAATATCCTCCTTGATAAAGTGGTCAATATCGAATACTAATTATGTCCGTTTGACCCGTACCCTTATACTGCCAGTAACTCTCTTTCAATAAGGTCCGATGACGATATAAAGAAGCTAAAGCTACTATGGCGATTACGCAAAAGACTTCTTAAACATCCATTTTAAATAAGGAGATTGTAAGATTTCTGCTTTGGAGGCTACCGATAATATTAGCTGCTAAGATTGACTGCCCGAAAGTGTAGGCATAATTAATCTGCACGACTGTAAAATCCGCATTCCAACGAGGAAACGAGGAAATCTAGACTAATACGTAATTAATACCCTTAGTAATTAAGGTGAGTTCTTAAACTATAACTGTACCAGTTTGGCTACCTTCGTAAGCGTAATTTAAAAGGCACCTCCATCACTTCCATAACTATTACCCCCTGTTCAAAATATTTAAGCAGTATCCTTATAAGCGGTCTTACATTGCTTCTGAAGACTGATATCGAGTGCCGGTCGATTAATTTATTGCTCCTAAACTCTTTACGAAAGCATCAATACCTTACCCAGTCAAACTAGATTGTTTTTTAATTAGGTTGCCTACACTGACGATTTGTTAAGGCGTCAAATACAACTAATGCCCTCAAAACAGTGGTAAATCTATTAAAAATAATTATATATTTACTTGTCGCTTTATCTAACTTAATATCCTTAAAGACCTGCAATTATTTTTCTTTTAGATAGAAAATTAAATAGTACTGTGAGCCTCTCAAGTACAGTTAGAATAGATGATGAACATAGCGTGATATTAGTAAGGCTGACCTTATAATGGTTAGTTCAACTATCGTCTAGTATTACACGTGAGCAGTATAGCGCTAGCCTATAAGCCTAGTTGATATAACCATATAAAATAAAATCACTTTTCATTATTTGCTCTGTCTACTATTATCTACTTAAGACCAATCAGATGTTGACTATTCTTGCAATCCTTTAAGTTTATACTTTGCTAGGTCACCTGTGTCTTAAAAGGAATTTTATAAATAACCATAAAATATATGGAGATTAATAATGAGTGACCATAGCCTAGAGCGTTTTGGGTACAAACAGGAGCTTTCAAGAACGCTGGAGCTGCGAGATCTGGTCATCTATGGCTTTATCTTTATCGTTCCCATTGCCCCCTTCGGTATCTTCGGCCATGTCATGAACGCAAGCGGCGGCATGATTGTGACGGCCTATATCATTGGGCTGATTGGGATGCTGTTCACCGCTATTAGTTACTCACAGATGGCCAAAGAGTTCCCTATAGCAGGTTCCGTATATTCTTATGTGTCTAGAGGCACTAACAGCTTTGTCGGTTTTGTCGCGGGCTGGATTATGCTATTGGATTATATTCTCGTCCCCGCTCTACTATATGTTGTAGGTGCCTTTGCTATTCACGATATCTTTCCCTCGCTCTCCCCCGTATTCTTGCTCATCGCTTTCGTCATCTTTAATACCTATATCAATATTCGCGGCATTAGCTTTACTGCCGTTTTCAACCGTTGGATGTTGGCGGCAGAGCTGATTGTACTGGCCTTATTCCTAATCGTAGGCGTGATTGCCATTAGCAATAATGTTAATGGCGCAGTCTTCTCTATAGCACCCGTTTATGACGCTGATAACTTTTCGCTAGGACTGATCATCTCTGCCGTCCCTATAGCCGTACTGAGCTTCCTTGGTTTTGATGGTATTTCCACCCTAGCGGAAGAAGCAAAAGGGGGCGGTAAGGCAGTGAGTAAAGCGATCTTTATCGTGTTGTTTGTTATCGGCAGCTTGTTCATTGCGCAAACATGGATTGCGGCCTTGATCCAACCTGATCCGCAGCAATTTAGCAATTTAGATACTGCATTTTATGAGACGGCTCGTATTGCTGGCGGGGGCTGGCTTGCCGTATTGACAGCTGCTACGACTGCGCTTGCCTGGGGCATAGCAGATTCACTGGTCGCGCAGGTCGCTACTGCTCGTATTCTCTACAGTATGGGCCGTGATCGTCTATTGCCATCAGCGCTCTCGCGGGTGCACCCGCGTTATAAAACGCCCTATGTCAGTACGCTATTAGTCAGTCTAGTCTCTATTGCGGTTGGGCTTGCTTTTATGGCGCATCTGGCGCTGTTGACCTCCATTGTCACCATAGGCGCGCTGACCGCGTTTATGATCCTTAATATCAGTACGCTTTATTATTTTGTCATTAAGAAAAAGTCCTACAACGTCTTTTTACATATCCTAAGTCCTCTACTCGGTGTGGGAGTTGTAGGCTACATTTGGAGTGGCTTTGAGGGCTACACAATTTTGATTGGTGCTGTTTGGGCCTTAATAGGAGTGGGCATCTATTACCTCGCCCGCCGGCGTGGCCAGCAAGTCAATATGGAGATTTAATATGAAAATCAAAACGATTCACGACATTCATCATTGCTTTGACCATGATATCGCGCCCGTTGAGACCATCAGCTCGGGCGATACGCGGCGCTTTGATATCCTCGATGCTAGTGGCGGCTTGGTGACCCCTGACAGCCAAGCTGAGCTGCTGACCCGACTGCCTTTTGATAAGCTAAACCCGGTCTGTGGCCCTCTGTATATGGCCGATGCCGAGCCCGGCGACGTCATTGAGGTTGAGCTGTTAGACTTTGAGACAGGCAGCTGGGGTTGGACCGGAATCATACCCGGATTTGGCTTACTGGCTGACGAGTTTAGCTCGCCTTGGCTGAAGATTACTGAGTACGATAGCGAGTCAGTCTACTTTGATAATGACATCGTTATCCCGTTTCGACCCTTTGCCGGTACTATAGGTTTAGCCCCTGCCGAGCCTGGCGCACACTCTATTGTGCCGCCGCGCCATTGTGGCGGTAACTTAGATATTCGCGATCTGGTTCAAGGCTCTAAACTTTACTTACCTGTCCAGGTACCAGGCGGTCTCTTTAGTATTGGCGATACCCACGCATGTCAAGGCGATGGTGAAGTCTGCGGCACAGCAGTTGAGACGCGGATGGCGGCGACAGCGACCCTAAGACTGCATAAGGGCGACAGTATTCCTATGCCCATGTTTGATATGCCAGCGGTTGCGAGCGATCAGCAGAATGAAGGCTATATTGTCACCACCGGTGTGGGGCCAGACCTAATGACGGGAGCCAAAGATGCCCTACGCTTTATGATAGATCGACTGCATAAAAAAGCGGAGATGGACGAAGAGATGGCCTATGCGCTGTGCAGCGTAGCAGGACAGTTAAAGATCAGCGAAATCGTTGACCAGCCCAACTGGGTCGTCTCCTTTTATATGCCCAAAGCTATCTTTAAATCGCGCAGTCTTAAGATTATGTAGCTGATAATACGGGCTTAACACCGGCAATGCTGTTTAGTCATGCTAGTAAAGCCACTCGGGTGATAAGAGAGACGCTACTTTTAAGACATAAAAAAGCCCTGCTAGTGTGGGGCTTTTTAGTCTAATTTCTCGTCTCGTTAGCTCTTCCTAGAGCTCCATTACCACTTCAACTAATTAGTACTTTATAAATTGGTTTTCTACTAGACTGTCTAATACTGGCCCCCCTTGCGAAGATAGGATGTCCCCGCAAATTATTCATCAGTATCGCCATACTTTAGATAAGAGAAAGACACTGTGACCACTAATAATGCAGCCATGGAAGACGTAAAACTTGAAGGCTTTAACGTAGACGACCGCAACCAACTCGGCAGCTATACGCTCACTTTGGAGGATATCATCAGCTTTGCGGAGCAATGGGACCCGCAGTTTTTTCATACCGATCCTGAACGCGCGGTGACCGAAGGCTTCTTCGGCGGCATTATCGCCAGTGGTATCCAGACTATGGCGGTCTTTCAGCGCTTATCGGTGCAGAGTTTTTCGCAGAACGTAAAGGTGATTGGCGGTGCGGGGATTAAAGACTTACAGTTTCGCCATCCAGTGTATCCCGGCGATACCTTGACCGGATCTCTAACGGTGACCGATGTTCATCATGATTCTGAGCGCCATCGTACCCTAGTCACTTATGCTGGCGAACTGATCAATCAAAAAGAAGAAAAAGTTTTGGTACTCTTCATCTCGGTTTATATCCAAACGCCAAGCTAAATTAAATTTGAGACTATGATTATCTTTCAGCCAATGGTCTAGCGTCGTCGGCTAGTGCCGTCCTTACCCATATCTCCATTTCTAATTTTCTTTAAGTAGCCGATAACAGGCAATCCTACTAGCGCATCATTCCTCTTTCGCAGTCGGCTTAAACCAACCGAAGCTCTTAATCAACCTCTGAATAATCACAAAGTTTATCACCAAAAAGGTGACGAACCAGAGGCTAAACAGTAGATTGGTCTGAGTAAAAAAGCTGGGAACATAGGCGTCGCTCAAGCCGATCCCACTCCAACGGTAGTTCCATAGATACCCCACATACAAGCCCACCATGAAGTTTGCAAAAAACAATAGCAGTCGGTGCTTTAAGGGGTTAGCGTCTTGCGTTTTGTCTGTCATGATTTACTTGTTTTCCTAATAAGGCTGATTGGCGCTATAGAGCGCTTATACGGTTAATCGCTCAATAAGACTTAACGATTTAATCGTTACTCTTAAATTTGAAAGTCATACTCCATCCGCCTTGCCGTCTGATTGGCAATATCTTTACTCGTAAGCTTTGCCAAGCAATACAGACTGGCATCAATTCCGGCGCTAATACTTGTGGCAGTAACTGGCTGCATATGATCATCACTGGCATACACATATCGGATGCTATTAATGACCGTGATGACGTGGAAATCAAATATACGGCAGGTTAGGTTAGCAGTCTTAAAATCGATTTAGGAAGACAATCAATGACGAAGCTCAGAACCAGCCATCAAAAGTCGGGAAATCCCGTGATGGTCTTGGTTAGAAAGGCTTACGACTTAATCTGTCGCTAAATATACTAACGTAGTTTTGTAGTGATCTGATAATTTTTTAATCATATCATCCCTATGTTGTTCGATAGTGATTTTATCCCAGTCTTTACTACCATCAAGTAAATCAAAAATAGCTTTAAGCTTTAAAGAGTCACAATGTTTTTTAGCTTCAAAATCAGCTTTTTTCTTAGCAACGGCTTGATTGCTATAAGCAGAGTTTTCACTGGGACTGAGCAAGACAAGATTACCAAAGGAATCAAGCACGTCTTTTTCTAACTGGTTTTTATATTCTTCGTTTTGAGGGTGCACGTGCTCCACTGAGTTTTTGGAAGAAATACGATAAGCCTTAAACTTATCATCGGTTTGATTATCGGCGTTTTTCCACAAAATATATTCTAGTTTTTGAAACCAGTAATGGTTAAAGGCCGTACCGTTAGACTCTTGTAAATAGGCTTCGATCGCTGACCATGGCTGACATTCTGGTACATGTCCTTTGACTAGCATGAAGCTGGCTTCTTTTTGCGTCGTAGTCGCTAATGACAAAATATTATCAATACGTTCTAATTCTTTTAAAACGTCATCCTCTTTTTTATCTTCGTTTTTAACTGCATCTACATAGTATTCATCATTAGTAGGCTCAGCCACTAAATAATTTAACAATGGCGTCAACCAATACTGAGCTGAGCGCTCACCACTGAAGTTTCTTACCGCTTGCAATTGAACTAAGTTATTTAAAGGTTTGGCAGTTCGATTGAAGTATCGCTTCCCATTTGAAGTTGACTCGGTTATATCCGTTAGACGTAATTTTGGGTCGTTTCGATCATCATGCTCAACCCATTTAACCACCCATAAATCAAATTGATAGCGCACTTGCCATAACAATTGTAAGAATTGCTTAATATCAGATTCGTTTGATTTCACCAACGGCTCAAATATTTTAAGTAGATTACTTGCAGTAATGCGCTCAGGGATATCCGCTAGATTATTTTTGGCGTTAAACAAGCGCAAGGTATGAATTAATAACAGCTCAAAGCTAATAATTGACCGACAGTAAACAGTGGGATCATCTATTGCATCATCACTATTTTTATCTTTTTCAGTTTCTTTTGTATTTGACTTTAGATGTAAGGTGTCATCATCTAACTCCTTATCTAATTCTGCAATCGTTTTACCACTCGATTGACCAGTTGAGATCTCCTCATTATCCTTTAAACCTTTCAATTTAAAACCGTTACCTGAGTAGATCGATAGTCTGTGGGGATTTAAGTCCTGCTGATCAGAAAATTCGAATAATTCACGTATATTGCGCTCAAAGTAGTTCTCTGTATGCTCGCATACTTGCCAGATAGCGCTATAAATAACCTTTTCACTTATGATAGCTCTAAACAGTTTGGCTTTTAATAAATCAACAGGTTGTAACTGTAGCCCTGCAGTATTCAGGTTAGAGAACAGTCGATTTAAGTCTAATTCATCGGGGACAATCGTATTAACCCACTGAACTTTAGTAAAAATAAATTCAGAAAAGCCCTCAATATCAAATTTTTGATCGCTATCTTTAAGACTGGCTACGGCTTGCTTTAATACCCTTAATCCATTATCTATTTGAGACAGATATGGATTATTCTGAATTGCTTCTGGGCTGGGTGAGATATAATTGGTTAGATTTGAATAACTGCCCATTAGCTGCGTGACTTCATCACGGATATCAAACTTTAACCGAGGGTTATTATTTTTAATAGCCACATCAGCAAGCCTACAATTTATATTGTTAGTCATAAAAGCGATGGAAATAAGCATCAAAGTAGTGGTGCGTTGTTGACCGTCTATCAGTTCGTAAGCGAGGGTTTTCTTGTCATTATCCAAACCTTCTATATGTTTAGCTGATAAAGTGCTACCGATATAATAATCAGTTCCCACTGTCTTCTCAGCTTCATCTTTAGTTTCAGGTTGAAAAGTATCCTTGATATCATTAAATAGTTTCAGGACATCCTCATCTCGCCAAACGTAGGGGCGCTGGTAACACGGAATAATAAAGCCAATATCTCCCTGACTAATCTTTGCTAAATTCATAACCTCTGACTCGACCGACTTCATTACTGCTCTCTCCCCAATCCAGTAATATGGACCGTTAAATCATTTGCAAAGTCTGCTTTTGGGTTATCTTCACTCGTCGTTAGACCAAACTGATCAATAGCCGAAATAACAAATCGTCTCTTCACACTATTTTTATTATCTTTATTATCCAGATTTGATCCTTCAAGCTTAAGCTCAAAACTATCTAGATAGTCAAAACATTGCTCTGGCGTATAGCTCAAAGCGATCCAATCCAGTACCGGCGTTTCCTTAACAAAGGCATAAATTGAATTCTCTCGGACCGCCTTTTGATTACTAACTCGTCTTGAATAAACCACTCTAAATATCTTTTTGGCCGCGATAGCCAACTGGTACTCCCCAAAGCGACTGATATAAATTAATAGGCAGGTTTCAAATAGGTTTTGTAAGTAACCACAACCTTGAAGTTTCTTAAGCCAATTAATAAATTCATCATAGCCTGATACAGGTGGAAAGTCAGGGTGGCTCCAGTATTTATGATGCAGCTGTTTGAAATAAGCCAACCATTCGATACTGTTGATGCCTGCATTTAGTGGTTGATGTACCTCATACCCATTAACATACTCTTGAGATACGCAGCCTTGGACATCAGTCATTGTCTTAATACGATTAAAGCGTATGTCACTACCCTTATTGGTCTTTTCAGCCAGCTCGTCCACAATACACTCACGAATAAGGGTAGGCTGACGATGTGATGGCAGCTTCTTCATAGCAAGGGTTTGCCAATAGCGACCTCGAAGTAACGCAATGACGATTCTATCTAACTGACCCAGTTGTTCCCATTTTTTGGCATAAAAGCTTTGCTTATCTTTAGCTATTTCACGCAGATGATGCGCCTTAATGATATCAGGCCCACCTAAGCGTATCCCACCGGTATTTTGGGTCTCAAAAAAACGATAAGCATCATCTTCTGATTGCGTCACCACCAAGGTAAGCTCTAACGCTTTAGCATCAATTTCAAGCGCCTGATTATTCGGATAAGTTTCTCTAAGCCATTGAAGGTTATTTTTTATATTATTATGACTAATAGGAGAGACAAAAGTTAGATTTGAGGTGGGCTGATTAGTGAAGTGCTGAAGTATCGACAAAGTAGTAATACGCTGCTGACCATCAATAATGTTTAGACTATTATCTTCCTTGCGATGTACTATGATGCTGCCTAAATAATAGGGAATGTCTGGTGTTTCAGACGCATGCTGCTTGATATCATCTAACAGTTTTTTGATTTGTTTTGGTTGCCAGCAATAAGGCCGTTGATATTCGGGAATTACCAATTTGCCTTTAATATTCTCTGAGATATTTAACTTGGGTTGAAATAACTGGTCTACGGTACAGACCTTCGCAACGACACTCATTACTTCGCCTTAATTTATTATTATCTCTCAAAAAATAGTAGAAGATTACTACTGCCCATCTGTTTTTTAGTCATATTTTATTAAATACTGATCCGCTAAGCGCTAGTCTAGGATCAGTGTGCAAGTTTGTCTATATCTATCTCTTTAAAAAAGCTAGAAATAATTACTCTCTTCAATATAGTCAATCCTATTTAGAACGGATATGTTGACCAATCTCTAATAAAAATTCACTTGCTAGAAGTCGTGTTACGTCTGAGGCTGCGTAAATTTTTACCAGTGACTCTGTAACTTATTTAAAATGGACTGGCTATAGCAAAAAGCCATTCCCGAGTGATTATCATAAGGAATGGCTTTTTTGAATACAGACTCAATTAAATTGACGGCTAAATCACAACCCCGCTTTAAGACTCGCCTCAATAAACTGATCCAGATCGCCATCGAGTACCGCGCCAGTATTAAAGGTCTCTACCCCAGTGCGCAAGTCTTTAATCCGTGAGTCATCAAGCACATACGAGCGAATCTGGCTGCCCCAACCGACGTCGGACTTATTGTCTTCGACCGCTTGCTGCTTCTCCATGCGCTTTTGCATCTCAAGCTCATAGAGCTTGGCACGTAACATCTTCATTGCGGTAGCCTTGTTGCCATGTTGACTGCGCTCATTCTGACAAGTCACGACCGTGCCAGAAGGTTCATGGGTAATACGCACCGCAGAGTCAGTAGTGTTGACGTGCTGACCACCGGCTCCACTTGAGCGGTAAGTATCGATGCGTAGATCAGAGGGGTCTATCTCAATCTCGATATCATCGTCAATCTCAGGCGAGACAAATACCGCAGCAAACGAGGTATGACGACCGTTATTACTATCGAAAGGTGACTTACGCACAAGGCGATGCACGCCCGTCTCAGTCCGTAGCCAACCAAAGGCATAATCGCCTTTAATATATAAGGTAGCCGACTTAATGCCCGCGACGCTACCCGAAGATACTTCGATGGCCTCAGCATTAAAGCCATGCGCATCGCACCAGCGCGTATACATGCGTAGCAACATCTCGGCCCAGTCTTGCGCCTCAGTGCCGCCACTGCCCGACTGAATATCGAGATAGCAGTTATTAGGGTCCATCTCGCCATTAAACATCCGCTTAAACTCAAGCTCATCGACTTGAGTTTGCGCACCGTCAAGCTCACTTTGTACCTCTTTCAGCAGGCTTTCATCTTCTGCTTCTACAGCCAGCTCTAGCATAGCAGCGGCGTCTTCTAAGGTCGCTTCAAGTCCCGTAATGGTATCGATAACGCCGTCAAGTTGGCTTTTCTCTTTACTGATCTTGGTCGCGCGCTCAGGATCATTCCACAGCTCAGGACTTTCCATCTCAAGGTTGACTTCTTCTAGACGCTCTGTCTTACCGTCAAAGTCAAAGATACCCCCGAAGGTCGTTGGCTCGCTCAGTCAGATCTTTGATTTGCTCTTGGTACTGATTAATTTCCATTGATATTCCTATGATTTGTAATAGCCTTGATTGCTATCAATTCGATAACACTGCTGACCAATTCACTAAAATGAGCTATTCTATCAAACTTAACGCATAACTGGCGTTAAGTATTGGCTAAATAGCCCAGTCCTCTACCGCCCAGCGATGTGCTAACGCATGTGCATGCAAGGTTTCATCAGGCGTCACACACACTGGCACATCTGCCCACTCTAGCAGTGGCAAGTCATTTTTTGAGTCCGAATAAGCATAAGTCTTGTCATAAGTAACGCCTTTATCCTGCTGCGCTGCCAGCCATTTTTCCAAGTGGTACAGCTTACCATCTTGAAAATTGGGTCTATCAGTTAGCTTACCTGTATAGCGATTTTCCTTGATCTCAAGCGGTGTTGCTAACACATAGGCGGCATCGATGCCAAAGCGTTCAGCGATAGCCGATACCACAAAATTATTAGTCGCTGAGATGATGACCACGTCATGACCAGCATCTAGATGATGACGCAGCGCACTTAATGCTTTGGGACGCATGTGCGGCTCAATCTCATATTTGATATAGTCTTCTCGTAGATCGTGTAGACGCTCAAGAGGTAGGGTCGTTAAAAACTGAGCAACGAATTCGTTATATTCTCTAGCATCAAGCGTGCCTTCAATATATTGTTCATAAAACTTTTGATTGGCAGTGCGGTACTCAGCTTCGTCAACCAACCCATGCTTGACGATATACTCACCCCAAAGATAGTCACTATCGACATCGAGCAGCGTATGATCTAAATCAAACAATGCCAAGCTGTTGGCTACATCTGCAGGCATTTTATTCTTATCATCTGTAGTATTTCTGACTACATTTGATGATCTTAATGAATCTTTCATGTTAACTTTTCCTAATCTGCTTTATTACTTTGTTTCATTATGTGAAAGTTTATATAGTATAACTTACTAATAATATTCAGTTGATGGCTACTTTTTTCGTTTACCCTCGGGTACGGATTGCTACTTTATCATGGAAAAGTTGCATACTTTGTCTACTTCCAATGACGATAAACTCGCGCATACTGCGCGCCATGCGCAGAAAAATCATTAGCACCATCGTCATTATTAGCCCCAAGCTACTTCATACCAAGAGCGCCACATTACCTTTTTGCACGTGGTATTTATAGCCTATTTACCAGTATTATTGTTGTCTAACTGGGGTGCTTTTTGCTCTACTAATTGCTGTAGGACGCTCTTCCATCAGCGACCCGCCATGCAGTGTTTTTTGGCTCGTTAGTCCTTTTTTGTTAGTAATAGGTGCAATAATTGGCGCATTCTTAGTTACCTTGGGAGCGATAGAGTTTTTTGATAAAACCAGTTCACGACAAGATATCGCTCCTTTTCATGTATAACGTCATTTATGTTTTAGCAGTGAGCCTGTTGTTGCTAGTGCTAATTGGGTTAACCGCGCTATTGCTACCCTAGCCCCACTAGCACCGTTTAGACTCTACAATAGCCTTCCAGTGTAGCCCTCATACTTACGTTATAAGTTAGTAATGTCTATCTCTGCTCTTTACTCAGGCATTGATACAGGCGTTAAACCTTCGCGGAACCTCTGACAGCGCTCTGCATAATGCACAGCAGACAACTTTAACATGGCCACTTGCTCATCACTCAAGGTTTTGACCACCTTGGCAGGCGCTCCCATCACTAATGAGTTGTCGGGTATCTCTTTACCTTCGGTCACTAAGGCTTTGGCACCGATAATACAGTTTTTACCGATTTTGGCATTATTAAGTATCACCGCACCGATACCGATCAGGCTATTGTCCCCAACGGTGCAGCCATGCAACATCGCTAAGTGGCCGATAGTCACGTAGTCGCCAATGTTGACTTCAATACCAGCATCGGTATGGATTACGGCATTCTCTTGCACATTACTATAGTCGCCGATGTGTATTCGCTCATTATCCCCACGAATAACTGCGCCAAACCAGACGCTGGCTTGCTGACCCAGATAGACATCACCAATGACTCGGGCAGTATCGGCAACCCAACCATTAAAAGGCGTGGCAAATTCAGGTGTCTTATCTAGATATTGGTAAATCATAGGTTATCCTTGGCATGTTGATTATTAATAGCTTAGGAGCAAGTGCAGTCCATAGGGATTAGATGGAGATTTAAGTGAAGATTTTGCAGATTAGGGTCGAGCGCACTCGACGTTATCTTAGCTTGATTATAGCTATCTAACTATAATGGATATGTTTAGAAATGGATATATTTAGAATTTGTCCAGATAATACATATGGTGTAAAAGCACGTGCTTTGACATTGATTTGACTGTGCTTTGCTAGTCATAAGCCATGATGCAGGGAATGAAGATTAAAGCTATTTCCTAATTTTTATTTTAAATCATTCAAATGACACGCTACTGCCCTAGCTCTACCTGAAAAAACCTTGTATAATGCGCAAAATCTGTGCCAAAGCGAGCGGACATGATACGATTACGAACGATGACTTTCCCTACTTAGTCAATATCGTAATTGATTTCAATAATGTCTTCTCGCTTTTTTGTGGGCGATTTTTGGCATCACAGAGTGTAACAAGTATCTTATCAATGAGCGGAGGCAACCTTGAATTCAGTGACATCAGCAGCAGCAACGACCGAGACAGCGGCAATTTTAGCATTGGCAGATGGCACTATCTTTCGGGGTATCAGTATTGGTGCTTCCGGACATCGTGTCGGTGAAGTCGTCTTTAATACAGCGATGACCGGCTATCAAGAAATCCTAACTGACCCAAGCTATGCCAAGCAGCTCGTCACCCTTACTTATCCCCATATTGGCAATACTGGCACCAACTCAGAAGATTCAGAGTCAGGTAACGTCGTCGAGCGCCACCAAGTATGGGCCGAAGGTCTTATCATTCGTGATGCGACCATGGTTACCTCCAACTTCCGCCATAGCGAGTCACTATCCGACTACCTTAAGCACCATGACACCGTCGCTATTGCCGAGATTGACACCCGTAAGCTCACTCGAATCCTGCGTGAAAAGGGCGCTCAGAACGGCTGTATCATGACTGCTGATGCTAACGGTGAGCTGAGCGCTGCCGATGAGCAAAAGGCTGTTGAGCTTGCACAGGGCTTTGCTGGCCTAGAGGGTATGGATCTGGCTAAAGAGTGCTGCCATGCAGACGGCTTTGCTTGGACCTCAGGTACTTGGGAGCTAGCCGATACCCTGCACAACCGTGGCCTTGATAGTAGCATCAATAGCCAAACTGGCGGCTTCTACAAACAGCTCGGTGAGCATATTGAGCATAAATATGACGTCGTCGCTTATGACTTTGGTACTAAGACCAATATCCTACGAATGCTCGTTGACCGTGGCTGTAAAGTCACTGTCGTACCTGCCGAGACCCCAATTGCAGACGTACTAGCGATGAATCCTGATGGTATCTTCCTGTCTAACGGCCCTGGCGATCCAGCAGCCTGTAGTTATGCTATCGACAGCGTGCGTCATATTATTGAAGAGACGGATATCCCCACCTTTGGTATTTGCCTAGGTCACCAGTTGGTCGGGCTGGCCAGCGGCGCAAGCACTGTTAAGATGAAGTTTGGTCACCACGGTGCTAACCATCCTGTTCAAGATTTGGATACTAGCACAGTAATGATTACCAGCCAGAACCACGGCTTTGCTGTCGATGAAAGTACGCTGCCTGACAATGTCCGTGTTACCCATCGCTCATTATTCGATGGCTCTAACCAAGGGATTGAGCTGACCAACAAGCCAGTATTTAGCTTCCAAGGTCACCCAGAAGCCAGCCCTGGTCCGCATGACTGCGCGCCGCTATTTGATAAGTTTGCTGAGATGATGGCAAAGGCAAAAGCTTAATAACATGAAGAATTGGGGATTGACAGCTTTACTCCTTAGTTTGTCTCTTACCGCTAATAGTAGTAGCGATCCCCTTTTACTTCCAAATGGTAGCGACAAACAGCTTGCCGATCGAATTAACGATAGCTTTATAGATACTTCAATCACACTGGCAGACACAGTCACTGATCGCTCAAATACATATACGAAGCGAGAGGCAGCTAGTCTGCTGACTGATACCATTCTAAACTTATATGATTATGATGGTTTTTTTTCAGCTTTCCGTGATGGTCTAAAGGTAACAGAGCCAGTAACTAAAGACACCGCTTCTTTTCAAGTCGCTTATTTACAGTGTTTACAACGCAACCTAACCTCGCAGCAGTATGCAAAACATTTGCAAAGCTATAGCATTATATATGTAAACTCTATAAACGATAAACAGTTACAAGCTGACTTAATATTACTTAAAAACCCTAAAATAAAGCAACTCTATAGACTTTCTTCTAATTTTTGGGAATCAGCCATTAGGCCGAGTGATGATAAGCAGGCACTGACTAAAAAGTTGCAACAACAGCATCAAGAACTTCTCAGCTTGCTAAGAGCACCTGAGAATACAGAATATTTTCAAACTTTAGAGCAATCACAAGGTCTAGCTTTACTTTTAAATACCCCCATGATGATAAACCTCGACTCTTCGATTTTCACAGGAAGCGCGACTCAATCTAGTTTGGTTGATAAATTTATTGAGGGGACAACCTCCCAGTGTGCTGAGGTGTTCCAAAGAGAGTTTAGAAAAAAGCTAGGGGAGATCAGACCGTTACACAACATCAACTAATTTCAGCTCATCAGCTATCCAACTCTGCAAAATTTTAATAAAAGGTGATTCAATGCCAAAACGTACCGACATTCAAAGTATCCTTATCATCGGCGCAGGCCCCATCGTCATCGGGCAAGCATGTGAGTTTGATTACTCTGGCGCGCAAGCGTGTAAAGCGCTTAAAGAAGAAGGCTACCGAGTCATCTTGGTCAACTCTAACCCAGCGACCATCATGACCGATCCGGTAATGGCAGACGCCACTTATATCGAGCCGATCACTTGGCAGACCGTTGAGCAAATTATTGACAAAGAACGTCCTGATGCCATCTTACCCACGATGGGCGGTCAGACTGCACTAAACTGCGCGCTAGATTTAGACAAAAACGGTGTGCTAGAAAAGTACGGCTGTGAGCTTATCGGTGCCAGTAAAGACGCCATTGAAATGGCAGAGGATCGCGATCTATTTGACCAAGCCATGAAGCGCATTGGCCTTGAATGTCCGCGAGCTGCCATCGCTGAGACCATGGAACAGGCCTTTGAGATTCAAGCCGAAATGGGTTTTCCAACCATCATTCGTCCGTCTTATACCATGGGCGGTTCAGGCGGCGGTATTGCTTATAACCGTGACGAATTTATCGAGATTTGTGAGCGTGGTTTTGATCTGTCCCCCACCCATCAGCTGCTTATCGATGAGTCGCTAATCGGTTGGAAAGAGTATGAGATGGAAGTGGTGCGTGACAAAAACGACAACTGCATCATCGTCTGTGCTATCGAAAACTTTGATCCAATGGGCGTTCATACCGGCGACTCAATCACCGTCGCGCCAGCACAAACCTTGACCGATAAAGAATACCAGATCATGCGTAATGCCTCATTAGCAGTGCTGCGTGAGATTGGTGTTGAGACTGGCGGCTCGAACGTTCAGTTCGGTGTCAACCCTGATACAGGGCGAATGGTCGTCATCGAGATGAACCCTCGCGTATCACGCTCTTCAGCACTGGCATCCAAAGCTACTGGCTTCCCGATTGCTAAGATTGCGGCCAAGCTTGCTGTAGGCTATACCCTAGACGAGCTACAAAACGACATCACCGGTGGTAAAACGCCAGCGAGCTTCGAGCCGTCCATCGATTATGTCGTCACTAAGATTCCAAGATTCAACTTTGAGAAGTTCCCACAAGCTGAAAATATCCTGTCGACGCAGATGAAGTCGGTCGGTGAAGTGATGGCGATAGGCCGTAACTTCCAAGAGTCCATGCAAAAGGCCCTTCGTGGTATGGAGACTGGTGCAGATGGCTTTGATGAGCAGATTGACTTTGCTGCTATTAAAGAAGGCAAGCTCAGCAAAGATAAAGCTTTGAGTGAGGTCAAAAATCGCCTGACCGTGCCAACGCCAGAGCGCATCTTCTATCTCGCCGATGCTTTACGCTTAGGCATGAGTATCGAAGATGTCTTTAAATTAACCAAGATTGATCGCTGGTTCTTAGTGCAGATTGCTGATATCGTTGCGACCGAAGAGCGGGTCAAGGCGCTTGGCTTGGGGGGGCTAACTGCGGATAATCTACGCCGATTTAAGCGAAAAGGTCTGTCTGACTTGCGTCTCGCTACCCTCCTTGGCATCTCGCAAAAGCAGCTGCGTAAAAAGCGCTGGGACTTAGGCATCTATCCTGTCTACAAACGCGTCGATACCTGTGCCGCTGAGTTTGCCACTTCTACAGCGTACATGTACTCGACCTATGACGAAGAGTGCGAAGCAGCACCTACCGACAACAAGAAAATCATGGTCATCGGTGGTGGGCCTAACCGCATCGGTCAAGGTATCGAGTTTGACTATTGCTGCGTCCATGCTGCGCTTGCTATGCGTGCTGATGGCTACGAGACTATCATGGTCAACTGTAACCCTGAGACCGTCTCTACTGATTATGACACCTCTGACCGCCTCTATTTTGAGCCGATCACTTTAGAAGATGTGCTGGAGATCGTCCGGATCGAACAGCCAGATGGCGTTATCGTTCAGTACGGTGGTCAGACCCCATTGAAGCTCGCCCGCGCCCTTGAATCCGCAGGGGTAAATATCATCGGTACGTCGCCAGATGCGATCGATCGCGCCGAAGACCGTGAGCGCTTCCAGCATATGATCAATCAGCTAGATCTAATTCAGCCGCCAAATGAGCTGGCCACCAGTATGGAAGACGGCTTATTAAAAGCCAGCAATGTCGGCTATCCATTAGTCGTGCGCCCTTCTTATGTGCTCGGTGGTCGCGCTATGGAGATCGTCTACAATGAAGACGAGCTGAAGCATTATCTACGTACCGCGGTACAAGCTTCTAATGAAGCCCCTGTCCTGCTTGATCGCTTCTTAGATGATGCTATCGAAGTCGATGTCGACTGCGTGAGCGATGGCAATGAAGTGGTCATCGGCGGTATCATGCAGCATATCGAGCAAGCTGGCGTTCACTCCGGTGACTCCGCCTGCTCTATACCGCCATACTCACTATCTAATGAGATCTGTGATGTGATGCGCGAGCAAACCATCGCCATGGCTAAAGAGCTTGGCGTTATCGGCCTAATGAACGTGCAGTTTGCGGTCAAAGATGGTACGGTCTATATCCTTGAGGTCAATCCTCGTGCCTCACGTACCATTCCTTATGTGTCCAAATGTATCGGCACGTCTCTTGCTCAGATCGCTGCACGTTGTATGGCGGGTAAAAGCTTGGCTGAGCAAGGCTTTACGCAAGAGATTAAGCCATCATTCTTTGCGGTCAAAGAAGCGGTCTTCCCCTTCGCTAAGTTCCCTGGCGTAGACCCTATCTTGAGTCCTGAGATGAAGTCTACCGGTGAAGTCATGGGTGTGGGTAAAACCTTTGGTGAAGCGTATTACAAAGCTATTATCGGTAGTGGCGAGCGTCTGCCTGGACTGCCGCAGGAGGGCGAGACCAAGACAGCCTTTATCTCTGTCCGAGATAGCGACAAGGCGAACGTCGTACCAATCGCTAAGCAGCTCGCAGACTATGGCTTTAAGCTGATCTCTACCTCAGGAACGCAAAAGGTATTGGCAGAGCATGGCGTGGACTGCCAGCAGATTAATAAAGTCACTGAAGGTCGCCCACATATTGTTGATGCCTTGAAAAACGGCGAGATTGACCTCATTATCAACACTACAGAAGGTAAGCAGGCGCAAGAAGACTCTTTCTCTATCCGCCGCAATGCCTTGCAGGGTAAAGTCTTCTATGTGACGACCTTAGGGGCTGCTGATGCCGTTTGTAAGTCTTATGCAATTGACTTGCCTTTTGCGGTCTATAAGTTACAAGACTTACATGAGCAAGCCAATACTTTGTAAGAAGTTAGCTTTATTCTTATATTAACTTGGCAATAGTTGCTTATTGCAATAAAAATGATATAGCGCTATATGTCATGGCGCTATAATCTTGCTAGGTTTAGCACTGAGCTGTTCAAGCCCACTTTATGAAGCGCTACTTCATAGACGCGGTGATGCTAGCCTGACCAAATATTATGCTACAGTTTGAGGGCTACCTTCTGTATCCAAAAGCTGCTACTATAATATGAGTTTTACGATATAGCGCATCGAAGCTCAATTGCGTATAATAGCTAAAACCCCTAATTATTTTACCAGTATCTGAAGAAGTACAGCCGCACCCCATAGTATTGGGGTGTTCTGTTATGTATTTGACAAAAATCGATCAATATAATTATCAAAAGCCCAATATGCTGCTCTAGTTTGGACATTAAAAAATTTTAATTCAAACTGACTCCGCACTCCTAAGCTACCGCTGGTACTAGGTTTGATGCTGAGTTATTCATTATCACTATAACTGTCAAAGCGCTACCGCTTTGCCGGATTGTTATTATTAATTGGTTAAGGAACTCTGTTATGCAACGTTATCCAATGACCCCACAAGGGCACGCTGCTCTCGAAGCTGAGTTAAAGACATTAAAATCTGTAGATCGTCCTCGTATCACAGCCGCTATTGCTGAAGCCCGTGAGCATGGTGACCTAAAAGAAAACGCTGAATACCATGCCGCACGTGAACAACAAGGCTTTTGTGAAGCGCGAATTCGTGATATCGAAGCCAAGCTTTCAGGCGCTCAGGTCATTGACCCTGCTACTTTGCCACAAGAAGGTCGCGTGGTATTTGGCGTGACGGTCGTCATCGAAAACATGGATACTGAAGAAGAGAAGCGCTACAAGATCGTCGGTGATGATGAAGCCGACTTTAAAGCTGGAAAAATTTCAGTGAACTCTCCTATCGCTCGTGGCCTTATCGGTAAGTCTGAAGGTGATGAAGCCCGTATTGAAACCCCAAGCGGTGTGGTTGAATATGAGATTATGGAAGTGATCTACGAGTAACTTGGGTTACTAGTTGATGATGCCTCAGTTAAGTTTACACATACTTATCTGGGGTATTTTTTTATAACTTTTTAATTTCGTTATGGTCTAGACTCACCATAGATCATTAGTAAGCCCCCGACTACTACTAGGCTTAAGCCGCCCAGCTTATAGATATCAAGCTTTCGCGCCTCTAAAGCAAACCAACCCATCTGACTGAGTAATACCGCAAAAAACATCTGACCCAAAAACACCCAGAGCAAAGTACTGGCTGAGCCAATCTTGGGAGCCGCGATAAACATAAAAAGAATATAGAAGCTGCCGAGTAAGCCTGGCAGCCACATCCACCAGCTGGCTGCTGATATATTAGGCGGCTTAATTCCTCCACTTATGCCATATGCTAGTACCAATGAAGCGACTGCTCCGCCCAAATATAAGTAAAACGTCGCTTGAATCTGCTCTGCACCGGTCGCCTCGCGAAAGGCATTGACCATCGCTAACTGAAGGGGCACGATAGCGCCGCCGAGTAGACTGATTAGTACATATGGTAATATTTTCATCACACCTTATCCTAGCGTCTTACTCATCATTAGAGACGAATCGTCTCACCAGTACAGCTTAATTATAGTTAGCATAGCTATTACTGCCAGCACTATTGTATGATTAGCCGTACTGCCTTTAATTAAACCTCCCTTATTATGCGTGCACTGCCTGCGATATCGCGAACAATCTCCTACTTAATTTTAATAGCACATCCGATTGTCTTACTCCATCTCATTTTGTGCGCTAGCCAAGCCCATGCGCAAACTGTGGCGGCGCAGTCTGCTGTAGACGATAGCTTTTATATGACCAAAATCTGCCGCAAGGTTAACCTGCAAGACGAAGATGGCATAAGTTGTGAAGATGGCTACGTGCTAAAGAGTGAGCGCCTAGCCAATGGCAAAGTGCGTGAGACTATTGTAATGGATAATATCCCAGCCACGCTTTGGTACCGCACGACGCTCAAACAGCTGGATAATGATACGTATCTGATGCACCTAAGCTGTGGAAATTACTGTGGCAGCAATACCTTGATTGGTCGCGGCGAGCAGCAGCAAAACTTTGGTTGGTGGTTTACCTATGACGTGGCAAGTCGCTGTAGCGCTGAATTTGATAGTGAAAAAATGCTATGGGTAGCGCGGCCTTTCTTCTCTAATAAAATAATAAATTTACCAAAAACGGTTGGGACGCTGCATACGGCTACCGAGCTAAAATATACGGCAGAATTTACTAAAAATGGTCAGCTTGCTATCAGTGAATTCATGGCGCGTCAGCCCAAATTTATCCTCCCTAACCCTTGCATAGCCGCTAATTAATCAGCCTCTAGCAAGCCTTTGACTAAGATAAATATAGGGTAATTTTTAGAAGACAAACCTATCCTAAAGGCGACAGCAGCTGTCGTCTATTTGAGGGATTTGGACTAAACTTACGTAGAGTAAGCTGCCAATTTGATAAAATAGGCCCTTATTAATTATTAGTAAGTTCCTATTTATGGCTACTATCAATTATGAAAGACTGCAAGGAAAGCTCAATATTCTAGCCGATGCAGCTAAATATGATGTGTCATGCTCCTCCTCTGGTGGCAACCGTAAAAATCAAGGCGCTGGTCTCGGTGATGCATCGAAAACAGGTATTTGCCACAGTTATACCGAAGACGGCCGCTGCGTCAGTCTTCTCAAAATCCTGCTAACCAATCACTGTATCTATGACTGTGCCTACTGCACCTCGCGAAAGAGCAACGATACTGCGCGTGCGGCTTTTACGGTCGAAGAAGTGGTCGACCTCACCATGCAGTTCTATCGCCGCAACTATATCGAGGGGCTATTTCTCAGCTCTGGTATCTTTAAAAGTGGCGACTATACGATGGAGCGTTTGGTAGAGGTCGCCAAGCTACTGCGTACTCGTGAGCGCTTTAATGGCTATATCCATCTCAAGACCATCCCTGGAGCGTCAGAAGAGCTATTAAAAGAAGCAGGCTTATACGCCGATCGTTTGAGCGTCAATATTGAAATACCTACTAAATCAGGCCTCGCCCTACTTGCGCCAGAAAAGACCCATGAGCAGCTAAAAGCGCCCATGGAAACCGTCAAGACCGAAATCATCACCCTCAAAGAAAGCCGTAAAATCCACAAAAATGCGCCCAAATTTGCCCCAGCCGGTCAGACCAGTCAGATGATTGTGGGTGCGAGTAATGAGACCGACCTGCAAGTTATTCAGCTGTCGAGCCACTTCTATAAAGAATATAGTCTCAAGCGCGTCTATTACTCAGGCTACGTCCCCATACTATCCGATAGCCGCTTACCTGCGCTTGGCACTCCTGTACCAATGGTGCGAGAAAACCGCCTGTATCAAGCCGATTGGCTAATGCGCTTTTATGGCTTTGGCGCGCATGAAATCCTTGAGCCAGACTCGCCTTTTCTAGACTTAGACTGCGATCCTAAGCTGGCTTGGGCGATTCGCCATCGCGAGCACTTTCCTGTAAATATTCAGACCGCTTCTTACGAGATGATCGTACGCATTCCGGGTATCGGTACTAAGACTGCCAAAAAGATTGTCAACGCCCGCAAGTTCAATCAAATCTCCCTTGAACACCTCAAAAAGATGGGGGCAGCAGTCAATCGTGCCAAATATTTTATAGCGACGACGGGTAAAAATGAGCACCTCGCACATTTGACTCGTGATAACTTCCGGCAATATGTACTCGTGCAGACCCAGACGAAGTTTAAAGACCAACGCAGCGGTCAATTGGCATTATTTTAATAAGTTGATTTTGGTACACGTCAGGAGTTGTTATGACCAACCATGCCATACCGTTACAAACTGACAATCATCATATCGCTCAGCTCACGCCTAGCATCGTGCTGTATGAGCCGAGCTTTGAAGGTTGGCTATCTGCGGTATTTTACGTATACGCGGCTAAGCTTCAGCATAATGACGCGCTTAAACTTGTGGCTCAAGATTGCTACATTCCGTCACTTATTGATCACTGCGTGACCGTCCCTTGTGCGGATGACCATGCCAAGCGTGTATTAACCAAACTTAATGAACTAATTGGTAGGTCAGGCATTCGGCAAATTCTATGGGGGTTTTTATCCGAAAAACAGGACATTGGCAGCACACTTTTTCGCGTGGTTAAATACGCCATTGACTATCCTAAACGGCAAATTATGCAAGATTTAGGCAATCTAGACGTCCTTGAGTTAGCACAAACGGTAAAGTCGGTTGGCAGAGAGAAACACCGGATGGAGGCCTTTGTTCGCTTTGAGCATACTACTGACGATATCTATTTTGCCCGCGTTGAGCCAGACTTTAATGTCTTGCCTCTCATTGGCGAGCACTTTCGCCAGCGCTATCAAGACCAACACTGGGCGATTTATGATCTATGCCGAGGTTATGGTATTTACTATGACAAGCGTCTCAGCAGCCCTTCACGTCCGGCTGCACTGCAGATGATTACCGATGTCGATGAGTCCGTATTACATGACCCAACCAGCGTACATAGCCCAAATGAGCAGCGCTATCAGAAGTTTTGGCAAGGATACTTTGCCAATGTAAATATCTCCGAGCGCAAAAACCCGCGCTTGCATAAACAATACCTACCGCAGCGCTATTGGAAATACCTAAGCGAAAAGCAAGTCCTACCCAACGCTGAACATCTTCAAAAACGCCGTTAGCATTTGTCTAAATGACTATTTTTGCTTCGCACCTGCTCCTCAAGCTCTTAATACTGGTAACGCCTATGAAAAAGCGCAACAACCTTTATCTAGAAGGTTGAGTTTTGTGCTTATTTATCTGACAATGAAGCCATCATAGAACCAGAAAGACCGATTATGAAAGTCATGCGCCTGCTCTCCTCTCTAAAACACGACGAATCCGAGCGTGGAATCTTTCATCTGGGCCGCGCTTTGGTCAAGAATGGCCATACCTCTATTATTGTCGCCAGTGCCGATACTGATCACGAGCTTGTGACTCGACTAGAGCGTGATGGTACTATCTACCATCAACTTTTTATGCTCAAAAAATCTTGGGGCTCACTGCTACAAGTATTACCACTGCGCCGCTTGATCGAAAAGTATAATCCAGACATCATCCATGTCCACTCGCGTACGCCAGCTTGGATACTGCACTTTGCCCTCAAAGGTGCTCGCGTCAAGTCCTTCCCTAAAATTGTCTCTACCATGTATGGGTTTTATCCAATCAATAAATATTCGCAGCCCATGCTTGAGGCCGATACTATTATTACTGTATCAGACAGTGTGACTGACTATCTTCTTAAAAAGATAAAACAAACAGGCCTACAGGTCAAAAATGTGGTTCGCATTTACCGCGGTGTTGATACTCGCCGCTATCCTTATCGCCATAATCCATCGGTGTATTGGCTTCGTCGCACCTTTGCCGAGTTCCCTGAGCTTGAGCACAAAAAATGGCTAGTATTTCCGACCATCGTTGGTCATGAATATGGTCAAGAGTGGCTTATCGATATATTGGGTAACTTGCAAGATCAGTTCCCTAATATTCACGCCGTCATTTTAGATGATGATAAAGAAGATGCGGATATTATTTATGAAGAATTCCGCCAACGTGCTTACGCGCTTGGACTAGATGGGCGGATTACCTTCGTCGGCAATCGGCGTAATGATGTGCGCGAATGGCTGTCGGCAGCTAATATTGTATTGGCGTTAGCCAATCAACCGGAGTCTATCGGTATTAATGCCCTACAGGCGCTACACTTGGGCACACCAGTAATTGGCTGGGATAAGGCTGCATTTTCTGAAATCTTGCAGCCGCTATACCCGCTAGGTCTAGTCAAACATCACAATGCCAACGCCCTATGTAAAGCAGTCAAAAACCAGCTTGAGAGTGTCACTCGGCCCGCTATGGCGGATCAATTCACTATCCGGCAAATGATTGAGGCGACTTTAGCAGTCTATCAACAGTTGTATGATGAACGGCAAATTCAAACTAAAACGTTAAAAGCAGCAAAAAAAGTCATATAACTTCATCATCTAGGCTTTATGTATTGGTTTGTAAAAAAGAAAAACCCGAACCTAGGGCGATGGGTTCGGGCTTTGGGCGTTTCATGATGTTATTTTTGTTTTCCTTCCTTGATGACCTATCCTAGGTCCGTAGTAGCAATCATAATGCCTTGCCACTTCAACACTGCATCCGTGCATCTCCTTGTGTTGAGATTGTATTATAGGTCAGTCTATGGATGTTCACTAGCCGCTAATGACCCAAAAGCTTGTAAGCCTTTTCGTACACTGTTATAGACAGCCTTGTGTGATTAAGTTAAATAGCGTTATCTAAGTCGCTACATCAACTTATTGTCTTTTAGCCACTCCATATTATGCTGCTTGAGCGCTTCGATTTCATCATCCATAAAGGCTTTGCTCTTACCTGGGTATAGGGCGGTGGCGTACATATAAAGCGCCAAACCTAAGACGGTCCAACCCAAGAATATCCACCACTCTACACCTGCCAAAGCAGAAGGCATTCCTGGTAAATAAAGTACCAATAAACCAAAACTTAGGACAATCGTAATAAGCCCAACCGCCTTGCCATAAGGTACTTTAAATGGTCGAACCATCTCAGGCTCACGGTAGCGTAATACAAGAAAGGAAATAGCGACGCACGTATAAGCAATAACAATACCAAAGCCACCCGCATCCACAATCCACACCAACATTTGGCGACCGAATAATGGGGCTAACGTGGCCAGCCCTCCTATTAACAAAATGGCATTAACAGGCGTATTATATTTGGGATGAACCTTGGACAAAAAGCTTGGCAGCATGTGCGAGTTTGCCATGGCATAAAGCAGTCGGCTACCCCCAATCAAAAACGCATTCCAACTGGATAAGATACCCAATACGCCGCCTACTACCAGTAATATACCTGCCCATTTACCGCCCCAAGCATTGGTCATAGCATCGGCAGTAGACAGGGTCGAGTCTTGGGCTTGTATTAGCGGCAACGTGTGCCCCACGCTCCATGCCACACCGATGTACCAAAGCACAGCTATTACTAAAGAGACAATCAGAAACTTACCAATATTGGGCCGAGTTAAATCAATCTCTTCAGCGGCTTGTGGTATAACATCAAAACCGACAAACATAAATGGCACCATAATTATGACCGCCATCATGCCCCCGACACCACCAATAAAAGCAGGCGCTTGTACCGCTGCCGAGTCACTAGGGCTATATAATATAGCCCCTAAGAAGAGTAGCAATCCGACGAATAAAATACCCATTACTGCTAATTTTTGGAACCACGCACTAACAGCAACACCGCGGATATTCAACCAAGTCACTAAAATCGATCCAAGCATACCCACTGCCACCCAAGTGGCATAGACGTCCCAACCTGCGACATTCCATAGCAGCCCTTGATTGTAATTTGGAATAAAGTATTCAACGACAGTCGGTAGGGCAACCGCCTCAAATGCGACAACGGAGAGATAACCGAATAAGATACTCCATGAGCATATAAATGAGATATGTATGCCCAAGGCTCTATGGGTATACGTGTGTTCACCACCTGTCAGTGGCATGGACGCTGCTAGCTCAGCATAAGTGACACCAATGAGAATGACAGCAATACCGCCTAATAAGAACGCGAGTACTGCGCCCCAAATACCGGCAGAGATAACCCAGTCACCTGCAAGAACAACCCAGCCCCAACCTACCATAGCCCCAAATGCTAGGGCAATAATATCAAGTGTACCAAGCGATTTTTTTAATCCAGACATAATCATTCCTTTGTTTATGTTTTGATAATTAGTTAGGTGTATCCCCCGCCAAACCAGCTGTCAATAGCTTTGTTTCAATCAATATGCCATTTATCCATTACGGCATCGATTGCCAACATTAGAGAGGTTAACCCAATGCGCTAACTTTCTACTACACATTATTTATAGCATTCAAATGGTCCTTATTTTAGGAAGAACATTGCGATGTGACAGGCAATAGGTGTCACCACTTATGCTTATAAGCTAATTCTCTAAGGAGGTTTTGATGACTGCTAAACCTTCTTCAAGGACCTCATCGGACACCGTTAATGGCACCATAATACGCATGGTATTACCATAGCGACCGCAGGAGGCTAGCAATAAGCCCTTAGCGAATGCCTGCTCTTTTAACGCGGCTGCCGCGATAGGGTCAGGATTACCTTCACTATCCACTAAATCAAAGGCTAGCATGGCGCCTTTATGACGAATATTACCAATCTTAGGACTGTGCAGCGCTGCCAAAGCGCTGGCGATCTTATCCCCAATGATACGACTTCGCTCGAGCAGGTCCTCTTCTTCTATCACCTCCATAACAGCAAGTGCAGCGACACACGCCAGTGGATTGCCTGAATAGGTCCCACCAAGCCCACCTGGCTGCGGTGCATCCATCATCTTAGCTCGGCCGATAACTGCTGATATTGGGAAGCCTCCTGCCAGACTCTTAGCACTGGTCATCAAATCCGGCTCAACACCTAATTGCTCAGTGGCAAATAAAGTACCAGTACGGCCAAAGCCTGATTGCACTTCATCAAAAATCAATACGATGCCATGCTCATCACAAATCTCGCGTAGTGCTTTGGCAAAGGACGGCGTGACTTGATGAAAGCCCCCTTCCCCTTGAACGGGTTCAATAATCATCGCAGCGACATCGCTTGGATGGATATCAGCTTGAAATATCATCTCAAGACTACGTAATGCTTCTGCTTCAGAGACGCCAAGCTCGGGAGCAGGAAATAAAGCGTGATAAACGGACGCTGGCATCGGTCCAAAGTTATTTTTATAGGGGATAACTTTGCCTGTAAGTCCCATGCACATCAACGTACGACCATGCCAACCGCCAACGAAAGAGATAATTCCAGAACGTCCGGTACTGGCTCGCGAAATCTTAATAGTGTTCTCAACCGCCTCAGCACCAGTAGTAAAAAATACTGCTTTTTTATCGCCGCTAATAGGCGCTTTTTCGCAAAGTCTTTCGGCCAAGGTGACATAACTGTCGTAGCTGACGATCTGCGCGGCGGTATGCGAAAACTTATGTAGCTGCTCCTGCACACGTTGAGTGATTTTGGGATGACTATGTCCGGTATTTAAGACTGAGATACCACCGACAAAATCGATATAGCGATTCCCTTCTACATCCCATATCTCAGCATTTTCAGCGCGCTCAGCGAAGATTGGGAAAGCGACACCAAGGCCTCTGGGTAGAATCGCTTGGCGACGCTCCAGTAGAGAGTCATTCGTTAGTGAGTTAGTAGCTACTTTGCTCATAGTTAAATCCTTTTAAACTTAGATAGTTGAGAGATGATTGTTTCATCAGTGCGTCTTACTAGAGGTTATCCCTATTTTTGACCTCACAGCTGCCTTAAGCACATAGCTATAGAGTCTCAATAGCCCTTAGCCAATATCTTGACACCAGTATTTGGTAACGACATATTCTTCGATACCATACTTCGAACCCTCTCGACCAAAGCCAGACTGCTTTACCCCGCCAAAGGGAGCGACTTCTGTAGAGATGATGCCCGTATTTTGTCCGACCATGCCATACTCTAGGCCTTCACAAACCCGCCATGAGCGGCCCAAATCTTTACTATAGAAGTACGCTGCCAGGCCATAGATCGTATCATTGGCAGCTTTGATAACTTCAGCTTCATCGCTAAAAGTAAAAATAGAAGTAATGGGACCAAAGATTTCTTCAGAGGCAATGTCCATATCATCAGTGATGTCGCTGATGACCGTCGCTGCAAAGGTTAATTTAGAAGCGTTATTTTCCTGACCACCGGTGATGAGCTTAGCGCCTTTATCTAAAGCATCTTGCAATAAATCTTTCACTTTAGTTAGCGCATCTTGGTTGATTAATGGTCCAATATCAGTATCGTCATTCATACCGTCACCCACTTTAAGGGCTTCGACTTTCTTGACAAAGATATCTAGAAATTGCTCTTTGATACTGTCTTGCAGATAAATACGGTTAGCACAGACGCAGGTCTGACCGGCATTTCGATACTTTGCAGCGATAAGACCATCAGCGGCTTTTTCTAAATCTGCATCATCAAAGACGATAAAGGGGGCATTACCGCCTAACTCTAAAGATAGCTTTTTGATAGTATCAGCACACTGAGCCATGAGTGTGCGCCCGACCGCAGTAGATCCCGTAAATGATAACTTGTGAATGCGAGAGTCTTTAGTCAAGACCTCACCAACGACAGAAGACTTCCCGGTCACGACTTGTAAGACGCCTTTAGGAATACCTGCCTGAATAGCTAACTCACCGAGTGCCAGTGCAGATAATGGCGTTTCAGAGGCTGGTCTGACGATCATTGTACAACCTGCTGCTAACGCGGGCGCAGCTTTTCGGGTAATCATCGCAGAGGGAAAGTTCCATGGGGTAATGGCGGCGCAAACACCAACTGGCTGCTTTAATACCGTGATGCGTTGCTCAGGTTTACTAGCAGCGATGGTGTCCCCGTAGATACGCTTGCCTTCCTCACTAAACCACCGGATAAAGCTATTGGCATAACCAATCTCACCACGCGACTCTTTTAACGGTTTGCCTTGCTCAGCCGTCATAATCACTGCTAAATCTTCTAGGTTCTCATCGATTAAATCTGCCCATTTATTCAGTAGAGCACTGCGCTCAGCGGCTGTTTTTGCTGCCCACTCTGCTTGTACCGCATCTGCAGTAGTTACCGCTTCTTTAACTTGTGCTTTGCTAAGGCTAGGGACTTGGCCGACTTTTTCACCATTAAAGGGGTTGCTCACTTCAATAGTCTTGCCGTCAGTAGCGTCTAGCCAGCCATTGCCTGCTTGGCCCACTAAGCATTGCGATTTCAGTAGTGAGG
Organism: Psychrobacter pygoscelis; assembly: GCF_004335015.1. Classification (GTDB taxonomy): domain Bacteria; phylum Pseudomonadota; class Gammaproteobacteria; order Pseudomonadales; family Moraxellaceae; genus Psychrobacter; species Psychrobacter pygoscelis. Next base: position 232,434 of record NZ_RQRU01000001.1, read on the forward strand.
GGTTATTTAGTTTTAACATTGGATAAGTCCTTTATTTAATTACATTTCTATGCCTACTTTCTAATTTTAATCAGCAGCACATTTAGGGGTAATAAATAACTATAGCGAATCTCTCTGCGGTACCTTTGTGCGATTTATTATAGATTCGCAGCCCTAGTAAGTTTTCTGTCAGCGTTATTTTGACGGCTATATAGAAGCCATAACTGCTCATCTCTCATGGGTAATGCGTCAGTTATTAAGTCAAATAACCTGTTGTTCTTGTAATCGCGCAATCTCTTCAGCCTGCATGCCCAGATTAGCTAAAGTCTGCTGCGTCTGCGCCCCAAGTGGCGGCGGCGGCGAACGATACTGCACCGGCGTCGCTGAAAGCTTAATAGGGTTGCCTAGCACACGAATGGGACTGTCAGCGAAGTCTACTACCATGTGGCGCGCCCGAACTTGTGGCATGGCCAACGCTTCAGTGACGTTATGGATAGGCCCACATGGCACATTTACTGATTGTAGTACCTTAAGCCAATACGCTCGGGTATTCGTCACAAAGACAGTAGCTAATAGATTGGTTAAAGCTTCACGATTGGCTACTCGACTAGGGTTGGTCGCATAACGACTGTCTACATGTAAATCTAAGCCCAATGCTTCACAAATTCTACTAAACTGAGCATCATTGCCACAGGCTAGGATGAAATGATGGTCATCGCTCGTTTGAAAGACTTGATAAGGGGTAATATTGGGATGAGCGTTACCCAGACGTGGCGGCGTAGTATTGCTAGCCAGTTGATTCATACCGATATTCGCAAGCATCGCAATGGCACTATCGAGCAGTGCCACATCGACTTGCTGTCCTTGCCCCGACTGTTGCCGTGCTAGTAACGCTGCTTGAATACCGATGGTCAATTGCAATCCAGCGAATAAATCTACCACAGCTACGCCAACCTTGTGCGGCTCGCCATCGCTAGGGCCGGTAATACTCATAAGCCCCGAGAGACCTTGGATAATATAGTCATATCCAGGCTTATGCGCATCGGGGCCAGTTTGACCAAAGCCAGTCAATGACGCATATATCAGTCGCGGATTAAGTGATTTTAACGACTCATAATCTAGACCATACTTTTTAAGCCCACCTACTTTGAAGTTTTCTACCAACACATCGCTATTAGCTGCCAGCTTTTTGATGAGTGCTTGGCCTTCTGGACAGGTAATATCGACTGTAATAGACTGTTTATTGCGGTTGACCGTAGCAAAGTAAGCAGAAGTACCGTTATTGTCATTGTCACCATCATTAAAGGTAGGCGGCGTCCAGTGCCGAGTCTCATCGCCCACTTTGGGCCGTTCGACTTTAATGACTTCAGCCCCTAAGTCGGCCAACACCTGCGTACATGACGGTCCTGCCAATACCCTTGATAGATCTAGTACCTTGATACCCGCTAGCGCTTGTTTACAAGCATTGTCTTTAGCCTGATCGTTATTATTAGCGTCCATTCTACTATCACCCAACCCTTCCTTTTACTGTCTAAATCATTGTCCATGTAAGCACTTAAAAGCTGATTGCTTTACATAAAGGCGGCAATGCCAGTCTGAGCACGGCCCAAAATCAGAGCATGAATATCATGGGTACCTTCATAAGTATTGACCGCCTCCAGATTCATCACATGACGGATGACATGATACTCATCAGAGATACCATTACCGCCATGCATGTCGCGGGCAACTCTAGCGATGTTCAATGCCTTACCGCAGTTATTGCGCTTAATTAAAGAGATCATCTCAGGTGCAGCATTATGCTCGTCCATCAAACGACCCACGCGTAGCGCCGCTTGCAGCCCTAAAGCAATTTCAGTTTGCATATCCGCAAGCTTAAGCTGTATCAGCTGATTGGCAGCCAATGGGCGATTGAATTGCTTACGATCTAAGGTATATTGACGCGCGGCTTCCCAGCAAAACTGAGCGGCTCCCATTGAACCCCAAGCAATGCCATAACGGGCTTTATTCAAGCAACCAAATGGGCCTTTAAGACCGCGGATGTCTGGAAAAGCATTTTCTTCAGGGACGAAGACATTGTCCATTACGATTTCGCCAGTGATAGACGCTCGTAGGGAGAACTTACCTTCAATCTTTGGCGTTGTTAACCCTTTCATACCGCGCTCTAAGATAAAACCGCGAATCTGCCCCTCGTCATCTTTTGCCCAGACGACCAAGACATCGGCAATAGGACTGTTAGTAATCCACATTTTTGCGCCTTTAAGCTGATAGCCACCCTCGACTGCTTTGGCTCGAGTCGACATTGACGCCGGATCTGAGCCTGAGTCAGGTTCGGTCAGACCAAAACAGCCGACAAGCTCACCGGTCGCCAGCTTCGGTAGGTATTTCTGCTTTTGTGCCTCGCTACCATAGGCCCAGATGGGGTGCATTACCAAGCTTGACTGCACACTCATCGCCGAGCGATAGCCTGAGTCTATGGCTTCGACTTCTTTGGCAATAAGGCCATAAGCCACACTAGACATTCCTGCACAGCCATAGCCTTCAATAGTCACGCCAAGCAAACCAAGCTCGCCCATCTGCCGTATGATATCGCGATCAAAGGTCTCATTACGGTTGGCTTCTTTTATACCAGGCATTAGCTCGCTTTGGCAGAAGCTGTGTGTGGATGCCTGTACCATACGCTCTTCTTCGGTGAGTTGCTCGCGTAATAAAAATGGGTCGTTCCATTCAAACGTAGGCTTAGACTGTACTGACATGACTATCTCCCTGTTAATATCTTTGGATTAATGGCTTCCAAACATCCCTATTAATTTAGGACTAAAACTATATTGAGTTGCTGAATTAGTAAAATAGCGTTAGAATAGCTTTGTTCCACTATGCGAAACACTGTTTCATTTATTAAAACTATTAAATCAAAAGATTGAGGATAAGTAAAGTTAATGCTTAATAATGACAGCAAATTTGTGCCTGCCGATAAAACAAACTTGAACGAGACTATCGATGCGGTACTGGTTAAAGCAAAATCCGATAATGACCGTGCCTTTGTCACAGCACTTGGTCGCGGCGTCTTAGTATTAAGCGTCTTTGAACACGAGCAATCACTAAGCCATCAGCAAATTTGCTCAGCGACAGGACTTGCCAAGGCCACAGTGAGTAGACTGATTCATACTTTAGAATTGTTAGACTTGTTAAAACGCACCGACGACGATCGCTACCGACTGGGCAAGAGTTTGCTTAAACTTAGTAGCAGTGTTTGGCGCAGATACAGCTTAGTGGACGATGCCTTACCGCTCTTAAAAGACTTTGCACGCGCGCACCAAGTCTCAGTAAATATTGGCACTGAAATAGAAGGGGATATCCGCTACGTAGCCTGCTGCCGCAGTCCTGCACGCCTTGCCGTTAATCTAGCGGTCGGCTCGTCCGTACCGGTTGAACAAACCGCTATTGGCCGAGCCTATTATGCAGCGCTACCTACCAACTTTCAGCAGCAGCTGTTAGATTCGCTCCCCTTCTCAGAGGCGACTACGGAGCGCTTGAAGGCGGCGCAGATATTAGATGAGAACGCTCAATTTTATGAGCAGCATGGGTATTGCTTATCAGATGGTGAGTTTTCACCAGACATACTGGCAGTCGGTATCCCACTCTATGATAGAGCAACCGGCAAGTTCACCCACGCTCTTAATGCCAGCGTGCCTAAAGCCAACTGGGTAACGGAAGAATATGTTGACTACATTGTGCCTAAGATAAAGCAGTTGGCAACGCAGATTGAGGATCTTTGAGGGGTTAAAGGTTGTAACTCAGTACTGAACAAGGGTGGATAGGTGATAGAGCTAATACCCTACGCCGCTAGCTCATCAAACTTAAGCCCAAACTTCATCAAATATTTACGAAGTCGGTCACTGTCATTGGGATTTTTCAGCTTATCTCGTGAGTTGGCGTATAGATAACGCCCTGCCGCCGCTTGCGACTTATGAGCGCGGCAAACTTCTATCACGTAAGCCAATTGCACCCTATCAAAGGGATCTAATTCTGCCAAAGTTGTTTCCTCTAAATACTGCTCCAAAACCTCGCTACTTTCTATCTCAGTATTTGAATAATTGCATGTTGGCTTAGATTGGGATTGTGCTTGGTATAAGGATTGGGACTGCGCTTGAAAGTGGGACTGAGAGCTACTGCTTAGGCTATTTTTAGCTTGAGAAGGCAGGCTTTCAGGAAACGCCCAAATCTCTAATAATCGCTCAATCTCAGCCTCAACATCACTTAAGCGAATGACCTTACTGTCCGCTAGTGTGGTCAGCCGCGTCATACTGGCGGTCAAGTCGCGAAAGTTGCCTTGCCAAGTGGCGCTCGCGCTGGTAGCGAAGGCCTCATAACGCTGCCGCGCGGCAGGATCAAAACGGTATTGCTGCTGCTGCTCACTACCTAGGCGCGCCAGCTCATAATCAATATTGGCAGGCAGGTCCTCTAAACGGTCCTTGAGCGAGGGCAAAAAGAACGTCCAAGTATTCAGCCGAGCAAATAAATCCGCGCGGAACTCGCCATTGACCACCGCTTGACGCAAGTCTTTATTGGTCCCTGCCATCAGCTGAAAAGAGACGCTTACTGGGGTGTCACTGCCGACCGGATAAAAGCGTTGGTCCTCAAGCGCCGTCAGCAGCATAGCCTGCTCATCGAGTCCCAGCTCGCCAATTTCATCTAGAAATAGTAGACCACCATCGGCTGACTTGAGCAGACCATCGCGACTGGATGCCGCCCCAGTAAACGCCCCTTTAACATGACCGAATAACACACTCATGGCCGTATCGCCACGCAGCGTGGCACAGTTGACCTCAATGAACTTACCCAAGGTCTTTTTGCCTTGCCCTGAGCTGCCGGGCTTGTCTTTTTTTAACTCATAGATTTGCCGCGCCAGTTGCGACTTGCCCGCGCCTGTCGCGCCCATCAGTAGAATCGGCGCGGTCGAGCGGGTGGCGACCTTTTCGATATCTGCTATTAGCTTTTTATAGGCGGCGTTTTGGGTGACAAGGTTGGCCTGCAACGTCTGCCAGTGCTGCGCTTTTTCAGCTTCGAAGCGTGCGCGCAGGCTGTCGTACCTTGAGACATCAAGATCAATCACTTGATAACGACCTTGCGGGTTGGTTTGGTCAGGTTTACGGCACGGCGAGGTCTGAATTAGGTCGGCTGGGATAAAGCCCGCCTCTACCAGTAAGAACCAGCAAATCTGCGCCACATGCGTCCCCGTGGTGAGATGCAGCAGATAATCCGTGTCGTCATTAAAGATAAAACCACTCACGAAGTCGTACAGCTCAGCATAGACTTCTGCAAAGTCCCACGGACTCGTCAATCGCACATGATGACCGATGACTTGGGTGTCCGGACTGACCTGCGCAATATCGGACTTCAGTATATTGAACAGCCGCTTGTCTCGCGTGCTATATAGGATATGCAGCTCATCGACTACCAAGTCGTCATGCAGACACAAGCTCAGCGTCGGTCGCCAGCGCTGCCAACGCTTGTCATTAAAGCCATTGTCTAGTGTAGTGCCTAGGAAGCCGATGACGGCGGTTTTATTCATTTAATAATTTCCACTTATAGCTAATTGCCTACCTTGATAAGCTTACTCATATCTAGCTCATCTTCGCTATGACCATCGTTCATTAGCTCACTAATATAGTTATAGCCCAACCCGATACTACAATCAGGTAAGCCAATAATGTCTGCCAGCGCCTCTTGCACTTCGCTGGCGAATACAAACTCTTTATGCAAAGCTGCCAATATGGCCTCTTGCTTATCTGGGCAATTAAACGCAGATGCTAGCATCTGGCTCATAGTATGAGCAGCTTGCTTCTTTTGCTGCTCCTTTGCCGCTATCTCTTCAGCCGATTTTGGCTCAGGTTCTATCAGCTCGCCTTCTTCATCGACTTCACAGCCCTCATACATCTCATCAAAACCCCAACCACAGGTATAATCGGCCAAATACTCCCCAGACTTGAATAAAGTCAATAGCAGCATATCGCTATCATGATTGAGCACCCCAAGAGCGACGCAGTCAAGCTTAGCAGTTAACTCAACCAATAAATTATGCAAGTGCTCAATATCTTGCATGTCACAGATGGCCTCATAAATCACGCATTGCTTGGCCGCTGTCGGCATGACAAAGGCATTAAGATTTTTTGCCTTAAGGAACTCACCAGCTTGTTCAGCCGATGACTCTACCGTGGCATTGACATAAAAACTTCCCATAATCTTCCCTTATATTATAAAAATGTCATGAGTAAAGGTTTATCCTAGCACTTAATATCCTATGGTCTCAATGTACCATGTTCTCAAAGTTTACTATCGTCTCAAGACATTTAAACCTCCATAGCAATACCAACCACGACAAAGCTATCAAACCCTTGAGGCAATCACAGACCCATCCTAAGTAAGATTACTCGGTATGAAAAAATACCTGCCCTCTTCAGCAGCGAACTTATGTGCCTCATCAATACTACTGGCATTAGCACTTTCACTAAATCGATAGTCACCTGTCTCAAATACTTATTTTTGTAAAGTACCAAGGGCTTCAATCACGTCCTCTTGATACGCTGTAACACTGCGATAACTTTCCATTCCCATAACGTTCTCCTTAGTGGTTGGTTTCCAAAACTTTTAAATAGCGATTTATATAAAAAATTATAACTCTATATAATATTTTATACATAATTATTATTATGATAAGTTTGTCAAAAATACACAAGCCTAAATTTTTTCTAATTTTTATATATAAATCAAATACTTAGTTAAAATATATAATTATTTTAATAAGTTGGCATAGCTTTCGCTGTATATAGGTTGAGAAAGATCTTAAGGCGAATCGAATCAGTAATTGAATCTAGACACTGAGCCTAAAATTGAGCTTAGAAAAGCTAAGTTTAAAAACACCAATGGTAAAGAACTAAGAAAATGAAGGAAAAGACGATGCAACCAGCCACTCATAACGTGATTCAGGACGGTGGGAAGCCAATCAGACTTTGGACCGAGGGCGTTCCTGTCGATAGCAAAGCACACGAGCAACTGATTAAAGCCTCGCAAATGCCCTTTATCTATAAATGGCTCGCGGTCATGCCAGACGTGCATGTGGGCATCGGTGCGACTATTGGTAGCGTGATTCCGACCAAAGAGGCGATTATCCCTGCGGCGGTCGGCGTCGATATCGGCTGCGGCATGATGGCCGTTCAGACGACGCTTACCGCCAATGATTTGCCGGATAACTTGCTGGGCCTGCGTACCGAGCTGGAAAAAGCCATTCCGCATGGCCGTAGCAAATCGCGTGGTCGCGGCTCGAACCGTGATATCGGCGCATGGTCCAATCCTGATAACAGCGTAAAAGCTGGCTGGGGCACCTTGGTCGATGACTTTAACTATCTGTGTCAAAAGCACCCGAGATTGAAAAAAACCAACAACCTAAACCATCTAGGAACGCTAGGAACGGGCAACCACTTCGTCGAGGTCTGCCTAGATGAGACCAATCAAGTTTGGATTATGCTGCACTCAGGCTCTCGCGGCGTCGGTAATGCCATCGGCCGCTACTTTATCGAGCTGGCGCGTGAGGATATGCGCAAGTGGTTTATCAACTTGCCGGACCAAGACTTGGCTTATTTCTCAGAGGGCACAGAGCACTTTGATGACTATTGGTTTGCCGTAGGCTGGGCGCAGCGCTTCGCCTTCAAAAACCGCGAAATCATGATGGAAAAGGCCATTAAAGCCTTGCATGACATCATCCCTAAACCCTTTGATGCACGCGTCAAAGCAGTGAACTGTCACCACAACTACGTGGACAAAGAAGAGCATTACGGCGAAGAGGTGTTTGTAACGCGTAAAGGTGCGGTACGCGCCCGCGTTGGGGAATACGGCATCATCCCAGGCTCGATGGGTGCCAAGTCCTTTATCGTGCGCGGTAAGGGTAACGAGGAATCGTTCTGCTCTTGCTCACATGGTGCGGGCCGCGTGATGTCACGTACTGAAGCAAAAAAGACCTTCACTATTGATGACCAAATCGCTCAGACTGAAGGGGTCGAATGTCGTAAAGATGCCGCCGTGATTGATGAAATCCCAGCCGCGTATAAAGACATTGATGCGGTGATGCATGCGCAGCGCGACTTGGTAGAAGTGGTGCATACGCTTCGTCAGGTAGTTTGTGTAAAAGGTTAACTGCTTGTCCTAGCCTAAAAACAAAGGACTCAAGACAAGATTAGCCTTAATATCGCAGTCCCATTGAGGGTGAGAAATATGCGGATCATGGTTAGGCGCTCGTTAAACACTAGGGCCGCCTACGCAGGCACAGCCTTTGTCTTGCGAACCGGCAAAGCAATGTTTTGCTATTCCCGTTCTCACCCTCGGCAAAAGCAAATGCCTTACCCAAGGGTAGCGTGGGTGCAGCACAGCGAAACCCACGGACTCAATCAACGATAACGATAGTTTGCTGGAATTAAAGAGGTAACTAATCAAAAGTTCAAAACTTGGGCATGTTGGCAAACAGGTGAGCGAGGATTAGAGAGTGTCTGAGAGACAGTTGCCCGAGCGCAAGGCGTAGCGGTAGCGAGGATGCTACTACTTAAAACTTGATGTTATCAGTAGGCTGGGTAAAACCAGGTGTAGTAGGAAAGTATCACTAACATGGTAGCTGAGTGGGATTAATAGTCAGGTTAAAAATGCTTTGCTAGCTCTGAAAACGGGTCACCCATTGCATTAGTTTTTCGCCAATATTAATCTCGGCTGTTCGACTAAAAACGGCAGTTACTGTATTGATGAGGGTTTTACGAAGCAGTGCTTCTCACCCAGTCATGTCCACCATTTATAAAAAATAAGGAAAATAAAATGTTTGAATCTATCGTACAACTATTTCAAGCCAAGGAAGCTATTGAACAGGCTCAGATTAGCCAGCCTATCCGCTCGATAGCAGATATTAAACAAGGCTATTTTTATGCCACGCCTAGAGAAAAAGGCGGTTATAACGTCCTAAAAGTTTTAAAAACTGACAATGAAGGCGTGCATATTCGACTATATAGTAATGTCTACCCTAACCTACCAACGGACCTTGATATAACGACCCTCTATTTAGCAGGGTTAGATGAACAATCTGAGCAGATAGATTTGGGTATGGGACATTTACCTATTAGCTTTGATAGCTTTATGACATGGCAGGCTGTGCCATTAAATCAATTTGAGCCAGTCAGCGAAGATCAGCTTGAGGGCTACAGAATGTGGCAGGAAGCCGAAGGCGGCTATTTTTAGAGAATTATAATTTTAATAATGGTTCATTAAAGGACTATTGAACAGGTGATTTATGAAAACGCTAATTAAAAAACAAACTAAAGACCAAGCGACAAGTAGTCGCTCAACGCGCAAAACCAAAGGCCCTACCGTGAGCCAAAAAACGACTGGTGCAAGCCGTCTTGGCAGCGCTACTAATCTTGCCCGTCTTACTAACGCTGCGACTAGTACTATTACGACAGTGCCAGTACTAGCAGGATTTTACTATGCCGTAAATGCAGATGAGGCACACGAATTTACCATGATGCAAGTGGTCGAGGTATCGACCAACACCGACTTGCACACGGCGATTAAAGTGCGCCAGTTCGCGCCAATGTTTAAGGTGCTGCCCGACTACCTTATCCCTGAGCAGCTAGGCTTGCCTGTGGCGCAGTTTTGGCTACCACTCGATGAGTTTGTCAGTTGGCAGCCGCTGCTGATGCAGCGCGGCGTAATAGTGACTCAGATACTGGCTAATTAAAGAAGGTACTGGCTAATTAAGCAATTAGCTATTTTCGGTAGCATGCGCTTAGCAGTACTTTCATTAACGATTCACAATTCAATTTGTAACTTAACGACAACTAAATTTATAGCCATTGAGATTGATACTAGCACCAGCTTTTATGTTCGCACCAATACTTGCGCCACCACTAGCTGAACAATACAAAGTCAACCTCTTACCATTACTATCATTAAAAGTATTGATGGTGATAATGCAGGAACTGCCTTTAGTACCATACACATTGACGCCATCTTTCTCACAAGTCGTCGTAACTAAGGGATCAATAGGATTTACTGGAAGTGCATCGATAGCTATAAGTTTACAGTTAGCCGTACAGGTTTTATCGTCTTTACATAAGCTATAAGTGGGTTTAGAGGAACAAGTATATTACCATTAGCTAATGTTTTATTGCCAGTAAAGCCGCTACTATTAGCCTCTGATGAGCTATCACTCTCACCATCGCAAGCAGATAGGAATAACGCAGAACAGACGACTAATACACTGAAAAATTTTTTTAATTTAACTGCCTTACAAAAAGTATAACTACTCGAGATGTGTTGATTATACTTCTACCATAATTGGCATAAAACTGGATTATTAATCTAATGTTTAGTGGTTAAACTTAGCGAAAATTAAACATATTATAAGTGTTATGGAGAATAAAATGAAACTAGCCGAAGCCCTACTCATCCGCAGTGATATGCAAAAGAAACTCGCTCAGCTAAAAGCGCGCATTAAAAATAATGTCAAAGTTCAAGAAGGCGATACGCCAAGCGAAGATCCCAATGAGCTATTATTGCAAGCCAGCCAAATTATCACTGAGCTAAACACGTTGATTGAACGGATTCACCGCACTAATGCGATTGCCAAAACGGATAAAGGCCAGTCGATGCTCACGCTATTGGTCGAGCGTGATACCTTAGAGCTGCGTCATAAGCTGCTGATTGAGACGATTGAAGCCGCGCATGGTGAGGTAGACCGTTATAGCCCGCGTGAGATAAAGTGGGATGTGATGGTGTCAATCTCTGGCCTGCAAAAGCAAGCGGATGATATCGCGATGAAACTTCGTCAGATTAACCTTGTCATCCAGTCCAATAACTGGCAGATTGAGTTAGTAGACTAGACCTTTAACACCGAATTTTAAGAATTTTCCCATCGGCTAAGCTAACATGACAGACTCAGCCGAGGGAATACCAGTTTGGAACCGACTGGGCGAGTGTCAGACCCCTCACCAAGCCAAGCAGGGGGTTGAAAATGTACTGCTAGGCTTTGCTACACGTCGCGGGCAGGCGTATTTTTTACCCTTAATGCTCCGAACCTGTCACTTGTTATCCATGACAAGTTAGACCTTACTACCAGACACTGACAGTCGGTTTCAATTTATTAAGTTAGGAAACCTCAGGAAAACCTATTTAAAGGATTTCCCTTGCAAGGCGAAAATTGATATGCAATTTTTTAACGCCTTTCAGGTTTCAATTTAAATCCTCCCCTGCCCTCCTTTATAAAAGGAGGGAGTGTTGTAGCTAAGTTATGTCTGTAACCGTTATGCCGTACGGATACGTAGTCTTAGCTATCACTCATTGAACACTGGGCTAATCTTATAATGTTCCGTAGGCTGCAGCTTTTGCCCAGCAAAGTGCAAAGTATGATTCTTGAATCACCGGGCACCTTCTTAAACTGGGCGTGAGGCCCAGCCTTTTAAGGCGTTCAGCGCTAAATTTCCCATCAGGATATAGATACGTTAGACTACAGCGAGATTGCAACGTGTTTGATAGTCAATCAAGGCACTAATTTAAGACTATTTTTGATAAGGAAGAATGACGATGAACATGAATGACATGATGAATAGCGCGAAAAGCTTAGTCGATGATGCCAAAGATAAAGTTAGTGATTCTGGTGAAACTTCAGGTAACGGCTTATCAAGCCTTATGGACAAAGCCAAAGACTTGAATATGGACGAATTAGCCAAGTATAAAGATATGTCTAAAGAAGAGCTTATTCAAGAACTAAAGAACTCTGAACATACTGAAACGGTAATTAACTTTATCAAAGGCCTTATTGATAAAAAGTAGCTAATCGCTTCAGTCGCTTTAAGTACGATTCAGAGGGCTTAAGAGCTATCGTTAATACGGTAGCTCTTAGGCTCTTTTTTGATGGTGTTACGATTAAATAATCCTCTCCTACCCTGAGCGCCGTTAAAAATTTGCATGCTACTGTGAGCATGGCCCTTGTCTTGCGCCGGGCGAAACCGTGTTTCGCTTATCCCTTCTCAAGGCGCGTAAGAGAAAATCCCTTAAAGGGGATTATCTGAAGGTTTAAGCATGAGTTCAAGGTCGATAAGAATGATAACTAAGCCATAGCAAGGCTTTTTAGCCCTGACAGTAGCGGTTATCCTGCTCGGTTGGGCGAGTTGCAGGGACTAGAGCCTGAGGTAGTCTCGAGGCAACAGGAATGCCTCAGCTCGTGTCCCTGCCTCGCCCAGCTGGGCAGATAATAGCGGTTGGCAGGATTAGCTCCTCCTTATGAATGCATAAGTAAATTAGTGAATAAAAACATCGAATAAGCTAAATGCTGGTCATAAGCATAAGATAAGAGTTAAAACTGACAGTGATGGTAAGATTTATGTCAGACAGTGTCATAATTTCGGGGTATGATAGATAATTTTTGGGTATTGATGGACTTTAGTTATGAAGATAATGCAATCACGGTTTTTTAAGGCGCGCAAGCTGCTAAGTATTACTAGCGAGACGCCTTGTTTGGTGACGGCGCTGGAGGATGAGCGCCAGTATTTGAGTAAGTATAATCCGTTTGAGTCGCTACTCGATGATATCTTGCCCGGGGTGTATGTGGGTAATGCTAGCTTGGTGATTGAGGAGGGTTTGCTGGCTGACTTTGAGCGTTGCACTGACTTTTATACGGTGGATTATGACGCGAAGACCAACCAGTGCTATGACGGTGAGCTTTGCTATTTTCACCCCGAGCTTGAGGTGTTTATCCTCGCGAATATGGACTTATCAAACGAGTACGATGAGCGTATCAAGAAGGATGGCTTGCTGAAGATTAGTAATGTGTATTACGAGTCGATTAATCCGCAAGCGCCGGCGAATATGCATGCGCTGTTTGAGCGTTATTTGCATAAGTATGAGTCGGATGAGGCGAAGGTGTCGATATTGCTCAAAGAGACGCACGGGCTAGTGTTTAAGACCCATCGAATCAAGCCGTATCCGGTCGATTTAGAACTGATGTACAACGAGGATTTTACGCCGATTCATGAGCATATTAAGTCTAAGCTGGCTGATGACAATAAAGGCGTGGTGCTGCTGCATGGTATCGCAGGTTCGGGCAAGACCAATTATATCAAGTGGTTGACCAGTCAGGTGCCAAGCAAGCAGTTTATCTTTGTACCGACTAATATGATTAGCTATCTGACCGACCCTGAGTTTATGTCGATGTTGATTGACCATAAAAATTCGATATTGGTGCTAGAAGACTGCGAGAACTATATCGCTGAGCGCACGGCGGATGATGTCAATACAGATGTGGTGTCATCGATTTTGAACATTGCGGATGGCATGCTGTCGGATATCTTGGAGTGCCAGTTTATCTGTACGTTTAACTCGGATATCTCAAAGGTCGATGAGGCGCTACTGCGAAAGGGCCGCTTGATTGCGGAGTATAAGTTTGGCTTGCTGGAGACCGATAGAGCGAACGCTTATCTTGAGTCCATTGATAGCGAGCTGCGCGTGGATCTGCCGATGTCGCTGGCGGAGCTGACTAATATCGACGAGATAAGCTATAAAGAAGTCGTTAAAGAGATGAAGATTGGGTTTATTTAGCCCAAGCCTTACCTCCTCCTAATCGCCCCCTTTGACAGGGAGGAGCTAAACCAAAAACAATAATAAGAAAAGGCAGTAAGCATGTCAGCATTAATAAAAGATAAAATCCTAAAAATTGACGGCAGTACCGGTGAGGGTGGCGGTCAGATTATCCGAACGGCGTTGGCCTTGTCGATGCTGACAGGGACGCCGATTGAGATTACTAATATTCGCGCGGGCCGTGCCAAGCCCGGCCTTATGCGTCAGCATTTGATGTGTGTTCGCGCCTCACAAGAGATTGCGAATGCTGAAGTGTCAGGAGCGCATTTGGGCAGTCTGGCATTTAAATTCGCCCCAAAAGAGATTGTCTCAGGGGACTATACTTTTGATATCGGTTCGGCTGGTAGTACCAGTTTAGTGCTGCAAACCATTTTGCCTGCCCTACTCTTTGCGAATACTGAAGGGGCTGTCAATACTAAAGAGTCTGCCAATATCGCTAGTCATGGCGTATCGACAGTGACGATTAAAGGCGGCACGCATAATCCTTTTTCGCCGACGACAGATTTTTTGCAGCAGGCGTTCATTCCTGCTGTTGCTAAGCTTGGTATGCAGGTTGCGATTGAGCTAAAGCAAGCGGGATTTGCGCCCATTGGTGGCGGCGAGATTGCCGTTACCGTGCAGCCATTTTTGCGCCGTGCGGACGCGCCACCCTTTAAGTTGACCGAGCGTGGCGCATTGCAAGGCGTCACCTTAGTGGCGAGTAACCTTAACCTCGACCATGATATCTGTCAGCGCGAACTTGCCAGCGCTACAGCGAGCTTGGTAGAAGCTGGCGTTGATACGTCGTTAATCACTAGCAAAAGCTCAAAGCTGCACGGTATTGGCGAGGGCAATACTTGCTACGCCGTCATAGAGCATAAGCTAGCAGGCGATGTAGACTCGGACGTTGATTCAGAAACTCGCTCAAGCCACTTACATGTTGAGGTCTTCACTTTACTGGGGGAAAAACACACTTCGGCTGAAAAGATGGGCAACCGTTTAGCAGGCCTGGTAAAGCGTTACTTACTGCAAAGCGATGCGCTGGTCGATGAATATCTAACCGACCAGCTATTATTGCCACTGGCGCTATCTGGTGGTGGCGAATTTAGCACACGCATGATAAGTCAGCATACCGAGACACAAGCTTGGCTGATTGAGCAGTTCTTGCCTGTTGAGATTAGCTTTGAGCGTATTGGCGAAAATAAAACGTTGGTTAAAGTCGTCTGCTAAGGGTGCTTTATCAAGGCGTTATTTGCTAAAATGGCGTCTTTATTACTAACTTGATTACTTTTTCTATGACCGATTTATCTGGCACTATCACTAGCAGCGCTTTTTCTTCTGCAAATACTAACAACCAAGATAGCAAAGACCAAAATGCCGTCGTCCTGTTATCCGGTGGCCTCGACTCGGTCACTTGCCTGTACTGGGCCAAAGCCCACTATGCTAGCGTGACCGCAGTCAGCTTTGACTATGGTCAACGCCACAATAGTGAACTGGTCGCGGCGAAGAGTATCGCTGAGCAAGCCGGTGTCTCTCACCGCATTATTAATATCGACATTGCGCAGCTGGGCGGCTCATCCTTAACCGATCACACCATGAGCGTGCCTGATGGCGACGCGGACAAGTTCCCCAGTCATACTGATAGTATCGATAATGATGCTATTCCAAACACCTATGTGCCTGCCCGCAATACCATATTCTTATCCTACGCGCTCGCGGTCGCCGAAGTCACCGAGTCCAATCATATTGTCATTGGTGTCAGCTCAGTTGATTACTCAGGCTATCCTGACTGCCGACCAGAATATATCGATGCCTTTGAGACCATGGCCAACCTTGCGACTAAGGCTGGGGTAACCGGTCATAAGCTACACATCCAGACCCCGCTGCAGCAGCTGTCCAAAGCGCAAACCATTGAGCTTGGTATGTCATTAGGTGTCGATTACTCACAGACCATCTCCTGCTACAAAGCCAACTTTGAGGGCGAGGCTTGCGGTAGTTGTGACAGCTGTACCCTGAGAAAGCAAGGCTTTAAAGAAGCAGGCGTCCCTGATCCAACACAATATGCAAGCTAATTACTTCTAAGCTAATATTGGCGATATTAAGCCAATTAAAATACTTTACTGCTATCGTATCAGCAATTTACCCTGACCTTATTATACTAATAAGCGAGTAAACAGTTGAGCGTTAACTTTGTACTATACATGATATAGTACTGCTGCTAAATACAGCCCTGCTGCTAAGTTTGACTTTAGCTTCGTCATTATTACCGCATTATATTTACTCGTTGTAACGCCTGCCAAAGCTCGTGCCTAGAGCGCAAGCCAGTAGGCGCAAAATTTATTAATAGCCATTATCTAATGATCGCGAATAGACGATCAGATAGACCAGAAGATAAGAGCCACTATGCCGCAATCTCGTACCGACCTCCATCCAGAATCTAGACAACAGCTGCCTTATATCATTAGCGTCCTACTACGCTATAGCGTTATGGGGGTGGCGACTATGTTGTTTGTCATTGGTCTTTTTATCCTAAATTGGTGGCTTATCGTCATCGCAGGCCTACTGGTGCTCCTAGGTATCTATGACATCATTCAAAACAAGCATTCAGTACTCTCCAACTACCCTATCGCCGGTCACATTCGCTATTTGCTCGAGGACTTTCGCCCTGAGATTCGTCAGTATTTGCTAGAAGATGAGAAGGAACAAGTGCCTTTTTCACGCCAGCAGCGGGCGCTGGTCTATCAGCGGGCAAAGAATGTCAGCGACACCAATGCCTTTGGTACGCTAGATAATTTATACGCGGAAGGTAAAGAGTGGTTCTTGCAGTCGGCGGTCAGTCATCCACTTAAAGATACTGACTTTCGCATTACCGTAGGCGGCGAGCAATGCAGCCAACCTTATAGCCTATCGGTCTTTAATATCTCCGCGATGAGCTTTGGTAGCTTGTCTGGTCATGCCATTATGGCCCTCAACCACGGGGCCAAAATCGGCGGCTTTACTCATGATACTGGTGAGGGTGCCATCAGTCCTTACCATCGTAAATTCGGTGGTGACCTTATCTGGGAGCTAGGTACAGGCTATTTTGGCTGCCGCAATGCGCAAGGCAACTTTGATGCCGAGCTATTCACTGAGCATGCCCGTGAGCCGCAAGTGAAGATGATAGAGATCAAGCTGTCCCAAGGCGCTAAGCCTGGCAAAGGTGGCGTCTTGCCTGCTGAGAAGATCACCCAAGAGATTGCCGATACTCGCCGAATTCCGATGGGAGAGGATTGTATCTCGCCGTCGAGTCATACAGCGTTTAGTACCCCAAGAGAGCTAGTAGCCTTTTGGCAGCAGCTGCGCGAGCTGTCTGGCGGTAAGCCTGTTGGCTTTAAGCTATGTATTGGTCAGCCTTGGCAGTTTATGGCGATTGTCAAAGCCATGATAGAGCTGGATAATTATCCAGATTTTATTGTGGTTGATGGCGCCGAAGGTGGTACTGGTGCGGCGCCCGTTGAGTTTATGGATAGTGTCGGTATGCCATTGACCGATGGCTTTTTATTCGTACATAACACCTTGGTCGGTGCTGGTATCCGTGACAAGATTAAGGTCGGTGTCAGTGGCAAAATCATTAGCGGCTTTGATATTGCCCGAATGTTGGCACTTGGTGCTGATTGGTGCAATTCGGCTCGCGGCTTTATGTTCGCTGTTGGCTGTATCCAGTCACGCTCTTGTCATACCAACACCTGCCCTACTGGCGTTGCGACCCAAGACCCTTATCGTCAGCAAGCCCTCGATGTACCAAGCAAATCTGAGCGCGTGGCAAGCTTTCATAAAAACACCCTTAAATCATTGGGCAGTATCGTTGGCGCGGTAGGCCTAACGCATCCGAGCGAGCTTAAGCCCTACCATATCGCGCGGCGCATGGATGATGGTCAGATCAAGCTGCTGTCCAAGTACTATTACTTTACTGATGAGGGCGCACTATTAGACGTTGCTGCGCGTGCTGATGTCTTTAATCAGATGTGGGTGATGGCCGACCCTGACAGCTTTAATGCCAATAATGATGCGCTGATTGCCTATAATCAGGACTCTAGGGATAAAGGCAAAAATACTGCCGCGACCAGCGAGCTGGCGTAACCACTTTTAAGTGAGCCGTTTAGCAAAAATGATTTGGCACTTAGACGTATTGCTTATTTAACGAATATCGGTACTATATCACTACTACAAAGTAACTTAATGTTAGGGTCTGACGCACTTATATCAGGCCCTCATTTTTTGTTAAGCGCCGCAATCATTTTTGTTAATGTCTTAGCAACTGGCGCTGTTTTTCAGCCACACCTGCTATACTTATTGAGGATAATAAATTAAATAAGTTTCGAGGGTACTTTGAAGCGACCACAATGCCTACAGCCAAAAAGCATGCGTAGAAAACTAAAAAATATTCTCCTGAAAAGCTGCCCTCTAAGCACTGTTAGCTTAAGGACTGGCAGCTTGAGAATGAATCGTGTCATTCGAGTCTCTATTCTCGCCACGGCATTAAATGTGGCGGGGTGTAACGACAGCTCATTGGACGACTTTATCCATACTGCTCAGCGGGATAATAAAGATGCCGTTTGTATTAAATCAAATAAGCCATTTAAACATTCATTATGCTCTGTGGCTCAAGACGATTTATTAACCAATAATCATAATCTAGCCCTAAGACTATTTTGGAAAGCGAAAGATGCAGCTGAGAAGTCCGCCACACAGACCACCCCACCAGACTCTGGACCACTCTATAAATTTGATGCGCTGTTGGCCAATCTGCCTACTAACGACAGTCTAAAGTTTGCGGCCAATGCAGGCATGTATAACTCGGAATTTGCCCCGATTGGCTATACCGTTATTCAAGGTGAAGAGATTCGCTCGCTTAACCTAAAACAAGGCGGTGGCAACTTTCATCTACTGCCCAATGGCGTGCTGTGGTGGGATAAGGCTGGCAAGGTCCAAATTAGCGAAAGCCATGCCCTAAGCGCTATGCTAGAAAATGGCGAAGCCGAACCTTGGTTTGCCACGCAGTCGGGACCAATGCTGGTTATTAATGGTGATATCCATCCAAAGTTTGACCCCAATAGTACCTCGCTTAAGTTCCGAAACGGTGTTGGTGTTTGCAATGATGGACAGATTAAGTTTGTTAATAGCGATGAGATAGTGAGTTTTTATAACTTTGCTGCGCTGTTTAAAAATGATCTTGACTGTCCGAACGCTTTATTTTTGGATGGTGGCATTGCCTCTGCCTTATATGCGCCAGACATTCAGCAAAAAGACGATAAGAGTATGGGCGTGATAATCGGGGTAGTTGAAACAAAAGACTAAAGCAATTCAACAGTGAAGCGCGCTACTTTGCGCTAGTTAATGAAGCAAATATTTATCAATTAGCCTTTATTCGAATTGGCTGTTTACGCCGCGCGGTGTACTCATAACTGGCTTGGTTATCTATCAATAAATCTGACAACGCCAGCCAGACTTCTTTTTGCTGCGTGAGCATTGTCATACTAAAGCTCTAGTAGTGTCTATTTATGATAGGGCTTATCACAAATTAGCGTATCTAAACACCCGTAGAGTAGCGAATTTTGCTACAATACGCCCGATTTTATCCAAATATTTTTATCTGAATATCGTTTACCAGATTACACTTTGTTAAGAGAGACAGTACCATGGGTTTTAATTGCGGCATCGTAGGCTTACCAAACGTGGGCAAATCCACTTTATTCAATGCACTGACCAAAGCGGGTATCGCCGCGGAAAACTTCCCCTTTTGTACCAAAGATCCCAATGTGGGTATTGTTCCAGTACCAGATCCACGCCTTAAGAAGTTGGCTGATATTGTCAACCCAGAGCGTGTGCTACCGACCACTATGGAGTTCGTCGATATTGCCGGTCTCGTCGCTGGTGCGTCCCAAGGTGAAGGTATGGGCAATCAGTTCCTTGCCAACATTCGTGAGACCGATGCTATCGCTCATGTGGTGCGCTGCTTTGAGGATGACAATGTCGTCCACGTTGACGGTCGAATCAGTCCTATTGACGATATCGAAACCATCAATACCGAGCTTGCATTGTCTGACCTCGAAGCAGTCGAGCGCGCTATCCATAACCTTGGCAAAAAAGCCAAAGGTGGTGACAAAGATGCCGCCGCTACCCTCGATGTGTTCAAAAAGATTGAGCCTTTAGTGTCTGAGGGTCTGGCCGCGCGTGGTGCCAATCTTGATGCTGATGAAAAGAAACTAATCCGCAGCTATGGCCTTATCACGCTTAAGCCAACCCTATATATTGCCAACGTTAGCGAAGATGGCTTTGAGAATAACCCACACTTGGACGCCGTTCGTGCTTACGCCGAAAAAGAAGGCGCTATGGTATTGCCGCTGTGCAACCAAATCGAAGCCGAGATTGCTCAGCTAGACGAAGAAGACAAAGCGGAGTTCTTGAGCGACCTTGGAATGGAAGAAGCAGGTCTCGACCAAGTTATTCGTGCTGGCTACGAGATGCTCGATATGCAGACCTATTTTACTGCTGGTGTCAAAGAAGTTCGCGCTTGGACCGTTAAAGTTGGCGCGACTGCTCCGCAAGCCGCGGGAGTGATTCATACCGACTTTGAACGTGGCTTTATTCGCGCTGAAGTCATCGCCTATGAAGACTTTATTGAGTATGGTGGCGAAAAAGGTGCAGCGGCAGCAGGTAAACAGCGACTAGAAGGTAAAACCTATGTTGTGCAAGATGGCGACGTCATGCACTTTAGATTTAATGTATAAAGTTAAGCCATAGTTTAAGTTTAAGTTTAATTATTTATTTTTAGTAAAATTTTAGCGACTGACCAACAAGGTTAATCTTTGTTGGTTTTTTAATACTTAATTTATGTTATATTATAACATAACGGTTAAATCCATAAGTTACCCCTACTTTAATTTTATATATTTAAGAGATTGAATATGCGCAGCAATAACAAAGCTTTTTATCTACCTTGTTTACTTACCTTGGCTTTTACCCTTGGGGCTTGTCAAAAGAACGAGCACCCTCATCATGAACACTCAGCTACTGATGCCGAATACTCTGAGCAGCAGGCTATACCTCACCTAGACGATCACTCTCACATCGAGCATGGCGATGAACACGGCACTCATCATGATGACTCTCATGACCATGACCATCACGAGCACGACCATCACGAGCACGAGCACGACCATCATGACCACGGCCATCACCACGACCACAGTACGATGAATATGACTCAATACTCGTGTGTGCCAGATATGACAATCTATGCCCACTATGATCAGTCACTCGGCGACGATAAGGCCAGTAGCGCTCATCTATTAATTGAAGATATCGAATATGACTTTGATTTAGTCCAAGCCAAGACGGCTGCTGATGAGGCCGTTACGTATGAGTCTGAGTTTGGGATTAATGACAATGGTATGCGGTGGATAGTCACAGGTGACAGTGCTCAGCTGGTGGACTTGGTGTCAACGGCTCAAGCGCCAGCTGAAGATGCTCCGGTATTGTTTCAGTGTGACAAGACCGTAAGTTAGGCTGATAGGACTATCGATAATAAGGGGCTTTAAGCGATAGACAGAAGTAAATGAGGTACTAAAGACACAATTTTGCTATGCTAATGTTCAATAATACGATTGGATAATAATAACGATGCATGGCACTACAGCGACCTCCGCGACCTCTTCTATTACTGCTGCCGCCACGACCCAATGGTCATATTTACTCAATGCGCAGCGATTAGGTTCCTCAAAAAAAGCCAAATCTGGGGAGACAGCACGCTCCCCTTTTCATAAAGACTATGACAGACTGGTCTTTTCACACTCCTTTCGTCAGCTCAATCAAAAGACTCAAGTGCACCCGCTGACCAATCAGCTGGGCATTCATACACGGCTTACTCACTCGTTAGAGGTCTCCTGTATTGGCCGCTCCCTAGGGATGATGGCCGCTGAAAAGCTACATGACTCTCTCTCAGGTGGGCTGCCACGTGGGGTAACACCAGCTGACATTGGGGTCATCATTCAAGCCGCTTGTCTGGCCCATGATATCGGCAACCCACCCTTTGGCCATGCTGGCGAATATGCCATCCGCGACTGGTTCAATCACCCTGATCGCGCCACGTTACTCAGCCAGCTTACGCCCACCCAGCGACTTGATCTCATCGGCTTTGAGGGCAATGCCCAAGGCTTTCGGCTACTGGTACGTAATGAGCACCACCCAGATAAAGGCGGCATGAGGCTTACCTGCGCCACCCTCGGAGCCTTTATGAAATACCCTTGGCTCTCTAGTCACAGTAACCCCCACCTAACAGATACCAGCTCTACTGCACTCAATAATGCCACTACTATTCGAAAATATGGCTGCTTTGCTAGTGAAGCTCAGATACTAGAGCGCTTAGCCAATCGGTTACGCTTACCTATGTGCGCTCATCACGATGGCTTCGCCCGTCACCCTCTGGCTTATCTGTTAGAGGCGGCTGACGACATCTGCTACGCCTTGATTGATTTAGAAGACGGTATTCATTTGGACATGCTCAGTTACCAAGAGGTAGAGCCACTACTATTAGAGCTGGTCGGTGAACGATTGGGAGCGCCCCCTGAGGTGCTAAGTGACGCGCCTGTGCGCCATAAGCTTGCGGCGCTGCGCGGCCGTGCAATGATGCGCTTGGTGGACAAAGTGACCGATGCCTTTGTCGATAAAGCTGATGAGCTGTTAGCCGGCACTCTTGAGGGTAGTCTCTTTGATCACTGTGACCCATCGGTAATGAATGGCATTGACAGTGCTAAAACTTTAGCGCGTGAGCAGATATTTGGTCATCCTAGTAAGGTGCGTATGGAGCTGATGGCCAACCAGTGCTTACACCGCCTGCTCGATGCGCTAATTCCTCTGGCTACGACTCTACCTGATTCAGCAATGTCATTCGAGCAGCAACGATTGCTGCGACTGGTTCAGAGCCACTTTAACCATCATCACCGCTCATTAACGTCTAATACTTACGACAATATTCTCAATATCTTAGATTACTTAACCGGTATGAATGATCATGAAGCCTACAGTCTGGCACAAGACTTAAATGGCAGTCGCTCTGGCATATGGTAGCTCACTAATACACTGTTATAATTAACGCATATTTTATGCCTAATCAGCAGGCCCTAGCCAATTGCGTAACTTATTGCCGAAATGTGCAGTCAAGCTCGTTTTTTGTCATTGAACCCAGTATCATGCTACTGTTAATAGTTTCAGTAAAGAGAGTTCAACTATCCTATGAATACTCGAGAAAAGAAAAAACAACAAACCCGCCGCGCATTTTTTAACGCCGTATTAGACCTATGTATGACTGGTCAGTCCTTTAGCTCAATCAGCCTTCGTCAGGTCACTCGTGAGGTAGGAGTTGTGCCTACTGCTTTTTATCGCCATTTTGACGATATGGAAGATCTCGGCAAATCCTTGGTCGAAGAAGAGCTTGGTCAAGCCCTTGCGGTATTAAGAGAGAGCCTGCAGATAGGCCGACAGCGTAGCTTTGATCGGCAGATTGCCAAAAGTATTCAAATATTCTTCAAAGCAATCAATGAGCATCCGCGCTATTGGCAATTTATCGTTAGTGAGCGCTTCGGCGGCTCTGAAGCTGTACGCCGCGCGGTGAATGAGCAAATCAAGTTGCTATCAAATATTATCGGTGAAGACCTTGCGCTTCAGCCTGCATTCTCACATATCAACGCTTATGACAGACGTCTGCTAGCCGAAGCTGGGGTGAATTTATTCTTTTCGTGGATTATTGACTGGCTAGATCTTAACTATAATGAACATCACGATGATGAGGCTAACCGCCGAGATATTGAGTACCATAAAAAGCGTATGCTTCATCATTGCACCCGCCAAGCACAGATGCTGTTTTATGGAGCGTACAACTGGAAGTCGAGCGAAGAAACCTTACTTGATGATTAAGGCAGGCGCTAATAAGTTGTAGAAGACAGCTGATAGTCTGGAATACGGTAACTCAAGATTTATAGTGCTTGAAACACGCTATAGATTATAATCTGCTCCCTGACCCGCTAGTGGTAACATTAATGGGTCGATATGGCCATAGTCGCTGTGAGAATGCTTGGACGACTTTCTCTTGTTGAGTACTACTGACGCTGCTATTAGAGCTGTTATTAGAATTGTTGCTTGTGTCCCCGCTTTCAGGCTGCGGACCCATAGTGCCAGTGTCTCTATTATTAGCCGCCCCTGCGTCCGCATTCTTTGCCACTTTACTGATCATAACCGTAGCGTAGCGCTGCTTAGGTGCTTGAGCGCCACTCAGTTCAGCCGAATCAGTAGCCGTTATAATGGCTAAAAATGCTTGGCTATCTACGGTCAATAACGGTGCCAGCTTATTACGCGCCTCTTCTGGCAAAGAGGCAAAGGGCGCTATCTGCCAGAGGCTGTCTAGACTATCTATCGCTGTGGACTCTCTAGCACTGACGATAGCCTGCATCTGCTCAGGTGAGGCATTGTCCATCATTGCTGCGAGCACCTCAGGTAGCGCTGTATTCACATTTACTGGCAAGTAATAGGGAACTGCGGTCACGTAGGGTCTAAGAAGCGCTAAAGCCTCTGTACTAACCCCATTGATCTCACTGAGCTGATCCACACTATAAAAAGGCTGATTCGGCAGTGTTGTTGCCGACGCCGCGAGGCCGTTATGCAAAGTATCTGCGCCATAAATCGCTGCCTCTTCCGCACTATCTTCAAACACCATTGTGTCCGGATCTTGCCAATCTAACACCGCTACTGCCACACTCTCCTCTATCCCCACTTGTGCTAACAATCGCTTAAACGTTGCTAATGCGGCGGCATCTACTTGCCCGTCGTGATATAGATTGTTGATATTAAAGCGGCTGGCTTCATCATTTATTTCAATAGTTAGCACATGCGTGCCCATTGGATAAGGGGGAATGGGCTGCGCCCAAACATCATGTAAGCTGTCCGTATCGTTTAGCTTATTGTCAGCGCGGATCAGGGCTACGGCCAGCTGCTGAGCTGCTGCGATATCTTGCAACAGCTGATTTTGCTCGAATAATAGCCCACTTTGCCGGATAGCAATCTTTTGGCTCGCCAGCATAGCTCCTGCGACCACAGTAATAGAGACCACCAACAGCAATATCGTTAATAGAGCGACGCCTTGTTGACGCTGCGCGGCTTTAGGTAAGGCTTTGTAGGTAGAACGGTTCACAGTAATGACATCCTATCCTAAGGGGCGGGGGTTGGTTTGGCCTTGCTAGCCGCAGTATTGGGTGGCGGTGCTGTCAAGGCAAAGCGCCAGTCAAGCGGCATATCATGATAACTAAAGCTAAGCCCCACACCTTTGGGTAATAAAGCTGCTGACTCCTCAGCTGTACTGTTTTGCGAATTTGCAGAGGTCATCAATAAGCTGTTTTGGTCCTCACCACCACTAGGGAAGCTTGGGCTGCTCTCAGGATTATAGGCCTGCCATTGGCCGCTCTCAATCTCATCAATAAGTACGCTATCAAGACTCACAGCCTGAGCGCTATTGTTGAGATCAGCAAACTGCCTACGAATTAGCTTATTATCTGCAAACTGGTATTCGACCCGTACCAATACAGCGCTAGTCTGATATCTCGGATCTGGATCGGCAAAACGCACAAAGCTAACTTGATTCGGCTGTAGGTTAAATAAGGGCGGTGCCTTAGGTGCTTGAGGCACTGAAGTCCCAGCTTGAGGACTATCTTGAGCGGCATCGGCCAGTGAGTCAAGGTCTTGACTTGAGCTGGTAGGAGATGGCGCAGCCGCTGAAACTTGCTGGTACGCTACGACTTGACCGAAATCTTGCTGCATCTGTAGATAAGCATATTGCAACTCAGACAGCTGATCCGCATGATATTCGGCTCGCTCCTTGGCCCGATTTAAGCCATCAAATACCTGCCAACCTACCACCGCTAACATGGCAAAGATCGTCATAGCGATAAGTAGCTCTAATAAGGTAAAGCCGCGTTCGCTTGCTCTTCTTTTATGATAGCTCAGTGCTTTTGACTCATCTTTTTTATCAAGATTGCTCGGTGAGTTCATTGGGATCATAAGCTTCATTGCCTTTGTCCCATCCCGTTTAAACCACTTGCCTCATTAGGATTACTAATCATAACCGTGATATCAGTCACGCTATTTTTGGCAGTACCATCGATAATAGGAGCGACGGTGATGGTGACAGACTTGATAGCCGGGGTCATGGTATCGCTGACACTCAATTGTACCTGCCAGTCTCGCCCTTGGGACTGTACCTGTTTGCTTTGATCTGCACTCAGCCAAGTCTGATTCATTTTTAAATCAGCAGCGGTATTTTGGGCGACAAAATGTGCCAGTGTTCGCGTTTTGAGCACATCGACTGAGTGAAGGTAGGCGGAGCTGGCTCGACTTGCAGCCACAGCAACGACGGCCAATATAGCCAGTGCCACCATGACTTCAATTAAAGTAAAGCCACTCTGACGATGCTGAGGATATTTCAGATTTGAGCGTGGAGCTACTCTCTCAGAAGTAGGCGTCACAGAAGCCTGACGTATAAAATACGGGGTAAAATTAGCGGGGGTAACTTTTGATGTTTGCGCCGATTGCCAGACAGCAGAAGTCTTTAGACACGCTATCCTCCTCGCTACAGATGAGTCTAGACCACTATTACGAGGGAGCTGATTGCTAATCGCTGATAATACGGGCAGTCTATTCATGACGCCTGCCCAATTTTGACGTTGCCGTTTGGCTCCACGATAATCACCTCACCAACTGGTCTAGCATCATGTGTGATTTCGATAGTTACTGGCGTCGCCTCTCCTGTACCGAACCAGATAACTTGCGGCACTGCTTCGCCTACGAACCAAGGTTGCACTACTCGCGACTGACCACGGCTATTAACGGTCTGCCCCTCGTCTAAAGGATGAATAGTGATACTAACCCGATCTGGCAGCTCTGGCAGAGTGACGGCTGCCTCTGTCTGCCAAGAGGGGCTATCTTGCTCATCTTGTGACAGTGCAGATAGCTCCATCGCATTTTTAGCGGCAGCATCTTTGGTAGTTAGTTGCTGCTGGCGATAGGCATTATAGGGATCTGATAAAGTGACGATAACAGGGGCAAGCTGGCCTTGGCTATTGGCTTTTAAGCTCAGTCCCATCGGCTGCATTCGCTCTGCTGAAAGTAAGCGGACATACTGCATGCTATCAATGAGATGCTCGTAAAATGCTCGGTTTTTTCGTGACTCACTACTACCGACAGATAGGCTCATCATGCCCGCAAAAATGGAAAGAATGACCACCACCACCAAGATTTCCACTAAGGTAAATCCAGACTCTGTAGTGGTCTTCGCAGTGACTGTCTTGGCTAGCGGTGACGTTAGCCGTTGACACAGTCTAGGTATGACAACTAGGCTACCAGTGCTGCGCGGCAATCCCAGTAAGGCTCTCATAGGTTAATACTTCGTTCTGCGGTGAGCCTGAGACTCTGAGTCAATCTGCTCAACCAATTCCTGCATATCTTCATCAGCAAGCTCAGGCTCTTGACTAGGATATCGCCCTGGTAGATCGAGCATTTGCATAATCAAGGCATAACGCAGGGTATCGCGGCGGCCTAGATAGCGCTGATAGAAGCTTGAATTAAGCAGTCCTGCTCCGCCTTGACCCATTGCCCAAATAGAGGACAAATAATCTCGAGTAGACATACTACTATGCGTCTCTTGTAGATAGGCACTGGTAATGTCAATGAGACGCTTCATGCGCTGACGACGGATGTCATATAGCTCGGCAAAGAGACGATTGAGACCTGTCACTGAAGCGGCTAGCCGCTCTTCAATCTGGTTGAGGAGCATGGCTTTTTGTGGGTTTAATAACTGCTGCAATATCATTCTAGATACCCCAGCTGAAGGACAATCATCAATGCGATTGATCTCAAAAAGCTGCTCCTCATAACGGATAATAATCCGTAGATATAGCTCATCTTTACTCGAGAAATGCTTGTAGAGCGTGCCCTTTGCCAAGTCCAGTTGATCAGCCAAGCTATCTAGGGTGATGTCTCCATCACCTGACTCAAGCAGCAGCTGCTCTGCCATGGCAAGGATACTCTCCTCTCGCATTTTAAACTGATGCTGACGACTCATGACCGCTCCTAAATCTGACGTTTTTAACTTTAGATAAATAGCTCAGTATCTTTAGTAGATGACTAACCTAACATAAGGCACATTACACCTACATAGAGTTAACATATCGACTAAATGACTGAGTGGTCATAGGATAACTATTTTACACATATTGTGCCAGCAGATTCTCAAAGTTTTTTGCAGTCAGCTGCCCAATCTCTTCTTGACTCTTATTCAATAGCTCGGCAAGACAGCTGGCAACGTAGGGCACATAGGCAGGCTCATTAGGTTTTCCGCGTTTTGGTACAGGTGCAAGGTAGGGGCTGTCTGTCTCAATAAGTAAGCGATCCAGCGGTACCTGAAGCGCTGCCTCACGAAGACTTTGCGCACTCTTAAAGCTCACAATACCAGAAAACGAGATATAAAACCCTAAATCCAGTGCTTGCTTTGCCGTCTCCCAATCTTCAGTGAAGCAGTGGATAATTCCATGCTCTGCCTTCTCTGCTTTAAGAATATCGATAGTGTCGTACTTAGCCTCTCGTGTATGAATGACCAAAGGTTTCTTTAAGGTCTGACTGGCATGAATGTGCCGCGCCAGACTGGCTTGCTGCTCTTTTTTATTCTCCTCACTCCAGTAATAATCTAGCCCCGTCTCCCCTATCGCCCATACATGATCAGCAGCCGCCATATCTACCAAGCGCTCTACTGTCGCCGACTTTAGGACGTCTAAGTCCTCACAAGGGTGAATACCGACACTCATGCCTAGAGTTAACGAGTCACTACTATAGCTTTGTACGATATCGTAGATAGTATCGTACTCGGCGAAGTCGCACATAATAGCCATCGCTCTAGTGACGTTGGCCTCCTTCATGGCGTCAATCGCTCCCGTAAGCTCACCATTATATTTTTCTAGATTAAGGCGGTTTAAGTGACAATGAGTATCGGTGAACATAAAAGTTTACATCCTTTCTAATCGCATTAAAAAAATAGTATTATTGCTACTGGTTTATTCTTCAACTCTCATTTTCGATGATTGAGTGACAGGTACTTGAGTAGATATGTTAAAAAAGCTTCAGCAGCGCACCAAAAAACTTTTTAACCGAAACTGTTTTATGGTGCTAGATAAAGGACAATACAACCAAATCGAGGTTAAGCCTGATAATAAAATCATCGGCCAGTCAGTAATTACCATCAGAAAAGGCAATAATAATCGGGTTAATATCGGCAGCCATGGGAAGTTTAACCAATTAAAGATCGATATCAATGGCAATAACAACACTATAAAAATTGCCGATCAGGTTAAATTTTCTGGTCACTTATTAATCGTCGGCAACAACCTTCATATCGATATCGGCGAGCGCACTACGGCGATTGACTGTTATGTGCTGGCACGGGATAAAAGCGTGAGCATCGGTGCGGAGTGTATGATATCTCGAGGTATTGAGATTCGAGCGTCCGACGTCCATAAGGTCTATGACATCGACACAAATAAACGCTTAAATGTGGCGACGCAAGATGTAATTATTGGCGATCATATATGGATCGCCGCCAATGTTACGGTCTCTAAAAATGTGCAAATTGCAGAAGGTTGTATCATTGCAGCTGGGTCTTTTGTAAATAAGTCCGTTCCTAGTCCTAATACCATGCTCGCCGGCACACCGGCCAAAGTTATTCGTGAAGGCGTGCGTTGGGAGCGCTAATCTGATAGTAGCTGTCTGCTTTTTGTTGCTGCTTGGCCCCCTATCTTACTCCCTACTTTTAATGGTTCAGCAAATACCGCTTATAACAACCAACGCCTAGCTATTTATTGGCATTATGATAATGGCACCACCCGCATCACCTCTTCTATGGTAGTCAGCCCTTCGATTACTCGCTTGGCCCCTGCTAATCGTAAAGGCTTCACACCCTCACGATAAGCCTGCCGCCTTAACTCGTCAAGTTTAGCGTCATCAGCGACCAGTTTTTTTAGGTCATGAGTCATGGGCATAATCTCATATAGCCCTATTCGGCCTTGATAACCCGTATTTCGACAATGCTCACAGCCCGTCGCATGATAGATTTGATTGGGCATTGATGCAGACCAAGGACTCACCAGTTCGCGCCACTGACTCGCAATTTCACTGTCTGCGCTAACTTCAGTACTACTTTTGCAATGCGGGCAAAGCGTCCGCACCAAGCGCTGCGCCACCACACCCAAGATAGTCGCCGAAGTCAAAAATGGCTGAATACCCAAATCATGTAGCCGAGTCAAAGCACTAGGCGCATCATTGGTATGCAGGGTAGAGAGTACCAAGTGACCTGTAAGCGATGCCTGTACTGCCATACTGGCCGTTTCATTGTCGCGAATCTCTCCCACCATAATAATGTCGGGATCTTGACGCATAAGTGAGCGAATACCCTCTGCAAAGTACAAATCCACGCCTGCATTAATCTGCATTTGATTGAAGGCGGGTTCAACCATCTCAATGGGGTCTTCAATGGTACAGACATTGACCTGATCGGTTGCCAGCTGTTTAAGAGTGCTGTATAACGTGGTGGTTTTCCCCGATCCTGTCGGTCCTGTAACTAGAATAATACCGTCAGGGCTGGCCGTCATCGACTGCCACGCTTCAAGCTGCTTGCCCGATAATCCTAGCTGGGCAAATGAGCGTACCAACACCTCTGGGTCAAATACACGCATGACCAACTTCTCACCAAATGCCGTAGGTAGCGTTGATAGTCGCAGTTCAGTCTCGACGCCAGAAGGGGTACGCGTCTTTAGACGACCATCTTGAGGCTTGCGTTTTTCTGCGACATTAAGCCGACCAAGAATTTTAATCCGTGCCGTAACCGCTGTTAGAATAGCCGCCGGCATCTCATAGACAGTATGCAAAACTCCGTCTATACGAAAACGAACCTTACCCATCTCACGGCGCGGCTCTAAATGGATATCACTAGCACGCTGCTCAAAGGCATATTGCAGTAGCCAGTCCACCACTCTGACAATATGCTGATCATTAGCATCAGGATTGCTGCCATCGCCTAGCTGTAGCAAAGCTTCTACATTGGTCACATCTGCTGCCGCACGTTTGTGTGCGCTATTCGCGCCTTCTATCGCCTGAGTCACTTGATAAAACTCTTGACGATAGCGGTTGATTTGGGCAGGGCTAATATAGACGGTACGGTAGTGCTTAGGCTTGATTATCTGCTCAATATTGACTTGCCAGTCACGATAAAAGGGCTGGTCCGTACCAATGACGACTTCATCAGTAGTCACCTCTATGGGCAAAATATAGTGAGTTCGCGCATACTCAAATGACATAATACGAGTGACTGCAGGGACGTCAACCTTAAGCGGGTCAATGCGCATAACAGGCATGTCGGCTTTGCTTGCCAGCCAGCGATTAAACCAAGCCAGATCAAGCTTTTGATGCTGATCGAACTTACTGATCAGCTGAAACTCAGCAATAATCTCAAGAGGATGCTTATTTTTATCTCGGCGACTGGTCATCACCAGATTATAGTCACGCTGATCAATCGCGGCATCGGATAGAAGCTCATCTAAGCACCAACGTAAATCAACACTCATCGAAAAATCAGGAATGGACATATGGACTACTTTTAACAGTTAATTAGGATCTTATTGGTTAATTGCCGTAGGAACTAGCTATGTAAGCTATTGACTATCACCACCATAGACTAAACGCTTAAACAATCTCACACAGCTTTATTACCTCTAAACAGCCTTCAGCATTCATCTTAAAGCTAATATCTAAGTACTTATAGCGCATCACAAAAATACTGTCTATCTCAGACTGTCGATACGCCGGTCTTGGGTCTTGCGCGATTAGTCGGCTTATTATATCGATATCTTCTGGATAAAGAGGCGTTAAAGACTTAGTTTTGCTTAGGCTATTTTTATCCCTATCTTGACTTATTAGTCGAGCAAATTGTTGTCGAGCGCTACTACTCATGATGACAGGTTTACTATTAGGCTTATCAGGCGCGAATCCACTGACGGCATTTGGCAGTGCGTCACTGTAAGCGACATACGGCTTAATATCGATAATCGGTGTACCATCAACCATATCAGCACCGCTAATATGAACAATGACACCATGACTGGTGGCTTCAACACCGATTAGCTTGACTACGGATAGCCCCAACTGCGAAGGACGATAAGTACTGCGCGTAGCAAATACCCCAACTTTGCTATTACCACCCAGTCTCGGCGGTCGTACTTGGGGTCTAAAATTAGCTTGAGCTTTATTATGATGGGTTTGCCAGCTAATCCATAAGTGGCTAAAGTCCTCTAATCCTACAAAGGCAGCAGCAGTATTGAATGGGTTTACCATCTGTATAACACTGGGGACAGCGACTAGGTTTGGCTGGCGCGGGATACCGAACTTTTGCGATAGTGGCGAGCGATGATAGCCAATTATTGGGACGTTGAGAGAACTTGACATAATTAGTGGTATGACAGATTAGGAAGCCGCTATGTTACCTTAAAAGCTTATAGTTAGGATATACAACCAGTCAACCATCATGAACCGCCACCTCTTTTATCTGCTTACAACCTCGTTATAGCGCCTTCAATCTAAAATAAATACAGTGATAACAGGATGAATTTTTTGTAGTCCTAGTCATCGTGCTCACAGCAAACTGGGTAAATTTATACCAGTTTGCATCACATTACGATGACTGTATTTTATTTAGACTCGCTATAGCCATTCTCTATTCGACAACCAAAGGCAGTTTTGCTTCATTCCAAGCAATGATGTCGCCCTGCAAGTGATAGATATTCTGCGTTAATCCGCTCTGCTTTAATGCGTCAGTCACCTTGCTGGCCCGCGCGCCCGATCGACAATAGATGACCACAGGATGATCACTGAATTGACTCACCAAGCTCGGGTTAGCGATGATCTTATAATGAGGAATATTAATGGCCCTATCGATGTGGCCAGTCGCATACTCTTCTGGCGAGCGAACGTCTATTAGAGTCAATGGCGTCGCAGGACTATCGAGCCATGCCAGCAGTCGTGACTGATCAATCTCCTTAATAAGCTCAACTTGTGACTCTTGCTGCGTTAGAGAATCAGTGATGCCCGAATGCGACTCTTCAGGAGCAGACTCTGTACTTTGACAGCCTAATAATAAGCTGCCTAGGCTCAACACAAATAAAATGGGGAGTGCTAATTTACTCATTGACTATCCTCGGTAACTTGCTCACGTCTCTCAACAGACCCTAGTTAGCGGCTGGTCACACCGCCTTTTGATTATTAAGACGCTTACCTCATAAGCTACTATGATTAAAGAGAATGCTATAAAAGCAACTGGCTTTAATTAGAACTGAAACTAAGATTTTGCTAATCTTCAATTCAAATATCATCTACAGTTTACTACTATTTAACGTTAATAATTAACTTATCTAAACTATTGATGTTTAAAAATATTAATTATAATTTAGTCGTACATTCAATCGTTCTTTTTAGACATTAATAACAAGAGGCCAATATGAAAGGTATTATTTTAAATTATTCTCCTGAAGAGAATAAAGGGGTAATCTCCGGAGAAGATAACAATAGTTACACGTTTTCAACCGCGAATTGGACTGAGCAAGCGCCGCCTACGGTAGGTGATGATGTCGAATTTAATGTCGGTATCGGTAATACCGTAACAGAGGTCTCTTATGGGTTGCTACGTAAGAATTATGCTTCGACAGTCCCAAAAAGCCAACCTTTAGTTGAAGGTAATGTAACTACTGAGTGGCAGCTAGAAGAAAACTACAATATGTTTGACTGGTTCAAAAAATGCTTGAGAAACTATGTGAATTTTGGTGGCCGAGCGCGCCGAAAAGAATATTGGTATTTTTATTTAGTGGTGACAATGATTTATATTGTAGCTGCGATTATTGATTTTATTTTAGACACAGATGGTATTCTTATCAGCATAGTAGGTGTGGCGATATTTCTTCCTATGTTGGCTGTTTCAGTCAGACGCTTGCATGATATCAATCGCTCTGGCTGGTGGTATCTCGTCTCAATAGTTCCAATCATTGGTGGCTTAATTGTCTTATTTTGGACCTGTACCGATACCTACCCACATACCAATCAATGGGGCGCACCGGCTCGCCGAGTGACTTAAATTAGAATCAGTACTTCATGGCCTTAACCCGAAACACTATTTCCTAACCCAGAATACAAATAGCCACTACACTCGTAGTGGCTATTTTATAGTAACTGCTAAATTAGCGCATAATCTAAGCTTATGACTTTTCTGCCGTCATAGACTTGTCATCAGTTTTTATAGACTTGTCATCAGCTTTCATAGACTTGTCACCAGCTTTCATAGATTTGTCATCAGCTACTTTGTCTTTGCTATTATCTTTCGGAGTAAGAACAATACCTCCGTCTGCTTTTAGCAATTGGCTGTTGAACTCCTCTATTGAATCGTCATCTTCCACAGTGACTTCATCAGCACGTCTAATATGAAAGTCAGCTTCAACGACATTGGTCAGACGACGGGTTAACTCATCAAGTGGCCATGGCCATAGGATTGGACGACCATCTTCGTTCAGATACCAGCTGTTACAGCCACTAGTCCAAACTGTCGTGCCTAAGGCCTCATTAACTTCTTCATAGAAGGCATCGGTGGCCTCTTGAGTCGGCTCAATCTCTTGAATATTTTCGCGGCGCATGCGGTCTATCCACTTCACTGCATATCTAGCCTGTGCCTCAGCAATTGGCACTAGAGACGAGTTACCAATAGGGCTGTTTGGCCCCATTAAGGTAAATAGATTCGGAAAACCTGGAATCATCGTGGTGTTATGCGCTATAGGACCCTCGTTCCATGCTGCATCAAGTGACATACCATCGCGGCCCGTCACTTTCATCGGACGCATATAAGACTGGGCATGGAAGCCTGTCGCGAATACTAAAATATCAAACTCATGTAGTTCACCATCGGTAGTCAGCACGCCCTGAGGCACGATACGATCAATGCCAGTGGTACAAACATCTACATTAGGCTGCTGAACAGCATCATAAAATTTTGGCGAACTAATCATACGCTTGCACATCGGTGCATAGTCAGGGGTTAGGCGAGCACGCAGCTTATCATTACCCACTTTAGAAAGACTTGTTTTTGCGCTTTTACTAAAGACACTACGCTGCCAGCCTGGGGTTAGTGGCGCTTGGAATAGACTAGTAAATAGCTTACCAGATGCATCGTAGGCCAAGCGTTGAAGTGCAGGAATCTTTTTCGCTAAGGTACGGAGGGCTGG
This sequence comes from Psychrobacter pygoscelis, assembly GCF_004335015.1. Taxonomy (GTDB): domain Bacteria; phylum Pseudomonadota; class Gammaproteobacteria; order Pseudomonadales; family Moraxellaceae; genus Psychrobacter; species Psychrobacter pygoscelis. Next base: position 267,449 of record NZ_RQRU01000001.1, read on the forward strand.
TGGTATTTCTGGATTTGGCGCACTGACGACCCACTGCGGCGTTCGCTGAAATAACGTCACTTGCTCGCACTGCTCAGATAAGGCTGTCACGATCTGCACGCCAGTTGAGCCATTACCGATAATACCGACTCGCTTGCCCTCTAAAGGTACACTATGATCCCAGCGAGCACTATGGAAGCTTGGACCCTCAAAGGTATCAATACCTTCGATGTCTGGCATATTAGGGTGATGCAATACCCCAGTAGCACAGACCAGTACATCGGCCTCATCAGTTTCACCAGATTTGGTCTTAATCTTCCAGCGACCGTTTTCAAATTTAGCCTCATCAATCTCACTGTTGAACTTGATGTGCTCATCTAAGCCGCGTTTTTTAGTAACGTCTTCAAAGTATTGACGAAGTTCGCTACCTGGGGCAAACACTCGGCTCCACTTTGGCGACAGCTCATCTTCGTAACAATAAAAGTGGGCAGGGACGTCACAGGTCAAGCCAGGATAGGTATTATCACGCCAAGTGCCACCAACCGAGTCGGCTTTTTCATAGATGACAAAATCACTAGACCCTTGGTCTTGAAGGGCTTTACCCATCGCGATACCTGACATGCCAGCACCAATGACAGCGACACGGGGTAGCGGCTTTTCTGGCTCATATCTTGGAAACTCGCGCGCCTTCCACTTCAGCATCTTTTTGGTAAACAGACGATCGACGATACCTAAAGCTTGAATGCCCGGATGCCAAACACGTACTGGCATATAGGCTACTGCGTATAGCAGCATATCGACACCTGCCTCTAGTGACAGTTTGGGATAGCCACTCCATGCATTTTGCGCTGGGGCAATCATATCGGTCTGCGTCAATGGCAGATGCACAGTAGTCCACTTGATACCGTCATGATAGGTCTCAGCAGCCACACTTTCTGCGAAACCATCAAGCGCCATCTTCGAGGCAATATAAGCGCCAAATCGTGGAGTCCCAGTAAGCTGAGTACCCATGGTCGACATATTGATGACATGACCGCCAGTACCCGCGATACGCATCTGCTCTACCAAAGGAATGGTTAGGTTGATGGCACCGAAGTAGTTAATACTCATGACACGATCATAGTCATGTAGACGGTGGGCTGCCTCGTAGATAGTCCGGCGTATCGAGCGTCCGGCATTGTTGATAATAACATCGACGCCGCCATGCTCTTTGATAATTTGCTTCGTGAGTCGTGCAGAATCTTCTTCTTTACTAAGATCACAAGTATAGATATAGGCTTTGCCTTCATAATCAGCGGCTTCAGTGGCAACTTCTTCGAGCAATTCACTTCGCCGTGCTACCAGTAATACAGTAGCGCCAGCTTTTAACAACTCTAAAGCCGCCCCGCGGCCCACACCAGACGATGCGCCCGTTACTAAAATCCGTTTGCCTTGGACCTTATGGCGTAACTCATCTTCAAATGAGTGACCTTTAAGCAGTCTCTTGGCACGGTTGATCTGACGAGTAGGCTCAGCTTCAAGCAAAATGTCAGCAAGACGATCGTGAATAGCGCGTTTAGGTTTCTTAATAATATCCATATTAGACTTTCTCCATTGTTAGTCATTGAGGTATACCGTCCGAAGAAAAATCCATATTTTAACTTCGGTTAAAAGCCATGCCATATCTTCAAGCGCTCCTGACCCTATAAAATTTTATTGGTCGAAGCGTGTTTGCTTAAAAGCGCGATTAGCATAAGCTCTATGATAAAGGACAGCGATTGCTGGCGAACTTTAGTTTTCTACTGGCCCAATACCTTACTTTAAAACTTCATTTTAAAACCCAACCATAGTCCACTATGTTAGTACCTTTAATAAATAGAGGTTCATAACATCTTTGACTACATTGAGCCATTATTATGTTATTACTGTGCTATTGTTAACTCATTATTATGACTAACAAGTGTACACTTAAATAAAATAACCCTAGTTTTATCCTGCATGATATGAAGCAGCTAGTAATAATTGAGTCAACTATAAAAAGGTCTGTAAGAAACAATACGCTGATAATGTGGTACTTTGCTGTAATTTGGCAGCGGTCTATTAAAGTTGGCGCAGCAATTATAGGCAAAATATATAGCAAAATAATTGAAATGCAATACCCATGCCGTTAAGAAGTACCTGTTTGCCAATATGTGCTCAAAGCTCATTTAAGCCTATTGTAGTCAGCTAACAATAGCACTTTTTTATATTGACGAGCTTTAACCTCTCTCGGACTAGGATAGTGTTACCCGTGCTATGATTGCAGCTTAAACCGGTTTGATTTTGCCCAGTTATAGTCATACGCTAAGGTTTTAATGTTATATTCACTTACCCCCGCTGTAGATCATGGATGGTCTCACAAACGTTGAAAGGCGCTGTTTAGGTTTAGCATCGGCTAAGGTACTGATAACACCTATTTTTGAGTGCTAATCAGATCCTAGTCCTTTTAACTGACTACACGACTTAACCTCACTAAGATAAGGATATCTTATGCCCATGCGTCACCCTGACCTCATCACCATGCCACAAATGCTAGGCAGATTACCCAAATTCATAAGAAAGCTGCCCAAGCTTGTCAAAGGACTTCGCTACGCTATTGATAAAAGTAATGATGTGCATACCGGACTGGGATTTACTTTTGCTAAAGCGGTAAAAGCACATCCCAATGCAGTGGCCGTCAAGTACCAAGATAAGCAACTCACCTATAAACAGCTCGATGACTGGTCAAATCAGCTGGCCAATTACCTCTTAAGTCAAAATCTTAGCAAAGGTGATGTGTTTGCCGTCGCATTAGAAAATCGTCCGGAGTTGTTATGTGCTGCCCTAGCAGCAGCGAAAACAGGAACGATTGTCGCTCTGCTCAATACCTCCCAAGTAGGCAAAGTTTTGATTCATAGCGTCAATCTAGTGCAGCCAAAGCTACTCATTATCGGCGCTGAATTGGCTGAGGCATTTCAAAAGGTAAGAGACAAGCTTGATGTTCCTGCCGATAAATACGCTTGGTGGGACGATACTGATACCTATAATAATAAGATCGATAAGAACCAAGTGCCGGAGGGTATGTATTCTCTTGCACCGCTTATCCATGAGCAGTCCAAAGTATGTCCGGCCACCAGCAAAGATATCTATCTAAAAGACGGACTTTTTTACGTCTACACCTCAGGGACGACAGGGCTTCCAAAAGCTGTCATCTTCAACCATGGTCGCTGGATGAAATCCTATGGTCTGTTTGGCCACTCCTTTAACCTCAATCAAAAAGATACCCTATACATTACCTTGCCTCTTTATCATGCGACGGCGATGGTAGTCTGTTGGAGCTGTGTGGTAGCAGGTGGCAGTGCTATGGCTCTTCAGCGCAAGTTCTCTGCCAGGAACTTTTGGCACGATATCAAAAAGTTTAATGCTACCAGCTTTGGCTATGTCGGTGAGCTATGCCGCTACCTGATAGAGACACCGTATGGAGATCACGAAAAAGACAATCAAGTAACCAAAGTCATTGGTAATGGTCTTCGGCCCAGCATCTGGAAGTCATTCAAAGATCGTTTCGGCATTGAGGAAGTATTGGAGATTTATGGCTCGAGTGAAGGTAACATCGGCTTCTCTAATATTTTAAACTTTGATAATACCGTCGGACTCTGCCCGCTACCCTATAAGATTGTCGCCTATGATCAAGAGGCTGAGTCCCCTATTCGCGGTAAAGATGGCTTCATGAAAGAGGTCAGTCTTGGTGAAGAAGGGTTGCTATTGGGCAAAATCACCGAAAAAGCCCCTTTTGATGGCTACACTGACCCGGATAAAACGGAAGATAAAATCTTTCATGATGTGTTTGTCAAAGGCGACTCTTATTTTAATACCGGTGATATCATGCGCAATATCGGCTTTAAGCACTCTCAGTTTGTCGACCGGGTGGGTGATACCTTTCGCTGGAAAGGCGAAAATGTCTCCACCACTGAAGTAGAGAGCATCATCGCTGATTGCGAGGGAATAAGTGAGGCGATTGTCTACGGGGTGGAGATTGCAGGCACTAACGGCCGAGCAGGTATGGCAGCGATTACTTTAGGTGAGGGCGTAGAATTTGACGAGGCTTTTCGCAAGTCCTTTTTGGCAGAGTTAAACAGTCACTTGCCCAACTATGCTGTGCCCATATTTATCCGCTTGCTCAAAAGCATCGAGACCACCGGTACTTTTAAGTATCAAAAAACCAACCTAAAAAAGGTGGCATTCGATCCTGCAAAAACCGATGATGACCTGTGGGTCTGCTTACCACAGAACAATCATCTGACTCGAGTGGACTCATCAGAGCTTGAAAAAATTCAGGGCAATCATTATCGATTCTAGAGCGATTTTTTCTAAACTTATTCACCGATAGTTAATTGACCGTTCAATCATATTGGGCGGTTCTTCTTTGCTTAGTATTAGATGAATTAGTACGCGCTCATCAAACAAATTTTACATAATCTAGAATCTTTATAAAATTTAGATACTGAAACTGCAGCAAACACAGGTGTCAAAACCAAGCCAACGCTAACCCTTCTCTTACTACTATCGCTATATTTTACTAGACACAGTATTCGTTCGACGCCTGCTTGAGAGCTGGAGACCAGCGCGGAAGTTGCTACTCATTAGTATTAACTGCACCAGCCCCACCGCCAATTCTAATAGTTGCACCCCATAGAACCAAATATCGAACTCGCCCGCTGCTGCTTTAACATTCAGAAATATCGCTGATGGCACCATAATAATTAGGCCATTCACAGCAATGATGCGCATCCGACTTTTTTTATGGTTAATCAAGCGCCCTTGTCTATTCTTACTAGCAATAAAACCAGATCCTCCGGTCAATCCCATAAGTATCACTAAGGTTACCAAACCATATATCGCAATATAATGCTTAACGTCGACAACGGCGGCGGTCGTCATAAATAACTCTGAGGTTATGGTTGCTAGCCAAAATGTAGCGATTAAAAGCATCGCCAATGTCCCTGCTAGCGCGTGAAGTGTACTGATTTTCATAGAATTTTCCTTAGATGATAGCAGTTGAATAGTGGGCGATTAGTTGATTGAGGCATTATGTAAACATTAATTTATTTGTTTTCATCATTACAAATTGTCATCATGATGTCAAACATTGGTGTAAAATAAATACAATGATAAACCCTGCCTAAAGCGTATTTCGTAGTTTGTTCCACTCTTTTGCTGAAAGTAGGCTAAGACTGTCAATAGTAACCAGTATCTGGAAAGCGGCTTGAACAAATACTGCTTAGCGACTAAGGTAGCTAAGGTAGCAATGGAAACGGCCAATCAATACTGATTGAGGCCTGATAATGAAAAATAAGAGGTATGGTGGTAATCAATGACAAGCAAACCAACGCCAACAGGATTAGCATTGACGAATGTCATGTTGGACCTATTTAAACTCAATAGCAGTATCCTGACAGCTGGAGATAGACTGGTATCTGATCTTGGTTTGACTAGCTCGCGCTGGCAGGTACTAGGTCATATTGTGGCATCAGATAGCCCTCAGCCAGTCGCAAGACTTGCCAGAAATATGGGTGCGAATAGACAAAATATTCAGAGAATCGTTAATGACTTAGTAAAAGAGGATCTGGTTACCTTCCAGCCCAATCCGCACCATGCCCGTGCGCGGCTGGTCGTGCTAACCTCGAAGGGAGAACAAGCTTATGATGCGGCTATCGCTCGGCAAATCCCTTGGTTTAATAAGCTTGCCGAAGGTCTTGAAGTCGCTGAGATTAAAGCGATGCATCAACTCATATTAAAGCTGAATGAAAGATTGGGAGAGAACGAAGCCATAGATAAGGAGTTATAGATAATAAGAAGCTTTAAAAAGTATTCTTTATCGCTGTATCAGCCAAATGACCTACTTTTTAACCCTCTATGTTTCTGTCATGTTTTAACGCTTTTAGACTAATTCATTAATATTATGTCAATACTGCAACGGCGGCGAATAGCTGCCACCTACCCCTACTATACTGATCGGAGTTTCAACGCATCAGGTAAGTAAGAGGGCGTTATGATTATCCGTACTTATATCAATTTTGCCCATTACGCTTATGGATATCACATCTCCCCCATTTCTAAAGCGAGTGTGGCTAGCTCCTCCATTCAAGGGGTGATACATCGGACGACGGCTATTGTTAGCGGTGAAGATGGTATAAGCACCATTATATTGCGGCGCTGAAAGCGTGCTCATTTAAGACGCTGCCTATCGCTGTAACCACTATTGAAGCCACAGACTTAAGGCAAACCTCTACTCGGCTGGACTTTAAGTTTGACGAGCCTAGCTACTATTTTTGAGTTAAGCTGCCAAACTTATCAGCATCAATGCTAATGACTCTATCATTTTCACCCAATGTGAACGCTTATGACTATCGCGTTATAGCATTTGTAAGGAGAGTTATTCCGTTTTATCATGGACATTTGAGTCATTTTTACGTGGTTTGACGTTATGATGACCATAAATTTGCTATGATATGACGCATTAAGCGTTGAGAAGCATTTTCATTAGTATCATATTAAGGCAGCGAAGCCTGGTTTACGCTGTCATTTAGACTGAGGGTTGTATGTCAAAATTTCACACTGAGACGGTGACACATGTTCACCACTGGAATGATTCGCTATTTACAATTAAGACGACTCGCGACGCTGGGCTGCGTTTTCGTAATGGTGAGTTTGCAATGATTGGGATTATGGTCGATGGTAAGCCGCTAATGCGCGCCTATTCTATCGCTAGCCCTAATTACGAAGACCATCTAGAGTTCTTTTCTATTAAGGTTCAAGACGGCCCATTGACCTCGCGCTTACAGCATATTAAGGTGGGCGAAGAGCTGTTGGTCAGTAAAAAACCCACAGGTACGCTGGTCCTTGATGACTTATTACCTGGTAAGCACTTGTATATGCTATCGACTGGCACTGGGCTTGCGCCGTTTTTATCTCTATCGCGTGACCCTGAAGTCTATGAGAAGTTTGACAAGATTATCTTGTGTCATGGTGTGCGCCGCGTTGAAGACTTAGCTTACCGCGAGATGTTTGAAGAGACTCTGCCTAACGATGAGCTATTCGGTGAGTGGTTCCGTGAGAAGTTTATCTACTACCCTACGGTGACACGTGAAGCGTTCCGCAATACCGGACGCATTACCGACCTTATGAAGTCTGGCAAGCTGTATGAAGATATTGGTCTTCCACCGATGAACAAAGACGATGATCGAGTAATGATCTGTGGCAGTATGCCATTTAATGCCGATATCTCTGAGATACTGGACAGTTACGGTCTGACTGTGTCGCCGCGAATGGGCGTGCCTGCAGATTATTTAGTAGAGCGTGCGTTTGTTGGTTAATTAAGCAGCCCCGATATAGACACTATCTTACTAAAATCAATCATAAAAAAGCTCATAACCAATCGGTTGTGAGCTTTTTACTTTATATACTAAATGCCGCATACGTTAGCCGTCAGTCACTGCCCTACCCGTTTACGAAAGCCACTGCTATTACTAATTAGAAAACATTGACAGCCATAGCTGCAAAGATCCAAGGGTGACGGATTTTGTATCCGTCAGGTTAGCTACCTACGAGGCCAACCCGTGTACAATAATCTCGTCACTGGCATCGCGCTATCATACATGGTGCAAGATATTTGCCAGTCATTAATATAGGCCTTTGCCATATCAGCTGTATGTTTATAAATAACGCCTGTATAAGTAAAGCCCGTTAAACAAGCAATAGCTCATCAAATTCTGATGAGCCATCGCTGAGTCATTCAGCGCTATTAACTTAGCTCTATTATACCTTTACTAAGCCGACTCACCCGCTGCCGCTTTTCTTAGCTCGTGACGTAGAATCTTACCAACAGTAGATTTAGGTAGTTCATCAATAAATTCAATCTGACGTGGACGTTTATAGCCTGTCAAATTCTCTTTGCAGAAGTCAATAATATCTTGCTCAGTGACACTATTGTCCGACTTGACGACGTAAGCTTTGACCGATTGACCCTGCATTTCATCATCGACACCGACGACAGAGCACTCAGCGACCTTAGGATGCATCTCAATGACGTTTTCGACTTCATTAGGAAATACGTTAAAGCCACTGACAATAATCATGTCTTTTTTGCGGTCATATATCTGGATATAACCTGCCTCATTCATTGAAGCCACATCTCCAGTCTTGAGATAGCCGTCTTTGGTAAAGAAACGTTCGTTATCGAGCTTATGGTAGCCCTGAATAACGTTCTCACCTTTAATACACATCTCACCAACTTCGCCAATACCTAGAATATTTTCATCGTCATCACGAATATCGATATCGACACCGGGCAGCGGCAAGCCAATATTGCCGTTATATTCGGTATTATCCAGTGGATTAGCTGTGCCCACACCTAACCCTTCTGACATACCCCAACCTTCAATAATCGGAAGGCCCGTCGTCTCTATCCAGTTCTGCGCAGTAGCAGGCGTTGCTGCCATACCACCGGCAAGCGATAACTTAAGATGGGAGAAATCCAACTCTTTAAACTTAGGGTTAGCAAGCAGTGCTTGATACAAGGTATTAACTGCTGGAAAAATATGAAAAGGTCTTGAGGCTAGGGTTTTCACAAAATCATCGGTATCACGCGGGTTGGTCACTAACGTCAGATGCTGACCCATGCGAACACCGAGTAATAGAATGATAAAAGCGTAGATATGATATAGAGGTAGCGCAATAATACTATTGACTTGAGTGTCTTTAGGGATTTTCTTATAAATTGGTTTAAACCACTCTTCAAACTGTGCGGTAGCGATGACCACATTGTACTGCGTGACCAAGATGCCTTTGGCAACCCCCGTAGTTCCACCAGTATATTGCAAAATAGCCAGATCATCAGGCTTGACGACGGGCCGCGAATAAGACCGTGACTTACCTTGCTTAATCACCGCTTTAAAGCCAATTACCTTGTAGTCTGCATTAGACTTTAGACCATGACTTGGGACAGCTTTTTTAATATGCTTGGCCGCCAAGTTTACGATAGTGCCTTTTGCTGTTCCTAGCATATCGCCAATCTTACTGATGACGACATGCTTAATGTCCGTCTCATCGATTAATTTTTCGAGAGTTTCGCAAAATGGCTCTAAGATGAAAATTGCCTTGGCTTCTGAGTCTGTCAGTTGATGCTTAAGCTCACGGGGCGTATATAGAGGATTGATAGAAGTAAGCACCATCCCTGCCCGCATGATACCGATGACGATAGGCATGTATTGATTAACATTAGGCATCATAAGACCGATAGTGGCGCCTTGGGGTAGCCCTAAACTCTGAATCCAAGCGGCAATATTACGTGAGATATTATCGATTTGATCATAGGTATAGGTCACCCCCATATTGGTGCTGAATTCTTGCTGCGCATATTTGGCAAATGTATTATCAAAGAACTCTGGGAGTGTTTTACGATCACAAGTCACATCGGCACGCACACCTTCTGGATAGCTGTCTGTCCAAAATTTCTTCATATTTAGCCTTCCTTTGCTAAAGTTAATTCAAAACTTGTATAAGGCGGCACTTCCATAAATACCCACCTCGAAGACACAAATCTCATCCAATATTAATTAACTACTTTACTGATCGTTAACTTAGTCATTTACTTAATATTGAAAATAGCTTACGCATTAACGGGCTTTTTTTCACGCAACTCATTTCGCAGTATTTTGCCAACTGTTGACTTTGGCAGCTCCCCGATAAACTCGATAACTCTAGGGCGTTTATACCCCGTGAGGTTTTCTTTACAGTGCTGCATCAGCTCTTTTTCTGTCAAGCTGTCATCAGACTTAACGACAAAAGCCTTAATCGATTGACCTTTTTCCACATCCTCAAGACCGACCACCGCGCATTCATTCACTTTAGGATGCATACTTAACACCCCTTCTACCTCATTAGGGTAGACGTTAAAGCCGCTGATAATTAGCATGTCTTTTTTGCGGTCAAAGAGCTTGACAAAACCTTGCTCATCAATTGCTGCCACGTCGCCTGTTTTTAGGAAGCCATCTTCGGTAAAGAACTTAGAGTTATCTAGGTTGTGATAGCCACTGATGACGTTAGACCCTTTGATACACAGCTCACCTTCTTCATTAATCCCGAGAGGCTTACCGTCATCGTCACGAATACTGATATCAACGCCGGGTAGCGGCAGACCGATATTGCCACTGAACTCGGTACTGGTGAGCGGGCTGGCCGTTCCGCAGCCAAGAGTCTCCGACATGCCCCAACCCTCAAGCATCGTGCAGCCTGTTACCTCACGCCATTTAGCAGCAGTTGCTGGCGTGGCCGCCATCCCACCTGCCATAGAAATCTTCAATTGAGAGAAATCCACCGACTTGAAGTCAGGATGATTTAGCAGGGCTTGAAATAGGGTGTTTACCCCTGGGAAGATGTGGAATGAGCGCTCAGCGAGGGTTTTGACAAAACCATCGATATCACGGGGATTGGTAACCAAGGTAAAGTGATACCCTCGGCGCATGCCTAGGATAGTAACGATAAAAGCAAAAATATGATACAGCGGTAAGGCAACAATGGCATTAATAACAGTGTCTTCAGCCAGCTCGTCATACATTGGGGCAAACCAAGCATCGAACTGCATTGCCGCACTGATAATATTTCGATGGGTGATTAAGATACCTTTGGCTACGCCAGTCGTCCCACCGGTATATTGTAAAAATACAACATCATCAAGGTCTTGCACAGGGCGAGAATAAGGCAGTTTTTTACCCTTTGCTGCGACGGTTTTGAGATTCTGAACGGTATGGTGCGAGGTCGACTTTAGGGTATAGCTTGGCACTGCTTTTTTGACGTATTTTGCCGCGAAGTTGACTATCTTGCCTTTGGTACTGCCTAGCATGTCACCAATTTTACTGATGACGACATGTTCAACGCTGGAGTCATCCACGACCTTCTCTAGCGTCTCACAAAATGGCTCTAGAATGAAAATCACTTTGGCATCAGAATCTGCCAATTGGAACTTAAGCTCCCGGGCAGTGTATAAAGGATTTACTGAAGTCAATACATGACCTGCTCGAAGCACCCCAATCAAGATCGGTAAATATTGATTGACGTTGGGCATCATTAAAGCAACTTTAGATCGTGGGGGTAAATCTAGACTTTGAAGCCAAGCGCTGATATTGCGCGCCATGTCGTCCATCTGACTATAGGAGTAAGTCACCCCCATATTGGTACTAAATTCATTTTTGGCAAAAGTAGCAAACGTCTCGTCGAAAAAGTGCGTTAGCGAGTTATACTGATTATTATCGACATCACTATTGATACCTTTGGGATAACTCTTAGTCCAGAACCTAGCTTCCATAACTTTACAATCCATGTTTAATAATTAATTAAGATTATCAGGCTATATTCGTTAGTTAATCATCCTTTGCCCTAACAAATACCCGATAATACTGGTGACTACTTCCCTATCATCCTTACTAAGTCGGCTAACTTGGCAAAGGGAATACCTTTAACACCATAGCCAATATTGTTTCCACGATATACCGCTTACAAAATTTTCGCGCCTGCTAGTCAGAAAACTCTATTATCATCCTACTTTATAATACTTATCTTTAGTCATTCCCACAGCGCTTGATCATAGCCACCTGATTGTGGTTCATGATAATCTCTAAAATTTGCACAGTTGATAGGCTTAAGACAGCCACTCTACAACTTATTCTCAATCAAGTGGCTTGAATAAAACACTCTCTTAACATTTTAGAGTGTCACCAAACCTGCTTTAAGCCGCTTTATGACAGTAACTTATCATGCCAATATATAAGCCAATTGTCTGACTGTCTTAACGAAATAGCCTACTCGATTGATAAGTAGGCTACTTTTAACATTAATGGTTAATCAACAGTGGAGACCACCTGCCAACCTGATGTGGCTAAATGACTGTCCTGATGGGCAAATAGTGGATGCGCTTTGGCCTCCTCTAAAGTCAGCACCGGGGTCACACAAACGTCAGCACTGGCAAAAGCCTGTTGCCAAAACTCAAGTGGCTTACTCGCAAAGGTGTCTTTCACCTGTTTCGCCGCCTCTTTGCTATCTGGCATATTCGGCATCACGCCCAATTGCCAGTGCTTATTTTTCAGCTCAGGCAATTCGAGTACGTCGCAAAGCCCTTGCCAAAACTTTAGCTCAAGCGAACCCACTGCCATATAGCGATCGTCTGAGGTTTTATACAGACGGTAGCAAGGCAGCAATCCACCTAAGAAGTCATACTGCGGCGGCGGGTTAGACCCTGAAAAGCTTTTAACCAGCGTTCCAGTTGCCTTTGGCATCACCATATGATTGTACAAACTGTGCGTCATACTGATAGCGATATGACGACCTTTGCCCGTTCGCTGCGCGGCAATCACGGCTGCTAGTAGCGCTATCACTGCGGTATCACTACCGCCTGCCAAGTCAGCAAATTGAATATTGGGCATGGCTTGCTCGCCCTTAGCCGTCTTCAGCTGATCGAGCACGCCACTCATCGCCATAAAGTTGATGTCGTGGCCAGCTTTGTCTGCCCAGTCGTGGTTTATATCCACACCAGCATCCGTACTAGCTGCTGCGCCATAACCTAAGATAGATACGATAACCAACTTAGGATTAAGAGCGTGAAGCGTCTTAGCATCAAGGCCCATGCCTTTCAAGACACTGGGACGGAAGCTGTCTAGCATCACGTCGGCATCTTTTAGATGGTCTTTAATCGTCTGAATACCGGCAGCGTCACGAAAGTTCACTTTCACAGTCGTTTTGCCATGGTTCAAAGCGTCAAAAAGGCCGCCCAAAGCCCGGGCAGGATCACCATTCTCAGGTTCAATCTTGACGATATCTGCGCCTAAGTCGGCCAGCAAACGCGTCGCAAAAGGCCCTGGCAGGTTACGAGACAAATCAACGACTTGTAACCCTTCTAGACAATCAGCCATCTGATCTAGTGTGGCGTTGGCTGAATTAGGCATCGACAAACTCCTCGCCTTTTTCGGCCATGTCTACTACGATTTGGGCAGGGGCGAACCGCTCACCATACTGCTCAGCCAGCTCGCGGCTACGCTCAACGAACTTCTTAGCACCCATCTCGTTGATGAACTGCAAAGTACCACCGTGTTGCGGCGCAAAACCCCAACCAAAGATAGAGCCGACGTTAGTATCTGCTACCGAACGAACGACGTTTTCTTGATAGCACTTAGCTGATTCGTTCGCTTGGATGAACATCATGCGATCGATAAGGTCTTGTTGCGACGGCTGCTCGTCTTTAGGTGGGAACAGATTGATCAATTCAGGCCATAAGTGCTTTTCGCCATTTTCTGGGTAGTCATAAAAGCCTTTACCGACTTTTTTGCCTAGGCGCTCATGCTCACGGCCCACGACATTGAGCACACTCATGGAGGGATGGTCTGACATATCGATGCCTTCAGCCGCTAGATCTTTTTTGGTTTGTTCCGTGATATGCATGACCAAATCTAGAGAGACTTCATCTTGTAGCGCTAATGGTGGCATTGGCATGCCCGCCTTCATACCGGCTACTTCGATTGAGCGTGGGTGCACCCCTTCGCCTAACATCGCAATACCTTCAGTCACATAAGTGGCGAAGACCCGAGACGTGTAGAAACCACGGCTGTCATTGACGACTATTGGTGTCTTGTTAATCTGTAGTACGTAGTCAAAGGCTTTGGCTAGGGTCTCGTCATCGGTCTCTTCACCCATGATGATCTCTACCAATGGCATCTTGTCTACTGGCGAGAAGAAATGCAGACCGATGAATTGGTTTGGACGCTTACTGGCAGTAGCTAAGCTTGTGATTGGCAAGGTCGAAGTGTTAGAGGCATATACGGCGCTTTCTGGAATAACAGCTTCCGACTGCTCGGTACATTTGGCTTTAATTTCACGATTCTCAAATACCGCTTCAATAACCAAGTCACAGCCTTCTAAATCATCATACGACACCGTCGTTTTGATTTTGCCAAGTAGGGCTTCTTTTTTCTCTTTGGTCGAGCGGCCACGACCAATAGCTTTGTCTAGAATTTTAGCTGAGTAGTCTTTGCCTTTCTCTGCAGACTCGATATCACGGTCTAGCAGTACCACATCCATACCGGCTTTAGCAGTGACATAGGCAATGCCTGCTCCCATCATGCCAGCGCCAAGGACCGCCACCTTTTTGGTCTGATACTTATCAAAGCCTTCAGGGCGCGACTGGCCTTTTTTAATGCTATTAAGTTGTGTCCACAAGGTGTTAATCATATTGCGTGATTCTGGCGATAACACACAAGCGACAAAGTAGCGAGATTCAACCTCAAGACCCGTATCGATATCGACCATACAGCCTTCAAACACACAGGACATGATGTGCTCGATAGCCGGATAGTTGCCATGCGACTTCTGGTTCGCCATCGCTGGAGCGATAGAAAATACTTGCGCAACTTTCGGGTGTTTCGGATCGCCACCTGGAACTTTGAAGCCTTTCACATCCCAAGGCTGCTGGACTTTTGGATTGGCTGCAATCCAAGCTTTCGCTTTAGCCAACATGTCGGCTTTATCGCTAGCGATCTCATTGATTAGACCGATGTCTTTGGCGGGGCTAGGGCGCAGCTCTTTACCTTGTGTCATAAGTTCTAAAGCTTTCTGAATACCGACCAAACGTGGCAGACGCTGAGTACCACCGCCGCCTGGTAATAGCCCTAACTTAACCTCTGGAAGTCCTATTTTGGTCTTAGGTGAGTCAATCGCAATACGGTAATGACAGGCTAGAGCAACTTCTAGGCCGCCACCAAGTGTAGTACCTGTAATGGCTGCCACGACTGGTTTACCAGAGGTTTCTAGTTTACGCAGGCTGCGCTTTAGGTCTTCGGCCAAGTCATAAACTTGTTGCGCTGTTTCTATTTGACCCAATTGGTCGATATCAGCGCCGACGATGAAAGTCTCTTTGCCTGAGGTCAAGATAAGACCTTTTGCAGACTCATCAGCGACAAAACTGTCGGTCAAAGCCGCAAAAGACTCCGTGAAGCCATCACCAATGACGTTCATCTTACGGTCCGCTTGATCGATAGTTACGGTGATGATACCGGCATCGTCGCGTTCGGCTGAAAAATTTGCCAATGCATTAATGGTGTTTACGCTATCTGTAGTCATCCTATATCCCTTTTATATTCTGTTAGTTCCACGCTAAACTGATAACTGTTTTATGCCGTTTGCTTAAACGCGTTCGATGATGGTCGCAATTCCCATACCGGCACCAACACAAAGTGTGATTAGGCCCGTTTTTAGGTCACGGCGCTCTAATTCGTCAAGTAATGTCGCCATCAACATAGCGCCAGTAGCACCAAGGGGGTGACCCATAGCAATAGCACCGCCATTGACATTGACAATATCCAATGAAACGCCAAAATCCTTGGCAGTTTTCAAAGGGACAGCGGCAAAGGCTTCGTTAATCTCCCAAAGATCGATGTCAGATGCCTTCATCCCTGCTTTATCGAGTGCTTTTTGTACTGCTGGCGTAGGACCGGTCAACATAATCGTTGGCTCAGAACCAGTAACCGCTGCCATAGTAATCTTAGCGCGAGGCTTCAGGTTGGCTTTTTTACCCGCAGCAGCACTACCGACCAAACAAAGCGCAGCGCCATCTACGATACCTGAAGAGTTACCGGCATGGTGAATGTGATTGACGTTTTCGATAGTGGTGTACTTGTCTAGAATAACGCTGTCAAAGCCCATCTTTCCTGGCATGACAAACGAGGGATTAAGGCCAGCTAACGTCTCGGCAGTGGTATCAGGACGGATGGTTTCGTCTTTGTCCAATATCATCATGCCATTGATATCTGTTACAGGTACAACTGAATCACCGTAATAGCCTTTTTCCCAAGCAGCAGCAGCGCGGCGATGCGATTCAGTAGCGAATTCATCGACATCTTGACGGGTAAAGCCTTCTAGGGTGGCTAAGGTGTCTGCGCCCACGCCTTGAGGCACGAAGTCAGTCACACTATTGACACGAGGGTCCATGTACCAAGCCCCACCATCAGAACCCATAGGCACACGGCTCATTGACTCAACACCTCCAGCAGCAACCATATCTTCCATACCAGACATCACTTTACTGGCTGCAAGGTTAATTGATTCCAGACCAGAAGCACAAAAGCGCGATAAAGTAACACCAGCGACGCTCTCATCCCAGCCGGCATCAAGAACTGCAACGCGGGCGATATCAGAGCCTTGCTCGCCCACTGGCGTTACGCAGCCTAGTACCAAATCATCGACAATACTGGTATCGAGGTTATGGCGTTGTTGTATCTCTTTTAATAGACCACGGACGAGCCAAATCGGCGTCACTTGATGCAGGGAGCCGTCTTTCTTTCCTTTACCACGTGGGGTGCGGACGGCGTCATAGATATAAGCTGTTTCAGTCATAAAAAATCCCTTTTTGTATTTGATTAATAATGAGGGGTTAAGGAGCGCACTATCTCCTTAACTAATATAGGGTAAGACATTACTTGCGGCTGTATAGGTACAGAATATCGGTTACTGGCACAGTAGCTGTTGATTACATAAAGCGCGAAGCAAGCTCTTTCATAATCTCATTGGTACCGCCATAGATCTTCTGAACTCTAGCATCAGCGTACAAGCGGGCAATTGGGTATTCGAGCATATAACCGTAGCCACCAAACAGCTGGACACACTCATCCATCACATCACATTGTTTTTGCGTGACATAGTATTTGATAAGCGAGGCATGTGGTACCGAAAGCTTGTTTTCTAGCATTGCTTCAACCGCAGCATCACACATACTACGGCAAGCTAGATAGTCAGCATAACATTCAGCCATCTTAAAGCGCGTGTTTTGGAACTTCCAGATTGGCTTACCAAAGGCTTCACGCTCTTTGACATAGTCAAGGGTCAGATTAATGCCCAGCTGCATCGCACCAACACCAGTTAGCGCAATAATTAAGCGCTCACGTGGTAGCTCTTGCATCAATTGCATAAAACCCATGCCCTCAACACTACCCAACAAGTTCTTTTGTGGTACACGCATATTGGTAAAGTGCAGCTCTGAGGTATCCTGAGCCGCAAGGCCAATCTTTTTCAGATTACGACCACGGCCAAAACCTTCTGTCTTATCAGTTTCTACGACGATAAGTGAGACGCCTTGCGCGCCTTTTTCACGGTCAGTCTTACAAGCGACGATCACCAGATTGCCTAACTGACCATTGGTAATAAAGGTTTTTGAGCCATTAATGATGTAGTCATCGCCATCTTTAACCGCATACGTTTGGATATTTTGCAGATCTGATCCAGTACCTGGCTCTGTCATGGCAATAGCACCAATGTATTCACCAGAGGCCATTTTCGGTAGCCATTCTTTTTTCTGCTCTTCAGTACCATGATTTAGGATATATGGGGCGACAATACCTGAGTGAATCAAACCACCAAATCCGGCTTGATTGGCTTCTGCTTGCGCATAAATTAACGCCGCTTCATGACCAAAATCACCACCGCCGCCGCCGTACTCTTCTGGCATTGACGCACATAGAAAACCGTTTTCGCCTGCTTCTTCCCAAGCAGCACGATCAAGCACGCCATTGTCGCGCCATTTTTCATCGTTTACTTCCCAAGATTGGAACATTTTAAGAGCGCTATCATGCACCATCTGGTGCTCTTCGGTCATCCATTTAGGGGTGAAGTGTTCAATACTCATGTTATCTATCCTTAGCAGGTTAACAGTCCATTTAGAGAAAAATACTGGTAATGTTAATTAAGATAATATACATTTCTTTAAATGGTAACGGCAGTTACCGAATCGACAAAGTGCAATATATCCTAATAATGTTTGATTTCAACGAACTTATAATAGGAAATTAAATACTCATTCGCAATACTCATTCCGTAATGGTAATCTATATTACCGTTAAATATTTCACTAATTATTTTAGGTGTTAACCGGTGAATAATGATTGATTTATAGCCAGTAATTCCCAGTCAGCCCTTATTAGGAGTACAAAACACGTGCACAATCATGACGCAAAAAACCATCTACAAGACGACAAAAATTATGAGCTTAATAGCACCCGCTCCCAAGATGACTTGCCAGTCTTGCCGCCGCTATCGAGTATGCGGACGTCTACTTTAGATAAAATTGAGAAGGCCGTTATCCAGCTGTTTGCCGGTCGTGACGCCAATGAGGTAACGATGAAACAAATTGCAGGGACGGCGAATGTGTCACTACAAACCTTGTACAAATACTTCAGAGACAAACAAACACTAATCTATACGATTTTGGATCGTGTGCTTGGGCGGCTGGCCGCACGGATGATGGATCATCTACAAGGGATAGACAGCGTCAAAGAGCGTTTACGCAAAACCTTGTGGGTTTGCTTCGATTTTGTGGACTCTCATCCTCACGCGGTCATGGTGCTATCAACGGCAGTGCCGGTCTCGCGCTATCGCAATATTGCTATCTATGAGAATAAGGAGTTGCTAAATGCATTTTTGAATGTATTAGTGGATGGTCAACGGCGTGGGGTATTGAATGATCAAGTGCCGCTGTATATTTTGTTTGATATCTTTATGGGGTTCATTAGCAGGCTCGGACTCATGCATATCATTCGTCAGACCCAAAAGCCCATCAATAAAGACTTTGATGTGCTGTTCGATATGCTGTGGCGCGCTATGGCAAAGCCAGAAAATCCATAAAGCTGTCTAACTGAGAAAGAAGCTCATTAATAAATTGGCAACAATCTTCATCAGTAAGCAGCCCTATCAGCCCTTTACTACTCTAAGAGAGCCTCTTTAATAAAGCTGTCATGCTAATTTGAGACTATGCGTATCTAACGACTCGATGATCATCATCCTTACCACTTCAATTGCTAGTGCATCGCCACTAGCTTTTGTGGTTTTAGTGACATAAGCCTCTCTTTTTAGGACCGCTACTATGACTCAGCCAGTAGATCATAATGATCAAACCAGCCCCCCTTTACACAACCTTATAAAAAATACTTCTGAGCAGAATCACACCCAGCCTGCATTTACTCGCCGTAGATTTATTCATGGCCTTGGTGCAAGTGCTGCCGCTCTCGGTCTAGCAGCCTGCGGTGATGACAACACCAAGTGGCAGCTTGATAACGCTAATCACCAAGATACCGTCACTTTTACTCATGGTGTGGCCAGTGGTGACCCACTACAGGATCGCATCATTCTTTGGACTAGAGTGCTGCCTACAGCCAATCAACCTAATCCCAAAGTTCAATGGGTTATAGCCAATGACGAAGCCATGACTGATATTGTCAATCAAGGCGAGGCCACTGCTAAGGCGGCAAACGACTTTACGCTCAAAGTAGATGCCGACCAACTCTCGCCCAATCGCCAATATTATTATCAATTCGAGTCCAATGGCGTTAAAAGCCGCATTGGTAAGACCAAGACCTTACCAGCCGATAATGTTGAGCAGGTCAAGCTTGCGGTCTTTAGCTGCGCCAACTATCCGGCAGGCTATTTTCATGCTTACGCCGATGCAGCAAAACGCAGTGATATCGATGTCTGCATCCATCTTGGTGACTATATATATGAGTATGGTCGCAGCGTATTGGTCACTGCTGATAAGGGCTTGTCTGAAGAGAAGGTCGCCTACGCCTCAGCCAATGCCGCTGCATTAGGGCGTGAGGTTGACCCTGCTGAAGAGATTACTAAGATTGGTGACTATCGCCGCCGCTACGCACAATACCGCAGTGATACTGACCTGCAAGACTTACATGCCAATCACCCTATGATCGCTGTCTGGGACGATCACGAGTTTACCAATGATGCCTATATGAAAGGGGCGGAAAACCATCAACAAGATGAGGGCGACTGGGAAGCGCGTAAACTCGCTGCCATGACTGCCTATCACGAGTGGCTGCCCACTCGAAATACCCTCCTTAATAATGTCACGCGTAGCTTTGACTTTGGCAATCTACTAAGCCTGCATATGCTTGATACCCGTATTATCGGGCGCGAAAAGCAGCTCGACTATGCCAACTACGTGACTACCGACGGCTTTAATGGAATAGATTTTTTTGTGGACTTAAGCAACCGTGACCGTCAACTACTGGGCTTAAACCAGCAGAACTGGCTGGCGATGCAATTACAAAACTCTACCGCGACATGGCAAGTCTTAGGTCAGCAGATATTGATGGGTAAGATGTGGATCCCCTCGCCTATCCTACTTAACTTTAGTAACCCTGCGACTGGAGTCGATGTCGCTACTTATATGACGCTGATGGCTAAGCAGCAGCAAGCGCCAGATATGCTCACTGACACAGAGAAATCAATCCTAGCGCAGCCTTCTATTCCCTATAATCTTGACGCGTGGGATGGCTACGCGGTAGCGCGTGAGAATGTATTTGGTCTCGCCAAAGCGGCGAATGCCAATCTTGTGGTATTGGCTGGCGATACGCACAATGCTTGGGCCAATGACCTTCAGGACCAAAGTGGTGATGCCGTCGGTGTGGAGTTTGCCACCAGTTCGGTGACCTCTCCAGGATTTGAGGAGTATCTGGCTGACATCCCACCTGAGCAGTTTGCAGCAGTACTGCCTACCCTAGTGCAGGGCGGCACGCTTAAATATACCAACAGTAGTGAGCGCGGCTATATGGTGGTCACTGCTACGCCGAGCGATTGCACGTCTGAGTGGGTGTTCGTCAGTGATATCCTTAAGCCGACCTACTCTTCACGAGTTGGCAAGACGCTGTGCGTCAAAGTGGGCGAAAATAAAATCGCATAGTTGACTGATGCGATACTTGCTACCTCTGACTCAGTAGGGTTGTTATCCTTTTATTGAAAGTCTAATGATTATTCAAGGTCTAATAATATTGCAGTGTCTTGCGAAAATTCAGCTAAAAACGCTTGACGAGATGTGATAAGTTGCTATAATACGCACCCTACATAGCAGCACTTTCAATATTTAGTATTGCTAACCCTACATGCCAGTGTGGTGGAATTGGTAGACACGACGGATTCAAAATCCGTTGCCCTTAAAAGCGTGTCGGTTCGAGTCCGACCACTGGTACCAATATATTGTTTCAATCAGTCTCATGTTGTATTCTAAGCCCCATTGTTACTAACTTTGGGGCTTTTTTATGTCTCATGCTGTCTCATAGTGTCTATAGCAATCTCAAGTTTTTAACAGTAAACTTGACAGTAAAGATGTATTTTACTGTCAACCTCAACCTTTTTACTGTTTAAGATTACTGTTATGGCACGACAAACTAAACCCCTTACTAACACAGAAGTATCAAAAGCAAAGCCACGTGACAAACTCTATCGTCTATATGATGGCGACGGATTGCAGCTTAATGTCTACAGCACGGGCAACAAGACATGGTTTTTTGCATACAAGAGACCATTTACGGGTATTCCCGATAGCATAAAAATAGGGCGTTATCCGTCTATCTCGCTTGCAGAAGCTCGCAGCAAAAAAGACGAGTTTAAAAAATTGCTAGAGAATAATGTTGATCCAAAGTCAGCTAAAGAGCAGGCAGAGAAAGAACAAAGGCTTAAAATAGCTAATGATTTTAAATCTGTGTATTTGGAGTGGGTGAAAACTATGAATTATGCAGATACGACGCTAAAAAAAACTACAACTGCTATAGACGAAATAATAGCAGTAATTGGAAATAAGCCCGTTTCAGAAATTACTGTCATGGATTGTATGAAGGCACTAAAGCCAGTTGAAGCCGCAGGACATTATACTAAGCTGCAAAAGATGCGAACTAAAATAAGTCAGGTTATGACTCATGCTATTGCGACTGGTCGAGCTACAGAAAATCCTGCTTTGCACTTGCGAGGTGTTTTTGGAACCGGCGAAGTCAAGCACGCTCCTGCCATTTTAGACGAGAAAAGACTGTCAGAACTATTGATAGCTATAGATGGTTACAGCGGATACTTTGCAACACGTAGGGCCTTAAGGTTTGCAATACTGACATTCGCGCGGCCGGGCGAAGTTAGACACTTGAGATGGCGTGATATTGATTTAGAAAAAGGACTATGGACTTATACGCCATCTAAAACTAAAAAATCAACCGGAATAGACATGGTGTCGCCTTTATCTAAGCAGTCTCTACAAGTCTTGAATGAGATGCGAGAATATGCACAAGACGAGTATGTCTTTCCGTCTAAGACCTCAGCAAGTGGTGTTTTGTCGGAAAATACACTTAACCAAGCATTAAAAAGAATGGGGTTTGATGGCAGTGAGCAGACCAGCCAAGGGTTTAGAGCTATTGCTCGAACACTGCTTGAAGAAACGCTGAAATACGACTATCGCATGATTGAGATGCAGCTAGCTCATAAAGTTTTTGACAGCAACGGCAGGGCTTACAATCGTGTCAAGTGGCTTGATGATCGTAGAGTAATGATGCAAGCTTGGGCTGATTATTTAGACAAATTAAAAAAGGAAATATAGATGTTTATTAATCACAATCGCTGTCCTGATTGCGGCCAAAGATTAAAGCATTACTACTATTATTGTGGCAGCTGCTAAAGGGATTTGGTATTAGTTGCTGATTATCAAACTACTAATAAATAAATCGCATAGACTGCAATACTCAAAAGCATCAACATAAGAGAGATCAATAAGACGCTTGTATATACAGTCATAACTGTCATAAAGCAACGTGATATTAACTTAAATAGCGCATCGAGTGATTCATCAATGCGCTGCGCTGATTCTTTGAGTTTGATTAGTTTGGTTGCCATTTGCTTATAGTAGCAAGAATTTTAAGTTCGTTTGAACTTTTTATAAGCAGCGGCCAGCTTCTCATCGTACTTATTCACTTTATAACTGGATCCATTGTACTTTTTCGCAAACCCTGCCCAATCTTTACGCTGTAACTCATCAAGCAAGCCATTCACTTTAATAAAGCGAATCATAGCATCTAACTGCTTAGCTTCGCTTTCGTGCATTGCATCGATAAATTCTCGTAGTGATTTATAACCTAATGACTGCCAGTTAAAGCCCATAACTTGGCCTATACCCCAACTGCAAGAGCTGTGAGCAGCATTCCAATGCAATACTGATGCTACATACAGCTTTTGATGTTGTGGCCGCACGTTGTACAGTGAGCGATCCCAAGTTTCACAGCAAATATCAGGGAACAAGTCATGTAACTGCTCGCGCTTGGTAAAGTATCTAACTTTGCCAAGCTCACGCCATAAGATATGCGGCTCAAATAAAATCACTGGATTGTCATTGCTATCAAATCCGCTACCTTTGCACTCAACTTCGATTGCTGATCGAAGCGCTGCATACTCGATACCATTTTCCTGCGCTGCTTGCTTAATCTGTCGCTCTGTTAATTTTTTATCCACTGCATCCCCCAGACGTAAAAAAACCGCTAAAAGCGGCTATTGATTATTAAAATTAGGGTTAGCGATTAAATATCGCAAAAAATGCGTCTTTAATCTCTTTGATAATCTCGGCAAGCGGCTTGCCTTGCATCAGCGCTATTGACTGATAAACAACGCCGATTACTAACATGCCAAATATAGCCCACCCGAGCATGATAAAGCCGTGTGTCATCACACTGTAGCTCTGCCATCCGTAATACTCGATAGACGCTTCGCCGCCGTACAAGCTGATTGTGACAGCTATAGTAAACTTGATGATAACTGACATATTGATGCTGATTTTGCCATCTCTGCCAATATCACCCGACAGCACTAATCCAAAGATAGCGCCTATGATTGCCGCAAAAACTTTGGGTAGATACATCAGTGCTTTGAGTAACAAAAAATCGTATTGGTTGATGTTATGGGGCATACGCCCTCCTAAATTTAGTCAATAAAAAACCGCCCGTAGGCGGTGGTTAATATCCTGCTAATGCTCTAGATTCACCAAGTTTCTTGGCAAAATCTATCCAGTCATTCTCTTGATTTTCTGGCACAGTTGCATTAATGCGCTTGCTGCCTTGCTTGATCTCAATTTGTACTGTTTTTTGCGGCGTTTGTTCAGGCAACGTGGGAGTGCTTAACGACATGGTTCTCTGAGCGATTTTGTCAAACAAGACTTGTTGCTGAGGCACTGCTACGCCTAGCTCCTTAAGCATATTGGCGGCATTATCTAGGACCTCTTTGTAGTCTCTTAAATCATCAGCAGATGCTCCTTTTTGCTTTGCCTCTATTAAGTTCTCAAGCTTTTTGTTATAGAGGCGCAGGGCTTGTTGCTTCTGTTCCTCTGAGTCATAAGGCGCTGGATTTGATTCGCGTCTAGACGACTCTTTATTTGAGTCATCGTCGTCTGTATCGCGCTTACCACCATTTAAGCGACTTTTTTGACGCACTTTTTCGCGCTGTGCGATGTCAGATAAGTATTGACTCGCTGTCTTAAAGTTTTGTAAGTCAGATATCGACAAGCGCTGTCCATCTCGAAAGCCTTGCAGTTGACCAAAGTTGAGCGCTCCGTCTCTCTTACCCGACTTGGCGTACAACTTACGCGCTTGCTCAGCTGCTTCGTCTGACGACAATCCTGCTGATTTTAAAAACCCCTCGACGCCTTGCTTTGTGCCAAATTGATTAGACTCTGGCGCAGAGTTTCGTGCTTTGCGCTCAGCATCTAATTGAGCTTGAGCTGTTTTTAACTCATCAATCTTACTTTTGAGTTTGTCGTAAGACCGATAAGCTTTATCAGCTGCGTTTTTCATCGAGTTGCCAGCTTTACCTGCCGCGCTGCTCAATTCAAACATGCTGTTTTTAACTCTGTCAACTGGAGGCTTGGCGTCATTAGTCGCCCGAGCTGCTTTACTCATAGACTCAAACGACACACGACCCGTTTCATCGACAGAGACTGTCAAGCCGCGCTGTGCAGCTTGCGCTCGTGTTGTAGCGTCGATGACATCTCCATTCGCCGCGATTTGAGCTTTAGCAGTCTTTTTAAACGCTTCAATAAGCTGACCTGCTGTAGCCTCACCGTCTTTTACAATCATGCTATAAGCTTGGTTGTAAACTTCGGCTTGCTTAGCTGCTTCTTTGCGCGTCGTAAGACCTAGCAGCTTGTAAGCTTCGTTGACACTATTGACGCCCTCAGTCAGTGCGTCCAGTCGCTCGTTAGCTAAGTCAAGACCTGCTGCCAAATCCTCACCTGTCAGCCTGCCCTGTTCTCCCAAGTCCTCCCAAATTGAGATAACATCTTGCAGTTCGTCAGTGTTCTTAGCCTTTTTAACCATATCACCAAGCGCCGCAACCATGACCTCACCTGCTTGGTAGCCGGATTCGCTTAAGATATCAAAGTTTTTAGACAGCTCTAGTACAGCCGCTTTTGCCTCTCGATATCCTTCGCTGAGACCAACGCCAACAGTATCAGCGAGCTTGCTATAAGCAGCGTCAATATTTTTAGCTGTAGTTTCTGCTGATGCCGCAGCTATCTCGTTATCGCTCATCTTCTCGACAATAGCTTTGCCTGTCTCATCGATAGCGACTTTTAAGTTTTGCTCAGCACCAAGTGCTTGCAAAGATGCCAGTGCGCCTTCGCCATGTGCTTTAACCTGAGCCTTAGCCATTTCAGCAAACGCACCCTCTAGAGCTTCAGCTGACGCCTGACCATCTTGAGACATTTGCTGATAAGCTGCTGTTGCAGATTCGGCTACTTCATTGAGTCTGTCCTGATTGCTTTTAGCCGCATCATCTAAAGCTGCTTTTGCTGCCGACTTAAAGCTCATTGCAGCATCTTCGGCTTTTTTGTACGACTCTGATGAGTTTTTAGCGAGACGCTGTGCAAATGCTTCTAAGTCTGCTGATAGCTCACCAAATGTGACTTTTGACAAGCCTAGTGTCAGTGTCGATAGCCATGCAGATATTGACCCCTCAACAACATTAGATGCAATACTTATCGCTGCCAAGCCATCATTGATAGTGCCCAATACAATGCTGACACCTTGCATAGTGCGAGTAATAATTCCTACTTTCTCGCTCGCCACGTCAGCGCTATTAGTCAGTATGCCAATCCATTCATTTATACCGTTGTATGTATCTGCAATGGTGCGCCATAAGCTTCCCACAGTCGTCATCAACTGATTAAACGTTTGATTGATAGCATCTATAGTAGTCGGGTCCATGTTCTCCATGGCGCTACTGATAGAGTTAATGGCTTCAGCAAGTTTGGATGACTGATCAACTGTCTTATCCATATTGCCGATAAAGTCAAAGAGTTTATTCTTCATGACTGCCACTGCATTACCGACCGTAATTGGTAGTGAGTCAAACTCTTTAGTAATGACATCGGCTTGAGACTGGACGGCTCTTAAGACGACTTCAGATGTTAACTTGCCATCTGCTGCCATCGCTCGCAGCTCACCACGAGTAACTCCTAAGCCTGCCGCCATCGCTTGAGCTAAGCGTGGGGCTTGCTCCATGATCGAGTTAAACTCCTCGCCACGCACAACACCTGATTGCAAACCCTGTATCAACTGAGTAATCGCAGCATCAGCAGACGCAGCGCTACCGCCCGACAGCTTAATGGCTTGGTTGATAGACTGAGTAATGCCCAAGACCTCAGACTGGGCTAATCCTAGGGCTTCTGCTGACTGAGTAACACGGGCAAACAACTCACCCGTGTTTTCAATGCTGCTAAATGTCTCATTAGCAATACGTTTAACGCCTTCAAAGGCCGTGACAAATGCCGCACCTTCTCCGGTAGCAAGCTTGATGCGAGCTTCTAGCGTCTTAAATGCATCAGAGGTTTCGATAATTTCAGCGACGCCAATGCCAAGACCTGCCGCTGCTAACATACCTTGCAAGCTACCAATAGCGTTTCTAACGCCACTGATACCACCCGTAAAACTATGTGTCTCTTGAGTTGTGCGGTCTATCTGGTCATCAAGTCCGCGCAGCTCTTGCTCTAGCCGCTGTATCTGCTCCTCTGTGATGCGCGTTATTCTGCGGATTTCCTCCGCAGGTCGTGTACTGTCGTTTTGAAACTCAGTCAATGCACGTCGCATCTCGTTAATTTGATTAGTGACAGTGTCCGGTAGACGTGTGTTTGTCATGCGATAAATAGCATTGCGCGCAGCTTCAGCAGTGTCTGACGCACGATTCATAGCGCGTGACATCTCATTAGCCAAGTCAGTGCTAGCGCGTGATGCCCTGCCCAACTCTTGCTCTAGACGCTGCACACGCTCAGCAGCTTCTGCCAATTCCGCCGGACTTGCGCCAGTACGACTTAAGTCTAAAGCTGCCTGCTTTGCTTGCTCAAGCTCTTGCTCTAGCGCATTGGCAGCAGCTCGGGCTTCGGCAATATCGGCAGGTGTAGCACTTGTCTGACTTAGTGTTCGCGCTTCTGTTCGCGCTTCTCCCAATTCAGCTTTCAGAGCAGCAACACGCGCCTTAGCTTCGGCAATATCGGCAGGACTAGCATTAGTTTGACTTAGCTGACGGACTTCTTCACGAGCACTGTTAAGACTTTCTTTTAGCTGATTAACTTTGGCTTTCGCTTCTAGTAGCTCAGCAGGTGAGCCGCTAGTTTGATTAAGCTCACGCGCTTCAGTACGAGCTTCATTCAAGTCTTGACTAAGCGCTGTAACCTTAGCTCTAGCCTCAGCGATATCTTCGGGAGTGGCACTAGTTTGACTAAGATGCCTAACTTCTTCGCGAGTTGCGTCTAGCGTCGCCTTAAGTTCTTCAACTTTTGCTTTAGCAGTCGCAATATCAGCAGGACTTGCGCTAGTGTCGCTCAATTGGCGTACTTCGTTTTTAGCATCAGCTAAGCTTCGAGATAGTGCGTTAACCTGATTTTTGGCTTCAGCAATATCTTCTGGCGTTCCGCGAGTCTGAGACAATAACTTAACGTGGTCTCTAGCTTCAGCGAGACTTAACGATAGGTTGTTGACCTCGTTTTTAGCATTGGCGATATCTTCGGGTGTGCCTTTAGTCTCACGTAGCCTTTTAACTTCGTCTCTTGTGCCCTCAATATACGATGTTAGCGCCCTGACCTTGTTTTGAGCAGCTTCGATATCTTGTGGGCTTGCGTCACTATCTCGTAGAGATTTAACTGCCAATTTAGCAGCAGACAATTCATCTTTTAAGCTTGCAATCTTAGCTTTAGCGTTTTCAATGTCTTCTGGTGTGCCCTTAGTTTGCGATAGCTCTTTAACTTTGGCTTTAGCTGCATCAATGCTCAGACCAAAATCATTGACTCTATTTTTAGCTTCCGCGATGTCTTGAGGTGTGCCGACTGTGCGCGATAATTGCTCGACTTTGGATTTAGCTTCGGTGATTGACGCTGCGAGATTATCGACTTTGTTTTTAGCTTCGACAATCTGATCGGGAGTGCCGTTGGTTCTTGATAGCCGCTCGACTTTCAAGCGCGCTTCGTCGAGACTCAAGCTGACACTATCAATGCGTCCCTTGGCTTCGATAATGTCAGCAGGCGTACCATTAGTACGAGACAACCTTTCAACATTTAACCTTGCTTCGTCGACTGCGTTTGATAGACTGTCGACTTTGGCTTTGGCTGCATCAATTTGTTCGGGAGTTCCGCGAGTTTGAGATAGCTGCTTAACCCTTGCGCGAGCTTCTGCCAAGCTGCTACTAAGATTATCCACTTTGCCTTTTGCAGAGTCGATATCCTCAGGAGTGCCGCGTGTCTGCGACATCTGCACAATCTCTTGACGCGCTTCTGTAATGCTAGCACCCAGTCTATCAACTTTAGCTTTTGCTTCTTCGATTTGTGCAGGTGTGCCGTTAGTACTGCTTAGTTGTTCAACTTTAAGTCGAGCTTCGGCTACTCTAGCAGTTAGATTATCAACTTTAGCAGCTGCCTCGGCTAACTGTGCAGGAGTAGCAGAGGTGCTACCAAGCCGCTCTACTTCTTGCTTGGCAACTCTCAACTGCTGTGCTAATCGCTCTGTGTGTAACGCTGATTGACGCATAGCGGCGTCTATTTGCTCTTGTGTCAATTGAGCGCCTGAACCCATGCTACGCAGCTGTTGCGCCGCTTGCTCAATCTCTGATGTCAGAGTGTTAGTGTCTACATTGCCAAGGCGACCCAATAAGTCGGCAGCTCTTGACGTATCGGCATTCATTGACTCGACACGCTGACTGATAGTTCGCGTCATTTGACTAAATCGGTCACCTGCTTCGCGGACGTTTTGATTAAACGAGTCTGTTAGCATCTGCAATCTGACGCTAAAATCTAATTGATTTGCCATTTGCTACCTCAAATTTTGGGCAATAAAAAACCCTGCTCGGTGGCAGGGCTGGGTTCTTCTATTTTGTCTAGACTTGCACAGGTTTTGGTAGCTTGCTTTGCTTGACGTGACGCTCACTAATGTAATACCTCTTAAAACCCTCAGTATCGACAAACACCACAGGCTTGGCTTTTGCTTTGCTCTTATCTTCAGACAATCCAACATAGGCAACGTTATCACCGTCTACACGCCTATCAACTAGCAATGCTGCTTGTACTGACAGTTTGTTAATTCTATCAATCCACTCACTGCCCCATAAATCAAAGGTTTTTGGGTAATGCTCTTTTGTAATAGGAGCAGCGATTAGCGCTAGGTCTTGTTGATTGATTGCCATAATTATTGCCTTATTGCCTTATGATATTGGTTAGATAAAATTACTACTCTTGTGGTAGCCGTTTAGCGTATAAGCACAAGTCGCATGTCCGCCAGTCATACCACCAAAACCGTTTTCAGCACGATAATCAAAGCTGACGACTATCTCATCTCCGTTGTTTCTCACATTGTCCGGACTGTATGTCATGTCTAAAGATTTTGGGTTCTTAAGCGTTTTTTGTAGTCTTGTTTGACAGTCAGCCGACATAACTTCTGGTTTGAGTCTGTTTGCTTTTGCTGCGTCTAACTCATCTTGCACCCTTTGTGCTTGTCTAGCTTCCATTTCTGCCAACCCCTCGGGCGACATAGTAGAGTTGTTTAAATAAATCATAAGCCCAAAAAATACTACTGCAAATGCAATCAATGAGTAGTGTAAAGGCATGCCAAATAGTTGCTTTTTCATAGTTTTAGCCACTGATACAATTTACTAAACTTTAGCTTATATACGACAAATCAGCAACAGTTAGCTGTTAATAAACTGCTCCCAATCCTTTTTTTCTACCTTTGATATTCTAAATGCTATCGCCATGTCTTTGATATTATCAGTGCGAGCGCGGGCAATTGCCTGCTGATAACCGCGCCAATCTCCAAATAACATATCGTCCACGTCAGCCGCGCTAAACCCTAATTTTGCGAATTTAAGTAAGCTGTCGTACCAAGTGTATTGAGTTGCTTGCCGATTTGGATCAGGGGCGTGAAAATCTGTGTCAAAAAAAAATCCCCCGAATGGGAGATCAATGTTTGCATGACATGTAAAAACTCTAACGGCTCAAGCTCTCGGTAAAAGCTGGGCGGTTTGTCTGTCAAGATAGCAGCAAGCATCACCGCATTATCTGAAAAGCTGCTAATCAGTCCTAGCAAGTCACCGTTAGACACTGTGTTATGAGCGTTTACGATATTCTCAAATTCTTTGACAAACGGCTGAAATGCGCGTGTAACCTCGGGCAGATTGCCCATTTTGACGCGCTTAATCTCAATATCTTGACTGTTAACAGTGATGCTTGTCGATGTTTTGTCTTTGATATCCGTCATACTTCAATCTCTGTGTAATCCAAATTTGGAGCTTGTCCGATAATTTGAGAGCCTTTAATAAACACCTTGCTGCCTGTCTCGTAACTACCTTGACCTTGCACATCAGTATAATTACCGCTTGACATCTCAACCGTATATTTAGTCTCTGTGCGGTCTCTGACTGTTGCTATTTGCTGAGCGTCGCCACGGGTTGCATCAGTAAACAGCTTCCACAAATTACCCATTGCCATTAGACCACCTCCTTGTCAAAATGACGCTCAACATCAATGGATTGCTCAATCAATAGTGACTCATTGCTGCTTAATTTGCCCGATATGCTTGTGCCTCGGACCATGCCTACCCATGACTCACCATCATTGACTCTAACTAGCGTTGATGGGGTCAGTAGTCCAATGCTGCTATGCATTGGCAGGGTTAGCCCAATGTTGCCGATATCGCCAGTGTCACTAAGCACACACTGACCACGATGACGTGCCACTGCTGCATCTGTGATGAGGTCGCTAACTACTTGATTAGACGTATAACCGCCCGATGTACCTGTGCGCCTTACAAGCGCTGCTACACTCCCCTCACGCTCACCTGACACCATGACGCCATTGTAGCGCGGCTTTTGTACACGATTGCGGCTGCGGCTTGTTATTAACTGCTCGGGGATGGTGATGCTCGGGTCTTGTGCCGCCCACTCCCACGACGGTATTGGGTAGTTGCTCAGCACTCGGATAACGTCTTGCGAGGGATGCGAGTTAATAAAACCACCTGCCGCTTCTGCAATCCATTGCAAACTATTAATAGGCGTCCTGTGCGAGTAGCTGTAAGTATTAGCCGGAACGTTCCATCCAAGCTCGCTAACAAGCTGCCAATCGAGCGTAAAACCCGACGGTATACTATCGCGATTAAGCTCATCGTTAGCTATCTGACGCGCCGTCATGGACATCGTGTATTTGTAACCCCGATGCTGAGCAAACGGATAGGCAAGCCTTGACGCTCGGCTCTTGCCTTTGATAGTTAGACTCGCATCATTAAACTGTGCGTTGTCATCGCAAGCATCTAATATAAAGCGCCATGTCTGATTGTTGACTGATAACTCTACCTCGATCTCAGACTCATTGGTAATATCGACTTTTGATAGTTCATTGATTGGTACATTTGCACTAAACGACCAACAGTAACTATTGTTATCAATGCCGACATTAAAGCTCAACATCTTAATCTCATCGCCGGTATCTGTGCGAGTGAGCAATAAATCGTTAATCACAAATATAACTCCTGAGCCAAATGGCGACGTGTTACCTGTATCTTGATATTGACAACCAATACCAAAGTTTAGTAGTGCGCTTGAGTCAACCCATGGACACTCAAAGTTAAGCAAGGTTGAGCCTTGATAGGAGTTATCACTGTCAATAACAACCACATGAGACGCAGCCCAAGGCGGAATCTTAGCTGTCTCAAGACCGGACCGCTTAACAATAGCATCAAATCTAGCTGGTAATACGCGATGTGAGTCGCTTCTGCCTATTGCCGCTGCTGTCTCGATAGCATATCGCTGACGCTGTGCTAATAAATGCATAGTCTCAGCACTTGCAGACTTAACTCTGCCAATTAGCCGTCCAGTCTCAGTAGTAATTAATCGCTTGTGACTAATAAACCTAACTGTCTCATTGATGCTGCGCTTGATATTGCCAATGAGTCTTGATTGCTCAGCGCGTACCACAGATTTTATCGATAGATATCTAGTGGCCTCAAAATCTATAACGATATTATTAGTAACTATCTGAGATGACTTAAAACACACTCTGTCATCAATAAACAATGCTGTTGCGGCGTCATAATCGCTACTAACTGCACTACTCATTAATCTGCTAGACTCAATACCACCTTGCTTGTCACAAGTAGCACCTCTAAACACGTTAGCATCATAAGACACTGTGCTAGACAACTGAGCGTTTAAGTCGTAGATGATATTTGCTGTGGCGCTAACGACTGGTCTTTTAGCTGTGCCTGAGACGCTTGCAATAACAACGATTGTCGCAGCAACAATAGCATTAACTGTGGGAGCGCTACCTGTCGCATCTTTACCAAACTCAAGTAATGATGACGGCTCATAAGGCTCTGTAAAATTTAAGGTGGTGCTAGGGGTGTAGTCCGTCATCATTTACCCCCGTCAAATTTGTATAGTTAAACTCGTAATGCTGACATAGCCGCCCTTGTAGACTGCCGAGTTGTCTAAAATCATATCTGTGCCAATTGTCAGTAATGCCACCTCAATACTATTGCCATTAAATAACTTAGCTGTAGTAGGCGTTGCAGATGCTGTTGCTAATACCTGTTTAGGCAAGTTAAAAGTTAATTTACCACTTGTTATACTGTCATCAATCGGATTTGGCATCTCAAAAGTAGCGACTGCATCATCATCGGCATAAATAACTAAGGATGCATTAGCACCCTCGTTTAATTTATCAGCCAAGCCTTGCAGCATCGCGTTTTTAGCGTCATCAGTAAGCATCATGTTTTCGTTCTCACCATATCCTGTATAACAGCATTAAAATCGCGCTCATGATCAATAGATACAATGTAGTACTCAGTATTTGGTCGCAAGTTGTCTAGTCGATAATTACCCTCATCATCTGACCATGTTACTGCTATCAGCTCATTAGTACTCCGATGATAGGCGCATACTTTACGAGACACTGGCACTCCAAGCTCAAGCACTTTGTCTGTAATAACGCCATTGTAGTTAGATGGCACTATTTTACCTGTGGAGAGAGTGCTAGCTACTGCTAAGTCTTGTTGTTCATAGTTAATATACTTTGGCGTAAAATTGTCTGTGTACTTAACATCGTCCCAGATTATTAACTGATGTAGATAAGTATATGCAAAGTTGTTTGGCTGGTTATTAAAATTAGCATATCCAAAAGTCAAGGCTTCGGGCATGGTAATCCCATGTTCTAGTTTTTCAGACTTAAACAAAACACCGTTAACATAAAGTGCTTTGTTGGCCCCATCCATCACCCATGCAAAATGCACAGGCGTATCATGAGGGACGGCGTCATAGACTGGGTAGTCTCGCTCGCCATCGCCGGTCGGAAAAACAAACCCACCTCTATCGTAATGAAGTCCTAAATAAAATCCTTTTTCCCAAGTGTTTTTAGCCAGTCCTCCAATTAAATACTGCCCCCCGTTTGTACGGGCGCTTGGTTGATAAACCCAACCCTCTATTGTCATTTTTTTACTATCTACTGGAATCCGGCGATCAATTCGCCATTTAGCTGCGGTATCTCCGTCCAGATTGTAATAGTAATGACCATCAATAATGTTGACGCGATTTAAGTTTGATGGCAGTAAACGAGCATGACTGGACAAGTCTCTCAACCCATACTCTCCTGCTTGCACTAACAATAATGACTGCATTAGACATCCCCCAAGCTAAATGCCAATTGATAAGGTTGCCCAATGTTGACTATCTTGTATCTTGCGCTCTGATGCTTGACAATATGAGATGATAGTTTCATGTTGTCAGCAAATGGCACTATGCCAACACCCTCGAAAACACCTGAGACTGGTCCGCTACTGTCGCCTTGATATATTGGTGACTGCAAAAGAATATCTGTTAGATAATGCTCTGTGTAGCTCACTAAATGTGTAGCAAAAACCCGACCGTAATTTTTTAAATAAGGAGCTGATGAATTATTATCGCTTTCCGCGAATGTGAAATGCGGATAGCCGATTTGCGAGCCTATGCCAAACCCACTTCTTGCAACGAGAGTTTGGAATTTTTGCACCCCAAAATCAACTAAAGGCACACCCAAAACAGCACCCAAGTTGTTATTGGTGACATCTGCATAGGGATAGCTAATGAGCCAAAAGCTACTTTTATTACCCACAATTATATAGTCCCTAACTCCATCAGGATTTGTGGTAGAGCCTCTATCGGGACTTGTGGAGTACGGACTTGCATAATACCATTTGAACCAGCCATTACTACGACCCGATATTGTTTCCCGATTTTGCTCAGGGTATGAAGAGTTGTATGGAGATTGCCAATCGGCATTATCAAAGCTTGTCATGTTTGCACATATCTCAACAGTCGCAAATTTAGCAGCACTTGCACTTGTGCCCTCTAGCTTTGTGTCATCAACTCGTAAAAATGCAGGATAACGTGGGTCTGATGACTGATAGCATGTGCGGCCCTCACTGGCAAAGTGCTGCGTCCAGCCAAGCGGAGCATAGCGCACTGATAGACCTTGCTCATCAACCACAGAGTCGGACTTAAAGCTAATTGTTGTCGTGCTCACGCTTGTTACTCTAAACTCTTTGTCTTGCAGGCCTGCTTGTGTAGAGCCAACAACATCAACC
Organism: Psychrobacter pygoscelis; assembly: GCF_004335015.1. Classification (GTDB taxonomy): domain Bacteria; phylum Pseudomonadota; class Gammaproteobacteria; order Pseudomonadales; family Moraxellaceae; genus Psychrobacter; species Psychrobacter pygoscelis. Next base: position 302,416 of record NZ_RQRU01000001.1, read on the forward strand.
ACGCTGTCAATTAAAAACCCATGCCCATTTTGCAGTGTTAACGTACAAATGCCATCGCTATAACTAATAGATGTTACTGGCTGACTATTGCAACCGTCTACCAAAATAGCATTTAGCATTTTAACTAAATCACCCTGCGTGTTTGTAATAACGGGGATTTTATTGCCCATTAATTTACTATCAAACCATTTAATCATTGTTGTCCTCTAATGCGGTCTATGTTGGCATGATAACCAATAGTAAAATCGTAAGTATCTAGTCTCGACAATTGATGCTGCTGTATTGCGTTGCCAATCCACAAGGGATAAGCCGCTGCAATGGTGTTAAAGCGCACCACATTTCCTGCATCCCATCCTGACCCCCATGCTTCGGGGGGGATGGTAAAATAAGGATTGGATGTCATGCGATTGATTGGAGCTGTAGCACTATTAATCGCACCCGAGCCAATCTCACCGACCGTCTCGCCTAATATTCTGAACGACGTTGAGCTTGTAAAGATAAGCGCCCAGCGTTCAGTGATTGCGTCACGATTAGTTACTACAATCGGGTTGTTAGTGGTCTTTATTTGCGACTCTGAGCGCTCACCAATTAACTGATTAGACCATTGGCCATTCCATGATTTTTGACTCATGACATTAGTTACTCGTGACTGCATATCGCCGGCTAACAACATTGTGCTAAACACTGCTTTTGTGCTGTAGTCATGAGTAATAGCCGTGGATAGCGTCACACGTCCAGATATGTCAGTATCAACGACCTGCGCTAGGTCCATAATGCGGTATTTAGCTGTAAATGGCGGTGTATAGCTCGATGCGCTAAATGAGCTGTCAAACGCTACAGTGCCTGCGTCTAAGTCGATATTGAGCACATCGTAGCTAACTTTAACTCCCTCACTATCTACAACTGTCACATCAGACAAGCGCTCAAACCCTAAGTTAAAAGAATCATTAGGCTCGTGAGTTGGTAACTGCTTTGTCTTAAGCTCGGTAATAGCGATTGAGTCACCTGCTTTGACAAACTGCACACGCCCATCAGTCGGTAGACGCACAGGGTCAAGACCGATAATCTCACTATTGAGCGGCAAGTATGTGTAAGCGATAGCGTTGTATCTGATGCTATCCGGCTTAACATACACGGGCTTGTTGATAAATTGAGTAGCTCCTGTAGCTGTCTCGGTGTAGATATTATCAACGTCGTACCATTGCTCTTTATTGACGTTTGGATGCTCAGATACTTTAAGCTTTTCGTAAAAGTACAGCGCCACAACACCTGCTTTAAAATCAACTGTGCCATGAGCATATTTGTGACCTGTGATATTGCCCTGCGAGTCAGTCGATAAGTTCAAATTAGTACCGTTAGCAAGCTCACAATTAATCTGCAAGCTTGCTTTTTTGATTGGTGATACAGGAGTTCTAAAAATCATACTAGCAAGTGGCACAGGGTCATTTTCGCGAGTTAGAGACTTTAGACGCAATCTGTAGCCATAACCGCTAGCTGTCCATGTCGTCAGAGCAATAACACCGCTTTGATAGTCGATAGTGCCGACTTGAGTTTTGTCTTTAAACACCACTCCCGACTTGTCTGTCAAAACCTCACCGTTCATATCAAGTATTAACGACCCTGCTAGTACTGGCGCATCAACAGTACGAGGTAGATCTATATAAAACACAGTAGGTGTTAGCGATGTTGTTTTAGGCTCTGTAGAGCTGCTGACAACAGCCGAACCTTTGATGGGCGCGCTCTCAAACCGCAGCTTTTGCTCTTTTGACCAAGGTTTGAATACTGGTGATACGCCCGGTCTTGTTAAAACATCAACACCCGTCACAGTTTTGGTAATTGATATCTCAGCAGAGATGGACTTTTCGCTTGCGTTGACTGCTTGACTAACAATATTGACGGTAAAACTGTCATCTGGCGATAGTGCATAATTACCAAGCGCACCATCATTTTGATTCACTCGATTGTTTTTAATGTACAATTCAGCGGAGGTGATGCTGCTACTATCAAAAGCAAGTTGCAACATATGAGATTCTGTCTCAATCCACATGTCGCCATTTATAAACGCGCTTGCAGTCGTTGCTGATAATTGAATATTGTTGCTGCCATTTTTGACAGCCTGTCCCGACACCGGCTCTACCGCACCACTAACTGCAACTTTGTAACTTAAAGAGATTGCAGTATCAGCTGCTAACGAAAAATTTGGTGTAAATTGCAACTCTTTATCAATCAATTTTCCCGTCGCATCACCTGTGATCGCACCATTTGAGACTGTCGCTTTGTTGCTAGTGCCCCATGTGATATCGATATCGCCCACAGGCTTACCTTCTAGCGGCAATATGTGGTAAGCGGCAGTGATGCTTTGCTCGTCATATTTAGTCGTGCTTAGCTCAGTGCCAAATGTGTAGATAATGTTACTGCCTGCGTCAGGGATGGCTTCTGTTGCTAATAGCACAGTTTTACCTCGCACAGTACCGCGACCACTGCCGTTATCATCTACTAGGTTGCCTTGACCATCGTCATGTACTGTATAGACGCGTCCGTTGACCTGATAAGTTACTATGAGGCTGCCTGATGATGGCTCAGCGCCAAGCTCGCGCACATAACTATATCCTGCGTTTTCATCAACTATTTGATAGTCAGTCTGCGACACTCTGACAAGCCCGATAGCAGGCCTGTAAGACCCTGTGAGTCTTTGACTGCCCCAATTCGCATTGTCATACCACGTAATCTGACCTGTGTCATGCTTGATTGAGCCATATGCTACTTTGTTTGAGTCAAACAACTCACCACTGCTATCTCGTAGAGCTTTGTTATTGACACTAAGGCGCAAGCTACCTGCATAAACGCCGCTTGGTAGATTTAAAGTGGTGTTTGGTGCGATATTATCTGTCTGATTAATCCGTATGTCATTTTGACCGCTTTTAATTAACGTCACTTGCTGATTAACTGGGTCGCGCTGCAATAATGGCGACTCTACTTGCGTAGAGGGCACGATCTGAGTGTATATAGACTCAAGCTTGACTTGTCTTGATGCAAGAGCGGTAATTGGCTCAGCTAGATGCGATGCACTGTAGTATTTGGCAGCATCAGCAATGCGAGCCTCTCTCATGACAGCACGACGTGACGTTGACGTGTTTTGATAAAACTCTTGTACTGTGAGGCCAGTAAACGCTCGTTTTAACGGCTCGCTAATCTCAATAGTCGCAACTCGTCTATTAACCGTAGTGTCAGCATTGCGCTGGAAACGACGCTCAATAGTGTCAACTTTAAGCACTCGCACATACTGATAAAACTCATCTGCCAAGCCTTCATTCTGCACTAGCGCCATGGCTTGGCCCACAGACGGCACAGGGTCAGACAAATCTAGTGAGATTTGGATAACGCGCTGTCCTTCTAATTGAGTCTCTAAGACGTGTCCTGCCCAGCGACTACCAAACGCTAGATATGACTCAATCTTGTTCTTAGCATCATCACGACGGTCAGCAAATGATGTCGCTTTAAACGCAAAGACGCTCATATTCTCGTTATCGGGCAGCTCAGTAATTAAAAATCGCGCTGCTTGCAATAGCTCAGCGTTAGCCGTCTTAACTGCCAGCGCGACTTTCCGCAGACGCACACGACCAGTCAGCGCGTCAATATCTGACACGTCGGGAAACAGGTTGTTAGAGACACCGTCAGCAATCGGCTCAGCAGTCGGCAAACCACCCCCATCCGGCGTATCAGCCATGACCCCAGTCTTTAAAATCTCTAAATCATTTTGAGTAATTGTCATGCGTCATCCAAAAATCAGACATAAAAAAGCCCTAGCAATGAGGGCAGGGATTGTTAAAATTTAGGCATTAAAAAAGCCCACCAGATGGTGAGCTTTGTTTGCGTTTAGTTTATCGTTATATATCAATCGATGTGTTAACACCCCCCAATTTAGTGTTCGTTAACCATTTTCAAGCATAATTAAATGGTCGCTCACACTTAGCAACACTGAAAGCTTGCCTTTTGCCATAATGTGATTGTCACCTTTTGTTAATGTAAAAGAATGCCCTAGCTCCTCAAGTGCAGTAGTGACGATAAACTCTAATTCGTCCAAGCTAAAAGCAGCCCAGTCAACATCAATATCATCTATTATCTTAGCTTGAGCTGTAATGACTCTTGACGCATCAAAACCATCGTATTTATGCACTCTGACTACTTTGACCTTGTTTTTAGATAGACTCATGACTCGCTCTCTGTTTGTTTTAGGAGTTTTAACTATAGTTTATTGGCAGAGTTGGCGCAATCAAGCCTTTATGCATTAGAGCAAGAGCAATATCCCATAGTATCTTTATGATCTTTTAAGATGTCACATAAACTAAGTGTTTTTTGGTGTTAGCTGTGATAGCTACATCAATCATCCCCGACCTCGATAAACCGCAGTGTCACTAAAAACGGGTCAGATAACTGAGGGCTGTTATAGCCCTTGACATCTTTAGCATCGATAGCATTAGCTTGAGACGTATCAAATGCGACCTTAACTCGTCTGACAGTATCATCAGCGAGATACTCAAGCCAAAATGTAGCAGCTAGCTTATCGCGCTCAGCTTTTAGTTTATTGACTGTTGCACGAGATAGCCACCCCATATCTGGCGGTGATTGCAAAGTTAGTGGTCGTCCATATTTTTTAAGGCTTTGCTGTATGATGAGTGAGCCGTCTAGCGCCCTTTGTTGATTAGATGCTACGACTGACCAATTGTGCTCATCAACTGGATATAGACCGTCTGATAGCACGATGACATCATTAGTTTGTGTATTAGTCAGCTTGGTTTTAGTGCTTGATTTTTGTCTCATAAAGTCATCTCTCATTTAAGCAAAAAGCCGCCATCTAGCAGCTCCTTGATTAAATAAAAAAGCCCTAGCTGCCTATCACAGCTAGGACAAAGGTTAAAGAGTCACAATCTCGTAAGTACCCTCTTTGTCGTCGTCATACAAGCAGCTGCCCTCTAACTCCATCCCTGAAAAGTCATCACTGATAAGCTCGTAAGCGTTAGCAGGTTTGATTTTGACACGGTAAGCAGTGACAATTTGACGCTCTTTTTGACCTGCGATATTTAGACCCTCAGTACGTACAATGTAATGATCGACACTGTTAGTCATCGGCTTGAGCTTAGTTGCTTCGCCGTATGAGTAGGACACTTTAAGCGGACCTGTAAAGCCGTCTTTTAGCATCTCAATACGCCCAAAGTCTTTATCGAGCTTGTAGTCGGTATTTTCAGCAAGAGGCTGGTCCGGACTCGCACTATCAGTGATAGCAACGCTGCTAACTTTTGCATACTTGAGTGCAAACGTGTCGCCCACTGCGCTAACAGCGTGCAGCTCGTTCTCCACGTTGCCAGTATTAACAGTCGTTACAGTCGCTTGTAGTGCTGCTGCCATCGCTTCTTTGCGGCGCTCGCTCAGCGTGATACTGACGTTAACTTCTTTTGTGCCGTCAGTTGAGTCCCACTCGTTTTTGTTGGGAGTGTGGTACTCGTAGAGGGTTTTCTCGTCTGTGACCGAGTGGGCAAACGTCTGTTTTGACGCAACACCCACCCAAAATTCCTGCTGCTCAACACCATTAACAACGGGTGTTAGATAGATTTTGCCGCGTCCAATAAACGCGTGTGATTGCTTAGCCATATGTGCCTCCTAAGGCGTAAATTGAGTCTCAAAAGTAAAAGGGTATAAGCCAAAAGTGCTAAAGTACTCGGGGCGTCCAGCAGTGCGGACTCGTTTAAGCGGTAAATGGTAATCATCAACGGCATAACCTTGTACGTGGTTAATAACCTTGGTAATTAGCTCGCCGCCAATTTTCATCAGCTCAGTTGTGTTAGTCTGTGCTGCTGCGTGTGATACAGCGACTACGACTGTCCATTGCTGCGTGTCCATTGAATCCATACCCTCGACTGTGTCGGTTGGATTGTTGCTCGTGTTGACGACATAGAGCGCAGGAGTGATGTTTTTGTTAATCTGATTGACTGCTGCGACTGTCTCGACGGTTTTAACGCCCCATTCGCTCTGCATTGCCCTCAGATGCTCGATAAGACCAAGCCCTGTAGCAAAGTAGTTATCTGTCATTACTACTCCCTAAAACGTAATGTAAGACCTCTGACAGCTCGTCAATGTCACTCAATGAGACACCTAGATATGGTCGTGCAGGCATCATCACCGACTCTGTAAACACAGAGACGCCAAGCGCATTAGTAAAGCGCAGATAGCGACCATTTTTAGCCCTGATAACACCGCCAAACTGGTGGATAGGAGCATAAATCACGTTAGTGCCCCACTCCACACCATCAGGCAGCGACACAAAGGTTATCGAGTTCATCAGTCGCCCAGTGTCTCTAAGCGTCTCGCCGCCTTGAGCAATTGCTCGTCTGGACGGTTTCCAAGGCACACCATCAGGGCTTGCTTGGTTTTCAAACCGCGTGATTGTGTTCTCGACCATCTGAGCGCCCGCCAAGTCGCCAAACTGACTCATACGCTCGGGTGTCATACCTAGCAATGAGCCAAGATTAACGTTACTCAGCTCACCGCCAAAACTTACCGATACGTCCATGCGTCACCCACTGTCGGCATTGCTGCAAAAACATCATCGCCAAAAACAGAGCCTTTATAGCTGTCACCTATCGGTACTGCCGGTGCAACACGCGTCGCTTGATGCTCGTCGTCTGTCAGCGGTGTGTTGTAGCTAACATCAACTTTGTCAGCGACCACTGACTCAAGCCACTTGATAGCGTCTTTGTAGCGATTTCTGACCTCATCTGTAGCTTGGTTTTTGTAGAGATGATATCTAGCAATGTCGCAGCAGTAGATTTTTAAATCAGCAGCTGGATTAAGCGGCAATCGATAGCGCTTAGCTAGATAACCATTCATGACGGTCGTGGCATCTGAGAGAGCCGCTGAGATCGTCTCAGAGCCGTTGCCGTGCATTGATTCAAGCTCTAACACCTCGGTCATGCTGTAGCGATTAATGAGGTCGTTGCGCGTCGCATAAGCATCAAATGGCGCTTGAGTGTTTACTTCAAGCATGTCTGCCATTTACTTATCCTCAGATTTGGTCTTAGTCGCCGTCTTAGTGGTCTTGACTGGTCCTTTATCAGCAGTCTCATCAATCTTGATAGCTCCGCCCTCTAGCAGCTCTTTAGCTCGCTTATCAGTCAGACCTTTGACCTCATCGCCAGTCTTAAAGTGACCGACGGATTGTGTTGCAATGTATTTAGTCATTGTGATTAGCCCTCCTTATCGTCCGCTTTAGTAGTGCGCTTGGGCGCAGGCTTAGGCTCGTCAATCTCTTTGATGACACCCTCAGCTAAAAACGTCTTAATCTGAGCAGCATTAAAGCCTGACACCTCGTCTCCTGCCATAAACTCACCGACGCCCTGTGTGGCAATATAAGTCGCCATAATCGTCTCCATTCGGGCAACAAAAAGCCCCAATTAAGGGGCTGATTATTGCTTGTTAATTTAAGCTAAAACTTGCAATGTCATAACACCGTTTGACATACTCGGGGCCATCAGCGGCGCTGAGTCGGCAATTTGCTGAATGACACTTGGGTTTTTACTAACATCGACATACTCATAGTAGTCAAGTGGTGCGCCCATCACATCCAAATGCTTAATCTGACACTGGCACTGAGTACCGTTTAGGTCAGCAATTAGATAGACGTTTTTAGGATTGACGTAGTGCTCAGCGTCACCATTTAGCGTGTGCTTAGCATCAAATACCCACCATTCGACACCGTCAAGTGTGCCTTTGAGCTTAGCTTGCTTGGTACGCATAAATGACGGCATTAGTGTATTATCAGGAGTATTAGAGCCGTCAGCTTTAGTAAAACGCTCCTGAAATTCCTCGTTTTTAAGCGCTAAATTTAAAGCCTTGCTTGTTGATAAGATAATCTCAGGCTGAACACCTGCTACATCAAACATGCGACCTAATGCTGTGTCTAGATCGGTCACAACCTTAGCGCTTTTATCATCCCAATCGGTAGTAACACGGTAAGTCATGTTAGAGTCACGACGGAAATCAGCTTTGTAGTAGTTGTAGTTTTCAGATTGATACTCAGTATAACCCTTAAACAACACGTCTAGCGCCATCAACTTTTTACGATTATCAATAGCTGTGCGATTGAGCATAGCGTTTGTCATCTGACATAACCGTAGCTTTTCAGCATTGCTCATATTGCCAAGATTGACATTGTTCTCATTCAAGAAGCCCCATTGAATCAAGACAGACTCAATGTAAGCATCCGGTACAGATGTCGGAGTGATTGCTCGGGCAGGCTTTAAATAAGCTGCTTCGACTTCATGCGTGCTGTATGAGCCGCTTTTGCCAATCTGCACCGCTTTTGCTTCAGCGGTAACGAAAGGCGCTAGTAAGTCAGTAGTCTCAAGCTTACCGAAGTCTACAGTGTCTTTGTCAGCAAAGCGTTTTTTGTTTGGGTAAAAAGTATTAATAACCCAGTCGTCTTGCTTAAGGCTTTTGTCGTATATAAACAAGATTTGCGACTGGTCGAGCAGTTCAACGTCTTTACCCTTAAATTTAACTGTTACAGCCATGTTATACCCCCTTGCCGTTTTGCGGCTTGCGTAATGTAATTGACGTACTAAGTGCTGAGTGCGCTCGTGCAGTCGTTTTTTGCGTATCGTTTAACAAAGTACCGTTAGCTGTCACAGCGTTAAGATTAATCTCGCCGTGCGTGTAAACAGAAATACCCACCTTAGCCTCAATTTGCTTGTTGGCTTGTGCGGCTGTACAGTCGTCTAGACAAACGACAGTCCAGTCTGCATGGTCCGCTGTGTGTGTCAGTGCACCCTCGGCGCTAAGCACCAATAGGTCACCACGCTTATAATCGGTATCGGCAGTTGGCATAAATGAGTTGGTTTGTACGCCAACAGGACTTAGCACCAACGGCTCGGTAGTTTGATAAGTTAATTCAGGCATATTAAGCTCCTAATTTTGCTTGTGCTGCTTGCTTTGCAGCTTCAAATCGTGCGTCGATGCCAGAACCTGGAATTAGCGTCTGACCTTGATTTGCTTGCTCGTCGGTAAACGAGATGGGCATTTTTGGCGCTGACTCTTTGATAGCCTTGGCTGTGTTAAAAGCGCTTGCAAATTGACGGTCAGTCATGTCTGCAAAATCTGATTTTTCTTCTGCTGTAAACTCTTTGCCTGTCAGTTCGGCAAGCTCATTAATCTGAGCTTCACGCGCCTTGGCTTTGATGTCTTTCAGCGCATCTTCAGCAGCCTTGGCTTTTGCTTCAGCGGCTTGTTTTGCTTGCTCAGCGAGCGCTTGGGCGCTCTGTAGCTCAGCAATCTTGGCTTGCGCCTGCTCTAACTCTGTCATACTGTCCTCCTCAGACATTTGATAAGTATTTAATGCGGTATAGGTGGCTGCTTGGCTCGCTATTGAGTCAATTAGTCCGTAGTCTTTTGCTTGTTGAGCGTTAAATGTGTCGCCCTCCCAACCCTTAATAGTCTTAGCGTCTAAATCACGATTGGCTGCCACATGATTAAAAAAGTTGCTTGCTGACTCATTAACACCTTGCTGCAGTCGCTCTTTTTCGTCATCTGACAAGGGAGTAAATGAGTTAAACGACCCTTTCCACTTGCCCGATCTAAACATTGAGTAAGTGATACCATGATTAGCTAGAGCTTGAGATTCCTCAGCGTGTACAACGTAGACGCCAATAGAACCAATACCACTTGTCTTAGTCGCTGTAATTTTTTTAGCCGATGCTCCCAACCAATAAGCCGCTGAGTACATATCGCCGCTAACAAAAGTCTCAATGGGTTTTGTTGACTGGTAGATGGCTTCCGTCGGACCCTCAATCCCTGCGACATAACCACCGCCTGAGTCGATATCTAAGACGATAGAGTTGACCATAGGGTCGGCATTGGCTTGCTCGATATACTCAGCAATATGGTTATAACCAGTAATGCCCCAGTCGCTAAAATCCACATCCATCTTGGGCACTAGCAGACCTCGGACATAGACAGTAGCGACGCCGTCAGCAACACGATATCCTGCAACCTCGCTAGGCTCACCTTTGCCAATGCGAGCAAAGTTGATGATGTTTAATGAGCCTTGCAGGTCATAACATGCCATCAGCTCATGACGCTCAATGTCATGCTGTATCTGCGCTTTTAAGTTCATAATTAACCTTACTTATTTCATAGGTTTTTTAAGTGGTGGCATAGGCTTGCATTCGCCTTTCTTGGGAATAGGAACGCCCATGCAGTTGTGTCGTCGTGCGTTAGGGGCAGGTGGCGAATAAATAAACTTGTCCATCCGAACGCCAAGCCATGTAGCTATTAGAAATATGACGCAACGAATGACAGGCTCGCTAATCTCTACGCAGTAATTCATATTTCACCAATTAAAAAACCCACACTAGGTGGGCTGGTCAAAATCAGGTAAATCAAAGTAAATTGGCTGTTCTAGCTCTTTAATGCGAGTTAACGGCACACCATCACTACGCAATAAATCATAGATAAATTCGCTAATATCCATTAACACAGATAAAACAATGTGCTTAAATCCAAAAGGGTTTGTTCTCGGCATGATAAAGTCGTAACCCTCATCGCTAAATCTCACATAGACAGGGCAAATGCCAAGCCATGCTGTGTGTTCAAATTTTACTTTCATAAATTCCACCCATTAAAAAACCGCCTCGTAGGCGGTCTCAAAGTTAGTTAGTTCGGGTTGCATTTGCCGTTCAACGGCTAAGATTGCAGATTGTAGACTATCTCGCTTGCGTTTCCAGTCAGCCAACCCCTTACCGCACTCACTGGCTAAATCTTTTTCATCTTGTAATGCAAGGGACAAAATAGCGTGTTTTTGCATTAAACCCATTTGTCCTGTCATTAGCAAATCACGTGCTTTAAAAAAGGCTTGCACTAAGTCAAATTTAAACTTAACCACTTTTGGCGAGTTTCTTAATAGGGTCATCAAAAAGGTTGCTTGCTCCTCTGTTAATAAAGCCACCTCTGTAGGTCTAGCAAAGCCCCCTTGTGGCAAGGGTTTGCCCATCAGCGTTTTAAACGCCAAAGGGCTGAATTTATCTAAGTAATCTTTATGCTTACGAATCATTGCCAATACGTTTTTATGCTGATTTCCCGTTCCATCAGCAATCGCAAGGCTATTTGTAAAAGCAACTTGGTTTTCTATTACAACTAAATCAGACATAAGTTTCTACTCTCATGACGTTCTACCTTTAAAAAAGAGGGGCTGATAGCCGAAGGTAGAAAACACTACCAACCCCAAAGCGTTGCATATAAAAAACTCCGATAACTGGAGTGGAGTTGTCATCAGGGCTTAAAACGAACCCAATTAAGGGTATTTGTTAAAAACTGGCAATAAAAAACCGCCCTTTTGGGCGGTTGTATGTGTTAATACGGGTTATAGCTCAATAACTATCCAGTTAATCTTAGCTATATCAGTCACTGCGATACAGACGTAATTACCATCTTTGATTGTGCATTTGACTTTGCCAACGTCTATCTTGTGCTTGTCTGCAAACTTGTACACTTTTGGCATGACCTTGACATACACATCAAATGTTATCGGCTCTGATTTCCATGTGGGCTTAAAGTGGGTCAATTAGAACGCCTGTTCGCTCAAAATGTGTCATCTCAGGCGGCTTGCCTCGCTCAGCAATCAACTTATCAATAGCGGCTTTGACCTCAGGCCATTTGTCGACCTCAATATTTATATGGTCATAACCATCGCCAACAATTATATCAGCACATCGACCGTTAAGATTTTCTAAGCATAGGCTTAGGTTAAAATTGTTATCTTGTTCTACTCTGATTTTACCCATCTCAAACCCTCCAAAACACAGCCTATTTTACCATGTTTGAGGACTGTTTATAGATTTTTTGCCTTGTCGCTCACTGCATCAATGCTAATCACTCACCCTCGCTAAGCAGCTTCTCAGCCTCCGCTATGTACACGCTCAAATCAACCACAGGAGACTCTAGCAGCTCAGTGACAGCGCTTTTAATCTTAACCGCGGCTTGCACTAGATTGTCGCCAACCGTCTTATTTTTAAAATACTGCAATGTGACCTCGGCAAGCTTTTGATTGACCTTGGCATCCATGATATCGTTATACTGACTCGGCGATTGCCTCCATTCTTCGCTATCCGGACCACCTTTTGGCAAGTCCTCATCTGACGTAATGCCGTATTTCTCGGCTTGTTTGCGAGTCAGCGAGCGAGTTGTGCATCTACAGCGATAGCCATTGGGCGTGTAGTGAGTCTGCCACCACGGATCATCAATGTGCCTCACTGTCTCGTCTAACGCATGATGCTCTGGTCGAGTGCGATTGTCATTAATCGCGTCATACATCAAGTACGGTCGATAGTCTTTTGTCTTTTGCTGCTGCTGCCATTTGCCGTGATTGTAAGCCGACTGGATATTAGTTCTAAAAATATTGTCTAGTCGGTGACGTGGCAAATTAACATCAATCTTACCGCTTTCAACGTGCTTTAAAAACTGCTCAAACGTCTCACCGCTGTCTAGCGTCTTGTTGACTTGCTCCATGACATGCTTGACTTGCTCAATCTGTGCCAAACCTGCTATAGACACGGTCCGCTTACGCTGTATAGCCGTTATCTCGTTGTAATATTCATTACTCAAGAGATAATCTCGGCTCAGCGCATAGGCTATGGCTTCGATAAATTTAACGTCGAACATGCACCGCCTCTTATTTTATTGTCGGCAATAAAAAACCCCACTAACGTGGGGCTTGTTGCTAATTAAGATTGGTCTACAAATTAACTAAAGGCAGTGCGGGATTGTATTTAGCGAATCTCCACTCTATTAGTTCCCCAAACAATATTGGCCGCTCTTTATCAGACAGCCTTTGTAGCCGCATCATTGAGTCAACTGTCACAGACTCCATTTGACGTCTAACCATAACCGCTAAATACTCATCTAACTTAGTTAGTTGCTCATCAGTTAATTTTGTATCAGTATTGCTCATAAACCCTCCCATAAACGATAGCTTACTATATCATGGCTACCACTCTCTTAAGACAGGTTTGATAGAACTTTTCGGCATGAGTGAGGAACAGACTTTTGACCTACGTCTTTCTTTTGCTACCTCGTATCTTTCAGATATACTTAACTGAGCGCATCGGCAGCAAGTAGGCTTTCGAGGCCTATCAACCCTCGGTTTGACCGCAGGTGCACCACACCAATGTCAGGGTTCAAGATAATTTCGCTTGGGTATATTGCAAGTACCATGCTCAGTGTAAACAGGCATAACAACCACCTTTACCTGCTCACCATCACACACAAACTCTCTAAGCACTGCTTTAAGTATTCGCTTAATCATTATCAATCCTGTCAGCAGCGTCCATTAGCACTTTAGCGAGTCCTCTAGCATCATCTACTGACAAATTAACACTGTACGGCACATGATCTGAGTTAGGCGCTATTAAATCCACTGATATCCTGCTACCCTCATCATCTATAAATAAAATTGGATAGGGGTTATTGCAATTATCAAGCTTAGCAGTCTTATAATTAATCATCATCAGGCTCGCTATGTTCATCGACCACGCCATGTAGACTCGACGCTTTCAAATAAGCTTCGGTCAGCAATGCAAAGTCACTACCGACAATATCACTTCCGACGATAGCTGTAAGCTTCTCAGCTAGCTCAGATTCGTCGTTAGCGTCTCGCATAGCGGATAGTAGCCTGTCCATCGGTAAGGGCGACTGAGCGTTATCTAGCGCATAATCTGCTAGTTTCTCAAGCTCTTGCTGCTCAGGGGTGTATTGAGTAACAGGATTAATAGGCGCTGTCGTATCAGCCCTAAAGCCCATCTTTTTAGCGCTCATATCAATAGCAGGGACCACAGGGCTTGATTCGCTGACGCCTTGGATATACTCCTCACGGATATCATAAGTATCAACGTAGTAGTCTTTACTAAAGTTAACGCCTTGCCTTGTCAGCTTCTCGTCACGCTCAGCGCGGTCGGTCTGCAGACCTTTTTCAATCTTAAACTCAAACTCGACTGACTCAAACCCGTTGACCTCACAGATAACATCGATGATGCGCTGTACGTACTTAGTTGCAAACTTTTTGTCGCTACCAAATACAATCTCTTGCTGGTCTTGGTGTACTTTACCTTGACCGTATGTGCCACCGCCATCAGTGCCGCTTGTTAGCGTCTGACCCGATATGTACTTAGCAATACGCTTGTTGATAGCCTCGTCATACGCTTTAAATGCCTCGCCGTTGCCTGACGCTGCTATCGCCTTAACGTCGTCACCGTCAGGCATTGCAACAATAGACTGATTGTGAGCTGTTGCTAGTGCGTCAACTAATGCATTAGTGTCTCCTTGGGTTGTACCAATAAGCAGAGGCGCGCCAAAACGCTCTAAAAACTTAGACCAAAATTGCCAACCGCTCTTTTTAAAATACCAGAGCCAGTAGACACGACTCAAGATCGCTTTGCCCTTAGGATTTTTGTACGTCGGTCTGTGTTGCTGTAATAAAAACCTGTACTTAGTATCAACCTCGACAGGCTGTCCGTAGGTTTCGGGAAACCATAGCAAACGACCGCCATGCTTAGGCTCGAACCACTCCATCGGTTTTTCGACAATTATCTCAGGATAGACGAAGCCGACGTTAAACAATCCGTCATATTGCTCTTTAGTAATGCTACGACCGTTGTAATCATAGCTATACTGGTCTTTACCGTACTCATCCTTACCGATATACGTTTTGATGACTTTAGCGCGCTCAGTTGATGTCCATACAAGCTCGCAGACACTATAGCCATACAACTTAGCATTAAGAGCAGCAGTAAGCAGCGGCTCTAAATGCATGTCTAGTTGACTGTAGATAAAGTCAGCTGCCTCGCCCTCGCTGGGAGATAGTATGTACCCTGCTTGAGTCAGATTCTCGAATCGGCGCTCAACATGATAGTCAATCTCGTCATCAAAAAGCAGCGTCTCTAGATGATGTCTTGAGATGCCAACTTTTTTTAATACCTCGTCAGTATCGACTCTTACAATGTTGTCAAAAAAATCATTGTATTGAGATGTCGCTTGCTCACTAATTAGATCGCCGCCAGTTGTAGCTACAACACGCTTAACAGCCGTTGATACGGGCTGTGCAGTGCGTGCTAGTGCACTTGTGAGCCTGCTTATCAGTCTAGCCATTAAAACGTTCTCCGTCCTGCGAATGCGTATGATTGCTTGGTGTTTTTACCCATAATTGCTGATTGATTGCCATATCTAATAGCATCCCAACAATGGTTATGTTCATCGACCACCTCAGACAAAACATCGCCAGTATATTTATCGACCTTAAATTGCCATTTACCGGCCTCAGCTATCGTATTTTTGCACTGAGGGTGTATGACGATGTTATCTAATCCTCTAAGCCAACTGATGCCATCCTCAACACTGCCCGACCATTTTTTGCACGAGGTCATCTGAGGGTATCCGTGGCGCTTACAATGGCTTATTTGCTCAGGTCTTGCGTTGTCAGCATATATCTTGTGCTTATTCGCTCGCTCAATCTTGCTAAATAACTTGGGCAAATCGACCGTCTCAATATGCTCACCATATGCTTCATTGTAAATATATAAAATACGGTCGTGCAGGTAAGTCTCAATCATGGTCGTAGGGTCAGCAGCAAAGCCCCAGTCCACGCCAAAATTAGGATGCCATTGTGGTTGTGGCTCAAACTCCTCCACTGTGTAATGACCTGCGAGTATTATTGCCTCGCTGTTTGTATCATGAGCGCCATGCCAGACGTGCAGAAATCTCGCCCATGCGCCCTTATCGCCTAATGCTTGATGTTTTAGCGCTCTATCTCTATCACGCTTGTAAGATTGCCAAAGCGTTGCTGATGCAAACGGGTTGTCGTGTAAATCAGCGTGCACCAAGATGACATCGCTGTCATCAGCGTGCTCATTAAAAAAAGCATCTACTGGGTCGGTCGGCTGGTCAGGATTCCACGTTGCCCATATCTCGCTATCCTCAGTCCTAATTGTAGGTTCTAGCAATTCCCACGATCTAGCGCTTAAAGACTGACCTTCCTCAATCCATGCGCCATCAAACCCCTCTAGTGATTTGATACTATCAGCGGTATGGTCTTGCATACCATTAAACGTAATAACACCGCTGCCAGTCTTGTGCTTTATCAAGTCACGTTGTATATCAAATAGGTGGCTAACGCCATGTATGCGCAGCTTACTCTCGATTAGAGATTTTGAGCTAAAGCGCAGTGACTTTTGCACCTCTCGGATACACACCCATTTTAAATCAGGCTCGGTTGCCATGCGCTCAACCAGTCGCTCGGCAAAAAAGTGTGACTTACCACTACCCCTGCCGCCTTTTGCGCCCTTAAACCTAGCTTTATTAAGCAAGGGCACAAAAACTCTAGCTGTAGGTATCTGTAGTGTCATTTTTTGGGTCTACTATGATTCGCTCGACTTTAGGTGGACTCATCGACCCATCGCTAGATAAGTTGTCGACGACTTGAGTCTCTTTCCAACCTGCTTGAGTCTTAAGATAAAAAATAGCGGCTGTTGTGTTGCCTGCTTGAGCCTGACCTATCAAGTTGCCGGCAACTGATGCAATAGCTTTGGACTTACCTCTTTTATATCTTTCAAAAACCTCTGGTTGTCTCTCGCAAATAGCGTCAAAAGTATTGTTGGCAATACCAAAATAATCGCACATCTGCTCTTTGCTCAAGACAGCAGCTAAACTCTCAACTTGTACAATTTGCTCATCAGTTAGCTCAATAGCAGGTCTGCCGCCTTTGTTTTTACTAGTCATCGACCTCCTCCCTTATTTGTTCAGCTGTGGTATGTTTGTGCCTCACTACAACCAACTAAGGAATTAGGTATGAAGCCATTATTTTGTCCACTTAAAAAAGAATATTTTTTGCAGTTTAAGAACAATGAAAAAACTGTTGAATATCGTGCTTATGGCAAGCAATGGAATGAAAAAACCTGCACAATAGGCAGGCTTATGAATTTATCTCTAGGTTATAACGGTGAGCGCATACTAGCAGTCATCACTAACTTTACAGTCATTAATATAAATCAAGCACCTCAAGCCGCTATTGATATATACAAACATAAAACAAATCAAATAGCTTGTATTGGAGTTAGCCTAGATACTGATAAGAATATGTCTTAACCTTATCTCTAAAGCCTTGATTAGGCTTTCGGTTTGTTCCCTTGGTGTTTATTTTGGCAAACCTCTGCACATTGATCAGCTTCCATAGCTTAGGTGTGCGTTGTAATATTTTGTGCGTCGGAACGCTTGAAAACTTACTTCGTACATCAAAGCCTTGCTTGCTCATCTCTCTCGCTGTTTCATTGATTAAGTATTCACCCAAGCCTAAGCCTACATAATCAGGATGGATGACTACTCGATTGAAGTGCATCTGCATTTTTTTGCCTTTGTTTTTTTGGTAAGGCACATAGTTTGCATAACAGATGAATCCTATCTGCTCATTATTGTGATACATTCCATAAAACCTAACATGACCAAAGGGCAGTGTCTGACTTAGATAGTGATACTTGCTAAAATACTTCCAAGATTTGCTGTCGCACTCCCTGATTGTAAACTCAAGCCGCTCTTGTCGCTTGTAGTCTTGCCAAAGCAACCTCCGTTCAACATACTCTTGCTTATTACAGTCAATCATCCAATCAGGATTTAACCACTCAAACACATCGTAATGACATGATAATGCTATTACTGTTTTATTATTCTTGCGTGCAAACTTTTGCAAACAATTAGACATAGCCTTGGCAACTGTCCTATCTACAACAGACGTCCATTCGTCTACAACAAACACATCGCTACTAGCCATCTGCAAGGCTGCTATTGCTCGTGCTGTTTGTCCATTAGATAGTGTGTATATTGGTCTAATCCAACATGGCACTGATGTTAGTCCAATGCCTGATAATAGCTTTGCGCACTCATCGTAGCTCATATCATCAGGAAACTGCTCGATTACAGGCTTTGTAGGGTCATACTTAAAATCAAATACCTCATCGCCAAATATTTGCTTAGCTAAAGTAGTTTTTCCTGATCCACTTGCTCCGACAATCAGACCTACATTGAAAGGTGTTGTAATATCTGCATCTACAGACAACTCATGTACTGATTTTTTTGCAACATCTATATCAAGGCTGTCTGCTGCTTTTTGACATCTGAAACTTGTTGATACAGGACTCTCTAGCCTTACTCTATAATTTTGCATTTAAATCCCTTTTGTTGCGCCTCGTTGAATGCCTTTTCTAACTGACTTTCGTTGTCATATTCAACTAACAATAAAAACTTCTCACTATCTGAAACTTCGTCATGTTCGATTAACACAGAGTCTTCATCAATTTCATTTTTGTCAAATAAATCTAACAAATCGTCTTCATCAAAACCGATAAGCTCAATATCAAAATCTAAATCTCTTAAGTTGTCTATCTCGATTTTTAATAACTCAATATCCCAATCAGCGTTAAGCGCTATCTTGTTGTCAGCAATCACATAAGCCTTACGCTGCGCTTCTGTCAGCCCTGCTAGAGTAATCGTAGGCACTGCGTCCATGTTTAACTTGTTAGCAGCCATCAATCGACCATGACCCGCAATAATGCCGCCTGTCTCATCAATCAAAACGGGATTTGTAAATCCAAATTCTTTGATGCTCGCTGCAATCTGATTAACCTGCTCATCGTTATGTGTGCGAGAGTTATTTACATACGGTATCAGCTCGCTTGTCTTGCGATATTTAATTTCTAATTCGCCCTCAGGCGTTTTGTCTGTCATACGCCCTCCGACGTTTAATTAATTTAGAATGTACTAGGCTTAGCAATACTACGAGTCAACGACATAAAGCCTTTTTGTAAGTCAGTCTTAGCAATAGCTAGCCATCGCTTATCTTCATAGCCTGTTTTACTTAAGTGCTCGATAAAGTCGCCCACTTCACTAGCTAATGCTTTTGAGCGATTCATCAAGTCGAATTCTTCTTGTGTTAAGTCTCGATAGCCGCTTATTCTTGTATGTTGGTTATCCATAGTTAAGTCCTTAGATTAAGTTGCTGACATTAATGTTAGGGCTATATGCTTATTGCTCACAGCTCCCAATCCTCATCAATCATCATGCTTATATCTCTGTTTAAACTGACTCTCAGCATCTGCAATAGCTTGATACTCATCGCCACCGATACCGATTATCTCATCACCATTATCGTAGTCATCGACGCAGTAGCACGTACCGTAGTCATCAAAGACTTGTCGATCTAGACGCTTTGGTGAGTCAGTCATTGTTAAATCTCAGGCAATAAAAAAGCCCGATGCGTTAACATCGAGCTGAAGTAATAAAATGTTTCGCACCCTCACTCACGAGGGTAGCAAAATTTAGACAATAAAAAAGCCCAGTAAACTTAATTACTGAGCTTCAAAACTTCAACATAAGATAGCCATGGAGCGAGACTCCGTTGTTAGCAAATCTATGAAGTTTTAGTTACCTTGGCGAGTGTCTATATTATAACACAAATATTAAAAAACCCACCGTGAAGTGGGTCTTTTAGCCCTAGGCAAGCTAAAAACTTAATTTTAGATGCTAAGGGTGAGTCGTATTAGATGTCTGCACCACATCTTATCGAGTCATCCCGATGAGTAGAGGATGCAGAGCTATTTAAATTTGGCATGGTCGGACTCGAACCGACGGTCGTCCAGAAACTGGCTGCTACTTCCAACTGAGCTACATGCCTCACTTGTTGTGCACTGCCGATAGGAACTCCTGTCAGCACAAGCGATTAATAAGCTAGGCTATTTACACTTAACCTCACTTACTAAATCTTATCATTTTCATGTAACCAAGTCAACTCTTTTTATTTTAAATTATTTTGGCTTGAGTGTTGACTCTGTCATATTATGACAGTATAATAGACTCATCAAATAAACAAGCACACCCGAACGGGTGGGAGGAAATCAAAATGAACAAATCAGAACTTTTCAAAAAAGCCCACGCTTTGACCAAAGCTACAATCAAATCAGGTGATAGTTATTCGGCTACTTTTGCTATCTGCTTAAAAGTTGTTTGCAAAAACTCTAAGGGGCTAACTTTTAAAGGAACTAAAAAACAGGTTAAATGGGCGCAAGACGCATACAATCGCTATGCTGCTAAAGCAAAACAAGGCGTTGACGACTTGCAGGCGCTTAAAGAAACTGATGCGCGAAATGCACTGCAAGAGTCAATCATCATAACAAACATTGGCAAAGTGCGCCCAGTTACTAATCAAGAGCAATTAGACAATCTGTGCAACGAGATTAATCAAACTATTGACAGCTTGACAGCACAAGAGTGGATACGTCTTGACGATGGCGCTAAATTCAGTGATAAATCATTAGTAATTAGCTATCTATACGACTTAGTTTTAAATAAAATCATAAAAGGAGCTTAATATGAGTGCTATTGAAGATTATAAAAATGCGCGACGACTGTTACGTGCTAAAAAAATGACAGTTAGTGCTGTGGCTCTAGATACATATAGCGAGGGTGTGCAAAATGCGGCTAACTCACTGCACATAAGAGACTTAGTTGACCCACTATCAGTGTCCGCAAGCGAGCGCTTAGCAGATTTTAGATCGAGTGGCATCACTAAATTTATAAAAGGCAAATGTCAACCTCGTAGTTGCAATTATCATCATCGTAAAAACTTTTTACCACGATAAGAATAATAAGATGACCATCACTATCTTGCGCAGAGGCTGCTAATGATTGATTTTACTCAATACGGCTACTCCCCTGCTAACTTTGAGGCTCTGGTTAAATCCTCGGGCGTTAAGTCAAACGCCCAATTTATCAGAGACAATAATATGAGCGAAAAAATGTTTTATCGCTACAAAAATGGCGAGGTATCAATAACATGGCAGGACTGGCAAGCGCTGGTTAAAAAATATGGAGGTAGTATCGATGTCAAAGCATAAATCAATCACTCAAAGACTGCGCTATAAGCTAGCATCCGATGTTAAGCAGCAAATAGTTAATGAGTGGGCGCATCAGCAGCAAGACAAGTTTTTTGATGCGTATAAACAACTGGAGGACGCGGTAGGTCGTAATGATATGCATGAGATAGATTTGGCGCTAGATGCTCTAAAAGACATTGGCATTAAGTCTTACGCTGCTATACCAAATATTGCTCAAGCTATGCTTGACACGCCGCCTGATGGCAACTATGATTAGTTTTAGTTATCGCACTAGTGCGTGGATTGAAATGTAAACGGAAACACATATATATCAACTTGTAAGATAAAGACCCTGCTTTTAGCAGGGTTTTTTATTGTCTAAATTATTTTGCGTTTAAGTGTTGACTTGTTCGCGACTAAGAACTATAATAGGCACATAAGTTAATAGTTAGCTTATACAACATTAACCCAAATCGCTATTGAGCGATTTAACTCTAAAGAGAGGATAAATTGTGAACACTATCACTTACAATGAAGCACTTAAAGAAATTCGTAGTTATGCTCGCAATCTAGGCATGACATTTACTAAACAAAATGCAACCATTAATGGCAAACAAGCTTGGATGTTAATTGACCGCCAATCTGGCCGCGTATTAGAAAATAATTTTACACTTTGGTGTGCTTACGAAGATCGCCTAAATGGTTATTTTGACAAAGTGGCAAATGATAACAGCTGCATCAACCCAATGGTTGTGCGAATATTAAAAGCTATTAGTGAGGTAGCGGATGAATATGAAGGCTGTCCAGAGCGCACAGAAGGATTTGCCCGTAGCGTATGTATACATCTTGATAAAAAATATAATATCAACGTTCTAAATTCAAGCTACGCTCAAGACAAATTTCATGAAGCAATGGATAAGTACTTTGCCTAACTATTATAAACTCTACCAGAACATCGATAGGTTTTATCATAAGGATTAAACCATGAGCATATTAAAACTAACACCTCCTGAACTTAAGGCTATGCGCCAAGGACTAGGTCTTACTGTCGCTGAAGCAGCTGAGCTAAAAGCGATCAATGTTTCAAAACGAGCTTTTCAGTACTGGGAAGCGGGAGACAGACCAATACCTGATGATGTAAGTCAAACTTTTTACGCGATTGCTTGTCAGTATCACGCGATTGTTAAAGTGCTAAATGAGGATATCGCCAGATTCAAAGAACAAAATCCACTGCCCGATACTGATGATGCCAACGAATATTTTGAGCAGATAAAACAGGTTAAAAAATTAGTATTGCCTTTTTACACTAGTTTTGTTGACTTTGTAGAGGCTACGGGGAACAGTCATGTTATACATTGGCGGCTTTGGCAGTCAGCAATCAGTCACTTGTTTTTAATTGGCAAGCTTAATGATTTAGATGATAATGTATCTGTTCCCAACGACTTCAAGGCATGGTCTTGGCTTAATGGTGATTATGGCGTAGATGACTTGGCGGATTGACATAAAGCCCTCTTAACTGAGGGCTTTTTACTACTCTCGATTATGTCTATACCGATACTCACAGACAATCATATCTGCATTAAGCAGCATCTGCTCAATCTCGCTCTCGACTGCATCAACATATTGATGCCAAGTCTTGGCATAACCAACATGTGACATGCCGTTTAAATACTTGCCACATGCCACCTTAGTCACAAACTGCCCCTTATACACCCTCCCAAACACAATATCGGCAAGCTTATTAAGATTAGTATCGTCTCGCTTATCAGCTCTCAGAGCCAATCTAAGCTTAGCTCTTATTAAGTCTTGCACTTGTACCTCTTTATCCTCCAAACAGTAGCAGTCAACAATTAGCACTGTCTCAGCACTACATTGACGCTTAACATCTGCTAGCGCTCCACACGCATCTTGTGCATTAACTCTATGTGCGCTGGTCGAGCGACTAAAGCTAAATAAACTTGTCGATTTAGTTGATAGCAGCGATTGCACCCATTCTAAATTGTTATACATTAGCACGTCCTAATATCCATTGATAATCGTCAGGTTTTGGTAATGACAAGCCTTTAGCCGTGTAAAACTTATCAATGTCATCTAAATACTCGCTCATCTGCTTAGTCGTCGCCTTAGTCGTGCTCATAAGCCGCGCCACGCCCTGCGCCATCTGCTCATACTCAGCTTGTGTAGCATGTTGCTTGTAAGCGTTCATCGCTGCGACCATCTCGCCAAACTCGGGATTGTCTCTGTGATAAATCTTAGCTAGATGATTGCGCTTAAATTGCGCGTGTTGCTCATCTTTGCTCAATCCGCTGTCATTGCCTACAATCGTCACCCACTGCCAATAGAGGGCATTCTGAGCAACTGTACGAGCCTTATCCTTGTCCATCACCTCTACTGTCACTCCTACATGTAGATTGGTGTCGCTATGGTATGTCTGATATAGCTCTGCAATCGTTGCGTAGCAGTTAGACAACACATCAACGTTTCCTGTTAGCTTAAAACACCGTCTGATCGGTTTCGCCACGCTCTAGCACCTCGTTTGTTCGTTGTAATTTCTCAGCAAACCACTTTTTAGCTCTATCTCGCATCATACTCATACAGTACATGTCAAACCTTTGGTGGCATTCAGCACAGAGGGGGATGGTGTACTTGTCGTCAGCTTTGATACCCATCCCTTTTCCATGTTCGCCAAAGTTACTATGTGCTGCTTGTGACCTTGGGGCTTTGCCACATTCGCAGCATGGTAGTTGTCTAATCGATGCAAGGCGTTTTGGGTCACGATTGCTCATCTAAGCACCAACCATGCGATAAAGCACATCGCAACTAAAAACGCCACGGTATCAATAGCTCCTGCATTAAAACTAATCATTCACAACCACCCCATCAAACTAAAAAATATGTATAAACCCACAGTTAAAATTAGCGAATCTAAGCCGCTGATTTGTTGTCTAAACATCGTTTAGCGCCTCCAGTCGAGCTATCTCATCTTGTATATACCAGACTGCTTTTTTTAAGTCTTGCGTACTGTCATTGCCATCTTTCAAGCCATTCCGCCATAAGTACTTGATTGCATTGCCTATGTTGAAATTTCGATGTCTAGTAATTTGTATGCACTCAATACCGCTAGGATCACTTGTGTAATGCGGCGGATGATTCACTGCATCATCAACTAAATTCACCGCTGATGCCTTATTCACTCCTTTTCGCACAAACTCATACTCGTCTAAAAACTCGCTAAGTGGACATGTATCTGTAAAATCATCAATAGCTGAGTAAGACGTTATCCAGCTCAAATCTCCGTCTTTTGCAATCTTTGTAATCTCACACTCGATGCCTTGGTCTTTTGTCACCCAAATATCGCCTAATTCGATATTGTTTTTTGGCTTATATCGCTCTAAGAAAAACTCCTGCTCGTCACCTGACTCACGACCATCTTCAACAAAACTTATATCCACAAGTCCGTTGTTAAACTTTTCAACATGCGTCACTACCGTCTCTTGTCCGTCTGTAACGCGAACCCATTCACTACCAACCTCAATATTACTCATCACTCACAATCCTTATCTTTTAAACGTTTTACTGCTCGCTCTTTTCCGACACGCTCAACTTTTCGAGTTAACAATTCAAACTCTAGGTTGCTACGCCCCATAATTACGTTGGACCAATAATAGACCGCTACGCCTAGCAAGATTATTTGTAAAAAAAGCAAATCTATCTCACTGACACACGCTACAACCATCAACATTAAAATAGCTATTGATGCACAAGTAAGTACTTTGCGGTGTTGCTCATTAACACCCTTTAGATGCTGCAACTCTGAGCTTTTACACTCATCCATGTGTCTGATATTAAGCACCAGTAAAATGCTGTGAGCTAAAAATGATGTTGCAGCCAATCCTAGTGCTATGTTTAAAATCATCACTCAGCCCCTAATCGCTTCGGTCGCTTCGGCTGATACTTAAGATTACTGCTAAACCCACTAACGCCCTTGGCTTGCTGAATCTCACGTGGCTCGTAATGCTCAGCGCCCAAAAGAGGCGTAAGTCCTAAATCAACTAACGTAGCGTGCAAATTATCTTTTGCTCTATTGCGCTCTGATGCTGCCAGATTTAGCGCTTCTAATGCTCTTGATCTTTGAGCAGTACTGCTATTAAAATCTAGCGATTGGTAACGAGTTGATTTTTTATCCAAGTCTTTAACTGCTTTAATCATTACAGCTACGTCTTTTTTGAGCTGTTCTAAGTCTGCTAAGCTTTCTATGTTCATCACTCAATCCCCTCATCAAGAGTAACTGTGTGCCCTGTATGCTCAGCTATTGCATCCATCACAGCTAGCAAATGATCAAGATTTAGTCTTAGTTGCAGTCCGCTACCGTTTGTAGTTATTGACAAGTCATGCAAATCATCCTCGCCTACATCTGTCACACTAGCTCTATTTGAGCGCTGTACAAAATCCCATTCGCAATACAACTCGCTAAAATCAACTACTAATCCATCTGCTTTAACCATCATTCAATCTCCAACAATACTGCTAGTCATAGCACTTAAGCTCAGCATAAAACCAACTGTCTGAAGCGCTAGAAGTATTGCTACAGGCACAGCAATCCAGTAATACCAATTGCTCAAAAAATCAGGTAGCAGCATTACTATTGCGCTTAAGATTATTAGCGCTAAAAGTCGCCTGAACTCTTTGTAAATACCTGCCAAATCCCTTACCAATCCACTGGCTTCAATTGCTCTCATAACCCAACCCCTAATCTAGTTTTTTGCTCAGCAATCTGACGCTTGATATCTTCGTGCAGCTCTAAAATCTCAGTTTTGCGCCACTTTTTGACCTCGGTCATCATCTGTCGCAAGTGCTTAATAAAATCAACTCCATAAGTCTCAATCATGTGTAGTGTGTAGCCTACGTGTGACTCTGTAGCTCTGATATTGCACCGCCGGCACTGTGGATTAATATTCTCCTCGAGTAGTTTTGTAGCGCTAACTCCGCGACCTACATAGTGACCGCCTTGCATCTCTGACCAGTGCTTGATTGCACCGCAGCTAACACACTGACAATTACCGTCGCTATCCGCTGCTTTGAGTCTGACAAGTAGCTGCAAGTCCACAGCGCACTCATTGGCCAACTTGGCAGGTGTCTTGGGTTTACGCTTAGCCAATCTTTTACTCCTAGCTTTTGCATCAATGTCGTGATTAATCTGCTTAGTGCCCGGCATGTCTTTGTACTTGTAAAAGCTGGTCACTACATCAACTCCTCAGCCTCACCTGTCACTATCAAAATCTTATTATCCATAAAACCTCCTCACATCGTCTCTAAGCCAATCTATCGCTCTTGAGCTACCCTAGCCTATTTTTTGCTCTAATCACGCTCCTTGGAGCGATCAGATGGGTTAGCGTCGATAATCTCAATCATCTTGTTAAACTACTCGACGCTCATCATCTCTTTACTAAAATCCTCGTATGTGACCTCGACCTTGGTCATCGAGAGATGCGGGCAATGTATTACCCGCTTTTTAGTCTCTTTGTGTTGTCTGATTGGGGTCATGCTCTAACCACCGCATAAGAGTTAATTAAATCAACTTGCATATCAGCAAACTGTGCCCTCAGCTCATCAACAAAGTCATTACCAAATCCAAATATCACTTTTGACAGCTCTGAGTGACCGCCTTTGTTCTTAAAAACCATCGTCTGTAGTCCGCGTTTGTTGCCGTCTTTGTCCATAATGTGCAGCGTCACTTGAAATCTGCGCGGCTTATTGATGATTTTCTTGCGAGTTGCTGCTAGCCATTTGCCTGTAAACTCTGCTCTGTCTGCCAGTCGCTCGGGTATGTCGTCGTGTAGATAGATTTTCATGTAGCCGTCAAAATTGGGCTTAAAATTGCTCATGCTTGTTTCTCCTTGCCTTCCTGCGCGGTAAATATCCATTTGCGGCCGCTCCAGTGGATGTTAATTTCGGGCTGCTCAAAAACTAACGTTGGCAAAAGCTCTGTAAATCTAACCATTGCCTCAGCTAACTCGCAGTCATAACCCATAACAAATTTAATTGACTTACTCATGCTGACTCCTACAGGTAGCTAACTTTGGCAGTGGCTTGGCGGTAGCTATCCCAATCACACTTGATAACGACAAGCTTCTCTTGCAGTCTGTCCCATGCCCTATCACCTAAAAACGTTGTTACTTCTTCTTGGCCCATGTTCGTGGTGATAATGGTTGGGTGTTTTTGGTATCGCTTGCTGATAACTTGGCTTAAACGATTACGATCTGCTGCTGCCATCTCGGGGTTGTGTGAGGTGTCACCATCGCCTAGGTCATCAATAATTAGCAGGGGGTAACTGCCCAGTTCCTCTAAAAACTTATCTTCGCTAGCAAACTTATCGCCCCATGTCGCTTTTGCTTTAGTCGTGATTTGACTGGAGGTAATTAAGTGAGATGGATTTACCTCAGCAAATGTCGTAGTTACAAACTTACCGTCAATAAATTGGCTATTGCCCTTGTGGTTTTTAACAAATACAGTCTGTGCAATAGCGTTAGCTAACATGGTTTTTCCTGAGCCTGTGCCGCCAATCATCAAAATATTTGGCAGGTCGCTGTTAAAGTTTTCAGCGTAACGATTAAGCGCAGCTATGATTTTTTCTTGACGCTCTCTTTGCTTGTCGTCGTACTTCCAGTCATCAAACTTTTTGCCCAATGGATTGATGCCGTTATTTTTTTGATGCCATGTAAACCGCTCTAGCGCTTCTTGTTTAGCCTTGGCTTTCTGCTCAGCTTCTGATTTGATTCGAGCTTCCTCGGCGCACTTAAAGCAGTTCGGCGGCAAATCTCTAAGTTGACCATGCTCTGTTTCGCCATGCTTGTCACAGACAGCTATCAACTTACGCAGACGTAAAGTGTCGCTGTGGTTATCTTCTAAAACTTTGATTATCTGAGTCATTACACACCCCCTAGCATTTCGTCGATACTGGTGTTAGCTGTGACAATGTTTGAATGTCCTTCCCCACGCCATTGGTTGTTTACTGCGAGCTTGTCTGTCTTGCGGTCGATTCCACTAGGCTTTTTATTCTTCACTGCTCGAGCCTTGATGAGTTTTTTCTCAATCTGCTCTGTTGAGCGTATAGCGATCTCAATCGTGTTATGCCCCTCTGAAATATGCCAAGCGTCTGTGGCTACATATGTCATTGCTTCGGTAATTTCATCTGGTGTAAATCCATCATCAAGTCTTGCGTTGATATGACTAAGTCGATTTTTTGTTGGCTTAATTCTCTGACCTGATAGCTCTAACCATTTTTTAAACAAAATATCGACCATCAGCTCTCTTTCAGATTTAGGGTTAGGCTCACTAGGAGTTTCTTCTTCTCCAGATTCATTGATAGATTCATTGGTAGGTTTAGTGATAGGTTTGGGTGCAGCTCCTGCACTACTAGGTGGTGCAGCTCCTGCACTACCTAGTGCATCTGATTCACTACCTAGTGCAGCATTTTCACCACTATCATCCGTTTTACCTAGTGCAGCATTTTCACCACCCTTTGATTTTGACTTTTTAGACTTTTTAGACTTCTTAGGCTTTATGTATTGTTTGGCTTTGCTCAAAGTTAGGTGATATCTATTGCTATAGTTTTTACCTTCATCAGAGTTGTATCTTTTTTCAACCCACAAAAAATTATTATCCTCTAACCATTGGATGTGAGTGACCACAGAGCGCCTACTGATTTCACACGACTTAGCTATAGACTCATAGCTTGGCCAACAAATACCATCATCATTAGCTTGGTCTGCCAACTTTATAAGCACCATTTTTCGCAGTGGATTACCTACCTTCATATCAAATACAGCAGCTACTAATTTAAAGCTCATTGATTCATCTCCATTGCTTGGTACATAGTGTTTTGCCATTCAGCTCCATTCCTGCTCTCGGTCACCATATTTTTGGAGTCGTTATCAAAAACGATCTTGAATTGCATTTGCTGCACAAGTCCGTTAATCACAGTAGTGTTTAGGTTCTTGGTTTTCTTGCGCTCAGCTAAGCCCTTGCCATGCAGTGAGCCAACGGCCTTGTCGTAATCTTCTTTAGCGCACCATTTATTTAATTCGTCTTGCAGTGACTCAGTGTGACTTTCTAACTCTAACCATCGCTTGACAACTGCGTTTCTTAACTTGATGCTATAGCCAGTTATTAGCGTGAAGGTCAGTTCTTTATCTAGTATGTATTCGACTTGCTTGCGATTTTTATTATCAAAATAGATAGAACCAAATCTGGATTTATCTAAATTAAGCTCTTTAAACATCGCTAAAACATCTCGGTTAACGTGATAAAGCTTCTTGCCCGTAAGACCTGCAATCTCTCGACTCGTCATTTGAGTAGTCTGGTCTTGTAATATTGGTAAATTCATAGTAATATCTCGTTCGTGAGTTAATTTGTTTTCAATAGATTGATTCATGATTTGATATCTCTTGTAAGTTTGTATTCGAAAGAATTACTAAGCCCCAATCAGTCGCCACTGATCGGGGTTTTTCTATTTCTTGAGTATGTAATACCCCTTCCTGCCCTCTTTAGACTTAACTGTTTCAATCACCACTCCCTCCTTGATTTTCTATCCGCTCAAATTCTCTCTTGATTGCCGCATCGTCGCCTGTCACTTCGCAAGGTCGTTCGTGGCAACATCTGTTATCTGTTAAGTTTGGACAGTCACTACAGCTCATAATTTGCTCCTTGGTTGATAAGTGCCCTCGGCTATTTGCATTGCAGCGTCATCGTGGAAAAAGTCATCGACTTGCTCTAGCCGCTGAAAATTGTCTTTAGCCAAGCGGAATAAAATATCTATTTTTTGTTCGTTGTAGCATTTCATGTTTGCCGGTACGACCTTAAGACCAATAGCTGCCATCAGGTTGCAAACGGTTGCAAGGTGATGTTCTTTAAGGCGTGACACGGTGCTGCTGTCAACTCCAATGGCTTCCGCTATCTCTTTTTGGCAACCTTTGTCAACTGCCTGCAATATTTGCGTTTGCATATTGCGTGACCATGCAATTTGTTCGGGTGATAATGATTTCATGGTTTAGGTTTCCTCTAATCTTGGTTGGCTGATTAGTCGAGTAACTGCTTCTAAATCTGGTTTAGTGCGAAAAACCGCCTTGACTTCGAACGCTGTGTAGTCTTCTCCGTCTTTAACAATGAAAATATTTCTTTTATTTACATTTGCTTGCCATACAGCGCCCTGAGTTACTCCTAATAGCCCTGCCATTTCATCTTGATTGCGCTGTTTGACAGCGACGTGTAAAGGGATTATGTCCATATTTGAGTCTCTTTAATATCATTGTTAATTAATAATAGCATTGCTATTTATTAAAAGCAATAGCAGTGGTATTTGTATTAATAGCATTACTATTACAAAATAGCGCAAAACTATTTGAGGTATTTATGACAAAGCGCAATATAACGCCAGAGCAAAAACAAGATGCCGCTAGGTTAAAAGCTATCTATGAAAGCACAAAGAATGAGTACAAGGCTCAAGGCAAGCCATTGAGTCAAGAAATCATTGCTCATCATTTCAACTGGACGCAGGGCGCAGTCGGACACTATTTAAACGGAAAGATCGCATTGAATTTAGATGCGGCTATTAAATTTGCTGAATTTTTCGATGTGCCAGTCGCAGACTTTTCGCCAAGCTTAGCAAGGCAGCTTGGCGGCGATAATTTTGATGTGGTTGGTGTATCTAACTTTAAAAAGGCGCCAATATTGAACTACGTACAAGCAGGTAACTTTCGAGAATACTTTGATGACGCAATCGTGGAAGAAGGATATCCTTACGATGCTGGAGAGCACGGAGAATATTGTTTCTGGGTTAGAATTGAGGGAGACAGTATGGAGCCGGATTTCAAGAGCGGAGACATGGTGTTAATAAACACTGACCGGCAACCGGTTGCTGGCAACTGTGTGATTGCTCTTAAAGATGGTTGTAAAGAGACAACTTTTAAGAGATGGAGACCGCGCGGATTTGACGAAAAAACCGGAACGGAATACTTTCAGCTTGTACCCTCCAATGAAAACTACCCTATTATAGATAGTAGATTTACTCCCTTCAGTGTATGTGGAGTGGCTGTAAATCACTCTAAATCATTAGTCTAGCAACTTACCTAATTATCAGCACAACCGCCCTCGTGGCGGTTTTTTTGTGCCTGAATTAAGCCTTTTTAATACCAATAATATTTATTTTACAAAAATAATAGCTCAGCTATTGACTTGCATTAATAGCATTGCTATTATTAACTCATCAAATAAACAAACGGCAAGCGACGAGCTACCGATTAATTATTTAACGTCGTGAATTGAACGAGAGTTATTAAGTTATAGGCGATTCAATGAGTCGTCTATGCCGTGATAACTGAATTTAATTAAGGAGGTCTTATGACTGATTTGGAAATTGAGCTACTAAAAGAGCAGCTCGAACATGAGCAAGCTGGAGATGAAAATTATGAATATTGTAGCTGTGACAAGGACATTAAATTTTAAACATAAAAAAAGCCCCTGAACTTTGGACGGCAAAGGGGCTTTACTCACATAAGCGAGGATTAAATTATGACGCAAGTTATCGGAAAAGTAAAGGTTGAAAATTATAGCTGCTCTAAACCTTGGGTTAGCTGCGGCGGACGAGATGTTGAGCTGAAAATCGACATTAATGATAGCGAACACTTAGGTATCAACGTCGAATGCGGCTGGGATAACTACCGTGCAGAAGTAGAAATTAAAGACATTACTGCTACTTGCTTTGATGGTGATGACAACGAGCTTGCTACTGAGGATATCGACTTAGAATCATTAGTTGATGACATTTTTAGCAAGTACGACACGTATGAGCAAGTCGAGCGCGCAATGATTGCAGCTTATCACAGTGACTACGCATGAGGAGAACGTCATGGAAACAGTATCAATTAACAGTAAATCAGGCATGGCGTTTTTGTCTTATACGTTACACGAGACGCCTCACGGTAGTGAGTTCGCGATATTACATAAGGTCGAGCTTGGTCATAGCAACTGTGTAGAGCTGCCGCTTACGGACTGGATGGACATTGAGTTTTATCAAAATCTACTCAGGGAGACCGTCGGCTTAGATATCTACGGAACAGAGCTAGACGCTCTAGTACATGAATCAGAATGGAGGGAGGTAGCGGCATGAATACTAGAAAAATACATTGCTGCGGCTGTGATGGTGAGGTTAATGCAAGACTGACAGACGGCAAAGAGATTTACCCTCATCGAGGTGATTTATACAGTTTGAAATTTTGGAAATGTGACACCTGCGGCAACCATGTTGGCTGTCACCGAAATGGCAAGAAGGCTAAGCCACTTGGCGTGATTGCTACGCCCGAAATCAAACAGCTGAGAATGCAGATACATAGGAAGCTAGATCCGATTTGGCAACAGGGAGCAATAAGCCGAAAGTCTTTATATGAGGCATTAACTCAACACATGGGGTTTAAGTATCACACCGCTGATATTAAGACGGAAGAGGATGCAAAAAAAGTGCTCGCAAAACTCGAATATTTAGAGCAGTGGGCGGTTAAAAACCGCGGCTTCAAAATTGGAGACAGAGCATGAGCAAGGATGAGCTAATACAAGAGCTACTGGGCGCTGTAGAGCAAATCATAGTCGGTCTTATGTGTGTTGGCGTAATACTTATTGTTTGCGCTATTACAGGCTGTCACAAGCCCGTACTGACTCAACTAGACAGAGATATAGCAACATCAACTATCGAGCCGCTAGAGAACTTTAGAGCGGCTAATAAACACGCTAATGAGTTTTTGGCAGCAAATCGGAGGGATGGAGATTATGAATAAGATTACTAAAAAGCTTTTGTTAGAAGAAATTAACAAAATAAATCAGCGCTTGAACGACCAAGACAGAATGATAACCGAGCTTAATCATGCTCTGCCGGACCCTGATTTTGATGCTAAGTGCGAAGAACAATTTAAAGCTGATTGCGAATCGCTCGATAGACATGCTGTGCGACTAGGGTTAGCTAAGACTGAGCTTAAGAAGCTAGACCAGTCGGTGTTTGATGGTCAAGACGAGAAATATCAGTGGGCTGCTGTTGGCGCTGATGGAGCTGTGTATTTATATACTTATCAACCTACTAGGACAGCTTTAAATATAAGCGACGAAGCTCAAAAACGTTTTGAGAATAAAGAGGTCATAAGAGTGAGTAGTGGTGGCTACGATACTAGCAACTGGCAAAACTCACTTATTAAACGTGAGACTGCTAAACCCAAGCTTGACATCAAAGTCGGCGACAAGATTGTTTGCACGAAAGGACTTAATCTTACTTATAGAGAAATAAAACAAGGTGATGTTTATACAGTTACTAGGTTGCCTAACCCTGACTTTACAGCTGAAAGCAATGGTCGTGAGCTGTGGTTTGATTTTGTAGATGATGAGATTCGTTGCATATTCACCAAAAAAGACTACGCAGTCTTTGAAAAGCTTGAAGAAAAGCCGCTGACTGCTAGTGAGATTGCTTTGGCTTGGCTCGGAAAGCAGAGGTACATATTAGGTAAGGTGAGTGATGATTCGGAGGATGAAGCGCGCGAGTGTAGCCTTTTGAAAGTTGTATCTCGATCGGGGCGCGCGTCTTATCCTTTTAAGATGGGAGGCTATGTCGCAAAAACTTTGAGCTTTACGTATTGCGTCCCTTACGACTGCAACGGCAATGAGATTACAGAGCTGCCCGAATAATAAGGAATAAAACTATGAGCAACGTAACTATAAGAGACTTTTTTAAAAGCAGTGGAGTTCAGAACAGATTTAATGAGCTACTTGGAAAAAACGCTGCAAGTTTTACGACAAGCGTTTTACAGATTGTGAACAGCAATAACAAATTATCAAATGCTGACCCACATACCTTGCTAAGCGCTGCAATGATGGCAGCAACCCTAAATCTGCCAGTCAATCAGAATTTGGGATTTGCGTACATTATTCCTTATGAGAAAAGTCAAGGTAAAAATCCTGACGGGTCTTGGAAGCCTAAAATTGTTGAGGCTCAATTTCAACTTGGCTATAAGGGCTTTATTCAACTGGCTCAGCGGTCAGGACAGTTTAAGCGTATTAACGCTTGCGCTACTTACTCAGAAGACACCGAGCAAAGTGTATATGAACGCCTAACCTCTTTTTTGCCCAAGCCGCCGCAGGGAGAAATAACTGGTTATATAGCTTACTTTCAATTGCTTAACGGCTTTGAAGCTCATTTGGCAATGTCACTTGATGAAATAAAGCAACATGCCAAGAAATACAGCAAGTCTTATAAATACGGAAGCGGAGTATGGGCTGACAACTTTGAAGCAATGGCTCAAAAGACAGTTATCAAACTACTATTGAGCAAGCAAGCACCTTTGTCAATTGATGCGCCATTAGCCCAAGCAGTGCAGGCAGACCAAGCGGTTATACGTGATGTCGATGGTCAAACATCGTTTGAATATGCAGACAATCAGCCCGAACCTGCGCTTATACAGATGGATATATCTAATGACCCACAGATATATAACAACGTCATCAACTCAATCAAAGGTGGTGACTTGGACAAGGTTGATGTGCTAAGAGGTAAAGCAGGTTACATACTTAGCGAGCAACAAAGATCGGAGATATCAGCGCTATGAAATTCAAATGCAGGGCAAGCCGACTAGGTGACTTTATGACCGGCTCAAAGAAAAAAGGTGAGCTTGGCGAAACTTGTAAAAAAGTGATTTTAGATGCAGTGCTGCTAGACGCCTTGGGCTATCGGAAAGAGCTTGATGCTAAGCAAATTCAAAAAGGCTTGATGCTTGAAGACGATGCTATCAAGGCGGTTAGCTTACTTAAAGCAGTTGTCCTTACTAAAAACAAAGCGCGTCGAGAAAACGAGTGGTTTACTGGTGAGTGCGACTTACTAACCAAGGATAGCATCAGGGATACTAAGTGCAGCTGGTCAATTGATAGCTTCCCGTGGACGCAAAGCGACGCTGACAAAAAAGTCAAGGCGGCAGGTTACGATTGGCAAGGCTTAGTTTACATGGACTTATGGCAGCTTGAACAGCATTACGTTGATTTTGTCTTGCTACCCACCCCATCAGGCATACTTGGTTATAACGATGACCCTTATGACCATATTGAGCTAGTCAATCAAATACCACTGCAAAAGCGCATCCGATCTGTGTTTGTGCCTTTTGACAGCAACTTACTAGATTCAGCGAAAGAAAAGATTGAGTCGGATTTGGTGCAGGACTATTACCAAGAGCTTTATGAGCAAATAGCTACAGGAGAGGTAGCATGACAGACCCAAAACCCGACGAACCTCGCACTGACGAAGAAGTCGAAGAATACATAAACGATTTACCTTTTTAATTATGGAGAAAAGCATGAAGTCTTTTATTAGAGAGAACACATATCGCACTACTCCTCTCGGTTGGGGCAATGGTTATGTTGTGATACCGAAAAGCAGCTCGTGGCATGGTGTTGAATATACGTCTATTCCGGTAGATGTGCATGGTGGTCTGACTTGGAGTAGTCTTGGCAGTGAGTTTGTCAATGATCCCGACTGTGTTGATGGTGATGCATGGATTATCGGATTTGACATCTGTCATCATGGTGACGATATCAACAATTGCAGCAAAAAATATGTCGAAGCTGAAACAGCTAGTCTGTTACAACAAATGCAAGAGCTGGATAAATTTGGTTTTGCCAAGTCACAAAGAGCGGTCATTTGCCCACATTGTGGTGAAGCGCACAGTCTTGAACCTATAGACAGCATCTTTGTGGAGGTCGAGAAAAGAACGTGCTTAAAGTGTCATAAAGAATTTTATTGTGAAGTCAATGAGCAGGAGTAGGAGTAATACATGAGTCATCAATTGGTAATTTTGGTCGGCAACTTGGGCAATGACCCTGAGGTACGACAGTTAAGCAATGGCGAGAGCGTAACAAATATCTCAGTAGCGACATCTGAGAAATGGAAGGACAAACAAGGCAATCCACAAGAACACACAGAATGGTGGCGAGTCAGCTTGTTTGGCGGTTTGGGCGGTGTAGCAGCCAAGTACCTACGCAAGGGAAGTCAAGTCTATATTGAGGGCACACAGCGCACCAACAAATACACTGATAAAAACGGCATTGAGCGCTATTCAACGAGTATCAAAGCGCACAAGATGCAGATGCTCGGCGAAGCTAGCAGTCAGAGCAATCGACAAGCGCCAAACGGTAATCAAAATTATCAGCCACAGCAGCAGTATCAACCTCAAAACAATATACCGCCTGCGGACGACTCAATTCCGTTTTAACAAATAACCCATCCGCAGGGGCAATATGCGGACGCGTCAGGCTGTGAGTGATGCGACATGCAATAACCGCAGCAGTCTAGTGAGGTCGCCGGCAACAACTGAGCGTGTATCGACAAATGTTACACAATCGACCCGTGTCGTTTTTCTGCGCTAGCAATAGCGTGACTGAGACTAGACCGATTGACTCACGTAATGAGTCGCTTTACTTAAGCCAATTTTTAAGTTGGTTTAATTAAAGTTAACTGATGAGGATTGGATTATGCGAGATATTAAGTTTAGAGCTTGGGACGAATATCAAAAAGTTATGATTAGTTGGAACAATATCAGCGAGCTTGAGAGATTGCATAGATTGCTGAATCTTGAGTATGTCAAGGTTATGCAGTACACAGGCCTCAAAGACAAAAACGGCGTTGAGATTTACGAGGGCGATATTGTTGAGTTTTCAAGCAACTGGGATTACCACATTTGCACGGTCTCATTTTGCGATTGCAAATTTGGATTTGATACAGAAATCAAGGGCGATCTTGGGATTAATTATGATTGCGACCTTGTTTCATTTATTAATGGATCTGGCTGCGATGGCTACGTTGTTATCGGCAACATTCATCAGAACCCTGAACTTTTGGAGCGCAAGCCATGAGCTACGAATATGAGATAGATATTAACTACGCCAATAAACCTGCCAAGGCAGATATTCTAGTAGCAGAAGATAATGGGGCTTTGTACATCGGAACTGATATAACGACGCAACACGGAAAGAGAACTATAGTACAAGAGTCAATCAACATGATGCTACCCTACTCCGAAGCCGAAAAGCTACGTGACAGCTTGATTACTGATTATCCGATGTGGATTGCTGTTAAAGATGAGCATCCCAACTTATTTGATGCTGTCTTGATTCTGGCAAAAGATGGTCGCATGCGTTGCGGCATATTAATGCCCAATCAGGACGATGATGGAAACAAAATAGTTAACAACGACCATATTTACATTTGGTCTATTAACTCCAAGATTCAGTACAAGTTTGGCGATGTTTCACACTGGATGCCGCTACCAGAGCCGCCAAAAGGAGCTAACAATGACTAAAGAACAAATCAAAAAACTGGCATTGGACAAGGGGTTTAAGCTAAAAGAGCAGCCGGACGGCACAATGGACTTGAACCCATATGTTTATGAGTTTGCAGAAGCTTTGTTGGTTGATCAATGGATTAGTGTTGATGAGCAAGTGCCTGATGATTGTGAAAAAGTTTTAGTGTTTACAGATGCTGGCTATCAATGGACGGGTCACTACAACCACCATTCTAGACCTAATGACTGGCTATTACATGGGTGGACAGTAAAAAATGGTTGGCATCCGTTTGAAGTAACACATTGGATGCCGCTACCTACTCTGCCCAAGGAGATTAACGATGAGTGATTTGCCGCTAAAGCCGTTAAAATGGGAATGGGGCGAGTATTTTACTGAAAACTCAAACGTAATTGTTAAAACCAAGTCTCCTACCCATGAGTACCTCATCAGAGTGGAAGCAGGCGGTATTTTTTATGTCGACTACCGAAAATTTGATACTGATGAAAGTGACAGAAAAGATGAACCGCCTGAATTTGACTCATGCGAAGCAGCCCAAGAGTGGGTAGAAAACACTCACTATCCAAGCAAGATGAGCAAATGGGTCAAATCAGTCAATGAAGTAAACGTAGAGCTGCAAAATAAGGTCGATGAAATGGGCGCGGCTGCTGAGCGTGGGCTTGATGCGCTGAATAAACTGTATAAAGCAATTGGAGGCGAAGATGGGACTAAAACGACTTAGAATGACGCAGGTGTGTGATAAAATCGGTGTGTCAAGAGCGACAGTTTACAGAATGATAGATAATGGTGAGTTTCCGGCTCAGCGGAAAGATGGTAGCTCATCATTTTGGTTTGAGCATGAGCTTGACAAGTGGTTAGCAGAAAGACATAATTTAGAGACTGAAGCGGGTTAATCCCGCTTTATTTTTATCTGCTAAAAAATCTATGACTTTGAGTTTTAACAGTAAAAATGACAGTAATTTTAATAATTAAAATTTATGAGCTTATATGTAGCAAAGGTCACAGAGTAAATTTCGAGTCCGACCACTGGTACCAATAAAATAGAAGACCCCTTACAAACCATCACTTGTAAGGGGTTTTTTATTGCCTTAGATTTGTACCTTTACCTTATGCAATCTATCCTGAATAAATGACCGAATCCGAATCAGCCCCTTCTACCCTACCCCAACGCAAAATCATCCATCTCGATATGGATGCTTTCTTTGCGAGCGTAGAGCAGCGCGACTTCCCCGAGCTACGCGGTAAGCCCTTAGTCGTCGGTGGTGACCCCAATGGTCGCGGCGTCGTTGCTGCAGCCAGTTATGAGATTCGCCAGTTTGGGGTACGCTCCGCCATGTCCTGCTTCGAAGCCAAGCGTCGCTGCCCAGAGGCCATCTTCGTGCGACCACGTTTCGATGTCTACCGTAGCGTCAGTCAGCAGATTCGACAGATCATGCGCTCTTTGACCGACTTGGTTGAGCCATTGTCACTTGATGAAGCTTATCTTGATGTCACTGGTATTAAAGATCATAAAGGATCAGCCACCCTCATGGCCAACTGGCTACGAGCACAGATTTATGAGAAGACCCAGCTTCACGCATCGGCAGGGGTTTCTTTTAACAAGATGCTTGCCAAGATTGCCTCGGATATCAACAAGCCCAATGGCATTGCAGTCATTACCCCCGAGCAGGCCGATGCATTTATTACCTCTCTACCCATCGAACGCTTTCATGGGATTGGTAAAGCCACGGCAGCCAAGCTTCATGATATGGGCATCCACACAGGCGCTGATCTAAAGGCGACTTCTGTCGATACCTTAGTCAATGCCTTTGGCAAACGCGGTCGCTTCTATTCTGAAATTGCGCATGGCCGTGATATGCGTCCTGTGAAGCCCAAGCGCCAGTATAAATCGGTCGGCTCAGAGACCACATTTCGTGATAATATCAGTGACACCGCCACTTTGCTCGAGCATATCTTTGCGCAAAATGCTGATGCGTTTCGGCAGATGGGCCAAAAGGGTCAGCAAGGTCAGACCATCACCCTAAAGATTAAATACGCCGACTTTAGCCAAATTACCCGATCTCATACCCTGCATACTCCATTCCCTGATGCCGAATCAGCCCATTATTGGTTAGAAAAACTGCTGGCAGATGCCCCAAGGCATCTACCTATTCGCCTCGTGGGCGTGACTTACTCGACACTTAGCAATGCGGACGAGCCTGCCCCGCAGCCGGATTTGTTTGACCTTTTTGATGACTGATTCTGTCATAAGCTAAAATATGCTTAAGGGTTTTAACGCCATATTCATACCAGGATACTGCCTCGTTTTGCCGCTACGTGAGCATAGCTCTAGCCTTGCATTAGCACAAAGACGTACTTTGTTATTGCCTGACTTAGGGTTTAGAAGATTACTTTTTAATCCTAATCCAGAACATCAATTTCCGCCATCGCCACATTCTGCTAAAATAGCACGATTATTAATCTCGCCGCTTCTTTATCTTTTTAGCCTTACCATTGAGTTTCTATGACCAAGCAGACCTATCTAAGCGTTAACGATTACGACTATGACCTCCCTGATACCTTAATCGCTCGCTACCCTCTTGAGCAGCGCTCTGCATCTCGATTGTTATATCTACCGGCTGCTAGTGCGCCAGAAGACAAGCAGTTCGCTGAGCTACCTGATCTGCTAAAGGCTGGGGACTTAATCGTCTTTAATGATACCAAGGTAATGAAAGCACGACTTTTTGGTCAGAAGGACACGGGCGGTAAAGTCGAAGTCTTGGTCGAACGCCTGACAGAAGATGCGGCATTAACCCAAGGTCGTGCTCATGTGGCACTGTGTCACGTGCGCGCTAGCAAAGCGCCAAAGCTGGGCCAGACCCTATATCTGGCTGATAATGCTATGCAATGTGAGATGATCGGTCGGCAAGAGAACTTATTCGTACTGGCTTTTGCAGCGCCTATTCTGCCTGATCTTGAGAGGTTCGGTGAGCTGCCCATACCACCCTACTTTGAGCGTCATGCCGATGAGACAGACAATACTCGCTATCAGACGGTATTTCATGATCCTGCTAAGCTTGCCAGTGTCGCGGCCCCTACCGCCAGTCTGCATTTTGATAATATCGTCCTTCAACAGCTACAAGACAAAGGGATTCGTAATGCCTTTGTCACCTTACACGTCGGTGCAGGAACCTTTGCCCCTGTAAAGACAGATAACTTGCTCAATCACACCATGCACAGTGAATTCGCTCATCTACCCCAAGTAACCGCCGACCTAATTAATGAAACTCATGAAAATGGCCATGCCGTCATTGCAGTCGGTACGACGGTGACGCGGGTGTTAGAAACTGCTTATAAGCAAACTGCTATCGAGGGCAAACCACTATCAGCATGGTCAGGTGATACTGATATCTTTATTTATCCTGGATTTGAGTTTGGTGTTATCGATCGCCTAATTACCAACTTTCACCTACCTAAATCGACCTTGCTGATGCTAGTCGCTGCCTTTGCCGGTAAAGTGAATATTGAACGCGCCTATCAGCATGCTATCGATGAGCGCTATCGCTTCTTTAGCTATGGCGATGCGATGCTGTTGGACAAATTGACTGCGCCAATGGGACTAATCTAGAATATTGGATACTATAAATAGGATGATAAGATTTTATTAACCAAAAGAATTTGGTAAAAGCAGGCGTATATTAACCACAGGTTGATAAAGACCATCCCCCGTCAATCATAGCCATAACTTTTTGTAGCCCATTAAACGCTAATTTTGTTAAATAACAATACGCCCTAGTAGCCAACTCAAAAAAGATTTGTATAATGGTCAGCACACGCTATCTAACACTCGTCGACATTGATTAATAGCGCCCTACTTCATTGTTTTCATTAATGACTGGTGCTATAGTGAATTTGCAAATGCAGATAGTAACAGTCTCAGAAGACCGCTAATTATTTAATTCATTGATTACTACAAGGTATCGGCATGGCTTGGCAAAAAAGGCCTCACTTGACGACGTTAAGACAAGCTCTATCACTGGCCTTATTCGGCTCTTTTTGTACTATGGGTATTGGGCATATTAGTCATGCTGTTACCCTAGGCAAGACTTCAGTGTACTCAGCTCAGCATGAGCCTCTAAATGCTTCTATATCGGTCTCGGGTATCGAAGCAGACAACTTTTCAGCTGATCTGGTTAGCTCCGATATTTATAAACAGATGGGGCTACAGCCTAACGACTCGATGTCCGTTCGCTTTGTCCCAAATGGTAGCAACTCCGGTCAGATCGTTATTAGCACCTCACGTCCTATCTCGGCACCGTTTACTGATGTGGTGCTGTCGATACGTGATGGTGATGAGCGTCAAGTAGTGCCTAAGACCTTGTTAATGCCACTAGGTAAATCAGCGAAGCCAGTCGACACCAGTCGTCAGGTAACCGGTAAGGCCACTCCCAATCTGCCCACCGTCAGTAGATCTGAGGCCAGTACGCCTATCGCAAAGCCGCTTGCCGTGAGTCGTTCTGCGCCGCCACCTTTGTTGCCCAGTACTAATTTACCCAATAACCAATCAGCCAATAATGAGCTGCCTAGCAGCAACTCAAATAGCACCACTATAGCGACTAGTAATTCTTTATCTAGCAATGCTATGGCTAACGTGTCTAGCGAGATACGGTCCAATGACACTCGAACCGCACTGTCTTCTCAGAGCTCTAATGTTAATACGTCTGGAGTGGCTAGCGCGCCAGAGCAACAGCCCTCCTCTGTTACTAACGCTATCGCGAACGATCAGGCAAACCAGCAGCTAGATATTATTAATATTGAGATTACACGTACCGTACGACCTAGCCAAGGCAGCAATAGCTCAGATGCCCTCAGTGCATCAACCACTGACATTACTGACGCTAATAGTAATATTGATAACAGTACTGATACTGATGATCAGACTATGGCTAATGATACTGCCCAAACGCCTTCAGCAAGTGCTGCTGAGCCTACTCCGGATCAGTCTAGCCCAGCGACTACCGTGGTCGCAGAGGCCGCACCATCAGATAATCTATCTGAAGTAAGCTATACTGTGCAGCGTAATGATAGCTTATGGTCTATCGCCAATGCTTTGGCGGCGCAGAATAATATTGATGTTCACACTGTGATGCAGCAGCTCTACAAGCTCAATCCTGACGCTTTTATTAATAGAGATATCGACAAATTAAGAGCAGATGCTCAGCTGAATTTGCCTAAATATGAGACGATTCCTTCGCAGTCCAGCTTGCAAGCAGCGATTAAAGCTCGGCGTGACCGCTTTAACGCGAGGAAGGCTGCTCGTTCTGAGAGTGAAACGACCCAAAAGAAACAGCCAGTCGACTCAAAAGCTAAGGCAACTGCTAAAAGTAAGAGCGACAAAAAAGCGGTAACGGCAAAATCGCCTCGTAGTACTAAGGCAGCTAGTAAGGCTAAAAGCGCGTCTCGTCCAGTCACCAAGAGCTTGCCCAAAGCCAGAATGACGGTGCTAGCACCAGGTCAGAGTGGTCAAGCAGATGGCGTACAAACTAAAACTTCGGCAGCTACAGGTTCAGGAATTGATACTGATTTGTTAGCGACCCTCAAGTCGTCGCGGCAACGGACAGCAAACCAAGCTAAGCGTGTCCGTGAGATCAGTCAGCAAGTCTCAAGCTACAACAAAAAACTGCAGCTACAGAATCAAAAACTCGCTGAGCTAGAGGCTCATCTGAAAAAACTACGTCAAAAATAACGGCTGAGTCTACAGTACTAACTTATTTATAATATTACTATTTTCATTAATTTTTTGATCAGCTCATAAATAGTGTAGTCAATAGGGCTATAGATGACTGGTACAGGAGCTACTATGAACGACCTTACCTATATTATCATTGGATTGGCTATTATCCTTGTTATAGCCCTCATTTTCCTGAGCAAAAAAAAGAAGCCTGATGCAGGACGCTCTTCTAACTTACGTAGTACCGAACGCTTAGAGCAGCAAACGAGTAAGTCCGCAGCAGTACCTGCTCGTCAAGAAAACCTTATGATCGCTCAAAGCTTTATCGATCAGCAGCGTTACGACGATGCGATCGGCGTCTTAAAACAAGGCTTAATCACTAATCCGCACAATAAAGACCTTTCTCTTAAGCTTCTCAACATCTACGCTATTCGCAATAACTTTGATGAGTTCACTAGTCTTTATGAGTCAATCCAGCAACAAGGCAATGCAGACACTTTAGCAGAAGCCGACAAGATCAAAGAGTTGATTGACGCTGAGCAGGCTTCAATGGTAACGACTGAGTCAAGTGCTCACTCTAGCCATAGTCAACAAAGCGCTGTCGGCGATGCTGACTATCAGGAAGATGCCTTAGAGTTCACGCTCTCTGATGAGCCTACTGTGTCATCAAGCGAGTCTCAAGATGACAGTGAAATCTTTGAGCTTGAAGAGATTACTGCTGAGGATACAGCAGCACCTAGCTCTTCTACTGACAGCCTCTCAACAGATAGTAATGAATTTAATATCGCTGACTTTGATGTTGACGGTATTGAAGACTTGCAAACTACGGAAACTTTAGAAGCTTCACAAACCTCGATTGATTCAGAAGCTACTACTGACACTAATGCCTTGTCTTTTGAAGAGATCGAAAATCAGCTATTGGCTGATGATCCGGCAACAGCAAGCTCTACTGCGGCAGAGTTATCAGACGCTGATGATTTCGAGTTTCAGATTGATGACTTAGCGGATGACAGTGCTCCGGTTACTGGCTTTGAAACTGACATTAATTCAGATACTGGTGTTGACACCACGACTGAGGCTAATACTAGCTTAGATATTGAGACTAATGATTATCAAGCCTCTGACGAGTCAGCCTTCACCTTAGATCTTGAGGGTTCAGTAGCGCCAGTAACGGCTGATAATACTGAGCATACTAGTGATCTAGAAT
Organism: Psychrobacter pygoscelis; assembly: GCF_004335015.1. Classification (GTDB taxonomy): domain Bacteria; phylum Pseudomonadota; class Gammaproteobacteria; order Pseudomonadales; family Moraxellaceae; genus Psychrobacter; species Psychrobacter pygoscelis. Next base: position 346,670 of record NZ_RQRU01000001.1, read on the forward strand.
TAGATACCGCGTTTTCATCGGAGACAGCAGAGTTAGCCTTTGTTGAGCTTGCAGAAGAGTCGCCAGCGGCAGATTTAAGCGCCGACCTAGAGACGGATACGTTCACTGACTCAGCGCCAACGACTGAAGCCAATACCATAGAGCTTGATGACTTTGAATTAGCCAGCAATGAGCTAAGCTTTGATGACAGCTTAGTAACTGCTTCTCAAGAATACGAGCAAGACTTACCAAGCGGCAGTGTCGACACAGCTCAAAATGAGGTGTCAGCGGATGCTAGCCTTTCTGATGCGTTAGCAAGTGACAATACTCTTGATGACAGTCATGATGATAATGTATTCGCTGAGCATTCTTTAGAAGCTGACACTTTAGAAACTAATAACTTAGAAGCTGATGACTTAGAAACTGATAGTTTTCAAGTTGATAACTTAGAAACAAGCACCCCAAGTGATGAGTTATCCAGTAGCAATGTACTAGGTGCTAACGTAGAGGATACCATCTCTCAATTAGATGCTTTGAGTTTCTCTACTGATGACTTTTCACTAAGCGACGACAGCGCCTCAGTAGAAACAAGCGCGACAGCCCCAGATTCACCAGCTTCAGACTTATCGAATGTGGCTGATGAGACGATGCCCGTCACTGCCTTGGATGACAGTCAATTTGAGGAAGACTTTGAGTTTGTTAATGAGCTAGATGCCTCGCAGGTGACTTTAGATCTCGCCTCTCAGTATCTGGAGCTGGGTGAATATGAAAGTGCTAAACGCCTATTGAATGAAGTCGTGGCACAAGGTAACGCTGAGCAGCAAGCCGAGGCTCAGTCACTGTTAGCCAAAACGGTATAGCCAACTCTATCAGCGCTACTCAATAAGGATGACTAATATTGGGTAGTCGCCAGATTAGGACAACTCCTAGTACTTTGTAATAAAGCCGCACTTTGTCATTATATTGTGCGGTTTTTTTTGGCTAAATGAGACGGATTTTTCGCTGAAACCCTTTATATTAATGTTATGATTCTTGCTAAGCCCTTATTATCTAATCTATCGTAAAGCTGCCTTATATGATGCAATCATCGCAAGTCTCTTCCAAATCTACCACACTATTGACAAGTCAAGTGGACAGCACCCAACTTATTTATGCCGGCGGTACATTTGGCTGTCACGGCAAGCCATTAAGCCCTATCAAAGCTGAAGCGTTTTTGCCCGTGCTCCAGCAGCATTTAGCCAAGCAGAATTTAGATAATATTGCTTGGCTACCCAATCCCTTAATCAAAGACAGTAGTCAACTAACACCAGCAGATCTTGCTCATTTTTATCAGCTGATACTTAGCGCATACGCTGGTGGTGAGCGCCGCTTTATACTGATTACAGGGACGGATACTCTCAGCTATCTGGGTAGCTTCTTGGCCGAAGCCTTTGCTGGTAGTGATATTAGTGTCGTGCTCACGGGCAGTATGCGCCCCCTCTTTAATGCTGACTATATTGATGAGTATGTTATAGACCCGCAATCAGACGCGTGGAATAATCTAATAGAAGCTATCGGCTTAGCCAGTCATGGCGAGCCAGGTGTTCGGGTATGTTTTGCTGGAGAGTCTTGGCCCGCGCAAACGGTCCAAAAGCTTCATAGCCACGACTTTATGGCCTTTACAGGGCATCGCCGTGCAGCGTACCCTGCTAATAGCTATGATAAGCGCCTGCCTGAAGCTCGTCGTCGCCACTGGGTCGATGATCAGCTTGCCATGCAGCAAGATATTATCAGGCGCAGCGAGTCCATTAGTATCTACCCCATATATTGCATGCCGAATAATAGTGAGGTCCTTGCACTACAGCTAAGCGATATTATCAATCGTCCTGCTAGCGGCATCATATTGATGGGTTTTGGCGCAGGTAATGTGCCTTATTCAAGTAAAATAGCGCAGCTACTGGACAGCGCTTATCAGCAAGGCCATATGGTGATAAGCGCTAGCCAGTGTGCTTTTGGCGGTGTCGGCGATGACTATGCGGCAGGCAGCTGGCAATATAATCACCATGTCATTAGTGGTGGTCGCCTCACCCTTCCCGCTATTTATGCCCGGCTATTATGGCTGCATCTCCGCTTTGATACGCCAGCTAGACGTCGCCAGCGATGGAGTAATACTGTGAAGCAGACCAATCCGGTCAGAAGCTGAGTTATTACCACCACAGTCTCGCCTCTAGCTGATAGCTAAAGGCTTTGTCTATAAACAAGCATGAAGTAAGCTGCAGATACAGCGCTTGGGTTTATTATTGGTCACTATGGTCAATAAAAGCTCTCCGCAACCATCACTATAGTTCATGCCTGTAAAAGTTTAATCCATCTTTATTAGCACAGTTGATTTTATGACCTCATCCAGTACTTTATTCGATCACAGTTTATCCCCTTCCGACTTGATGACAGATAGTAGTGCAAACCCTGCAATCCAGTCGCTTGCTACGCCGACTACCTCTGAACCTGTAACCCTGCATACGCTAGCCATAGGCATCGAGTTTTTGGGAAGCAACTACCGCGGTTGGCAGCGGCAAAAAGAAGTGGTCGGTGTCCAAGCCGTGCTAGAGGATGCTATTAGCAAGGTCGCTAATGAGACCGTTGAAGTGGTCGCTGCTGGCCGCACTGATGCGGGGGTCCATGCTAGCAATATGATCGCCCATTTCACCACTCAGGCCTATCGCCCCGTGCGCAACTGGCTTCGCGGGATCAATAGCCTATTGCCTGATGATATTGCCCTACGCTGGCTTACCCCTATGCCCAGCGACTTTCACGCTCGCTTTGGCGCGATTGCTCGACGTTATCGTTACGTCACTCTCAATCAAGAGCTGCGTCCCGCCATCTTAAACCATCAAGTCACTCATATTTATGAGCCATTAGATTTAGCAAGTATGCAGGAAGCTGCCCAGTTCATCGAAGGCACTCACGATTTTAGTAGTTTTCGCGCCGCTGCCTGCCAGTCTAATCAGCCAGTTCGCCATGTCAGCCATGCTCGGCTATTTGCCCATGGCGCCTTTATCGTCTTTGATATTCAAGCTGATGGCTTTTTGCACCATATGGTGCGTAATTTAATGGGGACCTTATTTGCCATCGGTAAGGGTGAGCTTGCGCCTGATGATTTTAACGTCATTATGGCTAAGAAAGATCGGACTATCGCCCCACCTACGGCGTCTGGGGATGGTCTTTATTTTATTAACGCTTACTATCGCCCTGAATTTCAGCAGTTATTACCGCACTTACCACTGACACCGATATGGCTCAATTTGCCTGACTAATTAACCCTAAAGAATTAACCCTTAAGCTTGTTAGCCTAATAATCTCAAGATAACGTATCTAAAATCAAATCTTATACCATTATTGGCTTTCACCTTAGTAGAGATATTGCGTTTATTCGCCAACTTACGTATAATATGGGCTTATTTTTATTAATTGACAGCAATTATGGCAAAAAAAGACGACATTATTGAATTTGAAGGCGAAGTCATCGACACCCTTCCAAATACTTTATTTAAAGTGCGTTTAGAAAACGGACATGAAATCATTGCCCATATCTCAGGCAAAATGCGCAAGCACTATATCCGTATTTTGACAGGCGATAAGGTTAAGGTTGAGATGACGCCTTATGACCTTACCAAAGGCCGAATTACCTATCGTGGTAAGGCTTAATCCAGATCTAGCACTGTGCTGACTCCGATTTATTGACGCAAGCTTTAATTGTACTGAATTTATAGAGTTCATATTAGATTCTGGACCATACTTAAGCGCAGAGTGTAAGCGCTAGTCAGTACGAAAAAACACCGCAAAATAGCGGTGTTTTTTATTGTCTAATACTTTCTAGTTATTATCGTTTACGAGACTTAAGCGGTCAGCCAATCACAAAACCGGCTATGAGACGACACATTAAACAAGAAACTGAACATAGCGACTGGTAAAAATTATTGGCTAACCGTAAAGCCACAAAGCGGCTAACGTCATTGAAGCAGATACTGAAGCCAAATAAATTTTCCCCAGCCACCTAGTAGCAAATTTAAGGTAAGTCGCAGACCTTATTTAAATTCAACGGTGGCATCTTTATTGATCGTCCCATAAAGTGCCAAAGCATCCCAATTGGTCAAGCGTACGCAGCCAGATGAAGCCTGACGACTGATACGCTCAGGATCTGGAGAGCCGTGGATACCATAGGTTGGCTTAGTCAGGCCAATCCAGACCAATCCTACAGGATTGTTAGGCCCTGGCGGAATGATGGTCTGACTGCCATCATCATGAGAGTAAGTATAATTCGGCTCGTGAACCTTGACTTTGACACTATGACTGCCTGATGGCGACGGGGTTGAAGTGCTGCCTACCGTGGTGGGATAACTGGCAACCATATTATCATCAGCGTCATAGGCATATAGCGTCTGAGTGTTTTTATCAGCGACCACTCTACTGACAGCTGTCGTATTTGGCATGCCAGGGTTGTAAACAGTTATGGTCTCTCCCGCCTTAAACGATGCTTTGGGGTTCAGCGACTTTAAATAGCCCGTATCCATGTGGAACTTTTCGCCCAAGGCCTCTATGACACTCTCGTAGTACATACCTTCAAGCTCACCTTTGGCCTCAGTACTGCTAGGGATCGTCGTGGTATGGATATTGAGGTCATCATCCTTTAGCACATAGTTGACCAATACGGGCTGGTTGGCTAGCGCTTTATCCTTGGTTAGTGCCTGCCAAGTCTCTTGATTCAAGCGGTCTGTGATTGGTAGTCCATTCGCTTTTTGAAACGCTTGCATGGCCTTTCGAGTGTTTTTGCCCCATTTGCCATCTACAGGACCGACACCGTGATGGTGCCAATTCAACAAGGCTTGAACCTTAGCACCGATAATTTGATTTAGTTTTTGATTGGTTTTGTCGCCCGACTGCCATTGGCTACTGTTCACTTTTTTAGCCGTGTCGCTTAGCGAATCTGTTGAATAGGGGATTCTAGGTAATACTCTGTTTAGTGTCTCGCTGATCTCATCATCGCCGCTGAACTTTTGACTGACGGTTGTGGCTGCGTTAACCGAGGGTGCTAGTACTAAGGCTAAAGCCACAGTTATCGCGCTTACTTTTATCGTTCGAAAATTTATCACAAAGATATTCCTCAATGTTAAGTAAATCAGTTGTCGATGGTGCAAGTTTTATAGTTATACTAATCTCTAAAAAGCCCTCTAAAATTAGGCTAGCTTTGCAAGACGGGACAGAGCTAACTAGGGTTAGATCTGTCGCTCGTAGGGGAGCAAACGTCTAAGTTAATTGCAGCTAACTCTGGCTTAAATCTAGCTTACTCCCCTCACGCTCACGAAAACGACTTCACATAATAATGCCACGCAGTGATTTTATTGTGTCCAGCTGATACCTCATCAGAGGTACTTTGCTCCTCAAGGCGACACTAGTACATTTTTATGTATAAATTAGTGTCTCAGGCAAGTTTTGCTAATACTGCCTCCCCCATCTGTTGACAACCAACCTTTTTGAGTGCGCTGTCACTTGGGTCCAATATATCCACTGTGCGCAGACCATCATCTAACACCTCGCTCACGGCCTGCTCAATAGCCGCTGCGGCAGCTTCTTGCTTGAAGGTATATCGAAGCATCATAGCCACTGACAAGATAGTCGCTAGTGGGTTGGCAATATCTTGACCGGCAATATCTGGCGCTGACCCATGGCATGGCTCATACATCCCTTTTCCAGACTCATCAAGACTGGCTGAGGGCAGCATACCAATAGAACCCGTTAGCATGGCTGCCTCATCAGACAAGATATCACCAAACATATTACCGGTGACCATCACATCAAACTGTTTAGGGTTTTTGATCAGTTGCATACAAGCATTGTCTGCATACATGTGGGACAACGCAACATCGCTATATTTGTCTTGCTGAAGCTGCGTCATGGTCTGCTTCCAAAGCTCAGTGACCTCTAGTACATTGGCTTTATCAACTGAGCATACCTTGGCAGGCCGTCCTAAAGCATTGGCTCGCGTTTGCGCCAGCTCAAAGGCCACTTTACCGATACGCTCAATCTCACTAGTACTATAGACCATGGTGTTATAGCCTTGTTGCTCACCATTATCTAGCACTCGAATGCCGCGCGGTTCACCAAAGTAAATCCCCCCCGTCAGTTCACGGACGATCAACAAGTCAAGTCCTGAGATAATCTCAGACTTAATACTGGAGGCATTGGCCAGCTGCGAGTAGAGCTTAGCCACTCGTAGATTGGCGAATAACCCAAGCTCACTACGGATCTTTAATAGACCGCGCTCTGGACGAATACTACGCTCAATACTGTCCCACTTAGGACCACCCACAGCCCCTAATAACACAGCATCAGCAGCACGAGCTTGCTTTAATGTCGCCTCAGGGAGTGGCTCGCCAGTACTATCAATAGCCGCGCCGCCAATGAGGCCTTCATCTAATATAAGATTTAGTTCAAACTTTCGATCTACTGCTTTAAGCACATTAATTGCTTGAGTCATAATTTCTGGGCCGATACCGTCACCAGCCAAAGTTAATATGGTCGCCATAGGAGTCTCTATTTGTAGTAAAAGTTAATATTATTGACCTAAGTCATTGAACTTAGGATCACGATGGTGCAACAAATCACCATACCAGTCTTGTATTGACTTGCGCTTAGAGTCAGTCTTTAAACTCGCTCAGCCCCAACTGCATTATTAATTTGTGGCCTCTCGATTGGTTCCTTGCCTATATCGCTCTCTAGGTCAAAGTCACTTTCTTCGTCACTGATTAGCTCATCAGAGTATAATAAAGCTTGGGTCTCAGCCCCTTTGGCGATACCAGTAACCTCGACAAATTCATTCTGCCGAGAACCTATAGGTAGCTTGCAGAACCTACGTACGGACTGACTGTTACGTAGCAGCTCTACACACAAGGGATCTGGCGAAGCACTGTCTAATAAGCTGTCTGACTGCTCATTATTGACCGCTCTATAAGCGCGCAGACGGTAGTCACCAGTCTCCTTAAACTCATGAATTAGCGCAAAACGCTCTTTATATTCATCGTTATTTTCAGGATAAAAGTTGACATGGACTTCATGATTACCGAGTGTCACGCGCGCGTAATAATTCACTAGCCCGTCTAACTTATTGGGCAATAGTAGCGCCTGCTCGCTAGAGGCCACCTTATCTCCATCATCTGGCCCAGAAGAGCGTTGATCTACCGCGACTACTTTAGCGCCAGGAATTGGATTATGACTTTCTGAATCGATTAGTAGATTGTTATCAACCTTGGTAATCTCGCAATGATAGGCCCCTTCGCAGGCAATTGTAAACTCTCCTGGTAGTTGCTTTATAGCTCTAACAGGAGGCCTGGGTGCGTCAGGTCTGTCGATGGTTTGATAGCCTGTCAAAAGTTGGCAGCCAGCCAATACCCCGACCGTAACTGTAATAGCCATCATCCTTGAGGCTGACTTACTTATAATGCTCATTGTTATTCTATTCATAAGACATCTTATCGCTATTAGAAACTTTTATTTATTCTATATAGTTATCTTAGACATCTCAATCTAGAATATTAAAGTAATTGACGACCACGAATTACCTTGTCTAGGCCGTCAAATTATGATGGCCCGCTAAGCCTTTACGTCATTAAATATCCAAGGCGTCTGACGCTGCATTTTAGCCTCATAGGCTTTAATAGCATCGCTCTGCTGAAGCGTTAGACCGATATCATCCAAGCCATTTAATAGGCAATGCTTACGAAACTCATCGACCTCAAAGGGATATTGAGTACCATCAGGGGTAATAACCACTTGACGCTCAAGATCTGCCGTTAGCTCATAGCCGATATTAGCTTCAACCTCAGCGAATAGCTTATCGATAATATCTTCTGCCAAAACTATCGGCAACATGCCATTTTTGGAGCAGTTATTATAAAAAATATCTGCAAAACTTGGCGCAATAACGGTACGAAAGCCGTATTCAGACAGCGCCCAAGGGGCATGCTCGCGGCTCGAGCCACAGCCAAAGTTTTTGCGCGTGAGCAATATCGTGGCGCCTTGATAACGCGGCTGATTGAGCACAAAATCTGGATTAACAGGACGCTTGCTGGCATCCTGACCAGGGAAACCTTCATCTAGATAGCGCCACTCATCAAAAAGATTGACACCAAAACCTGTTCGCTGAATCGACTTCAAAAATTGCTTGGGAATAATCTGGTCGGTATCGACATTTGAGCGATCAAGAGGGCATACAATGCCAGTTTGAACGTTATAAGCTTGCATAAAACTTCCTTAACTTCTTATCTATCAATATATCCATTAGTACTAGCAATGACTACTTAATTAAGCTTAGTTACTTATTAAACTCATTTACCTTGGTTATCAAGGTAACGTGTTTATCGAAGTGACTTGGACAAATAAGCGCAATATCACTTCTTGCTAGGTCCTTAAAACTCGCGAACGTCGACGAAGTGACCGGCCAATGCCGCTGCTGCTGCCATTGCAGGACTTACCAAATGCGTCCGGCCGCCATTGCCCTGACGACCTTCAAAGTTACGGTTAGAGGTCGAAGCACAGTGCTCTTTGGGTTCTAGCTTGTCGGCATTCATCGCGAGACACATTGAGCAGCCAGGCTCACGCCACTCAAAACCCGCCTCAATAAATAGCTTATCTAAGCCTTCTGCTTCAGCTTGCTGTTTGACTTGACCTGAGCCTGCAACGACGATAGCCTCTTTGACCGTATCGGCGACTTTTCGGCCTTTAATGACAGCAGCCGCTGAGCGTAAATCTTCAATTCGTGAATTGGTACATGAGCCAATGAACACGCGATCAAGCTTAATATCTGTGACCGGTTGACCTGCTTGTAGTCCCATATACTCATAAGCGCGCAACCAACCTTCTTGCTGCGTCTCATCCTGAGCCATTTGCGGAGTTGGCACTCTATCCGTCACATCAACTACCATCTCAGGCGATGTCCCCCAAGAGACTTGTGGGGCAATCTGACTACCATCAATCTCTATCACCGCATCAAAGACGGCATCATCATCAGAATATAGCGTACGCCAATAAGCGACGGCCTGCTCCCACTGCTCACCTTTTGGGGCATAAGGTCGGTCTTTGACATAGTCGATGGTCGTTTGATCCACAGCGATCATACCGACGCGCGCGCCAGCCTCAATCGCCATGTTACAGACGGTCATTCGACCCTCCATACTCATCTCTTCAAAGACCTGACCGGCAAACTCAATCGCATAGCCTGTACCACCTGCAGTGCCAATCTTGGCAATGATAGCCATCACCACATCTTTGGCAGTTACGCCCTCACCGAGTTGACCATTGACACGGATCTGCATATTTTTGGATTTTTGCTGTACCAAACACTGGGTCGCTAATACGTGCTCTACCTCTGATGTGCCAATACCATGAGCCAGACAGCCGAGCGCGCCATGTGTGGCGGTATGTGAGTCTCCGCAGACTACTGTCATACCTGGCAGTACCAGCCCTTGCTCAGGACCCACCACGTGGACGATACCTTGGCGACCATCATTAATTGTAAACTCTGCGATATCGAATTTAGCGCAGTTCTCGTCCAAAGTAAGTACTTGCAAGCGAGATATTTCGTCTTTAATCCCTATCACCCCTTTGCTACGCTCTTTTTTGACGGTCGGAACGTTGTGGTCTGGTGTCGCAATATTGGCTGACAGTCGCCAAGGGGCTCTATTAGCAAGCTCCAATCCGGCAAAAGCTTGAGGGCTAGTGACTTCGTGTAATAGATGCCGGTCAATATATATCAAGCATGAGCCATCGTCACGCTGACTGACCACATGCGAGTTCCAAAGTTTGTCGTATAAGGTTTGACCTGCCATAATTACTGTCCTTTTCTTTCGAATAGCTATGATTGCAGCGCGCCACTTGATGAATATTCAAGTGAAGAGTGAGGATAGATATCAATACGTTATGAATAAACTTGAGACTATCGCTGCTCTATGATGACACTACAAGCATTGGCGAGACTTAGGTGAGCGGTGAATAAAAACCAAATGAAAGTTAGCGCTAGATTATAAAGTCAATTGACGTGTATTACTATAAACTTCGAGGGTCAGTAAACCACGGCAGTCAGCTATCAAGTCGTCCATCAACTGCTGATGCCTTAGACTTCATAACATTCGCATTAAGCGCTACTTCCTTAGTATTTCTATGATTATACCAGTCTAATTCTATAATAATAATTGATGATTTTTATTAGTTTAACAACTTTTAATTCTGTCTTTTAACGAATATACTGTTCAACAATTGGTTATAATAGCGAAACAAACCAATTGAGATGATTAGCGTTAATCACTGCTCTAAGAACTCTCCACCTCTGCTCCCTACTATAGCCTTGATTTAACAGACTAATTTAATAGCTTTATGTTATTAGATAGCTGGTTATTCTTAACACGCCTATCTCTCTTATACCCTTCAAAATTCTGAATTAGTGAATTTTGAACGGCATATAATTATCATTTCAGCAAAAGGATCAAATGTGAATACGACCAATTTGACGACATTTGTTACGGTTATGCAGACAGGTAGCATTTCAAGTGCTGCCGAGAAGCTGTTTATTACGCAGCCCGCTGTTAGTAAACGTATTAAAAATCTTGAAGAAGAATTCAATATTACGTTATTTGATACTGTTGGCCGTGGTATTGTCGCGACCCAAGCAGCCAATGACATGCTTCCACACGCCAAAAAATGGCTTGATGATTACGAGAATTTCAAGATCAATCTACAAAATTCTCATCAGACGGTCTCAGGCAAGCTGGTCATTGGCACCAGCCACCATATCGGCTTACATCATCTGCCCCCAGTGCTTAAGCACTTTATCCAGACGTATCCTGCCGTACAGCTAGAAGTTCACTTTGTGGACTCAGAAGCCGCTCATAAAGCGGTGCTAGATGGTGATGTGTCTTTAGCTTTTTTGACCCTGCCTCCCGTATACGATAAACGCTTGACCTACCATACCTTATGGTCAGATCCGTTGTACTTTATGACTGGTACACTATCGCCGCTGGCAAAGAAATCAAATGTAACACTTGAGCAGTTAGCGCATTATCCCGCTATCTTGCCTTCAGCCAATACCTTTACCAGTCAGATTACCTTAGCAGAGTTTGCCAAACACAATCTAAAACCTTATGCCACTATGAGCACCAATCCTCTAGAGTCTATTCGCATGCTCATCTCAGTCGGTCTTGGCTGGTCTGTGCTGCCGCAGACATTGATAAATCAAGAGCTCACTCAAATAGATATGGCCAATAATATCGAGCTGCAACGCTACCTGGGGGTCGTTATCAATCCAAGCTTAACCCGCTCAGCCAGTGTAGATGCCTTACTTGATATGCTCGCCCCTATTGATTAACCGATTAACTGCAAGTTAGCTGACCGCTATAGTTAAGTCAGAAATCATGGTTAAGGACTCTTAGCAGAATTCTCAGCAATTATCTTGGTAAATGATAATCATTTACATACGTTAGCAATCATATTAACCTTACGTTATAATACGACGCTGTTTTAGTAATAGATTGTTATTTTAGCTTAGGATATTTTGTCTAATAATTCTGTCATAGTCTTTTAAGACGATAGAGTAAGGCTAATAAATTAGACGCTTAAAATCGTCTTTTACACATCTATTGCTTTTCCTACGAGTGCGGTTGCGTGGTTATCGCTTAGCTGAATTTTAATCAGCAGTACCTAGTGCCATACGTGCATGACTGGTATTTTAAGTTGAACCATATTAATCGCGTAACAATCTAGGATAAATAATTGACGTTACTAACACCTGAGGTTGATGCCAACTAAAACATAAGTCATTCATCCCTAACACTAGTATTGACAGTCCCAAGCTTATCACTAGTTAATGATAGTAACTTCAGTCATTTATAGACTAGCCGCTCGTTTGGACAATATGAGAATTTAAATCAAGCCATTATGCTTATTAGAACATAATGGTTTTTTAATCTTTAGAAACCAATATGTTGGTTAAGGATATTTTATGAATGGAATTTCTACGGGCGTGTTAATCTCACTTGCCTTATATTTTTTATTAATGATAGCGATAGGCGTTTGGGCCTATTTCAAATCAGCAAACGATTCAGAAGGTTACATGCTAGGTGGTCGTAACCTCAGCCCTGGCGTTGCAGCCTTATCCGCAGGGGCCTCTGATATGTCAGGTTGGCTATTGCTGGGGCTACCAGGCTATATGTACGCCTCGGGTGTGGTCAGTATTTGGATCGCCCTTGGTCTAACATTAGGTGCTTTTGCCAACTATCTTATCGTTGCCCCTCGCCTTCGCGTCTATACCGAAGTTGCTGACAATGCCATCACCTTACCAGACTACTTTGCCAATCGCTTTGAAGATAAGTCACATTTGCTAAGAGTCATCTCAGCCATTGTTATCATTATATTTTTTACTGTTTATACGGCAGCCAGTTTGGCAGGTGGCGGTAAACTGTTTGATAGCGCTCTTGGTATGTCTTATAGCACTGGACTTTGGGTTACGGCAGGCGTTGTCGTCGCTTATACTCTGTTTGGCGGCTTCTTAGCGGTCTCTACGACTGACTTTGTGCAAGGCATCATCATGCTTTTTGCTATGATCATTGTACCTGTCGTGGCGTTTACTGATCTTGGTGGTATCGATACGACTACCAATGCCATTCGTAACATTGATCCACAAATGCTAAACGTCTTTAGTGGTATGTCCTTTTTGGGTATTCTATCGTTAATGGCGTGGGGGTTAGGTTACTTTGGTCAACCACACATTATCGTCCGCTTTATGGCGATCCGCTCGGTTAAAGATGTACCGACTGCCCGTAATATTGGTATGAGCTGGATGATCGTCAGCTTAATTGGGGCGTTAATGACGGGCTTTGCAGGCCGCGCCTATGTTCAGAAAACGGCGATGACTCTGGATGATCCTGAGACGATTTTCTTAGTCTTTACCCAGTTTTTATTCCATCCATTAGTGTCAGGCTTCTTATTAGCAGCTATTTTAGCGGCCATTATGAGTACCATATCTTCTCAGCTACTGGTCGTATCAAGCTCGCTGACCCGCGATGTGTATAAGCTATTTTTTGATAAAGAAGCCTCTGAATCTCGTCAAGTATTAGTCGGCCGTATCTCAGTAGTTCTGGTCGCAGTGGTTGCTATATTCTTAGCCTCAGATCCTAACAGCTCTGTACTATCTTTAGTGTCTAACGCTTGGGCAGGATTTGGTGCTGCATTTGGTCCACTGGTCATTATCAGTCTAATGTGGCGAGGCATGAACCGTAACGGCGCTCTTGCAGGCATGATCGTAGGCGCACTGACAGTCATCGTTTGGATATACGGTGGTATGAGTGTTGGCGATACGCCGCTCAATGATTGGCTCTACGCTATCATTCCTGGCTTCGTACTAAGCACCATCACTATCTTTGTGGTTAGTATCGCTACTGGTGGTCCACGCGATACTGTTAAAGCTAAATTTGAAGAGATGGAGCTTAACCTAAAATAGATAACTCACTTTTTAGCTGTTAACTTGCTCTTCAAAGCACAACCTCGCTAACTGACACAGTTAGCGAGGTTTTTTATTTATAGTGAGGTGCAGTTTAAAATCTTTTGGATAACAATAGTGTTGCTGACCTCTCTTTTCGGTCATCATAGTAAGCAAAGTTACTGGAGGTTTTACTGTAGTCTAAGAGCAGCCGAGGCTCAAGCCCATACCAAGTCAGACCCTGCTTTGATACTTGAAGGCGCAACGAGGTGGTCTTGTCCGTTCTTTGTGCGCCATATTCTGCGCCCAAGGACTCAAAATAACGCTTGGACGCGCCAATATTCTTATCATAATTCTTGATATTATAGCCGACGCTTGCCAATGTCGATATCCCTTTATCCCAGCGCCGATTCCAGCCAATATTGAACAAGTCACGGTCATAACTGCTAGTGACCGATTTAGCCACTTCATTGCGATAAGTACTCAGGCCACCAACGAAGTATTGTTTTGAATCTTTAGAATAATAGGCGTTGAGACCAATAGACTGACCGTTAGTCTCACGTCTATTATTAGTATCATTTTCGAAAGTCTCATTTGAGAAGCTACTGCTAGCTGTCAGTTTAACCTTTGAGGTTATCCACTTCGATCCTCTTACATTGACCCCAGTTCGTGAGCTGTAAGTTGCTTCATTAAATATACGCTTAGTCATAAAGGGGGAGATGGATAGGTCGTGTTTAGCGTCATCATAACCCGCGCCTACTAAAGCCGTAAAAAGATAATCGTTATAATCACTGGCATCCCAATATGCTTTTAATGAAGCATTAGCCCCTAGCACCGCATAGTAGTTTTTTGGTAGGTTAATACGCTTATTAGCGCTGCCAGTCAGCCGAACACCATTTCCCGATTTTTTCTCAATATTTCTACCAAACTGATTTTGGATATAGGCGGGCGGCGCGCCATTAATATTACTATCATTATCGTTTCGAATAGATACATTAAAGCGCCAATCCTCAGTTTTGGCAATTTGTGTTAAGGCTTTCTCAGCTCTTGATTTAAGCACTTTAGGTATATCCGCTGCTAATAATAAGCGCAGCTGATCTTCAGCTGCTAAATACTGTTTATCCGCCTGCAATGCTAGTGCCAAATCCAAACGTATAGCATGGTTGTCCGGGTCCTCGAGCAATATATCCCCATAGGCAGCGATTGCTGGCTTATATTGCTTTTCATCACGCAGCACTATAGCTTCAGCCACTTTGATTAGTAGTAAGTCTCTGGTCTCAAGTAGCTTATATTGTGGCAATAACGCTTTGATTGCTGCCACATCTTTTTTGCTAACCGCCTTACTTAAAGATTCGCTAAAGGCATCTGGATTTGCTATCAGCTTTGCAACGTCATAGTTTGCTGTAGGCGCAGCTTGCAAGCGTTCGGTAGCTGTTTTTTGCTTAGGATCTGGCTGTTCGACCACTGTTGGATTACTCGCAGTAGCTACCGGAATAATACTGTCAGTGAGTAAGGATTGTCCTCTACGTTGTAGTATTTCAGAAGCCTGATCCGGATTAGCGGGCGTTTCCGACGAGGCCGCAATAGCTGAATAGGAAGACGTTAATAGCGCCAACCCCACTGCTAGTGACAATAAACTCAGACTAAAACACTTTTTCATGGTCAATATTACCAAAACAACATAAGCATCAATGCTTGTGCGAGTATCCTAAGCGACTTCCATAAATTTTACTATAGGAAAGAGCGTTAAAAGGCTGTTTTTAGATATATTATTTTTTGCTTTAAGGCTGGCTATACCGTTTAGCCAGTACATTATTCATAAAAAAACCTCACTATGAATAGCAAGGTTTTTAGTTGTACCAATAATGAATTTAGAACGTTTTGCTCAATAATATTGTAGCTGACTTATCATTGCTATCGTCGTAGAAGCCCTAGTTACTGCCGGTTCTAACATAACCCAGCAGCAATCTTGGCATCAAACCATACAAGCTCAAGTCTCGCCTCCTTACTATAGCCTCCTACACTAGAAGTATTGTTTTGCCTTCTTAGTACAAAGCGCATTTAATCCTACAAAATGTCCGTCAGTCTTTCTATCGTTATTCTTTTTATCATCCTTACAACGGATAGCGGCTTTTAAAACAGACAAACAAAGCTTAACTCACCATACCCATCCGAATCGATATTTTCTTAACTATTAAACGAATAAAGCAGCCGTAATGGCTGCTTTATTGTTCTGGTCGCTAATGACTGGTTGTCAATCAACCTTCAGGATAGCTAAGATCACTGTGTACGCGTTACTTAGCTTGGTAAGACAGCTTAACGCCAACTAAATAAGCGTCATTATCTTCAAACGTTCCGAGATTTCTTTTAGTAGCAGAAAGCTGGCCTTTAGCATCACCTAACATCAAGTATTTTGCACCGGCAGACACTGCCCAATTTGGCGTAACGTTATACTTTGCCCCAAGTCCAACACTATAGAAGCCTTCAGTAGGTCCAAGTGGTGAGACAGGATTACCAGCACCACTATCCCATCCTATAGAGCCAGATACTGCGAATGCTGGTGTCAGACGCTTGCCTAATCCTAACTCTAACATGTATGAATCATCTGTATAAGCCAAAACTGGCGCACGATCAATATCGATCTTTTTAGTTTCTTTGACTAGCTTTTTAACATTACTATCTAATAAAGGGGGAATGATGGCAAAATCACCCCACGGCACCCAGCGCGCTTTTGCCGTTAGTAGCGTGGTAGGATTAAGTCCCGTCTGAAAGTCAATATTGACCGATTGTGGCATTTCAAGAGTTTTTACTTTGGCCTGGTTAGTAGGCAAACCATATTTCGCTACCAAAGGCATGGCTTCAGAATAGTTAATATCGTGCTCGATTGCAGAGCGATAAGTAACCGCAGCTTTAAGACCAATTTCAGGTTTTAAATAGGCAGCACCTACCATATAGCCATAGTCAGTACTTTTGGCAATTCTTAAATCATAGTTATCCAATGCGCTAATGACTGCCCGATCACCATGGACAGTCAATCTCCCTTCAACCTTTTGTAAGACAGGGCCGCCATAGATTTTAAAATTATTATTCTCGCCTAAGTTGACACCGAGCAGACCGGTAAAGTTATCACTGGATACACGCGCTTCAGTGGCTTTGACACTATCAGACGTGGTGCTAACTAGTGAGTTATTGCCTTCAAAATAGACATCAGCACCAAAAGGCTGATCGTAAAAAACGCCGACACTAAATTTATCATTAACGTCTGTTTTGGCACCATAGCCGTAGCCTTCATAGTCGTCTGCCACAGACTTAATGACCTTACCATTTTCTTCGACCCCTGAAATATCTGGGCTGATATGATAGGCACTAATGTAGGCTAACGTCCCACTATTACTAAACTCATCACTAGGTTGACCAGAGCGGTCGAGGCCAGCTGCGCTTGCTAAAGAGGTTAAAGATATTGTGGCGATCGCACAGGTAAGGCGAGATGGGGTAAAGACTTTTAACATTAAACATCCTCCATGATTAAATAAATAGCACCTTCCATAGCTACTATTTGAACTACGTTAATTTATCAATTACAAGACAAAGAGACTAAAGTAGTAATGTCCATTACTCTACTAATAACAAACTCATGTCTTACCGTAATATGACTTAACGTAACTCATTTTATTATAATAGTTAAATTGTTCTAACTTAGCAATGGAATCTCATTACCATTTTAACGGGCATAAAAAAACAGCCATTGCGGCTGCTTTTTTATTTTCGATATAAAGTTACTTATTTATTTTGACTTAAAGTTACTTAAGTTAAGAGCTGCTTATTTATCTTGATAAGATAACTTCACACCTAAAGCGTAGCCATCATTATCTTCAAAGTTACTGACGACTTTCTTATTAGGGATCATACCTTTGGCATCGCCAAACATTAGGTACTTACCACCGGCTGAGATAGCCCAGTTTTTATCAATATTGAATTTCGCACCAGCGCCTACGCTGTAATAACCTTCGATTGGACCTAGAGAGGTTACAGGGTTACCAGCGCCACTGTCCCAACCTATAGCACCTGATACTGCTAATGCAGGGGTTAAACGCTTGGCCAGACCTAACTCTACCTGCCACTGATCTTTATCATAACTAACTAGTGGCAGACCTTCTGGGTAACTAACTTTCGATGATGCATTATATACAGGTGGGATAAGCGAAAAATCACTCCAAGGCACATAACGTACTTTGGCAGTAGCCAATGTTGTTGGGTTAATACCTGTTTGGAAATCGAAGTTAAATGATTCAGGCGTGGTAATATCAATCCTACCTTGACCATTCTTTTGAGCATTGGCAGCAATAGCCGCTTGATAATTCTCTGGTAGATAACCCACTGAAGGCATTACTTCATCGATATTATTTTCATGGTCGATCTCAGAGCGATAGGTCAACGCCGCTTTTAACGCGATTTCAGGCTTTGAAAACGCAGCACCAGCAACCCAACCATAGCCTTCACTTGGTGAGATATGAGCGTCATAGCCAGCAGAAGTTAGGTAAGCTGGGCCACGCAGTGCCACATCACCTCGTAAACGCTGAATAGCTGGACCGCCATAAACTTGGAAGTTATCTCCCAACTTAACGCCCACAAGTCCTGTGATGTTTTCCGTACGTACTTCTACTTTAGTGGCTTCGCCAGTAGAAGCAGCTACACCACTAGCAATTGCATTAGCACTGATTATTGGCTTAGCTTTCTCTACTAGCCCTTCAGCCTGAGCTTTTAATGCTTTAGCTTGATCCCCTAGCGCTTTTGCTTGTGCTAAATCCCCAGATTGTTGTGCAACCGCTGCGGCTGTCGCAGCATCTTTTGCAGCAGCACCTAACTTCTCAGCTCCTTGCAAATATTGCTGAATAGCACCTTGGGCCTCAACCATAGAGGTCAATCGACCACCAGACAATGTATTAATTAAATCATCGCCATTTCCTGATACAAAGTTATTATTACCTGTATATTCAGCAGCAGCACCAAACGGCTCATCATACAATATACCGACACTGATGACATCGTTCACATCAGCTTTTACGCCATAGCGCGCCATGTCATAAGACTCAGCAATATCACTGATTTGATTACCTTGATTGTATTTATCTAAAATACTATTACCTTTTTCATCTTTAATGCGTAGCTCGGCATTGTCATAACCTGTGACATCAGCATCAATATAGGTATAGCTGGCTTCAGCATAGAGACCGTCTTGTAAAAAGGCAGTGATGTCTTGACCAGAGCGGTCGAGAGCGGCAGCATTAGCGACACTAGCAACAGAAAGAGAGGTAATAGCAACAGCTAAAGACTTAAGGGAAAAGGTGCGAATCATGTGTGGCTCCAACGTCCAAATTGTTAAATACAAATGCCAACTGATCGAATGATACAGTTAAGCAATCTTGCCCTAGATAGTAGTACTATATAGTAATGAATATTACACTTAAATACAACATATTAATACAGACTTAATAGAAGTGAAACTATGTTTAATCTATGTAAGTCTTTGGTATACCTCTTAATACCATGGCTAAGGACGCATTATGGCAGAGGGCGTACCAGTTATTTATAGAGCATCTTTATTACTATAAAATAAAGCCATATTTCACATATCGGCCCTCAGCTTAGTTAACAACACCTTAATAATGCGGAGGTCTATCTGCTAATAAGTCAAACGGAGCAATAGCGCCCTGCTCACTTTTACCCTCAATATTGGCATACAGCAACTCCAACTGACGCTGCATATCCTGTAACTGCTTATCTTGACTGGCAATAACCTTATCTAGACGCTCTATGGTGTCTTCTAAATACGCGGTCATAATCTGTAAGTCAGTGACCTGCTGTTGCAAATCTTTGGCCATAGTATCCTTCCTTAATTAATCGATTAGTGATAGCGCTAACTCGCTAATATAACCTAATAGCATGCTATAATCTGAACAATTTTAACCTTAAGTAAGACAAATTAGTTATGGCACTAGTACATTTAAAAAATATTCATTTAGCCTTTGGCGTCGCCCCTATCTTAGATGGCATTGATTTAAGCATTGATGAAGGTGAGCGTGTGTGCTTGATTGGCCGTAATGGAGAGGGTAAATCGACCCTATTTAAGCTAATTAATGGCTCAATTCAGCCTGACAGTGGTGAGGTTATTATTAATAGTAGCGCGCGCATCGCGATGCTAGAGCAGGATGTGCCTGAGACTGAAGGTCGAATCTTAGACATCGTCATGGGTGGCAGCCCGCGGACGGCCCAATTGCTAAAGGACTACAACCTGCAAGTCGATGCTTGCGCTAACGGTGATATGGACGCCTGCGAGATGATGGCCAACTTGCAGCACGATATTGATGCCGTTCATGGCTGGGACCTTGAGCGCGAAGCGACGACGCTACTGACCAATATGGGGCTCAATCCTGAGGATGACCTCTCTGCCCTCTCTGGTGGCCGAAAACGCCGCGTTCTGCTAGCTCGCGCGCTAGTGACTAAACCAGATCTATTGCTACTTGATGAGCCGACTAACCATTTAGATGTCGCTAGTATTGAATGGCTTGAGCAATTCTTAAAAGATTGGCAAGGTCTTACTTTATTATTTGTCACCCATGACCGTGCTTTTGTCGATAAGCTCGCCACTCGAATCATTGAGCTTGACCGTGGCAAGCTCTCAAGCTATGACGTAACTCAAGGCGCCAAGGGCTATGCTCGCTACCAAGAGCTAAAAGAGCAGCAACTGCTTGCAGAAGAAAAAAACAACGCTAACTTTGATAAAAAACTTGCTCAAGAAGAGGTGTGGATTCGTCAAGGTATTAAAGCTCGTCGAACCCGTAATGAAGGCCGCGTCCGTGAGCTAAAGCAGCTGCGCGAAGAGCGTAAAGCGCGGCGTGAACAAGTGGGTAATGTCAATATTACCATGACCGATAGTGACAAAAGCGGTAAGCTGGTCTGCAAGGTCAAAAATCTACATCTTGAGTATGATGGTCATGTCTTAGTGGATGGCTTTAGCACCACTATCGTGCGCGGTGATAAAATTGGTATTATTGGACCTAATGGTGTTGGTAAGACCACTTTAATCAAAGCCATTTTGGATCGTTCTGACGATGAGGTCATTCAGTCAGGTAGCGTCAGTTTAGGTACTAACTTAAATATCGCCTTTTTTGATCAGCTGCGTGATCAGCTCGATCTAGAAGCCAGCGTGGCACAAAATGTCTCTGAAGGTTCTGACTATGTCGAAGTGGGTGGCCGCAAGACCCATATCATGAGCTATCTTCAAGACTTCTTGTTCGCTCCTGAGCGCGCGCGAACGCCTGTAAAAGCCCTATCTGGTGGCGAGCGAAACCGTGTGTTACTTGCTAAGCAACTGCTAAAGCCTGCTAATATTCTAGTACTCGATGAGCCGACCAATGACTTAGACATGGCGACGCTTGAGCTACTTGAAGAGTCGGTAGCTAGCTTTAACGGTACTATCCTACTTATTAGTCATGACCGCGCCTTTATGGACAATGTCGTCACTTCTACTTGGGTCTTTGATAAAGATGAAAAGGGTAATGGCGTGGTCAAAGAGTTTGTTGGCGGGTATCAAGACTACTTGATACAAAAGCAGCGTGCTGAAAAATCTACTCCCGCCGCGCCTAAAAGCAAAAAATCGGATAAAAACGAAAAATCCTCATCGTCAACGAATAGTACTACTATCCCCACGAGCAAAAAAAAGCTAAGCTATCATGAACAGCGTGAGCTTGACGCCCTTCCCAAAGAGATTAAGAAGCTAGAAGAGGAGCAAGCCCAGCTACAAGACAAGTTAGCTGATGGCTCGTGGTTTACCGAAGATCTGGAGGCAGCTACCAAAGCCAGCGAACGGCTAGCTGAGATTGACGATGAGCTGATGGCCAAGCTCGAGCGCTGGGAGCTGTTAGAATAATTAAAGATTATAAGCCGGATTTTGCATCGACACTAGATCACCATCAACAGGCTTATTACTTTGTTAACTACCTGAACTTTACTGACCGATTAAGATCAGTGCTATGTAGTCATAAATAACCGACCTGATAAAAGGGCAGCTTATAATAAGTTGCCCTTTATGTGTCAGGCCTATCTAGACTGAGACCCATGTATTAATTTACCGATGTATCAATTGATGTATAAGTTATTGCCATCTACTACTTTACTAAAATTTGTGACTTCAAAGTCGCGCTAATCATCTGCTAATTTGTGTGATTTTTATTTTTTTCTCACATTGTTACGCATAAAATAAAAAAATTCCTTAAGTTGTATAAGGATTTGATAGAAAATTTGTTATGATGTCAATCAAAATCTGCCGTAAAAGCAGGTAATCACAAGCAAATTTTTTACTCAAGGGTTTGCGTTATTTTGCTGCTAAGAATTTATTTTATGACGAAAATAGCTTAGAATAGTAACAATTAGCAAAATTAGGCACAGCTAAAGTGGTTCAGGTGCAACATTCATGCTCCCCACAACCACAAACCCAGTGTGGGATAATCCCATTTCATTCACCTGGAGGAAGTTTTAATGAGCCATGCCGAAGGCGTTAATGTAAAACGCCGAAGAGTTCTTATTGCCTCGACAGCCGCGATTGGTGCGGCAGGGGTCGCTGCAGTGGCTACACCTTTTGTTCGTTCATGGTATCCCAGCGCCAAAGCCGAAGCGGCTGGTGCAGCGGTGACGCAAGATATTGGTTCTATCGAAGATGGCCAGATGATCGTCGTCAAGTACCGTGGTAAGCCTATCTACGTGGTAAAACGAACCGAAGAGATGCTAGCGAATCTTGATAAAGTCACACCTTTGTTATCTGATCCAGATTCTAGCGCCTCAGTTCAACCTGAGTACTGTACCAACCAAACCCGTTCACTCGAGCCTACTGTCCTAGTGGTAGAAGGCGTGTGTACGCATCTTGGTTGTGCACCAAATTATCGTCCAGAAGTCGGCGCTGCTGACCTTGGCGGTAATGATTGGTTTGGTGGATTTTTCTGCCCATGCCATGGTTCTAAGTACGATCTGTCAGGTCGAGTCTTCAAAGGGGTGCCTGCACCGCTAAATTTACCCATCCCAGAGTATAGCGTGGATGGCACTATCTTGACGGTCGGGGAGGCTTAATCATGAGTATTGGCAAAAAAATGATGCACTGGGTGGATGCGCGCTTTCCCGCGACTGAAACCTACGAATACCACATGTCAAAATACTATGCACCAAAAAACTTCAATTTTTGGTATTTTTTTGGTGTGTTGTCGATGGTGGTATTGGTTAACCAGCTAGTCACCGGCATCTGGCTAACCATGATGTATAACCCAAGTGCTGAAGGGGCCTTTGCTTCTGTCGAATACATCATGCGTGATGTAAAAGGCGGTTGGCTCATTCGCTATATGCACTCAACGGGCGCGTCTGCGTTCTTTGTCGTCGTTTATCTTCATATGTTTAGAGCTTTACTTTATGGCTCTTATCAAAAACCTCGTGAGCTTATCTGGCTGATCGGTATGGGTATCTACCTATGTCTAATGGCCGAAGGCTTCTTTGGTTATCTACTACCATGGGGTAACATGTCGTTCTGGGGTGCTCAGGTTATCTTGAACCTACCCGCAGCGATTCCTGTGATTGGTGATGGCCTAGCGGAATGGGTCCGTGGTGATTACCTAATCTCTGGTATTACCCTAAACCGCTTCTTTGCTCTGCACGTCGTTGCGATTCCCCTAGTGTTAGTGGGTCTGGTGTTCATGCACATGGTTGCACTGCATCATGTTGGGTCAAATAACCCTGATGGTATCGACATTAAGAAGCTTAAAGACAAAAATGGTGTGCCTTTAGATGGTGTGGCTTTCCACCCATACTATACCGTGCATGACATGATTGGTATCGTGGTCTTCTTCATTTGCTTCTTTGCAGTCGTATTCTTCTTCCCTGAAGGCGGCGGTTACTTCTTGGAGCCACCAAACTTTGAAGCTGCGAATGCTCTGAAAACACCAGCACACATTGCGCCAGTATGGTACTACACACCTTTCTACGCTATTTTGCGTGCGGTTCCTAATAAGCTTGGTGGTGTTATCGCTATGGGCGGCGCTATTGCGGTACTATTCTTACTTCCATGGTTAGATCGCTCACCGGTTCGCTCTATCCGCTATAAAGGTATGCTATCGAAGATTGCTCTCACTATCTTTGCTATTAGCTTCTTAATACTCGGTTACTTAGGTGCGACACCAGCAACGCCAACAGCCACTATCATGGCGCGAATCTGCACCATCTTGTATTTCTTGTTCTTCTTACTCATGCCAATTTACACTGCAATTGAGAAGTGTAAACAGCCACCTGATCGTGTTACTGGAGGTCACTAATGAATATGCTAACCAAATCCTTAGCTGGACTTAGCTTAGGCGCAGCATTGACCTTGGCAGCGACGAGTGCTTCAGCAGCAGGTGGTCATGGCTGTGGTACTTTCACTAACGCAGACGGTGTAGAAGAGCATTTAGCCTGTAGTGAAGCGCCGGTAGACTTTACCAACAAGGGCTCACTACAAAATGGTGCTAAGATCTTTATGAACTACTGTGTCGGCTGTCATACTGCAAAGTATGTGCGTCACTCACGGATTGCTAAAGACTTAGAGATACCACCTGAGCTGGTCGAGAAGTATTTACTTGTGACCTCAGATCAAATCGGTGATCATATCACCGCTGAGATTGATCCTGACGTTCAGGCGGCTTGGTTCGGTGCAGCGCCACCAGATCTATCGCTAGAGACCCGTCTTCGTGGCGATGATTGGGTATATACCTACCTACTCTCTTTCTACGAAGACCCTAGCCGACCTTGGGGTGCAAACAACCTAGTATTACCAAATGCTGCCATGCCGCATGTACTACATAATATGCAGCAGACGCTTAGTAAAGAAGAGTTTGAGAACCAAGTTGGTGATCTTGTGAACTTTATGGCGTGGATGGGCGAGCCTGTTCGCCATGACCGTAAAGTGATCGGCGCTTTTGTCTTACTGTTCTTACTTGTATTACTGATTCCAGTCTATCTACTTAACAAGGAATTCTGGAAAGACGTTAAATAAGTCTGACTGTCAGCAGGCTACTATATATAAAGGAGCAGCACTTTGGTGTTGCTCTTTTTTATGGGTGAGACTTTTATGTCAACGCTATCTTGATAGTGATTTTAATGGTAACCCTCTTCACGATTGACTACCTATCGTGATAACGTTTATCTTGATAAAAAAGGGTACATTGTTTACGATGGCAGTCTTATAAGTAGATGATAGTCCGACATGATAGATGCAAATGATATTCCCAATAGTCAGCTGATCTTATATGCTGATGATGGCTATGACAGTCATGTGGTGCGCTTGCTGCTCGAAGAGAAGCAGCTGGCCTATTATCACTCACGCCTGCACTCTGAGCGGCCCGAGGATTTGACCGAGCTTAACCCTTATCATACGCTCCCCGTCTTACAGCAGCGTGATATTGCCCTCTATGAAATTAACGTTATCTTTGAATATCTTGAAGAGCGCTATCATGCGCACAAGCTACTCCCAGAGACACCACAAGAGCGGGCTATTATTCGCCAGCTAGCTTGGCGCATTCAAAATGATTGGCTGGCTTTGGGGCGAAAGCTGTTGCTCCACCCCGATAGCTTCGACAAAACAGAAGGCGCACGCGCAAAAAAACAGCTTGCTGACTCCTTGATTACGATCTCACCTCTATTCGCACATAAGCCCTACTTTATGGCCGATGAGTTCGGGTGGTGCGATGCGCTGCTGGCTCCCCTATTATGGCGATTGGATGAGATGGGGGTTCATTTGCCTGCCGCTATTAGTCGCCCCTTGCTTGAATATCAAAAACGCCTCTTTGAGCGTGGTAGTTTTAAAGCCAGTGTAAAGTAGCCTAATTCAGGTCTTAAGTAAGGGGAGTAGCGAAGGTGGCGTAACCATAGACCACCATCAGCGACTGGCCTTCAAAACTTACCTAAACGCCATCCAAATCCCGTTTGAATAATATTACCATTAGGGTTTTATCGTTTTGATCTCATTTATAAGAACAGCTTTATTTAAATTGGAGTAGCTTTATGACTGATTCTGACCTTAATGTCACCCCCACTCGTCCTTACATGGTTCGCGCGATTTATCAGTGGATTGAAGACAATTATTTGACACCATATCTAATGGTCGATACCACTGCTGACAATGTTCAAGTACCCACTGAATATATCCAAGACGGCCGCATTGTCCTCAATATCGCTAGCCGCGCAACGGGCAACATGACAATGGACAATGATTACATCAATTTCAGTGCTAGATTTGGTGGTGTCTCACGTGATATCTGGGTCCCTATGCAGGCAGTAATGGGCATCTATGCCAAGGAGAACTCGCAAGGGATGTTCTTTGATCCTAGTGAATATGATAACTATACGCCGCCTACTGATGAGAAATCATCGAGCAGCACAAAACTAGAAGCGCAAAAAGCGAAGCCTAAGCGCGAAAATACAGCTGGTCTTAAAGTATTGAAGTAGGCAAGCTTCTATTTATTTATTTTTATAAAAAATTAAGGGATGGTCATGACGTAACATGCCATCCTTTTATTTTATGAGCGTCTGCTTGGCTCCTATCATAAATAAACTTTTGACGCTTGAGTACTGAACCCATACTATCTAAGGTTTATACTTAAGTTTATTCAATTTGAGGATTGGTCAGCTATCCCTTGGCGAACTTTACCGCACAGCCAAACCTTTACTTTTCAATAGCTCAAAGAACATTGAAAAAGGAAATTAACCCAAATAAGATAGCAAGAGGCGTTTGTCATTAGCGGGCAATAAAAAAATCTACTTTTCTTACCCACTCGCTTTTTAATTTCCATAAAACTGCTTGTACTTCGTAGCTATCTGGGTCTGCTAGCAAGTTTAAATCAAATATTTTTAGCCAACTGTCACGCTTGATTTTTTCAAAACTATTCTTCGAGCAAGTCTGTTCTAATTTTTTATAATAATCATACTCTGAATCACTTAACGCTAGACAGTGATTATTTAATACAGCGTACCAGCTATCAAAGCTACTCAATAAAACTAAGTCGTCAGGGACATCAAACTCTATTCTTACCCCACGCTCACCATGCTCTAGGTGACCCTTTTTACGCAAATCAGGCTTAATTCGTTTTAAGCCATATGCCCGATACCACGCCCAAACTGGTAAATTTACACCTTTGGGAGCAGCTACCTTTTTGCGTAATTGCTCAGCCATCCAATAATAGGCATCCAGTCTATGATTTGCGACAAGGTGAGCATCTGTATGATAAACGCCTTGACTCGCAAGCAAAAAATAATCACTTTCAGGACGGACAGTCCATAACTTTAGCCACTGCATTCAGAAGTTAAAACCTTAATAATTATGTGATAAATACTGTTATCCTAAACACTATTTAGAACGCGAGTAATGTCACACCATTTTTAAACCCTAACTGATGCTAACTTATGACCTTTACCTCATTTAGT
This sequence comes from Psychrobacter pygoscelis, assembly GCF_004335015.1. GTDB lineage: Bacteria > Pseudomonadota > Gammaproteobacteria > Pseudomonadales > Moraxellaceae > Psychrobacter > Psychrobacter pygoscelis. Next base: position 373,644 of record NZ_RQRU01000001.1, read on the forward strand.
AGAACTGTCAATTTGATAAGCATTACGTTCAAGCGTTTCATTTTTGCAATGCCATGGATGGAAGGCTCTAAGCGATAGTCAATGTAGGATAATATTAATTCAAAGAAGCCGAGCACAGGCCATACAGGAGTATGGCAATCAAGAGTCATAGCAGATCGATTTCATTGTCAGCAGGCTTATATGCAAATCTTTTGGCTCATCAATATAGCGCTTTACGTTCTCTACTGTCTGATAGTCATATCTTGAGAGGGGTTATGGACACAAGAGTTTGTTCGCAAACTTTCGCGTATTTGCCGCCCAAACCCCTGTCATCGCCCATAAGTTGACCGAACCAATTAGCAATTTTATTGCTCAAAAGTTTTAACTGTATTCTTTGAAGTAGTGAAGCGCTAGTAAAATAGCATCAATTTAACGGGTGGGCTGACACAGCGCTATATGACTAATATTAGCAGCATTCGCCGTTTTACTGGTCAGCAAGGCAGCAGGGTTAGACTGCCAAATTAACCACTGCCCTGCACTACTTTGCTGCTGACTGATGTAACGATTATCTGATAAGGCAGTCATACTGTAATCTTTATTCCCAAGCCTCAATGTCACTTTTTTGGAGGCTACCTTGGTAGTATCTGCTGTACTATGCGCTGGCGAACGACTGTCCTCAAATACACTAATAATTTGCTGCTTTGACTCGTCCCCATCGGTACACATATAGCTCGTCTCTAGCATAGCTCCGCTAGCCGACTCTGCACCGCCTAAGTTGATATGCTCTGAGCTAGTAGGAGTAAGCTGGCATCCTGATAGAGCAACCGCTAAAGAGATAGTCGCTGTTTTAGCCAAATGAATATTCATCATAAATCCTCTATATTTACTATAATCACAGCATAATACCGAGGATTTTACGATATTTTTAGAGTGGCTATTTAGTAGTTACGTGGTCTCGATGTTATCAAGTTACTCTATTATGAAGCTACTATATTCTATACATCTCAGACTAAGTACGCGGCAGAGTCACACCGGTCTGACCTTGGTATTTGCCGCCACGGTCTTTATAGCTGGTCTCACACACATCATCGGCATCACTTTGGAAAAATAGCATCTGCGCCACGCCTTCACCGGCATAAATTCGCGCCGGCAGGTTGGTGGTATTACTGAACTCTAAGGTGACATGACCTTCCCACTCAGGCTCAAGCGGGGTGACATTAACGATAATGCCGCAGCGCGCGTAAGTGGACTTACCTAGGCAGATAGTCAACACATCACGGGGAATGCGAAAGTACTCCATAGTCCGCGCTAGGGCAAAGGAGTTTGGAGGAATAATACACTCATCGCCCACAATATCGATAAAGCTCTTTTCGTCGAAGTTTTTAGGATCAACAATAGCAGAGTGTACATTGGTAAAGACTTTGAACTCTCGTGAGCAGCGCACATCATAGCCATAGCTCGACGTGCCGTAGCTAACGAGCTTATCACCAGCCTCATTAAAACGGACTTGACCCGCTTCAAACGGCTCAACCATACCGTGCTCTTCAGCCATTTTTCGAATCCAGCGGTCAGATTTGATAGACATTTAACTTCCTCAATGATTTTTTATAGCAGTGATTATAAGGAATTGAACGTCAGATTTATAGAGGAGGGGTAATTTTAACTCAATCACCTAGCGATATTACCACTTCACAAAATGATCTTCGGCAATGCCCATGAGCTTATTTTTGAGGGCTTTTCGCCAGTTAGAGACGGGCTTTGGCGAGATAAGATGGCTATTGCTCTCTCCTGAGTCATTTATTAATCATGATTTAGCCAGTACGTCCTTAGCGGTTTATCATGACCCTGTGTTGTTGTGGCGATAACCACAAGGCTCTTAGTCAAAGAGCTTAAGCTTTTTGGGCAGTTTCTACTAGCAGCTTACGACTTAGGGAGCGACTACAAGATGGCAGGCTGATGAAGATTTAGTGATACCCTCTCAGATACTACAGTCGAGACTAAATAAAGTAGAGTCATCGTAGCATGATGCGCAACTGGTATAAAATTTTCTAGCTTGCGGTGGCATGCCGACATTTGCTGAAAGTGCGACTATTTAAAATACAGCCACTAAAACAGGAGTACTAAAAAAATGACTGCCTAAAGCAGCCATTTTATATGTGGAACGTAGTTACCATTATGGGGCATTAGAATATGCGCCCATCATCTCGCTCTTTGGCAAATTTAGCGATATTGGCCTCAATATTTTTGGCAATGCTGAGATAGTACTCAGCATAGTCATCACCTGCCCCATCATTAGCGATGACGCTAGGCTCACCTCTATCAGCCTGAGCACGAATGCTGCTAGCCAATGGCAACTGGCCCAATAGTGGCACTTGATATTGTTTAGCGATATTCTCACCACCCCCAGCACCAAAGATGGCTTCAGTGGTACCGCAGTTTGAGCAAGTATGCAGCGCCATATTTTCAACCACTCCGACGACTGGGATACTGGTCTTGTTAAACATCTCAATGCCTTTTTGAGCATCCAGCAAGGCAATGTGCTGCGGAGTAGTCACAATGATGGCACCAGTCACAGGAATGCGCTGGGCTAATGTAAGCTGAATATCACCCGTACCCGGCGGCATGTCAATCACTAGATAGTCCAGCTGTGGCCAATTGGTCTGGTTAAACAGCTGCATCAGTGCGCCTGTCGCTTTGGGGCCGCGCCACGCTACAGGAGTATTATCACCATCAAGCAAGCTGCCGATAGAGAGCATCGCCATACCATGCGCGTCAATCGGTACAAACTGCTCGTTCTCAAGTTGTGGTTTCACACCGGCGACACCGAGCATCGTCGGGATACTAGGTCCATAGATATCGGCATCTAAGACACCGACCCGATTGCCTAACTTTTGCAGCGCTAAGGCAATATTGACGGTAGTGGTTGATTTACCAACGCCGCCTTTGCCTGAAGCCACAACGATAATATGATGAATGCGAGGATGCGCTGCAAGGCTCGCCTGCGTTGGGGCACGCTTGGTTATTGGTGGCTCCGCAGTTTGATGAGCACTAGAAGCCGCAGTTGGCTTGGCTTTACTCGTCTGACCCATAGCATCGGTCGTCTTTGGTAGCTTATGAGCGCCGCCTTTGGTAGCAGCAGCAGGCATATCTGCCGCAGATCCAATCTTACTAGGCGGCTGCATCGAGACATTGAGATTGACCTCATTGATGCCATGCTTTTGCAGGTGCTGACCCAACTCTTGATGAATACGCTCAGGATCACTGTCATGTGGCAAGCGTAGGTCTAATGTGACGCTATCGCCGTCGCGGGCAAGACCCGTCACCATCTGCGCGATACTCTTATTGCCGACGTGATAGCCTAGCAGTACCTTGTCCACTGCTGTATCTAGTGCTGCCTTTTGCTCAGATGATTCATTTGTGGACTGTGACTTATGCTGCGAGGGTGTCAGAGATTTTTTAATGAAATTAAACATAACGGGTGATACCTTGTAAATGTCGTATGCAAACTCGGCTGCTATTGCCATCATATTGGGCAATGGCTTAGCCCATTAAGATATTGCGACTGTAGCCAGTTACTTATGCGATTCAGTGTAGCCGACTTTGCACGATAAAAAAACCACAACGCCTTTATTGGGACGTTGTGGTGAGACTTCGATACTACTTTAGGGCTATAAATTCTTTAGGGCTATAAATTAATGAAAAAAGACTATTATCAATGGTACTGACTCATCAGCCAACCATAACTGGCAACGATAGACCAGCCAGGGAATACATTACTTGGCACGGCCGCTAAAAATAGCGCCAACTGGGCAATGTCATCGACTGTAGTAAACTCTTTATTCACACTATTAACCAGCATAATGTTGCTGGTCACCGCTTGTTCGCTAATGCCTTCTCTGCCGCTGGCTCAGAGACTTACTTCTCTACTAATGGCATCATTACAAAGCCAAGTTAGCACCTCATTATATTTTGCGCTATTACAATCCAAGCTTATTAACGACGCCCTCTCATAAGCCGATTCCCATAATTGACGTTTTTACGGTATCATAGGCGCATTGCTTAACCCTGATAACTCTTATATTTTTAAAGGTGATGTTGTGCGTCAAATTTTAGTAACCAGTGCCCTTCCCTATGCCAATGGTCCTATCCATCTTGGTCATCTAGTAGAATACATCCAGACCGACATTTGGGTTCGTGCCATGAAAGCTCAGGGCCACCAGGTCACTTATGTCTGTGCAGACGATGCTCACGGCACCGCTATTATGCTTAAGGCCGAAGCCAATGGTGTCACACCAGAACAGCAAATCGCCAACGTAAAAGCCTCTCACGAAGCCGATTTTTCTAAGTTTTTGATTGAATTTGATAATTATTATTCAACACATTCTGATGAAAACCGCGAATTTTCTGAACTTATCTATCGCCGTTTAAACGCGGAAGGTCACATTAGTACAAAAGACGTTGAGCAGTTATTCGATCCTGAAAAAGGCTTATTTTTAGCGGATAGATTTGTCAAAGGCGAGTGCCCAAAGTGCGCGGCAAAAGACCAATACGGCGATAACTGTGAAGTCTGCGGTACGACTTACAATGCTACTGAATTAAAAAACCCATTCTCTACCCTATCGGGTGCAGCGCCAGTATTAAAATCCTCTAAGCACTATTTCTTCGATTTACCTAAGTTCACTGAATTTCTTCAGCAATGGACTCGCGATGAGGGCCGCTTACAACCCTCTATTGCCAATAAGCTGCAAGAGTGGTTCGATGCCGGGCTGGCCAGCTGGGATATCTCCCGCGATGCCCCCTACTTTGGCTTTAAGATTCCAGATACGCCTGAGGGCGAGCCAGATAAATACTTTTATGTGTGGCTAGATGCGCCGGTCGGCTATATGGCGAGCTTTAAAAACTTATGCGAGCAGCGTAAAGAGTCCTCTGACCCACAAACGCCAGCGCTAAACTTCGACGATTATTGGCTCGCGCAGAACCAACATAAAACTGAGGTCTATCACTTCATTGGTAAGGATATCGTCTATTTCCATGCGCTATTTTGGCCTGCGATGCTATCCGGTAGCGAGCTTCGCACCCCCACGGGCGTCTTCGCTCATGGCTTCCTCATGGTCAATGGTGAGAAGATGAGTAAATCTCGCGGTACTTTTATCAAAGCCGAGACCTTCACCGAGCATCTGCATCCTGAGTATCTACGCTATTATTTTGCCAGTAAGCTATCTGATAAGGTTGAAGATATTAATCTAGACTTTGAAGACTTTATGCAAAAGGTCAACTCAGACATGGTCGGCAAAGTGGTCAATATTGCTAGCCGCTCAGCTGGCTTTATCGTCAAAAAATACAATGGTCTGCTATCTGCTGATTGTACTGAGCCAGAGCTACTTGCTGAGATCATGCGCGCAGGTGATGAGATAGCTAGCGCCTATGAAAACCGCGAGTTCTCAAGGGCAATGCGTCTGATCATGCAGTGTGCAGACAAAGCCAACGAATATATCGATGACAAAAAACCATGGGCCATGGCCAAAGTTGAAGGCAATGAGCAAGCCGTTCAAGATGTCTGCTCAGTCGCGATTAATATCTTCCGTCAGTTGATGGTGTATTTAGCGCCCGTGCTACCAGAGCTAACGGACAACGCTAAAGCATTCTTAAATATTGACGACTTAAGCTTTGCCAGTCGTCATCAGGCCTTGCTTGACCACAAGATTAATAAGTTCAAACCGCTCATGCAGCGTATCGAACAATCACAAATTGAAGCCGTGGTTGAGGCATCAAAAGAATCACTAGAACGCACTAACCAACCTTCTACTGGGGATCAAGCCGTGAATGACAAAGCTGAGAGCAACAATAATAAAGACAGTAAGGACAGCAACTATATCGGTATTGAAGACTTCGCTAAAGTTGAGATGACTGTCGCTCATGTGCTTGAGTGCAGCTATGTCGAGGGCGCAGACAAGCTATTACAATTCATCCTTGATGTCGGTGAAGATAAGCCGCGCAATGTCTTTAGCGGTATTCGCAAATTTTATGAGCCTGAGCAGCTGCAAGATAAAAAGGTCATCTGCGTGACCAACCTTGCCCCGCGCAAGATGAAATTTGGTGTCTCTGAAGGCATGATCTTATCCTCTGGCGATCCGAAAACGGGCCTGACTGTCATTACCCTACCAGACGATTGCACCGTAGGTGATAAGCTCGGTTAGAGCTGTAGGCAAGCTTAGAGTGCACTGTCTGTCACTACCTTAGTGCCGCGATAACTTAACGTCCTAAACCCCAAGCATATCCACTGTTTCACTTGACATAGCAAGCCTTCTTAATTGAAGGCTTGTTTTGGCAGGGTCTATAAAAGGCCCTAGGCCTAAAGCGTACTAAGAAGCTTAAGTTCATCTAATTGATGATTCTTTTATGATTAATAGCCTTAAGCTAACTGTGGTTAGATCTTATGGTTTGACTTGGTGATTTAATTTTATTGTTGCGCAATGTTACATAGCTGTCATAATAGAATGATGCTAAACATCGCAACTATTTTTATCGTGACCATTATTATCGTAACAGTTATTATCGCGACTATCGTTGTAACTATGGCGTGCCGACTGCTATCTATACTTGATTAGGGTTACCTACTAAGTACCATAGCATCATCTACCAAAGTTACTGCCAGTTACCCGTATATTTGGGCTAGGGTGTCTATTAGCTGTCACTCTTTAAAGTGGTTTTACTAATTATTTTATAAATTCTTATTCTTCTATTAATAGCGAGCTTATCACCGATGACACCAGCTACGACAATTGCTTCTACATTTCGCCTTGGTCTTATTGCATCTTGCCTTTCTGCTATAAGTTTATTAGGCTGCTCTCAGCCTGACGCTACTAGTCAGTCTGCTACTACAGGGTCTGAGACCACTGATGAGCCGGCTAAATCTGTTGCGATTACCCAAATTGTTGAGCACCCATCTTTAGATGATATCCGCCGCGGTGTTATCGATGAGTTGGCGGACAATGGCTATGTAGAAGGGCAAAATCTTGACGTTAATTTTCAAAGTGCTCAGGGCAATACTGCAACAGCAGGGCAAATTGCTAAGCAGTTCGTTGGTGACACTCCAGATGCTATCGTGGCAATCTCTACTCCCTCTGCTCAATCTATCGTTGCCTCAACCACTAGCATTCCTGTCATCTATACCGCAGTCTCTGACCCAGCTGCTGCCAAACTAACAGATGATAGTGGCGTACCAACCCAAAGTAATCTAACGGGTCTATCCAGTCAGCTGCCATTAGAGCCGCAACTAGACCTGATCCAAAAGATAAAACCTGATGCTAAGACCGTGGGCTACATCTATAGTCCAGGTGAGGCAAACTCAGTAGTACTACTTAAACGCTTGCAAGAAGAGCTGCCCAAACGTGGTCTGAAGCTTTTGGATATCTCTGCCAATCGTCCCACTGATATAGCAATGGCAACTCGCAGCTTGCAAGGTCGTGCTGATGTTATCTACACTTCAATGGATAATAACGTGGCCTCAGCCTTTGAAGCGATGACAGCAGCTGCCAATGAGCTACATATTCCTATCATTGCCTCAGACGAGTTCAGCGTCAAGCGTGGTGCTACGGCAGCACTAGGCGTCAATGACTATGACTTTGGTCGTACCACCGGCAAGATGGTCTACCGCGTCTTAAATGGCGAGGCCATTACCGATATCAAGCCTGAAGTGATGAATAAGCTTACTTTATTCGTCAGTCCAGAGCATGCCGCTGCTCAAGGCGTGACCATACCTGACGATATCATGGCCGATGCTGTCGTTGTCGATGACCAGTCACCAGCTAAATAAAGTCTTTTAAATAACTTACTTAGCAAAGCAATTTGCAGGGCGTCATGCACAGTGAATTGTAAAATAAATAATAAGTAATAAAATCGTTAAAGTGAAGATTGAATCAACGCTTAATCGCACTTTATGTAGTTTAGGTAGGGAAATGCGCACTTGTTGATAGCTCCCCTCATTACTCAGTAGTAATGGTAGCCAAGTAACCATCAATAAGTCAGCCAATTTAAGTGTGATAGTGTTGCACTAGGTCGTACCGATCAGCAGCGCTACCATATTATCTAATAGGCTCAGGAGGAACATAATATGTTTAACCCAAATCGATTTGTCAAAGCTCTGATGTGGGGCGGCGTAGCAACTGCTATATTGACCGGCTGTAACAAACCTGCTTCAGACAGTGAAACAACAGCGTCAACAATAGATGACACTGTAGCCGTCACCGATACAGACACAAAAACCGTCGCCATTACCGCCATTGTCGAGCATCCTGCTTTAGACGCCGTACGTAAAGGTGTCATCGAAGAGCTGGCAGAAGAAGGCTTTAAAGAAGGCGAAAACCTCAATATCAACTTCCAAAGTGCTCAGGGTAATACGGGAACTGCAGGACAGATTGCTAAGCAATTCGTCGCGGACAACCCAGATGTCATCGTCGCAATTGCCACCCCATCTGCTCAATCCGTCGCTGCAGCGACCAGCACTATCCCGCTGGTATTTTCAGCAGTGACTGATCCAGTAGAGGCTAAACTAGTGAGCAAACTAGATGGCTCTGGCTCTAATGTGACCGGCGCCTCAGATGCCCTACCCTATGAGCCACAGATTGATTTGATGAAGCAAATCATTCCTAATCTAAAAGACGTTGGCTATGTTTACAGCCCCGGTGAAGTAAATTCCACCATCGTGCTAAAGAACCTACAAGATAAACTTGGACCACTTGGTATTAAAGTTCACGCGTCACCGGCACAGCGTAGTAATGATATCGCCATGTCAGCTCGTAGTATCGCTGACAAAGTAGACATGATTTATACTTCGACCGACAATAATGTCGTCTCAGCCTATGAGTCACTGTATCAAGTCGCTAGAGAGAGCAAAGTGCCTCTAATAGCCTCAGATACGGATTCTGTCGCTCGCGGTGCGGTCGCAGCCCTTGGCGTAAACTACTATGACCTAGGTCGTGAAACTGGTAAAATCGTTGGCCGAATCTTAAATGGTGAGGATGCCGGCACTATTCCGGTCTATATACCGCAGTCTCTTGACTTATACGTCAGTCCAAATCATGCGGCAGAAGCAGGTATTACTTTACCGCAAAGCGTTATTGATAATGCTAAAGAAGTGATCGAATAGATCACACTGATTAATTTACCATCATTGATTCAATCTTTTTTTTAAAGGTTGAATCATAGTTAGCTATCTGATTGATGGTCATCCTTTTTATTAGCAACCCTTCGAGCCGATTATGAATGCTTATCATCGTGGAATGTTGTGGTTTACCTTATCTGCAGATTGCTTAATCTGTTAAATTAATCCAATCGTTTTTATCCTCTATCACTTGGAATTTACCTTAGTGCTAGTAGTGATAAAGACCTTATCCTGAATTATTACCGCTTATGTCTTTAATTGCCTTTTTTGGTGCGCTTGAAAGTGGTCTAATCTATGCCTTAGTGGCCCTTGGCGTCCTTATCTCCTTTCGAACCCTTGATTTCCCTGATTTAACAGCCGATGGAAGTTTTCCATTAGGCGGTGCTATCGCAGGCATAGCAATCATCGCTGGGGTGAACCCTTGGCTAGCCTGTCTATTCGGGATGCTAGCCGGTGCTGTAGCTGGTGTGGTCACTGCTTGGCTCCATGTTAAGCTGGGTATCTTGCAACTACTGGCCAGTATCCTAGTGATGGTAGCGCTCTATTCAGTCAATCTACGAATTATGGGTGCTCCCAATCTACCGCTCCTCGGTGAGCAAACCGTCTTTAGTGACTTAGTGACCAATGAAAATGGCTATTGGATGCGCTGCCTTATCATCGGTGCGGTGGTCATCGTTGCCAAGCTATTTTTGGATTGGTTCTTTAGTACGGAGACGGGACTGTCCATGCGCGCTACAGGCTCTAACCTACGTATGGCTCAGGCGCAAGGGATTAACACCTCGTGGATGACCATCATTGGAATGGCGATATCGAATGGTCTCATCGCCCTTGGCGGCGCACTATTTGTGCAGACGCAAGGCGGTGCTGATATCTCCATCGGTATCGGTACTATCGTCATCGGTCTGGCTGCGGTTATTATTGGTGAGACCATTATTCCGGCAAAACGCATTTGGTTCATTACCCTTGCCGTTATCCTAGGTGCGATTATTTACAAGCTATTTATTCAGATCGCCTTGTCGAGCGATACCCTACGTAGTATAGGTTTTGGCTCTCAAGACTTAAACCTAATCACTGCCCTATTGGTCGTCATCGCCCTTCAGTTGCCACAGATAAAATCTAAGCTTCTGTCGAGTCGGCGTAAAGCGTGACCGACATGACTTATCTTTTATTGTTATCTTCTCTATCTATAGCGACTGCGAATAAGGAATTGTCCCAATGATGCAAGCCCACGACCTACGGTTGACTTTCAATAAAGGCACACCGATTGAGAACCCTGCCCTGCGCGGTATTAGCTTGAATATTGACGAGGGCGAGTTTGTCACCGTCATCGGTACGAATGGTGCCGGTAAATCAACTTTTTTAAATGCTATTAGTGGTACCACTCGGGTAGATAGTGGCAAAATTTTATTAAATGGTATTGATGTCACCAAAAAGACGGCTCATCAGCGCGCGCACTGGGTTGCTAGAGTGTTTCAAGATCCCATGGCCGGTACTTGCGAGGCGCTTACTATCGAAGAGAATATGGCGCTAGCCTTCAAGCGTGGGGGCAAGCGCGGGCTAAGCTTCGCACTCAACAGCCAAAACCGCGAGCTATTTCGCGACAAGCTTGCCGTCTTAAAGCTCGGACTTGAAAACCGCTTAAGTGACCGAATGGGGCTACTCTCAGGTGGTCAGCGTCAAGCTGTGAGCCTGCTGATGGCATCCTTACAGCCGTCTAAAATATTGCTGCTCGATGAGCACACAGCGGCCCTAGATCCCAAGACTGCCGCCTTTGTGCTTGATCTAACTGACAAGATTGTCACGGATAATCATCTGACTACGATGATGGTGACTCACTCAATGCAGCAAGCCTTAGCGCATGGTACGCGAACCGTTATGCTGCACCAAGGTCAAGTCGTGTTGGATGTTGCTGGTGAAGCTCGCCAAGGTATGACGGTGCATGATCTGCTTGACATGTTTGAGCAGACTCGTGGTGAAAAGGTAGCAGATGACAGCTTGATTCTAAGCTAGCTTTCTCTGACTTCTTCAAATTGAACCTTTGCAGGGTATTGATAAGCGCCTGTGCAAAATTGCACCTTGAACTCGTTAGTTGGGCTAACAAACTCGTACGATATTGCTATGGCGTAACATTTCCTTGCATCATCGCATCATTGCGGAAGTGGTTATTTGTGCTTAAGCTTGATATCTTATAGCTAATTTCGAACTTACCTGAATATGTTGATTGCCTATTTGACTTGAATAAGCCAAGCACCAATTTAGGTGCTTTTTGACTCAGCTTATGCATTAAGTTCCTATTAATTTTAACTATCGAGATAAAATAAGAGGATACGAATGAATTTATTAAAAGTATTACCATTGGCTCTTCTCGGCTTTGCTACGATGCCACAAGCCAATGCTGCTGACATTAAGCAAGATCAAGTAAATACTTGTATTAGCGGCGCTGTAAAATACAAAGTCGCTGACAAAGCTACCGCGAAGAAGCTGTGCGACTGTACTATAGACGTTCGTAGTAAGATGACCATCGGTCAAATGTGGGAAATTGAGAGTTACGCAAAAAGTAAAAAAGACCCGTCTCAATTGTCTTATGTGAAAAAAATGCAAAAAGACTTACAGCAATGTACGGTTGGCCTTGACCTTAAGCCACCACAAAAGCCTGCTTAATCAATAAGCTGGCATTTAATGTGCTGATACTTTAGTTGTTAGTTACAGACTTTAGTGCTTAATAACTTTAGTGCTTAATAATAGGAAGCTGGCAATTGCCAGCTTTTTTTTATAGCATAGCTTATACTAAATTACTCATCGAGACCCTATATCAGTACTGCCCTCTTTAGTACTGATTGACTTTAATAACCAAACCACCTCAGAGGAAGCCAAATGGCAAAACCAACCGAAGAAAACATTCACCTTCCTGATTTCGCTGTGCCCATGGTTCGAAAGTTAGAAGATCACTTCGTTGAAGATGACATCAAGCTAAATGAGCTGATGGCCAATAATAATAAAGGTTTAATCTTATACTTCTACCCAAAGGATAATACCTCTGGCTGTACCACTCAAGCTACTGACTTTACAGCGAATCTGCATAAATTTGATGAGTTAGGTTACGAGATTATTGGTGTCTCCCGAGATAGCATTGAGTCACATAAGAGGTTCATCGATAAACACGACTTGCAAATCAGCTTAATCAGCGATGAAGATGAACGACTTTGCCAGTACTTTGAGGTAATCAAAGAAAAGTCTATGTATGGCAAAAAGGTACTAGGTCTGCTGCGTTCTACCTTTGTTTTTGACAAAGACGGCAACCTGACTCATGCTCAGCGCAACCTTCGAGCTAAGGGCTATACGGATCGACTGTTAAGCTTATTGCCGCCGGCTTAATCCTTATTGTCTCTCAGCTGGGCTATAAAAGATTAAAAGTGAATAAAAAAATGATAACAATGAACTACCTAACCATAGCTGACGAGTTGCTAATAGCACTATAAGCTATCGCTCCACTAATGACCTAACCATGTACTAGCTATTGTAAAATAATAAGGAATATTATGAGTCATACTGCATCAGATAATCATACTGCAACTCGCTCGGTTGATGTCGCTATTATTGGAGCGGGCACAGCGGGTCAACAGGCATTTAAACAAGCACGCAAGCAGACGGATAATGTCGTTATCATTAATGATGGCTATTGGACGACTACCTGCGCTACTGTAGGCTGTATGCCCAGCAAGCTGCTGATCGCTGCTGCTGATCGCGCTCATGCTGCCAATTGTTCAGATGAATTCGGTATTGAAGGTCGTGCCGTTATCAACGGCAAGCAAGTCATGAAGCGGGTTCAAGACTTACGCGACTTTTTTACCTCACATGTTATGACGCAAGTAGATAGCTGGGATGAAGAGGCAAAAATCTCTGGCAGAGCGACCATTAACAAAGACGGTCTCATCGAGGTCAACGATGAAATAATAGCCGCCAAGCAGATCATTATCGCAACAGGATCTAGCCCCTTTGTGGCAGATACTTGGAGTGACAAGCTTGGGGATAGACTCTATACATCTGATACTATCTTTGAGCTTGAAGATCTACCTAACTCCATGGCGGTGGTCGGCGCTGGCGCTATTGGTCTTGAATTGGCACAAAGCTTTCAAAGACTCGGGGTGCAAGTGACATTATTTAATCGCAGTCAACGACTGGGCGGAATAAAAGACCCTAAAGTCAATGAGCGCGCCTATCAATGCTTAAGCCAAGAGCTAAACTTCGAGCTTGATAGCGAGATTAAAGATGTGGGCGTGGATAATGATCAAGCCTTTATCCATTACTTAGATAAAGATGGCAATACTCAGACTTGGTCTGGAGACTATGTTCTGGCCGCTACTGGTCGACGCAACAACCTAGATAATCTAGGTATTGAGAACCTTGGTGTACGCTTAGACGATACAAATCGTCCTATGGACTTAAACAAAAATACCGGGCAAATCGGCGATTTGAACGTCTATATTGTGGGCGATGCCAATGCCCATCTGCCTCTACTGCATGTCGCTAGTGATGAAGGTTTTAGTGCAGGCTCAGCAGTCTGTAAAGATGATATCGGTGCTTATATAAAGCCGCCTGCCACCCCTATTGCCATTGTATTCTGTGAGCCGCAAATTGCTAGTGTAGGTCAATCATCGACTGAGCTTGATGCCAGTGCTACGCCCTATGCTATCGGTGAAGTTGACTTTGGCAGTCAGGGCCGTAGCCGAGTCATGGGCGCTAATTGCGGCTTGCTGCGCATATATGGCTGTAAACAGACAAACAAAATACTGGGCGCTAGCATGGTAGGCCCAGATGCCGAATATATTGCCCATATTCTGGCTACTGCCATGACCAATGATTTAACTATCAAACAGCTTCTTGACGCACCATTTTATCATCCGACTATATTAGAGGGGCTTCGCACTGCGCTTCGCGAGATTCAAGATAAGATGCAGATTCCACATCAGTCTTAGTACATCTAAGACGTATTAATAGCATCAATAATCTTGGAAGTTATTGCTTAACCTTTGATAAACTGAACCTTGATAACACTTTGGGGCGTACTGGTTTGTCATTAGCCCTTGTGATATAACAACATAACTTCATCATTGAGTACAACATGGCGATGGCTGGCATCACTAACTTTATTAATGAGATCCTTCAGGACCTCCACACCAGCTTTTATCTGGCAATAGGTGGTACATTAGAAGAGGAGACTCGTGACTGGTCGTCTCGAGCGGCAGATCTTGCTAGCACCTGTATCAAGATCTTAATCTTGTTAGCCGTCGTTGGTTTTTTTTACTGGTTGGCAATCTACTTCGTCAAGCACAATCAAGAACGACTGCGTATTAGTAACAAACGGCTTAAGGTCGCGCGCTCTGTCTTACGCTACATTTGGATTGTCTTGAGCCTGATTGCGGTGATGAGTCAACTCAATGTCGAGCCTGGGACCGTTAAGGCCACTGCTAAGGCCAGTATTTGGGCAGGACTATACTATGTGCTGTGGACGACCTCAGGTCAGATCATCCATAGAGTACTAGACCACTATGGCCTTAATGCCTCAATTGAGCAGTTACTCAAAAACTTACTGTCCGTTCTTATTTTAGTGCTGGGTCTGGCCAGCGTTATGGCGCAGTTTGGCTTCGATATTGTCTCGCTCGTGGCCGGTCTAGGTATCGTCGGTTTGGCAGTGGGTTTTGCCGCTCAATCAACCTTAGCCAACTTTATCGCCGGTATCACCATCTTACTTGAGCAGTCGTTCCAAGTGGGCGACTGGATTAAGATTGGCGAGCAAGAAGGCCGCGTCGTCCTTATCTCCCTGCGTACCACCCATATTTTGACGCGTGATAATATTACCATCATCGTCCCAAACTCCAATGTAGCTTCCTCAGAAGTGGTCAATCTGACTTCCAAAAACTTCGTGCGCTTTGATATTCGTGTTCGCATTGCCTTTGAAGCGGATATTGATACTGCACGTGCTATTATCATGCAAGTACTCAAAGATACCGATGTCATTCTCGATCGTCCAGAAGCTTCAGCGACCATTGTTGAGATTGGTGAGTATGGCGTATTCTTTATCGTACGTTTTTGGGTAACCCCTTCTGCCGTGGCGCAGATGCCCAAGATTAAAGAAAATCTCAATGAGAACATCAAAAAAGGTCTGGATGAGGCTGGCGTCTCTATTCCTTATCCGCACATGCGGCTATTAATGCCTAAAGATGTCGACTACCCTATCCCTACCAAACCTTTTGAGACCAAAACGCATCTTGCATCAGATAAATGATCGACTGTATTGCTTAAGTTTGTAGCGGTTTAAGATAAAAATCGACGCTCTTAGATAAAGTGCATGGGTAGTGATGACAAGCCATCTGCAATATAGCCTGTCACTTTTACTTTAAATATTGACAACTGTGTTAAAATCCTTCGCAAAACCCCTCTTCTTTTATGATTTATCATTGTTTTATCATTGATCTTTGACAAATAGGTAGCAACATGACCACCAGCGACTCACAATCTTCGCAGTTTGACTTTATTATCACCTGCGCCGACGGGCTTGAGATGCCGCTTCAGACTGAGCTATCTAGCTTTGGTATCACCAGCGACATCAAAAGCACAGGGCGTCTGGCAATCCGAGGGACCCTTGCCGACTTATACACCATTTGTTTATGGTCGCGTGTGGCCTCGCGCGTACTATTGCTCCTTAAGCGCCGCAACATTAATAGCGAATATGATGTCGCTGAACAGCTGAACGGCTTGGCCAAATCTGTTGACTGGACTGAGCAGTTTAGTGTCGATCAAACCTTTGCCATTCGACTATCGACCGATAAACGCGTACCGGTCAATCAGCAATTTGCGATGCTACGCATCAAAGACGCTATTGTCGATACCTTCAATGATAAGTTAGGCGAGCGTCCCAATGTGGATAGCAAGCAGCCTGATTACTCTATCTTTGCTACCGTCAATGACAAGCAAGCTGAGCTATACCTTGATCTGTCTGGTACTAGCTTACATCGCCGTGGCTATCGCGTGGCCATGACCGATGCACCACTAAAAGAGAACCTAGCGGCAGCGCTGCTCTACAGTAGCGGCTGGCATGAAAACAAGCTGCCTTGTCTTGCAGAGGTGGCTAGTATTGACACTACTGACTCAGAGGGGAATATCGCTGAGGGCAGTAGCGCTGAAGACACTGCCAACAAAGAGAAGAGCACCAAAAAGACCAATAGCAAAAAACACACAGTAAAATTCGACGCGCTTATCGATCCAATGTGCGGCTCAGGGACCTTTTTGATAGAGGCCTTACTAATGAGCTGTGACTATCCTGTCGGTATCGATAAAAGCGAAAGCCAATTTGGCTTCTATAGCTGGGCGCATCATGACAGCAGCCTATGGCAGCAAAAGTTAGAGGCGGCGCATGAGCGCTTCCATTCGGCGCTAGAGACGATAACAGCACAAGCGCAAACTTGCTTACCGACCATCATTGGTTATGATGCAGATATCGGTGCGATAAAGGCGGTGCATAAAAACATGGTCGCTGCTGGGCTTCAAGACTTAATCCCTCATATTACCCTTGAGCAGCGCCCACTAAACGAGCTGCGCACTGGCCTTACAAAATTCATAGGCGAAGGTAAGCTAAACCGTCCTCTTATCATTACCAACCCGCCCTATGGTGAGCGTCTAGGTTTGGAGGAGACCACCAAGCCGCTGTATCAAGGTCTTGGGATTATCTTACAAGATATCTTTACCCCAGCGCCTAGCAGCAAAGCCAATAAAAAAGCCGCTAAGAAAAAGTCTGGTAATGCCGCTAATACTGTGACGCTTGGCGTACTTGCCGCACAAGTGGAGCATGCCGATATCCTACCCATTGAGACGCCGCAGACCCTGCGCTGTCATAATGGTGCTATTACTGTCTATTTCCGCTACGGCACACTAATCACAGACCCGCACAAGAGCTTAATCCAAGCTTTTGAGAAAGCTGAGATTAGCGTCGATAATGGTCAAGACTTCGTCAATCGCCTGCAAAAGAACCTTGCGCACCTCAAAAAGCAAGCCGCTGTCGATGGTGTGACCAATCTTCGTGTCTACAATGCTGACTTACCTGACTTCAAAGTCGCTATTGACGTATACGGTGACTATGTTCACGTCCAAGAGTATGCGCCGCCGAAGAACATCCCTGTCGAGACTGCAAAGCGTCGCTTCAATCTAGCACTGCACGGTATCCGTGAAGTGCTAAAGCTTGACCGTGAGCAAGTCTTTATTAAGACACGCGCGCGCCAGTCAGGTAATGAGCAATATAGCAAGCAAAGCAAAAGCGAAAAGCGCGGTAAGTTCTACGTCGTACGTGAAGACAACGCCTACTTTTATGTCAACTTTACCGATTACCTAGATACCGGACTGTTTATTGATCATCGCAATATGCGCCAATTGGTCAAATCACAGAGTGCGAATAGCGACGTTCTTAATCTGTTTGCTTACACTTGCAGCGCTAGCGTCCATGCTGCACTCGCAGGTGCGAAATCTGTAACGAGTGTGGATCTATCACAGAACTATCTCGACTGGGGTAAGCAAAACTTTGCCCTTAATGGTCTAGACCTTAGTAGTAGCAAGTATCGCTTTGTCGCGGCAGATATCTTTGAGTGGATTAAAGACAATACCGAGCAATTCGATACTATCTTTATCGATCCGCCAACTTTCTCAAACTCTAAAAAATTCCAAGGGACATTTGATGTTCAGCGTGACCACCCTGCGCTTATCAATCGGGCGATGAACCGCTTACGGACGGACGGTGTACTCTACTTCTCAAACAACTTTACCAAGTTTGAATTGGACGAGTCACTCACCCAGCGCTATGAGGTAACCGACATTACTCATCAGACGATTGGCTTTGACTTTAATATCAAAAAACCAATCCATCGTAGCTTTGAGATTCGTCACCGTCTTTCCTAACTGGCTTAGAAAACTGAGACAGCAAGCATAGACAATTGAGCCAGTATGTAAGCCGCTACTTTAAGGGTCGTTTTGAGATAGGGGTGGGCTAAATACCTGCCCCTCGTTGTATGCTGCTTACCTGCTCTACCTGTGGATCATACAAATAGTAGGCTATCTCGCGATCGCTAGTAGCTCAAGTCTCTGGCAAGTCATGAACGTAACATACTTCATAACTATCAGGCTTATCACAGTTACGAACGGCTACTTCGCTTATAAAGTCAGTCTCTGACTGAGCTTGATAGATCAGCGGACAACCACTCACCAAAGTAAGTGTTCGTCTTAAGGCTGAAGACATCTTTTTCATCCAGTCCAAGAGTTCGCGCCGCTTGCTCTTGCTGACTCTCTGAGCAGTCGAATGTCGTCATACTGAACGCGGCAATCAAACCTGCCGAACTGGTCTTTTTACTAACGTGTCATACAATAAGATCACTCTTGGCCAGTGGTAATACAATTTGATAGGGTCATAAATAGCTGACTGCTACTGACTACTATAAGACAGATAGATTATATAAAATTAATATGGTGGTTAAATTGGCTTTATAGTAAGTTGCCATTTGTCTTAAATGTTTCTTCAAGCCCTTTGCTCTTACGAAATTAATAACTTATCGTTAATTTTTAGCCCTAGACATAAGCTATGGGCTTGTTATTATGGGTAACATTATTGAACGACTGGATTAGACGATTGGATTTTTCCATATTCATAGTCATTTTATTGATTTAATATTTTTGTCATAATTTATATATTAAATCATATCGTTATACAGACATTGAAATAACTTAAGCACTTATTGGCTTAAGCACAAGTTAATTTAGACACTTATTAATTGACACATTTAATAATTGAGGAGATATTTATGGCCTTATCACTGAGTAAGGGTGGTAACTTATCACTGACCAAAACTGACCCAAACCTAAATAAGCTACTGATCGGTCTCGGTTGGGACGAACGTGCCACGTCTGGCGCTGAATTTGATCTAGACGCTAGCGTATTTTTGGTTAATAGCGCTGGCAAAGTTCGTGGCGATCATGACTTTATCTTTTATAATCAGCTTAAGTCAGATAATGGCGCAGTTGAGCACACCGGTGATAACCGTACTGGTGAAGGGGATGGCGATGACGAGGTCATTAAAGTTAACCTATCTCAGGTCCCCGCTGATATTGACAAAGTGATTGTCACCGTCACCATTCATGATGCGCAAACGCGAAATCAAAACTTCGGTCAAGTCGCTAACGCCTTTATTCGTGTCGTCAATGAAGACACCGGTACTGAGGTAGTACGATTTGACTTAGCAGAAGATTATTCTATCGAGACCGCCATGGTGTTTGGAGAAGTCTATCGCCATAATAACGAGTGGAAATTCCGCGCGGTTGGTCAAGGCTACTCAGGCGGTCTGCAAGCTATGTGCCACCAATATGGTGTCAATATTTAACTGCTAAAGTTAGTTTTTAGCGATGCCTGATAAAAGTTTTGTGCGCTGCTACGCTACGCTGCCTATCACTACGCAACTAATAAATATTCGATAGGATTTGGTATAAATTGTTGCAGCTCAATACAAGACTATTAACGAAAAAGTGGTTATTATTAACCACTTTTTTTGTATTAAAGCAGTTTACATGTCTGCAAATAGTGACTCTAAACAGGATATGTCATGAGACATTTTTATTTTGATATGATCTTTACCACCATTGCGCTATTGATCGCATCGTGGTGGGGATATTCACACGGTGGTATGAGCGGACTGATCTCAGCGCTGTCTATCACCGCGATACTGGCAGTGATGGAGATTTCGTTGTCCTTTGACAATGCGGTCGTCAATGCTTCGGTACTCAAGCACTGGAACCACTTTTGGAAGATGATCTTCTTAACCGTCGGTATCTTAATCGCTGTCTTCGGTATGCGCTTGGTGTTCCCCATCGTCATCGTCGCCGTCACTGCTGATATGGGTATGATGGACGTCATCAATCTTGCCTTGTATAACCCCAATGAGTATTCAGCCAAACTCATGGCACACCATGCAGAGATTTCGGCATTTGGCGGTATGTTCCTGATGTTAGTATTCCTAAACTTCTTGTTCGATGATCAAGAAGTACACTGGTTTGACTGGCTTGAGAGTAGACTTGCTAAGTTTGGTCAAGTCGATGCCATGAGTGTCTTTGTTGCGTTAATCTTTTTGATGATTTCGCTCACTTGGGTACACCCTGAGCAAAAATCAGCGGTACTTATCGCTGGTGTTTGGGGTATCTTGGTTTATCTTGGGGTTCAGGTCATCTCAGGCATGCTTGAGGGCGACATTGAAGAGGCTGAAGAGGAGCTGGAAGAAGGTACGCTATCTAACAATACTACCAATGTCGGTAGCGCGGTTATGAAAGGCGGTATCGCAGGTTTCTTATACCTTGAAGTGCTTGATGCGTCATTTAGTTTTGACGGTGTCATCGGTGCTTTTGCCATTACCAATGATGTCATCATTATTATGCTTGGTCTAGCCATCGGTGCGATGTTTGTTCGCTCGATGACCATTTACCTAGTCGATAAAGGCACGCTAGATGAGTTTATCTATCTTGAGCACGGCGCGCACTATGCCATTGGTGCCCTTGCCATCATTATGCTACTGTCGATGAAGTTCCATGTGCCAGAGATTGTGACCGGCCTTATCGGTGTCACCTTTATCGTTTGGGCGGTCATCGCTTCACTGAAACACCGTAAACTTGAAGAAGCTGAAACCTCAGGGAAAGCGTCTTCAACTTAAATTAACGACTTTTCACATAATCCTTATGATAATTACTAGCACTAACTTGCGCATGAGCATAGGGGTTAGTATAGTTAACGTGAGTTTCGGCTCACGTTTTTTATTGTCGCGATTTTAGTTCAGATTTCGACTTATCAGACGATATACTCTTGAGTCGCCCCTATTATTACAATAACTTTTGTACTGAATATGAGCTATTGTCAATCTACAATAATATTGGTACAAGGAAGCCGAGCGCAGACTATACAGTAGTATGGCTAGTGAGGGTGACACCGTAATAGTTTTATTGTGGACCGACTGTACTATTCACGCGCTACTGCGTGACTTTTTCTTACTTATCAATACACTCGCTAAAAAGGATCAATAACATGGCTATTAGCTTAACCAAAGGTGGCAATGTCAACTTATCAAAAGAAGCCCCAGGACTTACCAACATGACCGTCGGTCTTGGCTGGGACCCTCGCGCTACTGACGGTCAAGACTTTGACCTAGACGCCATTGCCTTTTTGCTTAATGATGCTGGCAAAGTACGTAACGACCAAGACTTTATTTTCTTTAACAACCTAAAATCTAGTGATGGCTCTGTCGAGCATACCGGTGATAACCGTACGGGTGAAGGTGAAGGTGATGATGAGCAAATCAAGGTCAACTTAACTAACGTCCCTAGTGAAATCAGCAAAATTGCAATCTGTGCCATCATCTATGAAGGCCAAGCGCGCAATCAAAACTTCGGTCAAGTCGGTGATGCCTTCATCCGCGTCATTAATGACAATGGCAACTCCGAGGTCGCCCGTTACGATCTATCAGAAGACAGCAGCACTGAGACTGCGATGATATTCGGTGAGCTATACCGCCATAATGGTGACTGGAAATTCCGCGCCGTAGGTCAAGGCTTTAATGGTGGCCTAGGTCCATTAGCGGCCTCTTATGGGGTTAATGTATAACTAAGTAGCCTTTTATAGATTACTGAGTAGCCTTTATAAAATTAGGGGTAAGCCATCGTAGCGCTTGCCCTTGATTTATATTCCGTCATCTTTAGTACTAGCCAATACTGTAGGAGCGCTTATGGCAGCGACGTTCACTCTAATCGGGACTATCGAGCCTTTTTTACATTGTAATCTAAAAAAAGGAGATTCCATCTATTGTGAAGCCAATGCGATGGTCATGATGGAGACCAATCTGGAGCTTAAAGGTAAGCTCCAAGGTGGCATTATGCAGTCGTTGATGCGCCGCTTTGCCAATGATGAGTCGCTGTTTCAGCAAGAGATTGAAGCCGTTCACGGTGAGGGCGACTGTCTTCTCGCCCCTACCCTTGATGGTGATATGCAAATCTTAGACATTGGAGCCAACCAATATACGTTAAGCGATGGCGCCTTTGTCGCCGCCTCTCGCAGTGTCGATATCCGTGCTAATATCCAGCGCAATCTTGGCGGTGCGGTATTTGGTGATACTGGCGGCTTCGTGGTCATGCAGACTGAGGGCACAGGTCAGGTCGTGGTCTCAGGCTTTGGCTCCTTATTTGAGATTGATGTTGAGCCGGGCAAAGACGTGGTCATCGATAATGGTCATGTGGTCTGCTGGGACTCAAGACTACAGTACAATCTGTCGGTATCTACCAGTAAGAAAAAAGGCTTTATGAGCAATATCATCAACTCCGTCACCAGTGGCGAGGGTATGGTATTGAAGTTTTCAGGTAAGGGCAAAGTCGTCATCTGCTCACGCAACCGTGACAGCTATCAAGGTTGGCTTCAAAGCGTGCTTGGTAGCAACTCTGGTGGCCGTGGCGGCGGCGGTGGTCTGCTGGATCAGATCATGTAGTCTTAAGGTGGCAGCGGCTTAATCATTGGGTCGCTGTCTTTTTTGGCGCTTTAATCTTGCCTCTTCTACCCCCATTAACTAGCATTACAGCGATAAATGTCGCCTGACAGACTGGTTGATAACCCCGTTATTATTTATAGTGTCTGACACCTATTCACCCTTTGATAAAGCTAACTTAAACCATTAAAAGGATACTCTCATGGCAGTTAATCTACAAAAAGGACAAAAAATCTCGCTGAGTAAAGAAGCGGGCGGTACACTCACTCAAGTTAAAATGGGCCTGGGTTGGGACGTGGCACAATCTAGCGCTGCTAATAAAGGCGGATTCTTGGGTAAACTCTTTGGCGGCGGCGGTGGTGGCGACAGCATCGATCTTGACGCCTCGTGCATTATGTTTGACAGCAACAAGCAGCCTATCGACGCCATCTGGTTCGGTCAGCTCAACTCAAAAGACGGCAGTATCGTGCACACCGGTGACAACCGTACTGGCGCAGGCGACGGTGATGACGAAGTAATCAACGTGGATTTATCGCGTATCCCAGCCAGCGTGCAATCTCTAGTATTCACCGTCAATAGCTTCACTGGTCAGACCTTTGAGACGGTAGAAAATGCCTTTTGCCGCATCGTCAATGCCAGCAATAACTCTGAAGTGGCTCGCTACAACTTGTCCTCACAAGGCAGTCATACGGCGATGATTATGGCTAAAGTCTATCGCCACAATGGCGAGTGGAAAATGCACGCTATTGGCGAGACCGCCTCTGGCCGTACATTCAAAGACTTAATGCCAGCGGTAACGCCACATGCTTAGGTAGTTGAGACAAAGTTATTGCTTAAGATAGCAGCGCTACCCATAAGGGTGGCGTTTTGCTGAGTAACCATTATTAGATTTAAGTAGCTTAATCCTACCCTTCTCCCTTTTGGGTAGAAAGGCGATATAAAGACCTTTTAGTATCCGCCTTAAAGTTAAAAGCCATAATGGCTATGCTGATAGACAAGCAGTTAAAGCAGATGAGTACTGCTAAAAATAGTTTGATATTATGGTTGATATCAATAGGTAATAAGGATTTGGCTATGATTTATGTCTATAGAATAATGGGGTTCCTAATTGGGATCGCTATCTACTTTATAATCATTAACAGCATAACTATCTCTGTACCCGCAAGCTGGGTTTTATATCTCGTCCTTATTTGTTCCGGTACATTTATCGGGGAAAGGCTATTTTACCGCTCTAAAAAAGAGCAAGGTAATAACGCCAAACCACTTCATTAACGTAAAAGCCTTTGGACAAACCCTCAGACATAACTCAGCCAATAAAAAGAGGCACAGTGATAGCATGCGCAGGCTTCGGCTTTACCTTAGCAAGCTTAAGAGCGTAACGCCAGATTGAGTGGGACGGACGCCCAAATAAATAGTTGGTTTTTACAGCCGATAAATCCTCTCCCGACCGCCTTAAAAAAGGAGGGCGCAATTTTGCAAAATACGCTTTATGAGGAGGAGGATGTGAGGGGCAATCCATGAACGTATTAAATCAAAGCCCCTGCCCATTTTTTGCTCTTCGCCGAGGGACGAGGCGCGGCCATAGTCACGTAGAATCGACTACTCTCGCCCCGCATATTTCTTCCTGTCTAAAGAACTCCGATGTTAAGGCCATTCTTTTATTTTTTTGGCTTTTTGTGCTTTAGCTATCGACGATTAAACCCTAACACAGGAAGCTTCATTTTTAGCTACTTAGGCTATTTTATTCATTGGCTTATATTCTCTGATTACTTGCGCGCTTTTTGCCAGCTAAAGCCCCAACCAAAGCCCTCATCCATGTCTTTATGACCACTAAAGTATTGGTTAATACGCTCAACATTGATACTGCCCTGCTGATTGACCAATCGCGCGATGGCGCACATGGGCTTTGAGTTTGCACCTTCGGTGAGCCGCGTCTCAATCGGTGGCTGACCGGGCACGTGAATGGTCACCACGCCGTCGGTCTGCGCCCAATTGGGTACGCCCTCATAGATAAAGGCAAAAATAAACACCTCTTCAATCTGCGACCACTGCTGACCATTAATATCGAGCCACTCACCGTCTGTACTCTGCCCCGTCCTATCGTCCGCGCGAAGCAGCACATAAGGCACGCTGTCTAAACTGCCAAAGCGCTTGCCCAAGGCCTGAATGAGGGTTTTCTCGCCACTTTTGAGGCGAATCATCGCCCCCACATCGAGGTCGATACCCTTTGAATGCTGCTTAAATAGATCGCTTAGGCGGCCCTTTTTCGGCATCTCCGACTTGTCTGGTCGTTGGTTCCAATTTAGGTTGATGGAGATTTTGCCGAAGTCGTCTTTTTTCTTTAGGTTGATACTTGATTGGTTCTTGGTTAGGGTAATTTTGGATAAATTAACAGTTGAGGTTGAGGCAGCTGGAATCGGTGGCGGACTGGCTTGATGATTGGCACTGGTGGTCGCAGGCTTGGCGGTATTGACACCATTATTGGTATTCACCGGATTGGACTGAGGGCTATCATCGGCAATCTCCACACCGAAGTGCTCTGAGAGCGGCCTTAGACCACCATTAAAGCCTTGGGCAATAAAGCGAAATTTCCAACTGCCCTGACGGCGGTAGCATTCACCAAGAATAACGGCCTTTTCGCTACGATTGCCCGCCTCGACTTGACATGTCAGTAACACATTGCTGCCCTGCATCACTTGGATATCGACATTGCCAATCTGCGCCAGCGTCTTGCTACTTGAGAACGCTAGCGCGATTTTATCAATTTGCGCAGGCTGCGCCGATAGGTTGATATCGAAGAAGCCATCGGTGTCATGATCGCGAAAGGCGACGCTGCTATCATCGCTTTGCTTTTGACCGTAGAACACCATGTCGCCGTCGCCGCGAACTTTGCCCGTATTCGCTAAGCGGTAAGCGGCGCAATCAATGGACTGGTCACTGATAATACGAATACTAATCTGCTCAGCGGCTAATGGCGCATTGGCACCGGCGATTAAAGTTTGGCTCATGATTCTCTCGCTTCTATTTATAAGGATTATCTGGATGCATTAATATGCTAACTGCCACTATGATTTTGGGGTAGCCTGTCGATAGGCAGCCTTATGTGGCTAATTGCCATATTTATTTTAGTTTAGCAAAATGCTGCGGTATAAGGCATCGTAAGTTGTGTGTCGTTTACTTGGGCATCTTGGTCGATGGGTATCAACAATGTGATTAATCTTACGCGCATTTGTGCGCTGCGTAGTAAACTAAGCATCAATATATTAATACACCAACTCATTTAGCCGCTTAATTAAGAGACAATACACGTATGAAATCATCAGTACCTAGCGTTTGGCTTGCTGAAGCCCAATCCAGTCAGCGCGATATGCTCGAAAGCTTACAAAGCTTAAAGCAGCAATATACCAACAACGACTTAAATGTCCTTGCCTCACACCGCTCGCGGCGGTTAGAAATCTTTGAATTCGCTGACCAGTACTTTTTGGAACCAAGCACTGCCGACCATGATGGTGCTGCCCTGCCCCGTTGGCAGTTTGTCCTTGAGCAAGCCAAGCAGCATAACGTCAAGGTACTGCTAACTGGTCGCAATAGTATCGATTATGAGGCCGAGCGGGAACAATTTGACCAAGCAGGTATCAGGCTACTGACAGGCGCTACGTCGGTAGAGATGCTCAACAAAATCGATGACAAGTTTCAATTTATCCAGCACTGCAACGCCCATCATATCCCTGTCGCTGAGGGCTGGCGTTTTGATAATTTAAATGAATTGACCCGGCTACTGGCTAAGCATAGCGATAAGCGCTTATGCGTCAAGCCTGTCACTGGGATATTTGCCCAAGGGTTTTGGCGACTAGACACAGGAACAACAGCAGATGGCAATGATAAACATTATGACAGCTTTGAGCATCTGTACTTTACCGATAATAAAAAGATAACTACCGAGCAGTATATCGCTGCCTATTCGCAAAGCGTGCTGGTACATCAGCGCCCTATTCCGATGCTACTAATGCCATATCTACCCGGCCAAGAGTACTCTATCGATGTGGTCTGCGAGCGCGGCGAAGTATTAGCAGCCGTCACCCGTCATAAAGTGGGCAAAGTCCAACACATTGGCTATGACACCTCAGTGATGGACGTGGTCACTCCACTCATTAAAGCCTTTGACTGTGATGGTATCGTCAGCGTACAGACCAAGCAAGATGCAGACGGCATACACCGCGTCTTAGAAATTAACAGCCGCCCGTCTGGTGGTATCGGCTATACCAAGCATAGCGGCGTGGACCTAACCCAAGTGGGCTTCGCCTATTGGCTGGGCTGGTCAGATAAGCCTAAACTTGAGGCTATCGCTAAGCAAATTACCCCGTGTCAGGTACGATCTATTATGACTAGCGTGAAGCTAAATGATGATATAGTAGGCTAAATAGCACGCAGATCGCTATTAAAAGAGGAAAAAATCCTTTTTTAAACTATTTAAAAATTTATTTAAAAAACAATAAGTTATATCAAGATAGAAAATGAAGGGTAAAAATAGTGTTTTTGCCCTTCAAGCCTTGTTATGACTCTTTTTTGAGGTTTATAATTCCTCTTCAACACCGCATAGGTGACTTAGAAAGACACCGGACTGAATCAACCAAGACGCATACGCTTCAACACCGCATAGGTGACTTATGAGCAGCGTTTAAAAATTGCATGTCAATTTTAGCTGCGCAAGGAAAATCCTTTAAATAGGATTTTCAGAAGTTATACTTCCTAGCACAGTCCGATTGGAAAATCATAGATTTCCCCTTGCGTCAGGCTGAGGGTTCCCCAAACCCTCAGAATACCCCTGACTCACACACTTATAGGTGACTTATGAGCGCCGTTAAAAAATTGCATGTCAATTTTAGCTGCGCAAGGCCAATCTACAAAAGCTACTTTAAATAGGATTTTCAGAAGTTATGCTTCCTAGCACAGTCTGATAGGAAAATCATAGATTTCCCCTTGCGTCAGGCTGAGGGTTCCCCAAACCCTCAGAATACCCCTGACTCACACACTTATAGGTGATTTATGAACAGCGTTTAAAAATTGCATGTCAATTTTAGCTGCGCAAGGCCAATCTACAAAAACTACTTTAAATAGAGTTTTCAAAAGCTATACTCCCTAGCACAGGCCAATTGGAAAATCCTGCAATTCAGACTTTAAAAATACTTAAATATTGCTTGCGGAAGCAGAAAGATAGCTCAAAATAAAATAGGCCAAGCAAAATGCCCAGCCTACTTTATTATTTAAGACAAAATCAGTAGCACAACCCCTAACCGGTATTACGCAGCCCCTGCGCCACGCCATTAATCGTCAACTGCGTCAGTTGTAACAGCCTCGCCTCATCAATCTCCTCTTTGAGGATCGACTTACCATCACCACGGCGCTGCTTAAGTAGTGCCACCTGTAGCCAGTTAAGCGCATTAAGATATGGCAGACGTAGGGCCAACGAGCGTGCTAATGAGCGATTGCTCGTAAGCAGAGTCTCTTGCCCCGTTAGCAGCAGTAGCGCTTTCTGACTACGCTCATACTCCTCAATAATCAGCTCAAATATCTCTTGAGCATTCTCTGTATCCTCAGCCAGCTCGACATAGCTCTTGGCGATATCGATATCGGTCTTGGCCATGACCTGTTCCATATTTGACAACATAGACTCGACAAAGGCGCTATTTTTGGCATGGTCTTGTAGTACCGACAGCATATTCTCATCTTCAGCCAATAGACTCTCGACCGCAGTACCAAAGCCGTACCAAGCAGGCAACATTAAGCGGTTCTGCATCCAAGAGAAAACCCAAGGTATCGCTCGCAGGTCTTGAATCTTAGCCAATGTCTTGCGACTCGCAGGTCGCGAGCCGATATTTAAGCTAGCAATCTCAGTAATCGGACTCGCCTGCATGAAATAATCGATAAAGTACGGATGGGTAATCAGCTCACGATAATGATTAAAAGCAGTGGTCGATAACTTGTCTAGCAGCTCAGGGTCAGGTGTCATCGTCGCATCAGGCAACAGCGTCGCCTTAAGAGTCGCTGAGACCAGCGCTTCTAGATTGCGCTCAGCATTGCCCGCATCGGCATATTTGGCAGTAATGACCTCGCCTTGCTCGGTGATCCGAATCTGCCCCGCCACTGACTTGGCAGGCTGTGCCAAGATGGCCTCAAACGAGGGACCACCACCACGGCCAACGCTACCGCCGCGACCGTGGAACAGCCGCAAGCGCACATCATGCTTGGCGAATACATCCACCAGCCTTTGCTCCGACTGGTACAGTGACCACTGACTGGTAATATAGCCTCCGTCCTTATTAGAGTCAGAGTAGCCGAGCATAATCTCTTGCAGATTGTCTCGACTATCTAACAGCTGCCGATACCAATGATTAGCAAACAGTCCATCCATGACCTCAATACAGCCCTCTAAGGCATCAATAGTCTCAAATAATGGCACAATATTTAAGCGGCTGACGGGTTGACCCGACTTGATGGTCAATAGCCCCGTCTCTTTCATAAGTAGTGCTAAGGCCAGCATATCGCTGATGGTCTCACAGTTGGAGATAATGCTCTGACGAATCGCCTGCTCACCAAAGCGATCTTTAATATCAGCAGCGGCAGCAAAGATAGCTAACTCATGCTTTGTCTGCTCATCGTAGTCGACATATGGACTAAATAGAGGACGCGGCGTCGCAAGCTCACGTAAGAGGACGCGCTGCCGTGCCGACTCTGACAAGGACAGATAATCTTCCAAATCAGCATGCTTAAATAGATCATGGACACAGTCACCATGACGCGACGCATGTTGGCGCAAGTCAATCGGCATGAGATAAAAGCCAAAAAGGCTGACACTACGAATAAGATCAGCTAGCCTGCCCTCAGCAAGCTTAGTGCTACCATTATCGGTTAACGATCGTTGAATGGTAGTAAGGTCCGCCAGTAGCTCATCGGCATCACCATAAGCCTCAGCACTGCCAAAGCGGCAGCCATAGTCCAGCTCGAAGCAATGGCTAGTCGCTACCACACGGGCAGATATTAAGGCGATAGCGCGGCGATACGGCTCTTCACTGCGTGAAATCTCAGTATCGGGTGACTGCTCTGCCATCGCTAGCACGTCTGCATTGACCTTCACACGGCGGATAGACAATGGCAGTGCGTCGTACAGCTTACCTAACTCATCACGATAAAAGTAAAATACTGTCGCTGCCTGACGCTTGAAGGCGTCACGTAGTGTCTGGGCGGAGACAAAAGGATTGCCATCTCGATCGCCACCGATCCAATTGCCAATATGGATAATATTGGGTAGCTGCGTCTTAGGATAATAACCTTCAAGCGTCTTTGAGAGCTTTCGATAAAGCGCGGGCAGTGCTTGGAAGAAGCTCAAGTCAAAGTAGCCGACGCCATTTTCGATCTCATCTGCAACGGTAATTTTAAAGTGGCGTGTCTCATTGGTCTGCCAAAGTGCTAGCAGTACCGTCTCGATATCCTCTTCGAACAGCTGCTGCCGATAGCCGATTGCGTGTGAATGGTCGGAGAGAATCTCACGAATTCGGCGGTGAAAGTTCAATATACTCTGGCGCTGAACCTCAGTAGGATGAGCTGTGAGTACCGCTGCAACTTCAGTCGATGCAAGCTGCTGACCCAGCTGCTCCCCTGAAATGCCTTGCTCCTGAATTTGGTTTAACACTGTCTGAAAGCTAGATCGTGCAGGCTCTTCATATTTTTCGTGCACAATACGGCGGCGCTCATGATGACGATCTTCGGCAATATTGAACATCTGAGCAAATAAGCTACAAGCGCGAATTAAGTTTTCTGTCTGCCGATCATCAAGAGTGGGCAGTACTTGATCGATAGTCTGCTTAGGATTGGCGCCATCGAGTAACTCATGGATGGTCTGGGTAACGGCCGGTGAAGTCTGCGACTTAATCACTCGGATCAATGCATCGCTTAACAGCTTAGTCTCTGCAAGTAGTGGCAGATCCTTTTCGTTGTCCAATAGAGCATCGCGGGCGATGGGGTCAAAGGTGGTAATAGGTGGCTCTACTTCAGAACTGTGGCTTGGTTTTAAAACTAAAGAATCGTCATGGAGGGCTGAAAGGTCGTCACGTGAACTCATCTGATATCCTATTGTCCATAATATTGATGTTGGCGAGGCGTCTGGGCTAGCGTAGTATTGCGGCGCTCCTGGACGCGGTAGCTATACCGCGAGACTAGATTAAAATGTCTGGTTTAACTGTAGCGTGAATTGACCTAAGATTGCAATCTAGACGTTTAAGATAGGCATAATTTATATTTTTTTTTAGATTACTCGTCCTACTGAACCAGTACTACTGAACTATAAAGTCGGCAAAACAGCGCTTGCGATAGCTATCTGGCCAAATATCCAGTCATATCCTCTATCCCATGCAGCGTCATCGGATACATATGCCCGTCGAACAGCTTCTTAATCTCACCAATGGTATGGGTATAGTGCCAATACTCAGGATTCTCTGGATTGAGCCAAGCGACTTTGTCAAAATGAGCCAATACTCGCTTAAGCCAGACCACACCTGATTCTGAGTTCATATATTCGACACTGCCGCCAATGGAGAATAACTCATACGGCGACATAGACGCATCCCCAACAAAGATAACTCGGTACTCACGGCCGTATTTATTGAGCAGATCAAAGGTGGCCATACGCTCACTATGACGCCGATTGTTGTCTTTCCAGACATAATCGTAAAGGCAGTTATGAAAGTAGAAAAAATCTAAAGTCTTAAATTCGTTTTTGGCGGCAGAAAACAGCTTTTCCAGCGCCTCAACATGCATATCCATACTACCACCGATATCAAAGAGCATGAGCACTTTGACGCGATTGCGCCGCTCCGGCTGCATATGAATATCGAGCACACCCTTTTTAGCAGTACGCTTGATAGTCTCATGGATATCCAGCTCATCAGCACTACCAGTTCGGGCAAACTGGCGCAAGTTTCGTAGTGCCATCTGAATCTGGCGCGTACCAAGTAGGTTATCATCATCAAGATTGCGGTATTTGCGCTGCTCCCACACTTTGACCGCACTGCGTTTGCGCGACTCACCGCCCACGCGAATCCCTTCAGGGTGATCGCCATAAGCCCCAAACGGCGAAGTACCCCCTGTCCCGAGCCATTTACTTCCCCCTTGATGACGCTCTTTTTGCTCTTTGAGTCGCTCTTCTAAGGCTTTCATCAGCTCCTCAAGTGAGCCATATTTCTTCAATAGCCGTCGCTGTTCTTCAGTAAGATTTTTGGGGTCAAGCTTTAAGTCTAGCCATTCTTGAGGTACGTGGGTAAGCCGATCCATTAGCTCATCGACATCAAGACTGTCGACACCCTCAAAGTAGTCAGCCATAGCCCGATCAAACTTATCAAAATGCCGCTCATCTTTGACCATGCACAGCCGAATGAGCCGGTACAGGTCTTCCCGACTGGCAAAAGTACGGTTTGCTGAGCCGTCCCCTAGTTCCCCGTCGGTGGCATTGGGCAACGGCTGCATCATCAGCCCCTTATCGAGCGCTGCATTAAGATCCAAAAGCTCGCGGGTAGTGACCGGTACACCATAGGCTCGCAAGGTATAAAATAGTTTAATAAACATTGTTTATCCAATTTTCTCTTTATGACGTCGTTCCTGCCAGCCAGCTTTATCAATCACCATATTAATGGCAGTCCATGAATCGTTTCTGAACGGTATATGGGTACTCTTACCGGGGTTAATTTGCAAACCTACCTTTTCATAGCATTTAATGGCCGTAGTATTCCAATCATAAACATTCAGATGAACCCGCTGCACGTTAAACTCTGTAAATGCTATCGTCAAAAGGCGAAAGATTATAAGCTGACCAATACCTTTACCACGCATATCAGGATCACCTACCAAAATGCGACACAACTTTGCTGACTGCGCTTCATCGAGATAAATTTCTGCATGTCCGACAACCTTTCTACTAATGAGTACTTTATAAACATGTCTTTTAGTGTCTGCTAGATATTCTTGAATCTGCGAACGAGTGATTGGAAAGGTAAAAATACCGCCAGAAAACTGTATCAAAGATCTTTCATCTTCAATCCATTGACTAAGTTTCTCAGTATCATCAATATTAAAAGGTTGCAAATTTATCTTCATAAACTTTGCCCTAACAGTTTTAAAGCTTAGTCATTAACGGCGCATCATGTTAGCAAAGCGCTG
The DNA here is from genome assembly GCF_004335015.1 of Psychrobacter pygoscelis. Taxonomy (GTDB): domain Bacteria; phylum Pseudomonadota; class Gammaproteobacteria; order Pseudomonadales; family Moraxellaceae; genus Psychrobacter; species Psychrobacter pygoscelis. The sequence goes on from NZ_RQRU01000001.1 coordinate 406,545, forward strand.
AAGCAAACTGACATCGGCTTCATTTTTGAGCAATGCCCCATAAAGTGGCGGGATAGACTTCTCGCCGCGAAGGTTTTCTTCCAGCTCTTCTTGCGCCATATCATCCGCCAGTAGCAAGGTCAGCCAGTCGACCAGCTCTGAGGTCGAAGGTGGCTTTTTCAGGCCTTGCACCCCGCGCAGCTTATAAAAGATATCAAGGGCATCGTTCACCAGCTTTTCTTGAATATTAGGAAAATGCACATCGATAATCTGACGCATGGTCTGCTCATTAGGAAAGTCGATATAGTGGAAGAAGCAGCGCCGCAAAAAGGCATCAGGCAACTCTTTTTCATTATTGGAGGTAATAATGACTACTGGACGCTGCTCAGCTTCGATGGTCTGGCCTGTCTCATAGACATAAAATGACATCTTATCAAGCTCATGTAGCAAGTCATTGGGGAACTCTATATCGGCCTTATCAATCTCATCGATAAGCAATACGCTACGCTGCTCGCTTGTAAAGGCCTCCCAAAGCTTGCCAGGCTTGATGTAATTATTAATATCATACACTTTGTCATCACCCAGCTGCGAGTCGCGAAGCCGCGAGACTGCATCATACTCATAGAGGCCTTGCTCAGCCTTGGTCGTTGACTTGATATGCCAAGTAATCAGCGGCATACCTAAGCTGCTGGCTACCTCTTCTGCCAGCAAAGTCTTGCCCGTACCCGGCTCACCTTTGATGAGCAGTGGCTTTTGCAGGGTCATCGCAGCATTCACCGCCAGCTGTAAATCTTCAGTGGCGATATAAGACGTCGTACCAGTAAATGAAGTCGGAGTCGTCATAGATAGTCTCTTAATTGGGTTAATTCGTTATCGTTAGATTATCGAGAATTCAGCATCAAGCCAACAATAATAAGCATAATATAAAAATAAAACCCATAAATTTGCAAATTTATGGGTTCATTGAGCGGCATAGACTGTTATTGAGTGGCTATTTTTTCTTAGTCTTAACTAAGTTACTCTCGTCTATATCGGGTCCAGAGCTATCTAAAGACCCTGCTAAATAATTGCCAGAAGCCAGCTGAATCTGAGCCTGAGTATCTTGCTCAGCGCGCTGTCGCGTTTTTTCCATACTAGACTCAATAGCGCCGCGCAGCAATTGCCAGATAAAGCCAATAAACAAACCAGCTACCGTTACTACCAATATTGGTAGCGCATTGGCAATCGCACCAGGGATGTCTTTCATCATTACCGCATAGACGACACCGATACTAGCAGGCGCTAAAAGACTTGAGTCGCCAAGGGCTGTACCAGGGGCAAATAAGATAGCAAATAGTACTACCCAACTAATACCCCCCAAAGGCCGCGGCATTAAACGCGCTACTAATAACCATAGTAGCAATACGATAATACTACCACCGATATAAGCGTACATTGGTAGCTCAGCGGATGGCACACCCTCGACCATGTGACTCCACCAAACAACGATATTGCCTAGCCAGTCACTGATCGTTTCTAGCGGTAGGTTTTGTAACAGTTTTTTGAACCAATCCATGAGCGCTCAGACAACCAAAAATGAGAATTATAAAGGGGTAAAACAACTTCGGTAAATGTATCAAAGTCATTAGCCAATAGGGTGAAGCTAAATCAGTAGCTGACTAAACCTCCCCTTAGAACTGAACTACCTAGTGGAGTATAGCGCTAGTTTACCACGCTAGCCGCTATAATCGAAGCAGACTAAAGCAAACTTAAAAGTCCAATAATCAACACTTACAATTACACTAATAACTGCCTATTAAAGCACTACTGACAGAAGAGCAAGGTAGATTCGCTTTTATACATGCGCCCTAATCATAACGTTTATCTTGTTCCGCTTTAACACGATTATTCGCCTGTCGAACCAAGATATCTTGCGGCGGTGCTTGTACGAAATAGCCTTGAGACGCCAGCTTCTCTATCACTTCTTCCTTGTCCACTCGCGCAAGCTTTGGCGTCGACGCCAGATCTAGATGCATGAGGAACTGACCCACCCCTAAGCTTGACCTTAGCTCTTTTGGCAGTACGCCAAGCCAGTCAGTCAAGGTTTCGGCATCATCAGGATAGCCGGGCCTGGCAATATAGACATACATCTCTTCGTGTTTAGGAAATTTATAAATATCGCAGTGCATAGCAGACCTTAATAGAGTCATTTGGTTCAATTGAATATGACAGCGTGCTACTCACAGTGTAAGCAGCACGCTCAATTATAGCGTGATGCGGCTATCATGACACGCTTACTGTGACCGGAGACTGGTATTATAAGTGCGATACTGACGTTGTAGTTGCAACATGAGCAACACTGATAGTACCAGTATTTTTCACTCAACCTAAAGCTCGTATGGCCGGCACAGTACGGTTAACTTTAGTGTTATTAAGCATTAATAATGGCGCATAGCTTAGCATAATTGGGAGCTACGTCAGTCGGCAAAATGTTTTTTTGCAGCACTTATTGTAGCTCTTGTACCAGCTTGCTAAGCGCGTTTAGTGCTTGATACTGATCTAGTCAGTATTAATAATAAAGTCAATCTCATCTACTACCAGCTGCTATAGCGACTTAGTTAGAAAGTTGTGCGCCACTCAGTAGCGAATTTATTTGCACTTTACAATAGAACACACTTAGGATAAATATAGATTAAGAAAATACCGATAATCGGTCGTTATTTGTACTTGTAAATCACGTCGTTACCTTTCATAATAAATGCGTCTCTCAGGAGAGCGTGCATCGTGTAAAGATATTATTGTCCCTAAGCGGCAATGAGCGTTATCTTCACCATGATTGTCACCACCGAAGGCGCATTCACCCTGTCAATCGCTCAGGTAAATGGACTGAAAGACTCATTAATCTATACGTGAGCTGTCACTGTTGAGGTATTACTCAGTGGTCAGCCGCGACTTGATAGTAATGAAAATTCTGGAGAGCGATAAGTCGTCACTGGCTTATCCACCGAAGGGGCAAAGATAAGGCTGCGTAGTCAACGGATCGATTACAGTAATGGCAGTGTTATCGAAAATCTCAGGTTTAAGGACAGAAAGGGCAAATAAAATTGCAACTATAGTGAAGGGCAAACTAATAATGACGCCCTTGCTATGATTGCGACTTTGTTTGCCTTTTTTTGTGGGCAAATTTTGCATGATTATTTGTGCAAGCATAAATTTATACCATCGTAAAAGCTGTTACAGCCCTTAATCAGTGCTAATTGGTATTTTTACTCGTTTATACTTTGCCCTTTATACTAGACATATTTTCACCAACAAGGATAGCCCATGACCACATCAACGCCCAAGCGTACGCCCTTTTATTCAGCCCACCTAGAAGCCAATGGCAAAATGGTCGACTTCTCTGGCTGGGAGCTGCCCATTAATTATGGCTCACAAATCGAAGAGCACGAAGCCGTGCGCAGCGATGCTGGGATGTTTGATGTCTCGCACATGGTCGTCACCGACATTCAGGGCGCTGACGCTAAGGCATGGCTACAAAAGCTACTGGCTAATGATGTCGCCAAACTCAAATCAGTAGGCAAAGCCCTGTACTCTGGGATGCTTAATGACAATGGCGGTGTCATTGATGATTTGATCGTCTACCGCATGAATGAGGCTGAGACTGAGTATAGGATTGTCTCTAATGCTGCCACTCGCGATAAGGATTTGGCGCAGTTTAGCAAAGTCGCTGACGACTTTGAGGTGACCCTAACTGAGCGTCCGGAGCTGGCCATGATTGCCGTTCAAGGACCTAATGCCATCGCTAAATTAAAAGAAGCCAAGCCAAACTGGGCTGAGACGCTAGACGGCCTAAAGCCATTCGTCGGTGCTGACATTAGCCAGATCGAAGCTAATGCAGATAAAGGCGATTGGTTCGTCGCGCGTACAGGTTACACAGGCGAGGATGGTGTCGAAGTTATCTTGCATGAAGACAATGCCTGCGAGTTTTTTGCGCTACTGCAGCAGCATGATATCAAGCCTGCCGGCCTAGGTGCGCGTGATACTCTGCGTATGGAAGCTGGTATGAACCTCTATGGTCATGATATGGATGAGACGATTAGCCCTTATGAATGCGGTATGGCGTGGACATTGGCACTAAAAGACGATCGCGACTTTATCGGTCGTGAGGCGCTGATTGAAAAGCGCCAACAGGCCAAAGAAGCCGGTACAGCGATGAAGCAAGTCGGACTACTGCTAGAGTCTCGCGGTGTGCTGCGTGAAGGGATGGAAGTCATCATTAATGCTGAGAATCAGGATACTGAGAGCCAATCTGGGATCATTACCAGTGGCACTTTCTCCCCTACCCTTAAGCAGTCCATCGCTATTGCCCGAATTCCTGCAGACGTCAGTGACGAGGCAATCGTTCAAGTCGACCTTCGCGGTAAAGGGAAGTTCGTCGAAGTTCGCGTAATTAAGCTGCCTTTTGTCCGAAACGGTCAAAAGCAATTTGCTTAGTAGCACAATGAACAATAATGACCAGTCTGAACTGAGTAGTAGACGAACTTAAGTTTTATTCACTAAGATTTTACATTTTATTTTGCTACTATCTAGAGGTTTGTATTGAGGTGACCTGTCAACCTTGAGTCATACCCATAAGATGCTGACCAGTTAGCGCCAATAGGCAGTAGCTTTTTTCAGTATTTTGCCCGTTATTTTGCTTTTATAGGAGAGTTTTATGAGCCACATTCCCGCAGAACTAAAGTACATGGCCAGTCACGAATGGCTACGTCTAGAAGATGATGGTAGCGTCACTGTCGGTATTACCGAGCACGCTCAGGACTTACTGGGCGATATCGTCTATGTAGAGCTACCTGAAGTTGGTGACACTGTGGTCGCGGAAGACGAAATCGCCGTTGTTGAGTCAGTCAAAGCTGCCTCAGATGTCTATGCGCCATTGACTGGTGAGATTATCGCTATTAATGAAGAGCTAGAAGATACTCCTGAGACCATCAACTCTGACCCTTATGGTGATGGTTGGTTCTTTAGAATTCGTCCTGACAATATTGATGACTTTGAAGCGCTTATGAGTGCTGAAGAGTATCAAAACGAGCTTTAATCGTTTGTTCTACAGAGTAAGGTTTCGATGCAGGAACGTATCCTGCATCGAAACTGACTGAACTGACAGCGTGGTATGCGCTTACTTAAGCTATCTAAACCTGCCATGATTATTCAGGTGGTCGGTTAGCATTGCTGCTCGGTTCTCCATCCTATGCTGCGTCTAGTCTGCATCTGACTTTCGCTTAATTGTCATTTACAGCGCCCTTCTTTACGTAGCATTACCAATTATTCTGGAGTCCCTCATGAGTCAAGCCAAAGCACAAGCTAAGCTGCATACTGATAGTCAGCCTACTATCGCCACCCCTTCTCATACCCCACATCTTGAAGCATTTAAGCAGGTCGTTGAGTCGCGCCGCTCGGTACGTAAGTTTACCGACACGCCTATTCCAGATGATGTCTTACGCGACTGCTTGAGGCTTGCTATGTTGGCACCAAACTCGAGCAATCTTCAGCCGTGGGAGTTTTATGTCATCGATTCAGAAAAAATGCGCCATCGTGCCAATAAGATATGTATGAATCAAAACGCTGCGAAAACAGCGGCTCGGCTGATAGCTGTTGTCGCTCGGACGGACAATTGGCTCGCTCACTCCCAGCAGCTATTGCGTGAGTTCCCAATTAAGCCGGTGCCCAAGAAGGTCAAGGACTATTACACTAAAGTGGTGCCATTAGACTTCATTCGTGGCCCTATTAATGTCCTCTCCGCTGCTAAATGGGGCGTGATCCAGACGCTGCGTCAAGTAAAAGGTCCGATTAAGTCGCCCTACTACACCTTTGATGATGTCAAAAACTGGGCCACCAATAATACGGCTCTTGCCGCCGAAAATTTAATGCTTGCCCTTAGAGCTCATGGTTTTGACAGCTGTCCTATGGGCGGATTAGATGAGCCAGCACTCAAGAAGCTGTTGAATTTAGGGGATGATCATCACGTAGTGATGATGATTGGCGCTGGCGAGCGCGCTGACAATGGTATCTATCATGAGCAGTTCCGCTTTGATTATGACCAACATGTCAAGCACGTTTAAACCATCTGAGCCTGTCGAATCAACATTTTTGTTAGCCCCTAAATTGTGACTTGATCAATTAATTGGCTTAGATAAGCCCGATGTTATTAATTTTACAATTGTGATTTATGTGTATGGTCTCATACCCTGACGCCTTATCCATAACCGTTACACCTTGACGTCTATTTATGCTGCTAACGGCAAGAGCGCCTTAGCTTTTCTTAACAGCTATTCGTTACTCTTATTTATTACCATCTTAAAGTTGTCATCTTTATTGTTAACCAGAGGACTGTTATGACCAATCAAGCTAAGCCTGTTTCATCTACCTTTAACGATCTATTCAATGAGGCCGAATTTATCCACCGTCATCTTGGCTCAGATGCTACTGAACAGGCCGAGCTACTAAAAGCGGTCGGTTATGATGATATGGACAGCTTTATTAATGATACCGTCCCAGCGCCGGTACGTATGAATAAGGCCCTGGATTTGCCTGATTCTATAAGTGAGCATGCTGCCCTTGCCAAGCTTCGGGCGATGGCAGACGATATTACCGTTAATAAATGTTATATCGGTCAAGGCTACTCACCCGTACGTATGCCTGCTGTCATTCAGCGCAATGTCCTAGAGAACCCCGGCTGGTACACTGCGTATACGCCTTATCAAGCAGAGATCTCTCAAGGCCGCTTAGAGGCGCTACTGAATTTCCAGCAAGTCTGTATTGATCTGACAGGTCTGGAGCTTGCCGGTGCTTCTCTTCTTGATGAAGCAACCGCTGCTGCCGAAGCCATGGCCATGGCTAAGCGCGTCAGCAAGAGTAAATCTACCCAGTTCTTCGTCGATGAGCGTACTTATCCGCAGACTTTGGACGTGATTCAAACCCGTGCTAAATATTTTGGTTGGGAGGTTGTCGTTGGCGACTTTGAGACGGCCAAGTCTGGAGATTATTTCGGTGCGCTTTTCCAGTATGTAGGGCGTGAAGGCGATGTCATCGACCTAACTGAGGTGATTAATGCGGTAAAAGAAAACAAGGCTTATGCGATTGTCGCCAGCGACATTATGAGTCTGGTGCTGCTTAAGTCGCCAGCAGATATGGGGGCAGATGTGGCACTAGGCAGTACCCAGCGCTTTGGTATCCCAATGGGCTTTGGTGGGCCACATGCCGCGTACTTCGCCTTTAGTGATAAGGCCAAACGCTCTGCTCCTGGTCGTATCATTGGCGTCTCAAAAGATGCTCAAGGCAATACTGCCCTACGTATGGCGCTACAAACTCGTGAGCAACATATCCGCCGCGAAAAAGCCAACTCAAACATCTGCACCTCGCAAGTACTGCTGGCCAATCTTGCAGGTATGTACGCTGTCTATCATGGTCCAGAGGGCTTAAAACGTATCGCCACGCGTATTCACGCCATGGCGACAGCTTTTGCCGAGGTGATTAGCAGTGCTGATAGTGAATTATCGGTGGTGCATTCGCAGTTTTTTGATACCGTTCTAGTCGACTGTGGCAGCAAAAAATTGACCACACAAATCTTTGAAAATGCTGAAAATGTTGGTTATAACCTGTGGCGTATCAGCGATACCAAGCTGGCCATCGCCTTTAGTGAGACCAGTGACAACGCTGACTTTGAAATCTTGACCCAGTTATTTGTTAATAAATCCCATAGCCTTCCTACTGAGGCAAAGGTATCGCTTGTTGATAGCCAGCTACGATCAGATGCCATCTTGAGCCATCCCGTATTTAACTCGCATCATACCGAGCATGAGATGCTACGCTACTTAAAGTCGCTTGAGGATAAGGACTTGGCGATGAACCGTAGCATGATCTCACTGGGCAGCTGTACGATGAAGCTCAATGCCACTAGCGAGATGCTACCCATCACTTGGAATGAGTTTGCCAATGTGCATCCCTTTGCACCGCGTGAGCAAGTCACTGGCTACATCGCAATGATCGAGAGTCTACAGCAGCAGCTCAAGGCCATCACTGGCTTTGACGATATCTCAATGCAGCCAAACTCTGGCGCTTCTGGAGAGTATGCGGGTCTACTCGCTATCCGCCGCTATCACGAGTCTCTCGGTCAGTCACAGCGCAATGTCTGCCTTATTCCGCGCTCCGCTCACGGTACTAACCCAGCGACAGCGCAGATGATGGGCATGAAAGTCATCGTCGTCGATACCGATGACAATGGCAATGTGGACGTAGAGGACTTAAAGGCCAAATGCGAAGCCAACAGTGAGCACTTAGGTGCATTAATGATTACCTACCCCTCTACTCACGGCGTCTTTGAAGCGGGTATCCGTGATATCTGTGACCTTATCCACAAGCATGGTGGTCAGGTCTATATGGACGGTGCTAATATGAATGCTCAAGTGGGTATCATGCAGCCAGCGGAAGTTGGGGCAGATGTACTACATATGAACCTTCACAAGACTTTCTGTATTCCGCATGGCGGCGGTGGCCCGGGCATGGGACCTATCGGCATGAAGTCGCACTTAGCACCATTTAAGGCCAACCATAGCGTCAGCGCGGTTCACAATGCACCTAAAGACTTGACGGCAGTCGCTGCTGCGCCATATGGCTCTGCTAGTATCTTGCCTATCTCATGGATGTACATCACCATGATGGGCCGTGATGGCTTGCTAGAAGCCACCAAGCTGGCACTATTGAACGCTAACTACGTAGCAAGCCAGCTTAAAGATGACTATCCTGTCCTGTATACAGGCAATAATGGCCGCGTCGCTCATGAGTGTATCATCGATATCCGTCCCCTTAAAGAAGAGACAGGTATTACCGAAGCCGATATCGCTAAGCGCTTAATGGATTACGGCTTCCACGCACCGACCATGAGCTTTCCTGTGGCGGGTACCTTAATGATTGAGCCAACTGAGTCTGAGTCTAAAGAAGAGCTAGACCGCTTTATCTCTGCGCTCAAATCAATCAAACAAGAAGCGCTTAAAGTTAAAGACGGTAGCGATGGCTGGACTCTGGAAGACAACCCATTGGTCAATGCGCCGCATACAGCCTTTGTCATTACTGATAGTGAGTGGTCGCATCCGTATAGCCGTGACACCGCAGCCTTCCCACTCGACTACATTCGTGCCCATAAATTCTGGCCGTCTGTTGGCCGTATCGATGATGTCTATGGCGATAAGAATTTGATGTGCAGCTGCCCTAGTATCGACAACTATGTGTAGGCTATGTGTAGATGTGTAGATACTAAGCCTGTTAGTTTGCTACTTAACTTTTCAGTAGCGTCACTATCTTAAAGAATAAACCCCCAAATCAGCGCTTGATTTGGGGGTTTTTGTTTGCTTAACTAGAGCGTACTCTCAATTAGCTCATAAGGCTTAAGATGAGAGATATTTTTGTCAATTATCGGAAATTTTGCAGAGAATACAGATATATTGTCTAAAAATTTGTAAAGACTGGCCCAGTTACTAAACGCTACAGCCATTTTAAGTCCATTAAAAATCAGCTTAGTAAATAAGCACACGCCCTAGCATAAGCAATTAGAGAAAATCGTATTGAATAGCAATAAGTTAACCGAAAAGCCTTTAGTAGTACTAATCCATGGGCTGCATCAACGGGCTTGGATTATGCGGCCATTAGCCAGATACCTACAAGCTAGGGGTTATCTAACCTATGAGCTAGACTATCGCAGCCTGAGAGATGCCATCTGTGAGCACAGCAAGCGACTCAATGAATGGCTGACTCTTCATCACCGCCCTGAGCAGCCAATTCACATGGTCGGGCATAGCCTCGGCGGTCTGGTGATTCGCGACTTCATACACCGCTATCCTCAGTGGCAGATAAGCCACTGCGTCACTTTAGGCACGCCGCACATTGGCAGTACTAGCGCAGACTACATCAAAAAACTCATCTCGCCACTTGTCGGTCATGCCTACCGTGAAGGACTAGATGGCCATACTGCCCCGCTGCCCGATAATATCTGCTTAGGGGTAATCGCAGGGAACTCGCCATATGGTCTGGGCCAGCTTATCTTAAGCTATCATAACCGCCGCGCGAAACTGCCAAAAAGTCGCTGTGAGCATGATGGTACGGTCTACGTCTTCGAGACACGTCTACCCAATGCCGCCGACCATATTGTCCTGCCTGTCTCGCATACGGGTATGTTGGTCAATCAGGAGGTGGCAGTACAGACGCATCATTTTTTGCAGCATGGTAAATTTAACAAGGGATAGTGAGAAGGCCGTTTTCACTTTCTGTTTTCTCAATATGTTGCATAAGCCAAAGCTGGAGTCGATAAAGATAGGCTAGCCACTCTTTATGGCTAATACTGCCACTCAACCTTGATGAAGTACCCCTTATTCATTGCTATTCTCAAGTCCCATTCCCGCTTGCAGCGCTTCTTTATGCGACTCAATGAGTGGAATTAATGTCTCCATAACCCAAGCCTTGCGCCAGCCCTTAAGGCCTTGTGGCAAATCATCTAGAGGCAAGTCATAGGCCACCACTTCATACAGCTGCGACAGCCACTTTTTGCGCATTAGCACATTAGCAGGTACGCCCGTCTCTTGCTCATAATCCTCGACTGCTTTTTGTACCGCTTTAGAGATGGTTTTATCTTTGGATCGGTACGGGGCTAATATTTGGGGAGGCTGCTCTTCCCTAGTGAGCGCGCGCGCATTATTAATGACGCTCAAGAGCTCTTCGCCATATAACCTGAGCATACTGCGGTGCATGGATGTCTTATAAGTAAGCTGCTTCATGGTGGTCGGCAGCTCAGTCACTACATCACGGACGGCTTGCTTTTTTAGGATAAATGTCTTGGGCTGGTTGGTGGCGCGCGCCAGTGCCTCACGCCAAGCTGAGACCGCTTGCAATACCGCGAGCTGCTGCCCCGTATAACGAAAGTCTGCCATTGCTAAATAGGTAGCATCGTCTTCTATATTTGCCGCCTCATATAACTCTTTGGCATAAAGCTGGCAGTCCTCAGTCACTTTATCGACGAGGCCTTTTTTAATTAGCTGCTGCTGCAAGATATCGTATAGACTGAGCAGATAGCGCACATCATCAATAGCATATTGCTCTTGGTCATGACTCAGCGGGCGCGCTAGCCAATCTGACTGACTCTCACCTTTTGCGACTTCAATCGCCAGCTCCTCGCTAAGCGCCTGTTGATAACCCATCTGTAGCTGCCCCGTCAGATAAGATAGCGCAATCTGGGTATCAAACACATTGTCCAAAGCTGAGCACTCGGACAGTAAATAAAAAATACCCAAGTCCTCACCACAAGCATGCCAAATCATCAATGGCATCTCTTCTAACACCACCCAAAACTCAGTTAAGTCCAGCTTTGGCGCATCAATCAAATAAATATTATCACCAGTATTAATTTGAACCAGCGCCAGCTTAGGATAGTAGGTATCACGCTTAATAAATTCAGTATCAAGGGCGATACGTTCGCAGCTTTCGAGATCATCTAGGCAGGCTTCTAGACTATCAAAGTCAGTCACCCAGTGTACCGGCAGACTTTGGGAGGCCTGCAGAGTATCGATAATAGCTTGTGGATTATCTACTTTGTCAGGGTCGTAGAGACTTGTGGTTTTTTCTGTCATTGTGGATTCTTATAGTTAGGGTTCTAGATGTTGATAGTTATGCTAGGTTGTGAGCGCCACTTTAAATTACGACCTTTACAGTTATTCATCCTAGGTATGACATAACCACTCAGCGCACTTTTATGGCCCCTTAATGGACTCAAATCGCTAGTCGTTTATTTATAAGTTATCAATAGCGACCGCTGAATAAGCAGGGCGTTTAAGATGAGTGACGCATTTTAAATAAACGAGCGGTTTTGCATCGCCTGTGATAGGGTCATACTGTCTAGATATTCTAGCTCACCGCCCATAGGAATACCTTGGGCAATACGAGTGATCTTACTAACATGGCTCTTGGCAGCTTCAGAGATAAAATGGGCAGTAGTCTGACCTTCGACAGTCGTCCCTGTCGCTAGTATTAGCTCCTCGACAGGCTCTTGTTTCAAGCGCCCAATGAGCTGGTCAATATTGAGATCATCAGCGTTGATACCATCAAGCGGTGAGAGGTGCCCGCCTAATACAAAATAGCGACCGCGAAAGCCGGCAGTCTGCTCTATCGCCATGACATCGGCAGCGGTCTCTACCACACACAGCAAGGCATCATCTCGGCGTGGGTCTTGGCAGATAGGGCAAACTTCATCGTCACTAAAAGAGTGACAACGGCGACATTCTATAATGTCGTGCATGGCCACATCTAGCGCTTGCGCTAAGGCAATACCTTGCGGGCGCTTTTGCGTGAGTAGATGCAGCGCCATTCGCTGCGCGGTCTTTTGACCCACACCGGGCAATACTCGAAGCTGCTTTACTAATGTATCAAACTTTTGAGTCAGCAATGGATATCCTTACCAATTACAATTTATCAATCTAAACGTTATGATGGCTAGCGAATCTAAACAGCTACTTGGATGATTTGGATTATTTAGCCAAAGCCGCACTGAGCGGCGCGGTTAAATCAGCATATAGCAATTGCTTATTTAGTCTAGTAAGTTCATTATAAAAACGATACAGCAGTACTGGGATGATTTTTTATAGCCTCTATCCGCACAGACATAGCAAGCCAAAATAACTTGTACCAGTCCAGAATCATAATACAGAGACTCTATTTTATTTAGCAGCGACTATAATCAATGATAGTAACAGCTAACGGTATCGTCACTCATGACATGACCTGTTAAAACTTTAGCGAAGAATAGCGGGCAAAAAAAGAGTGGTATTGTATCAATAACAACCCACTCTTTTAAACGTTGCCGTCTTTACTTGGCCTTATCTTCGCTTAATAGCTAATATCTTGGCGCACCAAGATAATTTCAAGTCAAAACTCTAGGAAATACTGACAAGACCCTTTTTAAAATAGCCGTGAGCTTCGTGACGTTCCATTAGTCAGCTCAGGCCATATAAGATGGTATTGGTCGTATCAATTTAGAAAACTTGCTATTAACCGAACAGACCTTGCATGCTAGGTGGTAGTCCCATACCGCTAGTCGCATTAGCCATAGTGGTCTCAGATAGCTCGTCTGCCTGACGAACCGCATCATTGATCGCCGCTGCAATCAAGTCTTCAATCATATCAGGCTCATCTTCAAGTAAGCTTGGATCAATACTTAGACGCTTGACCACATGACGGCCAGTCATGGTCACTTTGACCAAGCCACTACCCGCTTCAGCATGAACTTCTTTATTGGCAAGCTCTTTTTTTGCCTTTTCGACATTGACTTCAACTTGCTTTTGCATGTTTTGAGCTTGTTGCATTAATGCTTGAATATTCATATTTATCCTTGGAAATATTGGCTTTATTCGTAAGATTTAATAGCGAAATAAAATAAAAGTATATCTCGCTATTATACCTGTATCTCTAGAGCGTGTCTAAACCGCGCGCCAGATCAGCGATAATATCATCCACATCCTCTAGACCTACCGAGAGTCTAATAAGGCCGTCACCCACGCCAGCTGCAATCCTATCTTCAGGTTTTAATCTAAAGTGTGTCGTCGTGGCGGGATGGGTCACTGTGGTCTTAGCATCACCCAAATTATTGGTAATAGACACCATCTGCGTACTATCAATGACATGCCAAGCAGCTTCTTTTTCTGACTTGCCGTCGCCCTTAACCTCAAAGCCCATAATAGCGCCAAAGCAATCTTCTCGGTAGTGTTGACGCTTGGCAAGCTCATGGGCAGGATGATCACTAAGACCTGAGAAATGCACTCGGCTTACCTTAGGATGATCTGCTAAAAATCTAGCGACCTTATTGGCATTAGCACAGTGTTCTTTCATTCTCAAGGTCAAAGTCTCTAGACCCTTAGTGAATACCCAAGCGTTGAAGGGACTCATACTGATACCGCCTGAGCGCACGACCGTAAAGGCTTGCTGCATTAGCTCATCACTACCAACCAACGCCCCACCAAGTACACGGCCTTGACCATCGATATATTTAGTCGCTGAGTGAATCACAATATCAGCACCGAAGTCTAACGGCTTTTGGATGGCAGGCGTGGCAAAGCAGTTATCGACGATAAATAACGCCCCATGCTGATGGGCAAGCTCACTCAAAAATGTCATGTCCGCTATCTGGCCTAGAGGATTACTCGGACTCTCGCAGTAGATCACTCGAGTATTATCCTGAACCGCTGCTGCCCAAGCGTCATTATCGAAGCAGTCCACATAGCTGACCTCGACGCCATATTTAACAAAATAATTATTAAATAGACCAATAGAAGAGCCAAATAGCTGCTTGGCAGCCAGCAGATGGTCACCGGCTTTAAGATAAGCCAAGCACATGGTCAATATTGCTCCCATACCTGATGCCGTCGCGACTGCTCGCTCGCCACCTTCAAGTACAGCCAAGCGCCGCTCAAAAGTTCGCACGCTAGGATTGGTATGCCGAGAATAAACGTTGCCTTGTTTGCTACCATTAAAGTGCGCTGCGGCATCTGCTGCCGATTGATAGACATAAGAGCTGGTCGTAAAGATAGCTTCAGAGTGCTCGCCCTCATCAGTCCGGTGCTGCCCTGCTCTGACTGACAACGTCTGCATTGCATAACCTGCGGTTAAATCTAAAGCATCGTTTTGCCAATTGCTATCTACAACGCCTTGCGCAGCGCTGTTTTGAGTATCATTATTACTTTGAGTATCAGAAGATTGGGTCATTATCACCCCTTAACAAATTAAAAAATAAAGTTGTATCTTAAATAAGAAAAAGAACTTTAGCAGTTTTTTATGGTAACCGCTTACTCTATAACGTCATTGTGACATTCTATTTTAGAAAGCTGAACTTATAAAGTCCGCTTAGATCAGCCATTTAAAACCTATCTTAAACAGTTGAACAGACTGGACATTATCTGATATCAGTCATCGGAATTGGCTTATGGCCGTTATAGCCTGGCCAAAATTAAGCGGCCACACTTTCTGCAATGCCTGTGATAATCGTCTGGCGGCTTTGTAGCTACTAGGAGTTTGCACTCCATACAGTACTCGATAGTACCCACTCATAGCCCTATATGAACCGTAGAGAAATTTTTAACGGTATTTTAAAAAATTGCGTGTAAAATATAAGTCTTTTTCAGCATAAGCAGCTGGCTATTTATGCCCATACTGGGCCGTAAATTACCTCATATTTCTTGCCGGATTTTATTCAGCGCCGTAGATTAACCAGTAACTTGAGCCACCAGTAACATGAAGCGCAGAGTTGACCACAACTGTGACGTGAGCCGATAAGCTGCCGCCTACAAATAAAATACTGGCACTATACTGGGTAAACGATATCGCTATTGAAGGTGTTGTACCATGACCAAGCTAAGTCTTCGCTCGACCTACTACCGCTATTTAGTCATGACAGCGGTATTTATTATGCCGCTTGCTGGCTGTCAGCACCTACCTACTGTGGCGCACTTGCCAGCCAGTCAAGCTTTAAACGAGCGTATCGCAGCGATATATCAATCAAAGCCACCTTTAGATAACAATCAAACCGCAGATAACGGTTTAGCGGTGCAAATAGAGCGTCAGCTAAAGACGGAAAATGGCTTGGCGACAAAACCAACAGCAGCGCCGGCGATGTCTGAGGCGCTAGCAAATTATGATTTGGCCGCATCAATCAGTGAGCAAAATGAGATTCATCCTGACTTATCGGGCTACCACCCTCTAGTCACTGGTGCCAACGCCTTCGCTGCCAGAAGCATTCTGACCGGTATGGCGAAAAAGCATATCGACGTCCAATACTATATCTGGCATAACGATCAGGCAGGTCAACTATTATTAAAAGACTTGTGGGAAGCGGCGGAGCGCGGAGTTATGGTCCGCCTGTTGCTCGATGATTTTAATAATAGCGCCAAGTTTGATCAGCATCTCATTCGCTTTGCAAGCCACCCTAATATTGCTGTTCGCATTATTAATCCGCTAATGCACCGCAAATTTCAAACGCTGAACTACATCACGGGTCTACCACGTATCAATCGGCGAATGCATAACAAAAGCATGACCTTCGATAGGCAAATCACCATCATCGGTGGTCGTAACATTGGCAATGAATACCTTAGTAATGATCAAAATAGCCAATTTGCAGACCTCGATGTGCTACTTATTGGCCGCGTGGTCGATGACATTAGTAATAGTTTTAACAGCTATTGGTCATCCAATCTTGCTTACGATATTGAGACGTTAGTATCGCCAAGCACAAATAAAGACTTTCTTACCTCGTTAGACAAGATCAATGGCGATGAAAACAGTGAGCCTCGTAGCAGCTTATCCCTGTATAAAGCGGCGATTGAAGACTCAAGTATCGATACGGATCTAATTAATAAGCATGTGCCGTTTCGCTGGACAGATATGCACTTCTTGAGTGATGACGTAGGCAAGCTTAGTAATACAGCTGCCCCTAGCACCCATCTCGTGCACCAACTACGTACCCTACTCGGCACTCCGAACGATAAGCTTACTATCATCTCCTCTTATTTTGTCCCCACCAAAGATGGGGTTGCGGCACTGGTAAAACTTGCCAATAAAGGGGTAAAAATCCGTATCTTAACCAACTCCTTTCATGCTACTGATGTCACGGCAGTGCATTCAGGCTATAGCCAGTGGCGACCAGTGCTGCTAAAAGCGGGTATCAAAATCTATGAGCTAAAAGCGACGGCCTCAGAAGAGGATAGAGAAAATAAGCTTTGGCGCGCCCGCAGCCAGTCTTCGACCAGCTTGCACGCCAAGACCTTCGCTGTTGATGACCATCAAGTCTTCATCGGCTCATATAATGTCGATCCCCGCTCTGCAAATATCAACACTGAGATGGGAGTGGTCATTAACGACAGCGAACTTGCCAGTCAGTTACATAAGGCCTTAGATGACAGCTTACTCACTCAGGCTTATGAAGTATTATTGACCGATCAGGGCAAACTACAATGGAAAACCATAGAAAATAGTAAGGTCGTGGTTTATGACAGCGAGCCTAAACTTGAATGGTCTGATCATATCTGGTTAAGCATCATGTCTTGGCTGCCTATCGACTGGCTGTTATAGACCACCCAATCATATTGGACGTTATTTTATATTTTATTATTTTTTATTTAAAAATTAGTGGTTTAGCTACGAAAGCAAACTTACTATAATAGAGCTTATACATAAAATTACTCGACAAACTAAATAATATCACGACAAAAATATATTCGTATCTAGGTAACTGAGTTAATTATCTTATTTATCAAATATATCAGTTTATAGGTTTTTATCTCTATGCCATCGAAATCCAATGCCTTTGCATTTAAGCAATCGGGAATTATCTTTTTTAGTAATGTCACCTCCTTCTTTGACTTTCTAATTTATCTGTACCTTGCTGAAATTATTAGTTCGACGTTTTTCACAGGCAGTGATGATCCTCTCATTCTGCAATTAAAGGCGATGAGTGTCTTTGCAGCCGGCTATTTGGCGCGACCAATTGGCGCTCTCTTATTGGGTCGCTACGGCGACATCAAAGGCCGGAAAAAGACTTATTTAATCAGTTCATCTATTTTGCTGTGCACTGCATTAGTGACAGCCTGCCTACCGACGTACGCTCAAGCAGGCATGATAGCACCTGTCTTATTTATCATCGCCAGACTCATCCAAGGGATGGCTTTTGGCGCTCACTCTGTACTGGGCTGGGTATTCATCTCTGAGCATGTGCCCAAGCCTAAAATGGGTTTTTTCACCAATATCGCCTCAGTCGGCCATATGATTGGCGTCATCGTCACATTATTTGTATTTAGGCTAATATTTGACACCTACTCGCATGCGGATCTTGTTGAATATGCGTGGCGTGTACCGTTTTTGGCCTCATCAGGACTAAGCCTAGTCTCCTTGTTACTTGGCTTTTATCTTCGTGAGACTCCTGTCTTTTTAAATCGACAATCAGAGCAGTCTTATATTCCCAATTACAAAGACTTGGATTTAAGCTTAAAACGCTTTCACGCGATATTTATTTCGGTACTGTTGAGCTTTTACGTCTCAAGTCTGGTCATCGTCGTGTCTTTATTACTGCCCAAATTAATCTTGATGAAATTCAGTATCGATGGCAGTCTATTGGCTATGGCTAATGTGATTGGTACGCTATTTCTTGCCTTAGGCACGTTATTTTTTGGCCTATTAGCGGATCGAAATAGTACTGGAAAAGCACTAATGATAGGCTCCGTGGCCGTCTCGATTCTAGCATTTGCTTTTTATTATAATTTGCAAAACAGCTCTGGCGATTATATTTTAATCCTGTACACGTTATTGGGCTTTAGCGCTGGAGTCATCGGTCTAGGCCCTGTCATTATGACCCAATTGTTCCCGACCAAAGTCCGGCTAACTTCAGTATCCGTCACTTATAACTCAACCTATGCAGTGGTTGGCGGCGTCCTGCCTTTGGCATTAATTTATGCGACTGAGTATGTGAGCTTTTCACCAGCGCTGTATCTGACCTTTATGGGTATCATTGGCTTTATCACTGGTTTATATGTCTACCGACTACCTAGCTTTAGCGCATTAGATGCCTATACTTAATCTACATCGGAGCGGTTAAAGCACTACTGTTGCCTATGACGGCATTGTTAGCAAATGGTCATGGTCTGCTCTATCACTGTCTTCTAAATGCTATTCTTTTAGAAGTCAGCGCACTTGCAGCAAGCTGAAAAAGCTTATACTAGTATCGAACTTGGACTTAATTATCTCTTTTATTTTCAACCGACCACACCTATATAGTGACCAAGCTATATCACTATAGGATTCGATACTGCTAGTAACGAAACTTCGCTTATAATACCCCTTTTATCTCACATCAAGACGAACACCAGACACCATGCCAAATTTAATGCAAGACAAACGCTTATCGGTAGCCCCCATGATCGACTGGACGACAGCAGACTATAGGTACTTTGCACGCCTATTTAATCCGCACAGCTACCTCTATACTGAGATGATCAGTACCGGCGCACTGATTCATGGCAATACCGAGCGTCACCTGCGCTATGAGGCCAGCGAGCAGCCACTGGTGCTGCAACTTGGTGGTGCAGATATTAGTGAGATGACCCACTGCGCGCAGCTTGCCGAACAATATGGCTTTGCTGAGGTTAATATTAATGTCGGCTGCCCCTCTGATCGGGTTCAGCACAATAAGATAGGCGCCTGCCTGATGGCTGAGCCTGAGACAGTGGCCGCATTGGTCCAGCATATGCAAGCAGCAGTAGCACTCCCTATCACTGTCAAGCATCGCATCGGCATCGATCATTTTGACAGTTATGAATTTATGCATAAGTTTGTCGATACTGTGGCCGCAGCAGGTTGTGAGCGATTTATCGTCCATGCTCGTACAGCGTGGCTGCAAGGCTTAAGCCCTAAGCAGAACCGTGAAATACCACCGCTACGCTATGAGGATGTATACCGGCTCAAGCAAGACTTCCCGAATCTAGCTATTGAAATCAATGGTGGCATTACCAGCGTTGAGGATATCAAAGCTCACCTCCAGCATGTCGATGGGGTAATGATTGGCCGCGCCGCATACCAAAACCCGTATATCCTTGCTGAGGCCATGAGTCTATGGGGAGAGCCTGCACCGAGCCGAAGCGACATTATCACTAAGCTGATACCCTACTTGCATGAGCAAGTGGCTAAAGGTGAGCCGCTACCCTCTATCGCGCGGCATTTTTTAGGGCTATTTCAAGGGCTACCAGGCGCACGTAAGTGGCGGCAGGCGCTAAGTGGCAAGCAAGCGTTGACAGTGGCTGAGATAGAGCAAGCGGCTGAGTTGACGCTCGCTATTATTGACAGGCAAGACGACTATGAAGCGGCTAAGTCATCACTTAGCTCATAGCTCAATAGTAAGATAAGTAGTGGCTGTATAGTTTTGCACCTGTAACGAGTGGGTATAGCCAAATAACTTTAGTTGACGCGACTTAGTAGCGGCTATAGATCTTGTGTCTAGCCATCTATAGCGCACCTGACCCCATCATTAAATACAGTATCATCGCCGCCCCGTTATTTATAATATGTAGCAGCATAGTCAGTAGCGTTGAATTTGACTTGACCCGCACGTAGCAAAATATCAACGCCAATATAAAGATAGAAACCATCTCAAATAGCTGATACTGAAGATGAATCATGGCGAAGAGGATACTGGTCACCACGCTGGCCACCACGGTGCCTTGACGAGGCGCAAATTGCTCAGCAATCGCTGCCCACAGCAAACCGCGAAATAGCAATTCTTCGTAAAGCGGCGCGATTAGCACCACCACGATGACCAATAGCCACTTAGACTCCATACTGGCAAATAATGGATCAATAAAGTCCATCGGTGTCCTATTGAACCATTGGCTTAGCAGCTCATTACCTATGGTAAATACCAGCAACAATAACACGCCCTGAAAAGCTATTGTAGGCGTGAATCCACGCAATCCTAAATACGCAGCCAATCGCCGCGAGTTTGGTACTTTTCGCGCGATAATTAAAAAAGTCATTAACGTCAAGAATATAAAGCTCATTATCACCGATAGACTAACGACTGAGCCATTCATACCGCCCTGCTCTATTAAACCAGCAACGCCCCTACCATCATCAGGAGGTAATACAATTTTGGCAGCGATATAAAGCCCTAGTAGCTGGCTGGCAAAGAACCCTACAATAGTAAAAATAACTAAGCCAATCACACTCCATCGGCTAAATAATGGTGGTCGGGAGGAGCTGCTAGAGGAAACTGTCGTCATAATACCTGCTAATGGATGGAGGATTGTCTAAAATAGAGGATGTCTAAATCAGATGGAGATTATTCTTAGATTGGTAGCGCCGTAATAAAACATACTATAGGCACAGTATGTTAGTAGTCATAATATTAGGGTACTCAATTTATCGAGGTGATAATATTGAGTACCCTATTAGCATCACCTAAGTTTAAAGCCATCTCATCGAACTAAAGGGAGGCCGCTAACAACGCTTTGATTCGTGCGGCTACCGCTTCAGGCTGCTCTAAAGGAAACATATGACCTCCTGAATGCGTCTCAAAGTCGATACCCAGTCGCTTTTTGACTTTCTGAGGGAACTTTCTCTTAAGAAAAATACCATCCTCAGCAATGATGAGCCGAACAGGTGGCTTAGGTGGCTCATTAGGGGTTAGCCAATATAGCGAGGGATTGGTGCGAAAAATAGCCACTTCGTTAGCTTTTGGGATGGTTAAAGTCACTTTACCATCAGCGCGCTCAACCAGTCCATGATCAATATAGCCTTGGAAGCAGCGTTCAGTAAAATTTTTAAATATACCCTTATTGCGTAGCTGCTCATATGCCTGCTCGCGGCTATCCCAAACGTCACGGCGATGTTTAGACATACCGGCTGGTGACAACTTGTCCATTAGCCGGTGGTTCATCTTCGGCAGTCTATCGCCCTGCTTAGCAAGATGCCAAACAAAGCTGGCTGAACCATATATCCAAGGTGGGTCCATGAGCAAGGATTGATTAAACAGCTCAGGTCGTCTATACATGGCTTGCAAAGTACATAGCGCCCCTAATGAGTGACCAAGTCCCACCACTTGAGGAACCTCATGCTTGCGGCACGCCTGCCGAACACTATGAATAACGTGCTCAGTAAGCATATGCCAGTGATTGTCTACTGGGTAGTTAGGATCAGCGCCCAGCTTAGGCACATACTCAATGGTAAATGTATCCGCTAATGCTTCAAACATAGGCGTATAGACCGCACTTGGCACCCCATTCGCATGCGCAAAATGAAGCACTGGCTTACCCGTAATTTTGGAGCGTGCCAATGGTACACTAGGTTTAGTAGCAGGGCTTGATGAGCGTTTAAAAGAGTTCAAAAGCATCTTTTCATCCATGAATAAAAATAAAAGTATAAACAGTAAGGCAGTCAAAGACTTAACAAAACAGCCTCAAGCGCATGGTTAAACATGCTCAGACTATAAACCAGCTCTAGCTTAAAGATGATACAGTTGAAGCACATTAAATCTGCTTTAGCGCGGTGGTGACTAATGTATGTGGCCTTAAGCTACTGATGACTGCGGGTTAATCGTTGCTATCGAGCATTCGTTCAATCTATTGGCTTGACGATAATTAACTTTGTTATCCTTATTTTTTATATTCCTCAAAAAATAAGTGACGCTAATTATAGCGTCACTTGAGAATAACTAAAAACTTTTGTGAAGGCGGTAGCGTTCACTCATAAGTATTAGTACATATTGGCTTGGTTCTGCTCTGTCGGTAGTACATCTAGCTTAATGCTAGAGCCAACGCCAGCACCCATCTTTAGGGCAAAGCGATCAAACAGCTGCTCAAAAGGATCAGTAGGTGTGTAGTTCACCACATTGTCCAGCTCTAGCTTCTCCTCTAAAGAATAGATACTGCCTGCTTTATCTGCTAGTCCTAGCGCGATAGATTGCTCACCCGTCCAAAATAAGCCACTAAACAGCTTGTTTTGCTCTGGATTTTTCAATCGATTGCCGCGGCCTTGCTTTACCGCATTAATAAAATGCTTATGGGTATTGGCCAAGACATTATTGACGTGCTGCTGCTCGTAATCCGTCAGTGGTCGGGTAAGACTTAAGATATCTTTGTACTCACCCGCCGTCATCGTTCTGTCTTTGACCCCTACTTTGTCCATTAAGCCTTCGACATTATAGCTGGGCATAATGACGCCAATAGAGCCGACCAAGCTAGATGGGTTGACATAGATTTCATCCGCAGCAGAGGCAATATAATAGGCACCTGAGGCCCCGATATCACCGATTACCGCATACAGCTTCTTATCAGGATGCTCTTTTCGCAGATCCATCATCTTCTGCCAAATTTGATCAGACTGCACCGGTGATCCACCTGGTGAGTTGATATTTAACGCCACGGCTTTGGAGTTTGGATTCTCAAAAGCTTTGGTTAATGCTTTGTTGATATCATAAGCATTGGCCTTATCGTCATTACTAATGACCCCTTGCAGCTCAACCACTGCCAGATGCGGCTTACTGGTATCAATCCCTTCTAGACCAGACCCTGATTCACTACCACTGCAGCCACGCCCTAGCGTGAAAAATAGCAATAGAATATAACCAAAGGTCAGTAGCTTAAAAAAGATACTCCAACGCCTAGCCCGGCGCTGCTCTTCGACACTGGCGAGTAGGGTCTTCTCCAGTAGTAGCCATTCGCGGCCACTTGGCTGCGCGGGTACTAGTGATAATGTTTCTGAGGGACGCTCAGGCGGATTAGGACGCTGATTGTCAGGTTGTTTATTTGGATCGGGTGGCCAATTGGACATAGAATTTCCTAAGACACGATATAACTGAAATGTTTGCTAAGTATGGTAGCATTTTAATGCAGGTTCAATAGTGATTTGTCGATTTCATTAGGACATATAACGAATTTTCTCAATTTTAATGGTTATAAATTTCCGGTATGTTACGGCTCTATTATTCTTCCCCTACTTTGTATTTTTTAGCGTTGATTGCACCACGCACGAGTTAACTGAGTAATGATGAACCAACATATCTACCTAGCTCTGATTAAACTGTACTGATTAGTCAACATTAGTGGATTTCTAGCTTCGATTATCTAAAATTAGGCTCTAGTTCTAAGGGTTCTAAATGCTGACCTTGAGTGTCTAACATCACCGTTAACGGTAAAGTGCGGCGCAGCTCCTCATCAAGTCGCGACTGTCGATGGGTAATAAGAACTGCCTGTTGCCCGATTTGTTGTTTGGGTAGCTGGTGAAGCAGCTGATTATGCAGAGAGCTTGGCCCACCCCTAGGACTCTGAGCATCAGCACTCATTGGCTCTAATGGCTTATTACACAACATTTGCCACAATGACCATAGCTGCTGATGCGTCGCAGCATCAATAATAAGCATATGTTGGTCAACTGGCTTATCACTACTATCGTCACTAGCAACTACCTTACCAAGTCTATCGTGAGCTGCATTGCTAGTTTTGTTGTTAGGGTCATTGTTAATACTTTTTTTATTATAGGCCCTAATATTGATACTCTGCTGCGTGTTTAATCTGTCTGTAAGGTCATCTGTTTGGTCAACTTTTTGGTGAGCGGATGATGTCACCGCCACCCATTCAGGAGCCATCGCCTTGTCCACGCTAAATTTATATATATTTATCGGATAACGGCTTTCAATAATAATAACGCAGCCACCTAGCGTCTGAGGATTGAGATTTGGCCAACCTGTCAGCGCATAGATACCAAGCGCGCGGTCCTTCGCTTGCCACTGCTTCCCTACTTGGCAAGGGGTCGCTGATAGTCTAGGCGCAGTAGCTAACTGAGTCTCCTCTAGATCAAATTGCGGCGCATGGACCATATGTTGTGAGTTCCCTGCTTGCCACCATTGACCCGTCGGTAACTGCGCACTCAAAAGGCGCGCTACCATCGCTAAGGATGACGCTATAGATTGATTGTCATGACGATTATCCGGACTTATTTTAGGGTTATTTACTGCAGTCTGGTTGGGAGTTTGTACGATAATACCTTGTAGACGATAGATACCCAGCATGCCCAAATGCTGCTGCAACTTTTCACTCAGTTTCTGCGCATTTAGGGGCATGAAAGCGGCTTCCCTAGGCGTTCGATAGTCCGCGAGCATGAGCCAGTGCGCTTGCTGCTCGGCATCTTTGAGTAGCACGGCACTCAAGTAGGCTTCGCTAGTAGGAAGTAGGTATATCTCAGGTGAGCTGGTGGCTGAGTTCGGCGAGCTATCGGTCATGGATAGCAATAACAGGGTCGTAGGCGCAAGCGCTATCCAGCGTGATAATACGCCTTGAGCGAAGAGCCAAGGTAAGAATATTAGGGCAATAATAATCAGCGTCCCTAGGTTGACAGGCGTATAGAGCCAAGCGCGCTGCTGATTCCCAAACAATGGCAATTGTACGATAGTGTCAATCTGAGTATGCGTTATAGCGACAATACTGATCGTAAGTGACCAGATTATATCCGCTAAGGCAGGGTTTAGCAGATAGCAAATACCTGCCAGAAGATTTAGCGGTACAATGACCATGCCATATAGACCAATGGCAAATAAGTTGATAATTAGCCCCCAAAGCGATACCTTACCAAATAATAATAAGGTAACTGGCAATAAGGCCATAAATAGCCACAACTGTAGTCGGATAAGTTGCCAACTTTGTGAGGTTAGCCAGCGCCAGCATTGAGTAATCAAGGCAGCATTATCTTCATAACCTCTAACCTTGCTGCCTTTTGCCTTAAATGGTAGGCTCAAAACCTGCTCTGTAGTAAGACTGGTGACCGCACTACTGTCATGCACGCGCCAAAGCTGCTCATAGACCAGCAATAGGGCCACCGCGATAAAGGATAACCAGTAGCCCGCCTGCCACAGAACAAAGGGGTCGTACCAAGCCATCATTATCGCCAACCCTAGCAACACTTTTAGCGAGCTTATTGGCAGCAAAGTTGTCCGCACCACTCCGGTAGCGACTAGCATCCATGCCGTCCGCGCTGCTGGGACAT
This sequence comes from Psychrobacter pygoscelis, assembly GCF_004335015.1. Lineage (GTDB taxonomy): Bacteria > Pseudomonadota > Gammaproteobacteria > Pseudomonadales > Moraxellaceae > Psychrobacter > Psychrobacter pygoscelis. Next base: position 432,111 of record NZ_RQRU01000001.1, read on the forward strand.
CAAACCCTGTAAAAGCCGCATAAATAAATGCGGTCACGACCATCACCAACCAACGTACTTGCCACTTCGGTAGCCACATATAGAGTCTAGCCCCTACTCTATCGACGATAGCGACTATTAAGTTTGCCAATATGATGGCTAAAAATAAAACGTGAGATCCGGATATCGCTAGCAGATGCGAGATACCTGCCAACTGATAGCTGTCTTTGGTAGCGCGAGTTATGAGCGCCCTATCTCCCGTCAGTAAACTAAGCGTCACCGCACGCGCTTGTTGCTCAGATGGCGTTAGCGCTGACCAATCTTGCATAAAGTGCTGGCGTAAATCCCAGCGTAAGCGCTGTAGCCCAACAGACCATGAAGGCTGCTGACTAGTATTTTCAAAGTCTAATAACGCCTTATCCCCGCTGCCGCTCGCACCGCTAAGGGTCTGTGCACTGGCTGTTTGTGTACTTACTGGGCTGCTACTATCAATGCTGCTGCTGTCAATAGCGAGCAATCGTGCTGTGGCGTCAATATGCCTAGCTCGTAGCCAATGAGCGCTATTGAAGCCAGTAACGGCCGCTTGCTCACTGTCTTCCTCACTATCGATAGGGTTTAAAGCCAATATCATGACGACTTGCTGCTGCGGGGCAAGACTATTTAATAGCTCAAAGCTCTCATGTGACTTACCGGACTTTGGATAGGCGCTTAGCAGTACCGATAGCGGTTGACTCGACTCGGTTAGACTGCCCCCTAGAGCATTAGGACTAGTCAGTAATGAAGACCAACCGTCAACTTTGAATGGACGAATTGTCTGGTTATTATCATCAGTAGGGAGACTGTCGGCAGGAAACCAAGGATTGGATACATCTGTAGGTGGGCTTATCTTGGCTTTATTACTTAGCTTATTTTTATCAATTTGTCGATAATTAAGATAACTTTGGGGACCGTCTTGTCCTAAAAACACAACATTAGTCAGAGTAGCGCGCTGGCGATAGCCTTGAGCTGACTGTGGGGCGTAGAGACTGTCACTTAGCCCCTCTATCGTTACTAACGCTTGAACTCGAATGGGCTGAGGTAAGCTGCGTAAATGGGCGTTGTATTGTGCGGATATCGCCAGTAAAGCACTTAAAAATAATACAATAATAAAGATAACGGCAACCACAGCACTATGGAGAAACCGCATACCTTGGAAGGTATACTGAGACAATAAGCCTACAGTAGATGAGGCTTGAGGTGTCATAGGACACTTAAATAGTAGCCACTGCCTATAGCGCAGTGCCAAAAGGGTTGTTACAGTCGCTAGTAAGAAAAGCACGGGACGAGCAAACTGCGCCGCTGTCGCTCTTATCAGTACACTCTGCCCCACTCCGAACTCAAGCTGACCTGTCATGGCATGCAATACACTCACCATAACAACAACGATCAATCCCCCTAACCACCAAAACATCCTGCCTTCCTTAGACAGTCCTTGGCTTAATTAATGAATTCGAACTCTACTGCTAGTATTGATTATATGGATGACGTTCCTATTTATTATTTTTTCTCATAGTCATTTTCGGACGAACGCTACTTTTATCTTAAAACTAAGGCTTGATATCAGAGCTTGAAGTCAGGATATTAGTATCGCGTTTGTTATTGTTTAACAGTATAGGAAGCTATCTATATAGCAAATATGAGGCAAATCCAGTAACAACCGACTGGCAATAAATTTATCAAATCAGCACTATAATTATTATTTTTGACCATGACCTTATACAGGGTACATGCTATGATGAGCTACTAGCAACTAAGCTTGTGAATAAATTGTAAGTATTAATACAACTAGAGCGATTGAGACGCGTTAATTGGCTTATTCTATCTTCCTATACGTAATCCTAGACATAAGCTTTTACCGAAACTATATTGTGAGATTGCGGCGCAATCATTATAGTATAGCCAAAGGTTATTGACGCGCTACGGTGCTAGCTATATTGAGTCAGCCATACTGACCAAGTAGGTGGCTAGCAAGCTTTTAATTTCCATATATTTGTTTGACATTATTAGCAACTATCATTCATAGAGATTATTGTAGTAAACCTAATAAAACGGGCATAAGGACACAGAGCGCAGATAGCTTAAGTAGTTGGGCCCGCATGTCTGACGCTGTAAAACAGCTGGTTCACTTGTAACAGTAAGAGATTATATTAAGGCAACTCTGTGCCCCAAAAAAAACTTAGAGCGTGGCTACCCACTCCTGATCAAATCCTGCAAAGTCGAACCTTAAAGTTATTTGCCCCGCATTTAGCTGACGTTCGGCTATGGCATTTTAACCGCCATAACTTAAATAAAGCCGTCTACATTGGCGTACTGTGCGCGTTTTTCCCACTTCCTGGTCAGATGGCTTTCGCCCTAATCGGCGCCCTAATCTTTCGCGCTAATGTACCACTATCACTAGCACTGACTTGGATTACCAATCCCATCACCACACTACCCATATTCTATGCCGCCTATTATGTCGGTGCACAGATTTTAGAGGTGCCACCGATTAGACTGCGGCTGATCGCACAGATGTTGGCTGATTTTAGCTCATGGATATTCTCTGATGGTGCCAATCCTTTTGTGACTTACCAACATAGCTTTTCTCTATCGGCTTTTTGCTTAGGACTGATTATATTAGCCATTATTAGTAGCCTGATCAGCGGCCTTACTTTTAAGTTTTTTTGGCGCTATAAAGTGGTCGCGACCTGGAAAAATCGGTACGGCTATCGCCCTCATGTCACCGCAAAATCTCGAAAACATCCCAAACGCTGAGCCACTATTACAATTTGTTCTAATACTGCTCCCATTGACCACTGCGAAGCAATAACTGTCTATCTGCTAGCGCCGCAAGATTGCGATCATGGGTCACCATGAGTAGCGCCGTTTGCAAGGTCTCTTGCAGCTCTGACAATAAGCCAAACACACTCTGCGCATTGTCATAGTCCAGATTACCCGTCGGCTCATCGGCGAGTACCAATGATGGCTTCGTGACTAGCGCCCGAGCGATAGCTACCCGCTGTCGCTCACCGCCTGATAGCTCACCCGGTCTATGGTCCAACCTGTGACCAAGCCCTACCTTTTCTAGCAGCTCAGTAGCTTGCAGCCGAGCTTGCTCTGTAGGTACTTTTGGACGCATAAGTAGCGGCATCGCAACATTCTCAACCGCGGTAAACTCAGCTAGCAGATGGTGAAACTGATAAATAAAACCCAAATGCTTATTACGCATCTCACCGCGCTGAGTCTCATTCATATTATTCAGACACTTATCGTGTAGCCAGACCTCTCCACTGCTAGGCGTATCAAGACCGCCTAAGATGTGTAGTAAGGTGCTTTTACCTGAGCCACTAGTCCCGACGATCGCAATGCGCTCACCAGGATGGATTGTTAAGTCTAATCCGGTCAAAACCTGAGTGCGAATCTTGCCCTCATCGTAAGTTTTATTAATATTATTGGCGACCAATATTGGCGACATAAGATACCCTTTAATTACTTCAGTTACTTGCAACAACTACTTTCAATAACTTTAATTCAGCAGTTTGACAACCGCTTATTGATTATTAGTGCTGTCATCATCGATATTGCTATCTTTATTCCAGCGAAAAAACCCTAACTTTCTATTGATAAAAATAAACCGCTAACAACAAACACCAGCTTATTCATAACGCAGGGTCTGGGCAGGCTGAATCTTTGCTGCTCGCCGCGCCGGATAGATAGTGGCTAAGAAACTCAGGACAAATGAGGCACTAGTGATAATGAGGACATCAACAATGCGTAGCTGTGAAGGCAGATAATTGACAAAATAAGCATCAAATAAATGCAGACCAAAGCTTTGGTTAATCCAGCCGATCAGATCGCTAATGGTCAAAGCAAAAATCACCCCAAGGATCGCGCCTGCTACAGTACCGATAACCCCGATGACCACCCCTTGAACCATAAATACTTGGGTAATGAGCTTGGGTGAAGCACCAAAAGTCTTTAGGATAGCAATATCAGCTTTTTTATCCGTGACCAGCATCACCAGACTGGAGACAATATTGAAAGCTGCGACCAAAATGATTAAGAATAATAGTAGTCCTACCATCGCCTTTTCCATTTGGATGGCGCCAAATAGCTGACCATGGGTCTGGGTCCAATCCGTCGGATAAAGGGTCTCAGGTGAGATAGCAGCAGCTTTTTGTGCGGCCATAGGGGCATTGAATATATTATTTAGGCGCATTCGAATACCTTGAGCGCCGCCTGGTAGTCTAAGCAGCTTGGCCGCATCATTCATAGGAATGAAAGCCATGAGCGAGTCAACCTCGGGACTGATGGTGAATATCCCAGTCAAAGTAAAGCGTTTAAAGCGGGGGATTACCCCAGCTGGCGAGGGAGATGCCTCGGGCAGTACTAGCGTAACCTTGTCTCCTAATTGCAGCCCTAGCGACTGCACCATACCCTCACCTAGGACGATGCTAAAGTCACCATCTTTAAGGGTATCGATACTACCCTCTACCATATGTTTATTGATAATCGAGACTTCTTTTTCATAGTCTGGCTCAACGCCAGTCACCATGATACCTGCCACTTGACCATTTGACGTTAGCATCCCTTGTAGCTGGATAAATGGTGCGACAGCAGCGACCTCGGGGTCTTGACTGATCTTATCAGCCAAATCGGGCCAGTCTGTCATAATTTCAGTAGAGGAGACTGTCGCCTGTGGCACCATGCCTAAGATGCGACTTTTAAGCTCATGATCAAAGCCATTCATCACCGACAGCACCGTAATCAATACGGCGACGCCTAGCGTTAGCCCAATCATGGAGATTAATGAAATAAAGGAGATAAAGCGATTACTGCGCTCAGCACGCGTATAACGAAGACCTATAAATAAGGCAAGGGGACGAAACATAGTAAGACTCTTTATTCAACTGTCTCTAGTGACGATTTCCCCATTATTATAAATGTTATCATAGGGAGTCCGACTATCATCGACAGGTCACTCACAAAAAATGAAAGCTAGTTTGACATAAAATAGCTTAGTTTTGCCAATATTTACGAATATAGCCCGATATTTAATAAAAAAAAGCTTTTTTTGTACTATTTTTACCGCTTAACCTTACTGCCACTTGCGTCAGCGCACAAATATTGTATGCTAGAGACTATTTAAAGAAACTCTATCTTTAATTAAATTTTTTAATTTCTAACCTTTCAACAGCCATTGTTGACTGTCGTTTTAATAAATTTTAAGCAGATATTAAATAGATTTTAGCGTCTGAATGTAACTTCGCCATAGATTAAGGCGATAGTTTGAGCCAATAGCTTAGATTAAAAGTTCCATTCAAACATCATAAAGTGAGTTAACCGCCAAAATATAGGTCAAAGATAAGCAACAAACAACTTTAGACCACAAGCTATATAGCTTTAGACCAAGCAAGATAGGCGTAACTATTTTTATACTGACTTAAAACCGATTCATTTTGAGTGCGTTCATGACCATTAACTACCAATATAAAAACATTCAACCGCCAACCAAAGTTAGCTTAACTGATGATCAGACTGCAGGTCACGCAGACCATTGGCATCTATTGACAGATGATATCAGTACTGATGTGCCGCAGTGGCTACAAGAGATGATCGAGCATGCAGGCATCCCTAAAGGCCTAAACAATACGGCAAACGGTAATATCAATACTTCTAATAGCTATCTTTTATTAGCAGATAATAACCCTTGTCATATTATTCAAGTGTTAGCCATGCAAGATGGCAAACCCCAAAACTTCGTCAACGCCTATCCTTGCGTCGTTAGCCCCTATGGTTTGAACTGCAAAATAGAACGTGTTATCGTCAATGAGCGAAGCCAAGATGCGGTACTCAGGCTTTGTAGTAAAGATGGCTCGATTATTTATGCTTTTGATCAGCTGTACGCAGCCAATCGCTTTAGCTATCGACAGAGTAGCCAGTATTTTGTCAATTTTAGTGCTTGGGCATATGAGATCAGCAAAAGCGAGCAATCCGAAGTGATTATGGTTGAGGATCCAGAAGCGATTCGCTATCACCGAGCTTTTAATGATATCGTCGCCGCAAATAATGGTGACGTGCCAGAAGATATCCAGCAGCGCATAGCTGATTGGCAGCCAGAAAGTGACGCACCACTTGCGCCTATTGAGATTAATCTTGGCAATATGTGTGCTTATCTATTCGGTGAGACCTTGGGTCAAGAAGATGAAGCATGGTGTCAAGGTCAGGTCCTAGGCAAACAGCAAACTGAATTTAATGGGATAGATTTGACCTTATTTGATGTCGTCATCCTACGCGAGCCTGATGCTGATCCCTTTGTAGTACGAATAGCAGCTGTCACTAATGCAGCCACAGCAGCCATCGAGATTCATGACTATATTCAAGCCAATATTTGGTTACAAGCCGCTATTTACGAGCAAAACCAATCTGATTCTACAAGCTAATGCTTAACATATTGTGATTTGCGCCTATTGATCGAGTATTGAAGCTCTTAAATAGATAGAAAGTATTGATAAACGCTTAGCCGCATAGATTTATCTCATACTTCATTTTAATTTGGCTCAAAGAGAGCGTATATGAAAGCGACTTACTCCTCTGCTTCGCCATCAAACCAAGCTGTCATGCCTAGGTTGAGCAAACCGCTTCACCTTACAGCATCGGCCTCTGACCCAGCAACGACCATAAAAGGGCTAGCCCCTTTTAAACAGGTAACGCACCGACCAACAGCTCCAGTGGAACGCTTTTGGCCGATTGATAATTCACTGACTCGTGTGATATTACCTGCTGCCTTCTTTGTCTCTGGGGTTATGCTGACTTGGTTTTTGCTGCATAGCAGCTAACAGCCGACTGGTTGTTAAATAATAAAAATAGCGTCTAGTAGCGTCGCTTGACTGTCGCCAAATTTTGCTACTAACTGTCCCTAATAGTATCTCAGTACCAATTTATACTATCGTTAAACCCTTTTGTTTCAAACCTGCTAGAGCACGCTTAAAATAGGTTATGCAGTGCCCGTTTCTCATCTTAGCCGTTCTCAATTGGTTATTTCATATTACCTGTATCGTGACGGCTAACAAATAAATTTGACCCTTCATGTATTTGTTAGCCTCACTCCCCAGTTAGCAGACTCTAAAAATAATGTTTTGGTAATTCCTTGCTATCGTTTCAATAAAAAAGCACCTAATTCTAGGTGCTTTTTCCAATTAAAGTCAGCTCTCAACAATAGTGAAAGCTGCCACTGCTCCTGAACTTATACAAATTCAGTAGAAGATTTGATCTTTTGGAATAGCTCTTGTTGCTCGCTACTTGGCTTGGCCGTCTGAAGCGTCATCAATTGAGACATATCGCCTTCCACGCGGATTTTGCCACTCATAAATGCGCCCATGGCACTATTCATATCAAAATCTTTAAGTAGTTCAAGTAAGGTTTGTTTGTCTAATAATAGTGTCGTGGTCGCATCACTGTTAAGGCCACGAGTTAACAAGCCTTTAGTCAAGTTTGCTTGTTTTTCCTCGCCACCATCATTGACTTTTAGGTTAATAATCATGTTTTCAAGAGCTGGGGGTAGATTTAGATCGCCTGCCTCTTGACCCAAAGCTTCAACCTGATCAAACCATTCCTCTGTTAAAAATATAGCCATTGTTCTGTCCTTTTTTAGTTACTAGGTTGGTGATAAACAAATTTTATCATGAGCTTTATATCATATATAACGTAACTATTAACACGACGATTTGTAGCAAATCTATTAAATTAGCGGCCCATAAATCTTCTTTAATACTTAAATCATAAGGGCTAGGGAGATATTAGTGCCGTATTGTCTACTCAGTCATATATTGTTGTATTCTGCTGATACCTAACTTAATCCATCAGCTATCAACCGCTAGTCTTATAACATGAATTCAGTTGAATAAGGATACAAGAAGGCTAGGATGAGCTTTGTAGCCTCTATCAGTAAGCGTACAATAAGCAAAAAAATTATATCAATATTGTGCTAGACCTTATCGGTGTCTCTTTTATCTTTAACAAACTGTATAAGAATAAGATCCACACAGTTTATTTTTGCAACGACTGGCATTGAGTTTTCAAGCCTTAAGGCCACCTTTAAATAGTGGCAGATCAGTAGTGACAGTAGCAGCTTGGGGATGCTTTTAGACATTTACTACCCTTGTTAATTGCTTCAGTATTGCAAAGCTATTATTGCCCCCTATATTGGCAGCTCTAATCTAAAACCCCTTTTACAATGGGGATTTTAGAGGATTTACGGTAACAAGCAAGCAAGTCCATAGCTATGTTTATCCGTACTAATGACTTGTTTTTGAGCACTCAGACTGTCAATTCTGCCTAATTCACAGAGTGGGTCACAAAATCCTAAAAATACATATTGGCAGTTAGTGTCTTGAACGCTTTGCCAAAATAATTACCAAAGAGTTTATGCTTTACTGCACTCCATTGATGATATTTCATACAGTTTGCGTTACAATACCTTAAACAGAGTCGGGAGTTTTAACCTAACTTTACGAACGTACGATTTTTGTCAGCTGCCGCTAGCATTGTTTAAGTTATTTTGTTTTCTGCTTATCCGTCTGTACAATATATTTTAGATAGAATGATAACCAGAATGCTTAAGACTACTCATCACATGCCATCGGCAACTCCTTAAAATCAGTGCCATCCTAATCGCCACTATATTGTGCTTAGTTTACGTAATTGTCTGCTCTAATGGCCTTACGCCCTCACCTGATTTTAGGTGAGTATTACCAGTCAGGATTTACGCTTATTAGGATGGAATACGCGATATCGTAATCTTGGTTAATTCTGTTGATTATTTAGGCTGTAAAGGAATCATCCAATGAATTTACAAAACACAGCAGTCGCCTCCGTAGATCGCGAATACGAGATCACAATCGTGAGATTCTTCACGGTTATGGCGGTTATTTGGGGTATCGTCGGCATGAGTGTTGGCGTATTTATCGCCTCGCAGTTGGCTTGGCCAGCACTTAACTTTGATATACCGTGGCTAACTTTTAGCCGTTTAAGACCACTTCATACCAATGCCGTGATTTTTGCATTCGGTGGTTCTGCACTGTTTGCAACCTCTTACTATATCGTTCAACGTACTTGTAAGACGCGCTTGTTCGCGCCTTATTTGGCTTGGTTTACCTTTTGGGGTTGGCAAGCTGTCATTGTGTCAGCTGTGATAACGTTACCCCTTGGTATCACCACTTCTAAAGAATATGCTGAGCTTGAGTGGCCGATTGATATTTTGATCGCACTGGTTTGGGTGTCTTATGCCATTGTCTTCTTTGGTACGCTTATTAAGCGTAAGACCTCACACATCTATGTGGCCAACTGGTTCTTTGCTGCTTTTATTATTGCGATTGCTCTACTACATATCGTCAATAGTATGGCAGTTCCTGTGGGTCCATTTAAGTCGTACTCGCTATTTGGCGGCGCGACAGATGCGATGGTGCAGTGGTGGTATGGCCATAACGCCGTTGGTTTTTATCTAACCGCAGCGTTCTTAGGTATGATGTATTACTTTGTGCCAGTGCAGATTGGCCGTCCTATTTACTCGTACCGTCTATCTATCGTTCACTTTTGGGCGCTAATTGCTGCTTATATGTGGGCAGGTGGTCACCATCTTCACTACTCAGCGCTTCCTGACTGGACTCAGTCGCTAGCGATGGTCTTCTCAGTTATTCTATTCGCACCTTCATGGGGCGGTATGATTAACGGTGTTCTAACCTTATCGGGTAGTTGGGATAAGCTCCGTACTGATCCAATCATTCGTTTCTTGATTGTCGCTCTGTCATTCTATGCCATGTCGACTTTCGAAGGTCCGATGATGTCTATTAAGACCGTCAATGCCTTGTCACACAACACTGACTGGACTGTTGGTCACGTACATTCAGGCGCCCTTGGTTGGGTCGGCTTGATCACCATTGGCTCTCTATACGTCTTATTACCACGTATCTTTAACAAGCCCAAAATGTACTCAATTAGCTTAATTACGACGCATTTCTGGTTTGCTACAGCGGGTACTATTTTCTATATCGTGTCTATGTGGATCTCAGGTATTGGCCAAGGCATGATGTGGCTTGCAACCAACCCTGACGGTACATTGGTCTATAGCTTCGTAGATACAGTTGAATTCTCGCATCTACCTTATATTGGTCGTGCATTCGGTGGTCTTTTATATGTCACTGGTATGTTCGTTATGGCTTACAACTGCTATAAAACGATCAAAATGCCTGATGGCAAACCTGTTGATGCAGCTGATCCAACCGATCACGATCCAAATGTCACTGATGTCGATAACGACCCACAAACTGTTAAGGTATAAGGAGCAGTCATGGCTGGTACACCGCATGAAATTATCGAAAAAAATACAGGTTTGTTGGTCATATTTATTGTTATTGCCATCAGCTTTGCAACTTTAGTTGAAATTGTGCCATTAATTTTTGACCAAAAAGGACCGACTGAGGGCGGGGTGAACACTCCCCTCCCAACTATGAAACCTTGGAAAGCGCTAGAGCTGGAAGGTCGCGACATCTATATTCGTGAAGGCTGTCACGTCTGTCACACGCAGATGATTCGTCCGCTTCGTGCTGAGGTCGAGCGTTATGGACCCTACTCTCGTGCTGCCGAATCAAGTTGGGATCACCCCTTCTTATGGGGCTCAAAGCGTACAGGACCTGACCTTGCCCGTGTGGGAGGTCGTTACTCAGATGACTGGCAAACACAGCATCTTATCAATCCTCGCTCTTTGGTTCCTGAGTCGGTCATGCCAGGCTTCCCATGGCTTGCTACTAACGAAGTAGATGGCACTAAAGTTCAAGAAAAAATGCGTCTTTTCCGTGATCGTTTTGGCGTACCCTATACCGAAGAGCAGATCGAAGCTGCGCCTGATGAAGTACTCGGTGCTACTGAACTTGATGCCGTAGTGGCTTATCTTCAGCAACTCGGTACGGCAATGGAAGGACAGCGCTAATGAGTATCGTTGACTTACAGATTTTTGCTACGGTAGCGGCATTTATCGCTTTTGTCAGCGTTGCTTGGTGGGCGTATTCGCCAAAAAATAAAAAACGCTTCGAAGAAGACGCACAACTTGCGCTTGATGATAAAGATAAAGCTGCCCTATCCTCAAAGCCGCGCAATAAGGATGAAAGATGACTTTTTTTTGGAGTTCTTGGATAACGATTTTAAGTGTTCTATGCTGGGCACTTATCCTGGGCGTATTGTTATTCGTACTTAAATACAAGCCAAAGCTCGAAGAAGATGGGACCACAGGTCATAACTATGATGGTATCACCGAATATGATAAGCCACTGCCAAAATGGTGGTTGGTCATCTTCTTTGGCACTATCATTTGGGGCTTAGGTTATTGGCTATTCTTCCCCGCTATCCAACCAGACAGCTGGGATGGTTTAGCCACAGTAGAAGTCGATGGCGAAACCGTACCTTGGACCTCTCGTAATGAGCTTTATAGCGAGCTTGAGAGTAACAATGACGTCTTTATCGCCAGTTTTGAAAAAGATATCTTAGCCAGAGCCAATGCTACAGGTGCTATGTCTTCATTAGCTCAGTTGGACGAATTGCAAAATACGCTCCGTCATAGTGAGACACCGCCTGCTGACTTGCAAAAGCAAATTGAGGCTCAGATCAGTGCCCTAGGACCTTATGTTGCTCAGCTGTCACAAAGCCCTGACGCATTAAAAGTAGGCAGTCGCTTATTTTTACAAAACTGCTCGGTATGTCACGGGTCTAACGCCAAAGGTGCTACAGGCTATCCTAACCTAACCGATAACGATTGGTTATACGGTGGTCAGCCTGAAAACATCCTAACGACCTTACATAATGGTCGTGTAGGTGGTATGCCAGCTTGGCGTGAGCAGATTGGTGAAGATGGTGTTCGTGCTGCTGCTGAGTATGTACTGTCACTATCTCCTAACCATGGCGATGTCCCTGGTAGAACACCAAATGGCGAGCTAGATAAGACACTAGTCGCTCAAGGTGAAGCCATCTTTAAACAAAACTGTACTATCTGCCATGGTGAAAATGGCAAGGGTATGGAGTCAGTAGGTGCGCCTAACTTGACTGATAATATCTGGCTATATGGCGGTGAGCGTGAAGTGGTTCGCAATACTCTACGTCATGGCCGTGCCGGTGTGATGCCTGAGTGGGAGACTAAGCTAGGTAATGAGCGTATTATGCTACTTGCTGCTTATATCTACTCATTGTCAAACAACGCTAATGCGGCGGCGCCAGCACCAGCTGAGCCTCGTGACAATGACAATCTTGAGCTGATCCCTGAGCCTGGCGCTGTGGAAAACACAACAGAAACCACCACAAGCTAGCTTGAGCAATAAACTTGATTGTTTTTAGATAAAAAAGGACTGTAATATTCAGTCCTTTTTTTATGGGCTAAGCTATTCTATACCTAAAGCCACTACCTTAAAGCCAAGTATCCAATCAAGCTACTGGTCAAACAACTGATAGGCTAGACTCACAATAAGACCAAGCTTGCTTCTGGGTTTTAGACTCTGGGTTTTAAATTTTAGATTGGAGCTAATACGCAACCAGTCACTGAGTATTGCATTAAGAACTATCATAATAGCTAACATTGGATGACTAACTGGTGTTAGTTAAAGCAAAACTCCCCACTAAATTATGGAAAAATGGTAAAATACTCATTACCAATTTAGTCGTCTCATTAGTAGGATGTAAGTAGCCCCAATGTATGACTATAGGTTATATCTAGGTTGAGCTTACTACCCCACTTTAGAGCTATAGAGGGCTATCAGCTTGTTTTTAAGCCTATCACTTTGCTTCCTTTATTGACGTTGATAACCCCTTAACGCACCACCATATATAACTCTATATCAATACCAACTCATAATTCAATGATGGCCGTCCAAGTTGAATAGCCACATAGACTTTATGAAAGACGATCGCAAGCCGTACACTAAGTACTGCCAGCTAGTCTGTGTCGCAGCTTTATGCCGGAATTACGACATGCCAGCAGACTGGTTCTTTTTATAAAGAGGCAAGTTTATGTCAGCACAACCCTATAAGATCCCCGTGCATGAGCTAGACGCTACCAAAAAACGGGTCCATCCTCGCTTTGTTAAAGGTAAATACCAAAATATTCGCTTAGTCAGTATGTATTTTTTACTGGCGCTATTTTTGATATTGCCGTGGATTAAGTATGACAACCGTCAAGCAATACTGTTTGACTTTGCTGATCAGCGATTCTACGTCTTTGGTCTGACCTTTTTACCGCAAGATTTTTACTTTTTTGCGTTCTTCTTCATTATTTCAGCTTTTGCCTTATTCATGGTCACGGTCTATGCTGGTCGCGTCTGGTGTGGCTATGCATGTCCGCAAACGATCTGGACCCATCTATATCAACACGTCGAAAAGTGGGTCATCGGTGATAGAAACAAGCGTATCAAGTTTGATAAAGCACCAACAGATGCTAAAAAAATCGCTAAACGTTCGCTGATTTATTTTATCTGGTTCATTATTGCCTTAATCACGGCCTTAACCTTTGTAAGCTACGTCGTAGGTACGCAAGACCTATATTTTAATTGGCAAAGTGCCGGTGCTATTCCCCTACCCAATTGGTCAGGGATGACGCTCATCTTTATTGGCATCTTCACCTTTGCCACTTATGTCAATGCAGGTTATATGCGTGAGCATATGTGTACCCATATCTGTCCCTATGGCCGCTTCCAGAGTGTCATGTTTGATAAAGACACCTTGATTGTCTCCTATGACTACAATCGCGGTGAACCTCGTGGTCCGCGAAAAAAAGGGACACATCCTGATCATCTGGGCGACTGTATTGAGTGTACGATGTGTGTTCAGGTCTGTCCTACCGGTATCGACATTCGTGATGGTCTGCAAGTCGAATGTATTCAGTGTGCTGCCTGTGTCGATGCTTGTAATGAGATTATGGATAAAGTCGGCTACCCGCGCGGTCTTATTCGTTATACCACAGAGCGTCAGCTGGTCGAAAATGAAGATACAAAAATCTTAAGCTGGCGTATCTTTGCCTATTCGATATTGCTTGCTGGCCTTATTGGTATACTGTTATACACGCTTACTGATCGCGTACCGCTTGAGATTGATATCCGCCGTGACCGTAATCAGCTGTCGTCTATGAATGCTCAAGGGTTAATCGAAAATAGCTATATCGTCAAGATTACCAATAAGACGCAAGACAAGCATAATTATACGATTGCTATGGAGCCACAAGACGGGCTTAGCTTACAGCTTCGCTTCAATGAGCTGCCCTTAGACCCTGGTGAAAGCTATGATATGCCAGTAAGTATCTACGGCGACCCTGCGGTCATTAATAAAGGTCAGACACCTGTAACTCTTACCGTTACTAGCGAAGATGGCACTTATTCGGTCAGTAAAGAAAACATCTTTACTACTCAAGGTCAATGATAAAGCTAACATAATGCGCGATGGCTCGTATGCATCGCGTATTATGCTAAGTTGTCTGTGCTGCAATTTCGGTGGTGAATGGAATATCAAGCCTATTGATCGGCTGATGAGGTATAACAAGACAGTTAATCGATATCGTTCATGAGGCTTAAGTTACTTTCTGTAGGTTAACTTTGTCCTGGTTATCCGTATAATACCTTAGGGCTTAAGTTATTTGATTGATGTAAGTGACTTAAGTTACTCGGTGGGATTTATCTTCGCTCGTTCACCACCACTCTCATTCGCTTGTTCTTAGCCTAATAGGTCCTTTATGGCATCGAAGCTAAACTCTTCTAATTTTAAACATCAAGACGCCCAGCCTTGGTACAAAAACTACATGGTGGTCATCTTTGTCATTGGTATGCCTACCTTTGTGGTACTGGCCTGTCTTGGCTTAGTGTATTACTCATTCATCGTGAGAGATACCGTGGTCCGTGATGACTGGTATATGGACGGCAAGACCTTATATCAGGATGTCTCCCGCGATAAACTGGCCCATGATCTTGACCTCCATGGCAAGCTACACTTTGCGCCAGATGGGCAGGTGACCTTCTACCTGAACTATCCTGAGCAGAGTATCCAAAGTGGCAAGCTCCTAAATGGTGCACCCCTCACCTATCCAGACAGCTTAGCATTATCAATATCCCATGCCACCGATATCCATAGAGACCGTGACGCAACATTGGTTCATCAACAAGCAAACCGCTATACCACTCACGTCGATCTTGATGACACTAAAGCTAAATACTATCTACAGGTAAGTAATGATGGCGCGCTTAATTGGCGGCTTCGTGATGTCGCATTGCTCCCAAGAGAGGATTTGACGTTTAATCCGCTTAAGAGCTTTGATGAGCCCCAATAGCTTAGCTATCATCAAAGACCATGACATAACTTCACATCTAATCTCCTTGATGCAACGCCTCCTTTTGGCAACTTCTTTTTGCCTCAGAAAACTTTCCTAAATCCTCCTTATATAAGGGGGATTTTTCGTCTTTGTCGGTGGCAAGCTAAAACACTAGCTAGATATGGACAGGCTTTTATAAGGCTAGACCTAGAATAGCTATAAAATAGGGCAAGTACTGCCCATAAATACTTAACAACGCTTTGATGATAGACCGTCGTAGTAATGAATACTGAATAGTATGAGGTATATGAAGTTGCAAGAAAAAAGCTTAAGCTAACTTGACTATTGGCTACGCTAATAGGTTAAGAGAGACAGATAAGTCATAATAACAGTGTTATTTTTAACGAAACTTGAGAGAGATGGATGACAATAAGCCGTCTCTATAAGTGGTACTAATTGATTTATAAGTTCGACTATGACTGCTGGCTCAATTTACGAGCCATCAACTATGAATAACGATATCCGCAGCCAAACTGACAAGCTACGTCAGCAGCACGATGTCATCATTAGCGAAACTGGAGATTGGGTGCTGCTACGTCATGACGATGTCGGCGCAGCTGCCTTAGATGACCAGCGCTTCTCTAGTCAAGTATCTCGTTTTTTACAAGTTCCCAATGGTCTAGATGGCGCTGAACATCAGCGTTTTCGGGCACTTATCGAGCGTTATCTTAGCCCAGAAGCACTAACACCCTATCTACCGGTTTTTGAGAGAATAGCGGCGGACCTTGTAGCCTCGTTGTCTAAAGGCTCTATCATCGATGCTGTGAGTGAGATTGGCTCAGTGTTTGCTGTTCGCGCGCAGTGTGCTTGGCTGAGCTGGCCCACAGAGCTTGAGCCTAAACTGCTCCAGTGGATGCGTGATAATCATCAAGCAGCTCGCAACAAAGACTCCGCTAAAATGGCGCAAGTCGCCAAAGATTTCGACGACATTATCCACTCCATTATTCGCCCTGACCGAGCGCCTGCCACTTTCACTACTGCGACCAGCGCTACTGCTACCAAGACGGACAGTGTCACTGGCAGATTATGTCATGAGCGTATAGAAGGGCGTGACCTTACTGAAGCGGAGTTGGTGTCGATATTACGCAACTGGACTGGCGGGGATTTGGGACCCATCGCCCTATGCGTGGGCGTTATTACAGTACATCTGCTACAACATCCTGAGCAAGTCCGTGTCTTAGCCTCGGCAGAGGACAGTAAGCTCGAAGCGATGATTGATGAAATACTGCGTATTGATGACCCATTTGTATCCAACCGGCGTATTACCACCTGTCCTGTCCGCATCGGCGAGCATCAACTGCCCAGTGAAACACGGGTACAATTAAACTGGACTTCGGCCAACCGTGATGAGAGTGTATTTGACAGTAACACCTTCGCCCCACAAAAGCATCGCTCTGACAGTCTAGTGTACGGTATCGGCAAATATGTATGCCCTGGCCGACTGCTTGCGACTTGGCAGCTTAGAACTATCACTCGCGCCTTATTAAACAACATCAGCAATATAGCATTGGCCCCCGATGCGATATTAACGCGTGAGCAACTGCCCTTAGGCGGCTATTATAGAGTACCTGTGATTTTAAGCTAAACTGAAGCCCCATTGATTTGTCCGCTTGGACAAGCTTGGCTATATAGAGTCGACTTAGAATAACGAAACTAGCGCTCTACAGCAGCTAACCTACAACAGCGGATTAATCGTTGGTATCTTTTTGGCCGTCTGCTCTTTAGGGCGAGCCTTACTATCTGTCACAGACTTGCTGTATTTAGGGTTAAAGGTCTGGACGTCGGGGGTCACTGGCAGGCCAATCTCCGCCAACCCTTCAGCCTGCCCAGACTGAATATTATCACCTTCAAATAAGCGCTCGTCATCATCGCGATCGAGCTGCAAACTCTCAAAATCGAATAACTCCCGATCGGCCAGCTGCGAAGGCGCTACATTTTGCATGGCTTTAAATATCGATGCCAGTCGTTGTGGGTGGGCATCATCCCATTCACGCAGCATATCATTGATAATTGCACGCTGAAGGTTGGCTTGACTACCACATAAGTTGCAGGGAATAATCGGAAAGTCTTTGTATCTGGCATATTTAATAATGTCTTTTTCTTCGACATAGGCCAGCGGCCGGATCAAGATATTTTGCTTATCATCGCTGAGTAGCTTAGGCGGCATAGCCTTTAGCGACCCACCGTGAAATAGGTTCAAAAAGAAGGTCGCTAAGATATCATCTCGGTGGTGACCCAAGGCAATCTTGGTCGCGCCAATCTGCTTGGCAAAGCCATATAAAGAGCCACGGCGTAGGCGTGAACAAGCTGAACAGTAAGTTTTACCCTCTGGTACGACGCTTTTGACAATACTATAAGTATCTTTCTCTAGAATATAATGCGGAATGCCTTGCTCATTAAGATAGTTGGGCAAGATATCTTCTGGATAGCCTGGTTGCTTTTGATCCAGATTGACCACCACCACGTCGAAGTTAATCGGAGCGATTCGCTTTAAAAACAGTAAGATATCGAGCAAGGTATAGCTGTCTTTACCACCCGAGACGCAGACCATAACCACGTCGCCATCTTCGATCATATTAAAGTCGCGAATCGCCCAAGATACCTGCTTACGCAGCTTTTTCTGTAGCTTACGAAAGCGCACTGAGTTAGTACCCTTGTGCTCTATGGCAGACTCCGTAGTATGATCACTTGTCTCTAGCTCATCTTGCTCTTCTTCGGTTTTGGCCTCGTTCAACTCATAATCTTCATGTGTAATAGGCGTTGAAGCATTCTGATCAGTGGTATCTGGCTGCGGATTGAATATCGTAGCGGTGGTCATAGTATGGCTCAAAATTTGTAAGACGAAAATAAGTAGGACTGAGAAATTACTGGGGCTGGTAAAGACGTATTAAAGTGGCAGCAATTATAGCAAAAATCACCAATAGAAATCTAAGTTGAATCTTGATTCGCTCGTCATGACGCCCTGCTAGCCTAACAGAGCTATGACAACACAGCCGACTATCGATGAGCAATCGACATGCTTAGGAAGGCTATAGTAGTAAAAATAGCAAGAATCGACAGATAGCACTGCGAAACATTGATAAATACTGATAAACACTGACAAACGTCGATGCGTTACTAAGCAGCTGTCGTATCAGCCTAGATTAACTACTACCATCTATAATTTATAGCTTACCGGCATCAACGCTGCACTCCTCGGTACGGATCATCTCAGGATTGACTTGCTTCTGAAAATTATCAATCATAATGCGCTGCACTCGCTCTTGCCAATACTTCGCAAACTGCGCTTTATCCGCATCAGTCGCCGCCCCTGCTCGAATCTTTTGCATCGCCTCTATCATCTCAGGCTTAGGAGGTACTACGTGGGGATTATACAGTACCTTTACGCTAGCAACGGGGGCTTGCTGCTCATCGAGCCGAGTGAAAATCGTATATAAAGGACCTTCAGCGCTGTCATTATTAAAGGTTAGCAAGGCCTGTCTATTGGTCTGGGGTTGTCGAAAAAGACCGCCAAAACCTTGCTTATGCGTAGCACCAGTAATCACACTAATGACATTCGCCATCGCCCCCGTGTGACCGTCATCTTCACGTCCTTTCATTGCCACATGTATAAGGCCTCGAGTGGGTATCTCGTTCGCAAATAGAGCCTTTAAACCTACCACTGTCTGCATCCAAGCGCCAGCGATAGAAGGACATGAATGACCCGCTGTCTTCACCGCGTCGATAAACTGATATTCAAAATAGCCGTCTGACGCACCTAAAACCCTAGCAAGGTTGTCTTGCATAATGATAGGGGTTATCTGTTTATAATAATCTGGATAGACGAGGTTGACTGCTGATTCAGTGGTCATGGTGTCAGACTCCTTTATATTGTGCGTGATAATTAGAGGTAAATTAGAGGTGCTGTTAATCAAATGTGCAACCGATAGTAGCGGCAAAAAACTCAGCCCAATATCACTGTACTCTTTATAGATTGAATTCACTATCTCAACGAGGCAAATAAGATATGAATGTACCGTTCAGTATTAGTGGCAATAGTATTGCGGATAAGCACTATGTTGACCCAGAATCCCTGTTAGTGTGAGGCTTAGCTTATTTGCATCATAGTTACTAGGAACGCTAACGCCCCTCATTTACGCTTTATCTTACTCTCATTGTATCCTTTCGCGGCGAGCGATGAGAGTAAGGTAACCTCAACGCTAATCGTCTGTCTCAGCCTCTCCAACTTCTCTTGCTCTACATTGCTACGGCATTAATCAATGCTAATTACCAACTATTTCGATCTATTATCCTATTGCCAAGAAGTAGTATTTTTTCGAGATTATCTACCGCTTTCGTACGATAGGTTACGCTGCTTTTTATTGCTACTGTATCTCCATAATCTGATTAAGGGAATTGGTCCATTCATACGCCTATTTTCTAGTCTGCGATGTCTTATAAGGATCGGTTCCCTTAGTCGTCACCTACCGCTAGTAAGGATTGCAGACTATGCATGCCAAAGAGCTGCTCGAAATAGAACGCCGCGATATAAGAGCGCTCCACTATACGTGGATCGCTTTTTTTCTTACCTTTTATGTTTGGTTTAATATGGCGCCGCTAGCTACTTCTATGCTAGCCACAGAAAACTACCTTACCCCTGATCACATCAAGCTATTTTTGATCGCTAACGTGGCTTTAACTATTCCTGGCCGCGTTGTGGTCGGCATGGCGTTAGACCGTTTTGGTCCCAGACGCGTGTTTTCATTATTAATGATACTGATGGCCATACCGACTTGGTTCTTTGCCTTTGGTAATTCGGCGATGCAGCTTTTTGTATCCCGTTTATTCATGTCCATCGTCGGTGCAGGTTTCGTCGTCGGTATTCATATGACGGCGCTATGGTTTAAGCCAAAAGACATTGGCTTTGCCGAAGGGTTCTATGCTGGTTGGGGGAACTTTGGCTCTGCGGCAGCGGCCATCACTATCCCTACAGTGGCTCTACAGTTCTTTGGTGGCGACGATGGCTGGCGCTGGGCTATTGCCTTATCTGGTTTGATTATGGCTGTGTATGGTGTCGCGTACTGGTTTTTGCTCACTGATGGCCCAACACCAGATACCCTTAAAAAATCACGCAAAGCAGGTGCTTTAGAGGTATCTACTTGGGCAGATCTACTGTTATATTGCCTATTTATCATCCCTTTATACGGTATTTTGTCGCTGCTGGTATATCGTACTCAAGATATGGGCTTTTTAGATTCTTCTAGCGCTTGGATTTGCTATGGTGTTATTGGCTTAATGGTGTTGTATCAAATTTATAAAGCCATTAGCGTTAATGTCCCTATGATTAAAGCGGGTATTCCTGAAGATGATAAATATCCGTTTACCTCAGTTGCTGCCCTGAATGTGACCTATTTTGCCAACTTCGGTGCTGAGCTGGCGGTGGTCTCTATGTTGCCTATGTTCTTTGCCTCAACTTGGGAGCTTGACCCAACAGTAGCGGGCTTGGTTGCATCAACCTTTGCTTTTGTCAATCTATGGGCACGTCCGCTTGGAGGGTATATCTCCGATCGCATCGGTAACCGCCGTCTGGTTATGTTGATATATATGTTTGGTATTGGTATTGGCTTTGGCTTGATGGGATTGTTAAATGCTCAGTGGCCATTATTTATCGCTGTTGTCTTTACCATCATGTGCTCGGTATTTGTACAGGGAGCAGAAGGCGCAACCTTTGGTATTATTCCTTCAATTAAGCGTCGCCTTACTGGTCAGATATCAGGCATGGCAGGTGCTTATGGTAACGTCGGTGCGGTCTTCTATTTATTTCTATTTACCTTGGTGGAGCCCAACCAGTTCTTTTTCATTATCGCTGGTGGTGCATTTTTAGCTTGGATACTTTGTTTCTTCTGGTTAAAAGAGCCTGAAGCTGCTTTTGGTGATGAATATAAAATGTCATCAGTCGATCGAAGACTTGCCGAAGAAGGCTAGGTGAAAAACTTGCACCCGCTTTATCACTTTACCGCCTGAGACTAGATCAGGCGGTTTTTTATTATCTTATCTTTCTTGATTGTCTTATCTTTTTATAGAAGCTATTATTTTAATCCAGTCAATACTCACCTAAATCATGCCCCTGCCGCTATTTTTTCACCCCCACTGACTTACAAAGCTATTCACAGCTCAAAAACAGCTCACTGGCGCAGCTTTAAAGTATTTGAGTTAAAGGACTATATTAATCTCATGGCTATAAATGATTCACCGCCCAAACTGCCGCTTCTACGCGTGAGCGCAGGCCTGTCTTATGCAGAATATTTTTCACATGGACTTTAACCGTCGATTCGGCGATGCCCAGCTGATTGCCAATCATTTTATTGCTCGCCCCTTCTGCAATCATCTGGATCACTTCTAGCTCTCGACTGGTGAGATTACTCGCAATCTCGTCAACACTTGGCGTTCTTAAAGCCCGCGCTAATATTGGTGCTAAATCGGGACTAATAACCAGCTCTCCGCGTAGAATCTTTCTGATATCACCAATAATCTCATCAGGGTCCATGTCCTTGAGTAGATAGCCATCAACGCCTAGCTTGAGTGCCTCTTGAACATCATCACCAGAGTTAGAGACCGTAAAGAGAAGGATTTTAGCTTCAATCTCGCGCGCCTTAATCTCTTTTAGCGTTTCGATACCACTTAACACCGGCATCCTATGATCTAAGATAACCAGATCGACCTTGTGATCCTGCAAATACTCTAAAGCCTCACTGCCATTGTCTGCCTCAGCGACTACCTCAACATCAGACTCCAAACTTAGTAAATCTAACAGCCCTCGCCGGAGCATTGGATGATCGTCAACCAATAGCAGCTTAGCTGGTGAGACACTGGTATATACATTAGTAGTCATAAATTGCTCTCAAATCAAAAATATTTTTAAAAGTTAAGTTATTCATTATTCATAAGCCTATATCCTTATGGGGTCTGTGGGCGCTAGCCTATTGCCTCACTCTTGCACTCGTTATTCCTTACTCATATTTTTATCAAAAAATTCAGGAACGAATTCAGTGGTGACCACCGTACCCGAAGGCACATAGTCAGATATCGTCAGCGTTCCCCCTAGGTTATGCGCCCGCTCTTTCATAATCATCAAGCCATGGTGCTGTGATAGGTCTATATCTTTACTGTTAGATATGCCGATCCCATCATCAGTGATACTCATAATAATATGGGTTTTTTCTTCATTATAGCCAAGTAACACCTCGACATTCTTAGCCTGTGCATGCCGACTGATATTGGATAAGGCTTCTCTGGCGATTTGGATTAAATCGACTTGCTCAGTAGCACTAAGATTAAGAGACATGACCCGATTGGTCACGATAATGTCAAATTTGCCTTTCAGTGCAAACTCATTGGCGGCCTCATGCAAAGCTTCATCAAAACTGTCATTGTTAATCGTCAGACGAAAGGTGACCAATAGCTCACGCAGCTCTTGATATGCTGAATTTAGCCCTGCCTTGATCTGGGTAGTGTGCTGCCAGATATCAGCGTTCTTTTCTTGTTCTCGCTGAGTAACTTTAGCCAGATGCTTCTCTAGTACGCTGACTTGGATTTTGAGATAGGACAATGACTGTGCCAAGGAGTCATGCAGCTCTCTTGCTATGGTTGAGCGCTCTTCAAATAAGATCAATTGATGTTCTTGCTGCCTTTGTCTACGCATCGATAGCGCGGTACTAATTAAGTTCGTCAGTGCAATGATCAACTCATTATTCTCTTCCATTACTGCTGCTACCGTATTCTCAATCGTTTTGATACGTTGCGGCGATTGCTCCGAATCAAACGCTACTAACTCACCAGCAGCGGCATTCACCATCTCCATAGGCTTCGGCGTCACCCTAAGCTCGCCAAACTGCACCTTTTGATGAATGATGGGATAAGACTTGGTGTGAATATGGTGTTTCAGCTGACAGTTATGACAAGCAAGTTTATTACACAGCTCTTTCATCTCATCGCCATGCAAGGCGATAGAGTCTTGATTATTGAGCACCTCGTTTTGAATGCATAAAGTAAACTCTAAGTACGGCAAAATCTCACCAAAATCCGCAATTAAGCTATCCAACTTATGAAGACTAACTTGGCTGGTCGTCAGATGTTTGGCGAAATCATAGAGTAATGAGAGTACTTGGTTGGCCTTAACCAAATGCTGCGTTTTAGTCTGTACTTCTGATTTAAGAGAACTTTGATAACTCTCAATGGTTCGAGCCATATCATTAAATGAGTTTCCAAGCGCTCTAAACTCAGCATACCCATTAATAGTAACATCGGTATCTAGCTTGCCCCGCTTGAAACTACTATTCGCTTTAATGAGCTTACGCACGGGTATGAGGACATTTTGTCGAAGCTCGTGCATACCCACAAGCATGATAAAAATGGTCAATACTAGCGAGGTCAGCTGAATGATCTGCTGCCAGTTCTGCCGCTTCTCGTTACGATACTGTAGCTGGCTTACAAAGTTATCAACATCAGCGATGTAGCGCAGCGATGCCTGATAAAACCGCTGGTCATCTTGCACTAATAATGCAGGCTTTAGGATATTGTCCCATTGGTTCTCTATATTGTTTAGCTGCTTCGTTATTGCCTCATGTTGATTAGTAGTCGCCTGCTGGTATTCACGCAGTTTATCGATTCTCGCCTGCATATCCACAACCAGATCTGTCTCATCATTAACCTGTGTCCCAACTGCCGTAGACGCTCCCCGTTGCTTACGATTAAGTCGCTCAGTCGTTAGACGGTAATTGATACGATAAGTTGCCATTCTTATAGAACCCGCCGTATTAATCGCTTGGGCATCTGACTCAGAGGCCCAAGCTAATATCCCACTACTAAATGTCGAAAGCAGGCACAGGCCGGTAATGGTAAAAATCGCAAGCCACGCGCGAATAGGCAAAGAATCGGGTAAGACATTTTGCAGCATAATTGGGGGTTAACCTATGGTAACTGTGCAGCGCTTAGAAGCTGTTTAGTGTTGATAAACCTTTTAGCCATCATAAATAACGATGTATAACGACGTATTCATAATAGTGCGCTACATAAGACAGGTGTGGGCCTAGATTGCATGTATCTAGATATCTAAATCTTTCTGCCTGAAACCTAGGCTTATAGGTGTTTTGTTAGCAGCTTGGCTCTAGGCGAAGCATAGCACTTTATCATTAACCTTTTTGCCCCTTCTATACCTCTAAAGTATTACTTAACTATAAGTAGGCTAAATTACCACTAATGGACGTTAAGCTACGCCCTTGTACTAATAGTCATACATAGAATAAACCAGTAAGGTAACTGCTTAGCAACTGTCTATCAAAAAGTAGTAACAGGACTGACCCGATTGACCACGGTGAAGGAAAATTTAATAACCAATACTGAGCGCTGCATAGGATATAAGCTCCTCATTTCAGAATGAGCGCATCGCTTCATATTGATAGGCAGTGAACGATATATACTCTACTAAGAGAGGTTTATATGAAGAATGAGGACAGTCTTAAAGGTGGTAAACTCATTACAGACTGGCGTCCTGAAAGCGAAGACTTTTGGGAAAACGGCGGTAAAAAGGTAGCCAATCGTAATCTATGGATATCTATTCCAGCCCTGCTTCTCGCCTTCGCCGTTTGGATGGTCTGGAGTGCCGTCATTGTACGCCTGCCAGATATTGGCTTTGCCTTTGATCAAAAGCAGCTGTTTTGGTTGGCAGCACTGCCAGGATTGTCGGGAGCTACTTTTCGTATTTTTTATTCATTTATGGTGCCGATATTTGGCGGTCGCCGCTGGACTGCTATCTCGACCGCTTCACTACTTATTCCCTCCATATGGATGGGATTCGCGGTGCAAAATCCAAATACTCCCTTTAGTGTATTCGTAATTATTGCCTTACTGTGTGGATTCGGTGGCGGTAATTTTGCATCGTCAATGTCGAATATCTCCTTCTTCTTTCCTAAGGCAAAGCAAGGTACTGCTCTTGGTCTAAATGCAGGCCTAGGTAACCTTGGCGTTTCAGTAATGCAGTTTTTAGTACCGATCGTCATTGGCTTTGCGGTATTTGGTGCACTCGGTGGTCAAGCACAGATGACAGCCTCAGGTCAGCAGCTCTATCTGCAAAACGCAGGCTTTATTTGGGTACCTTTTATCGCTATTGTCTCGATTTTGGCTTGGTTCGGTATGAACGACTTGTCGTCTGCTCAGGCCTCCTTTAAAGAGCAGTCAGTCATATTCAGTCGTAAACACAACTGGATCATGTGCATTCTATATATGGCGACATTTGGGTCTTTTATCGGCTTCTCAGCAGCCTTCCCTATGCTAATCAAAAACTCTTTTCCGCATATAGATGCCTTAAAGTTTGCCTTTTTGGGACCGTTAGTGGGTGCCCTATTTCGTCCACTGGGTGGCTGGATCTCTGACAAGCTTGGCGGCGCTAGAGTAACCTTTTGGAATTATGTGATTATGATTTTGGCGGTAGTAGCCGTCATGTATTTCTTACCTAGTGAGACTCGTCCTGGCAGCTTTGTCGGTTACTTTATCTCATTTATGGTGCTATTCATTACCACAGGTATCGGTAACGGCTCGACTTTCCGCATGATTCCCGTCATCTTCCGCACCTTTCATGAACGACTTGGTACTAAAGACATTGTGGTGCAATCTAATAAAGAGTCTGCTGCTGTGGTCGGCTTTACCTCTGCTGTCGCGGCTTATGGTGCCTTCTTTATTCCAAAAATGTTTGGTTCAGGACTGGGCGTCTACGGTACTTTCATCGCCTTAATCATCTATTACTTAGTGTGCATAGCCTTGACTTGGTGGTACTACAGTCGTGGTAACGCGGAATATCCTTGCTAGCCATTCGTGATATGGCTCCTGATGAAAGGCCAAAAATTAAAGTCACAGTATAGACGCGAAAAACAAGCATTAAGACCTTACCCAAAGTACGAACAGTTAACACCAGTTAAGTATTTTGATAGTAATCTTACTGCTGTCTCTATCGTAATTACTGTCATTATCGTACCGCAACTATCAACGTTAATTTGAAGTCGGCCAAGTAAAGTCGGCTTCAAATTATCTGCTAATCCAGCTGAGTATTAAGTCACGTCTTTTCACCTACTAAAAGTGCTAAAGGATTTAATTTATCTTTAGGTATAGCCCTTAAACGCTCTTACTACTTAACTTCTCTTAGTTTCTCTTAGTTTTGAAACCTTCTGTACTACTAAAGGGGTAGGCATCTGCCCACCTTAGTCAATTGGTACAGTGAGAATATCTCTCTAAACTACGCTTATCGAAATTGTACTTATCGCTTTTATGCTGCCGCTGAGTCTAAGACTTCGCTACGCGCATAAATAGCACCACTATAGAGGATAGCAAAATGAGCCATTTACTCGACCAATTTCGTTTTTTTAAACGCAAAAAGTCAGAGTTCGCCGATGGACATGGCGAATTACGAAACGAGTCTCGTGATTGGGAAAATGTCTACCGTAGCCGTTGGCAATACGACAAGATCGTACGCTCAACCCACGGCGTAAACTGTACTGGATCGTGCTCTTGGAAAATCTATGTCAAAAACGGTCTGGTCACTTGGGAGACTCAGCAAACTGACTATCCGCGTACCCGCCCTGATTTACCCAACCATGAACCCCGTGGCTGTCCTCGCGGTGCAAGCTATAGCTGGTATATGTACTCGGCCAACCGAGTCAAATATCCCAAAGTACGCAAACCGCTCCTTAAACTGTGGCGAGCGGCCAAAGCAGAATTTTCTGACCCAGTAGATGCTTGGGCCAGTATCGTAGAAGACCCAGCTAAGAGCGAACAATACAAGTCTAAGCGTGGCCTTGGCGGCTTCATCCGCTCGACATGGGCTGAGGTCAATGAGATTATCGCTGCCAGTAATATCTATACTGCCAAAACCTACGGCCCAGACCGTATCATTGGCTTCTCCCCTATTCCAGCGATGTCAATGGTGAGCTATGCAGCAGGCAGTCGCTATCTGTCGCTTATTGGCGGCGCTTGTCTTTCATTTTATGATTGGTACTGCGATTTACCACCGTCATCTCCTATGACTTGGGGCGAGCAAACGGACGTTCCTGAGTCTGCCGACTGGTACAACTCCGACTATATCATCGCTTGGGGCTCTAACGTTCCGCAAACTCGGACTCCCGACGCACACTTCTTTACCGAAGTTCGCTACAAAGGGACTAAAACGGTCTCTATCACCCCTGACTATGCTGAGATATCCAAACTAACTGACCTTTGGCTAAACCCAAAACAAGGTACCGATGCGGCAGTGGGTCAAGCCTTCTGCCATGTCATTATCAAAGAATTTTATCTCAAGCAGCCAAGTGACTATTTCTTGGATTACGCCAAGCGCTATACCGACCTGCCCATCCTAGTCATGCTAGAAGGTGAAGAAGGCAAACGTCGACCAGGGCGCTACCTACGTGCCTCAGATCTGGTGGATAACCTCGGTCAAGAAAATAATCCAGAATGGAAAACCATCGGTCTCAATAAAGACGGCAATCTGGTCTCGCCACAAGGCTCTATTGGCTACCGCTGGGGCGAAAAGGGCAAGTGGAACATTGAGCAAAAAAATGGCACTACTGGGGAGGACATCGACTTAACTTTAACGCTTAAAGATAGCGGCGAGGTCAGTCAAGTTGCCTTTGACTATTTCGGTCATACTTCTCACCCCTACTTCACCTCGGTCGAAGGGGACGCGCTACAAGTAAAAAACGTACCTTGTAAGACAGTTCAATTGGCCGATGGCAGCACAGCCGTCGTCGCTACTGTGTTTGATTTAACGGTAGCTAACCTTGGCGTTGATAATGGCGTCGGCGGCGAGCATGTCACCGATGACTACAATGACGCTACCGTTCCAGGAACGCCAGCATGGCAAGAAGTCATCACTGGCCTCAGCCGTGAGCGCGTTATTCAAGTTGCTCGCGAATTCGCTGAGAACGCCCATAAGACGCATGGTAAGTCGATGATCATCATCGGTGCTGGTATGAACCACTGGTACCACCTCGATATGAACTATCGCGGCGCTATTAACATGCTTATGCTCTGCGGCTGTATTGGCAAATCTGGTGGCGGCTGGGCGCATTACGTCGGTCAAGAGAAGCTACGGCCACAGACAGGCTGGTTGCCGCTTGCTTTTGCCTTAGATTGGCAGCGACCACCACGCCACATGGCAGGTACGAGCTTCTTCTATCTGCACAGCTCACAGTGGCGGCATGAGACGGTCTCTGCCCATGAGATATTATCGCCGCACGCCAATAAGCACATCTTCCCAGAGCACATGCTTGACTACAATATTCAAGCCGAGCGGGCCGGTTGGATGCCCTCAGCGCCGCAGTTAAACCGAAACCCGCTGACTATCGCTGCAACCGCTAAAGCAGCGGGCAAGTCGATTGAAGACTACGTCGTGGACTCTCTTGAACAAGGCAGCCTAAGCTTCGCCTGCGAGTCGCCTGATAGTCCGCAAAACTTCCCCCGCAATATGTTTATCTGGCGCTCAAACCTACTAGGCTCATCAGGTAAAGGTCATGAATACATGCTCAAGTATTTCTTGGGCACCAAAAATGGCTTATTAAGTGATGAAAACCTCGCAGGGGATCTGCAACCGAAAGAGGTTGACTGGGTCGAAGATGCGCCTACTGGTAAGCTCGATCTAGTGGTGACGCTTGATTTCCGCATGTCATCTACTTGCTTGTATTCTGACATCGTACTGCCTACCGCCACGTGGTATGAAAAAGATGACATGAATACCTCAGACATGCACCCCTTTATCCATCCTCTCACTGCTGCCACTGATCCTGCTTGGGAGTCAAAAACAGATTGGGAGATCTATAAAGGTATCGCTAAATACTTCTCAGCGCTATCGGTAGGTCACTTAGGAGTAGAGACCGACGTTGTAACTCTACCCATGCAGCACGATAGCCCTGGCGAGCTGGCGCAGCCCTTTGGTGGCAGTGACTGGAAAACAGCGGGTGAAAAGCCCAAACCTGGCATCAACTGCCCGATGATCAAAGTCGTCGAGCGCGACTACCCCAATACTTATGCCAAATTCACCTCGCTTGGGCCTTTAATGGAGAAGCTGGGTAATGGCTCCAAGGGTCTGAACTGGGATATGAAAGTCCAAGTCAAAGACTTAGGCGATCTTAACCACCGTGTCACTGAACCTGGCATAGCTGAAGGTCGTCCTCGTATTAATACCGCTATTGATGCCTCAGAGACTATCTTAATGCTGGCCCCTGAGACCAATGGGCATGTGGCAGTCAAAGGCTGGGCAGCCCTATCAGAATTCACTGGTCGTGATCATACTCATCTGGCTAAGTCTAGCGCCCATGAGAAGATTCGCTTCAGAGATATCGTGGCCCAACCGCGCAAGATTATCTCAAGCCCCACTTGGTCAGGTATCGAGTCAGATGAAGTCAGCTATAACGCCGGCTACACCAACGTCCATGAGCTGATTCCTTGGCGCACCATCACTGGCCGTCAGCAGTTTTATCAAGATCATCCTTGGATGCAGGCCTTTGGTGAGCAGATGCAGCAGTATCGCCCACCTATTGATACCAAAACCACCGAAATCATACAAAACGCTAAACCCAATGGTAATGACGTAGTGGTCCTGAACTTCTTAACACCACACCAGAAGTGGGGTATCCACAGTACTTACTCTGAAAACCTACTCATGCTGACACTAAGCCGTGGCGGTCCTTGTGTGTGGATGTCAGAGATTGATGCCAAAAAAGCAGGCATTGAAGACAACGACTGGATCGAGGTGTTCAATAAGAACGGCGCGATTACGGCGCGCGCTATCGTCAGCCAGCGCGTCAAAGAAGGCATGTGCATGATGTACCACGCTCAAGAAAAACTGGTCAATATCCCAGGCTCTGAGCAGACCGGAACACGCGGCGGTATTCACAACTCAGTGACTCGTGCCATCTTGAAACCGACGCACATGATTGGTGGTTATGCCCAGCAAGCCTATGGCTTTAACTATTACGGTACTGTCGGCTGTAACCGTGACGAGTTCGTCGTCGTGCGCAAGATGTCTAAGGTCGATTGGCTAGAGGATAAGCCAGATGACTCGCTACCTCGTCCTTTGCCAACTAATCTTGACGACGATCGCCCCGTCCACAGCTAGATACGGCAACCACTACCCACTCGGTACTCTCTCACTAGCTCCGGCTTAACTGCTAGGGCTAGTGACGGGATTACCAAAGCAGGTAAATTCTTATTCAATCTCGGAGCACACACCCATGAAAATTCGTTCACAAGTAGGCATGGTGCTTAATCTCGATAAATGTATCGGTTGCCATACCTGTTCAGTGACTTGTAAAAACGTCTGGACCAGTCGTGAAGGTATGGAATACGCCTGGTTTAACAACGTTGAATCCAAGCCCGGTATTGGCTATCCCAAAGAATGGGAGAACCAAAACAAATGGAACGGTGGCTGGATTCGCAATGCCAACGGCACCATCAATCCACGTATCGGCGGTAAATTTAGAGTACTCGCCAATATATTTGCCAACCCTGATTTGCCAGAAATCGATGACTATTATGAGCCATTCGACTTTGACTATCAGCATCTACACACCGCCCCTATCAGCAATCATCAACCGATCGCCCGACCTCGCTCTGCCATCACTGGCAAGCGTATGCAAAAGATCGAATGGGGTCCAAACTGGGAAGAGATCCTCGGTTCGGAGTTTGAAAAACGTCGCCGCGACAAAAACTTTGATAATGTCCAAGCCGAGATTTACGGTGAGTACGAAAACACCTTTATGATGTACCTACCACGTCTGTGCGAGCATTGCCTCAACCCAACGTGTGTGGCCTCTTGCCCAAGTGGTGCTATCTACAAGCGTGAAGAAGACGGCATCGTCTTGATCGATCAAGAAAAATGCCGCGGTTGGCGCATGTGTATCTCAGGCTGCCCATACAAAAAAATCTACTACAACTGGAAGTCGGGCAAATCTGAAAAATGTATCTTCTGTTATCCTCGCATTGAGTCCGGTATGCCCACCATCTGCTCAGAGACTTGTGTCGGCCGTATCCGCTATCTTGGCGTCCTGCTTTATGACGCCGATAAAATCTCTGAAGCGGCTAGCACCCCAAATGAGCAAGACTTATATCAGGCTCAGCTCGATGTATTCCTAGACCCTAATGATCCTGCTGTCATTGCTCAAGCCCTAGCTGACGGTGTACCGCAGTCTGTCATAGATGCCGCCCAGCGCTCTCCTGTCTATAAGCTGGCGATGGATTGGCAGCTTGCCCTACCGCTGCATCCTGAATATCGTACGCTACCGATGGTCTGGTACGTACCACCATTATCACCTATTCAAAATGCAGCCGAAGCGGGCAAAGTAGGTATGGATGGTCTCATCCCTGATGTCGACAGTCTGCGTATCCCTCTTCGCTACCTTGCCAATATGCTAACCGCTGGTGATGAAGCGCCGGTGCGCTTAGCTCTTAAACGCCTGCTTGCTATGCGCAGCTACAAGCGTATGCAGCTGGTCGATAAGCAAGAAGTGCAGAGCATATTAGATGAGGTAGGTCTAACCAAGCTACAAGTCGAAGAGATGTACCGCTACCTTGCGATTGCCAATTATGAAGACCGATTTGTCATCCCCACAGCGCATCGTGAAGAAGCGATGAGTGATGCCTTCGCTGAGCGTAACGGCTGCGGCTTTACCTTTGGTGAGGGCTGCTCAGGGCACTCTGACACCAATATGTTCGGTCAACGTAAAGCCAACCGCCGCGACTTCATCGATACTGTTCAAAAGTGGGAGGCTTAGATGTCAATTGATACTGTACAACCCTTGAATACGACCAATATGTATGAGGTGCAGCAAGATGAGAGCCAAGAGGGTATGCCCCCTATCGGTGACTCTGATATGAAGCTGTTGAAGGTATTGAGCCTGCTCATCGACTATCCGAGTAACGAGTTATTTGCCGACGATACCCTAGCGCAATGTCAGCAGATTGTAACCAGCTCGACGCTAATTAGCCCTGAGGTTCGGGCGCAAATTGTTGCTCTAATAGATGATTTGCTCAGCACGGACTCTTTAGAGGCGCAAGCGCGTTACGACGGTCTATTTGAGCGTGGTCGCTCTTTATCATTATGGCTGTTTGAGCATGTGCATGGAGAGTCTCGCGACCGTGGTCAAGCCATGGTGGATCTGATGGGTCAGTACGAAGCAGCTGGCTTTGAGATCGGTATCAAAGAGCTGCCTGACTATCTGCCTTTATATTTAGAGTTTTTGGCGTATCAAGCCGCAGTGACTGGTGACGACATTCAGATTCGCATGGATATCGCTGACGTCAGCCATATCTTGGCTTTACTGGCAGCGCGCTTAAAAGATCGTGGCAGCCTATATTTAGGTTGCTTCAATGCGCTGCTACAGATCGCTGGAAAGCCTTTAGAAATCGTTGATGATTATCAAGAAAAAATTAGCAAAGAGCAGCGCGATGACACCAAAGATGCGCTAGATAAAGAGTGGGAAGAAGAGGTGGTCGACTTTTTAGGGGCGCAGCAAGAAGAGCGCTGCCCATCCCAGACCAGTACGCAAAATTTAGCCGCCAAATCAGCCATTAAGAAACCAGCCAGTGCACCCGTCCACTGGGTCGACTTTAACAAGTCCTCAATGGCCAAAAATTAATAAGGAGATTAGATATGAACGTTGCCGATCCTGGTATCCAGTCGTTAGCCAATCTAAACTGGATACAAATCTTCACTTTTGGAATCTATCCCTATATTGCTTTGGCCATTGCTATCATCGGTACTTGGGTGCGTTTTGACTTGTCTCAGTATTCTTGGAAGACCAATTCTTCTCAGATGATGAGTAATAAAAATATGCGCTGGGCCAGTAATCTATTTCACGTTGGTATTATTATTGTCCTATTAGGTCACCTATTTGGGATGCTCACCCCACATTTTATCTACGAAACCTTCATCAGCGCAGCTCGTAAGCAGGTGTTAGCAGTCGTCGTAGGCGGGGTAGCTGGCGTGATCTGCTGGATAGGAATGGTGATGCTTATGTGGCGACGCTTTACCAATGATCGCGTCTCACATACCTCATCATTCTCGGACAAGCTGGTACTGGTGCTGCTATTCATCCAGTTAAATTTAGGTCTTGCTTCAATCTTTACCTCTATGCAGCATCTAGATGGCCTTACTATGATGAACCTTGCTGGTTGGGCGCAGGACATTACTATCCTCAGACCTTGGCACGCGGCAGCGCGAATCGAGCAAACCGATCTCATCTATCAGCTGCATATGGCATTGGGGATTACCTTAGTCATGATCTTCCCGTTCACTCGTTTGATTCACATTATCAGTGCACCTGTCTGGTATTTGGGTCGACGCTACCAGATCGTCAGACAAAAAAGCGCCCAGTAATAGTGATTTGAGCAAGCGTCAGTGACTACTGACATCCCGTACTGTCATTGTTAGCGCCATATCTTAGAGTGTGTTAAACCGTTTTAACGGCTAACTGAGTATGGCGCTGATAAAAATTATTTGTCCTACCCTATCCCTGTAACTTTTATAACTTCAACTGCGCAAATTATAGTTTTATCTCTATAACGCTGACTTAGCGCTATGTCTTTGCCAACCTGTGAGGTTATTAACACAGATATTTACATAAACATTCTTTAAAAATATATCTTTAAACCTCATACAGGGCATCAAAGCGCATTAGCATGAGTCGGCCTCAATTAAATTTGATCTTGACGACAATGACCGCTTTTAGCTTTTATTCTTTTTATAACCGTTATTGTCAATTAGGAGCCACCTATGGCCAGCCCAAAGACTATCGAAATCGTTAAATCTACCGTTCCTGTACTAGAAGAGCATGGCACTACCATCACCAAAGTTTTCTATCAAAATATGTTCGCCGAGCACCCAGAGCTGCTCGATATCTTTAATGAGACCAACCAAAAGATTGGCCGTCAGCAAAACGCCTTAGCGTCTACCGTTCTTGCCGCTGCCAAGCATCTCGATCAGCTTGAAGTCCTATTACCACAAGTCACGCAGATTAGCCACAAGCACCGCGCCCTACAGATTAAGCCTGAGCACTACCCTATCGTCGGCAAGCACCTCCTTGGCGCTATCAAAGAAGTGCTTGGCGACGCCGCTAATGACGATATTATTAATGCTTGGGCAGAAGCCTACGGCGATATCGCTGAAGTATTTATCCAACTCGAGCAAGCGATGTATGAGCAAGCAATGTGGGATGGCTTCGCGAGCTTTAAAGTAGTCGACAAGACGCTTACCGGCACAGATATTGCTGCTTTTACTGTTGTACCTAACCCCGATGCGACCAGTCAAAATAGCGATGAGGCGCAAAATATTGACCTTGATAAATTAACCTTAACCGCCGGTCAATACATCACGGTTAAGACTGACCCTGAAGACAGCGATCATTTAGCACTACGTCACTATTCGTTATGCTCGACTCACACTGACAAAGGTATTCAGTTTGCAGTACGCCGGGATAACCGCGATGAGCATCGTGGCCTCGTATCCAACCACCTACACGATAATGTCGAAGTCGGCGACACCCTCTTACTCTCCGCCCCTGCAGGCGACTTTGCCCTCGATAGCAGCTTGATCATGCAAAATGAGATTCCGTTAGCGCTTATCAGTGCTGGCGTCGGTATCACGCCTGTATTGGCAATGTTAGAGGCGCAAGTCAGCGCCAACCCAAAACGCCCTATAATCTGGGCTTATGCTTGTCAAAATGCCGAGCATCATGCTTTTAAAGCACGCGTAGAGGCATTATTAGAGCAAGCTGAGCAGGTTGAGAAGCATATCTTCTATTCTGAAGAGGGGCAGTTGTTAAATGAGGAGTGGCTGGCTACCTTGCCGGTTCCAGCTGATGTCTATACCTGTGGCTCTATGGCATTTATGGATAGCATCATTGATGGTCTTATCGCCCTTAAGCATAGTGCCGATAGCGTGCACTATGAGCCATTTGGACCTAAGATGAGTCTAAAGACAGCATAGTTTATAGACCATAGCGTTTATAGACATTAGCTTTTATGGCGAATCTACGCTATATCTGCTACAGAGCCATTGGCGAGATTTATACAGACTTAAGTCTATCGTGACTACTAGCAAGTAAATTTCACCAGTGGCTCATTAACTCATTAGCTGTTAATACAGTTGAGATCAATTTTATTAAATAGTGATGCTTAGCGAACCTTGATAATCCAGCCGCATCATCTCCTAAACCCTACATCCTTCACCTATTGTTAATCATTACCATTTTTTGCGGAGCCTTCCCATGACGGTCAGTACTTATAATCCTGCTACCAACAGCAATAGTGAATCCAGTGCGGCGCCTTCTAACGAAGCTTTGAGCAATGACGATAATATTCGTATCATGCCTACCAGCGCTGATCTCAAGAAGCCACACTCGGACAAAGAGCTCATCGAGCAGGCGCTAGCAGAAGAGCGCCGCGATCATAGCAATCTTATTGCCTCAAGCCGTGATGAGCTGCCGACGATTCATATTAATGGTGTCATGCTAGATAAAAAAGCTATTGCAGAAGAACTACAATACCACCCTGCTGATAGTAAAGAAGATGCGGTATTTCTAGCGGCGCAAGCCCTGGTGGTGCGTGAGCTATTAAAGCAGGCGGTACTGGCTGATCCTGAGTTAGGAGAAAACGCTTGGCAGCATGACGAGGAGCAAGCCATCTCCGCGCTTATTGACAAGCATGTTCAAGCCGCTACCCCAGATAAAGCCACTTGCGAGCGCTACTATCAGCAGAATCAGTCAAGCTTCGTCACGCCGCCACTGATGTCAGTGCGCCATATCCTACTGGCCTGCTTGCCTGAAGATGGTGAAGAGCGCTTGGCGCTTAAAAAGCAGGCTTATGAGCTGATTGAACAAATTACTCAAAGTAGCAATCCTACTGCTGAATTTATCGGGCTGGCTGAACGCTACTCTGCTTGTCCCTCTAAATCGCAAGGCGGTGAGCTTGGGGTTATATCCAAAGGCCAGACCGTCCCTGAGTTTGAGAGTGTGCTATTTAGTTTAGACAAAGGTCTAGCGCCCAGCCCTATTGAATCACGCTACGGCTTTCATATTGTTGAGGTTACTGACAAACAAGCTGGTATTCAGATGAGCTATGAGCAGGCCTATCCTGCGATAGCCAATCAGCTTAGTCAGCAGGCCTTCCACCATGCGTTATGTGACTATTTATATGCCCTAGCAGATTCGGCAGATATTGACGGTATCGAAATGGCGCTAACCCAAGAAAACATCTTTCGCGGCTAAGCTAATAGCTAAGCCAATAAAGCTATATTTTAATACTTTAACAATAGGATAATTGGTAAGTAACGCCTTATCTTGTGTTACTCTTGATTTGAATATATGACGGGTCCGACTATCATGATAACTGTAGAACAACTCCAAGCTGCGATTCATAAGCGAGTAGAAACTTTCAACCAGGCCGACTATCCACTCAGTGCTAGAGCACTTGAGCAAGTCGAGCTACTAGCCTGTCAGAATCAAATACTTGGAGAGGATATTGCCTCACCCTTTGATGTGCCAAGGCAGAATATCTCAGCAATGGATGGCTTTGCCTTTGCTAAAGGCAGTAGCTTAGAGGCGGGTAATAGTATAACGATCATCGGTGAGTCTCAGGCAGGCTCACCTTTTGTTGGGACACTAAATGCGGATCAAGGCGTGCGTATATTTACCGGCGCCGTCGTACCGCTCGCCTGCGATACCGTAGAGATGCAAGAGAATACGAATTTTGCTGATATTAAAGACACTTTAGATAAGTCTAAACCTTATAGTATAACGCTGAATAAAGCCGTTAAGCTCAAAAATAATATTCGCTACCAAGGCGAAGAGATTGCCAAAGATGAAGCGGTGCTAAGCCGTGGTAAGCGTCTTAACCCCACGGATATCAGTCTCCTAGCTAATCTAGGGATTGCTAAAGTATCGGTATATAAGCCCTTAACCATAGGCTTGCTTTCCACAGGTGATGAGCTAGTGGCTATCGGTGAGCCGCTTACCCATCAAGCGCAGATTTATAACTCCAATACCCCTACTCTCAAAAGCTTACTTAAACCATTACCGATTACTATTAATGACTATGGTATCATTCCAGACGACTTGTCAGCGACCACGCAGGCAGTAGCACAGGCCATGAGTGAATGCGACGTGCTCATCTCGACAGCTGGCGTTTCGGTAGGCGACTATGACTTCTTGACCACTGTCATTGAACAGTTGGGAAAAATCAACCATTACAAAGTCGCCATGAAGCCGGGCAAGCCCTTTGTATTTGGCGAATTAACACAAAATCTTGATACCCCAGTTCTATATTTTGGTCTACCGGGCAATCCACTATCTGCTGTCGTGGGTGCTTTAAATTTGGTCATTCCAGCTTTGTGGCAGATGACTGGCGCACTAGCCAGTGAAACACCTAAGACATTGCAGCTGACCGCCACCTTACTAGATGATGTCAAAAAATCACCAGGGCGCGTAGACTTTCAGCGTGGTATCTTGTCTCAAGATGAGTCAGGAGCGTATCAAGTTTCTGTCTTTAAGAGTCAACAGTCCCATCGTATCAAGCAGTTGAGCCAAGCCAACTGCCTAGTTGTACTAGCCAAAGATAGTGGTAGCGCTGCTGCTGGTAGTCAGGTACAAGTACAGCCTTTCCCTTGGCTATTAGCTTAAAAAGTGGTTAACTTAAATCAGCCGCTTTGTTGTGGGTGGAATGATCTTATGGCTGCTTGCTACTCTACTACCAAAGTAGTAGTGAGGATTCATAAGGTTAATGGTTAATCGCTATAAATCTGCCATAATACAATCTCTAATAATTTCTCTAATAATTTTCAACTCTCAACCTGAGGCAACGCTTAGAGCACACGACATATACGGTAACAAACTATGAGCCAAGCAGTCCGTCCTTTAGGGGATGCCCACCTATATATTCCCACGCCTTCTCCTCGAAGCAGTGATCTACCTATGTCTGTAGCCACGTCTGTGTCTTCATCTGTACCTACAACATCGGCTCCTGCTATAAACTCCTCAACCGCTAATATCTCAAACACGCAAACCACGCAAAAATTGACGGATAATTTCTCTCGGCAATTGGCCTATCTACGACTGTCCATCACTGACTTTTGTAATTTTAGCTGTGAGTATTGCTTGCCGAATGGCTATCAAGGCAAACGGCCAAAGAATGAGCTTACCGTTGCAGAAATTGAGACCTTAGTGCGCGGCTTTGCTCAAGTTGGTACCAAAAAAGTACGCATTACTGGCGGTGAACCCTCAATCCGCCGTGATGTGGTCGATATAATCGATACGATTAAGCAGACTCCTGGTATCGAGACGGTAGCGATGACCAGTAATGGTTATAAGCTTGGGCGTCACCTAGCCGCGTGGCAAGCAGCAGGGTTGAATCAAATCAACATCAGTATCGACAGCTTCGATGCGGCTACCTTTCATAGTATGACTGGCTTTAATATATTGCCGCAGCTGCTGACTGATATGGATCAATTGCTTGAGACCACGGACATTAAGCTGAAAATAAATAGTATTTTGATGGCAGAGACCGCCTTTGATAATCTCATTAATGCGATGGCCTACATCAAAGATCGCCCTGTGACCTACCGCTTTATTGAGTTTATGCAGACCAGTGACAATAGCGATCTTTTCTTCGCCCAGCATGCTCACTCAGCCCTGATTACCAATTATTTGCTTAATCATGGCTGGCGGGCGCATGAGCGTGGTAGTAACGATGGTCCAGCGGTAGAATACAGCCACCCTGACTATGTCGGTCGTATCGGTATGATCGCACCTTACGCCGCGCATTTTTGTGACAGCTGTAATCGTCTACGGGTGAGCAGTCAAGGCAAGGTACATCTGTGCTTATTTGACCAAGGCAATTATGACATTAGGCCTTATTTACAGAATCAAGACGTGGATGGACTGATCCAAACGCTACAAAGCTTTATGCCGATCAAGCCTGAGCATCACCATCTCCATGAGTCCGATAGTGGCATCATGCATAACCTATCGATTATCGGCGGTTAGAGAACCTAAAGCGTATAAGGCGCATGATGGCAGCGCCACTGTCTTCGGTTAAAGTCAAACTACAGAACAAGTAACTTACTGAATTTAACCTGCCAAATTTATTTTAATTATTAATTAAGGAGTCTCAATGTCCAAGCCTGAAGCGAAATTTATTCCACTTAATATTGCGGTTTTAACCGTCTCTGACAGCCGCACGCTAGCAGAAGATACCTCGGGGCAATATCTCGCAGACTCCCTCACCGCTGCCGGACATAATCTTGCCGATCGCAAGCTTATTACTGATGATATTTATCAGATTCGCGCCGTGTTAAGTGCTTGGATAGCAGACCCTAACGTTCATGCTGTGATTACCACTGGTGGTACAGGATTCTATATTCGTGACAGTATGCCAGAGGCGGCCAGCGTGTTATTCGACAAGAGTATCGATGGCTTTGGCGAGATGTTTCGTCTGATATCTAAAGATGAGATTGGCATGTCTACCGTGCAATCGCGCGCGATTGCTGGCATGGCGAATGGTACGGGTATCTTTTGCTTGCCCGG
Source organism: Psychrobacter pygoscelis (assembly GCF_004335015.1). Classification (GTDB taxonomy): domain Bacteria; phylum Pseudomonadota; class Gammaproteobacteria; order Pseudomonadales; family Moraxellaceae; genus Psychrobacter; species Psychrobacter pygoscelis. Next base: position 472,098 of record NZ_RQRU01000001.1, read on the forward strand.
CTCCTCAGGGGCCTGTCGAACTGGCTGGGAGCAGATTCTAAAAGAGCAATTCGATAGCCGCACTCGTCCCTGCAACTTTGTGCCCCACTTTTTACGCAGTAACCCAACTCATGACTAATCAAACCAACAGTACGATCGACCCTGACACGACTGATAAGCTTGGTTCTACAGACAATAGCGACTTTTACGGCTTAGATAACCTAGCTGCTGTCGTTATTGTCGCAGGCGGCGAGTCAAAGAGAATGGGCTCAGCCAAAGCTCAACTCTCACTGCCCTCTAATGAGCGGCTTTTGGATTATCATGTGCGCCATGCCAGCCAGCTTGGCGTGCCAATTATGATCGCAGATAATGAGCGCGGTTTTACAGTGGATCAAGCGCTATTGCTTGACCCATCCACTGCCCCGCTACTGCATATCAAAGACTATCGCCCTACCATTGAGACAGCGGACAGTAAACCTGCTGGGGCATTGGCCGCTATTGCCTCTGCGATGCAGGTACTGACTGAGTTAGGTGGCAATCGAGCGTTATCCGCTAATGAAAGCCAAGCTTCAAGCACGCCAGAATGGCTGATGGTGCTTAGCTGTGACAGCTTAATTACGGCGACTGACCTGTGGCAAGTACTACAGCCAGTCTTAACCAGAAATACTGCTAAGGCCAAGGCTCAAAATCTCTCGCCTGATGATAGTCAAAAGCAGTCTGTGATCTGTCTGGCAGATGCTGATATTCCTTACCCCCTTTTGGGAGTTTATCACTTAGCTGTTTATCCTGAATTAATTAACTATCTGGATCGTGGTGAGCGCCGAGTGATTAAGTTCATTGAACCATTATACGAGCTGCTCCCTCTACCTTTAGAGTGGCAGCAGCTGGCTAATTTGAATACCCCAGATGACTTTAAAACGGCCTGTGCGCAGCTGTCGTTTTAAGCTCGCCGCTGCCTTATTCTTAGTTAATAAATCCTATATCCATTATCTTTAGACTGAAAAATGCTATGAGCGAATCACATTCTCAAACACCACCTGCTACTTTATCGCATCTCGACAGCGATGGTGATATCCATATGGTGGACGTCAGTGCTAAAACAGCGACGACTAGGCAAGCTTGCGCCTCAGGCTACGTGCGTTTTCCAGCAGATATCTATGCTCAAATTAAAGACGCCGACGGCATGACTAAGAAGGGTAGCATTACCCAAACGGCACATATCGCGGGCATTATGGCAGCCAAGCGCACCCATGACCTAATTCCGCTCTGTCACCCGCTACCACTAGATAAGATCGGTCTTACCTTTAGTTATGAAGACGCCGGTCACGCCATTGCAGTGACAGCGACGGTCAAGGTAACGCATAAAACTGGCGTTGAGATGGAGGCGCTAACAGCAGTCAGCGTCGCCTGCTTGACCCTATACGACATGACCAAAGCATTATCGCATGACATTATTATCGATAATATTCGGCTGGTTACCAAAACGGGCGGTAAGTCGGATTATCAGCAGCCGTCTACCTGACCTCTATAAATCAATGGGAATGATCGATTAATAATTTAGTACCATTTATTACCATCAGTAGTACTATCAGGAAAACCCAATATGAAAATTACGGTCTTATATTTTGCCAGCTTAGCCGATAAAGCTGGCATTGCTCAAGAAACATTGACGCTTGAGCCGCCAGTAACGCTACCTGAACTGTTTGAGCAACTTAATGGCCAGTATCATTTTGGCCGTGAGCAGTCGCAACTTGGCGTCGCTATTAATGATAGCTTTGCCGAGTGGTCAGATATGATTGAGGATGGTGACCAAGTTGCCTTTATTCCGCCAGTCGCTGGTGGTTAACTTATTAAAGCTTATGACCTTCGCTATTAATGCTGCTTAGGCTATTTTTATTGTTTAAAGCACATCTCCTTAGATAGCAAGTGATACTCATAATGACATTGAGCAAGTGGATACTATGAATAATTCAAACTCTAAAGCAGAAGATACTGTTCATGAGCGCTCTATGCGTATCAATCGTAGCGCCGACGAAGCTTATAGCATTGCCCAGCAAGACGGCTTTGCGCTATTAGATATCGCGATTGACGAGGTCAGACTTAAAAACATGCTACAAGATGACAGCTGCGGCGCTTTAGCTACCTTTGAGGGCTGGGTTCGCAACCATAACAACGCTACTCAAGTATCCAAGCTCACCTACTACGGCTACGAAAACTTAGCGCTCAATCAAGGCCGCGCTATTATTGCAGAGGCCAAACGCCGCTTTGATATTACTCAAGCGGTTGCCATACATCGTATTGGTGCATTAGAGATTGGCGATATGGCGGTCTGGATTGGCGTGGCCTCAAGCCATCGCTATCCGGCATTTGATGCCTGCCGCTGGATACTAGACACCATTAAGGCTGATATTCCTATTTGGAAGCAAGAATACTACGGCGATAACTCTTCTGAGTGGCTGAGCAACAACGGATAAACTCGAAAGAATCTATGGATGAAGTCTGGGGTCAATTTTAATAATCAACTTTAATCATTAGATTTGATGTTAATAGAATTGATATTAACAGTAACTCGGTTTCACAACCGCCTACTTAAAAGGATTATTATGAAACGTGCCAAACAACTCCAGCCTTTATCCCGCGAGCATCATTTAGGCCTTCATCTTGGCCGTCATGGCAGAGAGTGCCCTGATAACCCTGCACAAATTAACCAACACTGGACCGCGCTGACCAACTATATTAATAAGGACATGACGCATCACTTTAGTATTGAGGATAATCTATTAGTCAATGCGTTAATGCCCTTTAAAGAACAAGATCCGGAAGTGGCAGCGGTACTGAAAACTCTCGAAGCGCAACATCATGAGTTAGACGAGTTATCGCAATTACCTGCCGGTCAAGATACGCCTACCATCGAGCAAGTACATAAGCTTGCTAACGCCCTCTACGCTCATGTGCGCTTTGAAGAGCGGCAGCTGTTCCCTACTGCTGAGCAGTTTCTAAGCGAGGCAGAATTGGACGAGATCTACGCCGCTAGCGCTGACAATGTCAAAAAGATTGATGAGCATCGATAACCGTAGCTCGAATGATTTTAGCGGCCTGCGGTTTAAATAAGCTGTTAGCCTTTTATAAGACAAGTTTTGTGAGACAAATTTACGAGTTAAGTTTGCTCGTTAAATGCCTATCTATAAGCCAATTTACAAGGAGTTACCATGAGTCATCAAGTGATACCTAGCCATTGGCGAGTAAAGCGCTCCACGCCCTTTTTTACCAAAGACAATGTTCCCCAAGCCTTACTGACGCATCACAATACTGCTGAAGGGGTGTTTGGTCAGATTTGCGTGATGCAAGGGGTCGTTACCTTTTATGGCTTTGCTAACGAAGAAGCGACAGAGCCTGAAAAAAAGGTAGTGATTAATGCGGGACAATTTGCCACTAGCCCGCCGCAGTATTGGCACCGCGTAGAGTTAAGTGACGATGCCCAGTTTAATATTAACTTCTGGACTGACCCAAGCTTAAGCAATAGCAAAGAAGCTGGCAGTAATAAGATGTTTAACAGCTCTAAAATTCATAGCAAACCTATTGAAAAATTATTTGATAAACCAGAAGACAAGTAAAATCATTGCGTTTAAAAACCACTAAAAAATAAGGTGTTGACTAAAAAAGCCAACACCTTTTATCTCAATAAGCTAATACTTAACGTATTTATTATCAGCATGTTTATTAGTTATGAGCGCTGGCCAAACTTATTGACGCTAGCAATGAGACTGACCATGACCATACCTAGGATGATAAGCACAAGGGACATGGTGTGCGCCGCCTCATAGTTTAGTGACTCCACCTGCTCGTAAATGGCAATAGACACCACCTTGGTCTCCCCAGCGATACTGCCACCAATCATCAGCACCACGCCAAACTCACCAATTGTATGCGCAAAGCTAATCAAACTACCAAGAATGATACCTACTTTGGCCTGCGGCAGTGCCACGGTCATAAAGCGGCGCAAGCGGCTAGACTCTAATAGCTGCGCCATCTCCGTCACACTTTTTGGAATTCGCAAAAACTGCGCATACACCGGTTGAATATAAAATGGCAGAGAGTAAATGATAGAGCCGATGACCAAGCCCTCAAAGGTAAAGGCTAAGGCACTAATATTATGCCGAGCGAGCCAGTGACCAACGCCAAAGCTCGGACTCATCAGCAGTAGTAAGTAAAAGCCAATGACAGTCGGCGGCAGCACTAATGGCATAGCAATCACCCCCATCAGCACTATCTTAAAGCGCTCAATGATACGTCGAGGGCTAGGCTTGGCCAACCAATAAGCGAGCGGCGTAGCGACCAGCAACAAACACAAAGTCGTGACGCCAGCTAGCTTGATACTCAGCCAGATTGGCCTGAGCATATCTAGCAAAAGCGGTGATAAAAGAGACGATTGCAGCATCTTAACGTCGATGTCAGTGGGTGGTCGCTATAGTCTACTTGACTGCCTACTGAACCGCTACCGATTCTGAGGACTGCTGAACAGGCAGATACCCTGCTCGTGCAAATTGCTGTTGACCTGCCTCAGATTGTAAATACTCTGCAAAGTCGGCAGCACTAGACGACTCAGTGATGACTACGCCATCTTGCAAGATTGGTGGATAGGCGTCTGCAGGTAAGGTCGCAAACTGCGAATCGGGCGCCTTAACTGCCACTACCTGCGACTGTGCCACAAAGCCATAATCGACATTACCCGTGTGCGTATACTGAAAGGTCTGACCGATATTTTCAGCTTGGATTATCCGCTTTTGGGCGGTTAAATCTTGATAGAGCTGCTGCGACTCAAGGTAAGCTTTGGCGGATGCGCCATACGGTGCAAGCTCTGGATTAGCGATAGCGATCTTACTCGTCGGCTGCGAATTAATAATAGCAGTCAACGAAGTCTGGCTTAACGGGCCGATAGGTTGAGATTGCGTCACACTATATAGTGCCAATTGTCCTCGAGCATAAGTAAAGGGCTGCCGCGCTGGAGTATTTTGCCCCCGCTCTTGGATGAGCTTGGCAGGATAGTCTTGATTGGCAGCCAGATACAGATCATAGGGCGCACCCGCCTGAATTTGGGCAAATAGTTTCCCTGATGAGCCATAGGTTACCTCTATATCTTGCACGGATGAATGATGCTCAGCTTTATAATCGTCAATAATGAGGGGTAAGACATCGGCAAGGTTAGCTGCAGCAGCAATGTGCAATACAGCACCCTCATTCGCTGAAGCAGAATCTGCAAGCGTGCGCTTAGCTTGACTTTGATCACTACAAGATATCAGCGCCACACTACTCGCTATAATCGCCCCTGTTAAAACTTTAGATCTAAAACGGTAACTCACTTCAATAACTCCCAAAGCATCTGTTCATTTTGGACAATGTCCGCCAATGTATAGCCATCCATTACGGCTATAAAAGCTATTGTGGCTTCTCTGAAGATTCGCTTTAACCGGCAAGCTGGCTGAATAGCACAGGGCGCGCCTATACGCTCTTTTTGGCCAGCATCTGCGGTCTTATTCATGACTTCAAAACAAGGCACAACATCAAAGTCCGGTTCAGTTTGTCGAACCACATCGCCAAGATTAATCTGTTCGGCAGGACGACCTAAGCGAATACCGCCATTTTTCCCACGGACACTTTCAATAAATCCTAACTGGGCCAATTGATGAATAACTTTCGTTAAGTGACTCTTCGATATCTGATAACTGTCCGCTATCTCGCTGATGGTGGCAAGTTTAGTCGCGTCAGGCATCACTGCCAAATACATTAGAGTGCGGAGCGCGTAATCGCTATAGTTGGTTAAGCGCATAAGAATCCTATAGACTGGAGTTTATATCCAATAAAATGGATTAAAAGATGAGTATATAATGCCATATTTCAAATGAATGTTATAATAAACCATTGATTAATAGCTACTCCGAGACTTAAGCTTTATGCTCAATTACCTTTTAATCGCGCATTTATTAGCGGCAACTATCTGGACCGGTGGCCACTTAATATTAGCGATTGGTGTTCTTCCCAAGGTGCTGATTAGCCGCCACATCGAGACTTTGATCGCTTTTGAAAGTCAATTCGAAAAAGTTGGCATGCCAGCCTTGGCTATCCAAGTAGTAACCGGCTTGTGGATGGCGCACAGAATGCTGCCAGATGTCCACTCTTGGTTCACCTTAAACAATGATATTAGTATGTTAATCAGTCTGAAGCTGGCAATACTCCTGACGACAATTATCGTTGCGCTTCATGCTCGCTTTCGCGTCATCCCCACCCTTCAAGACAGCTCACTTAATTGGTTCGCAGCCCACATCTTTACTGTCACTGCCTTGTCCGTAGGCTTCGTCATTGTGGGCAGTCTATTTCGCACTGGGCTTGGTTAACAAATACAGCAGTTAGCTCAAGCATAAATTAGCTTATAAAATACTATCGTAAACCAATAACTGCGCTCTAATAACCTTATACTTCCCTTGATACAAACTCATAAAGTGACTGAGATCGAATAAGGGTCGAATAATTATTCCCAGCCACTCTATAGACCGTTAATGCCTCTTAGCACTATTAACCAAATAGCTTATCTGGTCTTGGTTTTGACAATATCGGGATATAGGTAATGCAGAATAATACAAAGCAGAGTATCCAAGCCGACTGCGCTATCATCAACCACATGGTGTAATAATCCATAGCAACTAGCGGTAGCAAAACCCGAAAGACAAAAGCACACCCCATTAATACAAACATCGCGACGACCGCTTTTGGTGGCTGATGAATACTACGACCCGTATGGCCTAAGGATACCCTCGACATCATAGCAACCGTCATCATACCCACCCCTGAGATAGCTAAGGCATGAACAGCAAGGCTATGGCTAAAGCCTAACCACGGCTGAATCGCAAATAAGGCAAAGGCCAAACACATGCCCAAAAATGCTAAGTACAGTGACCAAAGCAATGGCTTTTGCCAAATACCGCGATGATACCAGCCTAATAAGCGAATGACATTGACCAAGCCTACGCCCAAGGCGCTCATACTAAGCAGATATTTATTGGGATAGAAGACATCAACGATCAAAAATACCAAGAAGGTCAACAAACTCAGCACATCAAGTACGCGGCTGTTTTTAACCTGCACTTCTTTATCACCGTCAAAGCTAATGCCCCGCTCGATAAAGAACGGTACTACGCGGCGGCCGATCGTCAGTACAATACCAAGGATAAGATAAAGACCGAGATAAACCCCAATGCGGACGTACTCCATATTGCCACTATATATACCCCAGTAGCACAGGCCATTGCCGATAGTTAGCAAGGTCAATTTAGAGATAATCCCCATCTGTTTATATTGCTTGACGCTCATAACTGCTTGGGTAATCACGCCGGCACTCCACAGCATAAAGAGCAAATCAAATATTGCCGCTATGGCTAACCAATGCTTGGGGCTTCCTACGCCTACGCCCACAGCAATCCAACCGAACCGCGCCAACAGCCAACAGCTAAATATACCCAGCAGACGATAACCATAAGGCATCATAACCCCAGTCCAAGTCTTAACCGCCGTCAGCAAAAAGCCGGCAATAATCGCCATCGTGTAGCCATATAGCATCTCATGAGCATGCCAATAAAGTGGGTTAATGGTCATGACATCGATCTCAGTCTTGCCCATGAACACAAATACCCACAACAGCATTGTCACAATGGCAAACACTGCTCCACCACTAAAGAAGATACGAAAGGCAAGATTTAAGATAGCATGCGGTGACGTTGGTCGATCACTGGGAGACTGAATTTGCAGCATCATAGCGCCTCTGGCTTAAAGGTATATTTAAAATGAATGTTTATGTATAAATTATAATACATTAGCCTCTAGAAGCCTAGTAAGTAATTTGCACTCAGATCAAATGACGTTCGTTTAGTCATGCTGTGATTCTCTTAGAACATACCTTCTGTTAGCGCGCCACCTCTATTAGCTTATAAGGCTTCAAATGAGCGCGATTTTTGTCAGTCAAAGCAAGTCTTGTAGAGAATATACTTATATTGTCTACAACATTATAAAGATTGACCTAGCTAACCATCAGCGTCATAAAACATCCGTCTCAATAACTAAGCGTTAAGCCCTTATACGCTATAAAGTTTATATGACCTACCCCACGCCGTGCTGTCTTTATCATTGCCAGCTGTTAGTCTCAAAACTGATAATGATTAATCGACAAAGTCAATAAATGGCTTGTCTAAATTTCCAGTGAGCTACGCGCGCTCTGGCAAATGGCTTTTATTGCAAAGGCTGACTTGATAAAAGAACAATATGAGCTAAGTAATAATGCGGACCGTGAGCTTATTGAGCTAACGCGAATCTATGAACAACGTGGTCTTGGTCCTACACTTGTTCATCAAGTCGCTGTCGCTCTGACGCGGCATAACGCGCTCGAGACGAGATTGGCTTGACTGAAGGTAGCCAAGCCAGACCTTTTCAAGCGACCGTAACCTCCGCGTTGTCATTCATGATTGGCGCTATTATCCCCATTATCGGTATATTATTATTACCCATGCCCTGCATGATTTGGTCATTGGCAATCCTAACTTTGGTAGGGCTAATTATCCTAGGTATCGCCTCAGCAAAGCTAGGTGGTGCGCCTATCATGCCTGCTACCTCACGCGTCGTAATCTGGGGAATATTAGCGATGCTTGCCACCTCATTAATTGGCCGCTTATTTGGCGTCACTGTTTCGACATTACATTGAATAATGGCTGGTTTTACTTTGATAAGGACAGAATAATCTTAGCAGTCAGTGTGCTGGGATGGAGGGGACTTTATAACATGAGCGTTGCAGATCACTTTTTTAATCATGCGCTAGTGTCTGTGTTACTGTCTTGATGGATAGCTTGTGGTATTGCAGCTTTCATATTCCCCACCAAAAACCCAAAAAAACGTGCGATTAATCCGATAGCTCAATGAGCACCGCTTATCCAGACCGGTAGTGAATAGTAAACGTACTGCCACCTGACTCGTTGGTTTGATGGATCAGCCTCCAGCCTAGATGCGTCATGATGCGTTGCACGATACTAAGGCCTAGGCCGCTACCTTCAATGATAGCACTAAGCTGAGCCTCACTCTTATTACACTGTTCATTACTATCAGGCATAACCGCCGATATATTCTCCATGCCACGCTCAAAGCGCTTGTACAGCAGTGGCATCATCTCATTTGAGATACCTACCCCTGAGTCTGCTACTGTTATGGTTTGTTTATCGATAGTGAGGGTGACTTCACCTTCATCCGTATATTGAAAGGCATTCTTGATAAGATTGCCCAGCGCCATTTTGAGCAACTCAGGTCTTACATTTGCCGTATATTCTCGCTCGGCCACTATCTTGCAACTGACGGGCTTAAAGCGTAGCAAGTAGCTAAGGCGATTAACCTCACTAGTCGCAATATTATTAATAGAGGTAACGGGGGCGTCTAGCTTTTCTGGAGCGCGAGATAATAATAATAGGGCTGTGATAATCCCTGACGTCTCTTTTGCTGTGGTATTAATACGATTGGTAAATTCATTAAGCTTACTGCCCTCAGGCAGTTGTGAGGACAATACCTCGGCTGCGCCCATGATGATTGTCAAAGGGGTCCGCAGCTCATGGCTCACATCGCCGGTAAACAGCTGTTCACGTTTCAGATAGTCGGCTAATTTATTGTTTTTTTCATCAATGGTGCGAGCTAGCACGCCTACCTCTGAGGGCAGGTGGGTAAGCTCAGTTAAGTTTTGATGGTCGCTCTCGACAGCTTGTTTTAAGTCCAATAAAGGTTTAATAATGGCTTTAGAGGACAGGTAGGAAAATAAAAAGGCGATGAGCAGGCTCATAGCAACGGCAACCCACAGTGCAGTATAAAATATACTTTCAAAGTGCTCAAAGATAGCTAAGACAGGATAGTCCGAATTATCCACTTCGCTGTTTTCTAAATAGGTCATGATATAGCGTTGACCAGCTTGCTCATAGGTAAAAAAGTGCAACTCATTGTCTTGCTGATTAACGATAACCGGCATCTCTTGAACCATCGAGGTGGCCAGCTCTTGCAATTCAGCAGGCGCACTGCCAAATTGATAAATGGTAATACCAGAGTTGGTGGTATAGATAGCTTGGTTGCCATCAGCCTCTTGACTCAGTTGTAGCTGCTGAATTAGCCGACTTTTAACCAAGGCTTTTTCAATTTGACCTTCTGCTGTGTAAAAGATACCGACGAACGTCGCACACAGTAGTACCGCGAATATAAAGTACGATAAGCGAAATTTATTAGCGATTGAATCAAGATTGAGCATTCTATAATTCAATCCATACCGTAATCGTCGCAATCATTAAGGCCCGTCCTATATCTTATCTGTCTGGCACATTCATTCAGCTTGCAAATGAGGCTCGATAATCTGATACCCCACACCAGTCACGGTGATTATCATCGGCTGGGCAAAGGGTCTGTCTACTTGCTGACGGATACTATGCAAGTGAGTGCGTAGGGCATCACTACTCGGAATGTCTTGACCCCAGACCTTTTCTTCAAGCTCTGCTTTACTCACTACCCGCGGCGATGCCGTCATTAACACCTGCAATATTTTAAACCCAGTTGGGGTAAGCTTGATGGTCGTTTGTTCCCGCTTGGCGGTGTGCTCATCCAAGTTTAATGATAACGGACCGACCTCTATGTGCGCGCAAAAATGGTCATTATCATATCGGCGAATCAGCGCCTTTATTCGAGCCTCTAATTCTACCAATGAGAAAGGCTTGACCAGATAATCGTCAGCGCCACTTTCAAAGCCTACCACTTTATCTGCTATAGTATCGCGGGCTGTCAGCATCAAAATAGGCGTCTTGTTATAAAACTCCTCTCTCAATGTTCTGCATATTTTGATCCCGTCCATTCCTGGTAGCATGACGTCCAATAGTATGACGTCATAGCGGTTAGTCGAGACCAATGCCAAGCCACTTTTACCATTATGAGCATTATCGATCTCGAAGCCTTTTGCCTCAAAAAAAGCATAAATATTGGCCACGATATCTGGATTGTCTTCAATAATTAAAATCTTATGCATGGTGCTACTCTGATACAAGCTATGGTAAAAAGCGGGTGATTTTATAAAAACCAGATATCTATTATAGGCTTTAGGACCTCAGTTTAAAAAAGGCCGGTTTGTCCACCGTCTCTTCTGTAGTAATACCAAAAAAGCTCAATAAGGTAGGGGTTATACCGTCGTGGGATACTGGCTGATTTAACTGAGCTTCAATACTACCCGCGTCAATAGGGCCATTAGCAGGTGACCAAATGATCAGCGGTACGTGCTTTTGCGATTCGGGTGCGACTTTATACGGCAGCCCATGTAGATAGATATTATTTTCACCCAAGCTCTCCCCGTGATCACTCATATATACCATGACAACATCATAAGAGTCTTGGTACTTCTTAAGCGCTTCGATAACTGAATTTAAGAAATAATCAGTATAGACAACAGCATTATCATACGCATTGATTACCGACTGCGTATCACACTTTGATAGCTCATTGCTCATACAGACTGGGGTATATAGCTCGAACGCTTTAGGATAGCGCTTGTAATAAGCCGGACCATGATTGCCCATTTGATGCAATATGATAAGCATGTCTTTATTTACAGAGTCTACACTATTGTCAGAGACTGTACTTGCAGGCTTAGGTGGGTCAGCGATCAACTTATCAAAACCAGCCAACATGCCCATATCTCGGCACTCTTCATCACAATCAGGATTAGTATCTGGCGACTTAAACTCCTGATACACCACTCTATCCGCCACCCCTTTTGAGCTAGAATTATTATCTCGCCAGATGACATGGATACCTTGTTGGCTTAGGGTGTCCAGCACATTTTCCTGATAATTAGCCTCATCCATATTGTAATTATTACGGTCCATATAACTGAACATACACGGGACAGAATAAGCCGTAGAAGTCCCGCAAGAAGTAGCCTCTTTATAGCTATAGACATCTTGCTGCTTGCTCAATAGCGGCGTAGTATTGCGACTATAGCCATTAAGACCGACATGATCAGCTCGTACCGTCTCTCCCACGACAAATACCATGAGCTTCGGCTTGGCTAAGCTGGAGACCGTCCTTTTGGCATCTGTGGCACGTGGCGTCATGGTGTCTGGACGGCGCCAATCATCAAAGCTATCTTTTGCCAGTTTTATCACAGAGTATATTGGGGTGACTGGATTGGTGTAATAGCGTACTTGCTTGTGCTGACGAAAGAAGCTTGCGTATTGGTCACCAAAAGGCAGTATACATACCGCAGCCAGTGCAATAGCGGCTAGCAAAGTAATGATTTTCTGAAGCGTTGCTCGCTTGACGGGCACTCGCTTAAGTCGTAGCTTTGCTATGATTATGGCAGGCACTACACCTACCAGTAACACGCGAACGATAAAGCTGGGCGCAATTAAATCCATCGCTTCAGCTTGGTCGGTCTGCAGGCCATTGATGAGCATATTGCTATCAAATATCGTGCCATAGCTGTCCGTAAAATAACCACAAATTGCGGCAATCATAACCATCGCAATCAATACTGCTTTTGTCGTAAGCCGGTAACATAGCAACTGTAACAGCAGCCAGAACAGACCAAATAATAACCCTATCATCGATATGATAAAGCCAAAATTAGTGGCAAAAGGATACACCGCTAATACTTGAGCAAAAAAACCCAAGTTAGCCGTAGCGACTAAATAGAGCGCGGTGATGCCGACCAGTAGGTTGTGATTGATGTCTTTAGGTAACACACCATATTTAGTGTGCTTAGAGAGGGGCTTGGTTTGACTCATCGTAGACAGCTTCTAAACAACTAGGAATAAAATAGCTGGAGAAGATAACAAGAAGCCCGTTAAGAAAATGTTAAGCGCAGTGGAAAGAGGTGCTACTTTATAGAAGCGCCTACTAGCAAACATTTGCTATCGCAGACATGGTGAAGGCAAGACACCTTATGCGTTGTATCTTACTTCGCTATCCTTATAATTTCTTAATACTTAATCTGAGATACCACTCTCCATAAGTATCTTGCTAGAATAGCGTTCTTTTAAAGTTGAGATTATGACCCCTAGCCCGCAGCCCGCCCCTAATACTCGCCAGCTACAATATTTCCAAATGATCTTAATGGGCATCAGCGCCTTTGTGGTCAATACCACAGAGTTCGTCCCAGTCGCGTTGTTAAGTGACATCGCCAAAGACTTTGCTATTACTACCGCGCAGACCGGCTGGATGCTGACGCTTTATGCGTGGATTGTGGCTGCCATGTCATTACCGCTCATGCTACTGACTGGCAAGATGGAGCGTAAGCGCTTACTTTTAACGGTATTTGCGGTCTTTATTATCAGCCATGTGCTGTCCGTCGTGGCATGGAATTTTCAGATCCTCTTAATTAGTAGAGTGGGAATTGCCCTATCCCACGCCATATTTTGGTCGATTACCGCTGCGATAACGCTTCGGGTCGCACCAGAGGGCAAAAAAGCCTTGGCGCTGAGTATCCTAGCGACAGGAACCTCATTGGCGATGGTATTAGGAGTGCCACTAGGTCGGCTGGTAGGCCAATGGTTTGGCTGGCGTGCAACATTTGCGGGTATAGGAGCGATTGCCTTTGCCGTTTGTATACTACAAGCCAAGCTCCTACCTACCCTGCCTAGCATGTTTGATGGCTCTATCAAAAAAGTGCCTGAGTTGCTCAAAAACCCTCTATTAGTCTGTCTGTATTTGTTCTGCTTTGTAGTGTTTACTGCGCACTATACCGCTTACTCTTATATCGAACCCTTTATGCGTGAAGTCGGCTCAATCAGTGCCAATGAAGCCACGCTGGTACTATTGATATTCGGCGGCGCAGGGATTATTGGTAGTGTGCTGTTTAGCTATTGGGGGGATAGGTATAATAAAGCGCTGATGGTGATCGCTAGCATATTGCTGCTCCTATCGTTGCTTACGCTCACGCTAGCGGTGACCTCGATATGGTCGCTCACCATACTGGCGCTCATCTGGGGCGCTGTCTTGATGATGCTGTTGCTCGCCGTTCAGGCCAAGGTCATTATGATTGATTTAAAAGCGCAGGATATGGTGATGTCGATGTTCTCAGGAATTATCAATCTTGGCATTGGCGCTGGAGCATTGCTTGGTGGCTATACCGTCGCTCATGCTTCTTTATCGAGCGTAGGGTTTGTGGGGGCAGGCGTCGCTAGCGTGGCTTTGCTATTGATGATATTTATGGTGCGGCGCTTTGTGGCCTTGCGCTAAGCGCTTGGGGTTCTGCTTATTTAAGCTAATGACTATAGATTATCACACGCAAAAAACGTTTCATAAATACCCATTTGATGAACCGTTACCCAGTAAAGGAAAGGTGCGTTGCTACTTATTGTAGGTAACCATCCTTAGGAGTTATAGCAGGTGGTAGCTCGCTCTCGCCTAACGCCTCTAACAGGTTGATCTCAATAGTTCGCGATAGTGTCGTTAGTGGCAGCTGATTGGCCGCCAAGCCAAAAGGATCTTCCAACTCTTCACTCAGAGTATCCAGCCCAAAAAAGGTATAGGCAATAACCGCACTAATCAAAGGCATGGCCCAGCCAAGAGAAGACGCTAGTCCAAAAGGCAACATGAAGCAATACAGATAAGTCGTACGATGGACCAATAGCGTATATGCAAAGGGCAGTGGCGTATAGTGAATACGCTCACATGCCGATAATACCAACGTCATAGAGGTGACCCGCTCGTCCATATTTTGCAGCATGTGCTCTGATACTAGGCGCTTCTGCCTAATACATCCAAGCTCTTTACCCAATAGTCTAAGCAGATACTCGGGTACATTGGTTGCCTCATGCAGGGCTTGGTGATGCTCTGATGCCACCCATCGATCTATGTCCTCCCAAGGCTCAGTATCTCGAAGGCGGTGACGCAAAGCATGGGTAAAAGCGATACTCAGCTCTATAATACGCCGTTGACTGATCTTCCCTCTGTCAGTGGTCTCATCTATAAACGAGATGGCTTGACGCGCCAAGCTACGAGTATCTACCACCAGCTGCCCCCACAGTGTCCGCCCCTCCCACCAGCGTTGATAGCTGGCATTATTGCGAAAGCCAAGAAACAGCGATAGTGCAATGCCCAATAAAGTAAAAGGCGCTGAGCCAAACGACGCAAAAGACCTTGGGTACCAGTGCTGGACAGTCGATATTAGGGTACTAAGCAAAGTGATGAGCAGAATCTGTGGAAAAATCTTAGGAATAATTGACCCATGCAAGGTAAATAACATCTTAAAAGCATTTGGTCTATGCCGAACAATCATGTCAGCCTCCTAGTGAGAGAATGTAAGTGCAGTAACAAAGGAGTCATCGAAGTCAATCAATAGGAGATGAGGCTACTGAATGGCATGAGGCTACTGAGTGAGGAGTAAGGCTATCTTTTAGGATTGGTATTTTACGGGCTGACAATATACCACTAACCATTTTTAGAATAAATATGCACTGTGGTTAGTTAGATAGGCGATAGCCGTAGGTCTCGATATCAGCTTACCTAAACCTATTGAGGATTATAGTAGGCAGACTATAATAGATAAAACAAACCAACAACTCTAAAATATAGATAGCGGCTACTTATTACCTGTCCCTCCCCCCATCCAAGTAGTTCTCTAATGGTTTGGTAGGTAATTTCTCAGCTACTGCCCTTGGTCTACACTTGGGTTACCTAGCTATAGAACTATTTTATATTTATACAAGCTCATTAAGGAAAGCTCATGCACATCACTGCTAATTTCGATGCGGGTAATATTGAGGTTATTAGTTTAGAAGATAAGCAAGATATCCAGCTGGCCATTCGCCCAGACTTTGGTGGCGAGTTTTTTCAGTGGTTTAACTTTCGCCTATCAGGTCAGATTGGCGAGCAATATGTCCTTAACATTATGAATGCAGGGGCAGCGTCGTACCCTGATGGCTGGGAGGATTATCAAGCAGTGGCTTCATACGACCGTGAGTATTGGTTCCGATTGCCCACCTCTTATCAAGATGGCAAGCTAACCATAACCGTCGATATGCAATGTGACACCATCCAAATCGCTTATTTTGCGCCTTACAGTTACGAGCGTCATCAAGATTTATTAGCGGCGGTACAAACGCACCCATTAGTAACCTTAGAGCATTTAGGGGCGACTCTCGATAAACGCGACTTAACGTTAGTCAAAGTTGCTGATGAAGATAGCAATAGCGCTGCGAATAAACGCAATATTTGGATCATTGCGCGTCAGCATCCGGGTGAGACGATGGCTGAATGGCTGGTCGAAGGCCTACTACATAGTTTGTTAGACAGTGATAATGCCACCGGTAGATCATTATTAGAGAAAGCGAACTTCTATATTGTCCCTAATATGAATCCCGATGGTAGCGTGCGCGGTCATCTCCGTACCAATGCGGTCGGGGCCAATTTAAACCGCGAGTGGTTAAACCCAAGCTTAGATAGAAGCCCTGAGGTATTCCATGTCATTAATAAGATGGAAGAGACTGGGGTCGATCTATTTTATGATGTGCACGGTGATGAAGCCCTGCCCTACGTGTTTCTCGCTGGCTCTCAAGGGACGCCCAGCTACAATGACCGCCTCGCCCGACTACGAGATAGATTCTCAGAAGTGTTAAAGCTGGCCTGTGCCGATTTTCAGACTGAGTTTGGTTATGCTGTTGACGCGCCGGGTGAGGCGAATATGACCATCGCCACTCACTGGGTGGCTGAGCGTTTTGACTGCCTTGCCAATACCCTAGAGATGCCGTTTAAAGATAATGATAATATCCCTGACGCTGATACAGGTTGGTCACCAGAGCGTTCTATTAAATTAGGGGAAGCTTCCTTGGTGGCTATGTTGGCGGTCGTTGATGAATTACGGTAAATGTGACTATTCGCATAGAGAAATAAAAAAAGCTACGATTCATTGAGAGTCGTGGCTTTTAATTAACTTAAACTCATTTAACTTACAATCTAACCAATATATAAAACGATATCATCTCTGAGTTGTTCTGCGTCATCAAGCTTCTCAAGAAACAACTCAATTCGGGAAAGAATATACTTTCTTTCAGATAAATAATAGAGATCCTCTCCTTTTAATAAAAAATCTCGAAATAAATTTAACTCTTTTCTTACTGCATCAAAGCTAGATTTTTCCACCTCAATACCATATAGAAAAAATTTAAGCCAATACAGATCGTTTTCCTCAGCAAATTTATACCAATAGTTTTTATATACTCTCTCGAAAGCAATAGGAAACATAAATTTTTTTTCATTAGCATTTATTTGATTGTCTATATCTATCATACCCAATACTGACATAGTTCTTTAACTCCATAGATTGCATTAAAACTATACTCAGGATTTTCCCTTTTTAGGTTAGCCATAGCTTTATTTATAACTCTTTGCCTTTCTCTGAGTCTACTAATAAGTAATGCAGTCAGGTTGAAGCGCAGTTGTGTGATTGGGAAGGTCAGTTGTCCTACCTAAAACTAAAAAAGCAACAAAAACTATGAATAAGGCATCTTGGCTAGCCATTCAATCTCGCGCCCTTGCTCCTCAATTACTCGTCTTTTGCAGTACGGCCACCGAATACTGCCTGTCGACCATCTGCCCTGATTTACTTTTGGCTCTATCATTCTCGTCGATGAACTCAATGACTTGTAATGGGCTATGCTTAACCAGTTGCGCCACATCGCTACTGTCATATAATTGGAACATCTCTCCCACGAATGGCAAAGTTTTCATAAACTGCTTTTGCGCATAAGTAAGGAGCGCCAGACCATTCGGTTTTAACACTCGCGCTATCTCATCCCTAAGCGCCTGAGCCGGCGACCAAAAATACAGCGTATTGACCGAGAATATCTTATCGAAACTGTTATCAGGATAAGGGATTTGCACCCCGTCATAGTGCTGAAATGCTATATCATGATTGGCTATTAATGACTTATTAAGCTTGATTGCTTGTTGCTTCATAAGCGTTGATGTCTCAAGGCCTACATAACGAACGTGCGGCGCTATTGCCGTAATCTCGGCCAGATGGCCACAATTCCCATGGCCCAACTCTAAGACTCTCTCACCGTCCTGAATATCCAGTCGCGCTATGGTCCTCAAAGTCATACCTAAATTGGATGCGTGCATTTCATGGCCAAATTTGACCCCCAGCTCGCCGCTTGGGCAGCGCAGTTGTTGTTCTATTTCGTGAAGCTCTGGCTCAAGCATCGCTTTATTCCTTTTACTATTTTTAGTATTTTTGAAAAATAGGCAGTGAGCATCTAGTGATATGAATGGATTACATGTAAGCTCAATTAACTCATTTTACTTTTATCGTAAATTCCATACCCTTATCTGGCTTTACTACGCTGGAAATATAGCCATTGTCAGGGCTGCGCACATAATCCAGATAGTCCTGCATTGCCGGAGTAAAGCCTTCTACATCATCGACCATGATCACCGCCCCAGTCTTGAGCTTAGGCTCTAGCAATTTAAATACCTCAAATACCAAATCCGGCCAGCCATCGAGTAACACCAAGTCAATCTCACCCTCTACCTCTTTCAAGGTTTCAAGCGCATCACCTTCTAAAATCTGGATATAGTCCGCAAGCCCAGCTTGGTCGAAGTTCTGCTGCGCGGTGGCCGCCTTTTTGGGCACGTACTCGGTGGTGATAACCTTACCGCCGTTGTCTTTAGCTGCCTTGGCTAGATATAGGGTGGAGATACCGAAAGATGTGCCGAACTCAACGATGTTTTTAGCCTTTAATGCGCAAGCTTGCATGTATAAAAAGGCCCCTTGGGCGGGCACTATTGGGATATATTTATCCTCATAATAAGCGTTATCTTTATTATCCCAATCTGCGCCGCCCCTTATCATCTTCGGTAACTGAGGCAATAACCGCCACATTACCGGCCAAATCTGCTTGACCGCCTCATTATAAAGACGGGCCAGTACAGCTTCGAGTTTAGGATCATTTAACACATGAAATAGCTCGGGAGTGACTTTTGCCATAATCTTACGATTCCATGTCAGCGATGATATGACCGTTACGGGCCAGCCTATCTGATACTGATAGTTGATTGTGAATAGCTAGAGCAGATTCAATAAACAATCGAAAACCTTAAGTCTTATTAAGTTATCAACAAATGATTATTAAACCAATAATAAATGATTCTTATTATCAATATTAGACTTTATTTTTCCGTGCTTCAATACTAAACACTGACTTAATTTTTGACGCTTGAACTCCCAAAGCTTACCTTGGTCGACTATGGTAATAACCATTTGTTTTGGTTTGAAAGTGTTAGTTATTTAATAAGCCCAATCACTCTGCCTTTCACTGATACAGCGGTGAGCTATACCTTTAGTGAATCAACGCCTATAACTTGAATGCAAATTAAACACTGAACTGACTAGATTTTCTTAGTATTGGTAGACCTTTGCTGATATCGCTATACTCGATAGTAGTTTGTAGCAATGACTGGTGTAATAAGTCATTGATATGGTTCAATCAGAATGGAAGCTAAAGGAGTTCTAAATGGAATTTGATTATATCATCGTGGGTGGTGGTTCAACAGGATGCGCCTTAGCAGGACGCTTATCAGAAGATCCTAGTATTAATGTGTGCCTATTAGAGTACGGCGGCGATGGCAAAGACCTTGCTGTTCGTGTACCCGCTGGGCTGATTCTTATGGTGCCAGGCAAACCCAAGATATTAAATAACTGGTGCTTTGACACCATGCCCCAAGCCCACCTTAATAACCGTACCTGCTTTCAACCTCGCGGTCAGTGCTTGGGCGGGTCATCTGCTATTAATGCTATGGTCTACACTCGTGGCAACCCTAAAGATTATGACCAATGGGCAGAGCTTGGCTGTACGGGTTGGGGCTATGATGACGTACTGCCCTACTTTAAAAAGTCTGAAAACAACAGCCGCGGCGCAGACGAGTTCCATGGTGATAGCGGGCCTTTACAAGTCACTGAGCTGCTCAGTCCACGGCCTATATCTCAAGCCTTTGTCGATGCTGCGATCGCTAATGGGCTGGAGCACAATCCCGATTTCAATGGAGCAAAGCATAAAGGCGCTGGTCTCTATCAAGTGACTCACTTTCATGAGGGTAAGCACGGGGAGCGCTGCTCATCGGCTGCCGCCTATATCCATCCTGTCGAGAACCGCAAAAACCTGACGATCATTACTCACGCACTAGCCTCACGCATCGTCTTTGAAAACAAGCGCGCTACGGGCGTTGAGTACAAAAAAGACGGTCAACTGCACACGGCTCATGCCCGCTCAGAAGTGATCGTCTGTAGCGGCTCATTTGGCTCACCGCAGCTGCTTATGCTGTCAGGTATCGGTCCTGCTGAGCACTTGCAATCGCATGGTATTGAAGTGATCAAAGATGCGCCGGATGTCGGTAGCAACCTTCAAGATCACTTGGACATTGTCTTCGACTATGAAGTCAATACTAAGGATGTTTTTGGTATTGGTCTTAGCACCGTTCCCAAGCTCCTTAAAGCCTTGTCGCGCTGGAAAAAAGATAGTACTGGTATTTTGACCACTAACTTCTGTGAATCAGGCGGGTTCTTCACCTCTAAAGAAGGTGGCTCCGAGGACTGGCCGGATACGCAGCTGCATTTTATTATCTCACGAGTTATTAATCATGGCCGCGATATTAAATGGGGCAATGCAGTCTCTATTCACAGCTGTTATCTACGTCCGGAAAGCCGCGGTACGGTACGACTGGCCTCAACAGACGCCAGTGATCCACCACTGATTGATCCTAACTTCTTATCTAACCCTAACGACCTTCAGCCATTTATGGATGGGGCAAAGCGCACTCGTGAGATTATGCAAGAAGCGCCAATGGCTAAATACATCAAAAAAGACTACGCTGCCGCTCATATCAAAAAGCACGGCCTTGAAGATTACCTGCGTACAAATTCGGATACCGTTTATCATCCGGTGGGTACCTGCCGAATGGGCGCTGATGACCAGTCCGTCGTTGACCCTGAATTAAAGGTTCGCGGCGTTACGGGACTTCGGGTTGCTGACTGCTCGATTATGCCAAGACTCATCAGTGCCAATACCAATGCCCCTGCCATTATGATTGGTGAGAAGCTCGCTGATATGATTAAGGCGCAGCATTCTCAAAACAGCCTACCTACTGAGCAGGCGGTCATGGCTTAGTTAGTATTTGACTGCTCTAGGTAATACTAACGGTCCTAGTTAATATTTAATCCAATAATAAAAAAACACTCGTATCTAGTACGGGTGCTTTTGCTTTTTTAAGCCCAATTAACAAAATCTAAACTAGGTCGTCTTTTCGGAGTCAATATTCACCACACCGCGACACTTGGGAAATTGCGAACACCCCAAAAACTCTGCCCTTGACGCTGACCTGACTTGGCGACACGTCTAATCATATCGCTACCACATTTGGGGCAAGCAGGCTGAGATGCTACTTGATTCTCTTCTGGTCGTGATGCGAATTTTTTATCATCCTCATCAGGAGTAACCTTGTTGTCTGAATCATTGATAGCAAATGGGATTATAAATACTGGTGGTTTTGCCGCTGAATTACTGGAGGCTCGAACTATATTTTTCGAAGTCTCTGTCGGTACCTTATCTTTTAAAGTCTTGCCAGCGACTTTGTCTTTTACATAGGCTTTATGCTGAGCATTGGTACGCCATGATTTAGTAAAGCGCCCCGCTTCAATCTGTCCTACTATGGCCTGAACTTGCGCTTCTGATAAAATTTCGTCTTGTTTGTTTTTAATGTAAGACACCATACCACTGGTTAATACATGCTCGGGTAATTGGTCACGGGTCTTAAGCTGACAGTCGCCGATGAAGGCAATCATAGAGTGAAAGTACGATAATTCTAAACCTAATAAATCTGACAGCGTCTTAATGTGTAGGTAATTTTGCCGTAAGGGGTTTTGAAATTTGTATTTCTTACCGCCTAGCGTCTGTGTCCACTGTCTTTGCTTTTCATTACCAAATATCCAGCCTTTATAGTTCTTGGTCTCAATGACAAAGATACCGTAGACCGAGACAATGATGTGGTCAATTTGGGTACTGCCTCCATCTGGCAGTGGCAAGGTGACACTGTTAATTCGGTGATAGACATCTTTGTCTAACATGAGCCACGTGGCGACATTAATGACGGCTTCGCCAAGCATGCCTTTGAAGGAGGACATTAGGGACATTACAGAGGTTCATTTAGAAAGGTTATATAGATACTACGCTATAAGTATTTAAAGTACATGAAAATTATTTAAAAAAAATTAAGTAGCTGCTTAGATCTTTAGTAGATGTCATAAAATTGAATTGAGCAGTTGCCGTAGGATAGCTTTAGTTTTAATCAGCTCTTGTAGAGAGTCTATTAAAAGGAGATCCAACAAATAACTTATGACCTAAGTATCTAAATAAAAACCTTAATTATTTTTAATATTGCTACAAAAATAAGAACGCCAATTATAATTTTTATAGGGCTTATGCCCTCTTCTTGTCTGTCTTCCAAACTCTGATAAATTGATGCTTTAACAAAGTCTATGTCGTTTGAAATAGGATTATAACTACTAAAAGAGATTTCGTTGGCTAAGCTAGGAATAGTATCAATCAGCTCAGCCACTTTTGGACGGAGGTATTTTTCGTTCTTTTTCCAAGGATTTTCACTTTCATAAAGCTTGCGAACGCCATAATACATATCGGCACGAATATAACTCTCTTCGAGCCATTTATTATAATAGGCTTCGTCCCAAAACTTGGCAGGGAGCACAGTAACAGCTTCAGTGGTATCACTAATCAAAACTGGAAAGGCTGCTTGAGTCAATACGCCATTGGGTAAGTGCAGTCGCCATATAAACATCGTCGTGGATTTGAGCGGTAAGGGGGTAATGCTGTTAGGTATATCAAAACCAACCATTCGAGTGCGTTCGTTTGTTATATGCTTAGCGTATTCTAAAATCTCAGGCTCATTGGCATCAGGAGTAGTATTCTTTAGCGCATAAAGTTCATGCGCAATCTCTGCTAAATGAGCAACAGGCGTGCGGCCAGTGGGGTCATATACAACTTCAGCAGGACAAGAATAAACGTCATCAGTAGAAAACAACATAACATTGGCTTGCACAATATGCGCCCAGACCACTTTGCCTGTTTTGTATAGCGTTGCTAGTTGATTCAGCTGTTCATACAGGGCATCATCTTTCATCCAACTAGGCGGCATCATTTGTAAGTAAGCTAAGTCCGCTTTGTCCAAATTAGCAAATGCTTTTTTCCTATCAAAGTACAATGACATAGTCGGAACAGGGGGCAAGGGTTGGTCAAAATCAACACCATCCAATACATGAGGCGGAATCAGATCTAGTGTACTTTGCCAAACTGTTTGAGCTGGTAAAACGCCAAAATTATTTGAAGCTAATAAAGCCTGATAAATGATTTGTATGGGAATAAACCAGTCGCATAAATCTTGAAAATCACTGTCAAACTCAACAGACATAATGTCAGTACGTGCTTTCTTATTCCCTATAAAATGTGCTTCGGAGCAGTAATGCCAGACCGGCACTTCTCTGCGAGCTCGTCCAATCAACTCGCCTAAATAATAGCTCAATAACTTAATCATTGAGTCGTTATAAAAGGGGTCTTCTGAAGAGAGAATCTTATCTTCTGTCAAGTCAGGTAGACTTTGCTTAATACTTAACAACAACTTATCAATGCGCTTGATGCTATTTAGTGAGTAGTCGAGATGACACTCTCTAATCTGACTTTCATAAGTAAAGCTATGACCTATTTCCGGATCGTCTAACTCAGTAGATACCGTCTGACTAGATACTTCGTTAAAGAAGTTATGTAGTGTTTCTAGTACAACCACCGTTCCAATGCTGGGTTGATACTGCGTAAGGAATGGTTTTTGGGAGTTAAGAGCGGAAGTGTGATTTGTCATAGTTTTCTTATTTTATAGGTATTGGATATTTAGTTAGCGGCTGGCTAACTAATAGTAAATTAATAGATTTAAAAAGAAATAGTATCATGACTCCGCTAACAAGAAACTGTTAAATGTAATGACAAAAGCCAATCGAATGGCGCCTATTCCAATGCGCTAACACTCGCCTGCTCACAGAATCTATTATGTTTCCTTAACTACTCCAAATATCAATAACCTTGTAGGTTGGGAGAAGCTTGAAATATCCAACAAAATCATTGAAATTGACTCAATATTTTGAAAGGTAGCGTGGGAGGTAACCCACGGAATTGATATCTCCCTCCCATACTTCCAGACCAAAAAAAAGAGCCACCAGATTTCTCTAGTAGCTCTTTTTTCGTGCACTATGATTAACTCAAATACTAATCATAATATGACTAATTGCTGGGCTAAAGCCACAGCCTACGACTGTTACTTAACCAAGCTTTTAACTGCATCGGTAACCGCTTCAGCCGTAATACCAAACTCTTTGTACAAGTCGCTGGCAGGCGCTGACTCACCATAAGTGGTCATGCCAATGACTTTGCCATCAAGGCCGACGAACTTGTACCAGTAGTCGACATGGGCGGCTTCAACAGCGACGCGGGCGCGGACATTGCTTGGCAATACTGACTCGCGGTAGTCCGCGTCTTGCTTCATGAACACTTCAGCACATGGCATAGACACGACACGGGCGCCGATACCCTGCTCGCTTAATGTTTCATACGCTTGGGCCGCAAGACCGACTTCTGAACCAGTAGCGATGATGATAGCTTGAAGCTCGCCTTTTTCCTTGGCAAGGACATAACCACCTTTGGCGATGTTGGCCACTTGGTCGCTATCGCGGTCTTGATGTGGCAGACCTTGACGGCTAAAGATAAGCGCGGTTGGAGTGCTGTCAGCTTTTAGCGCCTCTACCCAAGCAGTAGCAGACTCGGTGGTATCACAGGGACGCCAAGTGTGCAGGTTTGGTGTAGTGCGAAGGCTGGTCAATTGTTCGACAGGCTGATGCGTCGGGCCATCTTCACCAAGGCCGATAGAGTCATGGGTATAGACATGGATGACGCGCTGCTTCATAAGAGCGCCCATGCGTACGGCGTTGCGCGCGTATTCCATAAACATCAGGAAGGTCGCAACGTAAGGAATAAAGCCGCCGTGCAAGGCAATACCATTGGCAATGGCGGTCATACCAAATTCGCGAACGCCATAATAGATATAGTTGCCTGAGGCATCGTCTTGGATACCTATAGCGTCTTTAAATAGCGTGAGGTTAGAGCCTGCTAGGTCAGCTGAGCCGCCAAGTAGCTCTGGTAGCATAGGCTGGAAGGTATTGATTGCGTTAAAGCTGGCTTTACGACTGGCAACGTCCACGCCTTCATCTTGGCACTGCTGGATGTAGTCTTTGGCTTTTTGCTCAAAGTCAGCAGGTAGCTCACCGTTTAGGCGACGTAGTAGCTCTGAGGCCAGCTCTGGATAGGCCTTTTTGTAAGCTTCAAAGTCAGCTTCCCAGTTCTTTTGCAGCGCCTCGCCTTTAGCTCTGCCATCCCAAGCCTGATAGATTTCATCATCTAGATCAAACGGACCATGTTTCCAAGCCAACTCATCACGGGTCAAGGCAATCTCATCATCGCCTAGTGGCGCACCATGACTGGCCGCTTTGCCTTGTTTGTTCGGACTGCCCACACCGATGATGGTTTTACAGATAATAAGGCTTGGCTTACTGGTCTCATTAACAGCCTCTTCAGTAGCCTTGGTGATAGCGTCAGTGTCATGACCGTCGACTTTAATCACTTGCCAGCCATAGCTCTCAAAGCGTTTTTGCGTATCATCGGTGAACCAACCTTCGACTTCACCATCGATTGAGATACCATTGTCATCGTAGAAGAAGACTAATTTGCCCAAACCTAGCGTACCTGCTAGCGAGCAGACTTCATGGCTGATACCTTCCATCAAGCAGCCGTCACCTAAAAAAGCATAGGTATTGTGATCAATGATGTTATGACCTTCACGGTTAAACTGCGCCGCTAGTGTCTTCTCTGCGATAGCAAAGCCAATAGCATTCGCGATACCTTGACCTAGTGGGCCGGTTGTCGTCTCGACGCCTGGCGTATAGCCATATTCAGGGTGGCCTGGGGTCTTGGAATGCAACTGACGAAAGCCTTTTAGGTCATCGATACTGACATCATAACCCGAGAGGTGCAGTAGTGAGTAAATCAGCATTGAGCCATGACCATTGGATAAGACAAAGCGGTCACGGTTAAACCAATTGGGGTCCGCAGGATTGTGCTTTAGGAACTTACGCCATAGTACTTCAGCGATATCCGCCATTCCCATCGGCGCACCGGGGTGGCCTGAGTTGGCTTTTTGCACTGCATCAAAAGAGAGAACTCGGATGGCGTTGGCAAGCTTACGTTCATGAATTGGCGTTGACATAAAAGTTCCTAACAGTTGTTGGAGAGTGTATTGTAAGGGGGTTCAGTAGGATGAAATCGCGGATTATTTTAACATGAAGTAGCGTTGACTTGGTGGTAGGTGCGATTGTTTTTGCTACTTTTAGCGTTTAATTTAAACCTTCAAAGTCGTGAATGATAACACTACGGTGGCTTAACATAAGACGCTAGCAAATGATGCTAGGGATTTGGAAGATTCTGTCCGAACTCTATCAGAGTGACACGGACAGAATCGTTAGATAACTATTATCATATCAATGACAATTTAGAACACGGTGTCATTGTTAGGCATCACATCAATATTAAGTATTGATGTTCAATACTGCTGTTAAATCCTGATACTGGGCGCCTAGACATTGATAGTCTCAGCCCCACCCATGTACGGACGCAATACTTCAGGAATGGTAATTGAGCCATCAGCGTTTTGATGGTTTTCCATGACCGCCAGTAAAGTACGACCCACAGCAAGACCAGAACCATTTAGCGTGTGCGCAAGCTCGGTTTTTTTGCCATCTTTAACCCGCGTACCCATGCGCCGTGCTTGGAAATCCCCACAGTTAGAGCAGCTAGAGATCTCGCGGTAAGTATCTTGGCTTGGTAGCCACACTTCGATATCGTAGGTCTTTTGCGCAGCAAAGCCCATATCACCTGTACAGAGCTTGACGACGCGGTATGGTAGCTCAAGCTGCTGTAAGATAAACTCAGCTTGTCCAGTCATCTGCTCTAATAGCTCATCAGACTGGTCGGCCTTAGCGATATTGACCATCTCAACTTTCTCAAACTGATGCTGACGAATCAGGCCACGGGTATCCCGGCCATGGGAGCCAGCCTCACTACGGAAGCATGGCGTATGCGCGGTAAATTTTAGCGGCAGCTCGCTAGCGTCGAGACGCTCACCACGTACCAAGTTAGTCATTGGTACTTCAGCTGTCGGAATAAGGTAAAAGCCCATCTCATCGTTATTGGTATGGTTGGTAAGCTTAAATAGGTCTTCTTCAAACTTAGGCAATTGACCTGTACCCTCGAGACTGTCTGAATTAACAATATACGGCACATAAGTCTCAGTATAGCCATACTTTACCGTATGAGTATTAAGCATAAATTGAATCAATGCGCGATGCATTTGCGCCAGCTGACCTTTTAATACATTAAAGCGGCTACCAGTAAGCTTAGCGGCAGCTTCAAAATCAAGCTCGCCGAGGTTTTCACCTAAGTCAGTATGGTCTTTAATCACAAAGTCAAAGTCACGCGGCGTACCCCATTTGCGCACTTCGACATTGTCCTCTTCTGATGTGCCGACGGGGACATCTGCAGCAGGGATGTTCGGGATTTGCAGAGCAGCCGTATTGATTTTATCTTGCAGAACTTTAAGGTCTTCTTCTGCCTGCTTCATATCACTACTGATGGTCTGCATCTTGGCCAATAGCTCGCTGGCATCTTCACCATTTTTCTTGAGCATGCCGACTTGTTTTGCTCCAGCATTTTTTTCGGCTTGTAGCGCCTCGGTCTTGACTTGTAACGACTTGCGCTCGGACTCTACCTGCTGCCAAAAAGCAGTATCTAGATCATAGCCGCGTGTCGCCAGACGCTGCTGAAGTGTAGTGAGGTCGCTGCGAAGTAGTTTTGGGTCAATCATAAAGGTCGCCTATATAAACCAAGAATATTGCAAAAGATAAAATGATATAAAGTGAATGGACTGAATTTGTAAGCTATGATACCAAGCCTTATCAAATTTGACTATGCCTTAGTGATGGCTTTAGTAACGGCTTCGATGATGCGCTTAGTCATCGCTCTCGCAGTGAGCTTAATAATAACTTGATTTTAGGTTTAGCTTAATTCAACTGTCATTGGCTACTACTAAGAGTCAACTATGGTTGATTAGCAGTGAGCAAATAGAGCCTAGCTGAAGCTTTACCAGCAGCTTATAGCAAGTTTATTGTAAAAATGATACAGCGCTACTGGGATGAATTGTTCGCAGCCTTTATCGGTGCACCCGCCCGCCGCAAGCCAGAAAGATTTATCCCAGCGGCGCATCATATTACGATGACTCAATTTTATTTAGACTCGACTATATGGCTAGACCACCCTTAGATTGCCCCTTAGCAGTTTCATTTAAAGCCTGATTTCGGTAAGATACGCTACTAATATTGTTATTTGCTATTTCCCACATTAATTACAACATCGAGCGATCCCATGGCACTGTATCCCTATACTCTCCAACCTGTCCCGTTAGAGTTAACTGAAGCGGAATTTCGCCAAGCACAATTTGAGCTATTTTCTCAGTCTTCTCAGACTTTTGGTTTATCTAGTCTCAAGACCAAAGAATGGGTTGTCCTCGCTATTATTACTGCCAGTGCTATCGCAGGATTGGTATTTGTCACCGGATACTCAACCATCCTTTTTTGGATCATGCTTATCGGTGTGATTGTCTATTTATTAATTAGAACCCTTGGCTTTAAATGGTATGTAAAAAAAGAGTTTGAAAAGCAAGTGGCCGAGCAAGAGATGCCTGATGAGATGCGCGACCTAAAATTAGGCGTTCAGAAGCACGGCTTGATTATGGCGATGCCCGCCCCGAATGCTGGCGTGCAACCCAAGGCGGTTCGTGGTATGCAGATGCGCGCTGGTACTACTCAACAAGCGGTCATTCCGTGGAATGCGGTCAAAAGTTGGGATGAGACCGATGACTACATCTTTATGCTATTTGAGATGAAGGGTCAGCAAGGCAGTCAAATTATCCCTAAGCGTTTGGCTAACAGTAAATTCCCTATTGACTCTGTACGCAACCACCTTCAAGAAGTTGTTCCTATTCGTGGTCTACGTCCAGAAACGTTAGCAAAATCATAATGGGCTTTATTAAAATAATATTAAATTTCAAATCTTTGTGGTACAAAAATAATACCTTTACTAAAGATTAGCATACCCATCATTATCAGCTAACGTAGTATAAATAATACAGTTACTATTATGCTTTAAACCTGTGGCTTAAATACCAAAATCGAATGATTCATTGCAATGGGTAATTTGAGCGGCAGATACAGATATACCATAAAGCAATTTGCTCAACCAATAGAATTATTTCATTTGATTAATTTAACTTATCACTAGTGATTTGTTATTATTATTCATGTGGTTAAGGGATTGTCTTTTAGTGAGTCTCTTAACGTTAAATAAAAACCCATCATTCATATAATAAGGAAAATACTATGAGTACCAATCAAATCGGTCTAGAAAAAGCAGACATGTCAGCCATTATTCAAAAGCTTAATGGCTTATTATCAAGCTACCATATCTTTTATATCAACGTTCGCGGTTATCACTGGAACGTCAAAGGTGAGCATTTCTTCTCACTTCATGAAAAATTTGAAGAACTGTACACCGACCTGCAACTACAGATTGATGAAATCGCTGAGCGTATCTTGACGCTAGGTGGCACACCACTACATGCCTATAGCGACTTTTCACAAAATGCTAGCATCTCTGAGGACAAAAATGTCCACGATGGCAAGCAATGTGTTGAAGGCGTGGTTTCAGGACTTCAGTCATTGATTGAAGAGCAGCGCAATGTGTCAGCTGCCGCTGATGAAGCAGATGATCAAGGTACTGCTGACCTAGTAGACGGGTATGTGCAAGAGCAAGAAAAGCTAATCTGGATGTACAACGCTTTCTTAGGTTAATCTATTACCTAAGTAAAAAAGTATAGATGATAATAAAAAGCCCGTAATCTTGATGATTACGGGCTTTTGCTATATAAGTGAGGACTAATTTATTCCTGAACCCACTGGCGGATTTTAACGCGCTCTTCTGGGCTAGCTTTAAGCCAAAGCTGCATGAACTGATCAAGAGTACTAGCAGTATCTGCGGTGCTACTAGCTTGCGCTGCTGATGGTTGGACAGCGGCTATACCACTACCTTGAGCCGCTGTATCTACCGAGCCTGTTTGCTCTAAAGAGGCTATAGCGCGCTGATTAGCCATCTGGGCATCATTGCCACCAAACACCCCACCGATAGCCTTAGTCAACCCAGAAAAAATACCGTCTTCATTATTGGCGATACTCTGTTGGCTGGCTACTAGCTGTGTGCCTTGTTGCACAGCTAGTGTTGGTTGCTCAGCGTATTTTTTAGCAGCACGGTAGTCTTCAGGCTGACCTAGCATAACCAAGGTATAGGTCTGATTGTCTTGTAGTTCAGCTGCTACGCTAACATTACCTGAGCGTAGATAGTCATGCTCATCGCGGCGCAGATCATAAAGGCGATCATACTTAGCAGTGATGACATGCTTGCCTGGTTGCAAGGTAAACTGCTTAGTTAATGGTTTAAAGGCGCTTTGCTTAATCTCTTGACCGTTGATTGCTGTGACTTTGATATGATCTTCGACATTTAAGGTTACCGCAGCTTGAGTATATAGCGGCAAAACTGAAGCACTTAATAACGCACCTGTGACTAGTAGTTTATTGATACTGATGGCAAATTTCATGAGGTATCCTAAATAAGGGAAAACAGATAAGTAGAAATAAAATTATAGACTTATATTTATTGCTTAATCATGCCTACTGTCTACATGACTAACCTTTTAATAACTAACAGATTAATGGCTAATGGCTTACAATTCACAACGCTTTATTCAAATTGCTTAGGCTAATGATAGCTTATTTGTCCAAGAGGTATGACAGTATTTGTTTGATAGCTAATATCTAAGAAGTTGTTCAAATTTATAGCTCAGTCTAAAGCTTACCTGTGCATAAGCTACTGACCAATCATACTACTGTCCCGTGGTATCAGTATCTAAATAGGCAACTGTTAGAAGGTTTAAAATATTAGAAGTTTAGTGACATATTCGGGTCAGCGGGTGGTATGGGTGAGTCCTTATCATCCGGTAAATCTGTAACACCAAGGTCTAGTAGCTCTGCTATCAAGGTCTGCTCATCGATTGTCTTGATAGCTTCACTGATAACTGTCTTTGAAATATTAACTCGGCTCAGATTAGAAAACATAGGCTGGATATAATTAAGGACATCCATCATTGCCCCAATGCGATGCGGGCCTTCAGTCAATAAGTGACTGATAATCCGCTCATCAAACTGCCAGCCTCGGCGTTTGAGAATAGACTCTAGCATGGTCTGACGGTCTCTAATATCAGTGCCGTCTGGCACTTTAAATGCCGGCGCCTGAGCCAGTCTAGTCAATAAGTCAGGTAGGGCAAACGGCAGCTCACTAGCGGGCTGCTTGGCAGCAAATAGTAGCTGACACTCACCTTCACGGCTGCGATTAATAAGGTGGAATAACGCCTCTTGCCATTGGGTACTCAGCTGCAATACTTCAAGATTATCAATAGCAATGACATCGAAGGTCTCAAGAGAGGATAGAACATTGACATCGGTGTAAACCAGCTCATTTAGCGATAAGCAAATCGCAGATCTATCCATCTCGATGAACGACTCACAAATAGCCGATAACAAGTGGGACTTGCCTGTGGCTGGGCTACCAAACAGGTACAGCTGACGCATGAGACCGACATGCATCTGCCGAACTGCATCAATAATCGCCATCCAACCAGGCCCAGCGAAATCGCTGAGGCTAGCATCATGCTTGATCTCTAGATTGAGGCTAAGCTGGGTGTCTGCCATGAACTTTCAACTCGATCAGTACTACGTTGGACTTATGGGTCTGTATTTTAAGTCTTATGGGTCTGTATTTTAAGTATTGTCGCCCTTAAATTGTAGTTATATATAACATATTTGTAAAATCAATAACAAGGGGCGATCAGAAACCTTAAGCTATCGAACCGAAGCAATTGTTAAATAGACTCAGTCATTTAGACGATCCGAGCGGTAAAGTAGTGCAATATAATAAAAACAAACTGACTACACTCTCTTTACTCGCCCGCTTGTCCAAAGCCTATTATTTGAGGGTAGATAGCCTAACTGTATCATTACAAAAAATGATACTACTCAAAAAGCTTGAGCTGACGCCGCCCTTTATAGAACTCACTTGATAAGTAGGCAGCGTAAAGATGTCTAAATAGTACATTAAGGACCGCCGATACTGGTAGCGCGATCAGCATGCCGACAAAACCAAGTAAGCTTGCCCCTGCTAAGACAGCAAAAATAACCCAGAGCGGTGACAAACCAATTTTATCACCTAGCAGTAATGGCTGGAGCACGTAGCCTTCTATCGCCTGACCCACTAAGAATGCACCGATAATCAAGCCGATATGCAGCCAGTCCACGCCGAACTGAAACAAGGCAGCGATAATAGCGGCAATAAAGCCGAGGCCAAAGCCTAAATAAGGCACGAAGCTTGCGATTCCTGCTCCCATACCGATAATAAGGCCCAGCTCAAGGCCAATAAGCTGTAGCTGCACAGCATAAACGATACCCAGTAAGATCATGACTAACAGCTGGCCTTTAATAAATTCCTTTAGCGCTTGGTCACATTCTCGGCAAATTTGAATGGTCTTTTTAGCATAGCCTTTAGGGATAGCTACCTTCCATTTACTCAGGCGCTCATCCCAATTAAACAAGAAATAGAAGGTCAGAATCGGTACTAATACAATTAGACCAGCATTATTGATAAAGGACATGCTAGAAGCCAATAAATGGCTCATAAAAGAGCCTGCATCACTGGCGCTATAGTTCTTCTGTAGATATATCATTACCGTCTCAGACAGCCCCCTGACTTGCAGTTCTGGCAATGCTACTGGGCTATACTGGCTGACCCAACTACGGACAACATCATTATACCAAGTCATAACCTGAGGCATATATTCCCAAGCATCTTGCAGTTGGCTTAACAAGGTCGGAATCAGCCACCAAAGTAAAATGACCATGATGGCGGTGATGGCAGCATAGACGATCAATATAGCTATCCAACGTCGCAAAAACCGGCTAAGACTTTTTACTAATGGGTTAAAAAGATAGGCCAAAAAGAAAGCCACGACAAAGGGAATAATAACTGGCATCATCAGGTTCAGCAGTAATAACGCCAGAATGATAACGACTACGATAAATAGTCGACGAAAAAACGGATCGATAGCTTTGGTTGGCATTGTTGTTATTCCCTAAAATCAAATCGCTTCTTAGTAAGCGTTGCGCCGATATTATCGCAGACTTAGGTTCTGAATAGAATTCTTTGTCTCACAAATATTAAAAATTCAACAAATTTTTTTTAGCCCCGTAAGTTAGCAAGCTTTGCACTATCCTTACAACTTAGATTTGCCTTGGTTTATAAAGTACTTGGTTTATAAAATAACCGTCAGATTGGCAGATTATCATGATTACCCGAATCATTTTGTGACAGTTGCCTATAATTGGTTATAATGTGTGCCTGACATTAGCAAATGTTTAAATTCTAGCTTCATTTCACAACCTCTTCTAAATATCTAACTTGAATATCTAACAATAGGTAGTCTACTTCTTATGAGCAACTCCCCTTCTCTTAGCTATAAAGATGCTGGCGTTGACATTGATGCCGGTGATGCATTGGTGCAGCGTATTAAGTCGGTGGCCAAAGCGACTTCACGACCTGAAGTCGTTGGTGGTCTAGGCGGCTTCGGTGCCCTCTGCCGGATCCCGCAAGGCTACCGCTCACCGCTACTGGTCTCTGGTACTGATGGCGTCGGTACTAAGCTAAAACTTGCCTTGCAGTTGGGTCGTCACGATACTATCGGCATCGATCTAGTAGCCATGTGTGTCAATGACTTGTTGGTCTGCGGCGCAGAGCCATTATTCTTTTTAGACTATTATGCGACAGGTAAGCTCGATGTGGACACAGCCACTGCAGTGGTCAGCGGTATTGGTGAGGGTTGTCAGCAGTCAGGCTGCGCGCTCATCGGCGGCGAGACGGCTGAGATGCCTGGCATGTATCAAGACGAAGACTATGATCTAGCCGGATTTTGCGTTGGTGTGGTTGAAGAGTCAGAAGTCATCACTGGTGATAATGTCGCCGAAGGTGATGTGTTAATCGGTATCGCCTCTAGTGGCGCACACTCAAATGGCTATTCACTGATTCGTAAGGTCATTGAGGTTAGCGGTGTTGACATCACCCAAAGTGGTGAATCATTAGATGGGCAACCTATTGCCGATGCCCTTATGGCTCCGACTAAGATCTATGTCAAGGCGATTAAAGCGCTTCAAGATGCTATCGGTAATGATAACCTACATGCGATGTCGCATATCACCGGTGGTGGCCTTACAGAGAATCTGCCACGCGTCCTTCCTGAAGGCCTAGCCGCTCAGATAGATACGCAAAGCTGGCAATTGCCAGAATTATTTAACTGGCTACAGCACCATGGCAATATCAAGCCCCAAGAGATGTACCGTACCTTCAACTGCGGCGTAGGCTTCGTAGTTGTCGTGCCAGCTGAGCAAGCAAGTAAAGCAATAGATACGCTCACCCAAGCAGGTGAAACGGCTTGGCAGTTAGGTAAAATGATTGCTCGTCAAGATAACGCTTCTGCCGTGGAATACGTTTAATGGTCAGCCTGCAAACTTATGATTCGACTGGAATAAGTATAGCCACTCATGATGATTTAGACCGTACTAAATCACCTTTAAAAGTCGCGGTATTGGTATCTGGTAATGGTAGCAACCTTCAAGTACTTATTGATGCGATGCGCTCAGGCAGTCTGCCTATCCAAATCGTCGGTGTCATCAGCAATGTCAAAGATGCCTTTGCTATTACGCGTGCTGAGCAAGCCGGTATTGAGACGGCAGTACTGTCACATATCACCTCGGGTGATAATATCGGCAAACGCATGGGCATTAAGACCTTTGAGCGCCACGCCACTACCCAACTACAAAAGTGGCAACCTGACTTAATTGTACTAGCAGGCTTTATGCGCGTCCTTAGCCCGGCATTCATTGATAGTGCACCTGCGCCGATGATTAATCTGCACCCGTCACTACTTCCGAACTACAAAGGTCTAGACACTCACAGCCGCGTATTACAAGCCGGCGAGCGTCATCATGGCTGTAGTGTGCATGTGGTGACCGCCGAGCTTGATGCGGGCCAAGTGCTTACTCAAGCGTTATTGCCTGTCTCAGATGGCGATACCGCAGATACTCTTAAATCTCGAGTACAAAAGCTTGAGCATCAGCTGCTGCCTTGGACGATTTTACTAATTGCCAGTGGAGTCATTCCAGCTTCAGTATTTACCGCTCTTTCTTCTGAGCAAGGTGCTATTAGCGACACTGCCGTCACTTCATTTTTGCCGACGTTACCCCTGAAGCTTTGGCTTGATGAATAAGCCAGCGACT
This sequence comes from Psychrobacter pygoscelis, assembly GCF_004335015.1. Classification (GTDB taxonomy): domain Bacteria; phylum Pseudomonadota; class Gammaproteobacteria; order Pseudomonadales; family Moraxellaceae; genus Psychrobacter; species Psychrobacter pygoscelis. Next base: position 507,775 of record NZ_RQRU01000001.1, read on the forward strand.
CTCACTCTCTATCGTTAGCGCATACAAAACCCCCGATGGCTTAACCATCGGGGGTTTATTAGTAGTGACATTTAATTGATGCTAGTTAGATTAAGCTTCAGGGCTTTTACCCACCACATGGATTGCTTTAATATTGACAAATTCTTTAACACCAAAGCCACCATGCTCACGACCGTAGCCTGAGTCTTTGACACCGCCGAAAGGCAGTGCGGGATGCACTAGACCATAGCCATTAATATAGACCATACCGGTATCAAAATACTCTGTGGCCAGTTGAACGGCTTTGTCCTCATCTTTAGAGAAAATCGCGCCGCCTAGACCATATCGGCTGTCATTGGCGATTCGTAGAGCATCATCTGCATCTTTTGCGCGAATCAATGAAGCCACCGGACCAAATAGCTCATCGTCATAAGCGGGTTGACCAGGTTCTACATTTTCTAAGATAGTAGCAGGATAGTATGCCCCTTTGCCATCTGCGATTTGCCCACCAAGCGTTATTGTTGCGCCCTTTTTCACGCTCTCTTCAACTTGTTGATGCAGATTATCGCGTTGACTCACACTAGACATCGGACCTATCTTGCTCGCCTCATCAAGTGGAGAGCCGACGGTATATTCCTTAAATTTCGCTATGATACGCTCTTTAAAGTCATCGTAGACACTATCGACGACGACAAAGCGCTTGGCAGCAATACACGTTTCGCCATTATTATAAAGCCGCGCATGGGCGCAAGTCTCAACCGCTAAGTCTAAGTCGGCATCTTCTAACACAATAAAGGCATCGTTGGAGCCTAACTCTAGGACCGTTTTCTTAATTGCTTTAGCGGCCTGCTGAGCGACGACTCGGCCAGCTGTATCACTACCAGTGAGGGTGACACCACGGACCTTATCATGATCAATCACCTCATTTGACTGATCGTGACTGATAATCAAAGTGCGAAATAGGTCTTTTGGCAGATCAGAGTCCTGAAAGATTTTTTCGATAAGTAACGCTGTGCCCGTGACGTTTGAGGCGTGCTTTAGTAGGACGCTATTTCCGGCCATTAGATTGGCAATGGTATAGCGAAATACTTGGTACGCAGGATAGTTCCATGGCTGGATACCATAGATAATACCGATAGGCTGATAAGTTACGATGCCTTTTTTAAGACCTTCGGCTTCTCGTTCATCTTCCGCCAATGCGCTAATGCCATGTTCAGCTGTATAATCGCAAATTTGCTTACATAGATCGACCTCTTGCAAGCTGTGACTATATAGCTTGCCTCGCTCCTCGGTCATCAGCTTAGCCAACTCTTCTTTATATGCCATCAGAGTGTCCGCTACAGAGCGGATTACCTCAGCGCGCTGCTCGGGTGAGGTCTTACGCCATTCCAAGAATGCCTGATGTGAGGCGTCAATAATGTCATTAACTTGGCTCTCACTCATATAATCATAATTAGCAATTTCTTCTTCCGTGGCGGGGTTAATTGTAGTGATATCTGCCATAAATATTGTCCTTATGTTTGGTTAATGCTAGCCATACCATAATAGGCATTTATACTAACGCCTTACTTTTAAGGTATGTTTTTAGAATACCAAAGCAAGCTAACTCAAGCTTTACAAGTTATGTAACTGTGTCAATAAGATGTTGCAAATGATAAAGACAGGTCACTGACCTTTATCTTGAACGGCAAAATGTCGCAAATTTCAAGATACAGTTGCTAAGTCGTTCTTTATGCCTATAAAAAAACCACCTTAACGGTGGTTAATTGTCATAGTCGAGTAAGGCTGAGCGAATCTTTTACCGTGACTCTTGCCATATTGAGAGTAACACTTTCTTAAGATTAATTATTGATCACTCTAATACCGTCAAAAGAGGTGATTAATAATGGGCATCTCATGCTCTTCATTATTCTCATCTGACACCACTTGCCGTGCGACATGCATGATAAGTTGTCGTAGCCAGCGGTGTGCCGGGTGATGTTGTAGTAATGGCGACCACGCCATAGTCAACTCAAACTCAGGGATAAAGAACGGCGGCTCTTTCATCACGATGCTGTCATTGGTGGCTTGCATTCTCGCCACGCGCGTGGGCAAAGTTGCGATTAGGTCTTTATTAGCGGCGAGCATAGCAGGCATCTGATAATGACGGGTAAAGACGCTAATCTGCCGTTTTTGTCCGAGTCGCTGCAAGGCTTGGTCAATAGAGCCAAGCCCACCAGATTTATCTGGATTGACGCCAAAACCTACGCCCATTCCGGTTTTAGACACCCAAACATGCTGCGCCTTAAGATAGTTTTTTAGGTTAAAGCGGTTGACATAAGGGCTTTCGGCAGAGAGCAAACAGCTAAAAGTGTCGCGCCAGACCAAGACTTGATGGAAGCTTTGGGGAATCTCATTGAAGCGGTTAATGGCTAAATCCACTCGGCCTTGCTCCATATCGCGATAAGAGACATCAGAGGGAGTCAAGAAATCTAAAATAACATTTGGCGCCTCTGAGCGTAGTGCTTTAACCAGCCTCGGTACCAAAGTCGCCTCAGCATAGTCTGAGGTCATGATTCGAAATACCCTTGAGGTACTATAAGGCCGGAACTCTGTTCTTGGCTCTAGCACCTGCGTAAGATCAGCCAGTATCTCTCGGATACGCGGCTGTAGCTCTAACGCGCGCTCAGTCGGTGTCATACCTTCTGAAGATCGTACCAATAATGGATCGTTAAATAACTTACGCAGGCGTCTTAATATATTACTCATCGCGGGCTGAGTAATACCTAACTGCTCTGCGGCTCTAGTGACGTTTTTTTCTCTAAGCAAGACATCTAAATGTACCAATAAATTTAGATCTACACGCTGCAAATTCATATAATAATCTCTTTAAAATCTCTGCAAGCTTATGATTAAAGTGCTTTTTAAAAATGGAGTATGCTAACTACTCACTGACCAATCTGTATAATTTATCGCGGTATATTATTCATAAAACTCAAAAAACCGAGGGGACAATATCTTAGCCAAGTTAGGCAATTGTCATCTTAATTTACGTTTAAATGGGTATGGCAATGGACAAGCCTGCCAAATCTACTATTGGCTTTCAAAATGGGCGACTATAATATCTATTAAGGCCATGTTATTCACCCCTCTTAGTCCATCAAGTCGTACTCAGACTAGGAAAATTCTATACCTAGATCTGCAAACAAGGGTTATAAATATGGTTACAAAAAAGTTTGTTTAGCATATATTTAATAGCTGATTATCTGTCTTAAAGCCTTGTCACTACTATACTATAATTAGCAAAAATACCCAAGATAACTATCATAAATTAGATAAATTAAGGTAAGCTCGCTATAGTGATTAACAAGCACTTACTGGCCCTGTCCTATTTTATAAGACACTTATAGGTCATTTGAATAACTGATGATTTTTAAGCCTTGCTTAATAGACCTTGCTTTATGAAGACGTCTTAGCGAAGGGCTTGTAGCGGTAATATAACCTTACCAGTATTTAACCTTGTATTTATGACTGGCATTGTTTAGGGTAATAGGCATCTTAGCACTTGGACGATACAAGGTGCATAGCTACAGCTGATTTAATCCTATTTTCTCTAAATTCTGCTTTACCATTAGTAATAAATTTTAATAATTTGAGTTTATCAGCTACTGGCACTTATAGTGGCTTTCTATTGAACTCGTTTTTAATGTTTTATTTTACCCCGTCCACTTCATCACCAAGGAGAGTATTGATGTCGACTTATACATCAGCAATTGATCATATCCGTGAATTAAAACAAAAACATGGCAACTGGCAAAACATTAGCGAGACTGATGCCGCACGAATGATCGTGCAAAACCGCTTTAAAACTGGCGTTGATATTGCTAAATACACAGCCGATATCATGCGTAAGGATATGGAAGAGTACGACGCTGATACTTCTAAATATACGCAGTCTCTAGGTGCGTGGCACGGCTTTGTCGCTCAGCAGTCTATGTATGCTGCTAAAAAATACTTTGGTACAACCTCTAAGCGCTATATCTACCTATCTGGTTGGATGGTTGCCGCTCTTCGCTCTGAGCTTGGTCCATTACCTGACCAATCAATGCACGAAAAAACGACAGTTCCTGACCTAATCAGAGAGATCTACACCTTCTTGCGTCAAGCAGATGCCAAAGTGTTGAATGACTACTTCCGTGAGCTAAACGCTGCTAAAGAAGCTGGTCAAGACACTAGCGAAATCCAAGCTAAGATTGATAACTTTGAATCTCATGTAGTGCCAATTATCGCCGATATCGATGCTGGATTCGGTAACGAAGAAGCGACTTACTTACTGACTAAAGCAATGATCGAAGCGGGTGCTTGTGCTATCCAAATCGAAAACCAAGTGTCTGACGCTAAGCAGTGTGGTCACCAAGCCGGTAAGGTCACTGTACCGCACGAAGATTTTATCTCTAAGCTAAACGCTATCCGCTATGCTTTCTTAGAGCTTGGTGTGGACAACGGTATTATCGTTGCTCGTACGGATTCTGAGGGTGCTTCATTAACCCAGAAAATCCCAGTATCTCAAGAGCCAGGTGACTTGGCTTCTAAATACATCGACTTTATCGATGTAGAAGAGATTGATATCTCTGAAGCTCGTGAAAATGACGTATTGCTTAAGCGTGATGGCAAGCTAGTTCGTCCAGTTCGTCTGCCAAACGGTCTATACTCTTTCCGTGAAGATACAAACGTCGATCGCGTTGTCCTTGACTGTGTTACTGCTTTGGAAAACGGTGCGGATCTACTTTGGATCGAGACTCCTACGCCAGACGTCGCTCACATCAAATCAATGGTCGACCGTATCAAAGAGCAGCAGCCAAAAGCGAAGCTGGTTTACAACAACAGCCCATCATTCAACTGGACGCTCAACTTCCGTAAGCAAGTTATTGCTAAGTGGGAAGAAGAAGGTAAAGACGTCTCAGCCTATGATAAAGACAACTTAATGAGTGCTGAATACGACGGTACTGATCTTGATAAAGCGGCTGACGATGCTGCTCGCAACTTCCAACGTGATGCCTCACGTGAAGCTGGTGTCTTCCATCATCTAATCACCCTACCGACTTACCACACCACTGCCCTAAGCGTGCATGAGCTTGCTAAAGGCTACTTCGGTGAAGAAGGTATGCTTGCGTATGCCGCTGGTGTCCAGCGTAAAGAAATCCGCGAAGGCATCTCTTGCGTTAAGCACCAAGCCATGGCAGGTTCTGACTTAGGCGATGATCACAAAGAGATCTTCTCTGGTGACAACGCGCTAAAAGCTGGCGGCGAAAAGAACACGATGAACCAGTTTTAATTAACTGCTCGTCTATAAGAGTTACTTAGTCTTAACAAAACCGCCCTACTTAATTGTAGGGCGGTTTTATTTTTTGCTATCTTTATTAATACTCTATATTAGTACTCTATATTAGTACTCTATACACCTATCACGTGGCTTACTTAAGCACAGTAGCCGATATAAGCTACAACTTATAGTAATAATTAAATGCAACAGTGTCAGACTCAATAATATCATATTTAGAAATAAAGGTAACTCAGCAGCCTTACTCAAGTAAGTTAACCCTCATAACCGACTATCTCTAACCAGTATTCTCGTCTTTATCATCAAACAGTCCAATATTACCAACATTATTTCAATATTAGCCTTAAGAAGAGCAATCGTTATTTTGCTCATCGTCAAATCAAGCTTAATACCATTTTTACTTTTGTTCGATAGACCTTTAATAGTATCGTCACTTATAGCGTTAGTTTAACCATCTCTCTAAATTATTCACTTAATTAGTAATTTTATTCTGCACCAAGATAGATTGTCATTAATATGTCATGTAATTTTACTTGTCATTCACCTATCACTCCCATACGATATAGTGAAGATTACTATTTGTAACTACAGAGGAAGGCCATGCAAGAGATTGAACTGAAGTTTTTAGTACCCGAATATAAGGTTGAGGCCTTAATGCGGCAGGCCAATATTAAATCTTCGGAAACCTCCCAATTAGCAGCACACTATTTTGACACGCCAGAACAGAGTTTGGCTAAGGCGGGAGTTGCTTTAAGAATACGTAAAGAAGGTGAAGATTGGGTACAGACCATCAAAGCCGCTGGTGATGGTATGGTCGCACGTCTTGAGCACAACCATATCTTAGACAAAGAGGCTACTGAGCAGGCTATCAATGACGGAGAGCTGCTACCAGATTTGAGCGTCTATGAAGAGGTGGAGACAGCTTCAGCACTCAAGGACTTTAAGTTAAATAAACTGGCCAAAAATCTACTATGCCAATATGTCACTGATGTTAAACGCATCACCCGATTTATTAAAAAAGATGGCAATGTTATCGAGGTTGCTTATGATACGGGTGTGGTCACTCATGGCGAAGATGACAGTCAACATAGCGATGTCAAAGAGATAGAGTTTGAACTGGTTCAAGGAGATACCAACTACTTATTTGAAGTCGCTAAGACTTGGTGCAAACGCTATAAGCTGTGTGTGTCTACAGTGACTAAGGCCGAGCGTGGTGGTCTATTATTGGCAAACAAAGACCATGTCGATGCCGTGAAGTCAGACCTCAGTCAACTCAATATCGATAGCGGTATGAGTCAGGCGGCTTTCATGCGTGCCGTGGTACACAACTGCATGTTACAAATTCTCCCTAATGCCAGTGCAATCGCGGCTGGAAGCGAAGATGGCAACCATGTACATCAGCTTCGTGTCGGTATTCGCCGACTGCGGACCGCGCTGAAATTCTTCGAAGGGTTTTCAGACAGTATTAACAATGACTGGACACCAGTACTTAAGCAGACTTTTAGTCTACTTGGAGAGTATCGAGATCGTGAGATTCTACAAGTTAAAACTCAGCCTATGCTAGAGGAGCACGGCGCACCCTTTGTCGACTGGTCCCCTGAGCGCGAAAGCCTTAAAGTTATGCCGATCGATGCTGTTCGTGCTAATGACTTCCAGCTCACTTTACTAGAGCTGATTGAATTCAGTATGTCGCCTGCGGACGAAGATGATAGCAGCAAGCCTGCCAAAGCTAAACTGAGTAAGATACTGGATAAGCTATTTGGCAAAATAACTAAGGCCAGCGATCATTTTGCTGATCTTGATATCGAAGCCCAGCATGATGTGCGTAAGCGTCTCAAAAGCCTACGCTATATCAGTGAGTTTGCAGCGCCCATGTATAAAAAGAAAAAGACCAAGCGCTTTTTGAAATACTTAGAGCCCGCCCAAGATATCTTAGGTGAATACAACGATGACTTGGTCGGTCACCGCTTTTATCAAGAAAAAGCGCAGTCAGATGCCGCCGCTTGGTTTGCTGTCGGCCACTTCGGTGCTCAAGAGAAACATGCAGCCAAAGAATGCGCTCAAAGTCTCATGACAGTCAAAGACGCCCCGACTTTCTGGTAAAGTGTTCGCATAACGATTTTAGAGCAAAACGACTTAAAAAGCCGCTAAATCTTAGCGGCTTTTTTAATACCATGCAGATCAGGTATTTAGATAATCTTTAACTAATTACCTTGTGTCTGCATCATAGCCAACTAACTATTACCGCTACCTAATAGCAGTAATAAATTGACTGTTCCTCCGCACAGCATCAATGTGACTTCAGTATATTTTGCCATCAATTAACGATATCAACGACTGTCCCTTCTTCGACTTGGTCAAACAATACAGCGATGTCTTCATTACGCATTCGGATACAGCCATGGGACAAAGGCACACCCATAGGCTCGGTATCAGGCGTACCATGAATATAGATATAACGCTGATAAGTATCACAGACCCCGCACTCATTACTGCCTTTATTACGGCCTTCCTCGCAGCCATCCAACCATAAGATTCGGCTTAATATCCAATCCCTATCCGGATACTTCTCCCCAAGTTTTTGATCATAAATTTCACCAGTAGCGATACGGCCAATAAATACTGAATTTATCGGGGCTTTAGCACCAATCTTAGCAGCAATAGTATGACGGCCCAATGGCGTCTGCCCACTGCCCTCTACACTACCCACACCATTTTTGGCCGTTGATACTGAATACCGCTTAATCAGCTTGCCTAATCGGTAGTGACTTAGGGTTTGTGCAGCAATACTGATGACCAAGTATGATGGTAATTTATCCGTATTACCATCAGTACTCTCGGCGTGGTAGCTGTTAGCACTATTGTTAACCTTGTTATTACTACGATTGATAGGGTCATCAGGCTCTGAAGAAGCACGATTACTTGGGCGAACTTGACTCATAATTAAATACTCTTTTAGCACTAAGTTATTATAGTATGCCCCCTTTGTATCAACACTGGTCCATCAAAAAAGGGAGGTTAATTGCAATTATCTTTCTCATCTAGCTTCAAAGCTGCATCAGTGGCTTTATAGGATTGTCACTTGATTTATTTTGACTAACAAAGGGAGGTTAGAATTTAGTAGTAACCTCTGATGACACTATGCGCGAAAATTAATTAACGCTATAGACTAAGCTCTTAGCGAAGCTCAAAGGTTATGATTGGACGATAAGGCGTATTTAGGGATTGTATCATGACGATACTCACCTTATTATAAACTCACATTTCTAACTGCTGTATTCTTATGAATTATATCTCACCGACACGGGTGTCGATTTATGACTTCTTGACCGAAGACACCTTGCCGCTGACCGTATTACTGGCAGATATCGCCAAACTATCCCTACCTCAAGCCCAACTCGCCCAGTCAGCAAGTATTCAAGCCATTGTAAGCGCTTTGTTGGCTTATCAAGCTCGTCACGGGGGCACAGCGGTAATTAAAAAGCTCTTTTCGCGTAATGGCATCAAAGAGCTGCGCCAGTATAACTCTATGAACTTTGTGACTATAGACGCCGCTTTTTATCATCGTCAAGCTGTTACTGAAGCGCTATTTGCCGACTCACGCAGTATGTCCAAAGTCGCTGAGCATATTGCCTCGCATATCGATGCACCGCTTTCACGAGTCTATATACTATTAACCACACTTTGTGTTATCTGTTTAAGAGAGCTGGCAATCTTGACCGACTATGCTCAATTGGACGGTGATGATGTCGACAATTGGCTAAATCTTCAGCCTCAATTTTTGCACTGCTCACGCTTTGATGCCGTCTCTCAAAAGTCTAGTGACTCCAGCAAGAGCGAGGCTTTAGAATCAGCTGTAGAAATGGCCGAACAATCTACTATCGGCAGCCCTTTAACATCAACGAATACAGGGTTTCAACCACCAAAGTTTGATCCCTTTTGGCACCGTCTTTTGGGCTATTCACCACCCGCTAATCTGCCGACCCCTGCCAACGAAGATGAAGTGCCCCACTATGCCAAACTGATTGGCCGCTCATCTGAGAATGCCAGTCAAAGTCTACATGATGAGCTCCTAGTCTTCGCGCCCATGACTTCTATCTCTCTTCCCCATCAGCGCTGGTTATTACAATTGGCCAAAATTAGTGATATATATCTAAGTCGTCATCGTCTGCGCATTGCCTCTGAACCTATGACGCCGCCAAGCCGCCCTTTGGTCAACCTTGGACTGCTTAGCAATCCCGCCCCAGCACCTACCACAGCGCATAACAGTGCTACCAGCAAAGATACTCCTTCAACGCCGCTATGGAGAAATCCAGTAATTTTGTTAATCATCCTAGTTATTGGTGGTCTTAGCATACTGGCCTTATTAAAGTATCAATCGCAGCAAGGTCAGAAGGTGGTAGTTGCGGCAGCGCAAGAATCAGACCCCAGTACTGATCTTGGTCAAGGCGCTGCTAATGACATAGTGCTCCCGGCGGATACCCCTCAAGCTGCTGATGTTCATTAATATCTATAGCCCTAAAATAGAACACTGGCAAAATAGACCGCCCATATAATCAACCCACTCAAAATTTATCATAACGTCACTGGCATAAGCTTATCCTCGCCTCAGCCGTAGCATAATATTTAGCCGGAAACTTATATTAGCGTCTCTCAGTGTGCACCGTCTATTTGAAATAAAATTGACTAGCTCATAAAAAAAGCAGAGACACGAGAGCCTCTGCTTTTTATCAAAAGTAACGTTAAACTGCGGATGCAGACTTATTTAGATAAGTCACGACCACGGCTAGCTTCAATGGCTAGACGCAGACCATTTAAGCGAATAAAGCCTTCAGCATCTTTTTGATCATACGCACCCGCATCGTCTTCAAATGTGGCTATCTTCTCATCAAATAGTGAGTCCTCTGACTTACGGCCGACGACGCTAACATTGCCTTTATACAGCTTCACTCGAACTGTACCGTTGACGTACTCCTGCGACTTATCGATCAGCGCTTGAAGCATTTCACGCTCAGGGCTGAACCAATAGCCATTGTAGATAATCTTCGCATAGCGTGGCATTAGCTCGTCTTTAAGATGTGCAGCTTCACGATCTAACGTTAAGGACTCAATACCACGGTGCGCTTTAAGCATGATAGTCCCTGCTGGCGTCTCATAGCAGCCGCGAGACTTCATGCCGACATAGCGGTTTTCGACAATATCTAAGCGACCAATGCCATGCTTACCACCGATCTCATTGAGCTTGGTCATCACTTCAAATGGCTTTAGACGCTCACCATCGATAGCGACGATATCACCTTTTTCGTACTCAAGCTCTAGATATTGAGCTTCGTCAGGTGCTTTTTCTGGGCTTACCGACCAGCGCCACATATCCTCTTCAGCTTCCGCATAAGGATCTTCTAAAATGCCACCTTCATAAGAGATGTGCAATAAGTTGGCATCCATAGAATAAGGCGACTTTTTCTTATTGGCCGCAAAGTCGATTGGGATATTATGCTCTTCTGCATATTGCATTAGGCTTTCGCGGCTAGATAGATCCCACTCCCGCCATGGCGCGATAGTTTTGATCTCTGGCGCAAGGGCAATAGCACCTAGCTCAAAACGAACTTGATCATTCCCTTTGCCAGTAGCCCCATGGCTGATAGCGTCAGCGTTGTGCTCTTTAGCAATCTCAACTAAGCGCTTGGCAATAAGCGGTCTGGCAATGGAGGTCCCTAATAGGTACTCGCCCTCGTAGATGGCATTGGCACGAAACATCGGAAATACGTAATCACGGGCGAACTCTTCGCGCAGATCTTCGATATAAATATTCTTGATACCCATCGCTTCAGCCTTGGCACGTGCAGGCTCAACTTCTTCGCCTTGACCAATATCAGCAGTGAAAGTAATGACTTCCGCCTCATAGGTTTCTTGTAGCCATTTGGCGATAATTGAAGTATCTAGACCACCTGAATAGGCCAAGACAATTTTATTAATATTCTTTGGATCAAGTTTAGACATAGAACATCCTTATGTAATGAAGCGAGAGTGAAACTAAGTAAGTGTAATTGATTAAAGTTATTAAAAATAATACTGGTGCTCAAATACTGCCATTCCTAACACAGTTAATGGACCTTACTGGCAAGTCCAATCTAGTCTCTCTAAGGATGACTTGTAACTCAGTTAGGATATTGAGGTATGATTAACATCGCATGATGTGACAGCTTAAGCCAGCTTGGTTCACTGAATAGTCTGATAAGTTAGCAGTATTATCTTGCTATGCTAATTACTAGGCTTCTTAACTTATCGAAGTATTTAACCAAGACAACCAACAATTATAGGATAGACTCTCTAGCTATGTTAGTAAACCCTTGGTTAATAAATGTCTACTGCAAAATAGCCTTAGCCATTTTCAGCCGTTAAACGTCAATTTTGGTAAATGAGGCCACGTCCTAGTATTGACTTATCTCTAAGCACTCGTCCAGCACATATTTAGAGCAATAACCACCAATAGTCACAATCATTAGTCTAAAAGTCATCGATTAAATCTAGGGGGAAATATACCAATTCATGCTCTATCACTCATTTAGTCACTGCATAAAACCTGTTATTATATCCGCATTCTTATTTGTATACCGACCATATCTATGACAGTCCAGACCTTGACCCCCGAATCCAATTCAGACTCAAATTCTAGCACTTCGTCTACGGCCAGCACAGAAACCGAGATTCGCTTGTCTTCCTCAGAAGCACCCGCTAAGACCGTGACCATAACTCAACCCGATGATTGGCATATTCACCTTCGTGATGGGGCGGCACTGCCTACTACGGTAGCGCATGCTGCGCAGAGCTTTAACCGCGTCATATGTATGCCAAATCTAGTACCGCCAGTCAAAACAACGGCTGAGGCTATCGCTTATCGTGAGCGTATTCTGGCTGCACTTGATGCCTCTTCAATAGCGCAGGCTAGAAAGGATGCTTTTGACCCACGCATGACGCTATATCTTACCGATCATACGACAGCGAAAGATATTCAAGAGGCTGCAAAGTCGGGACTGGTTCAAGCTGTCAAGCTCTACCCTGCTGGCGCTACCACCAACTCCGCGGACGGGGTTACCGATATTAATAAATGCGTCGATGTCTTTGACGCGATGGAAGCTCATAACCTACCACTGCTTATCCACGGTGAAGTCACAAGCGCTCATGTGGATATCTTTGATCGAGAAAAGCGTTTTTTAGATGAGGTTCTTAGTCAGATTATCGCTAAGTTTCCGACACTTAAAATCGTCGTTGAGCATATCACCACCAGTGATGCCGCTGACTTTGTCTTGGAGCAAGGCAATCAAGTAGCCGCGACCATCACGCCGCAGCATTTACTCTTTAACCGCAATCATTTATTGGTCGGCGGCATCAAACCGCATTTTTATTGCTTGCCTATCTTAAAGCGTGAGCAGCATCAACGTGTACTCCTTGATGTAGCCACTAGCGGTAATCCTAAGTTCTTTTTAGGAACTGACTCAGCGCCGCATGCCACCCACGCCAAAGAAAATGCTTGTGGCTGTGCAGGTTGTTATAGCGCGGCTAATGCGCTTCCGCTCTACGCTACTGCTTTTGATAGTGTGGGTAAGATTGATAAACTAGAAGGCTTCGCTAGTCGCTTTGGTGCTCAGTTCTATGGCCTACCGATCAATCAAGGCACCATCACCTTAATAAAACAGCCTATGACAGTGCCCAGCGCCTATCCTTATCTTCAAAGTAGCGCCGACAATAATACGTTAATCCCGCTAATGGCAGGTGAGGTCTTACCGTGGTCGATCAAAGGATAGCCTTTATTATTCATTAATCACTAGCTGTCGTAGAACGACTATCGAATTTATCTGACATTTATCGCTACTATCGCGCTACCCCTTAGCGACTCCCCAGTATTTTTCTGAAGTTTTTTCCGATATAGGGAGTGTCAGATTTAAGTTCGCTCCTTTATCTTTTGATGATTTTCATCCTTTATTTAACTGATACTTTGTATGAATAAGTCTAGCATTACCTCGTCAACTGATGAGCTTAAAACTGTACAACCGCCTAACACCGCTCTAGATAATCATCTTGATGAGTCTGGCTCTACTGATGTTGTGCCTGACAGTAATACGCCCTCATCCAGCGCACCTATCAACAAGCTCAGCGAACGCTTTCGCAAGTTTATGCCGGTCGTCGTCGATGTAGAGACCGCTGGATTTAATGCGCAAACTGATGCCTTACTAGAGATCGCCTGCATTCCTATCTTGATGGATGAGAATGGCCGCTTCTATCAGGGCGAGCCGTTAAACGCCCATATTGAGCCTTTCGAAGGGGCCAATTTAGAGGCACGCGCCCTAGAGTTCACCGGCATTGATCCTAGTAACCCCTTAAGAAAAGCCATTGCCGAAGACGAGAAGGTAGCGCTTAGACGATTGTTCAAAGGCTTAAAAGAAGTGCGACGCGATCATGATTGCCGTCAATGTGTCTTAGTCGGTCACAATGCCCACTTTGATCTAGGTTTTTTAAACGCTGCTATAGAACGTACCAATAGCAAAAATCATAGCCCTTTTCACGCCTTTTCAGTCCTAGATACCGTATCGCTCTCTGCCTTAGCTTTTGGTCAGACCGTGCTAGCCCGAGCCTGTAAGGCTGCTGGTATCGATTTTAACGGCAGTGATGCTCACTCCGCACTTTATGACACGCAAAAGACCGCTGAACTTTTTTGTCACATTTTAAACAACTATCCTATGCTGCCTAATGCTTTACATACTGATCAAAGACCAGTCGAGTTACAGGATAGTGACACTCAGTAAGCAGCGTCTGTTTAATACATTTATCCATCTTTATGTCGCTACTTAGGCAGCTGTTAATCGTTAACCTTTTACTTGCTAAATTATGACTAACTATGCTGTCATGATATTCTCTGGTCTACCATCGCCGGTTATATGCTCTTTGCCATCATTGTCAGCTTGTTGATATCCTTGTGGATTCGCCACTATTTAAAGCAGTTTGAGATCAGCTCTTCATGTCCAATGCAACAGACACCGATACCGCTTAAAAAAGTTAAAAAAAGGTCTTGACAGCATTTTATTTTGACTTTAGAATACGCACCACTTCGACATTAACGGTGAAAGCGGTCGAGGTTAATACTAGTCCCCATCGTCTAGAGGCCTAGGACATCGCCCTTTCACGGCGGTAACCGGGGTTCGAATCCCCGTGGGGACGCCAAATATCTGTGAGCTATTTACACTGTTCTATAGCCCACACTAAAAAAGCCAAGTCTAAATAGATTTGGCTTTTTTATTGCCTAAATTTTGCTTATCGGCTCTAAATTGGAATTATGGTTGCTAGCAAGTCATTTTTTACCCGTGACTCATTACCGTATTAGTTTTCATATGATTAACTAGATTACCAGCGCTACAACCATTGCAAATCCACTGACACTTATATGTTAAAAACTTGTCGAATTCAGTAGCCACCAGTTAACTATAAGCAGCAAAATCAGCATAGCTTGAATAAATAAGAATGCTTGGTGCATACTGACCAATCTAGTCAAGGTTAGACCCAAGGTATTATATCGTAGAGGTCTGGCAAACTCATGCTCATGGTCGACAGCATATTCTTTTAACAACGCCAAAAAATCTTTCCAATCATCACCTTGCCAGTTATCTGGTCGAAAAGGTAATAGATTTTTTAGGGCAACCTCTTTGACCATACCCTTTTGTAGCACCCAAGACTGAAGCGCCCACTTCTCAAATGAGCGCTGCATAATTCTATCATAGTACAAAATCTGCATTTCTTGATGACGGCTATCTACTAATAGCTCGTTTTTTAGATTGGTCAAAGCTTGCTCATTACCCTCAACATACTGAAAGAAATAACCGTTACCATAGCAAAGAATGCCAGTAATCTGATTCAGAAGATTATTATGAATAGAGGTTTTAGAGATATCATTCAGCGTCCCTGCACTTATTAATCCTCCAGAAGTGATTCGACTAATATAAGCCATGCCAAAAAGCTCCTCTGAGCCTTCTTTAGTAGGTGCAATGAGTGATGGCAAATAATCTCTCCTAAATAAGCCAACTATCTATTGGCTGACTGAAATAAAACCCCTACGTTGTGAGTAAGGTGACTGACAGTTTGCCGTTAATAGAGTAGTGAAGAATTTTGATAGGTATTTACAATAGATACTTCATTAGTAAACTATTTTTATTAGTTAAAGCACTAAAGTCTTAACTTCTAACGATTGAATAACCTCTACTATGAGCATGGAATTTGCCTCGAACTAAAAATCCATTATTACAATATTGATTAGACACAGTAATAAGCATTCAATAAAAGATATCTTTAGCAGAAAATTAATTGAAACTTATCTATTAAACCCTCTAGAAAGGGTTTAATTAAAGGAATTATAGGATTTTAATATGTCTAAGAAATAGATAGATTGATAATTGAATAGTTACTACTACTCATCTATACAGATAGGAGTCACGTTAGAGAACCAAAACTGAAAGTTTTTAGTAGATTTTTGCATCATAAACATTCTTATTTACTAAAGCAATTACTTTAATCAATTTATAGAATTAAATTTACTAGATAGAACATCTCTTATAAAAAACTATCCTTGTTTATTAAATTAATATTTAATTATTTTTAAACACATAAACTTTTTTGTTTAAAGACACTAATCTATTTAATTTTATAAGGGTACAGTTAATATTTTACCTTGACTGCTGCAGTCATTATTTCTTAACTTTTAAGATAGAGTCAATCCATTTCAGACTTGACACAAAGTCGCTGGGATAAATTGTCGCCCGTTTCAGTCATCTCATGACCTCTAGCCAGTAAAACTATCCCAGTTCCGCAGGATAATACAACGACTCTATTTTATTTAGAAGCGACTATGCTCTAGATAATTTCGCTATTAGCAATTATTGTAGGCTAATAATAGCCTGCAACATTGGTAAATCTTCAGCGTAAGTTAGTTTTAAATTCTGTCGACTGCCATTTACTAGCCTGATTGCCATTGACAGCGCTTCAAAAGCACTGGCCTCGTCTGTAATCTCTAGATGATTCTGGGCAACGTGAGCCAGTACCTTTTGTAACGCGCCTAATCGGAACACCTGCGGTGTCTGCGCCTGCCATAATCCATTTCTATTCACTGTATGGGCGATATATCGACTCTCATTAGTTTTAGACTCAGATTGCGCTTTTAGTGTATCGGCCACAGGCGTCGCCAAAATTGCGCCAAACTTTTCTTGCTTAGCTGCTTCGATCACAGCTTCTATATCCTTTACCGGGACAGCGGGCCTAGCTGCATCATGGATGACGACTAAATCCTGACTACAACCGCCATCATCAATAAGACGCTGCACGCCTGCTTGTACCGACTGCCAGCGCTCACTTCCACCAATAGCAAAGCGTACGTCCATATCGAAGCTAAGCTCACGGCAGTAATGATCGTCACTGGCGATTACTATTAGACAATTATCGATATAGCGGCTTGTTGCCAATCTGGCAACACTGTGCTCAAGTAATGTTCTATCGTTTAGTTTCACGTACTGTTTAGGCTTATCTGCGCCAAAACGGCTGCCTTTTCCAGCCGCGACTATCAGCGTATGAATTTGTAGTTCCTTGTTGGCTAGATTGGCGCTATCAGTGTCTATATTAAGCATATATTTAAAGTCATGGGTCATAGGGCGTCAAAAGTCTGTGGTTATCAATAGGGGATGATTAACTAACATGATTATGAGCTTTGATAAAAAAAACGACAGTCAGAAATGGATTCCAACTGTCGTAATCGATGAATAATCCTCTTAAGCTATTATTGAGCTTGTAAGGTAGTGGTCGTCGGTGCTGTGGATAGCTGAACAAAGGTCTCATTAGGCTTGATAAGACCTAGATCTAGTCGCGCATGCTCCTCTACCGCCTCTAGGCCCGTCTTTAAATCATGAACATCAGCACGCAAGATATTATTATCAGCGACTTGATTGTCATTGATCTGCTGCTGCTTTTCAATTTCAACCATCAACTCTTCGTGCTGTGAATGTCCATTTTCTCCTAGCCAATACTGATACTGCAGTCCTAGCAGAACCGCAATGGCGACAATCAATAACAGAAACTGGCTAAAATACTTCATTGAGCTTACTCGCCTCGTAACCCAATAAACTCTTGGGCACCGCGGTAGCTTGCACGGACTTGCTGCTCGATGCGGAGCAGTTGATTGTATTTAGCGACGCGATCTGAGCGGCATAGCGAACCTGTCTTGATTTGTCCAGCCGCAGTACCAACCGCTAAGTCAGCAATAGTACTATCTTCTGTCTCTCCTGAGCGGTGTGAGATTATCGTCGCATAGCCATTTTTCTTAGCCATGTAGATAGCATCTAGCGTCTCTGACAGCGTACCGATCTGATTGAATTTAATCAAGATAGCATTGGCAATCTTCTTATCGATACCTTCTTGCAAGATAGCAGGATTGGTCACGAATAAATCATCTCCAACCAACTGAACTTTATCACCAATTTGCTGGGTCAAATACGCCCAACCATCCCAGTCTCCCTCATCAAGACCATCTTCAATAGAGATAATGGGATACTGATTGGTCAACCCTACTAGGTAATCTGAGAATCCTTGACTGTCAAAAGCCTTATTGCCCTCGCCCGCTAAGATATACTGGCCATCCTTATAAAACTCACTAGCAGCACAGTCTAAGGCCAAATAGATATCTTTACCTGGGGTATAGCCGGCTTTCTCAATAGCAGACATAATAACAGTAATGGCCTCTTCATTACTACGTAGATTAGGCGCAAAGCCACCTTCATCACCCACCGCAGTATTTAGACCTTGAGCCTTTAGTACTGACTTTAAGCTATGAAATACTTCGGTACCAGCGCGAAGGGCATCAGAGAAGTTTGTGAAGCCCACAGGCTCAATCATAAACTCTTGAATATCCACAGTATTATCTGCGTGCTCGCCACCATTTAGGATATTCATCATCGGTACTGGCATAGTCAGTGATGTCTGACTGCGCAGATTAGCTATGTACTGATGTAAAGGCAAGCTTTGCGCTTTTGCCGCAGCCTTTGCAGCTGCTAGCGAGACAGCCAGCATAGCATTTGCCCCCAAGTTTTCTTTGTTATCTGTGCCATCTAGCGCAATCATAGCATCATCAATACGCTGCTGATCGGCTACATCAGTATCTACCAAAGCCGATCGAATCTGGCTATTGACATTGGCTACCGCTTTTTTGACACCACGGCCAAGATAGCGATCTTTATCTCCATCGCGAAGCTCTAACGCTTCTCTAGATCCTGTCGAGGCGCCACTCGGTGCTGCGGCGCGGCCAAGGGTACCATCTGCCAAAATAACATCTGCTTCAATCGTTGGGTTGCCACGTGAGTCTAGAATTTCTCTAGCGCGTATATCTTTGATTTCAGTGCCGTTTTTTGTGTCTTCAGCGTACATAATATCTCCAAACGAGGTAAGGTAGTTAATTCGATAACAAGTTTTTATTCAATCATCTTCTATTTGGCCATAACGACATACGAGCAATCGGCTCTGCGTTCTGGCAGTATTTTTAGCTTTACATCAACGGCTATTAGGAATTATCAATATCACCTTATACATAAGAATATGAGCTTAAAGAAATATTGTACGACACCCTAAAAACCTTAAACATTGAGTCAGTAAGCGAGAGAAACGAATAATCGTCATAATACCACAACTTGCGGTCAACTCTAGTAGCGATAGTTAGGGAAAACACTCAAGGGCCAGTAGCATTGGTTGGCGCTGGCTGCTCATAATCTATCGGCGTGACAGTGACCTCATTATCCCCAACAGTAGTCTCAAACCGTGTTAGTCGTATGGCATTCATCAATACCGATATAGAGCTTAACGCCATGGCTGCCGCTGCAATCATTGGATTCAAAAAGCCAAAGGCCGCTAGAGGGATACCGATACAGTTATAAATAAAAGCAAAAAATAGATTTTGTTTAATATTCTTTAGCGTGGCTTTAGCAATCTTCTGGGCAGCATCCACATGCATGAGTGAATTGCCCATTAGCCGTGCGGAGGCGCTGTGCTGCGCCACATCCGTACCTTCATACATAGCAAAGCTCGCATCAGCGGTGGCCATAGCAGGCGCATCATTGACGCCATCACCGACCATCGCCACACGATGACCCGCGACTTGCAGGGCAGAGATTCTATCTGCTTTGTCTCGCGGACTCAGCTTAGCATAGGCTTCTTCAATACCTAGCTGAGCTGCCACATGTTCTACAACTGAAGACTTGTCCCCACTCATTAAGACGACATTGATATTGTCATTCGATAACGCTTTGACTGTCTGCTCAGCATCGCCCTTTAGATCATCAGCAAAGGCAAAAGCGCCTAATGGCTCATCATTGACACTGACAGCGACATTGCTCGATACCTGCCAAACCTTGGGCATCAGTTTTGGCAGTTTTAATGAGGCAAACTGCGGAGTCCCTACTTTAACCTCACCCAGCCCTGCTATCTGCGCCGAGACGCCTTGGCCTTGGACGACATTGATGTCTGAGACGTCATATAACTCTAAATCCTTATTAGCCGCTGCTTGAATCAGTGCAGTGGCTAATGGGTGACTGGCATGAACTTCGACACTCGCGGCCAAGCTAAGCACCTCATCAGCATTGATAGACTTATCGACCACCACCTGATCGACCAATACCGGATGACCGACAGTAAGAGTGCCTGTCTTATCAACTACCACCGTATCAATACTGCCTGCCGCCTCTAAGCTTTGCGCATCCTTAAACCAAACGCCATGCCGCGCTGCCACACCCATTCCTGCCATAATAGCAGCAGGGGTGGCAAGACCTAGCGCACAAGGACAAGCAATAACCAGTACGGATACCGCGTGCATTAATGCGGTCTCTAAATCATGGGTAATCCACCACGTCAGTCCCAAAGTTACTAAAGCAATCGTCACAACAACAGGGACGAAGACAGCAGTGACCCTATCAGCCAGTCGTGCTAAATTGGCTTTGGAACCTTGGGCGTCACTGAGCGCCTGAACCATATCACCCAGCTGGGTGTCTTGACCCGTAGCAGTAACTTGGTAAACAAGACTGCCATTATCTACTAGTGCCCCAGCTAACACTGAATCGCCACTTTGCTTCTCAAGTGGTACGGACTCACCTGTTAGATGGCTCTCATTGCACCAGCCACTGCCTGATACCACCACGCCATCAGTAGCAATACGGCTGCCTTGCTTGGCTCGCAGCTGATCGCCTGCGACCACCTCGGATAGTGATACGCTGACAAAGCTGCCGTCAGGCTGCTGCTTCTCTACCTCATTAGGGGTCAAAGTGAGCAAAAGATCTATACTGTTCAGACTGTGCTTTTTAGTTCGCGCTTCTAAGTATTTTCCTAAGCGAACAAAGGCGATAACCATCACACCAGCTTCAAAGTAAATGCTGGAATCATGAGTCAAGGACATTTGCATCGCCCCCCACCCTGCACCAATCATATCAAGGCCACCGCCTACGACCAGCCAAGAGTAGGTTGAATAAGCCCAAATCGTCACGGTACCGATAACAACCAACACATCCATATTGGCAACGCCGCCTCTGATTGAAGCCCAAGCGCTTTTATAAAAAGGCCACGCCAAACCAAACTGTACCACTGTCGCTAACACAAACTGAACCCAAACGGGGGGCATCCATGCCATACCTTGCCCTAGCATCATTCCTGCCATACCCACTAAAAATGGCAGTAGACATATCCAAAGCAAGATAAGTCGCCAAGGCAGAGGGGTTTTATCCTTTGCCGCTTCCTCGGTAAAGGCTTGCGACTCCTGGACATTCGCAGTAAATCCAGTCTTAGCGACCCACTCCATAACCTCATCCGCTGACATTTGCGTCGCGTCATAGTCTACATTCAAAGTCTCTGCGGCAAAATTGACACTCGCTTGTTCAATAGCCGGTTGTTTATTAAGCACCTTTTCGATACGTGTAGCACATGCTTGACAAGACATACCTTCAATAGCCAACTGTAAATGGGTAGGCTGACTTGAATGCGGCTGATCAGCAGCAGCTGAATGAGAATCACGAGGAGTAGTTGAAGAAGGAAGAGACATAGTAGCAACGCTCGTTAGCAGATAATCTTGCGTAATTTAAAGTTAATTATAAAGCAAAAAACAACCAGCCTTAAGGACAGGTTGTTTTTAATAGGCATAGATATTGTGAATAAATACTGTGCATGAATGCCAAATAAGCTATCAATGACAGGCAGGGTTAATATTTTTAAGCTAAAAGAATATTTAGCTCATATAGTTATCACTATAATAAATATCACCATCCTACATATTTAGCTTTAAGCACTAGCGACTTGGGCGTCAAATCCAGCATCCTCAATGGTAGCTGCAATTTTTTCGGCACTGACCTTGCTATCATCAAAGGTAGCCGTTGCCTGCTGCTGCTCAAGACTTACTGCGATGGTTTGCACGCCATCAAGCTGGCTTACTACACTATGCACACTTTTAGCGCAGTTACTACAAGTCATTCCATCGATTTTGATAACTCTAGTTTGTTCAGTCATCATCAGCTCCTGATCTTTATTTAGAATTTAATAAGCAGTTAGGTAAAGTATAAGCAAAGCTTAGATTGAATAATATCAATATTAAGACGATATAGTCAGATTTCAAACGCTTTAATAAAGTCACGCAGCCCTAACACCCATCGACATTAACCTTGATAAAACAGATCAATATTAGATTATCTAGTTATAACGATACCAACACTTCATACTATCTCTATGATGGTTATTGGCAAGAAATCAAGAGCAAGAAATCATGGTCAAAAAATAAAGGAGTAGTGATTAAATCTACTAATAGCTGCCCAACTATCTTTTATAACGATCTTCATAATCAGGATTTTGTGGGGCGTCAATTGGAAAAGGCTGGGTCACATAGTCCACCATGCTGATAGCAGCTGTTAACGCATGGATGGAGGTATCTGTGTCCTCATAGCGAACATGAGCGATATCACTATCGGGCAATAGCTCAACTGCTTTTACACCGTCAATATTTTTGAGGGCGTTCATAAGATCTTCAAGACCAGCTTTATCATCAATATTCTCAATACTCACTTGAGCAGTTTGAATTGCCATCGGTATAACTCCTAATATTTAATATCTGCCGAGAATATGAGACACGTCAAACTATTCTCAGTACTGTTGCCGTTATTTATATTTAGCTGATTGACTTAAAGATTATACAGATAAACAGACTGGCAGTTACTTATCAGCTTTGAATCTTATACAGCTTATAAGCAATTATATTTACCAGTCACTTACTTTATCTGTCGATTTTTAGCTAGCAATTTTATAGCCAGCTATTTTGAGTGCTCGATTATACTTAATGGGTATCGAGTACCTCGAAGCCTTTAACTAAAGTATCAATTTGCTTAAGCTGCTGTAAAAAAGCCTCAAGCTGACTTAAGCGTAGAGCGCATGGTCCATCACACTTTGCCTTCTCAGGCTCAGGGTGCGCCTCTAAGAACAATCCTGCAAGCCCAGTTGCCATACCTGCACGAGCTAGCGTAGTAATCTGCTCTCGGCGACCACCTGCACTATCACTTCGCGCGCCCGGCTGCTGTAGACTATGAGTGACATCGAAGAACACAGGCACATCCATCTGCTTCATGGTGTCAAAACCTAACATATCGACGACTAGATTGTTATAACCAAAAGCGGTGCCACGCTCACATAAGATAATCTTATCGTTGCCAGCCTCTAAGCACTTATTCATAATATGACGCATCTCGTGCGGCGCCAAAAACTGTGCTTTTTTGATATTTATAATCGCCCCTGTCTTAGCCATCGCTTGCACCAAGTCAGTCTGACGACTCAAAAATGCCGGCAGCTGAATAATATCCGCAACCTCAGCTACTGGTGCAGCTTGATAAGGCTCATGAACATCCGTAATGATAGGCACACCATACTTATCTTTAATATCACCTAGCCATTGGATTCCTTTATCCAACCCAGGACCACGGAATGAGTGTAAGCTCGAGCGGTTGGCTTTATCAAAGCTGGCTTTAAACACATAACCAATATCTAAGCGCTGACAGATGTCAATATAGGCCTCAGCAATCTCAAAGGCTAACTCTTTGGACTCTAGAACATTCATACCACCAAATAACACAAACGGCTGATCATTACCGATGCTGATGTCCCCTAGCTGTAAATGAGATTGTGCCGTTACTAATTCGCTCATAGTACTCCTTATTCTTGTCTTAATATTTGTCTTAATAACTATAGGATAAAATAATCTTACTCTGATTCCTGCCTTATTATTGTAACGGATTATTGGAGCTTGATTATCAGTCGCCAAAAAAAAGACCACCCTGACGGATAGTCTTTTTTCATTACTAGATTATTTCAATAACCATAATTTGAAAGAATCAGAACCAACAATATATACTAACTAGCACACTCAGCGCCTAAAAAAACCTTAAGTCTTAACATGAGCTGTGCTGTGCCTATTCAAGAGTTGGTCTTATTTGTCTGCTTGCCCATGATAAGCAATCGCTGCTTGGATAAAGCTATTAAATAGTGGATGACCACCACGTGGCGAGCTAGTAAACTCTGGATGGAACTGAACAGCGACAAACCACGGATGCTCAGGAATCTCTACTGACTCAACCAGATGCTGCTTGGTAGAATAGCCAGAAATCTTCATTCCTGCGGACTCTAATGGCTCAATATAGCGATTGTTCATCTCATAACGATGACGATGACGCTCAGTAATGGTACTCGCTCCATAAATTTGGCGCAGTTTTGAGCTATCGACCAGTTCCGCCTTTTGCGCGCCGAGACGCATGGTGCCGCCTAAGTCAGAGTCATCACTACGGATCTGCAGCTCACCCTTCTCATCTAGCCATTCAGTGATTAAGCCAATAATTGGCTCTGCCGTCTTACGATCAAATTCAGATGAGTTGGCCTCAAGATTGAGCACATTGCGCGCATATTCAATGACTGCCAATTGCATACCTAAACAAATCCCTAAATAAGGCACTTGCTGAGTTCGAGCGTAGGTAATGGCCTTCATCTTGCCAATCGTACCGCGCTCACCAAAGCCACCAGGGACCAAGATAGCATCGGCATTACTCAGACGCTCAGCAACGGCATCATCATCGTAATCGCCAAATACCTCTGCATCAATATAGTCAATATTAACGTGCGTCTTATAGGTAATACCAGCATGCAATAAGGCTTCATTGATAGACTTATACGCATCGGGCAATTCGACATATTTACCCACCAAGGCTACTGTGACTTTACCAGTCGCATTCAATAATGCATCGACAACACTGTCCCAATCAGACAAGTCTGCTTCAGGCACTTGCAAATTAAAGCGCTCACAGACAATATCATCAAGGTCCTGCTCATATAAAGTCCGCGGTATTTGATAGATGCTATCGGCATCTTGGCACATGACCACTGCCCGCTCTTCGACATTGGTAAATAGCGCAATCTTACGACGGTTATCTTCTGATATTGGGTGCTCTGAGCGGCAGATAAGAATGTCTGGCTGTAGACCAATTGAGCGCAGCTCCTTGACAGAGTGTTGTGTCGGCTTGGTCTTGGTCTCCCCCGCACTTGAGATATACGGTACTAACGTCAGGTGCATGAGCATCGTATTATTGCGCCCTAGCTCCACCTGCATCTGGCGAACGGCTTCCATAAAAGGGAGCGACTCAATATCCCCTACCGTACCACCAATCTCAATAATGGCGATATCGTAACCTGCACCACTGGCTCTGATTTTACTCTTTATCTCGTCGGTAATATGCGGAATCACCTGAACCGTACCGCCTAGATAGTCGCCACGGCGCTCTTTATTGAGTACTGTCTGATAAATGCGACCACTGGTAAAGTTATTGGTCTTACTCATTTTTGAGCGTCGCAAAAAGCGCTCATAGTAGCCTAGATCCAGGTCAGTCTCTGCGCCGTCTTCGGTGACAAACACCTCACCATGCTGAAACGGACTCATAGTACCTGGGTCAACATTGATATAAGGGTCCATCTTGGTCATGGTGACCTTAAGACCACGCGCTTCTAAAACCGCTGCTAGTGATGCTGCTGTTATACCCTTGCCCAAAGAGGAAACGACACCGCCGGTTACAAAGATAAACTTGGTCGGCCGCTTAGCGATTGGCTCAGGAGTATGGTCTTTACTATTGCTACTTGTAGTGTTGCTTGCTTCGTTGCTAGTCATCATGGCATCAAAATACGTTATTGGTAAAAGAGGATTTTACTAAAATTCACCTAAAAAAAATAGGGCAAGTGCCCTATTAAGTAATGAAAAATATTAACCATAAAAAATCCACCCCAAAGGGTGGATTCTTATTCTACTTTAGATCAGGCTGAGCAGTGGGTTAGAATTTGTATTCTACACCGCCGCCAATACCGAAACCGTCAAAATCAGTTTTAGTTTTGATAGTATTCTCTACAGTAGTATTTTCTTTATTCAAATATGCACCGTATAAGTGACCAGTCGTTGCTTTATTGAAAGCATACTTACCACCAACTAAAACACGGAAAGCATCAGCGTCTGAAGCACCTTCAACATTACTTACCATATCACCTTGTGCATAGGCAGTCCAAGGAGTTGCTGTTGCCATCTCACCGCTGATAGTGAATGCATTTTCATTATCATCAGTATCAAAGTCAGACATTTGATATAGCGCACCAACAGTCACAGCTGGACTAACGGCATAGTTACCACTTACACGCAGAGCTTTGAAGTCATCTCCACCACCAAGGTAAGAAACACCAGCGTTCATAGCGCCCATTTCATATTTAGCGCCGATACCAAAAACATCACGGTTAAATGTATCTGCTTTATCATTTTCATCCATGACATACATCGCCATGAACTGTAAATCATTATACTTCGGTGAAATGTAGGCAAAAGAGTTATTGGCGCGAGGAGCATCAATACTAGCTAAAACGCCATCACCACCTAGAACGCCACCACTAGCAACGTTAGCGTAGTCTACTTCGCCATCAATAGCAGACAAACGACCTGCTAAAACTGTACCATACTGAGCATTAGCTAGACCTACATAGGTATCACGAGCATAGAATTGATCAGATTTATTTTTAGTACGTTTACCTTGTTGGTCTACGTACTCATCACCTGCATCTACATCAATACCATACTCTAATTGATAAACTAAATCTGTATTAGCAGTTAAGGCTTCAGAACCTTTAAGACCAATACGTGAACTATTAGAGTTCAATTGGCTACGACCATCATCGCTAGTACTAGTCTTAACAGAAGTATTAGTAGTGGTATTAGTAGTCGTAGTATCTGTATCGCCAGAATTTAAATCTAGCGTCAAGAACGCTTTACCGTAAACGGTAGGAGCTGCTTGCGCAGCAGAAACAGATAGAGCAGCAATAGCTGAAGCTAAAAGTAGTTTTTTCATGGGAAATCTCTCCACTTAACAATTTTATTAACGGGCTGCCCTAACAAGCTAACGCCCAAGATGATAACCAATCAAATCCTCAAAACGTTTGAAAGATTCGTTATCAAGATTCGTGGTACATAGTATGGCAAAGTTTTGTTACATTTACATGAAAACAATCAAATTTTAGCTCAACTTAAACATTTATTGTTAACCTTGAGTAAAAAAAGATAGTAACCTATCCATGGTG
The DNA here is from genome assembly GCF_004335015.1 of Psychrobacter pygoscelis. Classification (GTDB taxonomy): domain Bacteria; phylum Pseudomonadota; class Gammaproteobacteria; order Pseudomonadales; family Moraxellaceae; genus Psychrobacter; species Psychrobacter pygoscelis. Next base: position 534,770 of record NZ_RQRU01000001.1, read on the forward strand.
TAACATCCGTTACCAAACTCGTACTTCGGATACAAGCATATCAACTTTGACATAATTTGCAACACTTTTTTTATCCTTAGTATTCACGTTCATCTCTAAAGCATCACCTACCAATAGCTGAGCAAGGCTACACACCTTACAAAAGAACGTCATCCAATAATGGATGACGTTCATCTTGGACTAAATTTAAGCTAAAAACGCCGCGAATCTTGCGTTAATAGGCGTTTGCCTTTAAATCGAGGCGAGCTTGATGCAAGAGTGGCTCTGTATAGCCACTAGGCTGCTCACGACCCTTAAACACTAAGTCACAAGCGGCCTTAAAGGCGAATGAGTTATCAAAGTCATCTGCCATAGTCTTATAGTCTGGATCACCCGCATTTTGCTCATCGACGACTTTAGCCATGTGCTTCATAGCATCCATAACTTGCTCTTCTGAGACGATATTATGATGCAGCCAATTGGCAATATGCTGACTTGAGATACGCAAGGTCGCCCGATCTTCCATAAGTCCCACATTGTTGATATCCGGTACTTTAGAGCAGCCAACACCTTGGTTTACCCAGCGCACGACGTAACCTAAGATACCTTGAGCATTGTTCTCAAGCTCTTGACGCTTTTCTTCCTCAGACCAGTTGCTATCCTTGGCCAGTGGAATGGTCAAGATATCATCAAGGCTGGCACGAGTGCGCGATTTAAAGCCTTCTTGCACCTCAGGAACATTCACTTCATGATAGTGGATACTGTGCAAGGTAGCGCCCGTAGGCGATGGCACCCAGGCGGTAGTTGCGCCTGCCTTCGGATGACCGGCTTTGGTCGCGACCATCTCTTTCATCTCATCAGGCTTGGCCCACATGCCTTTACCAATCTGTGCGCGCCCTTGCAAACCTGTGGCTAGGCCAATATCGACGTTCCACTGCTCATAGGCAGGCAGCCACGCTTGTGATTTCATATCGCCTTTACGCACGAATGGTCCAGCATTCATACTGGTATGCATCTCATCACCAGTACGATCTAAGAAACCGGTATTAATGAAGATAACGCGTTCTTTGGCCTGACGGATGGCTTCTTTTAGATTGACTGTCGTACGGCGTTCTTCATCCATAATACCCATCTTAAGAGTATTGCGAGGTAGACTTAATACATCCTCAATAGCCGCAAAGAGGTCGTCAGCGAACTTCACTTCTTCTGGACCATGCATCTTTGGCTTCACGATATACATAGAGCCTTCACGTGAGTTGGATAGCTTGTTGTTGCCCTTGATATCGTTCATTGATAATAGCGCAGTAATCAGCCCATCCATGATACCTTCAAAGATCTCTTCAGGACCGTCTCCTAAATCGACTAGGATAGCTGGATTTTGCATAAGGTGACCGACATTACGGATTAACAACAATGAGCGGCCCGGTAAGATAAGTTTTCCACCATCTGGCTTAGTATATTCACGATCAGGATTTAGCTTACGAGTAAGCTCTTTACCTCCTTTCATGAAGGTCTCGGTCAAGTCGCTATTCATAAGACCGAACCAATTGCGATAAACCTCTACCTTTTCTTCAGCATCTACAGCAGCGACTGAGTCTTCACAGTCTTGAATGGCGGTAATAGCCGATTCAAGCAGAACATCCTTAATATTTGCAGGGTCATCTTGACCTACAGGATGGTTAGCATCAATCTGAATCTCAGCATGAAGGTTATTATTCTTAAGAAGAATACCTGTAGGAGCACTTGCCTCGCCCACGTATCCGGCAAACTTACCTGCATCTTTAAGCTCAGTAGTACTCTCACCTTGAGCTATAACTAACTTTCCATCAACCACTGAAAAACCAGTAGCCTCTTTATAAGAGCCATTGGCTAAAGTAAAGTGCTGGTCTAGGAAGTCCTTAGCATACGCAACCACAGCAGCACCACGCTTAGGATTGTAGCTGCTACCCTTATCCTTGCCCTCTGACTCGTCGATCATATCGGTGCCGTATAGAGCATCGTACAAGCTACCCCAACGCGCATTGGCTGCATTCAAGGCATATCGAGCATTTCGCACAGGAACGACCAACTGCGGTCCTGGAATACTAGCAATCTCAGCATCTACATTGTCTGTACTGACCGAAAAGTCATCACCCTCTGGTAGTAGATAGCCGATATCCGTTAGAAACTGCTTATACTTTGGATAATCAATCTCACCATCTTTTGCAGGGTTGTCTAAATGCCACTGATCAATTTGTTTTTGCAGCTCATCACGCTTTGCTAATAAAGCTTTATTACGTGGTGTAAACTCTGTGACGACCTTCTCGAATCCTGACCAATAGCTATCTGACGCTAGTCCAACGCGAGGCAGTACTTCATTTTCGATAAAGTCATAAAGCTGACTGTCGATGGCAAGCGCCCCTTTTTGAACTCGATTGACATCCTGTTGTAATTGATTTTGAGCTTGTGTCATATTGCTATCCTTATGGTGAAATGAATCAAAGTAATTATTAGATCTTGGTAGGTTTGATAAACTCTAAGCACAACAATAAATAGTCATTCTTAAATCAATACTACCAGAGATATCCCTGCTTGCTGTAATATCACTTGCAAGATGAGTCAGTCATTATCCGGCTCACTTCTTGTCAAGAATCTTACGAATATAGCTATTAAAGCTTAAGTGTATTACGACCTGTATTTCAATAGCTATTTATATCGTTGGCTATGATTTTAGGCGGTATTTTAAGTTAAGTCGTGAGACTAAATTTAGTCATAAAACCAAAACTAAAGACACACCTTATTAAGTATGTGATTTTTAAATCTACTGGACCTATGAGAAGGTTTAAGACAATCGAATACTCCACTTAAGTAGTTGATTAACATCAAAGATATTAATTTCATCAAAGTAAGCGTATTGAAGATAACTGAGCTTATCGGATTTAAAAACCAATCGTACTAATAGCACTTTTGTCATCGTACTATCAAATTATAAAATTAACAAGCCAGAGGTATTTCTAAAATAAATAACAAACTTCACTTGCCATGATAACTCTGATATCTAAAGGCCTGTACAGAATATTACTGCTGCAAAAATGCAGTGACTAGCAAGTTAGTAGATTATTTAATTAAATACTGGTAACAGGTTATTAGAAATCTAAAGAGGTTTGCTACAATAGGCAAAAAGCTTTAAACACATCTAACCATTTGACAGTACCCAAAAATATGAATGATGACAGCCAAGTAGAAACCATAGCCACTACTGTAAACACCACGACTGACTTTACCAACCAGACGCCTTCTGTCGATCTCACCCCTATCTATGATTTCCTAGGCGCAAAAACCCCTCAAGCTTGGGTTGATGCCGCTCTAAATGATCTACCGACCATCATTCAAGACCACGCTAACTGCGAAAAGAAGGCCGCAGGCACAGCAATGAATATCATCTTTCGCTATGAGTTTTCTTATGAGTTGCAATGTAAGCTGGCTCAGCTAATCCGTGAAGAGATGCTACACTATGAGCAAGTGATTAAGCTCATGCATGATCGAGGTCAAGAGTGGCAATATCTGTCCGCTGGTCGCTACGCTAAAGGTATGCTCAAGCACAAACGTACTTATGAGCCAGCGGCAATGGCAGATGTCCTTATTATCGGGGCATTTATTGAAGCACGCTCGTGTGAGCGCTTTGCCGCATTAGCGGAGGTCATTGACGATACCCGGCTTGCTAAGTACTATCGTTACCTATTAAAGTCAGAAAGCCGACACTTTGAAGATTATTTAACGCTAGCCCGTGACCTGACTAAAGAGAACAACGATGCTGATATTGATGCCAGAGTAGCGTTGTTTAGGGAGGTAGAAGCGGACTTAATTACCAGTCCAGATTCTCAATTAAGATTTCATAGTGGCGTCCCAGCCTAGATATGCTTCATTTTTAGTTATAAAAAGTTATAAAGAATCAATGATAAATAAGGGCTACCCCTCACAGTCAGTAATGGCTATAAGGGGTAACTAAGCTTAGTTATCACTTTCGGTCACGTCCGTATCATACTGAGGCTTCGACTTAGCTACATGATGCGGGTCTTGATCAGGAGAGACACGCGCTGCTGCTGAGGGGTTTACTTTTTGCAGAGCATCATCTGGTACGACACCACTGTGATTGTCCGCATCCCTCAATGAATACTGCGCATCATCTACGCCTTGGTTGACGCGTTTTTCATTGACGTTCTCAGAATTACTTTTATCTGAAAGGGTCATAGACTGCTCCTAAGTTGAAATAAGATAGGGACGTTATTAACGATATTTGCTCTACCTACTCGCTATCAATGACCGAGCCATCTTCATGCTGATCCGCCACATTCAATACGCGGCTTTGAGCATTATCAACAGTTGCATAACGATTGTGCTCATTAATCTCGTCACTCTTTGGTTCAGACTTATCATAATGAGCGGTCGACTCTTCATTAATACCTTCATCAAAAGCCGTACCACCTTCTTGGTCTCGGCGATCTGGCTGACGCGCTGGAATATCACCGTCTTTAACGTGCTCGCTGCCCACTACATTGTCATCGAACGTCTCAGTACCTTTATTGACTGTAGTTTCGGCATCAATTGCGGCACTCGTTACGGCGTCTCGTGGTGCCGTTGTGGTTTCTGTCGCAATACCAGCATCGGCATCTTTGATAGGCGTTTTGGTTAAATGTGGATCGTTGGTATTCATAATATTCGCCTTCTATATAAGGATAAGGTTAAAAATTGATTGCGCTAAATACATACAACAATAAACGCAGCTAAAATAAGTGACTGCTAACAAACTTACTGACTAATAAAAGCAGCTCAACGTTAATACTAATCATACTGCTAATAGTAGTATGCTAGTGCAGATTATTTATTAGCCTCTTTGCTTAAGTCAGCAGCATTTAAGTCGCCAGCATTCACACCACCAGCAGGCAAGTCTTCTTGCTTTCTGGGGTCAACGTAAATCTCATCAGTCTCTTGAGAATCTTGCATTGGCCCATCAATGTCGGGCTGATGCTTGCGACCTTCAAAACTATCTTTAGGACTCTGTGCCGTGGCTGCCGTAGTAGAGGTAGCGGACGCTTTAGTATAGTTGGTAGCGGCTATCTCAGTACGATCCGTATTGTTATCAATAATTACTTCTTTGTCCGTCATAATATATCCTTTCAATAATTGTCGATCAGCGATTTAGAATTTTTATAAATCGCTGATTACTCCAAAATGTAGATTAATCGTTAGTACTGCTACTGCAAAACTATTTATCAGTGCGCACAGACTCATCAATAAATGGCGTCTGCTGCTCATCATTAAGGGCTTTAGGCTGAGCTGATGACGAATCGTCTGGCGATTCTTTATCAAGATTCTCTGCTATTTTTGATGCGTCGATATTGTCAACTGCCTGATTAAGCTCAGAGCTATCATGAGTGTTATTAGTCATTTGCGCCTCCAATAAGTTATGCACTATAAAACTTCGTAACAAAGTCAATCAGTCTATTAAAACTATAATAAATCTTAAGCCGTTGCCAGTGTTTCAGCGTATCCATATGTGAATATATGTGAGAAGGCAGGATGCTTTGTAAACAAACAACCGCCAATACTGTTTTTGTGCTCACCAAGCTCAGCGTTTCTATTAATCTGCTAGCCCCGCCCTTATCACTAGCAATCTATTTGGGGTTCTAACATTAAAAAAAGACAGCACCTTAAGCAGGTACTGTCTCTTAATTGCACTATCTTAGGACTATTTAAAGCATAGTAGTAGTCGATAGAATCGTGCTACGTCATTGTTAGTTTAAGCTTACCCCATTCACTGCTGCAAGAAGCTGATCTTGCGCAATATGTGCAGCTTCATCTACTGCTGGATGACAGCGCGTCCACTGACCTGATCCAGCTAACGTCCAAGCTTCAACATTATCCTGAAGATAGTTAATTAAGCCTTGATTATAGACCTGCTTGAACAGCTTTTTATCCTCAACCGGGAATGCCACTTCAACACGGTGGAATAAGTTACGGTCCATCCAGTCAGCGCTACCACAGTACAGACGCTCCTCACCATTATTATAAAAATAATAAACACGTGTGTGCTCCAAAAAGCGTCCGATAACTGAGCGCACCGTAATATTCTCAGACAGTCCTTTTACTTGCGGACGCAGGCAACACATAGAGCGCAATATTAGCTCAATCTTGACCCCAGCCTGCGAGGCATCGTAGAGCTTATCAATAAGCTTACGCTCGGTTAAAGCATTAACTTTGACGATAATATGAGCTTTTTTGCCAGCCTTGGCATATTGAATCTCGTCATCAATAAACTCTATGAGCTTATCATGCAGCGTAAATGGCGCATGAAGCAGCTTTTTAAGATTGGCGGGCTTACCCATGCCTGTCAGCTCTTGGAATATCTTATGCACATCTTCTGAGATATCCGTATCTGCTGTAAATAGACCATAGTCGGTATATGACTTGGCATTGCCCGCATGATAGTTACCCGTACCAAGGTGGACATAGCGGCGAATTTTATCGTCCTCACGGCGTACAATCAGCATCAGCTTGGCGTGAGTTTTGTATCCCACTATACCATAGACGACTACCGCGCCAGCTTCTTGCAGGAAGTTGGCCACAGCAATATTGGAGGCCTCATCAAAGCGTGCGCGCAGCTCGATAACAGCAGTAACTTCTTTACCATTGCGTGCAGCCACTGCGAGCGCTTGTACAATCTCAGAGTTGGTGCCTGAGCGATAGAGCGTCTGCTTGATAGCCAGCACTTTAGGATCGTTGGCTGCTTGCCACAATAGATTAACAATCGGCGAAAAGGCATGAAAAGGATGATGGACCAGCACATCGCCTCGGCGCATGGTGGTAAACATGCTTCTTGACTTCTCACCTTTGTCATACGACTCACGGCGGAATGCCTTAGGCACCACATGGTTAAATGGCTCATAACGCAAAGAGGGCACATTAAAGTCGAAAAGCAGGCGCGTTAGGTTGACAGGGCCATTGACTCGGTAAAGCTGGTTGTTATGCAGCTCAAATTGCTCTAGAAGGAAATTGCTAATCTCATCTGGGCAATTGGTCGTCACCTCAAGACGTACTTTGTCCCCAAAACGGCGGTTCTCAAGCTCACCCTCTAATGCTTTGGCGATATCTTCGACATCGTCTGCCAGATTTAGGTCCGCATTGCGCGTGAGTCTAAACTGATGACAGCCGGTCACCATCATTCCAGGGAATAGCTCATTAACATGCTCGTGGATAACGGCAGACAGCATAACATGATGCTCTTTGCCACCTGTCAGCTCATCCGGCAGACGAATAACCCGTGGCAGACTACGCGGCGCGGGTACGACAGCCAAATTAATATCGCGGCCAAAGGCGTCTTTGCCTTCTAAACTCACCATGAAGTTCAGGCTTTTGTTAACCAATCGCGGAAATGGATGCGCCGGATCAATACTAATCGGCGTTAACACCGGCATGACTTGCTCAATGAAGTAGCGCTTCATCCATGCCGATTGCTCAGCATTCAACTCATCACGCTTAAGATAGCGGATGTCTTGCTTGGCAAGCTCTGGCAAAATATCTTCATTTAAGATGCGATATTGCTCGGAAATGGCTTCATGAGCGATGTCTGATATCTGCCGCAATACTTCACTTGGGCGCATACCATGCGGGGTGCTAGCTACATCACCATGATTAAGCTTTTTCATGATACCCGCCACACGGATCTCAAAGAATTCATCCATATTGGAAGAAAATATAATCAAAAAGAAGAGACGCTCTAGCAGTGGGTGTCTAGCATCTGTCGCTTGCGCCAATACTCGAAGGTGAAACTGGAGCAAGGATAACTCTCTATTAATATAGCTATTGGCGGAGTAGCTACCATCATCAAAACGCTGCCAATCAATTTGAGTAAGTGCTTGCTCATCGTTTGCGCTGTGCTTTTGGCTTGCTAGGCTAAAAGTAGATTGCTCGTTTGCTTTGGTATTGCTAGCTTCTTCAGCTGCAGCTGTTTTTTTATTTGTGTTGGGTTGATGGTGGTTTGGGTTAGCGGTCATGACAGCTTCCTAGATGGCAGATGAGACTTAAGCGGCTATTTTTACAACATAGCTATTACGAGGGTTACAATATAATTATTACAATAATTATTGTGGCAGAAGGGGTATCACAGGATTTGCAAATCGTTGCAGTTTATTGGCAGCACTTTAGCGCAAACACTAAGCCAGCAAAGCATTAGTTTTGGCCCAAAGACAGTGGTCGATATACTCCTAGATACACCTTGCGCTATTTATTATAACGTAATCATATGATGGTTTTATGTCAGTCGCCAGAGTACTAATATATAAAGTACTGATATATTTAGGAGTCAGCTGAAGGTGCTGGTAGTGCAGCATGTTTCATGCGTCTGAGAACTATGCGCTGCTTATTGCGCAGCCGCTTGGCATTTTGATGCTGCTCATAGTATTTAGGATTCGGCAGCATACTGATCAATAGCGCTGCTTCTTCCCGATTAAGCTTGGCAGCAGGTTTATCAAAATAGTGCTGCGCCGCCGCTTCAATGCCATAAATACCATCACCAAACTCGGCCACATTTAAATAGGCGGTTAATATGCGCTGCTTGTCCCACATATTTTCTAGCAAAATAGTGATTAGTGCCTCTTCTCCTTTGCGGACATAAGAGCGATGTGAGGTCAAAAATAGATTTTTCGCCAACTGTTGAGTAATGGTTGAGCCGCCAGCGCTCATCTTACCAGTGGCTTCATTTTTTTGCATGGCCGCTTCTATACCTTGCATATCGAAGCCTTCATGATTGACAAACTTGGCGTCTTCACTGGCTATCGCCGCTTGCTTGACGGGCTTGGCGATCTGATCATACTCTACCCATTGCTGAGTCACCGAACCGCCACCAAGTCGATGCGCCAACATAAACATACTATTACTAATGGGCTGCGTCTTCCACATTGCCAATAGCGCGATCACTAGAATGTGAAAGGCCACCACAAGCAGCATGAGAGCTAGTAGTAACCGCTTAAAAAACTTGAGCAAACCAACCATGAAAACCAGCCTAAATAATTAAAAAGTCGGGCAAAATATTTATGTGCAATGACAATCAGCCATTAAACGTATCACCATTATTCTGACACGCTGATACGGCTATAGTAGTATCCATATACGGATTTAGCACTCTAATCTATCATGAACTACGAGAAGTGAGCGCTCACCTATAAGCCAAGCTATCGCTAAAAATATGCTATCTTACCCAAAGCTGATAGCAGTGTCATTATATTATCCACTGTGTGCTCATTGGTATAAGAATGTTAGAGCGTGTCCGCATTAAAGTAGACTTCGATTGAGTACAGAAGACACCGATAGATAGACGTTATTAACTCTGCAATGCAAGCCTTAAGTAAGCATCAGTAAATAAGCTAAGATGACTTGAAAAATAATCTTGCATGATACCTTTACCACAGTCACACAAGCCTATTCCCGATATACACTCTATTGTTATGATTGCTGATATTCTTAGTTTAATAAGCGTTAGTTCAATAACCACTAACTTTATCAACAACAATGAAACCAAACCAAATGATAATCAACGCCATGATAAATAATACCCAATCGGACTTACCTTCTAGTGAGGCGAATAAAACTGCCATCTACCAACTACGTCAGCAGCTGCAATCACAGTGCCCTGAGCTAGACAGTGGCGCATGGTGGCTACTTGGAACGGAAGGTTGTCACCTTTGCGATATTGCCGAAAATCTTATTGTTCAATTACAATCAGTACTGCCCACTGCTTATCAGAAGCTCGATATTATTGATTTAGACGAGCTAACTATGATGGAATTTTCGACTAAGATTCCCGTCATATTGACCTCGAATGCGCGGCTAGACTACCCTTTCTCTATCTTAGACTTACAGCAGCTGGCTTCTTAGAGCCACAAGCTTAGCTGTATTCCTTTAGCTGTATTCCTGTCGTCACCCGACTTTTAACAAACTAACTTTAAAACCAATGTTTTGACTTAATGTTTTAGCCTAGAGGTCTTATTAGCTGCCTCGCGCTTGTTACTGGCGATAATCTCTGACCTTACTGCTACTTTAAACGTCTGGTCTACAATTATCTAACAGCCCCTCTGATAATTGAGTAATAACCACTAAACACATAACTTTTTTTTATAGCAAAATAATTTTTCGAAGTTTTATCACGATAATAGTTATCAATCGCTTCTACAATATAGTTTTTTATGTCGAGACTGTTATACTCTGCCGATATTTTTTATTGGTATACTTATGAGTTCTTAATCTGTAGTTGACAACAATAAGAACCGTCACCTTTAAAAGGTCTCTAACTCTATTCTCATATGGCAACTTATTTGTATTGAACAATCAAACAATAACAAACTGATTGCTATGATTTAATACCGATGAAAAACCAAGAAACATAGAAGCAATCACAAGGAAGTTATCATGTATACTTTTCTGGCTTTAGCACCAATTATCGTCGTTTTTATCTTACTTGTCGTTCTACGCCTCCCAGCGAAGATTTCGATGAGTGCCGCTTATGTGGTGACGGCGCTGTTGGCATACTTTGTGTGGCAAGCTAGTGGTGCTCAAGTGGCCGCTGCTACCGTTAACGGTATCATCGTCGCCCTCACCATTTTGTTCATCGTCTTCGCAGCGATTTTACTTCTTAATACCTTAAAAGAAAGTGGTGCTATCGTTGCCATTCGTAAGGGCTTTATGGATGTCTCGCCAGACAGGCGCGTTCAGGCGATTATTGTAGCTTGGCTATTTTGCTCGTTGGTTGAAGGTTCGTCAGGTTTCGGTACACCGTCTGCCGTTGGAGCACCCCTACTCTTGGCATTGGGCTTTCCTGCAATGGCGTCCGTCATGGCAATACTTATCATCCAATCCACGCCAGTATCTTTTGGTGCTGTCGGAACACCGCTACTACTCGGTGTCTGGTCTGGTATTGGTGATAAACAAGACCTTGCCCAATCTATCGCGCCTACTTCTCCTGAAAACTATTTATTACAAATCACGGGCAACGTCGGCCTTATTCATGCGATGGTCGGCTTTTTAATTCCGCTGATTCTAAGTGCTTTTTTAACACGATTCTTCGGTGAGAAGCGCTCTTTTGTAGAGGGGCTAAAGGCATGGCCCTTTGCCATCTTTGCTGGGCTTTGCTTTACCATTCCTTACTTTTTAGTTGCTAAGTATTTAGGGCCTGAGTTTCCGTCATTGGTCGGTGGTTTTATTGGGCTATTAATCGTCCTACCTTTAACCAAGCGCGGTTTTTTGGTTCCTAAAGAAACCTTTGATTTTGCACCAAGAGCTGATTGGGATAAGGACTGGCTCGGTACTTTGGCCGAAGAGGAGTACGATGATTCGGTCGCACCGAGATTCTCATTGATTCGGGCGTTCTCCCCTTATATTATTGTGATCGGTCTGCTGATTCTTACTCGTGTTATCGCGCCGCTTAAAGCGTTCTTAGTCGGTGATGCGACGACGATCAACTTTCCCAACTTATTTGGTACGACTATCTCAAGTAAGATTCAGTTGGCTTACTCTCCTGGTACCATCTTAATTATTACCTCTTTACTGTGCATCTTGCTATTTAAAATGAACGGTCAGGCAGTCAAGCGTAGCTGGAGTAATTCAGCCAAAACTATGATTGCAGCCGCCCCAGCATTATTATTCTCTGTACCGATGGTTCAGGTATTTATTAATTCAGGCTCCGCATCCGAAGCGGTGAACGCTCTGCCAGCGATGCCCATTCTATTGGCTGAAAGTGCTGCTGGCGCTTTCCAGAATGCTTGGCCTCTAGTCGCGCCTTGGATTGGTGCGCTTGGTGCCTTTATTGCCGGTTCCAATACCATCAGTAATATGATGTTCTCGTACTTTCAGTGGTCAACCGCGGCGCAGATTGGTCTGGACAACAACCTGGCTGCTCAAGTGGTAGCGCTTCAAGCAGTGGGCGGGGCAGCAGGAAATATGGTCTCGGTGCATAATGTGGTAGCGGCATGCGCAGTCGTCGGATTGATTAATAAAGAAGGCTTCGTGATCCGTAAAACCTTGCTGGCGATGATCTACTATGTTATCCAAGCGGGTCTTATCGGTATGGGCATTATCTTCGGTCAACTTTGGTGGTGGATCTTAGCGATTATCTGGCCTTTGGTATTTTTTGGTATTATGTCGCTGACCAGTAACAAGACACCTGCCTAACATCGCGCTCCGTCACGACGCCAAGGTACTGCATAATCAATTAAAATAGCACCATTTATACCCAGTGACGCTATTACTTATCATCAATAGCGTCATATTTTCAAAGGAAGACCCTATGAAAGATTTAACCAAAATCACCGAAATTGAAGACCTACGCCGAGTGGCCGAGCGTAAAGTACCGAGAATGTTTTATGACTATGTCGATTCAGGCTCATGGACGCAGACGACTTATCGTAATAATGAGACCGACTTTGACCGCATTAAGCTGCGCCAGCGCGTACTTGTTGATATGGAAGGGCGTAGTCTAGCGACCACTATGATTGGCGAAGACGTACATATGCCTGTCGCCATTGCGCCTACGGGCTTTACGGGCATGATGTGGGCTGACGGTGAGATTCATGCGGCACGGGCAGCCGAGAAATTCGGTGTGCCATTTTCTTTGTCGACGATGAGTATTTGCTCAATTGAAGACGTCGCCACACATACCACTCGGCCATTTTGGTTTCAGCTGTACGTCATGCGTGATAAAGAGTTTATGGTCAATCTTATCAAGCGGGCCAAAGCAGCGAATTGCTCAGCACTAGTACTGACTGCCGACTTACAAGTGCTCGGTCAGCGTCACAAAGATATTAAAAATGGCCTATCCGCGCCGCCAAAACCAACGCTAGCTAATATCCTAAACCTAATGACCAAGCCAGAGTGGTGCTTGAACATGCTAGGCACTAAGCGTCGCACCTTTGGTAATATCGTCGGTCATGCCAAGGGCGTTGGCGACCTGTCCTCTTTGTCATCATGGACTGCCGAACAGTTTGACCCAGGTCTTAGCTGGGAAGATGTCGCTCGTATCAAAGATATGTGGGGCGGCAAGCTCATTATCAAAGGTATCATGGAGCCTGAGGATGCCATAATGGCCGCTCGTAGTGGTGCGGATGCACTTATTGTCTCTAACCACGGTGGTCGTCAGCTAGATGGCGCTCCCTCCTCTATCGCTGCGCTACCAGATATCGTTCAAGCGATCCAAGCAGAAGACAGTAATATCGAAATCTGGCTCGATAGTGGTATTCGCTCAGGTCAAGATGTACTAAAAGCCATTGCTCTTGGTGCGAAGGGTACGATGATAGGCCGCGCGTTCTTGTATGGTCTTGGCGCATATGGTGAAGATGGAGTACGCCGAGCTCTTGAAATCATCTATAAAGAATGTGATATTACCATGGCATTCTGCGGTCATACGGATATCCATACCGTGACTGACGACATCTTGGTAAAAGGCACTTATGAGCATCTTAAGTCCTCACTACCTAGAATTGAGCCTATCCGCTGGTAGTCAAAGCCCATTTGCTTTAACCCCATTAATTATTAATAAAGGGTTATAATCAAATGCAATTATGACATTATGGTAACTATAATAACTGGTAGAGATTTGCTTGCTGTAGTTAAAGCTTAGCAGGTCTCTACCAGTTAATTTTGTATTATAGCTGCCATTAAATAGGCATCATTAATTAACACTATTACTCGTTAAGTCCCTTCCTGTTATCCCTAACCATGCGACCCTGTTATGACGTTTCAAACTTTATGGAAAACAGCGCCTATCACCTGCTTATTGTTGATTAGCTTCGTTGGGTTATACATCATCCAAATCGTGACCGGCGTAGATGCCAATAACCCTAGTTCGCAAGACTTAATCACTTGGGGCGCTAATGCGCTACCCTTTACTATGGTCGATGAGCCATGGCGTCTTATCAGTAGTGCCTTTTTGCATATTGGGCTGATGCATTTGTTATTTAACGCTTTTGCCATGTACTTCTTTGGTCAAGTCGCTGAGCCAATGTTCGGTCATGGTAAGTTTTTGCTGATATTCTTACTGTCTGCCGTTGGCGGTACGCTATTAAATAACTATGTCACGTGGCAAGCCATCTTAGACAATACAGGCAGACCGGGCTTGTCTGCCGGCGCCTCTGGCGGAATTATGGGACTGGGCGCTGCACTATTGGTTGCTGCTTTATTTAAAATGTCCGCTGCGGGCATGGTACTCAATCTACGCAGTCTCGCCTTTATCATGGGTATCAACCTCGTCTATGGCTTCGCAGTTCCGGGTATTGATAACGCAGGTCACATTGGTGGCGCTATCACGGGGGCAATATTGGCATTGCCAATGGTACTCGCTCATCACAAGCGAGTGGCTGCTACCGCTATTCAATCGAGCACTACTTCTCCTTTCGTTGTCAATCAGTCCCCCTCAGTAAAACCAATAGCAAAAGCAAATGTGACTTGGCAGCTTTTACCTTGGTTTGCCATTTTGGCAGTGGCAGTAGTTTTTTATTTTTGCTGGCTAGACATCCATCAGCAGATAGCGATACACTTAAATTAGCAACATCCTGTTAATGACTTCTTTCTGTCGCCTTGCTCGCGCTTATCATAATTTTTTGAGACCTAATAATGACTATATTATCGCGCCGACGTTCAATACTTACTACTTTGTTCAGTCCTATTGCCTTACTAGCGTTAACTATACCCGCTACTGCCGCTCCGATTATCAACCTACCAGCTGTTCCAGATGCCGAGCTAAGAGTGGGCGCTAATATCCGTTATGAGCAGACCCCTTATGATACCGATGGTGGTCAATTTAAAATACTGCCTGGTGTGTTCTACGATAATAATAAAGTCTATGCGCGTGGCAACACCTTTGGCGCGTATATCCTTAATGATGGCACGCATCAGCTGGATGCTTTTGTACAAGTCGTAGGTTCTAGCTTTGACCCAGAAGATGCTAATGGTGCACTAGCAGGATTGGATGAGCGCAAATTGACAGGGATGACCGGCCTTAGCTATCTGCAGCGCACGCCGATAGGTGGACTGCGCGCACAAATCGCTACCGATATCGCAGGCCGCAGCGATGGCAGTATCGCGAGGCTAAGCTACTTAGCCAAATTCAGCGACGATAAACTCACTGTCTATCCAAGTGTGGGCGTTGAGTGGAATGATAGTAAATACAACGATTATTACTTTGGTATTAGCGAGACCGAGGCGGCGAAAACTGGCTTGCCAAGCTACTCTCCTGGCGCTAGCATCAACCCTTATATAAGCGTCAGCGGCATGTATGATTTTAATGATCAGTGGGCAGGCTTTGCCAGTCAAAGCTTCGACCATCTCTCTAGTAAGCAATATAACAGCCCTATGGTAAAAACTGACTCTCACTTCGACTCGAAGACGACTTTAGGGTTGCTGTATAAGTTTTAGGGTTTAGATGCCTAATATCAAGTGATGAGCGTAGGCTGGGCATTTTGCCCAGCTTTTTATTGGAGGGTAGTTAGATGATAAAATAGTGGCTCACCACTATTGAGTTTTTTGACTGCTCTTATAAAGTTAAAAAGTTCTACAAATAGTGAATGTTAATTACTCTATATTGACTTACAAAGATCGTATAAATAATTAAATACCAAGAATTTTATAACAAGAATTTATAAATGGATATCCTACAAGCTAGCCGACAAATTATAGCAATGTACAACATGGATGAAAATCCGGATGCTGAAGCATGGAAGAATATTTTTAAGAGATTTAAAAATGCTTTAAAAAATTGTTCTGATGTAGACACTTTAGTAGAATGCTTGATAAAAGACGACTGTTGGTGCATACCATACGATTACAGAATACAACTCATGGAAAAAGCCAAGGCTCTAGATGCAGACTCTTATGATTTTCTTATCGATTATTACGGCTTCAAGAGCGCTTTCTTAGACCCTGGAGATGAACATATAGAAGCTTGCAAAAAGTTAATTGAATTACAAGAAGCTTATAAGTCATTGGCCAAACGCAATTAAAGATTTGTGCTACAGTCCGTTGCACCAATTCAATTGTTATATTTATTGGTGCATAAAACACACCCTACTCAAACTACTTTAGATTTATTTTAGTATAAATTGCGCGGTTTGCCACCCACGCTACCTGTCACAATTGCAATAAACCTCGCCATAGCAAGGCTTTTTAGCCCTGATTGCAGCGGTATCCTGCTTGGCTGGGCGGGTTGCAGGGGCTAGGTTTTGAGGGGGTCTCGAGGCAACAGGAACAGCTCAAACCGTGACCCCGCCCCGCCTAGCTAAGCAGATACAAGCAAAAAGCAGGATTAGCTCCATAAATTAGTAATAAACCACCAGCCAAAAAAAGACCTTGCCGCAATAATAGGCGACAAGGTCTTTTTTATACTTTTAAAAACGATTCAATCAGAACAATTCAATCGCTTATTTAGGATGAACCATATCAGCTGGCGTTACCCACTCGTCAAACTGCTCTTCAGTCAGTAACTCAAGTTCAACGGCGACTTGCTTGAGCGTTTTGTCTTCTTTATACGCAGTCTTGGCAATCTTCGCTGCGTTCTCATAACCGACGTGACGGTTTAATGCTGTCACTAGCATCAATGAGTTGTGCAAGAAATGGTCAATCTTGTCTTTTACTGGCGCGATACCAACGGCGCAGTTGTCGTTAAAGCTGTTGCAAGCGTCGCCCAATAGCTGGATAGACTGCAATAGGTTAAAGGCGATAACTGGCTTGAAGACGTTTAGCTCAAAGTTGCCCGATGCACCTGCCATGCTGATGGTGACGTCGTTGCCCATGACTTGCGCGACGACCATGGTCATCGCTTCAGACTGGGTCGGGTTCACTTTACCTGGCATGATAGATGAGCCTGGCTCATTGGCCGGAATCTCAAGCTCACCAAGGCCGCAACGAGGGCCAGAAGCCAACCAGCGTACGTCATTAGCGATTTTATTAAGGCTAGCAGCTAGCGTCTTGAGCGCGCCAGAAGCAAAGACTTCGGCATCACGAGCGGCTAGCGCTTCGAATTTGTTGGGTGACGTTACAAACGGCAGACCCGTCAGCTCTGATAACTGCTCAGCGGCTTTTACCGCGTAGTCAGGGTGCGAATTCAGACCAGTACCAACAGCAGTACCACCCAGAGGCAACTGGTACAGGCCTTGCAGAGCGTTATCAATGCGGACTAAGGCATGGTCTAGCTGGCTGACGTAGCCGCTGAACTCTTGACCTAAGGTCAATGGCGTCGCGTCTTGCAGATGCGTGCGGCCAATCTTGACGATGCTATCGAACTCTTTGGCTTTTTTGTCTAGGGTATCGCGCAGGGCTTTTACCGCAGGAATCAGTAAGCTATTAATTTGACGAGCAGCAGCAACGCGGATAGCGGTTGGGAAGCTATCATTGGTAGACTGAGCATGGTTCACATGGTCATTTGGGTGAACAGGCTGATAGCTGCCACGCTCACTGCCAGCAATCTCATTAGCTCGGTTGGCGAGTACTTCATTCATATTCATATTGGACTGCGTGCCAGAACCAGTCTGCCAAACGACCAATGGAAACTGATCGGTAAGACCACCATTGATGACTTCATCAGCAGCTTGCACGATAAGGTCACGCTGAGATTCTTCGATACGACCAAGACCCGCGTTGGTAATTGCAGCCGCCTTTTTGACCAGCGCCATGGCTTCAATCATTGGACGTGGTAGAGTCTCACCACCGATTTTGAAGTTCTCACGGCTACGCTGCGTTTGCGCACCCCAATATGCATCTGCAGGCACTTCTACATTGCCCATAGTGTCTTTTTCTATACGAGTTGACATGCTCTCTCCTATTATTAGTGACTTGTTGTAAATTGTTCATATTAACAATCAATAAAGATGCTGAATATAGCACGGCTATTGAAAGGGCGACATTGAATTTGTTTGGCGCAATTATGATAGCATGACTCTATAATATTTTCTTACAGGGACGGGTTGTTTTCGTGTCAAATATTCAAGCTAATTTATCCCAGACCGATGCTTTGGCTAGCCACTCAGCCAACCAGCATCAATCTAAAGCTATTGCTAATCCACCTCGCCGCCACTTCACCCGTCAGCGCCGTAAGCTCACCGCTCAGCAGCGCAATCTTGCAGCCTCGCTCGCCAGCCGTCATTTGTATAAGCTTATCAGTCGATTGCCCCATCAGGCTAAAGTCGGTATATATTATGATGATTTTGGTGAGTTGCCAACGCAGCCTATTCTAAATTGGTGCAATCGCTTAGGCTATTTTTGTTATCTGCCTGTGGTCGGATCATTCGGCCATGAAGATAAACGACTGCGATTCGCCAAGGTTAATGCCCATAATCTAAACTTAGTCCCCACTGCCCCGCACTCTTTAGGCATGCAACAGACGTATCAGCGTAAGCTCGTCTGGGCGCATGAGCTGGATGTCCTCTTCTGTCCCTTAGTCGCCGCCGACTTACAGGGCAATCGCATGGGCATGGGCGGCGGTTATTACGACACAACGCTGGCAAAATCAAATCAGCTAGGGCTAAAAAAGCCGCTAAAAATTGGCTGGTGTTATGACTTTCAGGTGACCCAGCAGTTAAAGCGTCAACCGTGGGATGTGCCATTAGATGGCTTGATGACGCCCAGTAAATTGAGGTGGTTTTGATGAGTGATAGTAAAGATAAAAACAAACACCATACACAACCCCTAAAGCAGGATACTGGCTCAGTTGCTAATAGTGTCAACCGTCATCTTCTCAAGATGGAAGACGATAAAAAGGAGACTTTGGAGCCTGCATCAGAACGTGATGACTACGAATTTAGTCCTGAAGAACTGGTCTGCCTGGTCAATTCAGCCCGTCTAGAGGCGCTACTTGAGCAAAGTGATGCCTTTATAAATGGCTTGACTGGAGCATTGAATGATTTTGATGATTAACCATTAACAACAATCTGTCCTATCAGCAGTCACAATCTAAAAATAATAAAAAAAGGCGCATGACATGGACATCAATCTATTAGGGATTTTCATCACCGTAGCCCTAGCCCACTTTCTAGCCTTACTAAGCCCAGGCCCCGACTTCGTACTGGTGGTCAAAAGCGATATCAAAAACAATGGCAAAAACGCATTGGGGTGGCCTTAGGAATTGCCTGTGCCAATGCCGTATATATCGCTTTGTGCTTGATTGGTGTGGGGTCGATTCTGGCAGCGTCAGTGCCCGTAATGATTACCCTCAAAATTATCGGCGGATTATTTCTTATTTATCTTGCTGCTCAAGCATTACTCGCCCGCAAACACTCCTACAGCCAGCTGAATTTAGCGGACACTGATGACACTCAAGGTACATCTATGCCTGTGGAGACGACCTTTATTAAGGAGTTCTTGGTAGGATTTATGTCGGGGGTATTCAACCCTAAGAATTTGCTGTTTTATCTCAGTCTATTTACCGTGGTACTGACACCAGACATGGGCATGGGATTCAAGCTCGGCCTCGGGATTTGGATGGCGGTCATCGTCTTCGCTTGGGATGCTGCCATCATATTCTTATTATCCACGCCCAAGGTGCGCCGAAGCTTTACCAAAGCTGCTTACTATATTGATAAAGTCACCGGCGCTTTGTTAGGACTTATTGGCGTTACTATCCTCAGGTCAGCTTTGCTTAAACCATAAAAGCTTTTGGGGATAAAATCATTAATAACCTTTGAACCTAAGTCTTTATAGGTGCGCAGCTAAAATAGCCAAAGCCATAATTAAAAGGTCAAAATTAAAAGGTTAAAGGTTAAAGGAAACTATGACGTCAAAGCCGCCGACTATTATAAAGGCACTCGCCACTTACTTTCGCGCAAAACCATTACGAGTAGTTTTTACTGTTTTGTGGGTAGCTGCTGTTTACAGCATCATTATGTCAGGTTTTAATCCAGACCCTTATTTGCTCAACCGCTCAGTACCATTACCCCACCCTTATCCGAGCGATTTTGTGACATTTTTGCTGATCATTATGTGCGTTCAGGCTGCATTTGCTTGGCTTATAGGTTATTTTACAAACAGTGTATTCAAATTAATATCTATGCTTGTGGTTGTCATTGGTGGTTTTTATATAGGCGGTATATTTGCCATGCAAGCGCCGCCGCCTATTGGCGCCTTTATTATTTGGCAACTATTATGTATAGGTATAATTCTTATTCTCTTTCTTTACCGAATCATCCCTCTCCTTTATAAATATCTTCATAAAGCCATTACCTTTATTTACCGCCACTTACCCTAAATAAAAAGGCATACTGAATTCTCAATATGCCCTATATAGTCAACCCACTTCACATCTGGTACAAAGTAACTGGGATAAATTTATATAGCCTCAGTCATATCGTGACTTCTAGCAAATAAATTTATATCAGTTGCTCGTTAACGTGTCAGTTTTGAACAGGATTGACTATATGAATAAGCCTAATTATTAACATCAAAAAGATTCTACAACACCATCGCCGCAATCCAGCCAAAGAGGAGCAGCGGAAGGTTAAAGTGCAAGAAGGTCGGAATCACGCTGTCTTTAATGTGGTCATGCTGACCATCCACGCCAAGACCTGAGGTTGGTCCAAGGGTCGAATCTGAGGCTGGAGAACCTGCATCTCCTAATGCCCCTGCAGTACCAATGATAGCCACAGTGGCCAGTGGAGAAAATCCTAAAGAGGCGCAAAGCGGCACATAAATCGCGGCAATAATAGGAATGGTAGAAAACGACGAGCCAATGCCCATGGTCACAATTAAGCCAATAAGCAGCATAATAAATGCCGCAACCGCTTGATTACCACCGAACAATGCCGTTGCACCATCGACAAGTGGCGCGATCTGTTCTGTCGCCTTCATAACTTCAGCAAAGCCTTGAGCGGTAATCATAATAAAGCCAATCATCGCCATCAGCTTAATGCCATCATTAAACACGCCATCAGCGTCACGCCACTTGACCACGCCCGTCGCCATGAACACCCCAAAGCCAAACAAGGAGCCTAGGATTAATGAGTCGGTATAGAGCTGAACGACGAATGCAGTAACGATAGCAACAAGGGCAATAATAGTCTTGGCTTTGGTCGCTGATTGAGCATTGGAGGCCGTTTGGCTTAGTGAATCTTGGGCGATAGCGGCGTCATGATTTTGTTGGTCTATGGCTACGCTTTGGTATTGGCGAGGCCTACGATAACTAATAAAAATAGCGGTAAGCAGACCACAGACCATGCCCACTGCCGGAATTGCCATTGCCTGCATCACTGAGATATTGGCAGTATCAAGACCCGCTTCGCTAACATTTTTGAGCATAATCTGATTGAGGTAAATCTCACCAAAGCCGTATGGCAAAAACATATAGGTGTTAACCAGACCAAAGGTCATAAGACACGCTAGCAAGCGTCTGTCCACTTGCATCCGGTTAAAGGCCAATAACAGCGGCGGTACAACCAAGGGAATAAAGGCAATATGAATAGGGATAAGGTTTTGACTAAAGCAGCTCATAAGCACCAAACCGCCAAATAACAGCCACTTGATAGAGCCACCAAGACCTGAATTATTATGACTGTCCATACGCTGAATCACGCCGCTAGCCAACGCTTGTGGCATACCTGAATGCGCGATAGCCACAGCAAAAGCACCTAGCAGCGCATAGGACAGAGCAATCTCAGCGCCGTTTTTGATCCCTTCTTGAAATGCGCTCAGCGTAGCATCTAAGCCAAGTCCGCCGACCAGTCCACCGACTATCGCGCCAATAAGTAGACTCAAGACCACATGCACTCGAGCCAGCGACAGTCCCAGCATCACCACCACAGCTAGCAGTACTGCATTTATTATCATAATTATTACCTAATCTTATATATTGCTCGTAAGTCTTACTCGTAAATCGAGCTAGTGTACTAGTGTATATGACGCTTTGCCCAATACAGCTAAAAAACAGCCGTCTATTCTACCTAATATCTCAGTAAAAAAAAGCACACGATGCTGTAACTTGGCAAAAACTTTGTTATCGACATCATGAAAAATACGCATTATTACTTACCCTTATCACTGTTAATCTTTTGTTCTAGGACGGGTTATTAATTGGCCTCTTACTGTAGAATCAAGAAAAAACAAAGAAAACACTGTAAATAACTCGTAGTAACTGCAATGATGGACTTCAACCTTCAAAAGCATAGCGCTTATTTTTGTGCTGATATTCTGTACTACTTTGCTAAGAGAGTGGCCTACCCATCTATTAGCGGCAAGGCAAGGATAGCCCTATCACCAAGCCTCCCGTTTATAAACTGATCTCTAAACTTGCAATTTTTTTCTAAACCACCATTTACTACTACAAGTACTCGATTTATGACATCCAATTACTGAGTCTTAGACAACGACTCTTCGATAATAATTAATTATGACGACAAGCTACGCTGCGCATAATGCGCACCCTGCGATAGGATTTGATTTATGACTGATAAAGACCTGACTTTAGACGCTCAAAACGCTGCTGACTCCGTTGATGATGCAGATGCTATCGACAATACCGATAGTGAAGACCAAAGCAACCAAGGTAACACTCCTGAACACACTTACTTGCCTCTACTTGCCCTGCGAGATGTCGTGGTCTATCCCCATATGCAGATTGCGCTTTTTGTCGGCCGGACACCTTCGGTGAAAGCCGTAGAGCTGGCGCAAGCAGAGTATAACAACCAAGTACTGGTCGTAGCGCAAAAAGACTCACTAACTGAAGATATCGATCAAGACAATCTGTATCAGTATGGTACGATTTGCCGTATCGTCAGCACCATGCCACATGACAGCGATGACAACTGTATTAAGGTTCTGATTGAAGGTCAGTACCGCGCCCGTGTTGATGAGCTACAAGACCAAGGCGACTTATTGACTGCTAGCTTCACCCGAGCAGATATTGCTGTCGATATGGATGAGGAGCAGCAAGCCAATACTCGCAAAGCCCTTATAGGTCTTTTTGAGGCGTATGCTGAAGCTCGCCTACGTAATGCCCGTGAGTTGACTCGCGTCGCTGAGCGTATCGAAGACTTATTAGAGCTGGTTTACTTTATCTCAACCCGCGTCTCTATGGAGCTTGAGATTAAGCAGTCCTTCTTAGAGAATGATGACCTAAAAGCGCATATCAATGCCTTAACTGA
Source organism: Psychrobacter pygoscelis (assembly GCF_004335015.1). Taxonomy (GTDB): domain Bacteria; phylum Pseudomonadota; class Gammaproteobacteria; order Pseudomonadales; family Moraxellaceae; genus Psychrobacter; species Psychrobacter pygoscelis. The sequence goes on from NZ_RQRU01000001.1 coordinate 557,893, forward strand.
TTACTTAATTAAGCAAAGCGCTGAGCAAAGTATCGAGCAAGATATTCAAGAAGCCGTGCGTCGTCAGATGGAGAGCAACCAACGCGAATACTTCTTAAATGAGAAGATGAAAGCGATTAAAAACGAGCTATCTGATATGCATGATGGGGCATTCGATGCCGAAGATGATATCAGTGAGCTTGAGCATCGACTAAAAGAAGCTGATCTACCAGAAGATGTGCGCAAAAAGGCAGAGCAAGAATTTAAAAAGCTTAAAATGATGCCGCCAGCCTCCAGCGAGTCATCTGTCGTGCGCAACTATATTGAGTGGATTCTTGATACGCCGTGGAATACTACCACTAAAGTGTCGATTAACCTCGATAAAGCTAAGACCGTACTTGACGAAGACCATTATGGTCTAAAAGATGTTAAAGACCGTATCTTGGAATACTTAGCGGTCCAATCCCGTGTTAAGAAACTTCGCGGTCCTATCTTGTGTCTCGTAGGCCCTCCTGGTGTGGGTAAAACCTCGCTCGGTGAGTCTATCGCCCGCGCAACTGGCCGCAAGTTTGTGCGTATGGCCCTTGGCGGCGTGCGTGATGAAGCCGAGATTCGTGGCCACCGTCGAACCTACATCGGTGCGATGCCGGGTAAAATCGTTCAGTCATTGGCTAAAGTTGAAGTCAAAAACCCACTATTCTTACTCGATGAGATCGATAAGATGGCGCAAGACTTCCGCGGTGACCCAGCCTCAGCCTTGCTTGAAGTGTTAGATCCATCACAGAATGACACCTTTAACGACCATTATCTCGATATGGACTTAGACTTGTCACAAGTGATGTTTATCTGTACTGCCAATAGCATGGACATCCCGCCAGCGCTGCTTGACCGTATGGAAGTCATCCGCTTGCCGGGCTACACCGAAGAAGAAAAAGTCAATATCGCCCAGAAATACCTAGTGCCTAAAGCCATCAAGCAAAACGGCCTAAAAGAAGGTGAGATTGAGATCGTTGAAGAGGCATTGCATAGTATCGTCCAGCGTTATACTCGCGAAGCTGGCGTTCGAAACCTTGAGCGTGAGGTCAATAAAATCTGCCGAAAGGTCGTTCGTGAGTCGGTAGAGACGCATGGCGTTCGCCCACCGAAAAAGGCAGAGCGTGAGCTGGTGACGGTCGATGATAAGAACATCGTTGATTACTTAGGCGTGCACCAATATGACTTCGGTCTAGCTGAGCAGGAGCCTGAGGTTGGCCGTGTCACTGGTCTAGCTTGGACAAGCGTCGGCGGTGAGCTACTCACCATCGAGACGGTCAAAATGCAAGGTAAAGGCGAGCTTGTCTTTACAGGCTCTCTTGGTGATGTAATGAAAGAGTCGATCCGCGCTGCCATGAGTGTGGTTCGCGCTCGCGGTGAGCAGTTCGGCATTGATTACGAGACCTTTAAGACCACTGATGTCCACGTGCATATGCCAGAGGGCGCTACGCCTAAAGACGGTCCGTCTGCGGGTATTGCCTTAACCACAGCCCTAGTATCGGCTATGACGGGCATCGCGATTCGCCCTGATATCGCCATGACAGGTGAGGTTACCCTGCGTGGTAAAGTGCTACGCATCGGTGGCCTTAAAGAGAAGCTCTTGGCAGCCCATCGCGGCGGTATTAAACATGTGTTAATCCCAGAAACCAATGAGCGTGATTTGGAGGAAATTCCAGATAATGTCAAAGAAGGCTTAAAAATTCAGCCTGTTGCGACAATTGATGAGGTATTAAAAGTGGCCTTGGTAGAGATGCCAACGCCGCTAAAACCCGCTAAGGTTGCAATCGACACTACTAAATCTAAAAAAGCGCTAAGAAGCTAAGCTTGGGGTAACCTTTAGCTGATTAACTTAACATTCTAAAATAAAAAACCGCTCAATTAAATTGGGCGGTTTTTTATTTTAGGGTTATAAAATACAATGACAATGGCATATTCATACAGTTAACCAAAAAATAAAAAAACGATATCTAGTGTTAATCTCCGCCGCAGCTACTACAACTGCTACCACCGTCACCACCGCTGCTATCACTACTACCACATGTGGCGGCGCCATCTTGAGTAATGTCAACCTCAAAGTCCAAATCCATACCATCTGGTCGTTCACCAATAATGGTCTGATACCAAGCTTGATAACTTTGGCTTAGCTCTTGTAGCAGTGCCCATAGTGTCAATGGCGGCGCTAAACCAGATAGGCTTCGTCCAATCACGCTATCTATACCGAACAGCCTCGGAACGCGATCACCAGGATAAGCTGGATTAATACCGTGTAGCTGACAGGTGGCTTGATAAGTATACATTCGCACGTTTCGTTGCCGATCCAAGAAAGCGTAATCAGGAATATGGTGTAGCGGTTTACCAAAAGCGGCTTGGCAGTATTCTTGGTAGCTTCTGGTATCTAGGATAAACGCATGCCAAAGCTCATCAACATACTTTGACGGCATACAAAGGGGCTTTTTGGGTTTTAACGCGTGTAATAAAAAGAAATCTCGCAGACCTTCATTGACCATTGCCCGCTCAGAGACGGATAAATTTAACCTCTTCAGATTCTGACTTTGCCACAGCTTATGCGGAAACGGGGTCGATAAGATAAAGTCGAGCTTTTGCTTATAGCTTTTTTTATGCTTTATTATTAAGGTGCTTACAGTAACTATCACTAATAACAATATAGCAATCAGCCAAACATTTCCTGCAAACATAAACACTAGATAAATGCCTCCTAACAGATAGGGAATAATGCGGCCTAGAGACAGCTTCCCTAAGTCAGTAAACTCTTCTAGATTACGAACACGCTGTGACATAAGCCTTACTTGTGGCTGAGCGCTTAAGCTGGATAGCTGCCCTAAAGTAGTGGAGCGTTTATGCTTAGGATAGGTTAAATCGACGGCCATTGACCGCTCCTCATACAGTTAATTCGACTGGCTTTTTATTATTAACTTACAATAATTCTATTCAAATTAGTAAGGTATAGCTCTTCAAATTGAATAGTATGGAAGGAGAAAGTGACAAATTAGTGAATCAAAGCATATCGACACTGAAACATACTTTATTTATTAGTATGTCCGTACACACTTTGATTGGCTGCGGGCCTAAGCGTGAAGCGGCAGAAGATAAGATTAGAGAGCTAGAGCAGCAAAGCCAAAGTCAGCTAACTCTTACCCTCTACCCTAAGCAGAGTGAGGCGCATAAGCAAGACAACGACCTGCCTTATTATCTACTCACACAAAATCTCGAAACTAGTGAGACGTTAATTTGGAAGAATGAAGCACTGAACCGTCGTTAATTGCTGCTATGGCGAATTGGCTCATTGTCCAAATGGACCTATATTTAAATTGATATAACAAGGGATTGATAAAATGGCTGAATTAAACTTAACCTTATTATTAGGCCGAGCTGAGCACTTCAGAATCTTATTTAGTAAAACAACCGCTATCATCGGGCTAGGTATTACTTTAACGAGCTGCCAATCTGTGAAGACTATATCGCTGGATAATGCTAGTCAGCCTTCTAACCCATCTTCTACTTCTACTATACCGAGCATAGAGTTAGCTATGCCAGCACCGGAAAACTTAAAAACCGATCTGCCAATATGGGCTAGTGGCTATGACTGGCAATTACAGCGAGTTCTTGACGCCAGTGGCACGGCTATCGACGTAAGCTCACAACCCCCTATAGCGCTTGAAATACAGCCCAGCACTCTAGATTTTCAGCAGGATTGCGATATTTATAGATTAGACTTTTTACTAGGAGGGCCGCGATTTCCTTATCATACTTCTGTAATTAATAAAAAGCAGCCCGAGTGTGTGGGCAACAGAGGCATGGATAATAAAGCGGATTTAGACAATGCAGACAACACAGATAGCCGTGAAGACAATAGTCTCAAAGCCTTACTTCCTAATTACCCTTATTTCAATTTCAATCTTCAGCTGCTTCCCATCCCGCCATCTTTCAGCAACCCTTCAATAGCCAATACCGATCGCCATGCTGCCAGACAACTGGCACTGGCTATTGAACACGGTAATACTTTTATCTTTCAAGGACAGCCTAAAGTGCTTGCGGAGCCTAGTGGGTTACCCATAACTAAAGCCATCTTAGAGGAGTATCAATGGCGACTCGTCAGCGCGGCTAGTAATCACTATGACGAGGACGGTAAGCTGGTTTCAAGAGAGCCCATTGGTGATTTTTATCATCCTGATTTTCCTGTTACGCTTCGCTTTAAGGGTTATCCAGACAGTCGCCACTGGCAAGAAGCCAGCTTTAACTCCAATTGTAACGAAGTCGGTGGTCCCTATGCTTTATTGGAAGATTACACTCTGCTGGTTGGGTTGACACCCCAAACGGTAATGGGTTGTGGCTTAAATGGCAATAGGATAAATGAGCACCTGGCTAAACTAGTGAATTACAGTGAAAGCAAGCTGAACTTGAGCCTGCAACTGTCGACTACCAAGCCGACAGATTTTCCACGCTATAACTTACTACAGACCATGTCGACAGGGGAGACGCTAGTTTGGCAAAATGAACCGCTGCCAGAACGTAAATCTCCAGTATTAAAGTCTGAAGAATCACCCTCTGCGGCCGAAATAGATTATCTTGAGACCACGCAACCTACCACTAATATAGAACTGCCGAATGAATAAAATCGAGGTGTTAAATTCATGAAGCACAAAAAAGCCAAGCTTCAGCTTGGCTTTTTCGCTATTAAAGATTAGATTAAACTTCGTCAGTCAAAATCAATATGAATTATTTAATTGTTACTGTCAAATAATATGGCTTCGGTGTATTACCTTGGCGGGCTTGATTACGAGGTTGAAGGACACGGATAGTGTGCTCGCCCGTTTTATCTAGGGTCACAGTGCCATTGCTAAGGTCTTCTGAGTTTTCACTGTACAGCATAGGATATAGATCGCTACTGCCAACTAGCTTGGCACTCACTTTTTGACCTTTTTTGGCATAGAATTGATATTCGCAGTAGTTGCTACCTTTGACTACACCAGCGCGATTAACGTCATAGCTGCCTTTGGCCATTCGTAGCTCTTTAACACCGCAGTCAGCAGTATAATGCAGATTGCCAGTTTGCGACTCAGCCTGAGCTGATGTAGCGCCTACCGTTATCATGCCAGCAAGAGCCGCCGTTGATGCTAATACTTTGAATACATTTCGCATATAATTACTCCTAAATAAATCAAACTTAATATTTAAAGTTTTGTAGTAGTTTGCCCACTTAGCATTGATTTAACAATTCAGTTTAGTAACCTAACCTTAAGCAATTGTTATATATAAATAATATCTATAGAATTTTTTTTATAGGCTTAGTAGCTCTTAACGGCCTATGCTGCTCGTTTTTATGACTGTTTACCGTTAAATTCTAAAATTTACATATATTAACGCTTTGTTGCGTTTTAGATGAATAACCCTACTAGCTTGGGCGTTATACTGAATTAATAAACTTAGTTCTAGAGGATAGTTTTGGCTTGGCTTATTAAAAGCTTTAGCATAAGGCTGTTTTAGTTCATTTACTTTTTGGAGAATTTAATGAAAAAATTATTATTAGCTTCATCGGTTCTATTTGCTTCTGGTCTTGCCCTAACTGGCTGTCAGAGCACACAGGGACAATTAAAAACTGGCAACCCATTAAACCAGCCTACCCTTAAATCAGTAGTCACCACGGTAGATGGCAACAATCGTGAAGTGGGTCAACTGTACTTACGCCCTGTCGATAATGGCGTCCAAGTCTACGGTAAGCTGATGGGTCTTAAGCCAGGAACTACGGTAGCGCTGCACATTCATGAGACTGGCAGCTGTAATGATATGGGCAAAGCAGCAGGCGCTCATTTTAACCCTACCAATAAGCCTCATGGCAACCCAGATAGCGCAGATAGCCACGCTGGTGACTTACCTAACATGACCGCTAACGAGCAAGGTATTGCTACTATTAACTACGTTAAAAAAGATATTTCAGCCTCTATGACCGGTCCAGATAGCGTATACCGTCGTGCCTTTATCGTTCATGCTGGTGCCGATGACTACACCACTCAGCCATCAGGTGGTTCAGGCACTCGTGTGGCTTGTGGTATTATCGAAAAGAACTAATAGTGAAGTAGATATTACTAGTATTAGACTATAGTAAAAAGCTACAGTTGATTACTTTTAAAAGCATCATTATAAAAAAAGCCCCTAATTTAGGGGCTTTTTTATTAAGAACACTTCTATAGTTAATGATTCATCTCAGCTTAACTGAACAATCTCTAGCCATTAGACTAACTAGCTAGAGATAAAAAAGGATCACTCCTCTACCCATTCGCCATTGCGCCAGTAAACCCCCCAGCGAGTGGCCTTACCCGTTTTGGAGTTTTCAGAACCAATGTACTGCTCTTTCTTCTTGCGTGACCAACGTAGAATCGTAGCATTACCATCGGGGTCTTCATCCGGCCCTTTAAACAGATACTGGAACTTCTCATCCATTTTATCTTTAATAGCGCGCAGTTCGGCCAGCTTTGGTGCTCGAGTCTCACGCACTTTGGGGAATTTTGATGCCGCTAAGAAAAGCCCTGCCGCCCCTTCACGCAAGATAAAATGATCGTCATGCTTTTGCGATTTAAGCTCTGGCATGTCGATAGGATCCATTCGCGGCGGCGCAGGTTCACCGTTCTTGAGTACCTTTCGAGTATTGTCACACTTCTCACAAGCAAAGTACGGGCCAAAACGGCCTGTCTTCAGCGCCATCTGACCATCACACTTATTACAGTCGATGGTTGGGGCATCTGAGCCTGGTACTTCGAACTTACCCTCTTCTAGCAAGTAGCCATCACAGTCGGGGTTATTACCACAGATATGCAGCTTTAGGCCACCATCGACGATATAGCCATCCATTGCTGTATCGCATTTAGGGCAGCGTTTCTTCTCCATTAAATCCCGAACTTCTGCGACCTCATCGCTCTCACCTTCATCAAGATTAGCGAAGGCCTCAACGGGCATTAAGTTTTTAGTACCCTTACAGCGCTCTTTTGGCGGTAAGTTATATCCGGTACAGCCCAAGAACACACCAGTTGAGCCAGTGCGCAGCTGCATGGGGCGCTCGCATAAGTCGCAATGTATGTCGGGCACATCTGTTGGATCATTGGGGCGCATGCCGTCTTTATCTTTGGCATGCTCAAGCTTGACTTTGAAACCGCCATAGAAATTGTCTAACACATCCTTCCAGTCTTGCTCGCCCTCAGCCACATGGTCCAGCTTGTCCTCTAACCCTGCGGTAAAGGTATAATCCATCAAATCTGGGAAGCTTTCTGTGAGTCTATCAGTGACGATATCGCCCATCTTTTCAGCGAACAGTCGCTTGTTCTCAAGCTTAACGTAACCGCGATCCTGAATAGTGGAGATAATCGCCGCATAAGTTGACGGACGACCAATGCCTTTCTTCTCAAGCTCTTTGACCAAGCTGGCTTCGGTATAGCGCGCAGGTGGCTTAGTGAAGTGCTGACTGGGATCAAGCTTATCGAGCACTAAGGTCTCACCTTGCTTGACGTCTGGTAATAAATTGTCATCATTCTTAGCAGGCGGCATAACTTTGGTATAGCCATCAAAAGTCATTGTACGGCCACGAGCCTTGAGCTCTACATCACCCGCTTCCACAATAAGCGTTACAGAGAGGTATTTTGCTGGTGGCATCTGACAGGCGACAAACTGACGCCAGATTAGCTCGTAGAGGCGAATTGCATCGCGCTCCACGCCCTTAAGCTGAGTAGATCTTAGGTCTACATTAGAGGGCCTAATCGCTTCATGCGCTTCTTGCGCATTTTGCTTATTGCCATAAAAGTTAGGCTTTTCGGGCACGTATTTTGTGCCAAAATTATCTTCAATATGACTTCTAACTTTGGCCAATGCATCACCGGACAAGAATGTCGAGTCCGTACGCATATAAGTAATGTGACCTGCCTCATAAAGACGCTGCGCTAATATCATGGTCTTTTTGACCGAAAAGCCTAAACGAGTGCTAGCAGCTTGCTGCAAGGTCGAGGTAATAAATGGCGCACTTGGCCGCGATTGAGTCGGCTTTTCTTCACGGGTTTTGACCACATAATCATTAGACTTAAGCACTGCTAATACTTTGTCGGTCTGCTCTTTATTGGCCAGCTTTAAGGTCTTGCCCGCTTGCTTGAGGGCCTCTAAGCGTATGTTGCGCTGTGCATCTTCTCCTTTGCCAGAAGTCGCATGGGTATCGGCATGGATCTGCCAGTACTCTTCGGGAATAAAGGCACGAATCTCACGCTCACGCTCAACCACAAGCCGTGTAGCGACAGATTGAACTCGCCCTGCTGACAGACCACGGGCAATCTTTTGCCACAATAGCGGCGACACCATAAAGCCAACCACGCGATCTAAAAAGCGCCGGGCTTGCTGCGCATTGACTCTATCAATGTCTAGCTTGCCTGGCTCTTTAAAGGCATTTTGAATAGCAGACTTGGTAATCTCATTAAACACCACACGCTGATACTTACTGTCGTCACCGCCGATGACTTCACGCAGATGCCAAGCGATAGCTTCCCCTTCCCTATCCATATCCGTCGCCAGATAAATTTTGTCAGCGTCTTTGGCCAGTGATTTGAGCTCTTTGATTACCTTGGTCTTATTGGGCAATACCTCATAGACTGCCTGCCAACCATGCTCAGGGTCCACCCCCATACGGCGTACTAGCGCTTGCTGCGCCTTTTCTTCTTTAGATAAACTTTCGTCTGACTTGGCTGCCGCTTTTGCTTTATTAGACCCGCTTACCGGCAGATCACGAACGTGACCGACACTTGAGCGAACAATAAAATCATCGCCTAAGTATTTGTTAATTGTTTTTGCCTTAGCTGGTGACTCGACGATGACCAGCGCCTTTCCTTTGGCACTGCTTGACGAGGATTTTGCAGCTTTTTTTGTTGTGGTTTTAGCCATAAAAGACGACACCGTGATGTTCAATTTATTGAAATGAAAGGTAGAATGGGTAAAGACGTTACACTGCTAACACTTGGGCTGTCAACACTAAAAATCAAGAGCGGCTCGCTATTGCGGTAATATTTATCGCGTAATAGTGATTAAAGGTAGGGCTATAAATTAAACAGCCAACGCCGTATCTTAACAAGATTTCTTAAAATAATAGGTTAAATATTAGAAGGACTTGCAATAATAAAGGGTGTGATTGCTTTTTAAAACCCTCGTTATCTCGTTAGGCTACTGCCTATGTCATTCTGTACAAAGACAATCGTTAAATATATAACAACAGACTAGAAAAACCTTCGGTGTTGGCTATCGACGCCTGTTAGGTTAGCAAACTATTTTCTTAGTTATCCAAATTAGGTATTCAAAATTTCTTGATATACCCTTTCACTATCTGTCTTAACTGCGACCAGATTTTTGTAGCTGCTGTGCCCATTGATTTAGCTTGGTCTTTAATAGCTGTAAATCCGGCTCGACTGAGGCAGTACGATAATGAGGATTGCTCACTGGACGAACATAGGCAATGTCTTCCCAATAGAGGATAATACTATTGGCCTGGGTAGTTAAAGCTTTGACAAATGGTTGAATTGCAGGGGGCAGCTCTAGTTCGACTTTATCCAGTCCATAATGGGGAGCGACTGAGCTTAACGAGACATCTGAGTTGTCTTTAGAAGCTGTATTGACCTGAGAGACAGGGCGCCATTGACCATCGATGACTCGGTAGCGACTGTGTGGCAACTTGATGCCATCTATCACCAAACCATACTGACCAATCATGCCACGGCCAAACTCACCATCTTTACCAGCTACCCAATCAGGGCAAGCGACCAGCTTAGGGTTTAGCTCTAATCTGCGAGCGGTCATGCGTAGTGTATCTAAACGCATATCCACCCCACTTGGCTTTAGTGCCATCATACTGCCTAAGACAAACAATACGATAGCGACGACTATCCACAGTCCCATTTGGCTTATCTCAAAAAAACGCTGATAATAGCATGAGCTAGCAAAGTTAAGCCAGTAAATGAACTGCTATAGCCTTACTTAATGTGCTTTAATCAAGTAGAGGGTCACTCATACCACGTTGAGGCTTTTTTTACCGATGATTTTTTTTGATTGGTCTTTTGCGTAGCTCGTGCCGACTGGACATCCGTATTTGACTGGGTACTAGAGTGCCTTGCTGCCACTGTCCTTGATTTGGAAGTTTTTGAATGGGCAGTTGCGGTCTTAATGGACTGCGAGGTAGCTTGGACTTTACTGGTAGAGTCGTCATGAGTACTGTCTTTAGTAGCGGTACGCTCCTCTCCCAACAGCCGAGCTAAAGATGGCGAGATGGTCGCGTCTTTTAGCGTGTCCTCATAATGACTTGCAACCTTAGGCATAAGCGTATCTAACACTGGTTGCCACTGCACTTGGACATCACGAAAGCGCTTTTGCGTCTTATCAAAGACTGCCATACCTTGCTCAGCCAATTGCGGATAGAGACTGCGCTCAGTAATCCATGCTAGAGGCTGCTGACCTATATTTTCAAAAAAGTTCTTTAGGCTCTGGCTCATATTACTCTGCGCCCGAACGCGGTTTGCAAGTAGGTAAATGTCTACCTTACCTTTACGAATTCGCTTGAGATCTTGCAGAGACTTTAAAAAGCGCTTGGTGCTATCTGCATCAAACACTGAGGGCAATACTGGGATTAGAATTGCCTCAGCCTCACTAATAAGCGACTGCGCGCGATCTGCTGAGATAGAGCCTGGTGCATCGATAATCAGCCAATCCTTTTTGCCCAATTTTTTGGCGACCTTCTTGGGCAAATCACCAATATCGTCTTCCTCTCGCCAATCGACCGCAATGATTGGGGCAGCAGTATCCGGACGACGCTTTAGCCAACTAAGGCTAGACTTCTGCGGGTCGGCATCAGCCAGCGCTACCGTCTGACCTTGGTTTGCCAGTGCTGACGCTAGAGTTATAGCAACTGAGGTCTTGCCGCAGCCACCTTTTTGATTTGCTATTAGTACGGTTTTCATAAAAACTATTCCAATGTCTTAGATATCTACCACTAATCCTATGATTCTATCAGTTTATCTTGATAAATTACGTAGTTATCTTAATTAAATAAATTGACTTTAGGGCTGTTAAGATAAATTTTATTCTACTTTGACTGGATCATAATTATTAATATCATCTTACACCGGACAGGATTGTAAAAGATAGCGCTCCATAAGCTATTAAAGGATTTTAACGAAAGCAAACAGCCGATGCGGTTGCTAAGTTGTTATACTGGTTACCCAGACGCTAGTTATTCAATCACTATTTGTTCAGTCGCTAGTTATTCAGTTCCTGTTTATGTAGTCACTATTTATATAACCATTACTTATATAGTCACTTACTTATATAGTCACTTACTTATACAGTCACTATAAAGCCGTTAATCATTGTAAACCACGCAAAAACGAATGGCTCATAATATAGACGCTATTAGCGCTACCTTAATGATTATAGATCAAGTATACGGCCTTTATCACTTAAGATACTTGACTACCTTTGCAGCGTATTAATAAATAGGATTAACTGCTAATAGTTTATCGCACGAGACGCCGGTCTCTAAGTGCAATATGAGAAAAAGGTGTGATATGAGAAAAAGGTGTGATATGAGAAACTTAACGATATTATCGGCTCCTTTACTACTGATTGGAAGCCTACTCTTGGCGGGCTGCGCCACCACGCCTAAACTAACGCCGCAGCAATGCACTCAAGCCAATTGGCAAGACATTGGTAAAAAAGATGGTATGCAGGGGCGCTCTGGCGCTTACTTTGCTCACTATATTGCCACCTGCCCGAATATTACATCCAGCAGTCCTGTTCGCAAGCTTTGGGAGGCTGGTCGACAGTCTGGGCTAGAAAGCTATTGTACAGAGCTAAACGCTTATAAGCTTGGCCGCGAGGGCTATGACTGGCAGCCGGTGTGCCCACTTGAAGGGATTGAAAAGCTAGAAGACGCTTATTCTGAAGGACGTTATTATTATCAGCGTCAACGTGATTTAGATTATCTAAGCTCACCCTATCCATGGGGCTACGGCCGCTTTGGCTATACGCCGTGGGGGCCTTGGGGTCATCGCTGGTAACTTATTTTAATACGCTAAAGCCCAAAAAAGTTGTCAGCCCAAAGGCCGACAACTTTATTTGTAACATAGGACTTAACAGTACTTAGAACTGATAGCTCAAAGAGGCTTTGATATTACGACCCATATCAAAGTCAGTAGCTGTGTCATCACCACTATTTAAGCGAGAGGCATGGTTCGCATAAGTTTCATCAAATAGGTTATAAACGCCAACCGTTGCTTTTACTCCAGCAAGCTGACGCGGTGTAAAGTTCATATACACATCATGTACGTCGTAACTTGGCTTAGTGTTTTGTTTATTATCTGTGATTGATGCCACGTAAGTACTACGCCAGCCTAAGCCAATGCTATCACTTGGTGCATAGTTTAAGTTCACCATGTAACGATCGCCTGAGTCTGCGCCACTACCACTCACTGAAGGAATGCTATTACCAGTTTTTTCCCCTTCACTACGAGCGCGCGAATAGCTGAGACCCATACCAAAGTTATTAGTAGTATAGTTGGCTGCTAGCTCCACCCCTTTGATCTCAAAGTCTTCATCACTATTATACATACCTTGGCACTCACCACCAAAGCTACCGTCATTACAATTAATACCTACTCTTTCTGGACGTCTTTTGTTTGGTTTGCGCATAAATAGCTGATAGTTTTCGATATTCGAGTCGAAATATTTTGCACTTAACTGTAGCGCATCGTCAGCCAATGTCACACCATGAAGAGTAGTAACCACCCCAACTTCCGAGTTATAGCCTTCTTCTGGCTTTAGGTTCTTATTCACATAAATACCATCGCCATTGCTATTAAAAATCGCTTGACCTAAGTCAGGACCATTGAACAATTGCGTGTAGCTAGCAAATACCTGAGTACTCGGTGCGATTTCGTAGCTGGCAGCCAAGGCACCAACCACATTATCATAAGTTTTGCCGTCAGCAACGAACTTTGGTGACTCATAACGGTCATAACGAACACCTGGCGTTAAGGTCAACTTATCTATCTGCCATTGATCTTCTAAATAGACAGACGTATTTTGTGCGCTATCGGTCCCTTGGGTCTGATTGTCACGTACCATTTCAGATTCTTTTTTATAGTGCTCAGCCCCTGCAATCAGCCTGTGGCTACCGACAGCACTATCAATAACACTGGTATTTTGAACCTTAGCACCTGTGGTTTTTACTTTGGCTCGCCATTCATAACCTGGTGATACTTTCGAATCGTTATCGCGCGAGATCTCTGTTTGCGTTTGATAAATAGTAGTATCAACATCAATTAGTGCATTCGCTGGGTTGAAGTTGTAATCAGCGGTATAAGTATCTCGGCTTACCTTTTGTGGAATTGGCTCATCAGTTCGTGCAGGGAAGTCTGGACGGAATGGGAACGTACCTTCTTTTTCAGTACGACTAAAGCTTGCGCCAATATGATGATCATTGGCTAGGTGAGCGCCTGCTTTTAATAGGATGTTTTCGCCTTCACTGTCTTCAAAAAGCTCACGACCGCTACCATCTTCGCCAGACTCTGTTTTACGCTTGCCATAATAGGCCAATAGATCCACATTATCAGTCGGCGTTCCATAGACAGTGGCAGAAGTTAATAGCTCATCATTGTTACTGCCATAACTTGTCTTTAGCTTAGCGCCAAGCTTCTGACCAGGCTTGAGCATGTCTACAGCATCAACAGTCTCAAAAGCAACGCCGCCGCCTAGTGCATCATTACCTAGTGTTACTGAGTTATTACCGACGGCTACTTGAGTCTGCTTTAGTAAATCAGGGTCGATGGTCACATCACCCATATGATAGAACAAAGGACCTTCTTGACGAGCACCATCGATCGTTACTTTAAGGTTAGTATCGTCAAGTCCACGAACTCGAACGCGCTGATTGATGTTAGATGTCCCGCCTACAGATACCCCAGGCACTACTTCTAAAAAGTCGTTCAGGTGTGCAGCTTGCTGAGCTGGCGTATATTCTGCTGTGGTTACCTCACCCTCTTGTACCGATGGGTTTACCGACGAATTTGCCGTTACTGTAATGGTCTGCAAAGTAGTCTGCGGCTGTTCTGCAGCGGCGGCAGACTGCGCAAACATAGCTACAGTGATAGCCACACTTAGCGCGCTCAATCCACGAGCGCCATGGGCAGCAGTGTTACTAGGGAAAGTCTTATTTGAATGCATATCTACTCACTCTCATCATTCAAGCGGTCGTTACGGCCACAATTAGATTGTTGAAAAGTTGGACAAACGCTTAAGTAAATCTAGCCAAGTCCAGTATAAAAATTTAACGCTAATATTAATGCTAATCGTTATCATTAATTTATAGCGGCGTATAATAACCAACTGATTACCAAATAGCAATAATAGAATTACCCAAAAAATTGCATTCTAAAATATCGTTAATCACTATGATTAGTCTGGGTTTAAGGTACAAAATTGAGAGGTGCTAGTGAACCACTGACGACTGGTTTATGCGCAATTATTTGGCGATATTAGAGCGCTTATATTCAAGCGATTATTTTAGAATAAATCCCCTAAAAAACTATAAATTTGCCCCCTACAAATTTAAACGGCTATAAATGCTCACGCAGCCGAACCAAAATCAATCAAGACTTTTAATTTTGCGAGAATTCTGGCGAATTCATAAAGTAAGGTAAAAAAACGTTGCATTATCTTACGGTTTCCCTATAACCTTATATAGTTGACCAATTAGTCAGGTTTTAATCTGAAGTAAACGTTTAAATCGTGAATAATTGAGCGGTTTTTGTCACTTTTGCCATCGCTGTCAGCGTTAAATGGACTTTTGTACTGATGCCGCCCATTGGATGATCGCACCTCTTAGTCACCCTAACAGCGCCATCATCGTCAGCAGGATATTATTTTAGGAGATAGCCAGAATGACCCAACCCTCTAATTTGCAGAAGCAACTGCAAAATGAGCCATCCGCCGAGATGCAAAGTGAATTGCTTTATGGCTTGCACGATCGACCTAACTTTATGAAAGCTCTGTTAGGGGCCGTTCAGCACGTCTTAGCCAGTTTTGTCGGTGTTATCACCCCTTCCTTAATTATCGGTGGCGTTTTGGGCCTCGGTGAAGAGATTCCTTACCTTATCAGTATGTCGCTCATGGTATCTGGGGTAGCAACCTTAATTCAGACGCGTCGTGTCGGTCCGATTGGCTCGGGACTCATGGCACTACAAGGGACTAGTTTTGGCTTTTTGAGTGCGGTACTGGCAGCAGGGATGGTGGTCAAGGCCAAAGGCGGCGGCCCTGAAGAGATCTTGTCGGTCATCTTTGGCGTGACTTTCTTGGGGGCATTTATTGAGATTTTCTTGAGCCGCTTTATTACCAAGCTCAAGTCGCTAATGAACCCCATTGTCACTGGCTGCGTCATCGTCACTATCGGTCTCTCACTCACCAAGGTCGGTTTAACCGATCTGGCAGGCGGCGTCAAAGCTGATGACTTCGGTAGTCTTGAGAACCTTATGCTCGGCGGCGGTGTGTTAGTCATCGTGGTGGCTATTAGCATTATAAACAATAAAGTGATTCGCTCTAGCGCTATCTTCATTGGGCTAATGCTCGGCTTAATCGCTTCGATATTCATGGGTAAGATCGACTTCTCCCAAGTGAGCCAAGCCAGCCTATTTACCTTGCCAATCCCATTTAAATATGGCTTTAGCTTTGATCTTCAGGCCTTTATCCCCATTGCCTTTATGTATGTTATTACCAGTATTGAGACCTCAGGTGACTTGACAGCGACTTCGATGATCTCGCACGAGCCGATTCAAGGCCCACTGTATGAAAAACGGATTAAAGGTGGCGTATTGGGAGATGGTGTTAACTCTATGATCGCCGGTATCTTCAATACCTTTCCCGTTACGACTTATAGCCAAAATAATGGGGTGATTCAAATGACTGGTATTGCCAGTCGCTACGTTGGCTTTTATGTCGCAGGACTGTTATTTCTTATGGGTATGTTCCCTATTATCGGTGCTATATTCACCCAACTGCCCAAACCTGTGGTCGGTGGTGTGACGTTATTGATGTTTGCAACGGTCGCGACAGCAGGCATTCGCATCTTATCAACGGTGAATTTTACCCACCGCAACATCTTAATTATTGCCACCTCATTAGGTCTGTCAATGGGTATTGCTTTTGTCCCTGACGTACTAGCGCAGACGCCTAAGCTGATCCAGAATATCTTTGGTTCAGCCGTGACGATGGCAGGTATCGTTGCTATCTTACTCGATACGGTACTGCCCAAAAACTACGGTATCGAGTTCGACACCCCAGACCAGCATCTTGATGATGGTCTATTAGAGCAAACCTTACATAGATAGTTTGGCTAGACTGTTACGATCGCTCACTTGCGTCAGTCACAATTATAAGCCGCAACCTCTCAGTATAAAGGGCACCAAGAAATTGGCTGTCCTTTTCTCATCGTGCTCATCATATCGCTCTTTATCCAGTAGCCCGACTATTTCGACCTCAAACTCTGCATAGCGCTGCGTCGTCGTCCAAATCAATATCAATAAATGAATGGGGTCGTTGATCGCAATCTTACCCTGAGCATACCAAGACTGAATGACTTGCGTCTTCTCCTGCGCCCATGACTTCATAGTGGTGGCCATAAACTCTTGCAAATGCGGTGCGCCATTAATAATCTCTAATGCAAATAGCTTGTGCCGCGTTGGATGAGCGAAAGCCTGAGCAAGCTTGGTACGGACGAACTGCTCAATGACCACTTTGGGATCGCTGTCTTCGGTCATGCTAACGAGTCCCTCATTCCACTCTTCAATAATCGTCGTCAATACGGCCTGATAGAGATTTTTTTTACTTTTGAAATAATAGTGGACGTTAGCTTTGGGCAACCCTGCCCTATCAGCAATGGCTTGCATGGTCGCACCGCGGTAGCCTTGCAGTACAAATTCCATCTCAGCTGCGGCCAATATTAGCTGCTCATTGTGCTCACGAATCTCTTGCTGAGAGCGGTGATGGGATAAAGCGCTTTCTGTCATAGCTGTGGTCACTTAGAAAGATAGTTAGTAGAAAGATAGTTACTAGAAAAAATAGCCATTATAAAACTTTTGATGAAGCCATCGCTGCATACTTAAAGTCTACTAACCTGCAACGACCTTAAAAGTAGCAGATAAATTAATACTACCAAACTTATTGAATATAAGACTTATTTGAGGCTTCAAGCTTAACATCTACGCATTCAACCCCCTACTAAAAATATATAAAAAGTCCGATATTAGAGCCTTGTCCCTTGCCTTAAACTGCCGATAAGCAACAATCAATCAATTGCTAATACTAATGATAACCGTTATTATTTATAAAAAATATTGCTTAATACTTAATTTAATCATACTAATGGTAATAATTTCAGTTACTTAACTTTAATTATCAAATCTTAGCTAATCAGCTATAAACCTCTTCTAAGGAAGAATATGTCCACAATCTTACAGCGCTCTACCTTATCCCTATTATCTCTTTGTATCTCTCAACAGCTTTATGCAGAAGTTTCCGACGCACCGCAGACGACCTTAGACCCTATTACCGTCACAGCCTCTGTCAAATCAGGAACAGCGCTAGCACAGAAAATTAGCGAAATGCCTGCCGTTACACAAATGATTTATGAAGATGAGATTGCCGCTCAAGCAGTGGGCAATCGCAGTCTCGCTGAGGTCATTGGTCAGTTGGTTCCCAGTATCGGCACAGCAAGTGGCTCTACGAGTAATTACGGTACTACTATGCGTGGTAGACCCGTGCAGTACTTACTCAATGGCGTGCCATTAAGTGGCTCTAGAGACTTATCACGCCAGCTTAACAGTATCGATCCGACTCAGCTAGAGCGCATTGAAGTACTTTCAGGCGCTACGAGTATCTACGGGTCTGGCGCCTCTGGCGGCTTGATCAATTTCGTGACTAAGTCTGTCTCGAATACTGGACTTCATGGCCAGTCTAGAATTGGCGTCAATAGCAATCGCGACTTTAATGATGAGTCTTTTGGCTTTAATGTCGGTCAGACACTTGGCTTTACTAGCGAAGACAACGTCATTAACGCGCGTCTTGATGTCGATTATGAAGAAAAAGGCGGTAAGTTTGATACTAAGGGTAACCGCATCAGCCCTGAAGTCTATCAAACCGATCAGCAAGATACCGATACTATTAGCATCAATGCTAATATTGGTTGGAATGTAACAGACAGCCAAAGCATCAATCTTGCCGCAACACACTATGACAATAAACAAGACTCAGAGTATGGTGCCGATTATGGTAACAGCTTCTCAGGCTTGCTCGGTGGTGAGCCAAGTTTAAAAGCTATTAAAGGTTTAAAGCTTGAGACCCAGCCTTATACGACTAAGAATACTGTCAATCTAAACTACCATAATGACGACGTGCTAAATTCTAACCTCAATGTCACCGGTTACTACCGTGAAGAGTCAGCTCGTTTTTATCCTTTCCCTACTCCTATTGGCTATAACGATCGGGCAAAAGCGCTAATTGCCGAGCTGCCAGCTGCTACCCAAGCACAACTTGCCCAAACCCCATATGCTTTCTTACAGTCTACTGCTGATATCGAAGTCACTGGCGCGCGCGCTGCGCTGCAGTCTGAGACCAATCTTGGGGCTATGCCCACTTTATTTAGTTATGGGGTGGACTTCGAGCATGAGCATGATGAACAATTTCAATATGGTCATGACCAAGCTAAATTCTTTACCAGTAATGGCCTAGTAGGGCAGCCAGATGGCAGCAAATTTCGTGGGGGTCCAGATACTGATATTGACAAGTTAGGCGTCTTTATTAATGCTGATGTTGATGTTAGCGATCAATGGCACGTTAGCGGCGGCGCTCGCTATCAAAATATTCAAACGGAAACTCAGGCCTTTAAACCACGAACAGAAGCTTTACCTGAGTACTTTTTAGCAAAGGTCGGTGTAGACTACGATCCTGATGAGATTGCAGCGGGCGAAACTGACCATAGCAAAACCTTATTTAACCTTGGTACCAGTTATAACCTATCACCGCAAAATCAGGTGTTTGCTAACTTCTCTCAAGGGTTTAGTCTCTCTGATATTCAGCGAGCCCTTCGTGATGTCCCTGTTGACTTTAAGATTAACTCTGACAATGTTGAGCCTATTACCGTCAATAGCTATGAGCTAGGCTGGGCCGGTAATTTTGACAATACCAAAGCCAAACTGGTTGGCTTCTATAACGACTCCGATAAGACCGTGCGCTTCACCTCAGACTATAAAGTCTTGGTAGTTGATACCGACGAAAAGGTTTATGGCGCTGAGGCTTCACTCTCTCACGATCTAAACGATCAGTGGACTTTAGGCTCTACGCTAGCTTATACCCGCGGACAATACAAAGACGTGGACGGTGAGTGGCGCGAGCTAAATGCCGTTCGTCTGACACCGCTTAAAGGGACTGCCTTTGCCCAGTATAACTTCGACGGCGGTAGCAATATTCGTCTGCAGGCATTGGCTATCGGCGGCACGGACAAAGCTTACGAGGAGAATAAAACTAGACCAGCAGCTGCCGTGGCTAAATACCGGCTCAGTGCTCAGCCCGTTAAGGGGTTTTTGATAGCTGATCTAGTAGGGCAAGTCGACCTACCAATGGGGCATCTTGATTACGGCATCTATAACCTTGCCAATACTCAATATAAAACTGTCTATAACCAAACGACTTATGGCGCTATGAATAGGCTTGATGCAGAAGGAACCACTTACGCGCTCGGCTATACGGTAGATTATTGATACTATGAGCTTAATATGACGCGGCTACAGTACTAGATACCTTAGTTATATTTATTTTAGTAGGCGTTTTTATCTTTAGTTCAACAGAAATACCAAAGAAGCCCACAAGGAAAGTAACCATCGCCATTATGCTAAGTAATGGCGATTTTTTATGGCTCAAATAATGACTGGTCTAAAATTAATTCATAAAATAGTTGACCATTTGGTCAGGTTTTTGCAAAATAGCGGCACGAAATATTAACTTTACTGTGTATACTCGACCCAGAAACTCGTTTTGAAAAGGATTTACTTGTGACCCTTAGTCTAACGTCATTCAACCAGCTGCCCGAAGACGCGGCGACCAATGAGCTATTAATGTGCTGTACTAGCGAGCGTTGGGCCACCATGCTAGTGGAGAAACGTCCTTTTGCCTCGCTTGAGGCTCTAATCACCGCGAGCGATGCTGTCTGGTCAAAGATGGGTGAAGCTGACTACTTGCAAGCCTTCGAAGGTCATCCGCAGATCGGTGATGTCTCAACGCTAAAAGAAAAGTATCGCCATACTGCCGGTAGCGCCGCACACGAGCAATCTGGTGCCAATGAAGCAGACGATAGTACCCTGCATGCCTTAGCAAAGGGCAATCAGGACTATCTGGAGAAGTTTGGCTTTATTTTTATTGTCTTCGCCACTGGTAAGTCAGCGCAGCAAATGCTTGACTTACTCAATGCTCGCCTGCCCAATGACCGCGAGCAAGAGCTGGCGAACGCCGCTGCTGAGCAAAATAAGATTACTCAGCTGCGCCTTAGCAAGCTCATTGAAGCCTAACACCTTACTAGGCATTGCTTAACCAGAGATTTATTTAGGCGCTTGCATACTATCTATTGCTGTTAAGTTTTACCTCAAGCGCCTTTATTTATTCTGCACAGTTACTTCGCCCATTTATTCTGTCTCAGACTCGAAAGGAAGCAGCTATGACCAGCACTTCGTCAGCCACTTTATCTTCACACATTTTAGATACTCACCTTGGCAAGCCTGCCGCCAATATTGCCGTTACTCTGCGCCGTATTGATGCTAATGATTCAGCTCAGCTACTCGCGCATGGCACCACCAATGCCGATGGCCGCGTCACGCCCGATAGTTGGGATTTTAGCCACGCTACTGACGAGCAATCGCATGATCTCCAACCAGGCCGCTATACCCTTACCTTTGATACCCAAGCTTACTTCGATGCTCAGTCGCTAACGGCTTTTTATCCGCAAGTCATTATCGACTTCGTGATAAGTAATACTAGCCACTATCATGTGCCGTTACTACTTAGCGCGCACGGCTATAGCACGTATCGCGGCTCGTAGCTGCTTAAAAGCGACAGCAATTTAATCTTAAAGTTCGATTCAGTATATTAAAAGGACAGCGGCGGCATGGGTGCATATTTACTCGATTGGTTACAGTTATTTTTTAGATGGTTTCACGTCATTGCGGGCGTCGCATGGATTGGCGCATCGTTTTACTTTGTCTGGCTTGATTTAAGCCTGCAAAAGCCACCAGAATGGAAAAAAGACAAAGGTATCTCTGGTGACTTATGGGCTGTGCATGGCGGCGGCTTTTATGAGATTGCCAAATACAAGCTTGAACCTGAGTCGATGCCGACGACACTGCATTGGTTCAAATGGGAAGCCTATACCACATGGCTAACTGGGATAGCCATGCTAACGGTGGTATATTATTTCAATGCCACCGCCTATCTTATCGACCCAAGCAAGGTGGCCTTTAGCTCTACGACTGTCGCTGTAGCAACCAGTCTACTGTTCTTATTCGGCAACTACTTTATCTATGAGGCCATCGTCCGTAGCCGCTTGGGAAAAAATGCGTTAATCTTCAGTGTATTGATCTTTATTTTGATGGTCGTAGACACTTGGTTGGCCTATCAATTATTTAGTGATCGGGCAGCATACATCCATGTCGGTGCTATCTTAGGTACGATTATGGCGGGTAATGTGTTCTTTGGTATTATGCCCGCCCAGCGCGCACTGGTTCAATGTGTTCGCGATGGCGTCAAGCCTGGTAAAGAAGTGGCTGAGCTGGCGCTAATGGCCAAAAACCGCTCATTGATGAACAACTACTTCACCCTACCGCTTATCTTCATCATGATCAGTAACCACTATCCAATGACCTACTCGCATGAGCATGGTTGGTTAGTGTTAGTCTTTATTGGTATTATCACCGCGACCGTGCGTCACTACTTTAACCTTAAACATCGCGGCTTTAAAAGACCTCGTTATTTGGTCATTCCTGCCATCCTTACCTTGCTACTCATCATTTGGATGCGCCCAGAACCTGTGAAGTCATTACCAGCGGCACCGGTATCAGCACAAACGGATGAAGCCACTACTGAGTCTACGCAATCAGTGGCATCACCGACCACCTCGGTCAATCCTCCATCTGTCGTAGACAGCACGAGTGACGGCGCAACCACGGATGCCAATACCGCTAACGGTGCTACCGTAACGACTGCTACTGCAACGGAAAGTACTCAAGCGGTATCTGCTTCAGCCTCACAAGACGATGCCATCATGACGATTGTGCACACGCGCTGCTCAACTTGTCACGCAGCGCAGCCAACGCAGGCAGGATTTAACGCACCACCACTAGGTGTGATTTTGCAGACTCCTGAAGATCTCAATACCCATAAAGCTAAGATTGCGACTGTGGTACAAAGCCAATATATGCCACTGGCTAATATGACCAAAATGACCGATGAGGAGCGAGCGCAGCTTGTGGCTTACGTGTCAGGATTGTAAATATTTAGCAGGTAAGCCCTTAGAACCTGTATTCACAACTCCCAGTAAGCTTATAAATTCAATCGAGTTTTAATTAATTTTTAATTAAACTTAATAATTATTGTATTCTGTTTACTCAATAATATCCTGATACCAATGACTACTAGGAGTAGACAAATGCAAGCTGACCATGAGCTCAACATAAACAACACCAACTCTCGGCTTTATAATGACGACCTAGCCCCGCTAGCGTCATCAAAGCGCACTTGGGGTTGGTTTGAGATATTCAACGTTTGGTCCAATGACGTTCAAAGTCTATTTGGTTATACGCTAGCGGCCTCGCTGTTTTTAAGTTATGGCTTGAATGGCTGGTGGGTTATGGCGGCCATCATGTTCGCTGGACTAATCGTTATGCTCATGGTCAACCTGACGGGACGTCCTAGCGTTAAGTATGGCATCCCCTTCCCAGTGCTTATTAGAGCCAGTATGGGGGTAAATGGCGCTAATCTGCCTGCCATATTACGCGCTATTATTGGTATCTTTTGGTATGGCGTTCAGACCTACTTTGCCTCGACGGCAGTAACCATCTTGTTGACGCTGATATTTGCTGAGTCAACATCGACCTTTTTGCAGTTATCAGTCACTGCTTGGATGGCATTTATCATCGTTTGGATATTTCAGATTGTGCTATTTTGGGCAGGTATTGAGCCCATCAAGCGTTTTTTAAATTGGGCAGGACCCTTAGTCTATATCGTCATGATTGTCATGATGGGCGTGGTTTGGTATCAGTCAGGCTCTGAGCTCATCCCCGCGATTAGTACAATTTTCTCTGGAAGCAGCACTTATGAAGGCTCTAAAGTCCAAGCCTTTATGGCGATTGTCGGTACTATGGTGGCCTATTTCGCCGCAATTGTGATTAATTTTGGTGATTTTTCACGCTTTTTACGTAGCGAAAAAGACATGAAATTGGGTAATTTGCTAGGACTGCCATTGAATATGGCTTTCTTCTCATTTATTGCCCTGATTATCACCGCAGGCACGCTGGTATTATTCGGTGAGCCATTGACCAACCCTTCTGACATTGTTGAGCGTGTGGACGCCTTACCATTAACGATTGTCTCGGCCTTGACCTTTTTTGCAGCGACTGTGGGCATCAATATGGTGGCAAATTTCATACCACCCGCTTATGATTTGGCCAACCTATTTCCAAAGCATATTAGCTTTAGAAAAGGCGGTCTTATTACCGCAGTCATTGCCTTTTTCGTTGGCGCTCTGTGGGTCTCAGTCATTAGCCAAATTGGTATCGTGGGCTTTGTTAATGCTGTTGGGGCAATTATCGCGCCATTTTTCGGTATTATCGTGGTAGATTATTATTTAATTAAGCATCAAGATTTAGACATGCAGGCGTTGTTTGATGACCAGCCTACTGGTGCTTACTATTATCAAAAAGGTTGGAATATTAAAGGTCTAATTGCCTTTGCCATCGCCGCCGTATTCTCGGTAGCCACGGTACTCGTGCCTATGTTGACCAAGCTTGAAGGCTACGGTTTCTTATTAGGCGCGGCTATTGGTGGTCTGATTTATTGGTTGCTTATGAAAAGTGAGAGATAAAGATTTCAAATGAGAATTAGCGAATCAAATGCTGTAACTCGCCTTGATGCCATTAGAATATGGTTAAGGTTGAGCGTTATAATTTAGTTAATTAAGGATATTTTATGACAGAACAAAACTTCAAACACGTCACCAGTACCTTTGACACCGACAGCTATCCGCGCGACCTAAAAGGTTACGGTGCCAATCCACCTAAGGCCAAGTGGCCGGGCGGTGCAAAAATCGCCGTTCAGTTTGTCCTTAATATTGAAGAAGGTGCAGAAAACAGCGTCATCCATGGTGATGGTCAATCTGAGCGATTTTTATCAGATATCTTGGGCACGCCTGAGTTTAACAATCGTCATCAATCCATCGAGTCAGCCTTTGAATATGGCAGCCGTGTCGGGGTTTGGCGAGTACTTGATACCTTTAAAGAATACGGCTATCCGATCACCACCTTTACTTGCGCCGCAGCTGCCGAAAAGACGCCGCATATTATCGAGCGCGTGTTAGAAGACGGTCATGAGATTGCCAGCCACGGTCTGCGCTGGATTACTTATCAATACATGTACCGCGAGACCGAGCGCGAGCACATTCGTAGAGCCACTGAAATCTTTGAAGAGATGCTCGGTCGTCAGCCCTTAGGCTGGTACACCGGCCGCGATAGCCCCAATACTCGCGAGCTGGTCGTTGAGCAAGGTGGCTATACTTATGACTCTGACTCGTATGGCGATGAGCTACCGTATTGGCTTAATGTCAAAACCCAAGAGGGCGAGCAAATTATTCGTAAGCCGCATCTGGTTATCCCTTACACGCTTGAAACCAATGACATGCGCTTTGCTTCAAGCCCCGGCTTTACTAATGCCGAGCCATTTTATCAGTATCTAAAAGATAGCTTCGATACTTTATACGAAGAAGGCGAACATACGCCCAAGATGCTCACTATCGGTCTGCATTGCCGCATGATAGGCCGAGCTGGCCGTATTGTAGCACTCAAAAAATTCTTGAAATATATCAGTGAAAAGCCTGACGTTTGGGTATGCCGCCGTGATGAGATTGCCAAACATTGGTATGAGAACCATCCCGCCACCCCAGACAATACCGCTAATTGGCTATAGAGCTGTTTATAGATAGTTAAAATACAGTCAAAGACTTTAACCCGCTATCGAGCAACAACTATTACTAAATAAGGACATAATATGAGTCATTCAATCGGCCAACCAGGTCAAGTTATCCTACCGGACAATCTACCCGAAACCCTGCCAGAATTTGTCAAAAAGACCAACGTCGCTGACAGCCGTCTTGGTGCCAAAGCGCTGTTTTCAACCGATGACTTTTTTGCACCAAAAGACCGTCTTCTTAAGCCTGAATTGCCTGTCTTTATCGTCGGTGAGTTCGATGACAATGGTAAGTGGATGGATGGATGGGAGACGCGGCGTAAGCGTCATTTAGGCTATGACTACACCGTTATTCAGCTGGCTCGCCCAACCAAAATCGCCGGTATCGACATTGATACCAGTCACTTTACGGGCAATTACCCCTCTTCTGCCAGTATTGATGCACTATATGCCCCAGAGCTTATGCAGCAAAGCGACGCTGAACTGGCCGCCTTGAATAAAGACTATTGGGATAAAAAAGACTGGCAATCATTGGTCGGAATGACGGCACTAAAAGGCCATTCTCATGAGTTTGTCAGTACAGACTCAAGTGATGTTGTGACCCATATCCGTCTGAATATCTATCCTGATGGCGGCGTGGCCCGCTTGCGTGTCTATGGTGACATCCAGCTTGATAGCAGCTCTAGTACAGAGGAGACTATCGACTTGATCGGCGCTTTAAATGGTGGCCGCGCTATCGCCTGTAACGACGCTCACTTTGGCGCAGTTGAGAACTTATTGCTACCGACCAAAGCACCGAATATGGGTGAAGGTTGGGAGACCCGTCGTCGCCGTGAGCCAGGTAATGACTGGTGTATTATTGCCCTAGGTCAAGCTGGCACGGTCGAAGCAATCGAGATCGATACCGCTTATTTTAAAGGCAACTTCCCTGATAAAGTGTCGATTCAAGCGGTCTATGCGCCGGATACCCCAGATGCAACCTTGGTGACGCAAAGTATGTTTTGGGATACCCTGCTTGAGCCGCAAGCGCTTAGCGCCGACAATGTGGTGACCTTTAGCGACTTGAAGATTGACAAGCCAATTACCCATATTCGAGTCAACATCTTCCCTGATGGTGGTATCAGCCGCGTTCGACTATTTGGTAAAGTGGCGCAGTAACAAGTCAGCAAGTAACAATATGACTTTTATTTGTCTAAATCTTCCTTTAACCAAAGGAAGATTTGACCCTTTTAATCCCCAAACCAGCAAGGTAGTCTATGACCATTACTCTCACCGCCCAGCCATTAACCAAAGCAAACTTTGCACCATTTGGCGCGGTCATCGAGCCGTATGATGCAGCCGAACAGACTGAAGATAATTGCTATATCATCAATAATGGCTTTGCTACCCGTCACCATGCGATTGCCAAAGCCGCACTCGATGGTGGCGAGGTTGGCTTTAGTATCTTTATGGCCAAACCGCGTGAGATTCCTATTGCCTTGTCGGTGATGGAGTTTCATCCGCTTGGCTCGCAGGCCTTCTTTTCTATGAATGGCGAAGACTATGTGGTCGTGGTCGCACCAAAAGGCGAGCCACCAAAGTCTGCTGACGACTTATCAGTATTTTATGCCAAATCTACCCAAGGCATTCAATACGATGCAGGCGTCTGGCATCATCCACTCTTGGCATTAAATTCTGAAAGTCCATTTTTAGTCGTTGACCGCATTAACGGTACAGGCAATAATTGCACTGAGGTTGATATTACCGATTGGGGCGTAATGGTTGAGATTTAGCCACTCAAGCTTATATGTTTTGAAAAAAGGCAGCTTAGAGGGCTGTCTTTTTTTGAGGATCGAAGTAGAGGTTATTCTCCTAGGATGCTTAAGCCCAAGACATTCAACAGCCTATAAGGTTAAAAAGCTATTCTGAATTTCCTAAGTAGCTTTTTAGTTAGCTTGTAAAGTGGCGGCTCAATCACTGCACTATCAGATGCGCTACTAATCTTTATCATTTTCAACAGCACTCCCCTTGCTGTGACATGCAAATAACAAAACCAAGGATGGCCATCAATGACCCAAACCATTACCCCCAATCACTCTCTAACTGGTGCACGAACTTGGGTCGGCACGATTCAGATTATTACGGCAGCTATCTGCTGGGGAACACTCGGGGTCTTTTCTACTTATCTACACGACTCTGGCTTTACAGGTTGGCAGATAGCGACTTTACGCATCGTCACAGCAGCCATGTTAATCCTTGTCATGCTGCCCAAACTATGGCCCCAATTGCTTAAACTAACCTTTAGGCAATGGCTAGGGTTGGGGCTGCAATCGCTCATTGGCGTCCTCGGCATGACAGTATGCTATTTCTTTGCCGTCCTTCATGTCGGCGCTGGTCCTGCCGTGGCCCTACTCTATACCGCCCCCATCTTTAGCTTAGTATTCTCACAGTTATTGTTAAACGAGCGAATAACTCGGCAGTCGGCACTGCTAGCGTTAATGGCGGTGATGGGAGTGGGATTAACGATGGCGGGGAATGGCTCTTGGGCCAATTGGGGTATTGTGCTGGGGCTACTGTCTGGACTTTGTTACTCGCTCTATGGGGTACTCGGAAAGCGGGCAATGCATCACGCTCACGCCGCGCCGCTGATCTTTTTTACCTCTATTCTGTTTAGCGCTCTACTCTTACTGTTTATTCCAGCGACTTATAGCACTTATGCCCAGCTTATCGAGCTTCCTACGCTTAGTATAGGCTATGTATTAGGACTGTCTGTGCTCGGCACTATTGCGCCATTTTGGCTTTATATGAAGGCTTTAGAAAGGCTTCCCGCCAGCCGTGCCTCGGTATTTACCATATTCGAACCCTTAACGGCTATTGTCTTGGCAATGCTCCTGCTACAGCAGCATTTAGTAGGTTTGCAATATCTTGGTATCGTGCTAATTTTACTGGCTGCATTGCTAAATGCAGGACTGAACGCTACCACGACTCGGGTGCCTAGATGGCTATCAAGACGCCGTCACCCAAGCTTATAGTAGTCTATAAAAGACTACACATAATGTATTTATGGGCGTTAATATTTAGATGGTTAAGGCGCTACATATCTGCAACATAGTGTCTGCCACATAGCGTCTAGAGGTACTTTACTAGCTCGCTTAAGGCCTTTTTTGAGACTCCTGAAAATTTAACAAAGCCTTCCCCAGTTTTACTATAGTCAATCCATTTTAGATTTGCCATAAAGCCGCTGGCATAAATTTGCGCCCGCCTCAGTCATCTCATGACTTCTAGCCAGTGAATTTATACCAGCGAGTCTTTTACGGATCAGTTTTAAATAGGCTCAACTATATATAGTCAATCTACCTAAGGTGTCACACAGATGAGCCTACAGCTACCTTAAGTGAATCATCACTGCGAGCCAGAATAATATATCTGTCAGTATCTCGCAGCGTACCAGTGTTAGACAGAATTGATTAAAGTCATTTAAGTCTATTAAACGTCATTTTCATTAAGTGAAGACAACTTCTAGTGAATGGCACTAATTTACTTCGTTGTCTACTATATCTTTTGCACCGTCGATTATGTTTTATCTCGAAATATAACATTCATTTTAAATGAATGTTATGATATTATGCCTTCTTAAGAGCTTATCTATTTAATTTGATAGAGATAAAGATGGTCTCTTCTGGCTAACATCTATAGCTACTGTAAAACTGTTCCTAATTTTAGTGGAACCTATATTCTTATTTTCCTGCCCTGCGATACCTATCAATCATCGTAAATGAAAAATAAGAACTAATTGGGTAAATAAACATTCATTTTATATGTATCTTTAAGATACTCGCACCTTTCTAGCCATAGGAGCAAGATATGGGTGACTACAAAAAACATTGGTTCGGCTTAATCGCCATCCTAATCGTAACCTTTACATTTTTAGGGTGGGGCGGCGTCGAGATTTATCGAACCACCCCGCCCGTTCCTGATCAGTACGTTGACAGCAGTGGTCAAGTGATCATGACCAAAGATGACATCTTAGACGGTCAATCTGCTTGGCAGTCAACCGGGGGGCAGCAGTTAGGCTCTGTACTAGGTCATGGCGCCTATCAGGCACCTGACTGGACAGCAGACTGGCTACATCGTGAGCTGGTTGCTTGGCTCAATATCACTTCCCAAAATACCTACGGTACTGACATTGACTCACTTGATGAGAGTCAGCAAGCGGCCTTACAAGCCAAGCTCAAAAAAGAGTACCGTACTAGTACTGTCAATGATAAAGGCCAAGTGGTCTTATCAGACACTCGCATTGCAGCGATGAATGAGATTGCACCATACTATGTTAGCTTGTATGGTGACGATCCGGCACTACAAAAATCTCGCGAAAGCTTCGCGATGAAAAACAATACTTTACCCGACTTAACTGCCAGACATAAGTTAACTAACTTCTTTTTTTGGACCACTTGGATTGCCTCAACTGACCGTCCTGGTACCGAAGTTACTTATACTAACAACTGGCCTCATGAGCCACTAATTGACAACATCCCTACCGCTGAAAACATCATGTGGTCTATTGCCAGTGTGGTCTTCTTGATCGCTGGTGTGGGCTTCTTAGTCTGGGGCTGGTCTTTCTTACATAAGCTAGATGACGTCAAGCTTGTCACTCCCGATGTCGATCCATTAACCCGCATCACCCTAACCCCTTCACAAAAAGCACTGGCCAAATATGGTCTTTTAGTCATGGCCTTATTTGTATTACAAGTGTTCTTAGGAGGCCTTGTTGCTCATTACACTGTCGAAGGTCAGAACTTCTATGGCCTCCCCATAGCTGATTACTTCCCCTACTCGCTCGTCCGTACTTGGCATATTCAATCTGCTCTATTCTGGATTGCCGTTGCCTTCTTAATGGCCGGACTGTATTTGACACCTATCATCAATGGTGGGAAAGATCCAAAATATCAAAAACTTGGGGTAGATATTCTTTGGGTAGCTCTGATTTTAGTGGTCTTAGGGTCATTTGCTGGTCAGTATCTCGCTATCGCTCACATCATGCCAGCCAAGCTCAACTTCTGGTTCGGTCATCAAGGCTATGAGTTTGTCGACTTAGGCCGTTTCTGGCAGATCCTCAAATGGGCAGGCGTTCTCTTCTGGCTTGTATTGATGGCACGCGGCTGGATCAATGGCTTTAAAGCACATGGCGATAAGAACCTTCTTACCATCTTTGTCGCCTCCGTCATTTGTGTCGGCTTGTTCTATGGCTCTGGTCTATTTTATGGTGAACGCACCCATCTAACCATCATGGAATACTGGCGCTGGTGGGTGGTGCACCTATGGGTCGAAGGCTTCTTTGAAGTATTCGCAACTGTGTCTCTTGCCTTTATTTTCTATAATTTAGGCTTGGTCAGTAAGCGTATCGCCACAGCCTCTTCTATTGCATCTGCAGCGCTATTCTTACTCGGCGGTGTCCCTGGTACCTTCCACCACTTGTACTTCTCAGGTACTACCACGCCTATCATGGCCATTGGTGCCTCGTTTAGTGCTCTAGAAGTTGTGCCGTTAGTGGTCTTAGGTTACGAAGGTTATGAGCATTGGTCCTTGCAGCGTCAAGCCACATGGATGGAAAAGCTTAAATGGCCTATCATGTGTTTCGTCGCTGTTGCATTTTGGAACATGCTTGGTGCTGGGGTATTTGGCTTCATGGTTAACCCACCAATCTCCCTATTCTACCTACAGGGTCTAAATACCACTGCCGTTCATGCTCACGCTGCCCTGTTTGGCGTCTATGGCTTCTTAGCTATTGGTTTCGTAATCTTAGTACTACGCTATATTCGCCCCGACTATGTGTTTGATGATAAGCTCATGAAAACTGGCTTTTGGGCATTAAATTTAGGTCTAGTACTGATGATCGTTACCAGTCTACTACCTATTGGTATTTACCAAGCTCATGCCTCACTCACTGAAGGTCTATGGTATGCGCGCAGTGAAGGCTTCATGCAGCAAGACTTCTTGCAGACGCTGCGTTGGGTCCGTACCTTTGGTGACGTTATCTTAATTATCGGTGCGCTCTGCGTGGCATGGCAAACTGTGAAGCTCGTATTCGCGAAACCTTCACACTCTAACTACAAGCCTATGAAACGATAAATATAGCACTGAATAAGCACAGGTAAGAAATAAAAGCTCTGCTTCGGCAGGGCTTTTTTACTGAGCTATCTTAGATCAGAGTCTGTTCATTAAAGAAGGCAGCAAGAGTCTATAGTCGGTTTATAAAATCAGTTACGCTACCTCTAGGAAAAACCAAAATTACTAAAATTAGATAGCACGCCAACAGCAATGACGGTATTAACCATTATATGGCTCAAGATATATCGAATTTGTTGTCACTTAGCTATATAATCTATTCGACATCAATTGACCCTTCGTAAAGCGAATGCTGCTTTATCTGTAGTAGGCTCCTCAATCTAATAGAAAAAACTGGCCAAACGCCTTCACAATTTATGATTGAGCATAGAGTATAGTGACCTATATGAATACCAAGTTTCTTAAGCCCAAGCCCTTGCCTAATACTAGTCATAAAAATAAAACGAACCTTCAGTATTACCCATTAATCAACTGGCTTCATTATCATCGCCGAGCCACCATCCATCCAGTATTGGCGTGTATCCTGACGATGATTTGGTCGGTTATTGGCGGCTTCGCTTATGGGTTCGTCTCTTTTATACCGTTCCCTAATACTGAGCTTGGTCATGGCTGGCTCTTTTATACCGGGCCTTTGCTGCAATTTCTTGCTCAGTTACTATTATTATGGCTTTGGTGGCGGGGCTGGCTATGGCTGCGTTATAAAAAGCAGCACACCACGCTACCAGCGCAAAAAATGAATCATCAAGGCGTACCTCGAAGCTTGAGTGACCACGCCTCAACCAATACTTACCTCGACATCCCTCGGATTCACTTTTTTCAACGGATTGGTATCAGCCCACTAGCTAGACGGCCTCATCAGCGTTGGCGCTTATTTTGTCTTGGAGCGGCACTGGGAGTGGTGAGCGTAAGTATTCCACTGTGGCTACTACTTTTTGTATATGGCACGGATGCGATAACCTTGAGCGTGAACACCCTCTCAGCATCATGGTGGCTATTATTAGTATTTAGTCTGGCGCTGTTTTTATTCCAAAGCGGCGTAGAGGAGGTCATTAACCGAGGCTTTTTATTACCTGAGATTGCTAGCCGTTGGGGCGTTACCGCTGGGGTACTACTGAATTCAGGATTATTTGTCTTATTTCATTTATCCAATCCCGATCTTGGCTGGGTTCCTTTACTCAATATCTTTTTTGCTGGGGTTTTATTTTCGCTACTTTATCTGCGATTCAATAGTCTGTGGGTGAGTATCGGCTTCCATGGATTATGGAATTGGACTCAAGCCAGCTTTTATGGCTTTGCAGTCAGTGGTATTACGATGCCTGTAAGTATTCTGCAAGCGGCGGTTAATCCAAACCAACCTGATTGGCTAACCGGTGGTAGTTTTGGCCTAGAAGGTAGCGTACTGACTTGTTTTGTACTACTGGGAGTTATTGCTTGGCTGATACTCTCTATTAGACGCCGCCGTCAAGCCATAGTTTCTGCTTGAATTAATCTGGAGTGACTAGTATTGATTGCGAGAGGGACTGATAAAATTAAGTATGACCTTACGCTGCCAAGCTTATAGTCAGTGTAGGACGAATTAGATAGGTGCATTGATTATCATCAAGTCCAATAAATTCTGACACTCTGTTAATCCACGGGTATAAATTTACTGGTGAGCAGTCATCGTGTAGCGGAGGCTTTATCAACCCATCTCCGCCACTCGTTACCAACTATAAAGTAATCAGTGGTATCAATACACTACGCCCTCCTCTTCACTGACATCTCTCGATGTTAAGCGTTAACCCCGTAATCAGTAGTTAAACTAATGTCATGGCTATTGTAGTAAGGCATTAGGCTTGTAAAATTCGTACTACTGTACTAGAATACTGAAACAAACTTACCCTTTACTCAAGACAAGAATAATCTGTATGACTACTGACCCGTACCAAAGCTTACTTACGCATCTGGCGAGCACGCAAGACAGCGCTGATATTGAAGCATTATTGACCGCGCTACTGACAGGCAAAGAGCAGCAGGATATCGCCAATCGTATTCGCATCTTTGATTTACTCGAGCAAGGCGTAACCCAGCGTGACATCTCAGAGCAACTGGGGGTCGGTATTGCCACGGTATCACGCGGTGCCAAGGCCATGCAGCAGCATGATGTCAGCGCTCTACTTGCCACCCATCGGCAAACATAATGAGATGACGCTATGTCAACGCATTATCTTATAACTTATTAAATTAGCCTTTTTTGGAATACTTTATGACTGCTACTGCCTCACCTTCTACCAAGACCTCTGCCAGACCTATCCCTATTGCTATCTCAAGTAAACCGCAGCGGATTAAGCTGACGCAAGATATCGACTTTTTTGCATTGTTTAAGCGTATTGAAGCGCAGTTTGATACCTGCTACCTGCTTGAGTCCTTAGGTGAAGAGAGCCATATCTCGCGCCATCATGCCATTGGCTTTGCGCCAGTGATGACCATTACGGCAACCGATCGGACGACGCTAGCCATCACTGATAATAAGACAGGGGAGACGACGCAATATCAAACGGACAACCCCTATCAACTGCTGCGCGAAATCACCCCGCAGCATGTTATCGCGCGCAATCAAAGCGGCGGTCTGGTCGGCTATCTTGGCTATGACAGCGTCAACTTCTTTGAACCGAGTCTAGACGCGAAGCCAAGCGAAGACTTTGAGCCGTTTAAGTTTGGTGTCTATCTCGATGGTTTGACGCTAGATAAGATGACGGGGGAGATTTTCTACTTTTATTATCCGACTGAGCAGCAAGACAACCGCGTTGAGCAAATTAAAGCACTGCTTGATACGCCAGTGCCGACTTATGAAGCGCCTAATGTAGAGTTTCTAGGTGATGGCATGAGTCAAGAAGCCCATGAAGCGGCGGTCATGCAGGTCAAAGAAGACATCATTGCCGGGCGTATCTTTCAGTGTGAGGTAGGTTTTAAGTCGCGCTATCGTATCAGCGGCGCGCACATGCCTATCTATGAGAAGCTGCGCTCGGTCAACCCCTCTCCGCATATGTACTTTATGAAGTTCGGTCAGCAGCGCATTATCGGCGCCTCTCCTGAGCTATTATTCCGCTTGCGCCAAGGGGAGATGGAGACCTACCCGCTCGCAGGAACCGCCAAGCGCGGCGCAAATGAAACTGAGGATCGCAAGCTTGCCCGGGCGTTACTCAATGACGCTAAAGAAATCGCCGAACACAATATGCTCGTGGATTTGCATCGTAATGATATCGGCCGCGTGGCACGATTTGGTACAGTAAAGGTGCGCAGTCTGATGGATATCAAGCGCTACTCGCACGTCCAGCATATCTCTTCAGAAATCGTCGGTATCCTGCATCCTGACCACGATATGTTTAGCGCACTTGCCAGCAACTTCCCAGCCGGAACGCTCTCTGGCGCGCCCAAAATTGAAGCTATTAAGATTATCAATGAGCTAGAGCCGGATGGTCGCGGCGCTTATGGCGGCGCGCTAGGGTCTTTTAACTTTAATGGCGACTGTATCTTTGCTATTCCCATTCGCAGCCTATTTATTAATGGTGACAATGCTTACGCGCAGACTTGCGGCGGTAATGTCTACGACTCCAATCCTGCCGACGAGTATTTAGAGATTCAGCGTAAGCTGTCAGCGATGAAGGTGGTGCTCAGCAGCTTTATGACTGAATAACTGATGCTTAGACTAATTTATGCTCAAAGACTGATACCGCGGCCCAGCAATAGACAATATTTTAATAACAAATACGCCAATGTTTATAAGGCAAACCAATGAAAGTATTAATTATCGACAATTACGACTCGTTCACCTTTAATCTCTACCAATATGTGGGCGAGATATTACAGACGTTAAGTGACTCTGAAAGCGCTGATGTCATCGTCAAGCGCAATGACGAGATCAGCTTAGCCGATGTGCAAGCCATGAATCCTGACCGTATTATCATCTCTCCAGGTCCCGGCTCTCCTGATGACCCCGCCTACTTTGGGGTATGTTCTGAGGTCATTAAGACGCTAGGCAAGACCACACCACTACTGGGTGTCTGCTTAGGCATGCAGGGCATCGCGCATGTATTTGGCGGCAAAGTCATTCGCGCAGGCGTACCCATGCATGGCAAGACCTCCCCCATTCGTCATGATGGCAAAGGTGTCTATCAAGGTCTGCCACAAGGCGTGGAAATTATGCGCTATCACTCGTTAATGGTGCAGGCGGATAACTTACCAGACTGCTTGACCGTAACCTCGGTCGTCGCTAATGATAAGCATGATGATGCAAGCCTTGAAGAGTTGGTAAAACAAGGCGAAGAAATTATGGGACTTCGGCACACGGACTACCCGATCCAAGGGGTTCAGTTTCACCCCGAGTCGTTTGCTACTGAGGGGGCCAAACGTCTACTAAGTAACTTCCTATTGCAGGTTTAAAGGACTTTAAGGCATGATTTTCAGCTTAGCTGTTTCATTTAAGCAAAGTTAGTTAAAGGAAAGTAAGACAAATCTAACTGAGTCCATACTAGCGCCGTACAGCAAGTGATACTTACTAGTTGGAAAATAAAGTCTTCCACAGCGGCAATAAAGCTCTCCTGATTGTATGGTATTGATGTTACATTTTGTTTTTTGCAAGTTTAGTATTCTAGCTACTTAAGACCTTCACACTTGGCTAGATTTAGGATACTACCGATTTATCCGGCTTGCTCTACCCTTTGATAAAGTAGTGATGTCTCGTAGCTATCTTATATAACGAGACAGGTAATATATAACAAGACAGATAACATATAACGGGATAGATAATATGTTGCAGAAGACAACCAGACTATTGTAGATGCTATAGTCACTAGTAGGCTTGACCCTATAGTCAAGGGACAGTAAAACGACTTTAGATTATAACTATGCGACTGGTTAATAAAACTGATACGTACCTGGGCCGGTCATCTGCCTTTGTCCGTCTCTTATTTGCCTGACTAGAACTTACTATGGAGAACACTATTTATGGAAAATACTATGCTGTGCAAATCAATCCTTAAGCGGGCTTCACGCTCCAACCTTGTTGCCCCGTCCACCCTTATCAAGCTAGCCATGCCAGCATGTTTAGTGGCGGCATTATTAACTTTAACAGGCTGTAATACGCTAATGACAACGCCTCAACCTCAGCAGCAATCCAATACTTCTATGAAAAATCAGCTGACAACCCCTAATAACACGAACTCAGTGCCAACTTCCGATGCTACTTCTACTGCCAACAATAGCATGACTGATCACCTCAGCCCTTATGATTTTGCGACTACCAGCAGCCGCGTTCAAGCAGTAATAGAGCAATCACCAGCCAATCTCTTTGCTACCGTACCTCATAGTAAGGGCGCACAAAAAGTCGGCATGACGCTAAACCCGACTACCTTGTTTATCTTTGGCAACCCTAAAGTCGGCACACCTGTACTTCAAGCCAATCAGAAACTGGCGATGGAATTACCGATAAAGATTTTGGTTTGGGAGGATGACCAAGGAGTGGTCCATGTCAGCCAACAAGATTTTGTCAAGTTGGCCCACGACTATAATGTAGACTCTCAAAAGCTTGCACCGCTAGATAAAGCGGTCAAAACTATCATTCAAGCTGCCTTAAAGTAGCAGCCTAAAATAGCTGAAAGTCTTAACTGCCTTTTAAATAAAAACCAACTAAATTTGCTGTAAATTTAGTTGGTAGCTTTCATTAATTACACTTTACTCATCTCTTAGATTAACGCCTAACGACGCAGCATACCCTTGTCTTCGATAAACTCGATAATATCGTCAAGGCCATCGCCCGATTTCATATTACTAAAGACAAATGGCTTGTCGCCGCGCATCATCTTGGCATCGCGGGCCATAACGTCAAGCGACGCGCCTACAAGCGGTGCAAGATCAGTCTTATTGATAATGAGTAGGTCAGATTTGGTGATGCCGGGGCCACCTTTACGCGGGATTTTATCCCCTGCTGAGACGTCAATGACATACAAGGTTAAATCGGATAGCTCAGGACTGAAAGTTGCCGCTAGGTTGTCCCCGCCGGACTCAATAATAATCAGCTCTAATCCTGAAAACTTGGCGTTTAATTCATCAATGGCGGTCAGATTAATTGAGGCATCTTCGCGAATTGCGGTATGCGGACAGCCGCCGGTCTCAACACCGACGATACGCTCAGGCGGCATGGCATCATTACGCGTTAAGAACTCCGAGTCCTCTTTGGTATAAATGTCGTTGGTGACGACGGCCATATTATAGGTATCACGCAGGCGCTGGCATAGCTTGAGCGTAAGCGCCGTCTTACCTGAACCGACAGGACCACCAATACCAAGGCGTAGTGGTGACAATGCTGGCGTTGCTGACTCATTGGTAGTATTTGGTTTAGCTGTAAATTGGCTCATAAAAGGTCCTTATTCGGTTTAATTTTTAGCTAGATTATTAGATTTAAAAAATTTTATGACCGAAACAATCGGCTATATTGCTGCTCGTGTTGGCAAGACAGCATCGCAAGATTGGGTAGATTACCCGCGTTGGTCAGGCGCGCTATCAGTATCGAGATTTGCGGCTTTTGGACTGGGTTCTCTAGTTCATTCTTCCGCATAGCATGAGGTTCGTTCAGCCATAGCCCCACCGTCTGCACTACTTCATCAATAAGCGCAGGTAGCTCGCGTTGAAGCTCAGCTTGCAGTTGCCAAAGGATGCGCTGACCTGCCATCTGACCAAGGGGAACGGTTTTGACAGCCGCAAGTACCATATTCTCCAATTGACCAAAGCCGTAAGCCATTGCAATAGCGTCGTGGCTCATTTTATTGTGTTGGCAGATATGCGCGAACAGGGGTAAAAACCCTTGCTGACGGATAGACTCCGGCACGGTTAAGTCCAATACCGCCTCGACCCAAGCGCCCAGTGCATGCGCCAATTGGCTGGCCTCTAACACGAATTCATGGCTCTCACGGCTCGCCATATAATACGCGGCAAGCTCGTCGGCAAGCTCGGTCTCATCCCGCGCTAATAGCTCCGCTAACGCTACGATGAGCGGCAATTCAAACCCCATTAAGGCCAATGCTTGATAATCCTGCATCCACGCCAGCATTGAGACCTCATCAAAAATCAGTCCTGCTTCAATCGCGGCCTCTACCCCTTGCGAATAGGTATAGCTGCCAATCGGCAGATTACTTGAGGCAAACATGAGTAGCGCGCCAAGCTGATTGCTATTGTTCCCAGTGCTTGAAAGTTCAGCCGCTTTTGGACTGCTAGAGTTTTGGCTCATTAATAAGGTCTTTTTACTTTAAGTAAGATGGATTAAATAAACTCTGTTTTACGTAGGCGGTGGCTTTAGCCCAGCTCAGGTTATACCTATGACCCTGCTGGGCAGAACGCATAACCTACGGCTACCTAATGGCTATGACTGTGCGAATGGTCGTCATGGCTGTGTGAATGACTGTGACTATGGCTACCATGCGAATGACCGCCTTGGGCATGACCCGATTGATAAGCGCCCGTCTCCGGCTCAAAAGGTGCATTAACGTCTTTCACATGCACGCCGAGTCGAACTAACATATCACTAAGCACATGGTCCGGCTCAAAGAACAGTGCCGAGCGGGTAATCATTAGCGGTACGTGACGATTGCCCAGATGATACGCCGCTTTCATAAGCGCGAAATCATCGCCTTGCGTGCTGACACGGGTCAAGGCTTGGTCAGCGGCAAGAATTTGCATAAGGTTGCCACTAGTATCAGCAAGCACGCAACCACTCTTTAAGGTTTCGGTACGCGGTAAATCGACACCGATGGTAATGCCTGATTGGGTATCAGCTTTAAAGCGCGAGCGCTGACGAGTGTCAAAGTCAAGGCTTAGGTAGTTGCCTGCTTCTTGTTGAACTTTGAGTTGCTGAAGTTGGTCATCGTTTAATTGCTCAGCGTCTAGGCGCTGGGTAAAGACTGGCATAATGGCATCTTGGATCATTGGGATATTCCGTTGTTTGCTGTGCTGCTATTTATTTAATGCGGCTGTGCTACATCACTGGGATTAAGTTCATTTGCCCGTGGGTTGCACTTCGTTTCACCCACGCTACGATTCTAGAATTATTACCTCAAACAGTTTATTTAAAAACCTAATTTAAAAGTCAGTCAAGGCTTAACTTACGTGGTACTTTTTAGCCGCGATAGAAGCGGTATCCTATCAGCCTGGGCGAGTTGTGCTGACTAGATTTTGAGGTAATATCGAGGCAACAGGAATGCCTCAAATCGTGTCAGCGCCTCGCCTAGACTGGTAGATACAAGCGAATAGCGCGATTGGCTCCCCTATATCTATATCTAATAGTATTTTATGCGTTTGCTTGTACTTGGCGTTTCACTAATATTAGAACGCTTATAGATAACATACTGTTTTAGAATGCGTTCTATCGCGAAAGACGAGTGCAAGTACTACAATTCGTAGACTAAGCGAGTCTGACAATGATAGAGCGCATTGTAAACGGTATTAAAATAAAAAGTAGCGCTGGGCCATCGGCAACACACTCGCAGGCTCACAAGTTAGCAGCTGACCATCAGCGCGAACCTCGTAAGTCTCAGGGTTAATGTCCATGTCGGGGCAGTAGCTATTTAGGCGCATGTCACTTTTGCGGATTTGGCGAATGCTGTGCACGGGTTTGACAATTTTGTTCAGGCCTAGCTCTTCCTTGATGTCGTTTTCATGAGCGACCTTCGAGACAAAGGTGATGCAAGTCTCATGCACGGGCCTCGCAAAGCTGCCAAACATGGGGCGATAGTACACGGGCTGCGGCGTGGGGATAGAGGCGTTAATATCGCCCATCGGCGCGGCAGCGATAAGGCCGCCTTTGATGATGCAGTCGGGTTTGACACCGAAAAACGCCGGCGACCACAACACTAAATCGGCCCATTTACCCACCTCAACCGAACCGACTAGGTCACTGATGCCGTGAGTGATGGCAGGGTTGATGGTGTATTTGGCGATATAGCGCTTGATGCGAAAGTTGTCGTTGTCCGTCTCGTAATCCGCGTCAGAAAACTGAATATGCCCCGCATTGGCCTCACTATCTGCGGCGACGTCTGGCGCAAGATGACCGCGTTGGCTTTTCATCTTATCGGCAGTCTGCCACGTACGAATGATGACTTCACCGACGCGGCCCATGGCTTGCGAATCACTGCTCATCATCGAGATAGCACCGAGGTCGTGCAGGATATCTTCGGCGGCGATAGTTTCCTGACGGATACGGCTTTCGGCAAAGGCGACGTCCTCGGCGATAGCAGGGCTTAGGTGATGACAGACCATGAGCATGTCGAGATGCTCGTCGATGGTGTTGATGGTGAATGGTCGGGTCGGGTTGGTCGATGACGGCAAGACATGCGGTACGCCGATGGCCTTGAGAATATCAGGGGCATGACCACCTCCCGCACCTTCGGTATGAAAGGTGTGGATACAGCGCTCTTTAAAAGCGCCAAGCGTACTCTCAAGGTAGCCACTCTCATTTAAGGTGTCGGTGTGGATGGCGACTTGCACGTCGTACTCGTCAGCGACAGTCAAGCAGTTATCAATGGCCTGCGGTGTGGTGCCCCAGTCTTCGTGCAGCTTAAGACCGACCGCGCCCGCTTTAATTTGCGCGGCAACAGGGTCTGGTAAGCTGACGTTGCCCTTGCCGAGTAGGCCAATATTCATCGGCACATCATCTAAGGCTTTGAGCATCATTTGGATGTGGTACGCGCCGGGCGTACAGGTGGTGGCGAGCGTACCTTGGGCAGGTCCCGTACCGCCGCCAAACATGGTGGTGACCCCAGACATGAGCGCCGTCTCGCACTGCTGCGGGGCAATAAAGTGAATGTGGGCATCAATACCGCCTGCGGTCAAGATTTTGCCCTCGCCTGCGATAATTTCAGTGCCTGCGCCGATATGGATGCTGACATCCGGCTGGATGTCCGCATTACCTGCTTTACCGATGGCGCTAATGCGGCCGTCTTTGATAGCGACGTCGGCTTTGATGATGCCCGTATAATCGACAATTAGCGCGTTGGTGATCACCGTATCGGCGACTCTAGCGTCTGGCTCTTGACCTTGCCCCATGCCGTCACGGATGACCTTGCCACCGCCGAACTTGACCTCCTCGCCGTAAGTGGTAAGGTCTTTTTCGACCTTGAGCCAGAGGCCCGTATCTGCCAAGCGAACTTTATCGCCTGTCGTTGGGCCAAAATGCTCAGCGTAAATGCGGCGAGATATTGTCTTGGTTGACGGCTGCGTTGATTGCTGGATAGTATCTATAGCCGCCTTGTCTTCTGCGCTATCTAACGCGCCCATGACGTCACCACGGAAGCCATAAACTTCGCGCTTGCCTGCCAATGCGACCAGCTCAATATCTCGTGATTGACCCGGTTCAAAACGAATGGCCGTTCCTGAGATGATATTAAGTCTAAAGCCTGTGGCCAATTCGCGGTCGAATTCTAGCGCGCTATTGACCTCAGCAAAGTGATAGTGTGAGCCAATCTGAATCGGACGGTCACCAGTGTTGGTGACGGTAAGCCTAATTGTCGGTCGCCCTTGGTTAATAACAATATCGCCATCCGCAATATCGTAGCCACCGATGGCTGCTGGTGACTCAAAGTGTGGCTCGGGCTGGTTACTACTGGCTAATGGTTGCTTAGCACTGTTAGAATCAGAACTTTTAGAATTAGGCTCTTGGCTCATGGTGGCATCCTTTTTAGGTAATTATTTTTTGATGTTCAACAAGTTAAGTAGAGTCTTGGCCTAGCATTTAAGAGCATATATTTAAAGCATCGCTCACCTTACTTTTTAAAAGCAGTGTTTCCCTATTGAAAATAGTTGGATTAATCCTTTCATGACTCTCAAAAAAATAGCGCCTTCTCTTTTCTAAAGGGAGGGCTAGGGTGGGATTCACTAGACAATAGGGTCATGAACCGTCACCAGCTTCGTACCATCTGGAAACGTTGCCTCGACCTGAACGTCATGAATCATCTCCGGCACACCGTCCATAACCTCATCTCGGCTCAAGTAAGTATTGCCCTCATTCATAAGCTCGGCCACAGTCTTACCATCACGTGCACCCTCGAGTAGCATCATGCTAATATAAGCAACCGCCTCAGGATAGTTCAATTTCACGCCGCGATTTTTGCGGCGCTCTGCGACCATGCCAGCGGTAAAGAGAAGCAGTTTGTCTTTTTCAGTGGGTATCAGCTGCATGCGGTATCCTTTAAATTTATTCTTGAATGAGTTTGAATGAATTGCGCCAAAAAATATTACTCCAAGCGCTTAAGTATCCCAGATTCGCGGTTTATGCTCAGCAAGCTGCCACCACTCTTTACGCAGCACGTGACGTAGTGTAGAGAATGCTGAAAAACAGGCCTGAACGTCATCGCCCAAGTAACGAATACAAATCGCCTGCTCGATTTGGGTACAAACTACGGGCAGTGATTGAGTAGCAATCTGCTCCCGTAAAGTAGCAATAGTTTGATTCAGTTTGCTTTTATGGTCAGAAGCTAAAGTGGCTATCGCCGGAAACGCCCAAAACGTCCCGACCACATGCTGACCTGCCATCGCCAGTGGCGAGGTAAACCAACGCGAACCTGCGGGGTGATCGCTGTTCTCGTACACAATAAGTTTGCCATTACGGCGAATGGTTAGCTCATTACGGTACTGACCGCAGGCAAACACTTCATCATAAGCTTGCCGACCAAAGACCACAATATCCCAAGTGAGCAAGCTGCTGCTATTCGCTAAGTCAAACTGTGCCTTCGCTTGCATATTGGCATGGTTAAAGACAATGCTCTCTTGGGGTAGCCATTCAAGGCGCGCGCCCTCTGCCACTTCGGCTTTTACATACTGGCTAGCAAAGTTAGTATCTATAACGGTATTGTCATTTTTCCTAGCTTCAATGAAATCTAAGTCGTGCGATTCGCTGCTATCCCGTACCTTGCCATACCATTTCCCCGCACCCGGCGTCGTCAGCACTGCATGGCTGTTAGGGGCGAGATAGCAGTCAATATCGAGCCTGTCGCCTGCCGCAATACCTGCGGGTGGATATAGAATAATGGCATGACAGATACCCGCTTGATGGGCAGTATTTTTAATGGCAGGTTCAGGATAGAGCGCCCGCTGCACTTGCAGAGCGCCGCAGTGCTGACGTTTGACCAGTCGCGTCTTATACGCTAAGACATCGAAGCCAAGATTGAGCGTTGAATGCCAGCCAGCGACTGCAAAGTCCGCGACTTTATCGTCTTTTGAGGTGGGTAAGGGTAAATCACTCACCAAAAAGGCCATGGGGTATCTCTTATTAGAAATGGAATTTGTCGTGTTGTTTAGAGTATAAAGTGTTCAGTGGTTTATTTAAATCGTTAAGGTATTTTTTTATTATAGTTTATTTAATGTTAAGTTGCTTATAGCCGCCTCAAGTTAATATAGCCACTGCCAGTAATACATTTATAGCATCAAACCTATCTTATTGTCGTCTCTTTTATTTTCGTCTGACTGTATTGATATTAGGGTTGATAATACAAATTTTATGCCGCCTTTTGCAGTAGGTATGGCGTGAAATAACCTCTTATAAGCCTTAGCATGACACTACTTACGGCGAGAGGAATGACAAGACAGAGAAAGTCTATTTAATAATATTTATCCAGCATTAAACAAAACTTAACTAACTGTGCTATATTTTAATGCATTAAAATAAATTCTAGGCCTCTTATGAGCACTCCTTTTAGCATAGTTCCATTTGGTGACTCACAGTCAAGGCAAACAATATTGACGATTTTATGGTTGTTACTACCCAGTATCAGTATGGCTGTCACCCCTGATAGGTCACACTATATCTTAGGAATGAACATTCAAGGTCAACGCCTAAACTTATATAGCGGCTGCACTAAAGATGATGATGCTCAAAGTGTCACCTGCTCAGACATGTCACTGGTAGCCAGCGATTTGGCCTATTGGCCCTTTGCTATAGGAAAAAGCCATCACAGAGTAAAACCTCCACTTGACGTAAAAGCTTATCCTGCCATGACCAATTTTAAAGGTTATAAGTTTGCAGACAAGCACATTAGTGGTTTTATCGATACAAGCAATAATACGATAAAAATTATGGATAAAGTCACTCGAAATAAGGTCGAGCTGTCGTATAAAACAGTCGAGGACTATCTACCACTTATCGGGCAAAGTACACGCATCGATAGCCAGTACGCTACCTCTGATGCGCAGCTTAACAATAGCTATCAAGCGACCAAAAAGGAAGTGGCACAACTGTACGGATATGAATCGGCGACAGACTTAAAACAAGATCAAATTGCGTGGCTCATCAGGCGCTCTACCATTTGCGGCGCAGATA
Organism: Psychrobacter pygoscelis; assembly: GCF_004335015.1. Taxonomy (GTDB): domain Bacteria; phylum Pseudomonadota; class Gammaproteobacteria; order Pseudomonadales; family Moraxellaceae; genus Psychrobacter; species Psychrobacter pygoscelis. The sequence continues at coordinate 602,654 of NZ_RQRU01000001.1, forward strand.
GATACTACCGGCCACGCTCTCAGGCTGAAAAAGTGTGCTTTATTCAGCAAAACGATGCTCGAATCATTGAATATTATTTGTGGATTGATTGATTAGGGGCTACCTACCCTATTATGTTGAGGCGATATTTATTACTGCTTAATACGCTGCAAAAATGCCTGCGTGCGCGGATGCTCGGAGGTCTCAAATAGCTGCTCAGGTGGTCCTGCTTCGACCACATACCCCCCCTCCATAAGCACAATCTGATCGGCCACATTACGAGCAAAGTTAATCTCGTGGGTCACCACGACCATCGTCCAGCCTTCCGCGGCCAACTCCTGCATGGTCAGGAGCACATCTTGTACCAGCTCAGGATCAAGCGCAGAGGTCGGCTCATCGAATAATAGCAAGTCAGGCTCTATCGCTAGTGCGCGCGCGATGCCTACTCGCTGCTGCTGCCCCCCTGATAATTGAAACGGATATAAGTCAGCCTTATCCGACAAGCCGACTTTCTCTAGTAATGACAAGGCTTGTTGTCGCACTTCTGCTTTGTTTCTGCCTTGACCGATCACTGGCCCAAGCATTAGATTCTCAAGAGCAGTCTTATGCGGAAATAGATTATAAGATTGAAAGACCATACCCGACTTGTGCTGTAAGGCCGTCAGCTCACGCTTAGTAGGCGCTGAGCCAAAATCGACGCGTAGGCTACCATCATCAAACTCAATAACCCCTTGATCAGGAGTCTCTAGAGTATTAAGACAGCGTAAAAATGTCGTCTTACCAGACCCAGAAGGCCCTAGGATTACGGTGACGCTACCTTTTTGAATATATAAGTCGATGCCTTTAAGTACCTCATTGTCACCAAAGGCTTTATGGATATTGGTCACTTGAATCATGGCTTTCCTATCATTATCTATACGCTTACTGTCTTCTCGTTCAAAGTAAAACTCAAGCTATTGACGACTTAAATATTAATGACTAACTGCTCAAAACTGGCGGGGTCAGCTATCGGGCCACATAGCGATCAAGACGCGCCTCTAAGCGCCCTTGCAAACTACTCAATATCAGGCATATCGCCCAATATATCAAGGCAGCCTCGGTATAGACCAGCATAAACTCATAGTTACGCGCAGTGATAATCTGCGCTTGCTTGAATAGCTCTGTAACTAAGATTAGAGAAGCCAGTGACGTGTCCTTAACCAAACTAATAAAAGTATTAGATAGCGGCGGTACTGAGACGCGAAGAGCTTGCGGCAAGATGATATGGCGAAAAGTCTTAAGATAACTAAGACCAACTGTAGCACCTGCCTCCCACTGTCCTTTGGGGATCGACAGGATAGAGGCACGCACTGTCTCTGACGCATAGGCACCAATATTGAGCGAAAATGCAATAATAGCGGACGGAATAGGCTCTAGCCTGACGCCAATACTGGGCAGACCATAGAATATAATGAACAGCTGCACCAGCATAGGTGTACCGCGAATCGCTGAAACATAAATCCGCGCTAATCGATACAGTATCTTATGCCACCATGAGGCTCGCGGAACAATGCGGATGAGTGCAACTGTCAAAGCGATACCTAAACCAATAGCGAATGAAATCAGCGCTAATGGAATAGAATAAAGCAAGGCACCTTTTAGCATCGGCCAAAAAGAGGTGATGACGATTTGTGCTCGCGCTTCTGACATAAATGGCAGTATGGCGAGCAATTGAGACAGCCAAGACATCATCGATACCATCATTGTTGACTGATGTCCTCCCCAAAAAACTCCTCACTTAATCGAGTTAGCGTACCATCATCATGAAGCTCTTGCATCGCTGTGTTGAGCTTAGCCACTACTTCGTCGTCACCTTTACGCAGCACTAGACCTGACCCAGTCTTCTCATCTGCAGGCGCGACCAGCTTAATCTCAAGACCGCTGTCAGGGAACTTTTTAAGATAATCGAGTACCGCCAATTGATCATTTAGCGTAAAGTCCGCACGGCCCTGCTTAACCAACTCAATCGCTTGTGCCATACCCTCTACAGGAACAACCGTAGCCTGATACTTTTCAGCAAGCTCGCCATAGTTACTGCTAAGCGACTGAGCAGATTTTAGACCTTTTAGCGACTCCCAAGCGTTAAAACGACTGTCAGACTCTGGCGCTAATACCACAGCACCGGACCAGCTATAAGCGTCCGCCTTATCATATTTGGCTTTACGCTCAGGCGTGGTCAAGCTCACCTGATTGGCCACCATGTCAAAACGCTTAGAGTCTAGGCCTGCCAGCATCGCATCCCACTGGGTCTCCTTAAAATCAACACTGACGCCAAGCTTGTCAGCGACTGCCCTTGTGACTTCGACGTCATAGCCAGTTAGCTCGCCTTGCTCATTATGATACGTAAATGGAGGATACGTACCTTCAGTGCCAACATTGATCGTACCACCATTATTGATACGCGTAAGTAGATCAGAGCTTGTCTCTGTACTGCTTCCAGTCTCAGCATTATCAGTAGTTGGCGATTGGTTGCAAGCTACCAATAATACAGCACTAGAAGCTACGGCAGCTAAGCTTGACAGGGTTCGACGGGTCATAATCAGTCCTTACTTGATTTATTGTATTACATGTCGCTACATCTCTTTGACGTATGACAAAGTGGGTCAAAATTATAATCATTTCTCAAAAAAACGCGGGGCGTTAGTGTATTGATTATACTTGAAACTGTTAAATGAAGATTGCGCCTATAGTAATCTAGAATGCTCATAAATACCGTACAGCCTTAGTGAACGTTCGTATTGTTCCCTTAATCAACTCCTTTTTACATCTCGTTATTAACGGCTACCGCATCTAACAACTGTCAGACTTAACAAAAAAACCCCAGCAGTGCTGAGGTAACTTACGATAGATAGCGCTTAATACTAAGTTTGAGCTGCTGTTCATCCAAGCATTCCCTTCGCCGCTAAAGACAGTCTGACCCGTCAAGCTGTCATTAACGGCGGTTCCTTCTATATGCTCGCCAAATTCCTTATCGCCATTGCCCAGCTGCTTCATGATAGAGTCATGATTAATAAGACCACGGTCACTGATAGTAGTATTATTACCATGACCCAATCATTCACCTAACAAGCTGACCGACTCTACATTATCAGCTGCTACCAGCCTAATACCATCTTTATCGATAAAGAATAAGGTGTCGTCCTGCATCTAGAAGTCATCCCAGTCCTTGCCCCACCCTGCCACACGGACTTCATCATGACCTAATTAATTAAGGTATTGAGCATAAATTAGATTGCAGGTTGATCGTTCACTAGAAAACTTTGGTTTATTAAATTTATCTATCACTACACCTCCTTTAGCAATCGCAGTTTTTCAAGCTCTAATGGCGTCTCCTGCTAGACAAGTCTATGCTGCTTAAATATCAACTCCCTATCAGGCTTATTACTACTCTTATATTACAGCCGATTCATTGTTATCAATAAATTAAGCAATGGCTACTGCCTAGCATACAAAAAACCCTTCCAAAATAATTTGAAAGGGTTCTGTTAAATGATAAAAGCTGTTAAAAGATTTAAGTGGTTAAGCTAATTCTAACCGTATACCTAAGCTCCATGAGTCATCTAGGCGGCGTACTTATTACGAACCACTTTGGTCATCTCAACCATGTTGCTTAGCTGCTCGCGAACCTCTTCCCAGTTACGAGTCTTTAGACCACAGTCAGGGTTAATCCATAGACGCTCGACAGGAATGTACTTTTGCGCCTCATCGATGACGACCTGCATGGCTTCACTATCTGGAGCTCGTGGGCTGTGGATGTCATAGACACCTGGTCCGATCGCGTTTCTATAACCATCTGCGCCATCATTATCATCACCTTTTTTGAAGGCATCCAATAACTGAAGTCCAGAGCGCGCTGTCTCGATAGTAATCACATCAGCGTCCATGTTTTGAATGTGATGCAAGCAATCATGGAAGCTTGAATAACACATGTGCGTATGAATCTGCGTGTCTTGCTTAGCACTGTTGGCTGAGTGCTTAAACGAGGCCACAGCTTGCTCCCAATAATGAGGCTGCTCAGCAGCTTTCAGCGGTAAGCCCTCTCTAAAGGCTGGCTCATCAATCTGAATAATACTGATACCAGCGTCCTGTAAATCGCTCACTTCTTGATTGATCGCTTCCGCAATCTGCAATCGTAGGATATCACGCGTCGCCGTATCACTTGGTGCAAATGACCAGTTCAAGATAGTAACTGGACCTGTTAGCATCCCTTTCATTGGCTTGTCAGTCAGGCTTTGCGCGTATTTGATCCATTCTACAGTCATGGCATTAGGGCGGCTAATGTCACCAACGACGATCGGTGGACGCACACAGCGCGTACCATAACTTTGCACCCAACCTTGGCTGCTTAGCCAGAAGCCATCAAGGTACTGAGCGAAGTATTCGACCATGTCAGTACGCTCAGCTTCACCGTGAACTAGTACATCAAGACCTAATGCCTCTTGATCGGTGACGCATTGGCGAATCTCTTGCTCGATGACGGCTTGATAATCGGCATCTGATAGCGAGCCATCTTTCCACTGCTTACGAGCGCGGCGGATTTCAGGCGTTTGTGGGAATGAGCCGATAGTCGTCGTAGGCAGTAGTGGCAGATTAAGCTTTTCTTGCTGCTTGGCATAGCGCTCAGCGAACTCGCCATCACGAACTTTTGCATCGCCACTTAGCGGGGTCAGCTCAATCTTCGTCGCCGCTGAGTCAGCACTAGCCTCACCACTGGCAATCTTGGCACAAGTAGCGACTTCTTTAAGTTTTTGCTTGGCAAAGGCCAGCTTACCTTGTAGCTCTTCAGGCACAGTCTCTGATGCGATATCGACTGGCAAATGTAGTAGTGATGAGCCAGTACCTACCCATAATCTTGAGCCTTCTAGCGTTTTTTTGCTGTTTAAACGCTCATTGGCGTCTTGCAAAATCTGCTGGGCTTGAGCTAGATCTGTGGTCCAGACGCTACGACCATCGACAATACCGACTGATAGTAGCTTGTGTGTTGGCAGATGATCAATCACTTGAGTGACGTACTGTTTTGGTCTATCAGAGCGCGTAACATCGATGTGTAAACCGCTGACTGGTAAGTTACAAGCGATATTGCAGTTATTACCTAGTGTGCCAAAATAGCTAGCAACGATCAGCTCAGGCGGTGTCTTTTGTAGACCATTGTAGGCGCGCTCAAATGCTTGCTGCCAAGTGCTATCTAAGTCTAGCGCTAAGATAGGCTCATCGACTTGTACCCAATCTACGCCTCGCTCACCTAGCTCATTGAGTAATTTGGCATAGACAGGAAGTAACTTAACTAGATGTGTAAGCTTGTCCTCAGCTTCACTACTTGCTAGGTAGAGGAAGCTTACTGGGCCAACGATGACGACTTTTATTGGGGTATTTTCTTTACCGTTTTTTGCCAAGATGGCTTTGGTGTCATCAACTTGCTTGAAGATTTGGCTAAAATCAGTATTAGAGAAGTCTTCATCCGCTGCTAGCTCAGGTACTAGATAGTGATAGTTGGTATCGAACCATTTGGTCATTTGCCAAGCGGCGGTATCTTCAAACTGACCTGTATGGTCGCGACCACGGGCAAAGTAAAACTGACGATCGAAAATCTCAAGTGTCTCAGCACCTTTAAAACGCGGTGGGCAAACACCAAAGGCGACTGCTTGGCTAAGAACTAAGTCATAATGGGCGAAATCACCAGTGGTGATAATATCTAGATTAGCATCAATCTGGTCTTGGATATTGGTGTCAAACACCGCTTGAATAGCTGCTTGAGCAGTGGCTTTATCTTGCTTGCCTTTCCAGTAACGCTCTAAGGCAAACTTAGTTTGGCGCTTATCACCGATTCTAGGGTAGCCTAGGATATGGCTAGGAATCTGGGAAGTTTGATTTGCTGTAGTCATCATTAACTCCATTAGTTATATTCAATTTAAATTATTTATCATGAATAATTTTGATGAAGCAATAATAGCTTAAATTTATAATGAATAAAAATCATCTTTTTCATTTTAAGATGAATAATACTTAACAAACTTAAAGCTTCTATTATGTAGCCGTTAATACAACCCAACACAGCCAGTCAGCTAGCCGCGTTATACTATAGTGCATTCAATACAAAATAACGCCGCGATACTGGGATGAATACTTTGTAGTCTTTGGCAAGTGCAAGTACAGCAAGCCAGAAAGACTTACAGCAATATCGCGCTTAACCTTATTTATATCTTTTTTATTTTCGAGCGACTACGTAATTTACATTAGCTGCTTTTATTTATACCAGCTTATTGCCTTGCCTTACTTAACGCATCACATTTGACAAAGTAGTTATTCCTATGACTTAGGACTCAATTAGAACTTAATGCCATGCCTCATCTTACTAGCAATCTGGGAAAAAACACTGCAAATGCTGACCACTCCAAAAGTCTTAGCACGGCAACGTCTCTTACTGGGGTACAGTGCCCTATGGCCAATGACAATAACGACAACAATGACAATGGAGCTGGCACTATAAACAGTACCGATAGCATAACTAATATGGCCAATGGTAAGGCAGCAATGACCACTATGCCCACAGTGACTCAGATGGCGCTACGTCAATGTGGGCGGGTTGTACTGATCGCTAATAACCCCTCTATTACCACCGCCACTTTGGATGAATTACTACGCCCGACAGACTTGATAGTATTGTTTAATCACTTTATTCATGCCAATTATTTTGCAACCAGTCCTACGGCATGCGCCTTACCTAAGCTCCTGTTTTTTCGTCAGATTGGCGATAGCAAACTGCATTTTGGCATGCCGCCACGGCACAATAACCTCCCAGCTATTGAAACGATGGTAGATAATGCTTCCATAGGGTTTTTATTTAGCAATACCGACTATCAGTTCCCCGACTTACAAGACGATCCTAGTCCCGATGACGACCCTATCGATGACAGTGTCCAGTTGACTATTACAGCGCCTTTAAAAGCAATGTTAAATGATAGCGCTTACAGTCGGGCTATTCGCGAGGCGCATCAAGTCGTTGCCGATTATCCCCATTTTGAAGATATTCATTCTTCTGCCCCCTCCTCTGGCTTCTTTATTTACCGAGTGATGATGGGTATTCGTCATTATCTTGCAGCGCACTACCAACATAACTTAGAGATCATCATGGTCGGCTTTAATCATGATCATAAGACCGATTATTTTTGGCATGGGCACAACTGGATATTCGAGCGTGAGGAGCTGGCTCGCCCGCCAGACGGGGTTACGGTTATTCGTCAGTATTAGTGTCTATTTGATGTTCAATAGAAGCTAATAAATGACTACCAAATTAGCCGAAGTAAAATTTAGAGATTTTAAGTCACTTTAAAACGGCAAAAGTCCCATTACTCACTAAAGTAATCGGGCTTTTTTGCTATAACGTACTGTACTGTGTGGCATTACTGCTAGATAACGTTAGGGAGGGACAAAGCTACCCAAAAGGCGCATTAGGATAATAAGCCTCTGCCACCTCTTTAGCTGAAGGCAAGCGGGTAATAATGATCGGGGTATCTTGTGTAGCCTCCCAGTCGATCAGCCCCATATCAGCAAACTGTGCCAACCAGCCACTCATAGGCCAGTGCTGCCATTTATCATAAAAGCGATTGGCATTAATCACGATACTGGACAAGTGGTTGAGCGGCGGACGATAGACGCTGTGCTGCTGATGATAGACCACATCAGCGCTCAGATAGAAGTCGACATTGAGCGCGCGGGCCATAAAAGCAAAGTCTGTATCTTCTGCCCCATAGCCGATATAATGGGTATCAAAGCCACCGAGCTTTTTAAATAGGGTCTTGGTGATAGCAAAGCTTAGACTCCAAAATGCCCCATAATCTTGCGTTCGCTTCATGACAGGGTCTTGCTCAGATAGGTTGTAACGATAAGGGTTTAATACTGACAAATCATCAAGCTTAGGTGACATCGCTTGCGCATCAGCCAGTTGCCTGCCTTCCTCCTCAGTTAGCGGCCGAGTCAAATAGCGCGGTTGCGCCATTAGTAAGGCATGCGGATAGTCATTCAGCTTGGTCAGCAGCCCTTCTATAGAGTCATACGCGACAATACAGTCAACGTCTAAAAATATCAGCGACTCAAAGCTGGCGCTATTAGCCCCAACATTGCGATTGCGGCCGATATCAAACCCTATCTTTGGCGCTAAACTGTCTGCTGCATCTTTGGCTCCTTGCTCGGATTGGTAACCAATCGTCGTCGGCACCTGAATAATATTTAGCCCAAAACTATCCAAGCGTGACTGCTGTGCATCATCGTTTACGATAATAACCTCAGCGGGTCGGACGCTACCTGCTGCAAGGCTTGCCAGCAAATTGTACAAGTGCCGATTCCGCCCATAGCACGTGGTAATAACACTAACTGCAGCTACAGACGAAGGCGCTAATATAGAAGGTGACGCATTTACGGAGGTAGGCATAACCTAATCGTTTCCAGTTAACTTAAAGATGCTTTAATGAAAAGATGCTTGAAAGTATAAGTAGCTTGAAGTTGAAAAAGCTGGCTTAAAGCAAGTATGAATGATGGCCATTGGCATATGACTTATTGAGTAACTGGTCGTTCTGGGCTGAGCCTAAGCCTAGGCAATAGCCAAGCATAAAACCAAATTCTAACATTGTCTGCTTTGGCTAAACTGCTGATAAATTCATCACTGATGCTCTGGTTAAGCTGAGCTTGTAGCTTAGCACTAGGTATCGCTAGTCTCTTCAAAGCCAACGTATCTGTATTGGTAGTTGGATTAGTAGCAGTATTAGTGGTTAGCACTGTCTTGTCAGCAGACGCTATCGTCGTTGCTGGTGCAGTACTACAGCGGTCACTATTAAAATGAGTTAATAAGTCCTCAAAGCTTATTGCTCGGCCACAAGCAATTAACCCCTCTGCCATCATCTCTTGCTCACGGTGCGGGCGCGTGTCTGGAATAACCACTAATGGCGTGGTAACTTGACACGCTTCGCTAATAGCGTTTAACCCACAAGACATCACCAGCAAGTCACTGAGCTGTAAGTAAGGCATAACCTCATCTACTTGAACAGCAATATCGACAAACCCTTTTACCGCTGACGCTATAGGACCAAGGGAGATAATAAAGGCACCGGGCATAATTTGTCTTAACAAAGCTAACTGAGCATCAATCTGAGCATGACCGCCAAAGCCCTTTATTACCGTGACAATTGGAGCGCGGTGCTTCAGCTTCTTGATTAAAGTTGAATTAACCTCGCTATCGTTACTGAAATCGGCAGCATGACTGATTCTATCATCACTACTATCGACCAGATCGCTATTATTAAGCGCTAACTTATGTCTAGATGACGACAGAAAATGCAGGCTAATTTGCTTAATAAGGTCTTCTTTCGTCCTCTTAGACTTTGACACTAATGGGTCCGCCACAAAGCCAAGATAAAGGGTCTTTTGCTTAATCCAAGTGGGAGTGCTAGGTGCTTCTAGACATTCTGGATAAGCAGCGAGCAAGCCAAGCGCACCTTGAAAGGCATTACGGTGTGGCATATCGTCTCGCTCACCTGGCAAGCGCACGTATAGATAGGGAATACTGGCAGCACGGCATAGCAGTGCCACTTCGACAGAAAGATCAATAATCATTAACTTAATCTGCCGCGTTGCAATTTGCTCCAGTAACGTCAGACTTCGCGACTGGATATCAACATTACCCACAGGAGAGTAATGCATACTGCTTGGCTGCCAATACTCGCCTACCCTTCCCGGTAATACCTCATCAGAACGCTCATCTTCTGGCGGTAGCCGGACCACTTGATCGCCAGCGAGGTGCGAAAAGGAATAATCCTCCTTCGTCGTACTGGTAAAGACGGTCAAAACATCATCATTATTGTCATTGTTATCATTGCCGTCTAGAGCCACTAGCCAAGCAGCGAACTTATCAGCTTGCCGACAATGTCCTGAACCATGATGATGTGCATAATAGCCGATTCGCATAAATGATGCCTAAACAGCCTGCATTTGACTGCTATTCTCAGCCCTAACTAGTGGCATTGTTGCCAAGGCTGTTGATGCTCCTAGCTCATGATAATCTGAACCATCCTGACTAAGAGTACGCTGATACAAGCTAAGGTATCCAGATACCATAGCCTCTACTGAGCAGAATCTCTCAGCGCGCCTGCGACATGCCGCTCTTGATAGATGGCCAACTTGCTCAAATGCAGCGATAAACTCATCCCTAGCAAGCTTGGGGACGATAATACCGACGTCGTCTGAGAGTATCTCGCGCCCTGCTCCAACATCAAAGGCGATCACCGGCGTTCCGCAAGCAAGGCTCTCGGCCAGTGTCAAACCATAAGGCTCATCCCAGGTACTGGTAAACAACATAGCGGTCGATCTGGTCAGCTGCTCATTGATTTGCACCTTACTTAAATGTCCCACATACGTCAGTAGGCCGCGACCACCTGCCTCGGTGGCATCTTCTGCTAGTAAGGGCGCCACTTCCGCATCAAAATACTCTTGATTACTTCTTGGCCCTGCAATGATCAGCCGCTTATTCGCGGCCAAACAATACTGCATCGCAAGGTGCGTCCCCTTCTCTGGGCAAATACGACCAAACCAAAAATAACACTCGTCCTCTATAGGCATAGTATTGGCACTAAAGGAAGCCACATCTACGCCATTATTCACGACGATAGAAGATACAAACTCTTGGTATAACCGCTGCTGAAAGCGGCTAATACTCGTAAACTGCGTGTTAGTCCCATATTGTAGCGTCAACAAGGCAATTCGCAGATGGGCAAAGATAGGCGTGTGAAAGGTCGTTATCATCCGCTTACCTAACGCTTGACCACTCAGCATCGGGACATGATGTAAGCTATGGTTATGAACAATATCAAAGCGCTGCCCCTGCCCTTTAGCGCCGCTATCGATACCAGTCCCCTCGATAATCTCACGCATGACATCTTGATAGATATGATATTGAAATAGCTCATCACGGCTCATGCCCAAGGAGACGTGTTCGTTTGGGTAGATTTGTGCCTCAAAGCTTTCTCGCGACATCAAAGGGCGCAGGCGAGCGTTGGTTTGGCTGGCTTCGTGTGCGAATAATGTCACCTCATGACCACGCTCAGTGAGCGCATCGCATAACAGCTGAGTGATCATCTCTAAACCGCCAGCATAAGGCTCAGCGATGGGATAAAGCGAATGTGCAATAATAGCAATGCGAAGTGGTCTATCAAGCATAGAGGACTGGGTATTTTGATTCTTCTTCATAACTCTCTGTCTGTTTCTGTGGTCTTATGATTAGCGGGATTCGTAGAAGGCGTTTATGCAGCGTCATATACTGACTTAGACCTAGTTCCGAATTATTCTAGCTTGCGGCGCAGCTCCTAAGAGATCACGCCAGAGGTTTCACAACCTCCTCTAGCTTCACTCGGATAGTGTTTAGAAGGCCTGTATAGACAAACGCCATCTAGACAAAACACCAGTAGTGGATAAAAACCAACAGCATCAATGTCGCTCAATGCCGCTTGTTGTTTGTTTGAAGCAGTGTATTTAGGCAACCTTTGGATCAGAGCCTAATCGAGAGCCTTTAGAGTTATACTGAGGGTTAGCGTTATCAGGTATCGCTTGAGCACAAAAAGCAGAATTAGCTTGGCTGGTAGACTGTTGGTGCATCACCTCCGAGTCGCTAACTGCTACCTTAGCGCTTGACCCTACAAAATTTGCGATGATAACCCAACCCGCCATCAGCTTAATCATCAATAAGCTAAGCGCGCACACCAGTAACGCTAAAGAGTGCCGTCTCACTAAAATTGCCGTCAAGACATTCAGCACAATTAATAGCTTAGGCGTTACCCAAATATTAGTCATAATAGACTTTAACCGTGATTGTGATGTCCCGTGCTTCGGTGTACAAATAAAGGGTTTTTGCTGTCCCCAAAGTACAGGTAGCCAAGACAATGCACCATGCTCCCAAAAATTTAAATGCACAAGCCACATTCGTAACCTAGCATCTAAAGGCTTAATAGCGGACTTGGAGCGAATAGTAGTATGTGCTGACCTGCCCGGTGGTGAGCTTTTTCTATTGCTTTCTACTTCACCATCACCATCTTGCTTTCTACTAAAGCACTTATTAATAATGTTTACTAACCGTTTCGGCGCAAGTTTTGCTGCTGTACTCGCTAGCGTTTTTATTAGGCTTGTACGAATACTTCTATTTGTTGCAGGAGGCGCAGCTGACTGAGCGCCAGTGTTACGTTCGGGTTGCTGACTCAATGGCTCAGCAACTAATGGCCGAGTATCTCTTAAATACGCTACCAATCGCCGAGTTAAATAAAGAGCATAAGCAAGATAGCAGACGGTCAGTACTGTCAATACATGGGGAATAGCTTTGGGCTGGTTGCTTAGTTTGGCGATGGCCAGAGTAATTAATGCGGCCGAATGTAATCCTATAAATGGACCAGTGAAGTTCACCCAAGCGGTCAACTGTGATAAATGCGCCCTAATATGCGCCACTTTAGTAGCGAAGCTTAGAGCTAAAGGAGCCTGCACATCTGAGACCCCCTGATTGCAATCATATTGAGCAACGATTGACGTCTTTAACTGAGATTGAGAGAAGAAATGCGTACGAGAATGAGAGGAGCGGCGCAGATAAAGAGCCAGTACTTGCATATTGCCGTAGATCCAGCGCTGACGCTGACAGATAAGGTCACTCATGGTCTGAGGCAACAACCCTGTTGCAATTACTTCAGGGATGAATTGGCTACGCGCCCCTTGCCGATGCATCAGAATACCCATTTGCGCATCTTCAGTGATCGAGGCCCCTGACCATCCTCCAAGTTGCTCTAACATATCCTTTTTAATGACCGCAAACGTACCCGTTGATAACGCATAGTAACGATTCAACCCGCGACTAATATGATAAGTAAAATAGTGGTTTAACTCGCTATGAATGTCTGGCTTATCAGTATCTCGATAATACTGCGGAAACTGCAATAAGGCATGATTAGGATTCTGCTTTATCGCCTCAATGATCCGTCGCCGCGCTGTAGGTAGCGCTTGATAGTCGCTATCAACGACCACGATATACTCACAAGTAGTGTCGGTCATTTTTAGCGCAAGATTTAAAGCCCCAGCCTTAAACCCTGGAATACGATCCTGATGAATAAAACGCACTCGGAGCGACTTATCAAGTCCCTCACAATACGCTTGTAGTGGCTCATAAAGTGCTTTGTCATTATGATTATTATCGACGACAATGATCTCATCACTAGCACTTTTTATCATCAATAACGCAGCTATCGTCTCTAGCACCATATCGGTAGGCTCAGCCCGAGTCATAATATGAAAGCTAATACCCACTTGCTGCTCAGTCTTTTTTTGCAGACGCTTTAATACATAAGGCACGCTAAACGACGCTAAATTCCAAGCGGCAACTTTGTAGATCCTATTTTGATTACTATTATTTGCACCATCGTAATAATACTCTATAGCTTCGTAGAACAGGTTATTATTATTTATAAAATCAATAAGATAAGGAACAAATATTAAGATACTCGTAGGCATGGAGTAATGAAGATCGTTGTTCGAGATAAAAGCAGTCATGCCAAACCTCATTAAATAACATTATAAATTTAAGTAAATCAACAATCTATTTAACCTTAAAACCCATGGTAAAAAATATAATTATTAATCTAAGAGTCTATATTAGCTGTATAGTCATTGGTCAATGATATAGTCAATAAAAAATATAGTAGCTACGCATTAGATTTGTCGTGATATGAATATTTGTCGTGATATGAATGTAGATAAATAGCAAATAAAATCTATACCGAAAAACAAGCGTCTGAGATTTTAAGACTGGCAACTTCTTTATTGGCTCATTATAGTTGTGTCTAAATAAAAAAGAGTAAGCGGTATTAGAGTTGTAATATTTTATATATAATGTCGTGAAAAATCATGATCTCTGGTATCTAGAAATATTCAAAGCATAGAGTGAAACGAAGAGCTGTATAATTAGACTTTGGATTAAAACAAACTTATTCAATCCCTTAAATCAAATATTTAATATTAATTATTATTTCTATGGTTTCTAACGTACAAATTTTCTTTATACATTATAGTAATTGTATTCTTAATTTTAATACATCATTAAAATGTATCTATGGGTTGTATTATGTTATCGTTGGTAAATTTTGCATCCCAAATTTTAAAATAATATTCCAGTATGCTTAATCAAATAAATTAAATGAGATATTAACCTTATTATATATTTTTAATTACAAAATAAATTTCTTTACAATCTTATATACTTATACAGTCAGAAGGACAGCAAAAGAAGTAAGAATAACTTTAAACATAACACAGACATTCCTTTTTTTAGCCTACTGCAAGCATACTCGATAGAACCTATAAATAACCTGCCCCAGTATCACTGTGCTATTTTTAGATTGCATTCACCATAGTTAATCCTATTTAAAACTACTACATAAAAGAGTGGCTGATATAAATTTATTGGCTATAGTCGTGAGATGACTGAGACGGGCGTACATTTATTCCAGCGACTTTGTATCAAATCTAAAATGGATTGACTATATATTATTAGATGAAAATACGGATACGCTTGAGAACGCATTAATTTATGCTGATGGTTTTACGTTAGCTTTAGGGCGGATTATAGGTTGCTAGAGGTAGCCGTACGATAGCTGAGTACTAGCGCAAGAGGCGCTCAGCTATCATCGAGAGGGGGTTTGAGGTTTTGAATGCAGATAAGATAGCATTAATACTCTAACTCGTGGCTTAAGAGCTTATATCTAAGACCTGATATGACAACAAAGTCTGACTATATTATGCTTGTTAGGCAAGCGTTGCTGAATTTAAAGATGATACAGCGGTGTGAATATCATTACCACGCTGCTGCAAAACTTGGTCTAGGTTCAAAACAGGGCTGGCATTATCCGTCTCAGCTAAGTTAAAAGGCGCTAACTCACTATGCAAAGCGACGACATCGCCCATTATAAGTAGGGCGGGAGTGGGCAACTGAGCCTTGGATTGTTTGGCAGCGATATCTTTTAGCGTACCAATAAGAATTTGCTGCGTGGGTAGACTGGCATGACTGATAATGGCAAATGGAGTTTCAGCATCACGTCCCGCCGCTATTAAGCCCTTAGTCATCGCCTCTAAGCGGTGCAGTCCCATATAAAAGACAACCGTCTGTGTTGGATCGAGTAGCTCACTGTAGTCATTGTTTGGTACACCTGCCTTTTTACAAGCGGTGACAAACTTGACTGACTGTGCATGATCACGATGTGTCAGTGGAATACCTGTACGACTTGCAGCTGCACTAGCGGCGGTAATACCGGGGATAGACTCAAAGCGAATGCCATGACGCACCACTTCTTGTAGCTCCTCACCACCACGTCCAAAGATAAAGGGGTCACCACCTTTTAAGCGCACCACGCATTTACCGGCTAGAGCATGTTTAACCAATAGCTCATTGATGCCTTCTTGTGGTACGGCATGATTGTTTCGGCGCTTACCGACAAATATTTTTTCAGCGCTCATCGCACACATATCTAAGATATCTTCTGACACCAGACTGTCATAGAGCACCACCTCGGCTCGCTGCATGACACGAAGCGCCTTTAGAGTCAGCAATTCTGGGTCGCCTGATCCAGCACCGACCAAATGCACAGTACCGACAGCGCCAGTATGCAGCGTATCCGTTCGAGTTGAAGTCGTAGAGTCAGGAAGAATATTTGATAGTGTGGTCATGGCTGTTAGCTCCGAGCTTGTAGGGCAATCTTGCTAAGTACGGCCAAAGATGAAGAGTCATCTTACGAGGCACACTTAACAGCTTGCTAATGTACTACAAGGTGCAAACAACATGCCACCTACTCATCATCCCCCTTTTTGACTAAGCATATTCCGCAATTAACTCGTTAATTTGACCGACGCACGAACCGCAATTGGTCCCTGCTTGGCACTGCTTGCCTATCGCCTCTGCGCTATGGCAGTTATGCTCGGTAATGGCCTTGATAATAATATTCTCCCCGACCGACATACAAGAGCAAACCAGTGGCCCCGGATCGATATAACCACTGACAGGTCGTCCCGCCAATAGCCACTTAACTGATGGCACTTGGCTCATGTCAGTAAAGCAGCTGTCTAGCCAATACGGGCTTGGCAGCTGCTGATGGGTTGGCGCTATGAAGATGGCTAGCATTAGGGTCTTATTATCGGTACTGCTAGTACTATTATTAGCTTCCATATCTACGGTGTTTTGGAGCGTTTGAGGTGACTCAATTGGCGCGGTTTCTATTGGCCCACAGTCTTGCGTAGCGATAAAGCGCAGCTGACCTTGCGACTCATTGACCATAAAGGCTGTAGATAACGGCGGAGCGTCTATTTCTTCCGATTTAATAATGGCAGCCGCATTAGCAGTTTTAGAATTAATTTTAGTATGCTTTATACTGCCTGAGCGCTCTGAGGATAAGGCTTCCAACCACTGCTGCCAAAATTCAGGCTCAAGCCAAGCGCTACTAACCTCAGCTAATGGACTGGCGATATTAAATAAGACGCTGTCCTTTTGTCGAATTAGACTCCACGTTAACCCAGGCAGGCTAACTTGATCCGAACCGCTGTGAGTATCATTCTCGTCACTGAGCTTGACTAATAAAGTGCGTAAATGCACCACCATGGCGTCTTGCCAGTCTGGATGCACCAGAATTTTACCTACTGACTGCATGCGAGCTGGCGTAACACGAATGGCAGAGTTCTTAAGTTCAGGTTGGCTAGAATGAGGATCGACAACGGTAGGAATAACAGAACCAACACGGGCCAGACTGGCAAACGCGTCACTCCAGTGCATTGGCATAAACGCATCACCAACTCGCATGGTGTCACTGACGTCCACTTGCGCCATAATGTGACTGGCACTAGTGTTAGTTTGCAGTAACTCTTCACCTTCTATAGTGTCATATCTAGGGTCAATCTGCACGAAGTCTTGATCACTGACGCCCAATTGCTTCGCGTCTGTAGGATGCAAGGTCAGCGTCGGCATAGACTGTTGTTGATTCAGCTGCGGCGCCAATCCCGTCCGTGTCATGGTATGCCACTGATCCCGCAGCCTACCCGTAATAAGACGCAGATTGACAATAGCCTTAGTACTTTGCGCTTGTGTAGACGAGCTTTCAACCTTCTCGCGACTCTTTAAAGAGCTGTTTTTTGTTTTAGCTTGATGAAAATTGGGCGTACTGGCATTGTCGGGCGGGGTTATTGAAATAAACTGTGCTTTCGTGGTCGTACACGATTCATCAATTATATTAATGCGTGACCCACCCCATTGAAATGGCGGCAGGGCATCGTAGTCGACTGCGTTTAACAGTAGCTTTTCCTCACGATCTACAGTGCGATTGCCGGTAAAATCAGCCAGATCTTTAGCTAGGTTTAAATAGCGTGGGATACCTTGCTCACTACCAATTGCTTGGTCAGTTGACTCCTTATGATTCTGCCAAGCTGTTAGCGCCACATGCTCATTAAAGATCTCACTAGGGTGACTATAATCGAAGCCATCTAACCCCATTCGTTGAGCCACTTGCGAGAGAATCCACCAGTCAGGTTTGGCCTCGCCTGCAGGTGCTAATAGTGCTCGCTGTCTTGAAATACGCCGCTCTGAGTTGGTCACTGTTCCGGACTTCTCGCCCCAACCTTGGGCAGGGAGCACTATATCAGCACAGTCCACAGTATCGCTGTCTTTGGAGCAGTCTGAGACGATCACTAAATCGCACTCGCTTAGTGCGCGGCGAAACTTATCCGCTTCAGGTAGGCTAACTACTGGGTTGGTTGCCATGATCCAGATGGCTTTGATCCGGCCATCCAAGATGGCATCAGCGGCATCACAGGCTTTGACCCCATGTTCAGCGTTAATCACTTGCGGTGCTTGCCAAAAGTCAGCTACTGCCTGCCGATGCTCCGTATTATCTAAGTCCAGATGAGCTGCGAGCAAATTGGCAAGAGCGCCGACCTCTCTGCCTCCCATGGCATTGGGCTGACCCGTTAAGGAGAACGGGCTGGCCCCTACTTTTCCAACTCGTCCGGTTAGCAGGTGGGTATTGGTAATGGCGTTGACTTTATCAGTACCACTGCTTGATTGGTTAACCCCCATACTAAAGGCAGTGACGGTCTTAGGGTTCGCTGCTACCAATTCGTAAAACTGACGAATTATCTCCGCGTCTACTTGGCAAGCTTTAGCAACTGCCTCGATTGACCAATCCTTGGCAGCAGTTAGCGCCGCCTCTAAACCTTGACAATGCTTGGCGTAGTCAGTATCACGGCAACCTCGCTGCTCTAGATAATTCAGCAAACCATTGTAGAGATGAGTATCGGTACCTGCCGCGATGGGCAAATGAAGGTCGGCGAATTCGCAAGAGCCCGTACGCCTAGGGTCGATCACCACCAGCTTAATATCTGGATTGGTCTGCTTGGCCTTTAAAAAACGCCCAAACAATATAGGATGACACCACGCCATATTGGAGCCAACCAATACCAACAGCTCACAAGCTTCTAAATCTTCGTAATTGCCGGGTACTAGGTCTGCACCGAAAGCACGCTTATGCCCTGCCACCGCTGATGACATACATAGCCGTGAGTTTGAGTCGATATTATTATTGCCGATGAAGCCTTTGATGAATTTATTGGCGACATAATAGTCTTCGGTCAGCAGCTGACCTGACACATAGAACATCACACTATTACGGCCATGCTCCATAATCGTATCGTTTAAGCGCGTGGCAATGTCATCGAGGACCACGTCCCAATCCGCAGGTGTAGTCGCCGATTTAACAGGGTTAATTTGGGATTGCGTGGCTGGTAAATTAGAATCAATCGGGGTGTGCCCACGTATTTTTTTATAATAGTAGCTTTGATTGTAATAAGGTTGAGTAATTCGGCGCTCAACGCCTAATGTCTCTGCTAGGGCGCTACCCTTAGAGCACAGCTTGCCAAAGTTGGCCGGATGATCGGGGTCACCTTTCACACTCACGCCACCAGAATTTTGATCGACAGTAGCTAATACGCCGCAGCCGACACCACAATAAGGGCAGGTGGTACGAATGGTTTTGACGTTTGTTTTTTGGGCCATACCTTCTTTATCAGATAGCGCTAAAGTATCAGAAAGGGTTACCGTAGCGATACTTTGAGCTTTGATCTCGGGTGTTTCTTGTTCAATAACACAGTTCATAGTTATACTACCTCCTTTAGTTGCTCAGAGCTCGCCTCATCTGCTGAGTCTGTCACTGCCAAGGTATTATTGTTCTTTGCTACTGAATCGCTCTCTGCTTGTTTGGGCATGACTAAAGCCACATCATCCTCTTGCAACGCCTGCAAATCGCAATACGCTTCCCCGTAAATAAGATCATCTTTAACAGTCGTAATATCTGTTTGCTCGGTAATTAATTGACTGTAAAAGCCGCCTTCTGTTACCTCGCCGTATAACACCGCGCCAACAAGCCTATTATCTTTAATATAAAGGCATTGGTAATGATCGCTATCAAGTTGCCGGTAGACAATGGTCTCCACCTCATCGCGCTCCGCCTCATCAAAGGCTATCTGACCAGCTGAAAATGCAGAGACGCCTGAGACTTTGAGCTTTAGCGATAGCGGCTTGCTGACATAAGGCTGCCAGCTTTCTTTGCTGGAGCTTAAAACGGTGACTAGAGTATCAACCTGCTGATTGACTGGCGCAACCATACCAAACAGCTCTTCATTAAGCTCAACACACTCCCCTATGGCATAGACGTTAGGGGCGCTGGTATGCATACAGTCATCGACAACGATGCCGCGATTAACCTCAATACCGCTATCTTTTGCCACCACCGTATTGGGCACCACCCCGACAGCCATCACGATGAAGTCTGCGGGAATTCGGCGACCATCGTTCATCATCAGCCCAGTCACGTCACCTGCATCATTGACCTCTATACTCTTAGACATGGCTGAGACCTCCAAACCAACGTCACGTCTGGCTAATTCGGCTTGAAGTAGCTCAGCAGCAGGCAGATCCAGCTGTTGATTGAGAACGTAGTCATCAACATGAATTACGGTCATTTTTCCGCCTTGCTTGGCGAGGGCGCAGGCCGCCTCTAATCCTAGAACACCACCACCAATTACCAGCCCTGTCTTGCCCTGCTTTGCATATTCAGTCAAGGCTGTTACGTCTGCCAAGTCACGAAAAACATGAACGGCTTTGGCATCGTGATTGGGAAAGGGAATGACTTTAGCTGTAGAGCCAGTTGCCAGTACTAGCTTGGCATAACTGAGCACCTGACCATCATCCAATGTTAGCCGCTGATGCTGGGTGTCAATCGATGCCACGGCCACGCCTGCAATAACATGGATGCCTAGCGCTTTGTAGTCAGACTTATCATACAAATAAGTCGCGTCAAACTCCTTCTCTCCAGCCAATACAGGAGACAGCATAATTCGGTTATAGCCAACTTGTGGCTCCTTACTAATCAACGTTATTGAAAGAGCGTCATTGCTATCTACAGATTGCCAAGCGCGTGCCAGCTCTATCGCCAGACGGCTGCCTGCCATGCCTGCACCGATGATTACTACGCCAGCATCGGCTACCACAGTGTTGGGCAATTGAAATTCAGAGCTATCGGATAAAGAGTTCGTGGCAGTCGCATTAACAGTCGATGCGGCATGATTTTTAGCGTCATCGATTGATGAATCAGTGGGTGCAACAGTAGAGGGTGATGACATGGACGTAGCGGCGGCTTGCGACATGGTGAACCTTAGCCGCTCATAGCAGCATTAAGAAAAGGACAAAAGTCTTATCAATAAAATAATGATAATAATGCCTTGAATGAAGCAAATGCCGTGCCAGACCAGGAGTGGGTTCCGCTTAATCAACGGCTCCGGATCACTTAGTGTCGCTGAATTATCCGGATTAAAGTCTTGTAAAAATTCGCCGATTGCTTGATATCGAGCATTGGTATTGGAATGCAAAGCGCGCATCAACGCCTGCTGACTGGAAGCTGGTACTCGATGCTGACGCAGTAATTGGGCAGGTACGATCAAGGATTGAGAGGGATTCATCAACGCTTGTGAGCTAAAAGGTAGCTTCCCCGTCAGAAGCTCAAAGCCGATCACTGCTATTGAAAATAGGTCAGAATGCACTCCTTTTGGTGCATCGGTGTAGTATTCTGGTGCAGCATAATGCAGGTCGCCATTGGGCGGCCGAGTACTGTCTTTCAAAATGGACGAGCTGGCTGAACCAAAATCAATCAGTTTTACCGCACCAGACTTGGTCAGTAGGACATTTTCCGGCTTGATGTCTTGATGTAAGAGATAATTGCGGTGCATCACGCGCACCGCCATGCCAATCTTAGTGAGTAGATCGTGCGTTTGCCAGACATCACAAGGCGCATGCCGCTCTATAAAGGTACGCAGACTCTCGCCGTCGATATATTCGGTAAGGTGATATAGATAAGGTGAACTTGCTGGCACAGGATAGTAGCGCAGTAGTCCCGAGCTTGGAGCGGCTGGTGCACTATATTGACCAGTATCTTGCTCCATATTGAACAGCGAGGCAGTGCCTGAGTTAGCGGATAAGCGATTGGGATCATTTTGGTTATACGCTGTTTGGCCGGCACGCTGATATTTAGACAGACTAAGGCCAATTTTGCGCTCTTTTAAAAACTCACGTAGATAGTGACCATCGTCCACCGTATGCATGCTAGGAGCCTTTAGTACAAACTCATGCTTCGCATCATCGTGAACAAGATATACCTCGCTTCGAGCGGTACAAGCAATAACATCAACGACAGTAAAACCATCTATACTATCGCCTATTTGCAGCCCTGTCGGCAGCCGATATTGTGTCAGGTTACTGGCTGGATTTTCGCTAGTATTAACCACAACGCAACCTTCTAAACCTACTTCATTGGTTGAATCTGCCAGTCGTGATTGGGCGGTCATTCCCAGCAACACCACACTAAGATTGTCGTTACTGCCAGCTTCAAAAGCTTGATTGCACAGCTTTTTGCTAATCTGACAACTTAATAGCTCAGCGTTTAGGCGACTGGGCGTGGCAAATAGCTCAGTGCTATACGTGCATAAATCAAACTGCATCTCGATAGGATCAATACTCTCATAAACCCCATCGGTCATAAGCGCTAAGCACTCATTTTGGTGTAAAGTAAACACCGTCTGCTGCAGATCGATATCGGTATCAGCGCCAAGCGCTGCGGATAAGGCCCCTTTATCCTGACCATGGTGGATTCGGTAATCCGTCGTTAGTATCGTTAAGCTATTTGCAGTCACGCGATAAATTCGCGAGTCCCCAGTATGAAACAGGTGAATGCGATCACCAATACACAGCACACCAGACAAGGTAGATAACAAGGGTGGCACGCGCTGATAGGCTTGCGAGAAGTAAAGCGAATCGTTGGCTTTGTTTACCGCCAATTGTATCAAGCTCGCCACTTGCTCATCATCAAAGCTCATAGAGTCAGTATAGTCATGACCTTTATTGACAGCTTTCCTATTCACTGTTTGCGCTTGCTTTGAAGCTAAGCCATTAGTGGCGTTTTGCAGTTGATATGATGTTGAGTCTGAGTCTGCAGGCGACGTCTGACTTTGCGACTCGGCCAGTTGTGCTAATTCTTGCGTTATCTTATGCGCGATGGTATTGATTGCCAATCGACTGGCTTGCTTGGGGAACTGACACGCACTTACCCCATCAGCCAATAAGACAAGTATCGGATGCTGACTAGGTGTTAGCCTGCGTAGCGTATTATTATTGCCGCTGCTATGAAGCTCTGGTAGGCAGGTGGTAATCAGAACACTATCTTGATTTTCTGACTTGCGTCCTGCTACAGAATATAAGTCAAACCACCACAGTGCATCACTAGCACTGTGGTGGTTTGGGAGTTCGTCTAGGACTTTTGAGACTCGCCTAGACTCCAAATCAGACGTTAAGTTAGGCTCTTGGCTAAGTTTTTGACTAACAGTTGCGTTCAAAATAAGTCCTTATGTAATGCTCCAAAGCTCAATTAACTGACCTTGATTTCGGCAAAGCTACCATCTGGCATCTCTTCTAAGATGACGCCTTTAGGCTCTTTTAGGAAGAATAGGGCAATGAAACCAACAACGGCTGTCACTGCTATCACCATAAAGAACACTTTATACGACACGAGACTTAAAATCGTTAAGTAAACTACTGAGCCGACATTACCATAAGCGCCGGTCATGCCAGCGAATTGACCTGTCATACTGCGCTTGATAAGAGGAATCACTGCGAATACTGCACCCTCGCCTGCTTGTACAAAGAATGAGCAGAACATAGTAATTAATAGCGCAAGGGCTATTGGCCAAGTGGAATCTACGATACCCATTAAGAAGTAGCCTAATGCTAATCCTGCCGTGAGAATCAGTAAGGTAATCTTGCGACCGAACTTATCACTGAGCCAGCCGCCGCCCGGACGCGACATGAGATTCATAAAAGCATACGACGAGGCCAGTAGCCCAGCCATCACCACAGACACCTCAAAAGTCTCAAGGAAGAACAACGGCAGCATGGATACGACGGCAAGCTCTGAACCAAAGGTCGCAAAATACAAGATATTCAAAATACCGACCTGCTTAAAGTCATATCGGTGAGCTTCTGGCACCTCATTAATAAAGACGTCTTGGTTAAAGCGGTAGCTGGTAATAAATTCATAAATGTATAAAACACCAAGACCAAGATAGACCATATTGACCGCAGACTGCGTTAACAAGCTTACGCCCGCAGGAGACAGCTTCCATGCTAATAGTGCCAATGCCAAATACATTGGCAACTTAAAGACCATCATGAGCCAAAAGTCGCTTTTTGAAGTGACAGTCATCGCGCCAGACTTTTTAGGTTTAAAGTAAGTCGCGCCTTTGGGTGTATTGCGAACAAACTTATAGAACAGCACACTATAAAGCATCATCACGACGCCAGAGGTGGCACAGGCATAGCGCCAACTATTGTCTCCACCAAAGTAAGCGGCAAAGCCGACAGCAAGCGTCGGCAAGAGCATGGCGGCTGCAGCTGAACCGAAATTACCCCAGCCGCCGTAAATGCCCTCGGCTGCACCAAGCTCACTGGCAGGGAACCAGTCACTCATCAAGCGGATACCGACCACAAAGCCTGCACCGACAAAGCCAAGTAAAAAGCGTGATAACGCTAGAGTATTGTAGTCTTGCGCAAAGGCGAAGGTGAAACAGGGAATCGCGCCGATAGCGAGAATGGCGGCGTAGACGATGCGCGGACCGAAACGATCCGTCAGCATGCCAATGATGACGCGAGCCGGAATCGTCAAGGCGACGTTAAGGATTAGTAAGGTTTTGACTTGATCTTTACTCAAGTTCATGCTCTCGCCAATCGCTGAGAGAAATGGTGCGTGGTTGAACCAGACAAAGAAGGTGAGGAAAAAAGCCATCCAGCCTAAATGGAGGATTTTATTTTTGCCTGCAAAGGATAAGACGTTGAGCTTACCTCCTGAAGATTCGGGGACTGATGATGACATAGATGACTTCCTTGGATTGGCTAAGTTTAGCTATGGTTAACTATTTGCTCATTCTCTAAAGTGAGGAACGCAATAGTTATGATAACTAGAGCTTTGCAATGCCTATGCCATCTGCTAATTTTTGTGTGGAATTAATTCATCGTTGTCGTGGGGCTTCAAAGTAGATTGTAGAAACAATTTTTTTGAATTTATAGGGTATAGTACATACATTTAGGCGCTATTAGCTAAACTTCTAGAGTCTAAATATTGGATATTGTGATGTCGATGGATTGTTGTTAAACCTTTAGCCAACCTACCTTTGATAGCATCCCTCCCCTATTCATAGGCACTAGGAGCTTAACTTAAATTACCTATGATTGGCTAATCTTAAATCGGAGGTTTTTGCGGCCTACCGTATGCCTTTATGTAGGTTAATAAAAATAAAGGTTATTAATTATTGAATTGAGTGACTAATGTTGACAACAATAACTTATCGATTGACTAAGTTGGGGCGTTAAAAAGTGGCTTAAGGTTAAAATTGCACCAAATTGTGTTCAATCTGACCCAATATATGGCAATTATCGAACATATAGTCGGTCTTAACAGCCACAAGACTAAATATATTACTAATACTCATATTAAACCTTATAGAATTTTAACCTTATATTAAAACTAATGAATGGATAGTTGGAAAGATCAGCTATAAGTTATTAAGTAGTAGCTAAATATAGTTAACACTCTATATCATCTGGCTCTAGAACAACATAATCAATAATTTTAGTTGTCTCCTCTATTTCGTTAATTTTTTTTATCACGTCTATATAGAAGTAAATTAAAAATATAAGCTCAAATACATATAATACTCCTGTATTATAATACTCATAAGTAAAGAAGCTATTACCCTGATATGCATCTAGTGTACTGAATACGAATCCCGCCATACTAGCTACAATAAGTAAAACCATTAGTTTCCTATGCTTCTCTAATGATTTTTCTTGCTCAAGAATACTCTTATTTATATGCTCAAGTCTATTTCTAGGTAGCATATGAAAACCACAAGGTAAATAGTTGAGCGACTGATGGATTTTACTCATATTAAATTTGCCATCAAATATTTCGTAAGCAGTAAGAACATACCTATTTTTTTCATAACTAGTTGTTGAACCTATACACTTCTCAAAATAAATTATTGAAAGCTTCTCACTTAAAATAACTCTAGTATCGTCATCAATATACTCTGAACTCAAAGCATCATTAAGATGACGGATTTTTATATTTTTTAAGTAACCAAAGGAATCAATAAACTTAGGAATATATAATACAAATAATATAATTCCAATCAGCACTAACCCAGAATAACCTAGATTATCCTGAATAAATTTGAAAAACTCAGTATCTATCAATGTATGCCCACCTTGTCATAATACTATTCTTATCACAGTCATTAAAAACGGTATTTAATTTTAAGATAATTTATACGTAAATTAAACATAAAACTCACTACTCTATTTATTATTTAATTAAAACCCATAATCTTACTGATTTATTTTTTTCATTAAATTCATATATAGTCAATCCATTTTAGATTTGATGCAGAGTCGCTAGGATGAATTTACGCTTGCCTTAGTCATATTATGACTTCTGGCCAGTAAATTTATACTAGTGACCCATTTACGTACCAGTTTTAGAGAGGATTGACTATATACAGATTATGACTGATTCTCTCACTTTCGAGACTGATAACTAGAAATATATTATAGAAGTAGGATTAAATTGTAGAGATAAGCTGGGCATTTTGCCCAGCTTTTTATTGTCCGAAACTAAAGTCTAAAGCGATGGTCGTTTTGAGCGGTATGTTTGCCTTGGGGAGCGGTTTAGCCCTGATGGCAGATACAAGCGGACAGCAGGATTAGCTCCAACATCTCAATATGTCAAAACTCCATTCTATTAATAGCCATTTACCCTCGCTGTCTGTCGTTTCTGCATACCTTCTGCCCTTTGTTTGTCTATAAAGAATAAGCTACCAGTCACCCATAGCAGGTGCTTGGCACGATTATTGAATGCCTTATGTTAGGCAACTGTCTATGGTGATTTGAATCAGGGTGAATTGAGTCAGTAGCTCTACGACAGCCACCCCCTAACAAAGGATACAATTATGAGCAGCTCCGTCGATACCAGCGCAATGTATAACCCAAAGACCGCCGAAACTACGGCAAACACTAGCGCAGTTAATAGTGTAGATAGCAGCGCCAGTGTGAATAGCAGCCCTGATAATAATCAGAGTGCGGCTAACAAAGGTGCTGTAAAGCAAGGCAATTTGGTCGTGATTGGTAATGGTATGGTCGGTCATCACTTTATTGAAAAGGCCATCGAGCAAGGACTGCATGAGCAATATGATATCCATGTGTTCGCCGAAGAAGACCGCCCTGCTTATGACCGCGTGTATCTGTCGAGCTACTTTGAGCATCAGGATGCAAGCAAGCTTAATTTGGTCGATCTAGCTACCTATGAAACTGCCAATGTTAATCTGCACTTAAATCAGGAAATTGTCGATATTGATTCGGCTAGTAAGACGATTACGACCAAAGCAGGCGAACGGATCGACTACGCTGAGCTGGTACTGGCGACGGGGTCGTATCCCTTTGTGCCGCCCATTGAAGGTAAAGACCATCCGCATTGCCATGTGTACCGCACCATTGCTGATTTGGATGAGATACTGGCGATCGCTGAGCTGCCTAAAGTGAAGAAAGGCGTGGTCGTGGGCGGTGGATTGCTCGGCCTAGAAGCGGCGAAAGCACTGGTTACGCTAGGGCTTGAGACTTATGTGGTGGAGTTTGCGCCGCAGCTGATGGGCGTTCAGCTAGACCCTGCTGGCGGCGAGATACTAAAGCAGAAAATCGAAGCCCTTGGAGTGACGGTATTAACAGGTAAAAATACCAAGCAGATCACCCATAACAACAGTGTGCAGAGCGAGGAAGATAACTATCTGACAATGGAGTTCACCGATGACACCTCGCTAGATACCGATATGATCGTGTTTAGTGCCGGTATTCGGCCGCAAGATGGCATCATTAAAAACAACCCTGAGTGCGGCATAGAGCTGGGTGGTCGTGGTGGTATCTTGATCAATGAGAAGTGCCGCACCAATGCTGAGCATGTCTATGCCATCGGCGAATGTGCAGTGTGGGACAACAAAGTATTTGGCTTGGTTGCCCCCGGCTACAACATGGCGAGTATCTGCGCCGCACAAATCGCAGGCGATACTGAGCAAACCTTTGAAGGTGCGGACATGAGCACCAAGCTCAAACTGATGGGCGTGGAGGTCGGCAGTATCGGTGACGCGCATGGCAAGACCCCGGGCAGCTTGACCTATCTCTATCAGAACCCGAAAGAAGGCGTGTATAAAAGACTCGTCACTACCGAGGACAATAAGAAACTGCTCGGTGCGGTACTGGTTGGCGATACCGAAGACTATAACAACCTATTGCAACTGTTCCTCAATGACATTGAGCTACCCGCTCATCCTGAAAGCCTGATCTTGCCCAACGTCGAAAAGCCTACGATGGGCATCGAGAACCTACCTGATTCGGCGACGATTTGCTCTTGCTATAACGTCACCAAAGGCGATATCTGCGCGGCGGTCGAGGGCGGCGCGTATTCCATGGCTGATCTTAAAGCTTGCACCAGTGCCGGTACGGGCTGTGGTGGTTGCGCCCCAATGGTCAAAGACACTTTGAGCTATCAGCTAGAGGCCCTAGGCTTTGAGGTCAATAATGACTTATGTGAGCACTTTGCCTACTCGCGCCAAGACTTGTATAGCTTGGTTCGGGTGCATGAGATTAAAACCTTCGATGAGCTACTAACCAAGCATGGTAGCGGCCGAGGCTGTGAGATTTGCAAGCCAGCTGTCGCGTCCATCTTATCGTCGTGCTGGAACGATTATGTCCTCAAACCTGAGCTGGCCCCGCTACAAGAAACCAACGATTACTACTTAGGTAACATCCAAAAAGATGGCACTTATTCGGTCGTACCCCGCGTACCCGGTGGCGAGATTACTGCTGACAAGCTCATCGTCCTCGGTCAAGTCGCCAAAGACTATAACCTTTATACCAAGATTACTGGCGGTCAGCGCGTCGACCTATTTGGTGCAAGGCTTGAACAATTGCCGGACATTTGGGAGATATTGGTGCAAGCAGGCTTCGAGACGGGGCACGCTTATGGTAAGTCGCTGCGAACCGTCAAGTCTTGTGTCGGTAATAACTGGTGTCGCTATGGCGTCGATGACAGCGTCGGCCTCGCCCTAAGATTAGAAGATCGCTATAAAGGCGTACGCTCTCCGCACAAAATCAAGATGGGCGTGTCAGGCTGTACTCGCGAGTGTGCCGAAGCGCAGAGTAAAGACTTCGGTGTCATCGCAACCGAAAACGGCTGGAACCTCTTCGTCTGTGGTAACGGCGGCATCACCCCGCGCCATGGCGAACTGTTTGCTACCGATCTCGATACCGAAACGCTGATCAAATATATCGACCGCATCATTATGTTCTATATTAAAACGGCAGATAGATTGCAGCGCACCTCTAAATGGCGCGAAAGCTTAGAAGGCGGTCTCGAGTACCTACAATCCGTCATCATCGACGATAGCTTAGGCCTCGCTCAAGAGCTGGAAGATCAGATGCAGCTGCTCATTGATAACTATGTCTGCGAGTGGAAAGAGACCATCAACGACGCTGAGAAACTCAAACGCTTCCGTCATTTCGTCAATAGCGAAAAAGGCGATGACAATGTGGTGTTCGTCGAGGAGCGTGAGCAGATTCGCCCTGCCAAGCCTGAGGAAAAGGCTGCGATTCAAGTGATTGAGTTGGCCTAAATCCCTCCCCAGCCCTCCCTTTTCTAAAGGATGAACGAGGATAAGTAAGTGTCCAGTGGACGGTTACTCGAAGTGCAAGTCGGAGAGCTGCAATCGTAGTAGCTGGAAAGAAATTTTTCTACGCCAGATAATCGAGTAACCATTACTTTTTAAAGGACAGGACTTCTCACCATTTCAGAAATTCCCTTTGGAAAGCAGTGCTTCTCACAAATTTAAAATCCTCCTCTTGCGAAGCAGTGCTTCTCACCTTTAAAAAGGGGGACTTTAAACCGCCTTTAAGGCTGGGAAGCGATTAACAAACGTCATCATAAATACGATAACCAAAGGATAACCTATGACTCAGCAAACCATTTGTAAATTAGATGATATTATCCCCGAAGCAGGCGTTTGCGCCTTAATCAGCACGGAAGCTGGTGACAAGCAAGTCGCTGTCTTTCGCACCAAAAAAGATGAACTGTTTGCCATAGATAACTTCGACCCTTTTAGCAATGCCAACGTCCTATCTCGTGGGTTAATCGGTGGCACGGTTGTGACGAACGAAGATGGTGTTGAAACAGACATCTTGTACGTGGCATCCCCTATTTACAAGCAGCGTTTTAACTTGGCCACTGGCCAATGCTTGGATGATGAGAGCGTTAAATTAGAGGCTTATGAGGTAAGTTTGGATGGAGATGCGGTGATGGTTGGCAGTGTGATCGAGAGTGAGGTTGAGCCTACTGAGACCATTAAGACCGCAGAAACTACTGAAGCGTAATCGTTATTGGATATATTATTCTCTACACAACCATTATGCCAAAGGCCATTTAACTTAGCGTTAGATGGCTTTTTTAAATGAAAATGGCTAATCTCTGTATAAGATACGGTGAATAAAGCTACTAAACTCCGCAAGCTGATACCCTTTAGTCCTTATCAGCTATTAATCTTTTACCCAGACTTACGACGTCATCAGACGCATAATCCAGCTTTCGGTAGAACTCTAAAACCTTATCATTGCTAGAGCGCACCACGATATTGAGCTTTGGGCAGCCTAACTTAATAAGCCTGTCTTCAATTTCACTCATAAGCTGCTTACCGATACCCCTTGCTTGATAGTCTGGTGACACCGCTAAGTAATAGACAGAGCCGCGATGACCATCGTACCCTGCCATCGCGGAGGCGATCACCTGTTCCTTATCTTCAGCCACTAGAAACAACTCAGGTTGAAACGCCATTTTCCTTGAAATGTCTTTGTCAGGGTCATTCCAAGGTCGCGTTAGGTCGCAGTCTTGCCAGAGTTGAATGATGGCTTGTCTGTCGGGCTCTTTGAAGGGTCTTATTGTCATGGTTTTATTTTAGGGACCTTACTTAACAATGTTAGCTCAATTATTCATGGTTTTATAATACTGGTAGAATTAATTTTATGTGTTTTGCAAAGTTGATACCTAATGAACCACTAATACATCACACTCATCATCTGCCCCAAGCGCATTGCTGCCGCGAGATTGGCTGCCGTCGTCTCGATATTGTCATAGGCATTCTCTAATACCTGTTGGATAGGTTCTATCTTTTGGATACTGGGCATGACTACCTCAAACTGGGTGGTTTGCGCCCGGTTCAACCCATCGACACTGCCGCAAATCGCCATGACTGGGACGCCATGTTGACGGGCTATTTGACTAATCCCGCCCGCGACCTTACCCATAGCGGTTTGTGTATCAAGCTTACCCTCACCCGTTATCACTAAATCAGCATTGGCAATATGCTCGGATAATTTAAGCGTTTCGGCTACGGTAGTAAAACCAGATTGTAGCTGCGCTGCGCAAAAACGCATTAAAGCAAAGCCCAATCCACCTGCTGCTCCAGCTCCTGCTATATTTTGGCAATCATCAAATCCTTGCTGCTGACACACTTGCGCAAAGTTATTTAATGCTTTATCAAGCTGCGCTACCTGCTCAAGACTTGCCCCTTTTTGTGGTCCAAAAACAGCGCTAGCGCCCAGCTCACCGCATAACGGATTGGTGACATCACAAGCAACTTCAAAGACCGCATTAGTAACGCCTGGGCTCAAGTCCGAGGTGTCTATTCGCGTTAGCTTAGCCAGCTCTGCACCGCCTTGGCTTAGTAAGTTACCTTGTGCATCATAAAACTTAACGCCTAAAGCACTTAGCATTCCTAGCCCAGCATCATTGGTAGCGCTACCACCCAAACCAATGATAATACGCTTTGCCCCTTCCGCTAAAGCATCGGCAACCAACTCGCCTACCCCATAGCTGCTAGTCGCTAAAGGATTTCTCTCTTCAGTAGTTAATAAATGCAGACCGCTAGCTCGCGCCATCTCAATCACAGCCGTACCTTCAGCTAATAGCAAATATTTAGCTTTAATCAGACGCATCAACGGGTCATGAACGGTAATTTCTTTCCAGCGCCCATCCAAAGCATAGGACAGCACATCAGAAGTCCCTTCTCCACCATCCGCCATCGGTAGCAATGTGTAGTCTGCATCGGCGAACACTTGACGAAACCCCGACTGGATAGCTTGGCAAACTTCGATGGCTTCTAGGCTCTCTTTGAAGGAGTCAGGGGCTATTAATATCTTCATAAAATACTCTTTTGATCTAAGGCTATTGAAGTCATGAAAGGATTAGATAAATACTAGCGTAAGCAACCAAATAAAGATAATACTGGTCACACCCTGAATCCCAGTCGCTACCGAGTGCGCTTTATAAGCTTGCGCTACGCTCATACGGCTAAACTGACTGACAATCCAAAAGAAGCTGTCATTGGCATGCGAGATGGTCATCGCGCCAGCACCAATGGCCATCACACAAAATACTCGACCAAGCTCACTATCTAGCCCAATTTGACCCAATAAAGGCGCTACCATCGCTGAGGTCGTCACCAAAGCCACAGTGGTAGAACCTTGCGCCGTTTTTAGCGCAGCAGAAACAATAAAGGGCATAAAGATACCTAGCCCTAACGCTGATAAGGTCGTGCCTAAATAATCACCTATAGGAGTTGCTTTGAGCATTGCACCGAAGGCACCCCCTGCTCCTGTAATCAATAGAATTGGCGCGGCCACAACTAACCCTTGCGAGATAGCATCGCTAATCTGCTGGGTTTTATCTTTGCTACCTTTATCAATTAATAGGAATGCCAAAAACAGACCGATAAGTAGCGCTGTCAACGGGTTACCTATAAATACCACTATGTCGACTAGCCTACCCTCACCAAAAGGTGCACTGGGTAGATTAGCTAGAGAGGAGAGGCAAATTAATAAGATAGGCACCACGATAGGCAAAAAAGCCATAGTCGCTGACGGCAACTTAGCATAATCTTCGCGGCCCTTTATATTTTCAGGCATAGCAGCGGCCAGCTTCTCTGCCTCATCTTCATTATCGGGAGCAATGCTCAAAAAGCGGTTAGACCAGAACCAGCCAGCCAAGACTGCCACAATGGTCACGACCAGACCGACCATAATAACCAGTCCTAAATTCGACTCTAAGCCAAGATTACCTGCTGCTGCAATAGGACCTGGCGTCGGTGGTACAAAGGTATGGGTGGCATAGAGTCCGGTCGCAAGAGCGATACTCATCGCCACGCTAGAGACCTGCATGCGCTTGGCCATAGACTCTTTTAACGAATTCAAGATGATAAAACCAGAATCACAAAAGACAGGTACGGAGACCACCATCCCCACGATTGACATGGTCAAGGTAGGAAAGCGTTTGCCTAATACCTTGATAACGGTCTCTGCCATGACAATCGCAGCGCCCGTTTTTTCTAAAATAAGTCCAATAATAGTGCCGAATACAATGACCAGACCGATATAACCTAAAATTCCGCCAAAGCCATCTGATATGGTCTTGGCTACAGTATCTAACGGCACTTGATAGAATAACGCTACCAAAAAGGCAGATAGTATTAGCACCAAAAACGGATGCCACTTTAGTTTTGCTGTGGCAAAAATAATAAAAAGAATGGTTAATACAAGCCAAAATACTATCATTACTACCTCTATAACGTTAACGTCTTATCCAAAATATAGGACATGATTAGAATTCGATCACGCCTCTGACAGAGACTTTTGTGAATTCTAAAAAGCCTCTAATTAGATACCAATAAATTCGATACAGGCTTATCTGTGCCACTGGAAATTTTTCACTGCTGATTTTATGCTAACGCATACCCAAAAGGAATGTCAGGACTGCAAAAATTCTCTCCGTCGCATGGTATCAATATTAAAGAGAGCCACCTACATCAATGCTGACGCTCTAATAAGACTCTGTAATTTGCCAATTCTATAACAAATACTGACAGTTGATAGATAATATTTATTAAAAGGAGCTGAGTAGAGAGGTAGCTGTTAACTTTATAGCATTTAACCTAAACGCTATCCGCGGTATATGAGTAATCCTTTAGTGGTATGACAACTGGTCTATATTGGCGTAGACTCTTACCAGTAAGTTTTTTATTCTCAGATATTGTTAATCTGTATAGTCAATCCGCTATTAGTCCAGTACAGCAAACGGGTGACGGATAATACCTTTTAATTAAGTCGATGATACAACGATTCTTGGCAGATGGTGACTACTGAAACACAAGCCCGTTAACCGCTTCTTGGTAGTCCAGTCCTATTCTTTTATTTTCTGACAGAACAATAAGAGTCAACTATGAATACAGCCAATCCAACTACTTCTACTACCAGTCCTACGCCAACAAGCAATCCTATCGATACTCAATCTCTCAATACTCATTCTAGCAATACCCAAGCCAACCATGCTCAATCGAGCCATACCCAATATACCGATATCATTATCGTAGGGGCAGGCCCTATTGGACTAAGTATGTGTCAAGCCTTAAAAAATACTGGACTACGTGTACATTTGTTAGAAAAACAGTCGCAAGAGGCCATCGCTCATCCTCAATATGATGGTCGTGAGATTGCTATTACCCATCGTACTAAAGGCTTCATGAAGCGACTAGAGCAATGGCGCGAGCTGGATAAAGACCGTATTCACCACCTCAAGCGTGCTGAAGTCTACAACGGTCAGTCTCTATTTGCATTAGGCTTTGACAAACCTGATCGGGTCCGTGGCCGACCTATTGAGACTTTAGGCTATCTTTTGGCCAATAGCGCTATTCGTCAGGCCGCGTACAATGCATTACTGCCCGAATTACAGCATCCAAGCTACCTAACTGCGGAATTTGGACAAACTATTCAGAAGATCAGCAGTCATGCCGATTATGCTGAAGTGCAACTTGCAGAGGATCGAGCGATACAAGGCAAGCTACTATTAGCCGCAGACTCTCGAGTGTCGTTTGTACGAAAGGCCTTAGGCATTAGCGCGGATATGCAAGACTTTGGCCGTACCGTACTGGTATTTCGCTGTCGCCATACTATGACTAACCATCTCACGGCTCATGAAGGATTCTACTATGGCAAGACCTTAGCCGTATTGCCGCTAGGGGAGTTTGAGTCGTCGATGGTCATTACTATTGCCAATAACAAAGTGACGACGCTTAAAAATCTATCCAACCAAGCCTTAGCACTTGAGCTGAGCCAATGGCTGGGTGGCCGCTTGGGTGAGATAACGATAACTAGTGAGATATTTAGCTATCCACTACTCGGCGTGCATGCCAACACTTTTTATGCTCAGCGTAGTGCGCTTATTGGTGATGCCGCAGTGGGCATGCATCCTGTCACCGCTCATGGTTACAACCTTGGCATGGAGAGTGTTGAGATACTCAGCCGACTGATCCACAAGGCTGCCATGCGTGGTCAAGATATTGGCAAGACCAGTCTACTGCGGCAGTATCACCGTAAGCACAGCCTGAAAACTCGTCCTATGTACCACGGCACCAATGCTCTGGTGAAGCTTTATACAGATGATCGCCCGCCTGCCAAAGTTGCTCGCCATATCGGTCTTAGAGTGAGTAATATCTTAACGCCAGTGAAAAAAGTGATTACGGCGCAGCTGACAGGATAAAAGCAAAAGTTGACCTTTTTACACGTATAAAAAAACCAGAAACCTGATGATTTCTGGTTTTTATTTATTATAAATTAGCTTGCAAAGCCTTAGATAAACCTTGGCAGCATAACATCAGTCACTATGCGAGTTTAGATACTCGATCAGTGGCTTAATGCCAGAGTCAGAAACTCCCACGCCTTGAGCAACCAAACGTCCCTCTTTATCCAGCACTGATATTAGGTTCGAGTGGTTAATATCGCCATTATCAGCGAACTTATATTTGATATTGAGAGTATTGGCTAGCATCCGCGTCGAAGCGTCATCACTACGAATCAAACGCCAGTTATCACCTAAATCATTATGTGCAGCATAGTTTGCCATCACTTCGGGGGTATCGCGCTTGGTATCTAACGTCGCGAGTAAAAACTGCGTTTGCGCGCGCGCCTCAGGGGTCATCTCATCATACATTTGCTTCATGGAGCGTACTAAGATAGGACAAGTATGCTGACAGCTGGTATAGGCCATTGCCACGACTTGATTCTTACCTTTTAACTCATCCAAAGAGAGCGCCTGACCATTTTGGTCTAGCCAGTCGCCTCCTATCTGATAGATAGAATAGTCTTGCCCCAATGCTTCAGCAGGCTCAGTAGGATTCATATCATTATGAGCCATTGCAGCATGATCAGACCCCGACTGGTGGTGATCCATACCATCTTGATGCATCTGCGTGCTAGCGGTGTCTTGAGTGACGGCTTCAGTCTGCTCACCCGCCGCTTGATCGTTTGTTTGCGGACCATTTGCTGATGGATTACAGCCTAGTAGCATCAGACACAGACTGCTACTGACAGCCATTTTAAGAAGATTAATCGGTGTCGCAATCGAGGTAGAATGATGGGTGGCTTGGTAAGAATGTGGTGATGAAGCGCGCGGTATGAAGGTCATAAAATATCCTTAAATCATGTGCAAAAACTCTGCGAATCGAAGCCAGAAATATAGGGTTATTGTTCAATAAACAAAATCTTTACTTAACCAACCGCACAGCGGAACCCCAGACTGCTGACGGTATATTTAGCTTCTAAACTTGAACGAAATCCGTAACGCATAAAGGCTGCATAATCACTTGGATCTACCGCCCCTATTGCCGCCGAACCACAAAACAAGTTTTGATTTAGATTGCTATCTGAGCGCGACTCTCCGGTGACGAGATTGTTATTAAAATTCTCCGTCCACTCCCAAATAAGACCATGCATGTCTTTGATCCCCCAGTAATTAGCAGGCGACTGACCGACTTTATTCATCTCATATTGACTGCCGCCTGTTTGGGCATACCAGTCTAAAATACGCTGGTTATATCCTGCCTCCCTACTGCCATTTTTGTGCGTTTCTGAGGCCTGCGCCACGTACTCCCACTGCTCAACGGTGGGTAAATGCTTTTTTAGACCTCGGCAATACTGATTGGCCGCGTACCAGGATACATTGACTACAGGTTTTTGGAGATCCTCTCGCTTTGGTACAAAGCCTTTAGACGTTTTTTGCCAATGCTTTAGATAGCCTGTGTCAGCAAAAATAGGCGCTATAGTCTGCTTTTGGCATTTGGGATACTTTTGCACAAATCGATAGAACTGAGCGTTAGTCACCGGTAGCTCATCGATATAGAAGGGTTTTACCGACACCATGGGGCTATTGTTACTGAGGTATAAAGGTCGATAGACACCTTGATCAATCGGTAAAAGCTTGGCCTCTACTGACGTTACCATACCCACAATCAAGCTCAATCCCATAAGGTACAATAATCGATGATAAGTTGCTGACATGATTTCTCCTCAAGCCCAGTATATTCGCTTAGATAGCCATTTATAAAGTCAGGTCAGCTTTTATAAAATATGAAAAGCTTGACTATGCAACTATATAACTGCGCAGTTATGCAACTTCCCAGAAGATAATAGTCTCAAGACCGAACACCGAATGATGGTCGGTCCTGATATATCATTACTACTGTTCGCTAGCAGTGATAGTCTACTGATAGCGCCTTACTTGCGAGCAGCTTTGACTTGTTCAGGGGTGACTTCACCACCTTTATTTCCCCAGCTATTTAGCACATAAGTTACGACATTTGAGACTTGTTCATCGTTTAAGGCGACTGCTGGCATAACACTGTCGTAGACCTCACCATTCACTGTAATTTTGCCGGTTAGCCCGTGCAAGATAGCATTGATGGCGCGACTTGGGTCTTCATTGAGATAGTCAGATTTCGCCAATGGTGGGAAAGCTTTGGCAACACCTGTACCATTTACTTGGTGACAGGCGGCGCAGTTATTCTCATACACAGCTTTACCCAGCTCAATACGCTCTTGTTTATTCGCCGCGGCTTTTTGCGGCGCTTTTGCGTCATCATTGATACTTTGGGTGGCAGAGCCTTCAGGTAGATAGACGCTATCGCCTATTTTCCCTGAGTAGATTTTTTTGTCCTCAGGACCATCAACTTTTAAGATACCAAGCGCCCCTTTGTTAAAGGCTCGGAAAATAGAGTGATCAACTAACACGTAATCGCCTGGCACATCGACTTTAAATTCAGTAATGGCTGAGCCGCCAGCTGGAATGAGCGTCGTCTGCAGATTATGAGTCTCATTACTGCCACCTTCTTGATGCACAGTATCGAATATTTCACCAATGACGTGAAAGGATGACACTAAGTTAGGACCACCATTACCAACGAACAAACGAACCGTCTCACCGACATTGGCTTTGAGGGCATTGTCTCCAGTCAGCGACCCTACTGCGCCATTAAAGACGACATAATCAGGACGCTCATCTACTGCTTTATCCATATCGAAGGGCTGTAAGCCTTGCTCACCATAATTGCCTTTGGTATAGAAGTCGCCTTGCATGACATAGTATTCATGATCGACTTTTGGCATGCCCTCTTTAGGCTCTACTAGTATCAGACCATACATGCCATTAGCAATATGCATCCCCACTGGTGCTGTAGCGCAGTGATAAACATATAGCCCAGGATTTAGAGTTTTAAAGCTAAACTGCGAGGTATGACCTGGCGAAGTGAACGATGATGCTGCGCCGCCGCCTGGTCCTGTAACTGCATGCAAGTCAATATTATGTGGCATTTTGGAATCAGGATGATTGGATAAGTGAAACTCGACCTCATCCCCTTCACGGACCCGGATAAACTGCCCGGGTACTTGACCGCCAAATGTCCAAAAGTTGTATTCCACACCATCGGCCAGTCTCATGGTCTTCTCTATCGTTTCCATTTTCACGACGACCTTGGCAGGATAGTCGCGATCTATAGGTGGTGGCACCTCAGGCGCATGGGTCAAGACCGCCTCTATGACCGGTAGCTCCCCCCCTTTAGTTGTAGCCTCAGCTTTTTGAGTGCTTTGCTCGCTAGTCACTGTCGCTGCTGAATCTGTCGCACTCTTTTCGCTGGCGGCTTTATCGCAGCTGGCCATGCTCAAAGATCCCAGCGCTAAGACACAAGCGATTGCTAATTTTGAATAAGTAAAAGATTGATTGTGCACATTTGCTTTAGAACTAAAAAGGGGCATATTAGCCTCCATTAATTGCGGTAAGTGGCTGAACTTCCTATACATAAGATTGAAATTTATATCCATGATGGAAGTAGGCTTCTTAAGATTCATTCTAAATACATGTTTAGGATTACACAAACTTATTTTTAGTTTTGTTAGTCATTTTTTTCTGAATACTTAACGTTAAAAAAATGATTTACAATATATAGTTATCTTAATCTAGTCACTTTAATTAAGGGATCTTAATCCAGTCACCTTACAAATAGCCTTAATAAAAAAATCCCAAGTCCGCCAATCTGAGGTTTAAATAATCATCAATCTTGGCTACAGTCAGCCCACCTTCAAACTGTAACAACAGCTATTATTAAATAACTGATTTAGATCATGTTCCAACCAGCCTTGCCTTAACTTTTTTACCTCTGCCCATCTCTTTTATACTAGAGCAGTGCTCTCCGGCTTGCACTCGGGCAAAGCACTTTTGTCGCCAGTTGTACTTGTCGCTGCATGGTTGACCTTGTGAGGTGTGGCCAAAAGCCCGTAATACTTCCGTCTCAAAGCCACTCTCGACCATATAAATGATGGGGTAGCCTAGACATTTATAACACTTAAGTTTTAGCTGATACTCTAATCATTTCAGCAGCGTGAGACTTCCCTAGCCACTCGCTCGCCGCTATATTCGCCCATTGGCAACCGCTAATAACGGATAACTTATTGATTAACGCGGCTAGTAATGATATCGCGGACAGCCACGACTGTAATCAAAGTAACTTTCGTGCGGACAGCTTTACAGACTCTAGCCCGTGCAAGGCTGAAAAAGGCTGCGAGTATCGTATTGGTCTGAATATTAAGTTTTGAAGTCAGCTACTATAACGTCCTAAAGCTTTTAACCACTCCCTAAAAACGTAAAAAAACGGCGGAGTAAATATACCCCGCCGTTTCTAGTTTTAGACTATTTTTTTACCCTTAGTTCGTTAAATGCAAATACTGCATATGACGCTCGTATTGATTAAGAATATCGACCAGCACTTGCTCTTTGGTATAGCCGACTAAGTCATACTCTTGCGAGCCTTCACTTAAGAATACTTCAGCTCGGTAGTAGTAGTCTGACTCTTTTGCAGTCGTTTTTAGCGTAAAGTTTGGACGCTCGGCTTTGACCATATAAACATCATAGACAAAGTCATCATCTTGACCATGACCGACACGCAAACTTAAGCCTTCAAACTCACCTTGAGTACCGTCGTGTTCTGCCAAAGTGGTCACCAAGCCGCCCGCTTCTAGCTCGGCGCTAACCTCTTGCATAGCAGGTAAGACGATAGTCTGCATAAAGCGGCGCACTTGCGCACGGTCTGGGAAGCTGACAATGCGCTGCAGTCTTGCTTTCCAGCCTTTGCCGCCATTAAGCACATTGGCCGTACCGACTGAGCTGGCTTTGCGCTTATGTCCCTCTTCTTTAAGTGACTTCCACATAGAGACCATGTAGAGCACAAGGATGATGGAGAATGGCAGACCAGCGATGACCGACACAGATTGCAGCGAGCTAAAGCCACCGGCAAATAATAAACCAAGAGTAATGAGACCCGTCGCTGCCGCCCAAAACAAGCGCAGCCAAACAGGCGCATCAGCATCATTAGTAAGGCCTCTGCTGCTTAAATTGGCTAAGACCAAAGCGCCAGAATCCGCTGAGGTGATAAAGAACACCAAGCCGATCATGACACCGGCAAACGATAAAATATCGCTATAAGGATAGTATTCAAATAGCGCAAACATACCCATCGCCGCATCGTTGACAGCCACTTCACCAAGTGCAGTAGCGCCGCCTGCGACCAGCTCAATCGCAGAGTTACCAAAGATGGAGAACCAAGCAAAGATAAAGCCAAGTGGGATAAACATCACCCCAAACACAAACTCGCGCAGCGTGCGACCACGGCTGATGCGGGCAATAAACAGACCGACAAATGGCGCCCAAGCAACCCACCATGCCCAGAAAAAGACGGTCCACCATGATTTCCATTCAGCCCCGCCAGCACCATCGTAAGCATAGACATCAAAGGTCTTCGCCACGATATTCTGGAAGTAATAGCCGACATTTTGGGTGAAAGTATTGAGCAAGTACACAGTATTGCCCATCACTAAGATGGCGATTAGCAATAAAGTCGCCGTCAGCATATTAAATTCTGACAAGCGGCGGACACCTTTTTCGACACCCGTCATGGCTGAGATAGCCGCTGCTGCAACGACCGCAACAATGATAATGGTCTGAACCATCTTGCTAGATTCAATACCAAACACGTGGGTAAGTCCAGCATTGGCCT
This sequence comes from Psychrobacter pygoscelis, assembly GCF_004335015.1. Lineage (GTDB taxonomy): Bacteria > Pseudomonadota > Gammaproteobacteria > Pseudomonadales > Moraxellaceae > Psychrobacter > Psychrobacter pygoscelis. The sequence continues at coordinate 643,847 of NZ_RQRU01000001.1, forward strand.
GAAGTACACCGATACCAAGGCTGGTAGCGATACCCATCAGCGTACAGACGACCCCGAAAGTATCGACGCTATCACCAAGCCAGCCTTTGACCAGTCTTTCACCAAAGATAGGAGTCAGTGCTGAGCGCAGCGCCAAAGGCATATTTTTACGATAGGCAAAATAAGCCAGTGCCATACCAATCAAGGCATAAATACCCCAGCCGTGCAGTCCCCAATGCAAGAATGCCTGTGGCACAGCTTGGCGCATGGCCTCAGCACTGGCAGGGTCTAATCCTGTATGCGGAGTCAGGTAGTGCATCAATGGCTCAGAAGCCCCAAAAAATAGTAGGTCAATACCAATACCGGCGGAGAACAGCATCGCCGCCCAAGCTAGAAACGGAAACTGCGCTTTTTCGTGGTCTTGGCCAAGCTTGATATCGCCATAGCGAGAGCAGCCAACAAATAGGGAGAAGATACTATAAGCGGCGACGACCAGCATGTAATACCAGCCGAAACTATCTGAGACCCAAGTCATCGCTGAACCGAGCAGACTTTCACTATAGTCAGGAAAAGCAATGGTCCAAATGATCAATAATATAGAGATGATGGCGGCGCCAGAAAACACTGTCTTATTTAATGACAGGGTTTGCCCAGCATCACCAGAACTGGTGCTATGCATAGTGTGTCCTCAAAATTAAAAGACTCCATAAAGAGCCAGGAACATACGCCACTCACAACCTTGCTAATGTCTTCTGCACCAACTAATGGGAGAGACTTCTGTTCAACTCTCATGGCTTTGTAAGGCGCTTAAAGCCACCCCAGTCACGCTAAAAGCCTTCTTAGGAGGATTAATTAAGCAAAATATGCCACGAGCTGATAGTTAAAGTTGGGAGTGAGGTATCGTTAACGAAAATTCAGCGCCCCTAGCGGTGGGACGCTGAATAAAAACAAATAATAATCGCGGCTACCGCCAATCAATAACTCACTTATTTAGTCAGCTCATTGAGGCAGATCGGCTAAAGCCAGCGGACTTGCACTGCTAGACTTCAGCGGGCTGATATTGACGCATGGGCTCGCCTCTAATCGGAGCACCATTTGCCACATAGTAGTCAGCCGTAGAACGCGGTAGCTGCACACCTTTCATTTTATCGGCAATCTTCTCTGCTAGCATGATGGTCGTCGCATTTAAGTTACCGCTGATGATATTGGGCATGATTGAGGCATCAACCACGCGCAGACCATCAATACCGTGTACTAACCCTTCCCCATTAACCACCGACTCATTGTGCTCGCCCATCGGACAAGTACACGACGGATGGTAAGCGGTCTCACCGTGCTCACGAACATAGTCATCAAGCTGCTGATCAGTGACCAAGTCTGCACTTGGTGATAACGCCTTACCGCGGAAGGGGTCTAACGCTGGCTGATGGATAATCTCGCGAGTGATACGCATCGCCGCACGGAACTCCTGCCAATCTTGCTCATGCGACATATAGTTAAATAAGATACTCGGGTGTGCATTGGGATCACGCGAGGTCAGCTTCACGCGGCCACGACTTGGCGAGCGTAACGAGCCGACATGCGCCTGAAAACTATGCGAGTCACTGGCATTGCGACCATCATAACGCACGGCAAGCGGTAAGAAGTGATACTGAACATTGGGATGGGTAAACTCTTTATGAGTGCGGATAAAGCCGCCTGCCTCAAAGTGGTTGGTCGCGCCAAGGCCCGTCCCTTTAAATAACCACTCAGCCCCAATAAGCGGTTTGTTCCACCATTTGTTCGCTGGTGCTATCGACACCGGCTTGATGCACTCGTACTGCATATACAGCTCTAAGTGGTCTTGCAGATTATTTCCCACCCCTGGTAAATCAAGCACTTCGGTCACGCCGACATCTTTGAGCCATTGACCAGGACCGATGCCCGAGCGCTGCAATAATTGCGGCGAGGCAATCGCCCCTGATGACACAATCACTTCACGAGCCGCATGAAAGGTCTTGGTCGCGCCTTCATGCAATACCTTGACACCGATGGCACGCTTACCGTCAAAGAGAATCACATCGGTGAGGGCACCGGTCAAAATCGTTAGATTGCTACGCGGTTTGGCACGGTCAAGGTAGCCACGGGCTGTTGACGCTCGGCGACCATTTGGAGTGACGAAACGGTCCATCGGGCCAAAGCCTTCTTGCTGATAGCCGTTTAAGTCTTCGGTGCGTGGATAACCCGCTTGCACACCAGCCTCAATCATCGCTTCAAATAACGGATTAACGCCTGGCTTGGAGGTAGTCATCTCAACAGGACCGCCCACGCCGTGGTAGTCATTCTCACCCGCATCACGGTTTTCGGCTTTTTTAAAGTACGGCAGACAGTCTAGATAACTCCAGTCCTCAAGACCGTCGATCTTGGCCCAATTATCAAAGTCCAAGGCATTACCACGGATATAACACATGCCATTAATCAGTGACGAGCCGCCAAGGCCTTTACCGCGGCCACAATCCATGACGCGGTTATTCATGTTTGGCTCAGGATCAGTCTTGTAACCCCAATTGTAAGTCTTACCTTGTAAGGGCATCGCTAGCGCTGCTGGCATCTGCGTGCGAAAGTCTAAGCGATAGTCAGGGCGACCGGCCTCAAGCAGCAGTACCTTAGTGTTGGCATCTTCAGTTAGGCGTGTGGCCAGTACGTTCCCCGCTGATCCTGCGCCGACGATGATATAGTCGAACTCTGGTGTTGTTGCTGACATAAAATCTCCAAAATACTGATAAAAAGTAGCTGGCAGTGACGCAAAGCTTCGGATAATGACGTCATAATAAATATCGTCACTCGTTAAAACGTCGCTTTATAAAACGTCACTGCTGAACAAATTTATTCAATACTAAAACTTAAAATACAGATTCAAATGCGCCCAATTCAACTTGGATAGACTTGGTTTGGGTATAGTGCTTAAGAGTTTGGATGCCATTTTCACGGCCAACACCTGAGTGTTTGTAGCCGCCAACTGGCATTTGCGCTGGCGACTCGCCCCAAGTATTAAGCCAGCAGATACCCGCTTCAATCTGAGCGATGACTCGGTGAGCACGATTCAAATCTTTTGTTACGACACCAGCGGCCAAGCCATACTCGGTCGCATTGGCGCGCTCGATAACTTCTTCTTCACTCTCAAAGGTCAATATTGACATGACAGGGCCAAAGATTTCTTCACGGACGATACTCATATCATCGCTACAGTCAGTAAAGACAGTTGGCGCTACATATGCCCCCTCAGCTAACTCGCCTGAAGTGACACGCTCGCCACCACATAACACCCGAGCGGCGCTCGCTTTGCCTTGCTCGATATAGTCCAGTACGCGCTGCATATGCGGGAAGCTGACCAATGGTCCCATGGTGACGCTCTCATCCATCGGATCACCAAGCTTGATACGCTTGACGCGCTCAAGGATGGCCTGCTCAAACTGCTCTTGCAGCGATTTAGCAACAAACACCCGCGTGCCATTGGTACAAACCTGACCGGTGCTATAGAAGTTCGCCATCATGGCAATATCAGCAGCAGTATCAATATCAGCATCATCAAAGATAATCAGCGGCGACTTACCACCAAGCTCCATCGTGACGTCTTTCAGCGACGATATTGCCGCACCTGACATGACCTTTTTACCGGTAGGAACACCGCCAGTAAACGATACTTTGGCGATATCAGGATGCTGAGTCAGGGCTTCGCCGACTTCATAGTTGCCTTGAACCACGTTAAAGACGCCATCAGGCAGCCCTGCTTCGGTGAAGATTTCTGCAAGCTTCAATGCGGTTAATGGCGTGACCTCAGACGGTTTAAAAATCATCGCATTACCCGCTGCTAAGGCTGGTGCGGCTTTCCACATGGCGATCTGAATGGGATAATTCCAAGCGCCGATACCAGCTACCACACCAAGTGGCTCTTCACGGGTGTAGACAAAGCTCGTCTCACGAAGAGGAATCTGACGGCCTTCGATGGTCGGTGCCAGTCCCGCATAATATTCGATGACATCCGCCCCTGTGACGATGTCCACATATTTGGTCTCTGAGATACCTTTACCTGTATCTTTACTCTCAAGTATTGCCAGCTCATCATTACGCCCGCGCAATATCTCGACTGCTTTTAGTAGGATACGGCCACGCTCTACAGGGGTCAGCGCCGCCCAAACCTTTTGGCCTTTTTGCGCCGCTTTTACTGCCGCATCAATCTGCCCGGCGGTGGTCTGCTGAACAGTCGCAAGCACCTCACCTGTGGCAGGATTAATCGTATCAAAAGTCGTCAATGCTGAATCGACTGGTAAATAACTGCCATTGATATAGGCGGTTTGAATTTGGCTAAAGTCTTCAGTATTAAAAGTAGATGTGCTCATAAAGTTTCCTAATAAAAATGATATTGATGTAAGTCTCAATAAGTTTTAAACCGTTAAATATGATGCTTTACCCTATCTCTAGTCGCTATCTGGACAGTCCTCTCCAAACCGCTAACACTCAGCTACTCTTGTCAGTCCAGACAACGATGGATTATCTGCTTTTTATTGAAACAAGTAGCAGGACGATCATTAAATCAATGGCTGTAAATAAGAATGATTATCATATGATAATTAATTATTTAAGCTCGTCCTAGCTAATAAATGTTTAGCGATTGTTAGATTTTAGGGACAACAGGAGTCAGGCCACCAATTTGGCAGAACAAAAATGCACTGTCTGGCTTAACTAAATTAAGGAGCAGTCAAATTAAGTGACCGTTAGGATAAAGCTTGGATATTATTATTGGGATGGATCAATCACGCCCCACCAACAAGTGGACTTGTCGATAGATTTATTGCGCTGATCAAGTAGGTAGGTAGGACAATCTAGGGTATAAATCATAAACTGTGGTATAACTCATCATAGGGTTAAGTTAATCAAGTTTATCGAAGACACGCTAAAATTTTAAAAATTAAAATAACAAAATAATTATATCAGAGATAGGTCATTGAGTTAAATATGATTATTTTGATGTTAATATTTAGTTTTGTCAATTATAGCCATTTAGTACTCTCTTAAAAAGTGGTGAATTAAAAGCTGACCCTATATTTTGCATCTTTTTTTGAATTAATTATAAAAAACGCTTGCATAATCCTAAAAATTTGCTAAGATACGTCACCTCAATAGGCGTATAGCTCAGTTGGTTAGAGCGCTACCTTGACATGGTAGAGGTCGCTAGTTCGAATCTAGTTACGCCTACCAAGATTCGAAAAGCCCCAATCTTTATGATTGGGGCTTTTTTTTGTTTTTTTTTCAAGGATTTAGAAAGATTGATGAAGCTTTCAATTTGGTTTATTTAGCAATATCTATCAATCTTAAAGATGGCTTAAAAAGTTGTGTGCCCATTTTGTGCCCAAACTGTGCCTTTTGCTAAATTTAATCAAGTAGCCAAATAGCGCTTTTGACCTCTACTCTTAACTTAAGCTTATCAAACTTATTCTTCATTTTTAGCCTTATTTGGGTCAATATCTGCCTCGATATATTCAAAAATTTCGCCGACGCCAACACCTAAAAATTTGCACAGACTATCAATCGTATCAAAATCAATACGTGATGATTGATCGTTATATCTCTTATGCAATGTTGTTTTATTAATTCCAGTCGCTCGTGCTGCATCCGCTACCTTTAACCTTCTTTCAGCTAACAAAGTAGGTAGCCCGTAGGTTGGGTCTTTGTATCGTAAAGATAGTTCATAAGTAACGGTGCGCCCGCTTCTCCAGCCGCCGCTGACAATCTTCCTGTCAAGGCATCACTGCCTGTGGCACAGCTTACTGCCGCGCCTAAGATGGTATGCGCTAATAGATGCTTTGGACTGCCTTCTCCTGCTAGTTCTGTATTGTTATTCTTCTTATTTATATAGTCACTGCCTTTGAATACTTGACCTATTTGATTGGCGACATAAGGACTGACTGCTTTGAGATTGCATGATTGCCAGTATTATGAATGCCAAACAGACAATTCTTGCCTTGTTCATTGTCATTTCTTGCACTAATAGGTTTATGAACTTGTTAAGGTTCGGTAAAGTGTGAGTCATCAGAGAACTGACTATTAGGCCAAGATTTAACAGTTTTTTTTATTTTTTTTCGTGTACAGATATCTTAACTATATTTACTAAAGTGTTCAGGATGGGCATTCACATAGTCATTAAACTGTTGTTGAGTCATGCTTAGTTCTTGAGCGGCATACCATACTCAAAGTCTTGGTCTAGCGCGTAGGTTGGGTGGAGCTTGCGACACCCAACATGATAGATTAAAATTAATTCTACCCTACTATTTGTAGAATACCATGCAATATCGAAGGCACTATCATCAGGGCGCAAGTTATTTCTTCACAATCAACCTTGCCGATAGATCAAGTGACTTGCTTATTAAAGAGATTGAAACCCTACGCAACGCCTTTAAAACCGTCAAACAAAAACATCCCTTTCACATTGATGCTATCGTTATTTTACCTGATCATTTGCATCTGTTATGTACAATGCCAAACGACGATGCTCACTATTCTAAACGTATCAAGCTTATTAAATACTACTTCTCATATCGTATTGCCAAAACCGAACGTATCTCAAAGAGCCGTCAGAAAAAAGGCGAGCGCGGTATTTGGCAACGTCGATTTTGGGAGCATTGCATACGTGATGAATTGGATTATCGCACTCATATCGATTATATCCACATGAATCCTGTGAAGCATGGCTATGTTGAACGGGTTCAGGATTGGCAATACTCATCATTCCATAAATTCGTATCGGAGGGTTTATTACCCGTAAATTGGAGTGATTGAATAGCTCTTCGATATCTAATTGTTGGGGGTCGCAAGCTCCACCCAACCTACCTACTGATTGTCCAAGTGCCGCTAACTAAAGAGCAGCAAAAGGACAATAAAAACCTCGTCAACGTCATCAACACCATGGCAAACCAACCCGGCTATGGCTACCTAAAAGACATCACCAAAAGAGACGATGTTGACTTTAGTGTCATACGCTTGGCACAAGAAGACTGGGACTATGAGCAAGAAGGATTAACGCCAGCAGGGGCGGCATTGCTAACATTGGCGGTGGCATGGGCAGCAGGACCGACTGCAGCAGGTATAGCAGAGAGTGTCGGTGGCGTTGGCGGTGCGGCAGCCAGTGCAGGCTTTACCTCATTGTCTACCCAAGCAGCTATTGCATTAGCAAATAATAAGGGGGATATCGCTAAAACCTTAGATGATTTGGCGAGTAGTGATACAGTCAGAGCAACCTTAACAGCAGCACTCACAGCTGGTGCATTAGAATACATCAATACTACCGTCATGCCAGATGTGTTCAAAAATCTATCCATTGAAGATGCGAAAAGCTTACAAGGTAGACTGGTCAATGGGACGTTTGAAGGTACAACGTCTGCATTGGTGGATACGGCTATTAATGGTGGTAGTCTATCAGATAATCTAGAGGCAGCCCTATTAAATAGCTCTGTCAATGCCGCTCATGGCTTTGCGGCAAGTGAGATTAAATTAGCACTTAACAATGACATTCTCAGAATTATTAGCCAAGCTGCAGCAGGCTGTGTTGCAGGAGAGTTAAAACGTGCTGAGTGTGAAGCAGGTGCAATAGGCTCGGGTGTAGGCGAGTTAGCTGCTGAAATTATGCTTGATGGTAGAAATCCAACGTTTGTAGATGATAAAGAACTGCAAAATATCATTGAGCTTAGTAAGTTTATTGCTGGTGTCAGTGCAGCCTATGCTGGGTATGATGTCAATGTAGCTATTGGAGCAGCCAATACAACCGTTATTAATAATGGAGTTAAGGATAAGGCTCTACTAAAATTAGAAAATGCTAGAAAATATTTAGATGATAAATCTAAACAAGTACTAGATAAGTTTATTGATGCTTATAAAAAAGGAGACATTGAGCTTGCCAAAAAATATAAAACACAGCTTGATGATGCAATATCTGACTGGGCATCATCTGGTAGCTATGAAATACTTGGCGTTAATCCGAAGGCAGCTGTCGGTGCAGCTGTATTTGCTGTAGGTGAGCTTGTTATACCTACTAATGTTGTTGATGTTGTGCCTGTTGGTAAGTTAACTAAGGCTGGGAAGGCTTTAAAGCTGACAGAACATGCGGCCAGTTCTTTTCAAAAAAGCTCCCCTATTATTGTAAGTGGAACTCGAGCCATTGATAAGTCCTCAAAATATGAAGAAGGTGTAAGATCTTTATATAACAACGCAACCTTTTCTCAAAGACAATACTCTGTGATTATTAATGGAGTTAGGGTAAACGGGGTAGCAGATGACGTAACTAGTATTTCAGGCAGGTTGACAGCAGTAGAAGCTAAATACGTTGATGATTGGAATAAATCAATAAGAAACCCTCTTAGCTCCATCGGTGATAAACCTTGGGCTGTGTCTGAGCAAAATAAAATGGTAGAGCAAGCACGAAAATATAGTCATGCTTTTGAGGGTGGAGTTATATATCATACTAATAGTACTGAGCTTGCCAGTTATTATAGTCAAGTATTTAAAGCTAGTGGAGTTTCAAATTTCAAATTTATTATTTCTCCAACCAAGTGAGTTAAAATATGGAAACCTTTAACGAGTTAGTTAGTAAAGTCGATGCATTCGAAAATCGTAAAATTCCAGGAACTGAGTATATAGAGAATCGATCCGTTTTATATTTTCAAGATAACTGTAAAAATCCTATAGATAAGCAATTTTTTACTATCACAAATTTTGTTAATCCACCGACTGCCAACAACGGGGCAGCCAATTTAGTGGGATGCGTAATTAGCCTACCAAACAGGAAAAAATTCCATGCGATACTCATCCACGGTGATAAAGAAGATATAAAGGGTTGGGAGGAGGATATTAAAACAGCATCAAAATCTATGAAGCTTTCGATTGGTTATATCGAAAATGGTAGCTTATTTGCCACTGGTGATGACACTTTTAATCTGAAGGATTGTGATGTTAGTTTTTATTAATAGGACTTACGCAACATCACAATGTTAGTAGGGTGCATTCCATGCACCTTTATCTAACGGTGCATAAAATCTACTATACAACTCCCATGTTCGGGTAGACTGGTCAATGGGACGTTTGAAGGTACAACGTCTGCATTGGTGGATACGGCTATTAATGGTGGTAGTCTATCAGATAATCTAGAGGCAGCCCTATTAAATAGCTCTGTCAATGCCGCTCATGGCTTTGCGGCAAGTGAGATTAAATTAGCACTTAACAATGACATTCTCAGAATTATTAGCCAAGCTGCAGCAGGCTGTGTTGCAGGAGAGTTAAAACGTGCTGAGTGTGAAGCAGGTGCAATAGGCTCGGGTGTAGGCGAGTTAGCTGCTGAAATTATGCTTGATGGTAGAAATCCAACGTTTGTAGATGATAAAGAACTGCAAAATATCATTGAGCTTAGTAAGTTTATTGCTGGTGTCAGTGCAGCCTATGCTGGGTATGATGTCAATGTAGCTATTGGAGCAGCCAATACAACCGTTATTAATAATGGAGTTAAGGATAAGGCTCTACTAAAATTAGAAAATGCTAGAAAATATTTAGATGATAAATCTAAACAAGTACTAGATAAGTTTATTGATGCTTATAAAAAAGGAGACATTGAGCTTGCCAAAAAATATAAAACACAGCTTGATGATGCAATATCTGACTGGGCATCATCTGGTAGCTATGAAATACTTGGCGTTAATCCGAAGGCAGCTGTCGGTGCAGCTGTATTTGCTGTAGGTGAGCTTGTTATACCTACTAATGTTGTTGATGTTGTGCCTGTTGGTAAATTGGGTAAAGCAACAAAAGCACTTGGGGCAGTATCGCCAGAAATTAAAATTATTGATAAAATTAGATCTACTCGTCCAACAAGATATGCTTACTTAACAGACCAACAATTCTACTTAAAAATTCAACAAACAATGGAGGGTCAAAAGGTTTCGGTTAATAGTGGCAAAACCTTATATTTAAGCCCTGATAAGAAAGATATACTAATAATTGATCCAAACAACCCTTTAGGAGGAACTATTTTTCCAAACGATAGAACCAGCTCAAAAACAAACGAATATATTAGACAGTTTATTATCGACAATGGAGGAACAAAATTTTGAAGGATAAAATCATTGTTAAAATTCTTTTAGACTATGGTGCGGAAGAGTATATTTGGCATACACCATTTCAAAGTATTGTTGATTTAGTCCAATGGTGGAGATCTATTGAGTCTATAGATATTAGTAATGATAATATTAGAGAAATTATCAATATTGGTCAGCTAAAAAAAATTATTTTAAATAAAGATGTCGATGATATACCTGAAGTCTCAATAGAAAAATCTCCAAGAATTATGTTAGACAATGATTACTCATCATATCTTTTTTATGATGGTAAGCAATACTACCATAGAGGAAAAAGATTTTTAGAGACGGACACCTAAATACTTTGAGGGTTGGAATAAATCAATAAGAAACCCTCTCAGCACGTAGGTTGGGTGGAGCTTGCGACACCCAACATGATAGATTAAAATTAATTCTACCCTACTATTTGTAGAATACCATGCAATATCGAAGGCACTATCATCAGGGCGCAAGTTATTTCTTCACAATCAACCTTGCCGATAGATCAAGTGACTTGCTTATTAAAGAGATTGAAACCCTACGCAACGCCTTTAAAACCGTCAAACAAAAACATCCCTTTCACATTGATGCTATCGTTATTTTACCTGATCATTTGCATCTGTTATGTACAATGCCAAACGACGATGCTCACTATTCTAAACGTATCAAGCTTATTAAATACTACTTCTCATATCGTATTGCCAAAACCGAACGTATCTCAAAGAGCCGTCAGAAAAAAGGCGAGCGCGGTATTTGGCAACGTCGATTTTGGGAGCATTGCATACGTGATGAATTGGATTATCGCACTCATATCGATTATATCCACATGAATCCTGTGAAGCATGGCTATGTTGAACGGGTTCAGGATTGGCAATACTCATCATTCCATAAATTCGTATCGGAGGGTTTATTACCCGTAAATTGGAGTGATTGAATAGCTCTTCGATATCTAATTGTTGGGGGTCGCAAGCTCCACCCAACCTACCTACTACGGTGTTAGGCTCACTCGAAGTGCTATTTGTACATCTTCGCTCGCCTGCCTTGTACCGAATTTATTTGACTCTGGCTATATAACTTAAAGTTCGCTTACCCTCATCTTATGATCATAATTAATAAGCCTATGTTGCATCACCACTATGCTATTTTATTTTGTCATTATATAAAAATCACTGAGATGTCAGGTTTGTAACTTACTCATTACCATCTCTTCATAAATAGCACTTCAATTTTATCCGATCCACTTAACTCATTAATATTAAACTCTTTACTATCATTGATTACAATATGATGATTAAAAGAGTAATTAAGATTTAAGTTGCTAGAATCTAAGAAGCCATCTAGTAAAATTTCAAACTCTGATATTATCTCTTGATTTATCGACTCCAAATCATCTTCTATTTTTTTATTTAATATAAAGTATATTTTAATTTCGCTTTCGTTAAATTCAAAAGCTATACTTCTGAAATTATCACTGATTTCAAACAAGCATGCTTGAGATAATAAATAATATAAGTGAAATACGTTCATTTTTAAAAACCTTTAAAACAAATAAGAAATCTAATTTTTAGGACCTTTAGGGCTATAAGGGACTACACTAACTTTTTTAGTGCCTTTTATTAAGTAATACTCTGTACTGGAAGTAAACACATCTCCATTTTTATTTTTAGTATGATAAACGCCTTTCCCATCTTGGTACTTAATAATAGGTTGGTTTTGTCTATTATAACCGACTACAGATGCTTTATTGCTATGAAAAGCATCTAAGACATCTTGAGCATCTTCACTATTATTAAAATAACTACCATGTTTATGCTGAGAGTCTCCTTTTATATGTTTTCTCTGTGATTGTGCAACCTTAGTACTTGTTTCTTTCTGTATTTTAGCTACATTTGGATCATATTCCTGTTTACCACTCGGTTTATTACTTAAAATATCATTATCAGGCTCATAACCATTAGGAGTTCGATCAACCTTGTTTGCCTTGGACGTAGACGGAGTTTTATTAACAGGTACTTTACTCCATTGCCCAGCTTTAGGCCCTGCCCCTATGAGTTCATAAACGGCTCCGTTCATGACTCTTATACCGCCGTTTATATACACACAATCACTAGGTCTAGATGAGCTACAGGTAACAACATCATTATTGCGTTGCTCATAGCCATTAAGAATATTGACTGTTCCAGGATATAGGCGATACTTATCTTTTAGCTTTTTAAAATCAACGTTGCCATAGTCAGTTTTCATCTTATTTAGACAGGATGGGGTTGGATTCTTTTCACAAGCTTGAATCTCTTTAAAGTTATCTGAAGCCATTTTTGCTGCGATAGCTCTAATATTTCTCATTTCAGAATCAAGGGCTGCACCGTCTAACCTTCTTTCAGCGATAGCAATCCGTTGCAATAAACTCTCAACCTGTACACCTTTTAGATTATTATTCTCAACCGCCACCTTAGCAGTCTCACCCGCATTCACCGCATCAGTGACATTACCTGTTGAGTCTCCCAGTGCTAAGCCAGCTAGGCTTGCAATACTACTAATGGTATCTTTTTGTTCAGCTGTTAACTCACTTGGGTTGTCAACTTTGTAGATGTATTTGGATAGTATTAGTGCAGTACCTTCACCTGCACTGGCACCTAACCCACCTGTTAGCGCATCATTACCAGTAGCATAGCTGACCGCTGCCCCTAATATGGCATGGGCTAATAGGTGCTGTGGACTACCGACACCAGCGAGTTCGTTGTTTCCATTTTTGCTGTTTTCAAAATCATTGCCTTTAAACACTTGACCTATTTGATTGGCGACATACAGACTGACTGCTTTAGCCACATAGCCTGTGGCGCCATTGCTATTAGGGCCATATAGTGCCCCTGTGATACTGTCAAAGAGTAGGCCTTGCTGTTGAACTTTGTTCGCTTGAGCAAGGTAGTCGTCTCTAGCGGCGGTGTTTCCTAATGCTTCTTGCTCTTTTGCTTTGTCTCTGAGCTTTTTCTCTTTTTCATTAATCTCTGTTTTAAACTTGCGACGCTCTTGGTCAAAGGCTTTGGTTATCTGAACCTGAGCATTTAAGCCCTCAGTGACTTTCTGTTCATCAAAGCTATTTTTAAGTGGCTCATTGAGACTGTCTTTGCTCGCTGTGGTGACCTCAGACTTCCCAGCCATGCCGGTAACCCCTGCAAAGGTGGTACTGGTTTGACTGTCGCCATCACTGCCATAGCCGATGCCATTCATGTTGGCTTGCGGTTTGCCTGTGGTATTGCCAATACTGATACCGGCTGAAATGCTATCGCCCTTATAATGGCTGTGATTGGTAATGTCTTGGGTTTCAATGCCTTGTTTGAAGACGGTGTGGTTGTCCTCTGGGGTGGCTGTCGTGAGCGCACCGCCAGTGAATTGTCCTTTACCGCCGACTTTAAGGTCTGAGCTTTGAGTGGCGATGATGGCTTGCTCTTTAACTGCGACGTAGTCTGAGCTGATATCCGTTTTACCACCATTGACGGACACGCTACTATTAGTACCTTTGAGATCAAAGTCAGCGTTAAAGCCTATGTTTTGTTGCTTACCCTCATAAGTGGCCGTGTCTTGACGACTCGTCACTTTAAGATCGCCGCTGACTTGACCCGTTAGATGATTGGTATTAAGGACGCTGCTGTCAAAGGTGACATCATTACCAATATCAAAGGTGGTTGTACCGCCTACATTGATGTGGCTGTTGGCATAAGTAGTCGCATCACTGTTACCATGGTCCTTAGCACCGCTGGCATTAGCAGTGATGCCGCCACTGCCTGAGCTGTCCATATAGCCACCTATGCCAAAGCTTGAGCTTTTGTTGCTGCTGCGGGTGTAGGACTTTTGCGCGACGCCGTTGACGTTGAAGTCGTTGTCGGCTTTGATGTGGGCGTTTAGTCTTTAAAAAAAACCATCACTTTAAATGATGGCTTCTTATATATTTATTCATTTTTCTTATAAGAGATGTGATTATTTACCAAATACTGATCCTGTGGTTTTGTAGTTTTCCTCCCAAATGGGAATAAAGGGTTTTATTCTTTCTACCCAAGGATGCTTAGGGCATCTGGTTTTTATCTCATCATTGACATAGCGATAGGCAAAGTCAAAATCATGTAATACGACACGAGACAGACAGTAGTCAACTCCATTGTTGCCTTCTAAACCAGCAGGCATTTTTGTGAGCAACTCTTGTTCATCTGTATAACAATAGTATTGTTCGATAAGCCCAAGACCACGGGTAAAGAAGTCTCTAATGTATACCTCGGCGTCGGTTAAGTTATGTACCAGCTTTCGATATATTTGCGTGTCTGAAGTTGCATCGGGAGCTAGGATGTCTTTTATTGATACCCAACATAGCCCCGATTGCCAACCTGGCGCGTCACTTAGTGCCTGTTTTTCAAGCTTCGCCGTTTTTTTATTGGTTAATACCACCACGGGTTGAGCCGATATATGATGTGACCATAACGGCTCAATAAACAAAGTAGAATGCTTGTCTATGGGATATTTAAAATGCTCCGCAACATAACTCCAGCCTTCGTACTCACTGGCAATCTGTTTGCAAAGGGGCGCCACGTCTTTTATGCTTAATGATTGCATACTGTCTCCTATTTCTGAATTTAATGAAGGGGAAAGGAAGTAATTTGACGGTATACGATAGGATATTCTAAATAATAGGATATAAACGCATAAAGATCGGGTTAGTATTTTTTATGAGTCAATAGCTTCCCTATCATATTAATGCTTACTAAGCATAAAATCCTCCCCTCTTAAAACTCTATCTTTGCAATCTTCTAAACTCATTATTTCTCCATGATTATTATCAATAATAATATTTGACAAGGCAGATAATTTAGATATAAATATATCAGCGATATTAACATCTCCATTTCTAAATTCTAATAAATGGAAAAAAGGCTTTTTAATATACTTTTTTATTTCTACAATTTCTTCTTCATAATCTTGATATAGGTCTTCAGAAGGAATATAAAATAACTGGCCTTTTGATATATCATCACAATACTGTACATAGAAACTGCCATCTCCTTGATGTTGCACTGTCCCCAATGTTGAGAAACAATGGTATATGAGGCTCTCTAAAGACTCATCCGATATCATTATAAATGAAAGCATTTTTTAATCCTTAGATTTTAAATAATTTATCAAACTATCAGTAGACGTAAATACTTTAACGCCGTTATTTCTTAATTGACGTTGAACTGTACCTGCTAAGTCTGGACCGTACACTATAACTTCAAAATCATTTTCCATTATTTTCTGCTGTCTAGCAACCTGTGTAGTAATTCCTTTACCTTAAAACTAAATTAAAACCCCAACTTGCTAAACCTTAAAATTAAAGAACTTAATTTACAGATTTATTTGCAAGAATATAATTAATACTCTCAACATCTTGTCTATCAAAATCATAAATAAAATCTTCTAAAAAATTACTGACGGGAAAGTTATATTTATAAACTATCATGCTAATTTCATTCTGAATACCAAATAACTCTTTGATGATTTTTTCTGAATTTTCTCTATCATTTATATCAATTGAACAAATTTTACTTTTAATCCTATCTTCATAAATTCTTAGAATAGACTCAATTTCAACTTTACTTCTAGAGTAAGTATTTAGCAACTCTATAAGAACGTCATTGATATTATCCATAATTAAACCTACCTTTTTTTTACTGGTTGTAAGTGATGAATTTCTTTCGTTTGAGGATTATAAATCATTTCTAAACCATGAGCTTCGTACTTATAAAAACCTGGCTTACCTTTTTAATCTAAAGAAACTTTAGGATTGCCATTTATAATTTCACGAGCCTGTATAAATGGTGCAGACCTACCATTACTCCATAGCTTATTATAATAGTATTCAGTCATTTTCATACCATCAGAATAGTAGTAGCCATCCTTTTGAATAATTGGTTTTGAGCTATTGACTTTATCATTAATCACTTCATGCCTTGACTTATTATAATTAGGATTATTTCTACCAATACCTAACTTCGGACCTCTAGTACCTGCCACAGGCATAACAGCACCCGTCAAAATAACACCGGCTGTCCCATGTTTTCTACGCACCACTTCAAGCTCATGTTGTGAAGTGTGCATACTAAATTGACCGTTATTCATTCTAAGGGTCGTATATACCTGTTTTCCTCCTAGTTTATCAATCTTACTATATAGTTTAGGATCAAATAGTGAATTTCCTTTATGAAGCTCTACTCCAGCATAGTAGTTTCTGATGTGTTTATCACATTTTTCGTAGTTATAATTGGTTTCGCAATCATTAATAAACTCTGTTTGTTGCTTTTTCTCAAGGTTAAGGTAGTAATCATTAATTCCCTCAATACAATATTTCTCTCCATCACAAGCTTTAAGTTGGTCTGCCCATTTTTGTAATTGTAGATGATTCAGATAATTGTTCTGCGTTTGATTTACGCTTGAGACCGTACTTGCCGTATTACCGCCGACTGTCGAACCAACAGCTACTGAGAAGCCTAACAATACCGCATTTCGCGTCGTCTCATCATAGCCTTTCTTCTTCAGATAGTTGTCTAACGCTGGTACTGATACTGCCGTAGCACCGCCAGCAAATGCCCCTTCAATACTTCCGGTGGCTAATGCAGAAGTTAGGGTATGAAGTGCCACGCGGTATTGTCCGCCCTCACCCCACTTCTTAGCTTCCTCTATGTTGCCATCAAATAAAAGCTCCATTTGTCTATTACTGGCAAAGTCCCCCACCGCCTTAGGTGCTTCCTTGCCAAACTCTTTGGTTATCTGCGTCTGAGCGCCTAACTCCTCAGTGACTTTTTGTTCATCAAAGCTGTTTTTAAGTGGCTCATTGAGACTGTCTTTGCTCGCTGTGGTGACCTCAGACTTCCCAGCCATGCCGGTAACCCCTGCAAAGGTGGTACTGGTTTGACTGTCGCCATCACTGCCATAGCCTATGCCATTGGTGTTGGTGCTCCACGAGGTGTCACCGTCTTTGTCGTATTTACCCGCTTCGTCCCTATTAACGCCTGAGATACTAACGCCTGCTGAGATGCTATCACCTTCATAGCGGCTATAGTTGTCAATGTCACTGGTTTCTATGCCGCCTTTGCTGATGTACTTATTAAGGCCTTGGTCTAAGGCAGCTTGGGTGGTGGTGATGGCGCCGCCTTTAAGGGTGGTCTTGCCATCTACAGTGATGTCAAAGCCACCATCGCCTGTGAAGATACCTGACTGCTCACCGACTGCGGCGTGGTCAGCACTGATGTCCGTCTTGCCACCATTGAGGGAGAAGTTGGTGCCTTTGCCTGCATTTAGGTCGATATCAGCACTGAACCCTATATTTCTTTGTTTGCCGTCGTAGGTGGCTGTGTCTTGTAGGGATTCGATGTTGACGTCGCCGCCTATGTTCCCTTGGGCTTTGTCGGTGTTAAAGACGCCGCCTTTGATGTTGACGTCATTACCGATGTCAAAGGTGGTCGTACCGCCCACATTGATGTGGCTATTGGCATAGCTGGTGGCATCGCTGTTGCCATGACCTTTAGCACCGCTGGCATTGGCGGTGATGCCAGCGCTTCCCGATGTATCTGCATAGCCGCCAATAGCGACACTTGAGCTTTTATTGTTGCTGCGGGTGTAGGATTTCTGAGCGACGCCGTTGACGTTGAAGTCGTTGTCAGCTTTGAATAGCGCGTTGCCTACGACGTCTATGTCGCTGCCGTTGATGTTAATGTTGCTGTCTTTGCCGCCGCCTGTGGCGATTAATGATAGGTTGCCTGCTGCTTGAATGGTGGAGGCTTGGCTTCGCTCATTGTAGCTCTCGTTATTGGATTGACGCTTGTCACTGCCCACAGTGGCTTGAATGCGGGTGTTGCCGACGCCTTTTAGGTTGCCACTTTGAAGTGCCCCTAATGCTTTTTTAGATTCTTGAGCCAATGCTCTGGCTTTAAGTGCGCCACTGACCGCGGCCATGCCTTTCATTCGGGTAGAGCTGGTGTTACCGGCGGCATCGACTAGATTGTCAATGCTCTTGGCACTATCTACAAGGCTATTAGACACCGAAACGCTCAGACCACTCTTTTTAAATTTCTCTTCGCTTTGGTTACTGTAGGCGTCCAGCGCGTCGTCAGTATCGACGGCATGGGCTTCGATACTGACGTTACCACGTACTGGTAGTGGAAGTTCGATATATAGCGCGTTTATAGTTTCGTCAGCAGGAATAGTGGCAGCAATCTCGCCAAGGTCACTTTTAAAAGCCAAATAGAAGGGACCATGAGACTAATTGTTATTTTAGTAATGCAGTCAATCTCAGGGCTATCAGGATTACAATTAACAAAGTTAGATGAGCCGATATTAAATAGATAGGAGCCTTGAGGTATGATATATAGAACCTAAGCGGTATGACAGTCAGCGTTTTTTAGACAATGCGCTTTATCAAAGCGACAGTTGACCCTAGGTAAATTGATATCATCAAATACATAACGCTCAACATGTCCCTCTCCAACGTCGTTATCAATCGTCATTATTTGGCAGGCATCATTAAAGCGCTTTGGGTTATTAATGAGGCCGCAGCTGTTTAGTATCTTACATTGACTGTCTAATGTAGGTTGCAAGTGATACCGACGCTTATTTATTTTTGTACCTCCCCTACCTTAAGTAGTCAATGAATAGGTCAATATCTTTGAAGACTTGCCTATGAATGGGATCAGTCTTATCACCTGGGCCTTAGCAGGCCAATATTTAGGCTTCAAATGCATAATATAAGTCAGGTCATCTAGCTGATACCGGCTATCCCAATCGCTTAAAACTTGATCGTTGTCCATCGCCCATTGAAAATCGACACTGGTATTGCGAATGGTATCGTGCTTACGTGACATTCTTACCACAAATTTGCTCATCGCATCAAACATAATGCCCACCTCACCCACCTTTAGACCCTGTGCTAAATTCTGCTCTGAATCTTGCTTTGAATCCGCTGATGAGTTAATGGACGATAGGCTATTTGCCAACTGTACGAAAAAATCAGCAACCTTATCCTCATTAAAATACATCAGTACACCTTCAAGCAAAAACACAACGTCCACCGAAGCGGTCTCTTTAGCGGCAGATTGTTGAGCCACTGATTGTTGCAAGTCAGTCAATACCTTGTTAAGCCATTGATTATCAAAGATAGAGCCTGAAATGTAGGTTTGATTATCAGCATTCGGTAACAGCGCTGACCGCAGCGTCATCACTTCCGGTAAATCCATCTCGTAAAAATGCAGATAATCTGACTGTATTTTAGCCACTCCTATTTGATCACTAATGCGCTGATAGCGATCATCTAAGCCGCAACCAAGGGACACAATAGCAAGATGACGCTTGTACCGGCAGGCTTTATGGATATGAGTAATACAAAATCGGTCAAAATAATCAGCCCTTACCCCGCAGCCCACAAGACTCATGTCAGCCTGCTGATATTTATCAAAGTCATAATCAATTCGGCTGACCAGCTTGATCGCGCTATTGTCTTGAATAATGCCTGATTGCTGCTCGGTCAATTTTGCGCGCATCAATAACGGAATAAATAAAGTATCGGCAATCGCATCTTGAATATTAGGCATCAAGATATCAGGAGTCTCGCTATCATGACCTATTGAATTAGGCTCTTTAGTACTTGGCTGATATATAGACATAATAATTTGGCCTTATTGATATGAACATATTATTTTTTAGTATTATTAATTGATAATCATTATCATATATCTGTAGTTTGGAGGGGTCAAGCGTTGTCACCAACAGCGTTCATGTAAGTAAAGCTAAATAGATCTCCATCACCCTTCTGACTTTCTTTACTTTTGATTAGGTTCAAGAAGTCAAACACCTTTATATAGCATACAGATTAAGCAAGCGTTTAATCGAACACACTCAGTTCGAATCAGTAGGTAATAGCACAATCATTTAAATACCGCCACTTTGTAATCCAGAACAGCCTGTATCGTCAATCCATTTTAGATTTGACGTAACGCCGCTGGAGTGAATTTACGCCCACCTCAGTCATCTCGTGACTTCTAACCAGTAAATTTATACCAGCTACTCTTTTACGTACCAGTTGTAAACAGGATTAACTATAGAAACACCTATAATATTTGGCTGGCTTTTTTGTGCGGCGCGCTGGAGATGCCATCAACTGTGATTAGCCATAAATCACGTTATTTTAAATTGGCTAAACTGTATTAAGTTAAATCTATTCCTTACCGATGGGTAGTATGAACACTTAGATAAAGAATAGCTTTACAGAAAATCATTTAATTCGATATAATAATGCTAACGATTCTCATTTATAACATGGTATTAAGTCACCTTAGAGATTTGTTTAATGAAAACCATTTAAAATACTTATGAGGTTTTATGTTTAAGCGCCTATCCCCCACTCCAGCAAAGCTCACCCTTCCCAAAACCAAACTAACAATAACTGCTCTATTAGTGAGTGTGGCGATGGCAGGTTGCTCCCCTACGCAGCCTTCGGCAGATGACTCAGCCTCTACGGAAAGCACCAGTCAATCTACCAGCGAAGCAGCGACCGACTCTACAGTAGCCACTGCCAATAATGACAACGGTACTGTGGCTATCGATACGGTAAATGGTGACGTTGATTTACCTGTTAACCCGCACCCTATCGCAGTCTATGACATGACCTTGATGCAGGATTTATCCGCGCTTGGCGTCCCTGTAGAAGGACTGCCTACCAACCTGCACTTAGACAATCTTAAAGCTGAGAATACACCTGACAGTATCGATATCGGTACTTTGTTTGAGCCGGATATGGAGGCCTTAAATGCGATGCAGCCTAAGGCGATTCTTATTGGCGGACGCATGGCTTCTAAGTACGATACGCTAAAACAAATGGCTCCCACCCTAGATATGAGTATCGATACTGAGCATGTCTATGACTCTAGTAAGCAGCGTTTGGCGGATTTAGGACGACTATTCAATAAAGAGGATAAGGCAGCCCAATTACAACAAGACATTGACAACGCTATCGCTGAAGCAAAATCTGCCAGCGCTGGTAAGGGTAATGCTTTAGTCGTACTGATTAATGGTAATAAGATATCAGCATTTGGCGAAGCATCGCGCTTTGGCTTCTTGCATACCGTCTTTGATATCCCTATGGCAGATCCTCACATTCAAGATGCGACCCATGGTCAGCCAGTGTCCTTTGAATACCTGCAAAAGACCAATCCTGACTGGCTATTCGTCCTCGATCGCGCTTCGGCCATTGGTGAAGAAGGCATCGGTGCAAAAGCAGTATTAGACAACCCATTAGTGCATGAGACTAATGCCTGGAAGAATGACCATATTGTCTACTTAAGCCCAGACTCTTATCTGGCATACGGCGGCTATTATCAGTGGTTAAAAGATGCCAAGCTAGTCACGGATAGCTTCAGTAGTACTGCCAATAATTAAGAGAGCCGTTATTCGCCCTACGCTCGGTTGATGCTTCTCAATACTGTCTATTCTATAAGCCTATCTTTAGATTAATAGCGCTAGATTGACAGCTATTGAGAGGTATCAACTTTTAAGTTTGCTCATCTCCATTATCTTTCTCAGGCCAACATGCAAGCCACTTCTTCTTCGTCTCGATTGTTATCTCTACCCCCTAGCTTTCTTAACTTTAGTAGCTTTTTCCTATTATTTGGCTTGGTGTTATTAAGCCTATCTGTAGGGGTAGCAGATTTTTCGTGGCGAGGTCTTTGGCAATGGGCAATAGAGAGTCTTAATATCGGGCAGGCTGTCAGCACTCAAACCAATAACGCTGATATGGAGCTGATGCTGCTCAGCCGCTTGCCGCGAACACTGGCTATCATTCTGACCGGCGCTTCTTTATCAGTAGCAGGAATGATATTGCAGGTGGTCCTCAAAAACCGCTTTGTCGACCCCTCTATGGTGGGCGCAACGCAAAGTGCCGGCTTAGGTCTGCTGCTGGTCAGCTTGTATTTGCCTGCCAGCGCCTTATTTAGCAAGATGCTGATTGCGACTTGCTGCGCCGTAGTCGGCATGATTTTATTCATGCGGCTGATCAAGCGCTTACCGCCGACTGACTACCTTATGGTGCCACTGATTGGCATTGTTTTTGGCGGTATTATCGAGGCGATTACCTTATTTATTGCTTATGAGACAGAGTCACTTCAGATGCTATCTGTCTGGCGATTCGGCGACTTTTCGACCATTTTAGCCGGTCGTTATGAGTTGTTATACTTAACAGGCGCGTTGGCAGTTATGGCCTATTTGCTAGCAGACAAGCTAACCATCGTCGGCCTTGGCGACGCGATTGCTATTAATCTTGGGGTCAATCAAAAGCTAGTGACGTGGTTTGTCATTTTGACAGTGGCTATGATTAGCGCTGTCGTGGTAGTGACGGTTGGCGCGATACCCTTTGTAGGGCTGGTCGTCCCTAACATTATTAGTCGAATCATGGGAGATCGACTACGGCGCTGCTTACCTGCCGTTGCCTTGATGGGTGCCAATCTAGTACTCCTCTGTGACATTATTGGTCGTAGTATTCGCTATCCTTACGAGATTCCAGTAGCGACCATCTTTGGTGTGGTCGGAGCCGTGGTATTTTTGTGGTTATTACTACGAAGCCCCGCGAGCTGATACCTCAACCTTATCAAGCGTAGGCGATATATGGCGCTTACCCAGCGATTGTATTTTGTCATATCCTTCATTAACCCCATAAGAGAGCTATGAGATTGCCTGACTCCGCCTTATCAACTGATTCAATTAGCACCTCAGACAAGCAGCGCTCTAAGGCTTTTCGCTCTGTGGCCTCTGAGGTCTTTACTAAGCCTGTGTGCTCAGTGCTGCTATTGCTGATAATTAGTGCCGTCTTATTTATGACCCTCAATGCCAATGGCAATTGGGATTTTATTCTGGCTTTTCGCGGTCAAAAGCTAATAGCACTATTGGTCGTCGGCTACGCCATCGGTGTCTCTACCCTATTGTTTCAGAGCCTCACTCATAACCCTATTTTGACCCCCGCTCTACTAGGGTTTGATGCCTTATATGTGTTAATTCAGAGTGTACTGGTGTACTTTCTGGGCGCTGTTAATCTATTTAGTAGCCAACCCTTACTTAAGTTTGGGCTTGAGGTGACCTTGATGGTCGGGGCGTCGCTGTTGTTATTTGGCTTATTATTTCGCCGCGCGACTCATGATTTGTCACGGCTAATACTGGTCGGCATTGTCTTTGGCATATTGTTTCGCAGCTTATCCACTTTGATCGCCAGACTAATCAACCCCGAAGAATTTATCGTTATTCAATCGGCAAGCTTTGCTCAGTTTAATACTATTGATTCAACGATGATGGCGGTGAGTTTGATTATCTGCGCCGTAACCGCAGTTATGATTTGGCGCTGGCGATATCAAATCGATGTGTTAATGCTAGGCCGAGCTCCTGCTATCAATCTGGGTGTTGACTATCACTCTTTGGCACGGCGCTTATTGGTGACTATCGCTATTTTGGTGGCAACTGCCACAGCTTTTGTCGGCCCCGTCATATTTTTAGGGTTATTAGTATGTGCATTGACCAATCGAATAACTTACAGCATGGCTCATAGTGAGCGGCTAATATTGGTAAGCTTGATAGCCATGCTGTGCTTGGTACTGGGTCAGACTATCTTTGAGCAGCTGCTCGGTATGTCTGGTGTACTATCAATCGTCATTGAGTTATTAGGCGGTGTGGTATTTATGGCGTTAATCTTTCACCAATACCGCGTAAAGCAGGTCTAATTGTTATTACTAACTGATTCATTATCCTCGTTATTACTGATAACTGCTGCTTGTGTTAACTGTAGCTTGTATTAATAACTATACAACCCTTAATAGTAGCCCGACTATACTCTAAATAATAATAGAACCCTTTATGATTAACATCTCAAACCTGACCCACCGTATAGATAACGTGCCAATATTGGAGGATATCAACTTATCCTTACAGACCTCCCAAGTCATCGCTTTAATCGGCCCCAATGGCGCTGGTAAATCCACTCTATTTAGTCTGATGTCTAGGCTAGTACCCCTGCAGAGCGGTTCTGTAAGTTTTGATGAGCATGATATCCGTCATTCTGACAGTCAGACCTTAGCCAAAACCGTGGCTATGCTGGCGCAAGACAACCACATTCAAGGTCGATTGCGGGTCGAAGAGCTGCTGATGTTTGGTCGTTACCCCTACCATCAAGGTCGTCCCACCGAAGAAGATAAGCAGCAAGTACAGTCTGTGATAAGTCGATTTGAATTAGCGCCCCTAGCTGATCGCTATCTGTCTACCTTATCAGGGGGTCAGCGCCAGCGGGTACTGATTGCAATGATCGTGTGCCAAGACACGCCCTATATCTTGCTCGATGAACCACTAAATAATCTAGATATGTACCATGCTGGTAAGCTAATGCGCGCATTACGCTCACTTGCCCATCAAGATAGCAAAACAGTGGTCATTGTCTTACACGATATCAATCAAGCGGCGCAGTTCGCCGATACAGTGGTGATGATGAAACAAGGTAAAATCATCCATACTGACCATCCTACTGCGGTACTCACTAGAGACAATATCTATGCTCTATTTGGCGTCGATGTCACCGTACTAGAACATCATGGTCGTCCAGTCATCGTCGATACCATATCGACTGCAGATATTTAGGGTCTGTTATCAGCGGTAAATACTTAGGAGCTATATGTTTTCAGATTGGCGTCTTCTTAACAAGAAGACCCATAAGGCTGCTGTAGTTAGCCCTATCTAAAACTGCTAGGTAAAAGGGTAGCTGGTATAAATTTACTGACTAGAAGCTATGGGATGACTGAAGCGGGCATAAATTCATGCTAGCGATGTTGCGTCAAATCTAAAATGGATTGACTATATACCGTCCGACATCTGTACCGGTACAGTAAGTAGCTTTAGTAAGCTGCTAACATTTACCTCAGTTTGGTGATGCAATATCAAACTTAGCCCATTAAGGGTGCTGATATAGACACTCCTAACTTAAAGCATGGCTATTAATTTGGACCGGTCAGCCTTACTTTCTACCTCTGCCCTTAGAGTCACTACTCGATATTTTGACTGCGGCTAGCGAACTGCTTAACAGCATCGCGCCACGAAGTACCGAATAACTCACCATGCGACTGCTCAAATAATTGATAGCTGCAGTTGTCTACAACGTGTGAACACACTTCTTCTGCAAACTCTTGTTTTCCTATCGGCAGTGCTGGACGTGACCGCGCTGGCGAAGAGCTTTGCTTCGCTGCCATCTCACTAAAGGTCAAGCGCAGTCGGTTCGGCTGTGCCTTACCCTGTTGCGAATTATGAGCATATTGACCACTATACTGTCCATTATCCTGCTCACTACCATGCGGCGCTGTAGATTGACGCTGATAAGCTTGCCAGTAATTGAGGATTTCACCTTTTTGCCACCACAGCGAAGGGTCGGCGCTGAAGTATTGTTGATAAGACTCGGGATGCTCAAACAAGGTGAACAATACAAATAGCCCGCCGTAGGAATGTCCCCAAAGCGCCTCTTCCCTAGGCTTACTGCCTAACTGCTGATAGACCCAAGGCTTAATCTCATTTTCTATCAGCTCATAATATTGCTGAGCGCCGCCATTTAAGCGCTCCCGTCCTGCTTCTTTAAAGGCAGAGGGCTTATTACCATTATTGGCTAAAATCGGCGGTGTGTAGTCGTAAGCTCTAGCATCTACATCGAAGCGGTAAGGCGTCTGATAACCGATGAACACCAAAGCTGGTGCTGTTGAAGCGTCTCGACTGAGTGCCACTAGTGACGCCTCATCCAACTCATCAATCACCGCATTACCATCTAGTAGATAGAGCACACGTTGCTCTAAATTTTGCTGCGGCTGATTAGGAATGGCTAGCCACACTTGATACTGTCTAGGCTTGGCATAGGCCTGTAAGTTAGCCGCCTCCTCTGAGGTGCTCAGCGCTGGTGCAGGCTGACTGAAGGTTCGAGTAACGAATCGATAGCCACTATCGCTTTGGTGCAGTATGCGCATATCTGTTGGCGTGGTTAAATCTGGCTTGGCTTGGGATGGTTGACTGGCTAATAAAGCCGTTGTCGCTATCAATAAACCTTTGCTCCATAGTTGGGACATATCTATTCCTTCTCATTCTTCACATTTAGCACTTCGTATCGACATATTACCTGACACTAATTTTGAACTTTCAGAACTCTATTCATCAAAAATACTTAATACTATATTAATTTTATAAAACCTATCTAAACAACAAATCCGAAGACCTTAGGTAGATTCACAGTACTGAATTAAGGGCAAAACGTAAGAGTCAATACCTAAGATAATTCAGCATAACTTAACGGAAATACAGCAGCGTTAATCAACAGTTAAACCACTACGATAATTGCGTTTAATTGGTAATAGTTATTGACAAAAAGTCACGATGTCGTAATAATAATACAGATGATAATAGTTATCAATAATATTAAAAGTTATTAAAAACGCTCGTTATAATTGTCATCTGACCTTATTTTTTTACTCTATTTCTATAAAGGTTTAGTTATGTTTCCATCATTCAAATTATTAGCCTTACCAGTACTCTCTCTCGCGGTAGGACTTACCGGCTGTCAAAGTATCTCGTCCCCTGCCAACGCAGCACCTGCACAATCAGCAGTAAGCGGCCTTGTTCAGACCCAGACGCAGTACGCCAATCAGCGCTATCTTGATATTGTGGGCAAAGACTTCCCCCTATCTGAGACCTCTGCTCGATTATTGGTTAATTCACAAAAAAATGCGCCTGAATTGGTCAATGATATTTTTGATGGCAAAGGTCAAAAAGCAGTGCCAGGCTATAAAATCATGGTGATTAATCGTACCAGCTCAGTAGCTGCGGAAGCCCGCAAGACTGACGATGGCAAAATTATTGATAACCGTATGATTCACCGTGGTAGCAAATCCTTGATTGGTATTCCAGTCGTTAATGGCAAAGCTCAAGTTGCACAAGCTCAGCTACTAGATTTTGACATTATCTATGATGATCCTGCTCAGCCAGTAGCAGAAGATGCTGTGGTTAAGCCACGTGGTACTAAACTGACCAAAAATGATGTCCCTGTTACTAACAAGCAGGTAAAAGTTCAGTCCTTAACCCTACCAAACTTTGTGAGCGGTGAAAACGCAGGTGGTGGTATTGTTTTTGAGGCCAGTGCTTTGGTCAATGGTCAACCTGTTAAAACTGGTGCTAATAGCGCATTCCAAATCTTTTACACTGCCACACCAGATAACGCTCGCGGCTTTTAAGCCTCATTGGTACTGATCTTCAAATTTGCAACTATAGTTAGTCCTATTGAAAACTGATACGCAAAAGAGTAGCTGGTATAAATTTACTGGCTAGACGTCATAAAATGACTGAAGCAGACGTAAATTTATACCAGCGACTTTGTATCACCTCTAAAATGGATTGACTATACTTTTAAATATCCATAGCTCTGACAATTGCAATAATTAGACGGGGCTTTTTTGTTCATAAACCAACCTAAGGTGGTTATGAGTGTTTAAATCCACCATTAGTCAGCCTAGTCTTAGACTGTCTATCTATTTAAGAGTTCTAAATTCGGATCATTTACAGTCTTATTGCCAGAGTGAGTCAAAACTCTATTAAAGGATACTTATGTCACCTCATGCCCCCACATCCAATACTGAATATCTATCAAGTCAATCAGCTACCCCTCGTCACTTCCGACGTCGCTCGATTTGCTGTGCTCTGCTGCCGCTTCTGTATTTATCAGTCAGCTCAGCCAATGCTGAAGAGCCACTAACCACAACGCCAAACGCGACTTTAGATACCATCGTGGTCACTGCAAACCCTCTGTACCAGATTGATCCAAGTGAAGATAACAATCAATACAATGCTAATGTGGCTACAGTCGGAACCAAAATCCCTGACTATTTAGAGAACATTCCGCAGTCTATTAGTGTGGTTACTCAGTCGAAGATGGACGACTTAAATGTCGATACTTTAGACCAAGTCGCCAGTCGCACCACGGGCTTACGCGTCCTACAAAATGATGATGGTCGCTCTTCGATATACTCTCGGGGTTATGAGTACGATCAGTTCAGCATTGATGGCCTTGCTGCACCTATGGCCAGTATTAACGGTACTTTGCCCAACTTGTCAGCATTTGACCGTGTTGAAGTGATGCGTGGTCCTTCAGGACTGTTTAACTCTGCCTCTGAGATGGGCGGGGTAGTCAACCTAGTACGAAAACGTGGTAAAGCAGACGGCAAACAGACCATTCAGGCTGATATCAGTCATCCAAAAGGCTTGGGTATCACAGCCGACCTTCAAGGCAGCCTAAGTGACGATGATACTTTGGTGGCCAGAAGCGTCATTGAGCACAATCGTCGAGCCAACCCTGTGGTAGATGATGTCGGTGGCGACGACAATCAGAACAGCTCAATCTACGCCAGTATTGATAAAAAGCTGACTGATACCAGTAAAATAGGACTGGGCTATCTCATGCAGCAGCGTAAAATCACGCCAGATAATGGCCTACCTACCTATGCAGACAACAGCTTACTACCGCTCCCTAATAATAAATTTTATGGTGCCAAGTGGAATGACTTTAATAGTCGCAGCCATGATATATTTGCAGATTTTGAGCATCGTCTTGATACCCAAGGGGTGGTGAGTGCAGGTATTCGCTACTCAGATCGCGATGCCGATTATAACTATGCGTTTGCAGGCAGCGCGCTTAAAGACAATAAAACAAATGTCGCTGGTACCAGTGCCAATATTGATCAGACCTCATTGAGTGCTGATATCAACTTGAGCCAACCCTTTAAATTAGGTGCTAGGCAGAGTGAATATGTCATCGGTGCTGACTATAAACGCTTTAAAGATAATCGCGAAGCTGCTAGATCACGCGCACTTGCCAAAAACCTAACCGCCTCGCAGATTAATGGTCTAGACCGAGTCGATATCATGGAGCAAGCTCGTAGTGGTCAAAGAGGCTACCGTCTCACCCACACTGAAAATACCCTCAATGAGACTGGCTTATACGGTAAGGTTAATTATAAGCCCATCGATAAGCTTAGCCTGATTGCCGGCGGCCGTGTCAGTCACTATAAAGTAGAAAGTGAAAACAAAGTTAATAATACCCATGCCAGCACTGACAATGACAGCAAGGTCACAGGCTATGGCGCTTTGGTCTATGAAGTCACGCCAAACATCAATGCATACGGCAGTTATACTCAAGTATTTATGCCACAATATGTCGCTAATAAAGCTGGTGAAATCTTAAAACCTCGTGAAGGTGAGCAATTAGAAGCAGGCCTAAAAGGTCATTGGGGCGACACCTTATCAGCAAGACTTAGTGGCTACCGCTTGAAGGATGACAATGCAGCTGCGCCCACTGAAGATGGCGACCAAGTTGCCTTGGGCAAACGGCAGATGCAAGGGGTAGAGATTGAGGCCAATGGCGAAATTATGCCCGGTTGGCAAGTCTCAGGTGGCTATAGCTACCTTGATAGTGATATCAAACAAGCCTCTGACAGCAGAGACGATGGTATCTTCTTATTAATGCCCAAACACTCAGCTAACCTGTGGACGACTTATAAGACTGAAGGCTGGCTACCCAATCCCTTGACTTTCGGTCTGGGCGTGAACGTAGTCGGTGAGTTCTCCTCAGCGCAAGGGATCAAAGCAGACGGCTATCAGACTTGGGATGCCATGGTCAGCTATCCCTTTAACGATAAGCTAAAGGGTCAGCTAAACGTCTATAACTTACTAGACGATGAGCATTATGTCCGCGTTGGCTCGAACAGTACCTTTAATATGCCAGGCAATGAACGCGAGGTAAAAGCGTCGCTGACTTATGAGTTCTAGGATATAGAGACTTGTTTCTTCATGATTAACAAGCTTAAGGGTATCGTAAAATGCAATTACAGAGATATCATGTCTATTAAGGCGTTACTCTGTATTGGTTGACCTACCCTTAGTCTGACTTATTGACTCCATCATCTGTCCTGACGATATCTTTATCGTCAGGATTTTTTTGGCTTTAAAAAAGCGTGACCTGTGATAGCTTGTTAGTTGACTGATTTAGGATGGATAACATGCAGTATTCGATGGAGGGTTGATAAGAGCTTTGCAGAAGTTAACGAGCTTACTTTCTTAATAATCTTCGCGACAACAAATGTCGTGTATATCAAAGAGTTGTGTTGTCACTTTTAAAGACGTCATGTATCTTTAGTTAAGATAACTAGATAGAGTTGGTTGGCAAGATGCCAGATATAAAAAATAATAGCTGTCACCAAGATAATAAAAAGCGATTTATTGCTCATGTGCGTCAGGAGGATGGGCAATGGCTTACTCATGACCTCTACGAACATTGTATTGAAGTTGGAAAGTTAGCCTCACATTTTGCAGACGAACAAGGGTCAGAATATGCTGAACTACAAGGTATATTCCATGATGTGGGCAAATACCGTCGACCCTTTCAAAAGCGCATTAGGGTTAAGTCGGGCTACGGCTTTGATGAAGAAGCGCATTTAGAACAGAAGGCAGGTAAAGCACCTCACTCTACTGCTGGTGCCAAGCTAATTTATGACACCCATCCACTGGGTGTACTATTAGCTTATACCATTGCTGGGCATCATACTGGGCTACCTGACTGGGTCAATGAAAAAGACTCTTGCCTCTATTCTCGCTTAAATAGCAGTGAAACCGAACTGGAAGTAAATGAGACTCTTGAGAATTTACCGGTTTTTTTCAGGGAGAAACTTCAGGGGTTATCCGATATATTATTAGCTTCCTATAATCAAAATTTAAATCTATCAAATTGCCATATTTGGGTACGCTTCCTATTTTCATGCTTAGTAGACGCTGACTTTTTAGATACTGAAGCTTTTATGTCACCTGACAAACAAGTTTTACGAGGAAATTATCCAAGTCTAGGCGAACTAAAAAAAAGTTTCATCAAATATATGTCAGCGTTGCAAGCCAGCTCAAAATCCACCAAGGTCAATACTTTACGCTGTGATGTTTATCAACAGTGTATCAACGCTGGCAAGGTGGACGACTCAATATTTACGTTAACTGTGCCCACAGGCGGTGGTAAGACCCTATCCAGCATGGCATTTGCCTTGGAGCACGCACAAAACTTTAATAAAAAACGCATTATCTACGCCATTCCCTTTACCACAATTATTGAACAAAATGCTAAAGTCTTCAAAAAGGTATTTGACCCTCAAAATAAAAACGCTTGCGTTATTGAGCATCACAGTAACCTTGACCAACCTTTATCACAAGAGACTAGTAGAAGTAGGCTAGCCACTGAAAATTGGGACGCGCCAATTATTGTTACTACCAATATCCAGTTATTTGAATCACTCTTTGCCAGTCGCACCAGTCAATGCCGCAAAATTCATAATATTGCCAATAGTGTTATCGTATTAGATGAGGCACAAAAGATACCTCGTGATTTTCAAAAGCCCATTACCGATATGATGCGAGAACTTAGCCAGCATTATGGCGTAACTTGGTTACTGTGCACTGCCACTCAACCAAAACTAGATAAGCATACCGACGCTTTTGGTAATACCGTATTTGAAGGTCTGCCCAGTCCGTACCGTATCATTAACGATGAGGAACAGCTTGCTTATCAATTAAAAAGGGTCGATATCAAGTTTGTTTGCGAATATGAACGTTGGACATGGCCTCAGACAGCTCAATATATCGTTAAGGAGGATGAGCAATGTGTACTAGCCATTGTGAATACTCGTAATGATGCCAGCGCATTGTTTGAGCAAATTCAAACATTAAGTCCTGATGCCATTGTCATTCATTTATCAGCTAGCATGAGCCCTATGCATCGCGAGCTGATGATTACCTTTATCAACGAAGTGTTAAAAAAATATCATAATCGGCAATTGGATGTGCCTTTTTATGTGGTCAGCACTCAGCTCATTGAGGCTGGGGTCGATGTGGACTTTCCTATGGTATATCGAGCAATGACAGGACTTGACTCTATCGCTCAATCAGCAGGGCGCTGTAACCGTGAAGGTAAACTTGATGGCTTGGGTAAAGTCGTTGTCTTTCAGCCTGAAGAAGATGCCCCCAATGGCGAATTGCTACAAGCCCAACAAACCACTTATGAGATTTTGGAAAATATCAAAAGCAACCCGCTTTCTCCGCAAGCGTTTTATCAATATTTCGCATTATTTAACAGTAAAGGCAATCCTGATAAGCTAGGAATATGTGACTTGTTGACCGCTAAACGAGAAACTGGCACCGAGCTTGCTATTAGCTTTCGTACAGCGTCCGAGCAGTTTAAGCTGATAAATAATTCAGGAGTGACCATTATTTGTCCTTTTTACCATCAACTGATGGCTGATAGTAACTACAAAAAAGATTTACCTACACAGATTAAATCTTTACTAGACAACCACCTATCTGATGAATGGCTAGACACTTTACTAGCGGGCAGTCAGTGTAAAGATGAGAAATTACCTGTCGATGATCTACTAGAACTATTAAAGCGTGATGACTGCAAACGCTGGATTTATCGAAAATTACAACGTTATAGCGTCACTATTCCCAAACATATATTTGAAAATAATTTAAATATGTTTGTTATGCGAGCAGGATTGTATATGGCTAAAGACTATAGTTTTTTTACGGGCATTGTCTGTGATTATCAGCCGTTAACTCGTGATGAAGTGGTTTGGTAAATACAAAACCGTCTCTACCCTACTTTTAAGTCAATATTACTGCACAAAAAAGGATAATTTAAAGATGCTATTAAGGAGGTGCTATGTTTTGTATTGAGGTTTGGGGCGATTATGCACTATTCACTCGCCCAGAGATGAAAGTCGAACGAGTCAGTTATCCAGTCATTACCCCTTCAGCTTGCCGAGCTATCTTTGAGGCGATACTTTGGAAGCCTGCTATAGAGTGGCAGATAAAACGTATTGAAGTCCTTAACCCTATCGAATGGATATCGGTTAGGCGCAATGAAGTAGGCGTAAAAATGTCTACTCGTAACGCTCAGAGCATGATGAATGGCAAGGGTAAAGGCGACTATGACATTGTCATTGATGACAATCGCCAACAGCGTGCCAGCCTCCTACTTAAAGATGTACGCTATCGCATCTATGCTGACTTCGTTATGACTAATAAAGCGGGCAAAGCAGACAATCGTAGTAAGTTTGCGCAAATGTTTGAACGTAGAGCCAACAAGGGTCAATGCTTTTATCAGCCGTATCTTGGCTGCCGCGAGTTTAGTTGTTTTTTTCAACTAATAGAACTGGATAAAAAAAACCAACCCATTCTTTTAGACCCACCTGACGCATTTGAGCCAATTAGTGACAATCAAGACTTGGGCTTTATGCTCTATGACCTTGACTACACCAATACCAACAACCCCCAGCCCATGTTCTTTCATGCCAAGATGAATCATGGCGTGATTAGCATCCCTGACAAGTCTAGCTCGGAGGTCAAACGATGATATTACACGCATTGACTCAATATTATCATCGGAAAGCCGATGCAGATGCCAGCAATATTGCGCCGCAAGGTTTTGAGAATAAACAAATCCCCTTTATTATTCTGATTGATAAAGACGGCCAATTTGTCACTCTAGAAGACACTCGGGGTAGTGATAAAACCACCAAAAAAGGTCGCTACTTTTTGGTCCCACTTGGCGAGTCTCGTTCTGGCAAAAACTCTTATCAAACCACCAACATACTATGGGACCACTACGGTTATGTACTGGCTCATCCTAAAGACATCGCTGGTAGCGCCAAAATGTCTGCTGAAAAGCTGGCTGATGAGTCTCAAAAAAGTATTGAGATGGCAACCCTGCAACATCAAACTTTTAAGGATAAAGTAGACGAACTACACCACATTATGCCAGATGATATCGGCATTCAAGCAGTTAAGCAGTTTTTAGAAAATAAGGATGCCATTGAAGCGGTTAAAGCTGATCCCAATTGGCTAGAATGCCAAAAGATAAAGGGGTGCAACCTTACCTTTCGCCTAAAAGGTCAGCCCGACCTTATTTGTCAATCAAAGTCCATACAACACTTCCTTAAACAGCAATTAAATGCCCCACCTAAAGCTGGCGAGAGTGATCAAGCCATTTGCCTAGTGACAGGTGAAAGAGCATCCATCGCTCGTTTACATCAGCCTATTGGCGGCGTTAATGCCAAGCCTGCCCCATTTTCCTCAATCAATCTTGATGCGTTTGAGTCTTATGGTAAAACGCAAGGTTATGGCTTCCCCGTCAGTGAAACCGCGATGTTTGAATACACCACCGCACTCAATACATTGCTCAAAAGTAATAATCGCTTTCGACTCGGAGATGTCAGTGTGGTGTGCTGGAGTGATAAAGCCAGCAAAAAGGAGAGCGAAATACCCTTTATATTGAATGGTGGTAGTAAAGACAACCCTGATGCCTTTGTTGGCTCAGTCCAGAAGTTATACAGTAGCTTTCATCATGGCAGTTTTAATGAAAGTAACTACAAAGAACCTGATGGCAAGCAAATCATGTACGTTCTTGGACTATCGCCTAACTCAGCACGAATTGTCGTGCGTTTTTGGCATCAGAATACTATTGCTTCATTAGCCACTCATATTGTTCGATGGTTTAATGATATTGAGATGGTGCGAGGCAACAACTCACCTTATCCGCAATATATGCCGCTGATGCGATTGTTATGCAACTTAGTCTTTGAAGGCAAAGCCGACAATCTGCCACCCAATGTTATTGCTGATACCACCAAAAGCATTTTAACGGGATCAAGTCTGCCAATTACTTTATTACAACTGGCGATTCGGCGCAACCGTGCGGAGCAGTCGGTCACTTATGCTAGGGCTAGCCTAATAAAAGCTTACCTCAATCGAAAAATACGTACTAATGCCTCATCTATTCACAAGGAGATAACCGTGGGATACGACAAAGACCGCCATGACATCGGCTACGTGCTTGGTGCACTGTTTGCAGTATTAGAAAAAATTCAGGAAGAAACTACCGAGTCTGGCAAGATAAATGCCACTATTCGAGACCGCTATTATGGATCGGCAAGTAGTACACCAGTAACTGTATTTGGTACATTACTAAAATTATCTCAACACCATCTAAGTAAGATAAGTAAGCGTAGTACAGGACGGTCAATTAATTTGAATCGTTTTTTAGGGGAACTGCTAGACAAGATAGAGACTTTCCCCAGCCATTTAAATATGGAGCAACAAGGCTTATTCGCCATCGGCTATTATCAACGTCGCCAAGCCTTTTTTGAATCTAAAGATGAAAAAGAGACAGTAGAAAATAGTATTAACGAAAAATCTTAATTTAAACGTTTTATGCTTCTAATACTATGTGACCCTAATTAAATATAATTTCTGAAGGATTTTATGATGACTACTAATAATATTATTGAAAAACGCTATGACTTTGTTTACTTATTCGATGTTCAAGACGGTAATCCCAACGGTGACCCAGATGCAGGCAACTTGCCGAGAGTTGACCCAGAGACGGGCATGGGATTAGTCACCGATGTGTGCCTTAAACGCAAGGTACGCAACTTTGTCCAGATGACTCAAGAGCAAGCTGGTTACGATATTTTTATCAAAGAGCGAGGCGTACTGAATAACTTGATTGACGAAGCTCATGATCAAGAAAACGTCAAAGATAAAAAGGGCGCTGACAAGATTGAACAAGCCCGACAGTTTATGTGTGATAAATATTATGACGTGCGTACTTTTGGCGCAGTTATGAGTACAGGTAAAAATGCAGGTCAAGTTCGCGGTCCTGTCCAGTTAACTTTTTCAAGATCGGTTGATCCGATAGTGACACTTGAACATAGCATCACTCGCATGGCTGTGGCTAATGAAAAAGACATTAAGGTGGATGATAAAACTGGAGAGGAAAGCTATACCGAAAATAGAACCATGGGGCGTAAATTTACCGTTCCTTACGGATTATATCGCTGTCATGGATTTATCTCGGCACATTTTGCTAAGGACACAGGGTTCAACGAAGCGGATTTAGAGGTATTCTGGCAATCCTTAATTAATATGTTTGACCATGACCATTCTGCCGCCCGTGGTCAGATGAATGCTCGGAAGCTTTTTGTGTTTGAGCATGACAGTAAGTTGGGTAATGCGCCGGCGCATAAGCTTTTTGACTTAGTCAACATTAAGCTACATGATGAGACCAAACCTATTCGAGCGTTTTCAGATTATACCGTTAGCGTCGATGAAGATAATTTGCCAGAGGGAGTTAGGTTCGATAGTAAGATATAATTATTGCTTAACACAATAAGTACTGAACAAGCCTTGTCAACGTAAGGTTTGTTCAGCACTTAATCCTTAATTGCAGAGCCATCGCCATGCAAACCCTCTACCTATCAAGGCTACAACATTACCTATTCTGCCCTCGTCAATTCGCTCTTATCGAGCTTGAATGCGCTTGGGAAGAGAACGTCTATACCGCTGAAGGGCAAGTCATGCACGGTAAAGTAAACTCTGGCGGTCATGACACCCGTGGCAATATCAAAAGCGTTCGCACATTGCCACTGGGTCACAAGTCCTTAGCGTTAGAAGGCGTGGCTGACGTGGTCGAATATCGCACTGACGAACATGGCGTCCAAATCCCCTACCCTATAGAATACAAACGCGGTAAGCCCAAATCGCACCGCGCTGATGAAGTGCAACTGTGTGCACAGGCGCTATGTTTAGAGGACATGCATAATTGCAAGGTTACTGAAGGGGCTTTGTTCTACGGTAAGACCCGGCGGCGTCATGCAGTGACATTTGATGAAGAGCTTAGAGCACTGACTTTAGAAGCTATTAATGATTGTCGATATATCATTGAGTCTGGTATTACACCCAAACCCATTTATAGCACCAGTAAGTGCCGTAATTGTTCGCTTAAAGAGGTGTGCCATCCTAAAATTTTTAATAAAAACGCTAAAGCTTGGTTATCTAATCAGATAACTGCAAACCTTAATGAAGTGCGCCAAGTCAATAACAACGACGACTGACTCTAATATTAATTGAAAGTAAACGCCTTTAATTTATTATTTTTGAGCATCGTTTTTTGGCTGTTGAGGATTTAGCTGCTTGCCGCGATTGCCTTGCGCTTTATCATAAGTCTCATTGGTACCGTCCGTGCCTTTATTAGCATTTTTTACATTTGCTTCATTATTACTTTGCTTACTCATAGTGCAAATCCTTTATTATTGAATGACTGTTAACCCTACCATAATAATATAATGTATGAACAAGGAAGATGAATGCGTCCATTAAAAAACACCTTATTTGTACAAACTCAAGGCGCGTGGTTGAATAAGCAAGGCGAAAACGTGGTCATGAATATTGATTACGAGGTCAAAGGCCGCGTGCCTATTCACAAACTAGAGGCTATTGTCTGCTTTGGTCAAGTCTCTATATCTCCAGCGCTGATGGCGCATTGCACGGATAATGGAATCACCATCACCCATCTCAATCAATACGGGAAGTTTCAAGCCCGCGTTGAAGGTGCCGTCAGTGGCAATGTACTGTTGCGCCGTGAGCAGTACCGAATAGCCGATGACTTAGAGCGAACGCAGATGATATGCCACAGTATTGTCTTAGGTAAGGTCCATAACCAACGCCAAGTCATTCGCCGTTATCTGCGTGACTATAAGCAACAACTTGATGAGAGTACTGTAGACTGTCTACATGCGGCACAAAAGCGCTTGGAGAATGGCCTAAACAAAATATTAACGGCAGAAAATCTTCCAAATTTGCTTGGCCGCGAAGGAGAAATGGCGAGCACATACTTTAGCGTATTTCCCAACTTTATCCGTAATTCTGACTATCGCTTTCCTAAACGCACTCGCAACCCACCTACCGATGCTGTCAATGCCCTACTCTCTTTTTCCTATACGCTGATGACTCATGACTACCGTAGCGCGCTTGAGACAGTTGGCCTTGATCCTGCCTGTGGCTTCTTCCATCAGCTACGTCCCGGTCGCCCTTCCCTAGCACTAGATTTGGTAGAAGAGTTTCGACCTATAGTCGATCGCTTTGTCCTCTCCTTAATCAATAAGAGGCAATTAAGTAAGTCTGACTTCAAAACAGAAGAAAACGGTGCCGTTTGGCTCAAAGACGACGCACGGCAGACTTTTTTTAAGGCATGGCACGATCGCAAGCAACAGACCATCTATCATGACTGGTTTGAAGAGACCGTCCCTTTTGGACTACTGCCACACCTACAAGCGACCATTATGGCACGTCATATTCGAGGGGATATAGATGCCTATATTCCTTTTTTGTGGAAATAGAAATCCTATAAATAAAGCCAGCTTCTCATTATAAATGTTAAGGACTTACTCTATGATGATACTTGTCACCTATGACATCAGTACTGCTGACTCAAAAGGTGCAGCACGATTACGTCATGTCGCTAAGAACTGCTTAAACTATGGACAACGGGTACAGTACTCAGTGTTCGAGATTGAAGTCAATCCAGCACAATGGACAATGCTTAAAGCGACGCTAGAAGATATTATTGACCCAGATGTCGATAGCTTACGCTACTATTATCTGGGTAAGAATTGGCAGCACAAAGTCGAGCATATTGGGGCAAAACCTGTGTTAGACTTAAACGATGTTCTGCTATTCTAAGTAGATAGGAACTCGTTTAAGCGTTGAATCGACTGTTATAAGGTCAATGAGAACCTATAGCGTACATAAAATCCCTAGGGGATTCGCAAAAGGTTTGCTATGCCATTTAACTTATTGATTATATTCGATTTTTTGTTTTTTAATAAAAATCTAGTGAGCGCTTTGCTTGCTAGATTTGCTTATGGTTTAGACGTTCGCATAATCCAAAGTTTAATCTTAACTTTATTAATGACTTAGACCATAGGCTGTCGCACCCATCACGGGTGCGTGGATTGAAACTTTAGTTTTAGCTGACATAGTCAGGTTTCCTTTTGTCGCACCCATCACGGGTGCGTGGATTGAAACTTGCTCTGTCTCAACTCCGCATAGTAGGGACAGGTCGCACCCATCACGGGTGCGTGGATTGAAACTTCAACAGCCAGCGCCATATCATCAAAACCAAAAGTCGCACCCATCACGGGTGCGTGGATTGAAACGGGTCAAATTCAGGTGATTCAAATTCAGAACTAGTCGCACCCATCACGGGTGCGTGGATTGAAACACACTCCGCACAGTGTATTGTAAATAAGTTATGGTCGCACCCATCACGGGTGCGTGGATTGAAACTTACACACTTGATTACCAATCAATGCAAAACTATGGTCGCACCCATCACGGGTGCGTGGTGAGCGCCGTTAAGAAAAGGTCTGGGAGACCTTTTTAGGCAGCGCAAGACGTAGCGATAGCGGAGTGAGAAACATTTAAACTCCCCCTAATGTTAATGTCGCCAATCAAGCATAGCTTGATTCTTGCGAAGCGAATAATGTCCCCCAGACATTATTTTTATCGCTTCTCACCATCACGGGTGCGTGGTGAGCGCCGTTAAGAAAAGGTCTGGGAGACCTTTTTAGGCAGCGCAAGACGTAGCGATAGTGGAGTGAGAAACATTTACCCCCCCCCTAATGTTAATGTCGCCAATCAAGCACAGCTTGATTCTTGCGAAGCGAATAATGTCCCCCAGACATTATTTTTATCGCTTCTCACATCACGGGTGCGCTATTGTTGTGACTCTTCCTATGATCAAGCTAAAACAATGCGGATACAAGGAGTTTGAGCGCAAACCAAACGTTAGTAGGGCTAGTGAGGGTGAACTGTATCGCTTTTATTGTGGGCAAACTATGTTGACTATTCACCAACCTCTAGCACTTCTTGTATCGGGCAAGTCAAAACGACTAAAACGATAGCCTCGACGATTTAGGTTAAGCACAGCTTCTCCTTTTATTCTTTCCTAATGTCTATAGTCAATCCATTTTTGATTTGATACAAAGTCGCTGAAATAAATTTACGCCCGTCTCAGTCATACCCTCGCTTCTAGCCAATAAATTTATCCCAACTACTGTTTTATGTAATTGTTTTACATAGAGTTGTCCATATCCCACCCTACCGCGGCCCATCTCGATTTTAAACAACTTATCACTAGGCTTGGAATCAATAGTGCCAACTGCTTTATCGATTGAATGATAGTTTCCACCCATACTACCAAACAGTTCTCCTGCCTTCCTTTCTTACTTCCTGCCCTTTAACTGCACGCTAATAGCTCAAAGTTAATGGGTGTTACTGAACACTCTAATGACCTCTCTGATACTAGCACGGCACACTACCATCATATTTTAACCGACAATTTTTCATTATTATTAGTTAAATTATAATTTTTATCGACTATAATCGGTCTTTTATCAAGTTATGTTAGCAATCTAATACTAGAAAATGCTACAGTTATCTCATTGAAAGCCAATTTTTGTTTGGTTTAACTGTAAACTTATTAATTTTAGCGATTAATAAACATCAATTCACAGGCATTTCTTCTAATCGATATTTCTAACAGACAACTTCATAGTTTAATTATAGACATAAGTTTATATTTAAACTAAGAGCTTTTTATTTTAAAAAACAAATATTTATCAATCTAAGCTATTAACTCAGTTGCTTAGCTCGTCACACTGACTCCTCGTACAGAGCTTTGTAGCTAAAGATAATTTAAGAATGGCTAAACAATTTAATTGAAAATAGATTTAATCATTCTGGCAGAGATACCGCTGTACCGACGGTATTGTTGTGAACTTATCATCATAGGTGTGTTATGAAACTCATTACTGGAATAAAGCTGGGAATATTATGCACTTGCATGGTGTTAGTGGGCTGCGCCGCCGCCAAGATAACCGCAAAAGGCGATATGAGGCGTGTCAACAATATCATTTGGCAGCAGCAGGTCGATGTGCGTGCAGACGAGCTGCTAGCACAAAAAGTTCCGGACAATATGACTAGACTTGTCTTTATGCGTAAGTTAGATGCTGATGATGAGCAATCACGAGCCAATATAGCAATTAATGATCGCTTCCAAGTCAGCCTTCATCCCGGTAACTATACCCAAGTGTATTCTTGTGTGGGAATGAACAATATTAGTGTAGTAAGAACAGGTCTTAAGACCAATGATTTACTCATGAAGCTTAAGCCATTCGAGCTACAAGGGGGTCAGACCTATTATTTTGATGTGAACGTCGATGAGAATAATCAAAGCGCTGTTCAGCTTATCGAGACAGCTACGGCCCTACCCGCACTACGTAATAAACGCTATCAGAGCCATCAAATCAGCCGAGTCGTTACGGACAACTGTCCACCCGCTCCTATATCGAGATGACTCTTATTCCTGTTGATGAGCCAGTAGCTGAGCCTGTATCTATCCCCATACTGGAGGAGAACGTTAGGACCCAGCTTAAGGCTTTATTCGATACCGACAAAGCCCTCGTAAAACCACAATACTTCAGTGAAATCTCTGAGAGAGCCGACTTTATGAAGAAGTAGGGTAACACCACGGCCCTCAGCGAGGACCATAGCGATAGCCGAGCAAGCGATGATGGCAATATGGCGCTCTCGCAAAAATGTGCCCAAGCTGTTGAGCGATTACTTGTGGATTCCTATGGCATAGCAGCTGAGCGCCTTAAATCAATAGCCTACGACGGTGTCGTCATTTATTAACGACCATTTAGCCGGCGACTTATTAATACGATAACGATAGATATTAAGCCAAATTAGAAGGTGTGGATATGAAAACTATTA
This sequence comes from Psychrobacter pygoscelis, assembly GCF_004335015.1. Taxonomy (GTDB): domain Bacteria; phylum Pseudomonadota; class Gammaproteobacteria; order Pseudomonadales; family Moraxellaceae; genus Psychrobacter; species Psychrobacter pygoscelis. The sequence goes on from NZ_RQRU01000001.1 coordinate 685,732, forward strand.
TAGTAAAAACGCATAAGGCCAGCGACATCACTAATGAGCAAAGTGTGGTCACTCAAGATGGTGTTGCCACTGTCATTCAGGCCGTGGACGATGCCAATTATGAATTTCTCGATGTCTCCATTGGTCATGGACCAAACCATATTATTAGCAAACGTGTCGATACAGACTTACATATCTCATTTGAGCGTGAAGGGGAAGATAGCGACCTTATCATTGAAAATTTTTATGATGAGGATGGCAAGGCGGTCAGTAGCAGCGCCCTAGTCGGTATCGCAGAAGATGGGCAGTATTATTACTATATTCCTGATACTGGAGAGGTGTACGATTTTGTTACTCAGCTCGAGGATGGCGCAGTAGAGGGTCAAGCCTTAGGTGGTGAAGATTATGCAACGCCTTGGTGGTTAGCAGCTCTACCATTAGTGGGACTGACCGGACTCGTGCCGCTTTTGCTAAAGGATGACGACGACGATAGTCCAGCGCCAAATAGTATCGAGCTGACCGCACCGACCGTGGTCATTACCGAAGATACGGATAATGATGGTGTTATCACCAATGATGAGCTAGACGGTACTGTTGGCGTCTCAATCACAGTACCAGATAACGCTCGTCCCGGCGATACGCTAGTGATTACGGGGAGTGATGGAACTATAGAAGAGCTTGCGATTACTAACGATATTATCGCTGATGGCGTTACCAGAGAGTACCCTGCCCCAAGCGATGGTCAGACTATTGTAGTAGAGGCTGTGATTAAAAACACCGATGGCAAGCAGTCACCGACCAGTAGTGATACGGCGCTCATCGATACCACCCCACCCGTGGTCGACATCAGCGCCCCAGACGACGAAGCTGTAGAAGGTATCGATGACACGTTGGTTTTTATGCTCTCTCAAGACAACCTCAGCACCTTTGATACCACCGTTCAAGTTCAGGTGGGTGAATCCAGTACGGTCTTGGCAGCTGATATCGCAACCATCAGCTATACCAATGCGGCCGGCAAAGCCATAAGACTAACCGAACCAGCAGATATTCAGAACTTCCTTGATAATGGCGATAGCCTGACCATTCCTGCAGGTAGTAAAGCGGCATCACCCATTACCGTCACCATCATAGATGATGATGTTTACGAGCGCTCAGAAAGTTTAATGCTAGAGATCGATACTGCGCAAAATGCTAGCGTCGGAATTGATAGTGCCACCGGTGTGGTTAGAGACGAAGATGATGAGACGCCACCGACGCTATCCATAGATAACGTGATGATGAATGAGCAAGATGGCACTATGACATTTACTATTTCGGTAGAAGGCACGACCTCGCAAGATATTAGCGTCAGCTATGCCACAAGCGGCGTTAGAGCAGTCTCACCAGTAGACTATACCGCTCAATCTGACGTCCTCACGATACCAACGGGTACTACCTCAACTACAGTCACAGTACCCATAACAAATGATGAGGTTTGGGAACCTACCGAGACATTCAAAGTGACGCTAAGCAACGCTATTAACGCCACCATTGCTGACGATACTGGTATCGGTACTATTATTAACGATGACATAACTGCAATAGATGACACCACAAGCGCAGTAGAAGGTGGCGGCGCAGACAATACAGAAGGCTCAAACACAGCTTCGGGAAATGTCCTTAGTAATGATATTCCGAGCGCAGCTAACGCTTCGGTGACAAGCATTAGCGACGGTGTTAATGAAGGTACACTCGGCTCAAAGCTCGTCGGCAAGTATGGAGCATTGATACTAAATGCAGATGGCAGCTTTACTTATGAGGTAGACGATACGAAGTCAGCTGTCCAGCAACTCAATGAGGGCGACACACTCACAGAGAGTTTCCACTACACTATGAGTGACGGCACTTTAAGTGATACTGCTTTGTTAAATATCACTATTAATGGCAATAACGATACCTTAGTAGATCTGGCAGCCACCTCGGTTCGCGTCTCAGAAGAAGGTCTGGCAGACGGTATTACTGACAATATCGGTGATACGGATACAACCGACAGTCCGACTGCTAGTGGAATGATTACTTTTACTGATATCGATACGTCAAGTGCTGCTGACGATATCGATTTTGAGTTAACGGGACCAAGCGATATTAAAGTTCAAGGTAATGAGGTAACTTGGAGCTGGGATAATGCAACCGACATCCTAACTGGTCAAGCCATTATCGAGGGCGACACCCCTACTGAGATCATGACCATAAAGGTGAATACTGTCACTGCTGATGGCTCGGACTATACTGCCACTTATGATACGACTTTACTACACGCAATCGATCATCCAATAAACAGTGCTGAAAACAATCTTGCACTACAATTTGAGGCTACAGTCAATGAAGTTAATGAAGACCACGAAGTCAATAACACATCGACGACTAGCTTTACCGTAACTGTAGAAGATGACCGTCCGGTGGTCGCTGAAAAAACTGTAGAAATACCCCTTGGTCCTGTCAATACCAATGTTATGGTGCTATTGGATAGCTCAGGCAGTATGAATAATGACGCTGGTATTGATAATCTTGGTACGACTCGCTTTGACGTTGCCAAAGTCGCTATCAATAATCTGATTGATGGGTTTAGTGAGGTGGGCAACCTACGTATTCAAATTCTAGAGACAGTCGCCGATAGTGTAGGTCAGGATACTTGGCTAACCCCAGAAGAAGCAAAGATTTATATTGAGAAATTAACATTAACTAACGGCACCAACTACGATGGATTACTAAACTCAGCCATAGATGCCTTTGCTAAGCCTGGTGCACTTACTGATGCGCAAAACTATGCTTACATGCTGTCTGATGGAGTACCTACATTTGGATTAGGTAAGGACAGTACGCTAACAGGTGAGCTAAATGGTGATGGTAATACTGGCGGTCTTGAGAGCGGCGATGAAGGTATTCAAGCAGCAGAAGAGGCGATCTGGACAGACTTCTTAACCGAGAATAAAATTAAATCCTATGCCTTTGCTATGGGTTCAGAGGTGACCACTAATGAGCTTATGCCAATCTCTTATGATGGTCAGCTAGCAGCGGATAACGACAATGAACTGGCCTTGGTAGTCACGGAGTTTGACCAACTTAATGACGTATTACTAAGTGCTTTACCTGAATATGCAGGGACAGGCAACCTAGTCAGTGGTGACGTATTAAACTCTCAAACAGGCTATGGCGCTGATGGTGGTCATATCACTAGCATTACCGTAGACGATACTGTTTATAAATATCACCAAACTAACAATAGCATCTCTACCATAGGTGAGGACCGCTCAAGCTTTGAAGCGGCTACAACCACCATCTCGATTGATACTGTCGCAGGTGGCGCGATGATGCTAAATTTTGAGACTGGTCAGTACAACTACCAATCTACTGCGACTATCAAGGGCTATCAAGAGACTATAAACTTCACAGTAATTGATAATGATGGGGACACCAGCTCCGCTGAGCAGACCTTCAATATCTACCACTTAAACCCAATGGCCGATCACATTATTACCAATGAGTCATCACCTTCTATCGATATAGATCAGGCCGTGTTACTTGCCAACGATAACCTAGCTACGACCACTACAGTAAGTGAAGGCAGTAATGCTGACGGCGGCACAGTCAGCGGTAATGACCCTTTTGTCTTTGAGTTTGACGCCAATAGCCCGTCGCAAGGGTCGTTTGAATATGCCTTATCTGATGGTATTAGATCTGAAACGACAAATGTTAATATTATTGTCGAAGACAGTAATGTACTGTCGGGAACCATCTTGGCCGATACCTTAATAGACCGAGCTGGAGAAAACGATACTCTTGAAGGGCTGTCAGGTAATGATGTCTTGCAAGGCAGATCTGGAAACGACTCACTCAATGGCGGGGATGGTAATGATACTTTCATCTGGACAGCAGACGATAAAGGAGAGATTGGCTCACCAGATACCGATACTATCAGCGACTTCGCTTCAGGAAATAATCTGCTTCATCTGCATGACTTGTTGCAAGGCGAGACTATCGGTAATGTCGAAAGTATGGAGAATTACGTCAGTTGGGAGGCTAATACCAGCACTTTACATATCAGCTCAACTGGCGGCTACGCAAATGGCTATGCTGATACACAAACTGATTTAAATATCGTATTAAACGGCTATTCAGGCGATGTGAATGCGTTAATTGATAGTTATATTATCTAACTAAGCGGTAGTTATTTAAGTCAAGTTGCCTTTTTACATTGTTTCATTCGAGCTTTGTTTCATTCGAGCTTTGTTTCATTCGAGCTTTGTTTCATTCGAACATTGTTTCATTCGAACATTGTTTCATTCGCTACCGAGCCAGAAGCATAAGGTTTCTGGCCTTTTTTATGGACGCGTTTGCAAAATTTCAGTATAAGCGTAAATCTAACTTATGTGCTTTTAATAACTTCTATCAGCGGGGCTGTCCTAGATACGTAAAATTATTTAGGATAGTGACATGAGAAGGGGTAAATTAAGTTGGTACAACCAAAGCAGCCTAATTGAACTATTTATTGCAGGCTCTACAGCAACACCAGCGGCCGGCCAGTGTAGTTGACATTAATAAGAGCACTGCTAGTTACTACTTCCACCGGCTACGACGGTTTATTTTTGAGAACAGCCAAAAGCCTGAATTACTCAAAGGCGAGATAGAAGTGGATGAATCTTACTCGGTGGCTCGCGAAGGCAAACGTAGTCGAGGTGTCGTTAGTAAAGGGCCTGTTTTTGCGCTATAAAAGCGTAGCGGTAAGCTCCATGCTATGTGTCATACCTGATGCTCGTGCAAATACCTTAATCGCGATTATAAGAGAAAAGGTAAAGCCTGACAGCATCGTTTATAGAGACGCATTTAAAAGCTCTAACGCCTTAGACGTTAGTGAATTTACGCATTACCGTATTAACCACTCAAAAAGGTTTGTTCAAGACAGCAGCCATAGCAATGGCACTGAGAACTTCTAGAACCAAACAAAGCGTCATTTGCATAAGTTTAATAGTGCTCCAAAAGAACACTTCCACTTGTATTGAAAGGAATATGAGTGGCGATTTAATCACCGTGACCCAAAGTCACAACTACTACAATTAAAATAATGGGTTAAACAAGGTTTGCACCAGTTACGTAGGTCAGCCCCTTCTTTAAAGCGCTATCCAATAGCAATATCTACAAACAAATATCTTAACAATAATAGTTATCATTTACTTTTTGGCTGATTTAGCCTATCATAACTACGTTTTACTACATTAGTATCACCCGAGTTCTAGAATGATGTAGTCTCCTTATACCACGTATTCATACTTAATCACCTTTTGTGTCTGAGTAAGACTACTTTTGAACATTGATAAAATATGTCACGTTCAAATGGACTCTATAGTGGCTATGAAGGCTCTAAGAACTTTGTTAACTACTATTGCCACGCTACTTTATTCAACGTCTTAATTTCATTTTTAAGTATTGGTCCTTATGCACGCAAATAAAACTAACCGATCAAAGTTCTCTATTACTAATGTGGCAACTGTTGTTAGCGTCTTAGCCTTGCATGGGGCCGCTACTTGGTCGCTTGCGAATATGGAAGTATCCAATATCCCAGAAATAGAGAAAGAAAAACCAAAACCGATTGAGATCATACTAACTGAGATTCCTGAAGAGCAGCCACCCGAAGTGGTCGAGTTAAATGCTGAACCCGAACCTGTCGTAGAACCAGAGCCTGAGCCTGTTGTAGAACCTGAACCTGAACCGGAGCCTGTTGTAGAACCTGAACCGGAGCCTGCTGTAGAGCCTGAACCGGAACCTGTTGTAGAGCCTGAACCGGAACCTGTTGTAGAACCTGAACCGGAGCCTGTTATAGAACCTGAACCTGAGCCTGTTGTAGAACCTGAACCGGAACCTGTTGTAGAGCCTGAACCTGAACCAATACCAAAACCGGAGACTATTACGGTTGAAGAGAGCACTACCATCATTCAACAACGTCAAATTGAGTTAGATAAACAACGTCAAATTGAGTTAGATAAACAGCGTCAAATTGAGTTAGATAAACAGCGTCAGGCTGAGTTAGATCGACAACGTCAGGCTGAGCTAGATAGACAACGCCAAGCTGAGCTAGATAGACAACGCCAAGCTGAGCTAGATAGACAACGCCAAGCTGAGCTAGATAGACAACGTCAGGCTGAACTGGATAGACAACGTCAGGCTGAACTGGATAGACAACGTCAGGCTGAGCTGGATAGACAACGTCAGGCTGAGCTGGATAGACAAAAGGCTGCAAGCAACACTCCCGTCTCTATTTCAGCAGGACGTGCGAATGCAAGTTGGCGCAATAAGCCTCAACCTGAATTCCCGCAACGCGCACTTCGCAACGCTAGACCCGGCGATAAGTTTACGGTGACATTAAGAATGGAGGTAGACAAGCAAGGCAGTATAACGAATGTATCTATTGCCTCTTCGTCCGGCAACTCTATTATCGATAACGACGCTGTTAAGACCTTTAAGCGAGGTCGCTTCAACCCCTTTATGGAAAACGGCGTTGCTGTCGTAGGTATTGTTACCCTACCCGTCACTTATGAAGTACCGCTGCGTTAAGACAAGCGCTGCTCACAAGTTATTTATAATTGACATTAATCTGAGTATAAGGCTGTCTCATGTAGTCTATATCCTCGTATGGCGAATGTGAGAAGTACTGCAATCATCCAGCAGCCTTTTAGACATCTCTAATAGACTAGCAACCTTAACAGCCTATAACTAACCTGTTAATACCAAAAACTAAAGGGTAGAAAAGTCTACCCTTTAGTTTTAAATGTATTTAGAGATTATACAGATGTCTACCTTTACCATTTAATAGATTGGCCTAGGTTGTCATCATTAGCTAACTTCGCCAGCTTTAAAGCGACCGCCGCATCAAAGCTCGCCGCACCGACAGATTTGAACAAGGTAATACCTTTTTTACTCGGTGACACTGCTATTTTTTTCGTTACCAATGCCGCTAGGTCCCCAGTCAGATCTTTCCATTGCCACGAGCACTCACTATCGTCATGCGCTTGGATTAAATCGCCAGCTTCATGCTTTCCTCCTGGCTTATCATCAATAACGACGTGTGAGCAGGCATCTATTACCTGATTACTCACTTCTTTCATGTTTGGTTGATAAGCTCCCACAGCATTGATATGAACATCTGGTTTGATTTGCTCTAAATCAAATAATCCTTCGGTTGATCGAGTCGCCAGATTGATAATGTCCGCCTCCTTAACGGCAGCTTCTATCTCATCGACGACCTGAATATCGACATCCCACTGCGAGTAATTGGTCTGAAAATTCTGCTTAAATTTCTCAGCATTCTCAAGAGTTCGATTCCAAAGATTGACCTGCTTAATGTCGGGGCACACCGTTAATACGGCATTGAGCTGCTCATACGCCATACCACCGCAGCCTACTACCGCGACACATTTGCTATCTGGGTTAGCCATGTGCTTGGTAGCCACACCAGATAGTGCAGCTGTTCGCACTTGTGTCACATAGACGCCATCCATAAAGGCAATTACCTCCCCTGTCGCATTGTTAGACACGGTAATCACAGCCGTAGTTGTGGGCAGATCACGACTTGGGTTGTCAGGGCAGATGGTCACAAGCTTGACGACTGTAAACTCATCAGTCCCGTCAAATACCACGGACGGCATAGACAGATGTGAGCCTGTTGAGTGATGGTCGGTTGCCGAAAAGGTCGGAATGACTAACCGCTCAGGGCACTTGATCCAGTCAGGATGCTCAGCCTGCAAGCTAAGTAGACTTTCGATGGCTTCAATAGCCATAGTCATGGTCAGTTGATCTTTGACTGACTTATTATCTAGAATTTGCATAATAATTCCTTACTATATATAGGGTTTTAGCCTAATTTTAATGCTTAATTAATATTGTATATTTATTACAGTCATCTTAATATTAGGCCATAACAAGTCGGAATATTATATTCAATTAAATATCAAAGATCTTGCCACGGTTCATAATACCATTTGGGTCGAAGACCTTTTTTATCTCGCGTAGATAGTCAATTTCTGTGTCGCTTCGGCTATAATTCAGGTATGGTTTTTTAGTCATCCCCACGCCATGCTCTGCTGAGACTGAACCGCCATATTGCTGCACTATCGCAAAAATAGCATCATTCACGATCTGGCACTTTCCAAAAAACTCTTCTTTTGATAAGCCCTCTGGCTTTAGAATATTCAGATGCAAGTTACCATCACCAATATGACCAAACCAGCAAATTTCAAAATCGGGGTATCTGGCATTAACTACCGCTTCGATATCATGAATAAAGCTCGGTACGTGGGTAATTAATACTGACACGTCGTTTTTATAGGGGGTAAAGACGGAGATAGTCTCGGAGATGTACTCGCGCAATTTCCAAAGCTCCATCGCCTGCGCAATGCTTTGGCTCATCACCCCATCGACTACCCAGCCCTGCTCCATGCAATCCTCAAAGATTACCATCGCCTTGTCCATAATCGGCTCATACGGCGCTTCAAATTCTAATAGCGCGTAGTATTTTGTGCGCGTCTCAAACGGCTCTTGTACATGACCGGTCGCCATTAATTTATCAATCGCCACATCATCAAAGAATTCAAACGCAGTCAAGTCAATCTGCGCTTGAAACGCGGATAAGACATGCATTATGTGGTCAAACTCGTCCATGCCGAGGACCATTACGGTTAAATCATGCGGGGGTCGATCCAGTTTAATCTGCGCTTCGGTGACGATACCTAAAGTGCCTTCCGCCCCAATGAACAATTGCCGCAAATCATAGCCGGTAGCATTTTTAATCATGCCACGGTTTAATTTTAAAATATCACCTTTGCCCGTGACTACCGTTAGCCCTAGTACCCATTGGCGAGTCATACCGTAGCGAATCACTTTGATACCGCCAGCATTAGTACCAATATTACCACCAATCTGGCTAGAACCTGCTGAGGCAAAATCGACTGGATAATACAAGCCTTGTGCTTCGGCGAACTGCTGCAACTGTTCGGTGATAACCCCAGCCTCGACCTCAACCAAACGATCAGCCGGATAAAACTGACCAATCTTATTCATTTTATCTAAGCTAACGACGATTTCACCGTTGCTAGCGACCGCACCTGCAGATAGCCCTGTGCGACCACCACTTGGGGTTATAACGATGTTATGCTTATTAGCCAATTTCACCAAAGCCTGTACTTGCTCGGTAGACTTTGGAAAGACAATAGCCGATGGTGCTGGCGCAAAGTGTTTGGTCCAGTCTTTGCCCCAATACTCAAGGCTAGTGGCGTCCGTCTTAATCTGAGTTTCATCATAACCATGCTGTGCTTGCAGAGCTGACAATACTTGCTCCGTCAAGCCTTGATTGGTTGAGACAGTGGTAGATTCTAAAGTAGGCAGTACTGAAATATCAGTCACGATATATACTCCAAACAAATAAAGACAGCTCGATATAACCTTGAGTCGTCAAATAAAAGCAGCGCGCGGTGTTTACTTAACTGTACCTTCAAAGCGATGGGTTGAGTAAATAAATACCGCGCACTGCGTCAATATACTATATTAATTCAGCGACTGTAGACCACAAGCCGCTCCTAAAAGCTAGGCAATAATTTTTAGACACTGCCCCATATGATATAAGGTCAGTCCAAGCTCCGTGTATCCTGAACGCAGAGTGGACATGCCCACTTTAGCTTCTTTGATAGTTTTAAATGGTAATGGTAATACTGAACGGTCCCCCGAGACAATGTAATCAGCAAAGCATTTACCCAATAGAGTACCTGTAGTTATTCCACGGCCATTATAGGCTGTAGCGGCTAAGATACCTTCTTCTGGCTCAAAGACGCGCATGATATGATCTTGCGTAAAACCAAAGTGACCATACCATTCATACTGCCAATTAAACTTAGGTAAATCTGGAAAATAGCTTTTTTGCACTAGGTTTGCCCAATTCTGATAAAAGCTTTTAGACTTCATAGCTTTACCTCCGACCGTGCCTAGTAGCAGGCGACCATCTTTGTCACGGCGAATACTCGATAACGCCAATCTCGTATCCCAAGCGCCTGTTTTATAAGGTAATATCCGATCCGCCTCAGCACCAGTTAATGGCTCTGAAGCAATCTGATAGTAGTCAACCAAATAGAATGTTTTTTTAATTTCCGTCCACTCTCCTTCCGTATAAGCATTGGTCGCAATAATCACTTTTTCAGCTTTTACCGCACCTTCGGTCGTTTTTACGTACCAATCGCTACCGGACTTCTCAAGCGAGGTCACAGTAGAGTTCTCATAGATACGTACATTCAATTTTGCCGCCGCCGCTGCAAGACCATTGACATAGGCGGAAGGATTAATAGTACCTGCACGGTGGTCGAGCAAGGCTTTGTTAATGCTAGTAGTGCCACAATATTCATGACAGCGCGCACCAGTTAATACCTCAACATTAACACCACGACGGGTCAATTGCTCATAGCGGATATCAACATCGGCTTCACCTTTGGCATTGTGTGCCATATGGATGTTGCCGGTACGCGTATCTTGCGCGTCAATATTGTGACGATCAATTATATCGAATACGAGACTGGGAGCGTTGCCCAGCGCAGTACCTAAACGCTCACCCGCCTCTTCACCCATGGCTAAATTAAGATCATCAGGGCGCGCCCAGGTACCAGCATTGACAAAACCAACATTACGTCCTGAACCACCACTACCAATGATCTTACTCTCTAGTAACACCACGGCTATGCCTTGTTCTGCCAGATGAATTGCAGCAGACAGTCCAGTGTAGCCACCGCCAATAATGCAAACTCGGGTCTGCGTTTCTCTCGTTAGCTTATCGTAATGATGAGTTTTGGGCGCAGTAACGCTCCACAAACATTGCTCTTGCAACATCTTAGCTTCCTTTCTAAATTACACGTTGTCTACAGTAGAGTGTGTGCTCGTGTGGTTAATAACAGTGGTGTCTTCACGGGGAATGAACTTATTTAAAATGACCCATAGCAAGCCAAATAAGGGAGACAACCAGCAAGCAAAGGCAAATGGTGCGTAAGTTAACGTCGCAATACCTAGAGTCGCGGCGACGAAACTGCCACCCATATTCCATGGAATTAATGGCGATAGTAGCGTACCAGTATCTTCGATCGAGCGGGTCAGCGTGGTGCGCTTGTAGCCCATCTCTTGATATTTGTCTTTGAGTAGTCGGCCAGGCAACACTAGCGTGGTATAAACATCACCGATGAGTGTACCGACGCCAATAGTACTAGCATAAGTCGCTGACACGAGACCAAACCTTGACTTCACCATGTTATTGATTTTGGCCATGATAGCTTTCAATGTACCGTAGTGCTCGATGGAGCCGACGAACGCTAAGGCAAAGATGGTCAAGGTCACAACCCAAGTCATCGACATCACGCCGCCTTTGGATAGCAGCTGATCGACAACGGCAATACCAGTCTCACTAACGAAGCCATTTTGTAGGACATTAAAGATGTCATGCACCCCTACACCTTGTAAGAAGAAGGCGACTAACCCTGCGACTACCACACCTGAAAGTACTGTTGGTATGGCAGGCATTCTCATAACTGCCGCAATTACCACCACCACAGCGGGTAATAGCGTAATTATGCTTAGGTTATAGTTGGCTGCTAGTGAGGCTTGGATTTGTTTTATTGATGATAAGTCAACATTGTCTGCGCCGTAGCCCATGCCGATCCAAGCATAGATAATCAGCGCGGTAACCATGGCAGGTACAGTGGTTGGCAACATACCGCGAATGTGCTCCCAAAGATCAACTCCGGCTGCTGCTGGGGTTAAGTTCGTGGTATCAGACAACGGTGACATTTTGTCGCCAAAAAAAGCGCCCGAGACAATAGCTCCACCTGTTAGGGATGGCGGGATACCCAGTCCTAAACCAATACCCATCATGGCTAACCCGACTGTCCCAACCGTGCCCCACGAGGTCCCTGTTGCCACAGAAATAATGGCGCAAATAATACAAACAGAAACTAAGAAGGAAGAGGGAGAGAAAACACTAAAGCCGTAATAAAGAATCGTAGGCACAGTACCAGCGATAATCCAAGCCCCAATTAACATACCCACACCCATTAAGATAATCATAGCGGGTAGGCCTATTTTTACGACCTTTAAAAAACGCTCCTCCATCCCGTCCCAGCTGCGCCCGCGTAGTTTCATAAACAGACCGGTGATCAAAATGCCACATGCTAGTGGAATGTGCGGGGTAAAGTCATTAAAAACAAAGAATTGCACCATCAGAATAATGGCGGTTAATACCAGCGGGGCAATATCTAGCAGGAAGCTAGAAGAAGGCTCATAGCCGTTGGTATGAGGGTCGTTGGACTTGTGAGGTTTATCTTCAATCATAATATATCTACCTATCCTTGTAGTTAAAACCAAATCCATTGGTATATTGTCGTAGTGCACTGTTACTCATTGGTCAGCCCAAAACTGACCTAGTGACCAAAATAACCTCTCCAAATGGACTGTCTAAAATCCTTAATAAAAACAGTAATAAAAAAACGATAAATATTAGCTAAAAGTTAAAATAAAGACTTGGACGTGTTCTTAATTAGCTCATCTGAAATAAAATAGGTTTTTGTCAATCAAAGAAAATTTTGTAGAGAATATAGATATATTGTCTAGACAATTTGCAAATATTGACTCCGTTAAGCAAATCTATAGCCGTTTTAAGCCTATTAAACCTTCGTTTTAGTAAATGACATACCCTAAGTACGTCTAGCCCTAGCCATCAAGATAGTTGACAGTATTACTTAGTCTTATTTATAGCCCAAAACCTATGGGTTAACAGTCAATTCAAAATGGATATTACAGCAGTTCAGGTTAAGCTAAGGGCAGTTAAGCGCACAAGATGTACGCTTAACGAGATAAAAAGACACTTTGTCTTATATAAATAGGACTAGCATTAACCGAAGTTAATACCCTGTGCCAATGGCAACTCAGTTGAGTAGTTGATCGTATTGGTCTGACGACGCATGTAGTTTTTCCAAGCATCCGAGCCTGACTCACGGCCGCCGCCTGTTTCTTTTTCGCCGCCGAATGCACCACCAATCTCAGCACCACTGGTACCAATATTGACGTTGGCAATACCGCAGTCACTACCACGAGCGCTTAAGAATAGCTCAGCTTCTCGCAAGTCATTAGTGAATACGCAAGAAGACAGGCCTTGTGGCACATCGTTTTGCAGCTCTAACGCTTCATCAAACTCTTTGTAAGTCATAACATACAAGATAGGTGCGAAAGTCTCGTTACGAACCACATCGTTTTGCTCTTCCATCTCAACGATAGCAGGCGTGACGTAATAAGCATTTGGATACTTATCTTGTAAGACACGCTCACCTCCGGTAACTATACCGCCAGCAGCACGCGCTTTACTCAAGGCATCTTGCATATTATTAAAGCTGTCTTCGTCAATTAGAGGGCCGACTAAGTTGCCTTCTAACGGATGACCAATGCTCACAGTTGAGTAAGCGGCTTTTACGCGGGGCAAGATGTCGTCTTTCACAGATTCGTGGACGAATAGACGGCGTAGTGTGGTGCAGCGCTGACCGGCTGTTCCCACAGCAGAGAATAGAATGCCGCGTAGGGCTAGGTCTAAATCGGCACTTGGCGTTAGAATCATGGCATTGTTACCACCTAGCTCTAGTAGAGACTTGCCAAAGCGCTCAGCAACTTTAGGCCCTACGATTCTGCCCATACGGGTGCTACCTGTAGCGCTGACCAATGCCACATCTTTGTGCTCGACCAAGGCGTTACCGACATTAGCCTCACCCAATAAGACTTGAGACAGATTAGCAGGGGCAACGCCGAATTTAGCTAAGGCTTTTTCAAACAGCGCTTGGCAAGCAAGAGCGGTTAGCGGGGTTTTTTCTGAAGGTTTCCAGATCACTGGGTTACCACAAACTAGAGCCAGTGCAGTATTCCATGACCAAACGGCGACTGGGAAGTTGAAGGCAGAGATTACTGCGATAACGCCTAGTGGCTGCCAAGTTTCGCGCATGTGGTGGCCAGGACGCTCTGAGGCGATAGTTAGGCCATAAAGCTGACGAGACAGACCCACGGCAAAGTCACAGATATCGATCATCTCTTGGACTTCACCCAGACCTTCTTCTTTGATTTTACCGGCCTCGAGAGAGACTAGAGCACCTAGATCTTCTTTATGCTCACGGAGCACTTCGCCCAAAATACGGACCAATTCACCACGCTTAGGAGCGGGCACTGTACGCCATTCTTTGAAGGCTTGTTTAGCATTTTGTATTTGTGTGTCAACATCGCTTACTTGATGCAAAGCGACCTTACCGATGACTTCACCATCGATAGGACTGTGGACTGCGAAATCACCTGCTTGGTACTGGCTCTCATCGACGCCCATAGCTGACATATATTGCTTAATCATACTGACTCCTTTGTATAGTATTTCATTACGTCCGTGCAGATCTACTAAAGTACTCTGCTGCCGCGTAAGTTGCAAAATAATAAATTTCTTGCTGTCATTCGTTTTTGGAATGGCACATTAAACCTAGGGGATTAAATGCTCATTAATTACAGTCTTAAGCAGCCTTTAGCTATGCTGCCTGTTGTAGCGCCGCCAGACAGGCCTGTAGGCTTTCCTCTTGTCTTTGCGCATAAAGTGCTAGCTCATCTTGCACACTCTCCCCTAAAGCCTGCTCAAACTCTTGCTGATTAGACTGTCCATCATAGCTACTTGCGGTGTCGCTGTGTAGATTGGATTGGAAAATACCGGCAGCACTTACGGGCAGAAAGTCTTCATAAACAATCGGCTCGATACGAATGACATCTTGCTCAATGAGCTGCTGTAAGTTACTGGTGGAGATATCTATCTCTGTTAAATTTGAAGAGCATGTCTCATTCGGTTGATAATGGAAATAAGCCAGCTGCTCATCATGCAAGGTTTGATAGTCGTCTGGAAAAGCAGCAAAAGACTCGCTTAACAATTGGTAATACTGCTCGGCATTGCTTTCATTCGGTGTTCCGCCTAACTTCTCACGAGCTTCGTTAAGCAATTGATCATACAAGGCCCGGCCTTTCGGGGTTAACGCGACCCCGCGCTGCTCAATCTCACCGAAGCGCGCAGTATGGTGACCTGATTGATATTGACCATCAGCACCTCTAAAACTCACCGGCTCTTCTAACGCTTTAAAACTGGTCTGGCGTAGCAGAATAGGACAGTTACGCCGTGGCGGTCCTTCAATAATAGCCTTTGGTGGAATACCACGACTCTGCATGCCTTGCTGTACCGCATCAATATCTAGCGTCCGCGGAGTCAAGTGATTAATATGCGGCCCTTTAAACCCGACCACATCAGCAATTAATTGATGCTGACTTGCCAGCTGCTGATACATATCTTTGGCTATGGGCGACTGCTCATGCCAACGGAAAGTCTCTAACGCCTCTTGGACAAATTGCTCGCCC
This sequence comes from Psychrobacter pygoscelis, assembly GCF_004335015.1. Classification (GTDB taxonomy): domain Bacteria; phylum Pseudomonadota; class Gammaproteobacteria; order Pseudomonadales; family Moraxellaceae; genus Psychrobacter; species Psychrobacter pygoscelis. The sequence continues at coordinate 701,185 of NZ_RQRU01000001.1, forward strand.
TGCTCTTTAGTTAGACCGCCCTCATTTTCATAAGCTTCGATTAGTCTGACCACGCCATCGGTAAAGATATTACGAGCATCCAAAGCGGATTGAGCTTGCTGCTTAAGCGTCTCATCATCGATTAAGTCTAAGCGCAGTAATGAGGTGAATACACGAAACGGGCTATTATTTAATGACTCGGTGTCAATGGCACGAAATGCCGTAGAATGTACTGGTACGCCTGCAGGCGCTAGGTCATAGTAGCCCACCGGTTGCATACCCATGACTGCGAATAGTCGACGCATCATCGTAAGCTCTGCCGCAGTTCCTAAGCGAATTGCGCCATGACGTTCCATATTCAGTCTATCCATTTCACCCGTATGCTTTAGTTGCTTTGCAATCTCAGGTTGCTGGGCCAATACCTTTTCATTGACCTCAGCAACGAGTTCCATCAGCTCGGTATAGAGCGGCACTTCGGTTTGGTACATTTTGGACATGGCGAGTGAAAAGCTATGACGGATAGCATCGCTGCTCATAAAGCCTTGGTTTGAGTTTGATTGCTCTGAACTCACAGTGATTCCCCTTAAATTGGTTTAAATAACAAAGCTAATAAACAAAAATAGTTAATGGATTGATCGCTAACTAGGCAGCTCGTCAGGAATAGAGGCTAAGATGCCCTTTAAGATAGTGAGGCCCTCTTGCAGGGTCTCAGGCTCAATCGTTACCGGCGGTAATAAGCGGATAATATGGCGGTATTTACCACTAGGCATTAACAGCAAGCCCTGCTTACGACCCTCTGCTAAGATATAAGCCATCACGCTCGGATGTGTCCCATGATAAGGGTGGCGTAGCTCGATACCACGCATAGCACCGATACCAGTTAGGCCGTGAAGCCAAGGCGTCAGACCCTCTTGCTGCCATTGCTCAATTGTGGTTTTAATCGTCTGTTGATAGTGTTTTGCGGAGACCCAAACGGTGTCTTCCGACATGATATCGAGGGTTGCATTAGCCGCAGCGCAAGCCACTGGGTTGCCCGAATAAGTGCCACCCAAACTGCCTTTTGGTAGATCGTTCATTACGCTGCTTTTACCAATCACTGCACCCAGTGGTAGGCCACCAGCAATGCTCTTACCTAGCAGAATCATGTCTGGCTCGATACCCAAATGCTTGAACGCAAACGGGATACCGGTACGACCAAAACCTGACTGAATCTCATCCATAATCAGCAAAATGCCGTTATCATCACAGAACTTACGCAGATATTGAGCAAACTTTGGCGACATTAGTTGAAAGCCGCCCTCACCCTGTACAGGTTCAGCGATGATAGCGCCTATGTTATTAATATCAGTTTCGACTTCACACAGGCGCGACAAAGCATCAATGGCGTACTGATCACTAATACCATTATCAGGGCTAGGAAAAGGGATATGATAGACACTGCCTGCGAGAGGACCAAGGCCGCGCTTATAAGGGGCAACTTTACCGTTAAGATTAACAGCCGCAAGGGTACGGCCGTGAAAGCCGCCATCAAATGCGATAACACCGACTCGGCCAGTCTTTATACGGGCGATTTTAATCGCATTTTCGGTAGCTTCTGCGCCGCAGTTGGTCAGCATGCCTGCCAGCTCGCCTTCGATAGGTATCAGATCGCAAAGTCTGGGCATTAGGGTCTGATAAGGCAGGTGACCGGCCGCGTTGTAAGCGTAATGAATGAGGTTTTGTGATTGCTCGACGATAGCGTCGACGATATGGGGGTGACAATGGCCAAAGTTTAAGACGCCGATACCGCCAACGAAATCAATATAGCGCTTGCCGTCGGTATCCCAAACCTGTGCGTTTTTGCCCTTACTTAGTGTCACTGGATGCACCATCGTAAATGCATCGGTAACGTTATACATCGAATCCATGAATGTCTCTCATCTTCCTTGAGTTAGACGCTCATTTCAACAAAATCGCTGGAGTTGAGCAAACGAATTATAGTTGGTCAGGCATTCCTTTTTGTCATTACTAATGTTTTATTCTTATCTTGATACCGTATATTTTTATTAGACTAATTCACGTTAAACTACCTTAAATGCAGAGCGGCAGGGATGATTTATACAGCTTCAACCCTAATATAATTTCTAACAAGTAGCTTTTTAGCAGTCACTCTATTAGCGTGTCTATTTTATCGTTAGCTAGCTATAATAGTCAGTCCTATTTAAAATCACTACGTAAAATAGTCATTAGTATAACTTTATAGTCTAAAAGTCATAAGAGGGCTGAGGTGGACGTAAACTTATCCCAACCACTGTATGACAGATCTAAAAGGGACTGACTATATAGATTCATTATTTTCACATCAGCTTAAATCATATCATTGCTAGCTCAGACTAAGTTGCACCATAGTATCTATTAAAAAACACTCTTATAAGATGAGTCAATATCATACTTGCCTTAGCTCTCAATACCTTAGCATTTACAACGCTACAGCTTGGTTAACCGTCTTTTCCAAGCTTTGACTCAGCGATTAAGCCTAGTGGGGCTTCACTCTGGTAAGCAGCTCTTAAATACTTTGCTATCCACTCTTGTACTACCTTAACCTTATGTGAGCTTTCCATCGATAAAGGATACGACATATAGTATGCGCCTCTGCCTTTGGCCATATAATCCCAAGCACTAACTAACTCACCTGAACGAAGCTCAGGCTCTACCAATCGTAATGGTACTAAGGCAATCCCGTAACCAAGTAATGCTGCTGAGATACATGCATAGAAAGTATCAAACCTTGGTCCAACAAAAGTTCTATCTACGTGAATTGATTGTTGCTTGAAATACTCATACCAAGCACTGGGCCGTGAGCTTAAGTGCAGTAAGACACAGCTATCTAATAATTCAGGACCTACTCGTAAATCAGTAATCGACAAATGATGAGATAGGTAATTGGGATGACAAACCGCCACACAGTTTTCATCAAAAAGCTTGATGGACTTCATTCCAGACCAGATACCATCGCCATATAAAAAGGCTATATCTACTTTATAGTCCTCAGAGAAAAAAGGTCCAACTTGTTCTTTAATATTCAAATAAATATTAGGATATGTCTGACCGAAGCCACTCATCGCAGGCAAGAGCCAACGCGCACAAAAAGTTGGGTGAGAAATAATATTTAAGGTCTCTATATTACTATTATGCGACATGAGATTGGTCGTCGCAGTCTCTATGTGCTTAAGGATACTGAGTACTTCCACATAGTAAGCTTTACCTGCGGGCGTCAGTGAAATTCGTTGCGATGTTCGATAAAATAAAGAGATATTCAACATCTCCTCAAGTTGGGCAACTTGTTTACTGACGGCACTTTGAGTCATATGTAACTCCTGAGCGGCAAGCGTAAAACTCAAGTGCCTCGCTGCTGTCTCAAAGCATTGTAAAGCGGTAGTAGAGGGGTATTTTCTAAAAGAAAGCTTGTTTTCAGCAGTGGTATTCATAGTGACTATAAAATAAGGGAGGTTATTAACGCATTATACATAGGATTAAGTTGAATCTGAGTTGATTAATAGCGAAACAATTGCAATTAGACATTAAAGTTAGATAACGATACATTTTAAGATAAACAAAATCTACCTACTAACCCTCTGATAAAAATGATATTTAACGCGAACTTTAATAATAAAATCAATATAAATCATAAACTTAAAATACAAGCTAACCATGAGGCAATAAAGGTAACTTAATCGTTACGTTTATACTGTCATTTGGGGGTCGTGTTCCTACTCAAGACTAACTATAATTTTTGTTTAACTTAGCTGAGGCTCTGTGACATCTTTTTGTTCAATTTTCAGCACACTTTTTGTCAACAATATCATTAACTTCTATAAAAATTTTAAGTTTACCGCTATAGGCAATCCAATCAAGTTTTGGCACAGAGTCACTGTATATAAGTCTACCCCGCCTTAAGTCTGTCATGACCTCTAGCCAAAATTTTTATCTCAGTAATTTGATACGTAGCAGCTTTAAACAGCTCTGACCTTCCTATTAACCAACCCCATGCATTTATACTCTTCATTAAAATCACACCTAATATAGTGAGGCGATACCAATTAGAACTTTCTAACTTATTAACGCCCTATGAGAAAGCTTTTGCTAACTCGAAACAAGCTCTCGTCATATATAGGCATAACAACTTAACTTTATCGACCTTCTTTTCACTTGCCAGCGAGCCGCCAGCATGCCAAATATTACCTTATCTATCAATCAGCAGTCCTATATGCTGACTGATCTTGACCCCCGAACTACCTTACTTGACGTCTGCCGTCATCATCTGCAACTTACTGGATCCAAAAAAGGCTGTGATCACGGCCAATGCGGTGCTTGTACTATGCTTGTCAATGGTCAGCGTATCAACTCCTGCCTTGCCCTTGCCGTGATGCATGAAGGTGATGAGATTACGACCATTGAAGGCATTGGTACGCCAAATTCTCTGTCAGACTTACAGCAAGCCTTTATCGATAACGACGCTTTTCAATGTGGCTACTGTACCCCTGGGCAGATCTGTTCAGCGACCGCCCTATTTAATGAAATCGCGCAGCGCTGGCCAAGTCATGTCAGCTCGGACTTGACCGCGCCTGAGCTTATAGACGTGCAAGAGATTGCTGAGCGTATGAGTGGTAACATCTGCCGCTGCTCGGCCTATCCCAATATTATTAACGCGATTCAACAGGTAATTAAAGAGCGCGGCTTAACTCGCGAACTTGCCGCTCAAGGCTCAAATCATAACAGTGACAAGACGGATGGCTTAACGGGTGCGTCTAATACAACTGGCGTATCAATCTTATCCAGTCCTGAGATTTGGTCTCCACCGCCAAGCAATATTACTCGAACTTCTGCTCAAACGGCGGAGAGTCCTAATGACGCCGCCCAAGCTCACGCTAGCCTATCGGGAGCCGCGCTATGAAACCATTTGCTTATAACCGCGCCGAGACTATCGAACAAGCCACTGATCTAGGCAGCGCTCAAAACGCAAGGTTTATCGCTGGCGGAACCAACCTTTTGGATCTCATGAAGTTTGAGATTGAGACGCCGCTTCAGCTAGTAGATATCAGCCGATTACCTTTAGATAAAATCGAACCTACTAGCGGCGGTGGCCTGCGTATCGGCGCTATGGTAACCAACAGTGACTTAGCAGGGCATCCACAAATTCGTGCCCATTATCCGGTGTTATCGCGGGCGATTTTGGCAGGGGCTTCAGGCCAGCTGCGTAATAAAGCTTCGACTGGCGGCAACTTTTTGCAGCGCACCCGCTGTTACTACTTTTATCAGCCAGACAGCCCTTGTAATAAGCGTGAACCCGGATCAGGTTGCCCTGCTAAAGGTGGTGAGCACCGTGAGCTTGCTATCTTGGGCACTAGCGATGCTTGCATTGCCCAGCATCCCTCCGATATGGCAGTAGCCATGCGCTTACTTGATGCCGAGATAGAGACGCTATTACCCAGTGGTAATACCCGTAAACTCGCCCTTGAAGAGTTTTATTGCTTACCAGGTGATACCCCGCATATTGAGACGACACTAGAACCTGGTGAGATTATCACTCATGTAATTTTGCCGCCGCCTCTTAAAGGCATGCATACTTATGACAAGGTTCGTGACCGCGCCTCTTATGCCTTTGCTTTGGTCTCTGTTGCCGCGGTTATCAACGCTGAAACTTCCGGTAAGTTAAATACCGTTCGTCTCGCATTCGGTGGTATCGGTGCTATGCCATGGCGTGACAAAGGCGTTGAAGCCTTGCTAATGAGCAGTCATGGTGAGCTGACCGCCATCAACCAAGCCGTGGACAAGCTATTGGCAAGCGCCAATCCTTATCCTAAAAATGCCTTTAAACTGTCCTTAACCCGTCGTTTAGTCACTCAGGTGATCCAGCGCGCTATCAAGGCTGCGCAATCTTCAGCAGCTACTTCTACGGATAGTCTTACTGACTTAGGCAATGTCTCGCCTGCTTCTGTCGACTCAAAGGAACAATAATCATGCCTTCATTATCTACTATTACTGATTTGGCTAATTTAAAAGTTGAGCCGCAAAACAAGCTTAAGATGGATAAGGCGATGCCAACCTTGCTAGACCAAACGGCTAGCAAAATTGTTGGTAAACCTATCAATCGCTTGCATGGCGACCTTAAGGTCTGCGGTCAAGCGACGTTCGCTGCTGAATATCATCTAGACGGTCAGCTTTATGGGGTGCTCGTCTGCTCTACTATTGGTAAAGGTGAGGTCACCGAGCTCATTACAGAAGCTGCTTTAAAATCACCAGATGTGGTCGATATCGTCGTTGATTTTGAGACTTTCATCCGAAACCCGCAACAAGGCGGTCAAAAAAGCGCCCCTGCTCAGGGAACGGATAAAATCACCTACTTAGGCCAGCCGATTGCCCTTGCTGTTGCCAAAACTTTAGAGGCGGCAACAGAGGCAGCTAAGGCCGTCCAAGTTCGCTATAAAGATGACAGCGACAATGGCGCATTTGACTTTGAGGCTGAAAAAGCCAATTCCGTTATGATGGATGGGGTATCTGTCAAAATACAAGGCGAGCCTGAAGAGGCGCTTGCAGAGGCTGAAATTAGCGTTGATAAGGTCTACTACACACCTAGCCAAAGCAACTCGCCCATTGAGCCGCATGCCACGCTTGCGACTTGGCAAGACGATGAGTTGACGCTTTACACTTCCAATCAGATGCTGGCACCTTGTAAGCAACAAATGGCAGATGCCCTCGGTATTAAAGCGGATAAAGTGCGCCTGATCTCTCGCTTTATTGGCGGCGGTTTTGGTAGTAAGCTCGGTATCGCGCCAGAGTCTGTCGCCGCTGCGGTTGCTGCTAAAAAACTGGGCAAACCCGTCTTGGTCGTTATGACACGGCCTCAAGTCATGGAGACCACGGTTCGCCGCTCAAATACCGAGCAGCGTATTGGCCTAGGCGCTGATAAAGATGGCAAGATTCATACGATTATTCATGACAGTACCATCACCAACCTGCCCAAAGAAGTCTTCTTTGAACCTACTGCGTTATCTACGCCATTCTTATATGCTGGCAAAAACCGTCAGATAAAATACAAAATGGTACGTATGAACCAAGTGTTAGCCGGCTCCATGCGCGCGCCGGGCGAAGCCGTAGGTCAGATTGCGATGGAATGTGCGATGGATGAGCTGGCGGAAAAAGTTGGCATCGATCCGATTGAGCTGCGTATTCTCAACGAGCCTGAAAAGGACCCAAGTAAAGATATTCCTTACTCCACCCGTCAGCTCGTCGCCTGTATGAAAAAAGGCGCTGACGAGTTCGGTTGGGATCAGCGCCGAACCCGACCAGCCAGCGTTCGTGATGGTGAGTGGTTTGTCGGTATGGGCATGGCAGTGGCTTGCCGCGTGAATCATTTGCAAAAGTCGCAAGCCCGCGTCACCTTAACCTTAAATGATGAAAAACCTTTGGGCGTTGAAGCGACCATTGAGACAGACATGACCGATATCGGTACGGGTACCTATACCGTATTGGCGCAAATTGCTGCTGACATGCTCGGACTTCCCGTTGATCATATCAGCGTTCAACTTGGAGATACTGACTTACCGCCTGGCGCAGGGTCTGGCGGTAGTGTAGGTGCTGCCAGCTCCGGCAGTAGTGTCTATTTGGCCTGTGAAAAACTGCGTGAGCTTATCGCTGAGCAGGTTGGCTTAGACGCTGATACGGTTCAGCTTGATAACGGTATCGTAATTTGCAAGGCTGCCAACAGCGACAATGAAGACGGCCAAGAGGATGAAAGTACGCTTGATAGTATTAAGAGCGCAGCCCGAGAAAAAGCTAAAGCTGTCGTGACTGGTATCGCTGAAAAGGTTGCCGAAAAAGCAGGATTGGCAGTCGAGCATGAAGAAAAGCCAGAATTTGGTGACAAAGAGCAGCGTCCGCTACATCAGGTTTTAGCCAAATGCCAAGACAACGCTTTAAAAGCACTGGGCGAAATTAAGCCGGGTAAAACTGAAAAGAACTACCGCCAAGGTTGCTATGGTGCCAACTTCGTCGAAGTCGGTGTCCATGCCTATACTGGTGAGATTCGCGTTCGCCGTATGACTGGGGTATTTACTGCTGGTCGTATCCTCAATCATAAAACTGCGACTTCGCAATGTTATGGCGGTATGGTCTTCGGTATTGGTTCAGCTTTGATGGAAGAGATTGTCCATGATAAGCGTTCAGGTCGCATGTGTAATCATGACTTGGCTGAATATCACTTACCGGTTAATGCTGACGTCCCGCAATTGAACGTCGTTTTACTGGAAGAAGATGACCAATATACCAACCCTATCCATATTAAAGGAATTGGGGAGACCGCTATTTCAGGGGCAGCAGCAGCGATTGCTAATGCGGTCTATAACGCTACAGGCATTCGCGTTTATGACTTCCCCGTCAAGCTTGATAAGCTCATTGACCAGCTTCCTGAGCTGTCTGATTTACCTGAAAGCTCATCAGGTCTGATGGGCATGAAAAGCGCATGAATCAAGTCAGTGATATCTTAGCGCTGGCAGAGGCGGCGTTAGCTGATAATATTGATGCGGTATTGGCTACTGTCGTCCGCACTGAAGGCTCGGCTTACCGCCGTCCTGGTGCGATGATGCTTATCTGTGAAGATGGCCGCTCTGTCGGCATGGTCAGTGGCGGCTGCCTTGAGCGCCATCTCATTCAGCGTGCTTTTTGGCTTACGCAAAATGGCGCTTGTGTTCAGGTTTATCGGACAGGCTCAGCTCAAGATCGTCAGTCAACGGCTCAAGCTTTATCTGACCCGCTGCAAGCGCTATTCCTTGATGAGCCAGCGCCAGACTCGCCTGCAAATGATACTGAGTCGATGACAGCTGATGAGCCTTATGACGATGCTGATGACAGTATGAATTTCGGTTTAGGCTGTCATGGTAGCGTTCATGTCTTGTTTGAGCGCATGGCGCAAACGCAGCCCTTTTTAACGACGATTAAAGAGGTTCGCTCAAAGCAGCGACCTATTGGCATTGCTACCTTACTTAAAGCCGCGCCATTAGAGGCTGATGCCCATCAAATTAATATCCCTTTCCCTAAGTCACGCTTATCAACTTGTGGCTTACGCCTTAACATTGCTGCAACACCCAATTCTTCAACAACCAATTCTTCAACAACCAATTCTTCAACAACCAATTCTTCAACGACCAGCGCTTCAACGACTGAGCTAAGTGATGATATCAAACTTTTAGGCACTGGCTTAGAAGCGAGCTGTCTTGAAGTTATACCTCAATTGCAGGCAGCGGTAGAGGCACTGAGTCTGCAATCTGGCGCTAAGGGTCGCTATCAGCACGTCTGCTATAACGACGGAAACACTAGTTATGAATGGTTAGTTCAGTATCTTATGCCGCCGATTCATTTACTGATCTGCGGTGCGGGAACTGACGCTATTCCACTAGTGCGTATGGCTAAGATGCTAGACTGGCGGGTGAGTATCATCGATAGCCGCGCAAACTATGCAACGCGATTACGTTTTATAGATGCAGACTTGGTTCAGGTCGTGGGTTTAGAAGATACTAAGGCTTTGCGGCAATTAAGCAAAAATTCAGCAGTCGCCTTAATGTCGCACAGCTTGACCCAAGATAGAGCCCGATTAAAAACGCTCTTGCAGCTTCCTGTTGACCACTTAGCCTATTTAGGGCAATTGGGACCAAGATATCGTACCGAGCGCCTGATTAATGAGATCGCGCAGGCGCTACCTGATCCTACTGTTTTGCGCGGTGGTATCGCCAAGTTGTACTTTCCTATTGGCTATAAGCTCGGCGGTGATGGTCCTGAAGCATTAGCACTTGGCATCATCGCACAAATTAGCGCCGTGATGTATCAGCAAGAGCCGATAAACAGCCCTGCACCGCTAACTGATAGCTTATTTGTAACCGTTTAGGTTATCTTTTTATTCTCTCGCTTGTTGAGACTGCCAGTCATGTCTACTTCTATCAATGACAATCGAACAACCCGTTCTGACCCACTGCTCACCCAGCATTGGGTCATTATTTTGGCCGCTGGACTGAGTACTCGTTTAGGCCAGCCCAAGCAGTTGCTAACGATTCAAGGTCAGCCACTGATTCGTCATATGACGCAGCTTGCGCTTACAACCAATCCGCACAAAGTCATCGTCGTCGTGCCGCAAGAGCAACCGGAAATTAGTTCACCGATAGCCGATTTAGATATCGAACTTGTGCTAAACCTCAACCCAGCGACAGGTATGGCCCTTAGTCTAAGCCTAGCTATTGATAGTATAAACGCGCAGCTCTCTGAGTCGTCTAACGTATCCAGCCCTAGCGCTCAAACAATCTCAATTCTTATTATGGGCATCGATCAAGTTCGATTAACAGCCAATCACTTGCAGCAGTTATTACCAGCACGAGCTCACCCGCAAACTATAGTGGCTGCGAGCCGTTATGATAATATTATTGGTCTACCGCTAGTCGTTGAAGGGCAACAGCTGCAAGCGTGGCAGTCGCAGCTGTCCGGTGATAAAGGCCTACGTAAGCTAATCCGCACCTTACCTTCAGACGCAGTTACTGCTGTTAACCTTCCTGAGTTGGCCGACGATATCGATACCCCAGAGCAATACGCGTATGCCTGCCAGCAAGGGTGGTTGGATCTCTAATCCTATTATACCTAATCTCAGAATATAGCTTTGTTAGACGTTCTAAATCTACCAACTATAGTGCTTGCGCGTGTCGGATAAGTTCTCTTGAGTTACAGAAAGATTAGTAATCTAAGTATAAAAATACTGTAGATAAAACAACAAAATACTTTAAATCTTATTCTTTCTGCCTACTAAATACACCAATCATCTAGTTTTGGCATTACTACATAAAAGTTAGAATTATTAATTTTTTATTGATAATGATTATCATTAATGTTAATTTATAAAATAAAAAAACATAAGTTTATTTTTATGACACTTTAGTTACGGAAATTAACTTACAGTACATATTCCAGCTCACCTTCTTCTCTGTCTACGACTATATAAACGGCTCATTGGTTTTAAATATTAATTGTTTTACAGTCAATTCATAGTAACTTGATTTCAATAATAAAATCAGTAACTTAAGTTAATACTCTTAAAGGTTGTCGTCTACAGAGTAATTTTCTATAAACTTATTGAGAATTATTTATGACTAAACCCACCCCATTATTACTCAGTGTCTCAGTAATTGCGCTAATGCGAACGATGCCATCTTTTGGTGCTGACGAGTCACTACCGACCACCGAGCTTAACGCTATCGTGGTCTATGCAGAAAGAGACCTGCTTGCTCCTACTATATCCGAACACGATGTTTACGATAAAGATGAGTCAAGTACCTACGCTGATAAAGAAGAGTTAGAGCGTTATATTGGCGAGTCGCCTGCTGATGTGTTTAAAGGTATGGTAGGGGTGTATAGCGGAGATGCTCGCAATAGCGGTGCCATTGATCCCAATATTCGAGGCATCCAAGGTGAAGGCCGAGTACCGGTTACCATTGACGGTACCGAGCAGGCCATTACCGCCAATCGCGGCTATCAAGGCGCCAGCAATCGTAACTATATCGACCCACTGCTGATCAGCGATGTTAAAGTGACTAAAGGAGCTACACTAGAGCGCGGTATACATTCGTCTGTTGGTGGAGCGGTTACTATTAACACGTTAAACGTTAATGATGTGCTCAAAGATGATGCCAGCTTTGGTATAGATGTTAAGGGCATTATCGGTAACAACGCTATTGAAGCCCATGCCATCAACCCTAAAGATTATATTGGCGATAATGCTAGCAATTACTCAACTGATCTGTATCCTGTTGATCCCAATATTGCTCGTGACCCTGATCTTGTCAAAGCTTTTGAAGAAGGAATTGGCCGACTGCCCAGAAAAAGCACTAATGAGTTTACTAATGTAGGCTTGGTGGGGAAAACGCCAAAACGTAACAAGATGGCAACCAGCTTTGATGACGAAGCTTATCGTATCGCTGTGGCAGGACGTAACGATTGGGTTGAGGCGATAGCAGCCTATAGTCAGCGTGAGCGTGGCAATTATTTTGCAGGGGGGCACGGCAGTGATGACTATCGTAGCGACGTACCCAATCGAGAGCGTGATCTTAGTCAGTTTCCCTCCTTTATGGCAGACGTATATCAACCGCACCAAGAAGTGCCAAATAGCTCAAATAAAAACACCTCTTATCTCACAAAAATCACCTTTAAACCTACAGATACTCAAGCCTTACAGCTGGGCTATCGCAATACCGAAATCGTCGCCGGTGACATCATGCCTTTTCGGGTTGCTGATGATCGCCCAACTAGTGAATTTGCCAATACAGGACGACTGCCACAATGGCCTCTGAGTAACATTGATCTTGATGCTTATCATATTCGTTATAAGTGGCAACCTGACAATCATCTCATTGATCTCGATAGTACCTTGTGGCATACCGATACCACTACCATCACTCATAACTCTGGTGGTACACCCCTGAGTATGATTGGCGGATTTTATGGTAGTGATAGCGATAAGTTTAGTAAATATAAACAAGGATTTATTAAACAATTCCGGGCCGAGTTTCCCGAGGTTATAAATTGCCCAAGTAGTGTCATCAAAAGCCCTGATTACTCTACCCCTGTTAAAGCGGCAGATAAATGTGTGCAAGCCGCTAAACTGTATCAAAATACCTTTGTCAGTAATTCAGAAGCCAGTATCCATAATACTCGCTCTGGTCTGCGCATCAGTAACAAAAGCAGACTGACCGATACACTATCTATGACACTGGCAGGTAACTATCAACAAGAGCAGCTAGAGGCAGATAATGAAGCAACTGGCATCCCTGGATTGTTTAGTGTCGCACCAGGAAAAGGGCGACGCCGCTCAGGCGATGCCAGTATCAGCTTTAATTACCAGCCCTTTAATTGGTTAGAGCTAACGGCTGGTACGCGCTATGATCGCTATTGGGCGATAGACGACTATGTTAACGAAGCTCGTGCCAGACATGAGTTAATCAATGAAAGAAAGATACAGACACATCAGCTATTAAATGGTTTTTATAAAGCCAACGCTACCGTGCAACAAGCCTTACAGGACTATAACGACGGTAAGATACAGTCTTATGAGTACCGTCGCATCTACGAAAAATACTACCCCAATAAAAGCAATTATGGTGACATTGCATATGGTGGCAAGGGTGTGGATATTATCGAAAACGGACAAGAGGGCATCGCTTACGTACCTATGCGTGAAGAGATCACTTGGTATCCTGGTGAAAATGGCGTCTATCACCGCAAGGACAATATTTTCTTAAATGGAGAAGCAAAAAAGCTGGGGATTTTACGTCCTGCAAAAAGTGAAGGTAAAACTGGATACCCACAATACATCTTAGTCAGTGATGGCAGCGGTAATCCCTTTGAGCCAACACCGGCTAAAGAAGGTTGGGGCTGGGCACCTAGTATGAGTGCTGCCATAAATCTGCCTTGGCAAGCCCGACTCTATGGTCGTTATGCTCAGTCTTACCGCATGCCTAGTATGTTTGAGTCTATCGCCACCTTCGCCAAAAACCTCAATCACTATGAGCCGGTCTCTCCAGAGCGTGGTACTAACATTGAGGTGGGCTATGTACAAGATCTTACCCCTTGGTTTGACAATGCGCGCTTTGCTGATGCCAAGCTAGTCTACTATGACAATACTATCCATGATGTAGTGGACAGGGAGTTTGGACTACAGAGTAACTTACGTAATTTTGACAAACAGCATATCTCTGGTTTAGAGCTACAAAGCCGCTATGACAATGGACAGTATTTCGGTGACTTTAGTGTGGGCTATACCTTAGACAACCAAGTTTGTGACGCCGACTACGCTGTGACTCAAGACCCCTACTACGCACAAGTACCTAATTGTGTCGAGCAAGGGTTCTTTGGTGGCTTCTTATTTAATATGGCACAGCCCAAATACATGCTTGATTTGACACTTGGTACCCGTCTACTTGATGAGAAGCTAGAAATGGGCACACGCATCCACCACCACAGTGGTTCAGTCGACGATGTGTACAAACTGAACTATGGCGACGTGGGCAACTCATTTTTCAATATTCCGTATAGCTGGGTACCAGTGACGACTTTTGACTATTTTCTTAGCTACAAAGTTCTTAAAAACAGCAAGCTTCAGCTTTCCGCTACCAATATAACTGATGAGTATTACTTAGACCCACTCACCCGAACGCTGATGCCAGCACCAGGGCGAGCATTACACCTAAGTTTTGAGAGTAAGTTTTGAGAATCATAGTCCGTAGCGAATAATTTTTTTAACCATTAAAGATAAATAATTATCATTAATTTTATCATTATTAATTATTTAAATAATGATCTTTAACGAGCACACCTACCAAAACTCTAAGGAGAACAACATGCAACTTCACTTTCAGTTGCGAAAGCTATCAGTTGCTATTACCCTCGCCATGAGCGCCACTATCTTGACCGCCTGCGGTGGTGACAGTAGCGGTGATGATGGTGGTAGTAACGTGCCCATCGTCAAAGAATACGACAGCTTTATAGAAGATAGCGTAGGCGGCGAAGCCTTTGCTGGAGAAACAATCGAGCTACCAAAACTAAGTAAAAACGGCTTGCCGCTCAAATACAGACACCGCAATAACAGTGAAGAGGTCTGTACTCTACTATCTGATGGCTATAGCGTCAAACTAAAGCCCAATACTGAAAACAAAATCAACCGATGCGATCTATGGGTAGACAATCAAGGCGGTAATGCCAGATTTAAAGGTATCTCAACTGCTCATGTGATTGAGATCTATCCCGTCTGTGAAAACGGTCAGAAAAATGGTGAAAAAACTCATCGGTGTATCCCTGCAGCTACTATGATTGAGCCCTTATCTGCTGCCCCTGTTACCAACGTAAACCAAGAGTTAAATTTTACCGTCATAGGTTATAACCTCAAAGGCAAACTATCAGACTTTAAGATAGAAACTGATGCTTGTAGTGATATTAAGCACTCCGAGGAAGTATTTACTGGTTCTAACGATAAAGACTCCTTTACCCTTACTTGTACGCCTGATACTGCTGGTACTTTTGAGCTGAGTATTATAAACAGTGAGGATACAACTCAACTTCTAAAAACACCAATTAATATCGAACTACCTACAGTTATTGGTGGTAATAAAACCCTTACTAAAACAGGAGTCGTTAGTTGTGCCAATGAAGAAACAAACAATCTTCCTTGTACTTTAGAAGCTCTTGGGGATAAGTGGTATAGACTTAAACAAGATGGCGAGGTTCAAGCAGGAGCTGACTTTAGCTATAGCAAAAAACAATACACTAACCCCAAAACTAATGAGCAAGAGACCTGTATCCAAGATAACGTCACTGGACTAATTTGGGAAACCAAAACCGACAATGATGGACTGCGTGATAAAGACTGGACTTATAACTGGTATAACACCAAATCTTCCGAAAATGGTGGTAATGCAGGTAGTGAAGGAGAAGATACTTGTGGCGACACCTTAGGAAGTAAATGCAATACCCAAGCTTATATACAAAAACTCAATGAAAACCAATATTGTGGCTATGATGATTGGCGGCTGCCGGAACAGTATGAACTAGTGAGCCTACTTGATTTTGGACGTGAAAAACCTGCTATTAACCCAATTTTTAAATATGTAGGTGATGCTGACTTTGTTGCTTACTGGACAAATACGACTGTTGGAAGTAAAGAGGATGAGGCTCAAGCCATAGATTTTAGTAATGGAACAGTTCCTTATGGAAAAAGTAAAACATGGGATAGCCATTATATTAGAGCTGTTCGTGCAGACTGAATATATTTAACATACAAAGTTAACTAATAATAAGGACTTCTGTCATGAAAAAGATTAGTATTTTATTAACCACTATGGCACTACTTGTAAGTTTAAACTCTGCTTATGCTCAAGAATGTAATGATAATACGAGAAAAACCGTTCCTGATAGCCGTTTTGAAAATATCAATAATGGTACTGTTAAAGATAAACAAACAGGACTTATTTGGCAACAATGTAGTATCGGACAAACATTGTTAAATGGGCAATGTAATGGTGAAGCAAGAGATCTTACTTGGAAACAAGCGCTCACTGAAGCTAAAGCCTATGGTGAAGGCTGGCGACTACCTAATATTAAAGAATTAAATAGTATCTTGGAGCAAAGTTGCACTGATCCTATGTTAAATTTTAAGCACTTCCCAATTGTTAACGATAGGTTCGAAGCTCGCTACTGGAGTGCTACACCATCTGTATCTGAAGTAGTACTGCCACGATTTAATATTATTCAAAAAAATAATATTGTTACTCTAGACTTAGGGGACGGTTCTTTAGCTATTAATGAGCCTCAAGCAGAGTTTCGTGGTTTAGCAGTTAAATCTGCGGAATAATTTTTTTATTCCTTTACCATAAGTGATTCTTATTAACCTTTATTATTATTAAAGCTTTGAATAATTACCTCTAACAAGTAACACCACCAACCCACCAGGGGAGGGCCGTGTGACTTCTTTTTCAGTTACTAAAGACAATCAGTTAATAGTAAACTTTTGTAAGATAAACTATATTAAATGATAATAATTATCATTTACGTGTTACCATGACTTCAGATAAGTTATAGATTAAAGAATCTAGCGAAAATATTTAATCTATAAATTTATCTATTAAAGCGTTCTGTAATTAACCACAAACTATAGTCATAGTAAGGAGTTAATATGAATACGGTAACCAAAACATTAAGCCTAGCTGTCCTTGGTAGTCTCATGGCAATAGGGACAGCCCATGCAGCAGGATTCGCAGGGGCGTCAAGTGATAATGATAATATCTTGATTCGAAATACAGACCCTGTGACAGGACCACATGATACAAATGGTAACGAGCCAGGCATTCAAGTGACTGCTGCAGAGGGTCCGTTTGGCCAAGCACTACTTAGTTTTGAAACTTATCAAACTCTCGCTGGAATAGATGAGGTCGTTAGTGGTTATAAAGTCTCTACTCTCAACACCTCTGAAATGCCACCTAGCCACAGTTCTTTAGGGAACTTTGACTTTGCCCAAGTGCCAAACCAAGATGTGTATTTTGGTGAATGGACAGCTGACCGTAGCAACCCTAGTAGCACATATACTGTTTACTATGGTGGTAAAGACAAAACCACTAACTTACCAAGTCGTGGAGTGGCTAAATATAAAGTCAAAGGTATGAATAACTACCATACTAGTAGACTTATGGTTGGCAATCTAAAAGCTAATTTTAGAACAAATAAAATTGATGGTATGCTACACGACGGAGTCTTTCAAGTATTTATAGACAACAATACTATCAACCCTAGTGATGCTAGTTTCTCAGGGAATGCTAAAGCCTACGTAGTAGGTAGACCATTAGATAACAGAGGCAATTCAGAAGGACATTTCTTTGGTAATCGTGGTAAAAGCCTAGCAGGTATCGCTACTTTTAATAATAGATTATTAAATACCTCTTTTGGTGGTACACGGATAGATAAAGCAAAAGACATCTCTAATGTTATATCAAGATAATAAAGCTAAGTAAGAAATGCAGTCACTACTTAAACATAAGCCAAACCACCCGTTTGGCTTATGTTGTCTACGCTTATATAGCCTATAAAACCGTACTAGATGACAAATATAGGACCAATATCGTGACCATCCTGTGGCTGCCCCAAAATAATAACAAGACCAAGCGCACATACTTAAATATAGTGACCAACATAGTGCTGCTATTACCAATTGCTAGCCCTGCCAATGCTGAGATTAATGCCTCTGTCCCAGTAAAAACTAGTCCAATAGAAAATGGCATAGATCATATCGAACAACAACAACTACGCAACCAAAGCCAACAACTCGTACAGCAGCAGCAACAACAAATCATTGCCGAAACTGAAAGTCAAAATCCCACAACCAAAAATACGGTTACTGCCGAAACAACAGACCCGCAAATAGCAACGCGACAAATAGCTCCAGAGACTGCCATATTTATTGCCATTAACCAGCAAAACTGGACAGCACTAAGACAAATTGTCCAGCAATATCAACAGCTGGATAGTGCCAACCCAGATATACTGCTATTCGCTAATGCGGCTCTAAATGCCGCAAATGACAATATCCATACCGCCATTAGCCAGTATCAACAGCTATTAGCACATCAACCCGACTTTGTACGTGCAAGGCTGGATCTGGCTCGGCTATATTATCAAGACCGACTGCTGAACCAAGCCCAAGCTGAATTTGCACAACTTAAGCAAGTCCCAAATATTCCCCCAAGTGTACTCACTAACATCGATGCTTATCTGACAGCCATTAATAATCGCCAGCGTATTAATGGCACCTTTGCCATGACGCTCAGTTATGATGACAACATCAAAGACACCTCCACTTCTGATGCCAGCTACTGCTTTGCCTATGCGCCAGATGGCACCTGCCTTACCAGTGCTAGCTCTACTGAAAAACCTATCAAAGACAGCAGCATAGGCTATCAGATCAGTCTAAACCGTGACTGGCAGCTACAAGGGCATCATGGCATCGCAGCTAATGTATTAAGCTATGCTACCGCCTATCAGCATAACAAAAACGACGATAACAATACTGCCACCATCAATGCCAGCCTAGGCTATCGCTATGCCGATCACAATAGTGAGATCACCCTAGCACCTGTCATCGAATATCACCGTGAAAACCAGCAAAAACTCTATGACGCCAAAGGTATGCGCTTAGGCATCCAACAAACATTGTCAAAACACGGGGTACAAAAACTCATACCCACAGCTGGCGCACCAAGCTGGTCACTTGACCTAGAGAAGACCCGTTATCAATATGACAATGGCTATGAAAGTAACGACGGCGACCAGCTATCGGCTTTTGCTAGTCTAGCCATCCCTAGCTCCAGTCAGACCCAATGGGTACTATTGGGCGATTACATTGACCGAGATAACGTCTTTTCTGCCAATGCTTATCATCAAAAAGGTATCGGTATTGCCAGCTCTCACCGATGGGATAACGGTATCCAAACCACGCTTATCGCACGTCAGCGCTGGCGCAAGCACGATAGCTATAATGCCCTATTGCAAGCTAGACGTGAAGATAAGCAATATATTCTCTCTGCTAATATGCGCCTACCTAACTTTGCATGGCATGGCTTTGAGCCTAGTATTAGTTATCAATATCAGCGTAATGATAGCAATATTGATTGGCTCTATGATTATGACAGCTCAAAGCTAGGGTTAAAGCTGCAACGGGTGTTTTAAGGTCTGAATAAGACCCCGTAACAGCCCCTACTACTTATTCAGGAAAATTAATAACGACTTGTGAGCTATAGCCAATCCATCTCTCGCCAATAGCCTTTGACGTGATTCACCTGCCCCGATAATTGATGCTTCTCACGTAAGTATTTTTTAAACCACTTAGCTTTTTTAACCTCAATTCCTCCCCAAGCGTACTCTATAGATGCTTATAACAAAAACTTTGCCGGTATCGAACTAAATGATGAAACAGACTTATAAGTATTTGGCGTGGTCAAAATATCATTCGCGAAATCAAACGCGGCCAGCGTAGCCGTGACCGGAACCCTCAGTTATAAAGGTCGAGTAAAGCACATCGATACGCGGATACTTAAGCAGATGCTTGATATAACTTACCGATTAACCATTTAGTATTCGGTTAACTTAAAACTAAATTACTTAAATTACCTAGATAATCTAGCGGACGAGCTTCGATAAACGCTGCTAATTCATAAAGTAGCTTTAGTTAATGAAGGTCTGACGGCGCCGCCTCACAGGAGCGCACTTTGCTAATGGCCGGTGGGTGATTGTCCGTTAAGGTCAGCAAAAACACCTCACAATTTCGGGCTCGAATCGACATCTCAAACTGGCGAAATTTGCGCATATCGCTATTGCTCTCACCTGGCTGACCTAAAATCCGCCAAATCAACATACTCATCCATAGGCCGTGGGTAAAAACCACATGACTGCCCTCTTCTAGGGTCTTAAAATGCTCGAGTACGCTACCGACACGATTATAAAAATTCTTAAAGCTCTCGGCATCGTTACCCGTTAAGCTCTCAGGCTGATGGCTCAACCAATAGTCTTCAGCTATCTGTAGCCGCGTCTCAAGGCTGGTGCCCGCTATCTTATCAAAGCTCAAATAATCAAACTCTTCTAACCCGTCGATGACCTTAGGCTCAATACCTGTCTTTTGGACGATAGGCTGGGCTGTCAGATGAGTACGGACGAATTTAGAGACATGGATAGAGTTAATATCATCACCAAGGGTATCAGTCAACCAATCAGCGACCTCGCGGGCCTGACTGTGGCCTAAATCTGTCAGCTCAATTTGATGATTAGGCTGAGCTTCACCACCGGCATTAGAGGTGCTTTGACCATGTCTGATAAGATATATCTGTTTCATTTTTATCCTTATTATCAAGCGCCAAACTTTAATTCATAATGACTATGAAATAGCATACCGCAATCAAGCGGCTAAGATAAGAACTACTCCGTATAAAACCCACACGTCATTCATTATCGCCATAGACCCTCGTTCCTCTAGCTAATCTTAGTCACTCTGTTAGCCTAATATAGCAAGCGCCAATACAGTGAGGTTTAATTGTCTAACGGGCTGAGTTGGGCATCAAGATGGGCGCGCCCTACTTTCAAGTCGAAAATTTTTGCGCGGCCAATGGCGTCATGGTATTTAGCTCCAACTATGCCCTCTATGCCGATATGTCGCAGCGGGTGATGTCAACCTTAGAGACTTTATGCTCCATGGTCGAGGTGTACTCTATCGATGAGGCTTTTCTTTACCTAGCAGACTATCCTGCCGCCACGCAAGACCTAAAAGCCTACGGCGAAAAACTCAAAAAAATCGTCGAGATGTATACCGACATCCCCGTATCTGGTGTTGGCTCATTGATATCTTGATTGTGTTAATTTACCGGCCATAATTATAAGCCTATCCCGCTCAAATCTCAGCAGAAAACCCCGCCATAAGCTCATCATAAAAGGCTCGGCCAGCATCCGATAAAATAAAATGCCCCGTAATGGGATTTTCAAACATGATATGCCGCTCTATTAAAATCGACTTTACACTTTTAAATAAGTCCTCTCCCATATTGGCACGCTCTAGTATCTCTTTGGTCTGTGGCATACTTTGTATTTTATTAAATTCGGCTTGGCTTAGCCCGCCACTACTAGCGCTTAACTTCTCCAATCGATAATTATGCGTAGTCAGGTATTTGCCTATTAGTAGTAATAGACAATACGCTTTCATGGCAATGTCTGTTTTGCTAATGTCGTGCGCTTGACCTTTGATAATATAGACATAGTCAGCATTAGCGACTAGGCTAAAGCCGCTCATGGCATATTGATTTTTATAATCCCCTAAATTGTCCATGATTTCCGCGAAAAGAGGCTCGGGTTCAAACTCGCCATTTGATCCGAGGCGCTGGCGATTAATAATGCGACCATTCATCAAGTGATCGTATATCTTGACACTTTTTTGCATGTTAACCATGGTGCTTACCTTTTGCTGATGCCGTCTGATGATACTGTAGTCTGAGGTACTCTAAATAATATGTCTCATCTTCTAAACGCGCTCGCTGTCTGCTCTGAGTAATATTGTTTTTATTTAACAGTGGCAAATAAAACTCCAACCCGTACAAAGTATCTAGTAGCGTAAAGTCCGGTAACGTCGCGCGTAGATGGCTGTCGATTAACTCATGAATATCCTCGATACTCTCACCAGTAGGCAAGCAAGTGGTCAATTGCATAATTCTATTCTTACGCTGCTTTTGCTTATTATCTGGTGCTTCAGGCGCTTGAGAGATATCAACTTTTGGCTTAAGCGGTTGACGCCATATTTGCTCATAGTAGTTTTTAAACTGTAACATGCTCTTATCAGGATGCCGGTTAAAGCGGACAGAAAAGCTCTGCTTATGGGCACTTAAACCATCAAAACAGCGCATCTCAGCAATATCCTCAAGCTCAGGGGTCAAATACAAATTCTTGCGACCACCATGACGGAAAGCCACAAAGGTTTCCATCAGCTCATTAAAGCGCTGCTCAATTGCCATAAAGTAGCGACGCTCCTCAGACAGACTATATAGATAGGCCAGCAGTCGCTCAGATAACTCGCGAATGTCTTTATAGTACGAAGTGATCGCTGTCAGCTTATATTGAATCGCGATAGCTAAGGCCTCATTGCCATCGTCCCGATAATAATGGATTAAGTAATCGACCGCTTGCACGAAATTTAAACTATTTACCAATTGCAGGTCAGGATTAATAAACTCTAAACAAGGCTGAACATAGCGCTCATGAAGCTTTTGTGCGAGTTGATACAGCTCATTGACGTTATGTTTGCGCTCGCCACTGTCTAACAGCTGATACTGCTCGGCGACTTCATCTACTTTGTGGTGTAGGACCCTGATATTCTCTTTGATGGTGGTCAGGATTTGACTAATTAACTCCCAAAATAATTGTAAGTGCTCTTGGTAAGTGTCCGACCCTATCTCGCTACTGACAATATTAGTAGTAATGTCTAACATCTGCGTGCGCAGCGACTCAAACTTAGCCAAACTTAATTCTTTATTACGTGACACGTCTAAAAATATGAGCAAATCGTAGACGACTTTTGACAGTACTAGTGAGCCTTTTAGCTTGTCTCGATGGGTAAATATCCCGCCATCCAGCAAGCTTTGTAGGCTCAGTATCGTCTTAAGCGACGCGTCATCTTGGCTCAAGACCTTCTGATTATAAAAGCGCACATAATAGGCTTCGGGGAATTCTAGAGCGCCACCTTGACTGTTGATATAATCGATGAATTTAAAAAAGTCATTCTTAAATTTTAATACTGCCCCGATTAAGACATCACGATTAATCAACATTAGCTTGCCTCATAAGCCCGTCACTACTAAGCTTGTCACCATCGTCCTTATTACCTTCCGTCATCTTACTGGTCTCATTAGCATCAGTGTCTTTAGCATCAGTATCTTTAGAAAGTGTCTTATTAACAACGGTCTCACTAGACATGGGAAGTTCACTATCTATATCGGGCTGCTTGCCCCAATAGTTAATGGCCTCAGGCATAATATTTAGTACACAGTCAGCAACCTGCGGTGCGTGCTCTAGGACATTGTAGTCGACATGCACCCAACGCTTGACCGACTGGCATACTGAGGTGCGTTGGGTGGGCGTGGCACAAAATGCTGAAAACCCATGCTGACCAATACAATCAATGATGGTCTTGGTATTGCTGTCGTCAAGGTCACCGATTTCATCAATGATAATGGGCATCTTAAAGGAGCTATTGGGCATAAAGATACGCCCTAGCAAAATGGCAATGATAGAGGCGGTAATCGTGCTGGTCGTGCCCCCTGACTGTGACTTATCCGTCGTGGTGCCATCGGGCTTTTGATACTCAAAGCTAATTTTACTAATAATATCTCGCATCTTGAGCAGGCCAGTGCGCTTATTGGCATGCTTATCGACATAGCTGATGAGCGACTGATAAAACTCAGGGCCCATCAGTTTGGTTTGGGTGACATCATAGCTCTGATAGAGCTTATACACATGGTTAAAGTCGGCATGTCGGTGCAGCTTTAGGCGAACTTGGTCGAGATTAGAGATTTTATGCGAGTTAATCTCTTTGTTAATAGTGGCGATGCTGTCGGTCAATAACTGATGGGCATCGGCAATCTCTTTGAGTTGGTTACTGATAATATTATTATGCTCAGAGATTTGTTTGCTCTGCATACTTTGTTGGTAGTCGAGTGTAGTAAAGCTGGTATTGTAAGCCTCTACTACCTCACCCAGCTGGGCTAAGTCTTGAATCACCGTAAAAGCATCAATGCGCTCATTTGGTACGTCTTTGATAAAACTTTCAATCATGACTTTGATATCCGCACGTTCAGTAATAAGGCTGTCCGCTTGCCGAGTTAACTCATGCATGATCTCGTCACTTAGCGTTAAGCCATCGCCTGCATGCTCGGCCTCATACTCTGTAGTTAACCTACGAATATCCGCTTCACTATAATACGGCTTGCCCGTGGCTTTGGCGATTCTGCTAAGACCTGTCTCATAAAACTCAAACTTACTGCTGCGCTCCTCTAACTGCACTTTTTGCGCCCGCGCCATTTGCAAGCGCTGACCGGCTTGTTGCTTCTGCTCTTCAATAGCTCTACGCTGATCTACGACGTCTTGCTGCGCTTTAGTTTGCTCAGCCAGCTTGTCCCGGTGCGCACCAATATCTATTTGAGCAACGTCATAGCGTTTTAGCGCCTCAATATGGCTAGCCAAGGTCGCTACTTGTGTATCAATGATAGCCAGACGCTGTCGTCGTGATTCGCCGCTGCCGTCAGCGATAGTGACATTGAGCGCTTTAATCTGCTCATCTGTTTCAGCTATTTTATCCTTAAGCCCTTTAATCTCTAGGCGCAGTTGCTCTGCTTGCTGACTGGCGTTATAAGGACTAACGGGCGTGTTTGGCAGTACCGCTTGCGCAAATATTAGCTGCGGACTGTCCGTAGAAAACATATCGGCGAATGCCTGGATCGTACGCTGCTGCTCGTCTGTTATAGTGACTGCGATAGTGGCAAAATCTCTATTTAAGCTAACCAATACATCTGCCGTATGCGCAGGCAGTTGGTTTAATAAGAGACTATGCATATTGTCAGCTTTTGCTTGCTGCTTCAGCAAATGCTCTTGGTTTTGATTATTCTGGCGGATAAGCGCTGCCAACATCTGTGACGTCTGTTCGGCATTGCTTAATGCTTTTTGCTCAGCCATAAGCTGGTCTAATTTGCCCGTCAGCAAGCCACGTAAAACATCAGCATCCGTCTGTTGGTGCTCAGACAAGACCTGTTCGGCCGTCATTATCTGCTGATTAGTGGCGTTAATAGTAGCTTCAAGCTGAGTAAGGATACCTTCAAGTCTATTTTGCTGAGCTTGTAAGTCGTCGTATTGCGAACTTAGTTGCTGATGCTCACGCTGAGCTTCTATAAACGCCTTACTGGCTTGTTCATACTGGCTGCTATAGCTGTTTTTTTGCTGGGTGAGCTGATGCGACAAAATGGCGTAGCACTTGCCCAGCTGAGTACTTTGCTTATTTAGCGATTCAAATTTATTCTTGATATGTTCGTAGCGCTCTTTATTGTTGCTTAAGACCTGCAGCTCCTTGCCTTTTTTGACGAGCTGGTGGTACTTCTCTTCTAAGCTAACAAGGTCGGCGCTCATCTTCTCTTGCGGCCGACTGCGCTTCATCTCAACTAAGGTAGCGATGGCATCGGCCAACGAGTCACTCTCCCCCGTTCCCGCATCAAACGCCATCTGATAGATATTGCGAAAGGCATTGATCGCGTTTTTATTATTGTCCGACAGCGGCACGATGCAATAGCGACTGTCATCCCGCGCAAAGTTGTGATACATAAGCTCTACAAGGCGCTTGTCATCGTTGACGTGGATACCATTATGTTGCTTATTAAACGTCAGTAGCTTATTGATACTAATATCGTCGGCAAAGTTATGAGTATCACTATTCCAAAACAATGGCCTGACCGCCTCATAAGGGAGGGGTAAAAATACGCGATAATAACGGTAATTACCCGCTCGATACAGCACCACACAAGAGCTACCAAGATCATTTTCTATTTCCATCGCCAAAAATGAGCTATCAGACGGAAAATAGAATTCATAGGAATCTTCTTTTGAATAAGCGCCCGCCTTGCCCTTAAACTGAAATTTTTTATCACAGTAGGTAAAGTCTGTTTCGGGATACAGCATTAACTTTGTCGCGGCAAGGCTTGCCGTCTTGCCCGCATTATTCGCCCCAAATAGGGCTAAATGCTCGTCGAGCATAATCTCTGAGTACGCATGATTGGCAGAATTGACGAAGACTATTCGCTTTAAGGTAAAGTTGAGCGCAACATCTGCAAGCATGTCATTCATGTAAAAAGCTTTCCTGTTCTATAGTTTTAAAATTTTGGCTGATAACATGGCACACTGGCATTAACCCGTCATGACCCATACTAAGGGAGCGTACTTTTGCGACTGTCTCTGCCGCCACGCGGCGCGACACTTGCGCTATTCTATCGTGAATATCAGTGGGCATTAAAAATTGATAGGGCGTATCAGGCAATTGTTCTATAAGATTTTTGGCGATCGTCACACCGCCTAAATCGATATCAAAGCAAAAGTACAACTTACGATATTGAGATAGAAACTTCTGGTGCAAACGGTTGCTAATCTCATTACCCGCCGCAAAGATAATGTCATAGTTTGCACTATCAAATTCACATCGGTCATGCAGAAACTTTACAGTACGCTCCCCATGCAAAAATAGTTGCCGATTTTCTATTAATAAAGCTTCAGGCGCTGCGGCTGTTGGGGTATTTTTAGTTACTGGCAAAACGCTTTGCTTGAGAGAATTATCACCTGTAATAAAGTCGGTCTGAATCGCTGCTATCAACGCTGGCGGATAATAAAAATCACCCTCATCGTCAATCAGCACTACGATAGGATGAGAGGGGTTTTTCGTTGAGGTGTTTTGCAATGAAGTCTTTTTAGACGAGGTGTTTTGGGTCGAGGTGTTTTGGAAGCTAGCGGAGTTAGGTAACGGTCCCTCAATAGCGCGAATGACTAATAGATAAGAGCCCATTACCTTGTGCTGATGGCTTAGATTTTGCCGAGCGGCACTGATACGGTCATGACCAGATTGGCTAGTATAGCGCTTAAGCTCTCGGACTAACTCAGCTTGAATATGCGTCACTAAATAGCGGTCACCCTTTACCTTAGTCGCTGAAATATCCGTAACGTTAAAACGATGGTTCAGGTCAAGTTGTTCAATAAGCTTGATAAAACGAGGTAGATTAATTGGTGTATTATTATGAATATTATCTAAGAGTTTAGTCAATCCATTAGCACTCATCTGATAACCTGTCTTATGTTATTTTTGATTAATATACTAACTATATCAAGTAAATAAAGCCAAGATATAACTTTTAACGACGATAAATAAATTCTTTTTATATCATATAAATATTATAAATATAATGAGCTTCCCTATCGCGCTAACCCTCTCTCGAGCTAATAACTTCCCTTCCTATATGAAGGAGCAAGTGACATGAAATACTTACCTCTGATACCGACTCACCCCCGCAATCACCGTCTGTTCAATCACTCTATCATCGCCGAGCATCATCAGCACAAACAAGCGCTCCTCTAATGTCTTCGTATGATTCATGCGCCGCTCTAACAACGGCGTCGCTGCCGTATCGATAATCACGAAGTCCGCCTCTTTACCCGGCGTAAAGTTGCCCAGTTTATCGTCCAATAATAGCGATTGCGCGTTACCCAAAGTAATTTGATATAGCCCTTGATGTGCTGACAAAGTATTGCCCTGCAAATGCTGGACTTTATAAGCCTCAGACAAGGTAGTCAGCATCGACAGGCTTGTGCCCGCGCCGACATCGGTAGCGATACTCACGCCGGTGTAGCTTAAGGTCTTGGGCAAATCAAACAATCCACTGCCTAAGAATAGATTAGACGTGGGGCAATGGGCAATTTGCGTGCCCGTCTCGCGCAGTCGCTCGTACTCTGAAGTTTCCAGATAGATACCGTGCGCCAAGGTGGTTCGGCGGCCGAGCAGTCCCATGTCATCATAGACATCGAGATAGCCTTTATGGTTGGGGTACAGCTTATGAACGAAGGCGACCTCATCGCGGTTTTCTGCCAAATGCGTTTGCACATAGACGCTATCATAACTTTGATACAGCTCACCGGCGAGGCGCAGCTGCTCAGGTGTCGAGGTAATCGCAAAGCGCGGGGTGATGACCACATGCTGACGACCACGCCCATGCCAAGTGTCAATTAAATCTTGGGTATCACGAATACCTTGCTCAGCTGCGACGCACAGGTGCTCAGGGGCATTTTTATCCATCAGTACGTTACCGGTAATCATTCGGGTATTTAAGCGCTCGCTCTCGGAAAAGAACGCTTCAGCCGACTGTGGATGACTGGTTGAGAAGACCATGGCACTGGTGGTGCCATTGGCAAGCAGCTGATTTAAAAAGAACCGCGCCGTATCGTGTGCCACTTCAGGGTCGCCAAAATTGGCTTCGGTGACAAAGGTATAGTTATTGAGCCAATCAAGCAGCTGCTCGCCATACGCGGCAATCATATCGATTTGCGGATAGTGCACGTGGGTATCAATAAAGCCTGGCATGATGAGCTTATCTTTATAATCATGAACTTGCACCGGTTCAACGGGGTCTCTAGCTTTGGCATAGCGCGTTAATATAACCTCGCTAGTACCGTAAGCCACCACTTTACCGCTAGTATCATCAACGACTAAGGCTCCATCGGCGATATATTCAGGATAAATCTGTAGCCCAGCAGTGATTGGCAATAAAGTGACGCTTGTATCAATAACTGCTGTCTTGGCATGAGATTGCTGGGTCTCTAAATTAGAGCGACTATCAAATTCTGCTTGGGTCAAATAATGCAAAAGTTGGGCTTGGTAAATGTGCAGGGTCATACTTTAGTCTCGTTATTATTATCAATAGCTATCTAGGATGGGAGTAGCTGTTAGGTATTAGTTATAAAAGGAAATCAGTTTTGGTGATAATACTGCAAAATCTGTGCGGCGATGGAGACAGCAACTGCCATCGGTTCTTTACCGCCAATCTCGAGACCAACGGGCATAACTAACGGCTGTAACTCGTTGCCACTATAGCCGCGCTTGAGCAAACGCTCTTGAAAACGTTTGGCCTTGGTCGCTGACCCGATACAGCCAATATAAGGAATGGCCGTTGACAGGTTGTCACCCTGCTTTTTGTCGGCCCTATTAATATCGATAGCCGCGCGAACCAAATCAAAGTCGAGACTGTGGTCGTGTGTCATAATCAAGACGTAGCGGCCCTGACTGTGCGAGTGAACAAAATCTATCGGTTCATCGCTGACATGCGGGCGGATATGCGCAGGTAGGCAATAGCCCTGTTCGTCAGCGGATTCCGAATTCAATTGCGAAGCCGTTGCTGCAACCGTTTTCGCATCAATTAAAGATGGCTCTTGGTTAAGAGTAGACTCTTGGTTATCAGAGTCATTGCTACTTAGGCTATTTTCAGGCAATCCATGTTGGAGTAGGCTATTTTTAGAAAGTCTATAGCGGTCAAACATCTCTGACCGTGAGTCCACCCAATCAACCTGACAAGGTAGCTCGCTAAGTATGGTCATTAGCGCCCCTGCCACATGGCCTGCGCCAAATACCAAAAGGGACATCGGCGGCGTGATATTAAAGCACTCAAACATTACGGTGACGCTACCGCCACAGCACTGCCCAAGCTTTGCGCCTAGTGGATAATGCTTGCTATATACGGTCTCGCGGCGCACAGATTCAGCTTGGGCGCTCTCTTTTTGCACTGGCGATCTTTTAACTGGCGTATTTTTAGCGGCTATTGCCACCAACTCACCTGATAGCAACTGCCTCGCGGTTGCAATGACATCATGCTCAAGCCCGCCGCCACCTAAGGTGTCGCAAATAGCATTTTCTGTAATAACCATCTTTGCTTGTAGCGCTCGCGGGGCCGACCCATTGACCGCAACAATAGTTGCGAGCACGTGAGCGACGCCGCGCTGCTGATACTGGGCTAGCCCCTCATACCAACGTGTTGGGCGCTTGGGGGCAGTGGGTTGTGGGACTACTAACGAGTTATTCACTATGAGCAGGGCCTCGCGCGCCCGCGACGTTAGGCTCATCAACAGCTTCAGGCTGGTCATCGGTCAGCTTGCCGACCACCTCTGGCGGGTCAATATCTTGTGCATGACGGACTTGCTCTGGCATTTTGTTAGTAGCTGTGGACTCTGGTTTGTAGTCACTGTTTTCATCTATCTCCCATGCCTCGCCTTGCATGCGCATTACCGCTTTTAGGACGGCTTCGGGGGTAGCTGGCATAGTCAGTTCAGGGTTCTTTTTATAGCTACCTAAGCTTGCCACCGCATTATTAATGGCGCACCAGACACTGGCCGCCAGCATAAAGGGCGGCTCACCAACGGCTTTAGAGTTATAAATGGTCTGCTCGCTGTTTTTGCGCTCGAACAGTTTGACCTGCCACTGCTTAGGTAAGTCGTGCGCGGTAGGAATTTTATAATTGGCAGGGCTATTGGACGCAAGCTTGCCTGCATTGTCCCAAATAAGCTCTTCGGCGGTCAGCCAGCCCATCCCTTGAACGAAGCCGCCCTCGATTTGACCAATATCAATCGCCGGGTTGATCGACTGACCGACGTCATGCAGGATATCGCAGCGCAGCACTTGGTACTCACCGGTTAGCGTATCAATCTCGACCTCAGCACATGCCGCCCCTAGGGCAAAGTAAAAGAACGGTCGTCCCCAAGCTTTAGAGCGATCATAGAATATCTTAGGGGTTTTATAGTAGCCCGTAGACGATAGGCTAATGCGGTGCTGATAAGCCAATTGCACGAATTCCGCAAAGGTGAGGACCTCTTTATCACCGATGTAGACGTGATTGCGCTCAAAGCGAATGTCCTCTTCAGCTACGTCAAAATGATCAGTAGCAAATTCAAGCAAGCGCGCTTTAATGGTGAGACAAGCATTTTGCGCCGCTTTACCATTGATATCGGTGCCTGAAGAGGCGGCCGTTGGCGAGGTATTGGGCACTTTATCGGTGCGCGTGGCCGATATTTTCACTGTCTCTAGGTCAACATCAAACTCATTGGCGACGATTTGGGCGATTTTGACATGCAGCCCCTGCCCCATTTCAGTGCCACCATGGTTCAGATGGATACTGCCATCGGTATAAATATGCACCAGTGCCCCGGCTTGGTTTAGGGTTTGCACCGTAAAGGAGATACCAAATTTGACGGGGGTTAGCGCAATGCCGCGACGCTTATCATTACCTGTCGCTGCCGCTTGCTGATTGGCCTCGATGATAGCTTGGCGACGCTGGTCATAATCGCAGTCCTCCGCTAGCGTCGTCATAATCGTTGCTAAATCGAAATGCTCAATCGGCTGACCGTAATGGGTACTTTGCCCATTTTGATACAGGTTATTGAGGCGCACTTGCAGCGGGTCTTGACCTAAGGTATAGGCGATGTGGTCCATCATATACTCGGCGGTCATGAGTCCCTGCGGACCACCAAAACCGCGATACGCGGTGTTCGATACCGTATGGGTCTTGCAGCGGTGCCCCGCAATGTGCGCTGCCGGATAATAGTAGCCATTGTCACAGTGAAACATTGCCCTATCGACAATAGCATCGGATAAATCTGGCGCATAGCCGCACAGTCCGGCCAGCTGCATATCGACGCCGAGCACGCGGCCGGTGTCATCAATACCGACCTCATAACGATTGGCAAACTCGTGGCGCTTGCCCGTCACTACCATGTCGTCTTGACGGTCAAGGCGCATGCTAACGGGTACATTGCGCCGCTTGGCGACGATTCCGCAGAGACACGCCCACGCCGCAGCTTGAGTCTCTTTACCGCCAAAGCCGCCACCCATTCGGCGAACGATAGTATTGACCGCATGAAACGGCAGGTCAGTGACTTCAGCGACGAGCTGCTGCACTTCGCTCGGGTGCTGGGAGGAGGTATACACCTCAAGACCGCCATCATCACAGGGCACAACATACGCTACCTGACTCTCTAAATAGAAGTGCTCTTGGCCGCGCATATGGATATGACCTTGCAGCCGAATTGCGGCCGACTCGATAGCGGCAGCGGCATTACCAGACTTCATAAAATGGCTAGGCCGCACAAACAACTGCTGGTCAAGCGCCGCATCAATACTAAGCACCGCAGGCAGCGGCTCATATTCTACAATGGCCCTAAGCACTGCTTGCTTGGCGGCGCGGTGGCTGGTCGCAGCGACAACAAATAACGTCTGGCCCACATATTCCGTGACCGCATTAGCTGTATCGACCATGAGCGGCTCACCATCGAACACCGCCCCGATATCCGTCTGCGCAGGCAAGTCTGCAAAGGTCAGCACTTCGACCACACCCGCGCTTGCTTGCACCGCACTCAAATCCATGCTCAGTACTCTGGCATGCGCATGATTGCTTTTACCCACGGCCAGATGTAAGGTACTTTGCGGTTTTAAGATATCATCCACATAAGTCGCTGTGCCCATGACATGACTAATCGCGCTATCGTGCTTGGCTGAGGTGCCTATTTTGTTCTTAGGTGGCCGTACTCGGCGCACCTTATAGCTGTCAAATAACGAGGTTTCATGGCTCATGGTGGACTCTCTTTTTCTTTTTACAGTAAGAAGAATACCCCTCCCTTTTCCAAAAGAAGGATTGGGGAGGGATTTAATAATTCAAACCTAAGCAAATAATATAAGTTAACCGGGCTAAGCAGTTATCGGCTGCGGCGCGGCTAACAGCTGCTTGCCACATTTCACAATGAGCCGCTGCACCACATGCAAGCGATATTCACGGCTGGCTCTAACGTCCGTAAGCGGCGAGACATCTTGGCTCAACACTTTCGCCGCTTGCTCAAAGCTTGTCAGCTCGCGGGCCTGACCGATTAGCGCTTGCTGACATTGCTCGGCCAACATCGGCACTGCCGCCATACCGCCCAAACCAATTTTGACGTTATCAATACGTTCACCGTCCTCAGACAAATCAATGCGCATGGCGAGCAAGCAAGCAGAGATATCATCTTCATAACGCTTGCTAATTTTATGGATGAATAAGTGCTGGGCATCGGTCATTAGTGGAATATGAACTGCCACCACATAACTGCCTGCGCGCAATTGGGTCTTTTTATAATCGATAAAGAATTGAGATAAAGGCATGATTTCATCTATGGCTTGAGTCTCATCAATGGCTTCGGATTTATCAGAACAGCAATGACGCAGATGAATTCGAGCGTCTAATGCCAGTAGGATTGGTGGCAAGTCGCCAATCGGTGAGGCATTGGCAATGTTGCCGCCTATCGTGCCCATATTACGAATCTGCGGGGAGGCGATGCGCTCAAACACTGCTGCGAACGTGGGGAAATACTGCTCCAAGATAGGTAGCATTTGCTGATAGCTCATACCTGCGCCAAGTACCAGCTCTTGAGAGTCTGTCGAACCAGTGCTATCACTCTTTACTACAGGTTGCAGCGACCAAGCCTTTAGCGCATCGATTGCCGATAGCTGAATGATAATCTCATGATCGACCAGATGCTGAGTGATACTAAGTCCCAAATCAGTGCCGCCCGCCCACAGGGTCGCCTTTGGATAGGTCATTAATAATTGATTTAGCGTCTCGATATTTTGCGGGATAAACAGCCGCTTTGAATCGTTATGTAGAGCTGGCGTTAGTGAATTTGCCAAGTCATCGGTTTGCGCAGGAGGTGCGGCGTGCGGCGAGACTTTTGCCATCACATCAATAGACAAGTCTTTGGCTGTGGACTTAGCCTCACCTTCAGCGCCAATTTTCTGCATCGATAGCCCAGCTTCTATAATAGGCCGATAACCGGTGCAGCGGCATAAATTGCCAGAAATAGACGCCACTACTTCATCATAGCTTAAATCTGCAGTATCAGGATTTTGCGCTGCGCTTTTCAACAAGCGCTTATTTTCATAAACGCACGCGAGCGACATCACAAAGCCTGGCGTACAAAAACCGCACTGCGAGCCGTGACAATTAACCATCGCTTGCTGCGCCGGATGCAGGACCGCTTTGTCGGGATGATGCTCAGGATTGTCTGCAAGATAAGAGGCCGTCATCAAGTGATGACCATCCATCAAGGACAGCAAGGTGATACAGGAGTTGACGGTATAGAACGGCGGTATTTCGCTAAGCGCTTTTTTGCCTAGTGGCTCAGTCGTTTGATTTAGCGAATGACTGGGCAATCTCTGCACCATTACCGTACAAGCGCCGCAATCACCGCTGCCGCAACCTTCTTTGGTATCCATCTGGCGGACATGACTGCGCAAATACTCAAGAACCGTAGTATTGGGATTGAGGTCGGTCAGCTCATGCGGCTTACCATTAAGATAAAATCGAATCATAGCAACACTCGGCTAGCATAATTGGATAAGGCAAATATTCGGCTTATCACACCCTTAGATCGTCAGTCAGCATTGACCTCGATGGGTAGATTTATGCTAATGGTGCTTCTATTGTAGACGCTGCCCTAAGGCAGAAAGTGCGTGGGTATGACGTCGAATAGAGGGTATTACTGTGCTATTAAACTAGGGTTAGCTTAAGACTTATCTGCGGCAGATTTAGTGTGAGCTGACCCTGTCAATAATCATGAGAATACGATGAAGTTAAGATAATTGCAAGATAGGCTTTGAATTTAGTGTCTTAACATACCAGCCAAGGTCTATTTTGCCGCTATCGTTCTACTAGTCTCAAACTATTTTCATCAGACTAAAGCTTATCTAAGCGGCTTCAGTCATATCATACCTAGTGATGCTATCAGTGACTCACTAACTCTCCAGCTTTATTTGGGTTAGGTTTCACTGCGCTCACTTTTTCTTCGGGAAGGAAAAGACTGAGCAAGATTGCCATGATAGCACCCATTGCCACTGGTGACATCAGCACGTTACGAACCAACTC
Source organism: Psychrobacter pygoscelis (assembly GCF_004335015.1). Lineage (GTDB taxonomy): Bacteria > Pseudomonadota > Gammaproteobacteria > Pseudomonadales > Moraxellaceae > Psychrobacter > Psychrobacter pygoscelis. The sequence goes on from NZ_RQRU01000001.1 coordinate 735,762, forward strand.
CGGCAGCTGTGACAGCACATCGGGCACCATCGACACCCCAAGACCCATGCCGATAGAGATGGCAATGATCATCATATCGCGGCGATCTAACCGAGCACTGGACAAAACACGTATACCCGCGACCGCTACTGTACCAAACATCACTAAAGTTGCACCGCCAAGCACCGGCTTGGGCATCATTTGCAGCACTGCCCCAAAGATGGGAAACATACCCATGATGACTAAAATAGCAGCGATATATATTCCAACATGACGACTGGCAACGCCCGTCAAAGCAATGACCCCGTTATTCTGGCTAAAGGTCGTCGAGGGCATGCTGTTCAGGGTCCCAGCAATAATGGAGTTCACCCCATCTGCCAATACGCCACCGCGAATGCGCTCAAGATAAACAGGGCCAGTAACGGGCTGTTTAGAAATCGCGGAGTTGGCGGTCAAATCACCTGTGGTCTCAAGCGCCGTCACACAAAACAAGATTGTTAAAGGAATAAAGGCAGCCAAATCAAAGTTAAAGCCATATTTAAACGGAATTGGAATGGCAATAAGCCCCACATTGCTAAGTGATGAGAAGTCTAAGCGTCCCATAAAGAACGCCGCAACCATTCCCAAGATGAGCGCAATAATGACCGACGATAGCCTTAACATAGGGTTTTTGGCTCGGTTTAAGATGATAACTGATACTAAAACAATGCAGCCTAACAATAGATTCTGCAGACTACCAAAATTCTCCGCCCCAAAACCGCCGCCTATATCGGTCATTGAGACCTTGATGAGCGGAATACCGATTAGAATAATAATGGTCCCGGTCACCACGGGGGTAAATATCCTTTGCAATTTATGAACGAATCGGCTTAGGACAACTTCGACAAAAGCGGCGCAAAAACTCACCCCAAAGATAGTGGCAAGAATATCTTCAGGCGAGCCACCACGCGTCTTTACAATCAGTCCTGCGGCAATAATGGCAGTCAAAAACCCAAAGCTAGTACCTTGAACACAAAGCATGCCCGCCCCAATTGGCCCTATTTTTTTACTTTGTATAAAGGTGCCGATGCCTGAGGCAATCAGCGCGCAGCTAATTAAATAAGGAATATAGTCCACCAGCCCCAAAGTGCCAGCGACAATCAGCGTGGGAGTAATAACGCCTACGAGACTGGCTAGGACGTGCTGCAAGGCAGCAAAGCTCGCGGGCCAAAAGCTTGGCTTGTCATCTAACTCATAAATTAAGTCATCGGTGTTGCCGCGAGGGTTGGGCATGTCGTTCATAAGATAACCGTCCTTTGTATTGTCATTTGTATTAATGTCATTGCTTGCCATCTGCTGATTGGTAGCTGACTTTGTCTATCCCCCTGCCCTGCATCAGCGTGTCTGCGCCCTAAAATGGGGCTTTACTCGCTAGTACATCGCTGGCTTATGATAAGAACAAAAACCCTTGACCAGCTTTTGCACAATCTATGCCGACAGTATTTAACTCATTAACTGCGAACCTTTTCAGGGCTTATCCCCAAATTAGTGCGTTTATTTAGTGCGTCCTATAAAAATGCACCAAAACTCAACATTAATTTCTTAATAGCTAAGCTATTTTTATTAATACTGTTTGTCTTTTTTCTTAACTAAGAATAAATTATTGATTTTTATACAAATATTATTTTTGGCACAGAACTTGAACTCTCTATGGTAGCTATAAGACATTATTTATGTCGGCAGGTATTAGCCATCTGCTTTAACTGTTTAGACTTTTTCTACTTTGGAGACCTTCATGACCATTTTGCACTCGGCGCTCAAAACATCACCTTCGAACAACTTACCAAACAGCAAAAAGCTATCAACACCTCTAACACTATTAGCGGCAGCAATTATGGGCAGCGCCTTGTTAGCCGGTTGCTCAAATTCAAGTGAGACGGCAAGCTCAGAGGAAGAGGCGGCCACTGAAACCACGACTACTGCTGCCGATGGTGACACTATTAAAGTCGGCATCTTGCACTCGCTATCGGGCACGATGGCTATCTCTGAAACCTCGCTAAAAGACACGGCGCTGATGACCATTGATGAGATTAATGCCAATGGCGGCGTTCTGGGCAAGCAGTTAGAGCCTGTGGTGGTAGATCCCGCCTCTGACTGGCCCCTATTCGCTGAAAAAGCCCGTCAGCTACTAACCCAAGATAAAGTCGACGTTATCTTTGGTGGTTGGACCTCAGTCTCGCGCAAGTCGGTGCTTCCTGTAGTCGAAGAGCTGAACGGTTTGATGTTCTATCCGGTTCAGTACGAAGGCCAAGAGCAATCTGAGAATATCTTCTATACCGGCGCGGCGCCCAACCAGCAGGCCATTCCTGCGGTAGAGTACTTGATGAGCCCTGAGGGCGGCAGTGCTGAGCGCTTTGTCCTATTGGGTACTGACTATGTCTACCCGCGCACCACCAACCAGATTTTGCGCGCCTTCTTAAAAGATCAAGGCGTAGCAGATGAAGACATCATGGAAGAGTACACGCCCTTTGGTTTTAGCAACTACCAGACCATCGTCTCTAATATTAAGAAATTCTCAACCGGTAAAAAGACCGCGGTAATCTCAACGATTAATGGCGACTCTAACGTGCCGTTTTACCGCGAGCTGACCAACCAAGGTATTGAAGCGTCCGACATTCCGGTCATGGCCTTCTCAGTCGGTGAAGAAGAACTGCGCGGTATCGACACCAACTTACTTCAAGGTCATCTGGCCGCATGGAACTATTTCATGTCGGTGAAGAATCCTACCAACAGTGACTTTACCAAGGCCTACAAAAAATACGCCGTAGATCAAAAACTACCTAACGCGGATAAAGTCGTCACCAATGACCCGATGGAAGCCACCTATGTGGGCATCAATATGTGGAAGCAAGCAGTCGAAAAAGCAGGTACGACGGATGTAGATAAGGTTCGCATCGCAATGGGCGGTCAGACCTTTGATGCGCCGTCTGGCTATACCTTGAAGATGGATGAAGAGAACCATCACTTATGGAAGCCGGTCATGATTGGTCAAATTCGTAGCGACGGTCAGTTTGATGTGGTCTATAAGACCGATGATGTGATTCGGGCAGAACCTTGGAGCAGCTATATCCCTAAATAAAGGGCGTCTAATATCAATCTCAAACCAGTGTAAATAAACCCCGAAAGGACACCCTTTAATAAAGGCTTTAATCAGCTGGTAAAGGCTGTCCTTAATTTCTTGCCAGTATTGATAAACGGATAAGGAGTCGCCCATGCCGCGCTCTCGATTACGCTCCAATTTTGATTCAATCATAACCAATAAACTGACCTACCAATGGCTTGCCAGTTTTTTTGTGTGCATGCAGTTGCTGATTATTCCAGCAACGACTGCATGCGCACAAGAAGCCTTAGCAGCATTCCCCAATTCAGAAGCATCAGCCAGTTCAGAAGAAACTACCACAGCAAAGCCTCGCGCGGAACCTCAGGCAAATCCTGCAACTAATACTGAAACTGGCCTGCCTGCCGTCAGCGAGACCTCTTTAATAACCCCTGAAGTAAACACTGATCAAACCACCATTGCCACTAGCGGCGACGCGATCCAGCAATTTGTGTCCAAGGACTTTGCCGGTCGGCAAGCCATGCTTAATGCGTGGCCTGGCAGCGTAGAAGCACTAGATAGTTTAGTCGAGCTGATTGAGTCAGACGCGCTGTATCAAGACAACTCAGGGACGGCTTATATTCTTGAGACCAGCGCTGACGGTGACGAGTCTTTACTGTCCTATCCGGACAAAACCCTACTAGAAAAGTGGCCCAATGACTTAAAGCAAGTGACGCTGACCAATGCGCTACGCTCAGCCCTTATCTTTGGTCAGGCCAAAGTAAAGCTGGACTCTGATAAACCCTCTCAGCGACTAGAAGCGGTTCAAATCTTAAATTCCCACCTCAATCAAGTGGACCCTTCAGTTATCACGACTGCGCTTGCCAATGAGAGCAATGACAAGGTCAAGACGGCCTTGATTCAGCTTAACGCGCGACTAGAGTTTCTAGGTAGTGGCAATGATGGTGGCAGTGCTGACGGCATAGATAACGCTAGCAGTACAGCTGCTAAGCTTGCTGCGCTTGAGATCCTTAAAGACAGCAGCAGCCCTGACGTCATGGTCGATATTGAGACCACGCTGCAAGCACCCGATCTTGATCCCGCCCTAGAGGCGGCGCTGTTGGAAGCGCAGGACAGTATCGCTTGGCGCCTTAAAATGAGCGAATGGAGCGGTCATATCTTTACTGGTATGAGTACCGCCAGTATTTTACTGCTGGCCGCCCTTGGTCTTGCCATCACCTTTGGCTTGCTCGGCGTCATTAATATGGCGCATGGCGAGCTGATTATGATTGGGGCGTATACCACCTATGTGGTGCAGAGCCTGTTTAAGACGCACTTAAGCGGCTTGCTCGACTGGTATCTTATTGCTGCCATTCCCGCTGCCTTTTTGGTCAGCGCTGTCATCGGCATGATTATCGAGCGTATCGTCATTCGGCCCCTCTATGGTCGTGAGCTGGAAACCCTACTGGCCACCTTTGGCGTCAGTCTTATCTTAATGCAGCTGGTGCGCATGATATTCGGCGCGCAAAACGTCGAAGTGACCAACATCGTTTGGTTAAGCGGCGCTTACCAGCTGACCCCTAGCCTATCTCTACCCTTTAACCGCATTGCTATTATCGGCTTTACTGCTGTAGTCCTTATGCTGCTGCTATATCTGTTAAACAAAACCCGCTTTGGTCTCTTTATCCGCGCAGTCACACAGAATCGGCAAATGGCCCGCGCCGTTGGTATTCGCTCAGCGCGAATCGACATGATGGCCTTTGGTCTCGGCTCTGGTCTTGCGGGTCTCGCCGGTTGTGCCCTTGCGCAAGTGGGCAACGTCGGTCCTGATTTGGGCCAGACGTATATCATCGATGCCTTCTTAGTGGTGGTCGTCGGCGGTGTTGGTCAAGTTTGGGGCGCGGTCCTTGCCTCCTTAGGTCTTGGTATCAGCGGCACGGTGCTCGAGATTGGCATGGGCGCAGTCCTTGCCAAGATTATCTTATTGGTTCTTGTGATTCTGTTTATTCAGAAGCGTCCACAAGGTTTATTTGCCCTTAAAGGCCGATTTGTGGAGTGAGAAACATCATGAAAGTTCTATCAGCATCTTTAAATTTATTATCCGACAAACCGCGTAACGCTATTCTTATCGGCCTCTGCTTTGCCGTCATGTTATTACTACCTTGGCTGCACTTACTGCCTGCGGATGCGCCTTTTCACTTATCCGCCTACTGGGTTACCCTAATCGGTAAAATCATGTGTCTGGCGCTGGTCGCTCTCGCGCTTGATTTGGTCTGGGGCTATGCGGGCATCTTAAGCCTCGGTCATGGACTGTACTTTGCGCTTGGTGGTTATGCGATGGGCATGTATTTGATGCGCCAAGCATCGGGCGATGGCCTGCCTGACTTTATGCGCTTTTTAAGCTGGACCGAAGTGCCTTGGTACTGGGTCGGCACCGACCACTTTGCTTGGGCAATGGCATTGGTCGTCTTAGCGCCGGGGCTGGTGGCCTTTATTTTTGGCTACTTTGCTTTTCGCTCTAAGATTAAAGGCGTGTACTTCTCTATCATTACCCAAGCCATGACTTACGCCGCAGCATTGCTCTTTTTCCGTAACGAGACCGGCTTTGGCGGTAATAATGGCTTTACGGGCTTTAAGACGCTGCTAGGGTTCGATATCACCTCAGCGCCCACTCGATCCGCGCTATGTTTTGTCACTGCTTTGACATTGCTGCTTAGCTACGTGGGACTGCGCTATTTGATGAACAAACCTTATGGCCGCGTGCTTGGGGCTATTCGTGACAGCGAAAACCGCTTGCAGTATCTCGGCTACCGCACCCTTTGGTACAAGCTATCGGCTTGGACACTCTCTGCGGTCATCGCAGGTATCGCGGGCGCGCTTTATGTGCCGCAAGTGGGCATCATCAATCCGAGCGAGATGAACCCAGTTAATTCTATTGAAATGGCCGTTTGGGTCGCTGCTGGTGGCCGCGGTACGCTCATTGGCGCTATCTTGGGCGCTGGCGTAATCAATGCTGTAAAGACTTACTTCACCGTGGCTTATCCTGAAGTTTGGCTGCTAATCTTAGGCGGCCTGTTCGTCGTCGTCACGATTTTCCTTCCCAGCGGCATCATCGGTATTTTTGACCGCTTCAAAAAAGACGCAGACACGCAGGCCAATAAGGAGAGCAACCATGACTAAGCTTGATTCTGACCACAAACACAACCTGCGACAAAAGCAGCACCCTAAATATAGTCAAAAAGCCAACCCAACGCTAGACCCGGATTCTTTTTCAGTGGATGACCCAACCGCTAGTGGCTATTTACGGTCTAAGCCGCGCGGCGCTGATTTTACTCATGGCATAGCGCTCTATTTAGAGAACGTCAGCGTTTGGTTTGATGCCTTTCAAGCACTCAATGACTTATCGCTCTACATTGAGACCGGTGAGTTACGCTGTATTATCGGCCCAAACGGCGCAGGTAAAACTACGTTGATGGATGTCATCACCGGCAAGACGCGACCCACTGAAGGCAGCGTCTTCTTTGGGCAAAGTCACAACTTAGCCAATATGAGCACCGAAGAGATTGCAGAAGCAGGCATCGGCCGCAAGTTTCAAAAGCCAACCGTCTTTGAAAACTTTACGGTGATGGACAATCTATTGCTGGCCGCGCCCAGCAATAAACGCGTGTCAAACAGTCTCTTTAGCCGCTTGTCTGCCGATGCCAAAAATACTTTGGAGTCTACAATTGAGCAGATTCGACTGCGCGATATGGTGAATAAACCTGCCGGACTACTCTCTCATGGGCAAAAGCAGTGGCTTGAGATTGGCATGTTACTCATGCAACAGCCCAAACTAATCTTGCTTGATGAGCCAGTCGCCGGAATGACGGATGCTGAAACTGAGCACACCGCCGAGCTGTGTCTAGAGTTGAAAAAGAACCACACGCTGGTCGTGGTCGAGCATGACATGACGTTTATTGATGAGATTAGTGAGAAAGTCACGGTACTGGCAAACGGCGCTATTTTGGCGGAAGGCACGCTTGCCGAAGTTCAGGCCAATGATGACGTCATTGAGACTTATCTTGGTCGCTAAAAGAATAATTAGGAAATCAACATGCTAGAAGTTAAACAAATCAATCAATTTTACGGTGGCAGTCATATTCTGCGTGATGTCACCTTGCAAGCGCCAGTTGGCGAGTGCTCTGTGGTCCTTGGCCGCAATGGCGTGGGCAAAACCACGCTTCTCAAATGCTTAATGGGCATCTTGCCCATCAAGTCCGGCCAAATACTACTTGATGGTGATGACATCACTAAGCTGTCACCCGAGCAACGAGTGCACCGCGGCCTAGCCTACGTCCCGCAAGGTCGTGATATCTTTTCGACCTTGACGGTAGAGGAAAATATTCTCATTGGCATGGCGAAGTTCTCAGGCAGTAAGGCCCGTCACGTGCCGACGCATCTGTATGAGATATTTCCGGTACTAGAAGAGATGAAACAGCGCCGTGGTGGTGATCTGTCCGGCGGTCAGCAGCAGCAACTTGCAATTGCCCGAGCACTGGCATCAAAGCCACGAGTACTTATTTTAGATGAACCAACCGAAGGCATTCAGCCGTCTATTATCAAAGATATTGGTAAGGTCATTGAGCAGTTGGTCAGCGCGGGTGAGATGTCTATTGTCCTCGTTGAGCAATTTTACGACTTTGCTGAAGAGCTGGCAGACAACTATACCGTGATGTCACGGGGTAAAGTTATTGCGCAAGGGCCCGGCCATGAGATGGCGGACAAAGACATTCAAGACTTGGTAGCGATTTAAAGGTTTTAGACAAAAATAAACCCTGCTAATCATCCAGACTTAGCAGGGGTGGAGAGTACCTTTATTATTGTTGTTAATTATTTTTATTATCCGGCTATTTCTTCTATGGTTAGTAGCAACAGCAATTAGGCTTCTTTCCTATTATAATTTTTGTAGTTTCGCCTTAAGTCCCACTGCCTCCTCATTCATTCACAAAAGCGATTTTGCTTAGCTGTGCAGCACTAGCCAGAGCCAACACTTGAGCTACCGTATCGTAGCGACTGTCCTTATCCGCTCGAAGCTGAATTGTTGGCTGCTCTGCACTTCCACCTTGCTCCATTAGTCGTGATTCTAGCTCTTGTATAGTGATTGGCTGATCATCCCAATACAAGCCTGCATCTTCGTCAATACTAATCTGAATGGTTTGGGGTGGTAACTCATTAACCTCAGCACTAGTCTGTGGTAAGTCTAACGGTACAGAAGGGTTCAATACTGTCGCTGTTACCATAAAAATAATCATCAGTACCAGCATGATATCAATCAAGGGAATGAGATTCATCTCACTCATGTCTTGCATATCATCATTGCCTAAATGAAACGCCATAACCTTCTCCAAAATCTACTATTATAAAAAACCCTAACTCGACTACACCCTGCGTGATTAAATTCTTTACGAGTGAGTAGAAGCAGATAAAGGGCTTTCGGTATTTGGCGATTTCACTTTTAAATTATCTGACTGCTTAGCATTATTAAGTACTGGCTGGGCGTTAGTCGAACTTGACTTAACAGTATCAACCTCGCTTTGAATGGACTTACCAAGTAGACCATGAGCTGTATCATGGGCGATATAGAGGGTTTTACGGTTTAAACGCATGGCAATGTTATAAAAGATAACTGCAGGAATAGCGACGGCCAGACCAAGCCCTGTCATAATTAGTGCTTCACCAACGGGTCCGGCGACTTGACCAAGGCCCGCTTGACCGCTCTGACCAATGTTATGCAGTGCATGAAAGATACCCCAAACTGTACCAAATAGCCCGATAAATGGCGCGATAGCAGCAGTTGTTCCTAGGATAGGTAGACCTTTTTCACCTTGATAGCGGTAGCGGCCAATATGCTGCATCAAGGTCTGCTCAGTCAATATCTTTCGCTGCTCTATACCGATAGGTGTCCGACTGCCCTGAGCATTAATAACTTGGGTCAAATCGGTTGAGACAGTTTTGGAGAGCTTAATACTATGGATAATTCGAATAATGCCAGTAATCCAAGAGGCAATAGACAGCGCAAATAAGATAAAAAATAAAGATTTGGTTACGATGTCGGTATATTGCCAATAAGATGCAAAGTCCATGGTATTTCCTAAAACGGTTGGTATTTAAATATTTTCAGTGCCCACTAACTCAGCTTGAGGCTACTAACTAAACAAGTTAAAGATAAAAATCGATAGCTATTGTGCTATATGAATTATGAGTGATTTTTACCCGCTCAGACATAGGAGCTTTCTAGTGTTAGCTGGCTAAAGTTACAAAGCCTTAATAAAGCAGTTAAGGATTTACAATAAGATTAACGAATAATAATACAAACGAGAATTATTATCAATAAATAATTAAACTATTCGTTCTATTCAGCGAATTAATGCTTAATATTGACCTAAAAAGTGCTAACTACTGCCTAAATTATTAAAAAACGCCTAAGAAAATGAACAAGAAAGTCTATAAACAACATTCAAAGCAAAAAATCAGATAACGACCTTAGCTGACTTCTATACTACCTATTTGTAATCGCACTATAGCCTCGTAATCACTTAGCTCTAGCAAAATCTGGTTTCTAGGTTGCTGTCTGGAATAGTATCTGAAAGCTACATAAACACCCGGCCACCTTCAGTATCATAAGCATTAATATCTGTCTGATAGACCTTACTTAATTGCTGATGGGTCATCACCATGCTAGGACTGCCTTGCGCTACAATTTGACCTTGATCAATCAAAACCACCTCATCACTATAGCGATAAGCGTGGGTTAAGTCATGCAGCACAACGACAATACTTTTACCAGACTCTTCAACCAGTCGCTTTAAATAACGCAGTAAAAATCGCTGATGACGGATATCTAGATGGTTGGTCGGCTCGTCAAACATCAGAATTTCCGTATCTTGCATTAGTGCTCTTACGATAGCTAAGCGCTGCTTTTCACCGCCTGACAGTGTTTGTACTCGAGCAGTACTTAAAGCCGTTAACTCAAAATCATGAAGTAAATTTTGCGCTTTTTCAAGGTGGTATTGGTTTGGCCGCTGATACCATGACAGTACTGGCGAAACCCCGAGCAGAGCATACTCAAGTGCTGTAAGCGGTAGCTCAAAGCGCTCGTGCTGCCCGACCCAAGCTATCTTACCACGGCGAATCAGCTGCTCTGAGCTGACCCATTGAGAGTTATGTAGAGCGTTGGGGTCACCGTTCTCTATCTGCACTGGCATCGCAGCTGTTATTGTTCCTGCTACCGTTAGCCCAGAACCGATATGTTGATTAAGAATGGCGTGCAGTAGCGTACTTTTACCTGCCCCATTAGGACCAATAAAAGCCACCAGACTCTGGCTTGGTATCATCAGCTGCTCAACCTGAACCAAGATTTTACTGGTCGTGGCAATGCGAACATCATTGAGAGCAAATAAGGTCTTATCCTCACTTACAGTATTCTTACCGACAATACTGCACGCAGGCATTTCTCTATCCGCAGGTCTATTGGTTAACTTGGACATAATAGAGGGTAGTGGAACTCCTAGAGAACAGGTGAATTAAATAAGCCCATAGCAGACCAGTTAGGTTAGCCATTAAAACTTACTACCGCGAATAAATAGCCAAATAAAAAATGGCCCGCCGATTAAGGCCAACACAATACCGACGGGAACATCAACCGGATACGCCACATGCCGTGCTAAGCTATCGACGACCAGTAAAAATATCGCCCCAAGCCAGCCTGACCAAATCATCAGCCGCATGCGGCCGCCGCCAAAGATAATCGCTAGTAGGTTAGGAATCATCATCCCCACAAAGCCAATAACACCTGCCAGTGACACTGCCGCACCGGTAAGCAGCGCTGAAGCTATGACCACTAAGGCTCGAGCCATGCCCACACGAATACCTAGCGACATCGCTGTCGTCTCACCCAGCATAAGCCCATCGAGCTGACGCCCTAAAGGCAATAAGATAACAAGTCCTGCCAGCATCGATATCACCGCGTAACGTAGCGGCACAAAGCCAGCTTCAGCCATACTGCCAGATAGCCAATTGGTCGCGCTGCGCAGTACCATATCATCAGACATAAATAGCACCAAACTGACTATAGCCGCACAAAAGGCACTAATGACGAAGCCTAATATCAATAACCCCATCTGCCCGCCCCCTAAAAAGCGGTGAATGGCTAAAATAAACAAGCAGACAACGACGCTACCAGTAAAAGCAGCGAGCGGTACTCCTACCCCAGAGATACCGAGGGCTAATACTAAAACGACACCTAGCGCTGCGCCGCCTGAAGTGCCTATCAGACTTGGGTCAGCAAGCGGATTTTCAAACAGTGCTTGCAGCGCAGCCCCGCTAACCGACAAGGCCATTCCGACAAGTAGTGCCGTGGCAATCCTTGGATAGCGCAACTGCCAGATGGTCTCATCCAAAGACATGGGATTGGCCCACTCACCAAAGCCTACGCCCAATGCTAGCCAAATGAGCATCAGCGAAGCGATAGCTGCTAATAGATATCTGCCCATCTGACGATAAACGTTCGATGCCGGCGCTACTTTTACTGAAATCGTTGGGGATAGGGACATAATGGTGACTTATATTGATTAAAACATGTCATCTCAAAGGTTTATCAATGGGCTACTAATCCGCTCTATTTAATATTTTTATTTTATTTAATGGGCTACTTAAGCAGCCAAATAAACGCCACATCTTGCGACTCTTATTCAAGAGCTTTACTTAGCTAGACTATTGAGTTTTTTGACCACCTGCGGCGAGTCGAGACCATAGCGCAAGAAATCATTGGCGGGCCAAAAATAGACATGGCCTTTTTTACCAGCCGGGCTAATAGCAACCTCTGGTCGCTGACGGAATTTTGCCAAACTACCGATGATGGGTTTGTTATGGTCAGCGATAATGATGACGTCAGGCTTGGCCGCGAGCCAGCCCTCTCTTGATAGCGGTTTTAACCCTGATAAGTTGGCAGCATTGATACCGCCTGCACGGCGAATTAACTCATCACCAACGGTGCCTTTACCTGCGACGATACGACCATCATAGCTAAGTAGATAGCGCTTACCAGTCTTTGCCATTGGGCTCATTCCCTGCTGCCAACGACGCGCTAACTGATCGGCCTTTTGCGAGGCACCGACGTAGCTGCCAACAGTCTTAATACTCTTAGCAAAAGTAGCAACATCCTCTTTGGGGGCGACGTTCACAGCCTTGACTTTTAGACCATTAAGACGCTGATAAATACTGGCGGGCTGCACCATATAGCTACCAAGTACCAAGTCAGGCTTTACCGATAATACGGACTCGGCGGTAATATTGCGGTGCATACCCACCGCTTTGGCTCTTTTAAGCGCAGGGTTGCTATTTAGAGCATTTTTTCCCACTACCTTATCAGCCTCACCTAATGCGACGACAATATCAGCGACATCAGGACTCATGACGACGATGCGCTCATAGGCTTGTGCAGATAGGCTAGCCATACCCAGTAAGGCCGCTACTGATACCGAGCGAAAGAGTGATTTTGCAATGAATAAGGTCTGCGCCATGATGGATCCTTATAGCCTAGCGTTAATAGTGATTATAGTGGCCACGATGATATGACCATGTGCTGTGAGAATGCTGCTATGAGAATGGTACCGTGCTCAATACTGATTAGGCATTACCGATAAATGTTAAGCAGCATACTTACAGGTCTGCATCAGCTCATCGGTCGTGACTTGCCATTCCCTAAGCTCAGGCTGACCTTCTAGACGCTGACCAAATATGGTCAAGACACTAGTACCAGACGCATCAAAACCTTCGATGCAGGTCACTACGCCATCTTTAGTGGGGCGCTTGACACACCATACTTGCGCAAGCTCGCGGTCTTTTAGATGAAGGGTAAAATCAGTATCTTCTTTGTCAAGAATATTAATCCAGTCGCCCATGCGCTTTAATTTAAAGACCTGACCCGTCTGAATCTGCACGACACCCGTATTACCTACAAAGATCATAATTGGGCAACCATTATCTCGAACTTGCTCTAACAAAGTCTCCACCGCACTCACTTCTAATTCACAAGCCATCCCCTCAGGGGCTTGTCGAAAGCTACTTGCCCGATCAATGTCTAGCTTTTCTAATAAAAAATGGAATTGATGCACATCGGTAATATTCTGCCATTCACTCTGTAAAGTGTTCAGATCTTCATCGTTTAGGGCTTTATATTGCCAAGACTTTTTCTCAATTAACGGTTTTAACTCAATCGTATTTGCGGTAGAGGCAACAGACTGCACTTCAGAGGACTGCCGATTTTGAGACTTCTGCCATGCCTGTTTTTGTTGTTCAATAACAGTGTTCCACCGCGCCAGACGCTCCTCAGTAATATCCCTTAGATACACCTTATTAATCGAATTGCCACTACCATCATAAAACTGAATGCTATAGCTGGGTTTGTCTGGATTGCTCGTGTCACTGACTGCTAACATATGATGCCACTGGCTCATGAAAAAGCGCAGGTCGAGACCACCGACATTGAGCGCTATCCCCACCTTGTCACCGAGCTTGAGGTTCTTATACTCTCCAAGCTTTTCATGTACCGCTAGATCATTTCTGACAATACTCTCAAGTCGGCCAAATGACTCGAACTGCTTAAGGACGACCTTACAATCGCTACCCATATAGTCACTAAAAGGCGCTGCTAGCATCAGCTCAAGCTCACTTACGCCTAAAGCCCGCGCCCCCTCAGTCGGGAATAACATCCGATCTTGTGCTTTTTTATCCTGATAGTGTTGCCAAAGGTCACTATTTTTGGTGGTCAGCGAAATCGTCGTCATAAAATCTCCTCAAGTCTATACTGCTCTGTCGGGTACTAGTTACTGGCGTTAGACCAAGCTAATTATTCATTTGCTTCACTTAGCACACCCCTTTTTATTGGACTAACAATTAGATCGCAAGGGTCTAGGGCATGTCCTCAATTAGCTCATAAGGCTTAAAATGAGATAGGTTTTTGTCAATCAAAGTAACTTTTATAATATAAAAATATTTATAGAGAATATGAAAATATTGTCTGCAATGTTTGCAACGATTGACGGAAATATAGCTATTTTAGGTGCATTAAACGTTAGTTTTGGCAAGTGAGGACACACCCTAGTCACACCATCAAAAGTATTCCAAATAACAAAAGCGATTTAGGGAACCGATTTAGCGGACCGACTTTGGGAAGTAAGGCTAACTGAGTCCACGCTCGGTCCTTCTTAACTCGGTCCTTCTTAACTCAGTCCTTCTTAACTCGGTCCTTCTTAAGAATAAGCCTCAGGGTCTTATTATGACCAAACAATATTAACTTGTAAACGATAATAATTATAATTACGTATTGATAACCATTCTCAATAGTAATAACATAAGTATAGTATTCCAGTAGTATTCCTGCTGCGGTATTAAGAGTGCTTGTTAGCGGTGTTGAATTAACTAACGGCAAGGTGTCTCGCTATCAGCCCATTAGTGCCGCACTTTGACTTACTGCTAGCCATTAATCCGTTACTAATTAACCCTTATTGTTATTCATTTTGGTCGAATACTATTATGCGTCTCACTCTATTGTCTTTACTTAATCCTGTTAGCAAAGGGCCGCGCTTATTAGACAGTAGCTATTCACCTATGTTGTGCAAGCCTATGTTCTCATTACCCATAGTTTCAATACCTACCGTCGCCCCCTCCTTATTCAACACCACTCGTGTAGCGCTTGTCATCTTTAGTGCAGCATGGAGTAGCGCTACTTTAGCCGCTGACAACCAGAGTGCCTTTAGTAGTGACCTAGCACAAGTTAATCTTGACCCCATCGTGGTCACTGCCACTCGCTCCAATCGAGCGCTCAGTGATGCGCCTGTTCCTGTTCAAGTTCTAAGCCAAGATGATCTACAAAAGCATCATGCCCATACCTTAAAACAAGCCATCGCCCTACTGCCCAATGTCTATCTGCGCGAGATTCACGGTAAGACTGGCTACGAGGTACTGATGCAAGGGTTATCAGGAGATCAGGTGTTGGTACTTATCGATGGCTTGCCCGTAACTGCCAGTACTGGCTCGACAGTCAATCTCAACCAGTATTTAAATGTTGATATTGCTCAGATTGAAGTCATTCAAGGGGCAGCATCGGCACAATATGGCAGCTCAGCCATGGGCGGGGTTATCAATGTCATCACCAAGCCTATCGCCAATAGTAGCGCTCATATTAGCGCCGAGATAGGTAGTAATGGTCGACAAAATCCATCTGAGAAGTCACTAGATGCCAATCGTCAATATATTGAAGCCAGTATGGAAGGTGCATTAGATTCAGCTGGCCATATTCGCGCACGGCTATCAGGCTCTTACCTCGATGATGGCGGATTGACACTAGATACAGGTGCTTGGCCACGATTAAAAGACGCCAGTGAGCAGTCGCAAATCACTACTAGGCTCTCCTATAGCGCCGACCCTTCGATAGGTAGTAGCCTTCAGACCGATAAAGGCACTTCCAGCCAACTGTTTAACAACACTCAGCTTTGGGCTGAGGCAAGCCTATACACAGAGGACGACTCGCGGCGCTATAACTATTACGCTGCACCACGGTATCTTCCGCAGCAAAAGGATGAGCACATTACCAAGCAGCGTTATAGCGCAGGTGGACGCACCAATATCACACCGACTGGTAATGCTGATACGGTTTATCAGCTCTCGGCTTCTGCGCTTTTCGAGAACTATCAGAGCGAGTCTGATACTAGCTCTAAAGGAATTATCACTAGCGCTCGAGATGCTGATATCACTACCGCCCTTGCTCAGGCTCAGCTTGATCTGCCAATGTGGAGTCCCTCAAGCAGTCCTTTCAAAGACCATACTCATCTCGTGCAAATTGGCGCTCAATATCAACAAGATACGCTAAGTCAAACTAAAAATGAAGTTAGTGAGCTTATCAAGGATGAAGTCAGTCGTGATGTCGGTGAAGTCTATCTGCAAGATGACTGGTTTATCGGCGATTCATGGGAGGTCTTGGCTGGGGTTCGCTATCAAGACGACACTGACTTTGGTGGTCATGCCGCTCCTAAAGTGTCGGTAAAGTATAATCATGTGGATGAGCAAGGTCATGATCATATTTTGCGCGCTAGCGTGGGTAATGGCTACCGAGTACCCAATCTAAAAGAGCGCTACTATGTCTTTGACCACAGCAACCTAGGCTATAAGGTTATGGGTAATCCAGACTTGCAGCCTGAGACATCAACCAGCTACCAAATCGGCTACTCGGGACAACTAACGGACTCCCTGAACCTCAATATCAACGGCTTTTATAACGAGATTGACGACTTAATTCAGACAGACGCAAACCAAGTAACCTATGAAGGGAATATCGCCGTCTATCACTATATGAATGTCGATAGTGCTAAGACCCATGGCGTAGATATTGGCATAGATTGGCGCATAACCCCTGAGGCAGTACTTAAGGCCGCCTATACTTATACCAAGACTAAAAATGATGCTACAGGTAGTGATCTGACCTTACGCCCCGAGCACAAAGCGCAAGTGTCATTAGACTACCAGCTTACTCCTAAAATTCAGCTGGTTGAGCAAGTGAACTATGAGGGCAAGCAGCTCGTCAATAGTGCAAACCAGAGCTACTCGCCTGCTTGGTGGTCACTCGATAGTAAGCTTAATTATCAAGTTGATAAGCATATCAATATCTATGCAGGGGTTAATAATGTATTTGATGTACAACGCGACCCCGCTGATAGCAGTGACTACCGTCCTATAGATAACCGTGAATGGCTACTCGGTGCCAGCTATCACTGGTAGCTTATTAGTACCCTATATCTGGTTTGCAGCCCGCAAGATTAAGCACAGAATTCGAGATTTACCGCTTACATTCTCTTAAAACATAACACAAAGTCAACACTTATAAGGAAACCCCAATGACCTCACAAACTTCAACTTTAACCACTAAGCCGGTCACTACCATCTTTAGCGCACATCGATTAGCGTTTGCCATATCTACGAGCCTATTATCTTTAAGCCTTATTGGTTGTGGCGGTGATGGTGGCAGTAGCGCTACAGGCGGTAATGCAGACACCAATAAAGATGGCGGTACGCCAGCACAAATGAGCTTTAGTGAGACGGCCACATGGTCTATTGACAGTACAACACCAGGTACTAGCTGCTATGATTTTGATGCTCAAAGTGAAGTTAGCTGTGATAGCGCCGTATGGGATTTAAAGTTTGATAACCAAGCTCGCTCGGTAAACCTTTGGTCAAATAGCGGTGTCAGTGGCGATGGTAAAGGCGGCGTATTCGGCCTAATGGACTGGTCAGCACTCAAAAAATATACCAATGCAACCATAGACCCAGACTCTGGTCGTGATATCAGCTCGCACTATCGTATGGATAAAAGCGCTGGTGTCTTTAAGGATAAGCCATGGTATGAGTACAACCTTCAAGACCGCCATCTTCTCTATCCCAATAACCGCGTTTATCTTGTCACCACCGATAACAGTGATGCTAGCACTGTCAGTACCGTCAATCGCCCTGTCTATGCGCTACAAGTCATTAACTACTATAATGATGTCGCTACCTCAGGCTTCCCGACGCTGCGGTGGATAAATACCGCACTGCCAACACAGGTCCAGACTAAGACCTTTGACGCTTCTTCATCTGATAGTTGGGTGTATATCAATCTTGCATCTGGCGAGACGACTAGCAAAGATGGCGACTGGCAGGTTGGACTTCGTCGCAACAATCTGATCCTAAATAGCGGCGACTCGGGCAGTGGTAAGGTTGGTGGTTATGTTGCTAAGACCCCAGCGGGATTCTGTGATGAGAGCGGCGCACCAATTACTAGCAAATTTATCACTGATAATTCAGCGTCAACCTTAAGTGATCTGACTGATACAGCGAATTATCAGGTATCAGCCGATGGCGTACCTTGGATTGTCGATCAAAAAAGCTCTAATCTAAACCCTGGCTATTCGGGTAACTTCCCTATGCTTGATTATGGCTGGTATACCTATAATGGTAACAACCATATATTAACTGCCAAACCTATCGATACGGCGAAAGGCGCGCTTGTACGCTCGGCTGAAGGCAATAGCTATGCTCGGATTCGCTTAGATGAGATCGTCTACGCTAATCCTAATGTGCTTGCTGCCACTAAATGGGTATATAAACTGGATATTCAGCCAGCTCCTAAAAAATAGGGGCGACCAAAGCAAAATCTAACTTTATAAAGTTGTCTTAAAGCAAAAAGCCCTAGTCCAACGATGTGGATTAGGGCTTGGTATTATTAGTTAAAAAGAATATTACGCCATCTATTCGCTCGTATACTCATTTATTTTATTTTACTCGCAAGCGTTTTTAGCGCTTTTAACGTGCTCTGGTAGTCTGGATCATCAGGCGGCGCTTCGCTCAAGCGGCCATAACGAAGGCGGCGATAGTCGTCCTTTATCCGCTCTAAATCTTTTTTAATATCAGCATCCTGCGTCTGAGACTGTAGCCGCTCAAGCCAAATCAGCAACCCTTCATTATCATCATAAGCCAGCGTAGCATCCGAGCGACCAATCCGCCGTGACAACTGTACCAGTGGTATATCGACAGGGTGCCAGCGACGCCGACGCCGTAACCAAATCAGCAGCCCAACCGTAGCCAATAACGTCACGGCTAGGGCCATCATCCAGATAATTTGCTGCATAATGGAGGTTATATTCAGCCACTTTAGCAGGGCATTTGACTGCTTATCTTGATCATAGCCGACGACATCTTTTTGCCAATAGTAGCTGGCTTGGTCAGATAGACGACGAAGGGTTTGCAGCATTCTAAACTGCTGATAGCTCAGCTGCGCACGCGTTCCTGAGCCAAACATAGCCGCACCTTGCTCCTGCGTTAGTGACTGCATCCCCCGCTCGACACGGCTAGGAGCAACAAAAGCTGTGGGATCAACTCGTACCCAGCCTCGACCGTCAAGCCATACCTCACTCCACGCATGAGCATCCATTTGCCGTACTTCCCAGACATCGCCACCACGGCTCATCTCACCACCTTGATAACCCGCCACCACACGAGCAGGGATGCCAGCAGCGCGCATCATAAAGGTAAAGCTTGAAGCGTAATGCTCACAAAACCCTGCTTTGGTCTCAAACAAAAAACTATCAATCCGCTCATCGGTCAATGGCGGCGGTGATAGCGTATAGCGAAATTGAGTTTGATTAACCCAAGCCTGAATGGCGTTAATGTAGCGTTCAGGATCATTATCTGCCTCCTTAAACAACTGCTTGGCTAGCGCACGCGATTTTTGGTTGCCTTCAGAGGGCAGCGCAAGATTGATCTGACGTTCTTGTTCACCTAATGTCGAATCGAGACGCATCTGAGCAAAACGCGTGACATCATAACGCAGCTGCTGGGTCACTGGCCGCGACCTTCGTAAGGTAAACTGCGGGGTAATACCAATACCCCTTAACTGGCTATAGGGGTAATCCAGCCCAAACAGCCAGTTTTGTTGCGTAGGCTCCAAAATGACTTGATAAGCCAAGGGCTGCTGCTTTTGCGCATCAGGCACACTATCGATGGCTTGAGCCAGCCAATCTGGTACAGCGCCGCCCCACCATGATCTCTGAACACTGGCACTAGGCGACCATGTTACTCCATCAAAATTACTAAAGACCAAACCACGCCAGTACATCTCACTTTGCGCTGGTTGCTCAGCTGGGAACGATACTCGAAAAGCCAGCTCTGTAGATTGGCTAAGATTGGCAAAGTCACCTGCTGACATACTATCCGATACGCCTGTCACTGCCTGCTGACCTGATAATTGGACAGACCATAAGGGCGGCAAACGAGGAAAAAATAAAAACAACACTACCAACAGTGGCAAAGCCGAAACACCAAGCAAGCCCAGAGTACGAACTCGCCCCTCACCGCTATCATTGCCGACATCATTTAACGCAATAAAGGCCAGTAGTACCATGACTGCCCCAAATGCTACGGTAAGGCTCGTAAACAGGCCTTGATCCATCAAAAATAGCGACGCCAATACAAATAACGATAAGTTGAGCACCACATAGGCATCGCGGCGCTGATACAGCTCCCACAGCTTACTAATCAAACACAGCAGCAAAAAAGCAACGCCCATATCGAGGCCAAATGCCGACTGATAAGTCAGCCATAACCCCGCTATACCCGTCAAAAACCCAGCCATCTGAATGCCTTGATAAATGCGCTTAAGCTGCTTTACGGTTTTGAAGCGGGCCTTTATTCTAGGCAATTGCGCAGCGATACTCAGTATCCCAAAGATGATGAGCCAAATTGGTAAATGAGAAACATGAGGCAAAATAACAAACAACTGGGTGATTAATACCCAATAATAAGCAGGTAGGCCAATCAGTCTTTTTAACCACCCTAACTTAGACTTACTACTGGCCCGTTGTTTAGGTTGCCGCCCCTGAGCCAATTGGATAAAGCTGGCATCAAGATCAGGATGATTAGCTATAGCTATGCGGGTTGTCGTAGCAGTAGAGGACTGTCGGCGAAATAATAGAGCCATAACGATTATCTTACCTTAGCTAAACGCAGCATGGACGCCTGAACAAAAGCATCCCCTTGACCGATCATGCCTGCTCCACCGACCCCCTCAGCAAGATCGTTAGGTAAGATGACCTGAAAGGCAGCACCGCTTGTCGGCATCTTCTGCAGGGCATAAGCAAGCTGTGACAGCTTCTGTTCATGGTGCGCTGCGGGCATATCAGCATAGTCCAAACGCAGCTCTTGTCCCACAGGATCGGCAAAGTGTTTGGTCAACATACCCTGACCTCGAGCGACATGGGGCCAAGAGACGCGTGCAAGGGACTGGCCGGGCGTATAATCATCCAATCGATCAAAGTCATGTTGACCTTGCATAACATGATGACTTTGCACAGCTGCCTCGTCACTGGCAATTATATACTGCGCCTGCCAATCAAAGGCTAGTGGTTTTGGCGTAACCCATGCCGGCGTCGCAAAATACACATAAGACCAAGCACGCATAATGCCTAGGGGATAGACACTACTAATCTTCAACCGAGGCAGTATCATTCGGCCGCGCTGATGAGTCATTACCGGTAGCTTGATGATGTGTTCGCCAGAAATGCTTGGAACGATATGACTATAAGTATAGGCAGGAACACTACTGGAGGCTTCACCTTCATGTACCGCCATCTGACTACTCTCTTGTATTTGGCTACTTTCTTTTGCCTGATTGTTATTGGCTAACTGCTGCTCAAAGGTAAAGCTAAGCTGCCGTCTGGGCTTAGTACTGGTGCTGGTCACTTTTAAAGTTACCCAAGCAGGCGAGCCTGCTTCTGCCATTGAGACTTCAAGCAGCTGTATTTTTAGTCCTATCACATGAGCAAAGGTTAGATGAAAGCTAATAACCCAGACGCTAGCGAGATAAAAACATAAGCCCAATATCAAGTTATTGGCATAATTAATACCTGCAATAAAGGTAATTATCAGCAGCAAAGCGAACAGCGCCCCTTCACGGCTAAAGAATATATAGACATTGCGCAGACTGAGTGTGGCTGAATCTTGCCTTGGCGCGCGCTTAGCAAACCAACGATCGAGTCTAGACGACTTCTTATCATCCACTATACGAGTGCGATATTGAGAGGGAGAAGGTTGCGAAGCTATATTCATGAGCATATCATCATATTGGCTGGTCAGCGCCAAAGCAGATTTTATAAGTCTCCGTTATGTTGAGTGATAAAGCAGATAGTGAATTCAATCTAAAAAGAGTACAGCAATACTGGAATGAATTTTTTGCAGCTTCTTTTAGCATACTTACAGCATGCTAGAAAAGTTTATACCAGTATCACGCTTAAACTTCTTTTTATCTCTTCAATTTTTGACTGGATATAAAAAATGAAGACCACAGTCATAAATCAATGTGGCGCTTGCGGCAAAGCTAGCTAGCAACACTATCAGCGAGTTTATCAAGATATGAAAAGATAGAAGATTAAAAAAAGTGGCCTACACAATGTAAAAAACGTCTCTAAGCTATACCATGACCGGCACATCAGCTAAGATTCGCTGTGCAATCGTACTTTGGCTCTGGCCGCCGAGATGATGAAAGGGTATAAAACGCTGCCCTAAACGGTGATCGGCTACCGCAGCAAATACAGCTTGGATGTCCTCTGGTGTCACCTCATCATGGTCACTGATAAAGGCATGTGCTTGAGCTGCCCGCTGAAGCGACAATACGCCACGTGGTGATAACCCATGATAATCTTGACTGCTACGAGTTTTGGCGACCAACCGCTGAAGATAATCGATAACCACATCAGCCACATAGACCTGGCGAACACTTGCCTGAATCTCTCTTAGCTCCTCTGCGCTCATAACATGGTCAAGACTTGCCAGATAGCGTCGTCTATCTTCGCCTTTTAATAAAGCGCGTTCAGCAGCAGCAGAGGGATAACCGAGCGACAAACACATCAAAAACCGATCAAGCTGTGACTCAGGGAGTGGATAGACCCCTACTTGCTGAGCTGGATTTTGTGTCGCGATGACAAAGAATGGCTCAGGCAAGGCATAACTATGACTGTCTTGGGTAACTTGGTGCTCTTCCATGGCCTCTAGTAGGGCACTTTGCGTCTTAGGACTAGAGCGATTAATCTCATCAGCTAGCAAAATCTGAGTAAAGATTGGCCCTTTACGAAAGTCAAACTGCATATTGCTCTGATTATAGATATTCATACCCAAAATATCAGCGGGCAACATATCATTGGTAAATTGTACCCGGTTAAAGTCAAGGCCTAGAAGTTTAGCAAGCGCATGTGACAATGTGGTCTTACCCATACCCGGCAAGTCTTGCAGCAACAGATGGCCTTCTGCCAACAGACAGACCACAGCCAATTTGATCACTTGCGGCTTATCAAGTATCACTTGATTGAGGCGCTCTAATAACTGCGACAACTTAGCCCTATTCACAAACCCCATATTTGAGCTTATAGAGTCGGTAGAATGAGAGTTTACGGTAGATGAATTTGAGCGAATAGAGTTTGGATTCATGGTAATGTTAGACAACTTTGAGGGAGGGGCTAAAGCTAAAGAGGGACTAAATAAATGACAGGGATCGACTAAAATACACAATAAATTGATGCTTTATAGCGCACTCACAACTGCCAAAAAGACATAT
This sequence comes from Psychrobacter pygoscelis, assembly GCF_004335015.1. Classification (GTDB taxonomy): domain Bacteria; phylum Pseudomonadota; class Gammaproteobacteria; order Pseudomonadales; family Moraxellaceae; genus Psychrobacter; species Psychrobacter pygoscelis. The sequence goes on from NZ_RQRU01000001.1 coordinate 758,993, forward strand.
TAAAAGCAGCAGTAATACTAACTTTGTCACAGTTACTGCTACCATATAAGCCAATGATAACAAACAAGAGTATAACTTAACCACCGTTTTTAGATATATAAATATAGCTGGGATATTCACTAGCATTGAGGCACGGCTGGTTATGATGGTTTGGTCAGCCTCTTCTACTTATTCTCTTCTACGGGCGCTGGTACGGGTGCTTTTAGTGTCGATAAATAGGCGATAATATCAGCGCGCTCTTCGGCGTCCGGGATAGGGTCTGAGAGCATTTTTGTCTCTGGCAGTACCTTTGCTGGATCGGCAATATAAGCATCAAGGGTTTTGACATCCCAGACCCAATCCTTTGACTGCAATGCCTGACTATATTGATAGTCTTTTAATAGTGCTGCCGGTGCGCCATATATATTCATCAGCTGTGGCCCTTTTTTATTCAAGCCAGGCGTCAGCTGGTGACACTGAGAGCAATAGTCCTTAAATAACAGTTTGCCATTATCTGCATCACCCTGAGTGTAAGCTGGTAGGGTCGCTTCTGGTCTGTAGTCAGGAGGCGGCTGCTGACAAGCGCTCATCGCCAATGACAACAAACCCAGCCATAAGCTGCGGCTCACTGCGGTACGGTTAATAGTGAAGTTAGATAAATGTCTTTGACCATGGTCTGACCATTGATAATTTGATTTAGCGAGTTTTTTAGTGCCACTACCACTGATTTTAGTCAGACTACACTTTACGACGTCTTTCACTGCGCTGCGACCTTCTTGTAATGCATCATTCATAAATTTATGACTCTTGCGCTAGTATCATTGTCTTTGCCGGCTCTTGCAAATAGTACCCTTGCAGATAGCGAGCGCCCATGGTCCAAGCAGTGGTCATGGTCGCTGCATCTTCGATATACGGAATCAGGACATTTAGCCCACGCTCATTCGCTTTAGTAACCAAAGACTTGACAGTCTCGATACCGCTATCGTTACTCATCTCGTCCACATAGCCTTTTGCCAAATACACCATATCAGGATTAACATATTCAGCGGTTTCAATAGATTTGCTGGTCACGCCAAAGTTATGAATACTAAGCTGACAGTCGACATTACTTAACGCCGAAAACTGCTTTTTGGCAACCGCTAAATAGTCAACGACGTCTTGCTCATTGAACTGAATGGTCAAAGCACCTGCTGGTCCACCTACGGCTTTTATAAGCTGGCTGACCAAGCTAGCAAGACGACTGTCTGCTAATGAAGCACTACTAAGCGATACTAGCAGCCTACTCTCTGGATGCTGCTTACGCACTTCACTCAGCTGCTTACAAGCATTAATTAATACCCAGCGGTCTATCTTTTCAAGTAGTTGATGACTCTTTGCCACACTCATAAAGTCCTTTGGCAGCATTTGACTACCATCAGACAAAGGCAATCTTAGATATACTCCAAAGAAGTCGCTGCGGTCGGCATTAATATCATAGATAGGCTGGTACAGTAGCTCAAAGCGATTATGACTAATCGCATTCACTAGATATTCTGCTAACGCCTCATCATCACTATTCACATGTTGGCTAGGATCATACAATTGAATGCTATTACCAACATTTTTGGTCTCTATCATCACCTGATCTAGGGCATCCATCGCGCGTTCAATCACCGCCTCTTTGCTTGGGCTGTGTTTGTCGACCATTGCCATACCGATACTTACCGTGGTACTGGTTGTACGCTTGCCTACCTCAATGATTAAGTCACTGATTTTTTCGCGAATGGTATCCGCGCGCTGCTTAAGCTCCGCCTCCCCTATCGCCTCTAATAATACCGTAAACTTACTATCACTAAAGCGGCTGACAAAGCCTAATTCAAAATACTCATCTAGTGTATAAGCCACTTGTTTGACGACCTCATCCGTCCCCTGAAGGCCTAAGCTTGAATTGATCTTGCCGATATTATCTATTCGCACATACAGTAACGCAGCCTGCTTATCTTCAGCCTTAATTTGCTCATAAAGTGCAGCAAAATGAGTTTCAAAGCCTTGCCTATTTGCCAGTCCGGTCAGGTTGTCTTTACGCTGCGCTGCTGCTAACTGCTTGGCAAGCTCGGCAGCATTAGCGTTATTTTGCTGAATGATAATTTGGGTAACAGGCTCCCCCTCAAGAGTGGCAGCCGCCAGCTGTAATTTTGCCTCAAACGTCGTGTCATCTTTACGCCGACTCTCAAAGTTAAACTCTACTTGATCGCGGTTGCCCTTATCAAATCGACTTAAAAACTTTTTGAAGGCTTTGACGTTATCCCCACCTGCGATCAAATCAATGACGGGCACACCGATAATCTCTTCAGGAGAGTCAAAACCAAACATCGCCAGATAAGGGTCATTAGCAAATATGTGAATACCTTGATCAAGATAAGCCACAGCACTTTTGGAGTTTTTAATTAATATATTTGCTCGTTGCTCTGCCTCAGACAATATATTTTGTAGACCGGCAATCTGCCTGCGAGTCTTTAAGCTTTCGTGTAATATCCGAGTCGCTATCACGACTTTTACTTCATCCTCAGCAGGTAACGCTTTGATCATATTATTATCAAGGACGACAGGTAGTCCCTCGCTATTTTGCCCAGCTGAACTTGATGCATCCATGTCAAGACAGATCAGCGGTAGATCAATATTTTGCTCTTGGACAATACCCACAACGTCCGTAAATGTCATATCGTAAGCGCGACCAAACAATAAGACATCCCATTGATGGCGCAAACTTCTTAACAGTTCACTCTTTGCATCTAAGAACCCTAGGTTAATATCACTATAATAAGTAGACAGTAAGGAGACCAGATGTTCAGCGTAAAGCTGGTCACTATCGATAACCAAGAGATTTAGTGTCGTGTTAGTTGCCATAGTTTGCCTTAATTAGCTATATTGCTGAGTTATATATTTTAATAAGTATTGACCAAAATTATCCTAAGATAAAGTGATATGTTACCAAACAAATTTAAAAAATGAGTGCCGATTATACCTTTAATATCAAATTAAGGGCTGGTTATCTGAAACAACTTTATTAATCTAGATCAATCATCTAAATATTGACGGTCGCCATAGCCCTAGGCTATTTTAGTAAAATGCACACTCAAGAGGTGTGTTCACTTGTTAATGAGATACCGTCACTACAATAAAGCACGACTGCAGCACTATTGTCAGACTGAGGGGTGAGCGGCCCTAGCAATTTCATACTGATCTATATCATCGGTTCGAAGAATATTCTTTTGTAATACGAGCCGGTTCTGATGGCTACCAATTCGCAAGACAACCTGATCACCTTCCTTGAAAGAATATCGCGCCATAATGAGACTGGGCTTGGTGTTGAGATCAAGATCGCCTGCGAGCAATAACCCCGCCACAAAATTTTGCCGTCGTCCATCGTTGCTCTCTAAGCGAATACCGCAAGCAGTGACGTTCACTCCCAGCACCTTGCCCCCTGCTTCTAACTGCCCTTGACTGGTATCAATCCAACGAACGATGCCAAGCTCCCACCTGATAGGGGATGGCGCTCCATCACTTGACTGGGTTTCACTTGGCGTCTGGCTTTGAATGGCAAAAAGGCTCATGACTTGTAAGATTGGTACTGCTTCGCGATTAAGATCCAGTGCTTTTTTGCTAAAGTCTGAGTCTGAAAACAGCCAATTGGCTTCTGAACCATCTCTTAGCTGCAAAATATCAGCCGTCTCTTTTCCTCTTGCTTGATGGTCCATGTCAACGCTAGAAACTTGCTTGGTACGAAAGCGATAGCCCGAGACACTTTGATCAAGCAGACTCACCTCGACAATGATCTCCGAGGATGCTCGATCGGTTTGGACATAACCTTTAGGCTGACAGTTAGTCGGCAGCTCTTTTTGATGAATCAAATCGCCAAGCGAGCGTCCACCTGCGATATGGTAGTGAATTTGATGAAAACCAGTGAACAAGGTAGTAGCGTGACTTATTTTGCTTCTTGGCTCCGTTCGACGCTGAGAACTGAAATATTGGTGCTGTAAAGATAATAGTGCCTTTTCACTTAATCGCAGCTCAAGTAGCACCTCTCTTTGATCATTCGGCACTATCTGACTCTGCTGCTTTAAATAGTCCATTAGCGGTATCAATTCAATAAATAGACATTGATATTGGTCATCATAAGGGTTGATAGCAGTCGTCGGATTCAAATATTCAGGACCGGCATCACTACCGAGATTGACAAAGAACCGAGTCTTTGATTGTGGCAGGAGACTGGCTGAAATATAGCTGGACCACTTTGGCAAGATGCGATTAATGGCAATAATATCTTGGCGTCTGTAAGTCGCAAGGTTTAATAGCGCCGCCAGACAGACTTGGCAATATAACTTATGAATGCTAGACGCCTGCTTGGATAAGCTGTGACGACTCAAGTCAACATTGGCTATATCGCCTTTTACTGCCAGTAAATATAATTGATTAAGCTGCCGCCACACTATAGCTATCGGCTTTTGGTAAGCAAAAGCGAATTCTAACAACAGCTTTTGGTAGCTTAATATTTCTCCATAGATGGCAATTGCCAGATGATTCGATGGTACCTTAGGCCGAGCTAGCAGCTGTCGCCAAGAGGCTTTACGATTGGTCTCTACAGGCTCAGTGGACTCTTGAAGCCGCTCTACCACCCCATTAAATACCAAAGCGCTCAAATAATATAAAGACCTGACTTGCTCTGATGTTTGCAGCTGATCCGGATTTAATGGACCTATTTCATATTGATATGTATTGCGTAACTGCGCCGCCACACGCTCTATGACTATGAATAAATTAGTCATAAGCTTAAGGCGTTGGCTATCTTTTATTTGTGCCACTACCAACTCGCCCAAAGTTGTCTTTATTTGCACGCATTGTTCTAATACATCGTACGCACTCAAGTTATTGATCCACTCATCAATATACTTGCCATTTTGACCAATATGACGGAATGAAAGAGCTTGAAGCTTAGGAGGTTCTGCCAGATATTTTGTAAATGTAGACGGCGCTATCATAGGGACTCTTGGTATCCATTTTAGAGTAGTGGCTATCCTAAAAGCCAATCAATCGGTGAATAGCTAATTGAGGCTGTAGAATCGCCATTTTAAATACTACTACCCTACCGAGCCTCTGATTTATAAGCAATACCTTAAATCTGTTAATACGACGGCTTATCATAGTCACTGCTATGGGTAGCCATGCCTTAAAGACCACTAAAAATACCCCCTAGCCAGTCAATATGTACCGATCACTGGCTAGCGGCTGTTAAATCGGATTGACTATAGCGACAATGATTGACAATAATTCGACAATATTAATCCGCTTGGTAAATATCAATGGGGGTTTTAAAGGCGAAGTTTGGCAGCTCACGGACCAACTTAGGCACTAGATATCCCGGTAACTTACTTAATAGCTGCCAATAAAGAGTAATGGCTTGCTGCTCATCACAGTCAAAATGCGCAGCACCCGCTACTTTATCCAAAACATGCAGATAATACGGCAATACCCCAGCAGCAAATAGGCGATGGCTTAATGCCACTTGCGTCTCCACCTGATCATTGATACCTGCCAGCAAGACTGTTTGATTTAATAAGGTAACGCCGATTTGTTTGAGTCGCTGTAAATACTGAGCCGTATTATCGTCAATCTCATTAGCATGGTTACAGTGAATGACCATCACCAGTTGGCAACGGCTTTGGGCCAATCGCTGCAATAACTCTGCATCAATACGCTCTGGTATCACCAAAGGTAGCCGTGTATGTAAGCGGATGGTCGTCAGCTGAGGTATAGCTTCAAGACAATCTAGCCAAGCAAATAGTCGCCGGTTACTGATGCTCAGTGGGTCGCCACCACTGAGTATAACCTCATTAATATCAGGGTTATCGCTGATATAATCTACGATAGCCTCTTGCTCTTTACTCGTTGGTAGATTAGCACCATAATCAAAATGTTGGCGAAAGCAATACCGACAATGGATTGCACAGGCCCCGGTAATGGTCAGGAGCACCCGCGATTGGTATTTGTGCAGTAGTCCCTTGATTGGGTTGTGCGCATTCTCAGCCAAAGGGTCTTGAGTATAGCCACTGACACTGATTTGCTCCTCCGCTGTGGGCAGTACTTGGCGTAGTAAAGGATCATTGGCATCACCAGCCTGCATCTTGTTGACGAACGCTCGCGGTACTCTAAGACCAAAGTTATCTGGCACGATGACTGATAGCTCAGAGCGCTCTAACTTAAGTAGGCTTAATAATTCATCTACTGAGGTAATGGCAGTGGATAATTGCGTTTGCCAGTTTTTTTGTGTGATTAAATGGTTTATCATGGCAGCCTAAATGCGTTTAAAAATCGTCATTATATAGACCAGTCATGCGATAGTGAACCTAGCATTACTCTGACTTGTAGATACTGAGCTAATCTAGCGGCATTTGAGGTACTTAAGCTTAATATCGTTACCAACCTATAAATTAAGGTAGAGACTAGCGGCTTATAAAAGGTTTACCGTTGACCTCAATATCGACGTGACAATACTAAGGTTAGGAAGATGCGTGAAGCGTCGCTATCACGCAGTAACGATGACGATGGCGCAGGGTTATATTGGATGACCGGCGCCTCTCAAAATTGAAAATTAGGAGTGTAGTGTGGCAACTTTTTCTACCAATGAATTTAAAGCAGGCCTCAAAGTAATGCTCGATGGCAACCCCTGCTCTATCATCGAAAACGAGTTTGTAAAGCCAGGTAAAGGGCAAGCGTTTAACCGCGTTAAGCTACGTAATCTTCGCACAGGCAAAGTACTAGAGCAGACTTTTAAATCAGGGGATAGCTTAGAGGCAGCCGATGTCTTAGACACCGAGATGAATTATCTCTATAACGATGGCGAGTTTTGGCACTTTATGCACCCAGAAACTTTTGAGCAGTTGCAAGCTGATGCCACCGCCATGGGTGATACACCGCAATGGTTAAAAGAAAATAGCAATGAATTATGTACGATTACGCTATTTAACGGTGTGCCATTATCTGTCACTGCACCAAACTTCGTTGAATTAGAAATTACTGAGACTGATCCTGGCGTGCGCGGTGATACCTCTGGTGGTGGCGGCAAACCTGCTACTCTAGAGACCGGCGCTGTAGTACGAGTTCCTCTTTTTGTACAGCAAGGAGAAGTGGTACGAGTAGATACGCGAACTGGTGATTATCAAACTCGGGTAAACTAAGCAGCCACTGAACCTAGGCTGTCTTACTTTTTGATTGATAGTTCTGACTGGTAATAATTGTTGATATGACAATCATTACCAGTTTTTTTATGCGCATTTTATGCTTTATGATAGCTTTTATGGCTTGTCTTTTATAATCTGAAGTTTAGAAGACGTTAAATTGAGCAGACGTTGAATTTAAGAGACATTGCTATCTTGCGCTTCTTTTTGCTTTCGCCCGACAGTAAGCCAGTACTGAATCAATGCGTTAAGCTGCTCTTTATTAAAGGGTTTAGTACAGTAGTCCTGCATCCCCGCTGCCAAGTATTTGTCACGCTCACCATCCATCGCATTAGCCGTCAGGGCAATAATTGGCGGTAGCCTATCCTGACTATATTGCGTATAAAGCTGCTGAGTCGCCTCTACCCCATCTAATATTGGCATATGATGATCCATCAAGATAATATCATAGCTATCTGGATTAGCCGCAAAAGTCTCAATGGCTTTCTTACCATCTGTGACATGGGTCACACGGTGACCACCAAACTCCAAGGCTTTTTTGGCAATCATGGCATTGACGGTATCGTCTTCTACCAACAAGACATGACCAGTATGCTTAGGAGCATCATTCGCTGTCTCTGGCAAGCTATTATTAGCGGTTGTACCTGTATTCGCGCCACTACTAGTGCTTGAATCATCAGCTAAATCTTTCAGTATCGGCTTATCGTTTGCACGCGGGTCTGGTGCGTCTGCCTGAAACTCAGCAGCCGTTAATAATGGTAATGGCAGCAAGATAGTGAATGTTGAACCTTCTCCAACCTGACTGTCTACCCAAATGTGACCGCCCATATGACTAACCAGCGCTTTACACACTGACAGTCCTAATCCAGTACCGCCATATAAGCGATGTGTCGATTGATCCGCTTGATTATACGCATCAAATATGGCGGCTAGTGACTCAGCTTCAATGCCCACCCCAGTATCATTCACTTGTAAGCATAAGGTCATCTCATCCTGATTTATGCTATCGGCTACCACACCTTCTTTAAAAAACCGCTGTTCGGGCTGCTCTGATATCGGAGTGACAGAGATATAAACTTCACCACCATCATCTGTAAATTTGATAGCATTATTGACCAGATTGGCCAATATCTGCTTCAACCGTACAGGATCGCCCTTTACAAAGGGTGTTAGCGTCTCTGAATAACGGTAGCTCAACTGTAGATTGCGCTTATGTGCTTTACTCTTAAAGAGCCTAATAACTTCCTCACATAAGTCAGCTAAGTTCATTGGCACAGCGTCTACCGTCATCTTTCCTGACTCAACCTTAGATAAATCCAAGATATCATTGATAATAGCCAATAGGTGCGTCGTCGATTCCTGAAGGTGACAAACATAGTCTTGCTGCTCAGCCGTCAATGGCGTTTCATTAAGCATGTCAACCATCCCAATGATGCCATTCATAGGAGTACGAATCTCATGACTCATATTGGCTAGGAATTTCGACTTCATGATATTGGCTTGCTTAGCCAAACGTTGATTCTTTTGTAGGCGCAGGGCATCACTTGCAATAACCGCGAATTTGGCCAACTGCGCGGCTTTTTTATGACCAAAGTCATAGCGAGGTTGGGTATCGAGCAGACACAAGGAGCCTAGACGAAAGGTTTGGTTATCTTCAAACAATAAAATAGGTGCGCCCGCATAAAAGCGCAAAAAAGGCGCGCCCTTCACCAGCGGATTATTAGCAAAGCGCTCATCTTGACTTAGATCATAAACCATGAATACATCGTCTGATAGCACGGTGTAGTTGCAAATAGCGGCTTCACGGGTGGTCGTACATGTATCCCCTAGACCATGCGGTGATTTGAGATACTGGGTGTTCTCATCCATAAAGGTGATTGTCACCATGGGCATGTCAAAGAATAACTTCACCAGCTCAGTTAGACGCTCAAAAGCTGGATCGTCATTATTATTTAAGACTTGATACTCGTGAAGTTTGGCAATGCGCTCAGCTTCATTATTGGCGACAGGATAAGTGAGTGTGCCCAAAGGGACCTCCTAAATTAATCTTACAACCTCATAAATGGCGCAAACAATACATCGCACATCTGATATTTAACAAGGCTCATCAATACAAAAGTAACGATACAGAAACCAGCAACCTAACTTACTGAACTAAGTTACTGACTTTACTTACTAATAATCTTCAGTGCTTCACTAACCATAATCATAGCCACTACCGAGGTGACCGCCACTGCTGAGCCATAGCCACCACAGTGAAGGCCACCGACTGGACATTCGCTCTTTGCCTTAAGAGTAATCGGTGGCTGGATCGAGTAGACACAGCGAATACCAAACTTATCTTTTAGCTCAGTATTGATACCCTTTTCATGACGCAGCTTACTACGTAGCCGTGCCAGCAGAGGGTCTTGAAAAGTATCTTTTAAGTCGCTAACCGTGACTTGTAGCGGGTCGGTCTTTCCTCCCGCCCCACCAGCGCAGATTAACTTTAACTTATGAAAGCGGCAATGGAGGGCAATAGCGAGCTTAGCAGCCATATCATCAACGCAGTCAAGTATGACGAGCTGCTGACCATTGTCACGCGCTTGTTTAGCACTGTGCCGACTGGGCAATAAGGTAGCGACATTATCAGGGGTCAAAAAGTCATCCACTAAATTTAGTGTGACATGGGGGTTAATCTCGCGAATTCTCTGCGCCATTGCTTCAATCTTACTTTGTCCAAAGGTGCTGTCCAATGCTGGCAGCTGCCGATTGACATTAGAGGCGACGAGGATATCTAAATCAATGAGGGTAATATGACCAACGCCTGTCCGAGCCAGACCCTCTGCGGCCCAAGAGCCCACGCCGCCGACGCCTATTACCACTACGTGAGCGCGCTCAAACGCCGTTAGCCCCTCAGCGCCATATAGACTTTGCGTACCTTGAAAGCGGCGCTGGTACTGAGTGTTATCTTCTGTCGATGTGTTATCGGCAATTACTGACATGCGAAGTTCTAATCCTGTTATCGCTACCTTTTACTGACCACTAAAGATAGGTTAATTTATAATCTATTCAATCAAAGTCGAGGCTAATATACGCTTTGGTCCGTAGAGCAGCTTAAGTCATCGCTATGGTTAATCCAGTGGATAATGCCACGCTACTTTTAAAGCCTCACAGCTATTTTGCCATAGTTGCTGTGCTAGAGTATCTAAAGGGACAGCAAGCAGCTCACTCAAAGTGGCTAAAACATATGTTAAGTGCGCGGGAGTATTACGCTGAGGGTGAGCTACCGTATTTAAGCTGTTAGCCCCGTCGCTCTCATTACTCAAGACGTTCTCATTAGTGCTTCGCGACTGCTCATCACTCTGATCGATAAGGGGAAGCATATCTGGGCAATCTGTCTCGATGACCAGACACGACAACCCATAGCTATCGACAGCAGCGCTAATGGCCCGCCGTAGTTTTTTAGCATTTGGATTAGTGACTTGACCGGTGACCCCCAACTTGAATCCTAGCTTTACAAAGGCCTTGGCTTCTTGCTCACCACCACTAAAGCTATGAGCAATGCCACCGAGTTTATGGGCATCGTAAGCATGATTTTTAAGAATTTTTAGACAGTCTGCATGCGCTTTTCGAATATGCAATAACACTGGTAAACCATGTGCTACCGCCATATCTAACTGTGATATAAAATAGCGTTTTTGCTTCTCATACACACTAGGCTGCTTCATCTGCGCGGTATAGGTATCCAACCCAATCTCTCCAATCGCTATAATATCTGAACGCTGGCTAAGCGTAGTCGCTAGATACTGCAAATCGTCTTCATCATGCGATTCGATATAAAACGGATGTAACCCTAGAGCAATATGCGCTTGTAGCCTGTCTTGAGGTTGGCTTTGAAGGTCATGTTGAGGATCGTATTGAAAGTCGTATTGAGTATATTGTAAACAACTATCTTGAGTATTGTTGCGCAGATCAGCTACTGCGACCTTTGCCGTGCCTTTTGAGTTAATCTCTGCCTGCACATCATACAGCCGTGAAAAATACTGCCGAACATACCCAATCAATAATAGATGACGCACACCGACTGACTGTGCCTGCGCCATCTGCACTATTCTATCAGGCAAAAATACAGGGTCATCAAAATGCGTATGGGTATCGATGAGCGGATAGCACCCCTCATAAGGTGGAGAGACAATTCGGTTAGCAGTCATTATTAATCATAGTGATTATGGATAAGCAGATAGGTGAGAATTTAAGACTAAGATATCTTAAATGCGTAAATCATGTAAATATTCAAAGTGATTGGCAAGCTAAGTATCGATAGTGAGCGAAGAATAAAGTAATAATAGCAATTATGCTACCAAAGTATGATGATTAAGGCCTATTTAATCAGCCTCAACGCTAAGCGAGAATCATACACAAAATATTATTAAAAAAACCGTTAAATAACTACCTTAAAAGAGTTTTGATAATACGTCAACCAACCACATGCTCCCCAATATCACCTTTAATTTCAAACCCATATAGCCGCCGCTATCCTATTAATAAGGCAAGCGCAAGTTTAATAAGGCAAGCGCAAGTTCAATATAGGTAGCAATAAGCTTACTAGACTTATTCTACTTGTTAGCGCACTAGGACGCTGATTTGTCCTCAGCAGATTTTGGCTGTTTAGACTTTGCTGACTCAATGTCTTGCGACTGCTTGCTGCTGCGTCTTGGGATCAATAATAAAGCCGCAGCGACTAATCCAAGCTTTAACCAACGCTTTTTAACCATGCCATTCTCCTTACTAGAAAGCTAGCGCCTATCAGAAAAGACGTCATGCAAATAAGCCCCACTGACGGCTGGTCACTCTTCATCTGTTCACTATTTATATTGCAGCTTCATTATAAAAACAATACAGCGGTACTGCGATGAATTTGTCGCAGCCTCTATCTTCATGCCCGCAGCAAGCCAGAAAAATTTATACCAGTTGCGCATCAGATTACGATGACTCTGTTTTATTCAGACTCAACTATACTAACAATGATGCTGCAAAGCTTACCGCACTACTGCGTAACCTGTGTAAAGCCCTGTGGTAGATTTTTTGGGGTTTGGTCAGCCTTTGGTACCAGTGGGTTAAGTGGCATGAGTGTGTAATTAGGATTAACTTGGTCACCCCAGCCTTGAACCCCTGACAGGGGCAGCTGCTTGATCGTGCCGTTTTTATCGATGATCAGCTGCATGGTGCGCATCTGATTATAGCGGCGCTCTGTCACGCTAGCTACCGCGCCGCCATCACGTAATATAGTGGGCTGCAAAAATATAATTAAGTTGCTTTTATCAGTCTTAGTACTGTCTGAGCGGAACAATCGACCCACGACAGGAATATCACCTAGTCCGGGGACTTTTTGATTGCCATTGGTGGTGTTGTCACGCATCAGTCCGCCCAAGGCGATGGTTTGCTGATCATCGGCCAAAATAGTGGTGTTGATTAGGCTTTTATTGGTGACAAGGCCAGTACTATTGCCCGTCGAGCCATTGACCACAGACGATACCTCTTGAGAGACCTCTAAGCGCACAGTACCATTTTCACCGATATGCGGGATGACATTAAGGTTAATACCGACATCTTGGCGATCAATCGTCTGAAAGGGATTGGTCGATGAGTTACCACTGGTGGTATAAGAGCCGGTAACAAATGGTACATTTTGTCCCACGAGGATACTGGCTTTTTCGTTATCAAGGGTCAGGATAGAAGGCATCGATAGCAAGTTAGCGCTGGTAGTAGAGTCTAATGCTTGCAGTATCGCCCCATAGAACCGGGTATTGCCATTACTGTCGTGACTGCTGTCACCTATACCCAGCAATGCACCTGCGATAGACCCTGCAGCACTACTAATCCCTGATGTCGTACCGCTAAGTGCGGCGGCGGCTAACGCTGTGGCACTGGCACCGGCGTTATTAAAGTTGACAACGCCATAGCCGCTGTTGGCATTACCCAGCGCCCATTGAACGCCAAGCTGCTTGGCATCGTCGCCTGAGACTTCTACGATAGCAGCTTGAATCAGCACTTGTGCGCGGCGGGTATCGAGCTGATTGACGGCCTCTTCTATCTCAATCATCAGCTCTGGTGGCGCATTAACTATCACAGCATTTTGTGTCTCATCAGCAATAATACTAAATGGCTTCTGTCCACTACCCGTCGTACCAACACCTTGTGAGCTGGCCGGACCCGCCGAGCCTGAGTTGACCACCTCATTGCCCACGTTAGTGGTCAAGGCAGCAGAGTTGGCGCTGCCATCCGTTAGCGATGCAGACTCCAATGTAGAGACTGCGCCAGTGCTATTTAACGACTGATTGGACAGTAGTCCCCTGAGCATATCCGCAATATGTCCTGCACTAGCATACTTAAGCCGGAAGACCCTTAGACCACTGAGCCGCTTAGATGGCATTGTGTCTAGCTGATTGACCATGCTCTCAACTTTGGCAATCATCTCTGGGCTACCTTTGACCAGCAACCTGTCACCTGAGGGGTCAGCAATTATCTTGAGCTGATTGATGCCTTGATTATTAGCAGCATTGGTCATGCCCGTGAGGGCACTAATCAGATCCATCATTCGCTCTGCATCGACATGACGTAGCGGAATTACGCTCATAGTGTCGTTATTGTTACTGTCTAGATCACGAATTAGCGTGGTCAACTCATTGAGACTATCAGCGCGATCAGATAGTACGAGGGCATTGATGCTAGGAACAGCGGCTGCATGTGCCGATTGCGGCATCAGCGGCCGGATTACCGTTAGTATTTCAGCAGCTTGCGTATTGGTCAGATAGAGCACTCGCGTGGTCAGTGCCTCACCACTACTCTCGCCTGTCAAATCTACCGCAACGCCCGACTGCTTAGCGACATTATCCGGCACCAACTTAATGGTACTGCCAGTATCAATAGCAGCGATACCATTGACCTGCATGACACTCAAAAAAAGCTGATAGATTTCGGCTTTGGACAAGGCGCGATTAGATATGACAGTGACATTGCCATTAATCCTTGGGTCTAAAACAAAGTTTTCATCCGTAATGGTGGCGACTTCATTAATAAAAGCCTTGATATCAGCATCTTGCAAGTTTACTTTCCAGCTCTCAGCGTGTACCGCGCTTTGCGAAACCAGCCAAATTGGTATCGCCATTAACACTGGTCGCGACCATCGTAGCGTTAGGCTAACTGCCCACACACTGCCTTGTAACAACCGATGACGCATATAATGCCCCGACGTATCAGTAGAACACTGTAAAATTTTATGCAAACTTAGCATGGTAATTATGACCCATTATTTATGTTTATCCGCCTTAACCTTGTGCTAATGACTGCCAAGTAGAGAGAGACGTAATCGAATATCACAGTATATTTAATATCATTGATGATAGGACGCTAAAACTGCTGACGAATCGTAATCACTTGATCGCCGCGCTGCACAGCAATTTGCGCCTCACCAGATTGCTTGATTTGATTAAGAAGTGCCGCATCTTGACCAGGGTTACTACCTACGCTCTGACCATTGACTGACAAGACTTTATCGCCAGGTTCAAGACCCAGTCTGTTTTTTATGTTAGCAGGCATAGCATCAGTAACTTGATAACCCTCACCCGTTGCCATCACGCCCATCCGGCTCAAATAGCTGGCTGGATTTTGTTGTAGCGCTTCTACAGCCTCAGTGATAGCAGATTGCGGATTAGCGTTTTCTGAATTACCTTCGGCTATTGGTTGAGCGGACTCGAGAGTCTCTGATGGTTGAGCCTCCTCTAATGGCTGAGACATTAAAGGCTCGTCATCAATACTCAGTCGCTGATTACTAATCTGACCTGCCGGCGTTTTAGCAGCTACTTGTCCTTGGTCCAAAGCCAATGGCTCTGTTAAGGTAATCACTACCTGCTGCGCTGAAGAATCTTCTAGTATCACCTCATTCCACGATACCGCAATAAGCTTATAGTCGCTGTCATCAAGCATGCTGCCTATCCGATAGTTTTTTACCGAACCATTGACGTCTAGCATAGCCGCTGAGTTGCTTTCTGGACTAGCGAGCATCACCCCTTTTAGTGAAACGTTCGGTGGCGGTTTAGCGACAGGGGCGACAGGAGCAGGCTGTTCAAATATCATAAAACTACTGGCATAGTCGACCGGACTGCTGGTTGCTTGTAATGGCGCAATAGGCAGTATTGGCGCTTGCGGCGGTGCTAATAACAGCCATAATAACCGCGCTATTGCCCAGCACAGCCAGCCTATTGTCAGTAGCAATAACCAACCTGATAGGCGGTTTAACCAGCCCACTATCGGCTTTAATCGAGGCGCTATCGCAATAGTCATTTGCTCACCCCTTGCGCTGAAGATAGACCAGATAATAATGGCTGACGTACACTAACTACAGGAGTATCCTGTGGTGCTTCGCCTTTATACTCTGGCATATTTTCTAATAAACGCTGGGTAAGATTAACATCTAACATATTATCCGTATCTAAATAGAAGTCACCTAGACGCTTGTCTTGATTATTCAATAAACTGGCATGCAATAGAGACTTCTCACCTTTTTGTTCAGCGCTTAGCTCTGCTCGCATTGCCGGCAGTGTAATCTGATAGGTCTTATTACCACTTGGGTAACCAAGCTCACCACCTACCCATGTTAGCTGACCATCTGCCTGAACGAAGCCGCGCTGCTGTTCACTATCTAAGCTCAGAGCATTTACCTGAATAGGCGCATCAGGCAGCTGCCAGTCAACCACCGCTGCTAAGGTATCGGGACTGATCTTGCCAGACATATCTGCGACCGACCAGCCGCTGCGACCGATATTAACATCTCCGTTTAAGCGAGTACTCTTGCCTGAGGTCACAGTAACCTCAGCACCAAGACGACCTATCAATAGCTTCCAAGGCTGCCAAGTCCAGTCAACAGCTCCACTCAAAGCGGACTGTGCTTGAGGCACTTGCCAGATCGCTGAACCCTGCCAAAGATTGCCAGACACGTGCTGTAAATAAGGTGAATCTGGCGCATATTTCTGCACGATCCACGCCGCAGGCATTTGTACCAAAACGCAGCCGACCAATAATACAGCACCGATAAGCCACCATAGCTTTCGAGGACGCTTTTGAGACGGGGAGGAAGCCGCAATCACAATATAATTACTCTACTTATCAAGGTCACACACCATTCTTTATCATTATTCAGGTAACTATCGTCAGCCCTATTTAAAACTGGTACGTAAAACAGTATTTGGTATAAATTTACTGGCTAGAAGTCATAAGATGACTAAGGCAAGTGTAAACTCATCCCAACGACTTTGTGGCAAATCTAAAATGGATGGACTATAGCTTGAAAATATAGCATGAAACATTCTTAGTTTTACAACAATCTAGGACAATCATCCGATTATGCTCCTCATCTTTGCGCGCTTCACTTTTAGCAATAGCATCTTAATCAGCAGTGAATCAATGATATGCGCTGATTATCAATAAGATGTGACACGATAGTGAATTTATGAAGGAAGCATTAACACCAAAAAGAAAGCGCTAAAAGAATGTCAGTCGCTACTTCTAAATACATCAATAAAACGCCATTATCATAACAAACAATGAGCCAAAGGTGACAAAAAAAAGCTGACACCTTTAAATAAAAGGTGTCAGCTCAATAAAGCCTCAAATAGACTGATGGTTAGATTGCTTTAAAACCGCCACCTCAAACCACTGTCAGTAGCATAAGGCATGGCTTGTTATTTTCCAGCTTGCTCTATTATGGCACTGACTAAGGTAGACTCAGTATGCATCCTACAACCAAATAGCGACATGGGATGAGGGGCAACCTTAATTAAGAGCAAGTTTGGTTAAGAGCAACCTTACCGTTACGTAAATATTGGCTAAATGGCAAAATCTTCTAGCGATTGACCTTGATCAAGCGCATTGACTAGCCAAGTTGGTTTACGGCCACGGCCTGTCCAAGTCTCTTCACTATTTTTTGGATTGCGGTATTTAATGCTGCGTTTTTTCTCAAGCTGCTCACCGGCTTTCAAGATTTCATCAATACTGGTGTTGCAAGACTCTGCAATCTCTTCAAACTTTTCAAACGCATCATATAGACGCTGATGTTGCTTTTCAACGATAAGTTGCTGCGCATTTTTGGTGATGGCCATTAACTCATCAACATCCAACGCTTCTAAATCTACTGGACTCTTCTTAGACATAATAACCTCGGTAATAAAATATATAAATGGAAAGGAATAACCTACCTTCTACTAGAATCTGACTATTGTCTTACTAATAAGAAAAATAACCAAGCCGCTATTTTATGAAAAATCTTCATAAAAAGAGCGATATTTAATAAAAAACTGACTATAGTATGGGGAAAAAGATAATGAATAAGCCAATCATTTTATAATGCTAGCATAAAAAGCTTGCCACTCTAGCAACAGATCACCCAAAAGAATAGTTTGGGTGATATAAAGATTACAGAATGCTACAAAATGATACGAGAATTCGCAACCAGCTTCATCGATTACTTTTAGACATAGCGAATCGTAACACATAATATTAATAAAAAGAAATTTAATAGTTTTAAACGATATCATTTAAAAGGCAGTATTACTTTAATTTTAATCATAGCAGGTGTAATATCGTTATCCGTCTTTGGAATTTTAGTATTTATCTATACTATAAATTAAGATAGATTTTATTTATCAATAAAAATCTATAGTTAATAACTTTGTATTACATTACTTTAGTTTTGTTTTGGTTTAGATAGCAAAACTCTGCAAACAATATTAAGCTAATGTTGAAGAAATTTTGTAGATTTTGTATTTCCTTGCTTAAAGCAAAACTATTCATTATAGGTGGTTAGGCTGATACAGTATTAAAGGTGATAGTCTCGTTTTAGCTAGGCTATATCTCATATATATTTGTAGCTTTGTTGCTCGTGCTGTCTCAATACTACTGAGCTTTATTCCACTATGGTAAGTTTATTATAAAAATAATACCGCTATACTGGCATGAATTTTTTGCAGCCTCTGTCAGTGCACCAACAACCAACCAAAAAATTTAGACCAGTGCTGTATCCTAATATAGCGACTCTATTGTATTTAGGATCGGCTACAACCCCATCTCATTACGCAATACACAACAATCTAGTCATCATCTTTAGCTGCTAAAGATGCAATCTTTGCCATGCGTGGTCAATGATTTCTATAGTTTATTATTCTTTATACATCACGGCCTGACACAACAAAACCCCCTTAACGAAGGGGGTTTTTAAAATAACAACAAACCAAAAAAGCTCAGTCAAGCGAGTAGCCCTTATGGGGTGTAGAAGTCGCAGATTTAAAATGGAATATCATCATCTACAGGAGCGTCTGACATTGGCATCGCATTACTAGGCTTGCTTGCATTACCTTGACCTGGCTGCGGTGCAGTGTTGCTACTGAAGCTATTTTGGCTGCCTTGGCCGCCCTGATTATTATAAGATTGAGAGTTATTCTGAAAGCCGACTTGACCTTGATTGCCACCATTACCACCGAAGTGATTCTGCGGCGCAGATTGAGGGCTTTGATAGCCTCCTTGTCCACCGCCACTAGGGCTGCCTAACATTTGCATGTTTTCTGCGCGAATTTCGGTAGTATAACGGTCTTGGCCGTTTTGATCTTGCCATTTACGTGTGCGCAGACTACCCTCAATATAGACTTGGCTACCTTTGCGTAGATATTGAGCGGCAATCTCACCGAGACGATTAAATAGTGCTACACGGTGCCATTCAGTCGCTTCACGCTTTTCACCAGACTGCTTATCCGTCCACTGCTCAGAGGTTGCTACTGAGATGTTAGTGACGCTGCCCCCGTTGCTGAATTGACGCGTCTCTGGATCATTACCTAAGTGACCAACAATAATAACTTTATTTACGCCGCGCATATTGAATCCTTATTAAAATAGATTTGAATTCTACTTTACCCAATTTATTATCAAATATCTAGCACTGTGTCAGTGAGTTGCGACAACTGTTGACGTGAAGTGTCCGTCAGCCTTTGTTTATCAAGTTTTAAATAAGCAACTTGCTCTGATGCCATGACCACAATGTCATCGACACCATCGATATTCATGATTCGCTTTGACCATGACTGAATATCTGTATTATTTGGAATTTTGAGTGTGGTACTGCTTAAATAAGGTGGCTGACGAATCGGGAAGATCAATGCCAGTGCTATCGCCATTACTAACGCCAAAGCACCCCATGCCAGTAGTGTGCTTTGGGTCAATAATAATCCGCCCATAGCGCCACCCACAAAAGCCCCAAAGAATTGACTTGAAGAGTTGAGACCCATTGCAGTGGCTTTATTGGCAACAGGGGCTTTTTTAGATATCCACGACGGGATAGTCGCTTCTAGTAAATTAAAGCCAATAAAGTATAGCCCAAGACCAATAATTAACCCTACCCCAAGCTGGCTATCGAAGGCCAAAAGACCAAGAGCAGCAGCCATGAGAGCTATCGCCGCTAAAAAGACCTGACGCATTTTTTGCCGTTTTTCCGCGATGATAATAAACGGTAGCGCAATAGCAAAGCCAACAATTAACAGCGGCATGTACACATACCCTTGCTGACGCACGCTTAGCCCCAATACGTCTGACAATTGCTTGGGCACGATGACGAATATGGCAGTCATCGTCAGGTGCAAAGCAAAAATGCCCAAATGCAACCGATTAAGATCGCCAATAGCCAATACCTCTTTTAGCTGTTGAACGATGGATTTATCCGCCAAATTATGGGTTAAAACACGAAGCGGCGTAGGAATAAATGCCAGTAGTAGCATGGCACAGACCGCAAAGGCGGCAGTTAGCCAAAATAATCCAGCAATACCAAGACTCGCCACCAGCATCGGCCCAATCGCAAAGGCCAGCATGATTGAGGTCGCAATAGTCAGGCCCATAGTCGCCATTGCTTTGGTACGAACCTGCTCCCGGGTAAGGTCTGCTAACAACGCCATCAAGACCGCCGATACAGCGCCGCTGCCCGCTAAGGCGCGACCAATAATCACTTGATAAATATTGTCTGCAGTCGCTGCTAAAATACCCCCTAAAGCAAATAGTATAAGCCCGAACAAGATCATTGGCTTTCGCGGAAACCGGTCTGCCGCCAGACTCATAGGGATCTGAAAGATAGCTTGCCCTAACCCATAAATCCCCACTGCTAGACCAATAAGAAATGGCGTCGCTTGGGCATAATCACTGCCGTATACAGAAAATACTGGCACGATCATAAACAGTCCAATCATTCGTAGAGCAAAAATACCGCCCACGCCTGCAATGGCTCGTTTTTCAATACTATTCATGATAGCGCTCTCTTAATCACTCAAAAATGTCTCATTATAAGTGATTATCAAAGGCTATGTATGCCTCGTTGACTTAAGAGTTTTATTTCACAAATATGTCTTAGCAGATTGCGTTCCTAGACTTGAATTTAGCAGCAATCGTAACCATTAATATCAAGTTCAAGTCAGTATTGGCGCGCTAAAGTGCAGTACTCTTGTACCCCTTAACTTGACATTTATTTGATGACTCAATTTGAGACCTGGTTTTGGTAACTGGTTTTGATATCTGGTGTAGAGCAGTATACTTTGGTAATAAAAAACCACCTTAGAAAAAGTGACTATCGTTCAATACAATAGATTTTCTAATGTTCAGTTTGTCTTTAATTTATTGTTCGTTAGAAATTCTTAACACTTATCGACCGTAACGGGTAAATATACGATTCACTTATTAATAGCTTTTCACGCTTTTAATTATATTTGTTTTCGTTTCATCATTTATTAAATAATGCTTATCAATCATTGTCTGTATTAATAGTTAATGATTAATATAAACGACATCTAGAATGCAGTATTGATCTACGAGCGGTATTAATAAGTAAGATAGCTACTTTGCAGAGTCGCTTTATAGAGTCAATTCTAAGTAAAATAGAGTGGCTGTATTATGCTATCGCACTGATATAAATTTTTCTGACAAGCTACGCACATACCGACAGACACTGTAAAAACTCATCCCAATATCTATATAACCGTTTTGCTGTATTGTTTTTATAATGAATCTACCATAGATTTGCAGGCAGTTATAGGTAATAAGAATCGTTCTTATTGACACTGATATTAATAGTTTTTATAGGGTTATTTATCATAAACCCAGTAGCCAATCCCCTAGTCAAAGCTATAATAAAAAGCGTTAAGCTTTCAATGTAGTTAATTGATAAAAGAATTGATACATGCCAGCTCTTAGCAAGCGATATATTAGTCAAGTTAAAACCTTAACTAAACGGCTATTGTCTGGTCAACTGTTAAGTAAGATGAGCGTAATATTCGCCACCTATAGGTAGAGTCGTCCCTATTAATCACAAATAAATCAATTGGATCAAGTTTGCTGATCGACACAAGTTAATATTTTGACCAATTTAGCTACTCTAGCACGCTTCATCAACCGTATAGACAACCAATAACTAGCAAATCAATGACGTAACTATATCCTTTATAGCTCACTACTTTATAAATGAATAAAAGGCATTCTATGGCACATGAAAGTATCAAAATTCGCGGCGCTCGGACTCATAATCTAAAAGACATTGATCTTGATATTCCTAGAGATAAGTTTGTGGTTATCACAGGTTTATCAGGATCTGGAAAGTCTTCATTGGCTTTTGATACGCTTTATGCCGAAGGTCAGCGCCGCTACGTCGAGAGCTTATCGGCGTATGCCCGTCAGTTTTTGTCACAAATGGACAAGCCTGAAGTTGATAGTATCGAAGGGTTGTCACCCGCCATTGCTATCGAGCAGAAATCGACCAACCACAACCCGCGCTCGACCGTGGGCACCATTACTGAAATCTATGACTACTTGCGCCTGCTTTATGCCCGCGTAGGCACGCCATTTTGTCCGGTTCACAATGAGCCAATGGTCGCGCAAACCATCACCGAAATGGTTGATGACATCATGGCGCTACCTGAAGATACCAAACTCATGATTCTTGCCCCCGTGGTCCGTGACCGTAAAGGCGAGCATGTGGTACTACTTGAGCAGCTGGTCGGCCAAGGTTTTGTGCGTGTGCGCGTCGATGGCAATGTCTATGATATGGACGAGCTACCGCCCCTTGAGAAGAATAAAAAACACACGATTGAAGTCGTGGTCGATCGCTTCAAAGTGCGTGATGACCTTGGCAATCGTGTCGCAGAGAGCTTAGAGACCGCCCTCAGACTTGGTGGCGACGTAGCCGTGCTGCATTATATGGATGGCAACCCTAACCCAGAGGCGTCGAATACTGATAGCGACGATCAGATATTATCAGCCAAGCACAGCTGCCCGGTGTGCGACCGCGCTGTCTCTGAGCTTGAGCCAAAGCTATTTAGTTTTAACAACCCTTACGGTGCGTGCCCCGCTTGTGACGGCCTTGGCAAACGCCAGTACTTTTCAGCAGAGAAGTTAATTACCCATCCAGATAAGTCGCTCAATCAAGGCGCGGTTAATGGTTGGGACAAGCGTCATGCCTACTACTTTGGCTTACTTACCACCGTCTGTAAGCACTTTGATATCGATATGGATGCCCCTTGGAGCAGCTTACCAAAAGCGCAAAGAGATATTATCTTAAAAGGCTCTGGTAAGGAAAAAATCCTCTTTAACTTCACCGATGAGCGTGGCCGCAAGACCAAAAAGACCACCCCATTTGAGGGCGTTCTACCCTACCTCGAGCGCCGCTATGCCAAAACGCAGAGCAACTTGGTGCGTGATGAGCTGGCTAAATATCTGGCAGATACCACTTGTAATGTCTGTGATGGCGCACGGCTTAACGAAATCGCTCGCAATGTGCGCGTGGACGGTCGTGATATCGCCGAGATTGTGCAGCTGTCTATAGGTGACGCTGCTGAATACTATGCCAACCTAAATATGAGCGGCGCTAAAGGTGAAGTGGCTGAGAAGATCTTTAAAGAAATCAATGAGCGTCTTAATTTCTTGGTAAGTGTCGGTCTAGACTATCTCAATCTGGCACGCTCAGCTGAGACCCTATCGGGCGGTGAAGCACAGCGTATTCGACTCGCCAGCCAGATTGGCGCGGGCCTCATGGGCGTCATGTACGTACTGGATGAGCCATCTATCGGTCTGCATCAGCGTGACAATGATCGCCTACTGCAAACCTTGGTGCGCCTGCGCGACCTTGGTAATACCGTACTGGTGGTCGAACATGATGAAGATGCTATCCGTCAAGCAGATCATATTATCGATATTGGCGTCGGTGCAGGGGTGCATGGTGGCCGCGTTATCGCACAGGGCACTGCTGAGGATATCAAAAATACCAAAGGCTCACTCACGGGTCAGTATCTATCAGGCGAAAAAGAGATTGCGATACCAAAAGTGCGCCATAAAGCCAAAACGATCGACCTAAATAATCCGCCGCCTCGTGTCAATATCATGCCAATGGGCAAGGCAAAAGCTGCCGCTGCCAAAAAGGCTGCTGCCAACAAGAAAGAAAAACCTAAGAATATCGTGCCCATGCAGATTGAGCTAAAAGGCGCTTCGGGCAACAACCTTAAAGATGTCGATTTGACGATTCCGGTTGGCGTGTTTACTTGTATTACTGGGGTATCTGGCTCAGGAAAATCAACACTCATTAACCGTACCTTAATGCCACTGGCCGCCACTCAGCTAAACAATGCCTCAACGCTGATCGCGGACAAGCACGAGAGCATTACAGGTCTTGAATATCTGGATAAGATGGTGGATATTGACCAAAGCCCAATTGGCCGCACACCGCGCTCTAATCCGGCGACCTATACGGGTGTCTTTACGCCGATTCGTGATTTGTTCTCACAAACGCAGGAAGCCAAAGCACGAGGTTATAAAGCAGGCCGCTTTAGTTTCAACGTGAAAGGTGGCCGCTGTGAGACTTGCCAAGGCGATGGTCTAATCAAGGTGGAGATGCATTTCTTACCAGATATGTATGTGCCTTGTGATAGCTGTCATGGTCAACGCTATAACCGTGAAACGCTTGAGATTCACTATAAAGGTAAAAATATCGCCGAAGTATTAGATATGACGGTCGAAGATGCGACGGAGTTCTTCTCTGCTATTCCGCCCATTCATCGTCGACTTGAGGCTCTGATGGATGTAGGGCTGAGCTATATTCGCCTGGGTCAATCTGCGCCAACGCTGTCTGGTGGGGAAGCTCAGCGCGTCAAGCTGGCTCGTGAGCTGGCCAAGCGTGATACTGGTCAGACGCTATATATTTTGGATGAGCCGACTACTGGTCTACACTTCCATGATATCGCCAAGCTGCTCCATATCTTGCATACCTTGCGCGATAAGGGCAACACCATCATCGTCATCGAGCATAATTTAGACGTTATCAAGACCGCAGACTGGATTGTTGACTTAGGCCCTGAAGGCGGTAAGGGCGGTGGTATGATTATCGCTGAGGGTACGCCGGAAGAGGTTGCAGACACTAAAGCGTCTTATACCGGTCAGTTTTTGAAGCCGATGCTTGAGAAAAAGAAATCTGCTTAGCTATACATTAATTGTCGGTTAGTTATCTTTCAATAGTGAAAAAAGGCCATTCTTTAGAGAGTGGCCTTTTTTGTTGGTTGAGTTTTGGGTTTTACTTTAAAACAAATAGTGTGTAAAACCGCACCTAACATCGAAATAACATTAAAACACCGCTACAGGAAAATAAAACCCTTATGCTATTCAGCTTTGCAGACTTATAACCTCTCAATATATCTCCACACTCCACACATTTTCAGCCATTTAAAGTTGGTCGTTTAAAGCGTCAAATTCATTAAATAAGGTGTCTACTTTGTTTAAGATAACTTTGAGATCGTCTGCTTTAAAGCCAATTGTATTAGACGGTAGAACCGAACGTTTATAGTCCTTATGAAGAATTAGGAGTGGCTCTTGGGTCTCAGTGTCATTCATAACGTACCAGAAGTTTTCTTTCGAATATGACTTCCTTTCACTGTCTCCCATACCATATGTCTTTAGATAGCTGTTAATCGAGTCTTTACTGCTCTCGCGCTGTGAATAAGGAAGTTTGGACCAAGAAACGAATTTATCTATACTTTGATGGAACTGGGAAAGCTCTTTTTTATCTTCAATCCTAACAAACGGTGTGCCGCCATAATAACTAGGAAGTTCAATTAAAATAAGCCCCCATTTTAGATTATCACTTGTAATATCTTTACTTTTATCAATCTTCTTTTTCGATACATTCAGCGTGACCCTTTGAGTTGCGGGGCCTTCTGCTAATAATCCTTTTCTATCCATAGATTTGGCATTGACCGCAAAAATGTTTTGCGACTCAGTCAATTTAACAAGGTTCTCATAACTTGAAGATGGCAATAAAGTCGTACAACTCGTTAGGACAACGGGTGGTATGGTCATCATTAATGACAATAAGACTGGTTTAAAACATACATTAATACGATTAGACATTTGGAAGCTTCCTTATTAGGAGTTTAGGAATAAAACAAAATAATAAAATCAGCTGTTATAAGCCTTACCTTCTACACGGGCTACTTTATGGTCTATCTTTTAAAGTAAAACCTTAGTCATAAAATCTGATTTCATTATATGCTTTTTTGAGATAAGAAACTTCGCCAACTCTTCCAGTCAGTAAAGGGTAGGTTATTAACAGTAAAGTTCTCTTTTGACGGTACGTTGAATACGACTACTCAACCTATACTCACCGCCTCGTCTACTTGAGCAGATTTGAGCAAAAAGCGGAATTAGCTTTCACAGTCAGCGTATAATAGCCCAATAATCGACCAACCCTATTATAAGCGCCAGCATTTACCCGTTTAATGATAGTGCGGTATCCTTCGATAAAGTCACCCTCTCACCTTGGTCACCCCTAATGAACCCTCTTCTTATCCCTGTCGGTCTTAGCTTTTTATTTTGGCTTATGATACCGGTGTTACTCATTGCTAAGCTTTTTCTCAAGCCCTCACTCAAAGAAAGAGCAGATGTAATGGCTTTTGTTTTAGTCCTTCTAG
The DNA here is from genome assembly GCF_004335015.1 of Psychrobacter pygoscelis. Classification (GTDB taxonomy): domain Bacteria; phylum Pseudomonadota; class Gammaproteobacteria; order Pseudomonadales; family Moraxellaceae; genus Psychrobacter; species Psychrobacter pygoscelis. Next base: position 785,199 of record NZ_RQRU01000001.1, read on the forward strand.
GTATTGTTAGTTTCTGCGTATTTTTAGTGCTCGCTAGAAATTAAGTAAGGCTTTCTGATACTTAGATATCCCTCAGGTGGTGTTTCAAACGTCACCCAAAAGTGGCGTTTTTTGCTATAGTGAGCTTTATAGGCTTTAGCCATTTATTGTTGAGTTTAATTATGATGGAAGACGTTTTAATACCGCTTTTTATCGGTATTTCCGTTATTAGCCAGATTATATTATTGGTTGCGGTAATATTTGCACTACTCGGTTATTTTGGCAAGGAAGCATTAGCTAAGCAGCGTTATTATACTAAGGCGGCCAAACTGCTGCTCATTTACGCTCTGATGTTTGTCGTGGGTCTAGGTAGCTGCCTTGTACTGGTCTCAACAGGAAGTTAAAAGGATAACGAGATCGTATGCAGTGGACTCTATACATCGCTATCCTGCCAGTTGGCTTTGGCATGATGACGCTAGTAGGTAGCCTAATATGTTTGATTGGCTATCTGACCAGTGATGATAGCGCAACCAAGCGCAAGCTATGGCCATGGTTTACACGACTGCTGTTACTTGCATTTTTGTTACTGAGCGTGGGGTTGTTTTTTACAAGTCGACATTTTCTATAAATACCTTACTAATGACACCTGCTCTAATAACTACTTTTAAAATAGACAAAATAAATAATTTATTTTAGGGTGAAATAATGATCGATTAATTGGTAATGGGGGTTATGTTATGCCCCTCTTCGGAACAAGTGCACTCGCTTTAACGTCTATATTTACTCTAATTATTATTTTACTATTTACCAAAGAGCCAGAGAAGATGCAGCCTCTTAATCATATCCTAAAGGTAGCGACTTTAATTAGTATTGCCTGCTTTTGTATGGTTTTTAGGCTCTGTACTTTTAGCATGACCCAAGTATCTGCATGAAATTAAAACCAACTTACTGACTTTTATAACTGTCTTTTGTAGTGGTTCTGGCTAGTATATTTATACTGTAAAGCAAATAGACTCATGGAGTGAATTGTGTGACAGATATTATAGAACCGCTGTTTATGGCCTTACTTGGGCTTTGCGGTTTATCAGGAGTATTGGCGATACTATTACTCATCTATCTAATTTTTATCAAAGATGCTGATAAAAGACAGCCGCTTGAAAGATTGCTTAATGCCTCCTTATTGGTCTGTATCATTAGCTTTTGTGTTGGCTTTGGGATATGTAGTTATATTTTAGTGACCTGAAATCTTAAAATTATTTATAATAAATTTTTAATAATTCTTTATGAATAATTACAAACTAGTGCTAAAAGAATAAGGGTCTTTTGTGACCTTTTAATAAAAGCAGTTATTAATTAATGAGTGACTTGAGCACATTATTTTGGACCGTCAATATTTTTATTATTTTAGTGTGGCCAGTCGTTCGTCCTATTCACCTTATAATTGGGTCCGTGGACGACTGTAAAGTAAATCAGCCACTCATAGCGTATTCGGCTAATAAGCCTCACTATAGGAGTTGTTGGACTTAGTGGTTGATACCCCACCATGCCAATTTATTAAATGATTTATTACCCCCTCTCCCCGCAAACTGCCCACATTGTCCATTTTATTTTTGAATGGTTGGCGCTACTTGTCGGCGTTCAGACTTACCGAATCCTGAAGAAACGTTATGTTCAGCACAACCCCACTACTCCCCAGCAAGCAGGACTACTGTCGAAAGGCAGCTTTGCCGTGGCCGTCGGTTGTATCTTAGGTGCAGGCATCGGTAATAAGCTGTTGTTTCTCATTGAAACGCCGCAAGCTTGGGGACAGTTCGGCGCGATGTCACTGGCAATGGGTCAGACCATCGTCGGTGGTATGATTGGCGCGCTTATCGGTATCGAGATCGCTAAGAAACTCTCGGGCATTCGCTACTCCACAGGTGATTTATTCATTGTACCGTTCTGTGTGGGGTTAATCGTCGGGCGTATTGGCTGCTATTTAGCCGGGCTAAATGACGGTACTTTTGGTGTCGCAACTACTCTACCTTGGGGCATGGACTTCGGTGATGGTATTGCCCGGCATCCAACGCAAATCTATGACATGCTTTGGGCAGTAGCGATGTTAGCTTTCTTTTATTTTGCTTACCCTAAGCTAAAGGCGGTTAGCGGATTGAGCTTTAAGCTGCTGTTTATGGGCTATATGGGTTGGCGGCTGATGGTAGATGGTATTAAACCGATACCTTATGAGTACTGGTTAGGACTGTCGGGTATTCAATGGGCTTGTCTGATAGCTCTGGTTATTTATGCGCCATTCGTGATGAGAGATTTTAAGCGTTTACCAAGCCAAACTAAGAAGACAGCGGAGACGTCAAAGGCGTCAACATTATAAATTAATCAAAGTAATGAATTACTATGACAGACCATAAAAAAGACTCAGAGGGAATGGGCGCTGCTGGCGGCATACTTATAGGGGTACTATTGACCGTGATGGTGGGCTTTGGTTCGTGTCTATTGATGCTTAGCCCTATAGGTTCAAGCTCAAGCAACTATAAATCTCAGCTTGCTGAAGAACAAACCAACCAATTACAACAACTCTATAAAGATGCTAACCAATCCAAGCCTGATCCTAAAGCGTCATGGCTATTAAGCTTGGCTATACTGCATCCCGAAGCGCGTGAAATGCTCAAGCTGGAGATAAGTGAAGCGCAAGCGCAAATAACGTCTGACAATTACTACCAGCAAGCACTAAAAGCAGGCTTACCTGCGGCGCTCGTTAAAAACGCATACTCGCTCATCAATTCGGGAATAACCATCAATAATGCCGATAGTGTGACAACAGATAGCGATGATGCCGCGGTGCAGCTCAAAGATCCTGAGTCCGTCGAGCGCGGTGTCCAGCAAATTGTCGATGTACTAAAATCGCATTGTACGACTTATTACTCTCTTGATAATGAGGATAATTCTGACGATTTAGAGTATGTCCTTAACAGCTATAAAACAACGATTCCACTCGATTTTAATAACTTTTCACCATCAGTGATTAAGCCCTATGCTAAATTGCAGAATCTCATGGATATTGCTGAGTTAAGACAGCAAATCTATTGTGAGGACAGATGGGATGTCGAGCATCAGTTAATTAAGTTCTTAATGGATGACGATACATTCACACCAACTCATCGGCTTGTCTATTTATCAGTATTAGCAGAGCTTCTGGATAAGCCTGATATTGTCTATCTAATTAATCGCCGCGCGCCAGCAGATGCTCAGGATGATTTTATTAAAGAACGCAACTCCTTATTGACCGCTTATAAAACGACCTTTGGTAATCAGATCCCTATGGACGCTGTCAGTTTAGACAATCATTAAGCAGGTAAAGCCAGACTACTAGTTACAAATAGGTAAACACAGATAATTAGACGGTGAATAAATGCGTTTACCTTACTTATTGTTCTCAACTTAGATTAGGTCATCACCCATGTCTCATAAAAATCGCCCTTACGAGTTTTACGACACTACCAGCTCTGTTTGTAGTACCTGCCTGTATCCTGTCGAGGCCAAAATTATTTTTAAAAACAACCATGTCTATATGGATAAATGGTGTCCAGTCCATGGCGTCGAGCGCGTCCTAATGATGGACGATGTGGCCTATTATCGTAGCTGCCGCGAAGTCTACGTCAAGCGTCCTGAGATGCCCGAGACTTTTGCCACGCCGATGCAATACGGCTGTCCCTATGATTGTGGCCTCTGCCCTGACCACATGCAGCACTCCTGTCTTACCATCGTCGAGATTACCGATGTCTGCAACCTTGACTGTCCTGTCTGTTTTGCCGACTCTGGCATGAGCCGTGAGACCAATCTGCCGCATCTATCGTATAAGCATAAACCTTTGGAAACCGTGAAAGCCATGCTCGATACGGTGGTTGCCTCTGAGGGTGAGCCAGATGTGGTGCAGCTCTCTGGCGGCGAGCCGACGATGCACCCGCAGCTGTTTGAAATTCTAGACTATATCCAAACCTTGCCCATTCGCCATGTGATGATTAACACTAATGGTATTCGCTTGGCAAAAGAGCCTGAATTTGTCGCTAAATTAGCGGACTATGCCTATCGCTTCAGTAATAAAAAACAAAACAGCGCCGCTGAAAACTCCAAGAAGGTTCAAGGATTAGAGATTTACCTGCAATTCGACTCGCTTGATGATGAGCACATAACCGTGCTGCGTGGTGCTAAACTTGCTCGTATCCATGAGAAAGCCTTGGCTCATTTAGAGTCGCACAACTTATCAACGACGCTAGTAGCGACGATTAAAAAAGGTCTTAATGACGGTGAGATGGGCAAAATTATTGAGCATGCGCTTACCTATCGCTGTGTTCGCGGCGTCAGCTTTCAACCACTGTCTGAGTCAGGCCGCGTGGGCATCGATGAGGCTTTGCTCGATTCAAGCAAGCAGCGTCTTACTATATCTGAGATGCGTCGCCAAATCGCTGAGCAGTCAGAGGTGTTTACCTTAGACGATATCGTGCCAGTGCCCTGCAATCCTGATACTTTAGCCATGGGCTATGCGTTAAAAACCCACTCAACCGCTGATGAAATTAATACGCAGAATAATACGATCAATAATATGACACAGGTAGCGCCGCTTACTCGCTATCTAACCCCTGATGTCATTATGAATGGCGGCGGCAATACGATATTGTTCGAGCAGAACCCTGAGGTTCAGACCAAGGCAAAAGAGCAGTTGTTTAAAGTACTCAGCACCAACCACTCCCCAGAGTCGCAAGCCAACTGTTTGTCTGAGCTACTATGCTGCTTGCCTAAGATCGATGCACCGCATCTGAGCTATGACAATGTATTCCGAGTAATGATCGTACAATTTATGGATGCGCAAAATCTTGATATCCGCGCGCTCAAGAAGTCTTGCATCCACTTTGCTCAGCCCGATGGTACGATGATACCGTTTGAGAGTTTCAATCTATTTTATCGCGATGATCGCAAGGAGACGCTGGCGAAGATTCAGCAGACGTTAACGCAAGGCTTTGCAGCAAGGAAAGTAACAGTAAAATCGCATACTGAGGTTAATGCTGATGTCAATAAAGACAAAGGTAGAATTACTATTACTCCAGTAGTATTTTAAGGCTAATTTTGCGCCGTGAGTTAGCCACTCACCTTCTCCAGCTCCAACAGCCGTAAGTCCTCGCGTAGTGGCTCGCCATTATTACCATCAGTAGGAAATGGCATACTCCTACCCGTAAGCTGATAGCCGCGGCGTTGATAATAAGCCAGTAGTTCAGGGCGATGGTTTAAGATACTCATGGTTAGGCGGCACGGCTGCTCTTCACTGCCAAAATGTCTACAAGCGAACGACTCCGCAGCGCTAAATATCACATTGCCAATACCCTGCCCTTGAAGCTCTGGATGTACAGCAAACATGCCTATATAAGCTTTATTATGGCCTTCGGTCTCTTCAGCCGTGTCTGACTGTCCTTGCACCGAAATACAGGCTAGAATCTCGCCTGTATCCTTACCCTCTCGCTGACCATTATCGGTCTTTGGATAGACGAACAGATATTGAGCCGGGTCATTGATAACCTTTTGCAGCTCTTGTTGCGTGGTTCGAATACCGCCGACTAAGTGCGCTTCGTTGGTCCAGCCCTCATCATTTCGGTAGCAGCGATTCAATAGCGACTCTATGGCTGGGGCATCATCTGCAGTGGCTGTCCTTAAAAATACCTCACCATTAATATCATTATAGTTATGCGCACCATTTTTCATCTTAGCCTCTTATCTTTGTTTACTGTACCCTGAGCTTTATCATAATGGATATTGTATCTGCTCACTTGGATGATAGTATAGACACAATCTATTATTCTTAACTACACGGCTTATCCACTATGTCTGATCACCCCGCTTCGACTGCTAACCATTCTACTTATAATGATCCCACTCTCAATGGCTCTACCCTTAATGACGACTCTACCCTTAATGACGACTCTCCCGATGAAACCTCACACCATGTAGCACCTTTAGTAAGCTCTGATGCCTTGAGTAAGTTACTAAGCGATACAGATTTTGCAGTGTTTAGCGATCCAAACCAACTGGCTCAACCAGTCGCACCGCCTATAGAGCGCGCCACCTTTAAGTCCTGCCCAGAGCACTTCATCGTTAATGAACAGCTCAATATCGACTTTACCGAGGAAGGTGAGCATTTATGGCTATTGATTAAAAAAACTGGGATGAACACCGCGCATACCGCACAGCTGCTAGCAGATTGGGCCAGTATTCCTGTTCGCGATATTGGCTATTCAGGACTCAAAGATAGGCAAGCGGTGACGACGCAGTGGTTTAGTCTAAGGATCCCCAATCGCACCCTCCCAGAGACTGTATTTGCGCCAAATAATCTTCCTGAGCATGAGCAGGTTGAAATCTTAGACCAGCACTGGCACAACAAGAAACTCAACCGCGGTACTCACAAGTCTAATCAATTTATTATTACCTTAACCGACGTTCAGTATGAGGATATAAAAGCTGTTGACCACGGCTTGCAGCACATCAGTGAAGAAGGCGTACCCAATTACTTTGGCGCGCAGCGTTTCGGTCACTATGGTAACAATATCAGCGAGGCGTTAAAGTGGTTAAGCTCGCTTCAAGACAGTAGCGGTAACGCGAATGCAGAGCAAAAAGGCAGTGATAGTAAATCCCGATCTACTCGAAAGAGCCATCACAAGCGGCGTATCAGTAAGCGTCAACGTGAGCAGCAGTCCATGTTATTATCAGCAGCACGGAGTCTGATATTTAACAAGATATTAGACGCGCGAGTAAAAAATAAGACTTGGAACAGTGGCTTGCTCGGAGAGGTTTATAATCTTGCTGGGACTGGGTCAATATTTACCAGCGATACCCTAAGCGGCGAGCTTATCCAGCGACTGCGCATCAAAGACATTCATCCAACAGCGCCACTCTGGGGTACAGGTAATGATCAAGTGACTGGCGCTGCCCTGCATCTAGAACGTAGTATCGTCAAGGAAGACTTGATTTTGTCGCAGTTAGCACAGGGGTTAGAGACTCACGGTATCAAGGCACAAAGACGTGCATTGCGACTCATGCCTCAAGCATTATCATGGCGCTGGCTAACCCCTCAAAGTCTTGAGCTGCAATTTAGCTTGACCACCGGCAGCTATGCCACTAGCGTCCTTGCCAGCGTGGTCAATGACATCCACTCAAGCTAAATCTAATCTTTCCTCTGAGAGCTATGAAGCTTTTGGTTGCTTGGATGACTGACCTCTCAGTAATCTTACGACACTAAGCCAGTTCAAAATCTGGCTTTTCAATTTGATTAGTCGTGATAAGTTGATCTGCACTTGCCACACAATTACGCCCTTTATGCTTGGCCTTATAAAGAGCCGCATCCGCCAAATCGATTAAACTATAGATAAGCTTTTCTGTTAATTGGGCGCTTTTTAGAGTTTTAATCTTGTCCGCGACTAGTGTTTCTCGATAAGTCGCTTGCAAAGCTACAACTTCACGCCGCGGCAAGGTAGCGACGCCAAAGCTTGCTGTGACTTGCAATGAGGCAACCTCATCTAGATAGATCATATGCGCTTCTATCTCTTTTCTAAGCGCTTCTGCTATAAGCAAAGCGGCAGTGTGAGTGGTTTGTGGTAAGGCCAATAAGAACTCTTCCCCCCCGTACCTGCTAACCACGTGACGACGCACTAGGGCTTTACTTAATAACTCCGCGATATGCTGAAGAACTTGGTCACCAACATAATGACCATAGGTATCATTTACCGCTTTAAAATAATCTAAATCTAACAATATAACGCTAAAATCCTGTCTCTCTTCTTGTCGGTAACTGCTATTAAACAGCGCCTGATGAATCCAACTTAAAATACCGCGGCGATTCTTGATACCTGTTAGCGCATCGTGATCTGCATTGTATTGAATTTCACGCTTATTATGCTCAATAATAGACAGCAATATTCGAAATAAAAACACAATGATAATAGCTTTTGGTAATGCAAAATAGATATAAGTTAGCCGCCAAAATAAAATATTATCACGCTGTAAGACCACAGAGCTATCAAGCTCTGCACTTGGGTTGTATTGGTTCTTAATACCGATAACTCTAATGTCGCCAGCATTGTCAAAATCTGGCGACATTTGTACTAGCTGCTCATGGATAGCATTGACATTTATAGACGCCTTATAGAAGCTAGGAAAGGTAGTTAAGGTGCTATGTTCAATACGAATAGGTAGTTTTCGTAAGCTTGGAGAATTAATACCAAAATATGGAAATAGCGCAAATATCACGATAAAGCTGATATAAGACATAAAACCATACCAAACAATACGTCTATCCATTAGTAACATAGCAAGCATCGTACCGCCCACTAAAGAGGCACCAGCGATTAAACTACTATACCCCATTAACAAAGTAATCATAGAGATATAGCAGCTATAAATCAGCGTGAGCAACCACTGCCAGAACTTTAGAGTTTTTTTGGAGGCCCTAAGCTGGTTTAAGTAAAAAATTAACCAACAATAAAAGATTGCTACTATGGTAGAGCACAACCAAAGTATTTTGGTCAACTCAATATCAATATAGTCCTCAATATTACGGCTGTTAAGCCAGACCATCAAACACCAAGCCCACTGTAGCAAGACCTCTATTAAAATAAAAAATGCTAATAATGAAGCACGATCAGCACTGCGCCACTCAAAAACAATTTGAGACAGCTTTTTATAGACTCGCCGATAAAATGATAATCTTATTAACAGAAAGGTCCTATAATTTTTTAATAGCATCACAAAGCGATCCATTTCTTATTTAGTGGCTCGGCTTAGACCAATACTTATTGTTGTTCAACGATATTTTTAAAATAAAGCGGCTAAAATTAATAATAAATACCAAAATATCAGGTGCAAGAACAGTCAGACAACGCCTATTTAAAGTTGCCTATTATAAGATAGATATGTTTGCTGCTTTTAATTTAAGGGATATCCCTATCATAAAGCAACTTATTACTGAATAAACCTGATTAAAGGTAAGCTTGACTAGTTATCGTATTAAATAATAGATAGCAACGACTTTTATATAGTTAATCCTATTCAAAACGATACACAAAGGAGTGGCTGGAATAAATTTACTGGCTAGAAGTCATGATATGCTTGAGGCGAGTGTAAATTCATTCTAGCTGCTTTGTATCGAATCTAAAATAGATTGACTATGAATTATTTATAGCGGCTTGACATTGTTATTCTAATTCTTACAATTTATGCTATTTTTACTAATTTTTAATATTAAAATAAAGCAAGTTGCTGATATTTATATGATTTACAAAATATCAGCTCGTTAATTAAGACTTTTGATTTAAAACATTTAGTTAGCGTTTAATCAAGATTATTTTATATGAAATAAATTTAGTTACTTGCACCATCTTAAACCATCTAAGGTATTTTCTAACCTCTAGCATTTCACTGCAAGAGCCGAGCCAATTAAATAATTTTTGAGTAAAAATAGTTTTTTTACATTGAAATACTAAAAATTAAATTGTTTAAAATTACCCAGATAGGTTAAATTTCTGCCAGATACCTTGCTGCTCTGGTGTTGGTTTTGGTGTATCACCGAGTCGCCGCCACGGCATACTGGTGCCATGATAGTCGCTGCCTATTGACACACTCAGCTCATGCTCAGAGACGCTGCGATCGACCATTTTTCGCGTACTAACAGGCTCGTCTGTACTGGGCAGCTCGGTCGCATCACCGCCCATCTGTGCAAACTCTCCGATTAACTTTCGAACCCGCGTAGCGGATAGCCTGTAACGGGTAGGGTGTGCAAGCACCGCCTGACCACCGCAGTCATGAATGAGTTGAATTGCTTCTTCCATGCTGAGCGCTTCAATAGCAACGTATGCCGGCTTATTGTCTGCTAAGTATTTATCAAAAGCTTGCTGAACGGTCTTTACGTCACCACGGTCATAGAGTACCTGACCGATGTGCGCGCGGCCTACTGCTTGTGGATTACCACCGGCTTTATCGAGTACTGCTTGCCACAATGCTTGGCGCTGCTCATCTTCAAGTTTTAATATCTCACTGAGTTTCTCTACGATACGCTGACCTCTGTTGGCGCGGCTATCTTGTAGCTTTTCTAATGCTGACTGCATGGTCTGAATATCGCTAAAGTCCAACCCTAGGACATGGATGATTTTATCTTTCGCCTTGTTTTTACCATAACCACCGGTCAAGGTATGCTCGCAGCTTATCTCGACGCCATTGATAAGCTTGATACCGCACTTTGTGGCACAGTCTCTTGCTTCTTCTATCCCGAGTATAGTGTCATGATCGGTAAGCGCGAGAACCTCAATACCTGCATTAGCGGCCCGCGTGACCAATTCAGTCGGTGAGTCGCTACCATCTGAGCGAGTGCTATGACAATGTAAATCTATCTTCATCTAAAGTCCTAATTTGTAGGTAATTTATGGCTATAAAATGTGGCTTTGAGGTAACTCATTAAGCAAAAAACAAGTAACAACGCCTCTAAATTGGTTGATTGTTACTACTCGATTGTATCTTAATCGTATAAGGACATTGTAGCGTGACCACCTAGCTGATGTTTGATTGCTTTTTTTTCGCTACCGCGCAGTGTAAACTACGCACTACGTTTTAATTGAGCCAACTCACACGCTATGAAAGCCTTATTAGACTTCATTCCCTTAATTGCCTTTTTCATTGCCGCCAGACATAGTGGTATATTGGCCGCTGCTGGCGCTTTACTGGTGGCCACGCTCATCGTCTATGTGATTCATCTGATTAGACAAAAAGGTAAGTTAGAAAAGCAGCAGTGGGTGGTGTTATTGTTAACCATACTATTCTGCAGCGGTACGCTACTATTACGCGACGATATCTATCTGCGCTGGAAATCGCCAATTATCAACGGCGTATTCGCCTTGACACTGATTGGTAGTGCCTTGATGAATAAGCCACTCATGCAGCTGGCTATGAAAGATGTGTTTCGCTTGTCACTTAGCGGCTGGAAAAAGCTCACCATCGCTTGGGGGTTATTCTTTGCGTTTATGGGAGTTCTGCATTATATCACTGCCTTTACCATGTCTGATGCCGCTTGGATTAACTTTAAGACCTATGGCTGGATTCCCATTATGCTGGTCTTTATTATTGCCCAGTTTGCTGTATTAAAAAACCACATTAACCCAGAGCTCACCGACAAGACAACGAATAAATAAGTGCTGTCATACCTATTATAACGAACAGCACTGCTTTTGCTAATTAAGGATCTTCAATGTCATTATTTGTTATAATTGGCCATGACGTCGCTGAAAGTACTGAGTTACGTCAAGCCACACGCCCTGCTCATATTGCTAGACTAAAAGAGCTCGAATCAGAGGGACGGCTGGTGATCGCTGGCCCAAATCCTGTTAACCATGAGGCTTCTGAGATGAGCGGTAGTATTATCATTGCTGCCTTTGACTCGCTTCAAACTGCCCAAGACTGGGCAAATAATGACCCCTATTTCACCGCTGGCGTCTATAGCCATGTAGAGATCAAACCATTTATTCAAGCCCTCCCGCAAGTAGTCGCTTCATGAGACATTCTGTAGCCAAACCTTCACTCAGCTTAGCCCTGTTAATCACGATGAGTGTCACTTTAGGTGTCAGTAGCGCTCTAGCAGCGCCCATGGTCACCGTGACAGACCCTGAGAGTGGTCAGCCTATCGTACAAGATTCAGCCACTGACTCGCCATCACTGACCGCCAATAGCTCAGACCCAGCGGCGACCAGTGTGGTAGAGCCAAATAGTCTTGCAGCGCAGCTACAACCGACCGATAGTGAGCTGTCAGCGGCCAATCAGGAGCTTCTTAGCCGTAATGCTAAGCTGCAACGGCAAGTCAATGATTTGCAGACTCAAGTTAACGTGTTGCTCTATGAGAGTCAGGGTCAGCTGTTTTTGTATGGGGCGTTCACAGTGCTCATTAGTCTATTGGTGGGCATTTTTATCTCATGGTTGGTATTCGTCCGCCGTCAGCGTTGGTAGCTGACATTGGCAGCTGGTTGATAGTTTGCAATTGCCTGCTGATTAATGACTACTAGTGGAATCACGCTCACAATCACATATCGGCTTAAGTCAGTCTCGGCGTCATTGCCAAGTCCGAGACAATTTTGCTGACTTTACTTTATTGCCTTTAGGATTTTGTGCGCTCCCAAATTGCTCCTTAGCGGTGCGATTACCGGTGTGTAGAATTTATTTTAAACTGCCCTCACTTAGCTTTAAGCCCACTATGCCTAACTCTTTTCAGCCTAATCAGCCCATACCACACATTGTCCCTGCTCAGCTAGACTGGCAAACTGACGATCAAGGCCACACTGTACCTATCTCTCAAGCTTTCGGTGACGTCTATTACTCTATGGTAGATGGCTTAGCAGAATCGCGATACGTCTTTGTCGAGCAAAACTATCTTTCAGAGCGCTTCAATTGGCTATTTTCAGAAACTTTGCAGTCTCCGGCTACGAGTACTACAAAAACTTTTACAATTACTGAGCTGGGCTTTGGTACTGGGCTAAATTTACTGGCCACTTGGCAGCTATGGCAAGAGGTCAAGGCGCACTATGCTAATAACGATACTGCCGCGTACACAGTAGACCGAAACATCCCTCGACTGCATTTTATCAGTACGGAGAAGTTTCCGTTAACTAAAGCTGACCTCACGCGCAGTCTTAAAAGTTGGCAAACTGCTGAGCCAACGCTAGCGCCACTTATCAAGCAGTTAATAGCTTTATATCCGGTATTAGTACCCGGTTGTCACCGTCTGCATCTAGCCGACGATGTGACCCTAGACTTGTGGTTAGGCGATGCGGCAGACAGCCTTAGTCAGCTAGATAACAGCTATGGTGCTTGTGTAGACGCTTGGTTTTTAGATGGCTTTGCACCGTCATGCAATGAGGCGCTTTGGGCACAGCAGATATTCGAGCAACTTCAGCGCCTGTCAAAGCCGGGAACCACTGTAGCAACCTTTAGCTGTGCTGGTGTAGTGAAGCGCGGTCTAAAGTCAGCCGGCTTTGATATCCAAAAGGTTAAGGGCTTTGGCCGCAAGCGTGAGATGCTAACCGCTACCCTGCCGCCGCCATCAACCCTAGATAAAGACACAGACTCTCTGTCTGCAATAACTACGACTGAGCAAAACGCTCTGATTCCTGCTACAGTCAACCGAATCACTATCATTGGCGCAGGTATCTCAGGACTCATGAGCGCTTGGTCATTAGCGCAGCGAGGCACAGACGTCTTACTACTCGACCAGTCCGCACCGCTATCAGGCGCATCAGGCAATCCGCGCGCACTGCTGGCCCCAAAGATGACGCCAATTCATCATGTGGCTGAGCACTTGCATAGTATTGGTTATCTGTATAGCGCTCGTCTTTATCAGGCGCTAGATAGGGCAAATAATACTCATGGCCGTGCTCCTATTTTTGAGGCGACGGGCGCGCTAGACTTACTCACCAAAGCCAATATTGATACCGAGCAGATTGCAGATTATCCAGATGAGATGGCAACGACACTCAGTGCCTCTGAAGCCAAGCTGCGCTCAAATCTTGCTGAGCAAGACCTTGATGATAACTTATATCTACCACAGGCAGGCTTAGTTAATCCGCAAGCCTTAGCTACGACTGTCTTAGCGCACCCCCTTATTCGCTTTGAGCAGCGCGATATTGTAAAGATAGAAGCCGATAATAATAAGGTGAGACTATATGGCACAGATGCATCACAATTAGAAGCCGATAGTGTGATCATAGCCGCTGCCCATGCCAGCTGTCTCTTAGACCCGCGAATTTTTGACTTTCGTAAGATTCGTGGTCAGCTGTCTTGGTTTACCCCCGAGCAACTTAGCAAATTACCCAAACTGCCACTAAAGTTCGGTGGCTACTGTGCCCCTTTTGTCCCGCAAGCAGGCGATAGCAATCTAAACCCAGTCACCGAGGGCCAGCCGCATTTTTTATTGGGCGCCAGTTTTGTGCGCAATGACACCGATACGGATATTCGCGACTCAGAGCATCAGCTCAATCGTGATAAGTTGGTTAATGCTATTGCAGAATTAGATGAGGTAATCCCAAAAGATGTGGTTAACTGGCAGGCCCGTGCTGGTATTAGGGCGCAGACACCCGACTATCACCCACTAGTAGGCAAGGTGACAGCCTGTGAGGACAAGGAGTCGGTAATGCAGAGCAATAAACCAGTTAGAATCTGGACACTTAGCGGCATGGGCTCTAAAGGTTACGCCTTTGCCCCTATCTGTGCCGAGGCGCTCGCAGACATGATAACGGGGTCATTTGCACCTTTTTCACAGGCGCTTGTTAAGCGACTATCGCCAAGTCGCGCGCGGTTGCAGTCGGCGTTAAAGAGATAACTGGGGGTTCATTACCATAAATCTAGCTTGAGTCTATTAAGACGATGGCTTGCCGAGCCATATCTAAAGGCGCAACTAGCCTTCTTAGGTCGTGCCTTATACATTTCTCAAAAGAGTAATTGTTTCCTATGCCCTATTATCAAACCACTTTGACATTACCACCTTACCCTCGCGGCATTCATATAATTACCTCGCAAATTGATGCTGCTATCGATAGGCTCTTACCTACTTCAGCTCATACAGGTTTGGTGCATCTTTTTTTGCAGCACACCTCAGCGAGTCTCGCCATTAATGAGAACGCTGACCCTGATGTGAGATTGGATACAGAAGACTGGCTGAATAAAGTAGCGCCAGCGGACCAGCCGGGATACCGTCATACCTTAGAAGGCTCTGACGACCTGCCAGCGCATTTTAAAAGTATGATGCTTGGCGTGAGTCTTACCGCTCCTTTGGTAAATGGAGGTTTAGGATTGGGGACTTGGCAAGGTATTTACTTGTGTGAGCATCGAAACCACGCTGGCAGTCGAAAGCTAGTCATTACGGTAAGCTGTTAATACCATTGCCACGATGAGTCTTGTCGTTCACCAGTTACGACGGGAAAAGTGTCTCCCAGACACTTTTTAATCCCGTCTCAGGCAAGGTATTTACTTGTGTGAGCATCGCAGCCATGCTGGCAGTCACAAGCTAATCATTACGGTAAGCGGTTAATACTCAGAATTGTTCCACAGCCCGTTTTATGCTTAAATAGCTAGGATTTTAAGATATCTGCTTTAAATAACAGTCTTTTAAATAGCGTTTCTTTTAAATAACAGTCCTTTTAATACTCACTATAGTTAAAATAATGCCTACTTCTCAGGCCATATATTCATTAAGGTTGTCCATAAATTATGAAGCCTTCAATCAAGCCCGCTCATTCTCTATTATTCCCTATTTTACCTGCTGCTCTATGTAGTGTCTTGGCACTATCAGCCTGTCAGAAGCCTCAAGATAACGAAGTAGATGCCCAGACGGAGACAGTTCCTGTAGAAACGACATCAGTAGAGACAACGCCTGTAGATGAGACGGCTCAGATAGATCAGTCTGAGCCTGATGCGTCAGTCAGCAATGATGAGGCGGCTAATCAGGTGGAGAGCGACACTACGCAAGTGCAGACAGCGCCTTCAGACACTCAAGTGATCAGTAACGAGGACTTAGCCACTACGGCCACGCCTGAGATCAACGACTACGCTAAAGAAGCACAGATCACTGATGTCGATTATCGAAGTGCCGCAGGAGAGCAGCTGAAAGTGACTTTTCAGACCTCAGCCATTAATGAGCTGCAAGCTAATGTACTGCTACCATCTGGTAAACGTGTGATGCTAACAGCGCCTGAAGGTCAAGGTAATAACCCGACCTATCGCTCTACCGATGGTACTATAGAGTTAGTAAGTCATGGTGGTGGCGGATCAATTGATTTACTGCAAAATGGTAAGTTGACCAGTTATGACGCCGCCAGCGTCGATGCTGAGGTCGTGACTAGCAAGTAAATTTAGCTGCCATGAATAAGTAAGAATGAGCAAAAATAAAAAGAAATAAGGCTGAGTCACCTAATTTGGCTCAGCCTTATTTTTTGGGACTTAATGCTATAGTGGTAAAAAAGGCTACAAAACAATTTATAAGACCGAGAGAAATTATGCACTCAAAACGAGTTATAACTATCGCAATCGGGCTTTCAAGTGCTTTGTTATTGACTGCGCTGCCATCAATGTCTTTAGCAATAAATACTACCGGTAAGGCTGACTCTAGTAAAACCGCTATAACGACAAAACCTGTCCAAACCAACTCTGTAGCGTCAATGAATCAAGTTCAGCAGCGTAGCCTTGGCCTGTTAATGCAAAACTATCAGCATTGTTTTGTTGCAAGGCTAGAAAATCACGCTAACCCTTCGCTTCCTAAGACATTCGCAGTCACCATCTATGAAAAACACAATACCCAATGTGGCGGCGACCCTGATACCTTTCATCGACGAGCAAGCTATTTAATCGACCGCTATGGGCGAGTATTTAAACAAAGCGATATCGATAATACACTTGACTTGCAGTTTCAATTTAATGGAACCCCTACTGTCATCTCCAATCTAGCCCAATTTCAGCACCCAACAAAATTGATACTAGAAAAATTTGGCCTAAAATTATATAAACTCGAAAAGCGAGCAGCAGATACTTTTGTCATTTTTAACGTCTTGGACGCGCCAATACTAACGAATGAGCACAACAGTAAAATAGCAAATTCTCGCCAGCAGCTGTTTGAACAATTATTAATAGCAAATGGCGGTTGGGATTTTATGCTTCGAAGTGAAGGTAGGCATGAGTATTATGTCGAAGGCAGTAGGCGCAAAATTATAGATGCGAGCAGCTATCAAAAATAGGCACTATCTAATAGAACATGAAGGATTGATGAGTTAACAGCTTGATAATAACTTGGGTAGTAAGGGCTTAAAACCCAGTGCTTTGCTGAAACAGGCTAAGCAGCCAGCTACCGGCAGTCCATAGTAACCAACCTAGCAAAATGATAACCATTAACCCTAGAATATCGGGAATATGCAGGTATAGCCAAGCCAATAGCGGATTGCGCCACAGCTTAGAGCGCTGCTGCTTGTATTCTAAGGATTCATGTAAAAATGGCCGCTGCAAATGCATGGTGTCATCGATACCGTATTCTTCTTGAATATGCTGATGCACAATATTTAGCGTTCGGCGACTAGGACGAATAAAGATATCGAGCACGGTCCCAAGTGCAGGAATAACGCCCACGACCATGTCAATTAATGCCAGTTTCACCGCTGGCATCATCTTATGAATAGGAACACCAAGCTGACGACCTAAGATAAACGCATAGCCTGTCAATATAAGCCCAGCCACATCCCCGGCGATAGGGACAGTCGATAGCGCTGCATCTGCACCGATGCCTTGCTTGGTAAATGGAATGCGCACCATTGAGTCCATGGTATTGGCAAATTTCGCCAGCTTGCGCTCGGTGGCAATGACCTGCTCACGAGTAAGACCTTGCTCGGCGAGGTTAGCGGTAAAGTCAGTCCGTACATTGTTGCCGTTACTATGCTCAAAAATGTTTGGCGAGGACTTTTTAAAGCGTCTACGTTTACTATCCACTCGCTACTCCTACTAAATGATAATAAAAAACTACCCTTGTAAACTCACCCAAGCACAGCTGATAGCAATCACGGCAAACACATAGCGCCCAACCCAAACATTGGCCAAAAAAGCTTGAAAGCAGGCCAAAGGGTCACGAGTCGCACAGGCGGCATTTTGTTTGGCAAACATCATCGCCACTAGCCCTAACGCAAACAGCGGAATAAAACCGAGGGTAGTGGCAACAAAATAGTGCCACAAGATCACACCCATTAGCCCCAAAAAGGCGGTCTGTAATATTGAAACTATGAGCACATCGTAACGACCGAATAATATCGCCGTAGACTTAACCCCAATCTTAAGGTCATCCTCTCTATCTGCCATCGCATACTGGGTATCATAAGCTACCGTCCAGCACATATAGGCGATAAACAACAGCCAACACCAGATATCCGGCGCGCCTTGCACTGCGACATAAGCCATAGGAATCGCCCAGCCAAAAGCGGCGGCCAAAAATACTTGCGGCAAATGAGTGTAGCGCTTCATAAAGGGGTAAATAAAAGCTAGAGCCACCGCACCTAGCGACCAGTAAAATACGCGCAGGGGAAGAAATAACAATAGACTGGCACTGATGAGTGACAGTATAAGAAAAGTCCCAACCGCCTCCTTGCTAGAAAGGCGACCATCCGCCAAAGGCCGTCCTTTGGTGCGGCTAACATGGCCATCAACCTTACGGTCAGCAAAGTCATTAATCGCGCAGCCAGCGGCGCGCATCAGAATCGCCCCTAACGCAAAAATCACTACAATTTTTAGGCTTGGTAATGCGCCACTCTGAGCGTTACCCGTACCAAAACTCCCTAGAAACACGCCCCAAAGCGTGGGCCATAAGAGTAGCTCAATACCTACCGGCTTATCAAAGCGGGTCAGCTGCATGTAGGCGGTAACCTTGTCTTTTAGGCGGATGGGTCGACTGTTAGCTATCTTCATAAAGCGGTCTCTATTTTTGTTCCCACAGTTGTAGCGCTTCGATTAAGGGCAGTTCAGGATATTGCGCCCATAGCGCTTTAATAGCAGCAATGTTATCTTTATTTGGCAACTGTTCGCGTAAATATGCCAACTGGTCCTCGTAGCTGCTTAACTGTCTTAACCATGCCTCAAGTTGACGGATTCTCATATACTGCGCAATACTGACTGTCAGTAAACTTAAGCCAATAACCCATACCATGAATGACGACACAGTAATCACACTCTATTGGGTAAATCTAATCAACGTTAATAACCATTAGCTTTCTTTAATCACAATCGAAGTGAGTTAACAAGTTACCTACGCAAAATACCCATCAAATCTAACCACATCATTTTGCCAGACTTCATCAGGCGTTTGCCCTGCTAAGTGAGGTGCACTAATGGGCCGTTTGATAATAAGGCGTCTGCCCGTAGCTTCTAAACGGTCTTGATTCTGACCTTGAGCATCTTGAGAGTCAGCTATAGCGTTTTTCGCCAAATCAAACAATGATACCTCAGCCTCCTTACTTGGCGGCGCAACCAAACCATGCAGCGCTTGCATATGCTTACCGACCTTAGCCCCTTTACCTGTCTTGCTATTTTCATAGCTATCACCCGGAAACATAGGATCGAGGTAAACCACGTCAAATGCCATACGTTGCGGCAAAGCGTGGGCAAGATAACTTTCGGCAGTACAATGAACAATATCAAGCCGCGCCATGAGCTTTTGCCAATTCGGTTCTTGCACCATCTTTTGCTGCTCTACCAGTAGCAACAAGGCAAGTAGCGGTTGCTGCTCGAGCATAGTGACCTGCGCGCCTGTACTGGCTAGGATCAGACTGTCATGACCGAATCCTGCGGTAGCATCTAATGCACTTTGCCCAGCACTCAACTTAGCCGCCTGCAGCAATAGCTCAGACTTACGCCCAGCACTGACCACGCGGCGCTGCAGCTTGGCCCAATTTGGCGCGACACTGATACCCTCAATGAGTAAGCTTAATTCGCCCTTATCATCGATAATGAGAACAGGGGATTGGTACTCCTCACTCAACTGTTGGCGGTACTTTTGTGTCAGCTTTTGGTCACTTGCTTTAGGAGTTAGATGTATCGGTAACTGATTCTGCTCTATCAGTGTTGAGATAGCGTCAATACTAGACAGTGCTGAATGATTAGAAGGAGTAGACAATGTGGCCGCATAAACTAACGGCACTGGCGCTGACCCTGACAACGCCTGACTGTCATCTCGCTTCTGTTGATTCATAGAGCCTACCTCGTTATCCATCGTGCTCTGCACTGACGTTCACTATTAATGCTTGCAGATTACTTAGCCAGCAATCTGATAACCAAAACCCCAAGCCGCTACCAAGACCAACACCCCAGTGATAATACGCAGCCAAGCGAAGATGGTAAAGTCGCGGCGACTGACCCAAGCGACAAGCCAGCGAATACAAAGCAATGCAATAATAAAAGAGACCGCAACGCCGACCCCCAGTACTGCCCAATCCTCACCCGTGCTCAAGGCATCTTTGTGTTTGAGTAGATCAAGCAAGCCTGCGCCTACAATGACCGGAATCCCCAAAAAGAAGGAAAACTCTGCCGCTGCTTTGCGCGAGACACCAAGCCAAAGTGCGCCAATAATAGTAGAGCCAGAGCGCGAAGTGCCCGGAATCAACGCCAGACACTGGAATAAGCCAATAAGAAGCGCTGTCTTAAGGCTAATGTCTTCGGCCTCGGCAGCAATAACTGTTTTCGGTCGACTCTCAACATAGAAGATAAGCAAGCCACCAATAATAAGCATAATGGCGACAGTATAAGGATTGAACAGATACATCTTAATCTGATCGGCGAAGGTGAAGCCCACCAGCATGACCGGAATGGTTGCCACAATAAGGCTCAATCCTAGCTGCCGCGGATTAGCCAGACCTTCGGCTTTACCGGTAACCAGCCCCATAAAAGCATGCCACAGCCTAGCCCAATAGTCATAAATTACTGCCAAGATAGCACCTAGCTGGATGACAACGACAAACAGATCCGCTTTTTCTTTGGTCCAGAAATGCATTAAATCGGCTGATAAAATCAAATAGCCAGTACTAGAGATGGGTAAAAACTCAGTGATACCCTCAACAATGCCCATGATAATGGCTTGTAGTAGTAATAAAAGATCCAAAGCTGACATCCTAAATATATAGAAATGGAGAAGAGTAATCGACTCACTATGAAAAATTATAAAAAGACATATAAAAAATAAGCCACTAAAGCCAGCTAGACTTGCTCAATTAGCTATGAATTATGCCTTGCCCTGCTCTTTAAGCGTCTTCCAAGCATGATTGCGCAAGTAAACTGGCAGTGCTTGCTCAGCAGCTACGCCGCCATTAATAGCAAAGTGAGCCGCACCAAGACGACCTAAAATAGCAGCATCGGTCTGAATATCCGCGAATATAGACTGATCGCCTTGTAAAGTTAGTAGCGGTGCACCATCACCGACCAGAGCAAGGTTAAGCAGCGTCTTAGCGTCATAATCCAATAGACACTCATGTCCCTGCGCCTCGATAGCCGATGGTAGGGGCTGTATAATACCGTTATTAACGGCAAAAGCTCCCAGATAGACCTGCTTCATACGCGCATCATGTGCCGCATAGCATCTGTCTAGCTGATACTGCTCATTTGCTGCTTGCGCCATAACTTGCAGGCTGGAGATACCGACACAAGGCAAGTCATGGGCGACTGATAGCGCTTGAACAACGGCGGTATTAATTCGAATACCACTAAATGCCCCAGGACCGCGATTGAATACTAGAGCGCTAAGCTCATCTAAGGTGAGATCAGTGTCCTTGAGCGCTGACTGCACCATCGGCAAGATTTGCTGGGTTTGCTCGCGTTTCCCAAGCTGCGTGTCATTAAATAAAATATCACCTGATGACGAAACAACCGCCACCGAACATTGACCAAACACTGTATCAAGCGCAAGAAACATAACCGGTCTCACTATTATTCAAAAATCGATAATCCAAAATGTCGATATTATTTAATAGCTTGCTAACACTTAGCACCGCAAGCTATAACGCAATCACTGTTAAATTGCAGGGCTTATCATAGCACTGACAAATTGATAAAGGTACGCTCATCCGGAACTATCCTTTTTTTACTGCTAATCACCCTCAATAATTCAGGCAACTTGCGTATCTTGATATCTTTTCGTGCGTAATTCCCTCAGTAATTTTATGCAATTGTAAAATAAGGACACTATATCGTTTATCCTTTTATATTGATATTCGTCGCCAATTCCACTTTAATAACAGTGGTTTAATTTTAATTCTTCTAAATTACTAGTCTAAATCTTTTAAAACAGATAATAATATAGAACTAGGTTTCGACTTACTCTTCATTCATATTCGGAAGCAGATTAATGAAAAGCTATACTCTCTATGACGACGGACATCACAAATGTGTGGCCTTCTCAATGCCCTTTGAAGATGAAAGTGTGCCATCCAATCAGTTTTTAATTATTGACGGTTCAGAAGCTGCAGTCATCGATCCAGGCGGTGATCTAACCTTCACGCCGCTGACAATGGGTATTGTAAAACATACCAATATGCATAATATCCGTTATGTCATTGGCTCACATCAAGACCCTGATATTATTGCCTCTATGCCGCGTTGGCTTATCCACGTCGAACACGCTAATCTACTGATTCCCAAACTGTGGGAGCGCTTCTTGCCGCATTATAACTCAGCCTTTACCAAAGGCCGGTTAAAACAAAGCCTATCAGAGCGACTCATTACGATCCCAGACAGTGGCGGCTACTATCCGCTGGGGCAAAGCGGCATCATGGCTATTCCTGCCCACTTTCTACATTCCGTAGGTAATTTTCAGTTTTATGACCCGATCAGTAAGATACTGTTCTCAGGTGATATGGGCGCCTCACTGGTGGGCGACTCTAGCGAAGCTGTCGATAACTTCAGCGCCCATATTAATAATATGGAAGGCTTCCATCGCCGCTATATGAACAGCCAAAAGGTATCTCGGCTTTGGGCGGAGTCAGTACGTGATCTTGATGTGTCTATGATGGTGCCGCAGCACGGTCGCAGGCTCGATGGCAAAGAGAAATTCCACGAGTTTTTGGATTGGATAAGTCACTTGCCTTGCGGTGTCGACCTTATGGAAGCTCGGCATTATCAGTGGCATAACCTCTTACCGGATACTGACAAAAACTTAGCTTGAGCATTTAACCCTAAACTAAAGTGCTCCAGACAACTAGGCAGCACTATAAAGCAGACGGCTTCGCTTCATGGGCAACTGAAAAAGTTAACGTACTAAGACTTATAAAAGACTTCAATTAAATTGCAGCCCATAAAAAACCAGCGACACCATCGCTGGTTTTTATTGTGCCAAACTTCTCGCTAAGCTGCTATATTGCTTAACCGCGTCATTTTATAGCTTAAAAGCGTGTTTTAAATTGCGGCGGTAAGCTGCTTTCGACCTCTTTCATTTTCTTTTGTATCTCTTCACTGCTCGGCATATTATTTGGATCAAGCCCCATCTGCTTAGCAAGCTGAGCCGGATCGGCATTAGCACTAGAATTATTACCAGCATTGGCCCCTGACGACTTACCGCCGCCAAATAACGGACCACCGCCGCCGCTCATACCACCTGCCAAGCCTTGGACTGCTTTCATCATTTTTGATAGGCCTTCAGGCTTAGACATCATTTTCATCATTTTTGCCATCTGCTTATGCTGCTTGAGTAGGCGATTGACGTCTTGAATTTGTTTGCCCGACCCAGCAGCAATACGGCGTTTACGGCTGGGGTTAATTTTATCAGGGTTCTGACGCTCAAAAGGGGTCATAGAGTTAATAAGGGCTTCCATCTCCTTGACCTTTTCTTCAGGCTTGGCCTCTTCGACTGCTTTTTGGATATCAGAGCCACCCATGCCCGGCATCTTGTCCAAGAATCCAGCCATACCGCCCATGTTTTTCATTTGCTGAAACTGCGTGAGCAAGTCTTCAAGGTCAAACTCGCCACCCTTCTGCATCTTCTTCGCCATTTTCTCGGCTTTGTCGCGGTCAATCTTCTGCTCGACTTCTTCGACGAGACTTAAGACATCACCCATACCAAGGATACGCTGGGCGATACGCTCAGGATGGAACGCCTCAAGGGCATCAAGCTTCTCACCACGGCCCAAGAATTTAATCGGCTTACCGGTGATCGCGCGGACAGACAACGCTGCCCCGCCACGCGCATCACCATCGGTCTTGGTTAAGATCACACCCGTTAGTGGTAGCGCATCATTGAATGCTTTAGCAGTATTAGCAGCATCTTGACCAGTCATCGCATCAACGACAAACAAGGTCTCAGATGGATTTACCGCTGCTGTCAGCGCCTTAATCTCATCCATCATCGTCTCATCGATATGCAATCGACCAGCGGTATCGATAATCAGAATATCTTGATACTGCAGCTTGGCCTCTTCAATAGCACGATGCGCAATATCAATGGGGTTTTCTTCGTTGTGCGACTGTACAAATTTTGCGTTTACTTGGCCGGCGACTTGCTCAAGCTGCTTGATGGCGGCAGGGCGATAGACATCGGCTGAGACTAGCATGACCTTTTTCTTTTGCCGCTCTTGTAAATACTTGGCAAGCTTACCAGCGGTAGTGGTCTTACCCGCCCCTTGCAGACCGGCTAACAAGTACACTACCGGCGGTTTGCCCGTCATCTCTAGCTGCTGATTGGCACTGCCCATCATCTCCGTCAACTCGTCATGGACAATCTTAACGAAGGCCTGACCAGGCGCCAGCTCTTTAAGCACTTCTTCTCCAAGTGCCTTTTCTTTGACACGCTTGACGAAATCACGAGTCACTGGCAATGCGACATCAGCCTCAAGCAGTGCCATGCGTACTTCACGGAGCGTGTCTTTAATATTGTCTTCGGTCAATTGACCAGAGCCTGCGATATTGCGCAGACTTGACGATAAGCGTTCGGTTAACGTATCAAACATAGGACTCTCTCGGTTGGTGGTGCAATCTTGACTGACCTGCGATTATCGCAAGGCAGCCCAAAACTACTAGCACAGTCACACAAATTTCATAATTGGGGAGCATTTGACGCTCAATTACCCTTCATTTTATGATAAATTGACAGATTATTCTAATCATTAGTGACAAAACTCACACTCATTCAACTGGGCATTAACTGTCCAGAGGATTCTCACCCACCAAAACCTGCTTGATAGAGCTGTTATCGTTTATGAGGTCGCTTGTGCTAGTTGCGTATGTAATTGCTAGTATTGCTTATCTAATTATAAGTATTCATCTTTGCTGGGCGCTGCTTAAACACAAGCCGATTGCTAAGGGTACGACTTTATCTGCTCTATTTATCGGTATGCTGGCCCACAGTGCCGTATTATACCCACAAGTCATCACCCTATACGGCCTTAACTTCAATCTTTATAATATTCTGAGCCTTACCAGCTTATTCTTTTTACTATTTTATAGTCTATTCTGCCTCTACCGCCCTATTTTAAGCTTGGGCATCCTCGCTGCTCCTACTGCCTTTATCGGTCTTAGTGCAGGCTACTTTGGCCGCGCACCCTATAAGCCCATCAGCGACTTGAGCTTTGGCTTAGAGCTGCATATCCTACTCTCTATCGCAGCCTATTGCGTACTCTTTATGGCAGCGCTTCAGGCGATATTTCTACGTCTGCAAATTCGCGAGCTTAAACATCGCACCATTCACCGCCTTTGGGTGGACAAGCTACCTCCGCTACAAAGCATGGAGTCACTACTGTTCGACATGATATTGGTCGGTTTTGTGCTGTTAAGTGTCGCTTTAGGTCTAGGCTTTATCTACGTTCGCGACTTAATGGCGCAGCATTTGGCGCATAAGACCGTCTTTAGCGTCTTATCATGGCTATTATTTGGCGCGTTACTATTTGGCCATTGGCACTCAGGATGGCGCGGCAAACGCGCGGCAAACACTACTATCTATGCGTTTATCCTATTGGCTATTGGCTTTGTCGGTAGCAAGTTTGTCTTAGAGCTGGTGTTATAACGACAGGCTTCTGTGTTAAAAAATGCTTTGCTGCTCGCCTCGCTGCCGCTGCTTAATGAAGCACGGCACCTTATAGCTTGGCCTTTACCTCCTTATAAGTGGTGACGACGAAGGCAGTAAATCATGGCTGTCTTGAGACTGCTGTCTTGAGACTATAGTCGCTAAATAAAATAGAGTCACTATAATGTGACGCGCAGCTGGTATACATTCTGATAGCTTGCGGTGGGTGGGTGCACCGATAGAGGCTGCGAACAGTTCCTCCCAGTACCGCTGTAGCGTTTTTATAGTAAAATTAATATATTGCTTGCACTATAAAGGGCTTGCCGAGGGACGAGGCGCGGCCATAGTCATGAAAGATAGCCTACCTGTGATAAGCATATTTCTCCCTGTTTAAAGACCCCCGATATTAAGGCCAGTCTTTTGCTTGTCTGTTCGTTAGTGGTTTATCGGCTCATTCTTTGACTGGGCAGTAAACACCTTGCGCCAATATAGCAGCGGCAGTACACACAGCATCCCTACCCCGACGCTCAATACAAAATGCCCTGAATAGCCAAGCCATTCGGCGATATAGCCACTAATCAAATGGGTACTGCCACTAAACACTGTCAGCAAGCACACCTGCGTCGTAAAGTCGCTACCCGCTTTGTCGTGCCGGGCATAGTGCATCACCATCGTCAGCATCGCTACCAAGGCCATAGCCGCTACCATATGCTCAATGGCATTGGCAGCGAACACCCACCAAAAAGGAGTCTTCTCTCCTGCCCGAATGAACCAACCCAGCTCAAAGGCTAGCGCCACCAGTGCGTATAACCCTGTTGCCGCTACTTGCAGTATATTGAACCACAGTAGCGCTTTATGATGTGCTGCGCGTTTGAGCACCCACGCCGCGATAGCAGCCCCCACTAGCGACGCCGCCGATCCCAATACGCTCGCCCAAAGCCCAATACTGGCGGTCGGGATGCCCATATCGACCATCATCGGCTTGACCATGCCGCTGGAGATGCCATCGACAATTTTAAACGTCAGTAGCACGCCCAGCCACGCACGCATCTGCTTGTCTCGCCAGAAGTAACCATACTGCTGGCGCAGATAACGTAACAGCTTAGTAATAGACAAAGATTCCGCAGGACTGGATTTGGTCCTAGGGTCCGTCAAGGTCTCTTGTGAGCTGCTATCTTCGATAACTTTGGAGCTTCGCTGCCTATAGTTTTGCTCGTGCTCAGTAGCCACATCTGCCTCAGGGTAGCGCCAGATGGGTAGCGTGTTCAGTAAAATTAATCCTGCCATCGCAAAAAAGCTCAACTGCCATGACCAGATGCCAATGACCATCAAAAATACGCCGCCACCCAGTATTAGCCCTAAACGGTAACCAATGACCTGAACGGCATTGCCCATTCCTTGATGCGGGTTTTGCATCGCCTCGCTAATATCGTCATCAATACCCGTAGTCGCTCGAGGCAAATGCTGGGTGGTTAAGGAGCGCGTCGCTAAGCCATCTGCAGCCACATCATGCGTAGCGCCTACTAGACTCAATAGCAATAACAATGCGTATAGCGACCAAACCATCGTAGGCTGAGCCAGCAATGTTGGGTCAAATAAGCCTACCGCCATCACAATCATGGCAGATACTAGCTGAAGCGGTAATATCCAACTGCGGGCGCGCCCTAATTTGGGCGAAAAGTATCTATCAACAACTGGCGCCCACAGAAACTTCAATGCCCACGGGGCGAGCAGTAACCCTGACCAACCAATCATCTCTAGCGACACATCATAGCTGCGCAAAATTGCCGGAAGGGCTTGAGTAATAAACCCTGATGGCAACCCTTGAGCGAAATACAGGGTCAGCAACACGGCCAGCAACCGATACGGCATCGGCTGGCTATTTGTTGAATTGTGGGTGAGTTTGGACTGACCTTTGGCAGACATTACATGTTAAACCGGTGCTTTAGCGTCAGGAACGGCAGTAGTGTCTGTCGCAACAGTATCACTATGGCATGTCGGTGGTTTACTGCTCACTAAACACGACGGTCTTATTACCGGTAACAATGACGCGGTTTTGCACATGCCAGTTTACCGCCCGTGCTAAGACATTTCGTTCGACATCGCGGCCAATAGCCCGTAGTGCAGGGACGTTCAGACGGTGGGTGACGCGGTGCACATCTTGCTCAATAATCGGCCCTTGGTCCAAATCTGCGGTCACATAATGTGCCGTCGCTCCAATGAGCTTCACGCCTTTTTCAAAGGCTTGACGGTAGGGATCTGCACCAACGAAAGCGGGTAAGAACGAATGGTGAATATTAATGATTTGCATCGGCCAGCGCGCCACGAAGTCTGCTGACAGAATCTGCATATAACGCGCCAATACCAGCAAGTCGTTGTGCGCCACCAGCTCATGAATCTTGGCCTCTGCCTCGACTTTAGTATCTTTTGAAACGGGAACGTGATGAAAGTCGATACCGAAGTTCTCTACTGCTTGACGTAAGTCATTATGATTGCTGACCACACAAGTAATCTCACAATCGAGCAAGCCGCGTTGCTGCCGCCATAATAAATCTAACAATGCATGGTCAAACTTTGATACTAGAATACCGACCTTGTACTTAGTCGAATTATCATGCAGTTGCCACTGCATCGAATAACGCTGGGCCACTTCACGCTCAAAGCGACTTCGAAGCTCACTAACCACATCAGATAGACCATCTAAAGCGAACTCAAGTCGCATAAAGTACTTGCCGCCCTCGTGGGCGGTAGAGTACTGATCAAGGGTAATAATATTAGCACCGAACTCATACATAAAACCAGAGACCGCCTGAACGATACCGGCTTGGTCTTGGCATTGAATAAGGAGAGTCGCAGTAGGCTGCTCAGATTGGGCGGATATAGGGGATAGTTTTTGATTCATTAGGGACATCTTATTTGAGCTAATTTGTAGAGATTGAGAGGGTATTTTAATTGTTTTAGTGGAATTGTGGCGAATAATTTGTTCGATTATTTGTGAGTTATTAAATAGAAGACCCCAACACTGGGTTGGGGTCTTTGGTTATCTATTATAGATAATCCTTATTAGGAGTAATCAGCAGTCATTATTCATCTTCTGTACTGATGACATAACTTGTACTACTACTGCCTACGTTGACTGTGACTAGCGAGCCTTTCTCAAAAGCTTGCTGGAAGCTATAAGCAAACGTCGGATTCGCAGGCTGTATATTACCATTAGCGCCTAGCGGCTTATTATCTAAAGATATAGAATAACCTAGTGTGCTTGAGAGGCCTCTTACACTACCTGTGACTTTACTCTCACCATTCTCATCATCAACCGCTATGGAAAGTCTATTAATACAGACGGCATCACCTATACCAAACGGACTCGCATTATTGACATAAGGGGTGATTAAGGAGTTATTACTTATTGCTACATCTCCATCCAACCTTGATAATTGAACGTTAAAGCTCTGCATATTTTCGCTGCCATTAACTAACGTCGTGGCATCAAAGCGTACTGTTGTCCAATGTGAGTACATCTTCGGATAACGAATCTGGAAGTCAACTTTACCCTCACTATCTGTGACGAAAGTATACTCATCATCTGCCAGCGTACCACCAAGGATGGTTACTGGATTAATCGGGTCTAATTGACCATTGCTATTAAGGTCATCACCTTGATCTAAGATATAGTTAAACTCAGGATCTTCTGTCGTTAACCAGTTAGAATTAGAATCAGAAAACTCAATAACTTGTTTAGAGCTCGTTTGAACTTCAGGGATAACCTTGTTACCTTCTGCATCTTCCTTAGAGGCCGGTTGATAGCTAACATTGCGCTCTGCTAGACATACCAAACCTTGTGAGAATTGAGTGGCATACGACTTGAGTGACACTTGCTGATTGGCAATAGGTCTTCCTGAGCCGTCCATCACAGCAATGGAGCCATTCTTAATATAATAAATATTATCAGAACTGACATCTAGCGTATCACTAAAGGCTAAGGTGGTATATACCGCTTGATCCGAGACAGTGATTGATGTCTGCTTCTGACCGATACCAAAGTCGTCTGCCAACAGCTCAGCATTAATTACCACGCCATTAATCGGAGAGCCGGCATTAGCCTGATAAGTTACTCGAGCTTCACCTTGAGCGTTTGTCACCGCTGTAGCCGCAGACAATCGACCGGCAGAGGAGTCTGATGAGCGGCTAAAGACTACGGTAACTCCTTCTACGGGAACATCGTTAGCATCTTTAACTAATGCCACAACCTCTGTACTACCGCCTGGAGTAATGACAGACTTCACAGATTGCAACAGCATCTTAGCAGGGGTTGTCGCTCTAAAGCGTGTATCGACAGTCGTCGTTAGTGCCTGACCAGCACCATTGGTTTGTCCCACTACTCTCGCTGTCAATACGGCCGTACCTGCTAGCTCTGAAGTTAATTCAATCGGTACAACGATACTATTACCATCGATCATATCATCAGTGATGGCTTTACTCGTAATCACTTCGCCATTAGCAAATTCACCTAGCGTGGTCTGAACTTCGACCTGTTCGCCTACTAAGGCTTGTGGGTCATCACTACGGATCTGAATCTTAAGGTTATTGCTCTCATTGACATTATAGACAGATTTAATTTCACTAAAGCTAATTCCTGCTTGTGAGACCTGAACTAAGCTGACACTCTGACTACTGGTCTGAGTTACTAGACCTTGCTCACCAATAGCTTTAGCCCGTACGCGTAGATTACCATTCTCATCAAAGTTCAATTTCGACTCATCAAGCGAGAATGTGGCAACCCCTGCATCATTGGTGCGGACAGTCGACGTTCCTACAATCTTATTACCTTCGATATCTACCAGTTCAACATCTGCATTGGAGATCGCAATGCCTGCCGCATCGACTAATGTACTAGTGATGGTTGTTTGCTCACCCGCTTGCAGGTTGGTCTTAGTCGCTTCGATATTTAGGGAGGTTCCTACCGCCTGAAGGATGATTTGTTCTTCAGCGCGAGTGTTTAGTAGCGGACTACCATCCTCATCATACTCTGCAGTGACAACTTTTGCTTTGACAGTCACATTATGATTCAGGCGAGCGTTGACAGAGCTAGCTCCCAGCACTACACCAGCAGTAATTAGTCCTTGCTCATCGCTGGTCACGATACTGGTCGTGGTCAGTGCTGCTCCACTTTGCTTAGGATTGTCGATACTTAGTTGAACTGGCACTCCAGCAAGGACACCGCCTTGATTATCGACGATTCGGAAGGTGACCTCAGTCTGATCTCCACCAGTATTTAAGGTAGTTTTGTCCGCTGCTGTCATAATGACATAGCTGTCTATAGTACTGGTATCGACATTAACGATATAGTCTTGCTTAAGTGCAACGCCTTCTGATGATTTGGCACTCGCTCTTAATTTAATACCTTCCTCTAGCAATGCCTTATTGACATTGGCACCAGGCTGTAAGGTTAGGTTAAACTCTGCTACCCCATCGCCATTTGTCGTTACTGTGTTGCTACCTGTTATTGACACCCCAGTTTTCACCGGCTCTGCCACCGCTAACTGCACTGGTGTTCCTGAGATACCATTGCCTTGTTCATCGGTGATTCGCGCAAAGACTTTAAAGTTATCACCGTCGGTATTAACAACCTTATTCGCGCCTAAGGTCAGCTGCTCTTTTGTCGCTGCTGGTTGTTCTGTTCGAACAGTTACCGTTTTTGCTTCAGTATTGCCGTTAGCATCAGTCGCACCTATACCCACGACAAAGGCATCGCTAATGGCCGCTTTTTGCTGAGCGGTTAGGCCACTTGGCGCTGCTATCGTAAAGGTTGCCACACCTGAGGCATTGGTCGCTTGATTAGGGCTTGAAGCAATAGTAATCCCTTGCTGAGCAATAGCAGATGGTAGCGCCAATGAAACTCTTTGGTTGGCCACCACATTGCCTTTTAGGTCTTGCGCTACCACTCTTACTATCGTCTCACCGCCATTTAGGTTTAGCGCTTGAGGCGTTGCAGCAATTAGCTTCACTTCCGTCTCTATAGACTTAATAGTGACACCAACGCTAGTCTTCTTACCGGTTAAAGACTCGGTCATTGTTGCTGTTAAGGCTTGACGCTTTAACGTATTACGCTGAGCTTCAGTAAGGTTGTTTGGTACTACGATATCAAAGCTAACTACTCCGTTGTCATCCGTGGTAGCGGTAACCTTTGAAGAGCCTACTTGACCATTCACGGTCAGCAGTTTAGCAATTTGGGGGTTATTCAGTACTAGTTCTACGGCTTGATTGGCCAATGGTTTATCACTAGCGCTATTGATAAGCTGTGATTTGACCACGGCTATATCACCGGTATTGCTTAATTCATACTGTCCTTTACCCTGAGACACTGTCTCCGGATTTAGTACCGTTAAGCTCACATCGGCAGCTGTGATGTTTATACTTTTTATACCTGACTGATAAGTCTGACCATTGCTCTCATAAGACACTTGATAGGTGATACCGCTTGCCTTGAGACTGGCTCGCTCTGATGGGGTCAAATTAGCAGGTAAATTGATGACAAAGATTGCTTTGCCCTCGATATCAGTGGTTGCTGTATTCTGCGCTACTGTCACGCCTTTTAGCTTGGCAGCATTGGTCAGTGCAATACTAACTGCTTTATTTTTGATTGGCTTCTTAGCATTTTTACTGTCCACCAACTGTACTACGACCTCAGAGCTACCGCCCAGCTCATTTACAGCAGTCGAGTTGATAGAGCTGATATTAATCGCTGGGGTTGGCTGGGCTACCGCAACACTGCTAGAGACTTTAGATTGAGTGCCATCAGCTGCTGTCAAGATAGCCAGATAATTAATACCTTCATTAATTAGTTTTTGCCGCTGCCCTGCACTTAAGCTATCACTCAAATTAACTGTAAACTCAGCCACACCATTTGTATTAGTAGTCTGAGTATTTCCACCTGCTATGCTTACGCCACTTGTACCACTGATGATAAGTTTTACTTCTTGGTTAGGTGCGGCTCCGCCACTCTTATTAACGGCAGTGACTAGAACTTTAAAGCTATCACCTGATACATTAACACTATCTACACTAGACTTCGCTGACAGCTCAATATCACTTTTACCAACGGCGGGGCTGATAGAGATAGGTTGGCTTGTCTTTGTGCTGACCACGCCGCTCTCTTCTTTTAGACTAACGCCTAGACTAAAGCTTTTGACCTTCTCAAGTTGGGCTTTTTGTGTCTCTGTTAGTCCTGCTGGAACGCGGACTGTATAGCTCACCATCCCTCTAGCATCTGTTTGCTGAGTGGCTTCTGTATCTAAAGTGACGAGGCTTGAGCTCTTCAAGACAGATGGCAGACTTGCTACTACGGTCTGACCAGCTACAGGACCACCATTTTTATCATTAACCCTAAAGGTAATCGTCGCGGTTCCACCAGAGCTTGATAGTTGTTTTTTGTCACTGTTATCAAAGCTTAGTTGTAGCGCCGCCTCTGGAATATAGACACTGCTTTTTGCCGTCTTAACGGTATTTGCCTTATTAGGTTCCATCAGCGTCACGGTATAGCTGATGCCTGTTTTGACCAGTTGATCTTTTTGAGCTTGGGTTAGGTTCTCAGCAACGATTACATCGACACTACCGCGACCATTTTCATCTAGCTTAAGTTGGTTTTGACTTAATCGTACACCTTTAGGGGCATTGTTTAGTGCTATCTTGACAACTGAGCCTCCAATAGTGGTGGGTACGCGGCTAGACTTAGCAGTAGCCATGATTTGAAGAGTTTGCTTAGCACCAAATGCACTTAAGGGTGCTGCATTACCTGTTACCGCTACGTTGTAATCTGAGGTAGGATTAACAACTGACCATGTCCCTGCTTCTGAGATGGTCGCGCCATTAGCTTCGGTTACTCTAACGTTATAAGCGATACCCGAGCTGATTAGAACCTTTCGCTGCTCTGCGGTAAGGCTATCAGCCACCACTATATTGAAAGTCGCTTGACCTTTATCATCGGTCTTCTTGTTATTACCACCTACTATGGTCACTCCATCAATATTATTGATACCTAAGCTGATATCTACACCTGAGGCGGTAGCACCATTAGGTCTTTTTGCCTGAACCCTGATGGCAACGCTATCACCAAAGGGATTAACCGCAGACTTTGATAAGCTAGTAGAGTTAAGCGCGGTATTTAGTTCGATATCGCTTTTGATCACAGAGTCTTCATCACCAGCGACACTCACTCCTACATTGAGCAGTTGAGACCTTTCACTACCATCAGCGGCTGTTGCAGTGGCACTGATCTTGATACCGTTGGCTAGCAGCTGTTGTCGATCTGCTACCGCATTTGGATTCAGCGTCAATTGATAAGTGGCATTACCTTGACCATCTGTAACCTGCGTACTTGATCCATTAATAGTTACCCCTGATGACTCAGAGTCAGCAACAGAAACGGTCACCTCTTTATTAGCAACTGCGCCGCCTGTAGCTTTTTGCACGGCTTTAACGACAATAGTAAACTGCTTGGGTTCCTTATCAAGTTGAATCGTGCCAGGCTCTGCTGTGATTTTTTGGATAAAGAAGTCAGGTTCAGTTTGGCCGGTGGTCTCTCCACCTTCGCCAGCGGTATTGCCACCATTATTAGAGTTTGTATTACCGTTATTACCGTTACCACTATTACCCTTTACACCTAGGTCTGGCGCTGGAGCAATCGCGTCAACCGTACCACCATCTCCGCCACCACACCCTGCTAAAGCCAGTGCCATCGTCAGCGAGGTGAATTTGAAATACTTAGAAGTGCCTACAAATGAAGAAAAGGCCATGATTGATGCTCCGCATAAGCGCTAGTAAGCGCCGAATTACTTAGAATTAAAAGGTCAATATAAAGTTTTGGTGATTAAATGTATCTTTATCACTGCTTTCTTAATTTTTTGTGAATTACCTAACAGTAACTTTACTTATTTTTTGCTCGACTTACAACCAAAAATGCACAATCTTTGCTTAATTAACAGCGCCTTTGTCATGTAATTTTAATTATTTACCCTCTATCCTTTTATCGTGCGCTTTGATAAGATAGTTAACCTTTCGGTTGAAATATGCCCTTCATTATGGTATAAATGTCGCCTTTAAAATTTTCTGATTGGTTAAGCCTTTAATTAAGCCGTAAGTCGTCTTACTTAAAGCGTCCTTAGCGATCAACTCATTTCCATAATAGTATTGTTTGGTGCAAAGGGTCTACTATCTAGCTACAGGTAGTCAGTACAGCTTGCCCAGACAGGTATGAGATTCTCTCATGCCTCATAGATCAGGAGTTCGCCATGTCTCGAGTATGCCAAGTGACTGGAAAGCGCCCTATGGTGGGTAATAATGTTTCGCACGCAAACAACAAAACCCGTCGTCGCTTTCAACCCAACCTTCATCACCATCGTTTTTGGGTAGAGTCAGAAAACCGCTTTATTCGCCTACGTGTGTCTACTAAAGGTATGCGTATCATTGATAAGCTAGGTATTGATAAAGTCTTAGCTGATATGCGCGCAGAAGGTCAAAAGGTTTAATCCTTAAGACTTTGCCCACCCACCCCATCTTTTGAAGGACAGACGTCATGAGAGATAAAATTAAATTAGTATCTACTGCAGGTACTGGGTATTTTTATACCACGACTAAAAACAAACGTACTATGCCCGGCAAAATGGAAATCAAAAAGTTTGATCCTAAAGTCCGTCAGCACGTTGTTTTTAAAGAAGCTAAAATTAAATAAGTTATTCTAACTGACGCGCTATTTGTAATCTTATTATTAATAGCGTGGTAAATAAAAAAGGTCTATCGTAATGATAGACCTTTTTTTATGTCAAAAATTATCTTAGCTAATCTAAAGAGGCAGCACTGAGCACAATAGCCTCGATAATCAAATAAAACTGATCATTAGCTGTAATGCGTAGGCTCTTCATCATAGACATTAGCATGCCATTGGCTGATTTGCTTTTGCATAATAATTTGAATAGCCGCATGAATCATGTGTTGGCCAATCACTTGCGTGTCACTACCTAAGATATCTTTAATCTTATCGGAGAAGGCGATGGTTACTAACGCATCGTGTTCGCCTTCCATATCACGCAGCATTAGACGACCATCATCCGCTTCAACCAGCTCTAGCATGGTTTCTTTAGCAAAACTATTGAACTTGTCTCTAGACTCACTGTCTAGATCATGCTCGCTATAAATCTCGTCGCTCTTAAAAGGCATAATCTTATCCTCGGTAGCTTTTGCTTATACTAATGCAAGCTATAAAAGCGCTACACAGCTGCGGCAAAAGTGAATTTATTACCCTCTTACAATGGACGCTTTGGGTATAAATTTCAAGTCTGATTGTCCGCTTGATAGTATTTGCATCCACTTGGTAAGTATTTATTAACCAGTATCTCAACGCCAATAGCGTAGTTTGGCTAAGGTAAATAACAATGCGACAAACATTCCTAAATAATAAGCCAGTTTTAGCTCAAAGGTGGGGTCGCGATATTTAAAGGGCAGCGCTACGACAGCGGTAGCGGTAGGAAAAACCACCAGCATCAATAACCAATTTTCGATGACATTAAGCCACCCTTGTAAGTCTGTACCATGACGTAAAGATGCCAATCCCATAAGTAGACAGGCAACGATTAAAGCGATGACCAGACCTCGCGGAATATCTTTAGGAAATGGGTCATAAGGAGAGTCGGACGAAAATAGTGACACAGACGTTCTCCATTAGTTGAATCAGTATCAGAGATACTTTTATAAGAAATACATGAATACAGTATAAAGCAGCTAAGTAAAGGTTTAAAAGAGCCAGCTTAATAAAATAGCCACGTTAATTATCTTCACAGCTAACTGTTAGTACCCATCAGCCATAGCATGGCGACACAAGCGGTTAACCAGCCTAGCGTCCATGCGTTACGGCGCTGGACATTTGACCCTGTTAGTTTATTCATTAGTAACGAGCCTAGCCAAAATAGTAGCGGTATGCCAATAACGAAGGCAGGAACCAATACCGCCGCATGCTTAAGCACTACAGCGCTATCCTCACCAAGCGCCAATCTAACCCCATACCCTGCTAGGCTAAGTACTAACGCAAACAAGGCTAAGCCAATGGTAATCCCCATTGGCACTAAACTGCCCTTATCTCTAGAAACTGGCTCTGACACCACAGAATTCGCTTGAGCAGAGACAGGGCTTTGTTGCGCACTACGATACTCTGGTCTGGACTGGTTAGGCCTGGAGGTCATAAAGTTCCTACTTTTGCATAAAGTTAATTCATATGGTCTGGATGAGAAGGCAGAAGTACTGTCTAAAGCTATACTTGCTGACTACCAACCAGTGCTAACTCACGACGCATGGCATCAATAGCGCTCTGGTAATCTGACTGATTAAATATCGCAGAACCCGCGACAAACATATCCGCGCCCGCTTCTGCCACCGCGCGAATGTTGTTAGCCTTGATACCCCCATCGACCTCTAAGCGAATATTGCGACCACTGGCATCAATACGCTGACGAACCTCACGGATCTTGTCCAGCGTGCCCTCAATAAAGGACTGACCACCGAAGCCTGGATTGACGCTCATGAGTAATATCTGATCGACCTTATCCATTACACAATCTAAATAATGCAGCGGTGTGGCAGGGTTAAGGACTAAACCGCACTCAGCGCCGCCGTCTTTGATAAGCTGTAATGAGCGGTCAATATGATGCGTCGCCTCAGGATGAAAGGTAATAATACTCGCCCCAGCTTCCAAAAACTGCTCAATCATACCATCCACTGGAGACACCATAAGGTGGACATCAATCGGTGCATCAATACCAAAATCACGCAGTGCCTTGCAGATCATACTACCAAAAGTTAGGTTAGGCACATAATGATTGTCCATGACATCAAAATGTACCACATCTGCACCTGCCTTCAGCACCGCAGCCACCTCGTCACCCAATCGGGCAAAGTCAGCAGATAAGATAGAAGGGGCGATCAGATACCCGCTGTTTTGGGCGGATAGTGCCGCATTAGACGTACTCGTAGCGTGCTCAGCTATCGGCATAACTCTGTTCTCTTTTGAAGATTAATGGACTGCCAACTATTATAGGGTATAAACAGATGACAGTAGAATAAAAGTAATAAACAACCAACTGTATTAACCGTGGATCAAAGCGGCTTTATCATGATGCAAAATATGCTCTGAGATGACCGTCTGGATAAAGTAGTAACTGTGATCAAAGCCAGCATGATAGCGTAAGGTCAACGGCTGACCCACATCAGCACAAACTTCTCTTAACTGCTCTGGATTTAAGTTACCAGCAGCGTAATGCTCATCGGCGCCGCCTTGATCAACTAAAATTAGGGGATATTTTTTACCGGCCTTTTTAATAGCCGTAGTAGCATCATACTGCGCCCAAAGGCTTTGATCTTCGCCAAAGTAGGCTTTATAAGCCGCCTTACCCCACTCAGATTCACTAGCAGTACAAACAGGAGCAATAGCCGAGACACTGACAAACTTACTCGGGAAGGTAAAGCCTAACATAAGCGCTCCATGACCGCCCATTGAGTGCCCCATTATACCGATACTACTGACTGGAAATTGATTACGGATCAGATCGTAAAATTCATCAACAATATAGCTCTGCATATTGTATTGCTTGGCCCATGGCTCAAGCTTAGCATCGACATAGTAGCTGGCTGCTTGACCCACATACATGCGCTCATCATCAGGCACATCATCACCTTTTGGTGAGGTATCGGGGGCAATAAAGATGATGCCAAGCTCACTGCATAGCTGCTGAAAATGGGCTTTTTGCGTAACATTATCAGGACTACAGGTCAGTCCAGATAAATATAAGATAGCGGGACAGTAATCGCCCGCTAGTGCCTTATCAGGTAGATAAATGCTAAAGGTCATCTCAGTGTTGGTCATTTTAGAATCATGTGAGTAGTAGCGCTGCTGACCATCAAAACAGCGATTGTCACTTTGTAGAGTTAGCGTCGTCATAGTAGTCCTTTTATTAACGTTTATTAATGACTATGAATGAGGGAACACGGGCTAAGTCTTTCGCAGTAGCCCGCGTCTTAAGCTTAATATCACTTAGTATTTGATCACACTACGGATACAGTCAGGATCTTTAAGTAGCTCAAAGCCTTTATTAATCTCATCATGACGTAGTGTATGGGTGATAAGCGAGTCTACATCAATCTTACCTTCCATATACCAATCTACGATGGTAGGTACATCAGTGCGACCGCGTGCACCGCCAAAGGCTGAGCCTTCCCAGTTGCGGCCCGTCACTAGCTGAAATGGACGGGTGCTAATCTCTTCGCCCGCACCAGCGACCCCTATGATGATACTACGGCCCCAGCCTTTATGAGCACATTCTAAGGCTTGACGCATAACCTCGACATTACCGATACACTCAAAAGAATAATCCACGCCG
Source organism: Psychrobacter pygoscelis (assembly GCF_004335015.1). Taxonomy (GTDB): domain Bacteria; phylum Pseudomonadota; class Gammaproteobacteria; order Pseudomonadales; family Moraxellaceae; genus Psychrobacter; species Psychrobacter pygoscelis. The sequence continues at coordinate 824,175 of NZ_RQRU01000001.1, forward strand.
CCATCCGTCATCTGAACGATATGATCGACCACATTCTCCACTTCGCTAGCATTAACAAAGTCAGTCATACCAAAGCGGCGACCCCAAGCTTCGCGGCTAGGGTCTAGATCAACACCAATAATTCGGCTAGCACCGACCATTTTAGCGCCTTGAATGACGTTTAGACCAATACCACCTAAACCGAACACCGCGACTGTAGCACCAGCTTCCATTTGTGCGGTATAAACGACAGCCCCAACGCCTGTAGTCACGCCGCAGCCAATATAGCACACCTTATCAAACGGCGCGTCTTCGCGAATTTTGGCCACTGCAATCTCTGGCAATACCGTATGACGAGCAAACGTAGAAGTCCCCATATAATGGTAAATTGGCTCACCATCTAGACTAAAGCGTGAAGTACCATCGGGCATGACGCCTTTACCTTGGGTCTCACGAATCGCTTGGCATAAGTTGGTCGCTGGATGTAGACAGAATTTACACTCACGGCACTCAGGCGTGTAGAGGGGAATGACGTGATCGCCAACTTTGAGACTTTTGACATCTTTACCGACTTCAACGACGACCCCAGCCCCTTCATGACCCAATATAGCTGGAAACAATCCTTCAGGGTCCATGCCCGACCAAGTGTAATAGTCGGTGTGACAAATTCCGGTCGCTTTTAGCTCAATAAGTACTTCGTTATCTTTTGGACCTTCTAAATCTACTTCATGAAGGCTAAAAGGCTTGTTGGCTTCCCAAGCAATAGCAGCAGTAGTTTTCATAAGATATCCTTATTATTAAAGTGAATTTATATTTTACTGATAATGAGATTAGTGAATATTAGGTGACTGGATGTTAGATTTAAATGTATTGGACAATAAATATTAGATAAAAGCTATTGAATAGATTTAAATATCATACAAGGCATCGGCATTAGTAGCACAAATCTACCAGTGTCTAAGCTAATTAGCCCAGTTAAGGCTTTTGAATCACTAATACCGGAGCGTCGTCGGTTGAGAGCGTTAAAGGCTGGCTTTGTGACAGTGGCTGCAAGTTTTGCTCGCTCGGAGCTTGACCTTGAATAAATAACGCCTGCTCGAAGGCCGGCAATGCAGTCTGCATCAGCTTACCCACCACCATCTGCGGCTCAGATGGCTCAAAGCCCATCATACTCTCACGCTCATGAACTCGCGCGCTTGCCGCTTTGAAGGCAGCGGCAAAGCTAGTATTATCGCGCAGGCTCTCAGCAAAGAAGGCTTCACCAAAATAAGTCATCTCTGCTGAATTGGTACAGCCAAAAGACATCTTATCGCTACTGGCGGCGGTAATAATCACGGTGGTCGGCGAGGCCAACTCATCAATAAACGACCCTGAATAACACGCTGACACCACGATAACGCGCCAACGAATCCCTACCTTATCTAGCGTCTCTCGAAGCCATGTCGGATCTAAATTATCCATATCGATAGGTTGGTTCTCTAACACTAGAATATCACGGTCACCATGCGAAGATAGCGTCAAAAACAGCACGTCTTCATCCGCATTCATCTGCTGACCAATACGCCTGAGCGCTTGATAGATACTCGTCTTAGTAGCGATTGGCTCATCTGACCAACTATATTTATTATTGATCAGCACCATCGAGCGGCCACTGGTACCAAAACGAACGTCAAACAGTTGGCGAACTTGGTTAATCTCAGAGCGAAAAACATCTTGATCCGCATAGCCTGCTACCCCCAAAAAGTACCAATCGGTCTTGCCTGGGATATTAGGTTCTACCGCCTTTAAGGCGTCTTTGAGCAATAGCGGCTGACGGTATAGCGCCGTCTCTTCAAGTACTGGCTGCACAGGAATGAGCTTAAATATAGGCTGATCAGCGACGTTTTTTTGCCAAATGGTCAATAATGCCGCCGCCCCTATTAGTACCAATACCCGCTCCCACCAAGGCGTGCGTAAGCGTCTAGAAAAAATCCACAATAACGATACGGTCTGCCATAAAAACAGCAGTAGAAATAATCCTGGTAATAATGAATAGCTCCACTCTGGTAACCAACCTCGACTACCTAAAAACTGCACGATACTTTGCAGCAGGGCTAGCATGGTATCAGCACTTAACCATAGCACAGCTGGAACAAAAACTAGCGCATAGTTGCCAGAACGACGAGCCAAGATAATGCCCGCTAGGACGATAATAGTCGGCCAGATTAAATAGCTAATCAGCCCCTGACTATTAAACACACTGCCACTTTCGGCAGCAAGCCAAGAAAACAAGACATTGCTAGCCAGCGCTAATATAGCAAATAATAAAAATTGCAAGAATGTCGGCTTGACCCAGCCAAAGGCACGGGTAGACCCCGCTAACATCCATAGAGCGGCGAAAATATTGGCGGCGAAATTGAGCGAAAATCGCTGGAGTGAGATGGTTTTTAACGACGCAAGTGACAAAGAATAGAGCCTCTATCGGTCATCAATAAGACAGATCAATAAGCATAATGCCATGACTGATATCTAAATGATATATCTGCTAAATGAGAGCTGATATTGTAATAGATTGCACCCGTACTGAGTAACACGGAATTGTAACGAGACCAACACAAGGGTTAAAGTCGTATTATAAAAGGTACGGCAGCTATAATGAAGATGGTCTAAAATAAAAACTGTCTAAAATAAATATAAGACCGCCTTCGAGCGCTCCTTCGGCCATCAAATTAAGCCATCAAATACTAAGCCATAAAAAAGGACACCCAAGGGTATCCTTTTTTATTATAGCTAGCCGATAAACTCATATATGAGTGAGTGCTAGGGGGCTTATTTAAGTAGCAGCTCGTTGACGCGTTTTAGATAGGCTGCTGGGTCCTCAAGCTGACCACCATCGGCCAGAAGTGCTTGATCAAAGATCACTTGCGCCAGATCATCAAACTGCCCACTACCCTCTAGCTTCTGAATTAGCGGATGGTTAGGGTTAACTTCAAGCGTTGGCTTGATATCAGGGACCTCTTGGCCCATCTGCTTGAGCATCTGTACCATTTGCGGCGTTAATTCACCATCGCCGACGACCAAACACGCTGGGCTATCGACGAGACGATTAGAGACTTTAACGTCTTTAGCGCGATCACCTAATACCGTCTTCAGCTTATCTACTACTGGCTTTAAGCTCTCTTGCGCTTTTTCAGCCTCTGCCTTTTCTTCTTCGTCTTGCAGGTCACCTAGATCTACCGCACCTTTGGCGATGTTCTGTAATGGTGTACCGTCAAATTCCGTTAAGAAGTTCATTGCCCACTCATCGACGCGGCTGGTCATGAGGATAACCTCAATACCTTTTTTCTTAAACAGCTCAAGTTGTGGGCTGTTTTTGGCAGCAGCAAGGCTATCAGCAGTCAGATAATAGATGGCTTTCTGACCATCTTTCATACGCTCTTTATAATCGGCAAAGCTGGTCTCAAGACCATCATGCGTGCTGGTCGCATAGCGCAGCAGCTTAGCGATACGCTCTTGATTACCCATGTCTTCGCCCAAGCCTTCTTTGATCACATCGCCAAACTCAGTGTAGAATTGCTTGAACTTCTCTTGCTTGTCGCTATCTTCGCTATTGGCTAGGCTAGCTAGCAAAGTCAAGACACGACGCGCGTTACCATCACGGATAGATTTAACATCGCGCGATTCTTGTAATAGCTCACGGCTGACGTTGAGTGGTAGATCAGCAGAGTCAATTACCCCTTTTACAAAACGCAGATACATGGGTAACAGCTGCTCTGCGTCATCCATGATAAACACACGCTTCACATACAGCTTAAGGCCATGCTGCTGCTCACGAGCATAGAGGTCAAATGGGGCTTTTTTAGGAATGTACAACAGCTGGGTATACTGAACGCGGCCTTCAACGCGGTTATGGGTCCACGCTAGTGGCTCATCGAAGTCATAAGTGATGTTCTTATAGAAGTCGACGTATTCATCATCATCAATCTCAGAGCTTGAGCGGGTCCATAAAGCGCTAGCTTTGTTGATCGTCTCCCACTCATCCGTCAGCACCATCTCACCAGCAGGGGCGCTATTGTCGTCACTGTCTTCATCCTTGACATCTTCTTGCCAGACTTCTTTTCGCATCTGGATCGGCAAGCTGATATGGTCAGAGTACTTATTCACGAGGCGTTTTATCTTACTACGATCAAGGTAGTTGTCTTCGCCCTCAGTGTACTCTTCTTTTAGATGAAGGGTGATACTCGTACCACGCTCTGCCTTACTAATGGTCTCGGTGGTAAACTTACCCGTACCATCAGACACCCAGCGAACGCCTTGATCAGCAGGATCACCAGCTTTACGCGATTCAACCGTGATCTTATCCGCCACGATAAAACCTGAATAAAAGCCCACGCCGAACTGACCAATAAGATTGCCATCTTGTTTTTGTGAGTCAGAGAGCTTTTCTAAGAAAGCCTTAGTTCCTGACTTAGCAATCGTACCTAGATTTTCAATGGCGTCTGCTTCATTCATACCAATACCGTTGTCGATGAAGCTGACGGTCTTAGCGGCTTCATCCACATCAATGCGAATACGCAGCTCACCGTCGTTTTCATAGAGGCTGTCATCACCAGTCGCCTCAAAACGTAGCTTATCGCAAGCGTCAGAAGCATTAGACACTAGCTCACGAACAAAGATATCAGCGTTAGAATATAATGAATGGGTCACTAGGTGCAAAAGCTGCGCCACTTCAGCCTCAAAGACGTGCTGCTGCGGTTGCTGATCAGATTGCGCCTTAGCTTGATTATTGTCGCTCATAATATCCTCTTAACCATTATTAATATTCGATTGAATGGACTGTAATCATTACAGCCTTAGTTCCACTAATAGGGGCTAAGCACTCAATTTTCAAGCTGCATTTTGTCTTTAATAATTTTTATATGCCGCTACGAACTATTAGACGACTATAAAAATAAAGCGATTGATCATTAAAAAACGCTACTAGCCTAGTGGCACCATTGACTAAATATTCAAAAACATGGCTAAGACGAGCAATACTAAGCGATTAAGAGCTAACTTGCTCGACAGGGATTCTCAGAGCTTTAGGCAAGCTAAAAGTTACGTTTTCCTCGATACCATCAAGCTCATTGGGTAGCTGACCGCCCCAAGCTTGGATTTGACTAAGCACGTCTTGAATAAGTACCTCAGGCGCAGAAGCACCAGCCGTGACGCCGACGCTTTTGACACCGTCAAACCAAGCTTGATCCATCTCGCCTGCATTATCGATTAGATACGCCCGGCAGGCCATTCTCTCTGCCAGTTCACGCAGACGATTAGAGTTTGATGAATTAGGCGAGCCGACGACCAGCACCACCTCGCAGCGGCTGGCTAAGTCTTTGACCGCATCCTGCCGGTTCTGCGTGGCATAGCAAATATCATCTTTACGCGGTCCTTGAATCTCGGGAAATTTGCTCCTTAGAGCATCAATAACCACCGCTGTATCGTCCATAGACAGGGTCGTTTGTGTCACAAAGGCCAGCTTACTGGGATTGCGTACTTCAAGTTTGGCGACATCTGCCTCATCTTCTACTAAGTGGATTCGCCCACCATGCTGACGATTGAAGCGTCCCATAGTTCCTTCAACTTCCGGATGGCCTGCATGACCGATGAGCACTGCATCCATGCCTTCTCGAGCAAATTTCGATACTTCAATATGTACCTTGGTCACTAGCGGGCAGGTGGCGTCAAATACGGTAAGGTCACGGCGCTCGGCCTCTTCTTCGACCGCTTTTGACACCCCATGCGCGGAGAAAATAACAATAGCACCATCGGGCACTTCATCAAGCTCTTCGACGAAGACCGCGCCACGATTGGCCAAGTCAGACACCACAAATTTATTGTGGACGACTTCATGACGCACATAAATGGGTGGCTCAAAGCGGGCTAAAGCCTCATTGACAATAGCAATGGCTCGATCAACGCCAGCGCAAAAGCCACGAGGGTTGGCAAGATAAATTTGCATAATAGACCTTAGCAATGGATAATTCTGATAGTCAATGTATGAGGGCGCTTCAGTACATCATCAACAAACAATTGAGCGGCAAGTCAACATAGTGATGCACAAGCTGTTAATAGATTAATAGCTCAATGTTTCGGCTATGCCCTCAATGAGTGCGGCCTAGCATAGGCTTTGGCCTCCATTGATACCAATTTTATAAGATAATTTGCCTATACTTTAGCATATCTCAGGGCTATTTCTTGAATGAAATAATGATTTCATAACCAATTCATCATCTATCTGTCAGCAGCAATTTATGGTTAATCAATGAAGTAAACGGTCATCGTATTAGAAGCTATAAAGAGTGTACCCTACCAAGCTGCGGCCCGTCTTCCTAAGACCATCGCCGAGCTTTTAGACTTCGCGCTTTAGACAAAAACTTCATAATAAAAACGCCCTTGTAATATAATGTCTGGCCTAAAAGTTACGCAAAACTGTAGCTTTTTTGACATTATAAGTATTAAATCGGCACTACCCTGTTGCCCTATAGCAGTTTGACAGCTAACCATACTTTTAAACGACGATCACTCAGCAAAGAGACACATCCTATGACAGGCTCCCTTTTTATCATTACCGCCGCTTCTGGTACTGGAAAAACCTCCCTTGTAAAGCAGCTGCTGGCGACCACCAATGATTTAGCGGTTAGCATCTCGCACACAACCCGTGATCCACGGCCGGGTGAGACCGATGGTATCCATTATCACTTTACCGATACTGAGTCATTCGTAGCGGGGATAAAAGCTGGGCAGTTTTTAGAGCATGCCGAAGTATTTGGCAACTATTATGGTACCTCGCACGCCAGTGTCACCGCGCAGCTTGAAGCGGGTGTCGATGTCATTTTAGAGATCGACTGGCAAGGTGCGCTGCAAGTCAAAAAGCTTTTTGACGATGTCACTATGATATTCATCTTACCACCAAGCCTGGCGACGTTGCGTCAGCGCTTAGCGGGACGTGGTCAAGATACGCTTGAAGTCATCAATACGCGTTTAGCGGGTGCTGTCGATGAGATGCGTCAATATGTCAATTTTGATTACGTCGTTATTAATGATCATTTTGAATCAGCACTTTATGAGCTCAAGGCGATTATTGTCGCCAAACGTCAGACCCTTGATCGGCAGCAGCAGCGCTATCAGAGTACCATTGAGGCACTAATGGCTGATGAGAGTTACTCTAAATAGCCACCCGGACTTTGAAGCGGCAGCGGCAAGGTTGGCTAGCATTATTGAGCTTCATGTGACCTTGTCTGAGACATTGCTAGCTCATCATTATAGTTATTGGTATAGACTAATATACAGCGGTCTAAAGCGATTTTGCTGTGCTGCTGATGAATTTTTGTTATAATGTTGGGTTATCAATTCTTCATTCACTAGTAATACTTTGTCAAATAAGTATTTATTAGTCCTTTTCTCATAGAGTTTTTCCCACAGAATACAGACACCGAGGTAGACATGGCACGCGTAACTATTGAAGATTGTTTAGACAACGTTGACAACCGATTTGAACTCATTTTGGTGGCCAGTAAGCGTGCGCGCCAACTCGCTAAAGGTATCTCAGAGCCAATGGTCACTGTCGACAATGATAAGCCCACGGTACTAGCGCTACGTGAAATAGCGGCTGGCAAAATCACTCGCGACATCCTGACACAGCCTGAGCATAACTTTGCCACCAGCTCTTTAGATCTTGCTCTATCTGGCAATCACGGCTTTTAATCGTCAAGCTGCGCCTTTTAATATCTACTGTAGCTCTAACTATGGACCACAAAAAGTCCATACAACGATTAGGATGAATCAAAATAAGCAAAATCTGAGGCATTAGATTCGCATTTATATATAATCCTAATGATGAATGTTTAAAAATATCAACCACAGTCTATTGCTGTGGTTTTTTTTACGTGCTATTTTTCTTACTAAGATTACTTTTATTAAGTGACGATATCTCATATGTTTTTGCGCATTATATGTTGACATTTAAGCCTAATTAAGCTTAATTAGAACTTAGGATTGAATTTAGTCGCTTACGTCTCGCTCCCTCTTGGTCACTGGTAACAGCGGCTTTTTTTATCGGTATAATTTTTCGCTTCTAAGACTTGACAATTGTTATTATTCTATCCCTTTGGGGGCGACTTATCTAATTCGTCAGTCAATAGCACAGCGCTCAGCTCACTTTTTGGGTTAGTGCTTATAGCGTAAAGTAAAAAATATAAAATGGGATGGTTGTCGTTAGACTCTCACTACTGTTAGATATTCATCAAGCGTAAATCAGGAACCCTCTACCATGAGCCAAACCCTACCCAAACTCAGCCATCATTTGGTAGATGATGCCCAATACAACCTGATGCGCGCTGTGGGCTATCTCACAGCAGACGAGCGCGCTGATATCCTAGATGCCTGCCACTTTGGTGATGTGGCTCATATCAAAGACAAGAGAAAATCAGGCGAGCCTTATATCACCCACCCAATAGCGGTCGCAGAGATCTTAGCTGGATTTCGCTTAGATCGCGACACTATTATCGCTGCTATCTTGCATGACACCGTTGAAGATACGGAAGTGACACACGAGCAGATTACTGAGCGATACGGTGATACGGTCGCTCGACTGGTCGATGGGGTAACGAAGCTTAAGTCCTCCAAACATGACAAGCTACAAAATAAAGCCGCAACCTTTCATAAGATACTGACCGCCACCCTTGATGACCCCCGCGTCCTGATTATCAAGCTTGCTGACCGACTACACAACATGTCAACGCTAGATGCGGTTAGGCCAGAAAAGCAGCGCGCTACGGCGCGGGAGACGCTTGACTTTTATATTCCGTTTGCCCGGCTTATGGGTCTCAACGATATTGCCGACTATATCGAAGTGCTGTGTTATCGTAATCTTGATCACGTCATGTATACCAAGCTGTCTGACAAGATCTTGCAGCATGGTCTCGGTCGCAACTTTACCAAAGAGGGAATCCATCATTACTTGACCTATGTACTTGATAATCTTGGGCTACATGGTCATGTCAAGGTACTGGATAACCGCGTGGCCATGTATCGACGATTTTTCCGAAACCGTGGTGAGTTAAGCGATTTACTGCGGCATTATGCGTTCGAGATTGTGTTAAACAGTGTCGAAGCTTGCGACAAGCTTGCCTACTATCTCATCACCAAGTACAAAATCAGTGATGCCAACATTCAAGACAATATTCGCAGACCTTTACCAGGCGGTAATCAGTCGCTGACCCTTACCTATGAGCGGGTCAATGACACCATCAAAGTCACTATCATGACCAAGCAGATGCAAAAAGCCGCCAAGCTCGGTGCTATCGGTGCTAATTCAGCTTCTGAAGCCAGTCAGGCTGTCATTCAAGCCTCACTGCGTAATTTAAAAGATTTGGTCAGCGATAGTATCAGCGGCTCAGAATACGAGGCTGACATCGACTTTCAGTCGGCAGTAGCTACTATTGATGCCTTGATGAACTACCTACACTCAAGCAAAATCCTCTGCTACAGTCCGCAAGGCCGAGCTTACGAGCTGCCGCGCGGTGCCACAGCGCTAGACTTTGCCTATGCGGTAGGTCCGTTTGTCGGTAATATCGCCGTGGGCGCACTTATTGATGATGCGCCAGCCAAGCTAGGCACGGTCCTACAAGATGGTCAAAAAGTTCAAATCGAAATCGATAGCGAGTCAGCACCTAAAGCAGAGTGGCTAGGATTTATTGTCACCAACAAAGCTCGCGAACAGGTGCTACGCTGGTTCAAGGATTTGTCTGCAGTAGAAAAGCAACACCACGGTGAACAAGCGCTTGATCGCGCCCTAAGCACCTATCAAAAAGGGCTTAAAGACCTTAACGAAGCTGATTGGGACAATTTATTTGCTTGGCGTGGTATCAGCTCAAAAGCTGAGCTTTTTGAGCAAATTAGCCAAGGAAAGCTCCTGCCGCAGCTGGTAGTCTCAAGGCTCTTTAGCGAAGCAGTCGCTGACAAGCAAGCTGAAGACGAAGCCATTGGTAAGCGGCAATCACAACATGAAGTCGCTACTGCCGCAGGAGTTGAGCTGGCGCTGGCCAACTGCTGCCACCCCATATACGGCGACCCCATCCTCGGGCATCAGTCGCGCCATGGTTTGGTCGTCCATCGCCACAAGTGCTTCTCCCTTGACGCCATTCGGAAAGACCACCCTTATCAGATTATTCAGCTCAGCTGGCGTGATCAAGACGATTCAGACAATGCTCCCGGCGACAAAACTTATTATCTTGCCTACCTAAAGCTCTCCACCGTGCTCACTGATGAGCAAGTCAGCGAAGTTATCTACCACTTACGTGAGCTGGATATCGGCATCGAAAAGATCGATGTTCGCGCCAGTGATACTGATATTCATCTACTGGTCTTGAGCCGTAAGCATCTGGCTCAGGCTATCACCACCCTACGCGCCTTGCTTGACTTTCCTAATATCAGACGCCTATATCAACTATAAGCTAGGTAGCTAATCTGGCCTTTTGCTATTATCGTCAAGCGCCAATTCGACTGTTGCGCGGCCATGAGTGCTACTAAACATTGCTATTAAGCAGCACTCAAGTAGCATGGTCTCATTCGCACTTTACCAATGAGGATAGCCACTGCAATGAGGGTTCAAGAACCTTGTTATGACTAAGAATGGCTGTTTTATCCAAGCGGTTGAGCTATCAGAACTTTTAGACATCCTATTTAAATACTCTAACTTTTAGATACTGTAGCCCTCCCCAGTCTTGCTACAACCTAAACTTCCCTTAACGGCATCCAAACTCAACGCTAAACTCAACTGTAGCCACTATGAATCAGACAAGATTCTGCTACACTATACTTTTTCTTCTCATATGGGCATAGTTAAGTTTTTAACCTTGCTCATATACTTTATTGACACTTATATAGGATCTCATGTATGCCACGCCAAATTATCCATACCGACAATGCTCCAGCCGCTGTAGGCACTTATTCACAGGCTGTAAAAGTCTCTACCGACGCTGGTAGTACGGTCTACATGTCCGGTCAGATTGGTCTTGACCCTAAAACTATGGTGATGAGAGAAGGCTTTGCCGCTCAGGCCGTGCAGGTCATGGACAATATTGAAGCTGTGGTTAAAGCTGCAGGTGGTACGCTGGCTGATGTGGTGAAATTCAACGTGTTCCTGACTGATTTAAACGACTTTGCCGCTCTAAATGAGCTGTTTGTCGCCCGACTCCCCAAGCCATACCCTGCCCGCTCTGCTGTTCAAGTTGCTGCTCTCCCTAAAGATGCTGTGGTAGAGATTGAGACGATCTTATTCATTGAAGACTAATCTTATTATTTTTTAGCCATATCGTGCAGCTGGTCAGTCTATAGTGATGTAGCTACACGATAGCTGGCTAGATTATCTTGGCTATTACACTGTTTTGTTGGATTCATGATTATGCTTGTAAGTGTCGCCTTGCCTGTCCCGCTTTACCGGGTATTTGACTATCTTGTCCCTGAGCTGCAGGCAGCGACGCTGAAATCCCAAAACAGTGGCAATAGCCAAAAGCCCATCCCAGATGCCAGCCTAGCGAATGACCACGTTAGCAATGACTTGTTTGCCAATAGTAAGCCCGAGTTACTACAAGTACAGCAGCTGCCTGTTATCGGCGCGCGCGTAGAGGTCTCCTTTGGTCGGCAAACTCTCATTGGTATCGTCGTCGCACATGTTAATAAGGCTGATAGTACTATTCCGACTAGTAAGCTTAAGCCTATCAAGCGCGTTTTAGACGATGAAGCGCTCATTGATACTGATATGCTCAGTCTAGCTCGCTGGTTAGCGAGCTATTATCATTATCCTTTTGGTGATGTGCTGTCTGTCATGCTGCCAAGCTTAATCCGCCAAGGCAAGCCACTAGACCTGCTTATTACCCATTGGCGTATCCTGCCTAATGCCAGTGATGCTGACCTACCTGCCCAAGCCAAAAAACAAAAACAGCAGTTTGAAATGCTCAAATTGCATGGCAGTCATGGCGCTAGTGAAGATGTATTGCTTTTAGAGGGTATGGAGCGACCCTTTCTTAATAAGCTTGAGGAAAAGGGACTGGTGGAGCATTACCTTGAGCCCAAGTCGCCCCCTGCCCTACCAACACTCGCCAAGCTGCCATTAGACTTAAATGAGCAGCAAAGCGTCGCCGTCGAGGCTATTGTGCAGTCATTCGAGCAAGCAAAATATCAAGGATTTTTGCTTAACGGCGTCACTGGTAGTGGCAAGACTGAGGTCTATCTGCAAGCGATGCAGCCTGTATTGGAGGCTGGCAAACAAGTCCTCGTCCTCGTTCCTGAGATTGGCTTAACTCCGCAGACCAAAGCTCGATTCGCTCGGCGCTTTGCGGCACAGATTTTGTTACTACATTCAGGGCTGAACAATACTCAGCGGATGCAAGGGTGGCAAGACTGTCGGCAAGGTCATGCACAAATCATTATCGGTACTCGCTCCTCTATTCTTTATCCTTTTGCTAATCTCGGCCTTATCATCGTCGACGAGGCTCATGACTTATCTTATAAGCAGCAAGATACCCTTCGCTATCATGCAGCCGACGTCGCTCTATATCGGGGTTACCAAGCCAATATCCCAGTGGTACTCGGTACAGCCACTCCTGCACTTGAGCAATTTAAACTGGTAGCAGATGGCAAACTGACCGAGCTTAGATTAACTGAGCGCGCCGGACACGCTACTGCTGCTGCCCTATATCTGGTTGATGCTAGAGATAAACCCACCCAATTTAGTGAGCAGCCAGTAGACAGCCCCCAGCAAAAGCCACTGATAGCAAATATTAAGAACCCACAGAATACAGGGCTTACTGATGATACTATCGACGCGATTCGCCAGACGTTAGAGGCAGGCGAGCAAGTCTTAGTATTTTTGAATCGTCGTGGTTATGCGCCCGTCTTATTGTGCGCGGCTTGTGGTTGGCAGGCAGATTGTCCACGCTGTGAGGCGCACCTGACCATTCACCACAGTCAGCTGAACAGTCGGCAGCCCAGTTATCTAAAATGTCATCACTGTGATTGGCAAGCGGCTATTCCTACCGCCTGCCCTGATTGTGGTAGCGTCAACCTCGATGCCGTTGGCATGGGCACAACGCGGCTTACCGAAAGCCTGCATGCGCTATTTTCTAACCCACAAACCAGTAAGACTACCTATCCCATTATTCAGATCGACCGTGATACTACGCGGTGTAAAGACAGCTGGGAGACCATCTATCAGCGCATAAATTCTGGCAACCCAGCGATATTGGTCGGTACGCAAATGGTCGCCAAAGGCCATCATTTTCCAAAAGTGACGCTAGTCTGCCTACCTAACGCAGACCGCGGATTCTTATCGCCCGACTTTCGCTCTCCTGAGCACACAGCCCAACTTATGATCCAAGTCGCTGGCCGTGCTGGCCGCGGCGATAAAGCCGGTAAAGTCCTTATCCAGACGCTACAACCAGATAATCCACTACTGCTTAAGCTGGTTCGCGATGGCTATCATGAGTTCGCGCTTGAGCTATTAAATGAGCGCAGAGTAATGGGGCTGCCGCCGTTTACCTACGCTGCACTCATTCGCTGTGAGGGTAAGACACTAGAGCGCACTACCCAAGCCTTAAAAGACGCTACCGCAATCCTGCCCAAGCCCAATCAATTAGCAATCCTTGGTCCTATTGATGCACCGATGAAAAAGAAAAATAGCCGCTTTCATTCGCAGCTGCTACTATTGAGTAAAGAGCGCTCTCATTTACATCAAGTACTCAATTACTGGTGGCCACAAGTGTTAGAGTTACCTTCAGCGAAATACCTAAAGCTGACCTTAGATGTTGACCCAGTCGGATGGTAACCACACCATCGACATCACAAATAATAATTATAAATTAGGGGTTCTTATGTCATCCTCTTCGCCTAACCATAATAATAATCAAGCAAGCGTGCAGCACAGTCATCAGCATGGCGATCATTCACACCCTGATAAGCACCGCCAGTCAGCCAGTCAATCGAGTAAACCAGAGACTGCGAAGCAACAAAGAATCTTGCTCATTAGCTTTACAATTATTACAGGCTTTATGCTGGTAGAAGCATTAGGCGGCTGGCTCACCAATAGCCTAGCGTTACTCTCAGATGCAGGTCACATGCTTAGCGATGCAGCGGCGCTCGGTGCTACACTTTTAGCCTTCAAAATAGGTGAAAAAGCCGCTACCGAGAAGAAGACCTTTGGGTATAAGCGCTTTGAGATTCTGGTCGCTGGCGCTAATGGTGCTACGCTGGTTATTATCTCTCTAATGATTATTTATGAAGCCATTGGCAGAATTAACTCACCTCCTGATATTGCCACCAGAGGTATGCTGATTATTGCCACTGTCGGTATGCTGGTAAATATTCTGGTAGCTTGGCTGCTACATCGCGGCGGCGCGGCTCACAGTCATGCTGGTCACGACCATTTAGGCCACAATCACAATCATAGCCACAGCCACTCTAGTGATTATTCTCACGACAATGTACACCACGACCATGTACACCACGACCATGATGAGCACGATCACGCTACTAAAAAACAAATCAAAGACAGCAAAACCTCAAAAAACCTCAATATGCATAGCGCCTATCTGCACGTGTTGGGGGATTTATTAGGCTCGGTAGCCGCTATTATTGCTGCCCTCACTATGATGTGGTTTGGTTGGTGGTGGGCTGATCCTGTAGCCTCGGTTATTGTCGCGATATTGATACTATTTAGTGGTTATCGAGTGGTCAAGCAATCGGTACATATCTTGATGGAAGGCACGCCAAAAGAGGTGTCATTAGACAAGGTAGTGACCACTTTGGAGGCGCACACGGCAGTGATTAAAGTCCATGACCTACACATTTGGACCATTACCAGTGGCCTTCACGCCTTATCCTGCCATGTCGTCGTCGATGGCGATATGAGCATCCATGCCGCAAGTAGCCTTATCCATGAGCTTGAGCTACGCTTGCAAGGGTTGGGTATTAGCCACGCCACTATGCAAGTTGAGAGTCGTAGTTGCCCGAGCATGCACGGCGATGGACTGGTTTGTGACTTGTCCGAGCATGGTCAGGATAACGTCGGTCATCTTGGACATAGCCATTAGCGGATACTAAAGCCATTAGCCGAAACGAACACCACTAGCGCGCCTTAATTTATTTTAACTATGATGCCCTTTGCTATCGTCAATCCCAATTAAAACGGCTACGTTGACGGCTCACTGGTACAATAAATTAACTAAAAGTTATGATAGATATGACTGAGGCTGCGTAAGTTAGGTGCGTTTTAACGCCCGCAGCTTCCGCCAGCTATAACGAATCAGCGGCCAAACCAGCCAAATAAGGGCAAAAATAATACTACTGAACCCTATACCGATGAGGCTAATTCTGATACCCCAATCAACGCCCCCAGCCATGCTTTCTGTAATAGCCGGGCCCATCGTTGCGGCGAATGCAAAAACGTAACCTAAGACAATAATAACCCCGGCCATTACTACCCGAACCATTATTTTTATTACGCTATCAGTTTTACTGTCATCAGCTTCTCTCTCTAGCCAATCTAACCGCCATAACCTTTTGCCTAATGGCGATAATAAATAAGCCAGCGATACGACTATAGTCATCCCGCCGATAACTAGCATTGCCATTCTAATCCAAAAATCTAACTGGCCTGTCCAGACTTCTGGCAAGTAAGTGGCTCCCATGCTAGAGCTAAGAACTAGCCAAAATCCTACCGATAGTCCTATACCGACAAGGGTTAGATGAAGCAATCCCTTTAAAATACGAGCTAACCCTTGATTGGATGTATTCATTGATTGTCTCACTTATGAAATCAAGATTCTCATCATACTGCCGTGATAGTAAAGCTACGGTAATACCAACACATTAAATGAGTGCCTGACAAAAATTGACTTGCTAAAAAACTGACTTGTTAAAAGTCACGATATGACTGAGGCTGTATAAATTCTCAGTCAATGTTTAGCATGATCCCCTCCCTACTAACCTCGAACTTTTTATCACACTAAATAGCCCTTTCAACTTAAAAAAATGACCTGACAAACAGTTGCGATGCGCTCGAAAGAGACCACAAATGATAGTCGCTGGTTTAACTGGCTTAGCTGATTTAATGTTTCGTAAGTGTTGCGCAATGCAGACTATCAGTCTCCTAGACTTTAGCTATTACGCCCACTGCCAATATTACCCCTAATTAAACAATAAATGCATAATAAGAATAAAAATAACAATGTTACCTACCGAAAATAACAAGACATTTTTACTGTTCTTTCATGGTTTGGATTCAAGTCATCAAACCAGTAAATATACCTGTATTGAGCGTGAGCCGAAATTTTGCTAGACAGTGAATTATCGGGAGAATTTTAAAGCAATCTTTGGTATATACGAGGATTTGATTGAGGAGACGCTGCGCGAATACCCGCGTGTGGTAGGCAGGACATTCACTGGGCAGTTGGTTTGCCAATCACTTGGCGCACAAGTACGGTCTGCGGGCACTGCTTATCGCGCCGTGTATCAATCCAAGTGAAGTGCTAACAGACCGAATCTCTATCGCAGGTGAGATGGACTTACCATTTCCAACGAGTAATCCCGAGATGACGCGGGTCATGGTAGAGGTGGCTGATGAGTGCTTAAACCTTGCCACTGCCCAAAAGACATTGGTCAACTTGCCAAACAGCTGGGAGGTGCAGTCTTTTGCGGGCGGTCATCAGTGAATCGCCCGTGAGGTTGAGATTTGGGAGGCCATCAATGACTTATTCGAAGACCCAATAATTTGGATTGATGGTGGCGAGTTTTATGGGGAGGATTGAGTTTTAGGCAATTCAAACTCTGATACCTCGCGCTCCTTACTGCGCCCAACGACCTACTCATAACCAGTAATTACCTCAAGACATGGCAAGCTGACATGATACTTTTGGTAATGCGCTTGGATTCGCAATTGAATCATCCTGTCTTATTCTACTTGCCTTATTCTACTGGCCTTTCTCTTTCTAGTTCGCCATTTTTCAGCGCGTCATGAAAGTTCAAGATCTCTATTGGCTTGTAACGTATCAGTCGTTACTTTTTTCTGGTTTCGTAGCTCATACTGTATCTGTTCAAGGTCAGGTTGATGGTCCAAAGGATCGATCTTGAGCACCTCAAATAATACCCGCAGGAACTCAACCGAGCTAAAGCGAAAGTCGTAGTAACTATTATCAAGACCGAGGGTAGGACTACTTAACACATGCCGCAGTCGGTCGCAGGCCTGAATAGCATTGTTAGGCTGATAGCCCATTGCAGTAATAATGTCTTGCGGCCTTAGCGCCAATTGCTCGATTTGAGCAATAGCTAGTTTGCCAAGGGCATGGCGAGGGGTTAAACGCTGGGTAAACAGTGACATATCAGACTCCTGATACTCCGACGACAATTAAACTAGAAGCTCGTAGTCAAAATAAGGCACAGGGGACCTTGTCGGAGTGGCAGGCTTGTGCGCTTTACCAGAATTGTTTTACATCGTGCTGGAAGTTGCAATGTTTGTGTTTTATAGCTGTTGAAGACAGTAGCCATATCTTCTGATACCTTGCCTTCTTTAACTCCTTTTGAGGCAGGCAGAAGAATCAGAGAAGAATTACAAACAAATTAAACCCACGATGGTTTGTGCGGTTATGATAGCATATAAAATTACCGATAATAAATGGTTCGTTATGGGGATATATCCCTCAAGCCTTTAATTCTTGGACTATTTTTTATTTCTTTACTGACCACCTGTCAACTAACTAATGATAATCTGCTATGCCTAGACGCTCCGCCCCTTTTGTTGCTCCTGATAATATCGATGCGCCTACCTCAAAGGAAGGTAAAAAGCAGGCGAAAGAACTGTTATCTGCATTACAAACAGATATCGCTGCATACCGTCATGACCAATTCCCTCCCGATATCTTAAGTCAAGTTCGTGACATGCCTATCTATCATGGCAATCTTGATGAAGTACAAGCCTACCATGAGCGCTGGAAGCCGCTGATCGACCGCGCTATGGGATTTTATCCAGCCGCCTACTTACCACCAGATTATCTCCCGCTACCTGCGAGTCTTGAGATTCCGCAGTTTGTCTATCATGTTCAAAAGCTCCATCTCACCAAGACTCGAGCTAAAGAATCCAAGAGCTTTGGCTCGGTTGGGGCGTTAATAGATAAGTGCGGCGAGTTCAACTTGGAGGAAGAAACAAGGCTCACGCGCGTACTTGAGCGTGACGATGAGGCTAGATTAGTGGCCCATCGAGAGTTTATTGACCTGCGCGCTTATGTATTTTGCCGCGATAGCAAAGGTGAGATGCTAGATCCTGAGCGATTACGTTTCTATCGAACGGGGCTTATTGTGCACGCTCTTCCTGGCTTTAAGGTGGTAGACAGTCGTCAAAAACCTCGCAAACGCCGCAATGACGCTTATCAAAATCCACTTGCAGATAACGGCATTTGGAAGGTTTATAAAAAGAAATGACGTAGCGTTCAATGAAAGCCTTTACTATTCAACATAATTTACATACCTCGACCAATTAAACTTAAACTATATTCTTAGTCGATTACTCAAGTATTTGGGTGACGTTAGTGAAGAGGTATTGCTTAATTCAGTCAGCATCAATCCTATACAGAACTGAGTCACTAATGGTCAGTTAACAGGGATTGAAGTGGGATAAAGAAGATTAAGGAATAGCTGGTAAAATTATTCCCTGGAGGTCATAAGATGACTCCAGCCTCGTTAATCACTGCCTCGACTGCCCCAGTTACTCTGCCTCTATCAATATTGTATTGGTGAGCGCTAGATTGACCAAATATGAGTAAGACTACCATGTCAGCTTTATCAAGGAGTATTCATGATTGCAGCCGCCGCCGGCTCTCCTAACCTTATGTTGCAGGTCACCATATTTTTGGGGGCCGCTTTATTGCTAGTACCGCTGGGCAAACGCTTTGGCATTGCCACTGTTCTTGGCTATTTGATTACTGGGTTGATCCTTGGGCCTAGTTTTTTAGATGTGGCCGGTGATGCTGAGACCCTACTGCATTTTTCTGAGTTTGGGGTGGTGCTGCTATTATTTATTATTGGCTTGGAGCTGCAGCCATCAAGACTTTGGGCGCTGCGCCGTTCTATTTTTGTCTTAGGAGGATTGCAGGTTGGCTTGACCGGTCTACTACTCATGGGGCTGCTGTATCATTTTGTTGGTATAAAGCTTGATACGGCTTTTATCGTTGGCTTTGGATTGGCGCTGTCGTCTACCGCCTTTGTATTACAGATATTGACTGAAAAGCAGCAGTTATCTAGTACTCATGGCCGTGAAGCCTTTACCATCCTCCTGTTTCAAGATATCGCGGTTATCCCCTTATTAGCCGTCATTCCCTTCTTATCTGGCGTTCGTGATCAGACCTACGACTTATTGTACTTTGCCAAAGTTGTGGCGGTTTTTGCCGGACTGATTATTGCTAGCCGATACGTGGTACGGCCATTTTTTAAATTCGTCGCCTCTAGTGGTGCCACAGAGCTGCTGACTGCCGTCGCCTTGTTTATTGTTATGGGTGTGTCTATATTGATGGGTCAGATTGGCTTATCGATGGCGCTAGGTGCATTCTTAACAGGCGTACTATTAGCCGACTCTGAATACCGCCACGAGTTAGAGGCCAGTATTGAGCCGTTTAAAGGGCTGCTGCTAGGCTTATTCTTTATGTCAGTCGGTATGCTGACTAATGTGAAGCTTATTTTAGCCAATCCTATGTTAATTATTGGCGCCGCGATGCTGCTAATGTTTATCAAGTTTTCAGTGATTACGCTGATTGCTCGATTATCAGGTAACCGCTTGCCGACCAGCATCCGTCTGGGTGTAACCTTGGCGCAAGGTGGTGAATTTGCCTTTGTGCTATTCAGTGCTGCCAGCGCTCAGCATCTTTTAAACCCAGAGCTGGCCAATATGTTGACGCTAGTGGTCACCATCTCGATGGCCTTGACACCGCTTGCATTCTTGCTACTAGAAAAGGTAGGCGAGCCTATCTTTGCCAAGCGCAAGCCGACTCGTGAGTACGATACCATCCCTGACCACGAGCATCCGGTAATTATCGCAGGCTTTGGCCGTGTTGGTCAGATTATTGGCCGCGTCCTGCGCATGCATAATATAGAGTTTACCGCCATTGAGCGCTCTGCCAATCGAGTGGACTTTGTGCGTAAGTTTGGTAACCAAGTCTATTACGGCGATCCCAAAAACCCTGAGATTTTGCGTGCGGCTGGTATCAGTAAAGCGCGGGTATTTATTCTAGCGGTCGATGATTTAGAGCGCTCTATTACCACAGCGCAATATCTGCACCATAATTATCCAGATTTGATTATTCTTGCCCGCGCCCGTGACCGTCAGCACTATTACCGGCTGCGAGAGGTTGGCGTTCGCTATATTTGGCGCGAGACTTATCTTACTGCGCTTGATATCTCACGCGAGTCGCTTGAGCTATTGGGTATCAGTCCTGAAAAAGCGCGCGAAACCATTCGCACTTTCCGTGACTATGATGATGAGCTGATTGATCGGCAGCAAGCCATTTATGATGATGAAGCCAGCATGATTGAGTCAGCCCAGTCGGCTATCGCTGAGCTTGAAAGCTTATTCGACTCTGATCACAACGAAGCCAAAAAGATCGATTTGGATGAGATAAAGGCCGCTATAGATGTAAATAAATAAGCCATCATTTAGGGCGTGCCCTCATTTACCTAACCCGATATTAAAATCAATTTTGGTCAATGAGGGTTCTTAAGAGCCAGCTGTCCTTACTTAGACAGGTTGAGCCTTGTACTGGTTTATAGGCAGCCTTTAGGGGCTTGCTTCTTATTAAGTGAGCTCATACAGCCCCAATTACCAGTCGGCTGCCGGTACATCACTAGAGTCTGATTGTTCAGATAACGATTGGGATAACCGACCCCTTGTACCGTAGCTATAACCACACAGTCGCTATTATTGGGCACGCCTGCCGCACTGGTGGCCACTTTAAGCGTCACCCGTTGCTGCGCAGTGCTTAACGGTAAGGTAATGGGACACTTGCCTTGCTGCTGATAGATAAGATCGACCCGTCTTTGCGCATTATATGTAATCTCATAGGCCTCAAACACCACTTCTTTTTCTTTTTGCTTGGCATAAAGTGGCAAAAATTGCACCTGAATAACCAATAGAGCAAAGGCATAAAAACCAAAGCCCAGTCCTAAACCGACCATGCTCACCCCACCATGAAGCCTTAGGTAAGATTTCTGAGCATCAACATTGTTGGGGTACTTTTCTAGCGCATCCGCAATCTCGCGGCGCGCCATTCGGTAGTAATAGGCATCAGACCAGCGCGCCACCATTGCTGACCAAAATAGCCAAACCAGAGCGGCTAGCGCAATCCTAATAGGCATCTGATACACATCATTAATAAAGGGCATTGCCAGCGTTTCAAATGCCACCAAAATGATGGTGATATTGAGCTGAATAAAGGACCACCCCGCCACACTATAAACCAGTGCATCCATATAGCGCTTGCGGTACAGTAGCCACGGGAAGGTCATAAAAAAAGCAGCCCAGTGCCATTTGGGCGACAAATAGCCTTGCTGATCAAATTCAGCAAAACGCTTCAAATAGTAAGTTTGTGAGCGATGACCGATATACCACTGATCCAGCTGTTGACGCCGAGATGAGCTAAGATCAGGCTGATAAAATGGCGGCGGTGAATCCGTCTCAATAAATAACATAGCGGCAAGCTCTTTTGACAATTACAACAGCGTAAATACTTTCACCACTATACCACCTCGACTCTATCTATTACTCCAGCAAGCTGTCTTAGCTCTAATAAGCTGGTAGTAATGCTACAGCTGCTTTGATGAAGCGCGCCAAGAGAGTAGATAGAGTGGTTGATATATTGATATTAGGTTGACTTGACTTCAATCTAGAGTGACTTCAATCTAAAAACAATACCTTGATACTAGGATAAATTTTTTGTAGCTGCTATCAGCGTGGCCACAGCAAGCTAGAAAAATTGATATCAGTATCGCACTTGAACTTATTTGCCGCTCTTTTTTAGATGGGCTATATTGAAGTTGGATGACTTTAGAAGCTACCACCTCTCTATCTGCTACTTTGCTTGAGCAGTAAGGTCATCAATAAATCGTGATACGCTTAACACCTTAATTCCTTTGACTGGCTACTTCGCTATAGAGCTAGTATTGACTTACTGAGGCATAAATAATCCTCATTAAGAAAGTGACGACGTAGTGATAGTAGATGCCTTATAATAGGCGCAATTCTAACCCATTTAAATTGATAATCGTAATCTTATGAGTCAACAATCCCCGCACACTACCCCAACCAATAGCCCTGTTAGTGGCTCTATTGATGAAACCTCACAGACCCCTACCAATAAAGCGGTAGACAATCTTGATACTGCTGCGAATGCTACTATCAGTAATGCCCAAAGTGACGCTAAAAGTGATGTCAAAAAATCACAGCAGCTCCCCGAATCCCAGCAGCATCTACGCGGCGTAAAAACCTTCATGAAGCGCCGGACGCACATGAACAAAAATGCCGAACAAGCGCTTAATGATCCTGAATTGGCCCACTTTATTGTCAATAATGCCAGCGGCGATGGCGACTTAACGGGTATTACCGACTTAAGAGCATTATTTGCTGATACCGAAGCTACGCCAAATGGCGCTGATGCACCTTTGACGCTAGAGATTGGCTTTGGTCTTGGTGACTCACTCATTGAGATGGCTGCGGCTGATAAAGGTCGTAATTTTGTGGGTATCGAGGTGCATGAGCCTGGTATTGGTAAGTGTGCGTATATGGCAGGTGAACATGGATTAACCAATATTAGGATTATTAATGGCGATGCCATTAAGCTCATGCAGCAGCTGCCTGCTGACCATCTTGACCGTGTGCAGCTTTACTTCCCTGATCCTTGGCAAAAAAAGCGCCACTATAAGCGCCGCTTCGTCAGTACCGAACGAATGGCGATAGTTACCCGCTGCCTGAAATCAGGGGGCTGGTTCCATACCGCTACCGATTGGGAGCATTATGCATTCTGGATGTTGGAAGTGTTGGATAACATCGACAGCTTGAGTAACTATTCAGGCAAGGGTAATTTCACCCCGCGTCCTGACTTCCGACCCATGACCAAGTTTGAACGTCGCGGTATTAATCGTGGTCACGGTGTCTGGGACCTAATCTATACTAAAAACTGATGATACACGCCATTAGCGTTAAGCCAATCATCATCAGTTGGACTTTGCTGCTAATCTTATAGGGTGGTTATCATTAGTACCGACAAGTTGGTAATTATCTGCACCCAAGCAGGTTATGATGACTACCCTTATTGCTATTTTACGATTCAGTCAGCCCCTATTATTGTGAAACATATTTGTCACAATACAGAAAAACCACCTATAGCCGTTATATTTAATGTCATTCACCGCTACTTGTAGCGGTGTTTTTTTTGGACCAATCAATTAAGGCCTTGGCGCAAACGTAGGATTTATAAGGGCTAGAAAAGTTTTCCCCATTATCTGTGGATAACTATGTGGATAACTTGACTCTTGACAGCGCACGACCTTTAAAACATATGGCTTTTGGTAAAATTGGTTAATTTTTATACAGTTATTTTATTATTTAAAATCAATAACTTATTTTGCAATATAGTTTATCGCAGATTTATTTAATATTTTTTATCCCATTATTTGAATTTTTTATGTTTCACAAAACTGACATATAGTTTTTAATCTGCACTGTGGATAACTCATTTTTTTATTGACATTTACTTTAAATCAGCGCGCCAAAATTTACTGAAAATTTTTATGCTAATTTATGTCATTTTTTACGATTTTTTATTAACGGTGTTAACAACTAACATTAGCGTAAGACTAAGATAGCTGTGAACAAGGCAATCAGCTAGATTTTTGGGTTGTTTTTAACCTCTAATTAATCCCTATCTGTTAATCTTGCTAGTAATGATTTACTTATAGCCCGATTTAAATGTGCTGGTGACTGAGCTGATGCATTCTTGATACCTTGTTAATATATTGCCGGTTGTTATTTATTCTTACAACCTCCTATCATGTCTTACCAGCAGCATAGCTGAACACTCGTTCGATAGTTGCGCGACATCTGATGTCGTATTGTCTGCGCTAACAGGTCATCATCACCCTTAAATTTGCTATAATATGCTCCAGTTAAGCGATAAGAGCTAACTATTAACAACCAATCAATAATTTGATTTTCAATGCTTCTATCAAGCACACAACTTACTGTAATCTAGCTAACTCGGCCAATGGCAACTGACTTTAAATATTAATAATAACTCTAATGGCATTTATCACTTTCATAGCAGCCTTTTACGACAGTATTGAAAACTTAATCCGTTAATATTAGCTCATCCACCATCTACCTAACCTTCATTTACTTCTATTTGTTAGTTATCTATTTTATTTAGTTACTCAATCTCTATAAGGACGTCACTATGGACGAAAATAAAGCAAAAGCACTCAAAGCGGCCCTCGGTCAGATTGAAAAGCAGTTTGGTAAGAATACCATCATGCATCTTGGTGATGACTCTGCTACTTTAGATGTTGATGTGGTCTCTACAGGCTCTCTAGGCCTCGATATCGCTCTTGGCATCGGTGGTCTACCCAAAGGTCGAATCATTGAGATTTATGGTCCTGAAAGCTCAGGTAAAACCACCTTGACCCTTCAAGCGATTGCTCAATGTCAAAAGCAAGGTGGAACCTGTGCCTTTATCGATGCAGAGCATGCGCTTGACCCTATTTATGCACGTAAGCTTGGCGTCAATACCGATGATCTGTTGGTCTCGCAGCCTGATAATGGTGAGCAAGCGCTTGAGATTACCGATATGTTAGTCCGCTCAGGGGCTATCGATATGATCGTCATAGATTCGGTCGCCGCCTTAACCCCTCGTGCTGAGATTGAAGGCGAGATGGGCGACTCACATATGGGCTTACAAGCGCGCCTAATGAGTCAGGCACTACGTAAAATCACAGGTAACGCCAAGCGCTCTAACTGTATGGTAATCTTCATTAACCAGATCCGTATGAAAATCGGTGTGATGTTTGGTAGCCCAGAGACCACTACTGGTGGTAATGCCTTGAAGTTCTATGCCTCTGTACGTATGGATATCCGCCGCATTGGTGCTGTCAAAGATGGTGATGAAATCGTCGGTAACCAAACCCGTGTCAAAGTCATCAAAAATAAGATGGCGCCACCGTTTCGTCAGGCAGAATTCGAGATTACTTATGGTGAAGGTACCAATCACTTAGCCGAAGTTATCGACTTAGGCGTTGATATCGGTGTGGTAGGCAAAGCTGGCGCATGGTACAGCTATGGCAATGACAAAATCGGTCAAGGTAAAGCCAACTCAGTGCAATACTTAAAAGAGAATCCTGCTATTGCAGAAGAGATCGAAGCTAAGGTTCGAGCAGAAAAGCTAAGTACAGGAGAACCTACCCCAAAAGATACTGAAGAAGCGCCGCTAGCGGATGACCAAGCAGTTAGTGAATAAACTACTCTGGGTGTTAATCAAGCCTTACTACTGCTAGGCGATTCGCAGCTTAGCGGTTTAGATAAACACTTTTAAATAAACTAGTTTCATAAGATTATTATGGAAATCAAAACATTAGCCCAAATCCTTGCCGAGTCAGACAATGACTCGGCAAGCTCGCTGGTAGCAAAGAAAAAACCCAGCCAAACCCAAAACACAACAGACCCTGCCTCCTCTAGATATCAAAGTCATGCTTCGGCTAAACCCAATAAAAATAATAAAGCATTGGCTAACTCTTATACGCAAAAACACAAAAAAAATGCTCGTCAAATCTCTAAAATGGCGAACTCACTAGCCACTGTACAATCCGCTGCTAGCCCTTCCTTTTCAGAGTGCTCAGTTAATAACAATCAGACCATACCCGCCTTAACAACGTCTTCACCAGCGCTCCATAAAAACACTGCCCGCAAAAAAGGCCAACGCAAAAAGGGCTTTCATCCAGCCTCGGTCTATATCCCTAAAGATTTGGCTGGAAATCCTATTGAGTCCGTTATTGAGATTGCTACCACTTCCAATGCTAGCCCCACCTCAGATGCCACAAATACCTCTAAAGAGCCGTCGATTAAGTCGATATTGGCAGACTTAAAACCTGCCAGTGCTTTACGGGAGCAAAGTACTGATCAAAATGCAGCGCCTTTATCAGCGGCGCCGAGTACCGAGACTGTTGCAGACGCAGATAGCGATGACTTATCGCATATTCCCAGTGCGCTCAAGGTCTACCTGTTAACGCCTGAGCAGCGCCATGCCAAAAAAGAAGCGATTAAAGCTGAAAGTCGCCTACGCTGGTTAGCCTTTTATTATTTGTCACGCCGAGAGTATGCGCGTGGTGAACTCAAGCAAAAGCTATTAGATAAAGATCAAGACCCTGATAAGATTGAAGCCTTGCTCGATGAATTTGCCGAAAAAGGCTATCAAAGCGACTGGCGAACTGCGTTAATGCTCATCCGTGAAGGTATCCGAAAAGGACGCGGTCGTCAGCGTATCAAGCAAGACTTCTATAAGCGTAAGCTAGACATACCCAGCAATATTGATGAGCTTATCGATATGGCGAGCACTGAGTCAGATGAATTCGCTGACTTTATAGATAGTGACGCGCCTGAGCAGGGTGTCGATTGGCTAAAACTGGCAGTGGAGGCACGAGTAAAAAAATATGGTGCAGATTTACCAGAGTCGCCTAAAGAAAAAGCCCGTCAACTGCGATTTTTGCAGTATCGGGGCTTTAAATCTGATATTTGTTTTGAAGCACTCAAATACGATGAAGAGTCATTAGAAGAGCGTGATACATAACCCCTTCTACCCTCTTTTTCTACCACTAACCTAGTTAACATTTGCTTTAAACCTGCTCTAGAGTGACTGACAATAAATCCAACGGCCACAGTCACTCTTTGCCTTCTAGCCAGTAACTTTCTACCAGCTCCTCATCTTTTAGGTCAATTTCTAGCTATTTAACGGTAAAGTACCGCTATTTTGTAATAGCTTAGACTTAGTAATAACCTAGAAGCTTCCACCAGACCAAGCCAGCCCCTATCCAAACTACGGTATTGACCACACTCATAACGGCACCGATCTTCCACCATTCACCCAGCGTGGTGTAGCCTGAGTTAAAGATAACTGGTGCCGTACCAGTGGCATAATGAGTGATGCCCATCATAATATTACCAACAGCGGCCAAAATAAGGGCATAAAGCATGGGCGGCGCACCAAGGCTTAAACCGACAGCATAGAAGGCGGCAAACATCGCTGTAATATGAGCCGTGGTACTGGCAAAGAAGTAGTGAATGTAAAGATAGACCAGCGACAGTATCACTACGGCACCTACCCAGCCAAAACCGGTCAAGCCAATAGCGGATTCAATATTAGTAGAAAACCAGTCTACTAGGCCGAGCTTATTTAAGAATGAGGCCATCATAATGAGCGCACTGAACCATACGATAGTATCCCAAGCCGACTTTTCTTTTAAGACATCTTGCCAAGTAAGTACACCAGTCAAAATGAGCAGTGACAAGCCAAGAAATGCGGTAGTAGTGGCATCCACTGCCAACCCTTCGCCAAATATCATCGCTGGAATATTGGCCCACAATATCAACATCAGGGCAAATACCCCGAGCATAATTTTCTCATGTGTAGCTACCCGTCCTAGCTGCTTTAGGTTTTCTTGAGCAAAGCCCTTGGCATCAGGGGTCTCTTTGATCTCAGGAGGGTAGATGAGATAAATAACCAGCGGCATAAGCAGCAAGCATAGTAACCCTGGGACAAACATCGCGATGGCCCAAGTGGTCCAAGACAACTGCAGCTCACTACCTGTAGCTTTATTGACCAGATCTACAACCAATGGATTAGGCGCTGTGGCAGTGATAAACATCCCTGAGGTAATGGGGTTGGCATGAAAATTAACCATTGCCAAATAGCGGCCAATTTTATTTTGCGTCCCCTCTTCTGGCGTAGAATGAAAACTGTGGGCAATAGACTTCATAATCGGATGAATAATCCCACCACCACGAGCAGTGTTAGACGGGGTAATAGGCGCAATCATCAGCTCAGCAGCGGCCAAAGAATAGGCTATCCCTAAGGTTTTTTTGCCGAAAACAGAAATAAAATAATAAGCAATGCGTGATCCTAAGCCTGTCTTGATGAGACCACGAGATATCATCACCGCAATACCGATCAGCCAGATTAGAGGACTAGAGAAGCTGGACAAGGCATCCTGAATCGCTCCTTTTGGGGAGTCATTAGTGACCCCTGTTACGGCCACTAAGGTGATGGCGATAACAGCGATAGCGCCAATAGGCAGCACTTTGCCGATAATTGCCGCTATCGTCGCTACGAATAGAGCAAGTAAATGCCAAGCTTCCGGACTGACTCCGGTCGGCACAGGAATGACAAACCAAATGATAAGACCGATGATTACGGAGATGGCAGCAGGAATGGGTTTGAACGGCATAATGGCCTCACGAGATTTTTAAGGCTATAACCAGCCTTATAGTGACGAGCTTAATAAAGAGCTTTAGTCTGGGACTGCTTAGACAGCAACGACTTAAACTAGTGAATCTAAATAGACAGTGATGGCTTTACTTAAAGGATTTAGAATCGCTTACTAAAGCTACTGGTCTTGCTGTTTACTAGCTTACTCTACAGTTGAGAAATATCGAGCAATAATCTATGATTTAAATAACTCATCAGTTAATAGAGATTTTCCTTCAACAACATGATAACCATAATATGGTTTTAATTGTTAATTATACTGAGCTTTTGTTGAGCGATAAAAACCATTGAGATTACTTATCAGCCTTTATAAGCTAACTCTTTCTTATTATAAGTATAAATTATAGTTATGGCAGATGTATTAAAATAGTCATTTATTTAAACGATTAAATTAACGGTATCATCAATTAAGTGAATAGTTTATTAAATGTAATACATGGTATTGCTTGACGATATCGATATACAGTGCCCCACTATATAACTAAAATATTGTGCAGAAGGTTGGTACAGAGGTACGGATTAGCTATCTGAATAAAGGCGGCATAGTTTATTCTCAACGCTTGTGTAGCACAGCATAGACTTTTAATTATAAATACCAATAAAAAACGGTATTTGATGATCAAGTATCAAATACCGCTATTAAAAAAGCGCTAATTATTCTATCAAGCACTTGATCAGGGTCTACGATTAAAAGTCTTTAAGCGTACCTGATAATTGACCCATAATTTGCTCAATCTCTTCATTGGCTTCTTGCTCAGTAGCTAAGTCACCATTGGGCGTCAACTGATTGACCACCTCTGGCAATAGCTCGGCTAAACCTTGACGCACTTCTGTCTCATCAGCACCAGTCTTTTGAGCTATTTGCATAATTTCATGATGATCAAAGATTTTATCGATCTCATTGGGATCGACATTATCATTTGCATCTTGGGTGCTCATCCAAGACTGAGTCTGATTACCAAAGCCCAAACTGCTCAGCTTACCCAGTGCTCCTGATAGGCCACCATTTCGCTGAATCCAAGACAACACCAAGGGCATTAAAGCTGCGACCAACATACCTTTACCGCCAAAACCAGAGCGGCGATGTTGACCACCAAGCACGCTACCGAGGATAGATCCTAAGCCGCCAGTACCCATACCGCCTAAGCCACGTGAGCCTTGTGACCCGCCGCCTAGTACACTGCCAAGACCACCACCGCCCATTAGACCTCCGAGCAAGTCATCAAGCCCGAGCTGGTTTGGATCGACACGATTATACTGTTGTGGGTTATAGCCTTGATTAGAGCCGCCAAGCACACTACCAAGCACGTCTCCTAAGCCCCCTGTTCGGCGCGGATTTAAGCGCTGATTAATAGGGTTTCGTTGACTGTCTTCTGGGTCCATAGCAGACTTGGCAACTTGGGTAATCAAATTTCCTAATAAGCTCATATTGCTATCCTTTATAAATAGTTGTTGGTATAGTCAATTCACAATAAAAGTGTCACGTCATCATTAGCGCGCGGTGCGTATCAAATCTTCTTTTCTAACTTGTCTTTCAGCGTGTCTTCTGACTTACTTTGCCAACGCCGACAAGGAACGCAGAATCTTTATTAAGAGTAGCATCCATCAAATATCAACGTCTTGGCAATCTTTTTATAGTGAATCTACTATATAAAAATCATACTGCAAGATGATAGCGCCTACTATAGCAAAGCCAACCTATGGCGCTAATGGTAGATTTGTTAGACGGTATTGATTTACAGGATGATAGGTTATTAATTTTGTTATTTACTCTTGTATCTATATGTCAGGGCTCTTTATTTTATCAGCTGCGCTATTACCTTTAGCTGATGCCAAGACTGCGCTGTCATTTGATCGCGAAACAAAGCATGGCTGATTGAGCGCCGTTGTGGATGGCTAACAGCAAACTTCAATACAACCGTTGGCCCATAGTCTTGAATTGACAATAAATCCGCGCGCCATAAGGCTTCGCCTCTGCTGGTAGACATCATCAATTGCCAGTCTTTGAATAAAGACTGCGTGAGTGCAGGTTGGGAGATATGGACGACAGGTAATTGGGTCAGCCAAGCGCCGACGATGCTAACAATAGCACTGAAAAGCAGAAGGGCTAATTGCCAATAGTTGAGGTCGGCAAGATAAGCCATTAGCGCAATCCAAACAGCGATAATGGCATAAATGAAGAGACGATACGAGCTACGAGTAGCAATTTTAGCGTCTAAACGCAAACTCGCTGTACTCACCCTACCATCTGCTGCAAGCCTTTGTTCTAAGGGTGTCATATCAGTCCTAGGCCAGTCGAATAGTCACCAAGGGCAGCAATTAAGTGTGTTCTTTTAGAGGGCATGACGCCAAGACTTTATTTTATTGACCAGCCCCATAACAGCGTCATCTTCTGGACGGTCCTGGTTGGTAAAGTAATTAAGTAAATCAGGATCTTCATAGGTTAGCAGCTTGGCAAAAGTCGCTTGCTCATCTGCGTCAGCCGTCAGATATTGCGTTTTGACATAAGGGTCGATATAGAAGTCTAGCTCTTTTAGACCGCGCCGAGCTTGATAGATAACACGGCGCTGCTCATTCGTTGGTTCAGGATTGTTCATACAGTCTCACTTATTGTCTTTGTACTTTAAAATATAGAAGATGCTTGGCTAGGCTAAGCTTGATTATACTCAGTTAATTGCGACCATAAGGCTAACATTTGACCCGTCATTGCGACATTGTGGGTACGTATAATACTAGCCCCTTGCTGCACAGCTAGGAGCGCGGCTGCGCTACCAATAGCGTCACGATCTACCTTTTTATGGTCTAACCAAGCTGGAATAGCACTGCGGGTCAACACCTCACCCAAAAAGCGCTTTCTTGAGATGCCAAACATCAAAGGTAAATTGAGCGCTTGGAACGCCGCCAAATGGGTCAATAACTGGCAGTGATGCTCATAATCTTTGGCGAAGCCGAAGCCTGGATCGATGATAAGCTGCTCACGCGCCACACCACCTGCGACAGCTATCTCAATACTCTGCTTAAGTTCAGCTAAGACATCAGTAATAACATTTTGATAGCTCGTCATACTGCCCATCGTATCAGGCTCACCGCGCATATGCATGAGCATAACCGGTAGCTTAAGCTGCGCTGCCATCTCAACTGCGCCCTCCCGCTTTAGCGCGCGCACGTCATTCCAGATATCAGCCCCAGCAGCATGAGCCTCCCGTATTACCTCCGGGCTACTGGTATCTATTGATAACCAAATACTGTCACCAAGCCGGCTGCGAATAGCTTCAACGACTGGAATCACTCGGTGCAGCTCTTCATCGCTACTGACTGCTGGCGCATTAGGCCGAGTAGATTCGCCACCAATATCGATAATCGCCGCACCCTCATGAATCATCTGCTCGCAACGCTCTAAAGCTGCATCGACACTGTTAAAGCGTCCACCGTCCGAAAATGAGTCAGGTGTAACGTTAAGGATACCCATGACATGAGGCTTAGATAAGTTAAGACTCTTATCCCCTTGGTGAATATCAAATTGAGGTAGCGACGTATATAAAGACATAGTGACTCTAGTATTGTTTATTATGTATAGACTATTATGAATATGATAACAAACTTAAAAACCTACCGACACAAAAAAGCCCTTATTAAAAGGGCTTTATCATTTTACAGAGCAAGATTTGATATTTCAACATCAATACTTTCTTCAACCTAATCGATACTTCGACCTATTCCTCTACATCGCAGGCAGTGGCGGCGGCGTAGTAGCAGGCTTAGTTAGATCCGTTTTAGAAGGCGTAACATCTACTGGCTGATAGACTTTAGGCGGACGCGGCTCTAGCCCAGCTAGGATATCTTGAAGCTGATCACGATCAATCGTTTCCCACTTCATTAACGCATCGACCATGGCATGCATCTTATCTTGATTGGCCTCGATCAGCTCACGAGCAATATCATATTGCTCCTCTAACATGCGGCGGACTTCTTCATCGACTTTTTGCTGAGTTGCTTCAGAGATGGTGCGACTGCCGCCGCCAAAATAGCCTTGCGAGCTATCATCATCTTCATAAACCATGATACCTAAGGCATCTGACATACCATATTTGGTAACCATAGCCCGCGCCATTTTGGTAGCTCGCTCAAAGTCATTAGATGCGCCAGTAGACTGCTGATTGATAAATACCTCTTCAGCAATACGGCCACCGAATAAAATCGCAATATCATTAAGCAGCTTTGATTTATTTTGACTGGTTTGATCATGCTCAGGCAGCTGCCATGTGACCCCAAGAGCAAAGCCACGAGGCATGATGGTCACTTTGTGTACTGGATCTGTACCAGGCAATAGCTCTGCTACTAGAGCATGACCGGCTTCATGGTAGGCAGTGGCGCGGCGCTCCTCTTCACGCAGTACCATCGACTTACGCTCAGGGCCCATATATAGCTTATCTTTAGCGTCTTCAAAGTCATTCATATCGACGCTTTTCTTATTACGACGCGCTGCAAATAAGGCAGCTTCATTCACAAGGTTGGCCAACTGCGCGCCACTAAACCCTGGCGTACCACGCGCTAATGAATGCGGATCTACGCCTACCGTGTTTGGTAGCTTTTTCAGATGCACATGTAATATCTGCTCACGGCCTTTAATATCAGGCAAGCCTACTTGTACCTGACGGTCAAAACGACCTGGACGCAGTAGTGCTTTATCAAGCACATCAGCGCGGTTAGTCGCGGCAATGACGATAACCCCATCATTACCTTCAAAACCATCCATTTCTACTAGCAGTTGGTTTAGGGTCTGTTCACGCTCATCATTACCACCGCCCATACCAGCACCGCGATGGCGACCAACCGCATCAATCTCATCAATAAAGATAATACAAGGGGCATTCTTTTTGGCCTGCTCGAACATATCACGAACACGTGATGCACCAACACCCACAAACATCTCAACAAAATCAGAACCAGAGATTGAGAAGAAAGGTACTTTGGCCTCACCGGCGATTGCTTTTGCCAGTAAGGTCTTACCTGTTCCTGGCGGCCCTACCATCAAGATACCGCGCGGAATAGTCGCACCAAGTTTTGTAAACTTATCTGGATCTCTTAAGAATTCGACGACTTCGACAACTTCGTGCTTAGCCTCTTCACAGCCTGCTACGTCATCAAAATTGACTTTGATTTGATCTTCAGTGAGCATCTTGGCTTTTGATTTACCAAAGCTCATCGGTCCTGCACCGCGGCCACCTGCACCACCTTGCATATTACGCATGAAGAACAAAAACAGACCAATAATTAGTAACACTGGGAAACTGGCAATCAATAACTGCATCAGAATGCTTTGACGCTCAGGAGCCGCACCTTGAACATTGACATTATGCTCGCGCAGCATCGGCATCAGTTCGTTGTCAGTCACAGCTGGACGGATGGTCTCAAAAGGCGAGCCATTTTTCTTCTCACCTTTGATCTGCTCTCCGTCAATCTCAACTTTGGCTATCTGATTTTCAGATACGGCTGTCACAAACTCAGAATAATTTAGATTATCCGGTTCTGTAGTTTGATCAAAGCCGCTAAACACCAGCACTAATACGCCGATGACTACCAGCCACAATAAGGTATTTTTTACCATGTCGCTCACTAGTTTTCCCATCCCTTACTAATTGGAGAGTTTACCACCCATATGACGCCTACCGTCATGCTGACTTGGACTCACAACTTACTTGCCTACTTGGCTATAATAATATAGTAATGCTTAAATAATATAGTAACGCTTACTACTCTGCTATCTATCTTGGCACTTACTATACGGGCAATGACCACACTGATACTCAAGCAGGCAACGCTAAACCTATTTAAAATTGAGCAATTAACCTTTGGTTAATCTTGGCATTGTGGTACAACACCCCACTGTAACCTTACCCAATATGAGCGCTGTCAACTTTAGCTTTGCTATCAGATCATTAAATAAGTTTAATAAGCTAATATATCATGATATGCGGTTTCGCCCTGCCAAATTCAAGCGATATTGACCGAATCAGCTAAAGTTACACAGTTTTCATACGCATTGAGCTTAAGTTTCTGACCGCCCTATCGACCCAGCTACCATTTTAGCGCTATCTTAATTATCTAATCGCCACCCAAAACATCTCTTTCGAGCGTGGCCGAGATGCTGCTGGCTTGATACTACGAACCTTACTAAACTGCTGCTGCATTTGTTGGCGCAGCTCCTGTGTGCCCGCGCCTTGAAATACTTTCATAATCAGTGCACCACCGCTAGGCAGTACTTCTAAGGCAAATTCGACGGCCAGCTCACACAAATATATCATTCTTGGCTGATCCACAGCAGACGCACCGGTAGTATTAGGTGCCATATCTGATAACACCACATCAACTTCTCGGTCACCCACTTCTTTCATAATCTGATCAAAGACCTCTTGCTCGCGAAAATCACCTTGAATAAAGGTAACATTTTCGAGCGTATCCATAGGCAATATGTCAGAAGCTATCAAGGTGCCATTGTGACCAACAAGCTTACCAGCTACTTGCGACCAGCTACCTGGGGCACTGCCTAAATCCACTACCGTCATACCAGAACGAATAAGCTTGGTTTTATCATTTATTTCGAGTAGTTTATACGCGGCTCTAGCTCGATATCCCTCTTGTTGAGCTTGCTTAACGTAATAATCATCAAGATGCTCCTTCATCCAAGCTCGGCTGCTCTTTGATAGCGTTTTATTTTTTATTCGGGTGGCCACACCATCTCCTAGCGTTAGTTAACTCAATTATTTACGAAAAATCAGTTATTTACGAAAGAATAGAGAACAATCAGTCACAATTAATCTGCAACAAACCCCCATATCTTCAATAATATTATCAATAACAGTATTGGTGGCTACGACATAGCTCAAGCTTCTGCCTATATAACTTCAATCTTCTCAGACTAAATAACGTCTGACTAAAATTAGTTCAAAATCAATACAGAATAATTTAAGGCTTCTCCGTCGACTTTGAATCAGCAAATCAGCCGTTAATGACTGCTCTATAGAGGAGTAAAATAAGGTGAAATTGCTGGGTGTACTAGCTATTTAAGAAGAATATCGATATAAACCAAAGCTTAATCAGTAGCAATAAGGGAATTATAGCGGTAAGGCAAGCATCCATCTAACCCTGTAAACAGTTATGCCGCCTCTAGTGTAACATTTTCATTACCCGAAATCGCTGAATTTGACAGTAAAACCCTGCACAGCAAGCCAAGTTTATTTATAATGCCCTTTATCGATTGAGCAATTGGCTATTTTTATACTGATGCATTGAGCAATCGCAATCCATTCATTTTATGAGATTTAATTCTACGAGCTGATTCATGCAGCTTTGTTAATCTATTAGGACATCTATGCAACTTGATAATGCTACACTAAAACGCCTAAAAGGTATTGGTCATGAGTTAAAGCCTATCGTTATGATAGGCAATAACGGCGTGACACCTGCAATTATTGAAGAGATTAATCGTGCATTAAACGATCACGAGCTTATTAAAGTCAGGTTATCCGCTGGTAGTAAAGACGAGCGTGAGGAGCTAGCTGCTGAGCTGGCGCAAGAGACCGACTCTACCATGATTCATTCTATTGGGCGCATGGCACTACTACTAAGACACAACCCAAATGCTAATCCTAAGCTATCTAATCTTAGTCGCTATGCAGAATAAACTCTTTAGCTAACCCCTAATTCAAGATGTAAGATTGCGTAATCCATGACGATTGAAGATTATCAGACACGCCAGTTTAGGCTGGTATTGGCAGACCCTCAATTGACGATAGCGCAGCTCGCGCATCTTGAACAGCACTTGGGAATAAATAAGCATAACTTGACTCAAATTGAGGTCACCGTCGTGGCTCAATATCCACGCGCTAGTGCCTTGTCCTTTAAAACCTTGCCCCACAGTACCTTAATAAATAATAGTAGGGCTATCTCTTACCCTGCTGCTGACAAGAGTACTGATACTGAGCAAAACCACAATACCTTTGCACAAACCTATAGGCGAGCTGAGTTAACAGACTCCACCCCACGCCTATGGTTGAGTTATTTTATTCATCTACCTAAGGAGCTGGCTGACCAAGAGCGCCTCAATACCTTTATTGAGTCCTCAGGTTGGCTACCACGGTGCGCGCAGGAGGTGATGTTTAGCGACTATCTATGGGAAGGGACTTGCTTAGAATGTTTTATTGGTGGGTTTGGTACTGAGTATGTCGAAGTCAATGCCAGTCCGACAGGGCAATATGCGCTCTATCATTTTCAAGATTATCGGCAGCCGAACGATATGCCGCCCCCGCCTTTATACCTCTCCCAAGATAAGCCGACAACAGCAAGTCGTCAGCGCGCCTATATTAGTTGGCAGGATAATAACGATAGCAACTCTGCCTTCACAAAATATGGCGTGTCTCCAGTAAGCGATTTTTGTCCTAGCACTTACACTATTAATCCTACTGCTATCCAGTCTTCCGAATTCTGCCCAGCCTATCCTACTTTATTACAACGGCACTTAACTATTGATCTCAAGCAGCTGCCTAAGTCTCTATTGCCTCTTACCGACCTACACCCCTGTGTTATCTTAAACTTAGACGGTATCGCATTTTATTATGCTCCGCAACATGCCCCTACCCCCGACTTCCACAATCGGCACTATTGGCATACTATTGGCAGGCAGTAATTTTTCTAACCGTTTAAGCGTTCTTGAGAAGATACCCTGATAAATATAGGAATGAACAGTACAAAGCTCAAGAATGTAAGAGGCTATCTTGAAGCCATTGCCAGATGTATATTAGGGTCTGAGTGCTGACCATTTTTTAACACCTCATAGTGTACATGGGGGCCGGTACAACGACCAGTACAGCCAACATCAGCAATTCGCTGGCGCATCGACACCCGATCACCAACACGGACATGCAGCTTAGAGTTATGACCATAGCGTGATATTAAGCCTGCGCCATGATCAATCTCTACAAACTGACCATACCCCCTCACCCAGCCTGCGCGCGTGACCACACCTGGACCTGTCGCATAGACTGGAGAGCCTGCAGGTGCTGCTAAGTCTATACCTTTATGGAACTGACTTTTACCAAAGATCGTTCGATGCCCATAATTAGAGCTGACTCGGTAACCATCAACGGGCAACGCCGCCAAAATACCACGGCGACTTAAAGCGAGTGCTTCTTGAGTCTGCTCGTATTCATCATGTTTCTCTTCAAGCTGAGCTGCTAGCTGCGCTAAAGCATCTTCTTTGACCTGTGCCTGACGGCTCAAGGCATCTATCGCTTCACTAATCTCATCATTATTCGCCTGAGTAAAACTCAGCGCCGATTGTCCCTTATCAGCAGGACGTATTTGCGGCAACGCAGGAACATCATCGGCAGCATATTGAGGCGTCTCAGTACTGGCATTTACCAGTGGTAGCGCTGACACTGTCATCATGCCCAATAAAGATATTTTTAACCACGTTTGCATACTTACTCCATTGATAATCTTGCTCTAAAAAAAGCAATAAATTATGCTTAAACTTATCGTAGTAAGCTATCACTCTACCCAAACCAAGAATATGGCTGGTATATTAAATAAATGCTAATAAGAGCTGTAATAATGGTCATTTTAGAGTCATTAGAAATGTACGAATTCTCCGCCCACAAAAAACTCAGCAAAAAGGGCAACTTATTGCTGAGCTAATAGTAGCTTGACTCACCGATAAAGAATATCAGCTATCAAAGCTGAGTTATTTAATCATCTGCCATTGCTAAGTAAATGCCTTTATTAGAAGCATCGTCTAAATAACGGCCATCTCGCCATGTGGTATAAGAATAAGAGCCACTATATGGATTGATGTCATCTTGACGAAAGTCCGAAACCCAATTGGAGCCATCAAAGATTTGGATATGACCATGTCGATGCTTAGCTGAGCGATTAAAGACGACCACATCGCCAACTTGAGGAGTAGTGTTGTTGCTAATCTTGACGAAGCCTGCATTGGCTAAAGTACCGCGCGAAGCGTATTGATAGGCAGAAGGGTTTGGTGTGAATTCATAGCCTGCAGCTTGCAGGGCTTTTCTGACATAACGAGCACAGCGACCAGTACTACTAGAATGAGCCGCTTGGGCAGCTCTTGCTGCCGCGATGGCTGGAGCAGAATTACGACTTAGAACACTGACATTTGCTTGCGCTTGCTGCTGGGTAAGCTTTTCGGCTAAATTTGCTAGGCGGTCTTCTTTTTGCTTGGCTTGCGCACTTAAACTTTGAATGGCTTGTGAAATTTCATCATCACTGGCAACTTGAGAGGCTGATGCGCCGCGATAAGAATAGCTATTATAAGTGTTATTAGAAGAACCAAAATTGGCGGTAGATTGACTCAAGGTATAATTTGGTTGAAAAGTGGTCTCAACAGCGCCGCTGGTCTGCGCCATACCTAGCCCCAATGTGGCCAAGATTAGTAATGCCTTTCTCATAAAATTCCTGCCTATGCATCATTCAATAATTTACGTCATCCATGACGTAAGAAAAAATTCCTAAAAAATACTAGCGCCTGCCCGACTATTTATCGAATGTCGTCGCAGACGCCTAATGGTAATGAATCATGATAAACTGACATATCATCACCACTCAGTAGTTAGCTAATAGGTCTACTTTATGTCTAAGAAGCCCAACCACCTTGCTGCTCTTATAGATCATCAATCTGCCGCTAAAAGTGCTCTACCCAATACATTAGCGAATACTTTAAAGCGACTCACACAGGCCACCGACGATATCAAAAAAATACTGGTAGATTGTCTACCAGAGGAAATCGTCAAAACTTGTCAAGTAGTCGGGCTTACTGAAGATCAACTTACCCTAAGTGTACACTCACAAACTGCCGCCAATCATATTAGATATTTACAATCTGATTACGTTCGGCTACTCAGAGAACAGTCTATTCAATTTTCACAAATTCGTGAAATTCGCATTATCGTTACACCGACTAAAACAGAGCCATTGATCAAGCCTAACTCTGCTTCGAGCCATAATGTAAAAGGCCTCAGCGAAACGACTAGGCAGACTATAGCACACGCGGCAAAACATGTCATTAAGGATGAGGCGCTGCAAAAATCACTACTCAGACTGGCAAAAGAGGACTAACAACCTATTTACAATGTAAACTTATGTAATTTAATTGCTGGTTTTGACCGATTTTTAAGAAAATATTATTTCCTTAAGTTTGGCTTACTCTCTTTGAAGAGCGATAACCTTAACCCACTACTGAATTATAGATATTATAGATTTTGGGGCTTAACAGGGATAAGCGGGAGATTTACCGAGGTGATTAGCAGCGACATTAAACTGATTATATTTACAAGTTAAAATATTTCGACAATGTAACGCCACTGCCCCTCATAAAGTGAAATTTTATATTGATACCTTGTTATTTATTTTAAAATAATCGACCGGACATTTTACATTGTCATCAAAAGTTACAATTTCAAAACTATCTGGTGAAGACAATACTTGCTTAATAAGTTGGTTATTTAGCGCGTGACCCGACTTATAAGCACTAAATTTTGCCAATAGTGGGTAACCAATTAAGTATAAATCACCAATAGCATCTAATATCTTATGACGAACGAACTCATCACTAAACCTGAGACCCTCAGCATTAATAATCTTTTTGTCGTCGAGTACAATAGCATTATCCATACTCCCCCCTAACGCTAAATTGTGCCGACGCAGCTGTTCGATGTCTTTTAAAAATCCAAACGTTCTAGCTCGGCTTAGCTGAG
Source organism: Psychrobacter pygoscelis (assembly GCF_004335015.1). Lineage (GTDB taxonomy): Bacteria > Pseudomonadota > Gammaproteobacteria > Pseudomonadales > Moraxellaceae > Psychrobacter > Psychrobacter pygoscelis. The sequence goes on from NZ_RQRU01000001.1 coordinate 864,511, forward strand.
AGATAAAATTCTCGCTTGAGAACGCCAAAGTAGCGTGCTGATAATCTTTATTAAAGGCAGGATGACTAAAGTCAATTTCAAAGTTTAACTCAAACCCTGTAAAAGGCGTTAGCTGCGCCCATTTATCTTCTGCAGTAACCTTAACGGGTTCAACAATTTGTAAAAACTTCTTAAGCTCAGACTGCTCAACCAGTCCTGCCTCTAGTAGTAAGTTCACAAATGGCAAGGCACTACCGTCCATAATTGGCACTTCAGCAGCAGAAACTTGAATAAGTAAGTTATCGATACCTAAGCCGGCAACTGCGCTTAATAGATGCTCTACAGTACCGATCCGCACCTCGTCTTTAACAAGATTGGACGACATCATGGTGTCTCTTACCAGTGTTGCCTGAGCGGGAATCCTAGGAGTACCCGGTAAGTCTGAGCGCTCAAATATAATACCGTGGTCTGGCGGTAGCGGCTGAAAAGAAAGCGCAACCGTTTTGCCACTGTGTAGACCAATGCCCTTAGTGCTAATCGACTTACTGATCGTTCGCTGTCTCATTATCTGACCGCCTACATCTTTTGTTACATTTGCAGTAAGTGTACCATTTGCCGGTAGGGTAATGCCATTCTATATTAGACTCATTAAAACAATAACTGTGATTTATTTTTCTGAAGCGTTGTTATCTATCTAATAATTATCACCTATATCTTCTCTTCTGACTTGCCAGTTCAAGGCACTATTAGCATTAAGAGTACAAATATTAGGCATATAAAAAGACCAGCGAATGGCGCTGGTCTTCTAAACAGAATCTAAGTGTATCAGTTACTTATTTTGTTGACGCTTTAGATAGTCCTGAATACTATTGGTCTTGGTCGGCGGTGTCTGTGGAGAGTGAGTCGACGCTCCCCCTTGAGTTACTGAGCCAGTAATGCTGTCCTGAAACATTTGCGTTTGCGATTTCTTTTGATTGTTCAAAGCACTAGTGTGTAAGCTTGGGTCAACAGATTTGGTGCTGTTCACAGAAGGAATCGGTGTCACATCTTTTTGATCATCAAGAGTCAGACCTGTAGCGATAACGGTGACATGCAAATCATCGCCCATCTCTTCATCTACCACAGAGCCATAGAAGATATTGGCATCGTCGGTATCCGTAATACCTTCAACAATCTCACTAATTTTGCTAAATTCATCTAGTGATAACGTCTCAGAAGAGACAACGTTTACCAGTAGACCTTTGGCATTTTCTAAGCGTAAATCATCAAGTAGTGGTGATTTAATCGCTTTTTCTGTTGCCTGACGAGCGCGGTCATCACCACTGGCACGGCCAATACCCATCATGGCATGACCTTTAGCGGTCATCGCCGTGCGAATATCGTTAAAGTCAATATTGACCAACCCTGAGCGCGCGATGGTCTCAGCAATACCTTGGACCGCGTGCAGTAAGACGTCATCGGCTTTTTTGAACGCGTCTTTCATAGAAATATTACCATAGACACTCATTAGCTTATCATTAGGGATAGTAATGATAGAGTCTACGAAGTTGGTCAGCTGCTCGATACCAGCTTTGGCTGCCTTAATACGCTTACCACCTTCAAACTTAAATGGCGTGGTGACTACGGCAACCGTCAATACTTCCATCTCCTTGGCAATTCTAGCCACTACAGGCGCGGCGCCTGTACCTGTACCGCCGCCCATACCTGCGGTGATAAATACCATGTCAGAGTTTTCTAATAATTGACGGATTGCCTCTTCTTCACTTTCAGCGGCCTCACGACCTACTTCAGGATTAGCTCCGGCACCCAGTCCACGGTTGGTCTTCGCCCCAAGCTGCAACTTATTGGGTGCGGTCAATCGGTCGAGTGCTTGTCTATCGGTATTGGCACAGACGAATGTCACGCCTTTGATGCCTTGTTGCACCATGTGCTCGACAGCATTACCGCCGCCGCCGCCGACCCCGAATACAGTAAAACGAGCTTGGCCGTTATGATGAGGTTGATTGTCATCTGACATGGTGTACTTTGACATAAGTTTCATTCTCCAGTTGGTGATGGTCATTACAGCTTAAGTCATTCCCGACTTGTTTCACTGAATTATTGCACCATCAACATTCAATTTGATCGATAAGGATAATATAAGGGTTTGATCATTCGTCATTTCGAAGATCATCAAGATTAGCTAAGCTGTCGGCAGCTGCTCATAATAAAGCAAGGCTACTACGATCAACTGTACTACTTAAATAATACGAACTCTCGAATAACATTTAAATTGGCGGCTACTAGGACAAACTGCTGATCCATTTTATCGTTCAGCCCAATGCCACTTAAGTGACCATATCATCTACTATGTAGCGCTATAGCGACTAATAATATTTAACATTAAGCAGTCACTAACTTATTTAAGTTCGTTGATACTCAATTCTAAATCTGTTGGTACTCAATAGCTAGACAATGCCAAATTGCAATATAGCTGCACTATAGGATGAGTACATAAACTCGCCACAAGTCTATAAATGCTAATAGCATAATAAAATAGTGCGTATCATACAATACTAAAGCGCGGCGCTTAAGCTCATCAGTAATGATTAATAGCCTGCCATAAGAATTATTAGCATCCTACCGTTGAATCAGTGCCAGCACAATGGCTACAGCAGACGCTTTAAGACTTGGTTTAAGCGCTGCATAAGCCCTGTTACTTTATTCTGTGCCAACGCATCAGGTGAGCTTTTTTCACTATAACGGAATTGCTCACTTTGACTATATAACAGTGCTCCAAACGCAGTCTGGAATACCCGCGCGTTCACCTGACTACTCAAACGCTTAAAAGCCTCATCATCTTCACCGTGATGATAAGCAGTAATGGCAGTATGCGGATTGGTCAAAAATACTGGCATATTTAGCAGTTTTTTTGCAAAAGGAATAATACCTTTAATAGTACTGCCGCCGCCACTTAGCACCACACCCCGATCTAGATAATCAAATAGACCAGCGTCAACGACTTGACCGAATACCGCTTTAAATATCTCAATATAACGCGCCGCAATAATCTCAGCTAGGTTATGCATATTAACCGTAATCTCATCCGTACTGCCCTGCGGCTTCACTAGGACGAACTGGCTAGGATCAATGCTATTGACATCGACAGTACCGTGGCGTTTTTTGAGCTTCTCTGCCTCAATCATCGAGATATTCATATCTGCTGAGATGTCCATAGTAACCATCAAGCTGCCTTGCGGCACGCAGCCCGTAAAGATCAGCTTGTTTTCTTTATAGACACAGACACTAGTAGTACTAGCGCCAATATCGATAAGGCAAACGCCTTGCTCACGCTCTTCTCTCATCAAGCTATACTCAGCACTGGAGACGGCATCAAAGAGCATATGATCGATACTGACATCACACTCTTGGAGGAGCTTTTGAATATTTTGTCGACTGGCTACTGGCATCATCATTAGATGATACATAACCGATATATTGTTGGCATACATACCTATAACATCGTCAACCATGTTCTCTTGGTCATCGACATAGATACCTTGCTGGCAATGATGCATAAGGTAGTAATTATTGGGCATGTCTTTAGACTTAGCCAAGCTCAGAGCGCGGACGATGTCTTTAGTTTGCACTCGCTCTTCTTCTATCACCACATTCCCAGCACTGTTTTTACTCACAAGCTCAGGGGTGGATAAGGTTAACCAAACACTATGCACTCGGCAATTAGCCATATCTTCAGCATCTTGAATGGCTTGTCGAATGGCGCTTTTTAAGCGCTCCCAATGCTTTATTTGCCCTTGAAAGAAGTCATTATTTGCTATCTGACCCACACCCATGATTCGAATGTCTGATGCAGACACAACTTGACCTATCACTGCATAGACAGCAGAGGCACTTAAGTGAATGACGACCAGATTTTCAGTTTTTTTCATGTTGGCAAGCAAACTATTACAATTAGAGGAAGCAAAAGACGTTTTTAATATTCAAAAACAACTTTAAGACATTAGAACTAAACACTGCACTACCCTAGCACCTGAGATAATAAGAACATAATCGTTATCGCGCACTCACTACAAATGTACGGCTAGAGAATCACGAATCCTTATCTTTTCTTTTTTACTGCTGTGCTTAAAGCATGGCTTTTTCAATAAAACTTTAGTATCTCGCATTTAGCCTTTGATATTTAGCATCTAGGCGTAAAAACGCTCATCGGATGCCAATCTAAAAACCATCACGCCAGTCTAAACACTTAAATCTAAAGGTTACTACTACAAGATTACTGTAGCTAGTAGCGGTACTAAAATGCAAATTTACACTGCTACTTATACTTAATTTAAACCGCCTAAGCCGAAACCACTAGAGCCGATATCACTACAGCTTATACCATTTGAAGCTGACACAGGCAGGGACGATTAAGCGCTTTTTAATCGTATTGTACGTCAGAATCTTGAGCTAGATCCTCAGTCACCACAGGCTTTGGTGCTGATTTTAAAAGTCCATTGTCAGATTTCCAAGTAATGGCAAAACCATTTTTATAGCGTAGATCAACGGCTTGAATATCAGATCGACGACTTTTTAGCTGATTGCCTAATAACTGGCTAAGGTTTAATAACTTTTGCGCGGTATTTTCGTTATCAACAATTACGCGAAACCCATCATCAAAGCGCACAATCCAAGTCATTCTCGGGGTTAGGATAATGTCGACTACTTTAATACCAAGGGGGTCGTACCAATCATTAATTTGCTGCATTTGCTGCATAATGACAGGCGCTTGATTTTTGCTACCCTGCAGGGTGACCAATTGCTCTGAACTTATCTTTGTCGCTGCCGCATCTGCTGGGACAAATACTTGACCTTTTGCATCGACCAAGCGCTCAGTACCGAACTTTGCGACGGCCTGCTTTGGTAGAGCAGTCACCACAATACCGCGCTGCCAGTCTCTGACTACGCTGACCTCATCTACCCAAGACAATCCTAATGCAATATTGCGCATAGACTGTAAGTCTGCACTAAAGTAGCTACCTGCAGCCTGCTCGCCCATTGTCGCTTTTAAGGTGTGGTATTGTGCGGACGATAAGCCGGTAGGACTAATGTATATAGCCGCTGGTGGCGCATCTTGGTAACTACGAATCGCAAAAGAGACGACAGCAGCAATGATAATAGCCAATAGAATATAGACTAAATATCGAGACCACTTAGGCATAGCAAAAGAGGCTCGGGAAGCATGATCTTCTGAGCTGGACTCATTAGCGTCTGATTGTAATGTCGAGCCATCTAACATTGAATGTTATTACACCAAGTATTTTTACAGTTAATTATGTGGTAATTATGCTTTTGCTCTAAAGCGGTTCAAACTAGAAATTAAAGCCAGATATTAACCCTATCAACTAGTGGACTAGTGTTAATAAGTATAATGCCAGACTTGGTATCTACAAGAGACCAGTAATCCAATCTATCTGTTCGGCTGACTCTATAACCAACCTTTAAGCCATCTATAACAACGAAGCAGTTACACTTCGTTTTTTATCCAAGCGATTTGTTAACTTATAGGAGAATACAAAATAATCAAACAAGGCACGCACCAAAATAATAGACTTAGGTTTGGTAAAACTATGCTCTATAGTCAAGCTTGATTTAGAGTTCAAGGGCGATAATCTTTAGATGCTACCATTTTATGAACCACTAATTAGAAACCAGCCAAAGCTTGCGACCCTCATTTAGTTACTAAGCTTCTGCTTCGCACGTCAGATAATTAAATTGTTTTAAGATAAAATTCAACCTATTTTAAAAAGCAGAAGCTTACCTAAATAGTACTATAGTAACGCATTATTAAGTCAAACAATAGTCAAATCCTTTGCTAATCTCTAGCTTTTACACAAGATAACTTGTTAATTTACGATTGTGTAAGCTATTAACAATAGCGGTTATAGTGTGGTATTGATTAACTATTACCACCCTAACTATGGCGTTAACTTATAGTCAAGCAACTTTAGTAGCCATAAAAGCTTCAACGCCCTAATTACCACGGCGCATTAAGGGACTATAAAGTCTGGGCTAGAATGTGCCAACATAAGGATTCAAAATCCAAGCCCTTAGCCTTAGCCGCCATCGGAACCAAGCTATGATCCGTCATTCCAGGTACTGTATTAATCTCTAGTAGCCAGAAGTTACCCGCCTCATCCTGCATGGCATCGATACGCCCCCAACCTTTTGCATCTACAGCGCGGAAGGCAGCCAGACTTAAGGATTGTAGGTATTTTTCATCGTCTGCCGACAGCCCACAAGGAATGAAATATGACGTATCATTACGATTGTATTTTGCTTCATAATCGTAGAAATTGGTAATATCAGCAGGCTCTAGACGAATGACAGGATACGCTTCATCATCGATAATCACAATGGTAAACTCGCGGCCAGTAATCCACTTCTCAGCCATGACTACATCACCACATTCGACGGCTCGCTTAAAAGCATCGGGTAGCTCATCTAATTGATTGACTTTACTCATACCGATACTAGAGCCTTCATGAACCGGCTTAATAATCAGCGGCAATCCTAAAGTATTTACAATTTGCTGCCAATCCGTCTGCTCGGTCAATATGGCAAAAGGTGCGGTAGCAATACCACAGCCCTGCCAAAGCTGCTTGGTTCGCACTTTATCCATACCTAGCGCCGATGCTAAGATGCCAGAACCTGTTTGCGGAATCTGTAGCCACTCCAGTAGACCTTGCAATTGACCATCTTCGCCGCCGCGACCATGCAATACATTAAACACGCGATCGTATTGTCTAAGCTCAGTAATATCTTGATGCTTCGGATCAAATTGCTCCGCATCCACACCTTGCGCCTGCAGTGCTGTCAAGACGGCCATACCACTATTTAATGAGACTTCGCGCTCATTGCTATGTCCCCCGCAGACTACCGCAACCTTACCGAAGACACTTGGGTCAGCATCATTGTGACTTTTGCTGATTACAGATGGGCTTTGAGATGCAGTAGTGGCATTAACATTGTTAACTTGGGCTTGATCAGGCACATTATTCGTAGGGTTAGAGTTGACAGCAACCATAATAATTTTCTCGAGAAATACAGTTAATTTTAAGCTATTTTGATAATTTTAATAGAGAATAATGCTCTACTTATCAGCCGTTAGATACAGGTCATTGGCGGCAAGATCAAGAGCAATCTGACCCACATTACCCGCGCCTTGGGTGATCAATAAATCCCCAGCTTTGAGTAAACGCTGCATCACCGGCGCCAGATTGTCTTTATCGACCAAGTTTGGTTCTACCTCACCACGTAACCGGATACTACGCGCCAATGACTTGGTATCAGCGCCAGTGATAGGTGCTTCTCCTGCTGAATAGACATCTAACATCAATAGCTCATCCACACTCGATAGCACCTCTACGAAATCATCGTAGCAGTCACGGGTCCGGCTATAGCGATGCGGCTGAAACAGCATGACTAAACGGCGATCAGGATAGCTCTGGCGCGCGGCTTTGATAGTGGCTTCAACTTCTTTTGGATGGTGACCATAGTCATCGACTAATAGTATATCGCCTTCTGAGCTGCCATCATCGTTGGTTACAGCAACGCAAGCTTGCTGCTCGAATCGACGACCTACGCCCGCAAATTTCTGCAGGGCACGCTTGATGGCCTCATCGTCAACACCTTCATCTGTCGCCATGGTGATAGCGGCCAAGGCGTTATAAACATTATGCTCGCCTGGGATGTTTAGGGTCAGTGCTAAAGGCTCTCGATCCTTTCGCAATACCGTAAAATGTGTCCTCGTACCCTCACTTTTGACATCTACTGCCTGAACATCATTGTGTGGCTCAAGGCCAAAAGTCAATACCGGACGACCAATATCATCAATCATGGCATACAATTCGCTGTCATCACCGCAAACAGCAGCTAGACCATAGAAAGGCATGTTTTGTAAAAACTGAACATAAGCCGCTTTGAGCTTATCAAAGCTATTCTCATACGTCTCCATATGATCTTGATCGATATTGGTGACAATTGCCGCCATAGGATGCAAAGATAAAAATGAGGCATCTGACTCATCCGCTTCGGCGACTAGGTAGCGACTGCCACCGAGCGCTGCATTCTTACCCGAAGCATTTAATTTACCACCTATGACATAAGTAGGATCTAGCCCTGCTTCATCAAGCATAGTGGTCAGCAGGCTTGTCGTCGTGGTCTTGCCATGAGCGCCTGCCACAGCGATGCTATGACGATAGCGCATAAGCTCGCCTAGCATATCAGCACGGCGTACTACAGGTAGACGAGCTTTTAAGGCGGCTTGAATCTCAGGGTTGTTACGATCAATGGCGGTAGACACTACCAGCACATCAGTATTAGCGATATTTTTGGAGTCATGGCCGATATAGACTTCAATTCCTGCGTCACGCAGACGCTCAGTAACAGGACTGTCCTTAATATCCGAGCCGCTTACCCCATAGCCTTGGTTATGCATTACTTCTGCAATACCACACATACCAGAACCGCCAATGCCCACAAAGTGGATATGTTGGATTCGGCGCATTTCAGGGATTTCTATCAGGCGTTTTGGTAAAGCTTTCGGTGTGGTTGGTACTGATTTAGTACCCGTATCGCTACCAGTTTCTAGGAGCATAATGGACTCTCAAAGTTAATCAATATAAATATAATCGTGAAAAGCGTTGGGCGTAGTCGCGATATAAAGTACCTTAAGACAGACTAAAACCAGCTCACTGTCAGAAGTGCTACGCTGTGGCTAGCATCTGCAAAACAATATCAGCAACACGTTGACTAGCGCCGCGCTGTGCCTGAGCATAACCTCGCTCTGCCATCGCCAGACATTGGCTACGATCAAGAGATGATAATAGCTCTGCGAGCCTTGGCGCTGTCAACTCCCTTTGCGGCAGTAGTATGGCAGCATCAATATCTGTCAGAGTTTTCGCATTGGCTGTCTGATGGTCATCTACCGCATGCGGCAAAGGCACAAATATCGCGGCGATACCGACGTTCTGAATTTCTGTCACTGTCAAAGCCCCAGCGCGGCATACGATAATGTCTGCCCAGTTGTATGCAGCCGCCATGTCTTCTATAAAAGGACTCACCTCTACCTGATGACGACTGGTATCTACGCTCGCGTATGCAGTCTGAGTCGCTGCTTCATTATTGCGCCCACACTGATGGCGGACTTGTAGCGGCTGTTGCATCAATGCTAGGGTCTGAGGCACGGTCTCATTTAGGACCTGCGCGCCAAGTGATCCACCAACGATCAGTAGCTTTAATGGCTGCTGACTGGTCAAGTCATAACGTTGATTAGGTACTGCGACCCCTGAGATGGCGTTACGAATTGGGTTACCTACTGTCTCAAGCTTGGCCGACTTGCTACTGTCACTAAAGGTATGCTCAAAAGCTTGAAGTACTTTACTGGCCATCTTCGCTAAATAACGATTACTCATACCCGCTATCGCATTTTGCTCATGAATCACCAGTGGCGTTCCTGTCATGCGAGCTGCTAAGCCGCCTGGCGCCGTCACATAACCACCAAAGCCAATCACCAAGTCAATCTGATTACTACGGATAATCTTTACCGCAGCTAGGGTCGCAGACAACAAGGTGCCAGGTAGTTTTAATAGCCTTCCAATACCTTTACCACGAAGCCCCTGCATATGAATGGCATGCATAGGATAGCCGGATGGCTTTACCAAGTCATTTTCCATACCACTTGGCGTACCCAGCCAATGGATAACAGCGCCGTGATTGACCAACTCCTCAGCAACGGCCAATGCAGGAAAGACGTGACCACCAGTACCTGCTGCCATAACGAGAATTCGCGGTGCATTTACTTGCTGCACGCGGTTATGATTTTGGCTGGTGGTTGAGGAAGCTGGCAAAGGAATATCTCCTAGATTTAACGCAATAACAGAGGGGTTTAACTTCGCAAAATCATAGCATAATTCAAGTGGATAGGCGACGCTAGATAGTATGTTTAGCGTCAATAAAGCGATAAAAGAGACTGGTCGAAAAGACAAAATAATTAACAGAGTAACAGTATGATTAGTCTATACACACTGACATTAATACTAAAAATCAAGTAACAGTTAAAATTAACCCACGTCTACAGTCAATCCGTTTTAGGTTTGATATAGAGTCGCTAGGATAAATTTACGCCTGCCTTAGCCATCTCATAACTTCTAGCCAATAAATCTATACCAGCTACTTTTTTACCTTCCAATTTTAAATCGGATTGACTATATAAACTATAGTTAGTTCAAAATAAAATAATATAAATTAGCTTTAGCGCAAGTAAGTAAATTTTAAACAGTGGTTTTTTATTAAGGAAGCTACTCATTAAAGAGGAAGCCATATGATTCCATAACCAGTTAAACCCACTAAAAAACACTAACAATATCTAAGCAATTATAAATAAGTAAAAACCAAGCCGTAATATTACGACTTGGTTTTTTATTTATCTTAATAAATAACTAAACCACAATATCCATTATTAAAACTCAATAGCTAAATAGATTGAAGAACATAGTACCACCAATCTAGAAACAATAAACTAATACTCTGATAGCCGCGTAACTTCAAGGTATTGCCAGTTAACATAGCTTTACCAGAGAAGATAGTGCCCGTTTAGGTGCAATGCCGCTACCGCCATTATTGGGACTGTTAGGATTTACCTTTAAACCTCAAAGAACAGTAGCACCTGTCAGCGGCTTATTATGGTATTTGTCCTATTTAAGTTAATTACTTATAAAATAGCTAACAGATAATCTATAACTAGCACGGTCCGAGGTTATTAACCCTTAGTCAAACTTAATAGTACCTTGTAAATTAAAATTGGCTTAGTTATAGAGTCAATCCGCTTTAGATTTAATATAGAATCGCTAGAACAAATTTACGCCCGCCTGAGTCATCTCATGACTTCTAGCCAGTAAATTTATTCTAGCGACTCTTTTGTGTATCAGTTGTAGATAGGGTTAACTATAGCTACTTTCAGGCTATTAGTGGCTGGAATTATGAATTAACACTATTCCAATTAACAGCTTAATTTACTTTCTATCGCTATGATTAGATCTGTTGCGATACTAGTACCACACTGATCATCTATTTCACGCACACAAGTGGGACTTGTAACATTAATCTCAGTAATGCGCGCGCCTATAAGATCCAGCCCGACGAATAGCAGCCCTTTTTCCTTAACGATTGGCGCTACTTTGCGCGCTACTTCACGCTCTGCCTCAGTCAGTGGCATAGCAACTCCGCGGCCACCAGCTGCTAAGTTACCTCGAGTCTCACCTTTGCTTGGAATGCGCGCTAAAGCGTACTCGACCACCTCACCGTCTACAATAAGCACGCGCTTGTCGCCTTCACTAATCTCAGGCAAATAACGCTGCGCCATAATTGGCAAGCTCTCAAGCTCGGTGAGCATCTCAAGCGTCGCACCAATATTAGGGCTATCAGCCGTTAGTCTAAAAATCCCAGTACCGCCCATACCATCTAGTGGCTTGACGATGACATCTTGCTGCTCAGCAATAAACTGGCGAATATGTGCCTGCTTACTGGTGACAATAGTGGGACTCATATACTCGCTGAACCAAGTGGCAAATAGCTTTTCGTTACAATCGCGAATACTCTGTGGGTCATTGACGACCAATACACCAGCTGCTTTGGCATGGTCAAGCATATAGGTGGCATAGATAAAGCGCATATTAAATGGTGGGTCTTTACGCATCAAGATGACATCATAGTCCGTGATGGGCTGGGTAAGCTTATCTGCTAAAGTGTAAAAGTCATTAGGATCACGACGTACCGTTACTGCTTGAGCATCTACCTTAAGCTGACCTTGATCCAACCATAAGTCATGAGCCTGACAGTAGCCAAGCGCATGCCCTCGATCTGCCGCTGCCCACATCATCGCCAGCGTGGTATCTTTTTTGTAGTTTACCGTCTCGATAGGGTCCATAATGACTAAGATATTCAAGGATTTCTTAGTAGAAGACGGTGAATTTTGCTCTAAGCTCATGAGGTGACCTTTCAATCAAAAAAATTATTATGACCAACAAGTAATAATGTTCGGCAAGAGGACAAACGCTGACGGTTTATTTTTAACTAGGCTCTAGCGTTATACCCCGTATTGCTCGCGGTAGTGGCGCATCTTAGCCAGCTGGGTCGCTTCACCGCAGCGCTCAATATAGCCAATAATATCATCAATATCGACCAAGGCTTTAACAGGGACTTGTAGTTGTTCTGCTAATTCTTGAATAGCTGATAGCTCTTTTAGACCTTTTTCTTTGCGATCTAAAGCTACGATAATCCCAGCAACAGTCGCGCCAGCTGCCGTTAATAACTCTACGACTTCACGCATGGCTGTACCTGCTGTGATCACATCATCCAAAACCCAAACGGCTTTGCCACTCACATCAGCGCCTACCAGATGACCACCCTCACCATGGTCTTTGACTTCCTTACGGTTATAGCCCCATTTGGCATTAATACCATGGTTAAGCCACAATGCCTGTGCAGTAGCTGCGACAAATGGAATGCCCTTATATGCCGCACCGAAAATGAACAATTCTGGCGCTTCATCACCATTAGCCGTTGATTGAACTTGCTTAGCCAAAAGCTCAGCATAGCCACTGGCCAATACGGAAAGCATCTCTCCAGTAGCTAGTAAACCGGCATTAAAAAAGTATGGGCTAATGCGCCCAGACTTAAGAACAAACTCACCGAATTTTAAGACTTGGTTATCGAGTGCAAGGTTAATAAAGGTATGCGATGAAAATGACGCCGATTGCATGGAGTATCCTATAATTAATGGGAAATGAGCGATATTATTTGAGCGATATTGTACGCAACTTTATGGATATTGACCAATAATTACTAGGAAATATAACCATTTTATGTCGTACTACCTTACTATCAAACTGGCTGTTTAAACCTTCTGTTTAAAACCAAAGTTAAAACAACTGCTTTAAGCAATCTCTTCTTTATCCTAACCAACCATTAACATAATAGTCACTGACATTAGGATAGCGAGACAGTAAGCCGCAGCGTGAAGACACGTTAAAATAACACATGCCATCCGCATCTAGCTGAATCTCCCAGCCTAAATAATAGGCGGCGACAATGACATGTCCTGCAAATAGACGAATCTGGCGATACTGTTGCCGATGCTGCGGCAACAACGACAGCTGACTTAATAGGTAGCTGCGCAGATAGTGACAGATATCCTTCGCACTATAGCGGCAATTAATTGTCTTACGCGTCTCACAAGTACGTAAAGCATGGACAGCAACACTACAAGGCAATATATCTGATACCAAGCTACCCTCGCCACTATCAAAGCGCTCAGGATATAACAGTACCTCCCAATCATCGGCGTAGATACTGTTCAATAGCTCATCAGCATCATAATTGTAACGATGCTCAGTGTGCTGTGCTGCAGGGGTAAGCTCTGAGTACGAGTTGGTGCGCAAAGCGATCCCGTAGCGTGTCAAATCTGGATACGCCTTGAGCGCAGCATGAATGTCTACCATGTCCAATAACGTCAATTGGCTCAAAGATGGTAGTAAGGGCTGCTCACTATAATTGGTATAAAAACTCGCTGGTAGCTCAATGAGACCCGCCGCCGTCAGTAACGCTAAGTGCTCCGCTAGAGCCTCAGACTCAATAAGCGCCCATTTTGATAGCGTCGCTTCTGCTCTCATAAAAGTCTGAGAACGTTGCAACTTAGCGCTCTTATATTGCGACTTGGTGCCCTTATAAAGCCGCCGAAGCTGGCCATTATAATTTGGGGCCGGATCAGGGATATCAGTTAAGGGTCGAGCCGGATTAATCGGGGTCTTAGTCGGGTCAAAATTTGGGTGACGAATGGCAGGCGCTTGGGACAGTTGTTGAGCTTTATTATTATCTGACGCAGTAGCGATTTTTCGTGAGCTTTTAGCGACTATCATGGCGTCTTGTGCGGAGGATTCAGAGGCGGAGGGCTGAGTCATGACATCTCCCAATAAATATCTGGCGGCGGCGAATCAACAACTTATCAATACAAACCTGTGGTGAGGCAGCACTACGTAAAGTTGATATGGCTACGATCGGTAGAAATACGGCTAAGATGATAGCATACGCCTGCTATGGATACGTCATTGACTTGGTATATTATTGCGGCTGCTTTCTTGATTTCTAAAGCCAATTACCTAACAAGGTAGGCACGTAAAATCATCCATTATAACTTTGCTAATATATACTGATAGCCTGCCTGCCAATCTGGAAACTCCAGCCAATCTCTAGGAATATTGCTATGTAGTCTCTTGCCTGAGACGGGCTTTGACTCATCAATCGTAGGCGGCGTAGTACCCAACTGCTCGCATAACCACTTTAGCATTTCATACGATGTCACCGGTCTATAGTCAGTCGCTAAATAAACGGGCTTAGGCGCTGATTCTAACGTTAGCACTTTAGCAATAAGGGTAATTAGGTCACTATCCATGATACGATTGGACCAAGCGTACTCTGGCATTGCGGTCTTATCTTGCTCCTGAGCTTTACGAATGCGCATCAGGCGCTCTACCCCGTAAATACCGCTAGGGCGAATAATAACCGTCTTATCAGCATAGGCTTGCTGCAAAGCTTGCTCTGCCTTGAGAATATAAACGGACGACTCACGTTTGGGCGTCGCAGGCGCTATTGTCTCATCAATCCACTCGCCATCATCCTGACCATAGACACCTGTTGAAGAGATAAACACGACCCGTTCAAGTTTTGGTAAGTTGTCTGACAGCTGAGCTATATGCTGGGCGATGCCAAGATAGGTATTTTTATAAGCGTCCACATTGTACTCGTCAGGGGTGACAATAATCGCAATGTGGCTAAAGTCATGCACCTGCTCAGAGGTAAGAGTCAAGGCATCAGCTTGAATAAATTTGGCCGACTCGTGCAGCTTGTAGCTGCTACGCTCACCTCGAGCCAGTCCAGTCACCTGGTAGCCTTGCTCGGTCAGCTTATTAGTGACCGGCGCACCAATATCACCCTGGCCGATAATGAGAATATTAGGTTGGGAGAGCTGGGTCATGATGGCATCCTTATTGTCGTAAATATTGTCTTGATATAAATTAGCAATGGCTGACCATTCATTCTAAGGACAATATTTAAAAAAGCCATTGTCTTTCGTATCCAAGGTAGAGCCTCTTATAATTAGCTGCCGTTACTTGCCGTCCATTCTCGTCGCGTGATTTTATATAAAACATGCCTCGCTAAGGGATGGGTCGGATCTGACTCAGGTATAGCAGGATGCTCAAAGTCGCTTTGCGTATTGGTCATGCCCAAACGCTCCATGACTAACCGAGAGGGCTGATTGATCGCTGCAGTAAAAGAGACGACTTCATTGGCATTGAGCACTTCAAAGGCGAATTCTAATGCAGCACGACCAGCTTCTGTCGCGTAGCCTTGACCCCAATAGTTAGGATGTAGTCGCCAACCGACCTCAATACACGGCGCAAAGGGCAAGTCTGCTTGTGGCTCATGCAAACCCACAAAGCCAATAAATCTGCCAGCTTCGTGACTCTTCTTTAAGCCAACGGCCCAAAAGCCCCAGCCTCTATCTGCAATAAGCTGTTGGCACTTTGCCGCAATTTGGTTGCTCTGCTCTACTGATAATAGCTTGGGGAAGTATTTCATCACTCTTGGGTCGGCACTCATCTCGGCAAAGCGTGCAAAATCATCTTCTACCCATTGCCTAAGATAAAGCCGCTCGGTTTCTAGTATCCAATTTGGCATGGACGCCACCTTATCAATAGTCTCTGCCAACAATGACAAGAGATTTGATAGCACTAATTCTAAACGCTCCAAAGTATAATCGTATAAGCTTCCCAAAGCAGCCAGCCTACAATGGCTATACTTAATAGTAAGATAATAATTATTGAATACTTAATTTCTTTCTTCATATCTTTAGAAATATAGTATTAATTGATAAATAAGGTTTTCGCTATATCAAAACCTAATGCTTACCTGAAATATCGATTTCAAAAATACTTCACGTAAGCCAGCTGCACGTCGTCTTGATCGCGGACACGATGTTGAAAATCATGACTGCCTTGCAATCTTACTGCTTGGGCACGATCGATATCATACTGTACACCAAAGGTAGCAATAGGCTGCCAATAATGGCCGCTGGCATTGCTATCAACGCTCTTGTCTGAGATTTTATTAATATCGCCATGATACCAATACGGCAATTGCAATTCAGCGTGAGCACGCAGCTTGGGGTTGAGCTGATAACGACAGCCTAGATTGGCCCCAATACCGACACGCCAACCATTATTAATGCCTTTACCTACTTGGGTAGCCCCCATTCCCAGTGCATAACAAAGCTGTGGGGGCAATTCACCTGAACCAGCTGTTGGTGTCCCAAAGGCCATGGAGATGCCGTGCTCGTAAGCGGCGTTTGCCACAAGACGATCGCCAGCATTGGCTTCGGAACCATCATTGACTCGGGTTGCCCCAAGATTAGCGCCCCACGTCTTGCCAGACTTGGCACTATTGATAGGGTTAAAGGAGCGGCCGCGAATGAGTGTAAAGTCTTGTAGTTGGATACGGTCCTGATAAGGGTGGTCATTATTACCATCATTAGCGTAAACGCGTAGATTCGCTGACAAGCCTTCAAAATCAAAGTTTTGCGGATAACCTGCTGGTCGGTCTAGTAAGTCGTTAAATCCAGCCCGCAAACCAAAGCTAAGATAAGCATCGTTGTTATTTTTACCATCAATCTCACCGCTTCGTTGGCCAATACCAACCTTGACTCTGTTAATAGGATGAGCGTCGTTAGGGTTGTTACTAGCGGGCGTGATAGCCGTGGGTAATAGCTTGTTATCCTCGCTAATAGCACTATCAGGTAAGGCGCGCGCCGTACTAACCACAGCGCTTTCGGTGACCGCTGCGGCATTACGTTTTGCTTGCTTTAGAGTATTGTCAGCCGGCAGATAGCTTTGCTCGGTAATTAGCCCTTCTTTAGTCAACAGTCGCACCACATCTGATGGTACGACCACATACGGTAACTGGCTCAGCAAGCTACTCTCTGGTCGCACAATATCGATATAACGCAGTATCTCAGAGGCACAATTGTCCGTGGTAAAATAATACGGCAGTCCTAAGTCCTTGGTTTCCCACACATGACGCATGATCTGTTGAACCTCGGCTTGGGTAAGTGCCAAGGGATAGCTCCAGACATCACGATTGTCTTTTTTGAGATAATGAGCAAGCTTTTGTGGATAAGGGTCGATAGTTATGTCATTGGGATAAGCCCCGATGATGGATTTGCCCGCGTAAACCACAAAGCTATCGTCAGGACTGCCTGCTACGGTATCGTTGAGAGCATGAGCGGCATCAATATTGGCTGGATCAGCCAAGCTCTTAGTAGAGTCGATAAGCATCAGCGTATGGGCGAAGGCCGATAGCGGATTGTCCAAGTACTCACCTGCGAATACTACAGACAGTCGCTGTGCATCGAGCTTATCCATCCACGCATCAAACTCGGGGCAATGAACCTCATCAAGCACTTTGTTAGGAATCTCAAGTTGGCTCTGCAACCAATATCTACGCGCAGGGAAGCGGCACAAGGTGGTATGGCGAGATCGCTTATCCGTAGCACTTAATGAAGAAGTCGGAGCTAACATCAGCTCAAGCAAGGCCTCTAGCTCAGCCTGTGCATTAGTCTTGCCCTCTGGGCTAATAAAAAACTCAGGGTTATCTACTTGACTTGCGCCTTTGCTACGCGAGTTAGTCTGCTCGGTGTAATATAATAAACGTCGCCAAGTCGGATGCTCTGCCAGTTTTTTCTGCAAAGCTTGTTGACGTAACTGTGGATAAAGGCTGTGCTGGTTGTGGCTATCACTATCAATGCCGCTATCAATATTATTCGTTTGTCCTGCAACGTTGGTAATCGACGTCAGCGTCACTACATCGGGCTTGTCTAGGTTATTGGCATCAGCCGTCGTCTCTGCTACCGCACTGCTACTAGCCATTACAAAAAAGCTGACTCCTGCCAGCAACGTCGCCACTCGCTGTAACGTCACTCGACTACAATCACTGTAGCAATTAACTGCTACTAGATGAGCATCGATATCATCATGCTTAGTCGGGGTTAGTATAGGTGACATAAGGACCTCAAAGCGAAATAGTGGTACTAAACAAGGCGCGGATGAGTCCGCTGCTTTATTGTGTTGAGTTAAGATGATATTACCATGACAAATATTTGCCTAGCGATATAAATCGCTATCATAGCAGCAAAATTATTGTCCAACACTAGGCTAGTGCTTGCATCCTAGAGATATCTAACCTAGGCTATCATGAATATTTACCATTCTTATTTTGAAACTAAACTATGCCCACACCTACTCTGCCAATATCTGACACTTTTAATATCATTGATGGTCGCCTGACTTCGGCCAATTGGGTGCCTTCGCCTAATTTTAACGCGCGGCCCGATGACACTGAAATTAGCGCTATTGTCATTCATAACATTAGCTTGCCGCCTAATGAGTTTGAAAAAACGGACGCTCGTGGTATCCATTACGTTGAGGCGCTATTTACCAATACCTTAGATTGGGAAGCTCATCCCTACTTTAAAGCCATTGAAGGTATGGAAGTCTCAGCGCATTTGTTCATTCAGCGCGATGGTAACGTGACTCAGTTTGTCAACTTTGCAGATCGCGCATGGCATGCGGGGCGCTCAAGCTATTTGGCCCAGCCAGAGTGTAATGACTATACGATTGGCATTGAGCTTGAAGGCTCTGACTTTCAGTCTTTTGCCGATGCTCAGTACGCGACCTTGGCGCAAGTGATTGCTGCAGTTTATCAGGCCTATCCCAAAACGCGGCGGCACTTAACAGGACATAGCGATATTGCGCCAGGGCGAAAGACTGACCCAGGTGAATTTTTTGAATGGACAAGACTGCGTAAAATGGTAAGCGATTTACTACTTCCATCCTAACTGTCTAACCAAATACCTTTAAGGTGAGCAGGGCAATTAATCTATTTAGAAGCTTCAATCTAGTTACCACCTTATTCCATCTCAAATCCATCATACCGACTTGAGATAATGCTATAATCCACTCCATTTCGTTGGGTTAAAGGCATTGATTGTTCATGGCAAAAAGTAAACTGTTTCGCTCGACCATGGTCGTCAGTTCTATGACGATGCTGTCACGCGTTTTAGGTCTCGTTCGTGATATGGTGCTAATGAGCGTCTTTGGCGCAGGCGGATTGATGGATGCCTTTTTAGTCGCCTTTAAGATCCCTAACTTTTTACGCAGGCTATTTGCCGAAGGTGCTTTTAGCCAAGCCTTTGTTCCTGTCCTCTCTGAATACAAAGAGCGCTTTACCCTCCAAGAAGTTCAGATTCTTATCAGTCGCACCTCAGGCGCCTTACTGATGATTTTGTCGCTACTCACAGTGGTGGTAATCTTAGCAGCGCCATGGGTAATTACTTTATTTGCCCCTGGCTTTGCCGACAGTCCGGATAAATTCGCCACTGCCAGTGAGCTACTACGCCTCACCTTCCCTTACCTGTTGTTTATTTCCATGACGGCCTTTGCCGGTAGTATATTGCAAAGTTATGGCCGCTTTGCAGCGCCCGCTTTCGCGCCAGTGCTGCTTAACCTCTGTATGATTAGTGGGGCGCTCATCTTTGCTCCGATGTTCTCTAAGCCTATCATGGCACTTGGCTACTCGGTCGCCATCGCTGGTCTATTGCAGTTTATGATTCAGCTGCCACAGCTGTGGCAACAAAAGCTGTTGGTTGCACCTAAGGTCAACTTCCAACATGAAGGGGTCCGCCGTATTCTCAAGCTAATGCTACCGGCCATCTTTGGCGTTTCGGTCACCCAAATTAACTTACTACTCAACACCGTATTTGCCTCTTTGATGATGGGCGGCTCTGTATCTTGGCTTTATGCCGCTGAGCGCTTAAGCGAATTGCCGCTTGGCCTGATTGGTGTGGCGATTGGTACAGTGATACTGCCTAGCCTATCGGCTAGTGAAGCCAAAAAAGATGACGTTACTTTTAGGAAGACTTTAGATTGGGCCTCGCGCCTGATTATCCTAATCGGTATCCCTGCCGCTGCGGCGCTCTTCGTCTTGTCTGATGTGTTGATGCAGTCGCTATTTATGCGCGGTGAGTTTGTGCTTCGTGATGCTCAAATGAGTGGTCTTGCGCTTCGTAGTATGTCGGGTGGTATCTTAGGCTTTATGTTAATTAAAATATTTGCCCCTGCATTTTTTGCACGTCAAGATACCAAGACACCAGTGAAGATTGGTGTCGTGGCCGTTATTGCCAACATGGTATTCAGTGTTATTTTTATCGGTGTGTTTTACTTCTTTAAATTGCCACTACATGGCGGCTTGGCACTCGCGACGACTGGTGCTTCATTTGTAAACGCGGGTCTGCTCTATTATTTCTTACACAAGCGCGACCTATTTCGCTTCGGTCCACATTGGAAGAAGCTGTTTGCCCAATTTGGTTTTTCGTGCGCAGTTATGGTAGCGGCTCTTTATGCCATGCTACCCTATTTCCCCACCCATTCTGCCCAGTGGCAGCGCATCGGGGCGCTGTTGATCATCAGTGCCATTGGCGCTGCGGTCTATGGTGTCGTACTATTGGCAACGGGCTTTCGACCGCGTCAGCTTAAACACGGTTAATTAAACAAATAATTTAACGAGTCGTCTTCACTACTGCCCATAGCTATTAATTACAGCTATAGTCGAGTCTAGATAAAGTAGCGTCATCGTAATATGATGCGCAACGGGTACATACTTTTTTGGCTGGCGGCGGGCACGCTGACAGAGGCTGCAGAAAACTCATCCCAGTATCACTAATAAACTTACTACATGCCGTCTGCGCATCAGACCAGTGACCGACAGTCAATCTGGACTGACGCTTAAAATAATATCGTGAGCACACTGTAGCATTGAAAATTGCCGGTCATGTCATCACTTCTATTAAAGTACCCGTCATTAAAAAAACTTTATTCATCTACAAGAGAAGAAATATGTCATTATCAGCGAAGATTTTACCGCTAACTGCCGCCCTAGCAGCGACCATAGCCATCTCAGGTTGCAATAAGCAAGAACCTACTGACACCGAGACGCAAACTACCGCCGCGACGACCAATGAAAATACAGCGACTACGAGTGAAGCTACTGACACCGACCCCTTAAATACTGAACCTAGCGATACAGCCACTAGCGCAGAAGTAGCAGCGGATACAGTAGCAGATCTAGATGAGCCAAACGCGGCCACTAACACCAGTACAAGCGATGAAAATAAAGACACTGGCCTAACAACAGCGACGGACAATAAAGCGCAGCAAAGTCTAATGACCAACCCAGTCGCAGCTGGCAGCCCTGAAGCCACACTAAAAGCGGCTCTTGATACCCTATACTACGGAGATGCCAAAAAAGCCGCGCGTTATTACCAAGTAGATATGGAAAACTTCAGCGAGGAGCTTGCTAAGACCCAGTTTGCCTTTCAGCAAACCGTCGAGGGAGTCACCGTAACCAACACCACCTATAATGCGGATAAAACCAAAGCGACCATCGAAGGCGAGCTGATGCTCAAAGATCAACAAGACCCAGCGCCCTTAACCTATGAGCTACAAAAGATCGATGGGCAGTGGAAGATTCTTGGTTAGACCCTGCTAATATTAGGCTACTGTGATGGGAGGATCGCTCTTCCCAACATTACCACATCGGCAGTAAATCCATCCATATCGCAAACTTGTGGCATCACGCCCCACCGTACAAACCCTAAGCGCTCAAATAGCGCTAAGCTAGCCTCATTATGAGCAAATACTAGCGCCACCACGTTATGGATACCAAGCTTAGGGGCTTGAGCTAGCATCCAATCAATGAGCTGCCGCGCTAGCCCCTGACGCTGAAAGTCTCTACTGACATAGATACTAATCTCACTGCTGATATGATAGGCGGGACGCTCATATAAATTACTAAAGCTACCCCACGCCATCATCTCGCCCAAAGCATTCTTGATAACATAAATGGGCCGATGGGGGTCAGTCAGATGACTGTCAAACCATGCTTGACGCGCTTGCACCTCTACAGGCCTTAAGTCTGCAGTCGCTTTTTTTGCCTCGATATTCTGATTGTAGATGGCGACGATAGCCTCAAGATCTGCGCTGTCAGCAAGACAGATATGCCGCGAGTGAGTCAACTGAGCAAGTGCTGCCATTATCTTTGCTTCCTTAGTTTTATACTGATATATAGTCAATCCTATTTAAAACTGGTACGTAAATAGTCGTTGGTATAAATCTACTGGCTAGACGTCATAAGATGACTGAGGCGAGCGTAAACTCATCCCAACGACTTTGTAGTAAATCTAAAATGGATTGATGATAGTAGATTCACTCGATCCAGAATACAGGGCTACCAGATTGTGCTTCACAAAAAATAGCTTAGACTCTGTCAGCGTGCGCGTAGCAAACTAGAATCAGCTAAATCAGTAGCGCACTAATAGGAGCGTGTCTTTATTATTATCTTAACTCGACTATCAAGGCTGGGTGAGTGATTGGCTATTTAGGCTTATTTATGACTTTATACTAAGTTTGCTAATCTTCACGCTATTTATGCAAAGCTTAGTCGCAATTTACTTTATAATGGCAGCCTAATACACAGTCGTCCATCCCATCTGGCGGGCTACTTTCTCACTATTGTATGCGCTTAATTTGCCTATGAAAATCTATTTTCTCGACGAGCTTTTGCACACCCACTCTGACCCTTCACCATCAGCCAGGACTTTGCCAACCAGCACTTTACCTGCTAGTACCTTAACCATAGGTAACTTTGATGGGGTTCATCGAGGTCATCAGGCCATGCTAAAAGAAATGCTATCGCAGGCTCAAGAGCGGCAGCTTAGCAGTGCAGTGATGCTATTTGAGCCGCAGCCGCGAGAGTATTTTGCTAAGTTATCAGGAAAGCCAAATAGCGCGCCTGCTAGATTGACGAGCCTTGGTGAAAAGCAAGCTTTATTGGCAGACTTCGGTATCGAGACTCTAATCATTGCACGCTTTGATGAGGCTTTTCGCTCCTTATCTGCTAAGGAGTTTGCCCAAATTCTCACGCAGAACCTCAATGTAGAAGCACTGGTATTGGGTGATGACTTTCGTTTTGGTCACGACCGCACAGGCGATAGTGAGTTTCTACGTAAATTTGGCTTACCTGTGACCACACTAGATACCATCACCGATAATACTTTATTGGCGGAGCGCATTAGCTCAACTCGGATTCGACATCTACTAGCCAAAGGTGAGCTTTGCGCGGCAAGCGAGCTTTTAGGCCGTGACTATAGTATTACAGGAGAGGTGGTCAGAGGTGACCAAATTGGGCGCACCCTAGCCTTCCCTACCGCCAATATTGCCCTAAACCGACTAAAGCCAGCTCTACATGGGATCTATGGTGTCGATGTGGTGATACTAGATAAAGACGGTAATATCGATAAGGATGGTTGGCAAGCAGCGGCAGATACTGCCTCAGCTGGTGTCAAAGGTCTGCGTAAGCACAGCTTATTCGGTACCGCGAATATCGGCATCCGCCCTTCAATTGACAGACCCTCTGATTGGCGACTTGAGATCTATTTCCCAGAGTTTAAAGGGGATCTATATGGTAAAACTCTCAATGTCCGCTTTATTCACTATCTTCATGACGAAAAAAAATACGCTGACCTTGACGCCTTAAAGTCCGGTATCGATCAAGATGTAAAAGAACTTTTGGCTTGGCGACAGTCGCAGTCCTTAGCAAACAGTTAAATGTTTTTATGACATCATTGGTTTGTCATTTGCTGATTTATTAGTATAAACCAACTGCTGTTTATTGCTTTAAGCCAAAAAAAACCTGCTTTGAAAAGCAGGTTTTTTTGGTTTCAACAAGCTCTAAGCTATTAAATACCGCTCTAGACAGTTAGTTAATAAGCTGTAGGCGGTTAACAGGCTCTAAGCAGTAGGGTGTAAGCGTACGTTTAGCTCATCAATGACCTCTACCCAAGCTGCGTCTTGCTTCCACTCTTCTTGTAAAAACATACGTTGCTTGTCATTCCAAACATGAGCGTCAGTAAGTTTCTCTTCTTTTGCCAACTGATTGTTGTTAATAAATTCTTCAATCGCTTCATCTGAGCTGTCTAGCCCCAACTGAGCAAAAAGATTATTCATCGTGTATTCGTTTTCACCTAACATGCAGTCTCTCCTAAAAAGTAAATATCCATGATACTAAAGTAGCCCCCTGACGGGTGACCTTAGGTTATAAATAGTCGGACTAGAAGCAACCCAGTCCAACTAGACAGATTGCTTACATCGCCCTAATTATTTGATCCAGTTATCAGTTTAATCATCCAATCCCGTATCTAACTGGCGACTTAGGGACGCTTATTAATCACTAATTAAATATAGCAAATTATCGTAACATTTTATCGTAACATGCTGTTATTCATCGTAACGGGTCGTAGGCTATGCGTATCACGACTTATAATAAAACCTTATGATAATAAAAATCCTCTATACCATAGCATAGAGGATTATATAGCTTTAACAGTCAATCAATTTTACCAGCTTAAGCAAAGCTTATGGTAGTAGATGAGCCACGCCATCACGCTCTTCAGTAAGCTCTTGCTCTGTGGCCTTCATTTTTTCTTTCGAGAAATCTGATGAGACATCTATGCCTTCTACAATTGACCAGTCGCCATTGCTGCAAGTGCAAGGGTACGAGTAGATTAAGCCTTCAGTGATACCGTACTCACCGTTTGAGTAGACACCCATAGAGACCCAATCATTCTCATCAGTGCCAAGCGCCCAAGTACGCATGTGTGCGATAGCTGCATTGGCAGCAGAGGCTGCTGATGATGCACCGCGAGCTTGAATAATAGCTGCGCCGCGCTTTTGTACGCTTGGGATATAGCTGTTTTCGTACCAATCACGATCAACCAAATCAAGCGCTGGTTTACCTTCAACAGTACAAGCTGTTAGGTCAGGGTATTGAGTCGATGAGTGGTTGCCCCAGATGATCATTTTCTTCACATCGTTAACAGTCGTTTTGGTCTCTTCAGCCAACTGTGCCATAGCTCGGTTGTGGTCAAGGCGCGTCATGGCAGTGAAGTTACGTGGATCTAGATCTGGTGCATTGCGTTGAGCGATCAAGGCGTTGGTGTTTGCAGGGTTACCGACGACCAATACTTTGACATCACGGCTAGCGACAGCATTCAAAGCTTTACCTTGTGCTGAGAAGATAGCAGCGTTAGCTTCTAATAAATCTTTACGCTCCATGCCTGGTCCACGTGGGCGCGCACCAACGAGCAATGCATAATCTGCATCTTTAAAAGCAACTTCTGCATCATCAGTCTGAACGATACCAGCTAACAGAGGAAATGCACAGTCTTCAAGTTCCATAACCACGCCTTTTAGCGCGTCTAGGGCTGGAGTAATCTCAAGTAATTGCAAGATTACAGGCTGATCATTGCCCAGCATCTCGCCTGCAGCAATACGAAATAACATGGCATAACTAATATTACCAGCGGCACCAGTAACGGCAACACGAATAGGCTGTTTCATATAATTCTCCGGTTGAAATGAAATAAATAATGATGACTTATACTGTCATTAACAAAGGTAACTCAAAGTATGGTAGCAATGAGCCGGTACAAAATTGGTGTTAAATTAATGCTAAATTCAAGTTATAGCCGCCGTAAAAATACAGTAGCGACCTTAAGCAATAGAAATACCATACCATAATTGGACAATTTTGCTACTAGCAGCCCTCTGATTGAGCTGAAGTACAAACTTTGAATAACTCAACTTGCAAGAGAGTCTATGAAGCAGGTATTGAGGCAAAAAAGAGACTTGCGGACTGCACACTCTCAGCTGATGGTATATTTTTCGTCAGCTAGTGTACCACCTCGCTTGCGCAAGCGTCTAGGCACAATTAGGCGGGTTATCCCTGTCATTAGATGAATAAATATTGGGGTGAATAGAATAAATGGTCATCGATATAAGAAAGACACATCACCCAAAGCACTGTCAAACCGTTATCTGTCACCTGAAATAATAAAGTTGCTACCACAATTATCGATAGTGGCTGGGCAGCGTCCAAAACTGCTACCTTCATAACAGATATGAATCTCGGTAAGAACAGATTGCTTACGACTCGCGTCCTGACAGATGAGATCTACTCCTGAAGCCTGCATACCTGGATTCAGGCGAGTTAGCTGCCGCAAGAACCGCGACTTAGAGACGGTATAACTATTACCTGTATTAAGCTCGCGCGGCAGCTTCAGCTGACTGGCATGCGTCACAATCTGGCGAAAATAAAAGCTAGATCGTAATGGGCTACAAGCGCCATAACGACGCCAAGCTTGATTGCGCACAGTGGCATCAGGCATAACGCGATTGACCACTCGTAGCTGTAACGGGGTTAGCTTAGGCGTTCCACCGCGACCACAGCTATCACCATAACCCAAATCCAATCCTGCTACGGTAAGAGAGTACCCTTCTAAGCATTGCCGCATTCGAGCGCGTGAGGGATAAATAGCACACATCGCTGGGGTCATCTCAATCATCAAAATTCGCTGACCCACCTTGGCCCCTTCTGCTGAATGAGCGGGAACACAAAATAAAAAGGAAGCAATTAAAAGTAGGCCAGATGCAGTTTGAGACATTAAGCTGCTAATCAGCAATCGAAATTGCTCAGCTCTCATCAGTAATAAAGTCTTAAAAGACTTAGGAGCGGTCAAATAAGGCTTAAGGCATGAAACCAAAGAGTTATTATTAAATTCACTCACAAACACAGGATATACCTTACTGGCTGTCAATTATAATTAAGCGCAAAATACTGTTTAAAACATGATATAAATTCAAAATCTAATAGACAATCTGTCTTAGAGCCGCACTGACAAAACAGACTGCTCACATGCTACTAGCTAGCAATATTAGCTAACTGCTCAATGCGCTACAGCACTAAACTGTGCAAAAACCTATAAATATACTGGTTCAATAAGACAGTTCAACTGTCCAGTAAGCACAAACTCTACCCTCAGACGAGCAGCTGGACTAGGGTTTGCGCTTAACAGCTGACTTCATTACCTACCTTATTATTTCGGTAAATTATTGTGCCGTTATAAGTAGCACTATAGTAGTCAGCACTCATGATCTGAGGACGGAAACTAAGCTATACAAGACGCTAACTAATATTAATATCTAATACTAGGATATTCTATTTTAAATACCATAGTTAATACGTACATTTCACGTAAAAGTAAGTTGTTTTTTTAGAGAATTTATCCGCAGCAGCTGCGAGTATTGAGTTTATCGTTAACTAATTCAAAATATTTTATTTAAAAAATTAAATAAATAGGTTTAAGCTTTTTATAGTACAGGCTTATAATAAGCTTACTATCAACCAAAACTTGATATCGATGATGGATAAAGATCGCTCAAATTTGAACCCTATAGAGGCTATAAAATAAGACCCTATAAACCTTCCATAAAAAAAGCGATACCCTTAGGCATCGCTTTTATTCACTATTAAAACCTACTCATAGACAAGATACTTCAATCGACCATTCATTAACTACTCAATACCTACTGGCAATAAGTTAATAGTATTTATTACGCCGATATTCATGACTTAGAACGATGTTGGAATAGTCCCCATGCGCTGAGTAATTGGCTGTGGTTGACCTAGTAAACTACTGTATATCGTCGCATTTTCCATAACATGTTTGACATAGTTTCGAGTCTCAGGATAAGCAATCGACTCGACATACTGATCGGCAGTAAGCTGACCATACACAGGTTGCCAGCGTTTGGCTTTATTAGGACCAGCATTGTAGCCTGCTGTCGCCAATACGGGCTGGTAGTTTAGCTTAGCTAAGATATCACCCATATACCACGTGCCATAGCGAATGTTAGTATCACCGCTATTGGCTCTACTGGCGCTATATGACTCCCCTAGGTTACGAGCAATATACTTGGCTGTATCTGGCATAATCTGCATCAAGCCGCTAGCCCCAACATTAGAGCGCGCTGAGGTGACAAAGCGGCTCTCTTGACGCATGATGCCATAGGCCCATGCTGGATCTATTCCAGCCTCACGGCTGTACCTAACCACAGCGTCTTGATGCGGCATGGGATGTGATAGGCCTAGACTTACAGCATTATCCGAGTTATCAATCGCATAGATAGCGCGGTCCAGCCAGCCCATATCATAAGCTTGGCGCGCGGCAGCAATGATCAAGTTATTATCGCGATTGTCCCGAGCTTGTTTCACCGCCCAGTTCCACTCGCGGTTGGCATAGCCACTACTGGCAGGAGAGTTATAAAGCGCAAATGCGCGCGCAAAGTGTGGGTCTTGCATCACGCGAGCACGATCATAGCTACTAACCTGTGGTAGAGCTGAGCCGCCTAGACTACGCGCGTCAAAGCGTTGACCCACTTTGTCTTTGGCCAGCAGCCCATAATAAGTGTTTTTATTCGCTAGGCGTTGGTATATCTGTTTGGCCAGATTACGTTTACCCGCATCACTGCCCTGCTCATAAGCACGGGCCAGCCAATACTGCCAGATATCTTCGGTCTGGACTTCAGCATCCATACTAGAGACTGCCTGAATCACATCATCCCAACGGCTAAAGCGAATAGCCGCTTGCGCATAGTCTTCTGACTCTTCAAAGTTAAATGGCTCACCTAGACTTTTACGGAACCAGTCCACCGCTTCAGAATTAAAGCCATCATCAGTATTGTGATTCATTCGCTGAACACCAAGGATACGATAGGCATAGCGGCGAGTCTCATCACTCAAAAGATGGCTTGGCCGCAAATCGTCTTGCTTGATATCGAAGTCAAGTTGCATAGCCGCTTCTCGGTACGACTTATTAGCCAGCCTACCGATAGCGTATAAATACAAAGATTGATTAATGTCACTATACGGCTGATTGGCAAAGCGATTCAAAAATGCAGTAGGATTTAGCTGGATTTCACTTAAGGCCGAATAATCAATAGGTACCCCAAGCTGACTTGACAGTGCCATGATATCGCCTGTCTTGCCTTCTCGCAGCATCCGCTTTAATCGCGCCTGCCGATCGCTATTAGTAATTAGAGGGTTACTGCCTAATTCTAGTGCCAGCTGATTACACAGCTCAGGCTGCTTTAAAGTCGTCAGCCATACATTGGGCTTCTCAGTGAGCGCGCGCATCGTATCACCACCATGGTTAAAGCCTAATGCTAATGCACAACGCTCACTGCGATCAGGATTGGTCACCATATTGGCTACCTGCCGCACTGCGGCATAATCACCGGATCCGGCCTTAACTTCTGCATAGTCTGCCGCTAATTTTTCTGCCATTACTGATCCTGAGTATTGGCGCGCAAACTGAGCAATGGCCGCTGGGCTCTGACTGCTTAAGTCATTATTTAACCGCCAATATGCCGGATACATAGCAAATAGTCCGCCATTCATCATTTGCTCATAGTTATACAATGCCCCAGTATCCTGCCTATTTGCCGCTTCTGCGGCAGCCATAAAGTAATTTATACTGGTATCGTTTTGATAAGAGCTGGCTTGATAACTAACGGGCTCGGCACAGGCCACTTGAGCAATACCTAGTGATCCCAAAGTACTAATAACGCCAACACTACTCAGCCGTAGTGAGCGAGCATTGACCCAGTGACCAGTAGCAAAAAAGCTTGACACTGGTACCGCTTTTATTCTGCCAAAGATAGGCGGCTTATAGCGTTGGTGCAACTTACTTTTGAGCACTTGTAAAGACAATTTACTTAAATTTAATCTCACTAGGTAACCTTTTTTAATGTTTAACGTTTAATATTTAATAAAAAATAAATATGATATTAATGGTAAATAAAGCAATTTATTATGACGTTAATTGACAGGGTGTAAAGAGAATTCCAGCTATATTCTCTACATCATTTTGACTTATTTTTACGGTGACAGTCTCTATGTCGTAACCAATAGTCCTTTATTGGCCGTTCTCTATCGGCGAGTTATATCCCGCTAACTTAATTAATAGACCTCTCAAACCGCAACTGTGACATTCTAAACTATCAATAATGACCAGCGCATAATCAGTTATGAGCACCTAAGTCATCTAAGTCATCTAACTACCGTGATTCAAGTAGTTTAAGTAAAATATCTTAAATGCTTTACCTCACGTTAAGTGCCTTAACTAATAAAGTATCTTAAATTTAAATAATTAAGTGCCTTAAATTAACTGCTCATACGCTATTGTGTGGAGTTTTGGGGTATGTCTTCCCATCATACTATATCCCTGCTACTCGT
Organism: Psychrobacter pygoscelis; assembly: GCF_004335015.1. Taxonomy (GTDB): domain Bacteria; phylum Pseudomonadota; class Gammaproteobacteria; order Pseudomonadales; family Moraxellaceae; genus Psychrobacter; species Psychrobacter pygoscelis. The sequence goes on from NZ_RQRU01000001.1 coordinate 894,829, forward strand.
CACTAGCTCTCTTACTATTTGTCTATATTTGGCAGGATGTGAGAAACACATGACGGACTTTAGTATCAGTTTGTCATTAAGGTTTATTATTTTCCTATAGTAAGTTTATGATAAAAACGATACAGCGGTACTCAATTGAAGTTCTGGCGACCTCTAGCCGCGTGCCTACAGCAAGCTTGGAAACTTATACCAGCTGCGCTGGTAGTACGGTGACTCTACTTAGGATTGACCATATTTATCCCTAAAATAACACTTAGAATGAGTGCACTATTTAAGCCGAGCTGCGCGCAGTGAGCTTTATTTACAACCTTCTTTAACTCATTAGACGCATGGAATAGCACACCATTACTATGGTAAAATAGAGGGTTAGATAACTCTTTTGCGGCTTGTTACGATTTGAAGTCGCGCCGTCAATATTATTACCCCAGATTGCATGTTTATCATTTTGACATGCTGCAACGAATGGATAGCTCATGACCGTTACCATATTTACGCCTAACCCAAAAGACGCCTTAAAAGCTGATAACACCGCACATAGCGAGCATCATTTTGAGAAGTCATTAATGGATGAGACTCGGCCGACTGTGAATACGGATGTTGAGATGGGCATGAACTCTGAGCAGAAGCCGCGCAAAAAGGTATTTATCGCCACCCAAGGCTGTCAGATGAATGTCTATGATTCAGAAAAGATGGGCGATGTGCTGGGTGACTCCCATGATATGGAAGTAACCACCAATATTGATGAAGCCGATGTGCTCCTAATGAACACCTGCTCTATCCGCGAAAAAGCACAAGAAAAAGTGTTCTCTGAGCTTGGTCGTTGGCGCAAACTAAAAGAGAAAAAGCCAGAGCTGGTCATTGGCGTGGGCGGCTGCGTGGCTTCACAAGAAGGGGATAATATCCAAAAGCGTGCCCCTTATGTGGATATGGTGTTTGGTCCGCAGACTCTCCACCGGCTGCCTGAGCTATATGACCAATCGACGACACAGCAGCATGTCTCTCCCAAAAATCGTATCGGTATTGTCGATGTCTCCTTCCCTAGTATCGAAAAATTCGACTTCCTACCAGAGCCAAAAGTAGAGGGTTATCGCGCCTTTGTCTCAATTATGGAAGGCTGCTCAAAATACTGCTCTTTTTGCGTAGTGCCGTATACGCGCGGCGAAGAGCTGTCTCGCCCCCTTGATGATGTGTTGGCGGAGATTGATAGCTTGGCTGAGCAAGGTGTGCGCGAGATCAATCTACTGGGTCAAAACGTCAATGGTTACCGCGGTGAAAAAGACGACGGCAGCATCTGCCGTTTCGCTGAGCTGCTGCACTATGTCTCCCACATCGATGGTATCGAGCGCATTCGCTTCACTACCAGTCATCCGCTAGAGTTCACTGATGACATCATTGATGCTTATGCAAAATTACCCAAATTAGCCTCACATCTACATCTGCCTGTACAAAGTGGCTCCAACCGAATCCTTGCAGCGATGAAGCGCAACCACACCATTGATGTCTACATCAAGCAGATCGAAAAACTAAAAGCAGTACGTCCAGATATTCACCTATCAAGTGATTTTATTATTGGCTTCCCAGGCGAGAGCGATGAGGACTTTGCCGATACGCTAAACCTAGCAAAAGATCTCGACTTTGACCACTCCTATAGCTTTATCTACTCTAAGCGTCCCGGAACGCCTGCCGCCGAGCTGCCTGATGATGTCCGCCTTGAGACTAAAAAAGAGCGCCTAGCAGAATTTCAGAAAGTCATCGTAGAGTCAACTCATCAAAAGACCCGCGATATGGTTGGTACTATTCAGCGCGTGTTAGTAGAGCAAGTGGCCAATCGCTATCCTGATCATCTTATCGGTACGGCAGACAATACTCGCTCGGTTATCTTCCCATATCCCGAGTCAGAGATGGATGAGCTAATGGGCAAAATCGTCAGTGTGCGCGTTACTGAATATATTAGTCCGCATATGGTGCAAGGTGAGATGCTTGAGGTATTAAGTTAAGCACGCTGTTAAATCCATAAGATTAAGGTATCAAGCCCAAGCGCTAGATATGTTAGTGGGAAAAGATCAAGGCTAAATCCATCGCCACCACTTCCCACATTAGCGCTAGTGCAATCAGGATAAATATAACCCCACAGCTGCGGTTCAACCATAACAGCCGAGAGCCACTACCTAGCCAATTAGCCAGCTTGGTACCACCAATGGTATAAGCCATCTGCCAAGTGGTCTCACTGATATAAAAGCCTAGCGTCAAGAGTACGTATTGCGGCAGCAGTGGCGCACTAAAATTGATAAACTTAGGAAAAAATGCCGCGAAGAATAAGATCGCCTTGGGGTTGGATAACGACACCCAAACACCTTGGCAGAAGCGCCTCCAAGGCGATTTTAAGGTAGTAATTGCCGCAGCATGGGCGGTGCTAGGACGATTCCGGTTATGGGAAGTCGTGATAGGTTTGACTAAAAGCTCAGCGTTATCCTTGGCATGACGCCATGATTGAATACCCAGATAAGCAAGATAAAACGCGCCGATACCCTTGACTGCTGTCAGTAGCCAAGGTAGTTGCCGACTAATAATATCGATACCTAAAAGCGCTGTTAACAGTAGCAAAAACAACCCAGCGCTCAGGCCCGCTAGTGTCCAAAGCGCTGCGCGCACACCGTAATTCAGACCTTGCTGAAAAGCCAATAACATATTAGGGCCAGGTGTCGCCGATATCAAAAAGGTGCTAAAAAAGAACAGTAAAAATTGCGGTAAGCTCATCTATATTGCCTTTAAAATGGCTTTTAAATACTAATCTTACCTGAATTTATACTGAGTGCTTAGTATTTTGAGTAGGTGACCCTGAATAGATAACTCCTCAAATAGATAGCTTCTTTTTGCTTCCTAGCCTGTTCTTTAGCGCTTTATCCCTTGCTCAGACTTTGCAGCAACTTCCTCAGAAACGCATCACACTGTGCCAACTGCTCAAGCGCCACGTATTCATTGGCTTTATGCGCCTGCTCAATACTACCAGGGCCACAAATCACAGTAGGAATTCCGGCATTGGTAAATTGTCCACCTTCCGTAGCATAAGCCACCTTATGACAGCCTTTTTGTACCACCAAGCCTTCGACCAGCTCTCGCAGTGCTACACTATCACTATCTGTCATCGCTGGAACATTCTCTTCTTGAATCAGCTCTATACCTGTATTCGGGTCGATAGCTTGCATCTGTAATTGTAGCGTAGCAATATAATCCTGAATCGGCGCTAAGATATCCGCATGCTTCATATGCGGTAGATTACGATAATCAAAGGTGAACTCACACAGATTGGGCACGATATTGGTCGCGCTACCTCCTGAGATGGTACCGACGGACAAGGTAGAATACGGTACGTCAAACTGCTCATCACTGTCCGCACGTTCGCTTAGCTGCTGGGCTAGCTCATCGACATAACCAATCAGGCGACTGGCATAACTAATGGCATTGACTCCCTGCGGTGTCAGCGAAGAATGTACCGACTTACCATGCACGCGGCAGCGGTATACTGATATTCCCTTATGCGCGCTAACCATCGTCATTAAGGTCGGCTCACCCACGATACAGTAGTCTGGCTTAATGCCACGCGCCGCTAAATCAGCGAGCAGTAGCGGCGCGCCAAGGCAGCCAATCTCTTCGTCAAAGGACAAAGCCAAATGTAGTGGCTGTGCCAGCTGACCTGCCGTTGCGAGACGAGCGGCTTCAGGCAATGCACTCAAGGCGCAAGCAATAAAGCCCTTCATATCACAAGCGCCGCGGCCATAAAGATTGTCACCACGAATCTGCGCTATAAATGGATCTGATGACCACTCTTGACCATCCACTGGCACGACATCGGTATGACCCGAGAGCACAATACCCCCAGATTGCATATCCTGCTCCTCTCCTGCAGGCACGGTCACAAATAAGTTGGCCTTGCTTTGCTCTTCATTAAAGGTCAGGTACGGTGTCAACCCTAACTGCTCACAATAAGTCCGAATGTCGTTAATAAGTGCCAAATTTGAGAGCCGGCTCACCGTATCATAGCCAATAAGACGCTTAAGCCAATCGATACTGGTCGTAGGATAACCCTTTAGGGAAGTGGTCGGACTTAAATCGACATCCTCAATGGCGTCAGACTGGGCAGTGACAGAATAGGACGAAGATAGTTCACGAGGGTCATACTCTATTTGAGGGCTCATATTGATCCTATTTGGCGCTTATTGAATGGCTGTTATAAATTGACGTGTAATAGATGGCGTTTAATAATCGTTGACTATGCTATTAGCTGCTATTAATTACCATTATGGCATATCATCGTTTGAGCTTGCGAGATGCTTACGAATAAACAGTTACAGGTCATGATGAAAGGCGTCATGCAACTGCCTAACTTCCTCATCAAGCTTTGCTACAAGACCTTCCACTGGGACATCGGGGGCAATGGCATTAATTGGTAACATAGTGACGGGAGAGTCTGCTATTCCCCAGTCCTTCAGCCACTGTGCCAGTTGTGCAGATGAGCTGACATAGACAATACGGCCCAGACCCGCCCAGGCATGAGCGGCCGCGCACATCGGACAGTGCTCTCCTGACGTATAGACGGTCGCGTCGCGCCGTGCTTGAGCAGACATATTTTGCGCGGCCCAGCGCGCTACAGCAATCTCAGGATGATAAGTGGCCTCTTTGGAGTTAATACGATTTCTATCTTCGTAGCAGACTTGAGCTTCGGCATCGACGAGCACACTACCAAATGGCTCATCGCCCGCATCTAGTGCCTCTTTCGCTAATTCAATACAGCGGCGCAGATGTGGCATGTCTTGGTCCGTTATCATAGTGATTCCTTTACAGTGGTCCAAAAAAAGCCCTTTCAGATGGTCTAAAAGAGCCTTTTTACAATGATCAAAATATCTGCAAAATTTAAGATGGATTGTTCTTATTCATTGCGTCAATGACCGGTGGCATAGGCTTTGGCGTATGACCTTCTGCTTGTAACTCTTGAGCAGTCTTGGCATCCACAGGTAGGCCTGAGATTAGCGCCAGCTCGCTAATGGGTTTGCGCTTACGCACTGCTAGACTCACAGGTACCATACGGGCGAACTCATATAAATGTAGATAAGACTCCTCACCACCTTCAAACTCATCGTCAGGCTCAATGCGAATACCGCCGATCTGCGACAAGGTACTCAGTAGCTCATTTTCTTCTGGATTCAAACGGCAGTCGGAAATACCAAAGCCTGTCATAAAGCCATTAGCCCAGTGTTTCAGCGCTATTACCCGCTCGTACAAGTCATGTTCATCATCAGGTACCAAGGGCATATAGGCATAAGCATCATCTTTGTCTTTGAGCTGAAATACGGTATCCTCTGCCTCTTCAGTAAGTAGGCTTAGCGCAGCCTCATCCAAAGGTGCAAAGCTAAGCTCGCTCAATACTTGAGCCCAGCCGTCCTCATCAGGTGGCTCGCAAGCCGTCATAAGACCGCTCATAAGACCATGCAGCTCACTAATACTGACGTCACTCCAGTTTTCAAAAGCGGCGCTCCAATCATTCCAGCCTGAAATATTATCGTTCATAGTATTGTCCTAATTATGGCGTTCTACCCTACATTATAGTCTGATAGCTGGGGTTGGCAAAAAGGGAATTAATGTCTTACTATCATAAGTATAGATATTATGCGGGCACCTGTGGCATTATTAAAGCATATGCCCTGATAATAACGACAGGGCATAAAATCAAAAACAAGGTAAATAACTCATTATGATTGACCAACTAAAGACGCTAGAGAGTACCCTTATACAAATCCGTAAGCAGTACCAGCAAAAGACTGAAGAGCTAGCTAATCTAAAAAACAAACCTCAAGTAGACCCCAGTCAAATCGATGCATTAACGTCTAAACTTGCAGCCGCTACTAAAGAGCGTGACTCGCTAAAAAGCAACCTAAATGAGCTTGATCGCCGCTATCAGTCACTGGCCGAAGCCCATCATCTTATCGGTGAAGAGCAAGACAAGCTGCAACAACAGCTAGACGCCTTAGAAGCGCAAAATAAAGCGTTAAAAGAGCAAAATGCTAAGCTCGCTCATCAAAATGACCAACTGCATGAGAAAAACTGTATTGCCGCAGAGCGTACTGAGATCGTCATGCAGCGGCTGACGCAAATTGACCAGATAGAAGAGTAAGCTTCACTAATCAGCAACTCCTCTTCTCGACCACGCCATATCTACGCGCACTCACAACCATCATATTCGTTACTTGTAGGATTTCTTATGTCAGACTCTCAGTCCACTGAAAATATCACCGCCACCAAAGAGACAACCCACGGCGAAAGTGAGAATCAAGCCACTAGCTCATCTTCGTTCAACGAGACAACCACCTCATCTGAGCTAACTAAGACAGCCAAACCTGAAGCTACGAAAAAGGTCAATATTGTCATTGCCGGCAAAAACTACCCTATCAATTGCCCAGCCAATGAAGAAGAGGAGCTGCGCCGCGCTGTCTACTACATTAACAACTTCGTACTAGGTATTAAGCAAGATGCGCCGCACCTCAATCAAGAAAACCTACTGGTCTTATGCTGTTTGAACCTATACGAGCAAATCAATGCCCATCAAGAGTCTAGCAACAGTCAGCGCCAGCTGAGTCAAGAGGCAGATGCACTATTGAATAAGATTATCAAAGAGGCACAGTCTATTGTCAGCTAGCCCTAACTAGCGTTGATACTGAGTATTTGTCATTTATTACTTATGGTTTATTGAGTAACAGGCAAGCCGCATTAATAGCAAAAGGCTGTACTTCAATCACAGCCTTTTTGTTCAGTCTAGTATAACCGGCTAAATGAGTAATAAAGAAGATGGCTAAAAATAGCCGCTGCCCGCTGCCTATTTAAAGGCATAAACAGACCTTAATGTGGCGACTGATAAGTCTTGCCAGCATGAAAATCAGCTTGATGCTCATAATTACAGAAAAACCACTCCCCGTCACCTTGTGGTTTGCTTTCTAACACACCGCGATACTCCTCCAAATCATGACCGCAAAAATCACATTGGCGCGGGGTTAACACATCACCTTCTTGAGGGTAATAATGTGTAGGCGGCTTGGGGTACATAAACTTGTAGAACAACCACATCACTATCCAGATAATGATAAGGGTGGTGATAAGAGCAAACAACATGAACTCCTTAACGCTTTATATTAAAAATTAGGTGAGGTGACTCGGCCTATCTATCATAAGACTCCTAGCTGTAGAAGATTCTTATAGCGCTGTATCAAGGGCAACACGTCTATAGTTAAAGGTGCTACCTCAAGGTGAGTTGTGCCCTTGTTGGGGTTCAGTATTTCCCTACAAGCTGTCGTCATCCCAGACAGACTAGAGCGGTTAAGTAGATAGCCGTCAATCATAGCACACTTTATTTATTATAATTTCATAAGCCAGATAGTAAATGCCCAAGACTCAGTCATGAATCTTGGGCGTTGACATTACTTTAAGGCTGTCTTAGATAAAACAACTGAGATAAACCAGACCTTTAGTATGGTGATTCCCAATGTAATTTAAATTTTGCTACTTACTCGCCGCTTCTGCTTGAGCAACCAAGTTAGCCGCGTGATTCATCACATGGAAGATCACGTTTTGCTCGCTCGTGCCTTTTAACAGATGTGCGCCAGGACCACGAGCATACACACCGACATCTTCACCCGCATGCGTCTCTGAACTAGTGGGCACTAATGCTTCTTGATAAAAATCAGGGTCAGTAGTATCGATATTTGCTAGATTTGCACGGCCACCATCATTTATCTCAAGCTCTTTATCCCCCATGCCAACACCTTGACCATTGGCATAGCCCAATGTCGTGTAAGGCATATCATCTTTGGCCAGTGTGGGCGTAGATTCTGCTACACCATTAGCATTATTACCGATGACTTTACCTAAGATTGGGTTGCCTCGAGTGGGATAACCGGCGATGGTAAACACATGGCTGTGATCCGCGGTGACGATGATTAAGGTATCTTCAGCTGATGTCTTTTCCATTGCCGCGGCCACGGCTTCGGACAGCTCAATGGTATCATTTAACGCTTTATAGGCACTACCGCCATGATGGCCATGGTCTATTCGGCCCGCCTCTACCATTAGGAAATAACCCTTATCATTGTTGCTTAGCAGATCAATAGATTTGGTCGTCATCTCCGTAAGTGACGGCTCACCTGCTTTGTCCTTTTGACGATTGACCTCATACTCCATGTGCGAGGAGTTGAACAATCCCAAAACCTTGGTCGCGTCATCAGCAATGGCATTGAATCCAGCCTGATCTTCGACATACACACCGCTGGTGGCTGCCTTCCACTGCTCTACCAGATTTTTGCCATCGGTACGTTTGCCAGATTTACCCTCTAAATCTTCCATCGTTTTTGGAATAAAGTGACGACGACCACCAGCAAAGGCGACATCAATATAGGGAGACTCTACAAACTGAGTGGCGATATCTTTACAGCCGTTTTTACGTGCCTCGTCATTGAGTTTATCGTTACTCTCCCAACCGCGCTCTGACGTCTTAGCATAAGTGGCAGCCGGGGTGGCATGGGTAAGTCTTGCAGTAGAGACAATGCCGGTAGACTTGCCTGCCATTGATGCCAGCTCCAGCGCCGTCACCAGCTCTTTGCCTCGTTGACCTTTTGCGCCGCCACAAGTCCCACGATCGCTGTTATCATTAATGTTGATAACCCCAGCTTTGGTTTTGACACCTGTCATCATCGCCGTCATAGTACCAGCAGAGTCAGGCACTTGTTGGTTGGTGTTATAGGTTTTGATCAGACCAGTATAAGGCATCTTTTCAAAAGACAATAAATTCTCCTCCCCCATCATACCTTTTTGCTGACCATCTAAGATACGTGCAGCCGTGACGGTCGATACACCCATACCATCACCAACAAACAAAATGATATTCTTAGCAGCGCCGGTCTCCTTTACAATCTTCTCCAGCTCTTCGCTATTATTCGCTACCGCCACTTGACCCGCTTCAAACCAAGCTTTACTCTCGCCTTTTAAATTGGCTTTGGCCTCTAAGGCAGTGTTGTCTTGATCATCATTTGCGCTACTGTCATCATCGTCCCAACAAGCAGTAAGCGCCGTTGAACCGATGATCAGGATACTTAACGCTAAAATTGACTTTTTCATCTTTATATACTCCGTAATAGCCGATTATTCAGCGTTAAGTCCGAGGGCTTTATTGATAATGTGGAAGATTGAGTTTTGCTCGATGACTCCTTGGACATAAGCGGCGCCCGGCCCTACCGCATGTACCGAGATATCCTCTCCTGAGTGCGTCTCAGAGCCTAATGGGATGAGAGCTTCTTGGTGAAACCCTGGCAGGGTCGTATCAATAGCAGTTAAATCATGACGGCCTGTGATTGGCTCATCAGCGTAGCTGGCATCAGCATTGGTTTCACTACCAAGGTTTCTAAACCCTAGGCCGTTGGTATAGCCTAATGTCGTGTAGGGAAGCTCGTCTCGGGCTAAAGTAAGCTCTGATTTGGGGTTGCCGCTCCTATCCGTTCCCACCACTTTACCTAAAATGGGATTGCCACGTACTGCATAGCCTGCCATGGTAAACACGTGACCATGATCCGCTGTCACCATGATTAAGGTGTCATCACCTGCCAGCTCTTTGGCTGCATTAATCGCATTGGCATATTCAAGTGTATCTTTTAGCGCGTTATAAGCATTGCCTGCATGGTGCGCATGATCAATCCGCCCCGACTCCACGACTAAGACATAGCCTTTGTCGCCGCGTTTATTGAGAATATCGATAGCCTTGGTAGTCATCTCTGTGAGTGACGGCTCGCCCGCGACATCGTTGGCGCGGTCGGACTCATACCGCATGTGTGAGGCGTTAAACAGCCCCAGTACCTTGGTGGCATCAGCAGGAATGCTGTCAAAGCCTGCTTTATCTTCGACGTAAGTGCCTTGCGTCTTCTCTTGCCATTTTTCGGTAAGGTTCACGCCGTCAGTACGCTTACCTGCTTTGCCTTCAATATCAGTGACATCTTTAGGAAGGAAATGACGGCGACCACCACCGAAAGCGACATCGATACCATCACCTTTGCCAAACTCTACAAACTGCGTGGCAATATCGGTACACCCTGCTGCTTTGGCTTCATCGGTTAGCTTGTCATCGCTCTCCCAGTTGCGCTCAGGGGTCTTGGCAAAAGTCGCCGCTGGCGTTGCATGGGTAATACGGGCCGTTGAGACCACACCTGTGGATAGACCTTGGGCTTCGGCATATTCAAAAATAGTGGTCAGCTCAAAACCTTTGCTACTATCGCAATCGCCGCGTAGGCCATTCGGAGCAATGTTTAGCACGCCCGCTTTGGTCTTGATGCCTGTCGCCATCGCCGTCATAGTACCGGCTGAATCTGGCGTTTGCTGGTTGGTATTATAAGTTTTAACAAGGCCTGTATAAGGGAAGCGCTCAAAGCTTAAAAAGTTCTCCTCCCCCGTCTCGCCTCTCATCTGGCCTTGCAAGATTCGCGCGGCGGTCATGGTTGAGACGCCCATACCATCACCGACAAACAAGATGACATTCTTAGCTTTGTTAGTATCTGCGACTAGATTGTTTCGCTGCTCGACGACATCTTTGGCATCGACGAACCACTGATCGGAGGTTTGATAAGAAGGAAGTACTGAGGCAACGGCATTGATAGCGCATAATGTCATCGCTAAACATAGCGCTTTGGGGATTAATATTTTCACAAGCTCATCCTAATTAATTATGATTATGAAATCTATAAACTTCAGGCAACAGCTTAGTTTTAACATGGCATTGTTAAATTAAAGTGAATAATTTATGACCGTTTTAATACTTTGTAACTTTAAGGTTATAAATCAGCAATATTCGTTTCCCAGTCAACCCTTTACTACTCAAAGCCAATAAATATTTTTTACCCAATCTCTATTATCAGCCTAGAATATACCCATTATCAGTAAAATTAGATAAGTTAAATTGATATTAATAATAGAGTGCTAAATAGTAGCAGACACCTAACAAGGCGGGATGGATGGAGGTAATAAGCGTGACTTGAAAATAATTCAAAAGCAGCTATCAATAAAAAAGCGCCTATCAAAGATAAGCGCTTTTCATAATATGAAGGAGATAAGGCTAAATAAAGGGAAGTAATATTAATTAAAGACTAAAAGAGTCTAAAGGACGCGCAAAAGACATTGAGTCTACTCGCCCTAAGCAATCTAATTTACTCCCTAAGCGGTAACTTAGGCCTGTAGCTCACCCACATCGGCAACCAGTAAGAATAACTCACGAACTTGCTTAAGTAGCGCCAAGCGGTTGGCCTTGAGGCTGGCATCATCGCTATTGACCATGACGTGATCAAAGAAGTTAGTCAATGGCGTCTCAAGCTGTGTGAGCGTTTGCAAAATGCCCTTATAATCGGCATGCTCCTGCATTGGTGCGACGGTATTTTGAGCTTTAGTCACCGCCTCATGCAGCGCCTTTTCAGCATCTTCTGTTAATAAGCCAGCATCTACTGATTCAGCCACATCACCTTCAGACTTGGCTAGGATATTAGCAACGCGCTTGTTAATCTCCGCCAAAGTTGCAGCTTGCGGCAAGGTGCGGAAGTCTGTCACCGCACGAATGCGCTGATCAAAGTCGAGCGGCATGTGCGGATTGATCGCTTGCACTGCTTGAATGGTATCGACGCTGACGCCTTGCTCAGTATACATGGCACGGTAGCGCGAGTTGATAAAGTCGATGACCTTGGTAAAGGTCTCGCCAAGCTTAGCCAGCTTACCCTCACCGTCAGTATTGTAGTTTCGGATTGCTTGCTCAACTAAGCTGACAAGATTAATCGGTAGCTCTTTTTCGATTAGGATTCTTAATACCCCGATTGCCGAACGGCGTAAACTAAACGGGTCTTTTGAGCCAGTAGGCGCTTGATCAATACCGAAGATACCGACCAATGTATCAAGGCGATCGGCTAAGGCCAAGCAAATACCAATCGGAGTGCTCGGTAATTTATCACCGCTGAACTTAGGCAGATACTGCTCTTCGATAGCCGCAGCAACTGCCTCAGGCTCACCATTAAGACGCGCATAATAGGTGCCTGCGATACCCTGTAGCTCTGGGAACTCACCGACTAACGTACTGGCCAGATCAGCTTTGGACAATATGGCCGCGCGCGTGGTTTCAGCAACGTCGATATCTTGGCCTTGCTCTTTCATCAAGGCCGCAATATAAGCGGCAAGCTTAGCGACGCGTTCTGACTTCTCCCAAATTGTTCCCAGCTGGTCTTGGAAGACGCGGGTTTTGAGATTCTCAGTTAAGGTAAATAGCGGCTGCTTTTGGTCTTGTAAGAAGAAAAACTCAGCATCGGCTAAGCGCGGTCGCACCACTTTCTCATTACCATAGATCACTTGCTGTGGATCTTTGGACTCGATATTACTGATAAAGATAAAGTACGGCTGTAGCTTGCCATCAGCGTCTGTTAGACAGAAATATTTCTGGTCGGCTTGCATGGTCTTGATGAGCGCTTCTTGCGGGACTTGAAGGAATCGCTCTTCAAAGCTGGCGCGCAGCGCTACTGGCAGATCAACCAAAGCTGTCACTTCATCAAGTAAGTCCTGTGGAATAATAGGCGTCGCATTCACCTCACTAGCTAGCGCCGCTACTCGCTCGCTAATTAGTGCTTGACGCTTATCAAAATCAGCGACGACTTTGGCTTCCTCTAAGGTTTTTTCATAATCCGCTGCATGGGCAATCGTCATAAAATCAGGAGCGTGGAAGCGATGACCGCGTGATTGATTATTGCTTGATAACCCTTGAATAGTAGACTCAATAACGTGGTCATCTTGCATGAGTACGACCCACTGAACAGGACGAACAAACTCTTCGCGGCTAGCGCCTGAGCGCATACGTTTAGCAATCGGCAGCTTGTCTAGAGCATTTTGAAAAATTTCAGGCAGTAGCTCAGTGACTGGCTGACCAATAATGGTTTGCTCATAACCGATGTAATCGCCTTTATCTGTCTTAATAGTCGTCAGCTCACTGACATCAATGCCAAGACCCTTGGCGAAACCTTCAGCAGCGCGAGTAGGATTACCGTCAGCGTCAAAAGCGGCCTTGATAGCAGGGCCACGCTTTTGCTCAGTTCGGTCTGGCTGCTTGTCCGCAATACCTTCAATCTGAATTGCCAAGCGGCGCGGCGCAGCAAAGGCTTTTAGCGAGTCATAAGCGATATCAGCCTCTTTAAGCTGACTCTCTACGCTTGACTGGAGTGAATCACGGAGTGGCTTTAGACTTTTTGGTGGCAGCTCTTCGCAGCCAAGTTCAAATAAAATGGTGGTCATGATTGTCTCTGATTATGAATTCGTTTTAAAAGTTTTGGCACTAATGAATAAGGTAAATAGGATAAATTATAGCAAAATCAACTGGCCATTAAGCAGGCTATTACCAACAAGCTCTAGTCTAGGCTGAGGTTCGACATGAAATAAACTAAGCAATCTTCACCATTCTCGACTTAGCACACAGCGGATAAGTACTGACAAATGGCTCAATGCGCTTGACCATTTGCTCATAGCTATTGCCATACATATAAAGGGCCGTTTCCGAATTGCCTTCCCAATAGCTATTCACCATACCTATGCCTTTAAGTAAGCTATTACACTTATCAAAGACATGTTTGATGTTATACTTTTTATAAGTCTTCATCGGTAAATCTCTACCATTTAAGTAAAGCGCCAAGCCTTCTTGGTGACCGAAAGGAATTTGACGACCTACTTTTTCTACTTCGCTTATTAGGTTTTCATCAGCTTGAGGCGGATTACTTTGAATATCAGCTAAGTCACCTTGATGGGCGTCATCCTTACCAGCTGCGTCCGCTTTGCCAACCTGATCAAACACAAATAAGCTAGAGCCTTTGGGTGCTAGCGTCGCTTCAAAGAAGGCAATAATATGGTCGGTAAGGTAATCGATATTGCCATCATTACACTCGGCCAAAGCAATCTCAATCACACTCTCGACACTCTCGCCGTTATCATCTACAAGACTGCCGCCACCTATTATCTCAGCATTGATATTCAACTCTTGGGCCACTTCAAGAAAAGCGTCTTCTAGCTCGCCTTGATCTTCTGGACGAAGCTTGGCATTCAAATGAACCAAGGCGATGGTTTCTTTTTCATTCATATTGCTTCTCTTAACGGCTATCTTTAGCTGGCCATGATCTGGCCTGATGATTAGCACCCTGAATTATTAGCAATGAGCGTCCCTTATTAATAACTACTCAGAGCACTAACTTAAGCCAATTCAATTACTTACTTGTCCTGAGGATCAGCTTCATCCGCAGCTGCTTCTTTGGGCAAATATTTATTTAACGCGGCTTCTTTATGGGCGTCATCTGCGAGTGGGAAGCCTAACTTCGCGCGCGCTTCGACATACTTCTGAGCAACTTTGCGTGCTAGCGTCCGCACACGCAGAATAAAGCGCTGACGTTCAGTCACCGAGATAGCACCGCGAGCATCTAGCAAGTTAAAAGTATGTGAGGCCTTGAGTACCATCTCGTAGGCTGGCAGTGGTAGACCGGCTTCGGCCAATTTGTCCGCTTGCTGCTCATAAAAGTCAAACAGCTCAAACATCTTAGGCACATCGGCGTGTTCGAAGTTATAAGTCGACTGCTCGACTTCGTTTTGATGGAACACATCGCCGTAGGTTACCGTACCGAACGGACCGTCAGTCCAGACCAGATCATAGACGCTATCGACGCCTTGGATATACATGGCTAGGCGCTCTAGACCATAAGTGATCTCGCCAGTGACAGGGAAGCATTCTATACCACCGACTTGCTGAAAATAGGTAAACTGAGTGACTTCCATACCGTTGAGCCAGACTTCCCAGCCCAGCCCCCAAGCCCCAAGAGTTGGCGACTCCCAGTTGTCTTCAACAAAGCGCACATCATGGGTCAGTGGATCGACACCAATGGCCTTTAACGAGTCAAGGTACAGCTCTTGGATATTAGGCGGATTGGGCTTGAGGACGACCTGAAACTGATAATAATGCTGCAGGCGATTGGGGTTATCGCCATAGCGGCCATCAGTTGGCCTGCGTGACGGCTGCACATAGGCGGCATTCCAGATTTCAGGCCCTAATGAGCGTAAAAAGGTCGCCGTGTGAAAGGTTCCCGCACCCATCTCCATATCATAAGGTTGCAGTACCACGCAGCCTTTATCTGCCCAATAAGATTGCAAAGTTAAAATAAGCTGTTGAAAAGTCATAACGTCGTCACTGTAGAATTGTCTTAAGAATAAAACGGCAAAAATTGTCGAGTGCTGTCGTAAGCACTCATTTCTGTGCTCACCTTACTAAAAAACCATGATTTTATCCATAGCTTGACCCACGATAGACAAAAAAATACCTAGACGGAAGGCCATCTAGGCAGGAGGAAAACAACATTTAGAAGTATTATCATGAATGGGGTATGACTGTCATCAGTCAACTGACACTAGCGTCAATCCCCTAGCGGTAAGAGGCCGCCGTCGCGTTAGGCATCACCAGCCATAGGATAATATAGACCAGTATTCCTGGTACTGCGACGCTTGCTGTGGAGATAATAACGAATAAGATTCGAGTCAGCATAGGAGACCAGCCTAAATACTCAGCAATACCGCCCATCACTCCAGCAATCATACGATGCTGACGAGATCGATGTAACTTAACCAGCTTAGCCACTACCTGCTCCTTATTAAAATTATCTTCTTGCCAACTTCAACAACAAGTTGAATAGGCTAGCTATTTACTAGCTAATAAATAGCTAAATTTATTGCCTAAATAGCTCAATTAAACAGCATTAAATTTAACATTTACTGACACAGTTAATATTAATATTGACGCTTAGTCTCATTGTCATCTTAGTGCCGTTTACCTAGCATCATATTTCGACTCATGACTCTCAACCTATTATAAAGTTTAACTAACCTAAACTTTACCAAGATTATTCATAAGAGTTAAAGCATATATAGGTCAACATTAAGTCGTTGTCATTACCAACCTAACTAAAAATGACTGTCAAATCGAGTGATACAACACTAGCCATAGTACCTAACGCACCAATCACTAAGCATTGATGACATGTCTTTTATAGCTAAGTATTATAGACATTAATAGTTAGCTTGACTGTAGGGTATTTAGAATTAGTTTGTGAATATTTGCTAAAGAAGCTTACATCAACCTATCCTCTCTAGGTATAAGCTCTTGATTTAACGTAAATATTTCAAAATGTTTCATAGAAATAATTGTTACTGGATTATTTTTAGAAAGTTAGATAGGGGCAAATTGCTATTTTGAGCTGCCGTTTAAATTTAGCTAGAGACTTATAGACAAAGCAGATAATTGTCGGTCTAATATCAGCTACTTATACCTTTTACCATACCTTCGCTAGTTAATTTGAGGATATCTTATGAACGCTTCAGGAGTCATGATCGGCCATTTTGAGCCGTTGCACTTAGGTCATATGCGCAGTATTTTACATGCGGCAGGTCAAGTGAGTACCTTACATGTGATTATCACCACACACCCTAGCCCTAACCCCAATTATAAGGTAACTTTGCAGGACAAAGCTCGTTGGTTACAGATGGCTTGTGCCAGCCTACCCTTTATTCACATTCATACGACTGATGAGATTAAGCTGCCCATCCATGATAACTTCGATTCAGCAACCATTGATATCCACAAGACCAATGCCAAATTGCGACTGCTACTCAAGCAGCTGGCTATCGTTGAAGAGGTTCACAGCTTAGAGGATGCTGATAATAAATCTAACCTACCGCTATTATTCGTCGCGGATAACCACCCACTGGCGAGACCAGCACTGCGTGAGCAGTTGGCTTTATCCGTCGTCACTACCCCTGAGCAACCAGACTATCACTCAACGGATATCGCTCTTGACCCCGTCGCCCACTGGCAAGCCATCCATCCAGAAGCGCGGGGCAGTTATACCAAGACCGTCGCTATCGTCGGCGGCGAAAGCTCTGGTAAGACGACTTTGGTGCATAAGCTCGCCAACTACTATGGCGCTAGCTTTGCTTTAGAGATGGGCCGCTTATATGTCGGTACAGATTTGGGCGGCTCAGAAGTCGGCCTGCAATATAGCGACTACGCACCCATCGCCCTCGACCATGCCGAGGCTATCCGTGTGGCGAAATACCGCGCACCCGCTCCCCTTACTTTGGTCGATACCGACTTTGTCACAACACAAGCATTTTGTGAAGAGTATGAGGGCCGTACCCATCCGTTTGTGGCCGCCTGCATTGATGAGCTTCGCCTTGATCATACCTTATTTTTGGCCAATAACACCCCTTGGGTCGCCGATGGTATGCGCTCTTTGGGCAGTACATCCTCGCGTGATCGCTTTGAGGCCAGACTCACTGAGATATTCGCGCGGCATGACATTACGTCTTTTCGCATTACCGACCCTAACTATGAAGCAAGGTATCAGGCGGCTATCCACTACATTGACCAACATATTTATTCAAAATAGCCCTTCACCTATATTAATATGCGTGAATGGTCCTTTAATTTGCTATTATCGACTTAATTTTGTTGGTTTAGTTCTATTGGCGAAACTTAGAGGCACAGATGCGAATTCAATTATTAGATAACATTACGGGTAAATGGTCGATGCAGTGGATCATCGGCTGGTTTATTTGCGGAGTACTGGCGTTATCGCTTGGATTTTGGAAGTTTACCGAGCACCAGGCTCTAGATTGGTTCTATTTAGGGGTGTCATTAGTTGGCTTGATTTGCGTAGTATCGCTGTCTTTTCGCAAGAATGTCATGGGCAATGGCCTTGGCATGGCTGCTACCGCAGGCGAAGTCGTTGTTCAAGCGACTTCTGGCGCTGTGGGCCTTATGTTAGCACCGTTATTTAACTTTTTTACCCACGTCTACGGTATATTCTACTGGTCGAAGAATACCGACCCCGATGGCGACATGGTGCCAAAGTCCGCTAGCAAATGGATCTGGATACTGACAATAGCCTTTATTGCCTTAGGCTTAGCGCTATTTCCAATCGTGAACGATTGGCTGGCGCAAAAAGGCTATAATGTCGTCGAAGATGATGGCAGTCAGTTCCTAGGTATGATTGATTTTTATTGGATCAACGTCTTGGCCTTTGTGTTGTCAATTACCGCACAAGCCACCATGATTTTACGCTATTCGTTTAACTGGTGGATTTGGATCGCTGTAAACTTCGTCTGGCTAATTGTCAATCTAATGACCGGCAACTATATCTTCGCCATTCAGACCATGGTCTATCAAATCAATGCTTTTATCGGTCTTTATGAATGGCATCGCAGTGAGCAACTGGCCAAAGGTAAGCTTGCTTGAGGTAAAACTCCTTAATGTTTTAATGCGTATACCTTAAACCAGCGCCTACTGTCCCTTAGCTACATTAACAGGGCTAAGGCCATATACTAAAGCCGTGACTTTGGTTTTGCTTTACAAGCTTCTAGTGAGCGGCTAACTATAGCGATAGTAAATTTACTATAAAAAGAATACAGTAATACTGGGATGAATTTTTTTAGCCTCTATCAACGTAGACACAATTAGCTAGAAAAATTTGTACCAGTATCGCACTTGAACTTAGTGCTCTCTCTTTTATTTTCGCCCGACTATATAGTAGTCAATACTGACAAAGAGGTTAGTCTAATCCGCACTGCATCAAAACCAGACGCTCTCTTGAGCAGTGGCTCTCCGAATATGCGCTAAACCCTCAAAACCCTGTGAATAAAAAAAGCCATTGGCTCTGCGGCCCACTGTCTTTATAAGTGTCCTCGATATGGGATATAGGGATGCCGCTGTCTGTCTGCTGTACCTTGGTCATAACCGCGCTTATCGGTGTCTTTTACCTTGGCCTCTGTAAGCAGCTGTTTATGGCGATGGGTATCTTTACCCTACTTTGTCTGTCAGTGACGGCAGTTATGCTACTAGGCTTTAAGCTCTGCTGTGCAATGTGATTGTTTCTTTGTCATAGTAAACTCCTTATCAAGTTATTAGCTTACCAAGTTTTACTCTAGGGTTTCTTTAGCCTCCCTCAATGATGAGATAGAGGAATTAGCTGTAGATAATAAGTAGATTAATTACTATGAATTCAAAAGAGTAAAGCACTGATCTAACTTAAAAATAGGCAAGGAATTCTCTCGGATATGTATAGAATTAAGATGAGTAATTGAAAGTTGGAAAGTGTTAATAAAGGAGAAAATTGTGACTAAATACTATGTTAAGTTGTTAGGTTATTAAGTAGTAAAGAGCAAAACTCTATTCAAAGTTAGGTTGGTGTCATTTTCATAGTCGGGGTGCTTGGAATTTGTCACGTTTTGCTCAAGCTCGGTATGTTAGGCAAAACTGCTGTTCACAATATTTTTTATATTAATGAAAGTTCTTTCAAACCCCTAATTTTAGAGTAAAAAAAAGCCCCACTAATAAGTGAGGCTTTTTTAATGCTTATATTTCAAAGCGAATTTGGAGCGGGATAAGAGATTCGAACTCTCGACCCCAACCTTGGCAAGGTTGTGCTCTACCACTGAGCTAATCCCGCATTGTTGTCAGACAACCTATTAAAACTTCATAATACTGAATAGTGGTTGTCGTCGTTAGGTGGGCTATTTTAGCAATTTTTTGCGGCCTGTCAATCTTTTTTTTCTATTTTTTTAATAATTATCTATATTTTTGCTGTTGAAGGGGCTATCGACCTCAAGTAATCGTGTATTTTTAGTGTCCATGCAGGCGTTCAAGTGGTTTTATTGATATAAAATTACTATACTGAAACCAGCTAAAAATGAGCGGATGATGCGAGTTAACTTACAGTAGTACTTGGACTCAACCAGTCGACAGTATCTGCTATATAGAGGTCATTAAACATTTATCACATTATGAGGTCTTGAATGCATAAATTACTTTCAAAAACCGTCTTAGCGGTAAGTATTACTGCTATGACCGCTACTGGATTATCTGGCTGTGCTAGTACTACAAGCGCTGGCGCTGTGGGGGTGGACCGTCAGCAGCTGTTGCTAATCTCCAGTGAGCAAGTGCAGCAGATGTCAGCGCAAAGCTATAATAAAAGCATCGCTGAAGCAAAACAGCGCAGGTTACTCGACACCAATCCCGCCCAGTTGGCTAGGCTGAAGCGTATCGCCAATAATCTAGTTAATCAAGTCAGCGTGTATCGTCCTGACGCTGCGCGCTGGAACTGGGAAGTACATACTATTAAATCAAAATCATTGAACGCCTTTGTTATGCCAGGCGGTAAAGTGATGTTTTATACCGGTATTATTGACCGTCTAAATCTTACCGATGATGAGATTGCCGCTATTATGGGCCACGAGATGGCGCATGCACTACGTGAGCACTCACGCGAGCGACTCTCGCGCGAAGTCGCTACGCAGACAGGTATTGGCATTGCCGCTAGTGTCTTTGGACTATCTCAAGGTCAAGCGCAGCTTGCAGGTGTCGCCGGTGATTTAGGGCTTAGCCGTCCGCACAGCCGTACCCAAGAGAGTGAGGCCGATCAGATCGGTCTGGAGCTGATGGCGCGTGCAGGCTACAATCCACAAGCCGCTGTTAGTCTATGGCACAAGATGCAACAAGCCAGCAAAGGCGAGCCACCGCAATTTCTGAGCACTCACCCTAGCAGTAGCAACCGTATTGCTAAACTGCAAGCCTTAATGCCAAGGGTAATGCCGCTATATCAACAAAATCGCCATTAAGTAAGCTAGGCTTTATAGTTCTTATACTATGCTAGCAGTGTTGTCGAACGCTGCTATTAAAAGCAGCCAGAAGCCATTAGTTTAGGTTACTGGTTGTTTTTTGTTCTGGGTATCAAGGGGTTCGAGAAGCCCTATTTAAGGGGATAAGGAGAGACTATGACTACGGCAGATCAGCTAAGCCAATACTTGCAAGAATTGCAGCCGGCTCACCTAGATTTAGTGAATGAGTCTATGAATCATGCTGGCTACTTTGATGGTAAAGAGAGCCACTTTAAGCTGACCATTGTCAGTGAAGCCTTTACAGGTAAGCGTCCTGTCATGCGCCATCAGCTCGTTTACGCAGCGGCAGCCCCGTTACTCACCAGTCAAGGTGGCACTATTCACGCCTTAGCCATTCATGCCTATACGCCAAGTGAGTGGTCTTCTATAGATGCTGCTCCTGATAGCCCGCAATGCGCTGGTAAAAACCAATAGCCATTAATAACTTACTCATGGTTGCTAAGGATGTAGACGAGCTATACCCTGACCTTCCTCATCACTTTGCGGTTATTTATTTGAGCAAGTGAGATATCATTCAGCCCGCATCGTCTTAGTGTTTACTTCGATTGCCAGCTAAGGATTGTTAATGAAACACTTACATTTATTGATGGTATTAGTCATCATCAGTTTATTTATCTACCAGTGCTACACGGTAATGCCGCCACGCCAGCCTATTAAGAAGCCTGTTAAGATTATTACCCATATTAGCTATGCGTTGGTCATCCTGACAGGTGGCTGGATGCTAATGCAGCTGATGTCTGTCAATGCACCAGTGCAGTGGGCATTCGCGAAGATTGTTCTGTTGATTGCCGCCATTAGTGCTAGTATCAAGGCCTTTCGAGCGACTGCCACCCCTGCTCAGTCTAAAGCCGGTATGTTTATCGCGGCTATCGCTTATGTCGGCATTATTACTTTAGCCGTCATTAAGCCAGACAATTTTATTTAGACCATTATTTATCCCTCCTCAAAGGTCAGTTGCTCTTTGGACGTCAGTTCTTTATGCATCAGTGCTGATACGTTCGTGCTGTCCTTATGGGCCTGTGTTATAGTTAGTTAGTCAATAAAAGTTAGTTAGTCAATAAAAGTTGTCTGATTGTCTTGGAGTCATTATGCGCCCTATCCCCTCTCGCTCATTCACTATACTTACCTTCGCTATAAGCTCCCTGCTATTTGCAGGATGTGCTAGCACGGGTAATGTAAGTCCGCAGTATATTCCACCAAATCATTACCAAGGCTACGACTGCTCAGGCCTTTCGCAGGAATATAAGCGCATTGATACCTATATCGAGCAGACCAAAAAGCAGCAATCTACATTAGCAGCAACGGGAGTCGGCATTGGGGTATCAGCGGGTCGCTGGGGCATCTCGCCCAACATTACCTTTGGCGTGGGCAAAAGCAACAATACTAAGGCCCGCGATGCTAAGCTGTCTCGCCTCTACGGTGAGCGCGATGCGGTAATCCAGTCTGCACGTCTTAAGCAATGCAGCTTTGCCAATGGGCTAAAAGTGTTTGGTGAATAGATGCACGATTTATTCAATAGCTGAACGAAAAAGCTGACCCACGATTGTGATCAGCTTTTTTTGTGGTTCTCACTAAAGATAAGCGCTTGTTAACTCACAAGCTATCGCGGCAAACTTTGTATCCACTGCACTATCTGACTGCTACGAAGAGCACCAGACTGCCGCGCTATTTCTTTGCCATTTTTAAAGGCCACCATCGTTGGCAAGCTGCGAATGTCAAAAGGTGCAGCGGCTTGCTCAAACTTATCCGTTTGTAGCTTGGCAAAGACCACTTGCGGCAGCTGACTGGCTGCCGTCGCAAATTGCGGCGCCATCATCAAGCACGGCTGACACCAGCTGGCCCAAAAATCTACGATGGTCAGTACCTCGTTTTTTTGGATAACCTTGCTAGCAGTTTGCGCAGTAAGGTCAATAGGTGCGCCAGTTAATAGCGACTGCCGACATTTGCCACAAGTGGGCTGCTCACTCAGTCTTGATGCTGGGATTCGATTGGTAGCTTGGCACTGCGAACAGACAAGATGTAAGGACTCTACTGAGGTATCGCTCATTATTAACTCCGACTATAAATTTAGAAGATAAATTCAAAATCAACCTAGGGCGTGTCCTACGTTAAATGGTTCAGCGGTACTTTTAGATAGCGCACGCCATTGGCTTCTGGCGCAGGTAAGTTGCCTGCATCAATATTGACCTGAACCGCAGGGATAATTAGCTTGGGCATCGAGAGCGTGGCATCTCGGCGCTCACGCATCTGTACAAACTCGCTCTCAGTAATGCCTTCTTTGACATGGATATTGCTCATCTTTTGCGCTTTCACCGTCGTGGTTGGACAGTGCTTGCGTCCCTCGCATGGATAGTCATGACACAGGTACATCATCGTGTCATCAGGTAGTGCCAATAGCTTGTGAATAGACTGATAGAGTGTCGCCGCATCGCCACCTGGGAAGTCACAACGCGCCGTCCCCACATCAGGAGCGAATAGCGTGTCACCTACGAAGACAGCAGTCTTTGCGCCTGAATCAGTCGAGCTTGATTGAGCAACATAAGCCATATCTGCTGGCGTATGGCCTGGGACATGCATTGCGGTAATGATAATGTCACCTAGCATCAGGTTTGTCCCCTCTTCTGTCAAGATATCGAACTGACTGGCATCAGCTTTAAAGGTAGTATCAAAGTTAAAGACCGCTTTAAATATCTTTTGTACTTTAGTGATGTATTTACCGATAACCAGCTTACCGCCAAGCGCCTCTTTAACATGCGGCGCAGCAGAAAGATGATCAGCATGCGCGTGGGTCTCTATAATATATACCGTCTGCCAGCCATGCTCACGTACAAAGTCAATAACCTCATCAATACTGTTCGTACTGGTGTGACCAGCTTTTTCATCGAAGTCGAGGACAGGATCAATGACCGCACACTGCCGACTATTAGCATCTACTAAGACGTGGGTATAAGTCTCGGAGTCATTGTGTAAAAAGGAATAAACATCCATAATTGCCTCATCATTCGAAATAAAATTTAATATACATAATTATATAATATAATTATGTATATTGTATCCAAACGTTAAATTTCAACTCAGTCGGGATATATCTTTTAAACACTCGTTAATAACTGTTAGGCGCTTATGAATCATAGTCTTTATTCTGCCCGTGCGCAAAGGGCCAATAGAGCTTATGAAGTAAAAATAATATTGGGTCTGACGACCATGAACCGCTAAGGGGCAACGGTGACAGCCAAGCAAGCGACACCAAGACAACCAGTAGTCAATAAGCTAATCCCAGAATGGGTATGCTCTTATAGCCCTTCTAACCTTCCTGCCGATGTTATAGCGGGACTGGTCGTTGGCGTACTGGTCATTCCACAGAGCTTGGGCTATGCTGTACTTGCCGGTCTACCGCCAGTATATGGTCTTTATGCAGCGATAGTGCCTGTTCTGGTATATGCGTGGGTAGGCTCAAGCAATGTTCAAGCCGTAGGGCCTGTGGCGATCACCGCCATAATGACGGCCAGTAGTCTTCATGGTTATAGCGATGACGGTGTAGCAAAGTACGCCCTGATGGCTAGCTCGCTTGCACTTATGGTGGGCGCTATGCTGTGGCTCGCTGGACGCCTGAAGCTTGGCTGGGTGGTGCAGTTTATCAGTCGCGGCGTTTCAGCAGGCTTTGTCAGCGGAGCGGCAATATTAATATTTGTCAGCCAACTCAAATATTTGACAGGAGCCAAGGTCTCGGGCAACACGCTATTACAGTATCTAGAGTCACTAGAGCAGCATTTAGCAACGGTCAACCTGCCAACCTTATTAGTGGGCGTGGCCTCTCTACTGTTGTTTTTGTTAAATCGCTATGGCAGCCGTTGGCTATGGGAGAGCTGGCTACCAAAATCAGCTGCGGTCTGGGCCGGACGCTTGTTTCCGTTAGTACTGGTTATAGTCGCTATTATCGCCAGTACGCTAGGGAGCTGGACCACACTTGGTATTCACACTATTGGTGATGTACCAAGTGGCCTGCCCGCATTTCAATTACCGCTACCCTCGCCGCTGCCTTCTGTCCAAGACATGCTGCAATTACTGCCTACCGCCGCCTTAATGGCGCTTATTGCTTTTGTCTCTAGTAGCTCAGTCGCCAGTACTTACGCCCGCCA
The DNA here is from genome assembly GCF_004335015.1 of Psychrobacter pygoscelis. Lineage (GTDB taxonomy): Bacteria > Pseudomonadota > Gammaproteobacteria > Pseudomonadales > Moraxellaceae > Psychrobacter > Psychrobacter pygoscelis. The sequence goes on from NZ_RQRU01000001.1 coordinate 919,779, forward strand.
GCGCGGTGAGCGCTTCAATGCTGATGATGAGCTTCGAGGCTTAGGATTGGCCAACTTAGCCGGTGGCTTTTTTCAGAGCTTTCCGGTAGCAGGTGGCTTTTCACGCACTGCTATTAATGTCGATTCTGGTGCCAAGTCGCCGCTTGCTAGTCTCGTTACAGTCGGCGTGATGATCGCTGCGCTGCTAGTGCTAGGAGATGTCATCGCACCACTACCCTATGCGCTGCTTGGGGCGATGATTATGGCCTCTATCGTCAGTCTGGTCGATGTGGCTACCTTTAAGTCGGCTTGGCGCACCGACCGCTTAGACGCCATTAGCTTCGCCGCGGCCTTCATTGGTGTATTGGCCTTTGGGCTAAATACTGGGCTGGTCATTGGACTAATTACTTCATTTGCAGGGCTAATCTGGCAGTCGAGCCAGCCGCATATAGCTGTGGTCGGTCAGCTCGCAAACACTGGTCACTTTCGCAATATCAACCGCCATGACGTCACCACTTATCACAATTTACTGATTATGCGCGTCGATGAGAGTTTGTTTTTTGGTAATAGCGAGTCGGTACATCGGCAGATTCAGACGGCGATTGAACGCTATCCAGATGCCACTGAGCTAGTGCTCATTATGGCAGCAGTCAATCATATTGATTTGACCGCGCAAGAGATGCTCATCACCCTCAACGAGGAGCTAATGGCGCAAGACAAACGCTTGCATTTTAGCTTTATCAAAGGGCCAGTCATGGATATCATTGAGCATACCGCCATTATTCAAAGGCTATCAGGACGGGTGTTTATGAGCACGATGGCGGCGGTGGAGACACTCGCAGAGCAAGACAGCTAGGCGAATTGGTATTACCATTTAATACCTTAAACTTTTAATTTATCGAATAATTGTAAATAGTCATAACGACAATGGTGAAATGCGGCGATAGTCGTTATTATAGGACTTATCTTTAATCACTCTGAATAATTGTCACTATATGAACGACAACATTACTATCTATAAGCAAATCTATCCGGCACAATGCGCTAAGCTTGCTGAGTTGGGCTACCGCTCGCTGATTAACATTCGTCCTGAGGCGGAAACCGAAAATCAGCCAGAGAGCCAAGCCTTACAACGTGCGGCGATTGCGGCTGATTTGGACTACATCTATCTGCCCTTTGATTGCGAACGCCTAAGTTTGCAAACCATCGAGAGCTTCGCCCAGCACTACCATGCGCTTCCCAAGCCTATCATGCTATTTTGTGGTACGGGTGCTCGCGCTAAGCTGCTGTATCAAAGCGCCTTAATGCAAAGTCTCTTGTAGTCATCAAACGTTATATACTTTAAAACTCTACATTAATACCAAGGAATAAAAAATGAGCCATCAAGTTAGCTTTACCGGTCAAATTACCCCAGAACAACTACAAACCATCGCTGATGACGGCTTTAAGACAGTGATTAACAACCGTCCAGATGGCGAAGATGCCAACCAGCCAACCAGCAGCGAGATTGAAGCCGCTGCCAAGCAAGCGGGTCTTGCGTACAAGGAGATCTCTTTTGCCGGTAATGCGTTAACTCAACCTATCGTCGAAGAGTTTGCCGACTACTTTAACGAAGCCGAGCAGCCAATTCTTATGTTCTGCCGCACCGGCAATCGCTCAAACGGCCTTTATGAAGCGGCTAAGCAGATGGATTTGTTGGACGACTAATTGAAGTTGCTTAATGTATTAAAACTAACGCCCATTTTTTTTAAATGGGCGTTTTTATTATTGCAAACCTAAGCTATAGCCTCAGATATCCAGCTTGCCTACCGCTGCTACTGAACAGTACTGCGAGACGATATTAAACCATCCGCATGTTCAGGCTTGGCGTGAGGCGGCGTTACAGGAGGTACGAAGAATTGAGCAAGATGAGGCGGGTGAGATTTTGAGTTTGGTTGGGGCGTTGGGTTGATTTCATCAAACTTCGATGGCTAATTCATACATCAGTAATCATATCAGCGATTAATTGAATTCCAAACCTTGTCTAATAAGATTTTAAAGTCAGCATCTTTAGGGACAGGGAACTGGGCTATGTCTTCGATTGTTCCATCATACAGTTCCTGACCTCCTAATTTCAATGCCGTAGTTAAATGCTCCTCGGATTGGAAAATTTTCCCTTGCAAAAATTCTGTATAAGCAAGATTGCCTATGAGTACTGCTTTGTTATCATCTGCTATATTCTCTAATCCTTTAGATAAAACATCATATGCTTGGCTTAAATAGTTTTGTACCAACTTCTGGTCTGACCAATGTTTTTTAGCTTCTAACAAATAATAATATCCCTGACCATTTAAGGCGTAACCTACCTGTTCTTGTAATGCTAACTCACTACTCTTACCAAATTTATCAATGATGGCATCATAGGCAGCTATAGCTTCCTCTGTCTTTTCAAGCTCACCTAATGATACGGCTTTATAAACCATTACCTTGGCTACTTGCTCTTGTAATGCTAACTCACTACTCTTACCGAATTTATCAATGATGGCATCATAAATGGCTATAGCTTCCTGTGTCTTTTCAAGCTGATCTAATGTTACTGCCTTATTAACCATTACCTTGGCTACTCGCTCTTGTAATGCTAACTCACTACTCTTACCAAATTTATCAATGATGGCATCATAAATGGCTATAGCTTCCTCTGTCTTTTCAAGCTCACCTAATGATACGGCTTTATTAACCATTGCTTTGGCTACTTGCTCTTGTAATGCTAACTCACTACTCTTACCGAATTTATCAATGATGGCATCATAAATGGCTATAGCTTCCTCTGTCTTTTCAAGCTCACCTAATGATACGGCTTTATTAACCATTGCTTTGGCTACTCGCTCTTGTAATGCTAACTCACTACTCTTACCGAATTTATCAATGATGGCATCATAGGCAGCTATAGCTTCCTCTATTTTTTCATGCTCACCTAATGATACGGCTTTATTAACCATTGCTTTGGCTACTGGCTCTTGTAATACCAATTCACTACTCTTACCGAATTTATCAATGATGGCATCATAAACGGCTATTTCTTCCTCTGTCTTTTCAAGCTCACCTAATGATACGGCTTTATTAACCATTGCTTTGGCTACTTGCTCTTGTAATGCTAACTCACTACTCTTACCGAATTTATCAATGATGGCATCATAAACGGCTATTTCTTCCTCTATTTTTTCATGCTCACCTAATGATACGGCTTTATTAACCATTGCTTTGGCTACTGGCTCTTGTAATACCAATTCACTACTCTTACCGAATTTATCAATGATGGCATCATAAATGGCTATAGCTTCCTGTGTCTTTTCAAGCTGATCTAATGTTACTGCCTTATTAACCATTACCTTGGCTACTCGCTCTTGTAATGCTAACTCACTACTCTTACCAAATTTATCAATGATGGCATCATAGGCAGCTATAGCTTCCTCTGTCTTTTCAAGCTCACCTAATGATACGGCTTTATTAACCATTGCTTTGGCTACTTGCTCTTGTAATACCAATTCACTACTCTTACCGAATTTATTAATGATGGCATCATAAATGGCTGTAGCTTCCTGTGTCTTTTCAAGCTGATCTAATGTTACTGCCTTATTAACCATTGCTTTGGCTACTGGCTCTTGTAATGCTAACTCACTACTCTTACCAAATTTATCAATGATGGCATCATAAATGGCTATAGCTTCCTGTGTCTTTTCAAGCTGACCTAATGATACGGCCTTATTAACCATTACCTTGGCTACTAGCTCTTGTAATGCCAACTCATTGCTATTACCAAATTTATTAATAATTAAATCATAATATTTAATTTTTTCTCGCTTATCAGATTGACTCAAGGCTAAATTAAAATATGCACGAGCGAGCCATGATTTTTGCTCATCGTCTAAATCTTGTTTCGCTTCTAGTACTTCTACTACCCTCGCATAGTCACCTCGTAAGAAGATAGGCAATATATTCGAATCGTTTTCTTGCTCTCTTTTTTGAGCTTCTTTTAACCGCTTTTTGGTCTCTAACAAAATATCTTGGGTATCATTCGCAAGTCCAGCAGTCATATCGTGTTTTTCATTCACAGACATATCATTATTTCGTGACGGATAATTTGCTATACCTTCTAACTCATTAATTAAATGCTCATAAGGATTTGCAAAAATAGTAGGCGGAAAACAGTCTAGAGCCTGAGCTAGTTCGATAAGAAAAATATCTGAACCACCCTCATGACAGCTGATATAGTGCGCTAACCTTGACTCTAAAATAGAGTTTTGCAAATGGGTAGGTGCATTTTGATTCATATCGACCCAAAATAGTCGGTGTTGTCCAGCGAACTCTGTTTCAATTTGAGGAAAAAAAGCATCGTTAAGACCGCTATAGCCGATGAATAATGTTGGCGACTCATTTAGAGTATGGCGAACGAACTCTTCAAGTAGAGGTGCATGACCATGCGTTTCTGATTCTGAGTTCAGCTGTACAAAGCCGTGTCCTTGACCATGTAAATGAACAATAGCAGGATCATCTATTAAGTTATACAGGTTTAAATTTGAAGCAGTAAAATCATAAGTAGCAGGGTATAAGCCAAGCAAACCACAACTTCTTGCTAATAAATTATCGAAGTTAAATGTTAAGGTACGTCTAATGTAACCTTCTTTCATTAAGCAAGCTAAGGCGATATGCGCCCAGTTTATTTTTGCTTTATCAATATAATCTTTTAAGTAATCTCGACGCTTAGAGACTTCAATACACTCCATACATTTGCCATAATCTTTACGTTCTTCCTCAGCCAAGACTTTTAGCTCTAGCCTAAACCTATCATTAAGCTCTTCAACTATTTTACTCGCTAAAGGAATACCTGCTGAGACGGAACATCCAGCGCCTGTGAAAAAGACATAGGGCTTCTCAGCATCTTTAGCGTCTTTCATAAACCTAGCTAAATCTTCAACACTGTACTGCTGACTCGAACTACCCATATCTTTATACTCACTGCAAAATCCTTTATAGCTAAATACTATAGCAGAAAAAGCCACCTCAATTAATGAGATGGCTTTTTTATTGACTTAAAGTTTAAAACTTAATTCTTACTGCATAACCAAGTATTCAAAAGCTGATAGTGCTGCTTTAGAGCCTTCGCCCATAGCAATGTTAATCTGCTTGAACGGTACGGTAGTTACATCACCACAAGCAAAGATGCCTTTGCGGTCGGTGTGGCAACGCTCATCAATTTCGATCTCGCCAAAGCGGTTGACATCGACGAAGCCTTTGATGAAGTCAGAGTTCGGTACAAGGCCAATCTGCACGAATACAGCAGCTAGATCTAGCTCTTTGGTCTCGCCTGACTCGCGATCTTCATAGACGATTGAGCTTACTTTACCATCAGTCGCTTTGATCTCTTTGGTCGCAGCAGAGGTAATGATATCGATGTTGTCTTTAGACTTGGCTTTGTTGACCAAGACTTGGTCAGCTTTTAGCGTGTCAGCGAACTCAAAGACGGTGACGTGACTCACGATGCCAGCTAAGTCTAGCGCTGCCTCGATACCTGAGTTACCCCCACCGATGACGGCGACATCTTTGCCTTTAAAGAATGGACCGTCGCAATGTGGGCAGTACGCCACGCCATTACCGATGTTCTCTTCTTCGCCTGGGACGTTCAGCTTACGCCACTGCGCGCCGGTCGCCAAGATGATACTGCGGCTCTCAAAGGTCTCACCAGTATTTAAGTGAATCGCGTAGTTTTCGTCGTCAGTTTCTGTTAGCTCTCTGACGTTCACGTGCTCTTTTAGCGTGATGTCATACTCTTTTAGATGTTTGTAAAAGTTCGCAGACAACTCAGTACCATTGGTTAGCGGTACAGAGATTAAGTTCTCGATGTCTTGCGTGTCTTTGACCTGACCACCGATACGGTCAGCGACGATGGTCACTTTTAGACCTTTACGAGCGGTATAAATCGCCGCAGCGACGCCTGCTGGGCCACCACCGACGATGGTCACATCTTGACGCTCAAGCTGATCTGCGTCGTCTTCGTTTGGTGCCGACATCAAGTCTGGGAACTGCTCTTGTAGCTTGTCTAAGATACGTGCAGTATCGACTTTACCATTGATAAATGGCTTACCGTTTAAGAATACCGCTGGGACGCCTTGGATATTATTGGCTTCAACTTGCTCTTGGAACAGCGCGCCATCAATCATCTCGTTGCTAATGCCGTCATTCAATAGTGCAAATTGGTTAAGCGCTTGCACGACGTCTGGGCAGCTGTGGCAAGACAGCGATACATAAGTCTGAAACTGCATGGGCTGATTAAAACGTTTAACAAGCTTTTGAATGCCTTCATCAAGCTTTAGAGTATGACCACCTGCTTGCAGTATCGCTAAGATAAACGAGGTAAACTCGTGGCCGCCTGGGATGCCACTAAAGACGATACCCGTATCACGGCCTTCGGTCATGACTTTAAAGCTAATTGGGCTAGGTAAGCTGGCATCGACATCAGCGTCATTAAAGTTAATCTTATCGCTAGTACCTGAGACCTTAGTCAAGAAATCCACTAGCTCAGCACGTTTGCTGTGCTCACCACTGCCAATGACAAAAGTGACAGGACGAGTCATCTTTTCACTATAGCTCTTTACCGCGTCTAATAAACCTTGGTCCAACATAGAATTTTCCTTATTTGATTTTTACAAGTGTCTGAATTTGATAACGCTATTATCTGTTTTTGACCGATTAACTTCAATCTGAGAATGTCAAACACTACGATTTATAAAACAAATAGATATAGGATTTCTTATTGATAGATTATATTATAACTCAATGGTATGTATCTTGTTTAACCTATCAATTTTATTGGAGAAAAGCTGCTGAGTTAGATACAATCATAAAAGGGAAGCCAAGCTATTACGCCCTGCCCTCGTTAATTTTAACCACAAGGACTATGCTATGTTTCATGAACACCGTGATCTGATCAGCGACTTAAAACAATCCGACGCCCACTTTGCCAAGCTATTTGACGAACATAATGAACTCGATAACGAAATTGACAAGTTAGAAAATGATGTGGTTAAGCATGCCAGCCGAGATGAAGAAATTGAGGTTAAAAAACGCCGAAAACTGCAATTAAAAGATGAGATTTATCGAATCTTAGAAAGCCATAAGGCCTCCTAGTACTACTAATCTGGCTATCCCTTATTAGTTATTACCTCCTTCATCAAAAACCCCATCAGCCTGAGCAAATGGGGTTTTTCTGTTACTCTCAAATTCTATTGTTCTCTTAAAGCCTTAGCTTCGACAAATGCTAGCCGCCCACTATCTCGCCACCATTAACATGGATAACTTGACCAGTTACGTAGCTGGCATCTTCGCTTGCCAGATAGACATACGCAGGCGCCACTTCATTCGGCTGACCCGCCCTACCCATCGGACTGTTTTGACCAAACTCTGCCACTTCTTCTTCTGTAAATGAGGCGACGATTAATGGTGTCCAAATTGGGCCAGGGGCTACCGCATTGACGCGAACACCGCGCTCTTCACTGGTAAAGTTATTGGCCAAAGATCGGGTAAAGGCCAAAATTGCCCCTTTGGTAGACGCGTAATCGATCAGATGGTCACTACCGCGGTAAGCCGTGATCGATGTTGTATTGATAACACTACTGCCCGCCTTTAGATGCGGCGTGGCATATTTGGCGAGCCAAAAGTAAGCATAAAAGTTGGTACGAAAGGTCTTATCGAGCTGCTCAGTGCTGATATCTTCGATTCGAGTCTGCTCAACCTGCCTACCCGCATTGTTCACCAAAATATCAAGCTTGCCAAACTCATCGATGGTCTTTTGTACCAGTGCTTTACAGTTGTCCTCAATGCTCAAATCAGACGGTACGAGCAAGCAGCGCTGACCATACGATTCGATATGCTTTTGCGTCTCTTTAGCGTCTTCATTTTCGCTCAGATAGGCCACTGCCACATCCGCGCCTTCTTTGGCAAACAATATAGCCACGGCTTGACCAATACCACTGTCCGCGCCAGTGACGATCGCGACCTTTCCGGCAAGCTTGCCGCCTTGATAATCTTTAGGCAGACAGTCAGGCTTGGGGCTTTGCTCTTGCTGCGATCCGGGTAAGTCTTGGCTTTGTTCTGGGAATGCTTGGTCTTGATTAGTATTGTCATTTTTAGCATCGTTACTCATGATGGTATCTCCACTCATTAGTGATAATAATTTTTATAATCTACTGCCCACTAATTACGACATAATTAATAGCCAATATCCGCTTTTTGTATGATAGATTTGGTAGAACGTTTGATGAAACGTGGCGTGTTACTGTTATCGATTTTTATAGTTATATTAAAGGTCAATAGTTACCCTTACTGAGTTTCAATGTGTTCATGTTGTGTAGCACGATGTAGCCTATTTCTCGTTAACTTTACTCAAGTTAGAACGCCTGAAAGACAAAAAAGCCCCTATCAATTTGATAGGGGCTTTTTGAAGCGATGGTGATTGGCCGATTGTTAACAAAGAAAACAAGTGGTAAAACTTATTAGCTAATTATACAGCCAGCTCATCATCAATCTAAGCAGACCTTAGATTTTACCTACTAGGTCAAGGCTTGGCTTAAGAGTGGCGCTACCTTGTTCCCAAGCTGCTGGGCAAACTTCGCCGTCGTTGTCACGAACGTACTGAGCTGCTTTTACTTTACGAACCATGTCTTTAGCGCTACGGCCAATACCTAGGTCATGAATCTCAGCAACTTTGATAAGACCATCTGGATCTACTAAGAAAGTGCCACGAAGGGCAGCATTGTCTTCTTCGATCATGATATTGAAGCCACGAGTGATTTTACCAGTACCATCACCAAGCATTGGGTAAGTTACTTTACCGATTGCTTCTGAAGAGTCATGCCATGCTTTGTGAACGAAATGCGTATCTGTAGATACCGCATACACTTCAACGCCAAGGCCTTTTAGCTCTTCGTAATGGTTGGCCATGTCTTCAAGTTCAGTTGGGCAAACAAACGTGAAGTCATGTGGGTAAAACATAAAGATAGCCCAGCTGCCTTTTACGTCTTCTGAGGTGATAGTTTTGAACTCACCGTTAACAAAGGCTTCAGTTGAAAATTCTGGGATTTCTTGATTAATAATAGCTGCCATGATTGGCTCCTTTTTAGTGGGTTTTAACTGTAGTTAAGGATATACTTATCAACTATCACATCTGTAGCGCTTAGTCTAACAATCATCTATGTCAGCGATATGACGATGTTTTATCCTTAATAGGTTTACAAGACTCACTATACGCTAATCTCATAATTAATCTAATTAAAAGTTTTTAATCTGATGATTTATTTTATAAAACTTGATAAAATAGCATTCACATTATGTTTGGCGAAGAAGGCGCTTCATTTATCCAATATATTCAGTAGTTAATTGTCACTAATTAGACAGCTACGATCATCTTGTTAACTCTAAAACCTGTTAACTGGAGAGATGGTCTGAACACTTCTGTATTTATCCAGATAACTGCCTGATAAATATCTGCCTGATAAACGCTGTAAGGATAAAAATAGACCATGATAGTCATCAGGCTGTAAACCAACTATGACGGACTATAATGAAGCTGAATTTTTAGATAGCCCTAGCTTTTAAATTTAGCTTCTAACTAAAGCTTATCGTTTAGCACCACTGCTAACAATACAGTAAATGCCTTGCTCGACCATCCACCGTTTACAGTAAATTCATCGTTTAAATTAAGGCACTTTAATTAATATTTATTTCGATAATCAATATAACAAGGAAGTATCGATGTTTTTGTTAGTTATGCGTTTTAATTGTTATCAAAACGTCACTTATTTTTGCCATAGACTTTTGTTGTTAGTAGACTATATATTTGTTTACTCTACTAATAATATGACTTTACCATCAAAGCCCTACCTTTAAGAGACCCCATATGATCACTCTGCGTCAATTAGAATTCGCGCTAGCAGTGGCTAAACATCGCCACTTCAAACGCGCCGCTGAAGAATGTAATATCTCTCAATCTGCCTTAAGTCTGGGTATTGCCGAGCTTGAAAAACAGCTCGATACTCAGATATTTGAGCGTAATAATAAACAAGTCCTGATTACCCCTATCGGTGATGAGATTCTGACCCGAGCACAGCGTGTGTTCTCCGAAGTGAATGATTTGACCACGCGTGCGCACAGTCATCAGACACCGCTCGCCTATCCTATGACGGTGGGAATTATCCCGACTATTGCACCGTATCTACTGCCTAAGGTATTGCCCGCTGTTAAACAACAATATCCAGACTTTCGTTTGACCATCGTTGAAAATCAAACTGAGCGCCTGCTTGAGCAAGTCCGCTACGGTCACATTGATACCGCCGTTATCGCCCTACCTTATGCTGTTGAAGGGCTACATACTTTTGAGTTTTGGACTGAAGACTTCTTTGCCGTTTTCCCTAGTGATGACTTTCATGCCAAGCTAGACACCATCGATGCCGATGAGCTTACTACCGCCAACTTAATGCTGTTAGGCGAAGGTCACTGCTTGACCGATCAAGCACTATCAGTATGTCACTTTGACAAAGATGCCATGAAATCTAACTTCTCAGACGCCAGTCTAAATACGCTTATTCAAATGGCTCTGGCGGGCATGGGCACCACATTAGTTCCCGAAATGGCTCTTGATCAGCTGCATCTTCAGAATCAAAATGCTACGGCCATCCCCTTGGCAGAAGAAGGGCCGCATCGGCGCATTGCCTTTGTCACTCGCTTAAACTATGCGCGGGTAGACGACGTTAATTTATTAGGATCTGTGTTTAAGAACGCACTAATTGCTGATAGAGACCGCGATAGAGGTACGCCAGAGAGCTAGCATAGCTGTGAGATGTATCTGTCTTAGCGAGACGTAAAAGCAACGACGACTAGGGGATGAAATGACAGAGTCGCAAGAGGACATCTGGCACAAAAATAGGTGGCAATCTGCGCTTACTGTGTCTCCAATCTCGCTCAGATCACGGTTCATCTCGCACCTTACCACGCTAGCAATCGATATTTATACCGAGGATAGTGAGAGGCTCTGGAATGACATTGCTCAGCGCTATACGGAGCCGCAGCGTTATTATCATTCGCTGGAGCACTTAGACTATTTGTTTGCTCACTTTGATTGTGTAGCGCACGATCTTAAGCAGCCCAGTATTGTGGCTTTGGCATTGTTTTATCACGATGTTATCTACGAGCCAAAGCCTCAACCCAAGCAGGACAGTAATGAGCTAAGAAGCGCTGAGCATGCTGCGCGCCAGCTTGCGGGTTATTTAGCGGCTGACCAAATTAAACAAATTAGTTCGCTTATATTAATGACTGAATCTCATCAATTAGATGAGGTTGATAACCGTGCCCGTGACGCAGCCTACTTATTGGATTTGGACTTGAGCATCCTTGGTGCCTCATGGTCTAAGTATAACGCCTACGCTAAAGCGGTACGCCAAGAGTATCATCATGTGACTGATGCCCTCTACCAATCAGGGCGAACTGCGGTATTGGCAGGACTGCTCGCCAAGCCAAGACTGTATTTGACGCCCTATTTTTATGAGCGCCTTGAGCAGCAAGCTAGAGGTAATATCAATCAAGAGCTAGCAGCTTTGCACGCAGAATAACAAAAAGCTCACTACCTTGCCGTGCAGGATGCGAGTTATAACAGCGCTGCATGACCTCAATCTCAAAATACGGTGCAAATAACGCCCGATACTCTGCTTCACTGCCGCCAAATGGCGGTGTCATACTCGAAAACTCCCTATCGAACAATACCCCGACCAGCTTACCATTGGCCTTTAGCAGCGCATGCATCTGCCGAACGTATTCTACTCGCCATTGCGGCTCAATCGCACAAAAAAAGGTCTGCTCAATAGCCAGATCAAACTGATACTGCTCAGAGGATAACTTAAAGAAATCTGCACAGACCAGATGATCTTTAGGAAAATCAGGGTGACTATTGGCAAAATTATTGAGCGGCGCTGCAGCAATATCAAACACCGTTACTCGATCAAAGTCTAGCTCATGCAAATAGCCGACCTCATAGGCGTTCCCTGCCCCTGCCACCATAATATCAAGTGACTTGGCAGACGCTGGAAGCTGATCGATATAGGCTTTTATCGGTGGCGACACTTGACCCATATCCCACTTTAGCTCGCCTGCTGCATAGCGCTGCTGCCAGAAGTCAGCGTCTATTTTAATGTCACGCTTAATCACGCCATTTGCGTGAAAGTGTTCACTTTTACCGCTTAGCTCATCCATGAGACCTCTCTATTCTTAATGCTCAGTATTAATTATTAATCAATGTTGGCTGGTCTCTGACTAGCCGTAGCTTTACCCGCCAGCATATCATGCCAGTATCGATAGTCGGGCATCACCTTTGCCACCGCTTGCCAAAAGTCAGGGCTATGGTTGGCATGATGTAGATGGCACAGCTCATGGACAATGACATATTCGGTACAGTCGATGGGGAATGCTGGAAGATAGACGGACAACCAGACGCGCCGTGCCTTGACATTACAGCTGCCCCAACGCGTACTCATCTTTTTAATACGCTGCTCGCTCGCCCACTGTCCAACAATAGGCTGCCATTTGGCAAATAAAGAAGGCATAACTTGTGATAGCTCTTGCCGATACCACTCAAGGCGCTGCGCCTCTTCCATAGTAATGGACTGCTCTTTGCCCCAAAGCCTGACAGTTTCAGACCTTTGATATTGATCGCGAGAGTGATGCGCCGCCACTATTTTAGGATGCTGAGTCAGTACCCACTCTAAGCGCTGAGTAATAGCGGCTGCTACTTTTTGCGAGCTTAGTTTAGAGGGTGCTGAGACAGCCAAAAGGTTGGGTTTTAGGCGGAAGTTAATATTTTTAACCCGCTTATGTCTAACTTGTAGCCTGATCCCTGCAGCGGCTAATTGCTCGTGAAGAGGCTGATAAATTAGTGAGTGGTGCGCTTCACGATGATGAGGTTTTAGCATAGGCAGGATATTTTTTGTAGGTATATGGGCTTAGGCATATAGGTACAGGCGTATGGACAAGACATATAGCGGCTTAAAGCGCTTGCAGATGATTATCAAAGGACATCTTATGATAGACCGACTTGATAAAGACTTGCCAAGTGCTATTGGCTGATTGATCCTCGCGACTATTTTTACTACAAGCTGCCGTGTCTTTGACTGAGTTAGCCGACTCAGGTTTAACCAGTAATGAGGTAATGCTACCTTGACCATCGCTCACGATAAATCCTGCATCGGTGCTTACTGCGGTATTAATTACCGCAGCACCAGCGCAGTCAGGTAAATCAGTAATGTCTATCAAGGTACGCGTCGTCAGGTCAAATACAGCCGCACAACCGCCAATAGGACTGGTTGCACATAAAAGGTTATGCGCTGAATCGATGGCGACACTAGCGATATATTGGTGAAAGCAATGCCACTGAGCTTTTGGCACCTGTAGAGCAGTAAAGCTTGAGTCGCCGCGGCTATGGGTTAAAACTAAAGGTACATTATCGTGCTTCGGCCCTTGATATTGAATACCAATCATCACCATACCATTGTCATGAATCGCCAAGTGGCGCACGCTCATCTGATTATGCTCAGGCTCAATTTGCTCTAATAGCGTACCATCATGACAGTTGAGATAGACCAGCGAGGGCCGCATACTTTCAAGATTCAGCTCTTCTCGAGAGGCTTTTTCTGTCTTGATACCACCATTAGCAATGATTAGCGTCTCGCCATCAGGATGCATGACCAGCTCATGTGGCCCAATACCATGAGAGTCAAACTCCGCGACCTTTTGGTAGTTTTGCTGAGCATCATAAACCCCAATTTTACCGGCGAGCGTCAGTGTATCATTCTCGGTTACAAACAACTGCCTACCATCTAAGCTGTAGCAAGCATGACCATAAAAGTGCCGGTCAGCTTGAGCGCTGATCGAATGTCGAATCTGACCAGTAGCCGTGTCTAAGACCCAAAAATGCTCACTTGGTCTACGGCCCATAACCACCACCTCTCTATGAGGTGTGCCTTCATTGATAGTCACGGTAGGAGCGATACTGGGCTGAACGACAATATCATGAACCCGCTCAGACATGGGGGCCTGCCAGACGATATTACGCTCATGATCTAACCCCACCACCCCATAACCACCATCGACTAAGGCAGCAACCCCACTGACCCAGCTAACGCTACTCAAACTATTGCCTGTCTGAGCAGCTGAAGTAAGGCTAGCTTGTCCATCGAAGGGACAAGATACCGCAGCGCTGCAACTTTTGATAGCCTCTGGACTGCTATTAGTTGCCGGCGCCGCATAAGACTGCTTGAAAGCCTGAAGCCCAGCCTGACAAGCTTGAGTCAATGCTACCAGCTCGCCTCTTACCCCTATGGCATAATCCATAAGCTTAGCGTCTTTTTGTGATTGCCGTCTGTATTGATGATGGGCAGCGACAAGGGTCGTAGTTCCTAGTAAGGACCAAGCGAGTGTCTTTGCCGTCTGCCGGATTGGCTCAATCATGGATCAATCACCATCGGTACTATTGAAGCCAACGCGAATACCCAGCGCTGGGATAAGCTCACGCTTGATAACTTGAGTGACTTCGGTGAGATGGTTGTATAGCTTTTGCTGAGTATCTTTATCTGCTTTAGTAATATCGTCTGGCATCTGTGCTAGCAGTGTCGAGGTCTCAGACAGTGCTGACGATAGCTTATCTCCGACGGCATTGCCAGTATCGTTACCTTGTAAGATAGCCGTCAACACCGGGTCAGTCAGCGCTTTATTAAGGGTAGCAATCTTGGCATTGATAATAGCGCGACTTTGACCAGCAGTAGCAGCGGGCACATGACCTTTGGGATTACCAGTTAATCCTAGAGGCTGGTCCACAGCGCTTGATTTTAGTGTCTCTATCAAGGACAGTAGCGAGTTTACCCACTGATTAAGTCCTTGATCTGAGCTGGCGGTTTTATCGATAGCCAGTAAGCTTACCGAATTCTCTTTCCATGTTGTTTCAATATTTTTTAGTCTTATACTCAGAGCTTCGCTAGCACTAATGACATAGGCACACTGACTAGCACTTAAGCTATCATTGGCAAAGAGGGCTTCTTCTAATCCTGGTACCCCTTGGACAATAGCACTCTCTTGCGCCAGCTGATCGGATGTAAGATTAGGATTGGCACTAATTAAGTCTGCTACTCCATTATGTACCAGACCACGCTCATCAGGATAGTAGTTAATATAGAGGTTACTCATGCTTTGGGTAGCAGGACCGAAGTTGATCATCTCAGCACTGGCCCAAGCTTGAGCCAACTTGATCCACTGCCCTCGTAGCTCCTTGAGCGGCGTACCTTGAACAGAGCCAGCGGCACAATGCTTCTTAGCCAAGGTATTGAGCATATCACTTTGCACTATCGCATCATGATAAGCTGGAATGATGAGGTCATTTGCTACGTGGGTGAGATAAGTCTGTTGTGTCTCTGCTGAGACTGTCACAGCAGTGCCCGTTCCTGTGGCGCTTGTACTAGGCGTAGCAGCGGTATTGGTCGATTCAGCGGTATTGGTCGCTGATTGAGCAGGTGTAGTGGGCTCAGTACTACTGGCTTCACTCTGAGTAGGCTCAGTGTCAGCACTGTTAGGCTCGTCACTAGGCTTAGTACAACTAATCAGTACGCCTGCACTAATGGCTGACAGTACCATGGCAATAGCATGATGTTTTTTCATAAGTGTCTCATAATTAAAATTATTTAATAATAGGGATAACAATGACTCATTTAATATAAAAGATAAAGCATTATATCTTATTAGAATAATTGGCAGCGAGCGCACGCAGGAACAGTCGCTACCTTCTTGTCATTCATGCATTATAGGTTGCGACGGTTACAAAGATTGTAAAAATGCCGTCAAGGCTTCGCGGCCTTTTTTGTCAAGCTTGAGTACCTTTTGCTTTTGCGCCTCAGCCTCACCACCATGCCACAATACGGCTTCCATAGGGGTGCGCGCTCTACCATCATGCAAGAAGGTCGCTTGTGGGTCTACAGTTTGCGCCAGACCAATCCCCCAAAGTGCAGGGGTTCGCCATTCATAAGAGGTGGCCAAAAACTCAACTTGAGCGTCTTTGGGAGGCAGCTCACCCGCGATCGTTCTGTCCGCTAAGTCATCGCCCATATCGTGTAGCAGCATATCAGTATAAGGATAGATAATCTGACCATGCTGCTCTAAGCGGTCATCATCTGTAGTCGGTAGCTTATAGCGCGGCGTATGACATTGAATACAGCCCATATCATAAAACTGCCGTTTTCCTGCTAGTACCTGCGGATCATCCGCGTTACGGCGATTAGGTACGGCCAAGTTACGGGTATAAAATTCCACGAATTTAGCGACGTCGTTACTCACCTCGACTGGTGACTCTCCATCCCCTTGGTCATCCGCGCCTGTAGATGCCTCTAGACAGGCTGATTGTGCTTTGGTACATGACTCCACAGGTCGAATGCGTGACGTCAGTCCCATATCCTCATTAAAGGCGCTTTGGTTTTGAGTGATAAGCTTGGTCTGCCCTGCTTTCCAGCCAAATCGTCCTAAGGCTGTCTTTCCCGTCTGCGGGTCTAATACCCAGTTGTACTTCCCTGAGACGTCATTGTTATCTTTATCTGTCTCATCTGCTTGTCGCTTGATGGCTTGTTCTGGGATTTGCTCAAGCAGTCCTAGACCAATCATGGGTAGCGCTACCCTTGGGGACACCATAAGCGCCTTATCAAACTCACCGTAGCCTGGATTGGTGAGATTAAAAGTAGGTCGGCGCAGGGTTTCGACATGACCATCAGCAAAGGTAACCGGCACATCAGACCACTTTACCGCGATCTTAGCTTCTGCAGGCACGCCTTGAATACCACGGTCTTGTAGCTGACCACCATAGACTGCATGCGGAATCTTTTCAATCATGGAGGCTTGTAGTTTTTGCTGCTGTTCAGGGGTGGTTGCAGGCATCGCTAGACGGATCAGTAGACTGTCTGCATCGTCCTCAGCATTTAATGGAGCATGACCACGGCCATCTTTAATATGACAGGACTGACAAGCAGCCACATTGAATAATGGTCCTAATCCATCACGACTATCGGTACTGGCAGGCGCAACGACCCAAGGCTGTTTAAAAAAGGCATTACCAATAAAGAAGTTACCTTTTCGCGAAGCCGAGATATTGGATGACGGCTTGGAGTAGCTCTCCGCACTGGTAATACTGATGCCAGTATCACCGCCCTGCTTTACTTCTCGGGGATCAAAGGTAATAAGTGTCTGATACGGCACCTCAGCAAGCTCTTCAATGGTTTGCTGACGAGCATTAAGAGCGTTTTCACCGCTTGTCTTAGCACCCTTGTCAGCCGTAGTGGTTGTGGCCTGATCCCCTGCAGCTGGTGCATTATCATCATTGACTGGCTGACAGGCAGAAAGTAGCAATATGGCACTCCCTAGGATAAGTGGCGAAAAAAACTGTTGCCCACCTGACCCTACTTGAGTTTCTTTCATAAATCTACCACTAAACTTCATAACCACTTCCTTTAAAGGCTTATTAGTACTTTGACTTTACTGACTACGTTAGAGCTGATAATTTCAGCTACTTATTAAAAGCCAAGCTGCCAATTAAGTATATTAAGTATTAATGATACTCATTACATATATTATACGCTTACTTAGGTTATGGATATAAGCCCTATACTCTACTTATCCATGACTTAAACGTATAAGACACACTGCCAGTAACCTCTGACAGTGTGTCTTATTTAACTCAATTAATAATTTAGGATCAAGAAGCTAGTACAAAGACAGTGATAGCGTAATGTCGCTGCCATCAATGCCCTGATATCTTTGTCGCTGCTATCAGTGTCACTGTGGTAAGCTCAACTTTAAAGATTGCTTGCTGCTACAAGTAACCCTAAAAGCTCCTTTATCCAGCCACATAAGTCACAGCTTATGACTATGGCTTCTGACCACTATAAGTATTAGAACTGTGAGCCAGCGTCCGCGTCTAGATTGTCGATACCCACAGCATTAGCTGCATTCTCAATACCAGCTGTCGCTTCTTTTAGGCTATTGATAGCCTCTTCAATCCAACCACGGCGTACATTTTGTTCTTCTGCTGAGATATTTTGCTTGCTAGCTTGAGCGGCGGTAGCGATCATCTGATCCACTTTAATACCGTCATTCTCGCCTTTATCCACGATCACCTTAAAGCTGTCATCGACCTTTTTGAAGTCACCCGCTAATTTATCAGCAGCTTCTTTATGACCTGTATCCATTAGGTACTGCTTAAGACCGTAGCCACCTACACTCTGACCAGCGACTGTCTTATAGCTACCATTAAAGATATTGTCGATACCACGAGCATTGTTAGCATAGCTTAAATGCGTCAAATCACTAAAGCACTCATGCTCATCTTCGGTAGAACCAGTTACGAAGGCCACCTGCATGCGCTCTGATGCCAGCTCGCCTAATGACAGGCTGCCCATCTGATACATAATCTGACGAAGAGCATTGTTGTCTTTACGAGCCATCAAGTCACTACGAAGCGTGTCACTGCTATCAGGCTGCCACTGAGCTACCATATCTTTTAGGTCGCTAACCAAAAGCTCAGCAGCCGCTTTTAGATATTCACCGCGGCGCTCACAGATAGTCGTACCACTATTGACAGTGTCGCCACTAGTACATTTGCCATCTTCAGTAGCATAGTCACTTACTGGGCGGTTACCAGCGCCAGGTCCCGTACCATTAGTATCTTGGCCCCAAAGCAAGAACTCAATAGCATGATAACCTGTGGTGACATTGGCTTCACTACCACCGATTTCATTCATCTCAGCTAATAGCTCAGGTGTGATCTCTTTAGTATCTTGCTGAATGCTACCGACAGTAATGCTATCACTATTGATAATATTATCTTTAGCGTTATACTCGCCTTGATAGTCAGCACTGACATAATCGATTAATGCTTCGTCTAGTGGCCAAGCATTGACCTGACCTTCCCAACCATCGACACTACCGATGTTGCGTTTATCATTGGCAGTGACAAAGCCTTCATCAAAGCGGAAGACTTCTGTTTGAGAATAGGGTTGACGCGCGGCTTTATAGGCAGCTTTGGCGGCTTCTAAATTAGCTTCAGTCGGCGTTTCAACAAAGGTATCAATGGCCGATTCAAGTTTTATCGCGCCCTCGAGAGCATCTTCATAACTTGCCTGTGCCATATCCGCATAGCTGACCAGTAAGCGGTCGATATGAGCGTCGTTTGTCGCTCCAGCAGCAGCTTGCTCAGCTGAACCTTCAGTCTCAACCACTTGAGCATCAGTCTCCTCTGGTGTCTCATCTAATTTTTTTGTACAGCCAGACAGTGTCAATGTAGCAGCCAAAGCCATTACTAAGGCCGTGGGTAAGGTATTTAAAGATCGACTTTTATTTACAATTTTCTTTGAAATAGTAAAGTTCATATGCGTAAGAATCCTATAATAAAATTTAATAAGTCTGATAAGACTATCTTTACCAGCAATATTGTCTATAATCAAAGTTATACAATAAAACTTCTGTAATAATAAATATAACTAAATCTACAATTAATTAGGAATTATAGTGTTATTGATAATGATTATCAAATTAAATTTTGAATAAAAAAAAGCCAGCAGTTAGCTGGCTCTTAATTTACTATCAAAAACAGTGGTTTAATTGATCCTTAACTAATAACAAATCATTAAAATTTACTATTATTAAGGGAGCATAATAAGTAAATAAATCGATACTGTAATCTATTAATTCACTATATTTTGCTTTCAAATAAGTAACTAATATTAGTTTACGTTCTGTGGTCTGTTGATTGTAAGCTCAACACGGCGGTTTTGCTGACGACCTGCTTCAGTGTTGTTGCTAGCAATAGGTTGAGACTCGCCATAAGCTACAGTACGGATACGGCTTCTATCTACACCACGAGAGATTAGATAATTTGCTACCGCATTGGCACGGTCACCAGATAGCTGTCTGTTATAGGCATCAGAACCTTTGCTGTCAGTGTGACCTGCTACACTAACTGTAGTTTGGTTATATTCAATCATGGTAGACGCTAGACGATCCAGCGTAGGCATGAAAGATGGGTTTAGTCGTGCATCGTCAAAAGCAAAGGTAATGTTACCTGGCATAACAAGATCAATATTACCCGTTTGTTGGTTTTGCTGAACGGTTACACCTGTGCCAGACATTTGCTGCTGAAGCTGCTTGGCTTGACGGTCCATATAATAGCCAATACCACCGCCAACAGCTGCACCAATTGCCGCATCACGACCAGTCTTGTCGCCACCTGTTGCTTTAGAGATAGCAGCGCCACCTGCCGCGCCCGCTAGTGCGCCAAGAGCTGCTTTATTAATATGTTGCTGACCAGTAGCAGGATCAGTTGCACAGCCTGCAAGCATCATACCCGATGCCAATGTAGCGATCATAAGTTGGTTACGCATAATTATATTCCTCGTATTACAGTATAGTTCACTAAAGAGTAATCTAATTCACACTCGGTTCAAGCGAGCGCTATAGACGATTTTGGCTTATCTTTTGAGCTTTGTTTTTTTTGAGTAAATGACAGTGTTGAACTAATTTTTATTATCGCAACCCCAACCTATCTGTGTGTAATATTTTGTCACACCTATGTATAAGTAGTGCATGAATAGTCACCTAGTTGACTTTTTCGGTAATGAGATTAGCGAATAAGTAAGTTATTACGCCTATACTGAACATTAATTAGTTAAACACTATCTTTGGATACCGGTTCTGCAATGTCAGTTTTGGGTATAGTTACTCCTATTTAAAACTACTACGTAAAAGAGTAACTGCTATAAATTTACTGGCTAGAAACCATAAGATGACTGAGACGGGCGCAAGTTATTCTAGCGCCTTTGCCTAAAATGGATTGACCATACTGTTTCTGCATTTGATGACCAATCTGAGTATTGAGCTTCAAGATATCGATTTAAATCAAATAAACCAGCTTCGCTAGCTTTTAAAGCTACTTTGAATCTACATGACACTTAGGCCTAAATTTGACACTCTAAGTTTATCTTGAATGAGTTTAGATATTTAATGAGGTGAAGACAGACAGTTATCATTACAGTCGCTCACTGATATAATGATAGCAGTTCGCGAATGGGGCTGTTATTTATCACTCTATTCATTTATCACCCTAGTCATTTATTATTGAATTTATTATTGTAGCCACTAGTAAATAATGTATCCCAAAGCTCTGCTTTGGTAGGTTATCCTAACCGACCAATATCTACAGTTTTTTTCTCTAAGCTTAGGCTCGAACTAAGTCTTATAATGCTTGAACCCATACTAATAAATGACAACTAAGTAAGGAATATTATGCGAGCTGCCTCAGTCATTCAACGTCTTCATGATCAAACCCCAAAACTTGGGAAAGCTGTCTCTTTTGGGGCAGCTACTGGTGTTATTGCGGTCAATAGTTTGGGCGGTGGACTACCCTTATGGCTTATGGGTGCGACTAAGGTACTGACGGGAGCTAAGATTGCAGATGAGACCATTATCCGAATCGCAGACCACTGGATTCGAAGCAATAACGCCGTGATTGATCACCTACTGCCCAAAAAGGACTGGCGAATTCACCTTCCTGATGATGTTCGCCCAGATGGACAGTATTTGCTAGTATGCAACCACCAGTCTTGGGTCGATACCAGCATCGTGCAATACATCAGTCAAGACCGTCTACCATTAACTCGCTTTTTTACCAAGCATGAGCTCATCTATATTCCTGTCGTCGGTCAGGCATTTTATTTCTTAGACTTCCCCATGATGAAGCGCCATTCAAAGGAAGCCATCGCCAAAAATCCAGCGCTTAAAGACCAAGATATATTGGAAGCCAAGAGAGCCTGTGAGCTATTAAAAGATAAGCCCTTTACCTTGCTTAATTACCTAGAAGGCACGCGCTTCACCCCTGAAAAAAAAGCCAAGCAAGACTCTCCTTACAAGCATCTGTTAAGACCTAAGGCGGGTGGACTGTCCCTTGCTATTAGCGCGCTAGGCTCGCAGATTGATGGTATTTTAGACATGACTATCGTCTATCCAGATGGCAAGCCTGAATATACAGATTTATGGAAAGGTGACATTACTCGGCTCGGGGTTGATGTCCGGCATATCGACATGCCCAATGATTTATTCGCAGCTATTATCGAAGGCGGCTATCAAAAGGATGCCCAAACTAAGGCGGCAATGTTTGCTTGGCTAGATGACATCTGGCAACAAAAAGACGCACTTATTGATACTATGCTTGCCGACTTTGAGACCTCGCGAAAAGACTAAGCCGCTATGGTTAATCCAGTCAGGAATTGGTACAGAGTCGCTAAAATAGGCTTATGAGCTTATGTTTGCCATAAGCCGCTTATGATTGCTGGTTAGAGCGCTTATGTTAGTGACTCAGAACGTACGAGCTTTAAACAGGATTGACTATATAGGCCACAAAATAACACCTCAATATCTACAGCCTGAGAACCATGCGCAGGCGCTAAATTATGACTATCTATTAATCACTTAACAGGGTTGATTTTTTTTGCTTGCCCATTCACTATAGTAGCCAATAAGTTGCTGCAATCGATTTGGTATGCACCACCATATTGCTTACGATCTGTACGTCCAGATTTAAGTAACTGTATTTAAAAGACGATATTTAAACGACGATATTTAAATAACTATCTACTGTCTGTGCTTGATAGTGTCTAGGCTGGATAAGCTGATGGTGACATTATCTTAAATCGACTACTTTTTAGCAGTCTATTCTCTACCTTCTTTATTTGTCCAATTACTGATTTATTTTTTAGTCACCCTACCTGAGTACTTTGATATGTCTGCGACTAAGGTGGCCGCCGAGCCGACGCCTGATCGAGCACCCAATAAGCTAAAGCTTACTTACGATATCGCCATGCTGGTCGCCATTATTATCGATCTAGCACTAATGACTCTCGATGCTATTTTGATGAGTAGCTCAATTATGCATCTTAGCCAACAGTTAAATCTTAGCAGTTGGATTATTTCCTACAGAGACTCAATCCATCAGCCGCTGCGTACTGTAGGAGAGTTTTTTACTGTGTTTTTAGTGGTTGAGCTGCTAGTGCGTTGGGCTATCGCTATCAAGGATAACCATCACTATCGTTGGTTTTTCTTCCCTTTTATTCACTGGTATGAGGTGCTGGGCTGTCTACCGCAGCTGCGGGCGCTGCGTCTGTTGCGAGCGATAGTCATCGGTCGTCGTCTACATCAGCTCGGCTATCAAGTACTGCCCCAATCATGGCTAGCAGCTGGGAGGTTCTATTTTGATGTGCTACTAGAGGAGTTATCTGATCGCGTTATTCTAACTGCTATCAGTAATATTCGTCAGCAGCTACTCGACAAGCAAGCTTCTAAAGCCTTGATTAGTAATACAATCAGCCGCAATCAAGCTGAGATTGAAGCAGCTATTGTAGCGATATTAAAGCAGTCTTTGAGTCCTTACCTCGATTCAAATAATGGTAAGTTGCAAGACCCAGCCATTAACCAATTATTAGCCACTGAGGTCGGCGCAGCTATCCAAGACGGACTCGCGCAGACACCAGAGCTGCACCGCTACTTAAAATTAATTCCTATTGCAGGGCACTTGATTGAGAGTCAGCTGTCCCATATTGCGCAACACGTTGGTGAAAATGTGACCTTATCATTGAATAAACGCTTGCTTGCGACAGCATCGTTGGATAAGGTATTGCAAGAGGTTGCACATGGTATTGTTACAATAGATATTAGCAACCCTACACTCGAGGCCTTACTCGCGACTCTGATTGAAGATGCACTGAGTGGTCTTGAAGCTCAAGTAAAAGTTCAACAATGGAAACATCACCAGTATCTAAAAATATAATCCATTGCTGTATCAAGTTAGATGTACAGTCGTCTTCTTTTAATTATTGATTCGTTTTAAGGACTTAAATAATGGCAACCTCGAATAATGACCAAGATGCTCAAACTGACGATCACAGTGTCATATTTTATGGCAAAATGCTGACCTTCACTCAGCTAAAGCTTAAAACAGCCGATTTAGCGATCATCGAAGCCAAGTTAGATAACTTATTAAGTAATAAATCTAGCCAGATTCCTATCGTCATTGATAGCGAGGTTGACCAAGACTTGAATGCTTTGGTTGATTTACTTTGGTCATGGGGGTTACAGCCTATTGGCGTGGTCTCAGGGCTATTAAGCGAGCAAGCCAAAGCGCGTCAGTTAGCAATCTTCCCTGCTGATGGCAAACGTATCGAGCGAATCCATCCCAGAAAGGCAGCTGCCAATCAGACTGCCAAAGCCTCTGCTGCTGCCCCCTCCGCTACAGAGACTCATCATAGCGTCGCAGCTAGCCAAGGCAGTACTGAGCCAGTCAGTGAAGCGACTACTAAGACAAACGTATCAGAGCATATATCAAGTATGATCTATGACCAGATGCTACGCTCGGGTCAAAGTATCAACCATGTGGGTGGCGATCTTATTTTGACCAATAGTGTCAATAATGGTGCTGAGGCGATTACTGATAACAGTCTACACATCTATGGCCGCGCGCAAGGGCGACTGGTAGCTGGCGCTAATGGCGATACAGAAGCACGGATTTTCTGTCAGTCATTCAACCCCACTTTAGTTTCTGTAGCCGGGACTTATTGTCTACGCGATAACATCCCTGAACATATCATCGATAAACCAGTGCAGGTCAGTTATCAAGAAGGTGAAGGTTTAGTCTTTACCCTTATGAATAATGTTTAACCCTTTTGTATTATGTAATTATAGTAGAAGACGTAGTTATAATTACTTTATTGAACCATGTTCATTTTTTTTCTTATTTCCCTTTTATCTATCGGCCAGCCATTGCGTCGTTATTATCTAAAGGTTAAATTAAGACATAGATTTAATTAAAGTTATTGTTTAAACTTAATTAACTATCAATAAACTATCTCTTGTATTGGAATTTATTTGCTCTACTGGTTTTAATATTATTGCTCGACTACTGTAATAATTTAAAGCGTTATGTTACCCTACAAGGATATATATTCATCAGCCATCATAGGTAGCTGTGGGTCAGTTGCCTATTACTGCCTGATTAAGTTTAGTACGCTAAGACCACGTGGCTAGACAATATATTTAGACGGAAGAAATAACATCGACCATAAGCTAGTTTATTTTTATGGCGGATGAGCGTTAGGTTAAATAGCGACTAAAAGTGCCTTAAACTTACTTCAATATTAACTGATCGTGACTTTTTTTAATTTGACCATTAAACCTTCAAACCAGTAGTAGTAAATGCGTATAATCGAGCGTATAAATCGATTGCTACCAGCCATATTGAATCTTAAATACTTAGATTAAGAGTACTTAGGGGTAGGTGTTATTTAATACTTTACTTATTAAGTTATTCTGATGGTTTCATATCTACTGTATTGTCATATGGAGTAAGGTTTATTATTTTGCCAATAGTTAGTAGCTCATTTCAAGCTATACTCCAGTGCTAAATGATTGACAAGATAATAAACTTTTAACTGAGCAATGGTTTATTAAAGCTATTTTTAACTGTGTTTTTGTTTCGATTTTTATAAATGTTTATTTGAGTAATGAGCCCTGTCAATCTGGGTTTGGTTTTATTTTTTATAGGAGTGTGCCATTGTGGCAAAGATCGTCGTCATCACTTCCGGTAAAGGCGGAGTGGGTAAAACTACTACCAGTGCATCTTTTGCAGCAGGATTAGCTTTACGAGGATATAAGACAGTCGTTATAGATTTTGACGTGGGCCTGCGTAATCTCGACCTGATTATGGGCTGTGAAAATCGAATTGTTTACGACTTTGTGGATGTTATTAGCGGTAATGCTCGCTTGTCTCAAGCATTGGTAAAAGACAAACGTTTGGATAATTTGTTTATTCTTCCTGCCAGTCAGACTCGTGACAAAGACGCCCTGACTGATGAAGGCGTGGCTGATGTCATGGCGGAGCTATCTAAACAGTTTGACTACATTATCTGTGACTCCCCAGCCGGTATCGAACGCGGTGCGCAGTTAGCAATGTATCATGCTGATGAAGCCATCATTGTCACTAACCCTGAGATCTCATCAGTCCGTGACTCTGATCGTATCATTGGAATTTTACAAAGCCGCACCAAAAAAGTGGAAGAGAATCTAGGGTCGGTCAGAGAACATCTGGTCATCAGCCGCTACAATCCAGAGCGCGCTGCGGCCAATGAAATGATGGACATTGATACTATCTCTAATGATATCTTAAAAGTACCATTACTGGGGGTTATCCCCGAGAGCCGAACTGTACTTGAAGCTTCTAACCAAGGTGAGCCAGTAATCTACTATACCGACTCGGCTGCAGGTCAATGCTATGATGATATCGTAGCAAGATTCTTAGGAGAAGAGCGCGCACTTCGTCATATTGATGTGAAGAAAAAGAGCTTACTACAGCGCTGGTTTGGAGGACAATAATGAGTAAGAAAAAAGGATTTTGGAGTAGTTTATTTGGCGGTGATGACCGGCAATCGGGCAGCGCGAATACGGCTACTGAACGTCTGAAAGTTATTGTCGCTAGTGAAAATCGTCTTAACTCTCGCTTGACCAGTGATCGCATTGAAAAAATGAAGCGCGAAATCTTGGAAGTCGTGAATAAATATGTGAATGGTGTGCAAATTGATGATGTCAATATTCATCATCGCCATGAAGACAGCCTTGACGTATTAGAGATGAACATCAACTTGCCAGACCACCGGCCGTAAGCAAATGCGCCAAGCTTTGTAAGCTTGACGATAATGCTTGTTCGATCAACGCTGTTTCAATCATAAAAAAGCCCTAAGTTTAATAACTTAGGGCTTTTCACTGGGCGGGTCGTTTGCCCAACTCGCCTAGTATATAAGGGGGTTATCTGGTTTAGCTACTTCATGCGTGAAATGAGCTTGTCTTTTTTGATGAGCTGATGATATAGCGCTGCACCAATATGAACTAATGTAAAGACAATAATCAAAGGCCAGATAATATCGACATGCGCATCGTTAAAAAACCTTGCCAAGCTACGATCTGGGGTCACAAAGACGGGGATCTCAAATAAGCCAAAGATACTCACCGCACGGCCACCATAAACGGACATAAGTACCCCAACAATAGGCATGGCCAACAGCAACAGATATAAGGCAAGATGCGTAAGATGGGCAAGCGCCGTTTGCCACTTAGGCATTGGAACGGCTGGCGGTGTTGGGGTTAAAAAGCGATTAATAATTCGTGCAACCATCCAGCAGAATAAGCTAACCCCAAAGGCTTTATGTAATATTATAAACTGATTATTATCTGCATTCTCGTGAAGGACAATCATCAGCCAAGTGACTAGCAGTAGTAGTGCACTACCCCAGTGAAAAATACGACTAGTAACCGGCCACTTCATAAGCTTGGTAGTACTGTAGGATTTTGAGTTCGTCATTATGATACTTACCTATTACCGACATTAAATTTTGCAAGATTTTGGCGTAGTTTATCACACCATTTGTACAGCTATTCAAACAAACCTGCTGCTACATAATACGCAATCTTTATGTCAATAAAGAGGCTAATAAGAGCAATTTTGTTAGCATAGTTAGTGGCTTTGTTGACAAAACCATTAATCGCCAACCACTCCAATATGCAGAGTCAATCCAGTTTAGATTTGCCACAAAGCCGTCGGGGTGAATTTACCCCCGTCTCAGTCAGCTCATGACTCCTTGCTAGTAAATTTATATCAACTCTTTATATACCAGCTTTCAATAGGATTAACTATATAAGGTTATTCTTTGGCCTTATATACACGATTGAATCGTTAATCAATTGCGCCTGCTATGCGTTAGCCCATAGTCCAGCACTTACTATTAGCAGACAGCCTATCTAACTGTCTAAATCTACTAAATGGTGGGCGATTTTGTCTAAATCTGGAATAAGGAAAGCTTCTCCATCAACCTCAACACATTGAAATAAATAAGATTGAACAACTGTTTCATCAAATCTATCCTCAAAGTTGAAATTTTGGGATTCTGGGTGGTCTAAGTCACTGTCTAAGCTTGTTGTGTCGTTCTGCGATTGAGAGACATCGTTGCCGCTATTTACGCGCTCATTAGAGTCTAGATTAGCTTGCTCTTCTTCTGGAGTATGTGCCTGTTGAGACGTGCGATACTGCTCAGGCAAAGGGATATCTTTAACATCAGAGATTTGCACCTTTTTATAGCGTAGCTCTCCAACCGTCTGTAGTCCTATGCGGTGCACATCAGTATTACCCTCTAGTACGAGTAGCGTACTTGGTGTCACGTCAGACGGTATTAAGTGACAGACAGCAACCTCTTGACCGCGCCACAGGTATGTCCAAATACGCTCATCCAGCTCAGCGATTTCTATAATATTTCTACTAGGAATGATCCAGTCAGGTTGGTTCATTGCAGGGATAATGGTGACGTCTAACTGACCATTATCCGCTATAAGTAAGCTGACAGCTTCAAAAGAGTGTTTTGTTATTCGCTTCATAATTCTCAATAGCTCCTAGCTAGTCATGAGACAGCCGTTCGGTGACATAATCGGTGAGTTTACTTGCTAGCTGTTCAGGTGTTCCCGTAAACTGACAAAATCCAGCATCAATGATGGCTTGTGGTTGACTAGCGCAGGGACTGACAGCAGGATCCTGTACCCACAGCTGGCTATTATTGCCTTGAATTTGCTGTAAATACTGCGTGCCATCATTACCCATACCAGAGAATATGATACTGACAAGATCATCACCGAATACCTCGCTAGTATTCCTTAACAGCTCACCAATAGTGGGCTTGTATTTTCCTTCCCAACCTTCTTCGCATAATATAATACGACCATTAGAATCACAGACTATCTTTTTATCAACTGGGACTACCAAACATTGCCCAGGTTGACATAGCTGTGTCGTCGAGATAACTCGGCAATCCCAATCGTTGTGTCTGGTCAAAATATGAGGCAGAGCATGAATCATTTGCTCATTAAAGTGCTGAGCCAATAAGATACAGATGGGTAGCTCAGTTGAGATATTATCCAAAAATACCTTAATGGCATTTGGGCCGCCTAAAGAGGCACCTAACAACACCATAAATTGCCAAGATCGACCACTAGGCTCAAAGCGCTTACTACTCATAAGCTCAGGCATAGCTAACATACCTGCCAGTTTTCTTTTGAGTTGCCGCTGCCACTTTTTATAACGCTGAGTTTCACTCATAGCAGGCGCAGGACTAAGCCCTAATAGTACAGTTCCTCGCTCGGTAGCCTCAATGGTCGATACTACTCTCTCATCAACTTCGCT
Source organism: Psychrobacter pygoscelis (assembly GCF_004335015.1). Classification (GTDB taxonomy): domain Bacteria; phylum Pseudomonadota; class Gammaproteobacteria; order Pseudomonadales; family Moraxellaceae; genus Psychrobacter; species Psychrobacter pygoscelis. The sequence goes on from NZ_RQRU01000001.1 coordinate 949,126, forward strand.
GGCAATCAGCCAAATATTGACTCCCGAGCGGTACTCGCCATCCTTAACTTGCTGATATGTCAGACAATCAATAAGTGTAAAACCACAGCTGCTTACGGTATCGCAAAGCGCTAGGCGTTGCTGCGACGACTCCGAGACTACTATAACTTCTATATCTGCCGAGCTTTCGGCAGGGTTATTCGCCATCTTGACTGCCTATATGTGATCCTAGCAGGGCTTGAATTCTACTAAGCAGCTCGTTCTCTTGGAAAGGCTTACCCATATAGTCATTAACACCAATCTCCATCGCCCGTTCACGATGTTTCTCACCAGTACGTGACGTAATCATAATAATAGGGATGGTACGAAGTCGACTATGATGACGTACTTGCGTGGCTACTTCAAAGCCATCCATTCGTGGCATCTCGATATCAAGTAAAATTAGGTCTGGTGTCAGCTCTTGTAAAATCTCAATGGCATCTACCCCGTCTTTGGCAACGACTGCATCTAAGCCTTGACGCTCAAGCAGTCGCGAGGTGACTTTTCGTACCGTGACCGAGTCATCAACCACCAATACAGTAGCTCGGCTGTTGGTGGTCTTCTTGACCTGCTCGATATGGACCTCTTTTACCGCAGGCGCAGGCGGCGTAGCTATACTGCGCATCAAGGCTAGCATATCCAAAATGAGCATCACAGAACCGTCGCCCATAATGGTTGCTGCAGAAATTCCCGGAACATGCGATAGCTGCCGCCCCAATGGCTTAACTACCACCTCAATCCTTGATCCAGATATCTCATCAACCTGCATGGCCAACGACTGACCTGTCTGACTTTTGATAATAATTACAGGTAAGCTGGTATTGGTTTGAACCACCAGCTCATTGAGCGAATGCCCCGTCAGCATCTCATTAAGATAACGGACTCGGTAATCTGTCTCACCAATCTTTAAGGTGGCGTCATTAGATTGATAATAAGAGTGCAGTACTTCTGGACTAACCCTAACCACGCGCTCAATCTGCACCAGAGGGATAGCGTAGTAACGATCAGCTGCCCTTACGATAAGCGCGTCAGAGACTGCTACTGTTAACGGTAGACGGATAGTGAAGCGTGAGCCTTTGCCTTTCTCTGACTCTACCGAGACCGCACCACCAAGCTGACGAATCTCGCTTAATACCACATCCATACCCACGCCGCGACCTGAGATCTGCGTTACCTTCTGCGTCGTGGTTAATCCTGCATTAAAGATATATTGCATGACATCAACGTCAGACAAGCTGTCATCATTGGCATCGATAAGACCTTGACTGATAGCCTTTTCACGTACGGCTTCAACGTTAATACCTCTTCCGTCATCACTCAGGTGGATAACGACCTCACTACCCTCACGAATGACTTCAATCTGAATAAGACCAGACTCAGCTTTCCCAGCAGAACGACGCTGACTAGGCAGCTCTACCCCGTGATCCACAGCATTTCTAAGCATATGCTCCAGCGGGGAGGTGATACGCTCTAGAATGGTTCTGTCTAGCTCGTCATCTGCATTAATTATCTTTAGCTCAACTGACTTATTAAGCTCATTGGCAGTCTGTCTAACGATACGCTGTAGCCTTGGTGCCAATTGCGAGAAAGGTACCATCCGCGACTTCATTAGCCCTTCTTGAAGCTCCGTTTGAGTTCGAGATAGCTGTAACAATAAGCTTTCACTGTCTCGAGTCTTATCAAGTAGCGTGGTCTTAATATCTAATAAGTCAGAAGCTGACTCTGATAATGATTTGGACAGCTGATTTAGAGCAGAGTATTGATCCATCTCCAAGGGATCAAAGTCTTCATTATCTAGAATAATGTCATCATCAATTTGCGATAGTATCTGGGCTTCTAGCTCAATATCCATTCGTCTAAGCTGATCTGCTAAACGCTGGACCGTCATGCCCATCTCTTCGATACTATTGGTCAGGCTACTCATGCCCATATCAATTCGGGCACGGTTAATCGCTGCCTCACCTGATAAGTTAATCAGCTGCTCGATAAGCCCTGCTGAAATACGAATCATCTCATTACCGACATCAGCGACCGTCTCATCAGCGCCAAAGCCACCTGTCATCGAGGGCATCTTACTAATATCGTGACTGATATTGGCTAACTGCTCAGCTTTATAACCCTCAATAACCTCCAATTGCGACTGCAATGAATCAGGTGTTACCTTTTGCAAGCTATCAGGACTCGCCTTAAACTGTTCTAAAGCGGTGATTAGCTGGTTTGGCATTGTCGGCGCAATACGATGCGAGAGAACCATTACCGCAGTATCAAGCCAAACATGACAAGCTTTAAGTAGCTGAGATACCATCTTGGTCGCGGGACGCTTACGGCTTGCCAAAGCTTCGTAGACCGACTCCATCTGGTGCGCCAGATCAGCAATACTCTTGACCGGTATCATCCGGGCACCGCCTTTGATGGTATGCATGGCTTGCTGTAGCGCATGCAGTGAGGCGATGTTACTACTATTGCTATAAAACGCTTGTAGATATTGACGGCTACTGGCTTGTATCGCTTCAGCCTCTTCTAAAAATACTTTTAAAATATCAGCATCAGGCTTATTGCCATCCCATGACTCTGAGCGCATTAGCCGATACTGAGCGGTATACACTGAGTCACTCTCGTTAGATAGCTCTTCCTCTGGCTGCGCCTCTGCGGCCGACTCTTCCTCATGTTCAACCGGTGCCTGAATAATAGGCATACTGATTTTGGCGTCATCAGGAAGCTCACCTTGGATAATAAAGTCCTTCAGTGACTCAACAAGACTATCGGCATAAAATGATTGGTGGTTCGTCAGCACATAGTCGATCTGTGCAGACAGTGTATCTTGAACACCTTGCATGACATTGATCCAGCCAAGCGTAGGTTCAAGCTTGTCTTCGACAAAATACTCATACACGGTTTCAGCTTCATGGGTAAGGTCACCGATACTCTGAATACCCGCCATTCTAGCGCCGCCTTTAATGGTATGTAGATGGCGCTGAAGCTCTTTTAGGGCTTCTTTATCTAAGGGCGCGGCGCGCCAAGACGTGAATGCTTTGTTGATATCAGCATCAAGCTCTTGGGCTTCTTCTAAGAAAATCTCAAGCAGCTCTTCATCAGTCTCGATAACCTCGAATTTGGCTTCAGTATTCTCATCAGCACCTGCATCGTCCACATCCGCATTAGCGTCTGTATTAACAGACTTATCGGTTGGCTGATTATAATCAGCGCCAGTATTAGGGTTAGGTTCTGACTCAAAGAGCAGCTGCAATGACTCAATTACCGCTTTATCGACCTTTAGAGACATACTGCCTGCCAAGGCATCAAACAATCCCGTTAACTCAGCATGGCCTAATAGTAGAGTATTGATTACCTCATTATTCTCACTTAATTCTGGCTCAGCCGTTAACCGCTCATAAACAGACAATAAAGCACATAGCAGCGCTTGGAACTGCTTAGATGCTACTGTCGCCGCCATAAGTTGATTGATTTGTTCGGTAAGGGTTTGCGCATAGCCGCGAACTTGATCTAAATCTCGATTCGATAGCTTAGACTCAAGCTCCCACTCTGCATCTAATAAGTCATCAATACCCACACTTATCAGCTGCGCAACTGATAGAGATGGCGGCAAGGATTCCTTATTTTCAGGCTCATCTAAAAGCTCGTGAATTGACTCTAAGCATTGTTGTCGTTCACAGTCACTGCCTAGCAGTGCCTCGCCATTTTGAGTTGGCGTAGTCAAATAACTGTCTATTAATTCTACTGATTTTGCTAAAGCCTGAAGATGCTGCGAGCCTATGACCCCATCATGCTGCTGTAGCTGTCCTAGATTATGCTCAATCGTCGCACTAATCTCGCTCACAGTAGTTAATGACTGCGCACCAGCAGCGCCGCGCAACGTATGAAAAGCTCTAACGACTTCATCTTCTATCTCAACCTCAGTATCGTGCTCATGTGTTACTACGAACTGCCCAATAATCTCTAGCTGCTCTTTGGCCTCTTCAATAAAGATGTCAAACAGCTCTTGCTCTTCTTCACTTTTTGGCAAGGCAAGCTCGGGGGCTTCACTGATTTTTTCATTCACTGAGTGAATAGAGCGTAAGGTTAAATCTGAGACTGCGCTATCCGCCTCTGTATCCTGAGTCTCTATCTCTTGATCTACCAAATCAGGCGCTTCATTAGCTGACTCTGCTACAGTCTCGGTTGCCGTTGTTTGTTGCTCAGCACTTGAGGTATCTGCCCACTCTGCCTGATCTGAGCCGCTGTTATGACTGTCTAAGTCTCGATAATCAAAGCTATCGCCTAGACCTTTACTATAAGCATGGGCGCAAGCTACCCACAAAGGCAAGTTATCGGGATAGTCTTGAGTAGCAGATTCGAAAACAGTGACAAGCTTAGGATAGGATGCCAATACATCTGCTACTAACTGCATCATCGCCGCTGTTGGTGCTACTGAATGCTCCAGTACTCGATTCAGCATATTCTCTATCGCCCAAGCAAGCTCAGCAGAATAATGAGCACCTACCATTCGACCTGAACCTTTGAGTGTATGAAAGCCGCGGCGGACTTCCGTTAGAAGAGCGTCATCACTTAAGTCAGCTTGATAGGTGGCAAATATTGGCGTAATGGTCTCAAGCACCTCTTGTGCTTCTTCTATAAATATCTCTTTGATTTCAGGGTCAGTATCATCTGCATCTTGTGGGATAGTGTCAGCGTCAGCGATAAATGGCATTAGAACTTCTGGAAGCTCAGTGGTAGCACTATCTACATCCAGCAAAGTGCTCTGCTGTAAGTGCTTAGCGGCCTCTTCATAGTCTGCCATGCTGTCGGTAGCTAACTGCTCATCAACTTTTTCATTATCTACTAAGCTAGCTGCTGACTGACTCAGCGTTGCTAACCCTTGATCAATGGGCTGACCTTTAATCAAGTTATCCGCTCTTAACACCGTCTCGGCAATATCTACTGAAGGCGCACGCTGATGAATGAAATCCTCCACCATCACTGCAATCTTGACAGTACTCTCGCTGACAAAACTGACTAGCTCATCAGTCACCGCTACGTTGTTATCTAACACGCGGTTTAGTAAATTTTCTATCGCCCAGGCTGTCTCGCCGATACTAAAGGCCCCGACCATTCGTCCTGAACCCTTAAGTGTGTGATAACTACGACGTATATCCGTAAGTACACTTAAGTCTTGGGGAGCGGACTGCCATTCAGGTAACGTACTGTCTAGCTGCTCTAATACCTCTTCTGCCTCTTCAATAAAGATATCTCGAATCTCTTCATCGACATCGAAGTCATCTTCTTTAAGCTTTTCTCTAGCGGCGATTAAAGCTTCGCTGTGGACAGCTTGTAGATTAACTGCTTCATCGTTGTCCTCTTCTGCAGCTAGATGACTTGAACTTGCCGAATCATTGTTAGCAGCTAGCTCACTAGTTACTGGCACAATCTCGATGGAAGAATCATCTTGATGTTGCTCAAGAGGGGTTAGGGTTAGAGAGTCTTCAGCGCTTTGCTGCTCATCAGCAATCGACTGATCGTTATCTATAGCCGCAATCTCACCGCTGTCATCAAAACGGGTGACATTGCCATAAGCGGTGGTATTTAAACCCTCTATAGCACCATTATCTGACGCAAAGCTGTCTGGATATAAGTCTTGCTCTTGAGCAATAGTTGCCTCTGGGTCATTAATGTAGGTTTCTAGCTGACGATTGGCCGCTACAATATGCTCTTGAACTTTTTCTACTATGTTTTGATCAACCGAACCATGCGCCAGATAGTCTAAGAATAGCTCTAATGCCGCTAAGCTTTCTGCAATATCATTGACCAGCTTCCAGCTCAGCGCCTTTTTCTCTAGCGTATTCAATCGTGCAAATAGTGCGGCTAACTCTTCACTAACCTTACTGGCACTTTGTAGTCCAAGATGACTAAAGGTCTCTATCACTACGCTAAAATCATCTGGACTGGGTAGAGTCTCAAGATGGTTTTGTTTTAGATAGTTATTAAAGTCTGATTTGATGCTTTCAACAGCTACTCTTAATTGCCTTACGTCATCAGTCTTTGGTTGCTGCTCTGAGTCTTCCCCTATTGATGCTGTCTGTACAGATGGCGACTCTGATTCTGATGTCACCCCCTCACCTTGAGCGGATAGCCAGGCAGTCGCCTGCCCGATATTATCGGTAATGGTTTCATGGGCGAATAATATTGAGGTATATAGCTCTTGTAACTGTCTTTCAATCTGCCAGTGTAGCTGCGAGAAGAGGTCTGCTGATTGCAAGCCCTCTTCAAGATCACAGTTTATCTGCTCAATAGCAGCATCGTACTGAGACCAGCCTCGTTGAAGCAGTTGCGCTCTAATCTGCGATAATGAAGATTGTGCTTCAGCAGGATTTTGTAAGTTTAAAATCAACGCTTCAAGCTGGGTTAAGATACGCGGTAAAAACTCCTGATCAACTATCGGCTGCTTATTAAGGCTAGCCAATATAGCTTCAGCCTCCGTATCTTGATGCGCCAAAATACCCACACCAATAAGGACATCGGCCATCACGCTACTGACCGTAATACTGCACAATTTTTCATTGATCATTTTGCTAGTGATGAGCGAGATATCTACCTCTTGGCCTGCTTGAACCATCGCATCAATGACTTGATCTAGCGCAGAGAGTATCGCCACATAATGCTCAGGTAGTGGTCGATCATTGTTACTAAGATTGTCTAACCAAACTGAGCAGACATACCATAGCCCTTGTAGGTCGGCATCAAAGCTACTACGCCATAAATAGCTGCTGATCTTCTGAAGAGAGCCAATCGTGCCCTTTGAGTTTGTATTGGTGAGTAAAAGCTGATTAACAGCTTGACGCCAGCCTAACAATAAGCGGGCGAATTGATCAGTAGTCAAAGAGGTTCTAGCGCTAAGCTCAGGGATTTGTAACTGATAAGCAATCAAGCTATCTTGAGCGTCTGTTGGGGTTACAGTATCCAGCTTCTCTTGAAGCTGCACCGGTAACAGGCGAGTCAGCGCTAGGCGACACTGCTGGACAAGCTGCTGACGAAGGGTTCCTGTAGTGACCCATTGACTTAGCTCTGCTTGCAGAGTCTGGTGAGCAAAAGCAGCGGTAGGGACTGTCATCGGCGTCAACGCGTCCGCTGCCATCTGCTCTGACACCTGACTTAAGACTTCCGCTAACTTAGCGAGTACAGATACCTCAGCGATTTCTAAAGCACCATAAAGCTCATGATAAGTCGATGCCATATCGGCAAAGTCTATCTGAGCCCCACTCACCTCTTCGCCTTGCTCTAATGCTTGCCACGACGCCTTTAAGCGTAATAACTGCGAGTGACATAATGGCATTAACCAGTTGAGAGTTGCAAAATTGCTAGGCTGGGCAGTCATATAATCATCCTAAATTGTCCATCATCAACCCAGTATATCGGTGCTGACTACGTCAAATTAATATTATTATTAGGTTATCGTTACTTAGCCAGATTGATTGGCTATAGGTAATATATTGGCAAAATCATTAACCAGTCTGCTCACTTATTAAACTACTTAAATATTAAAATGCTTGAATATTAGAGTGCTTAAGTTTAGGAGCGTTCAATCGCTATTCTCTCTGGCTTTAGCTTCATTCTGCTATCTTTTGCCAGACATTTACCGAATCATGGGTAAGACGCTGCATTTTAGGGTGTTGCCAAAATAAAGCTTCACCTGGTGCTAGAATAAGATAGCCTCCAAGCACGCACTGATCGACCAGTTTGGCCAAAATATCACGCTGATCGAATCGGCGAAAATAGATCAGCATGTTTTGGCACATAATCACTTGCTGCTTGAACGGCGTCGGTACAGATCGAGTCATGGCATTGTGCTGAGCAAAATTTACTTTAGCGTATAGTTCATCCGCTATTTTCCAATGCTTGAATGAGTCTACCTTGGCTTCATCAGTATCGATATTCTGGATGTACTTATGATACTGCGCTGGTATTAAGGACAATTCTCTACCACTATAATGCGCCTTTTTAGCGCATTTAATGGCCGTCAAGCTGACGTCTGAGCCAAGGATAACGTAGTTATCTATTTTACTATCCTCAAGCATCATCGCCAGAGACCACACTTCTTGACCTGAAGCACAGCCGACGCTCCAAACTCGAAAAGGCAAATGAGGGGAAGATTGAGCTAAGTGCGATGGTTTGGACGACGTTTGCGCATAATCTTTTGCTAGCGCTGCCACATAATTGAGCGACGGTAAATGACGAAAAAATCGACTTTCAATAATCAACACTGAGTCAAATAGTTGTTGGCGTAGCAAGCGGTCCGTTTGGACTGCTTGCCAAAGCTCATCAATACTTAAGTGATTGCTCTTTGCCAACTCTAAGATAGCATTATAAACCCAGCGATTTTGTCGTTTCGGCATTACCAAGCCAATTTCTGCTTCAATATAGCTTTGCCATCTTGGTAACTCAATAATCTCAGTCATTAATGCTCATTAAACCGTCTAACTAAACCACCTGAAACTCATCACTATCTTCTTCAACATTTAAGTCGTCGTCTGAGAGTTTAAAGCCAGATACAGACTCTTGTAAGGCAATAGCCATCTCACTTAGCTGCCCTACTGAACGCGCTGTCGCCATCGTTCCTGAAGAGGTCTGAGAGGTAATGTCTTGGATAATATTCATGGTATCTGAGATATGACCAGCAGAATCGGCCTGCTGCTGAGCAGCGTTGGAGATATTCTGAATAAGGTCGGCTAGAGTGTGTGATACCCCTTGTACCTCTTCTAGCGCCTCACCTGCATCTTTTGCTAAGCGCGCTCCGCGAACTACCTCTGAGGTCGTAGATTCCATAGACATGACTGCTTCATTGGTATCAGCCTGAATGGTTCTAACCAAAGTCTCAATCTGTTTGGTCGCATTAGCTGAACGCTCTGCGAGACGCTGAACCTCGTCGGCAACAACCGCAAAACCGCGACCGGCCTCACCTGCCATCGAAGCCTGAATCGCCGCATTCAAGGCCAAAATATTCGTCTGATCCGCAATATCATTAATCAAGCTTACGATATCACCAATCTCTTGCGATGACTCACCAAGACGCTTAATACGCTTTGAAGTCTCTTGAATCTGATCACGGATGACGTTCATACCCTCGATAGAGCGCTGAACCACCTCTGCCCCATTATGGGCAATAGCTACCGAACGGTTGGCAACTGACGCTGATTCGCTAGCGTTGGCCGAAACCTGATCGATTGAGATAGCCATCTCATTAATCGCGGCAGACACACCAGCAATCTCTTGGGCTTGATGCTCAGAGGCCTCAGCAAGCTCAACCGCATTCATCTGTGTCTGCTCAGAGGACTTGGCCACTCGATCTGCTGTGGTGTTAATAGCCATAACCAGCTGACGTAGTTGGTCAATAGCGAAGTTTACCGAATCGGCAATGGCACCCGTAAAATCTTCTGATACCGTAGCATTAACTGTTAGATCACCTTCTGCCAAATCGCCAAGCTCATCAAGTAAGCGCAAAATTGCCATCTGGTTGCGCTCATTCTCTTCTTGAATTTTACGTGCGCGCTCAGATTCTACATCCGCTTCTTGACGTTGACGCATGGTTTCTTTTTCGATCAATAGGCGCTGAGCCTTACCACGTTTATTTAACAATCGATAAAAAGCGTACATTAGGCCCAGTAAGCTGAGCAGGAATGCCAACATAGGGAGGATAATTCCGCCTCGAGTGAGCAGATTGCGGTCAATATCACTGAGCTTATTTTGAGTGTTTTGAGCTAAGTTACTTAGCGCTCGAGCATTTTCTCTGGTTTTTACCGCAGGATTGTTTAAGGTGGTCAGCTGCTCTGAGACTGGGGCTACTGTCTGCTGATAGGTCTGCTCGATACTGCGTAATGCGGGTAGCTCGCTCGCATAATTGCGTTTTTGCGCCGCTAAGGTATTAGCAAAAGCTGTGACTTGTGCTTTAAACGCTTCTGATGAGCCATCGGTACTACGCGTTAAGGCTTGCATCTCAGTATTGATACGTTCTGCCCGTAGTATTTGAGCTTGAATATCGTTGATAGCAGCGGCAGGTAAACCGGCAGCTACTGCTTGCTGAGTGACTTGACGGTATTGACTTTGAAACTTCTTGCTGGCCTCAGACACTGACTCTTGCACATCTTGCAGTGCATTGACGTCATTGATATGAGCAACCACATAATCGATCTGCTCTTTATTAGCGCTCCAATCTGCTGCTAACTCGTTAAAGATATCTTTATCTGCTATGGCTTTTGACTGAGCAGCAGTGAGGGCTGCTTGGTAGTTTTGTACGTCAGTTTGTAGCTTCTCATAAGCTTGATTGCTGACATTAAAGTCTTGTGAAAAAGTGGCATCATTGATGTCTTGCACGATATTGGTCGAGCTGACCTCTAGCTGGTTGACATTACTTAGGTAGTTATTCACGTTAATAAAGGAATAGATCAACCAAGCTAAGCTTGCTAAAGCTGAAAGGAAAAACAACCAAAGCCACGCTCGCCAACTGTTTTGTTCACTATCCGCAGCTGAGGTTGCCTTTTTTATTACACTCGTGTCGGTATTTTGGGGCGCGTCACTGATCATTGTACTTAATTCCTCTAAAACAGTTACCTAAGCTATGGTCAAAGAATATATGGCTTATGTGGTTAACTGGTTAAGTTTAAAAATTAATAAAAGTGGTTATACTTTGCCGTTGATTTGCATACTACAGAGCAGCATCAATATAGCGCTGATCTTGCGCCAATAGACTGGGCATAAAGATAAACCAGTCTTCACCATCTTTGACGAACTTGCCGTGATTGTACCGAACAAAGGGCGAATCGCTCGGCATTGGCTCAGCCTGATATTGGGATTGAGAAAACTGCTGAATACCTAAGACAGAATCTACCAACAGTCCTGAAAAAAAGCTCGGCTGATCAATCACCAACACCTTTTTAAGACTTTGTCGACGCTGCTGACTGGCTAGGGACAAAAACTTAGCCAAATCGGTGAGCGGCAGCAGCCGACCACGGACATTAGCCACGCCGAGCATCCAAGGCTGAGTTAGCGGCACGGTGGTTAGATTGGGTAAGCTCAGTACTTCAGAGACTTCCCCCATAGGTGCCACCAATCGCTGACCAGCAACTTCAAACACCACCCCAAGCCATTGCGCTTGTTGCAAGCTATGCCGACCACTTTGCCGAGCCTTTGCCAGATCAGCGAGCCGAAGTAATTCTATAAAGCCTTTAGACGCCACGATTTACTCCATTACTGAGCGAATTACCCGCATTAGATCCTGCTCATTGATAGGCTTGGTTAGATATTCTTTTGCCCCTTGACGCTTAGCCCATACACGGTCTGTCTCTTGACTCTTGGTACTAACCATTACTACAGGGATATGCGCTGTTTCCTTGTCACGGGTCAATCGCCGCGTCGCTTGAAAACCATTCATCTCTGGCATAACAATATCCATAAGAATAATATCTGGTAGCTGTTTAGCAGCGATGTCACAGCCTTCTTCGCCATTACTGGCTTCAAGCACAGTAAAGTTATTTTTAGTCAAAATATCGCGAAATCTGGCCATCTCTGATGGCGAGTCATCAATGACTAAAATAGTCGTCATGAAAGTCCCCTCAATATAGTATTCTTATTGGTGTATTTAGCCGGTTTAAATCAAAATGTTTTAATAATCTAGACAATTAACGATAATGATTGATGGCACTAAATAATTCGTCTTTACTAAAAGGCTTGGTCAAGTATTCATCAGAGCCTACTATTCGACCACGAGCCTTATCAAAGAGGCCATCTTTTGAAGACAACATAATGACTGGCTTATTAGCATACTCTGGGTTGTTTTTAATCAGAGCACAAGTTTGATAGCCATCTAATCTTGGCATCATAATGTCAACGAAAATAATATCAGGATTATTATCCACAATTTTCGCCAAAGCATCAAAACCGTCAACGGCGGTTATTACCTCACAGCCAGCCTTTTGTAGAAGAGTTTCTGCTGTTCGGCGAATGGTTTTTGAGTCATCAATAACCATGACTTTTAAACCTTCAAAATTATTTTCCATTACTATTTTCCTATAAATACTTATATTAAGTTATGAGATATTTCACGATAAGAAGAGACGCTCGCAAGTGACCCAGCTCATGGCTATGACATTATATATAAGTTGTTCGTTATGTGGTTATCATAACTTTTAAGTTTTACAAGAGAGCTATGTCAACTCAAGCACTATGTCAATATTAAATCTAGAATAACGTATCATCGTCATATAGTAACAAAAAACTGGTTATTAGGCATGGCTATAGCACAATTATTGTAAGTAAATTAGTAGTCTATATAGTCATTGATTACTTACAGTCCCACTATGACTTTTAATATTGTTCAAGCCAGCATATTATTTGACCAATAGCCATAGGCTTTTGAGCAGTCTTTGGCCCTACTGTTTTCCGTAACATTAATCCTATTGCTGTATCATCATGCACTAATCTTTATGAAATGACAATTATGATACTGAAAAACCAAACATTTTTAAGATTGTAAGCCGACCTTCGCTAGCTGACATAATCATAATGTTGCGCTGAGTTATTTTGACATAAAATAGACAGACCTTCATACAGGAGCGGTAAAATGTTTGTCCGCTCAAAGTCAGTAGCAAAGGCTAACCAGCCAAAAAGACTAGGAAATAAGGCGTAACCAATAATGGGTAGCTCTCTTATTAAAATAGTATCCTTATTGAATAGCTCTCTAATGAATAATAACTTGGTAATACTATGTTGAAGAAAAGCTTATGGTTTAGCGCAATAATTAGCGCCGGTATGCTAACTGGATTGTCAGCTTGCAGCCCGCCAACGCCGCAAACGGACAGTAACCAGATAGACTCTGATACTGATAATAGCGAAGCACACTCTGCTATTACTATCGATGGCGATACGGTCAACTTATCGACCAGTCATATCTTCAATATCAAACCCAAACGTTATCAGCCAAGTTTAGGATTTACTGGGAGTATTATTCCCATTAATATAACAACGCTGACCAGCCCTACCAACGCTATCATTCGCAGTACTTCTGTTACCCAAGATCAACCAGTCACTAAAGGGTCGCCGCTACTAACTTTATTGGTCGTAGACACCGAGACCACGGCTCAAGCAAAGAATCAACCCACGCAAATAAATGCAGTGAATAATCCGGAAAATGTCCGTGCTAAGGCAACTAATAATACACAAACCACTCAAGACACGAATATCTCTAATAGCTCTGCTTCACCATCCGAGACATCAGCACCTAAGACCAATCAAAATCAAGCGCTAAGCAAGACAAATGCCATCACCGCTGCCATAGACTCAGTGACAGAAACAGTCTCAGATACCACCACTAAATTGACCCAAGAGGCTGAAGGCACTACTGAAGAATCCTTAGCGCCTACTCAAGCTGAGATTGACGGGACAGATATAGACGCTGCCTCTAGTACGCCGCCGCAACCTAGCCATGATTCAGTGAATGGTCGCTCAGGCGCACCTTATTCTGTGGGACAAATCCTGACATTTAAAGCACCCTTTGCAGGTCAAGTCGATCAGCTGTATGTGAAATCCGGTACACGTGTCAATGCAAATCAGCCTCTACTTAAGCTGAGTGATCCTACCGATCTTCAGTTTATTGGCACCTTACCCATAACCACTAAGTCTCAGCTGTCAGTAGGGCAAAGCGTCACCTTTACGGTAGCAGGCAGCAATAAAACTCTAACGGGTCAAGTCAGCCAATTAAAGCCTGCACAAAATCCTGCCCACCTATTGGTGTACGTTCACGTCCTAGCTAATAATGACAGCCGAAGTCTGCTAAAACCTGGAATGTCGGTAGCGGGACGCATCGACTATGGTCAAATCCAAGTCGGAACCATAGTGCCCAAAGCTGGTATCCAAGAGGCTGATGTTTCGGCTTTAACCAGTCCGCCCTATCGCGCGCAGGTGCCCATAAAAGCTCACGTGTGGATTATCGGACAAGACCAACGCTTAATCTGGCAACCTGTTGAAGTGATTGAATATGATCCCACTACAGATCAGTATTTAGTCGCAGGCATAAGCAATGATAGTCTGATTTGCTTAGCGCCATTACCAAAAGCGTCCATCGGCAAAAAAGTCGTCGTCTCTTAATGTCATCTCTTAATATGGATATCCATTACCGTCTCTTAGCAGAGAAAAAGAGACAAAGCTGCGCCTATCTAAGGCTAGAGTCTGTGTCTTTAACCCTCAATAAAGACATTGTGGCTCAACAATACAGCTGTTATTGGCTTAAACTTAAGACATAGACTAGACAAACTTAAATACATAATGCGATAAGCGTTACATTTCATAGAATTAGTAACAAATGCCCTCTTGAGTGATCAAGGCGCAATTGGGCACTATAGCTATAAATTGGCCCAATAACCGACGCTTTATCGAAGTCAGTGTAAAGCCAGTATAGAAAGCACGGATCGTCTATTAGATCTACTGATAGGCTGTTTAGTCTATAGCCTCTGAGTCTGCAAGCTTAGGCGTTGTTAGTTTTAGACAATGTTGCAGCCGAATAGATAGTGTTGCAGCCGAATTCTACTGATGTTAATAACTATTGATCTTAATAACTATAATGTTTAACAGCGACTATTTTCAAAAGTGCTACTCAAGCGATAGTTTAACAAGCGTATTATTAAGTTACGCAAATTAGCACTTGGCTATTGGAAGATGTAGAAATTTTTAAATAGCTTTTGAAACAACTTTCGAAATAAATTGTGAATTAAATTAAAGGACACTTTATGAGTAAGCAAATTTTATTGATTGAAGATGACCCGGATTTGGCTGAGCTTATTAGTGACTATTTATCGATGAACTATTATGAAGTTCATCATGCAGCGCTTGGTCAAGACGGCTTAAATACTTTGGATACCAAAGAGCGTGATATTGACTTGGTCGTGCTAGATCTGATGCTGCCTGACATGGACGGTATGCAGGTCTGCCAAAAAATACGTGGTAGTAAAAACCATCAGACCAATAAAGTACCTATTATCATGCTCACTGCTAAAGGTGATACCACCGACCGGGTATTAGGCCTTGAGATGGGCGCTGATGACTATATTGCTAAGCCATTTGAGCCTCGTGAGCTTCTCGCTCGCATTCGCGCTGTCCTACGCCGTCATGAGCAGCCTAACCAAGCAGACAGTCATTCAGATAGCCTGACTTTTGGCCGTTTAAGCGTGTTTCCTGACAGCCATGAAGTCACTATTGACGACCAGCCCGTGCGCCTCACGACCCATCAGTTTCAGCTGTTACACTATTTTGCTACTCACGCCGGCAAAGTACTCAACCGCGAGCAGCTCTGGCAGGCGATGCCCAATGATGACAGCTCCGATAATATCGACCGGGCTATTGACGTCCATATCTCACGGCTCCGTGCCCTAATTGAAGATAACCCACGTCAGCCCAAACGCATCATTACCGTGCGCGGCGTTGGCTACCAGTTCGCGACTGACCAAGTATAATCAGAACGACTGCTACCATACGACCTTAAGAGGCTAAAGCGCTTGTAGTTGGTGGTAGCAGGGCTTTAGTAGTAGATTTGCTAGGGTTATAGGTTGCTATTTAAAGCGTCCATAAGCAATAATAGTTGCTTAGATAATCATAGTTGACCGTCCGATAAGAGTGTCATTGATGCAGCAGCGCGGCTTTCGCTCAGTATTTGTAAAATTATTTGCCAGTGTCATGCTGGCATTAACTTTATTTGCCGTGGCGATGGTGTTGTTAACCCAGCTGGTGCACGATAAAGACGCCACGATTCGCTCACAAGTATTGGCGACACAAATCCTAAGCCAAGTTGACCCATTTTTAGATGATTTAAATCAGGCGGTCGTCCATAACAATCGCTTACAAGCGCGGTTTATGCTAGCTGTCATCAAAAAAAGCTTCGATATCTTCGATGAGTCACTACAGGCCAAGATGGGACTGTATGACCACGAAGGTCATCTGCTTATGCAGACCAACAATAGTGATCTGCCAAGCGAGCTACCAAAACGCCCCTCTTGGACCACTCGCGTTTTTCCTTTTTTATCTGAGACCCCTGCTCAGCAGGTGCAAGTCTACAGTAGCACGGGTTATATCCTGCTGTTTGAATCACGACTGCCTCCGAAAAAGCCCATCGTCTCAGCGGCGCTCAACCTATTTTCTGGAACGTTGCTGCTGCTATGTATTATGGCAGGGGTACTGTGGTGGATTGCCCGGTCTATGACATGGCGTATCAATCAGCTCAGTCATCAAATGGTGCAATTGGGTGAGGGAGACTTTAGCGCTCGCGTGACCGTCCGTGGTAATGATGAGATAGCGGTACTCGGTAAAGGCTTTAACCAAGCGGCGCAAAAGATTGAGCATCTGGTCAATGCTAACAACCTCTTACTTGCTCATGCCTCACACGAGCTTCGCACTCCTATTACGCGAATTCGTCTGCAAATCGAGATGATGGATATGCTCGCCGCTGAGCTTCAAGCGCCGACGAAAGCGAAATTCGATAAGCGTGCGGCAGCCATTAATCGTGATTTAACGGGCTTGAACGATTTGGTCGAAAGTATCTTACTCGTGAGCCGTTTAGATGCTGGTCACGCGCTACAGCAGGTTGAACGTCTAGACTTATATGAGCTGGTCAATCAAGAGCGTCAGCACTATCCAGAAGCCAGCCTAATCGGTGAGCATATTATCATTGAAGGTCAGCCGCAGTTACTAACGCACCTAATCCGCAACCTTCTAAACAATGCTATGCTTCATGGTGTACCACCTGTCACTGTAATGCTATACGGTGCCGAGTCTGTAGCCGAGGCAAGCGAGATTCCAGAGCACCTTATTCTATCGCTATTGCTTAGCACTGTAGAGGATGATAACTCAAGCTCAATAGACACTAGCGAGTCTCCGCTAGCCATTACTCTACAACCTAACTCCTCTCAAGCTGAATCTTCACGTACTAGCTCAGCTAAGGACACTCAACAACAGTCCGATCAAGCCTCTACGGCACAGACGCAACATACCCCTGTAGAGCACTGCGAGGATGCTCTTGACTTAGTTAAGACTACCGAGCCGTCAGATCGTAATGACTCTGGTCAACAAAGCACTGCTAATCAAGACTCACCATCTGCTGAGCGCCTCATTAAGACTGCTTCAGACAACCCTAATGGAGTCAAAGATAAAGCCGTAGGGAACGATCCAGTTATAGAAGCCACTAAAGAAGATAGCTCTACGGACTTCTCAGCGATGCTACTTGCTCGTAAAGAAAGCCTATTTAAAAAGCGCGCACGTAAGGTAAAACCTGAAGAGCCGCCGCCGCCACCAAACTTTGCTGTATTAGCCGTCATTGACGAAGGTCATGGTATCCCAGAGGATAAGCGTAAAGATATATTTAGTCCTTTTGTGCGCTTGCAGCAGAAGAAAAAAGGTTCGGGGCTAGGATTGTCACTAGTCTCTCAAATTGTCACCGCTCATCAAGGTCGAATCACCACCGACACTGTCAATGGTCACACTCGCTTCTTAGTCATACTGCCCGTCAATGCCACTCATAGCGCCATCGATATTGAAGAAGAACACTCGTCTTAATCGGTATTTTGTAGCGTTATTATATTGTTGGTTAGTTATTCATATATAAAAAATTAAGCTTTTTCGAGTTAAGCGCTATTAGCCTATTACACAGCTCTCTTATCTACTATAATGACTCCATAAATCTACTTTAGATAGCCTTTACCCAGTCTTCACAAACTTATAATATGATAATTTTGCTTGCCTTAATCTTGCAATACCATATCTAGAATAAGCAAGATATGCTATATTACTGCGCTTTATTTATCATTGCTGCCTTTACTACAGCCATTCGCTGCGATTGATTAACTTATTGTGATGAGCCTTACTTTGATTGTGATCTCACTATGACAGCTGGCTTATATGGCTTTGATCAATGCCTTGGATTAATGGCTATCACTTATAATATCCAGGTTAATCTTAGCATTATCAACAATAGTATCATCAAGTGGTAAAATACTGTCTAAGTGTTGGTATTCATTCTTACCTTGGGTGCGCTAGTATGGGCACATAATTTCGAGTCTTTTATGAGTGACATGATTGTTCTAAATGACGTGAGCAAGCGCTTTATGAGCGACCGCTCAGTCAAAGGCAAAAATGGGGCAGCGCATTGGTTTACTGCCGTTCAGCCGACCTCATTACAAATCAAAAAGGGCGAGATATTTGGCCTAATGGGTTATTCGGGCGCAGGTAAGTCCACTCTATTACGCTTGATTAACCTTCTTGAGCGACCAGATAATGGTCAAGTTATTATTGATGGTGAGGATCTGACCGCCCTGTCAGCAGCAGAGCTGCGCGTGGCACGTCATAATATCGGTATGATCTTTCAGCAGTTCAACTTGATGTCCAATCGCAGTGTCTATGACAACGTCGCTTTTAACCTGAAGGTAGCAGGCTATCCTGCCAAAGAGATTCATTCACGAGTTATGGCTTGCCTTGATATTGTCGATCTGGTTGACCGCGCTCAGCATTATCCCGCCCAGCTATCTGGTGGACAAAAACAGCGTGTCGGTATCGCTCGCGCTATTGCGCCAAACCCTAAGGTTATCTTAGCGGATGAGCCAACCAGTGCCTTAGATCCTTCGACCACTAGAAGCTTGTTGACTTGCCTTCGCGACATCAACGAAAAGCTCGGCGTTACTATCGTCATTGTCACTCATGAGATGAGCGTCATTCGCAGGTTGTGTCACCGCGTCGCGCTATTGCACCAAGGTGATCTGCTAGAGGTGGCAAATATACGAGACGGTGTTATTGAGGCGGCGACTACCATCGGCCAAGGCTTGATTCAAGAGGACTAACTATGATCTTAAGCTTAGCGTTATCAGAATCAATAACCAAGCTATTGACTATGAAAAAAGAGATCTGGCAAGCCTTAATTGACACCTTTATTATGCTTGGCATCTCTACCACGGTCGCCATTGTTATTGGTGGTGTTTTTGGTATTTTCTTATTTTTGACCAGTGATCGGCAGTTTTTGCAGAATAAGCCGCTTTATGCTTTATTAGGCGGTATCACCAACTTTATCCGTGCTTTTCCCTTTGTTATTCTGATGATTGCCATGAGTCCTTTTACCAAGACTATTATTGGTACAGGTATTGGCCCTATCGCCGCCTCCTTGGTTCTAGCCATCGCCGGCTCATTTTATTTTGCTCGCTTGGTCGAACAAAACCTACGTGAAGTACCACGTGGTATCATTGAGGCAACCGAATCTATGGGCGCGCCGCCGATGACCATTATCAAAGTGCTCGTCAATGAGGCGCGCTCAGGCTTGGTCTTATCGGTGACTATCCTTTGTATTAGTCTACTATCCTTCTCCGCTGCTGCAGGTATGATTGGTGGTGGCGGTCTGGGCGACTTAGCGATTCGTTATGGCTATTACCGCTACCAGACTGAGGTCATGGTCTTTATTGTGGTCTTACTATCGCTTATGGTTATCCTTATCCAAGCAGGTGGTAACCTACTCGCTCAGCGACTTGACAAACGCTAAATACTAAGATCATTAGTGTTTGCAGGTGTGAAAGAGCAGATATTAAGTTTAAGTAGTGTTAGTTAAGACAGTCAGTCACTGGCGCTAGATTATTTAAAGTGGCCTTATAACTTATTTCAATAGGCTATAAGCATCTGGCATAAACTTGCCAGATAACTTTGTATTATACTGGCCCTCTTAATACCGCTTAGTCTCTATACTTATTGGTCTTTGAATTTATACTGATAGTCGTAACACTTATAATATTCTTAATTTATATTGAGGGCAGTATTTGTCAAACTGATAACTGCCATAATAATCGAAGGAAACTGTATGAAATTATCAACCGTTAGCCGTCAAGTCGCCACAGCTTTTGCTGCTGTTGGTGTGTCTGGATTTGTATTGGTGGGCTGTAATAATACCTCTGCCCCTGAAGCCAATACTCAAGAACCTAGCAGCGAAACCTCAACAGAAGCTACCCCTAACAGCACTGAGGAAGTCATCAACTCTGAAGGTCGTGACCCTAACAAAGAGAAGATTGTTATCGGTACTACCGAAGGCGACTTTGCCGATATGGTACGTAACCAAGTTAAGCAATCTCTTGAGGCTCAAGGCTATGAAGTTGAGCTGGTCACCTTTACTGACTATGTCCGTCCTAACCTAGCGCTAGCGGATGGTGACCTAGATATCAATGTTTTTCAGCATAAGCCATATCTTGATACTTTTAAAGAAGAGAACAACCTAGACTTAGTCGAAGTGTTCCAAGTACCAACGGCACCGCTTGGCATCTATTCAGGCAAAAAGACCAGCCTTGATGAAGCCTATAAAGGCATGAGCGTCTCTGCCCCTAACGACCCAAGTAACTTCGCACGTGCGTTGGTCATGATGAACGATCTTGGCTGGATTACCTTAAAAGAAGGTATCGATCCTCTTAAAGCTTCTAAATCAGATATCGCTGATAACAGCAAATACGATATCAAAATCGTTGAGCTAGAAGCCGCTCAGCTTCCTCGCGCCCGTGATGAAGTTGACTTTGCCGTTATTAATGGTAACTATGCAACTGACTCAGGTATCAAGCTAACAGAAGCCCTATTCCAAGAGCCTAGCTTTGCCTATGTCAACTGGTCAGCTGTCAAGACTGCTGACAAAGACCAGCCTTGGGTCAAAGACGTGACCAACGCTTACAACTCTGATGACTTTAAGGCATATGCTCATAACACTTTCCCAGGTTATAAGTACCCTAAAATCTGGGGTGAGCAGCCTGAAGCTAAGTAATAGCTAGTCTATTAATAGCCAGCTAAGCGAGCATTGATTAATAGCTGTATGCCTACTGTGTTATAGTCACGTATAAGGCTAACAACTAGCAATCGAATCGCTATTCAAAAGCGCTTATAGCCATCGCTATAGGTGCTTTTTTTGTGAATAGACTTTATAACTGATGCTTATCGCTTACCAGCTATCGTCGATACCGCTTAATCAGTCTGTCAAGAAGTCAGCATATATCGGATCGCAGTAACTGCTCAATTTAAACACAGTCAATCCTGTTTAAAACTACTACGCAAAACAGTTGTTGGTATAAATTTACTGGCTAGAAGTCACAAGATGACTAAGGCAGATGTAAACTCATCCCAACGACTTGGTGGCAAATCTAAAATGGATTGACTAAACCTTAACCATTTCACTTATATTATCAATGAGTTAAATCCTTATCGACTGAGCTGTTACACCTGTCAATGTGGCTTTTATAAACTAAAATTTGAGACCAATTCTGTTTCGCAAACTATCTTTTAGCATGTTATTTTCAGTACGATACCCGACAGTAAAAAACCTTTACACACCAATAACCCTGTGAATTTACTAAATACTTCATAATAGTTAGTGAATAAGGAGCATCATTATGAATTTAAATAAATCTTATAATATTCGCAGCGTTGGTCCAGCGGGCATTCCCGTTATTGGTCTAGGTACGTGGCAGCTAACGGGAAAACAGTGTAGCCAAATCGTTAGTCAAGCGCTACAGTTGGGTTATGAGCATATTGATACGGCGCAAGCTTATAGCAATGAAGCTGAGGTGGGCCAAGGTATTAAACAGTCAGGTGTTGCACGTGAGAAGTTCTTTTTAACCACCAAAATATTCCCAGACGATTTAAAATTTAAGCCAGAAAAGCTACTGGCAGCAGCCGAGTGCTCTTTAGAAAACTTAGGCGTGGACTACGTAGATTTATTACTACTACACTGGCCAGATAGCCGTGTTCCTTTGTCCGAGACCATGCCTGCATTATGCGAGCTACAGAAGCAAGGCTTGACCCGTAATATTGGGGTCTCAAACTTTACCATAGACTATCTACTTGAGGCCAAAGCTCATGCTGACCTACCTATCGCGGTCAATCAGGTCGAATTCCACCCGTTCATAAAGCAAGATAATTTGCAGGCCTTTATGAGCAATCATCACATTCCTTTAGAAGCTTACTCACCCTTAGCGCGTGGTAAAGTCTTTGATAATGCTATTATTAAAAATATCGCTGATAAACATGGCATCTCTGCCAGCCAAGTATCACTTGCTTGGATATTGACAGATAAGAAGCGTATCGCCATCCCCAAAACGGCGACCCCTGAGCATCTACAAGACAACCTCAATGCCATCAATGTACAGCTAGATAGTGAAGATATCGCACAGCTTAATAGCTTAGCATCACCAGACGGTCGCTTGGTTGAGCATCCTGACTATACTCCAGATTGGGATAATTAATCGCTGAGTGGTAATGCGCCGATATAACCGCTAGCGCTAGATAATTTATTGATTCTAACAAGCCACTAAAAAAGGGATCGTCGTCACAACGGTCCCTTTTTCTTTGATTAATATAAGCGCTCGATAACTCTTTACGCTCTAGGAGACGTTATTCTGCCAACGTAGTAGACTTATGTACTGGTGTCGATGCCGCTGAAGGCGCTAATTGTTCAGACTCTGGCGAGACACCGCGCGCCACATGGTCATTCTTCAGAGATTTGGTAACCTCGGGTGGCATATAGTTTTCATCGTGCTTAGCCAAGACTTCACTTGCCACAAAGGTGTCACCTTGCATTTTACCAGTCGCTACTACCCCAGAGTTCTCTGCAAATAAATCAGGCAGTATCCCTTGATAGCGTACCGGAATAGTGGCATTAAAGTCAGTAATTTGAAACTTAACATTGGTAGGATCAGCAGGATCTCGGTGAATACTGCCTGCTACTACCATTCCACCCGCGCGAATACGCTTATCTTGCGGTGCTTCGCCTTGCTCAATAGCGGTAGGGTCAAAATAATAATCGGTCTGCTGACCAATGGCATATAGTACTAACACGACAGCGACTATCGCCCCTGCTAAGGTGGCAAGCACCCATGTTAGTTTTTTGCGACGGACTGCATTCATTGGCGGCTCTCACTCGTCTTTATTGACGTGGTTAAATACTAGGATAATAACAAGGATAAAATTAAGAATGCGCTAACATCAATGCACTTAATAAAGGGATTTGGCGCTTGATAAAGGAATTTGTGGGTCATTCAGTCCGACCTCTAACTGCTAAAGGTTAAAGCTTGGCGACTGAGTTAGGGGCGGTGCGTTTTTTGGCCTTGACTTTACTGGGCCGCTTGGCTTGACGCGCTTGCTGCACAGTCAATTGTTTTAATAATGACCGGCGTTGCTGGCGACTATACCAGATAAAAGCCAATATCATCCCCACGGTAATGGCCCAACACGACCAAACAAAAACTCCGTGCTTGCCCATGGCTAAAAACTCAGAAAAGCTATAAAAATATGGCTGCACTATTGGCTCCCCTTTTGAGACGGGATTAATGTCAAGAATGATTTATGGTATGCGCTAGCCACTACCCTACCTTATGACGGCGAATATACTCATTGACCCAAGCTTTGGCCTGATCGCGCTGCAGTATTAGCGTGTTGGTACGGTATATGGCCAATGCGGCGGCCAAAAGATAACTGCCAATCATCATTAGCAGTAAAGGCATCCACATATCTGCAGACATTTTAGGCGCTTCGGTAAGGGTGAAAGTTGCTCCTTGATGAAGGGTATTCCACCAGTTCACTGAGTATTTGATAATCGGTAGATTGACCGCCCCGACGATAGATAAAATAGCGGCTGCTTTACCGCGATTGGATGTGTGCTCAAAGGCGGCAAATAGCGCCATTACGCCAGCGTATAAGAATGCTAGAATTAGCATCGAGGTGAGTCTAGCATCCCAGACCCAATAAGTGCCCCACGTAGGCTTGGCCCAAATTGATCCTGTCAGCAAGCTAATAATACATAACAAAAATCCTAAAGGGGCTAGTGCCTGAGCCACTAGATTGGCAGTCTTAATCTTCCACACCAGATAAATGACTCCAAGCACAGCCATGGCCATATAGATAGAGAGTGCTAGACTGGCAGAGGGAACGTGGATAAAGATAATTCGGTAACTATTGCCTTGTAAATAGTCTGGCGGTGCAAAGGCTAAGCCCCAAATACTGCCAATGGTTAGGCAGATTATGGCTAAAATGCTGAGCCACTTCACCCACGGGGAGAAGATCGCAAAGAACTGCTTGGTTCCCACAGTCGTCAAAAATCCTTGCCACATTCGCTGCCAAAGGGAGGGATTCGAGACGTTTTTTAAATTGGGCATGGCATAAACCTTGGCGTTGGGCTTAAGTCTATAAAAGACTATTATAACAAAAATCTAGTTCAGCTCCATATTTGGGCGTCGCTATATTTGACTGTACTGACTAGGGTTGATTTTAACGATAAGCTTGATAATCAACTACTCTTTAATTGAGCCAAGCCATCTTCAATGTCATCGCTATGACCCACGGCATGACCAGCACTGAGACAATACTGCCTGCCAACAATAGCGCTAAAATAGGCAATCCATTAAGCCCAGTCGCATACAGGTCAACAGCGCCTGTGGCAAATATCAGTACCGGTAGCTGCATAGGCAAGGCTATGAGCGGCACTAAGACTGCGCCATTTTTTAGCGATAACGTTAAGCTGCTAGCGATAGCTGAGAGCATAAGTAGCATAGGACTACCCGCAATAATAGAGGCCATCAATACCCCAGTCTCTAGCCACGATAGACCAAATAGCGGCACCGCAAGGATACTGAGCACCGCAACGATACCACTACTAAATAGCCAATGAATGGCTAAGCGTATTAGCACCCAAAGGGGTAGCGGCGCGCCAGATACCATGAGCTGTGCAAGTGTGCCATTATCCAGAGTAGGCTTGAACAAGGTATCTACCCCCATTACTAGCGATAATAGCGCAGCAATCCATACGGCTGAGACGCCCAGACGTGCCAGCAGCTGCGGCTCACTACCTACGGCCAGAGGAAATAGGGTAATAATCACCAAAAACAACACTAGCGGATAAAGCCACTGCACCGCGCCTTGCTGCTTGACCGACCATTCGCGCCGCCATAGCTGAGCAAAACTAATGCCTAGCCTTACTGGCTGCTGTACAGCTGTCGGTGTCACACTAGTGCACGCACTCGCCTCCTTAGGCGCTGAGTTTGGGGCAGCGCGATCAGATATAGTAGGAACTGATACTGGTTTATCGGACATTACTTCCTCTTATCATGCGCTGAGCTTACTATTATCAATGTACCGAATATCAATGTATCGGAATTTTCATCGCCCAAATGACGAGTAACCTTAGAATCACCTAAGTTAATCAATAGCGGTACTTCAGACAAGATGCTCACTAAGATCTAACACGGTATTGGCGACTTCGACAGGTTGGTGACTGGTCATTAATATAGCTCCGCCTTGGCTTGTGAATTCGCAAAAACGATCAGACAATAAAGCCACCATATCGACATCAAGCGCGGTAAATGGCTCATCTAGCAGCCAAAACGGGGTAATATCAGGCTGCATTAAGTACAATCGCGCTAGCGCAATTCGCCGAGTCTGCCCTGCAGACAGGTGGCTTGAGCTAAGGCTCTCGAACCCTTGCAGCCCTACCCAGTCAAGCGCAGCATCAATCTCACTGGCAGTAGGCGATAGCCCATATAGATTCAACAAAAAAGTTAAGTTTTGCCTGACAGTCAGGCTGGGGTGAATACCAAGCTGATGCGATACATAAAGTGGCTGTAAGGTCACTGCAGGATCATCATAATAGCGAATACTGCCCTCGATAACAGGCAACAACCCCGCTATCTGCATGAGCAAGGTGGTCTTACCTGCCCCATTCGCCCCTATAAGGTGACAAATCTGACCGGGCTGTAGGCTTAGATTGACCGCTTCACATAAAGGCATGTCACCACGCTGAACCGTAACATCCTCCAATACGACTATGGGCTTACTCATTGGCTATACCGCTGATAAAAATAGGAAATTGAAGGTTAATCATTCTAAAGTATGGGCGAAGCTATGACTATCACTGTCCAGCTGTTAACAAAGGTCTTTGCACCGTTATAAACCATTTAATCATCATCTCACCACCCTACAGCGCGGCTAAAGTAATCTGCCAATAGGTATAGTACAATAATAGTGCAGTAGTATAAAAAACTCACTATCACCTAAAATGAGTGGACTAGAAGATTGGCGATCAGGGTCAAATATGTCGTTATTGATAACCCTGTTAACAGGCGCTTAACCAGACAATAACTTTGACTGCTACTCGACCTAAATTTTGTTACTAAGCTGCGGCCAGTAAACCCGCAAAGTATAACAAATTATGCTCAATCATGACGCCTAATCCTCGTAACGATGCCACCCCTATACCAATGACTCGTCCTCAGCAGGACGTCAGACAGGATATGCCTATGCCAACCGCGTCCCCTAATACGCTAACATCGAAAGCTCAAGTGACTGCCAATGCTTCATATGAGGCTATGATAGTGCCAATTATTGAGGCGCAAATTAGTTTTATCCAGCAGTGGCTAAGCAATACGCAGCAACAGCAGCGGCTAACCTTGACCTTCTGGCAGTGGCTAGGGACCCAGCCTTTGACGCGTTATTTAAGCGCAGATGATATTAGCCGTGTCATCAATCATTGGCTATTAAAGCAGCAAATGAGCGAGACGCTGCGCCGCGATATTCGGACTATCTTACGCACCATCGTCTTTCATCCGGCAAACGATAATGTCGCACTATCGGAGCTTATAGATACCGCACAAGTAATGGCCTTGGCGCAATATATTGCCAGTCATGAGACGCAGCGCAATACTCTTATTCATTCGCTGATTGGCAATGATGCCTTTGCCGATATGCTGACCCAGACGCTCTACCACGCTATCGACGACTTTATGAATAGCACCCTTGATAAGGTGGGCGGCGTGGGCAAGCTTATGAAATTCGGTCGCAGCTCCTTTGAAAAAGCCACGAACAACAATCTAGATGACAAGCTTCAAGCCTACCTACGCCGCAATATTAGAGACTTATCGCATAAAGCCGAGAGCAGTGCCCAAGCACACTTGAGTAATGAGGAGGTGGCTAGGCTTATTGAGATGGGCTGGTCACGAATAAAGGATTTACCAGTAAGCACGGTTCAGCACTTCCTTTATGATAGTGACCAAGCTAATGAAGGGGCTAATTTAGAGTGCGATAAGACAAGCAACGCCTTAGAGCCTGCTTCCACTAACTCGACTTTAAGTCAACTTGAAGCGGGACTACAGACCAGTTATAACCGTCTGAGAATGTCGCCCTATATTCATACGTTAGTCAATTCGGCGGTTCAGACTTGGTTTGAGCAGCATTTGGGTGACTCTATCGCTGATGTCGCTTCGAGCCTATATATTGATGACGCCGCAATCACAGCGCTGCTCCCTACTCTTGGCTTGTTATTTAATGATATTGTCCAAAGCCCATGGCTTGAAGACGAGCTTCGTCAACTGCTCCAAGAATTTTATGCTCAGCCCGATATCCAAACGCACCTCACAGGATACCAGTCGCTATGAGCCATCCAAACAAGTTAAGCTTATGGCAAAAGATTAAGCAGTTTTTGAGCCAATCAATGGGTAAGACGAGTCAGGCTAGCAGTAACGGCTCAAAGCAGCCTGAGGCAAGCACTAGTCTTGAATTGGATAAGCAATCTAAGCAGTACGATGCTGGTATGAATTTAAGCGCGCAGAGCAATCATGGGGAGGTTAATAGCACAGTCCATAACGTCCATCAGGACTCAGCTTTGCAGTCTGAGACGCCTCCAGCAAAGAATAATGGCGCTAGCATAGCTCAGCCGCTACCGTCTTTTAAGCAATTAACCAATGACTCTCCAGTTAGTCATACCTCGCACAGCAACCCTATTACCAGCCGCTTTAGCCAATACCTAAAAGCGCAGCACTGGCATTTTAACCACTACAAACCTAAAGCAGCGGACAGTCAGCAAACGCACCACTTATCCTTACGAATGAAGCATGATCATGTCAATTGGGTCTGTTTATTTCGAATTCAGGAGCGTACACAGCTAGTCGCGGTCTACGGCATATTACCCTTCTCGATTCCGGAAAGTCATCGTAGCGCCGCTATGCTACTGCTGACCCAGCTGAATTATGACATGATTTTGGGAAACATCGAGATGGATCTTAGTGATGGTGAAGTCCGTTATAAGGCGTCGCTAGATATTGAAGCAACTGGTATAACTGATAAGGTTATTGGCTCTCTTATTCAAAGTGTCATTGCCATGACCACGGTCAGCTATGAGCTGTTTAATGACTTGCTAGGTAACCCCGAACCGGCGCAAAACATTGACCTATTATTAGACCAAATCCGTGAGCAAGTCGATGCCCGAACTTTCTTTTTGGCCTCAGACCAAGTTCAATAGTGTCTTTATCGCTAAGCTTATGTGTCAGCTATAACTTCATCCTACTATAAAATCTAATATGTACACTAAAATACCTATATGCTAAAAATCGCCTACTCCGACGTCTTTCGCTACCAAGTGCCTGAAAAGCATCGCTTTCCCATGCAAAAATACACGCTAATACCTGAGCGTTTACTGCGTGAGGGTACGGTGAGTCAAGATAACTTTTTTGCGCCAACCAAGCTGAGCGAAGCAGAAATCCTAACCACTCACACCGCTGAATATTGGCACAAATTATCCACACAAACTTTGGATCGAAAAGAAGCGCGCGCCATTGGCTTTGAGATGACCCCTGCCTTGGTCGAGCGTGGCCGCTATATCGCTAGTGCCACTTATGAGTGTGCGTTATATGCCAAGCAGTTTGGGGTGGCGATGAATGTGGCGGGTGGTACGCACCACTCCTTTGCCGATCATGGTGAAGGTTTTTGTGTGTTCAATGATGTCTGTATTGCGAGTAATTTGTTACTTAACCGAGGTGAAGCCAGCAAAATCCTGATTGTGGACTTGGACGTGCACCAAGGCAATGGCAATGCTAGCATCATGGCGGATGAACCAAGGGTGTTTGTCTTTAGCATGCACGGCGAGAAGAACTATCCCTTTCGCAAGCCGCCCTCAGATCTAGATATTGATCTACCGAATGACACTGGTGATGAGAATTACCTTTCAATACTCACTGAAAACTTGCCTCGGCTGATTAAAGAAGTCGCGCCAGATATGATTTTTTATCAGTCTGCTGTGGATGTACTGGCAACCGATAAGCTTGGTAAGTTGGCGCTGACTTTAGAGGGCTGTAAAGCGCGTGATGAATTTGTGCTGACTCAAGCTCGCGATAACGGCATTCCTATTACTGTCGTCATGGGCGGTGGCTATTCAGAGGATATCGAGCAGGTGGTTGAGGCGCACTGCAATACGTTTCGGGCAGCGCAGCGGTTGTTCTTTGGGTAGGCTATGTATATGGGTATTTGGGCTTTTTATACGACTTGCCGTCAAAGTGAGTTAGGACTTATACGAGACTTAAGTCATAAGGCGTCTATGAGTAGAACCCCTCCCTATTTCGAGTATTCTGAGAGGTATAAATCATGGTACGGTCTATACTTGATGCTGACAGACGGGCTAGAAGAACCTAGTGAGGGCAATATTAAGTTAAGAGTGCGAGGGACGAGCACCGAGCTGAATCATTAAAGACCGCCTACCCTTGATGCGCATATCAGTAAATCCTCTTTAAAGGATTTACTCTTGCAAACCTAACAAAGCAGTGCTTTGTTTTAACGTTTCTCATTCCCTTTTACAAGTACTCCAATGCTAAGGCCAGTCTTTTTATCTTTTTTACGATGTATCTTATAAGACAAAACCTACACGGGCATTGCCTCTTTATCCTTAAGCCAACCATAGTGCGCCCATAGCAAAAGACTAGCGGCACTACGATGCGGTGACCACGGCTGCGATAAGTCTCTGAGCTGTTTCGGCGTAGGGCGAGCTTCTAGTCCTAAAAGCTGCCTTGCCCCCTCTTTAATCGCCAAATCATCGACGGCCAGCACATCAGCGCGGCCAAGTGAAAACAATAAATACATCTCTGCCGTCCAGCGCCCAATGCCCGTTACGGCAGTTAGCGTTTTAATCACCGCCTCATCACTCATAGTAGCGAGGGCGCTAAAGTCGATATTGTGCTCGACGAGCGAGCGCACGTAGCGAATCTTTTGCCTCGATAGCCCGTTTGACTTTAGGGCCTCATCATCTGCTTTTGCAATACGCTCAGGCGTCGTCAAATCAGCGGCTACAAGCTTGTTCCAAATACTGCGCGCCGCGGCGACAGACAGCTGCTGACCGACCATCGCCCGCATCAACTGCTCAAAACCTTCAGGCTTGCGGCGCAGATCAGGTACGCCAATTTGCTCGTATACTGGGGCAAATCGCGGCTCGATTTTGATGAGTCTAGCGATATGCTCAGCCAATGCTTGTTGGGTAGAAATAACCTCAATGATATCAAGATGGTTAGGACTATTTTGCTTCGAGTTATTGGCCATAATCTTATAATCTGTTTAGGAAAGAGGAGCGCTTAGGTAAAAACCTACCTTAAGATAAAGCGCGCTTGGCATTGGTTTTTTGGATAAACTGATATAAGGAGTGCACAATAGAGGCGGCAAAGATTAACACCCCGCCTATAGCCTGATAAAGGGTGAAATGCTCTCCATTTAACAGCGCAAATAATGAGGCAAATACCACATCTAAATTAAAGATAAGTGCGGCTCGGGTGTTGCCCACCACGCTTTGGAATTTCACCTGAGCCAGTGTCGTTAGAGCCGTAGCGAAAACGCCCATGTACAAGATGGCCAACCACACTTGCACTTGCGTAAAGTCGGGGATGGAAAAGTTCAGAGGATAATAAGACAGCAAGAGCATGCAAAACAAAGACTGAAAAAATATGAACTGCTGCTGATCGCGGCGGCGGTTTTGCTGTTGGTCTTGATGCAGGTGTTGACTATCGCGCTCTAGTCCTAAGGCTGAAATATGACCGATGAGTAGTATCATTAGCGCGATCGCTAGCGCCGCCAGTCCCGCCCACGCGTAGCCTATGGTCAATGGCTGCATACTGGGGTTTAAAATAAAATAAGCGCCGACCAGCCCAAGGACAATCGCTGTGATATCGAGTGTGTTTGGTCGTTTGCCTTGGATTAATAAGGACAGCCCCACGACCAACAC
Organism: Psychrobacter pygoscelis; assembly: GCF_004335015.1. Lineage (GTDB taxonomy): Bacteria > Pseudomonadota > Gammaproteobacteria > Pseudomonadales > Moraxellaceae > Psychrobacter > Psychrobacter pygoscelis. The sequence goes on from NZ_RQRU01000001.1 coordinate 980,201, forward strand.
CACATTAAGTGAGACGATAAATGCTGCTGTGGCCGAAGGCAGTGTCACGAGTGCATGGCTATGCCCCAATATCTGCAAACAAATAAGTAACCCGAATATAAATCCAGTAACGATGTTTCGATTGCGATTGCCCGCTTTAAAGATACCTCTAATGGTAAAGGGCAATAAAACCAAAAAGGTCACTAAGGTGCGTAAAAAGGCATAGACGCCAGCGTGAATACTACCGACTGCATTATGGGTCACTACAAACCCTAGTCCCCATAAAATTGGGATACAAAAAATGACAACCAGCGCGACTTTATTGGTATCTTTCAGCATAGTTTAAGATGGTCTTATCGTTGTTAGGTGATTTTATGGATCAGTTTGTCAAAAGAAAGGGCAAATTAACCTAATAATCCTACTATACCCTGCCAGCCTACTCGCAAACCCAATACCGTCAATATCACCAAGACCAACTGCCGAAAGCGCTGCTGCGACAGATGGTGACGTAGGCGAATGCCAAACAGAATACTGACCATAGAGACTATCGTCAGTATTGCAATTAACGTCCAGTCACTACGCGGCAGGGCCGAAATTGGTTGCCATAGAATGATAATCTGCGCAATTTTACCGAGTAGATAGCACATGTTGCCGACCTTGGCGATGGTGTTTTTATCATCGCTAGCGGACAACAGATACATGAGTAAAATAGTAGACATGGCATTGGTCGCGCCGCCGATAACCCCAGCCAATAGTCCAGTACCGATAAGGACAGGGGTAGTCGCGGGTAAGCGAATTTTTTTACCCGATACGGCTGTAATCACATAAAAGGCGATGACCGCCGCCAGCAATAGTAGAATATAGCTGGCATTAACCCACAGTAGTAGCTTTACCCCGAGCATACTACCAAGCAGGCTCATCAAAGCCAGTAACCAGTAGTTTTTGAGATAATAGCTGAAATTCTGCCAAATGCTTTTATCACCGCCTATCAACCACGTCATCGCATTCAAGGCAAATGAGGGGAAGATAGTGAGAATGATAGCGTGCTTTAAAGGGTAGATACTGGCTAGCGCAGTAGTGGTCACTAGCGTTACGCCAAGACCACTAATCCCATGTAATAACGATGCTCCGATGAAGATAAGCGCGAGAATGATAGGACTGGTTAATGGCATGATCACTCTCAGACTTCAATCAAGGAGGTTGGCGTTATGACAGCGTATCACTGATAAGAGTGACCAAGCGCTGAGCAATATTATCTTTACTGGCTTTTTCTAAAGGTACAGGCTGCTTCTTATATTGATTAGCAAAAAATACAGTCATCGCATTGTCGTCGCTGGCAAAGCCAATGTCTGAGCGCGATACGTCATTACAGGCAATCATATCGAGCTGCTTTGCTGCCAGCTTACTGCGTGCATACTTTTCAACATCTTGGGTCTCAGCCGCAAACCCCACCATGAATATCTCAGGATACTCTTGAGAGATAGTTGCCAAGATATCTGGGTTTTTGACCAGCTCTAGGGTCATACTCTCTTGAGTCTTCTTAATCTTTTGCGGCGCCGCATCACGGGTTCGGTAGTCGGCTACGGCAGCTGTCGCAATAAAAATATCACAACCTGACTCTGCAGATTCAGTAGCAGCTTGTAGCATGTCGTTAGCAGATAACACTTCCTCTCGCGTAACCCCAAACGGTGTCGGCAAATTTACCTTACCGCCTACAATGAGCGTCACCTCTGCACCAGCGTCTCGGCAGGCTCGAGCAAGAGCAAAGCCCATCTTGCCGGTTGAGTGATTGGACAAATAACGCACAGGGTCTATAGCCTCAATGGTGGGGCCTGCCGTGATGGTCACCTGCTTGCCCGCCAGTATTTGCGGCTGCGATTGCCGAGTTGCAAAGTGTAGCACCTGCTCGAGCAGCACTTCAGGCTCAGGCAATCGCCCTGCACCGACATCACCACAAGCTTGCTCGCCGCGCGCAGGCTCAATAAGGGTATAGCCTAAATCGCCTAAAGTCTGCGTATTAAGCTGGACGGCTGGATGCGCCCACATTTGTTGATTCATCGCTGGTACGACCATTACCGGGGCTGCTGTGGCAAGGCACACAGTCGCTAAGAGATCATCAGCCATGCCCATCGCCAGCCGCGCTAGCGTATTGGCAGAGGCAGGCGCTATCACCATAAGATCAGCCCATTTTGCCAGCTCGATATGGCCCATGCCTGTCTCTGCTGACTCATCAAGCAGCTCGGTGTGAACTTCATTCCCCGTCAACGCCTGCAAAGTAAGGGGCGTCACAAACGCCTGCGCCCCTTCAGTCATAATCACGCGCACCTTAAATCCTGACTTGATCAGTAATCGCGCTAAAAACGCAGATTTATAAGCGGCGATACCGCCAGTAATAGCAAGAATAACATTTTTGATGGGCGGTTTCGCTGGTTTATTAACAGGAGTAAAAATCATAGTTCAGGCGTTCCTAACGACAAATGACCAGACGAATAAAAAGTCGAATGGGTAGTGGCTTTCATAGTAAATTTATTAAAAAAAATACTGGGAATTAAACTTGCTAATAGTAACAATTCTGCTGCAAATTAGGTAAGGTTTATTCACTCATTAATAAAGGTAGCCATAAACCCTAATAGCTTATTAGTCGCTAGTCAGTCAACAGCTAGCAGCTATTTTAGACCTCATAAAAATGGCAAACAGAAAAACCACTAAAGCATAAGAGTTACTTTTAATCGTTAGGTTAGCAAGCTTTTTATACTAGTGGAACAACTGGTTAGCATAAGATATGCTGAGCATGATATTGTGTTTTATACAATATTTATTTTCAATAAAAACCACATTGTATTATAAATAATATTAATAAGAATATTTATACATAGTAAGAATAATAAACAGGGAACTATCGATGGCAATTAAAGATTGGCACGAAGATGACAGACCTCGAGAAAAACTCCTAAAACTTGGCGCATCGCAGTTATCCGATGCCGAGATACTAGCCATATTCCTACGAACCGGCACCAAAGACTCTTCAGCGATAGAGCTGGCTCGCTCGCTCATCACGCAGTTTGGTAGTATCGCCGAGTTACTAGCGGCGCCCGAACAAAAGGTGCTAGCTTGTCACGGTATTGGCCTTGCCAAATATGCCCAGATACAAGCCAGTCTAGAGATGGGCAAACGTTATCTTGACAGTCAGCTAAAATCAGGCGCCATGCTTGATCAATCACAAATGGTCAAAGACTATGTGGCCGCTCAGCTACGGCGCGAGACAAGAGAGGTCTTTGCGGTACTTTGTCTGGACAACTCACTCACCCTAATCAATTATGAGGTACTGTTCACTGGCGGTATTAGCTCATGCTCTATTTGTATCAAGCAAGTCCTGCGCCATGCCTTATCTCACGCTGCCAGTCGACTGATTATCACCCACAATCATCCTCTAGTTAGCGCCGCGCCATCGCAAGCAGATGATGATCTCACAGAGCGCTTAAAAGAGGCTTGCACCCTTATTGATATTCAGCTCATTGACCATATCATCGTCGGTCGCAATCAGGTTATGTCTTATGCAGAGCAAGGCCGCGCACCATTTTAAAGTGGCGATAAGTGACAATTAGACCTCCTATTAAAAGAAGCCTTCTATTAGATATTTTTATAGAGCACCATTTACTAATCTGGCGCATTTAAGCTTATAGCCTTGTCTCATTAGCAATGTCAAAACAGCTTTATCACTCTAAGTATTTTGGCTTTCATCTTGAGTTTTAATGACCAAGCTTTACTCAAGTTCTATGCTCAGCACTTTTTAAGTCATTGTCTATTTTACGATGACTATATTGTCGATATTTTTTAAGTTTTATACTTTGCTTTTTTTGCGGCGATGGATTACTTTTATAGTAAGTTCATTATAAAAACGATATAGCGGTACTGGGATGAATTTTCCACAGCCTCTGTCGCCATGCCCGCAGCAAGCCAGAAAGATTCATCCCAGTTGCGTATCATATTACGATGACTCTATTTTAGTTAGACTCGACTATACTCCTATTTTTATTGCCTTATTTTAAGTTACCGCTTCAGTAAGCTAAACTAATTGCTTTAGTTATTGATAGTGATTATCATCTACGTATAGTTGTTGCACATAGCTTAGCAATTCTCCACTTGATAGCTTTGGGGGATTATCTATGCTTTTTTATAATATAGTGAATTTTATAGCCAGTATTTTTACCTCGTTTATAGCGTGAGTTGGCTTTTTTAATAATTGAGCTTTGACGTGAACTCCTAAGGGATTCTTATTAATAAGCTGTCATTCTTTGTCATTCTGCTTTACTATTTAAACGTTACTATTAGACGTTGACCTCGTATCTTTATATTCAAATGCTAAGGAGGCAATCATGGCGATTGGCCTATTTATTTTGGCAATTCTGATTCAGCTAGCCATGGTATTGGCTATCTTTTTAATAGGATTGTCCCGTATTACCGGCAGCATAGTGGCCATAGTGACTGTGATTGTTACTGCCTTTATTAGTCCATGGTCGCTGATTTTGGGTGTCCCTATTGCATTATTATGTTTAGTGCTGCTCCTTACTCCGCTACGTCAAGCGCTTATTACCAAGCCTGTCTATAAAGCGCTGGGCGGGGCTATGCCAAGCATGAGTGATACTGAGCGCGAAGCGCTAGATGCCGGTACTAGCTGGTGGGAAAAAGAGCTGTTTATGGGAGCGCCCGACTGGGATACCTTTGCCAGCTACCCCTATCCTACCTTATCGGATGAAGAGCAGTCGTTCATTGATAATGAAGTCGAGACGCTCTGTAAGATGCTGGATGAATGGCAGATTCATCATGAGGATAAAGACCTCTCGCCTGAAGCTTGGCAATACATCAAAGACAATGGCTTCTTGGGATTAATTATTCCTAAGTCTTATGGTGGCCGCGAGTTTACCTCTTATGCACAAAGCCGCGTGATGAGTAAGATTGCCTCGCGCAGTCTAACGGCTGCAGTATCTTGCATGGTCCCCAACTCTTTAGGGCCTGGTGAGCTGCTCATGCACTACGGCACCGAAGCGCAAAAGGATCGTTGGCTACCAGGATTAGCTAAAGGTACTGAGGTTCCGTGCTTTGGCTTGACGGGACCAGAAGCTGGCTCTGATGCGGGCGCTATCCCAGATACAGGCGTGGTCTGCTATGGCGAGCATAACGGCGAGCAGATGCTTGGCCTACGTATGAACTTCTCCAAACGCTGGATTACCCTTGCGCCTATTGCAACGGTCGTAGGACTGGCCTTTAAGATGTATGACCCTGAGGGGCTACTCGGCGATAAAGACAAAACCGATTATGGTATCACCTGTGCCTTAGTCCCCTCTAACCATGAGGGCGTCATCGTTGGTAATCGTCATAATCCAGGCGGCTCGCCCTTTATGAACGGTACGGTTGACGGCAAAGACGTCTTTATTCCGCTCGACTTTATCATCGGCGGCGTCGAAAATGCCGGTCGCGGCTGGCGTATGCTTATGGAGTGTCTCGGTGTCGGCCGTGGTATCTCTCTGCCTGCCTTATCGACATCTGCAGGGGATATGAGCTATCTCACCGTTGGAGCCTTTGCCAAGATTCGTGAGCAGTTTAAGATCTCTGTCGGTAAGTTCGAAGGTGTGCAAGACGCCACCAGTCGTATCGCCAGTAATACCTATATGCTTGAGGCATTTCGTCACCTAGTAACTTGCGGTCTGAACCAAGGCGGCACACCATCTGTAATGACAGCGATGGCGAAATACTATGCCACTGAGACGATGCGCGAGGTCGTCAATGATGGTATGGACGTGGTCGGTGGCCGTGCTATTCAGCTTGGCCCGCGTAACTTCTTGGCCCTTCCCTATCAAGCTATTCCCGTCTCTATTACCGTAGAGGGCGCTAATATCTTGACACGGTCTTTGATGATCTTCGGTCAAGGGGCGATGCGCTGTCATCCTTATCTATTCGAAGAGCTGCAACTGTTACAAAGCGATGATAAAGAGGCGGCTGTTAAGACCTTTGATGATATGTTCTTCAAACATCTTGGCTATACCTTCAACCGCGGTGCCAGAGCCTTTATTGCCGGTTATATCGGTGGTAGTAGCGCAGCGCCAAGCTTTGCTGATAGCTTTACTCGCCCGTACTACAAGCATATCAATCGTTTAAGTGCTGACTTTGCCCTAACTGCAGACATGGCGCTTGGTCTACTCGCTGGTGACCTAAAACGTAAAGAGATGCTCTCTGGGCGCTTGGCTGATATTCATGGTCACTTATTTATTGCCACGGCTATTTTGCAGTTTTATGAGCATGGCAGTAAATCTGAGACTGAACGACTACATGCCGAGCTGGCACTTAAAAATTCCTTATATATCGTGCAAGAAGCATTCTTATCCTTCTTTGCCAACTTCCCGAACAAGATGGCGGCAGGACTGGTCAAGTTTGTTACTTTCCCAAGCGGGCGTATCTTTAGCCCTGCCAGTGACGAGCTAAAACGTCAGCTTGGCGATGTCATTATGGATGATCATAGCGACAACCCTTTCCGCGATTTTTTGAAGACGATGGTGTACTACAACACCGAGCCTAATGATGTGACCGGTCGTCTTGAGCATACCTATCAGACCTTACTTGAGATTGAACCGCTCTGGCATAAGTTCAAAAAGGCGGAGCACAAAGGCAGCTTTGAAGGCTTAACCTTTGAAGATCATGTGGTGAATGCGACGCAAAGCGGAAACCTCACTGAGTCCGAGGCCGAGCAGCTAATTACCTATAACGCTCAGCGTTTTGACGCTTTGCTCACCGATGTCTTTGACCATAGCTTAAGCGAGGTTCAAGAGCGAGCTAACCCGCATACTCTAGAAAATGCCGCTGACAATCTTACGAACTATGCTGACGTCAAAAACAACTCAAACCAAGCTGTCCATGAAAAAACAGGCGATGAGAATGCCGCGCATGGCTATGAGGAAGATGGCGACGTGAAGATGGCTGATGAGCAGCGTACGGTCACTGAAAAGGTCGATCAAGCTGACTTTGATGAGGCGCATCCTGAGACTGAGGCATTAGATCACCGTCAGCGTGATGCTGAAGATAGTCTAAATGCGCGAATGCGGGCCAATCACGGCGCCGAAGCTAACGGTGATGTGGTCATTGAAGAGCCACCTAGCAAAACAGATCCTGCTAAAGAATGGCATGACGGGCTACGCCGCGATACAGACGCAGATGCTAATGAGCCTAAATAGATAAGGGTCTAACTTGTAGACAATTATCTGCTCTGCCCTTTGATGAATGACAGCATATTAATGATAAGCTCCCCTATCACGGTAGGACTATCTAAAAGCGATGCTAAGTTAGCATCGCTTTTTTATTATTCATACGTACCGCTGAGCCAATGATAATCAACAAAAAAACTTTATTTTAAATAAAAAATATTTGTAATAATACTAACTTTTCTTTATATTGTATTACAATACGATAACATTTTATCACTCTTACTAACATTACTTAATTGCCTGTTAGGTATCAATCCCTATTACGGTTCAAGACTAATGGGGATGAATTTTGCAAAGGACAAACATATGTGGAAAAACATGGGATTGACTGGCAAGATTCTTGTCGCTATGGCTCTGGGCATCTTGCTCGGTTTATTTTTAAACTATTCAGGACTCCATACCGAAGGCAGCTTCGTTAACACTTATTTGATCAATGGTCTGTTCGGTATTATAGGTAAGTTATTCGTTAACTCCCTAAAAATGCTGGTTGTACCGCTAGTCCTTATTTCACTGATTTGCGGTGTTTGCGGTATCGGGGACATTCGTCTACTAGGGCGTATTGGTACCAAAACCTTCTTTATGTATATGCTGACCACGGCACTGGCTATTGCCACGGCTATCGGACTAGGATCGCTATTCGGTATCGGTCAAGGCATGAACATCCCCTCTGATGCTACCTTTGAGGCGAAATCAGCGCCGCCATTATCAGAAGTATTCGCCAACATTATCCCATCCAATCCCATTAGTGCTATGGCGAATGGTGATATGTTGTCTATCATCTTCTTTGCCCTCTTAATTGGTATTAGTATTTTAATGGTAGGTAAGCCTGCCAAAGGCCTTGTTCAGAGCTTAGAGCTTATTAATGAAGTCATCTTAAAGATGGTGACCATCATTATGAATCTAGCACCTTATGGTGTCTTCGCTCTATTAACCGTTGCGATGGCCGATCTTGGCCTAGAACTTATTCAAAAGTTGGTGGGTTATACACTTGTCTTGGTCGGTTCATTGGCCTTCCATTTCTTTGTCACCATGATGATTATCCTAAAGCTATTTTCTGGCTTGTCTATCAAAACCTTCTTGGCCAAGATGCGCGAAGTTCAGATTTTTGCCTTTAGTACCGCAAGCTCGAATGCGACGATTCCCGTCACCCTTCGTACCGTCACTAAGCGTATGGGCGTCAATAACTCAGTAGCGTCTTTTACTATTCCGTTTGGTGCGACCATTAACATGGATGGAACTGCAATTATGCAGGGTACGGCAACGATATTTATTGCCAATCTTTATGGCATTGATCTTGGCATTACCGAGTATCTTACGGTCATCTTAATGTCAGTATTGGCTTCTATTGGTACGGCTGGCGTGCCTGGTGTTGGTCTTATTATGCTATCGATGGTATTTGCTCAAGTTGGACTTCCAATTGAGGGTATCGGCCTTATCTTGGGCGTTGATCGTCTGCTTGATATGTTACGTACTGCCGTCAACGTTGGTGGTGATGCAGCAGTAACCGCTATTATTGCTAAATCTGAAGGTAAAATGGACGTCAGTATCTATAATGATCCTGATGCAGGTACTAAAGATGTCTTCGAAGGTCATATCGATCCAGATAACGAAAGAGAGTTCTCGCATGTGCTCAACGATGGCATCATGGGTAGCGAGTATGATGACCTCGACAATATCGGCAGACACCATAAACCATAATGTAGCTTAAGATGTCCATTAAACTTAAATAACTTAAATAACTTAAATAACAAAAAGCCCTAGCTACTATTTAGCTGGGGCTTTTTTGTAGAGAGCTAAAAAGTCAAAAACTGCCTTTGAGACAGTCACTTTGTTACAAAAGAGTCCGTGTATTTATCCCGCTTAGCAGGGTATTACTTAGATACAGCCCTCTAGAGAATGTAACCCATTAAACTTTAGTTTTTTCAAAACTTTAGTAGCAAAATTATAAAAATAGTTGCACCTCTGGCAGCTTATCTTTTATATTGTCCTGCGTTATATGAACATCCTATAAATGTGGATAAAAAGCTGGATAGAATTTGACCACGATTCTGGCATGGGACTGACAGAGGTTTCTTCTTAGTATTTGATTTTAAATAAAATAATAAGTTTTATCCCTGCTGACCTTCAATAATATAAAGGAGCAACTGGCGCTACTGGGTTGCCACGCTCCTCTGTATCATCATTGATCGTCTCTTGATCAATTCGATTTTATCAATGCTAGCACGGTGGCCAATAGCCATCTTGCTAGTCATTAATAATGTAGAGCTATTACCATCTTTATTAGGCTTAGGATGCACCATTTATCAGTAAGGGCAAGGGTATAAATACCAAGGTGACAGCGGTATTTGTAGCCTATTAATCGCCATCATCAAAAGACATCATCTCAAACACTCTTCTTATTATCTCAATTCGATAGCGATCAGTGACATGGGGTCGACTGTCTCTTTGGCTATGTTATTAGTCACTGTGTCTTCTTGGTGAGTGGCAATCTGACTTAAGGTTTAACACCGCTTAGCATCATCCGAAATGCAGCAAATCATAGATTTTGTTGCCGATTGAGGCTGATCTATGTTTATAAAAGGAACACTTTATGGAAGTTACTTTAAACGGCTATTACACGCTGATATTGGCAACATTAGTACTGTTACTTGGGCGAGTATTGGTGAAGAGAGTAAAATTTCTTGAGGATTTCAATATTCCAGAACCAGTAGCGGGCGGTCTAGTGGCTGCCATTATTGTTTATATTCTTAATTTCGTTTGGGGATATAGCTTTAACTTTCAGCAAGACCTTCAGACAGCTTGTATGCTGATGTTCTTCGCGTCTATTGGTCTAAGTGCTGATTTTACTCGGCTTAAGGCTGGTGGTACGCCATTGCTGATTTTCACCGTTGTCGTATCTGTTTTTATTATTCTTCAAGATGCAGTGGGTGTGGCAATGGCAAGCGCTCTCGGTCTTGATCCTTTGCTCGGTCTAGTAACTGGTTCTATTGCCTTAACTGGTGGTCATGGCACGGCAGGCGCTTGGGGTATTACCTTAGAGGAGCAGTACGGTGTGGTTGGCGCCACGACGCTTGGTATCGCAGTCGCAACCTATGGCTTGGTTGCCGGTGGCATCATTGGTGGTCCAGTTGCTCGCCGATTAATTAATAATCTTGGGCTAAAACCTACCCTTGCCAATCCAAACCCAACTGAAGTAGAAAAGCTGGCCTCCGAGCAGTCTTTGTACAGTACCAAACACACTGAAAATGAGGACCGTGGTAATAAAGAGATATTTGAAAAACCAGATAATATCCGCCTTATCACCGCTTCTTCTACTATTGAGTCATTGGCACTTTTTGCAGCGGCCTTGGCGTTTGCAGATGTTATGACCTTAGTGGCAAAAGACACTTGGTTTGAGTTACCAACCTTCGTATGGGCGCTGGCTGGTGGCGTGATTATTCGCAACGTGTTGACGATAGTTTTTGATTTCAACATGTTTGACCGCGCCATTGATGTGATTGGTAATGCCTCTTTGAGCTTATTTCTGGCGATGGCCTTGTTATCATTAAAGCTTTGGCAGCTAACAGAGCTAGCGGGACCTGTATTGGTTATCTTACTGGTACAAACCGTGGTTATGATTGGCTATGCCTACCTTGTTACCTTTAAAGTCATGGGCAAAGATTATGACGCCGCGGTGCTATCCGCAGGCCATTGTGGTTTCGGTATGGGTGCTACGCCGACAGCTATTGCTAACATGCAGGCAGTCACCGACCGGTATCTGCCATCGCATAAGGCATTTTTGATCGTGCCGATGGTAGGGGCGTTCTTTGTCGATATCGTCAATGCCACTGTGCTACAGATATTCACTAAATTACCATTTATGTAAGCCGCTCATTTATAGCGCTACAATGAACTAAGCCGCCCCCATAAATTAGCTCTAATTTATGGGGGTTTTTCATTAGTAAGATTAAATTCAGTAAGATTAAATAAGGATATGTGCTAGTAATAACTGCTGAGTTATCATAGGATGAGACTCTAGCAAAACGCTAACGACGTGCTAAATGGGACGTAAAAAGGATAATAATAAATGCTCCTAACTACTATTTTTTATAAAGTGTTATTTTTAGTCGCCATAAGTATCTTGGGCTTTTTGCTCGGTAAAAAATCCGATGTTGAGGCTTATAGCATCTCCAAAATACTGGTCTATATTGTCGCGCCCATTGTTATATTTTTCTTAGTCGTATCTAAGGACTTTAGCCCCAAGTATTTATTGCTAAGTATCGGTAGTTTTTTACTGTGCTCATTAATGAGTGTGAGCGCCTTGAAATTAGGCGGCAAGATATGGTCAGGAGGCAATAAAAACCTATTCGCCTTCTCTGGCGGTACAGGTAATACAGGCTACTTTGGTCTTCCGGTAGTTATCTACTCTCTAGGCTATGAAGCGGGGGTCATCGCCGCATTTATTATTCTAGGCGTTACTCTCTACGAGTTTACTGTAGGCTACTATATTACCGCGCAAGGTCAGCACGATAAAAAAGATGGCCTAATTAAGATGTTGAAGCTGCCGCTTATCTACGCCTTTGGCCTAGCATTTGGGCTGTCTTACTTTGGTATCAAACCGAGTGACAGTCTGACTGAGAGCTTTAGTATCTTTACGGGCACTTATAGTGTGCTTGGGATGATGGTCATCGGCATCACCTTAGCTAAGGTCAAAATACAGCATATCGATTGGCAATTTGTTGTTTTGGCTAATTTGTGGAAATACCTTGTCTATCCTCTGATAGGATTTGTACTTATTAGCCTATTTGCAGGACAATTAAACACGCTTGAACAAGCAGTAGTGATGGTGATGTGCTGCGTTCCTATGGCAGGCAATACCGTGGTACTGGCCAATGAGCTAAACGTCCATCCTGATAAGGCTGCGGTAGCGGTAATGATCAGTACAGTATTATCTATCGCCCTGATACCGCTGTATTTATTTGTTTTTAGGGTGGTTTAGGTGCAGTTGAATCAACCAAAAACCACACGCTTAGCTTGCATCAAAAACGTATTTAGCAATCATCGCTAGGCAAACTAAAACGATAACCGGACGGATGATTTTACTGCCTCCTTTTACCACCATGTGCGAGCCGAAGTAAGCGCCGATGACTTGCCCCACCATCATTGATAGTCCCACAGTCCACAACACATTATCCCCTAAAATAAAGAATATTAGTGAGGCAATATTGGTCGATAAATTGAGCACTTTCGCCGCTCCCGTTGCGACGATAATTTGTCGTCCGCGTAGCGCCACATTGCCCAAGGCAAAAAACATCCCTGTACCAGGGCCTACATAACCATCATAAATACCGATCAGTGGTGCGACAAGCTTTTGCCAAGCCGATTCAGAGATACGCGGCTCCGCCTCCACCTCACCTAAGCTTGGGGCAAATAGCGTATAGATACCGATGGCAGCAATCAAAAACGGTATGAGCCTCTCTAGTAGGTCTGGTGGTGATAACTGGACCGCGATCGTCCCGACAACCGCCCCACTAAAAGCCCCAATGATGGCGCGCTTCATCTTAACGGGCTGAACCACACCTTTTTTTATCATGGTAATAGACGCTGCCAATGCACCAGAGGCTGCTTGTAGCTTATTCGTGCCGAGTGTCAAAACGGGGGGGATATTGGCCAGTAGCATAGCTGGAATGGTTAACAGTCCACCACCACCGGCAATGGCATCGATAAAACCAGCAATGCCAGCCACAGCGACCAGCATTAATATAACTTCGAGGGACAGTTGTAAGTCCATAACACTCACTTCATTCCAATCACTGCTGTCATTAAACAGCGCTATTAACAGAGCCGCGCTTAGTAAGAAGCCAATTAGGAAAAAACTGTTAACTAAAGAGCTGTTCTTGAAAGGGCTATTTATTAAAGAGTTACTTAGTAAATAACCAATGATATATTAACAACCATACCGATTCTGCTTTGGCGATAGATTAACCCTCGACAAGATACGCCTAAACGCTCTATAAATAAAGTACAAAAGCCTCATTAGCGGACTGGACTTTTACTGATAATACGATTTATAGCATTAATTAGTGCCCGACCTCAATTAGCTCATAAGGCTTAATATGAGAGTTATTTTTGTCAATCAAAGTAAATTTTGCAGAGAATATGAACTTATTGTCTAGAAATTTGCAAAGACTGGCAGAAATATAGCCATTTTGAGTCCATTAAACGTTAGTTTTGGTAAATGACGACACCTCCTACGCAATTTTGAATTATAGTATCGATGGCAAATCAGGCGAATACGCATTATAAAACGTTGCGATTCAATGATTACAAATAGGTATTATCTATAGCGTTGGTATGTGAGACCGCTTATTTTCATGTAAAATAAGTCATCATTTAATGTAAGTAAAAGGACAATCACACTAACAACTGATGGTGTTAAGTGTTAGTAAATTGAGGATAGTATGGCAATACGAAGGTTAAAGTCATTTTTTGAGTTAGAAGCAGCAGGGGGTATCGTCTTAGCAATTGCGGCTATTGTCGCTATGATCATTGCCAATACTCCCCTTCACCACTGGTATGAAGCATTTATTCATGCCCCTGTTGAGCTACGCATCGGCAATCTTGAGATTGCCAAAGACGCCCACCACTGGATTAATGACGGCCTAATGGCAGTGTTCTTCTTTTTGGTCGGCTTAGAGCTTAAGCGTGAGGTACTGGTCGGTGAGCTGTCTAACATCAAGCAGATTGTCCTACCAGCAGCAGCAGCGGTCGGCGGTATGCTAGTGCCCGCCCTTGTCTATCTCGCCTTCAACTACCATCATCCTGAATTTATCAAAGGATGGGCCATTCCAGCAGCGACTGATATTGCCTTTGCTCTAGGAATCTTAAGCTTACTTGGCAACCGCGTTCCTAACTCATTAAAGATATTCTTAGTCTCTATCGCGATTTTTGATGATATAGGGGCTATTTTAATTATTGCTCTTTTTTATACCAGCGATCTCTCGCTTGGCTCATTAGCCATCGCTGGCGCTTGTCTGCCTTTACTGTTTTTATTGAATCGCCGCAATGTGACCAATATCACCCCTTATCTACTAATTGGCGTTATCATGTGGGTTGCCGTACTTAAATCAGGGATTCATGCCACATTGGCAGGTGTGGTTTTGGCACTATTTATTCCATTATTGGATAAAACTGATCCAGAGCACTCGCCGCTCGAAGAGCTAGAAGAGGACCTACACAATACTGTCGCTTTTGGTGTATTGCCCATCTTTGCTTTTGCCAATGCCGGTATCTCCTTAGAGGGAGCTGGACTCTCTGAGTTATTCCATTCAGTGCCTTTGGGTATCGCTGCCGGACTATTTATTGGTAAACAAGTGGGCGTGATGCTCACTTGTTGGCTGCTTATCAAGCTTGGTGCTTGTAAGATGCCAGCGGGTATGGACTTTAAGCAGATTTATGGCGCGGCATTGCTATGCGGTGTGGGCTTTACCATGAGTCTATTTATCGGAGGTCTTGCCTTCGGTGGTGGTAGTCCGTTATTTGATGAGCGTCTCGGCATTATCATGGGCTCTATCGTCTCAGGTATCGCAGGTTATCTAATGCTAAAAACAACCTTAAAAGACACTACCGATGGTACTGCCGTTGATTTAACGCAGCCCTCTACATAAGACGATACTATTTGCCCCACGCCTTAGATAGATTGACCGGTTGTAGATTAACAATAAGCCGTCCATGACCCTTAATAGCGCCCCTAAATACACCTAAAGTTGGGGCACTGTTAAGCCATGAGACACTCTCAAACAGTGCAAAGGATAAGCCCATGCGACTATCAAGGCTGACGGTACTAACTTTACCGCTAGTAGGCAGCGCCCTAATACTGGCCAGCTGTGCCACTTTGTCCAAAGAGCAATGTATGGTAGGAGATTGGCAAGCTATTGGTTATAGCGATGGCGTGGCGGGCTACTATGCAGATAGACTCAGCTTGCATGCAAAAGCCTGTGCAAAAGCGGGTGTGGCTCCCGACTATCAAGCTTGGGAGCGTGGTAGGCAGCAGGGGCTGAAGCAGTATTGTAGCGCTGATAATGCCTTTGCTCTTGGTCGCCGCGGTCAACCGCTAAACAGCGTCTGCTCAGCCGAAGTCAGCCAACGATTACAGAATATCAACGCTCAAGGCCGAGAGTACTATGCGCTGAGCAATCAGCTCAGAGAAGCGCGAAACCAATTAAAGCAGTACCAAACCGAATATATTAAACTTCGTGATGGCGAGATGCTCAACTTCAAATCAGAAAAAGAAGCGCGCGCTAGGCTCCTATCATTACCAGCTCGAATTCGTAGACTTAGGCAACAAATAGCCGATAATGAGGCCCAATTAGAATCGCTCAAGCGCCTGTCTCTTTACTAAACTATGCTAACTAGCGGTGCCAGCTAACCAAACTGCCTGAATCCCTTGACTGTTTCACTTTAGCGTTAGCTGTCTTAGTTGCTAACCTAGCTATTTTTATCCTTTAATGAATTATTCCCTAATATTTTGTGCGAGTGCTACCTTGCCCCTGTGGCAATGAGCCCTAAATTAGGATATTGGCGTATTTATCTCATCAGCGCGTCTTCTAGGCTCGATTATCATTCGCTTATTTTGCTTGTCTTTATCTCTTGTTTTCTCGTAATAATGAGCCGTAAGCTGTCGATATCGTACAATATATCTCGCCTTTTATTCATAAGTTGCATTTGTAAGAGGTAGTTTGCTGAGGCTTCACTTTGTCTGCTACAGTAGCCTTATGACTTACCACTACCTATTCAGTCGTTGTATGACTGGTCCTAAATTTATTTAGCTTTTAACAAAAGCGCCATCACCCTATAAGCTGTCGCCAATCATGACTACTCACCCCTCCTCTCTTGACGCTGCTACTAGTGCAGACCACGATATGCTCAGCTCGCACGCTGAGCCAAGCCCTATTCATTATCGTCGGCATGGTCGAACCACAAGCATTGATGACCATACCGACTTACAAGTGCTAAGACGGATTCGCCGTTTTATGCTTCCTAATGACTTTGTAATTGAGGATGGCTTACTAAAAGAGATGGTAGCAGGCTACGATATTGGTGACCTTGCGGCTGATAGCCTAGTCAAAGCGGGTGTTCGATTTGCCAAGCCTTTACAGCATGCCGTATTGACAGATAAAGTTCCAGAATCCTTAAAAGACCACCCGCAATTTAGCCAACTGGCTGAACAATTTAGCCAGCATCCGCGTTGGTACGACCCTAAGCTTGCTGAGATTGGAGCGATCGCCTATCGCCGCTATCCTCTTATGCTGATCTGGCTACTGCGTAATGTGGCTCTAATGGCGGGCTATAGTATTCCTGCCCTATCTCTACCACTAGTGCAGACAGGTGCTCTTACTCATGAGGCCTTACCGCGGCTGATGCGAACTTATGCTTATATCTTAGCGGTGTCTGAATATCCTGAGCTAAACGGCGCTGCTAGTGTATTGGCTATTGGCTCGGAGGGTTGGCGACAGTCTATTAAAGTGCGTCAGATTCATACTATGGTGCGCCATGGGCTGCTAAAAGGTCAGTTTAAATCACAGAAAATCAAGGCTGGTGATCAAGACAATAATCCAGCGTGCCTGCATCAGATCAACACTCATCAGCGGGCAGATGGTAGCTGGAACAGCGCCTTTTGGGGTATTCCAATCAACCAGACCGACATGGTAGCGACGCACTTGCAGTTCTCTTTACTGATTATGCGAGGCCTACGCTTACTTGGCGCCCGGATTAGTGAAGAAGAAGCACAAGGTATCTTGCACCTGTGGCAATTGGCCAGTTACTGGCTAGGGGTGGACTTGCAGCGGCTACCTGAAGATGAGACCGCTTGCTGGGCCTGGCTTTACACTTATCTATCTATTCAGCAGCTCGACTTTGAGACGGGTAAACCGTTAGCTCGAGCACTGCACGACTTACCCAGTCAAATTATGGGGGAGGACAACCGCCGAGGTCAGTTTGTGGAGCTAGTGAACGCTAGCGTGACTCGAACCTTGGTCGGTGATGATATCGGTGATGGATTAGGACTACCCAAGTCAAAACTACGCTTCGGGGTGCTCAGTGCCGTACCCATTCTCTTTGGTCTTGACTCTGCTCGCCGCTATAGCCCCACTATCGCAAGTAAGCTAGAGGACTTTCGCGCTAAACGTCAGGACAATATGAACTGGTGGCTCAAGCAGCATGACGACTATTATCAAATAGCAGACAGTAAATAACGCCTATTGAAGCAAGACTAAGACTAGTGGGGCAAAACTACCAGAGCACAACTGCTGAACTAAGACTGTCAGACCAACAGTCATTATCATGCTAGATATTGAATGTTGCCCCCTATAGACCTTTACAGAGACAACTGTTAGTAAAGGGTTAAATTAAACAGGCAGGACTCTAGCCTATCAGTAAGCTCCATTGTCATTTTAACCAACCTCTTGACCGATGCGGCTATCAACATGGCCGCGCTCGGCTTAAGCGTGTCAGGTCAGACTATCGGGTCAAAGCATACTAAACTTAGACATCCTAAGCCCTTGTACGCTAAATCTAGGCTCTCTAAATCTAAGCACGCTAAGCTTGAGCACGATAGTACCAATCAATATGCCGATCGAATCCTACCGCTAATAAACTGGCGATAATACGACCTGTCAGCCCCCACACTGTCTCACCATCCACACGCCAGCTGGGTGTCAGCAGAGTCATCGTCTGCTTGTCCACTGGATAATCTATCGCATACTCTTCTAGCGGCTGATCAATCAGCGTCTCAAAGTCTGCCCAAAATATCCGCGCAATCTCGCCAAGCTCAGGCACTAGCACCATCGCCGCTGGCACTAAGACCACAATAGGACGAACGCTCATACCACTTTTTGATGTCTGAACGGGCAGCTGACCGAGGAGCTGAACTTGATTGGGCGCCAGCGCGGTCTCTTCACAAGCTTCTCGAAGCGCGGTCACGATATTGCTGCCATCGGCAGGCTCATGCTTGCCGCCGGCAAACGATACTTCACCTGCGTGTGTATTGAGGTGGCCTGCACGCCGCGTTAATAGTAATCGCGGTACCTGTTCATTAGTAATCGCTACTAGCACTGACGCATCTGCAATGGGCGTCTGATTTAATGCCATTAAAATCTGTGCACTTTGCTGGATATCATGATTCGCATGATGATCGTCAATCTGAGCATGCCCGCTCTGCGCCATCACACCACTCTCATAAGCTTGACCGCTACTGATACTGTCATTTTTGCTGCTACCTTTAACGCCATCTTGATTGGCAGCATCATCAAATGATGGTGATAAAAGCGGTGCTTGTAACCGCGCTGCCAGCTGACGTAACAGAGGGTGCGAGATATGCGCGGGCAACGCCACTGCCAATTCATCGAAGCGAACGGAATGTAGAGTATCAGACATCGGGTGGTTCTCTTTTGACGATAATTTTAGCCTAGCGCAAACTTCATCATCTTGCACATGCTTTATGTGACCCATTATTGCATGACGGACCAGACACTTTCATGGCAAAAATCAATTATAGAAGGGTATGATTAAATGGCATAACCAGCTAACGCGATTCAATAGCCAAACCAGATCTAGAATTGTTATAGTGCAACAGACCAATGTTAAGCTCTTATGCTATCTTATTAGCTTATAATAAATCGTTACTCTTTTTAGTTTTGTTGCTACCTCATTCTAATTTCTAGGCGCTTTACTATGTCGTATTGTCTAAAATGTGGCCATTTGGCCGAGCGTAAAATCCCTGAAGGCGATCATAATGTCCGATTGGTCTGCCCTAATTGTGACTATATCCACTATGAGAATCCTAAAATTATCTGTGGGGCACTGGTCGTTCATGAGGACAAAGTACTGCTGTGTCGACGTGCGATTGAACCGCGCTATGGTTACTGGACTTTGCCCGCAGGCTTTATGGAGATTGGTGAGACCATCGCTGCAGGAGCGGTCCGTGAGACCATCGAAGAAGCCGCTGCCAACGCTCTAGACCCGCAGCTTTATTGCATCTATGACATTCCGGCTATTGGGCAGATATATATGCTTTATCTATCGCGCCTCAAAGAAGGTAAGTTTGGTACTGGTCCTGAAAGTCTAGAGTGTGCATTATTTACGGAGTCTGAAATACCTTGGGAGGATATCGCCTTTGAAGCAGTACGCCGAACTCTGAAGCATTACTTTTCAGACCGCCAGCAGCATGATAGTCATGATCAGTTTAAGATTCATCAAGAGTATATCGGTAAAGACAAAAGCATTGAGCGCTACTAGGCCTATCCGAAATAGCAAAAACCATACAGGATACCAAAAACGCCGCTCTGATCTCTCAAAGCGGCGTTTTCTACTGAGCGACTAAGCTCAAAAGCAGTAAAATTGTTAGCCTTTCACCCGCTTAACCGTGAAGCCTAGCGCTTTCACTACCTCTTCTTTATCAAAAGGTGCCAAGACAGCTCGAGCGTGCGGCATCTCTTGTAAGTACTGCTTGGCGACTCGCTGCAAGTCAGCCAATGTCACCGCCAAGATATTAGCGCGCATCTTTTGTTGCCACGCTTCACCGCGGTTGTGTAAGTCCGCAAAACACGACTTGACCGCTTCACCAGCTGGTGATCCTGGCTTATCCATCGCAGAGATAATCCCTAAGATGGCTTCCTCTAGTTGCGCGTCTGTCTGTGGCTCATTCAGCAACCACTCCACACTTTGAGCAAAGTGCTCGAAAGTCTGGCCGCAATGTGGATCGCGATAGCTAAAGAACTTAAAGGCACAAGAGTTGGCATCATAGCCTGCACCGCCACCATAAGCACCACCCTTTTCGCGAATAGCACTGTGTAAATAACCATTGCGTAAATAAGGGGCCAGTACCATTAGTGCCGCGGTATCTGGATGGTCAGCAGACGTCGCTGGATAGACTGCCGCATTGTGATAGACATTAGTCGCGACTAGCCAAGCGATATCTTCGCTATCTGCCTTTGCTAGCTTTTCAGTATCCAACGACTGCAAGCGCAGTCCTGCAAACTCACTTGGCACAGTACTTTCAGTATCAATCTTTGTAGGGCTACTGCCTTGATTTGCAGCGTCCGCAGGACGCTCTTGCCAGCTTTGGGTGATAAGCTTAGTTAAGCGCTCAGTTTGCTCTGCTTCGCAGATAATAAGCGCATGTTTAGGTAAGTTGACGATACGCTGATGCAGCGCTGTTAGACCTTGAGCCAAGCTATCCCACTGCTTGCCATCTGCTTTAGCACTTGCCAAAAAGTCCGTAAGGGCATTGAGTGCAGGTAGACCACTTCGCACGTATTCAAGGTGAGCTTGACGACTCATATCACGGCTGGCGGTTTGCATAGCATAAGCATGTCCTGCCCCTGCCAAGCGCGACTGCCATCCTGCTTGCTTTTGCTGAAGCAGCTCTTTGATACGCGCATGCTCGTCAAAGACACTGTGAGTCAGTACCTCTTTGACCAAGCCAATAGCTTCTTCCTTACGGTTGAGCGCTCGCGTTGCCATAACAAAGTAGCTGGCGATCTTATTACGATCATGAATACTGGTGCGTTGGCTAATTCGCGCAGTTACGCCCGATGAGTGGGCAGCTTGAAGGGCCTGCATCTCACGCGCGTCCATTGTCTCTGTACCCAGCTCAGACAGCAGTCCTAAATATAAAGGCAAGAGTGGATGATTAATAATATCGTCTGCTGACTCTGCATCGCCTAGTACTTGACTTTCAAGCGGCATAATCACTTGATAGTAGTACAAGCCATTGGTCCCTGCTTCATACTCAAATAGCTTGGCCTGTCGCCCCTCTAAGGTAATATCCTTTTGCTGCCCATGGATAAAACTGACCGACTCTGGAATGTCTTCAAGACCCACTTTAGGCAATAAACTAAGATCATCGACAGCACTCTGACGCGCAGCTAAATCTAAGGCTTGCTGACGCAAGATAGCTTTATCATCTGCGGTCATTTCAGCCGCGATAGTATCAAGGCGCGTCTGCTCAGCGGCGGCTATTTTGCTCGCCTTTTCAATATCCGGAACCAGTGTCACACGGACGCGGTGTGGATTGTCGATAAGATGCGTTTTGATCAGCTCTGGTAGCCAACTTGGGTCTTTAATCTGCTCACGTAGCCAAGCCAGATGCTCATCGACTTCCCAAATATCAATAGGGTTGCCATCATGGATAGCAGTACTAAAGCCTTCTAACATAAGATTGAGACCATAAGGAATGCTATCGCCACCGATATGACGCTGATCGATCTCAATCTGATGCAAAATCGTCTCGATAGTTTCGCTACTAATCTCCTGTTCGACGACCTTGCTCAGTAGCGCTAAAATCCCCTGCTCTACTGCCTCAGCATGTTCAGGCTCAGAACCGCGAAGTCCAGTATAAAATACCATCTCAAAATGACTGTCATCGAGACCAAGAAGTGGGCTTGGTGCAGTGCCAAGCTCATGCGAGTCAAGATAGGCGCGCAGTGGCGACCCTGCATGCTCAATCAACACTCCCTCTAATAATCGCAGTGCCAGGCGCTGCTTTGGATCAGTAATCGCAGGCAATAACCAAGCGACCACATGATGGGTCTTAGCAGGACCTGCTTCATCAGCCGTATACGTCTCAGTAGCTTGAATAGGCGCACTCAAGCGCTGCTCAGGGCGCGAGACATGTTTCTTGCCAGTCTCAAACTGTACCAATGCATCATTGTGTAGCTTGGCTTGGGTCTCGGCCACCGGAATATTACCAAAGCTCATAATGACACTGTTTGACGGATGGTAATGGCTGCGGTGAAACTCGACCAACTCATTGTGCGTAAGGTCTGGAATATCAGCAGGGTCACCACCTGAGTTATAGTGATAAGTGGTGGTTGGAAACAGATGGTGAGCCACCGAATGATACAACTGATCCACTTCGCCACTCATAGCACCTTTCATCTCATTAAAGACAATGCCCTTGAACTGCGGCTTATCCTGCTCATCTAGCTCAACACGGATACCTTCTTGGGCGAAATCTAAGGGATGAATATTGGGGAAAAACGAAGCGTCTAAATACACCGATAATAAGTTGAAATAATCATTCTTATTCTGCGTGGCAAAGGGATATGCCGTCCAGTCTGCCGCGGTCATGGCATTCATAAAAGTATTTAAGGAGCGCTTGATCATCGAAAAGAAAGGATCACGGACAGGATACTTAGCAGACCCACATAGCGCCACATGCTCTAGAATATGCGCCTCACCTTTGGAGTCCATAGGCTGGGTACGAAAGCCGACTAAAAAGGCATTTTCATCACTGGGATGGGCAAGGTGGTAGTGCATGGCGCCAGTCTTAGCGTGTTGACTGATCAATACATCAAGCGACAGGGCATCAATATGGCGGTGCTCGATAAGTCGAAACTCAGGATGAAGCGTAAGATCAGGGGTTGTCACAGTGTCAGTCATAAATATCCTTGAAAATTGCAAAATATGCATCCGCTCATCTTAGGGTGTAAGGTTCGCTTACTTACAAAGAGCTAAAAGAGCGCATCCACATCATGATACATCAATAGTGGGTCAATACTGGCCTTAAGAGGGTGTTGAGATAAGCATCAGACCAAGATATGCCGTTGAGCAGTACCCATTAATAATAATGGCTCATATAAAGTTGAGTTGGGTAGTCTGGATTGTAACTGGATGACAATGACGCAGATGCCTAGGGTGACTAAATGGAGACTGCTAACCGTGAAGTCAAGCGATGACCTCAAACTCACTGATGAAGTTATAGTTAGATTAATAATATATAAAATATAATAGATACATTGCCTAATCTTGCAACTGGGAGAGCTTTTAAAGCTATCGATTTAACCTGTAGCATAGTTTGTCAAGATAGTAAAAATACCCAATCGCACTGTATCGGTTTTGCCGTGCTTTAACTATAGCCAATTCGTTAATAAATGCGAGTTTATTAATAAATGATGCTACATTAAAACAGAATCCATGATTATCAAGAGACCCTATTTTAAGCTTGGCAAGTATAACACCTTATGAGCATTACCGAAAACTGAAGCAAAAAAAACGAGCCAATTGGCTCGTTTTTTGTATCTTTATATAGCTAGGCTATAAATTAGATAGCAGTAATACCGTGTGCTTGTGGGCCTTTAGCGCCCTGAGTTACGGTGAACTCAACTTCTTGGCCTTCAGCCAAAGTTTTGAAGCCTGAGCTAGCGATTTCGCTGTAATGAGCAAAAACGTCTGGACCGTTTTCTGGAGCAATAAAACCAAAGCCTTTAGCTTCGTTGAACCACTTTACAGTACCTTTTTGAGTTTCGTTAGACATAATATAATCCTAGTTTTAACAATGATGGCCCTTGGCCGATAACGCTTGGGAATAGCAACTGAACGGTAAATCTTAAAACGAAGGATTATAACTAATACTACGAGGTAATGATTTGGTGCAGAACTTCTCTTAAGCAGGAGCCCAGTATAGGTAGATGATGACCGTAATGCAAGCTTTATTTTTAATTAATTAATAGTATTGCCAACTTATAGCGAACTTTATACTTTTAGACGTCTCAGTTAATTTTTTGAATTCAAGACTTTGTAATTGCGGTAGCATGGGCGCGTAGGCAGTGCTAAGATATTAATTACAGGCTACTAAGGTCGTTATCAATACTTTACGATCATCATTTGCTATTTAGTAGATGAGTGCTAGATTTAGCTTTGACCTCTTCTTTTAGTTGGCCCTATCTTAACTTCTATATAGGAAGTACTACTATGAGCTATCAACATATTTTACTGGTAACTGATCTGCGTACCGATGCCGATATCGTCGCCCAAAAAGCCAAACGCATTGTCTCTATGCAAGAGAATGCTCATCTGTCAGTACTGCATATTGTCAAAGATACAATGGTCGGCTTTGGTTATGAATTAGTGCCCGCCTCTAGCTTGTACGACGAAGTAGACGATGTGCGCTGTCAAAATGCTAGAGAAGATATGGCGAAGTTTTTGACGCGGAATGGTCTTGATGCAGAGACATCAGAGGTCACTACTGCCATCTCAAACAGTGAGGGTATCATTAACTACTCACATAAGAATGACGTTGACCTACTCATCATCGGTCGCCATGAACGTCACGGACTCTCCGCTTGGATCAATGGCGCTACCGCTGACAATATTATGCCTAACGTGCCATGTGATATCTTGGTGGTGAAATTAGATAAACCGGTCAAATAGCCAATCTGTTATTGAACAAGACACTCAGAGCTAAGATTAGCTTTGTAGTTTAGAGGCATACTGCTAGTGCGTCACTTATAGCTGCGCTAGCGGTAGCCTGTCACTGCTCATTACTAAGGTCTAAGTCAGTAACAACTCTAAGTCAGTAAAATTTTAGGTAGCGATCATCTGGATAAATTGCTGCCAAAGTCTACTTTGATGGCAGCTGTTATGCCAGACTAGCCACCACTGCCGCGACAAGTCAAGACCATCTACTGTGATCTGCACTAGCTCACCACTTGCCAGCTCTGACTCAATCACATGCTGCGAGAGGCAGCCCACACCAATATCAGCGCTGACCATACGCTTAATGGCCTCTGATTGAGCAATCTCCATAGTGACGCGCACCCCTGGCAGATGCTGCAATAGCTTCTCATCGATAATTTGCCGAGTACCAGACCCCGCTTCTCTGACAATAAACGGTAGACCTGCCAGCTGCTCGGTACTGAGTGAGTAGCCCATCCTTAGGTTATCTTCTCCCTGTATTAACGGGCCTTGGGGCTTCGTTGTTACAGCTGCCAAATCAGCTGCAAACGGACTAAGCCAACGACTATCACGCTTGGCGAATACCACGAGCTTGTCCGTTCGCCATATCTGCTGGGTAAGCACTTTGACATTACTTGGATGAGGGGTCGCCTCAACTAAAGCAATATCGACTCGAAGCTGCTCAACCTCTGCGATAACCTCGCGAGTGTTGGCAATGTGCACATCAATATCCGCACCCTGCTGCGCGGCAGATAGCTTAGCGATAATACTCGGTAATACATAATTGCCAATCGTGGTACTAGCGCCAATCCTAATCTGCCCTGCCTGATGCTCATGGTATTGCTCCAAGCTATGAACTTGGCTCAATATTGCTTGCGCCTGCGCATAAAGCTGCTCGGCATAAGGATGCACCTCTAATCTGCGCCCCACCCGCTCAAACAGCGGCATATTTAAGCGCGACTCAAGCTGAGTTAAAGCACTACTCACCGCCGACTGCGACAGATGCAGCACTTCACTTGCGCCACTGGTACTACCCGTCTCAAAGACACTGACAAATATCGCCAACTGCTTGAGGGTCATCTTCGGTAATGACATGCGCTTATCCCTAATTTCAGCATAGTGTTAGCGACTTACTGGCTAAAGTGTCGCCTACTTATCGATATAATCGATAGATTATAACGGATTAATCTGTTATTCAAATAAGAGTCCATTAGATATACTACTTATGCATATTGTTATTCCAGCCCCATATAATGTCATGAGTGAGTCAATCTTATGCTCTCTGCCTTCAAAACCACACTAAGCAGCTACATACCGCGCCGCTGTCACCTATTCGGGCTAGGCTTGGTTTTGGTCGGTAGCATTATTAGTATTTGGCTTAACACCCAAATTGATATCTTAAGTCAAGGCCGCGTGGTCGGACTGAGCGCCTTAACGCTCGCTATCATTATTGGCATGGTTTTGGGCAATACTATTTATCCCCGCTTTGCCCCAAAGCTCGTAGGTGGTGTTAGCTTTGCCAAAGGTCAGCTACTGCGCCTTGCTATTATGCTCTACGGTTTTAAGCTGACCTTGACCCAAGTCGCAAGCGTTGGCATGCCCGCGATCATGATAGATGCGGCGGTGCTTAGCTCTACCTTTATCCTCACTTATTGGCTCGGGACACGCTGGCTTAAAGTCGACCGTCAGACCACCTTACTCATTGGCTCAGGCGCGAGTATTTGCGGCGCTGCTGCAGTGATTGCTGCGGAGCCAGTAATTAAGGCTGAGGCGCACAAGGTCACTATCGCCGTCGCTACCGTTGTCGTTTTTGGTACGCTGGCGATGCTGCTCTACCCTGTCTTTTATCATCTGGGTTGGCTACAGCCGTGGCTTTCAGCGCAGCAGTACGGTATTTATACAGGATCGAGCGTGCATGAAGTCGCTCAGGTGGTGGTCGCGGGCAATGCCATTAATACTGAGGTGGGCAACACTGCGGTAGTGACTAAGATGATTCGAGTAATGATGCTCGCGCCGTTTTTACTAATATTGTCATTTCTACTAACCACCAAACCGTCACCCCGTTCTAATACGACTAATATGACGAACAATTCAGTCCCAGTGTCTGGTAAAAGTGCGCTTATGAGGCGGCTTACTGAGGTCAAAGTGCCGTGGTTTGCCTTTATCTTCATTCTTATCGTCGTGCTGCACACTGTCCTAGATATGTCCGAGCCCTTCATTCGTACCATGGTAAAAGCCGATGACATGCTACTGACTATGGCGATGTTTGCGCTTGGTTTGACCACCCATTTAAGCGCTGTTAAACAAGCTGGTATTAAACCATTACTTCTTGGCGCTATTATGTTTGTCTGGCTGATCATCGGTGGTGGGTTAATTAATGTATTCATTAATCAGTTTATTTAACCCGTTAACAACACCTTTTTAATTAGACTGCCTATATATAAGCATTTAAGCATCCGGCAGACGCCATAAATAGACACCTACCCCTGTACATATCGCCGCCGTCAGCCATGCTAGCCACAGCTTGCTATCGGGCAGACGATAAAACAGCATCGCCACCGACAATCCCATCATAATACAGGCTAGCCACTTGGCGTAACGCGGCACTGCACGCCGCGCTTCCCAATCGCGCACAATCTTGCCGAAGTACTTATGATTGATAAGCCAATGATAAAATCGCTTTGATCCCCTTGCCCAGCACCCTGCTGCCAATAAAATAAACGGTGTCGTCGGTAGTACCGGTAGTACGACCCCGATAATCCCTAGAGCAAAAAATATACTGCCTAACAGCAAAAACACCCAACGAACGACTGAGTGGCGGGATTGCTTAACATTACCAGTATGCGGCTGCTCAGAGTGCTGCGGCGAGCTCATAAATCACTCCACGTTTTCAATTAGAGTAAATAAGAATACTTATCATGCAGGATATAGTCGGTAAGTACAAGACAGTATGTTTAGCAAATTCGTGGACGCCTTGAATTGCCTTATTTGGCAGAAGATTGATGGGTAATTGACAATCAAAACGCTCATTCAACGGGCATAAAAAAACCGCCCTCAGCATGACTGATAGCGGTTTTTTGTCCTAGGCCAATTAAAAATTGAATTCTAAAGGCTAAGGCTGAGTTGTAATCTGATAATAGCACCTGTTATTACTCTGCACTGTGCCAATACGGGGCAATCACTTTGGGAAAGCAATACTCTCGCGGCATCACGGTAATGGCGATGGGTACTAAAATCGACTTGGTGACGCCGCCGATACTCTCACAAGTGGCTTGCTCCGGCACTTCGTAATGCACAATTCGTGTGGTGTTCTCTGGGCAAAGGTCTGAGCAGTGAAACTCTTCAATGACGCTATTGCCATTATGAGTGCCAATCACACGTTTGTCTTGGCTATAGTCACCGTCATGCGTCTCGGCAATCTTTATGAGTTCGGCATCTGTTAAAGTATCTGATGGCGCAGCGGTCGTGACGCAGCTTGCTAGGCTGAGCAGGATGGCGGTTAGGGTTAGAGCTTTGAGTTTTGGGGTCATTTTATTGAATCCATTCAATTAAGAGCTAATGATCCCTATCTGCCAAGCTTCTGTAAGCCAACCCGGAAACTCCTCTAGCATCTTCTCATATAAGTCTTCTTCACTAATGTCATTTAAGTCATCTAACTCAAAGAAATTACAGTTATCAATGACGCGACCTTCCATATCATCAAGGCTCTCCAATATACCGTAATTCTTACCGCCGAGACCGACGAACTGCCAAAACATCGGTAGCTTAGCCGCTTGTGCCATAATCTTACTGATGCCTTTGCTGTCTCGAACGCCACCATCACTAATGAATAGAATATAGGCGGGAACGTCTAACCCTTGAGCGATATAAAACTTGGTGACCATCTCCATCACGCCCGCTTCATTATTTGTCCGCGCGCCTAATGTCCAATCCCGCCAACCACCTTCGGCAGTATTAATAAAGTCATCAAAGTTATTCAGACCGACCTCACCCAGATATAGCGGATGCTCACCGAATGCCCAGCAGTCTATTGCTTGGTCATCATCAAAGCTGACAGCCAAAGGCAGAAGTCGATTGACCACTTCTTGCACCCGGCCTTGCTTATATTGCCGATTCATAGAGCCTGTAGCGTCTAATACTAAGGCCACCTTTGCTGTTAAACTTTGCAATTGGCGCTTCTCTAGAGATACAGTCGCTTTTTTGGCAAGGTTAACTAGCTTAGGTGCTTTCTCTAGCATCACCTTTTCTAGCGAAACTTTGGGTTTATCTACACTAGGAGCACCAGCTGCTTTTGTTTCTTCTTCTCCCACATCCCCACCGAAATGTTGAACCACCGCTGCCAAGCCACCGTTGAATCCCTGCCCTACGTTCGCTACTCGCCAAACACCATTCTTGCGATACAGCTGCAGCAGCATACTGGCTTGTAAGTCAGCAAAATCTGCTGATTGATAAACAGCCTGCGCTTTCGGTGACTGCTGGCATAGAGCTATTTCTAACGACTGTACTTGCTTAAGCGGCGAGTCGGCAGATAATACAAAGAATAGACTATCAATATTAATGGGTAGTTTGGATAGGTTAATTTCAAACTCTGCTTGGACGCTTTTACTTGCGCTAGGCTGAGCGTCATAATGGGTGAGATTGATTTGCTGACAAGGTGATACAGGCTGATTATAGAACACCATATAATCGTCGTTAATTAGTTTACCTGCTGCATCTAATGCGAAGCAGCTGATATCTATTTCTATCAGGCTTTGACGGGTGAACTTGACATTAATAAGTGCGTTTTCGTCTATGTTGACTTTTTTTAGGGGTGTACGCTGACCTATGGTTAGCTGGTTCATAAACATTGGCTCTATTTAGTTTTCTTTTTCATCCAAGGATAACTTAGCTTGTTATTTTCTATCACTCAAACGCAGTATTAAGATAATGAAGAATATAACTAAAATAAAAGACACAGAGTTATAGTAAATTAACTGCAAATTTTCATCTTGACTTATTGGCAACTTAGCTAAATCCCACAACGGTTCTATAAATACTTTAGAGAGACTCATCGAAGTTAGAATGCCGAATAGTATAGTTAATAACATACCAGCAGTTTGCTTTTTTTCATTATACCTTTGGAGT
The DNA here is from genome assembly GCF_004335015.1 of Psychrobacter pygoscelis. Classification (GTDB taxonomy): domain Bacteria; phylum Pseudomonadota; class Gammaproteobacteria; order Pseudomonadales; family Moraxellaceae; genus Psychrobacter; species Psychrobacter pygoscelis. The sequence continues at coordinate 1,009,774 of NZ_RQRU01000001.1, forward strand.
AAGATATCTTTCTTAATTACTAAGCTTTTTTCAATCTGCTGATAAAGTTGTGGCGTATTGAACTTATTTAAGCTATCTTCGAGCACCTCTCTCAACTCACCATATCTTAACAAGTCAGTGATATTAGATCTAAATTCTAATACTTGTAGCCTTAAATTATTTATTTTTTCTAAGTCATCTGATATCTTGATTTTATTTAGCAACATTCTATGAATCATATAACCATACTCAGCAAGTTCATTAACCATATGTTGTTCATAGATTAAGTATCCAATATTAATATCCTGCCATTCTTGTTGGTTCTCGACGCCTTTTTTAGACCAAACGTATAGAATTGAGGCGTCTGATATTAATATTGAATAATCATCAAAATATCGGTAATCCCTATTCGCATAATTAATTTGTGGAATATTAATAACAGGGTAGGTTCTACCCAATATACAATTAAATGAATCCTTAAAGTGCAGTAAGTTTAACTCTGAGGAATACTGCTGATTTTCAAAGCTGGTAATAAATACGTAAGGTCTACCTGACCAGAAATTGCCTACTGAATTAACCTTCTTTTGACTATATACAATATGCGTATAAACTTGCCTTTGTGTACTGGAGAGATAAGCTAATATGCTAAAAATAGTTTGTGCCAGTGTAGATAGTTTTTCACAGTCACCACCACGTGTAAAATTGAGCATACTAAAAGAGAAATCACCCACTTGAATAGTTTCTGACTTCTGATTAGCTATTTGCATATGTCTCTGTGCTATTTTTTTTAACCGATATCTTTTGAATACTGGTAATGCTTTTAATACATGCTGATGGTAAGCGACAGGAGCTAATTTGGCTATTCCTAAATTGACCTTAACATTGCTCAAATTGAATAAAGCAAGATTTAAATGGTCTTGGATAAAGTCAGAATAATGCAAACTAAGCTTAGGTGATATATGCCTAAAGGCAATCGTAACCACTCCATTTTTATAAAGTTTAATTTGGGGGTATAATGCAAGATTGATACTAGATGTCTCTACAGTAGCTGTAATCACTCCTAAATCCGCTCTAATATATTCAGCCAAATATTCATCAGAACACAATTTAATTTCACTTAACGCAAATTGGACGCTTTGATACCATGACTCCAAAGCAAAATTTTCAATGTCAGATATTATACTTTTATCATTATAAGTTAACTGGACTTCAGCCCTATTTAGAAACTCTCCTATATTAAATTCAGTCTTTGCTTTAATTGTTTCATTTTGGTATTTTACCCAAGTATTTTTATTTTTATGAACGGCACATGTAGAAACCCCTGAGTCAACTAATTTATACGCTAAATCTTCTAAATCTAAATCTTCGACCTCAATAAAACTAGAATAAGTATGATATATACTCCAGTCTTCTAGAATCAAGTCAGTTTGGCATAGTTCATCACCTGACTTAAAATTTTTTAATAAAGAGTTTGTCAGACTTAGAATACTCTCCCTCATAAAACCAGCCTTCCAAAATTTTTCATTTTCTCACTTCTCATCTTAAATCAGCCTCAACATTTAACTAATTTATTCTACACCAAAAAAACATTCAACCCAATCAATAACCCCGCCGCCACAACCAATCCCAACCAACCAAACCCCCTCGTTCCAGAGACAGGCATCGAAGTATTCACTTCAGGAAACAAGACAGCGCCATACGAGACGAAAGGCAGAAGGATTAACGCTCTATTAATATAGCGATGCGACGGTATGGACTCTGGGGCTATAAAGAAGATATAGGCGAGGAGATATACCCCTACAAATACCGTGGCAGCGATAGTATGGGTGTCAGTAGGTTCATGACGGTTGATATAAAAGAAGCCACCCGCGAGTACCAAAAACGGCAAGACCGTTAACATAGTGAAACCACATTTTTAATGAGTACGTTAAGCACGGACAGTGGCCTTCCTTCTTATACTTGTCGTTTAATCTAACCAATCATTTAAGGCCAATTTTGAACTAACTATCTAGATGAGTTTTTTTAGGCCAAAAAATAACCCAATATCCAGCAACTAGGTTACTTAATATCGGGTTAATAAACAATAGTTAATTCTACTGCACTCTGATTTAGGCTAGAAGCTTACAATGCCTTCAACTGCGCCATCTGCTCAGTCATCACTTTCAGCTGACCTTCTAGCTCCGCCAATTTCGCCTTTTCAGCATCCACCACTTCCGCAGGCGCTTTACTGACGAAGTTCTCATTATCAAGCTTACGTGCGATACCTTCTGCTTGCTTTTGTAGCTTTTCATGAGCTTTACCCAAGCGAGTCAGCTCAGCAGTAGGATCGATAAGACCTTTCATCGGTACGAGGACACGCAGTTGACCGACCATGCTTGATGATGATAGTGGCACGTCATCGCCGTCTTTTAAGATAGTCAGACTTTCGACTTTGGCCAAGGCTTTAAACTGGTTTTCGATGCGGGATAGACGCTCAACTTGCTCGCTAGTGATGTTCTCAAGCAGCACAGGCAAGCGTACGGCGTTACCGAGCTTCATCTCACCACGAATGTTGCGCACGCCAGCGATCAGCTCTTGTAACCATGTCATGTCAGCCTCAATTTGCGCGTTAATCTGCGACTCATCGACTTGGGGGAACTTAGCGACGACGATGCTATTGGTATCTTTACGACCCAATAGCGGCGCGATGGTCTGCCAAATCTGCTCGGTGATAAATGGCATGATAGGGTGGGTAAAGCGCAGCGCGGTCTCAAGCACATGCAGGAGCACGTAGCGAATTTGCGCCTTGCGCTCGTCAGAGACTGAGTCATCATTGAGGCTGGCTTTGGCAAGCTCAACGTACCAATCACAGTACTCATTCCAGATAAACTCATAGATATCTTTACTGACCATATCCATGCGATATTGGGCAAAATGCTGATCGATATTAGCGATGGTTGAGTTTAGACGGCTGACAATCCAGCGTTCAGGCAGCTCCCAAGCATCAGCGTTGGCCGTTTGATCGATAGCTAAGGCATTGCCTTCGCTATCGACACAGTTCATGAGCACGAAACGACTGGCGTTCCAAATCTTATTACAGAAGTTGCGATAGCCCTCAACACGCTTCAAATCAAAATTGATATCGCGGCCCGTACTGGCTAAAGAGGTAAAGGTAAAGCGCAGCGCGTCAGTACCGAAAGCAGCAATGCCTTCTGGGAACTCTTTGCGAGTTTGCTTCTCAATTTTACTCGCATCTTTCGGGTTCATCATATTGCTGGTGCGCTTATCGACCAGTGACTCAAGGTCGATACCGTCGATAAGATCGATAGGATCGAGCACATTACCCTTAGACTTGGACATCTTTTGTCCGTTACCATCGCGCACGAGGCCATGGACGTATACCGTTCTGAACGGAACTTGCGGCGTACCATCTTCGTCTTTGATGAAGTGCATGGTCAGCATAATCATGCGCGCAACCCAGAAAAAGACGATGTCAAAGCCAGTGACTAACACGCTAGTGGGGTGGAAAGTCTTTAATACCCGAGCATCATCAGACTCATCCGCCCAGCCAAGGGTACTGAACGTCCACAGTCCCGAACTAAACCACGTATCGAGGACATCATCATCTTGGCGCAGGCTAATATCGTCAGCGAGGTTGTACTTACTTCGCACTTCAGCTTCATCACGGGCGACGTAGATATTACCCTCTTCGTCATACCAAGCAGGGATACGATGCCCCCACCAAAGCTGACGGGAGATACACCAGTCTTGGATGTTGCGCATCCAGGCCATGTATTCGTTTTTGTACTGGGCAGGGACAAACTCAATACGACCATCTTCGACCGCTTCAATCGCAGGTTTGGCGAGTTTTTCGGTGGCGACATACCACTGATCAGTAAGCCACGGCTCGACGATGGTATTGCCACGCTCGGCACGCGGGGCTTTAAGGGCGTAGTCTTCGATATCTTCTAACCAGCCCTCGGTCTTAGCCTGCTCGACCAGCTGCTTACGCGCGGCAAAGCGCTCAACACCGGCATAGCCTTCTGGCGTCGTCTCAAGCTTTGGCTCACGAGTTTGCAAGTCAGGGTAAACTTCCATCTCAGGGAGGATATGCGCGTGGGCGTCGAGGATGTTGATCAGTGGCAAGTCGTGACGGCGGCCCAGCTCATAGTCATTAAAGTCATGGGCAGGGGTAATCTTCACGCAACCCGTACCAAAGTCACTCTCGACATAGTCATCAGCGACGATAGGCACTTCTCGGCCGGTGATTGGCAAAGTGATGGTCTTACCCACTAGATGCGCATAACGCTCGTCTTTAGGATTGACGGCGACGGCGGTATCACCCAGTAAAGTCTCAGGACGTGTGGTGGCAACGACGAGATAGTCTTTGCCGTCTTGGGTCTTAACGGTCTTATCGGTAAAGTGATAACGGAAATGCCACAGCGAGCCTTTTTCGTCTTTATTCTCGACCTCTAAGTCAGACAGCGCGGTTTGAAACTTGGGGTCCCAGTTGACCAAACGCTTACCACGGTAGATGAGACCATCGTTATAGAGTCGGACAAACACTTCTTTGACGGCGTTCGATAAGCCATCATCCATGGTGAAGCGCTCACGTGACCAGTCGACCGATGACCCTAGACGGCGAATCTGACGGGTGATATTGTCGCCTGACTCTTCTTTCCACTCCCAGACTTTGTCCACGAAGTCTTCGCGGCTCATGTCACGGCGCTTGATACCTTCAGCCTCTAGGCGGCGCTCGACGACCATTTGCGTGGCGATACCAGCGTGGTCAGTACCTGGCTGCCACAGGGTATTGTCACCTTGCATACGGTGATAGCGGGTCAGCGCATCCATAATGGCGTTGTTAAAGCCGTGACCCATGTGCAGGCTGCCGGTGACGTTCGGTGGTGGTAAGGCAATAGAGAACGACTTATCACTGTCAAATTTGGGCTGGAAATAGCCTTTTTCTTCCCAGCCTTGGTACATGCCTTGCTCGGTTTCGCTAGGGTTATAGGCGTTCTCCAACTGGCTTAGAGCGGCTTGGATAGATTGGGTAAGGTTGGTTTGGCTGTTTGTTTGGCTCATAGTTCGCTGTCTTATCAATTGAAATGATGAAAAAATGGGGACAAAGTATTAGATAAGTTGATTTTAACGTAGATGGGCAGATTTTGTTAGCTAGCAAGCTAATTTAGTCGAACAGACTAGCGAAAATCGCTTCTATTTTGTGGTGGTTTCTAATCAGCCAATGTTGGCATAATTGGAAAAACTGCCTTTGCATTGTCAAGATAGTATCAGGGTCGTTATAGCCTTTAGCTATAAACCTTAAATCTACATTACCGCAAGCATCATCTAAACAATAAAGCAGATTTTTAATATCACTTATATCTTGTAAATAGCTACCTTCATTTAAAAACGATTCAAAGTGGTCATACGCACTAATTTTACTAAAGTCTAAAGCATCATAATCATTAGGCTCGATGGCATAACAATTAATAATGAAATATGAATAAACCCATTTAGCTTATCCACTTGAAACAGTAGGAAAACCTAACTTTCTCCTGGCGTCTCGAAATGAGGTTTGCTTGCTACTGGGAAAGGGGTACAAAGGGTCATTGTCGATGATATCTAGCAAGTCATCATCATAATAACCGTGATTAAGCAGCCAATGAGCATAGGCTATGATCTGCTTATCACTAAACAAGCCAAGCTCTACGAGGCTGGCAGTCACGGCCCTCTCAATCTGCCAAGTGGTATAGTTTGTTAGCATTAGCATGATGCCTTTGAAGCGTTGAACTCTACAAACTTGAGATGTATAAAGCGCCTTATTAAACAATTAATAACAGCAATCCTGTCAAAACTCAATAGGCCAAAAAAAACAAATACCCTATGATATCAAGCAAGATGCATTAGAAATAAACAGCGAGCCTACCGTGACCCAAGACAATCGTCCTACGCCAACTCACCCAGACCCTGATTCACACCTAAGCCCGGACGATAATTCTAATAAACCACAGTCAGAGACTACCCTACAGCTCAAAGACGAAGACTTCTCGGATAAGTTAAGCGAGGAAGATAAAGAAACCATTAAAAAGGTCGCAGAGGATGACAATCTAAGCAAACCCAAAAGCTACGCCAGTATCTTGGTCGAGCAAGTCTTTGATGCCAAAGAAACCTTTAATCGCTCGCTTGGCTCATTATTTACCAGCGCCTTTACCGCAGGGATTGAGATTGGCATTAGCCTATTTGTCATCTTTACCGCCTACGCGCTATTAAGTGATATTTTTAGTGTTCAGGACAATCACTACGCCTTGGTCTTAGCCTCCTTACTATATCCCATTGGCTTTATCGTCGTCGTTATCGGGCAATCTTTACTGTTCACTGAGCAAACTTCCCTGCTTAGCTTACCGGTACTCAATAAAATCGAACCCGTCAGTAAGCTGCTTAGGCTTTGGGGCATCGTTATCGCGGGCAATCTGGTAGGAGGGTGTTTATTTGCGCTAGTGATTATTGGTTTGGGGCTACAAATGGGATTGTACCGAACGGAGCAAATTGACCACTACGCGCAGCATGTTTTGGACTTTAAATGGTGGGTAATGCTTGGCAGCGCCATAATGGCTGGTTGGCTCATGGGGGTTGCCGCATGGCTCGTGACGTCATCACGCGATACAATTAGCCGTATCATTTTGGTGACCCTCATTACCGGTAGTATTGGTTTTTTAGGGTTGCACCACAGTATTGTAGGCAATATTGAGATATTTTCGGCGCTGATCTACGGTCATGGCGTCGATGTGATGACTTACTTAGAATTTTTGCTAATTGTATTGTTGGGCAATACCATAGGCGGCGTGGTGTTCGTCGCAGTCCTAAAAAATCGCACCTTTTTGTATGATATCGAAAAGCTAAAAGAAGATGCTCACAATATTAGGTAGCTGATATTACTATCTAAGCTTAAAGGAAGGCTGATTTAGACCGTTATCAAGTCGCTCATAAGTGGTGACTGCAGGTGAGCCCACCGCTGTACTGGGTAATGGTGGTGGCACTTTGGGATTGTTCACTGTATAGACAGCTGTACCATAAGCGATCGCTTCGACCATACTACCAGCTTGGTTAATACTAGTCACTTCAAGGCGCACGCCGTAGATTTGATTATAGCCTTGATACTGCGCTTGCAGCTTCATTCGCACTAATGCTTCGCGGCGGGCGCGGTCTAGCAAGGTCTCATAAGTCGTCAGGTTTCTACCCAGTAGATTAAAGAGTGCGGCGACAATCATCTTAAAGTAATCTTGGGCGATGACGACGCTGCCAATGACTAGCTCGCCGTGGGTATGATCCGCCAGCTCAGGTCGATAAAAGCGCTCGCTTGAGACGATGATGTGACCCAATACCTTTTCAGACTGGGCCAATTCTTTTAGATGTGCACGCTCATGACGACGGCCGAAGAACCAACCCACCGCAAATAAGATAATAAATACTGCATTATTTTTTATAAAGTCTAAGATGATATCCAACACTACCGCCTCCTTTAGCGCGCACCAACCACGTGCTTATCCTAATGGCGGCGGCTGAATGTGGGCGGTATTAGTATCGCTATTATAAGCTTGAATAGGCTCAGCTTTAACGGCTGTTCCATAGACGAATAGCTCGGACGCACCCTGCGCGATACTGGATGTCGAAAAGCGAATACCGACGATAGCGTCTGCCCCTAGAGCCTGCGCCTTGACCACCATCCGCTCTATCGCTTCTTGCCGCGACTCTTCAAGTAGCTCGGTATAGGCGGTCAGCTCTCCGCCTATGAGGTTTTTGAAGCTGGCAAAGAGATCTTTGCCCACATGCTTGGAGCGTACTGTGCTGCCGTAGACTACATCGAGTCGCTCGGTGATATGATAATTAGGCAGGTGCTCGAGATTAGAGAGTTGCATAAGAAAACGCTTCTACTAAGATAAGGATAGAGATGAATAGCTTTATCTTATACTAATTGGCACTATTTGGCACCTTATCAAAATCTATTGCAGTGTAATTAAAACGCTATTTGATTACCTCTCCAACCTATTCAAAATTCAATACCTGCCAGCCCCGCGTCTGCGCCAGTGCTTTTAATTTATCATCAGGATTGACGGTGATCGCATCGGTGACGGTCTCAAGCAGAGGCGCATCGTTAATCGAGTCGCTATAAAAGTAGCTGCGCCCATAGTCACTTAACTCGCGGCCTTGATTATCAAGCCACTGCTCAAGCCTCACTTGCTTGCCCGCGCCAAAGCTTGGTGTACCGATATGCTTGCCTGTGAAGTTGCTGTTAGCATTATTTGCATTATCAGTATTGTCAGGCTTGCTACGCTCTAGTTGCACCCCAATTATTTCTGAGACGCCCAGAGCGCGGCAGACAGGCTCAATCAAAAACTCATTGGTCGCAGAGATAATCAGCAGCGTATCTCCTGCTTGCCTGTGCGCTTCAACAAGCTCTCGGCCTTGCGGATATAGCTTAGGCGCTACCTGAGTCTTAAAACAATCATCACGGTAGCGGCATAGCGTTTGATAGTCGAAGCGAGCAAAGGGGGTAAACATATGCGCCATATAGGCGGTAAAGTCCAAGCTGCCTGCCTTATAATCCGCAAAGAATTTATCACGTTGGCTGATAAAGCTATCGTCGACTAGGCCACGCTCATAGAGATAGTCCGTCCAGATCATATTGGAGTCGCCACCGAGCAAAGTATGATCCAGATCAAATATGGCTAAATCCCCAACTACTTTTGCTGATTCTGAAGCTAATTCTGTATTGTTGGCCCTATTAGAAGCTGGTTGATTGTCTTGATTGCGATAATCATTAGAGCCTGATAACAAAGTCATACGCTTGCCTCTTGAGGGGTGGTTACTAATTTTAAATGGGTCATCGATTGCGAGTCCGTCGCCAGATTAGCATAAGTTGCTAAATTTTTGCCCGTCTCTTTATCGAACCAATAAATTGCAGCGTCATCAAAGCCTACGCAGCAGCTGTCACCTACCCTATAACTGGCGGCTACTTCATCGCTGGCGCAGCGCAGAATGATGGTTTGAGACTGAAGCGTCAGATACATAAGCACCTCCGCGCCGAGCAACTCTTTCATCTCAATTTGCGCGGTAAATCGAACTTGCTTGGACGGTTGGGGCGCTGAATTATCTTCAGCAATTAAGTGCAACTGCTCAGGGCGGACACCTAGCCAAACAGGACTATTCATCGCCACTTGATGGGTATTGGCAGAGTGTAATAATGCAGAGGCGTTATCTAGCACCAGCGGCGTATTTTGGCCCTCGAGCATTACCTCGTCTGCGGTATTTAGGGTGACTGGCAATAGGTTCATCGGCGGCGAGCCAATAAACTCGGCGACAAAAGTAGTCGCGGGTTGATTGTAGATCTCATCGGGCGTGCCCACTTGCTCGACGTTACCTCCATTTAAGATGACAATTCGCTGCGCCAAAGTCATAGCCTCGACTTGGTCGTGGGTCACGTATAGGCTAGTAATGCCCAGGCGCTTATGAATCGACTGCATCTCAAGGCGCATCTGCACCCGCAGCTTAGCATCTAGGTTCGACAATGGCTCATCGAATAAGAATAACTTGGGCTGACGCACAATGGCGCGCCCCATAGCGACGCGCTGACGCTGACCACCAGAGAGCTGCTTGGGCTTTCGCTCTAGCAGATGGTCAAGCCCCAAAATCTCAGCCGTCTGCTCGACACGCTCACGAATCTCGGCATTGTCCATTTTACGAATCTTAAGCCCATAAGCCATATTGTCAAAGACCGTCATGTGTGGATACAGTGCGTAGTTTTGAAACACCATAGCGATATCTCGCTCACTTGGTGACAAGTCATTGACGCGCTTGCCCTCAAGGACTAAGTCGCCACCGGTTATCGACTCTAGCCCTGCGACCATGCGCAGCAAGGTGGACTTGCCGCAGCCGGATGGCCCGACAATGACCACAAATTCGCCAGAATCAATACTGAGGTCAGCAGCTTTGATAGCTTGGTAGCCGTTGGGATAAGTTTTACTAAGGTTGTTTAATTCAAGAGTTGCCATAGTTGTCTTTTCAATTATTGTATTTAATAAAAGGAATTTTTTTATTACCTATCTTTGTCTTACAATTCTTTGTTCTACATGCCTCTGTCTTACTTGTCCCCATCGACTAGGCCTTTGACAAACCATTTTTGCATACCGATGACCACGATACAGGGCGGAATCATCGCCAAAATAGTGGTCGCCATTACCACACCCCAATCTGCCGTGCCATCATTGGACCCCATCATGGCACTGATACCAATCACGATTGTGGTCATCGACTCGGTGGTCTTCATCACTAGCGGCCATAAATATTGGTTCCAACCGTAGGTAAACTGAATGACAAACAGCGCAGCAATGCTGGTCTTGGACAGTGGCAGCAAAATGTCAAAAAAGAAACGCATGGGTCCAGCGCCATCGACCATCGCCGCCTCAACCAGCTCATCAGGCACAGTCATAAAAAACTGCCGGAACAAAAAGGTCGCCGTTGCAGACGCCGTTAAAGGCAAGATAAGCCCAGCGTAGGTATTGGTGAGATGCAAGCCCGCGACGACCGCAAAGGTAGGGGAAATTCGCACCTCGACAGGCAGCATCAAGGTCACGAATATCAGCCCAAAACACAAACCACGAAACGGAAATCTGAAAAATACTACCGCAAAGGCCGCGAGCAATGACAAGATAATTTTTCCTACCGCAATGCCCATCGCCACCACAAAGCTGACCCACAGCATTCGTGATACCGTGGCCCTACCCGCATCAGACTCAAATAATGCGCGGCGATAATTGTCAATCATCTCATTGCCCGGCAAGAGCGACATCGGCGCTTGCGAGATATCAGACGAGGTCTGTGTGGAGGCAATAAAGGTGATAAATAGCGGAAATACCACCAGCGCTACGCCCAAAAACAGCACCAAATGGCTGCTGATTTGCGCCCCTCTACTGCGATTTAACATACTCATAATGCGCTTACCTTAAAATACTGATTGACCATTCTTTTTATTCATTCAGGCGGTCTAGGCTTTAGTACCATTTCGCCCTGTCTGCCCTTGGATAAAAGATAAAGGATAAGTTCCATCTCCTTCTTCACCCTAAGGCAGAGCAACTGTTCTATATGTCAGCTTAGCTGGAGCGGTCACAAAATCTGGCAATGACTACAGCGAACTGACCCCTGCCAACCAATGCTACCCACCCTGTTATGAAAACGAGTCCGCTTCCTTTCTCGATAAAAGGGAGGGCCTGGGGGTTTAAAGACCCTGATAAAAGCGATTAAATTGAAACCGTTACCGCTTTACCCTCTATTAATGACTTCAAACTAATAATGGATTTGCTTTTCGATAAATTTAAATTGCACTACCGTCAGGACAATAATGACCCCCATCAAGATGACAGATTGCGCGCCTGATGAGCCATAATCATAAGACTGAAACGCCGTCTTATAGACCTTGTAAACGAGCGTCGTCGTGCCTACCCCTGGGCCACCTTGCGTCGTGACATCAATAATGGCGAAGGTTTCAAAGAACGCATAAACCACGTTAATAATTAATAAAAAGAACGTCGTCGGCGCTAATAGAGGGAATATCACATCTTTAAAGCGTCGCCACGCCCCTGCCCCATCGATAGCTGCGGCTTCGATTAAGGATGGCGGGACGGACTGAAGACCGGCGACGAAAAATAAGAAGTTATAGGAGATTTGGTTCCAGACTGCGGCAACGATAACCAAGGTCATGGCATCGCTGGCATCGAGTCTGGGGTTCCAATCGATACCGAGCTGACGCAACCAGACACTAATAATGCCGACGGAGGGCGACAGCAAAAAGGCAAACAAGGTACCGATGACCGCTGGCGCGACCGCATAAGGAATGATTAAGATGGTTCGGTAAAAGGTCGCGCCACGAATGACCCTATCGGCCATGACGGCCAGCAGTAATGACAGTCCCATACCGATGACCGTGACCCCGACGGCGAATATCGCTGTCACCCCGGTGGCTTCGTAATAATTACTGTTGGCAAAAAGCGCGGCGTAGTTTTCTAAGCCCACAAAGCTTTTGCTACCGCCAAAGGCTTTTTCGCGAAAAAAAGACGCATAGATGCTCTGCCCTGCTGGCCAAAAAAAGAACACCGCAGTAATAAGCAGTTGCGGCAATAATAAAAAATAAGGCAGAACAGGATGGTTAAAAGTGACTTGTCGACTCATGAAGATGGCTCAATCGATTGTTCGTAATGTATCGTTATTATTCGCAATGCGCCGCCAACAAAAACGCCCTTAAGCAGTTAAGGACGTTTAAATTTTCAGACATTACACCAACCTAGGTGGCGACGCTTGGTGGTCAGCGCATTAATCGTTTTTCTTACTTATTAACGCTAACTTTTTTATTTATTATCGTTTTCAAACTGCTCAAGGATTTTGTTACCCTCGGTTTCCATCTTGGCTAGAGCGGCATCGACACTCATCGAACCATTGAATATCTGCTCCATGTAGCCCTCTTCCATCTCGCGAATCTCAGGCAGGTTACCGAGGCGAACGCCGCGAGACTGCGCCGTAGTATCAGCAGATAACGACTGCACCGCGATATCGGTGCCTGGGTTTTCATCGTAGTAGCCTTGATCTTTGGTTAAGTCATAACCCGACTTAACGACAGGTACATAGCCGGTTTTTTGATGCCAAGTTGCCGCATTCTCAGCTGTGGATAGATGGTGGAAGAATTTGGTGATGCCTTTGTAGACTTCAGGATCTTTGCCATCAAACACCCAAAGTGATGCGCCGCCGATGATGGTGTTTTGCGGCGCGCCTGCCACGTCTTCATAGTAGGGCAGTTTGCCAATACCGAATTTAAACTTACCGTCTTTGAGCACTTGCGCCCGTGATCCAGAGGAGCCGGTAAAGATGCCGCACTCGCCTGACATAAAAAGCGAATTGGCGGCATCGGCGCGGCCGCCATAAGTAAATGTGCCCTCATTGGACATCGTCGCTAGGTCTGAAAACAGACGCTTATATAATGGCTGAGTCAGTTGAAGACGGGCATCAAGGCCGCCGAAGCCATTTTCTTTGCTAGCAAAAGGAATGTTATGCCAAGCCGCGAAGTTCTCCACCAGCACCCAAGTCGGCCACGCCGTGGTATAACCGCAGAAACCCGCATCTTTAAGCGCTTTGGCATCTGACTTTAGCTCCCTATAAGTAGATGGCGCACGGTCTGGTAAGCCTGCTTTTGCATACATGTCTTTGTTGTAATACAAGACTGGCGTTGAGCTATTAAATGGCATAGACACCAGCTTGCCCTCCGTGCTCGAATAATAGCCTGCGACAGCGCCCACAAACTTAGAGGCGTCGATAGGGTCGCCCACTTCTTCTGCCAGCTCTTGAATGGGCTTGATAGCGCCGCCTGCATTCATCATCGTGGCGGTGCCAACCTCATAGACTTGCAAGATATCTGGAGATTGCTTAGCGCGGTAAGCGGCGATACCCGCATTCATTGATTCGTCATAGCCACCTTTATAGACGGCGGTAATCTGATACTCAGGGTTGGCGGCGTTAAAGTCAGCGACGATACCATCGAGAGTCTCGCCAAGCTCACCAGACATTGAATGCCAAAAGATAATCGGCGTGACGCCTGCGGCAGTGGCTGTGACCGCTTCACCATCAGTTGAAGCACTGGACTCAGAGGAAGCGGGCGTATTGTTATTTGAGCAGGCCATGACACTAAGGGTCAATGCTGCTAGCAAGGTCTTGGCGGTCCAAGAGGTGACATTTGAGGATCGAGTAGGACGCTGAACTGGCGTTATTGCCGCGCTGTTATTTTGGCTTACTAAAGGGTTATCATTAAAATTTTCAAATTGACATAAACGCATATTGCCTTCCAAATTATTGTTATTGGCAGGCATTTTAGACACTGATTGTGACAATTATATGAATCACTATTTAGGAATATTAATAAATAGGTAATCCCTAGTTTTAAATCCAGATTTTAGTCTTCAATCTATAGCACAAAAAAAGACAGCCACCAAAGATGACTGTCTTTCTTTTTTACTTTCTATTTGCTTAACTTTTTTACTTTCTATTTACTTAATAGAGTCACTCAACCATCGCTGGTGTCGGAAATATGGCGCTTACTCTGCAGTATGAAACAGTAAATACAGCTCGGTCAAATTGCCCTCGATACTATTGGCCATCTGCGCGAGGGCATCTTCATCTCTACGAATCTCAGCCAAGTCAGGGTCTTCATCCTCTACGTCCTCTGCCATATCGATACCGCTGAACAGTATCATCGGCAAAGTCAATACAGCAACATCCTCAGCCGTATCATCGTCACTGAACCAATCTACACTCTCATCACCATACATCGCATCGACAAAGCCAACTGACCAAGCAGCCAACTCAGATTCGGGGGAAAAATCTACCACCTCATCGCTTGCATCCAATGGCAGCTCAATACCTATCTCATCTTTAAGATCAGCAATAAGCGACTCACGCCACGCAATTATTGCCGCCTTAACCTCAGTATCAATCTTGCTATCTTGACCTTCAAAAAGTAGCGACATCCAATTTGGTAATGGCTTGCCAACCACAGTAGCTGCCAAAAAACCATGAGTGGCGACGCTATCGAGACCAAACTCATTGGCGTCAGAATCTAGGTAATCTTTTAATTCATCTAAAGTCATATTAGGTCACTTATTGTATCGGTAAATTAGCCGAATAGTTGATTGTTAAACTTCGTTAAACTAGGTGTGTCTATTAATACTTTTATACGTAAGCTAAGACACTTGAATCTTTCGAGCGATGACAATAGCGACGGTAATAATGACATTGATAACGAGGGTAATAAAAACGACAGTAGCTATGACTAGTCATCAAACTCGTCATCTAAATCATCTAAGTCATCGTCAAGATCGTCATCTAAATCATCATCAAAGTCGTCGTCGAAGCCATCTTTTAGCTCACGAGCTAAGCGCTTTTCTTCAAGCAGGTTGTCAATTAAGCGGCGTTTCTCTAAGCTAGTTAACCGCTCTTTGGCGGTAGCCGCTGCTTCGTCTGCCAGCTTGGCTTCTGGATCCTCATCTTCAAAGGCATCATCAAAATCGTCATCGATATCTGGATCGCTCACAACAGGCTCCTATTACCTTAAGGTGATTGGGGTCGGCATGGTCTCATCAATGTCACCATATTTCACAATTGGAATGATAGACAGTTATTAGAGACTTAACTTTATAACGAATTACTGATCATTAGCTATAGCGGCAGTTACTGCTACTCACTACCAATGATCTGCCTAGTACGCTCAATATCGCTTTACCGCATCTGACTTATACTCTAGCTTACTGCGGCCCTACTCACTAAAGCCATCATCATCTCGTCAAATTGATTGTCATATTGATAAGGATAATCTTAGTAAGCCAGCTTATATATTGCTAAAAACTAAGCGCTATTAAGGCCACTTTATACACTAATCTAGATAAAAACTATAGTCTTTATCGCCTAACTTTCCTACTTTTTTAAGCTATATTTAGCAGCGCAGCATTTAGAGCCAATGCTAAGTATAAATCCAAGCGATAGATTAAGCGTACCTCAAGGCTTCTTATAAAACCTTAACTGAAGATTGTCAATGACTATTGTAATTTTACCTCGCAAAACCCTGCTATCCCTTAATCGACTTTGCTCATTTGTCCCAGTAACTGCCTGCAGAAGACCTCACAGTTAACAAAAGCTGCACAGCACTCGCAAACTGCAAGCCAGCTTGACCATCGTTACATAATCTTAATGCTGTAAGTCAGCGTACTACTGGCTCTATCAGTTTTTATTTAAGGGAAATAGACGATGACTATCATCATCTATTGATATTTAGCCAATTTATTTCTAATCAGCTTACCTATGAATTGGATATTGCACCTCTATTTATGCTTCATTACCAGAGAGTAGCACCGCATTTCGCACATCAATTAACCGCTGCATCATGGCTTCATTGGTGCCATCAAAAAACGCACTTTCGCGCTCATAGACCGTCGTAGGTCTCGGTAAGCTACGCAGTTGCACATGATTGCCAATCTGCTTTAGCCCCGATTTAGGAAATAGTATTAGCATCTCGCCGCGGCGACCTACCGTCGTCAACAGATTGCTTAGTGGCCGAGCTTGCTTATCATCACTAACACCGATGCGAATAGGTAAGGCAAAGCGCGAAAGCTCACGGTGCTTATCATAAATAATCTGGTTGAGCATGAGATATAGCTTACCTAACATCACCCCTGCCAAAGCTACTTTACTATGGTCATTATCAGCCTTTAACACCACCACAGCGCCGCTATGGTCAAACTTAGGCTGATTGAGCAAAGAGACACCATGCAGCAAAGGCTGCTTCAGAAGCTCAGTAACCGCCTGATTCAATAGCTGTGAGCATAAGGTGAAATATGGATCTGCCGTTTCAGGCGCCAACTTGTCTAACAATCGATAATTGTCATCATAGACAATCTGAACATCCACCGTATCGATATGGCGATTGGCAGACAATACAGAGGCAGAGACGGTACTATGAGCTTGATTATCTTGTGCTGAGACATCGGTTGAGTTAGCCGTTGCCTGCTTATTAAACGCTCGCTCCTCTGAGGCACTCGTCAGCAAATCATCGGCACTAATGTCCAAAGACTTGTCATCCTGCTGCGACTGTACGTAGGCATTTAGCTCATTATGAATATCCGTCGCTGATGGTTTAGCTAAGGTGTTATCTGATTGAGCTGCTTGCGCGGCATTATAGTCTGGCGTAGCGCCTGTATCCTCATGATGACGACCGAATAGCGACCAACGCTTATGTGCTGCGCCATCAGTACTGACATCATCAGCGCCGCTAGTCTGCACCAGACTTGGGTCTTCATGTGCTGTTCTGCCCATCTGGGTTGTAGGCTTGTATTGCTGGCGATAGTGCTCGTGAATGTCGCGACTAAGGGCATTGATCTGAGCTTTAGTAGGGCGCGCCACATAACCATAAAGCAACCATAAAAATAAATGCAGGAGCAAAGAGCCGATCACAAAGGGCCATTGACTGGCAATAATCTCACCTTTACTGGTGTCTTTTAGAGTCAGTGCCACACTGCCAATCACCGCATCACCTTTGGTCGCTATCTGCCGAATGGTCTTACCTTGATGCATCGGCGCATTGCCAAGTGGCACCAATACCTCATCATTGGCATCCTTAATGACCAACCGCGCCACATCTTGCTCACTAGTATAACGGCCAGCGATGACGCTCAAACTGACTCGGTCTCGGTTTTGCAGAGCAAAGCTAGATTCATTAATCAGCTGCGTGACCATCTGCTCGCCTTTTTGCGCTTGGCTTTTTTCTAACTGCTGCTCAGTACTAAGTACTAATAGCAAGGTCTGCAAGCTAAAACTAATGAGAATAATCGTGGCAAATAAGCCTTGTCGCGGCGCTAAATACGTCATGGTGTGCTAAACTTTTTTATTAGTGGGTCATTAAAGATGAAGGGTTAACAACATCTGCTCTTATTGAAGGGTAAGGGTCAACCAAGCATTAACTTGGTGCTGGCAAAACGGTCATCAAAATTAGAGTTGCTAATCTTACTTTTGCCCGTCATTCTTTACGCTTTTTATAATATCTTATATTGTAGCGCAACTGATTATATATCAGCTCAAGTTACTGTCTATAATGATGATATGAAAGCTGTTATTATTCCTAATCTTATCTAAGCACACAAGGGACAATTGAGCCATGCCAAAAAATACACCTTACTCGTTACCAAAAGACAGCAAAGCTTGGCAACAAGCGTTAGACTCTGTCGCCTCATTACTCCCCTCTAATGTAACCAGTGAGGATTTGGATACTCTCCAGTCCCTGCCCATCTTTGCTTTGATTGTTGTACTGCCTAAAGCTGAAACTGACCCTACTACTAAGGTGCAAAAATATATTCAGGCTTGGGTAGACGATCAGCCAAGCTGGCAACTGGTTACAGTCGCCGACGATGCCGATGCCGCACGTATTTCCCTACCCGAAGCCGACTTTGATAATGACAGCGCTATCACTGATGTTACGGTGCTGCGCTACCTACTGATCCCGACGACAGCTACGCTCATGCACCCGGAGAAAAAGACGGCGGCAGCGCATATCATTGATGAGCAACTGACCACCCGTTTGCGCCGCAAACTTACCGAGCATCAGCAGGCTACTGCGACTGCTAATACTAGCTTAACCCCGCTCGAAGTCGTTGACTGTCATATTTTGTCTGTTGGACATATGCTACGACCACATAAGCTTGCCTGCTTCGATATGGACTCTACCTTAATTGAGCAAGAGGTCATTGATGAGCTGGCCCGCGCGGCTGGTATTGGTGAAGAAGTCGCCCAGATTACTGAATCAGCGATGCGTGGTGAGATCGACTTTGATGAATCATTCGCCAAACGCTTATCTCTATTAGAAGGGTTATCTACCGAAGTCCTTGACGATATCTGTGCGCAGCTTACCTTATCTAAAGGCGCCAAGTTTACCTTAAGCGCGCTCAAGGCACTCGGCTATCATACCGTATTGGTGTCAGGTGGGTTTAGCTATTTTGCACAGCGTGTTGCTGAGCAGTTAGGTATCGATGAGATCCATGCTAATAAGCTAGATATAGAAGATGGTAAAGTCACAGGCTACCCTCAGCTCCCTATTGTTAATGGCGAGCGTAAAGCCATGCTCACTGGCAAGACTGCTGAGCACTTAGGAATTGCGATGACTCAAGTCGTCTGTATCGGTGACGGCGCTAATGATTTACCCATGATGGCTGAGGCTGATTTAGGTATTGCTTATCAGGCCAAACCTATTGTGCAAGCCCGCGCAGATGCGGCGATCAATGTGACTGGCTTAGAAGGTGTGCTATATGCTCTAGGCTATCCAGCGCCATCGCGTGAAAATAGCTAATTAATACCACGCGCGCTGCTGATAGAACTTCTCTAGCTTTATAGATCTGGTTGTTTAAAACCGCGATAAAGAACCACAATAACAGCGAGATAGTCTTTATCAGTCGCACCTCAAGCGTGATAACAATCTACTCAATTAATGACAGTTTTATATTGGGCAGTCTCCAGTCTCAATTATATTGGTCCGCTTTTAACTTTATTCTGAGCGCAATCTATGTCTTCTTCTCGTCACACTTCCAAAGTCTCTAAACCTGCTGTTAAGGATACGACTACGACCTTGCAGCCTGAGTTCGGCTCAGATCAAGCGGCTCATTCAAGCTCTGCCACTGCCAATACTGCCCGCTTAGATGGCGAGAAGGATAATAGCCCCAAGCAGCTACTGGGTGTGTATATCAAAGGTATGGCTATGGGCGCCGCTGATATCGTGCCAGGCGTGTCAGGGGGTACTATCGCCTTAATCGCTGGTATTTATGAGCGGCTTATCAATGCGATTGGCAGCGTCGGCCCAGAGCTGTGGCAGGTCTGGCGGCGTCAAGGCGGCATCAAAGGCCTGATTGCTATCTGGCGCTATGTCGATGCGACCTTTTTGCTGTGTCTTATCGCCGGGATTGCTACAAGCTTTGTCACCTTGGCCGGTGCTATTAAGTATTTACTTGATAATCAGCCGTTACTAATTTGGTCGTTCTTTTTTGGCTTGGTCGTCGCAACGGTATTTATTTTATCGACCGAGGTCAAGCGTTGGTCTGTCTCTCGATTGGCACTCTTTGCGGCAGGTATGGTCGCTGCTGTACTCATTAGTATAGCGCCTATTATTCCTGTCACCCCAAGTCTACCTTATCTATTCTTCTCCGGAGCTGTGGCGATTTGCGCCATGATCCTGCCAGGGGTATCTGGCTCTTTTATATTGTTACTATTGGGGGCTTATGACACCGTACTTGAAGCAGCGCACTCGCTGAATTTGTCTATTTTACTCACTGTACTTGCGGGTATGGTGACAGGATTGCTATTGTTCTCGCGGGTACTCAAATGGCTATTGTCTCATTATTATCAAGGTACTTTGGCGCTGTTAACTGGCTTTATCGCTGGCTCTTTACTCAAGATTTGGCCTTGGAAGACAGAAAGCTTAGGCCACACCTTACCTTGGCATTACCCTGGTGGCGCTCAGTGGCTGACCACTTTAGGACTGATGTTCGTAGGAGCAATTGTCGTGTTATTGATCTCTTGGTGGGGACGACGTAATCAAGCTTATTAGTGACTGACAATATATAGCCAGTTCATTATAAAAATAGTTCAATGGTACTGGTACTGGGATGAATTTTTCGCAGCCTCTGTCGACGCGTCCGTAGTAAGACAGAAAAATTTATAACAGTTCCGCATTACATTACGATGACTCTATTTTATTTGGACTCGACTATAAGTTCTCCTTAACACCCTATGTCATCTTGCGTCAAAAAAGCGCTAAAAAAGTGCAAAAATGTTATCTAATTTTATACGACAACTGCTGTCGCAAAGCTGACGAATTGCTCTTTCGATTGTCACACTTTATCGCCATAATAGCTGCATACCATCTGACTGCTAACGAGGCGATGCACTATGCTTATCTTTACCCTCACAACGCTCACATCCGGCGATATTAATGCGGCTCCTATCGGTACTTCTTCTTTAAGTTCAGGGGAGCTGATGGGCTATGGTCTACTGGCAATAGGCGTTATAGCAACTGCACTATCATCACAGCGCTACTTACTACTTTATGCATTAGCAGGCATGATGTATTGGCTAGTTATCGAGGGCATGCAGACTGTCCTGACCTCCACCCTACCACTGTCTAGTTGGCACGGTTATGTCACCGCGATGGCGATTAGCTGGCTACCATTCTGTGCTTGGGTTATCGCCAGAATATGGCGTTATGACACAGTCAGCTTGACCACTAAAAAACGCCGAGCTGCGGCACAAAGTCGCTACATTGAGCACACACCCGTCTACGATCAATACCAACCCAAGTTTCAATAGTTACTTATCCATGGCAGCCATTTGAGCCACTATTATCAGCCATCAGCAATACTGCCCGTTTAATACGTTGAATATTAGGTGTCATATAGCACCTTCTTACACTCTATAGTTATCAATAGCTAAAGATTGGAAAACTAGAGGCAACTCATTTTAATAAGCTATTTTCTATCGCTCATCATTACCACCTTTATTCGCATTACTGCTGATACCTGTCTTGTTTATACTGCGGCTGCCGTCATTTAGGCTATCTTCTCTTAATTTTAATTATAGTCAGCTCATTATAAAAACGATTTAGCGGTACTGGGATGCATCTTTCGCAGCCTCTGTCGGCGCGCCCACAGAAAGCCAGAAAAATTTATACCAATTGCCATCATATTACGATGACTCGATTGTATTTATACTCAACTATAGTTTACTAAATTAGCACCTATCATCTAACATTGATGATAGGCTTTTTTACTTTTGCCTTAAGCTAGAATACTGACTATTGCCCCACTTACTCTATTCTTAAAGTAATTACATGCTGAACCAAAGTGGCTACCTAATTACTAAAATACCTACGTAATTACTAATGACTGCCATGGTCATTAAGCTTTATACTGCTCGTTATCATTAAATTGTCACTATAATGGCGATCTTACTTTTGATATTCCCTATAATAATGGTACAGGTCGTATTTTTCATTGTCATCTATTATTAATCTATATCGTTACTCTATATCTTAATTTTTTAGGAGTTTTACCATGTTTACTATTCCGGTACTAAATATCAAAGCGGATCCGTTAGATGCACTACTTGCCGCTATTGGCTACCGCTTGTCCATGCTTGCAGGCAGTGACAATGAGGATTTCAAAGACCTACTTAATGATCGTCAAGTGACCATCCAGTTAGGTAGCGATGACGCTGGTATAGCGCGCTATTATCAGTTTAATAATGGTAGCTTTAGCCAACATAGTGGCGAGGCAAAAGATGCGGATTTAACCATCGATTTTCAGGATTCTATGACCGGTGTTAAGCTGCTATCTGGTGGCGATGCTTCAGCCTTTATGACCGCAATTCAAGACGGTAAAATGAAGATGGAAGGCGATTATAGCTTGCTGATGTGGTTTAACAAGCTGGCTAAGCACATCGTGCCTGAAATTCCAGAAGAATATAAACCGTATATCCAAAAAGCCAAACCCTATGCTTACAAAGTACAACAGTTTGCTAAGCATTGGATGGGTGTCGCCAAACACAAACTATCAAAATAGACTGAATAAACGCTAGTCATTTTATAGTTAGCGTTCGACATTCTTTATCGCCTAACCTCTCTAGCAGCAGGTTAGGCGTTTTTTATTCACCTAGTGATAATATATAATGTCTAAATACGGCAATAATTACGGTAGAAAATGAAGATAAAATGGAGAGTTACTCAGCAATGTGACAGTAAATTAGGAAGATAATAGTTAACTAAAAAGACGACATTGGATCAAGGACGACGCGCACATCGCTGTAGTCTAGCAACGATAAAATCGATATATAAAACGAGTGGCAGGAATAAATGGATAGTCTAGAAGTCATAGCAAGCTTCAGACAGTACTATTTATTTTCAGTTACTCTATAGCCAATTTGAAGTAGATTAGCTTTACCGGATTACAAAGGATATTTTTTATCTTTTAATGCCAGTGCTGCTCTACTCTATCAGCATAACTTAAAGGACAGAGGTCATGACAGGATTACTTAATATTGCCGAGCCAAGCGCTAGCGCTGCCAGCATTGAGAGTGAAGATAAGGGAATTGGTGGTGAGTCAGCTCCCATTAGCCGTGAGCAAATCGCAGCATGGTTTGAGATGCCATTTATGGATTTGTTATTGCAGGCGCAATCGGTCCACCGTCAGCATTTCTCAGCTAATGAAGTGCAAGTGAGCACCCTACTGTCAATTAAGACTGGCAACTGTCCTGAAGACTGCGGGTATTGCTCGCAATCTGGACATCACCGCGATAAGACGGGCCTTCAAGCAGAAAAGCGTATCGAAATCGATAAAGTAATCGCTGCTGCTAAACGCGCTAAAGCATCTGGCTCATCGCGCTTTTGTATGGGCGCGGCTTGGAAACATCCCAGTGCCAAAGATATGCCCTACGTCGCAACCCTTATCAAGGAGGTCAAGGCCTTAGGGCTTGAGACCTGTATGACCTTAGGTATGCTGAGCGCCGAGCAGTCGCAGCAACTCGCTGAGGCTGGACTCGACTATTACAATCACAATCTAGATACCTCTCGCCGTTATTACGACCAAGTCGTTAGTACCCGCAGCTACGATGATCGCTTGGACACTATCGCCCACGTCCGTAATGCCGGTATCAATGTCTGTAGCGGCAGTATCGTTGGAATGGGTGAGCAGCGAGACGATCGAATCGATTGGATTTATGAGCTGGCCAGTATGCCAACGCCGCCTGAATCGATTCCTGTCAATCTTTTGGTGCCGATTAAAGGTACACCGCTCGGTGATAAAGTCCTTGCTGAGGGTGAGCTGTCGGTGCTGGAGTGGATTCGTACTATCGCCGTGACTCGACTTAGCTGCCCTAGCAGCTATGTGCGCCTGTCTGCGGGTAGAGAAAGCCTTTCGGATGCTGAGCAAGCGCTGGCCTTTATGGCTGGTGCCAACTCGTTCTTTTATGGTGATAAGCTACTGACCACCGGCAATGCCAGTCAATCTAACGATGATAGACTAATGCGCACGCTAGGACTTAAGGCGCAGCCTAGCCAAGTGAGCGAGCCAAAGCGACTGCTCGTCACCGATGCTGTCAGTGCTCAGACCTCTTGCCTACTGCTAGAAGCCTAGCCCAGTGTTATCGTTGGATTATATTCAGTATCAAAAGCTCGAATTATTAGTAGCGTATCTAGCATAACTACTTTTTGATTTAACAGCTATAAGGCTGACTCAAGACCATAGCGAATAGCGAATGGTCTGAACTAAGCTTGCCTTACGTC
The DNA here is from genome assembly GCF_004335015.1 of Psychrobacter pygoscelis. Taxonomy (GTDB): domain Bacteria; phylum Pseudomonadota; class Gammaproteobacteria; order Pseudomonadales; family Moraxellaceae; genus Psychrobacter; species Psychrobacter pygoscelis. The sequence continues at coordinate 1,033,637 of NZ_RQRU01000001.1, forward strand.
ACTACGATAGCCTCACTATATGCAGCTAAAGTGGCGAAGCTTGAAATAACTGGGCTAAAAATAAGCAAGCTTTATAATAGCGAAACTAGCAGTATCTAAGCTAAAAATAACTAAGCCAACCGTAGCTAAATAGCGCTACCCAATACGAAAGGCAGCAAAATGGCAGATTATTTTAATTGGATTAAAGCCGCGCACGTCATCTCGATGGTGTGCTGGTTTGCGGCGATTTTTTATTTACCCAGACTTTTTGTCTACCATGCCATGAGTGATGATGGTATCAGTCAAGAGCGCTTCACTATTATGGAGCGCAAGCTCTATCGCGGCATCATGACCCCTTCTATGATTGCAACATGGCTATTTGGCTTATGGATGCTCACTTTAGGTTGGGACGTATATAAGACGCAAGGTTGGCTGCACGCCAAGCTAGTGCTGGTAGTACTTTTATCTGGCTACCATGGGGCTTGCGGCTTTTACCGTAAGAAGCTTATAGACAACCCACACTATAAATCCCATACCTTTTGGCGCTGGTTCAATGAAGTGCCAGTACTGATATTGATTGCTGTGGTTACCTTAGTTATTGTGAAGCCGTTTTAAGATCAATCCATCTAAGCCTAAAGTTAGTAGCGACTCGTCACTCAACGGGGCGCATGACTTGATAGACATGACTTAAGTCGTAAACCTTGTAGCGCGCTGGCTCATGTCGGCGCTCACCTGCATAGCTTAGTATCAGTGCCTGACGACTGGGCTTATCAAGCCAACCGACAAATAAGCCGCTGTGCTCAATATCGTTATAACCGTGATTGATATAATACAGCCAATCTCCTGAACGTAATGACTCCACATCCGCATACGGCCCTGCACCATAGCTGCCTTTAAATACTGTCTCTCGCTCAATACCTGCTCGACGGAAGACTTCATTCAGATAATCCCAACAGCCTCCGCGAATAATAAAACGCTCATCAAGGGTCATGCGCCTTGCTTGCTGCAATACCTTCTGCGCGGCTGGTAGGGCCATAGATTCAGCAGCGAGGAGCGTCGGCTCGTGTTCTGGCGCTAAATTATCATAGGCTTGCTGGCGATCTGGGGCAACTGCCAATGAGGAGTATGCAGCTTGGCTAGGAATATGGAGAGGAGCTGAGACAGCACTCGTGATTGGTGGTGATTGCCAAGGCTCTGAGGAAATCAGCAGTGTGGCGTTTGCCCACAATGGTGTCAGTAATAGCGCAATACTGCCCAAGGCTTGAACACCAATTCTTGGTAATTCATAGTATATTTTTAACATTTTATTGACTTCTCTATTGTATAGTTGCCACGGTTTAAAACGGACACAACGCAGCGTCAGGTAGGCTATATATTAATCCGGATCGCATATTAATACAGATGTCACACCGTCACCATTTGGTAATACTATAACGATGGTATTTGCAAGCAGGTAGTTAAGGATGCTAGAAATAAAAATGTACTATTTTTAATCAGACAATTCTAGTAGTTAGTGGTGACTAATTTCGTAGATATTAGTGAGTGCCCTTAGTCATTAAAGCCGGTAGCTAGCGTTAATTCAGCCCATGTCTTAGCAAAATTTGCTACCATGTATATTTATGCGTTTCGATTTGGATTACATTATTTAGGTGGTTGGATTATGGCCAAAAATGCCCTTCAGGCTCAACTTTTAAAAGCTGGATTGGTGGATAGTAAAAAAGCCAAAAAAATCAGCAAACAGTCCGCGCATGCGAAGCGTACTGGCAACTCAGAAGATGCAGAAGTAAAAAAAGCATTGGCAGAAGCCCAAGCGCAAAAAGTCGCTAAAGATCAAAAGCTAAATCAACAAAAACAACAGATTTTAGAAGAAAAAACGCTAAAAGCTAACGTGATTCAAATGATTAAGCAGCATCAAATTACGGACACCCAAGGTGAGATCACCTATCAATTTGTTGATGAAGCGAAAGTCAAAAAGATCAATGTCACACAAAAGCTATATGACCAAATCGTAGCAGGTCATGTGGTGATAGCTCGATTAGAGGACGGCTATGCTCTGCTTCCGCGACCTTTAGCAGATCGTATCAATGCAAAATTAGAAGGCTTCATCGTCGTCTCTAACGACAAAGCAGAAGATGAGCCGGCAGAAGACGACCCCTATGCTGCTTATGTGATTCCTGACGACTTAATGTGGTAGTACGGTATATACTAAAAAGCCCTGAATAAATCTATTCAGGACTTTTTATTTTAGGGCCGTTAATGGCTGTGTAAGCTTGCTAAATTAAGACCGTCCATATCTTGTCGCCGTGCTGAATCGACAGATCACCAGCTACCTAAGATAAAGATACCAACCAATTTTTGCTTAAGTTAACCTAGGCTAATTGGACTGCATCTTAATATTGGCATGACGCTTGCCAAACTGTTGTCCTTTTAATACCGCCTGCATGACTTGCACTTCTTTAGGTGACTCAAAGCCAGATATGACATATTTTTGCTGATTATCACTCCCCATTATCATCAGCTCAGTGTCACTAACTTCAATGCGGTCATTGGTATCGATTACCACTTGGTTTTGCCGTGCAAATGACTTGTGGATAAAACTGCCAGCTTGTACCTCGAGCACCCCATCGCAAATGTGGCTAGCGGCTTGCTTTTTTTGCTGCTGCCGCTGCCGATTGAAGATAAAGCAACCGACGATCAATAGCGCCAAGGCACCAATAGCCAAGCGCTCTGACAGCAAGCTCATCGCCATCGCGACGCCTACCGCACCGATTAATAGCGCCGCAGCAAACCAAAACATACCATCACCTTTCGGTGTGTACTGTCCTTTTAGAATAATATGCGCGCCATCATTTGTGAGTTTTAGCATGGTAAATTATTCCCATTAGAGATCTTACCTTTATTGTATCTTAGATGACTTGAGTTAGTTATCTCTATTATGATTATTATAAAACTTGAATTTTTAAATGGAAATAATTATCATTAGCGCTAGCTTTTATACCATTAATTTTATTAAACATTCCTATTGAATCGTACTAGGCTTTGCTGAGTTATTATTTAAATAAAATCAACCTCTCTTTTAGTCTTGTGATACCTATAGCAACTCAACCCCTAAAGAGACGTTTATACCTAATACAAGATATATTGTATTTTCATAACATCACTAATTACTGTTAGAAGTGAAGGAAAAACCATGGCTATAACTAAACAACGACTGCTATGTATTGCTGTTTTCGCTGCTATGACTACTGCCTGTAGTACAGGTGGTGGTTTAGACAACGGAAATGGAGGCGTCTCTACCATACCGACTCCCGGTAAGGGGACTCCTAATGGCGGCAGTAAAGATAATGACAAATCGAAAACTAAGTATGTCAAGGTCAATGACTCTAGTATCACTGCCTTAAACAATGCCACTGAAGAGGGTAATAACGAGCCTGCCCCACAAGTAGAGTATGGCTATTCTATCGCCTCTCCATTTACAGGCGGTCCCACACTTGATGGTATGACAACTGAGCAAAAACAGACCAATGCCAGCATTAATAAAGCGGCGGCAGATAGCGATGCAACTGCCGATGATTATGATACCCTGACATTTGTTAATAGTCCTGAAAAACAATCGGATGGAAGCACAAAACAAGTCACCATTACTAAAGATGGCTTTACAGATAATGTCTTCTCAGTTTCCGATACTGAAACATATTATCCTGTGTCTGGTGATACCCATGCCGATATTAAAGACAACTTAGTCTTGGTTATTGATGGCAATAATTATGATGCACTAAAAATGGTGGCATTTAACCACACCAAAGCAGGCGCAGTATTCGAGGCAGGTGGTAATCAATATGCCAACATCTTCTATCGTGGCAAAGATGCATCTGAATTATTACCTTCAGGTGGTACGGCTCAATATAATGGCGCATGGACTGTGGTTAGAAAAGTAGAGGTTAATCCCGGTGAGGCGGTTGTTGGTTATGGCCCAGATTCGCTGAATACAAGAACACCAGCAGATTTCACTGTCGATTTTTCTAATAAAAGCATCCGTGGTAATTTGAACAAGAATCTTGCTAACGATCAAGCATTTGCTTATACACTAAATGGCAAAATCAACGGCAATACTTTTACAGCAGATGCCACTTCAACAGATGCAGCGACCAACCCAGATACAGCAAAAGTAACAGGAGGTTTTTTTGGTGATCAGGGAGCTGAGCTTGCCGGCAAACTGCTTAGTGATAATGCCGCAGGGGTCTTTGCCGCTAAACAAACCGGTAGTGAAAATATTACCGCTGGTGAAGCTAAACCAAAAACCATTTATAACCAAGCCAAAGCCATTAACTTTACTGAAAGTGGTAAGCCAGTATTTACCACAAACTTTGAAGATGTGATGGAAAATACGCAAAAACTTCCAAAGTTAGATGAAATCACTCTAAATGGGGTGAAGATTAATCTGCTTACCGAAGCGGCTAAAGAAAACAGCAATATCTTCACTAGCAATGAAACGCTACCTCTACAGTTTACCCATATTGGCTCTGTCCAAACGGATGCCAACAACCCTACCTACACTTACTTTTATCAAGGTCAGTTAACCCAGACCATGCCTACCACAGGTACGGCTAATTATGAAGGTAATTGGATAGGTTATGGTCAAGCTGAAAATGGTACGCCCTATAGCATCAGCAAGGCATCGGATGCTCGCATCAACTTTAACGCAGATTTTGCCAGCAAAGCATTATCAGGTAAATTTTTGACACCAGCAGGCAATGACGCCATGACACTAAGTGGGGTCAAAATTAGTGGCAATACGTTTACCGGTCAAGCCAATATCGTCAATGCAGGATTAACCAACGATAAAGACGGTAGTCAATCTCGCATCAAAGGGACAGTTAATGTTTCTGGTGGCTTCTTTGGTGATAAAGCCAACGAATTAGGTGGTCAATTTACTAAAGAAGATAAAAATTTTGCGGGCGTATTTGCAGGTAAGCAAACCACAAAATAAGTCTCTTTTATCTCAAAATAAGAAGATTATAAAAGCACAGTCAGCAATTCTGCTTGCTGTGCTTCTCATTTTTTTATCGCTCACTTCATCCACTAAAAAATATTTTGCTTTATTGTTATCAAGAAATGACAAATAGCGAAGTTATAGAGACGCAAACTTTCAACTTTCCAAGTTTAGGCTTTAATTATTGCGCCTTAAAGTATTGACCCTTAACTTATAAGTTAGACCAACTAGGATACTTTGTGATGTCACAACACTCATTTACGCCCCGTCGTCATCCTTTAGCCCAAACCATAGGTATCATATTGGCTACCAGTATACCTTTATATGCCACCGCCGCTGATACGGTAGATATAAAATTACTTAATGAGCCACTGCCGGAAACAGAGCTTGAAACCATTATGGTTACTGCAAAAACCCAACCTGATACTCAAAACAAAGATGTCACTGGACTGGGACAGATTAACAAAACGGCTGAAACACTGAAAAGATCACAAGTTGAGAATATACGAGATTTAACCCGTTATGATGCTGGGGTTGCTGTTAATGAGTCTGTCGGTCGTGGTACCAGCACCGGTTTTTCTATCCGTGGGGCAGAAAAAGAGCGGGTTGCGGTCATGGTAGATGGTATCAGTCAAGGCGAGACGATCAAACGCTATGGCAATGGCTCTGGCACAGAAAGTGGAGCAAAAAATGAAGTAGAATACGAAAACTTAAAATTAGTAGAGATTAGTAAAGGCGCAAACTCCACTTATGCTGGCAGTGGTGCTTTGGGTGGTGCGGTATTAATGCAAACCAAAGACACCATTGACTTTGTAGATGAAAATGATAATTTTGGCGGTCGTATCAAGCTTGGTTACACCAGTCGAGATAAGCGTAAAGTTGCTTCAGCGGCGTTGGGTGGTCGTACTGGTGGCTGGGAAGGCTTTGTACAATATACCAAACGTAGCGGACATGAGCTACAACCCCATAGCGATATGTATAATCTGCCAGGTCAAACAGTTGAGGATGTGATTGTTGGCGTAGAACCCGTACAAGAAAAACGTACTGGCATCAATGCTGATAATAAGCCATTTACCTATAACTTTCTTAGCTGGAAACCCATCACACAGACCCAAAATTTTTCTACCGAAGATGTTTCAGGACCCAACCGCCGTGTGCCCAACCCGATGGATTATGACAGCGACTCCTTACTCTCAAAAATTGGCTATCATATAAATAATGAGCACTATCTCGGCACAGTTTTAGAGGATAGCAAACAACAATATGACATACGGGACATGTTTAGCTATAACTATCACTCTAATAAAATAGCAAATAGCAATGATTTAAAAATTATCAAACCTGAAGTATTGGATCATTTTAGCCCTGAACCATTTTACGCTTATACTCCTACTCGTTTTTTAACTGATACCCATCATAATCGCCGTTATGGTCTAGAATATAAATACACGCCCAGCGAATCGGCGGTGTTTGATGAGGTACATACTCGTATTGATAAACAAAAGCTCACGTTATCAAGCGAAGATCAACGCATCAACTGTGCAACCTATCCTAATACCAATAAAGATTGTGAAGTAGAAAAGTATGGGCAGTTTAAATCCAATCGCTATATAGAGTTAGACTTTGACACCAAACGCTTTGATATGAATGCTAAAAAAGACTTTAAGTTGGGGGACACTTCTCACCAACTTGTGTTAAATGCAGGCTATACCAAAGCCAAATTACAAGAAAAAAATTCTGGCTCCAAAAAATTCATTGGCACTAAGAGCAATTCTAGTCAACCTGAACTCAATACAAATGGCTATGATAAATACTACCCCATACTTTCAGAAACGGTAGAAAAACCTTATGGGCTCAACAAGATCGGCAGTCCTGTCCATCAAAAAAGCTATTTTGTTGGTATCAATGATACGTTTATGTTAGATGAAGACTTAGGTGCTACTTTAGGCCTAAGATACGATAATTACAAATTCAACTCTGATCAAGGCATCAAAGAATTTGCTGATGGGCGTAAAGTAGAAAGATTTACTGACAGTGAATTTAACAACACCTCATGGAACTTAGGCTTGATATATTATCCAACCGATGACATAGAGCTCATGTATAAATACAGCACTGGCTTTCGTGTACCGAGTATGACCGAACAACTGGGCTTTACACCAAACGATGACAGCAGCCTGCCCCAACCCAAACTAGAGCCAGAAACTGCTCAAAATCATGAGATCGGTGCAGCTTGGCATACCCGTTTTGGTGACCTCAAAGCCAGCTACTTTAGAACTGACTATCGTGATTTTATAGCCTTTGGGATTCCTGTATCAGATGTGACACAACTAGCCTACTATAACCAACAAGATGTCAAGGTACATGGCTTTGATTTGTCCTCAGAGCTAGACTTAAAGGCCATATGGGATAAAGCCCCATTGGGATTACAAGCCAACCTCAGCGCAGGCTTGGTAAAAATGCGAGAAACCCCAGAACGCAATCCGAATTATCAAAGTACCAGAAGCTACGCCTTTGATATGGTACAACCGCTACGAGTAATTTACGGTGTGTCTTATAACGAACCTAATGATAAATGGGGAGTCGCTTTAAACACCACCTATTCCGCCGCAAAAGATGTAGACGAGCTTAACTACTCTTATCAAACTGGGGGACTCTCTGGTGAAGATACAACCGCAGACCTAACCGCACCTTCATGGCGTATCACTGATTTGACTGGACATTATCGTATTAATGATAACCTCACATTGCGTGGCGGCATATATAACATCTTTGATTACGGTTACTTAACTTGGGAATCTTTGCGTCAGTTAAAAGACCTTCAAGATGTTAACTCAGCAGATATAAAGCCTCAACTACTAGCCGCACCCGGACGTAACTATGGCTTGAGTATGGAGTTTACTTTTTAAACCCAGCTCTTGGTTTGAGTCATTGTTAAAGTAGTTGATTAAATGGTTGTCTAAATAACTGCTTAAATAGTGGCTATTAAATTTACCTCTGTACTCTTGCTTGACAAGCCAGCGCTTGCATTTATTTTTAGATGTAAGCGCTAGCCCGTAAGCCGGATTATCATGGCTTTTGAATCATGTATTTCTTAGAACCTGCATCCAAAATATTCAGATAAGTTAACATAATAGGATGAACAGAAAAGCATATCCAACTGACTTAACTGACGAACAATAGGCAGTGATAGAACCTCACTTTAATCGCCATCGTCGCTACAAATGGGACAAGCGTGAACTGGTCAATACCGTACTTTATATTACCAAGACCGGCTGCCAGTGGCGAATGCTTCCTAATGACTTTCCCCTTACCTAACCGTTTGGAGTTTCTTTCGGCGTGCTAATCAATCAGAACTTTGGGATAAGATATTGCAGGACTTGGTTAAAAAAAGCGCTTAAAAGCCAAAAGAGTAGCCAAACCAAGTTACGCCATCATAGACTCTCAAAGTGTTAAAACAACTAGCAAAGCACAAGACAGAGGGTTGTGATGGGGGTAAAAAAGTAAAAGGTCGCAAACGTCATACCGTAGTTGATACTTTGGGCAGCCTATTAACCGTCGTTGTTTATGCTGATATCCACGATACCAAATCTAGCATATTAGCCTTTACTAAAGCGCTTGATACCTACCCCAACATGAAAGCCATATCTGCTGACACCGGTTATCGTAAAACCTTTGAAGAACAAGTGCAGGAGTAATGCAAGTTGCCTGCTGGCATCTCAATGAAGATCAACGGTTCTTCAGATTATCCCTAAGCGCTGAATTGTCGAACGTACCTTTGCTTGGTTAAATTGACTCATATCCAGCAAATTTTACGAGGGCTTTGGTTGTGAATACAGGTTCTTAAATTAGAGGGTGCTTGTTAACGCCTTAATATCCCTAACTCATAAAAACCAATGGTTTTATCATGCAAAATATCCATAATTTTATTCACAGTGACCGACATATTCGCAGTCATAGACACAGCTTCATTCATCGTACGCTCAAACGTGCCACTGTATTATGGCTACTAAGCGTCAGTATGCACAATGGTTTTTCAGCAACACCTATATCTATCAATGCCAAGGCTGTGACTAAGCCCACAGACATCGGTAGTCAGCAACGTTTTAATGAATTACCCATTGCAGCGCCTGAGCAAAACCCCCTATCTTCTGAGCCAAAAACTGCCGCCACTCCGACTACTACCAATAATACAATGGATGTCGATGCCAAGTTTTTACTGTCTCAGCCTACGCTGTTACAGCAAGCCATGCTTTCGGTCATCGCTGAACAAAATATGGCAGGCATCCAGGAAATACTGCCCATATATATACAGTGGTCACAGCATGATGCTGAAACCGCACTATTAGCAGAGGCGATGTTAGCACGGTATCAGCATCAGCCTAAAATAGCGATTGCAAATTTTTCACAATTATTAAGAACATATCCTCAAAATGACATGCTACGTTGGCAGTTAACCTTATCACTAGTAGAGAATCGACAGTTTAAAGAGGCACAACACCATCTTGAGCAGCTACAAGGCTCACAACAAATTCCACCAGTATTGATTGCCAATTATAGACAATGGATTGACAAGCAAGCAGATATCCAATGGCAGTTGGCTGCCACCATTGTACAGGACAATAATATCAATAAAGCTCCTGATGATAAGCATTATGGGCGCTGGACATTTGATGACCCTGTTGATGACAAAGCCTTAGTTTACTCTTTGCAGCTTGGCAAGCAGTGGCAACATCGTGGGGGATTTTTTAACCAATTACAGGCAAGCTATACGGCTAAAAACTATCATAAGCAAACCCAATATAATGATCACAGTCTACGGGTATCGGCTGGTATTGGCTGGGCAGATGCCAAACAGCAATATCAGTTAGCACCTATATGGACTTATCGACTGTATGGCAACCGCCCCTATAGCCGCAGTGTGGGACTACGAATCAATAGCCGCCACCAGCTCTCTGATAATGATTACCTTTATAGTGCAGCGGAGGTTGGACGAGTGCATCACCACGAAGACAAACGCCAATTTTTAAACAATCGTAACTATTTGGCTAGTACAACGTGGCTACATCAACTAGATGATAATCAAAGCATTAGTGCTGGTATTGATTATTATCGGCAATATAAAACTCGAGATACCGATGACAGTTACCAACAAAAAGGGCTGCGCTTAGGGGGGCAAAAAAACTGGCAACAAGGACAAGGGCTTGGCACTCAGCTTGGCGCCAGCTATGCAGTACGTGACTATGAGGGCGCATCATTTTTTAGTAATGGGCAAAAACGTAATGATAAAGAATATGCCATTAATGCCAGTATTTGGCATGAGAAGCTCAATTTTGCCAATGTGCTATTTCCAAAGCTCACTTTTAGCCATCAGCGCCTAGATAGCAATGATGCGTCAAAAAGTTATGCCCTCAATAATATAGGTGCTGAGCTTGAGATGCGGTTTTGATGTTTAGCTGATATTTTTTTGATGTTTTATCTGGTGTTTTTATCGATTATTTGATCTCAAATAAAAAAAGCAGGGCGGGTTGATAACTCAACTCGTCCTGCCTGTTCACTTCATGCTTATTTAGCTCAGCTATATGTCATACAAATAAATAAGCACAATCTTACCAACCAAGTGCGGTTTGCTGCATAGTTACCAGCTTCTCGATACCTTGTTGCGCCATAGCAAGCATTTTATCCGCTTGCTCACGGGTGAATGGCTTCTCTTCAGCCGTACCTTGAATCTCAATAAATTCGCCTTTTTGGGTCATGACCACATTAAGATCTGTATCACAGCTTGAGTCTTCTTCATAATTGAGATCCAAATAGACCTCACCGTTTTTGATACCGACAGACACGGCAGCAACCAGACCAATTAATGGATCAGCCTTAAGCTTCTTTTTCTTCTGCAAGGTCTCAAGCGCATCAATCATCGCCACTGCTGCGCCGGTGATACTAGCGGTACGCGTGCCGCCATCTGCTTGAATCACATCACAGTCGACGTAGATGGTGTTTTCACCCAGTTTAGATAAGTCAACCATCGCGCGTAGGCTACGGCCGATCAGGCGTTGAATCTCTTGGGTACGGCCAGATTGCTTACCACGAGCCGCCTCGCGTTGATTGCGGGTGTTAGTAGCGCGCGGCAGCATACCATATTCTGCGGTAATCCAGCCTTTACCTTGCCCTTTGAGCCAACGTGGAACGCCGGACTCAACACTGGCAGTACATAAGACTTTGGTATCGCCAAAGCTCACCAATACCGAGCCTTCAGCATGCTTGGTATAGTTACGCTCAAAGGTGACGGGACGCAGTTGATTAAACTCTCGGTTATCTATTCGCATGGCGGTGCAGTTTCCTATCGTTATATCTAGCAGCAAGTGAGGATTGAGTGCTGCTATGGATTAATACTTCATCAAAGATGAATGGGGCTATCGTAACGCCATGACTCGCGAATAGCAAGGCATGGCAGATACCTAGAAGCAATGAGGGGCTTTATTCTAAGCCTTCCATTTTACGCAGCTCTTTTCGTAGAATCTTACCCACATTCGATTTTGGTAACTCGTCAACGAACTGGACTTTACGTGGTCGCTTATAGCCAGTTAGGTTTTTCTTACCAAATTCGAGCAGCTCTTGTTCGCTAACCTCACCTTTCTTAACCACGAATATCTTAGGCTCCTCGCCGCGGCTATCACTAGGAACACCGATTGCTCCGCACTCAAGGACGTTAGGGTGATCTGACATGGCCTCTTCGATCTCGTTAGGATAGACATTGAAGCCTGAGACTAAGATCATGTCTTTTTTCCGATCGACAATTTTGATAAAGCCTTTTTCATCCATAATACCAACGTCACCCGTTTTTAAGTAGCCGTTGTCAGTGAAGCTCTCAGCGGTTTCATCTGGACGATTTTGATAGCCGAGCATCACTTGCGGACCTTTAACGCAGATCTCACCGCGCTCACCGACAGGCATCTCGTTACCATCATCATCAATTAAAATTACATCCGTACTGGAGGCTGGAATACCAATTTTATTTGTGAATTCAGCGATGGTCATTGGGTTAAAGGCAACCACAGGCGAGGTCTCAGACAGACCGTAGCCTTCAATAATCGGTAGTCCCGTAATCTCATGCCACTCTTTGGCGACTGAAGCAAGTACTGACATGCCGCCACCAATAGAGGCTTTAAGGTGTGAGAAGTCGAGCTGCTTAAAGGCTTCTTTATGAACCAAGCCATTAAATAAGGTATTGACCGCTGGTAAGAACGACGGCTTATACTTATCAATTTGCTTTATGAGGTCGTCAAGATCACGCGGATTGGGGATGAGCAACGTGTTATACCCTTGGTACATAGGATACATGCCGCAGACTGTGAATGAGAAAACATGATATAACGGCAACGCACCAAGGATGATGTCCTCTGCTTTAACATCGTATTCAAAAGCACTGTTCATCAAGGCACTAATCTGTAGCATATTGGCAGCCAAATTACCATGGGTCAGCATTGCGCCTTTTGCCACTCCCGTCGTACCACCAGTATATTGCAGCAATGCCACGTCACCCAGATCGACATCTGGACGCTTATATTGGCTGGCAGATACTGCACTTAGCGCTGTCTTAAAGCCGACACTATTAGGCAGCTTATATTTGGGAACCATCTTTTTGACGTGACGAACGACAAGGTTGACTATCGAGCCTTTAAGCAGACCGAGCATATCACCCATGCTACAGACGATAATATGCTCTAGCTGCCCTTTACTCTTAGCGTTCTCTAAAGTCGTCGCAAAGTTCTCAATAATGAAGATAGCTTTAGCACCGCTATCTTCTAACTGATGCGATAGCTCGCGGCTGGTATAAAGTGGGTTGACGTTGACTAAAGTCATACCAGCACGAATAACCCCTAAAGCGACTATGGGGTACTGAAGAATATTGGGCATCATCGCGGCTACTTTATCGCCTTTTTTAAGTCCTAACGACTGTAGGTAAGCGGCGATCTGACGGCTATATAAGTCGAGCTTGTGGAAGGTCAACGAGACATCCATACAAGTGAACGCTTTTTTATTGCCATATCGGGCAAAGTTTCGCTCAAATATATCCAGCATTGAGCTGTTCTTAGCAGGCAGCTCGATATCGGCTGGGATACCGTAGCGCTCATAAGTCTCAAGCCATGGCCGGTCGCTTGGAATCTCCGGAATCTGTGGATAAGGCTGCGCGTTATAAGACGATTGATTGCTATTAGTAGCTGACGCACTGGTCGATTGCGCGCTATCTGAATGAGTGGTTGTGTTGTTCACGTCATTTTGTGCTGTCATAAAATTACCCAACGAGTTAAAGATTGTCATAAAATTTAGTAAGTGAATCGCTAATTATTCGGTTATTCGTTCACTTGCTAGTCCAAATACTTTACGCCCAAACATAAAGCCGTATTCAATATGCGCTATGATTGCTAACTTGTGTTCATAGCCAAATCGATCAATGTAGGCGCTGTTACTATTTAGCCAGACTCATCATAAGCGTCATAATCTCTCTGTGTAACGAGCTTAAGAGCCATTACGGTATGCTAATTAATGGTGACATCTTCATAGTAGCATCGCCCTATCGCGATATAGAGTAATGTAAAAATCTGGTAATAACATGGCGCTTTATTATTTATTTGTGAATCTAAAGTCATTTAGCAGTCAACTCTACCCTTTAATAAAGGTAAATAAACAGTTACGGTCATTGTTAGAGCTAAATAATACCTTTTATAATGACAAAAAACTATCTTAACAACCTACCGCCTCAAAATCACACTGTTGCTGTTATTGTCACTAATACTATCCCTGTTACTATTATTGTTATTGCCGCACATAAAAAAGGACTGTAGCCCTTAGCCCAGTCCTTTTTGCGAAGCACTACCCGTTAGCGCTTAGAATAATAGCAGCCTGATTAAATTCAGCATCTTAATATGGCGTCTTTATGCGCTAATCTAGCAATCGTTATGGCATAACTTATTATTTTTTCTGCTTTTTCTCTTCAATCTTACGGATCTCTTTACGTAAAATTTTGCCAACGTTTGACTTAGGAAGCTCATCGATAAACTCAACGTAGCGTGGACGCTTATAGCCAGTTAGGTTCTCTTTTCCGAACTTAAGGACCTCTTCCTCCGTCAGGCTATTATCGCTCCGTACCACATATATCTTAGGTACTTCGCCACTACGCTCATCTTCCACGCCAATGACGCCGCACTCCAGAATTTTAGGGTGATGCGTCATCACCTCTTCTACTTCATTGGGGTAGACATTAAAGCCGGATACCAAGATCATGTCTTTTTTGCGATCGACGATTTTGACAAAGCCCTTTTCGTCCATGACTCCGATATCACCGGTGCGAAAGTAGCCATCGGCCGTCATCGCACTGGCAGTCGCATCTTCACGGTTCCAATAGCCCTTCATCACCTGAGGTCCACGGATACTAATCTCGCCGCGCTCGCCTAGCTCCACCTCATTACCTGCATCGTCCAAGATGGCAGCTTCAGTGGCAGGTATCGGTACACCGACAGTACCGCTAAAGGTGTTCATCATAATAGGATTAGCAATCGCGACTGGGGAGGTCTCCGAGAGACCATAGCCCTGAATCACCACATTACCAGTGACCTCTTCCCATTTATCTGCCGTATTTTTAAGCACTGCCATACCGCCGCCCATCGACATTCTTAGTTTGCTATGGTCGAGTGCTTTAAAGACATCACTATTGGCTAGACCATTAAATAAGGTATTGACCGCTGGAAAGAAAGTTGGTGGATAGTCAGTATAGGCCTTGATTAAGCTTTTGCCATCACGAGGATTAGGCACTAATAGGCCAATACAGCCTCGGCGCAGACCGAACATACCACAGACGGTAAATGAGAAAATATGATACAGCGGTAGAGCGGTCATGATGATAGGCTGCTCGCTACTGTTTTCAAGTTCATCTAATCCACCACCCAAAAAGGTGTCACACTGAATAAGGTTGGCGACAAGATTCTTATGAGTGAGCATGGCACCTTTGGCCACACCTGTCGTACCACCCGTATATTGCAACATAGCAAGGTCACTAAGACCAATATTGTTAGGGCGCTTATATTTGCTTACTGGGACTTTATTGAGCGCCTTTTTAAAGGTGATGCTGCCTTTGATGTCATACTTTGGTACCATCTTTTTGACATGCCGCACGACGGTATTCACCACTAGGCCTTTTAGTGTGCCCATCAGATCTCCCATCGAGGCGATCACGACTTTATCGACCAATTTTTTACCGATATCTTGATAGGTTTTGGCGAAGTTTTCGATGATGAACAGTACTTTGGCATCTGAGTCGTCAAGCTGGTGCTCAAGCTCTTTTGAGGTATACAAAGGATTGACATTGACCAATACATAACCGGCACGTAGCACTGCAAGCACGGTCACAGGCATTTGCAGGATATTGGGCATCATAACAGCCACTTTATCGCCTTTTTTTAAGCCGATCGATTGTAGATAGGCGGCAATTTGTTTGCTATAGCGATCTAGGTCTTTGTATGATAACTCTGAACCCATACAGACATAAGCTGTCTTTTCAGCATGCTTTTCAAGGCTTTCTTCAAAAATATCGATAAGAGAAGTATTTTCGGGCGGCAGCTCGATATCATACTCCATGCCTAGCTCTTGGTAGGTCTTTAACCAAGGCTTATCATTTCGACGTATGAGATGATGTTGATTGTCCATAATCTTAAAACTCCTAACATTTAAAACTTAATTGAAATTATAATTTAGTATAACTAGAAAGGCAGCGAATTAAAATAATCCCCTAAAATGAATGCCATTACTACTGTTAAAATACACTATTATTTGTAAATTACTCAATAGATTATATAAGTAGGCTGCTGAGCTAGGTAAAGCTTCTGAATTTATTAAGCTTTTTATTTTTCTCATTACACGAAGTGGTCGGCAGCACAACGTCCGTACTCTCTGAGTAAGTCAGGATACTGATGATGTCTTGAGCGCGTATCTGCTGGGTCAATAGCTTGAGCGCAGCCTGCGCGAGCAGCAACTTATCACGGCTATCCATGACGCCTGACCTGTCGATCAAAAAGACTAGATTGGCGAGTGGTAGTGTTTTATTACCACTTTTTAGTCCAGCCATTATTAACCTTAATACCGAGCTTAACGATTTTATTGTCTCGGTCGGCTCTTTGCCTGGGGTATTACCGGCACTCTACTGTAACTACCGAGAGCAGCAACATCCATTACCATTGGCGCAATCACGACAATAGGCGAACTCTCAGCTTAAGAGACCTGCAGTTCGCTATAGTAAGTTCATGATAAAAACGCTACAGCGGTACTGGGATGAATTTTTTGCAGCCTCTGTCGACATGCCCGCAGCAAGTCAGAAAAATTTATACCAGTTGCGCACCGTATTGCGATAACTCTATTTTATTTAGACTCGACTATAACTTACTCGCTGACCTTCTCATTACAGAACTACTACTTTACCGCGTGCGACACGCACGAAACAGTAGCCCCGTACCAATGGTTATGCTCAATAACTCTCATCATGGTTGTTTACTGAGACCAACGCTATTAGATCGCTCTTTATTTGTTAAGCAGTGGGTATATCCTAGTGTGGATGAGTCTCCCACCTTTTATTAGTATGGTTACTCACAAGTTTAAATTTACCAACTTATGTTTTATATAAAACATACTCCATTTGCAAGTCCAGTTAAGTGCTTGTTCGGCTTAAAGTCAGCCGTAACTAGCACATAAGTGACGGAACGTCCGTCATAGTTACTATGAAGGAGTGATAGAGCTGTGTCACTTCATCCAAACTTAAGTAGATAAACCCCCTTAAAATCGACCAACATGGGATCGTACAAAACCAGCCGCACGTCATATTCTGTCGTCTATCATCGCTGCCTACTTTTTTATTGACGCAATATCCTTTACGATACGCTATCTTATTCCCTTTATTCGGTTTGTCCTTTTTATGGATACAGACCTACTTTGAATACAAGCAATACCAGCTTACTGTTAATACGAATCTACTGTTAATAGCAACCATGACTACAAAGCCAATGAAAGCTTAAAAACGCACCATATCCTTGATTTAATATTGTCTAATAATGCCACTTTTTTGTTTTAATAATTATAGCGAAACTTATTGTTATGTCTGATGTCACCACCCCTGATGCTACCGAGCTGCTCGCCAGCGAACCTATGGACACCCGCTCCGTTGCGGAGTTCACCGAGCAGGCCTATCTCAACTATGCCATGTACGTCATCATGGACCGCGCGCTACCGCATATCGCAGATGGTCTAAAGCCCGTTCAGCGCCGAATCGTCTACGCCATGAGTGAGCTGGGACTGAAGTCTACCTCCAAGCCCAAAAAATCTGCACGAACCGTCGGTGACGTACTGGGTAAATACCACCCACATGGTGACAGCGCTTGCTACGAGGCGATGGTACTGATGGCGCAGCCATTTAGCTATCGCTATCCGCTGATCACCGGTCAAGGTAACTGGGGTAGTCCTGATGATCCGAAGTCTTTCGCTGCGATGCGCTATACCGAGGCCAAGATGTCGGCCTATGCCAATACCTTGCTCACTGAGCTGGGTCAAGGTACGGTCGATTGGCAGGATAACTTTGATGGCTCGATGCAAGAGCCGGTGACCTTGCCTGCACGGCTGCCCAACATCCTATTGAACGGTACGACAGGTATCGCAGTCGGTATGGCGACGGATATTCCGTCACACAACCTCAACGAGGTGGTGCGCGCGGCTATTCGTTTGCTTAAAAACCCTGAGCTTTCAGTCAAGCAGTTGACCCAGTCTATCCCAGCGCCCGACCTACCGACCAAAGCCGAAATCATTACTTCCAAAAAAGATCTACAAGCCTTGTATGAGACCGGCCGTGGTAGCTATAAGATGCGCGCGGTCTATCACGTCGATAAAAAAGAGAAGAATCTGGTCATCATTGATGCCCTACCGCATCAGGTCTCTGGTAATAAGATCCAAGAGCAGATTGCCAAGCTGATGACGGACAAAAAACTACCGTGGGTGACGGATATTCACGACGAGTCTGATCATGAGAACGCTTGCCGAATCGTGCTAGAGATGCGCTCAAGCCGCGTCGATGTCGATCGGGTGATGAGTCACCTGTTTGCCAGTACTGATCTTGAAAGTAACTACCGTGTCAATATGAATATGATCGGGCTAGATGGCAGACCGCAAGCCAAAAACCTCAAACAAATCCTAGAAGAGTGGCTGGTCAGTCGCCGCGCTGTGGTAACGCGTCGCACCCTTTATCGACTCGATAAAATCGACAAGCGTTTGCATATCTTGGCAGGACTGCTCATCGCTTACCTACATATTGACGAGGTCATCCGTATCATCCGTGAAGAAGATGACCCTAAAGCCGTCCTCGTGGACAGCTATGATCTCAGCGAAATTCAGGCCAATGCTATCCTTGATATTCGCCTGCGCCAACTGGCCAAGCTGCAAGAGATTGAGCTAAAAAGCGAGCGCGATGCGTTAAATGCTGAACGTGCTACCCTGCAAGAGCTGCTCGACAACCCTGATAGCCTCACCAGTCTCATGATTGATGAGCTAACAAGTGATATGAAAGAGCATGGTAATGAGCGTATGTCACCTATTGTCGAGCGTGAGGAAGCCACAGCGCTCAAGGAGTCTGACTTAGTACCAAGCGAGCCTATCACTGCTATCTTGTCACAGGCGGGCTGGATTCGCGCGGCCAAGGGCCATGACGTTGACGCCGCTGGCATGAGTTATCGCTCTGGTGACAGCTATCAAGCACACGTTCACGGCAAGTCCAATGAGAAGATTTACATCATGGACAGTACCGGCCGTAGCTATAGCATCGATGCCCATACCCTCGCCTCAGCGCGTGGTCAAGGCGATCCGCTCACTAGCGTACTAAAACCTGCGGCAGGCGCAAAGTTTGAGCAGTTGCTCGCTGGTGACAATGAGCAAAAAATCATCCTTGCCAGCTCGCAGGGTTATGGCTTTATCAATACCCTAGGCAATCTTGATACCAATCAAAAGGCCGGTAAAAATATCATCAACTTCGCTGATGATGCGCGTCTATTAACTGTGGCTAGTATTGATGTTAAGGTCGAGGGCGAACAAGCCAAAGTAGCGCAAGACCAAATCGCTGTGGTGACTTCCGCAGGCTATCTGCTCATCTTCCCGATTGATGAGCTGCCGGAACAGGCGCGCGGAAAAGGTAATAAGCTGATTAATCTAAAAGACGATGAAGAGGTCATTGCAGTCGCCTCCCTCCATCATGATGATAGCTTGACGGTGACAGCAGGCAAACGTCATGTGACGCTAAAACCGATGGACTTGGCCAACTATACAGGCAAACGCGGCAATCGTGGCTCACAGCTGCCGAGAGGCTTTCAGAATGTGAGTGGGATTGAAGTGACTGAATGAAACACTTGATTTTATTATTGGTAAGCTCACTGGTATCGAGCGTAAGCTTCGCTGAATGGCAATTGGTCAATGAATATGATCCGATCGATGATTTTGATATTTATGTCGATTTTCATAACGTTGAAGCATTAGCCAATGGCCGCTATCAACTTCCCATGAGGACCAGTACTTTACCGCAAAGTAGTGTAACAACTTATTCGATGCCACTTTATGAGCCTTATACCAGTGCGATGCAGATTATTGACTGTAACAATCAAACCATCACCACGCATTCACAAAAAATATTTGCCAAAATAGCGCCATCGGCATCATTTATTGATGTATTAGCCACCTTCAATTCCGCTAATGCTAACGACGATGAGTATCGCACTCGAGACTTGTCAAAATCAGATATGGTCGATACTAAACTAAGTGCAAGATTATGTAGTGAAAGGGAATAATAAAACCTCATCAAGCTTTAGCTATGGGAGTTTTTAAACCCTCCTGCAACCTTAGCTGAGATCAAACATCTAGAAGAAAAAATAGGCAAGCCTCGACCACAAGACTTTGTAGCATTGTATCAATGGCATAATGGGCAGGCAGATAATGCAGCTACTTGACCTTGGTATGGTCTAACTTTTATGCCTACTCAGAAAATACTTTATTATTTAAATTTATGGCAAAAAATAGTGGATGAGTTAGAAGAAGATGAGCTTAACTCCATGCGTGACGTGATGTCTTCTATACCTGATGGTCACGTCAAAAAACTTTCTATCAACCCTTTTTGGCTCCCTTTTGCCCATGACCATGGTGGTAATTTCCTTGGTATAGATTTAGAGCCAGACTCTCTAGGTACGGTAGGACAGGTCATCAACTTTGGTTGAGATGAAGAGCGTAAAATCGTAGTCGCTTTAAGTTTAGCTGAATGCTTAGTTTGGTTATTAAAAGAACTCGATAAGGGTAATTTTGATATTGCCATAGAAAATGAAGATAATGGTGATAGAAGCTTTAATATGCTCAACCCAAATAAAAGTCACTTTTTGGATGCACTAACCGTCCTTTATCCTGAATCATAACTGTGTTCAGGACCTCCCCTATAACTCTTGAAAATTTAAGCATGAAAAGGGCTTTTTATTTATAAATTAACTCAACTTAAAAACCATCTCAAACGCCAATAACATCGCTACGCTAAGGCCAGCACCGACCAATAAACACAGCTCAAACCCCAAAGGTGTATCCTTCAATGGCATCTGTGTCACACCATCAAGATGTAAGTTTTCCTGCTTATTAACCAGATAAATCACTAACCCAAGACCAAGCATAAATAGAAATGGGATTAGGGAGTAAAACCAATACTGCTGCAAGTCTATATAAAGCTGGTAAAGCGCAAACCCTGACATACTTATAATCACTAGACCAATAAGGCGGGTAATAAGCCAAAGTTTGGTGAATTGGCACGACGCCATGGTGCAAAATATTAATAAGCGCATCAATACGAGCTTGGTCTCTAGAGGCGGTCATTAATGCAGCGGTTAATTAGTTTTCATCTCCTCCCAAACACCCCGAAATATCGCCTTCATATCATCTAGCATGGCTCGGCTAAGCGGTGTAGAAAAGTGCCTCACCCCATGAACTGGAATACCATCAATTTCAGTCCGCGCATAATAGTCCATCATCTTGACATCTTTGCCCGTACCATTGATAGCAATGGGTAGCTGCTTGCTAGTGATCTCTGTGCGACTATCAAGCTTGGGGTGATACCGCTTGATAAACTCATCAAAGGTTCGCCAGCCAATACAGACGATATGCTTGGGATTGATAGCGGCAAAGTCCAAATGGGTCAGCTCGCGGTGTTCGGCTTGCATGTCTTTGGGCAGCTTTTTAATTTGTGCTTTGACGACGCTTTCAGTAGGGCTGGCAAAATACGACAGCAGACTGGTCTCCGCACAGTGCTCAAGTTTACTTAAGTCACCGCCGCAAGCGATGTCCAATACCCGCTTGGCAAAGCGATTGCCCAGTTGCAGCTCTTCGATATATTTGCAAGGTTGGGACTGATAAGGCACTAACCTAGTATTGGCTTTACGCGCAGGCAGATTATGCCATTGTCGATGACCTGGGTTAATACCGATAAACAAAATGTCAGGGTTTTTAGTCTGACCTGTTATATAGTGGCCGCTGAAATAAAGCGGATTGTCCTCGGGGAGGACTTGGTTGGCGCGCCTAAGGAAATCATTAATGCGTTGTTGTTTGTCTGCAAAATAGCTCATATCAAATGATTCTAGTTAGGCCATCAAGATCATTAGCTGGCGGTTAAATTGATTAAGCTGCTTAAAACAACTAAGCCAAACGACTGAGCATTCGCCCAATGGCGCTTCCAAGCTTATAGCAAATCCAAGCAACGATAGCGAAGACTAGCGCAGACAGTAGATAAGCCAACCAAGCAGGAACTCCCGTCAACCAGCCAGCAGTAAATGCCAGCCCTTGAAACGCTTCGAAGGGACGCCCTAAAAGCGGCGTAGGGGTACCCGCAGTGAATAATGCCACAAGCCCTATGAGGCCAAGTATGGCCGTAGTTATTGCAAATACTCTAGCGCTACTCATGTTGTCTTTTCTCTACTTATCAAAAGCAAACTCATCAAAAGTTCACTTATTAAAACTATGACCGCTATTATACCGCTTACCCTACATAGACTGAGTATAAGGTCAGTTAGTTCAGCGTATCGCGAGGTTATCAAGAGGTATCGGCAAGCTAGGTCATATACTCAATAGTTTGAACTAAAGTTATTTATTGAGTGCTAAACTCCTAGTATTAACTGCTAACAAAACACTCGTCATAACAAAAACTTAAATATCAATTGCCGCTTAACTCTTATTTATTTGCTTTTAATCCTGTTAACTGTCATATTTCTTGGTCACTTCATTATGAATAATAGGATAAACGGAAAACATTCCCTATTATAATGATACAATGTGTCTTTTTAGCTTTGCTATACTATCCGCGCAGCTATAAGGCCTTATAGGCCGAGACCCTACTTGATACCTATCATTTACAATACAGCTAAATCCGTTTTATCGGTATGGTTATTTTTCTTTGATTTAGGAGACCAACATTGCCAAGTCCATCTTTATCTTATAAAGGCGTACCGCCATTGTTCCGTACCATACTCACTGTCAGCTTGAGTGCCACTTTCGCCCTATCAGCAGCTGCCCTTAGCGGCTGTAGTAAAACAGAGACTGCGGATGGCGACACTGCGACAGCAACCGGTGAGACACTTAATCTATACAATTGGTCGGAATATATGCCGCAGCAAATCATCGACGGCTTTGAAGAAGAGACTGGCATCGAGGTTAACTATACGACCTTTGATTCGAATGAAGCGATGTACGCCAAACTGAAACTATTGGACGACTCAAGCCAATATGACCTAGCCGTACCTTCCACCTATTATGTCGAGAAGATGGCTAAGCAAGGGCTACTACAAGAAATCGATAAATCTAAGCTAACCAACTTTAATAATCTTGATACCTCTTTTTTGAATACCAAGGTTGATCCTGAGAATAAATACTCTATTCCTTATCTTTGGGGCAGTACTGGGCTGGCTATTAATGGCGACGTTGTCGATCCCGCTAGTGTGAATAGCTGGAGCGACCTATGGCAACCAGATTTCGCTGGTCAAGTGATGCTGACCAATGATATGCGTGAAGTATTTGGCATGGCGCTTATGTCGCTTGGATACTCTGGAAATAGCACCGACCCTAATGAGATTAAGGCCGCTTATGACAAGCTAACCAAGCTTATGCCTGGCGTAAAAACCTTCAACTCTGACGCTGCAAGAATGCCCTATATCGAGGGCGAGACCAATGTGGGGATGATTTGGAATGGCGAAGCCGTCATGGCCAATGATGAAGGGCTAACCAGTCTTCAATACAAATACCCTCGCGAAGGTGCAATCTTATGGATGGATAACTTTGTCATTCCTAAGAATGCTGCCCATACTGACGCTGCTCTTAAATTCATTGACTATATCTTGCGTCCCGAAAATGCGCAAATTATCAGTGATGAAATCGGCTATGCTACACCTAATAAAGCTGCCCGTGAGCAGATGCCAGATGAGATAAAAAACAACCCTGCTATCTATCCTGATACCTCAATACTCGCAAAATCTGAATTTCAAGAGGATGTGGGCGATGAGGCGCTGCGCATTTATCAGCAGTATTGGGACAAGCTAAAAGCCAACCGCTAATCTATTTAGCTACTTAACGACTTACTCAGACTAAGCTACTTGCTAAAACCATTTATTGATGTAAAGACTTCTTTATTTCTGGCTTTTTAACTCATAGTTGAGTGGTCAAGTAGAGCAGCAAACTGATTAGTTTGTCATTAATGAGTAGTACTGATTAAGGTCATAAGCTTATTAGCCTGTGACCTTAACTTTTAGACAAAAAATCAGCTGACAGTTATTTAAGTCTAGTTTATAGGCGTCTGTCAGCAAAATTGTCATTAAACAGCTATTAACTTAGCCACTAACCACAATCCTATATCAGTCGACCATTAATTAGCCACTCTGGTCGTTCGTGATTAGAAGTTATCTCCTTAATCCCTCCACCGTTGTCATTTATCGCTATATTACTGTTTGTGTCACTTTTTATGCTTTCAATATTTATGAGACCAGCTGCCCTATCCTTATTTTTTACGCGCTTTAATATCACCATTACCTCCTTATTATCACTAAGTTTGAGCTTGTTACTCACTGCCTGCCAACCGGTTAACTTTGAAGCCGATAACGACGCTCAAACGCAGCGGCCAATACTACGGATCTATAATTGGGTAGAGTACATGCCGCAGCAGATTATAGATAACTTTGAAAAAGAGACAGGCATTGAGGTCATCTATGATACTTATGATTCCAATGAGCAGATGTATAACCGAATTACTCAGTCGGTAGCTAATTCAGCTCGCAGTGTATCTGATACTTCAACTGGCAACCAAGCCCCCTACGATTTGGTCATACCTTCTAGTTATTTTGTAGACAGAATGCGTCACGAAGACTTATTACACCCTATCGATAAGTCTAAACTGAATAACTTTTCACAATTAAACCCAAAAACCCTAGATACCTTTATTGATCCAAATAATAACTACTCTATTCCCTATCTCTGGGGTACAACAGGGATAGCAATCGATTCACAAGCGATTGATCCTAATACAGTGAACCGGTGGCAAGACTTATGGCGACCTGAATTTAAGGGGCGACTCTTGCTATCCAACGATATGCGTGAAGTATTCGGTATGGCACTGCTGTCGCTCGGCTACTCAATCAATAGTGAAAATCCAGAAGAGATCAGACAGGCTTATGAGAAGTTACTTAAGCTGCTTCCTAATGTCGCGGTTATGGAGTCAGAGTTTAGCCGTTCCGGCTATATGACAGATCGCGCTGATATCGGTATGATTTGGAGCGGTGAGATTATGTTGGCTCAAAAACAGGGTATGGATTATCTTACCTATAAGTATCCTAGTGAGGGTGCCATACTATGGATTGACAGTCTGGTCATTCCCAAGAATGCTCAAAATATTGAGGCAGCTTACCGCTTTATTAATTTTATATTACGCTCAGAAAACGCGCGAATTATCAGCCGCCAAACGGGGTACGCGACTCCAAACTTAGGGGCACGGCTATTTATGACGCCCAGTGAGATCGCTAACACCACCATCTATCCTACTCAGGAGCAGTTTAATAATGCTGAACTGCATACTGCTATTAGCGCAGACGCCCTGAAGATTTATGAGTTCTACTGGAACAAGCTGCTAGAGCGTAGTAAACAGCTTGAAACTGAGCAGACCGCCATAACCACCTCAGCTAAATAGACCTATCGATGACCACCGTAGCCGATACGCTCAAAAAATCGCAACACATTAAAATCATCACACCTACTTGACCCATCATATCCAAGCTGTCTCTTCTGCTATTAGGGTCTATTTACGGCCTATCAAATTCGCCCTAAACATCTATATCACTCTCACCACCTTGAGCATTGATGCGGCGCTGCTCACGGCGTTGATAGCGAAGTCCAGAGGCAGCAAACCACTTGGGCTTGGTCTGCTGCAACAGGTCGCTTAAGCTTTGAAGCTGTGACTGCAAGTTCTGGGTGAGCCAGAAGTAG
Source organism: Psychrobacter pygoscelis (assembly GCF_004335015.1). Taxonomy (GTDB): domain Bacteria; phylum Pseudomonadota; class Gammaproteobacteria; order Pseudomonadales; family Moraxellaceae; genus Psychrobacter; species Psychrobacter pygoscelis. The sequence goes on from NZ_RQRU01000001.1 coordinate 1,059,177, forward strand.
CCTTGCCACTCAAAGCTTAGAGCTTGCGTACTTGGATAGGCAGATACTTGTATTCGGGTAATGGGTCTAAACACTTCATCACTTGGGCTTCTGAGTACCGCCGCCATATGGCCCATGGCTTGGGTTAGCTCGTGTTGATAATGCAGCAGCAACTCTCGATTTTCCGAGTCAATCTGCTTGCTTGCCAGCTGATAAGCTGAGGTCATCAGCAAGTCAATGGTACCAATGATATTACGATGGGTTCTCTGGATACTCTCCAGCGTTTGCTGGTCTATCCCCGACTCCCTAGCAGTAGGAGCAAGGTGAGGACGACTGGCCAGCAGACGCTTATTAATCTTTTTAAGCTTTAAGATGACCTCTTCAGCAATGGCTGCTAATTGCTCAGTTTCTAATTCATTCTCCAGATTCATCATCATTGAGGAGTTGAATAATGGTCCTGAGTTTAACGACTGTAATCTTGGCGGTTCTGTGGTCATTGGCTGATATGGTGATGAGATCAAGTGACCGCGCGCTTCGTCTTCTTTTGATAAGACTATCTTGTCTCTGAGGTTCAACGGGGTAGCAACTTTGGTATAAATCTCGGCACAGGCATCAAGATTATTAGCAAGTAAAAAACGCCACATCAGTGTCGACTTGAGTGGCAATATTAAGGTCGCAGCGACAGCCACTAGAGTACCTATCAACACATTCAAAGCACGAAACATCCCGTCCTCTCCAATGCTGCTGGTACTCGATATGATCATACACATGGTAAGCCCTGTGAGCATCCCCATATAGCCGAGTTGGCGAATTGCAAAGTAACCAATCATGCCACTAATAAGACCAATGAGCAGATAATACAGCCACAGATACCCTCCGAGACCATGACTAAGCCACAGTAAGACTAAGCCGATAATGATGCCTAATATCGTACCTAAAACTCGTTCTTTTGCTTTGGCATAAATTGCGCCTTGGTATTGTAATAACCCCAAGATCACAAAGACGGTCATTGCCGTCCATTCACCATGGGGCAACTGCGTTATTCTATTAATAAGTAAGGCCGTAACTACCGCCACACCAATACGTATGGCATGCAGAATATTGGCATGATGATAGCGGGCGTAAGGCTCAATAAATGGTGCAATTATTTGCTGCCACAACGGTTTATTCATAATTAACTTATCAATGATTGCTTAATGTAATATTGGATAGCATCGCCGCATCATCGGCGTTAAGTAGCTACGGACGCAGATGTGCCAACTCACGCTTTACCTCGTTTACCTCTTTATCGTCTAGTAGACTTACAAGGTTAATCCAAAAACTATGGAAGCCATATTCCCCATCCACCATCTCAGCTTTGGCAGCCTCAATCGACCAACGCTGATAGATAATCCGGTACATAGCGACGACAATTCCAGTGCGATCTGAGCCATGATAGCAGTGCACTAAGACCGATTTTTGCGCACTATGCAGCTGCTCAATATGCCACAGTATAGCAGCCAACCGCTTAGGAGAGACATACCAAGTCATCAGCGGATGATTATATAACTCAATATTATGAAGCGTTTTTAGATGTGCTTCATTGTCATTACGATCAAAAAATCGTAGATTAATAATGGCATCTATCCCATAAGTCGTCAGTAGGTGTGACTCGCAGGCGTGAAGCTGCTCACTACGATATAGTTGGCTATCAACGCGATATAAGTTAGCTCGTGGGTATAGGGAGGTTGCACGATTGAGTGGTAGTTTTGCTTTATCGAGCGAGGGTAACTCGGTAGCCATATAAGCTTCCTTATTAACTTTAGTAGCTTTAATAGTTACAATAACGTAAGTGCATATGATTAAGACTTTAAACTCTGTCGAAACAAAAAAATAACGCCCTCTAAGCTTAGAAGGCGTTATTTATAGGGGCTAAATCACTATTGTAAAATTAGACATCTAAGAAGTCCAATATACCCTTCGCAGCCTCACGACCTTCCCAAATCGCCGTCACTACCAAGTCTGATCCTCGGACCATATCGCCACCGGCAAAGACCTTGGGATTGTTGGTCTGGAACTTAAATTCTTGCTGCTCTGGTGCTACCACTCGGCCGGCATTATCCATCTCTATCTGCTGAGACTCAAACCAGTCGGCAGGACTTGGGCGGAAACCAAAAGCCATAATGACCGCATCACATTCGATAATCTCTTCTGAATTCGGGACCGGCTCAGGGCGGCGGCGACCACGATTATCTGGCTTGCCCAGCTGAGTGGTGACCACTTTAACGCCAGTTACCTTACCATTTAGACCTATAATCTCAGTAGGTTGACGATTGAATAAAAACTCCACCCCCTCTTCGCGCGCATTAACTACCTCACGGCGCGAGCCTGGCATATTCTCTTCATCACGGCGATAAGCACAGACGACCTGCTCAGCCCCTTGGCGGATACTGGTTCGGTTACAGTCCATAGCGGTATCACCACCACCGAGCACCACGACTTTTTTGCCTTTAAGGTCGATATACTCGCTTGGGTCTTTTTCCCAATCATTACAGCGATTGACATTAGCGATTAAAAAGTCGAGCGCATCGTACACCCCGTCCAGCTCTTCACCAGCGTAGCCGCCACGCATATAGGTATAAGTCCCCATACCCATAAACACCGCATCGTATTCTGCCATCAGCTCATCGATGCTTATATCTGTACCGACTTCTGTATTTAAGCGAAACTCAATACCCATGCCTTCAAACACCTCACGGCGATTGCGCATGACATCTTTTTCCATCTTAAATTCGGGGATACCAAAGGTGAGAAGGCCGCCGATCTCAGGACGCTTATCAAAGACCACAGGCTTGACACCGTTACGAACCAAGATATCGGCACAGCCAAGGCCAGCGGGTCCAGCACCGATAATGGCTACTTTTTTATCGGTCCAAACGACATCAGACATATCTGGTCGCCAGCCAAGGGCAAATGCGGTATCGTTAATGTACTTTTCGACATTACCAATGGTCACTGCACCAAAGCCATCGTTTAGGGTACAGGCACCCTCACACAGACGATCTTGAGGGCAAACACGGCCGCAAACCTCTGGTAAGGTATTGGTTCGATGACACAGCTCAGCCGCTTGAAATATCTGACCTTCAGTGGCAAGCTTCAACCAGTTGGGAATATAGTTATGAACCGGACACTTCCACTCACAATATGGATTACCACATTCTAGGCAACGATGCGACTGCTGTGCGACTGAGTCGCGATCAAAGGGTTGGTAAATCTCGACAAATTCAGTCGCCCGAGTGACCACATCTTTTTTGGTTGGCTCCATCCGCGGCACGTCTAAAAACTGAAAATTGTTGTGTAAGCGTTTTGCCATCTCGATATTTTCTCCTAAAGTGAGCGGTGGTCAGGGGGATTATCTTAGCGACCTAATATTTGCGGCTGCCATTTGGGCCAAAAAAGAAGCGATTAATAGCGTATGCTCTACTAGTACCCATACCCTAGTAGGATATTCATCCTCAATCGCCAATATTGTCTCAGCGATGAGCGCTAATCGCTCAATTCTTGATTGCTCTCCTGCCACACACCTGCCGTGAGGGTTATCTGTTAACTGCGCCTAAGACCGAACTGACACTAACTACCTTGCCAGTCTTAAACCGCGAAAATGTCTTGTTGCTTGCTTGGCTATGCGCCCTCATCGTCATATGAACTTTGTGGTTCAACTATCACTATTCGGGACGTCTCATAGCCAATCCTCAAGCTCTTACTGCGGGTCTGCCATAGTACTCTTGAGCAACGAGGCAATATTGGCCGCTTTTGGTTTGACCAAATAGAACTTACGTGCGTAATGCTCAAAGTCGGCTAAGATAATCTGCCCCCAAGCACTACCTGTCTTCTCCACGTGCGTCTCAATGATCTGCTGTAAGTAAATCCGGTGCTCCTCGGTCTGCTCATTCGAGATTCTATTGAGGTCGATAAGCTCATGATTACAGCGATCAAAGAAGTCACCCTCTAGGTCTAGTACATAAGCAAAACCACCGGTCATACCCGCGCCAAAGTTCAGACCTGTGCGGCCCAATACAGTAATCACGCCGCCTGTCATATACTCACAGCAGTGATCCCCTGTTCCTTCAATGACAGCATGGACGCCGGAATTACGAACACCAAAGCGCTCACCTGCTGTACCAGCAGCATAAAGCTTGCCGCCCGTCGCTCCATATAGGCAGGTATTACCGATGATAGCGGTCTCTTGAGTAGCAAAAACAGAGTCCTTAGGTGGATAAATAACGATCTCGCCACCTGCCATACCTTTACCCACATAGTCATTGGCATCGCCTTCAAGCTCGATATTTAGACCACCGGCATTCCAAACGCCCAAGCTTTGACCTGCCGTACCCGTCAGATGCAGACGAATAGGCTTATCGCTCATACCAAGGTTACCCCATACTTGAGCAATCTCGCCAGAGATGCGTGCACCAATAGAGCGGTCACAGTTACCAATGTAATAGCTAAAGTCACCGCCTGTACCTTGACGAATCGGCTTAATCATATCGGTAATCATCTGCTCAGCCAGCAGCCCTTTATCAAATGGCGTATTACGCTCAACTTGACAGGTCTGAGCTTTACCGACACTGGCTGGATGACTGAATAATAATGGTGAGAGATCAAGATGACGCTGCTTCTCAGTATAGCCATCAATGACCTCCAGCAGGTCAGTACGACCGACCAGCTCTTCCATAGTGCGAACCCCTAGCACAGCTAGCCATTCGCGAGTCTCAGTGGCCACAAACTTAAAGAAGTTAATGAGCATCTCTGCTTCACCAATGAAATGCTCATCACGAAGCTGAGCCTTTTGCGTAGCCACACCTGTTGGACAGTTATTCAGGTGGCAGATTCTTAAATATTTACAGCCTACTGCGATCATCGGAGTAGTACCAAAGCCGAAACTCTCTGCCCCCAATATCGCAGCTTTTACCACATCAAGACCAGTCTTGAGGCCACCATCTGTTTGGATACGGACTTTATCGCGAAGACCATTGACTCGAAGAGACTGATGCGCCTCAGCCAGCCCCAGCTCCCAAGGTGAGCCAGCATGATGGATTGAGGATAGTGGCGAAGCCGCTGTACCACCATCATAGCCTGAGATGGTAATAAGGTCGGCATAAGCCTTGGCAACGCCAGTTGCAATCGTTCCCACACCTGGACGCGACACCAGCTTAACCGATACTAGCGCTTCTGGATTGACTTGTTTTAGATCAAAGATAAGCTGCGCTAAATCTTCAATAGAATAGATATCATGATGCGGTGGCGGTGAAATCAAGGTCACACCTGGTACTGAGTAACGCAGGCGAGCAATTAGCGCATTTACCTTACCACCAGGTAGCTGACCACCTTCACCAGGCTTGGCCCCTTGGGCAACTTTAATCTGCATGACCTGTGCGGATCGTAGGTACGCGGGTGTTACACCAAAGCGTCCTGAGGCGACCTGTTTGATCTTAGAGTTACGCATTGTACCGTAGCGCACTGGGTCTTCGCCGCCCTCACCAGAGTTTGAGCGACCGCCAATGGTATTCATTGCCATCGCGATTGATTCATGAGCTTCTGGTGACAAAGCACCAAGCGACATACCCGCTGAGTCAAAGCGCGGTAAGATCTTCTCAATACCTTCGACTTCTTCAATATCGATGCCTTGGTCCGCTTTAAGTTGTAGCAAGTCACGTAAGGTAGCAATCGGTCTGGTATTGACCAAGTTGGCATACTCGCGATAATTGTCGTAGTTACCCGTCCGCACGGCTGTATGTAGCGTTCGAATCACATCGGGGTTAAAGGCATGGTATTCTTTGTTGAAGACGAACTTTAGTAAGCCGCCTTGATCAATTGGGACACGGCGCTTAAAGGCATTAGCAGCTAATATAGCTTGGTCTGCAGCTAAATCGCTAAAGCGTGCACCTTTGATTCGGCTTTGCACCCCTTTAAAGCATAAATTAACGATTTCTTCTGATAGCCCGACCGCTTCAAACAACTGCGCGCCGCGATAAGAGACGATGGTTGAGATGCCCATTTTTGATAAGATTTTTAATAGGCCCTTATCCAGACCCTTTCTAAAGTTAACTCGAGCTTGAATCGGATCGCCGAGTAGCTCGCCAGTAGCGACCAAGTCTTCAATGACGTCGTAGGCCAGGTAAGGATAGACGCAGGTGGCCCCAAAGCCGATCAACACCGCTACTTGATGCGAGTCACGAGCCAGCCCCGTCTCAATGATTAGGTTAGCATCGGTTCGTAGGCCTTGTTCGATCAGATAATGATGAACCGCACCGGTTACTAAAATAGCATTCGCAGGTACTTTACCCGCTTCAATCGCCTTGTCAGACAAGATAATGAGGGTTTTGCCAGCACGAATTTGGGCTTGAACTTGCTGACAGATAGCTTTGATGGCGTCTTCAAGCGGGGTATTGATATCGTAGTTTAGGTCGATGCGCACTGATTCAAATAAAGGATCGTCTAGCGTCTCTAACTGTGCCATCTTACTGGCTGACAAGACTGGTGAGGCTAAGACAATACGATGGGCATCTCTAGAGGTTGGCTTAAAGACATTAGTCTCAGCGCCAAGACAGGTTTGTAGTGACATGACGATTGATTCACGTAACGGATCAATCGGCGGATTGGTCACCTGCGCGAATTGCTGGCGGAAGAAGTCAGCCACATGACGGACTTGCTTAGACAAGACGGCCATAGGTGTATCATCACCCATGGAACCAACAGGCTCTTGACCATTCTCAGCATTTGGCCGAATAATCTCGGTACGCTCTTCATTGGTGATGTTGAACATCTTTTGTAGCGCTTTTAGCGGCTCACCTTTGATAGCCTTCTCCGCTAGCTGCTCTTCTAGGCGTTCATTATCACGGACTCGAGTGGCTTCCTCACGCAGCCACTTACGATACGGGTGCGCCTTCTTCAGTAACGTTGCAATGGCTTTGGTATCAAGGATTTGACCCGTTAAGGTATCGACCACTAACATTTGACCGGGACCGACTCGGCCTTTTGCCAAGACATCTTTTGGCTCGTAGTCCCAAACTCCGACCTCGGACGCCACAGTGATGTAGCCATTCTTAGTCGTGACCCACCGTGAGGGCCGCAGACCATTACGATCAAGCATACAGACCGCATAGCGACCATCTTGGATCACTAATCCTGCCGGACCGTCCCAAGCTTCCATATGCTGTGAATAAAACTCATAAAATGCGCGAAGATCCATGTCCATACTGTCGACATTCTGCCAAGCTGGCGGCACCAGAATAGACATAGCATGGAACAAGCTCATCCCACCAGAGAGTAGCACCTCAAGCATATTATCGAGACTAGAAGAGTCAGAGCCTGTACGATTAACCAACGGGTGTAGCTCACTAAGCTCTGGCAGTTTATCCGACTTAAACTTAGGGGTTCGGGCGACGGACCAGTTGCGGTTACCCGTAATGGTGTTTAGCTCACCATTGTGAGCCAGATAACGAAACGGCTGCGCCAAGGGCCAGCGCGGCAAAGTATTGGTTGAGAAACGCTGATGGAAGACGACAATATGCGACTTCAGGCGCTCATCTTGTAGATCTAAGAAAAAGGCTGGTAAGTCTGATGGCATGACCAAACCTTTATAGATTAAGGTCTGACAGTTGATAGATGTCACATAGAATAATGGATCATCACTAAGACGTTGCTCTGCTTTTTTGCGCGCGACGAATAGTTTACGGTTAAAAGCTTCGGCACTTAGATCATCATCAGCATTCACCATGATTTGCTTGAAGTCTGGTAAAGTCTCGCGGCCAATCTCACCAACGATATCTAAATCTACTGGTACGTCGCGCCAACCTGCAACACTTAACCCTTGAGCTGCAATCTCTTCATTCAAGACCGCTTGGCTGTGGGCAGCTATCTGTGCATCGTCATTGACGAACACCGTTCCTACTGCAAAGTTATCTGCCAAATCAAACTCAAGTTCTGCGGCGATAGCGCGAAAAAATGCTTCAGGCTTAGCCAATAGTAAGCCACAACCATCGCCTGTCTTACCGTCAGCAGCGACGCCGCCTCGATGGGTCATACAACTTAGGCTATGAATAGCCGTCTTGACCAAATCATGGCTAGCAATACCCTCAATATGGGCAATTAAACCAAATCCACAGTTGTCAGAAAAGTCTTCCGGAGTGGCTAGATGCTGGTGCTTAGAAATCATTGACATCGCTTGTCCTTTTTAGTGGGCCGCCAGATAACCCACCAGCATTGGGTGTGAGTTATCTAGATCGCAGTTAGAACGGGCTAGTGGGTAGAGTATTGAGCAAATTTATGGATACAACTGTACAAGCTGATATTAATAACGGTACAGAGTAGACCGATTAGCACCTTATTCGTAGTCTGGCTGGTAACAGAAGCATAATCTTCGAAGCAGGATTTCTCAGCTTTGACAAAAAGGCAGATTAAGCTGTTGTATGGTTCAACTACGCTAGGTTAGCGATGGCCGATGCGTCATGCTTTTTACCGGGTCAAGAATCTAGCGAAGGTGTCAGATAAGTCTACGGGTCTAATGATAAAGATATCGTCCTAAATTTGGCGATATACAAGCCCAGTGTTATTCGTCTCATGACTGAGCCGTTGGTTAAAACGCTAACGAATAAGAATCCGAGTGGTCAAACTTTGGTAATTAAAACCTAGCAGCTCAAAACAAACCAGAGTGAATTACCACAAGTGGTCAATGTTATAAATGCTTATCATTATAACTAAACGAAATACTTACCATAAATCTACTGAACATCACCCATAGTCATATTAGACAATGCCTGCGAAAAAATCCAGTCTTATTTACTACCATATTCTCCACTATTAGTATGCAATAGCAGCTATTTTAGGCCAATGATACCCTGAGACCAGCCAAAGACATTATGGGTGTCCATTTGATTATCACTCGTTTCTAGCGACTTTTAGTTGCTTTTCTCTTCGATTAGCGCCTTGATAGGGTCAGTACCCGTTGCGGCTGCATTATTATTGCTCTCTTTATTATTGCCGCCTTTGGCTTGATTCTTATTATTGCTCTCGGCTTTAGGAGCTGGTTCTTTTTTATTGGCTACTGAGCTGTCTGCAGTCGATTTTTTATCCGTCGCCTTATTGTTTGCAGAGCTGCCACCACTATTGTCTACCGTTGATTGACTGCTTGAACTATCACTTCTAGAGGTATCATCATTGACCACTCGCTGCTCATTGACGACTAATGTTTTAGAAGCATCTCCTGATTGGCGAATGCTCTGATTATTATTGGCGCTGGCTGAGACCTGATCATTATCTGAGCGACTGTTAGTCGAATTATCAGCACTAGAATTACTCAAGTCGTTATTTGATTCATTATTATCCTGTGAGCTTGTTGGCGCAGCTCTTCTACGAACGGGGACTTCACGGCGAGTCGGTTGCAGATTTACCTTGCGATTGCGCTTAGTATCCAAGTCTACGACGGGTGCAGCCAACTCATAACTGTCAATAATATTGACATAGCGATTGAACTCTTCAGGAATAACCCGAACATTGGGCGGCAGTCCAAAGTCAATAAGCTTGGCAGCGCCATTCGCTTCTTGGGCACTACTCATAATCCCATAGGTCAGCATATAACGAAGCTGATTATTATCATCTCGGTAACGGAAGTAGGCAAACTTACTGCGATCTTCACGCCCTAATAGGTAGTCAACGATCACATCATTTTCAGCCACATTCATCACTTGAACGGTCCATTTGCCCTTATTAGCAATTAAGAAACTCTTATCTTTAAACTCGTCAGGATAGTCGCGTAAGTCACGTACCATCGCCGAAAAGTCGATAGGCTGGACGTCGGCATCTAGCTCGTGTAGCGATTCGATTTTGGTCGGTTGCACGATATCGCTAGCAGCGCTTGCATTGGCAGTAATCGGCTCATTCTCTATCTGAGCGTGAGCTGCTGGTGTCTTGGCAAACATCCAAACCAAGGCTGTCACAACACCAAGCAATAAGGTCATCAATAGCCAAATCAACGCATACCGGCGATACGCCTTAGTAGCAGGGCGAGAAGAAGGGCTTATGGCGGCCATGATATTTCCTTAATGAGATTTAGTACTACACCAGCTTTATATCAAAAATGTGCAGAGTAGCCTATGAGATTCAATGAGTATTTTGAGGATTTGTTACTGATAGCGCTGTTGCTAAGAGCCTTACTATTAAGAATCCTGTTGTTAAGAACCCTTTTGTGACAAAGTATCGAGATATAGTTTACTCGCTATCTCAACCAAAGCAAGGTAGAGAATCGCAGGTAACCTATTATCCTAGACAACCAGCTCACTACTATCAGTAAATCATATCGAGTAAGCGCCAACCATGGTACAGGACTACTATTAATTGGCACAGGACTACTGTTAATTTATGAGCTATTATTAATTCACGAGCTATTATTGCCTATTAAGAAATGGCAGTAGTACTGCTACTCGGACTGCGTTACTGTTAAACTACTACTAAAATTTCATAGTCTAACTACGTTATAAATCCGTTTTAACCATGCTCAGACCCATTTTCAGGAGCGTGATCATACTCACTTCCACTCCCAAGCTTAGGGCTATTATCAGTCAATACTGAGTGCAATAGTTGCGGCGAAAAATCATCCGTCACCAAAGCTTCCCCAAGCGACTTTAAAAGGATAAGTCGAATCTGACCGCCTTTGACTTTTTTATCATGGCTCATCAGCTCAAGCGCAGTATTGAGCGCTATAGGCGGTGGTAGGATAGGCAGCTCAGCGGCTAGCAATAATCGCTCGATACGCTGGACATCGGCAATACTTATCCAACCAAGACGCTGCGATAGCTTAGCGGCCTGCACCATACCAGCAGCAACAGCCTCACCATGTAGCCATTTGCCATAACCCTCATGGGTCTCAATCACGTGACCAAAAGTATGACCAAAGTTCAATAAAGCTCGCCTGCCCGCTTCACGCTCATCTTCGGCTACCACCTGTGCCTTAAATTCGCAGCAGCGTTTTACCGCTTCACCAATCAATGTCAAATCCAGACGCATCATCGCTGCCATATTGGCCTCAAGCCAGCTTAAGAAGTCTATATCCATGATTAGGGCATACTTTATAACCTCTGCCATACCGGCCGATAGTTCTCTTTTGGGCAGAGTTTGCAGTGTGGCCATATCTGCCAATACCATCTGTGGCTGCCAAAAGGCGCCAATCATATTTTTACCCTTAATATGATTAATGCCTGTCTTGCCACCTACGCTAGAGTCTACTTGGGCCAATAAAGTAGTAGGAATTTGAATAAAATTCACCCCGCGCATAAAGCTGGCTGCGGCAAAGCCGGTCATATCACCAATCACACCGCCACCTAAAGCCACTAGCGTTACATCACGGCTAAAGTGCTCATCCATCAGTACATCATAAATTTGGTTGATACTATCTTGCGTCTTAAACGCTTCGCCGTCTGGCAAAATACAGACCGCTACCGTGAACTGCTGCTCAAGATCCTGTTTTAGAGGCTGTAAATATAAAGGCGCGACTGTATCATTGGTAACAATCAAGACTTGATTGCCCTTGATATAAGGCGTTATTTGCGCCGCCATATCGGTCTGGCGGCTTATAACAATGGGGTAGTCATGAGAATGCGTATGAACGGTTAACCCTTGAGCTAGCATGACAGTATCCTTCGTTATTTACGATCTTGTGAAATAGATGTTGTAAAATAGGTGTAGAATAAAAATAGATAGATAAAGCAATGAATAGAGAGTCAAGCTTAAGACAGATGACTGACTGGTTGCAAACAAGATCACCCTTTAAGCTAGTCTTCATGATGGAAGCTATTGCCAATAGAACCACCATCATCAAGGCCGCCCACACCTAGCTCTGTGCTATTGCTGACAGCATTTGTATGCTCAGACTGGTTATTCGTATTACAGCTTGCCAAAGGCTTTAACTGCTCAATCAGCTCAGTGACCATGTGCCGAGGATAGGTGTGGCCTGTGGGTAGAATGATATCTGCCACTTCACGATACAGCGGGTCCCTAAGCGCATAAAGCTTCTGTAGGACCTGCCTCGGGTTTGGCTGCTGAAGTAATGGCCGCGATTTATCTTTTGCCGTTCGAGCCATCTGCACGTCCACTGGGGCATTCAGATAGACAACAATGCCACGCTCTTTAAGCATATGGCGATTGATACTGCGCATCACAGCACCGCCACCAGTTGCCATAACAATACCAGGGCGCAAGGTCAGCTCATCTAGTGCCTTCGTCTCGCGCTCGCGAAAGCCATCCTCGCCTTCTTTATCGAATATCCACGCAATATCGGCGCCCGTTTGTGCTTCAACAAACCAGTCGCTATCTACAAACTCGCGCTGCAAGTGCTTTGCTAATAACCGGCCCACGGTCGTTTTGCCTGCGCCCATTGGACCCACCAAAAATACCGAAGGTAACTCTTGCCACATAGTTTTTACTCAAATAAATTGCCCATCATACAATGTCCAACTTTTGAAGGCTAGTCATGCTTTGATTTGTCAGTCAGCTATAGGGTACTATAAATCAAAAGTCGCTGATAATTAAAGCTTAAAAAAGCAAGCGATAACGCTTGCTTTTGGTTGAGCTGTACCTCACTTAGATTAGTTCAGTCGGCTGATGCCATCATTGATGAGTTTTGGCGTGATAAAGATAAGCAGCTCTTGCTTATCGTTGGTTTGGCGATTGTTTCTAAACGCGCGGCCAATATAAGGCAAATCTCCTAAGAATGGTACTTTACTGACCCCATTAGATATCTGATTTTTAAAGATACCACCCAACACTACTGTCTGACCATCTTCCACAATAACATTGGTATTGATAGAGTCCTCAGCAATAGCAACCGAGCCATTGATAACCGTCGGTGTACCATTAGTAATATTCAGTGCTAAACCAATTTTACCATCTGGCGTAATGTTCGGCGTGGCCTCAAGGCTCAATGCAGCCTCTCTAAAGCTGGTTGACGTTGCGCCACTAGCCGACGCTTCTTGATAAGGAATCTGCGTTCCTGATGAGACTCTTGCTGTCTGCTTATCTGCTGTCAGCACTTTAGGCGTGGAGATGACCTCACCGCGGTTGTCCGCTTGCATAGCAGACAACTCTAAATCTAACATCATATCTGACATGCTAAGTAGACCAAAAGCGATTCGACCTGCTGGATTAGCGACGCCAAGATCCACGTTTAAATTATCAGGTCGGCTAATATCATAGTTTGGATAAGAGACTGTCTGACCATTGATCGTAGTGGTTTGAACATTAAAGTCTTTTAAGTCCCATAAGGTCTGGTTGCTACCACCCACCAATAGGTTTCGGTTATTCGCGGCGCCGTTAGATAAGATTCCCCAGCGCACCCCCAGCTCTTTACTAAAGTTGTCTGAAGCACTGACAATCCTCGCTTCAATCATGACTTGACGCACTGGGATATCGATCTTCTCAACCAGCTCATGAATATTTTGAATACTCTCGGACACATCTTTGACGATCAAGGTATTGGTACGCTCATCGATCGTTACCGTACCGCGACTTGACAGTAGGCTACCACTATCTTGCGCATTGCTATTGCCAGAGTTAGAGCCGCGACCCTGCGAGATTAAGTTTAAGATATCTTGCGCTCGAGCATAGTTCAAGCGGATATACTCTGTCCTTAATGGCATAAAGGCTTCTACTGCCTGCTGAGCCTCTAGTTCTTTGGCTTCTTGCTCAGCCAGTTCCGCTGCCGGTGCTACCAAAATAACATTACCATTTTCTCGTTTGGCTAAATTTTTACTTTTAAGGATAATGTCTAAGGCTTGATCCCAAGGTACATTAATCAGTCTTAGGGTAATGTTACCGTTTACTGAGTCACTAGCAACAATATTTAGCTCCGTAAACTGAGCCAAGATATCTAGGACACTGCGAATCTCAACATCTTGAAATTCCATCGATAGTGGCTCGCCAGAGTATTGTTTCTCTTCTAGAGTTGGCTCACGTAGTAGTTCAGGCTCCTTAATACTAATGTTCAGCTGACTGCCCGACTGAAAAGCCTGATAGTCATAGTCGCCAGATAGGTTAATCGTGATAACACCGTTTTGACCCTGATTTTTGGTATCGATGCTATCGACAAGGCTGCCATTCACCGCCAATCGGCGTAGCAATCGCTGTGGTATCGTCGCGCCCGTAATTCTTATGACAAGCCTATTACCCTGACGCTGAACATCTACTGGTAATGCATCATTGGTTAAGTCAATGCTGATATTGCCACCAGCCCCTGCTCCGGCATAATTTAATGCATTAATAGCATCATAGCTATACTGGCTCCCGGTCGTGGAAGCTGCTAGCGAGGGGTTTAATAACGGATTAACCCGCACCACCATAGTCTCAGGAGGGGTGTCTTTCGCAGTCTTATTAGCCTGCGTACTCGACGCCTTCGGTGCCTCCTCGATTGGCGTGACGATAGGTGTGGCAATCACTGGCTCAACAGGGGTAACAGGGGAAGGAGCAGCCTGTGGGTCAGTCATCGTCAGGAGCAACTCATTACCTTGAACGGCACTGGTATAGTCACCATTGCGCTTTAAACCGACAATTAAGCGAGTGGTACTATCATTACTTAAGGTTGTCAGATCATTCACCATACCGACATGGTACTCTTTAAAGCGCTGACTTAGCCCATCTCTAACGTCATTGAAGTCTAGTACCAATCGGCTAGGGTCATCAAGCTGATAGGCTTTTGGTATGACGGGGGTCCCCTCAAAGCCTAAGCGCATCTGAGTGGTACTCGGCGTCGTTTGCACCACAGCGACAGAATTAAGCGTTTGCTCGGCATAAGCAGTGCTACTGATGGCGATCATACTAGCAGTCAAGGCCGAAGCCATGAATTTTGCTGACATTTGGTGATTCACTATTGGCCTCTTAGCGCTTGTAACGTATGGGATGTAGCTTGCAAAATAGCTACTAATAGAGTTTCGAACGGTCATTATTTTATCCTCAAAAATTTCTGCCAACTAGCCTAAAGGAGAGATCAACGATGCTGGCTTTTCGACAAATCCTGCTCGGCTGTCTGGTACAATCTCGATCAAATTAATCTGCGTCGGTGTAATTTCGACTATTCGACCATCGTTAAGCCCAATGTAGTCCCCTACTTTGACGCTAGCTACCGTCCCATCAGGACGCTGAACCAAGCCAAACTGTTGACCTTCAGGGGAAATAATTTGACCACGAAATACCAATGTTGATAGCTCAAACTGCTCAAGCTGCTCTTTTTGGCGGGTCACATCAGGGCGGACCCCTTCGTTATTAACCTGGGTATTCTGAACATTTAATAGACTTGGCGGCATAAATGGACTACGCAGATTGCTCGCACTATAAGTAAAATCCTCAATCACCTCAGTTTTAGGTGGTGGCTCGATGGGCTGAGCACTAGAGTTACGAATATCTTGCATCTGCTGTTGGGCATCTTTTACTCGATCCTTACAGCCACTTAAGACCATAACGCTCATAATGGCTATTAATAGGGCTGGATGCTTAGATAAAATAGTCATCAGTTACCCCCTTCTGTAGTAGCATCTGGCGTAGCTGATTCATTCTCAGCTTCGGTTTGCTTGGCACGATATGTCTTAGTATTAAGCACTAGGTTTAATTCAGGAATGGTGTCCAAAGAAGGCTGAGGGTTACTGACTTCAAAATCATGCATAGTAATAATTCGTGGTAAGGCTGCAAGACCGCTAACAAAAGCACCAAACTGATGATACTCCCCTATGGCCGCGATCCTGATAGGCTGTTCAATAAAGAACTCTTGCTCAACCTCAGGCTCTACCGAGATGTCTTGGAAGCGGATATTACTGCCAACACCAGTCATATTAATACCCTCAACGAGTTCTGATACTCGAGTATCTTTGGGTAGCTGATCTAAGAGCTTGTTGAATTCCGTCTCCATTTGTGTGACTTGAGCCTTATAAGCATCTAAATGCCGTGCTTTTGACTCTTTTTCTCTATAAGTCTCTAATAGCGTGGTTTGTTGCGATTCAGCCGCTTTAATCTCATCAATCTTACTACTGATTGGCAGTGCCCAAGCCAAAGCTGCGATAAATCCGACAATAAATAACAGTACCGTGACTTTAACGACCATCGGCCAGCTGCCATAGTTTTGGGTATCGAGCGATTCAAAACTACGACGAAACTCTTGAATATCAAAAGACTTTCTAGGCGTCTTAGGCGTTTTGGGCGTCTTTTTTAGCTCTGACCGGCCTTTTTTCAGCTCAATCCGACTCTTTTTCTTAGTTAATTTCATGAGGCATCTCCGGGCGCGGCCACCTCAGTAGCCTCTTGTTGTTGCTCCTGATCGGCCGAGCTATGTTGTACCTGAGTGGTCACGACAAATTCAACATAGTTATCTTCTGGATAAGTAGGCCTGCTATCTTCGCTAGTATTCGTAACGCTCTGAGGCGGTGGTGCATAAGCAGAAATGTTCTGTTGAATAGTACGTACCGCAGAGCCGTCCAACCATTCGCTAGCATCTAGATTACGAATAAGACTTGAGACCACGTTGGGGTTGTCTGCTAGTCCCGTTAGAGTAATGGTGTCGCCTTCGCGTTTTAGATTATTGATATACATGGCTGGTGGGATGGCCTTAGGAATATCGTCCCAAATATGGACAGGGATAGGCCGACGTCCTTGCAGATCTTGAATCACTTGAATGCGTGAGATAATATCGCTACGGCGCTCTTCAAGCCCTTCAATCTCTGTTAGCGCAGTATCAAGCTCAGCGTTGCGCTGCTCTATCAGCGAATTGGCATTTTGTTGCTCTGTTAGCTCATTATTAAAGTAGCTCCAAGCGGCAAAGGCAGCCAGTAAAGAGAATAAGGTAACCGCTACTACTAAGGTAATGAACTCTTTATTCTTACGCTCTCGTTCAGCTGCACGCCATGGTAATAAATTAATTCGAGCCATTAGTCAAAGCTCCTTAAGGCCAGCCCACATGCAGCCATAAGCCCAGGTGCATCAATAATTAGCTGTTCATGGTCGATTTGTGGGTCTATAGACATGTTTATAAAAGGATTGGCAATAGAAGTTGGGTTTCCGAGCTTCTGCTGAACCATACCGACCAGTCCTGGGATACTGGCACTGCCTCCGCATAAGACAATATGGTCAACATTATTAAATTGACTCGAAGAAAAGTAGAATTGTAAAGATCGCGTAATTTGTTGGATGACACTGTCCATAAATGGCAGCAGGATATCTTTATAATAATCATCCGGCAGCGTTTGCTCACGCTTATTGATTGTCGCCTCTTCAAATGATAGGCCATAGCGACTTTGGATGGCTTCAGTCAACTGACCACTACCAAAAAGCTGCTCACGGCTATATACAAACTCGCCATCACGGGCGACGTAAAGTGTGGTCTGGGTATGACCAATATCTACTAAGGCTACCAGCTCTGGCTGGTTGGGTATATTATCCACCATCAAGGCAAATGCTCGCTCAATCGCATGCGACTCAATGTCCATAACTTTAGTGGTCATGCCACCAAAGGTCATTGCATCCACTCGCTGCTCCACATTCTCAGAGCGAGAGGCCGCTAACAGTACTTGCACCATGTCATCACTGAGTACCGAGGGACCTATCACCTCAAAGTCAAGATTGACTTCAGATAATGGGTAGGGAATATATTGATCAGCATCCAAGCGAATTTGAGCATCACGCTCAGAATCTGTTAGCGTGGCATCCATATCGATGATTTTAGTAATAACAGCAGACCCTGTCACCGCAGTGGCCACATCTTGACCCGCGACCTGACAACGCTTCGCTAGCTTAGCGACCACCTCGCCTACTGCTTCAGGATCAACGATTAACTTATCCACTACCGTACCGGGCGTTAACCGCTCTATACCGTACGACTTCAAGTAAAAAACCCCTTGCTGTCGTTTTATGTTGACTAGTTTTGCAGAAGTTGCACTGACGTCGACACCGACCAAATGATGTCTTTTAGAAGAAAATAGTCTCACAGACTCTATTCCTTATCACCTTGATTTAGGTAGTTATTGTAATAAAGATATACAATACGTTACTTGATAGTGAGATTCAAGATGGCAAATTTACTTTTTAAGTAGTTATACATTTTTGTACGGTGAATTATTTCCGTTCAAGGTATAATATATGCTTAATTAAAACCAACTCGAATTTGCTCGTTATGCCCATAAAACCTTCTTCAGCTCGCCTGCTTCATTTTTTCATTGGTCTACTTATTGCTGGTTTAGCACTAACGCTAATTTTGCTCTTAGCAGTACCTATCGGCTTTTACGCTATGGCCATGTATCTTGCGCCATCACTGCCTAGTGTCAATGAAATTAAGACGGCTAACCTTGAGATGCCTCTACAAGTGTACAGCCGTGATGATAAGCTCATCGGTCAGTACGGCAATCGAATCTCACTTCCTGTAGCCTATGATCAAATTCCAGAAGATATGATTCATGCGTTCTTAGCAGCAGAAGATTCCTCTTTTTTTGAGCATAGTGGCATTAGTATTAAAGGTCTTGGACGCGCGGTAACTGAAGTGGTGACTGATGATGAGGGTCAGACCGGCGGATCAACCATCACCATGCAGGTCGCCAAAAACTACTTCTTAAGCTCCGAGCGCACCATTAATCGTAAACTGACCGAGCTATTTCTGGCTCGAAAAATAGAAGATGAGTTGAGCAAAAATGAGATTTTAACCTTATATGTGAATAAAATCTATCTCGGTGAAGGGGCTTATGGCATTCGAGCGGCAGCAAAAAAGTATTATAGTAAATCACTTGAAGATCTCAGTATCGCGCAAATAGCCATGCTCGCTGGCCTGCCCAAGGCCCCATCGAAGTACAATCCAGTCGCCAATCCACAGCGAGCCTTAACGCGGCGCAACTGGATTATTGGTCGAATGTTGGCTCTTGGCTATATTACTCAGCAGCAGCATGATGAAGCAGTCGCAGAGCCAATAGGTCTACACATTTATCAAGAAAAGCTTGATGTTAATATGCCCTACCTCGCTGAAATGGCACGCTATGCTCTGGTTAACCGCTATGGTGAACAGGTCATCAATAGTGGTTGGCGAGTCAAGCTAACGGTCGATAGTAATACCCAGCAGCAAGCAGAATCCGCCATATTAAAGGGGCTGATGGATTATGATAGACGCCATGGCTGGCGCGGTGCTGAAGCCAACGATGAGCCACTAAAGAACTTTCGCCGCTATGGCAATATGTATCCTGCTAAAGTGAACAAAGTACAATATCGAAGCTTTGAGGCTGAGCTACCGGACGGCAAGAACGTCACCGTAAATTGGTCAGGGATGAGCTGGGCTAAAAAGTATTATAGCACCAATCGTGTCGGTGGCTATCCCAATACCGCTAGAGAGATTGTCTCAGTCAATGATATCGTTCGGCTTATGCCCTCAGACGATGGCAAACAATGGCGTCTGGTTCAGGTACCAAAAGTAGAAGGTAGTCTGGTGTCGCTAAACCCAGAGTCAGGCGCCGTCAATGCACTAGTGGGCGGCTTTGATTTTACCCACAGTAAGTTTAACCGTGCTCTGCAAGGGTGGCGTCAGCCTGGTTCGACCATTAAACCGCTAATCTATACTGCGGCATTAGAAAAAGGCTATAGCCCTGATAGTATTGTCTCTGATCGACCTTTAAAGGTGGGAAGCTGGGAGCCTAAGAACTCAGATGGCCGATTCTATGGTGATATTACGCTACGCCGTGCCCTATACCTATCGCGCAACTTAGTCTCTATCCGCTTGCTGCGCTCCGTAGGCATTACTGACGCGCGAAACCTTTTAGATCAGTTTGGCTTGGACAAAGAAAAGCTACCAACCACGCTCTCATTGGCGTTAGGTGCTGGTCAAGCAACGCCGCTGCAGATGGCGACTGCCTATGCTACCTTTGCCAATGGTGGTCACCGCATCCAGCCTTACTTCATCGAACAAATCTATGACTTTGATAATAACTTATTATTCCAGGCCAATCCGCAACAGGCCTGCGCGCTTTGCTTCAACAATAAGCTAGAAAAACTCAACGAAGCTCAGAAAAAGGCCTATCAAGAGTCACTCGATAAAGCCAATAATCCGCAAGCGACCGATAAAGAAGCCACAAAGCCAGAAGAGACGAGTAATAGTGACAGTCCAGATAATGAACAGGCTGATAGCGCTACTGAAGAAAGCAAAACTACTGAAGACTTGACCATCTATACTGCGTCACCAGCGGTAGATCGGCTGCATGCTCCTCTCACCCAGTATCAAGCAGCAACGCAAGCACCGAGAATATTATCAGCTTCTACAGCCTACCAAATGGCTGGAATTTTACGCGATGTGGTTCAACGCGGTACTGCTACTCGAGCAAAAGTATTAGGTCGTAATGATATCGGTGGCAAGACAGGGACGACTAACGACTATAAAGACGGCTGGTTTGCAGGCTTTCATCCGACCAATGTGGCTATCGTTTGGTTAGGCTTTGATCAACCTGAAAGCCTTGGCAATCGTGAATATGGTGGCGTGGTCGCCTTACCAGTGTGGATTGACTTTATGAAAGGTCAACTTGAGAATGTGCCGCAGCAATGGGTCTCTTTAAATAATCGCGCCAAGTCTAAAAAGCAAAAACAAGACATATTAGAGGTTACTGATGAAGGGGTAGTCGCTGTAGATAGTGAGACTGGAAAGAAAAAGGCAGCGCCAACGAGTGCCTCGTCTACGCCACCGAAACCAAAAGCACAGCAAAGAGCAGCACCTCCTGAGCCTGACGCTACTCCAACTACATCAGCTGCACCAACGTCAGATAGCGTTCCACAAAACCCACTTAGTGTGACGCCAGTTGATCAAATGCCGCCAATGCCCAATTAATCCCAGCTCGGTTTGATAGCCAACTTGTAGATATTCGCACTGAGTGCCTTATTGGTTAGTATGTGATGATTAATATACGGTGGTTAATATGCGATACTTTATAAGCGTTGGGTAGTATACGGCTATATTCTAAACAAAAAGCAGGCTAAGTTATTGGCCTGCTTTTTTATTTTTCATAGTTAAGCCATAGTTTGACTTATTGCTGATTTATCTTTTTAGCAATAAGCCTTAGTACTCCGCCATGCCGCCGCGCAGCTGATCTATCAATGTCAAAAACTGTTGCCGCCATTCTCTGATAGTTGCCTCATCAGGCAGCCATTGATTCGATAACGTCACAACATTGACAATCAAATCATTACTCCCCTCCTCGCTAGAATGCGGCGTAGCATAGGAAATATCCGGAAAATCTGGCTTTGGCGCATATTGACATCGCTCATAGGCTCTGGTGATCTCGGCCAAGAAGCCGTTTTGCAAGAGCTGCTCTATGCGCTGAATCTCAGGAGAGACTTGAGTACGCTCAGCCAATTTTGCCTTAATAGAAGCTACCGTCGGCTGCGACAGACTAAGACCATAAAAATGGCTAAGCTCTTGAAAAAATGCCAATAGCGCCCCTTGAAGATGGAATATAGCGGTTTCGCATTCACCTTGATACAGCTGCTTATTAGCGGCACTCTCTGCCGCTTTGCACGCCAGACGGCAGAAGTATAATTTCTGATTGGTACGATCTGCTTGGTACTGGGCAACTCGAGTTTTACCTGCCATAGTATTTCCTAGTGGGCTATTGATTACGATATTGGTATGAGAAGTTCGGTATTAAATAAAAAGTTACATAAGAAAGCTAGCCCTATACTATACCTGAATTTTTACTCATAAAAAAAGCCAGCATTAAGCTGGCTTTTTTTAAAGATAAATAATCGAATGGATTACTCAGACTGACTGTCTTGATTAAACTCTTGCGCAAAAGCTTCATCAAAGCGTGAGAAGTCTTTCTTCTCAGGAGTATCACTTAGGTTAAAGGCATCAGCATCAATTTCTGGCTCATTTACCAAGTTTCTTTCTGCCTTATCTTTACGCGTTTTGTGATAAGCAAGACCAGTACCTGCTGGGATTAAGCGGCCCACTACGACGTTCTCTTTTAGACCGCGCAATTCATCGACTTTACCCATAACCGCCGCAGCCGTTAGCACACGAGTGGTTTCTTGGAAGGAAGCGGCAGAGATAAAGCTCTCGGTCGCCAAGCTTGCTTTGGTAATACCTAGCAATTGACGCTCGTACTGAACTGGGAATTTATCTTCTGCTACCAGCTTCTCATTCAGTGCTTCGACATCAGCAAACTCTACTTGGTCGCCTTTGAAGTAGTTGGAGTCGCCGCCATCAGTGATCTCAACTTTACGCAGCATCTGACGAATAATGACTTCGATGTGCTTATCGTTGATTTTTACACCTTGCAGGCGATAAACGTCCTGAACTTCGTTGACGATATAGTTTGCAAGCGCGGTACGACCTTTTAGACGTAAGATATCGTGTGGGTTTTGTGGACCATCAGAGATAATCTCACCACGCTCAACCGTTTCGTTTTCAAAGACGTTAATTTGACGCCATTTAGGGATTAGCTCCTCATGGACCTCACCATCTTCGTTGGTAATCACAAAACGATTTTTACCTTTAGTCTCTTTACCAAAGCTCACGACACCCGTCATTTCAGCCATAATCGCATGGTCTTTTGGACGGCGAGCCTCAAATAGATCAGCAACACGTGGTAGACCACCGGTAATATCTTTAGTTCCTGAAGTCGCTTGTGGTACACGGCCTAAGATAGAACCTGCAGTCACATCTTGACCATCAGAGACACGGATAATCGTCTCAGCAGGTAGGAAGTAGACCACCTCTTTACCGGCATCAGTATTTAGAATAATGGCAGGACGGAGGTCTTTAGCGGTGCTTGGACGATCACGCGTGGCAAGAATCTCAAATGAGCTCATACCAGTCGCTTCATCAAGCTTCACGGTCGCTGTCATACCATCCGTGATATCACTAAAGCGCGCTTTACCAGCGAACTCTGTGATAATTGGATGCGTATGTGGATCCCATTTAGCGATCGTCTGACCACCATCTACTTTTTGGTCATCTTTGACCAAGACACTAGAACCATAAGGTACTTTATAGCGCTCACGCTCACGGCCAAGGTCATCGGCAATACCAATCTCAGCAGAACGAGAGACGATGACTAAGTGACCATCAGCATGTTCCACAGTCTTCATATTATGGAAACGGACTTTACCGGCATTGCGCACTGAAATGCTGTTGTCCACTGATGTCGAGCTTGCTGCACCACCCACGTGGAAGGTACGCATGGTCAACTGTGTACCAGGCTCACCGATAGACTGTGCGGCCATGACGCCCACCGACTCACCAATATTAACCTTATGGCCACGAGCCAAGTCACGACCATAACACTGCGAGCAGACGCCGTGAGCAACCTTACAAGTGATAACTGAACGCACCCAAAGCTCATCGATAGCATTGTTGTTTAACACATCAACCCAATGCTCATCGATCAAAGTACCTGCAGGAACAAGGACTTTATTTTCATCATCGTTATAGGTGACATCTTTTGCAGTCACACGGCCAAGCACTCGATCACCAAGCTTTTCAATGATCTCACCACCTTGGATATGCGGTGTCATGAGCAGACCTTCATCAGTACCACAGTCATCGCTAGTGATCACCAAATCTTGAGCCACATCGACCAAACGACGAGTTAGGTAACCAGAGTTTGCTGTTTTTAGTGCCGTATCTGCCAGACCTTTACGCGCACCATGGGTCGAGATGAAGTACTGAAGTACGGTCAGACCTTCGCGGAAGTTGGCTTTAATTGGCGTCTCAATGATTGAGCCATCAGGCTTAGCCATCAGACCACGCATACCAGCAAGCTGACGAATCTGCGCGGCACTACCACGAGCACCAGAGTCAGACATGATGTAGATAGAGTTGAATGACTTCTGCTCTTCTTCTTCACCTTGCGCATTGGTCACTTTGTCAGTCGCTAGGTTATCCATCATCGCTTTAGCGACTTTATCATTGGTTCGTGACCAGATATCGACAACTTTGTTATAACGCTCACCTGCGGTAACAAAACCTTGCTCAAACTGATCTTCAATCTCACGAACTTCAGCTTCAGCAGCTTCAATAAGCTCTTTTTTGCGTGGTGGAATAACCATGTCTTCGATACCGATAGACACCCCAGATAGCGTCGCTTGAGCAAAACCAAGGTACATCAATTGGTCAGCAAACATAACGCTGTCTTTCACGCCCATTCTACGGTAGCAGGAGTTAATTAGCTTTGAGATGTTTTTCTTAGTCATCTCTTTGTTGCATTCTTCAAACTCCATACCTTTAGGCATGATGTTCCAAATCAGTAGACGACCAGCCACGGTTTCTTTTAGGCTGACTGCTTTTGAAGCATTACCTTCTTCATCAAAAGTCGTTTCAGTGACACGGACTTTGATTTTAGCATTAACATGTAGATCATTTGAGCCAATAGCGCGAAGTGCTTCATTAACTGAAGCAAAGACCATACCTTCGCCTTTGACATTCACTGATGAGCGACTGATGTAGTAGAGACCCAAGACCACATCTTGTGAAGGTACAATAATCGGATCACCGTTCGCAGGTGACAAGATATTGTTGGTCGACATCATTAGTGCTCGAGATTCAAGCTGAGCCTCTAGAGTCAATGGCACGTGAACAGCCATTTGGTCACCATCAAAGTCGGCGTTGAAGGCGGTACAGACTAGTGGGTGCAGCTGAATGGCTTTACCTTCGATCAATACCGGCTCGAACGCTTGCAGACCTAGACGGTGAAGAGTAGGTGCACGGTTAAGCAGCACAGGATGCTCACGAATAACCATCGCTAGCATATCCCACACTTGTGGCTCTTCTCGCTCTACCATCTTCTTCGCCGCTTTAATGGTCGTGGCGATGCCGTGTGACAATAGCTTTGAGTAGGTAAATGGCTTGAATAATTCAAGAGCCATTTTCTTTGGTAGACCACACTGATGAAGGCGTAGAGTTGGACCAACCACGATAACCGAACGACCAGAATAATCGACACGTTTACCCAATAAGTTCTGACGGAATCGACCTTGCTTACCTTTGATCATGTCGGCAAGTGACTTAAGTGGACGCTTATTACTACCAGTGATGGCACGGCCGCGGCGACCGTTATCTAACAGCGCATCGACAGACTCTTGCAGCATACGCTTTTCGTTACGGACGATGATATCTGGCGCATTAAGCTCTAACAAACGCTTTAGACGATTGTTACGGTTAATAACGCGGCGATAAAGATCGTTTAGATCCGATGTCGCAAAGCGGCCACCTTCTAGCGGTACTAATGGGCGTAAATCTGGTGGTAGCACTGGCAAGATAGTCATGACCATCCATTCAGGCTTATTGTTCGAATCACGGAAGGACTCAAGCAATTTTAAGCGCTTAGACATCTTTTTAAGCTTGGTTTCAGAGCCTGTCTGCGGAATCGCTTCACGTAGCTCATCAATTTCAAGATCAATATCAATATCTTTTAGCAAGTCTTGGACGGCTTCAGCACCCATCTTCGCTGTGAACTCATCACCAAACTCTTCAAGCGCTTTATAGTAGTCTTCGTCATCTAACAGCTGATACTTCTCAAGGCTGGTTAGGCCTGGATCAGTCACGATATAGCTTTCAAAGTATAAAACGCGCTCGATATCGCGAAGCGTCATGTCTAACAATAGACCAATGCGGCTTGGTAATGACTTTAAAAACCAAATGTGGGCGACTGGACTGGCCAAATCAATGTGACCCATACGGTCACGGCGTACCTTGGCAGTAGTAACCTCAACGCCACATTTTTCGCAGATAACGCCTTGGAACTTACGGCGCTTGTATTTACCACAAAGACACTCAAAATCTTTTACTGGACCAAAAATTTTGGCACAGAATAGACCATCACGCTCAGGCTTAAAGGTGCGGTAGTTAATCGTTTCTGGTTTTTTGACTTCACCATGAGACCATGACTTGATGGTATCAGGGGAGGCCAGTGAAATTTGAATACTGTCAAACTCACGGTTGCCGTTATTATCGGCAGGGCTTTTCATAATATCGAGTAAATCTTTCAAGCTGCTTCTCCGTTATCTTTATCACCATCTGTATCGGGCTAGCATTCTACTATGCAGCTAGCGGACACCAGAGGACTGAAGGCAATGAATATGAATGAGATAAATAGGCTAAAACTAAGCGGCAATTATGAATAATAAAATCAGCACTTAGTCTTAGCAGTAACAACAATAACTATCTATATAACTATTGGATAATGCCAGTTGGTAGATAGCCAATTAGTCGTTGGTTTCTTTTAGCTCAATATTAATACCCAGTGATTTGATTTCTTTAGTCAATACATTGAATGACTCAGGCATTCCTGGATCCATGTATTGCTCGCCGTCGACGATATTTTTGTACATACGCGTTCGGCCTTCCACGTCGTCCGACTTCACAGTCAGCATCTCTTGCAAGGTATACGTCGCACCATAAGCTTCTAGTGCCCAGACCTCCATCTCACCGAAGCGCTGACCACCAAACTGAGCTTTACCACCCAGCGGCTGCTGAGTCACTAGCGAGTAAGAACCAGTAGAACGCGCATGCATTTTGTCATCGACCAAGTGGTTCAATTTGAGCATATACATGTAACCAACGGTTACCTGACGATCAAACTTCTGACCAGTACGACCATCATACAAGGTCTGCTGACCATGGCGAGCTAGACCAGCAAGCTCAAGCAAGTCTTTGATTTGGCTCTCTTTAGCACCATCAAATACCGCAGTACCCATTGGTACACCGCCACGAAGGTTGCCCGCTAATGCCAAGATATCGTCGTCGCTCAAGCTGTCTAAATCAACCTGCTCACCGCCGACCTTGTTGTAGATTTTGTCCAAGAATTCACGCAGCTCTTTCACTGCCGCTTGGGCTTTGAGCATCTGATCTATCTTCTCACCAAGACCTTTTGCTGCCATACCCAAGTGAGTCTCTAGTACCTGACCGATGTTCATTCGCGATGGAACACCAAGTGGGTTCAAGACGATGTCGACAGGATTACCATTTTCATCATAAGGCATGTCTTCTACTGGCATAATGCGTGAAACCACACCTTTGTTACCATGACGACCGGCCATCTTATCACCAGGCTGAATACGACGCTTAACAGCTAGATAAACCTTAACGATTTTTTGCACACCGTGTTGCAAGTCATCACCAGCACTAAGCTTACGTTTTTTCTCAGCAAATTTACTATCAATATCTTTTTGCTTATCAGATAAGAATTCAGCGATCTGAGTTAGGCGCTCAGCGATGTCCTCTTCGACAGGCTGGATATCAAGTAAGGTCTCAAGATTCATGTCTTTCATATCATCTAGAGCCATTACCGTACCTGCTTTTAGACCAGCACCACCACTTACTTTTTGACCATCAAGTAAGTTACTGATACGGCTACGAGCAGCCTCTTCAAAAATACGAAGCTCTTCTTTTAAATCTTTACGGTAGCTGTCTAACTGAGACTTCTCAATTGCACGGGCGCGCGCATCTTTTTCGACGCCATCACGGGTAAAGACTTGCACGTCAATGACCGTCCCTTTGCTTGATGAAGGCACGCGAAGTGACGTATCTTTCACATCCGCTGCTTTCTCACCAAAGATAGCCCGCAGAAGTTTTTCCTCTGGCGTTAGCTGCGTCTCACCTTTTGGCGTGACTTTACCGACCAAGATATCACCAGCATCCACTTCAGCACCGATGTACACGATACCAGCTTCGTCAAGGTTCGACAGTGCTGCTTCACCAACGTTTGGAATATCAGCAGTAATCTCTTCGGTACCAAGCTTGGTATCACGAGCCACACAAGTAAGCTCTTGAATATGAATAGTAGTAAAGCGATCTTCTTTGACCACACGCTCTGAGAGTAGAATCGAATCCTCAAAGTTGTAACCATTCCATGGCATGAAGGCCACGCGCATGTTCTGACCAAGCGCAAGCTCACCCAAATCAGTAGATGGGCCATCGGCAAGAATATCACCGACAGCGACTTCGTCACCTTGGTTAACGATAATGCGCTGGTTGATACAAGTGTTCTGGTTAGATCGCGTGTATTTCACTAGGTTATAGATATCAATACCAGCTTCACCCGCTTGCATCTCGTCTTCATTTACACGGATAACGATTCGAGACGCATCAACGTCTTCGATCACGCCGCCACGATTAGCAATGACACAAACACCTGAGTCACGAGCCACGTGACGCTCCATACCCGTACCTACTAGTGGCTTATCAGCACGCAGTGTTGGTACAGCCTGACGCTGCATGTTTGAGCCCATCAAGGCACGGTTAGCATCATCATGCTCAAGGAATGGAATCAAGCTGGCAGCCACTGAAACTACCTGACGCGGTGACACATCCATATGCGTCACTTTATCTCGTGGCATACGTACGAATTCACCATGGCTTCGAACACTGACCATATCGTCAACAAGCTCACCTTGCTCATTCATTGGCGAATCCGCCTGAGCAATCACAGTACCGACTTCTTCAATAGCAGATAGATACTCAATATCGTCAGTAACTTTACCGTCGATGACCTTACGATAAGGGGTCTCAAGGAAACCGAAGCTGTTGGTCTTCGCGAATACCGCTAATGAGTTGATGAGACCAATGTTTGGACCCTCTGGTGTTTCAATCGGACAAACACGGCCGTAATGGGTGTCATGAACGTCACGAACCTCAAAGCCTGCACGCTCACGCGTTAGACCACCTGGACCTAGTGCAGAGACACGACGCTTATGGGTAATCTCAGACAATGGATTGTTCTGATCCATAAACTGTGACAACTGGCTCGAACCAAAGAATTCTTTGACCGCAGCAGCCACGGGCTTAGAGTTAATCAAATCTTGCGGCGATAAGTTATCAGATTCCGCTGAGCTTAAACGCTCTTTGACCGCGCGCTCAACACGTACAAGGCCTACACGGAACTGGTTCTCTGCCATCTCACCTACTGAACGAATGCGGCGGTTACCCAAGTGATCGATATCATCGACATCACCGCGACCATTACGAATCTCAATCAGCTCTTTGAGCACATTGATGATATCGTCATTAGTCAACACGCTACGCTCACGTTGAACGTCTGGATCATCAGTATTTTCAAACGGCAAACCAAGGCGACGGTTGAACTTCATACGACCGACGTTAGATAAGTCATAACGGTCGGCGTTAAAGAACATGCTATCAAATAGCTTTTCAGCCGTTTCGACCGTTGGTGGCTCACCTGGACGCATGACTTTATAGATTTCGATCAAGGCCTCTTCGCGGCTAGAGGTACTATCGGCGCGCAAAGTATCTGCGATATAAGTACCATGATCAATATCATTGGTGAAAAGAATACTGAACTCTTTGACCTCATTCTCGCTTAACTTAACGAGCAACTCATGATCAATAAGGGTATTGGCACGAGCGATGACCTCATCATCAATAATGATATCTTCAGCCAGAATGCGCTCATATAAGTACTCATCCGGTACAGCTAGCTTGGTCATTCCTGCTTCTTCGATCTGGCGAATGCGGCGAGCATTAATGCGTTTGCCTTGCTCAACCAAGACATCACCTTCTGGTGAGACAATGTCAAACTGTGCCATCTCGCCACGCAGACGATCGGCAATCAAGTCGATCTCAAACTGCTCTTCACCTTTATATACTGACACTGTATCAAAGAAGATGTCTAAAATTTCAGCAGTATCTAAACCAAGAGCGCGCAAGATAATAGAGGCTAATAACTTACGACGACGGTCAATACGCGCAAATACCAAATCTTTAGCATCGAATTCAAAGTCTAACCATGAGCCACGGTAAGGAATGATACGAGCGTTATAAAGAACTTTACCACTAGAGTGTGACTTACCTTTATCATGATCAAAGAACACACCTGGTGAGCGGTGCAATTGTGAGACGATGACACGCTCAGTACCATTGATAATAAAGGTACCGTTATTGGTCATCAGTGGCATTTCGCCCATATAGACGCTTTGCTCACGAATGTCTTTAATTGCCGCTTTACTGTCTTTGTCTTTGCTATCTTTATCTTTGATCACCAAGCGAATTTTAACGCGAAGCGGTGCAGCGAATGTTGAGCCACGAAGGATACATTCACGCTCATCGAATTCTGGCGTACCTAGATAGTACTCAACAAATTGTAGCTCAGCATTACCTGAGTGACTTTCGATAGGAAAGATAGACGAAAAAGCTGCTTGGAGTCCGGTGTTATCACGACCCTTTGGCTTTTTATGCTCTTGCAAAAATTGCTGATAAGAGTCCACCTGAATGGCCAAAAGGTATGGAATGTCCATCACATTTGGCAACTGGGCAAAGCTTTTGCGAATACGCTTTTTTTCAGTATAAGAATATGCCATCGAGAGTCCTTACAGTAGACGGGGAAACAAATTGAAATCGTCATCAAAATATCTTAAATAAGATATTTAATAACGGGAACGAAATTATTGAGACGATGCTGCCTAATTACTGGTCGATAATCATGAATCGACATTACTAGTAGATAATTGCTTATCTTTACTCACTAAATAGTTAACTCACAAACTACATAAGTCATTAAGTGCTAATATTTACTTATTTTAAAAATCACTGACGCCACAATCACTAACATTACTGATTCTACAGTTATTGCTCTTTGCTGTTGATGCGTATCAAAATAACCGCTACTCACTAAATTAACCACTTGTCTGTCTAAATGATCTACAGCTCTGCTTGTTAGTGACCTACCCTTATTAGTGATGCTGATTACTCATTTACTAAGATATTTCTCTTCGGTTACTATTTCATAACAACTTTTTTCTGATACACTACTCTTAACTAAGAATAGTCACCTTAATAAGACGAACTGTTTGCAGCTACTTGGATAGCAATACCATTGTCTTAATAAGCGTTGGCTAAGAAAAGACAGAATCAATAAAAATAAATCGATTAAATTTCAATAATGAACGTAGTGGACAGTGTAAATTGCGTATCTCAGTCTTTATCTGAGTCATTAGACGTTAGAGAATCTCACAGCATAAGAACAAAAGAACCAAATATATTGCAAGTTTGTTCAATCTTAAGATTGAGCACGAAAAAATGCCAAACACCCTATGATGTCTAGCTACTCATTATTGTATTTTCTCAATTAGCGTGAGTACGAGCATGTATATCGTCTGTCCTTTTGAAGAGTATCCACCGACGTGAATCAAACCACAGCTGCTTAAGCCATACTAAGGCGAGCTGAAGCAAATTTAGCTATGCTAAGTTATCTTGAAGCCATTCAGGCAGACACAAAAGGTCAAGACAGGGATTATAATAAAAAAAAGCCAGCAATGCAAGGCACTGCTGACTTTTTTAACGCAATATTAAACTTATTTAAGTTCAACAGTAGCGCCAGCTTCTTCAAGCTTAGTTTTAAGCTCTTCTGCTTCAGCTTTGTTAGCGCCTTCTTTGATTGGGGCTGGAGCGCCTTCAACCAATTCTTTCGCTTCTTTAAGGCCAAGGCCAGTAGCTTCACGAACCGCTTTAATAACAGCGACTTTCTTCTCACCAAAGCTGGCAAGAATAACGTCAAACTCGTCTTTTTCTTCAGCGGCAGCAGCGCCACCTTCAGCAGCAGCTGGTGCAGCAGCAACAGCAGCAGCAGCAGTTACGCCGAACTTTTCTTCCATGTCGCTGATAAGCTCAACGATATCCATTACTGACATTTCAGCGATTGCGTTTAACACATCTTCTTTAGATAGTGCCATGAGAACTCTCCGTTATCTGATAATTAATTTAGTAAAATAAAGCGTTACGGCGACTAATTAAGCGCTACGTAATCGCTCTAAAGTAGTTAGCTTAATAATTAAGCCGCTTCTTTTGCGTCTTTGACTGCTGCTACAGTGCGGACAAACTTGCTTGGGACTTCGTTCAAAGTCTGAGCAAGCTTGGTCACTGGTGCTTTCATGGTCGCCATCAAGATAGACAATGCTTCGTCTCTTGTTGGGAGCTTTGAGACACGCTCAAGCTCATTAGGACCAAACAGTTCACCACCGACTGAGACCAATTTGGTTTCAAGGACTTTGTGCTCTTTGCTAAAGTCGAAAACGACTCTGGCAGCAGAACCCAAATCTTCCATTGAAAAAGCCAATAATAATGGACCAGTCATACTGTCTGACATGCACTCAAACTTAGTGCCTTCAAAAGCGCGTTTTGCAAGGGTGTTTTTTACCACTTTTAAAACAACGCCTTTTTCACGTGCACGGTTACGTAGCTCAGTCATCTGAGATACTTCCATGCCATGATATTCGGCAGCTATCGCTGAGTACGCATTCGCAGCAACTTCAGACACTTCAGCCACAACTTTTTGTTTCTGTTCTAGCGTTAATGCCATTAGTTGACTCCTTAATCTTATCAATTGATCTGCACCACCAAGGTAGCTGTAGACAATTGACTTGATACGACATGCTACTAGTACCAGCCCATCTTGCGACTAACTGGTCTAATAGCGACTAATTACGGCACCATTATCAGAATGACGTCGAATGTGGCTCATATCAATAAAACTACTGATACTCTCACTTTCTCATGTCTAAACTTTTATGGGTCACCGTCTGCGTAGGCCAATTAAAACTTGCGTCTTAAATCGATTAACAAAGCGACTCAAAGGAGTAATACAATTAGCCCGTTTTGAGCAAACTTCTACCTACGGTCTTAGACAGCACAGCGCTTAATAAAGCTCGGCTATGCTGACCTAATTTTTAAAATAATTTTGCTTCAGTTGGAAGTCATTTAAGCAATATGCTAAGAAATAACTCCAACCTATAAAGCGACTAATCTGCTCTACTTAGCCATACGATATGGAACAGGATCGATGGTGATACCTGGGCCCATAGTGCTAGATAAAGTGATTTTCTTAATGAATACACCTTTAGAGGTCGCAGGCTTAGCACGCTTAAGATCACTGATGAGTGCTTTTGCGTTTTGGATAACCTGATCAGCAGTGAAGCCGACTTGACCAATAGTAGTATGGATAATACCCGCTTTGTCAACACGATATGTCGCTTGACCTGCTTTAGTATTAGTCACGGCTTCTGCAACGTTTGGCGTTACTGTACCGACTTTAGGGTTAGGCATAAGACCGCGTGGGCCTAAAATTGTACCTAACTGACCAACAACACGCATAGCGTCAGGGGCAGCGATAACCACATCAAAGTCCATGTTACCGGCTTTGATTTGCTCTGCTAGATCATCCATACCAACGATGTCAGCACCTGCTTCTTTGGCGGCTTCAGCAGCAGCACCTTGAGCAAATACAGCAACGCGTTTGGTTTTACCAGTACCCGCAGGTAAGTTGGTAGCACCACGAACGACTTGGTCAGATTTACGTGGGTCAACACCAAGGTTGATCGCGATATCGATAGATTCTTTGAAGTTAGCAGCAGGAATAGAGTTAAGAATCTCTACGGCTTCTTCAAGTGTATAAAGCTTTTCACGCTCAACACGCTCTTGAATAGCTTTTTGACGTTTGGTTAGCTTAGCCATTTACACACCCTCCACGGTAATACCCATTGAACGAGCAGTACCAGCGATAGTACGAACAGCAGCGTCCATATCCGCAGCGGTTAAATCTGCATTTTTAGTTTGAACGATTTCTTCTAACTGCGCACGGGTTACTTTACCAACTTTTTTCACATTAGGCTCGCCTGAACCTTTAGCAATACCAGCAGCTTTACGAAGTAAAAATGCAGCTGGTGGTGACTTCATGATAAATGTAAATGATTTATCAGCGAAGACAGTGATTTCAGTTGGGATTGGTAGACCTGGTTCCATGCTGGCAGTCGCGGCGTTAAATTCTTTACAGAACGCCATGATGTTCACACCTTTTTGACCCAATGCTGGACCAATTGGTGGTGAAGGGTTTGCTTTACCAGCAGGCACTTGTAGTTTGATGTAGCCATCAATCTTCTTAGCCATGATTCTCTCCTTAATGGGTGATAACGCCAGTTACTCAGTCCCGCATAAAAAATAACGCCTCTATAAAGAGGCTAACTTAATAAAGTTATTTTATAGCGAGCTTAGTAACGCAAGCTCCCCGGTTTGTAGATGTTTAGTCAAGTTTTTCGACTTTACTAAACTCCAGCTCGACCTGAGTAGGTCTATTAAATACATTAACAGTCAATTGTAGCTTAGACTTCTCATAGTCCACTTTTTCTACCAACCCTTTAAAGTCGGTGAATGGACCATCGATAACCAGCAACTCTTCGCCTGGCTCGAATAGTGTCTTAGGACGTGGTACAGCTTCAGTTTGTTGCAGACGATTTAAGATACGATCTGCCTCAACTTGGGTAATCGGTGCAGGATGCTCTGGTGTACCACCAATAAAGCCCATAATACGGGGACATTCATTGACGATGTGCCAAGTATCATCATTCATCTCCATTTGGATCAATACGTATCCGGGGAAGAATTTTCGCTCACTCTTACGCTTCTTGCCGTCTTTCATTTCGACGACTTCTTCGGTTGGTACTAATACCTCACCGAAAGACTCTGCGAAGTCACTACGATTAATACGCTCTGTAAGTGAGCGCTGCACTTGTTTCTCATATCCAGAAAACGCTTGGACAATATACCAACGCATGTGTCGCTCCTAAAAGAGGGATTAATCCAGTCAAGTTAACCGATGAATAACCCAACAAACCAATTAAAAAAGTTGTCCAATAACCAGACAATAAAGCCAACAATAGCAATAACCACGATAACCTGCCATGTATAAGTAAAGGTTTCGTCCTTACTTGGCCATGTCACGCGGCGTAGCTCAACAGCAGCATCTTTGATCAATATCTTGAAAGCCCTACCCTGATGGGTAAAAGCCAAGCATACCAGAGCAACGATGACTAATAAGACAATAAGCCCGATACGGACCCAAACATCATTAGCAGGTTGCCAATATCCTGGTAGATATTGATTTACCAAAGTTGCGCCAATTAAAGCAGCAAAAGCAGCCAGCCAAAGTATAATATCTTTAGCTGAACTGGTCTTTGCGACGTCTACTGCCGAACTGTCGGTTACTGGTTTCTGTTTTTTACTAAGCAGACTTCCTGCCGTCACCTTAGCATCAGATAACTTTGACTCGAGGTTATCTTGATTGTTGCTCATAGAGAACTCGCTTCGGGAAGGTAGAAGTACAGTAAGATCTTAAAAATATATGGCAGGCGATGTAGGACTCGAACCTACAACCCTCGGTTTTGGAGACCGATGCTCTACCAATTGAGCCAATCGCCTATAGGTATTAAGGGTGATAATTATACAAGTTTTTGCTTAGAATGCAAGTTTTAGCAGTGAGTTTTCTTAAATCAATAGGTTTTAGATACAATTATACAAGTTTACCCGTCTTTTCTTCCCTACTTCAATACAAATATTCCACTTTTATGCCTCTATTTAGACTTTTTTTATTTTTCATGTCTCTTATATCTCAGTGGCGCTCTATTAAATATTCTCTCTAATATTTTAAGGCAATAACAGAGATTATCAGCCTCCTCTGTTTCTACCTTACCTATCTTATATAGGACTAGCTAAATAAAAGGCATTATCATATGTTGATACTGAAACAACCGACTCACTATTAAGATTAACTGTACCCATAAAAAAACCGTCCTCAAAGAGAACGGTTTTTAGTACTAATGCTAGTCATTTATTATAGCTATTCAGTCATAGCTACTTAAATGAATAAGCAGATTAGTCCTTAACAGTTGATACTACACCAGCACCTACAGTTCGGCCACCTTCACGAATAGCGAAGCGAAGACCTTTGTCCATAGCGATTGGGTGGATAAGCTCTACGCTCATCTCAACGTTATCACCTGGCATTACCATTTCAGTACCTTCTTGTAGCTGGATTGCACCAGTTACGTCAGTAGTACGGAAGTAGAACTGTGGACGATAGCCGTTTAGGAATGGGGTGTGACGACCACCTTCTTCTTTTGATAGTACGTATACTTCAGCGTCAAACTTAGTATGCGGGGTGATTGAGCCTGGCTTAGCCAATACTTGACCACGCTGAACGTCTTCACGCTTAGTACCACGTAGTAGTACACCACAGTTTTCGCCCGCACGACCTTCGTCTAGAAGCTTACGGAACATCTCGATACCAGTACACGTGGTTTTTTGCGTGTCACGGATACCAACGATTTCGATCTCGTCACCAACTTTAACGATACCAGACTCAACACGGCCAGTTACAACAGTACCACGACCAGAGATTGAGAATACGTCTTCGATAGGCATCAAGAATGGCTTGTCTACATCACGCTCTGGCTCTGGGATGTAGCTGTCTAGGGTTTCTAGTAGTTCGATTACCGCTGGCTCACCGTATTTGCCATCGTTGCCGTTTAGGGCTTCAAGGGCAGAACCTTTGATGATAGGGGTGTCATCACCTGGGAAGTCGTAGTCTGATAGTAACTCACGTACTTCCATTTCTACTAGCTCTAGTAGCTCTTCGTCATCAACCATGTCACATTTGTTCATGAAGACGATGATGTATGGTACGCCAACCTGACGTGATAGCAAGATGTGCTCACGAGTTTGTGGCATTGGGCCATCAGTAGCTGATACTACTAGAATAGCGCCGTCCATCTGCGCTGCACCAGTGATCATATTTTTAACATAGTCAGCATGGCCTGGGCAGTCAACGTGAGCGTAGTGACGTGATTCAGTGTCATACTCAATGTGTGAGGTGTTGATGGTAATACCACGGGCTTTTTCTTCAGGTGCTGAGTCAATAGACGCATAGTCTTTGGCTTCGCCGCCAGAAGTTTTTGCCGCTACGGTTGCAATCGCAGCCGTTAGTGTGGTTTTACCGTGGTCAACGTGACCGATAGTACCAACGTTGACGTGTGGCTTGTTTCGTTCAAACTTGGCCTTTGCCATGGGTGTATCCTCTTGTTATCTAAGATCCAGTAAGCTTGGTCATAAGATGCTATTAGCATTAACTATGAGGCTTACTCAATCAATTTAAAATAAATAATGCAAATCATTTATTGCGCTTGCAATCTGTCAAATATTATAAGTAAATCGGCGTCAATAACAAGTGTTTTAACAAGTTATCGACGCAATTAACCAATTTAACAAACCGACCATTTGATCGTTATGATCTGGTACTGCTCTTATTAGAGGCAGAAGTCAATCACATATTACTCGTCATCATCTTTAGAGTTGTACTTAGAGATGATCTCTTCTGAAACTGACTTAGGCACTTCTGCGTACTTCTCAAATTCCATAGAGTAGGTCGCACGGCCTTGAGACATAGAGCGAAGCTGAGTGGCATAGCCAAACATTTCAGCCAATGGAACTTCTGCACGGATCTGTTTAGTACCGCCAGGTAGATCGTCCATACCTTGAACCATACCACGGCGACGGTTTAGATCGCCCATGATATCACCCATGTAGTCTTCTGGAGTTTCTACTTCTACCTTCATTACTGGCTCAAGTAGCGCAGGGTTAGCTGCTAAGAAGCCTTTTTTGAAGGCGATAGAACCCGCCATCTTAAACGATAGCTCGTCCGAATCCACGTCATGGTAAGAACCGTCATATAGAGTAGCTTTAATACCTACTGCAGGATAGCCGGCCAAGACACCGTTTTTCATACGCTCTTGAATACCTTTGTCGACCGCACCGTGGAACTCTTTTGGTACCACACCGCCGACGATTTTTTCTTCAAATTCGTACTCAACATCGCCTGCTGGATCTAGTGGCTCAAGTCTCAACCAAACGTGACCAAACTTACCACGACCACCAGTCTGACGCACAAACTTACCTTCTTGCTCTACCGTGTTACGGATAGTCTCACGATAAGCAACCTGAGGCTGACCGATATTTGCATCGACCTTAAACTCACGTTTCATACGATCTACAAGGATCTCTAAGTGAAGCTCACCCATACCACTGATGATGGTCTGACCAGATTCTTCATCAGTATGAACACGGAATGAAGGATCTTCTTTTGCCAAGCGGCCTAGTGCTACTGACATTTTTTCTTGGTCAGCTTTGGTCTTAGGCTCAACAGCTAGAGAAATAACTGGATCTGGGAATTCCATA
Source organism: Psychrobacter pygoscelis (assembly GCF_004335015.1). GTDB lineage: Bacteria > Pseudomonadota > Gammaproteobacteria > Pseudomonadales > Moraxellaceae > Psychrobacter > Psychrobacter pygoscelis. The sequence continues at coordinate 1,097,200 of NZ_RQRU01000001.1, forward strand.
CGCTCAAGAGTAATGACATTATTTTCATCACATAGCGTGTCACCAGTAGTCACATCTTTCATGCCCACTAGAGCAGCGATGTCACCAGCACGAATTTCAGCAAGCTCTTCTTGAGAGTTGGCATGCATCTGAACGATACGGCCTACACGCTCACGCTTCATCTTAACTGGGTTATAAACACTTTCACCCTGCTTGATTACACCAGAATAAACACGAACGAAGGTTAAGTTACCCACGTATTTGTCATTCATGATTTTGAAGGCTAGCGCTGAGAATGGCGCTTCATCAGAAGCTTCACGAGTCGCTTCCGTCTCATCTTTGTCATCCAAGATACCGCGAATAGCAGGTACTTCTTCAGGGCTTGGAAGATAGCGGATTACCGCGTCTAGCATTTTCTGAACGCCTTTGTTTTTAAAGGCAGTACCACAAAGCATTGGGATAATTTCGTTAGCAATAGTACGCTCACGAATAGCATCATGAATCTGATCTTCAGTCAGCTCTTCGCCTTCTAGATAAGCATTCATTAGCTCTTCGTTAGCTTCAGCAGCGACTTCTACTAACTGGCTACGGTATTCAGCGGCTTTGTCCTGAAGCTCTGCTGGGATTTCGCGCTCTTCAAACTGCATACCCTGAGAAGCTTCATCCCAATAGATGGCTTTCATGGTTACTAGATCGATAACGCCTTCGAAGTCGTCTTCTTTACCGATTGGAATAACGACTGGTACAGGGTTACCACCTAGACGCGTTTTGATTTGATCAATAACACGGTAGAAGTCAGAGCCAACGCGGTCCATCTTGTTGACGAACGCAAGACGAGGTACTTTGTATTTGTTCGCTTGACGCCAAACAGTCTCAGACTGTGGTTGAACGCCACCAACAGCACAGTAAACCATACAGGCAGCATCAAGAACACGCATTGAACGCTCTACCTCAATGGTAAAGTCAACGTGGCCTGGGGTGTCAATGATATTGATACGATGCTGTGGGAACTGCTGTGCCATTCCTGACCAAAAACAAGTGGTAGCCGCTGAGGTGATAGTAATACCACGCTCTTGCTCTTGCTCCATCCAGTCCATGGTAGCTGCGCCGTCATGAACTTCACCAATCTTATGACTGACGCCTGTATAGAATAAAACACGTTCGGTCGTCGTCGTTTTACCAGCATCAATATGCGCTGAGATACCAATATTACGATAACGCTTGAGGGGAGTTGTACGAGCCATAGTATTTTCCTAATGGAATATCTTATTGTATATAATCTTCACTGAAAGTCTTAACCGTAGACGCACAAGCCGTAGGTAGATAGATAAGAGATAAAGATAAACTGCCAAATAAAAGTGTCAGAATAATTGATTACAGTGACAATTTTATGACGCTTGATATTATCTAAGCTTATTATACATTAGCGCCTGAATCTTAGCATTTGGCGCTTCACTCATCTTTAAGATTACACCGTTATTAAAGCGGCTTAACCTGAGATTATCTTATCTTTTTTAACTGCAATCTAAGGCCTAGTCTAGTTGCTGTGGCCGCGCTGCATTTGTGCTTTCAGCTTTATGATGAATAAATCTAGAGGCTACTAGCAGTGTTGAGACTGCTAATAGCTAAAAAGTAGGCGATAAAAGAAATGCTTAACAACCCATTTTAACCCGGAGTAGGTCAAGATGGGCTACTAATAAATTAGAAACGATAGTGTGAGAATGCTTTGTTAGCATCTGCCATGCGGTGAACTTCGTCACGTTTTTTCATAGCATTACCTTTACCATCCGCGGCATCAGATAACTCACCCGCTAGGCGAAGTGCCATTGACTTTTCAGAGCGCTTAGAAGCAGCTTCTGCAAGCCAACGCATCGCTAGGGCAGTACGACGGGAGGGGCGTACTTCCATAGGGACTTGATAAGTAGCACCACCAACACGGCGGGCTTTTACTTCGACCATAGGGCGAACGTTTTCTAAGACTTCTTCAAAAAACTCTACTGGGTTTTCGATACTGCGTTTTTCAGCAACAGTCTCTAATGCACCGTATACGATACGCTCAGCAGTAGATTTTTTACCATCTAGCATCACATGGTTGATGAATTTAGCGATGGTTTGGCTACCGAATTTTGGATCAGGTAGAATTTCTCGGGCAGCGACGACGCGACGTCTTGGCATAATAAATTTCCTTGTCTTCAGGGATATCTGGCATTCATAGCACTGGAGCGTGATACGACATGGTTACTGTCTTGCTATCAGCCAGCCTTACTGCATGGTGGTATATTGGCACTTAATAGAAGACCACACATTGTAGTAATCCTAAGTAGGCAATACCGAACCCATGCACTATGATGTAATTAATGATTAAGCTTTAGGTTTCTTCGCACCGTATTTAGAGCGACCTTGCTTACGGTCTTTTACGCCGGCACAGTCAAGTGCACCGCGAACGGTGTGATAACGCACACCTGGAAGATCTTTTACACGACCACCGCGGATCAATACCACACTGTGCTCTTGTAAGTTATGACCTTCACCACCGATATAGCTTGACACTTCGTAACCTGAGGTTAGACGAACACGGCAAACTTTACGCATGGCTGAGTTAGGTTTTTTAGGGGTAGTTGTATATACGCGAGTACATACACCACGGCGTTGAGGGCACGCTTGTAACGCAGGAACTTTTGACTTTTCCTTGATGGTTTTGCGACCCTTACGAATCAATTGGTTAGTTGTTGCCATAAGGCATCCTTCTCCCGTTCATTTATAACAAAAAAATGGGTTAAAACATCTATTGATAGGGTAATGTAAATACCTATACCAGACGCACCCATTTTTAGGACACTATATTATAAAGATAAGTTGGCAATAATTCAACCGTAAAGCGCCAATACAGCTTTACAATTCAAAAAATTTATGCAGTCTGCTTAATCAAGCTATTTTTAAACGTCTAAATAGTTCACTTTTATCAAAATCTAGCAGCCGCTTCTACGTTACTGAGGAGTCTATTGAAGGCCACAAAATAAGAACGCTTTAAGGAAAATTCAAGAAGGCAAGCAATTTATACCGGCTATAGAATCACCCTAAAGAGTAGCTGTGAAACCTTTAGTAACACTAAGCGTCAATCACCCAAAGGCATTGACGCTGTTAAAGGTCACTTTGCGTATTGGTCAGCTTAGCTTGATTGTTATCAAACCACGCTCTACCGTCTTACTTTGCCTTTACCTTATCATCTTCTGCGTCGGCTGAGGCAGTCTTAGCGTCTTTATTGGCCTCTACTTTATCCGTAGCATCACCCTCATCGCTATTTGGACTTAACTTTTCGGCAGCCTTATCGATTGCAGATTTTTTATCACCGTCTTGAGCATTGTCTTGCGGCTCACTACTCGAGTCATCTTTGGCTTGGTCAGCTTGGTGCTGACTAGAATCATCGCTAGACTTTTTGTTCAACTTCTCTGATTTATCAGAACCCTCTGAGTCACTTTTTACTTCACTTTCTTGATCAGTACTGCTAGAGAGCAATCGGTTAGCAAGCTTGGCATCTGGTGCAAAAGTAGCTTGAGCAACGCCAATTACTTCTTCGATTAGGTGGCTGTTGTAATGCATGCCAACAGCGACCGAGGTGACAGGAAGTAGCTTAGTCATCCAGCTAAGGTTAACGTGGTCGATATCAATATTAAACTGTTGAGCAATTTTATCGATTTGCTCAGCATAATGACTTACATTTTGATGCTGCAAGCCAACGTTTTTAAGCTCATTTCTTAAGCCTTGGTTATCAGCTTTATCTAGTAGGCCCTTTGCTACGCCTAGACCCGCTAGCAATGCCTGCTTTTCTTGCATTTTGCTAAGGTCAGCGCTTGAGAGTAGCTCGTAAGCCATCTTGATACCTTGCTTACCGGTCAGTGGCTGGTCATATACTGCGGCGATTTGATACACCGTACGTAAGGAGACAAGCAGTAACCACAAAGTATCAGCAAGCATACCTGGTAGACCGGCCAGACCAGTTACACCGCCAAGGGTAGCTAAAGCGCGGTTTTGATTAGCGATATCTGTCGCTAGCGCGTAACGCTGTTCATTGTCTAATGACTTAACCCCTGCTAGGCGATTCTCCTCAGGTAGATCTAGCTGGCTCCAGCTGGCTGCAAGCTTAGCGATCTGAGCAAAAGCACTGTCCATCGCCTTGCTAAACATACTGTCAGGGACGACCTTTTTGGCATACTTGCCGTACGTCGCAAAGCGTGGACCAAGGAGCTGCTGCGACGCTTTTAGCGTCTGCTCACGAAGCAAATCGTTTTTGGGTGTCTTATTTTCTAAATCCACCGCTTTAAATTGCTTGGGCTTTCCTGACTTGGCATTGACACTGTCAATAAATGAGCCTAGACGTTCTAGATTATTGCGAGTCATCTTGCCAGCAGTACCAAGACCTTTTGAAAGTGCGCTGCGTTTTGCCATATTTAAGTCCTTATTGTTATGCATGGGTATTAAGATAATGGATTGATTGCCATAAAAAAGAAAGGAAGGTAGCTATAATGCTAATAGAAGTTCTAGACCATTTCAGCTTTGAGTTAGCATTTTTGATTTAGCAATTTAGCATTGAAGTCTTTATAGGTTAAGTCAAAATAGGTTGAGTCAAATAATCCTCGTAATAAGATGATTTTCAAGCCAATCCGTAATCAATAATTATTGATACACCATACACCCAAAAGTGATTATCAAAATCATCCAATACTGCCTGTTGACCTAATCTTTAAGTCTGTTGGTCAATCATTCTTAACAGCCAAACTCTTAACAGCCCACTGCTCTTACGACAAAAAGCTACCAACTACCAATCACTATTGGCAAGCATTCCTAATATAGATTAGCATAATATCCTTAACCCCATAGTGTCAGTGCAAACAATGTTATCAGTGTTTTTAGCTTTGTATCTAAATTTAAACTTACTTCATAATCCGCCTGACTATCCTCACCCTAAGTGCATCAAAACAGTCAGTTAATCGTTGATAAGGATAAACGCCGTCATCATGGTAGCTCTTCAGGTTATTAACAAAAATCAATGTATTTGTAACGCGCTAATCTTATACTGGTCATTCTCGACCTACCAACAGCTTAATATTGATTTAAAGGAATTATAATATGCGCCGAGTCGTCATCACTGGAGCCGGTATAGTCTCATGTATCGGTAATGATTTAGCAGTCGTTTCAGAGGCGCTTAAGCAAGGCCGCTCCGGAATACGTTTTAACCCAAACTATGCAGATCATGGCTTTAAGTCTCAAATTAGCGGTAGTATCGATAAAGCAAGCCTTGATACCAGCGGCATCGATCGTAAGCTAAAGCGATTTTTAAGTGATGCCGGAATCTTTGGTTATGTCAGCGCTTTAGCCGCTATTGAGCATGCCAATCTAACGATTGAGGCTGTTGGTAACAACCCCCGCGTGGGCGTAGTCGCGGGATCAGGTGGCGCCTCTACTCACGATGTCGCCACCGCAGTCGCTGCTATGCAAGATAAAGGTCTGCGCGGTGTTGGCGCTATGGCCGTTCCTAAGACGATGAGTAGCTCGGTATCAGCAGCGCTCGCTACCGGACTAAAGATTAAAGGCGCTTCCTACTCACTATCCTCTGCCTGCGCGACCTCTACGCACTGTATCGGTCATGCGATGGAGCTGATTCAGCTGGGTAAACTTGATATGGTCATCGCTGGCGGAGGTGAAGCCGAGGACTGGACGCAGTCCTGCATGTTTGACGCGATGGGGGCCATGAGTACGCAATATAATGAGACGCCTACTCAGGCCTCACGTCCATATGATAAAGACCGAGATGGTTTTGTCATTGCTGGCGGCGGCGCTATGGTCGTGGTAGAAAGCTTAGAGCATGCGCAGAAGCGTGGAGCGCCTATCTTGGCCGAGATAGTCGGCTACGGTGCAAGCTCTGATGGTGCGCAGATGGTCGCGCCAAGTGGCGACGGCGCTCTGCGCTGCATGCAGCAAGCACTGAATCAATCAGGGCTACTAAGCGTTGACTACATTAACACTCATGGTACTAGCACGCCACTCGGTGATATCACTGAGCTTAACGCTATTGCTGCGCTATTTGCCGATGCCCATCAGACTCCATATCAATCTGAATTTGAAAATATTAATATTCCCTCGCGTGCAGTGGTTAACACTGAATTGCCACCAATCAGCTCGACCAAATCGATGACAGGACACAGTCTTGGCGCTGTAGGGGCACAAGAGCTAATCTACTGTCTACTGATGATGCAACAAGGATTTATCGCGCCCAGTATCAATATTGAGCAATTGGACCCAGCAGCGAGTGGCTTTGATATCGTCACTCAAACTCGTGAAGCTAATCTGCATACTATTATGAGCAACAGCTTTGGCTTTGGTGGTACCAATGCCGCATTAATTATCAAAAAATTTGAGGCATAAAGTTAGATGAGCGAGTGTGGTAGCAGTACTGGTTTGAACCGTTTAGATAGTACAGAGATGGACAATTATTGGCAGTTTGGCGGTATGGAAGCCCCTGAGCTTATCAGGCTTTTACTAAAGGCATTGCCAGAGATGCTATCAGAAGCATCAACCGCGAGATTGCCAACAAATGGCTCCGAGCTATATTGGCACATTTGTTGGTTAAATAACGATGGCGCGCCAGTCATTGGCCTATTGCCTAAAGCCAGTTGGTCAGCCTATCCCCTCTCGCCTAAAGCTACCAATACTACGCCTCTTCTACATATAGTAGCGACCGAACGCAACGCTAGTGGCTATAGTGCGTGTGTTGAAAAAACCTTAAGTACAGAATCATGGCAACAAGAGCTGATTGCGTATACCCAGACTAATGATGCTCAGCATTCCTCTATCACTAATTGTGATACAGATTCGACCTCATCGCAGTACATTAATGGGCTGATAGGCTTTATTGGTTACGATATCGCCGCGCAGCAGTTAAGCCCTAAATCAGACATTGCTAATGCCGATCAGCCCTATGCTTACTTAGGGCATTATGACATTACGCTGCAAGCGCGTGCTGAGGGTTGGCAGCTGATCACCCAAGAAGATACCGACGCCACTATTATTGATAGCATTAAGCAATGCTTAGATAGTATCGATAATCAGCTGTCTTTGCCTGCACCAGAATCATTACCTTACCTTGCTTCACCACCCGCGTTACACCTGCAACCGGACTGGGACTATCCAGACTATCAATATGCTTTTGCTCGAACGCAGCAGTACCTTAACCAAGGAGACTGCTATCAGATTAACCTGACGCAAGCGTGGCGAGGTTATCTAACCAATAATCACGCCTGCCATCCGCGCTCGCTTAACCGCCCCAATCTTCAATTAATAGACTACCTGCCTGCCCTACACGCCAATACGCAGGCTCCTTTTGCAGGTTATCTACATTTGGCTGATTTTGAGCTGCTTAGCTGCTCCCCTGAACTATTCTTCGTATTTGAAAGCTCATTAGAAGGCAAACAACAAATCCGTACCAAACCTATTAAAGGCACGAGACCACGAGGCCACAATGTAGAAGAAGATAATGCGCTAAAGACCGAGCTGGCCAACAGTGATAAGGACCGTGCTGAAAACGTGATGATAGTGGACTTATTACGCAATGACTTGGGAAAATATGCGCAGACGGGTAGCGTTAAAGTACCTAAACTCTTCGCCATTGAGAGCTTTAGCAATGTCCATCATATGGTAAGTACCATTACCGCGACTATCCGCGAGGAGGTTCACCCCCTGACTATGCTGTTTGACAGCTTGCCTGCTGGCTCAATTACCGGAACGCCCAAAAAGCGTGCAGTAGAGATTATCGCCGAGCTTGAAAGCACAGCTCGCGGCGCATACTGCGGCACGATGGGTTATATGAATTTTGATGGCTCGGGGCAGTGGAATGTGCTGATTCGCACTTTACAGGCTAACAGTAGCGGTCAAGTGAGCTTGTGGGCAGGTGGCGGCATCACTGTAAGCTCGGACTGCGCGGCAGAATATCAAGAATGCCTTGATAAGGTAGGTAATCTACTGGGAGTATTGGCAGCAGCGCAACCAAAATAAAACCGACTGTCTAAAACTAGGGCCTATAAACAGTCGGTAATAATCGCATCAAAGCTAACTATATTGACTTAGATAAATCACATTGACTTAAACAAATCGTATCGCCTTAGCTAAAATGACTGCGCCCTACTCTTGCATCTCTTGTAACGCTGAGATTAATCGCTGGGTCTGTGCTTCAGTACCGACAGTAATTCGCAAGTACTCATTGATTCGCGGTGCATTAAAGTGGCGCACAATAATGCCCTTCTCACGCAGATTCGCTGCTATCTCAGCAGCATTGCCATCTTTAGGGCGTGCGAACACAAAGTTAGCATGCGATGGTAGCACCTCAAACCCTAGTCCAACTAGACCTTTAGTCATCGCTTCACGCAGCTCAATAATCTTAGCGCAAACCTGCTCAAAGTACTCAGTATCTTGTAGGCATGCCGTCGCACCCGCTTGCGCTAACTTATCAAGAGGATAGCTATTAAAGCTATTCTTCATCCGCGTTAATGCTGCTATCAATGAGACATTACCAAAGGCCATACCGACACGTAGCCCTGCCAATGAGCGAGACTTAGAAAACGTCTGAGTGACCAATAAGTTATCAAAATCGTTGATTAAGCTTACCGCCGAAACTTGAGCACCATTATCAGCGCGGGCAAAGTCGATATAGGCTTCATCGATAACAATCACCGCGTTGGGATGCTCACTAGCAAGCTTGCTAACAGCGTCAAGGGATAATAACAGTCCTGTCGGTGCATTAGGATTAGCAATAATAACCCCACTACAAGGACGGCGGTAATCATCTGTATCTATACTAAAATCTTCGCTTAACGGAATCTGCACCATCTCAATCCCGAAAGTCTCAGCATAAACAGGGTAGAAGCTATAGCTAATATCGGGGGCTAACAGCGGCCGCTCTTTCAAAAAAAAGCAGGCAAATACCAACGCCAGTACTTCATCTGAGCCGTTACCTACAAAGACTTGCTCAGGCTGCACTTGGTAAGTCTCTGCCAAAGACTGCTTTAAATTATTAGACTCAGGCATAGGGTACAAGCGTAGCCCTGTCGCTTGCTCAGCCAGCTCAGCAGCAATCGCCTCAGCCACCTTCACAGAGGGTGGAAATGGATTTTCATTCGTGTTTAGCTTACATAGGTTATCATGCCGAGGCTGCTCACCGGGGGTATAAGGCATGAGGTTTCGGGCTTTGGTGGACCACAATCTAGTATCGATCTTATACTCACTCATTAGGGCTTCCGCTTTGCTATATCACAGTTAAATCAAGAATAGTCGTACACTCTAGAGTATTCAATTGATAGGGTAAAGATAATCAATGAATTCTATCATGGCACAAATGCACTGGCGACAATAACGCTCTAAAATACCACCGTCAGCGTCTTTTACACGACAACTGGCGTCGCTTATTACTGACTGCACTAACAGTTACCACCGTACCCCTATTTTAATAACGATACGGTTCATAGCATCACTATTAATAATGATAAAGGCTCTAATAAGAGCATAAATACCAAATTAGCTACGGTAGCGAGCCGATCGAGCATGCGCCTCTAAGTCTTCACGCTGCGCTAAAATATCTGCGGTCTGAGCCAAAGGCTTACTGCCTGACTCACTACAGTAAATAAGCGAAGATTTCTTTTGAAAATCATAAACACCTAAGGGTGATGAGAACCTTGCCGTACCTGAAGTTGGTAGCACATGGTTAGGACCAGCACAGTAGTCACCAATTGCCTCAGGGGTATGGCGTCCCATAAAGATTGCCCCTGCATGACGAATGTCATTTACCACACTATCAGGGTCATCCATAGACAACTCTAGATGCTCAGGAGCGACACGGTTGATCACTGCTATACCCTCACTACGGTCCTTGACTAATATAAGCGCACCGCGATTTTGCAGCGCTTGACGGGCAATGTCAGCCTTAGGCAATATTGCTAAAGCCTTTTCAATCTCGGCAGCGACAGCATCAAGCTGCGCCTGTGAAGTAGTGACAAATATAGCTTGAGCTACGCTATCATGCTCTGCTTGCGACAATAAATCCATCGCTAGCCAGTCGGCACGATCTGCCGCTTCGCCTTCAGCGTAGACCAACACCTCAGATGGACCAGCGATCATATCGATACCGACTTGACCAAATACCGCACGCTTGGCAGCGGCGACGTATTTATTGCCAGGACCGGTAACCTTATCCACTTGAGGAATACTTTGGGTGCCATAAGCCAATGCCGCTACAGCCTGAGCTCCGCCAATGGTAAAAACGCGATCGACTTTAGCGAGGTGGGCTGCGGCGAGGACCAGTGGGTTTAACTCACCTTTGGGCGCTGGCACAACCATAATGACTTCACGCACGCCAGCGACTTTAGCGGGAATAGCATTCATCAAAACAGACGACGGATAAGAGGCCAAACCACCGGGAACATAGATACCAACTCTATCAAGCGGAGTGACTTTTTGGCCAAGACGATTGCCCAGCTCATCTGTATAGTCCCAAGTCTCTTGCACTTGACGTTTATGAAAATCTTCAACACGGGTAGCCGCTGTGGTTAGTGCTTCTTTGACATCGGTATCTAGCTCTGTAAAAGCTTTTGCTAGTGCTTCTTGGGTCAACTCTAGCTCTGCCATCGACTGGGCCGGATGCTGATCAAACTTTTGCGTCAGCGCTAGCACAGCCTCATCACCACTGCTGCGAACTTGGGCGATAATATCATCAACAGTGGTGAGCAGGTCTTTATCATTGACGGTCTCAAAAGCGAGCAACTGGGCAAGTTGGCTATCAAAATCGGCATCGGTGCTGGTTAGGGTGCGCATGAAGTATCCTTTACAAGTGCTAGATGATGACTATGGTATAACTATAAATCGGCATTTTAATAACTAATTTAACTAGCAGCTAGCTAATTAGCAACTAAACCAGATCACTAAAATGACGCTTATATGGAATATAGGAGAGGATAAAACGACTGAAACCAGTGTATCACGCAAGACTAAAATCTTATGCGACGCACTGGTTTAAATTATCAATCATGGTGATAGATTTTATGCTTCAAGCGTGGTTGTACAATGTTTAGGTGCTACTCGACGCTATAGTCTCTTTGAAGCTTGCAAGTATCGGCTCAAGCAGCGCAAACTTACGCTTGTAGCTAACCTGATTGACGATAAGGCGTGATGACACGTCACAAATATGCTCAAGTGGCTCAAGACCATTGGCACGTAGCGTATTACCCGTATCGACCACATCGACGATTAAATCACCAAGACCGACGAGCGGTGCAAGCTCCATTGAGCCATAAAGCTTAATTACATCGACCTGTTGACCTTGGCTGGCGAAGTAAGCGCGCGCAACGTTAACGTATTTGGTAGCGACGCGTAGTCGACGGCTGGGCAAGCTGGCCCCCTTAATACCTGCGGTCATTAGCTTGCATTGAGCTATCTGTAAATCCAGTAGTTCATAGACATGGCTAGCGCTATGCTCAAGCAGTACATCCTTTCCTGCTACCCCAAAATCAGCGGCACCATGCTCGACGTAGGTGGGCACGTCGCTGGCGCGCAGAATAAGTACGCGAACATCAGGATGCGAAGTCGGGAAGATGAGCTTACGCGAAGCTTCGACGTCCTCTAGCAATTCAATGCCAGCTGCTTTGAGCAGCGGTAAGGTCTCTTTTAAGATACGTCCCTTAGATAGGGCTAAAGTAAGGCCGTTGTACTCGCTATCAGCTTGGTTGAGCAGCTCATTAGATTGGATCATAGTAAGGTCTATTATTTTATTTTGTTAGTAAGTGGTATTCGCTTGAGGTAGATTAGCGCCCACCTCAACGCGACGATATATAAATATAGTAGCGAATCGCAGGGCCGGCTGCATCCGCTCACACCTTTAGTTTTACTATTTAATGGTCGCTATTAATCTTTGCTATTAATGCGCTCGATATTGACACCTAAACCACGCAGCTTACTTTCAACATCTTCATAGCCACGGTCAATGTGGTAGATACGGTCAATAAGGCTTTCGCCCTCAGCCGCCGCCGCTGCCATTACTAGTGACATAGAAGCTCTAAGGTCGGTCGCCATCACTGGCGCAGCGGTAAACTTCTCGACGCCTTTGATAATCGCCGTGTGACCATCCACCTTGATATTGGCACCAAGGCGCTTTAGCTCTGGGACGTGCATATAGCGATTTTCAAAGATATTTTCGATAATAGTGCTAGTACCATTTGCCAAGCAGCAAATCGCCATAAGCTGGGCTTGCATATCAGTAGGAAACCCTGGGTGTGGCTGGGTGCGGATATCGACAGGCTGCGGGCGACCGGTAATCTGCGCGCGAATCCAATCATCCCCAGTCGTAACGGTAGCGCCCATCGCTTGGAACTTCTTAAGTACCGGCTGCAATAAGGCAGGGTCTGTCTTTTTGGTGAGGACATCACCACTGGTCATCAGTGCGCCAGCAAGATAAGAGCCCGTCTCAATGCGATCAGGAACGACAGAATACTCACAGCCGTGCAGCTCATCAACCCCTTCAATAACGAGATTGGCCGTACCGATGCCTTTGATCTTAGCGCCCATCTTGACCAGCATATTGGCAAGGTCAACGACTTCTGGCTCACGCGCGCAGTTCTCCAGCCTAGTAGTACCTTTGGCCAAAGCCGCGGCCATAATGACATTTTCGGTACCACCAACGGTAACCATATCAAAACTAAACTCACAGCCGATAAGCTTACCGCCTTTAGGCGCGCGAGCTTTTACGTAGCCATTTTCGACAATAATCTCAGCGCCCATCGCTTCAAAGGCCTTAAGATGCTGATCTACAGGACGTGAGCCAATCGCACAGCCACCTGGCAATGAGACTTCAGCCTCACCGAAGCGTGCTAGCAAAGGCCCTAGTACCAAAATAGAGGCGCGCATGGTCTTGACCAAGTCATAGGGGGCATAGAAGCTGTCAATAGTTTTGGTATTACAAGTGACGGTATCGCCTTCTTTACTAATGACGATGCCCATGCCTGATATAAGCTTGATTAGGGTACGAACGTCTTGTAAAGAGGGCACATTATGTAATGTGGTTGGCGTCTTAGCCAATATCATGGCAGCGAGTAATGGCAAAGCGGCATTTTTGGCGCCAGAGATGGTGACTTCACCCGCAATGCGGCTTTCACCAGTAATTAAAAATTGTTCCATAGGGGGTATCCAAAGGCTAACTGAGGTTTAGACTGAGCAGCAAGATCAAGTGCTGCTCAATATTACTAGGTGGGGCGATGCTAAGCTGAGGCGGTTCATTATTAGCCAGCTTGCTGTGCCTCCCACTCCGCTGGTGTCAGCGCTTGAATATTTAAGGCGTGGATGTCACCGCTAGCAATCTTTTCATTAACTAGCGCATAAATGGCCTGCTGACGCTGTACGCTGCGTTTGCCTTCAAAGCTGGCATCTACAACGCGAACGTCAAATTTGTTACCTTGGTTAGCAGCTTGAATAAAGGCTTTTGGAAAGTGTGGCTTAAGAAAGGCGATTAAATCGTCAGCGTTCATACTCATGGGGGTTACCTGTGATAATTAGCAATTTGCTATGTAATAAATCCTAGCGTTAAAAAACGCTAGGGCTTGTCCTTAATTAGCTTATGAAACTTAAAATGAGATAGATTTTGTCAATCAAAGGAAATCTTGTAGAGAATATGAACATATTGTCTAGAAATTTGCAAATATTGGCTCAGTTAATAAAAGCTATCGCCATTTTAAGTCCATTAAACGTTAGTTTTGGTAAAGCAGGACAGGCCCTAATAATACTGATAAAACTTCAGTAGCTAGAAGTCATTTCATGAAAAATAAGTTTAATAGGGAGTAATTATACCAAGACTTAGGCCAGCCGTCTTGTGAAGCTTAACGGATCGACTTTAACAACAGGTCTATCAGCTGATTTAGAGCAAATTTACTTTAAGGCCTTAGTTAAATAGCTAAGTACTTGCTCTCGTACATCATTAAGGCCACGGAGCGGCGTCGCCATAGCACCAATACTGGTCGCGTGATTGGCATTTTTAATGATGCCTGTCGTCACCTTGGCGTTAGCAGCTTTCAATGCGGCGACCATTTTTTTGCTATTCATATCATGGACAATGTCATCGTTTTCGGCGGTCAATAATAAATACTCAGGCTGAGCGCCTTTGATTAAATTATCCGGCATGATGCTCTCGGGCTGGCCGTCTTTTGGAAAAGCAGCTCGGCTGTCATACTTACGAAAGTCATAACTATAAGGACCTGCAATACCAACGACCACTTTGACATCGGTCGGCTTCAAGCCAAAGGGCGCTAAGAAATCACTATTGGAGACAGCAGCGACTGCATTAAAAGCCCCTGCTGACTGCCCGACAACGGCCATCAGCTCGGGACTGGCATAGAATTTATCAGCGTTTTTGTAAGTCCATGCAATCGCTTGCGCCGTATCTTCTACAAAGGCGGGATAAACAAAGTCAGGTGCTTTTCGGTAGTTAATCACCGCAGTGACATAACCAGCTTGTGCGAAGCTCTGACCTACAAAAGCATACTGGTCTTTATTACCACTCTCCCACGATCCGCCATGAACAAATACCACCAGTGGATACCGCTCATCGATAGTCTTGCCCTTACGGATCGCATGAGCAAGCGCCTTAGGATAGTAGATATCGAGATTCTGTAACGCGCCAGTGCCATAGCTGATGTTTTTTGAGACACCCACGCCGCCATCCGGTGTTATAGCATTAACCAAGTCCAACGAAGATATAGCAAAAGCCTGCCGACTAAAAAGCAAAGCTGCTATAACTCCTGCTGCAACTACAGCAGGCAACGCCAATCCGCTATCCGTAGGACGCAGATATTTAGGCCGCTTATTACTGGCGAGCTGCTGAATGACCTTAATAATTCGCGTATTCACTTCCATGTTGTGACCCATTCTCTACGGTGATTAAGGAGTAGCTTTACCCCTCCTGATACTCAAAGGGAGCAGCAGCCAATCACCTAAGCTACTGAGAGACCAAAGCCATTACCGCGCTATCTTTAATCCCTTATTACTGAACCACTGAACACTAAATCTTAGCTGGTCGCTTAATTGATGACTTGGTCGCGGTACAGGTCAATATAAGGACTGGTCCCTGGTGGCACATCAACAGCACTACTGCTGCTTGAGTTACGCACGCCTGAATTGACAGGTACAGGATTAACAGGTACTGGGTTAATAGGCGCTGACGAATAGTTCACTGCGGCAGGCTGCTCGCTCGGCGTACCACCATGATTAAGCACTTGGCTATGTTGTGCCTGATTGCCCGCATCCGTATTTGGAGTATCAATGGTCGGTGCCTCAAGATTGCTTTCATGCATAACGTCTTGATCGGTTAATACCTGCCCATTATCGTTGAGCAGTGTCGTCAGCAGCACCAACTCAGTAATACCGACCGTCTGATTAGCAATATCGATAAGATGACTTTGCTGAGTCGGGGTCATTCGGCCCATAATATATAGCACACCATTGTCAGTCACTGCCTTGACCTGAGAGGATTTTACCCCATTACTGGCCAATACTTTGGCCATAAACTTAGAGGTAATATAGCCATCTTGTAGCGTTGAGCTATATCCACGATTGGGGGCTACCTTTAGCTCGTCATAGACCTGCCGAACATCAGGCATAGAGCTTACAATCGCTGCAACTTGCGATTTAAGTGCTTCAGTGGGGACCTCGCCTGTCAATAGGACGTCGCTATAGAAGCTATCGACACTAAGGCGGCTGGTCTCGGATAGATTTGGGTCTAATGCCTTAATGTTGACACTGGCCGTATGCTCAATACTGCGGTCTAACAAGCGCTGCGATATAGTGCGCTCTGTGACAGGGACGCCATAATTGGTCGGATAGCTTGGCTGATTCGATTGTGTGGTTGCGGGCGTCTGTCCGACGGGCAACGATGCACAGCTTGTCAGCAATACGCTAGCCAACAACCCGGCCATAGCTGAGCCATAAAATGGCAAATTTAGTGACTTATTTTGCTCAATAAGCTTATTTAGCTTAATCTGCTGTAATAATGTGACTGGTATATTTAGCGATGGCTTCTTTAACATGGTCACCCTACTCTTGATAGATTGGCAATTGATCGATAAGTTTGCGATTGTAGCGGCCAACTCAAAAAATTAACCCTAACGTTGTAACACATGCCTCTTAATCAATGTCTCTTAACTACAGTCAATTCTAAATAACATAGCGTCATTGTCTTATGCTGCAAAGCTGCTACAAATTCTTCTAGCTTGCTACGGGTACGCCGATAGAGGCTGCCAAAAATCATCCCAGTACCGCTGCATCGTCGTTTATAAAGAACTTACTGTTTGGCTATTATGAAGATGGCATTAGCATTAAGCCTATCATAGCGAGAAAATGTCTCTACTGATAGTCTATAATCAGTCCAATTTAGATGTGCCACAAAGTCGTTGGGATGAATTTGCGCCCACCTCAGTTATATCACGATGTCTAGCCCGTCAAGTTGTACCAACTACTGTTTGGCGTGCCAGTTTTAACTAGGAGTGACTATACACTGCACACTGCGGCTTGCGTGTATAAATAGTCGCCAATGATCATGGTATAAAACTATCATGGTGACACAAGCAAGCTTAATAAGATAAAGGCCTTATGACCATGCCGACGCTAGAAATGCTCCCGCTAGCCAGTCCGGTGGCGACTGCTCATCACAGAAGGCCACCACGTCAAATCGACATTCACAAGTGGCAAACTTTGGGTGCTGCCGCAAGAAGTGACTGGCAGCTTTGATAATCTTGCGCTGCTTGCTCAGTGTCACACTGGTAAAAGCATCGCCAAAGTTGCCTTGTTTGCGCTGGCGAACCTCGACGAATACTAGCGTATCCCAACTATCCCCAGAGTCTAGCATGACCAAGTCCAACTCGCCCACTCTAGCCGCTAGCCAGTTTTGCGCGATTAAAGTAAGCCCTTGTAGTTGCAGATATTCTAGGGCTAACTGCTCAAATCGGCTACCTTGGCGCTGCTTAGGTGAGGTCAAGCTCAGCGAATCTTGGGTCATAATAGTTTTGCCTATAATGCTTGCCTATGATGAGTGCTATTAAAGAGTATTGGCAGTGATAAGCCATGCTACTTACGATTTATATCTAATCATTGTTTATATCTGAGAAATCGCTATTATTTAATGGGAAAGCATTGCAGGCATACTAATTATTATAATGACTATCTTTTATTACTCAATCTGATGGTTATCTTTTATAATAAGCACTTAATGGCCCTTAACACGCCCGCTAGTAAAGAATCATCACCGAATTATTCTAGCACATCATGATACACTAGCTTGTTACGTCATTTAGCCACTCATTCCAATCGTTATTGAGGCCCTCATGTCCATCCCTGCCTGCTTATATGTCATCGCCACCCCTATTGGCAATCTTGATGACATGACGCCCCGTGCTATCAATACTCTAAAAGCAGTCGATATTATCGCCTGTGAGGACACTAGAACCTCAGGTAAATTACTAAACCACTTTAATATTGATACTAAAACTTGGGCCTATCACGAGCACAATAGCGAAGTGCAAACCCCTAAAATTATCGAAATGATTGAAAATGGTCACCCTATAGCGTTGATCAGCGATGCCGGTACTCCGCTAGTGAGCGACCCTGGCTTTCAGCTGGTGCAAGCCGCCCATCAGTCAGGGGTCACCGTCATACCTGTCGCTGGTGTAAGCGCCGTTATCGCAGCTTTATCTGTCGCGGGATTGCCCTCAGATCGATTTAGCTTTTTGGGGTTTTTACCTGCAAAAACGCATGGCCGACAAAAGCAGCTTGAAGACTTAAAATCGCGATTAGAAACTTTAATATTCTATGAAGCCCCGCACCGTATTGCCGCTTGCCTAGCCGATATGAGCGCAATCTTTGGCGCAGATCGTCCCGTTACTTATTGCCGCGAGCTGACTAAAACCTTTGAGACCGTGCGAAAGACCACCTTAGGTGAGCTTTATGATTTTGTACAAAGCGATCCTAATCAGCAAAAAGGCGAGATTGTGTTGGTCGTTGGCGGAAATTTGCAATCTGATTATGATGATTTAGAGCAACACGATGGCCTACTATTGCGCCTATTAGAGGACTTGTCGGTCAAAAAAGCAGCGGCTCTGGCCTCAGATATTACCGGTGTTAAGAAAAACGCCTTATATCAGCGCCTATTGACACTACAAGAGCAGCTTTAACAGTCAATAACAACCACTATTAACAGCTTATAATAAACTGATTATAAATTGCGTTATAGAATTAAAATCTTGAATAAAAAGATAGTGAGAGGTTAATACCTTAGTTGCTATTTTTGTGATAGATTTTGCCTAAAATAACTTTTTATTAGCCTACACTACGATTAATTATAGATTTAATTTGGAGCAACCGCATGTATGACGTTATGGCCATTGGCAATGCCTTAGTCGATCACGAGTATCTACTTTCAGAAACACACCTGAGTCAAACAGGTCTTGAAAAAGGCAATATGTCACTGGCCAGTCTAGAGGAGCAACAGACCCTATTAGACTATCTAAGTAGCGCTGAAATTGAACCTTCAAAGCTCGCTGGGGGCGGCTCGGCAGCCAATGCGATGTTTACCTTTGCCAGTCTTGGCGGTAAGGCTTTTTATGCCTGCCGAGTGGGCGATGATGAACAAGGTCATTTTTATCTACAAGACTTGCACAAGTCTGGTGTGGCTACCTCCAAGCAATCTATCCATACAGGCGGCGTCACTGGCTCATGTGTAGTGGCCATCACCCCCGACGCTGAGCGTACGATGCAGACCTACCTAGGCACCTCAAGCGATATCTGTGAAGAGAACATTAACCTTGAGGCCTTAAGCCAAACGAGCTGGCTGTATTTAGAAGGCTATCTCGCCATGTCAGAGAACCTACAGCCTGCGGTTACCAAGCTACGTCAACAAGCCGGTATTCACAATGTCAATATTGCTTTAAGCTTTGCAGACCCTGCTGTCGTTAAGTTTGCCAAAGAAGGTCTGCTAAATATGATTGGCAATGGCGTGGCAGTGATATTCTGTAATAGTGAAGAGGCAAAATTATTCACTGGCAAAAAACAGCTTAAAGCAGCAGCACGCGCCCTGACTGAGTTTTGCCAAACCGCAGTCGTTACCGATGGGGCGAATGGTGCGGTTATTGCTAACCAGCATGAAGGCAGTATTGAGATTCATGAGGTAACCACCCCCAAGGTTATTGATGTCATTGATACCAATGGTGCTGGTGATAACTACTCTGGTGCTTTTTTATATGCTTTAGCTCAGCACTACACCTTACCTGAGTGTGGCCGACTTGCCAGTGAAGTGGCCAGTCAGGTAATTCAGCAGATGGGCCCTCGCCTTGAAGCGCGGCAGTATCAAGACATATCTCGCCGAGTTTTGGCCGGATAATAAACGCGGCACAAGTGCCGATAGACTAAGATATGCAAGTGCCTAAGCATCTACTAACCGATCAAAAAATAGATCGATAAATGGAGTAATAGGCCGCATCCCTACTGAGGATAAACTATGCAGTTTGCTGTAATTGGATTGGGCGTATTTGGCCGCGCTTGTGCTTTTGAGCTGCAGCGCCAAGGCAATGAAGTCCTAGGTATCGATATGGATGATCGTGAGGTCAGCAAGGTAAGCGGCGAGCTAAGTCACGCTGTCATTGCTGATGCAACGGATAAAGAAACCATCAAGGAGCTTAATTTAAGTCAGTTTGACGGTATTATGGTTAGTATCGGTGATAATCTAGAAGCCAGCCTACTGTGTACGCTAAACCTCATTAATCTGCCCGCCAAAAATCTGTGGGTCAAAGCGAAGACTGACGCCCATCATGCCATCCTTGATAGTTTGGGAATTGAGAATATCATCCATCCTGAACAAGATATGGGTATCCGAATTGCTCAAGCGATGAACTATCCCATGATGAAGCAGTATCTGGCGCTAGGCGGTGAAGAGTACCTAGTACGTATTGACGTTCATCCAAACTTTACACCGCAGACCATTGCCAAGATTCGAAACTCTCATCCCACCACTTCATTAGTGTTACTTATCCACCAAGGAGAGATGATCCGTGTCTTTAATGATGACCGGGCCGTCCAACCTGGTGACAGGCTGGTGTTTATTGGTCGCCTTGAAGATTTAAAAAGATTGGCGAAATACTTCCGCCGACACTAACTCAGCTAATAATGATATCGACATTTAAATTGTCTGCTGTCAATTTTTGCTTTTAACATTAGTTTATTGGTGCCACCTTCAAATGGCTCTGGTTTAGGTACTTTAATGTAGGTAGTGCATGATGAACGTTCGCAAACGGCTGTTAATGTCTCCACCCGTAATCCTAGCCCTAGGATTTATAGTTCTAATAACCTCTGGCAGCTGCCTTCTAAAACTACCTGGTGCTACCTTCGATAATATTACTTGGATGCAGGCCGCATTTACAGCGACGTCAGCGGTTACGGTGACGGGGCTGAGTATCGTTGACACCGCGAATTTTACTCGCTTTGGTCAGTTGGTGATCGCCTTTCTTATTCAGTTTGGCGGGCTAGGTTTTATGACTTTTGCCGTGCTAGCCTTTTTTAGTCTTCAGCGCCGCCTTAATATTCCTAGTCAGATGATCGCCCGCGAAGCGTTCGCCGAGACCAGCTTTGGTAATATTTTTGATACGGCAAAGGCTGTGATGATGATCTCATTGACGGTCGAATCTATCGGCTTCGTAGCCCTGACAATGGCCTTTTGGCCACATATGAGCAGTCAGGAGGCCATCTACCACGGGTTTTTTTATACTATCTCGGCATTCAATAATGCTGGCTTTGCCTTAACTGCTGATAGCTTAGCACCTTACGTGAGTTATGCGAGCATTAATATTATTATTACCGCGCTTATTATCACTGGCGGCTTAGGTTTTTTGGTCATTAAAGACTTAGCCGAGCATCGTAGCTGGCGCAAGATTAGCGTCAATACCAAGATGGTATTGGTGGCTACTACGCTATTGAATATAATCGCATTTATTCTATTCTGGCTTCTTGAGCGGCATAATCCAGAAACCCTAGGTCAGCTAGGATTGGGCGATCAAATCATAGCTGCATGGTTCCAAGCGATTACTCCCAGAACCGCAGGCTTCAATACTATCCCCATTGATCAGCTTACTGACGCCAGTAGCTTGCTGACGATGTTTTTAATGTTTATCGGCGGCGGCTCACTATCGACGGCCAGTGGCATCAAGCTTGGGACCTTCGTCATCCTTATCCTCACCACCTTGGCATTTTTGCGTCAACGCAATCATGTCACTGTCTTTGAGCGGCGCATTCCAGAGCGCCAAGTGAGAAAGGCCTTAGCGCTCATCAGTATCACTATGATACTTATCTTTTTGAGCGTGTTTATCTTAGCGGTGATCGAACCTAACCACTCTCTCGAAGACGTGTTATTTGAAGTTGTCTCAGCGCTTAGTACTGTGGGGCTCAGCCGTGGCCTTACCTCTGAGCTGAGTCCGGCCGGTGAGGTGGTCATCATGTTTATGATGTTTGCTGGTCGTGTCGGTCCCCTCACGTTGGCCTATTTAATCGCTATGCCTAAGGCAACACGGATCAGCTATCCCGAGACCAATGTATTGGTAGGCTAACTCGGCTTAAGCCAAAATAGCACGTAATAAAAAGCCCCTGTCATAACGGATAGGGGCTTTTGTATGCTAGAATTTAAAACTATAAGCAAGTTAAAACGCTCGAAGCTGAGATGACATTAGGCCTTAGCTAGCGCTTGCTCAAGGTCTGCCTTGATATCATCGATGTGCTCAATACCAATAGACAGGCGGACCATATCTTCAGACACACCCGCCTGCTCTAGCTCTTGGCCATTCAGCTGTCGATGCGTTGTCGTTGCCGGATGACAAGCTAACGACTTGGCATCACCAATGTTCACTAGTCGTGTTACCAGATTTAGCGCATCAATGAAGCGCGCCCCAGCTTCACGGCCACCCCCTTCACCACCACTTCGGACACCAAAAGTTAAGATAGCAGACGGTGTGCCCTTCATGTATTTTTGTGCCAAAGCATGCTCTGGATGGTCTGGTAGCCCGGCATATTTAACCCAAGCAACCTTGTCATGACCTTTGAGATACTCAGCCACCGCTTGAGCATTCTGAACATGGCGCTCCATACGTAGGCTGAGCGTCTCCATCCCTTGCAAGATACTAAAGGCATTGAGCGGGCTAAGCGCTGCACCAGTATTACGTAGCGGAGCCACACGGGCACGAGCGATAAAGGCAGCAGCGCCCACGTCTTTGACGAAGTTGACACCGTGATAACTGGCATCAGGCTCGTTTAATAACGGGAAGCGCTCTGGATAATCGCCCCAAGGGAACTTACCACTATCGACGATTGCGCCACCAATGGAAGTACCCGTACCACTCATATACTTGGTCAATGAATGCACCACAATATCAGCGCCAAAGTCAAACGGACGACACAATGCTGGTGTGGCCACGGTATTATCAATCACTACTGGCACACCGTACTCATGGGCAATATCACTTAGTGCTTGAATATCCACGATATTCCCTAGCGGGTTGCCGATACTCTCAGCATAAACCATCTTGGTCTTGTCATCGATCAGGTCACGAATTGACTCAGGGTTTTTGTGATCAAAGAAGCGCACTTCAACACCTTGGCGCGGTAGCGTATGGGCAAAGAAGTTATACGTACCACCATATAAAGTAGAAACGGCAACGATATTATCACCAGCTTCACAGACCGTCTGCACCGTATAGGTAATCGCGGCCATGCCTGAAGCAACGGCCAGCGCCCCGATTCCCCCTTCTAGCGCGGCAACGCGCTCTTCAAGCACTGCATTGGTCGGGTTCATAATACGCGTATAGATATTGCCTTGGACCTTAAGGTCGAACAAATCTGCACCATGTTGAGTATCATCAAAGGCATACGAGCTAGTGTGATAAATGGGGACGGCAACCGCCTTGGTCGTCGGCTCCACGCTATAACCAGCATGGATAGCAAGGGTCTCTAGGCGGTGGTTACTATTTGGACTTTGCTCGATGTTTTGGTCGCTCATATCGTCTCCTAGTAGAGTGAAAAATCAATAATAGACTAAGGCGTGTTCGCAATTAACGACCCTAGCATGTAATGGGGCGGCAATACTGGCTATAGCCTAGATTAACAGAGCCACTCGGCGAAAGTCTCTAGACAGTAAGCTCATATTCTCTGCAAAATTTTCACCGATTGGCAAAATTCTATCTCATTTTTAGTCTTGTGCTGCAATTGCGGACACACCCTAGCAAATTTATGCAAATAAAAAAGCCGAGTTATCACTCATGATAACCCAGCTCTTATATGAATATAATGACTTATTGTTCAGACTAAAATTATTATTGGTAATAACAGTCATGACAATTTAGGCCATCTTAACTACCAATCGCAACCAGCATACTTATTGATAATAAGCATTTTCAGTGCGCGAATGATCGGTTTCATCAACCACTTGCATCAGCTCAGGCACTTGCTGCTTTAGCTGAACTTCCACACCTTGACGCAGCGTCATATCTACTGCTGAGCAGCCTTGGCAACCACCACCGAACTTCAATACAGCAGTCAACCCTGCTTCATCGTCAATCAGCTCCATAAGCTGAACATTACCCCCGTGTGAGGCGAGTCCAGGATTAATCTCAGATTGTAGTACATAGTTGATGCGCTCTTCGACACTAGCATCTTCACCCACTTTTGGAATCTTCGAATTTGGTGCACGGAAAGTTAGCTGACCACCAAAGCGATCTTTGTTGTAATCAATGACCGCATCTTCCAAATATGGCACTGATGCCGCATCAATAAAGGCAGTAAAGTGCTCGTAATGTAGCTGTAAGTCCGCGGCATCTTCTTCGCCCGGTTGGTTGTATGCCATACAACATTCAGCGCGCGGTGTGCCAGGATGCTCAACAAAGATACGAACGCCGATACCATCGGTTTCTTGCTTAGCCAATAATTCTGCTAAGTAAACTTGGGCAGATTCAGTAATAGTGATATTGCTTTTGATATCCGTTTGTTCAATATCTAAGGCAGAGGTTTGGTTATTGTCAGTCATAAGATGACCTCACTTATTAACAATTGGGGAGTTAAACTGAATGGACGCGATGTTCAGAGAGACTATAAGGAATATATAGTCTCATTATGGCGCTGATTGAAAAATAATCAAGGTGCAAGGCTAGCGAGCGTAGAAGAAGTGGCCATATATTAATGTCTTATAAATTTGCCCTCATCCCTTGAGGGTTAATTAAGTCAAAGACCTTACCTCTAGGCATTATCATTTAGCCCAGATTTCATGCTACTTAACCTATCTTTACTATTTTGATTAACAAGGTGCTTTGATTGAATACTAAACCATCAATCATAGTCAAAGTGAAGCGAGTAGTCCCTAGCTACTAACCCAGTAAACCAAAGACTATAGTCTAGACCTAACAAGACGTATCTATTCTGTCATCTCTTCAGGGTCATACACATTGGTTGTGGCTTCAAATAGCTCTAAATCGTACAAATCAGGATAAATATCAGCAATTATATCCAGATGCTGTTGGTTCGCTATTCGCATGAGAAACCACTTCCCATCATCCTCAAAAGCCACCATGTTCCCTTGCATCACGATGCCCATGCCGTCATTCATCATATCTAACTTGGTTGGAATAATAAGATAGTCACGGCCAATCTCTGACTGACGAACTTTGGCATTATCTAAGTCTACTAGATAAGTAAACACCATATCTTCTGACATACCGGCAAACACCTGCTGCGACTGAGCCATCATCAACTGTTTGATATCGTCTACAGACATACCGGTGCTCTCGGCAAAGTAGTCATAGACTTTCGATGGCATCATCGCAAAGATAGGGGCAAAATCCATCCTTTCCATACTATCAACGATGAGCTGTACTTTATCTTCGATAATAGCTCTGTCCTGCGGGTCATAGGCAGTCGCTGACATGCTCGCTAGCATGGTAGAAATAGACAATAGCGCGATACTTAAAGATTTAAACAATGTATTCATATTTTGGTCTTTTTAAAGAGTTATAAAATCTAGCAGTTGGTCTGCTCAGATTTATTCTGGATTTATTGAAAAGTTATTGCTAGTCCTTGATATTTATTCGCTCCTTCCAGCTTATTATCAACTTTTTACTTACTGTCCTATACCTTTTACACTTCATTGGATTTTAAATTTAGCTAATATAGCTTATTAGTAATTTTCACTAATTTTATTTTTCTTTACTGCCCAGCTTTTAAATATAATCATTGGGTTTGGTTTAACAAGCTATTAAACGAAAAACCCGCATAAAAAGTCTCGGGTTTCTCGCTATAGCCAATCGTATTTAAAGCTGGTATATAAAGCAGTAGCTGGTACAAGTTTACTGGCTAGAAGTCATAAGACGACTGAAGCGAGGGTAAATTCATCCCAACAACTTTGTGGCAAACCTAAAATAGATTGACTATATTACACGGCAACAGTCATTGTAAAATACTAATTGTTCAATGACTTACTCAAGTTCTTGCTTGGTCTTTTCATCCACATCTGTATAGTCAAGGTTCTCGCCAGCCATGCCCCAAATGAAGCTATAGTTGCTGGTACCTGCCCCAGCATGAATGGACCATTCAGGTGAGATAATGCCTTGCTGATTATGTACCCAAATGTTCTGTGTTTTATCAGCCTCACCCATGAAATGAGCAATGGAGCCATCTTCGGGAAGATTAAAGTAGAAATAAGCCTCCATTCGACGACCATGCGTGTGCGGCGGCATAGTATTCCAGACGCTACCTTTCTTCAGCTCTGTTAGCCCCATTGTCAGTTGCGATGTCTCAACATTGTCTTTAGAGATATACTTAGTGATTAGCCGTGCATTAGCCGCCTCCATACTGCCAGCTTCCTCAGTTGGGGCTTCTGCCTTGGTTATTTTTTTAGTTGGATGCGAGGCGTGAGAGGTTGCTGAATTAAAATAGAATAAGGCCGGATCGCTACTGGATGCAGAATAAAAAGTGACTTCTTCATTGCCGCGACCAATATATAGAGCATCTTGATTGTTTAAGTCGTATCTTTTATTACCGACAGTAATGACGCCTTTACCACCGATATTGATGACGCCTACCTCTCTATGCTCAGTAAAATTAGACGACTTAATCGGTTCAATCGGCTCTAGCTTAAGCGCTTGATTGACAGGCTTGGCACCGCCCATAATCATCCGATCGTGCATGGTATAGACCATGTTGACTTCATCATCCTCAAATAGCTTTTGTACTAAGTACTCTGAACGCAGGCGCTCGGTATCATAGCTTTGCGCATCGATAGGGTTGGTCGCGTAGCGCACTTCATAATTGGTATCGGCTTGCGCGAAAGTAGCTACAGATAGTAGCAATGTAGATAAAATAATCGTCCTTCTCATAATATCGCCCTTAAGGATTAGTTGAGTTAAGTGGGATTAAGTTAAATAAGTGAGATTAAGTTAAAGGTAGGTTAAGTTAAGTACAATCAAAAACTAAAGGTCAATTGAATAAAATTTTAGTTAAATAAGAGTTATTTATATTAAAGGCAAGTTATATTAAATTGAATAAAGCTAACTGATAATCAGCTGATAAACTTTACTATAACCCATAGGCGTAAAAATTATGTTAAATATCAATTAAAACCACCAAAAGAGATAGAGTCTAAAAAATAGCGCCTTAAACAACAAATCAATAATAACCCTGAATAAACTAGTTTAAAGTTAATAATTTGAATAAGGAAATTCTAATAAAAGATTGTTAATAACAGGATGCTACTCAAAATAGAAAAACACTAAGTTAGCCTATATTATAATAACCACTATTAATGCTCTGAGCCACTACTCCACCCCCATTTCATTGTTAGCTCCCTAAAGGCACTAAAAATTTAAAATTATTTAAATAAAAATTAAAGTCATTTAATTGATTGTCTTTTTAATATAAGATTTATAAATCGAAATTATGGTCAAAACCTTGTCTTTTATTAACAGCTTTCTACTGAATATATTGAGGTTGTTAATAGTATTAAAAATGGTTAATTTAACTTTTATTAATAAATTTAATTAGTAGCTCTTAATTAATAATATTTTCTTTCATAATTATATGAAATGACCTTATTAGCGCATGCAATAAGTTTTTATTGGCTATTATTGTGAGACAAGGCTAAGGTAAGTTGAATAACTAAGACAGCATTTTTTAATTGCTCGATAGTTATCCTCTCTTAAATCCTGTGGACTATCATTATGATTACTGGAAGCTTAACGCTCTTCACCAGCAAAGATCGCGAGCAATTGGCCATTTGGCAGGTCGCCGAAAAGAGTGAAGAGCATCAGGCCAATCAGCAAAATATGCTACTAACTATCATTGCCTTTATATTTTGGCGTGGCGTGGGTATATCCCTAGCCCCGCTACCAAGCAAAAACTTGATATAGAGACCGTTGCTCTAGATGTGTCTAATGAGAAATCAGGATTACCTCGACGAGGAGATTTAGCCGACGGTGTTAGCTTGGATGCATCAGTATTCGGTTTGATCAGGATTGGATCAGGATTGGATCAAGGTTAGATGGGGATTTAATTTGAGTGTTATGAAGATATCTTTAGGCGCAAAGTCAGTGAAAAGCGGTATCTACAAGCAAAAAAACAGCACCCTAGAACGACTAGGATACTGCCTTTTTTGTAACTGCTTAATCAGTATTTAACTGCACTCGCAGCATTTTTCGCACATATCGCACTTGTCACAAGTAGCGTCACAACTACAGCCGCATTTAGAACAAGTGCAGCTACCAGAGTTATAATATATAGAAGTAGTCATAATAAATCCCTATTTATGAATGTCATTTCATTGTGGCGAAGTCTAGGAACACTCTCAGTAGTCTAATTGTTAATTCAATGGCTTGTTTGGTTAAGTAAATTTGGTATAAAGCAACTCATCACTTGAGTGATTAGTGCCTATGACCTCTTCTACAAACAACTTCTGCCAATTTATCAATAGCTCTGCATTTATGTAGCGTGTGACAGTGTGGGACTTGTCAGTAAGTCGCTCAGTGTGTCAGTATTGACCTCATTAGACAATTATTACTGATTATGAATAGCTTATTAATCGATTTCGCAAGGAGACTGCGGTTATGAGTACACTACCGGAGCGAAGCCCCGTGGGTATAGATGCACATAAAGACAAACCCAAAACCAATCAAGATGACGACCGCCGTTATAAATATTTGGTATTTATTGGCCGCTTTCAGCCGTTTCATTTGGGTCATAAGGCCGTCGTCGATGAGGCGCTGAAACGCGCAGAAAATGTGATTATGCTAATCGGCTCGGCGAATTTGCCGCGCAGCCTACGCAATCCATTTTCGGTCACGGAGCGCGCGCAGATGATTAAGGGTGCATACTCAGCTGAGGATGCAGCGCGGATTCACTGTGTCGGTCTGGACGATGCCCTGTATAACGACACACGCTGGCTACAGTATGTGCAAGCGGCAGTAAAGTCAGTAACCCACGATTTGCACGCGGATATTGGTCTTATTGGTCACTCTAAAGACAGCTCGTCTTATTACCTATCGTTGTTCCCCAATTGGGCCGCCGTATCAGTGCCCAACTATCAAAACTTATCAGCGACGCCGATTCGTGAAGGCTACTTGATGGGGGCGACGCCAACACCTGAGCGCACGCCTGACTCTACGCGGCAGGTACTAGAGGAATTTAAGACGACTGAAGAATTCAGCCAACTACAAGAAGAAGCGTGGTTCGTCGATAACTATAAAAAACAATGGGAAGATACCCCCTATCCACCGACCTTTATGACTGCTGATGCGTTGGTCGTTCAATCAGGACATATCCTACTGGTTGAGCGGCGTAGTATGCCAGGTCGTGGTCTTTGGGCGCTGCCTGGAGGCTTTATCGACCAAAAAGAGACCTTGCTAGATGCTTGTATCCGCGAGCTGCGTGAGGAGACTCGGCTTAAGGTGCCAGAGCCCGTACTGCGCGGCTCGCGTCATAGTCAGCACACCTTCGATGATCCGTACCGCTCGGCGCGGGGTCGCACGATTACTCAAGCATTTTATTTTCAGCTTAAGAGTGATGCCAGCGGCCTACCTAAAGTTAAGGGTGGTGATGATGCGGCTGACGCCTTTTGGTTGCCCTTAGCGGAGCTTGATGCCAAAAAGATGTTTGAAGACCACTACGCCATCATCTGTAAGATGGTAGGATTGTAGAGTATAGGCTAATGGCCCAGTAGGACAATGAATGATAAATCATCAGCAAATAAATATAAATGATAACGCTTTTCGCCCCTGCCGATAGACGGCTAGGGCTACCCTGTCACGGCTGACTTGTCCCACTGACGGAGTCAATTTGCAGTGTGGCTTCAAGAGGGCTGTGATATTTTCAACGCAGAGGAGTTCTGTGAGTATGTTTACCAGTAATTTTAACAATCTAATCTTGAATTCAGACAGCTACAAGGCATCGCATTGGCTTCAGTACCCACCCGGGAGCGAGTACATGTCGAGCTACGTCGAGGCCAGACGTGGTGATTACGATGTGGTCTTCTTTGGCCTGCAAGCCTATATTAAAGAGTACCTAGATAAGCCCATTACCACCGCGCATGTTGATGAGGCCGAAGCTGTCATTAGCGCCCACGGTCTGCCTTTTAACCGTGCTGGTTGGGAGCGCTTGGTAGAAAAACATGGCGGCTATTTACCGGTCCGTATTCAAGCGGTTCCCGAAGGCTCTATTGTGCCAGTCTCCAACGTGGTCTGCCAGATTGTAAACACCGACCCTGAGTTTTATTGGCTACCAAGCTACCTTGAGACCTCTCTACTGCGCGCAATTTGGTATCCCTCTACCGTGGCAAGCCTATCTTACTATTGCAAAGGCATTATCAGAGACGCGCTAGAAAAAACTGCTGATAGTAGCGCAGGACTGCCGTTTAAACTGCATGATTTTGGCGCGCGCGGGGCATCGAGCATGGAGACCGTCGCCCTAGGGAGCTTGGCGCATCTGGTCAACTTCTCTGGCACCGACAGTATGACCGCCTTGATAGCTGCTAGCCGCTGGTACGGTATGGACAATGAGATGCCTGCCTTCTCTATTCCGGCCGCTGAGCACAGTACTATGACGGCGTGGGGCCGCGACTTTGAGACCGAAGCCTTTGCCAATATGCTCGAGCAGTTCGGCGGTGAGGGCAAAATAGTCGCGGTAGTCTCTGACAGTTATGACTTGTGGAATGCCATCGATAATATTTGGGGTGAGACTTTAAAAGAAGACGTCAAGACTATGGGCGGCACGCTAGTGATTCGTCCCGATAGCGGTGACCCTGCCAAAGTCGTCCGTGAGGCCTTGGAGCGCTTGGCTGTGAAATTCGGTACATCGGTTAATAGTAAGGGCTATAAAGTATTGCCAGATTATGTGCGCCTGATCCAAGGTGACGGCATTAATCCGCTGAGCCTTGGTAAAATCTTGGATACTATAATTGAGGCAGGCTTTAGCGCGGAGAACGTCACCTTTGGTATGGGTGGTGGCCTACTGCAACAAATCACGCGTGATACGATGAGCTGGGCGATGAAAGCCAGCGCCGTGCGTATCGACGGTACTTGGAAAGATGTGTTTAAAGACCCAATTACCAGCCGCTCCAAGCGCTCTAAAAAGGGCCGCCTAGCGTTAGTCAAAAACGATAAAGGTCAGCTAAAAACAGTCAAAGAAGATACCTTGACGGCTGCTAGTAACAATCTACTTCGTGACGTGTTCGTCGATGGTAAGCTCCTCGTTGATGAGAGCTTGACAGAAATTCGTAAACGGACGGGCTGGTGATGCAACTAAAAGACATTCTATTTATTCCGCTCTATCTTCATCAAGGCAAAAAGCTAAAACGCACTGCGATGCGGTTGCCTGAAGCAAGTGGCGAGCGCCATGGTAGCTTGTCGCTAGCCGATCCGGACCAAGCGACATCATCTGAGGGCAAAACGCTTAATTTGATGATTGTCGGAGATTCAGCAGCGGCAGGTGTGGGTACCGATACGCAGGATCAGGCTCTTGTTGGTCAGCTGCTTAATAGCCTTCAAGATATACCCTCCTTAAAAGCCAAGTTTGCACAGATTGACTGGGCAGTTTATGCCACCTCTGGTCACACCAGCTTTGACAGTCTACGCCGACTGTATGTTTTGGCATCGCCGCCCAACCCCATTGATATTATGATTGTCAATGTCGGCGTCAACGATACTAAGAGGAATGTATCCATTAACCGTTGGCGCGCGCAGCTTGAGGAGATTATCGTGATAGCCAAGCGTAAATTTGGCGCGAAGCATATTATCTTCCCTTGTCTACCACCGATGGCGCAGATGCCCGCCATCCCAAAACCCTTGAATGGCTTTATTGGTGCTAAGGCAGACCAGCTTGATCAGGTCTTACAACAAGTCTGCGAGCGATACGATAATGTCACCTATGCCCCTATCGACTTTACCCAAGCAGACTTTAAGGTCGATGAGATGTTTGCGATTGATGGTCTACATCCCAACGCTACTGCCTACACTTACTGGGCATCAACGTTGGCAGTCCAAATAGAGGGGCTGCTGTAGTTGGCAGCAACAGCGCTTAGCCTAAAGTTCAATCATAAAATGCAGGCATAAAAAAACACCGCTGACTAAATAGCAGCGGTGTTTTTTATGAGCTTATAACGGCAAGCTTACTACTACAGTTAAATTTACTCTGCAGAGTCAGTTGCTGCTTTCTTACCACGGCTACCAAACGCGCCAAAGCGTTTGTTGAAGCTAGCAACACGACCTTCGTTAGAAGATTTACGCTGCTCACCAGTGTAGAAAGGATGCGATGCACTTGAGATATCAAGTGGATAGTATGGGTATTCTTTACCTTCGTATTCACGAGTCGCTTTGGTATTTACAGTAGAGCGAGTTAAGAAATACACGTCAGCATTGGTGTCGTGGAATAGAACTTCTTGATAATTAGGATGGATATCTTTACGCATGATAATTCTCTCTTGGTCCGATATGTAGCTAAGCTACACGTAACTGAGGCACTAAGGGCATATTGACCACCAGCCATCATATCACTGGCTTATTCCAGCACATGACACCGATAATCTGCAATCTTAGCCTTCCCCAGCGGGAAATTTAAACGGCGATTTTACCGATTTTTAGCCTTATTTGCAAGGTTATTAGCGTGACGTCGTGGCGACTAGCTCATCAATAGCTGCCCCTTAAAGCTTAGACAGTGAGCAAAAATAATGACTTAAACAGCTCACCTAATAAGGTGCAAAAAAGCATGCCAAGAGAAAAGCTAAAAACAACAAAGCTTAAATAAAAAGATTTAACAAGAAGGAAGCTAAAAAGAAAGCAGCTGAAAAATGCAAAACTTAATGACCTGAAGTACCCATTCGCTAAAATCTCTAACGATATCCGGCACCACAGGCCCTTTGCTATTAGAATCCTATTGCTAAGACTATAGTTAAAAATCTTCTCTTAAATAGGAGCAAGGCGGTTCTAGCTTAATTAGTCGCTACCACATGCCAAACATCGAATTTGCCATCGCCGTTTTTATCACCAGGTTTGCTATCATTGGCATAAAAGTATAGCGGCTTGCCATCCATGGCCCATTGATAAGTGCCATCTTCACGCTGGAATGGCGCGAATCTACCTGAGGCTTTAGCATCGCTTGGGGCTAGGAATGCAGGCCAAGCGACTAAGCAAACCTTGCCACAGTCTGACTTATTCGCAGAATCTTTGTCATAAGTATACAAGGTCATTTGTTTGATTGAGTCTACCAACACGCCATTTTTGCTAGTGACAGGCGCCGTGTTGGTACTGGTACTTTTAATCTCATGCATTCCTGAGGTGTCTTTGCCCACCACGTCCTTGAGGGTTGAACAGCCAGAGAGGGCTAATACGCCTGCTAATGCTGACAAAATAATCATCTGTTTCATAGTACATCCTTGAGATAAACAAGATATTAGAGTAAGAGCAATATACAGCTAAAAGAATCAGTCGCGATAACGACTAGTCACTCATGAGGTCAGGTATTACTCCTCATACTTGAGCTGTTATTGATCGAGAGGGTGGATAGGATTGATGACAGTCGTTATAAAGCTTGAAGGTCGCTAAACGTTGACTTGCTCCTAGTAAAAATCTATAAAGGGTTAGGATCAATGACATATAAGAACCAATAGAGCGCCCTATCAGTAAGATATGGCCGTCTTGTAACTATGAACCTTATCATTAATCCATCCTGTTTCAAGCCCGTCAAATATAGCATGGGAGCATATCAGTAATAATTTGGCTCTGACCACGACTTACAAAACGGCCCAATATTTACAAAACACATGTTTGCTGTAATATGAGGGTTATGAAACGAAAGTTATGAAACAAAAAGCATGACGGCTTGTTATAAACCACAGCCTTACCCTGACGCCCTACGCCACCTCGCCACCGGCCAAGATTGTTAGTGACCCTTGGCAACTGGCTGAATTAACAGCGGTACTAATCCGTTAGTCGGCTGTAAATTGAACATTGCATTTCTCACTATATTTTATTGCCCGACGTACAAAAAAGCGGTTTTGAAATAGTGGGATTAAAGAAGTAAAGTAGATCCAGCAGCTTATTCAATTATCACAATAAAAATCTAACTGGAAGTAACGATATGAAGAACACCATTCAAGCCATAAAGATATTATCAAGCGTAGGATTACTGACAATAGCGCTACCCCTGACAGCCGTATCAGCCGCAGCCGCAACGCCCGCTACCGCCATAAAAGCGCCCGCCCTACCCCAGCACTGGGAGCTTGATCTCTCACACACCCGCATCGGTTTTGAGGTGGAACATTTGGGCTATTCAACGACGATGGGCCGCTTTAACAAAGCCGATGGGGCAGTGCATTACGATATCAAAAACCCCAATAACACCACCCTGCGCTTTAGCATAGATACCGACAGTATTGATACAGGTTGGGAAGCTCGCGACGAGCATTTACGCGGTGAGGACTTCTTTAACAGTGAGAAATATCCCACTATGACCTTTGAGTCTACCAAGGTTAATTTTATCAATCCTCAGCAAGCCATAGTAACCGGCGACTTTACCTTATTGGGCAAAACCAAGCCACTCACCCTAAACGTTACTTTAAAGAAAATTGCGGTAAGCCCGATGACCAAAGAGCCTGTCATTGGCTTTAGAGCCACCGGCACAATTGATCGCACTAAATTCGGCATGGACGCTTTTGCCAAGGCCATCACTACCAATGTCCCTATCCAAATCGATGGTGAGCTGACTTACATTAAGATGCAATAAGCTTATTATGAGGATGGTGCAGGTATAGCGTCTATTAGTTAGTAGCTTGCGATATCTAAGCTGCCATTGGCTACGTAACCTCGGTTACAGACCAACGGCCAGCATTACTGTATTGCCTTTAAGCAGTACTATTTTTAAGCTGTATTGTTTTTAAATTGCATCGACCCTACTGATTGCTAATGCGCTTAACTGTAATCAGTTTGTAGAATTGCTGATTTAACATACATTTAGTGACAACTTCTTAGTAGTGGATTACGTAGGCATACGTAAGATAGACGCAGTCAGTCCATTAGCACGTTATAATAGTGCTCATTCGATGATGAGCGAGAACTTGCAATTATGTCTATGCTTAAATCACCAAATCAACACGTCACAATTTTAAACAAGGCTACAGTGTCTCCAGATGATGACTGTGAGCGCTTCGCTAAGAGTGTAGAAAGTATGGATAATAATAACAATGATATAAATGCCACGTCCGTGCCCCCTAAGCATAAGACTCGCCCTACAACGAAAGTAGGAATCATCGGTGGTGGTACTGCAGGCTCTACGATTGCCTTGCGCCTAGCAGAGCTGGGGGTTGAGACCTATTTATTTGAGCGTAACGCCAGTCTGATTGATGGTCCACCGATGTGTCACCTTCATGCTGGCGGCAATCTGTACCGTGAGATTCCGGACGAGGATTGTGTGGCGCTGTTAGAGCAATGTATCGATATTCTGCGGCTCTATCCGTATACCATCGATGTGCGTCCGACCGTATTTGCAGTCCCCATCCACGATAGTGGCTCGCCTGAAGATCTGCTGCCACGTCTCGACATTCTCACCGATGCCTATCGAAAGCTGGTCGCGCAAGACCCGAATAATAAAGTATTAGGTGAGCCAGAAGAGTACTACCAGCTGTATGATCGAGCGGCACTTGAGAGTTTAGCTCAGCAGCCGCAGCAGCCCGTACCGACGACGGTAGATGAATGGCTGATTCCTGTAGCGAAATATCTGGATTTAGACAAGGTCCAATATCCACTTATTGTGGTACAAGAATATGGCTGGAATATCTTCCGCCTAGCGGCTTCTGCAAGCTTAGCACTAAGCGATAAACCCTGCGCCCATATCTTTACCAACACCACTGTCACTAAGGTTGAGCCGCTAGCCACTAAAAACCAGCAAGATAATGACCATGATTATAAGCCTGCTCATAAGCACGGTATTGACACTGCTGTTATCAGCGGTGATGCTGCTCCGAGCTGGCGCATAGACTATGAAACTTGCGATCCGGCAGCAGATACTAATGATCAGCAGACTATCGAGGTAGATTATCTGGTCAACGCTTGCGGATTTCGCACAGGATTAATCGATGACATGGTAGGCGTTGATAGCGCGCGTATGGTCGAGTTTAAGTCTTCTTATGTAACCTATTGGAATAATAGTGGTGGTCAAATCCCAGAGATTATCATCCATGGTGAGCGCGGGACGCCGCATGGTATGGCACAGCTGACGCCTTACCCAGACGGCTACTTTCAGATTCATGGTATGAGTAAGGACATCACCTTATTTAATGATGGTCTCGTGGCCTCCTCCGAGCTTAGTGCCCAGCCAAGCTTACCGCCTAAGTATGTGGAGTATATCGAAGAGGGTTGGGACCCATTTGCTCTAAAGACCCGCAGCCAGCGCGCGATTGAATTTGTCGCTCAGTATATCCCCAGTTTTAAGAGCGCTATTACTATCGGCAATGCCTTATACGGTGGTCAGCAGATCCCTGGTAAAGACGATACGCTACGAGTCGCGGATGTGAGTCTCTACGATGATAGACGCTATGCGCGCGCGGAGAATGTAAAGGCCTCCTCTGCACTACTGGCTGCTGATGAGATTGTTGCGACTTTAAGCAAGCTTGGTCTACTTACCCCCACTGCAACCAGTGATTCAGCTCGGCGTGAGCACCAATGGCAATATCTGACTAAGGTAAATAGCAACGATATAGACAAGGTCGCGCAATCTTTAGCACAGCAGCGCCACTTTCCACAGCCTATGGCTAAGGTGAATCATAGTATAAAAGTCAATGCTGAAGTAAATAGCCAGTCCTGCACGAAGCGTGATCATAACAATTCGTCAGCAGCAAGCTGATGGCAGCAAATATAAGCTTTAGCTTTACGCTCATATTAGCTGGCCTTTAACGGCGGTTTTAGCATTGATTAGCACTGCTTTTCCCAGTAAACCTTTTTAAACTAAGCACTAATAAAACAGGCACTAATAGCCATCACTATTAGCGCCTGCTTAATCTATAATTTGGACAAGTCGATATGTTAGCTTGCTACCTTTAAATTTTATCGGTATCGAGCTGATCGTTAATTTTGACCACTTGCAGTAATAGCTCAATGGCTTCATCAATGGTATTGCACACGATGAGCCGCTCAAAGTCCTGCTGCTTCATGAAGCCTTGCTCAGCGGTATAGCGTAAATGATCAATCAGTCGATCATAATAGCCATTGATATTCATAATGATCATTGGCTTTTCGTGCTGATACAGCTGCCGCCAAGTAGCAATCTCCATAATTTCCTCTAGCGTACCAAGGCCTCCTGGCAAGGTCACAAAGGCATCAGCATACTCTGCCATGATGGCTTTTCGAGTGTGCATGGTATCTGTTAGATGTAGCTTGGTCAGACCTTGGTGCGCAATCTCATGCTCTAGCATGAAGGTAGGAATGACACCAACCGCATCACTACCATGCTTGATGGCTTCATCAGCAACTGCGCCCATAAGCCCAATACTAGCGCCGCCATAGACCAGACCTAAACCATTTTTGGCCAAAGCTTTTCCCAGCTCGCGCGCAGCCTTGTCGTAGATGTCATTATTGCCCAGTCGTGATCCGCAATACACCGCAACTAAAGGCTGGCTTAAGGATTTCTTATCTACTGCTTCGGCAATGTTATTTAAATCCATACTGGTAATTACTTTCTGCTCGCTCGTGGCTTTGCTTTTGGGCGGGATAATAGCCGCGCTCGAGGTATCAATATTAGCTGTATTTCTCATTGTCTGTTCCTATTTTGATTAAATCTATAGTTAAAGAGTGGCTAATACATGGGGATTACGTCGGTAGAGACAACCTAACTCACAGCTAAAAGTGAGCTGTTCACGGATTGTGATACTTTGGTATCTTGAATCTTTCATATCTAGAAGAATAGGTTAGATCCAATCCAATAACTTGTGCTTAGATCTTTAGTGATACCTATTATAAATTTTGCTAAGTCTTACTATAGGTGGTAGCGCCATCAAGCTGCTCTGCCTGCCCTATATGCTGTACTATAATTGCAACTATGATTTTGATATCTTTAAATTTTATGCCGGTGACACGCTGACGCAACCCATGCATAACAATAAGCCTAACCCAGTTACTTAAGACTATATAATTACACTACTTAAGACGGCATAATAATGCCATTGATTCACTATATCATACTCATGCTACAGCTCTGCATCACAAATATAACATCGCTTGATAAGTTTAGAGCGAGCCATGCTAGCTCATAGGCCATCCCTAATAAGTGCCTTATTTATAATAAAGCTATCCCCCAATTAGCACCATAACCAATTACCCTTGCTACTTTATCTCATTTTACTATTTAAGAAGGCTGTTATGACGACAACTACGCAAGCTACCAACGCTCCTACTGCTGATAACCTGAGCGCTACTGACCTCGAGGTTAACCAACCTAACAACCAAGTTCGCGCCTACGCTGCTATGCAAGCTGGCGGCGAGCTAGAGCGCTACGACTTTGACGCAGGCGAGCTAAAAATCGATGAAGTAGAAATTGCCGTAAGCTACTGTGGTATCTGCCACTCAGACTTATCGGTCATTGATAATGACTGGGGTATGAGCCAGTATCCTGTCATCGCTGGTCATGAAATCGTCGGCCAGATTATTCGAATGGGCGAGGCTGTCAAAGGATTACAGGTCGGTCAGACTGTCGGTATCGGTTGGACCGCTGAATCGTGTCAGCACTGCGACTTCTGTATTGATGGTAAGGCCAATGTCTGCCGCCAATCCACACCGACCATCGTCGGTCATTCAGGCGGCTTCGCTGATAAAGTTCGAGCTCAGTGGCAATGGGTTATCCCTCTGCCAGCAGAGCTGGATGAGTCTAAAGCAGGGCCTTTAATGTGTGGTGGTATCACAGTCTTTCGACCCATCATCCAGCATCAGATGGACGCCAGTAAAAAGGTCGGGGTTATCGGTATCGGTGGCCTCGGACATATGGCGCTCGACTTTTTGAACGCTTGGGGCTGCGAAGTCACTGCCTTTAGCAGTAGTCCAGAGAAATATGATGCCATTCGTGAGATGGGCGCACATCACATCATCGATTCAAAAGACGCCGACGCATTAAAGGACGCTCAAGGCTCGCTTGACTTAATTATCTCTACCGTTAATGTCGCGCTAGACTGGAATCTGTACTTAAGCTTGCTTAAACCTGAAGGCAAGCTACATTATGTTGGCGCGGTACTAAAGCCTCTTGATATCCAAGCATTCAACCTAATAGGCGGCGCTAAATCCGTCGCAGGGTCGCCAACAGGATCAGCAGCTGAGCTGCGTCAGATGGTCAAGTTCGCTGCTCGCGCAGGTGTTGAGCCCATTACTGAGACTTATCCTATGTCGCAAATCAATGAGGCCATGACACGAATGCGCGAGGGCAAAGCTCGCTATCGAATCGTACTAGAAAACGATTTTGAGTGATGGAAGGGTCTTCAAGTTATTAGTAACACTCGGTAAGACTAT
This sequence comes from Psychrobacter pygoscelis, assembly GCF_004335015.1. Taxonomy (GTDB): domain Bacteria; phylum Pseudomonadota; class Gammaproteobacteria; order Pseudomonadales; family Moraxellaceae; genus Psychrobacter; species Psychrobacter pygoscelis. Next base: position 1,136,304 of record NZ_RQRU01000001.1, read on the forward strand.
TCACAATAACCAATCCCTATAATAAGAGACTGTGCTATGACTGAAGAAACCTCAGATACGCTTGTGATAGATGATAAAGCACCGACATTATCAGCAAAGCGCCAAGCGTCGCCGGTAGTGACTACCGAAGCGCTGACAATATTGAGCGAACGCAACAAACCATTAGCGGCGACACTATATCGCCCCAAGGTTACCCCAAGTATAGCCATTATGATAGCGCCGGCTACTGGGATTAAAAGGCAGTTTTATCATAATTTTGCCACATATCTTGCTGAGCAAGGCTTTGGGGTATTGACTTTTGACAATGAGGGCATTGGACAATCGCTCAGCTGCCCCATCGACAAGTCAGACGCCTCGCTAATCAGTTGGGGCCGTCATGACATGCCAGCGATACTTGATGCGCTTCAACAACAATATCCTGAAGCAAGCTATCATCTCATTGGTCATAGTGCCGGCGGTCAGCTTATTGGTCTAATGCCCAACCATACCGAGCTTAGTTCAGTGGTTAATGTGGCCTGCTCATCAGGTCAAATCAAAAATATGGCATTGCCCTACAAGGCTAAGGCTATAGGCTTTATGGAGGCCTTTATTCCTGCCAGTAATCTGATATTAGGCTATACGCCTGCTGACAAGCTGGGTATGGGTGAGCCACTACCGCGCGCCGTAGCGAGACAATGGCGTATCTGGTGTAATGGCGCAGGCTATATCAAGACCGCTTTTGGCAAGACGGTGCACACGCATTATTACGCTGCAGTGACTACGCCAGCCCTTTGGCTTAATTTCACCGATGATGACATCGCCAATAGTAAAAACGTCAACGACATGCTTCGAGTCTTCCCCAATATGCCCGCCAAAAATTGTATGCTAGCCCCTAGTGACTTTGGGCTAGATGAGGTTGGTCATATGAAATATTTTAGCCGTAAGACTTTCGCTAAGGCGCCAGAGCTGTGGCAGATGACCGTAGATTGGCTAAGAGAGCATAGCTAGTCAGCTCTTGTTCGCCTTCCTCAAAGCTCAACCGTGGGTTACTTTGTCACTGCCTCATCAGCTATAAAGACATCCTTAGCCAAGCGTTTTTGTAGCGCTGAGTATAGTGAGGGGTTCATACTCTGAACATTGCTGAGCAGCCATTGCACATAATTACTAGGCAAGTCTTTAATCGCTCGACCTTTATACTTGCCAAAAGGCATCTGCCTCACTGGCTTGGCTTGATTGGCCATACGGTGCGCCGCGGCAAAGTCGGTCGGCTCTATCTGCAATCGCTCACAGCATGCTTTATAGAGCAAATAGCACATACGCGCATCCCCTAGCGCATCATGTGCAGCAGCGGTCATCTCGCGGGCTGCCGCCTCCCCTATTAACTGCTCTATACATCTAGACTGGCTATAACGTGACCACTCTGGAAAGGCAAATCGAGCCAATCTTACCGTGCAAATGAGCTTAGTCGATGGCCTACCGATCACCCCCCAATCAAAGCGTACGTTGTGACCGATAAGGTAGTCACTTAGCTCAAACTTCTGCAAATCAAAGCGCTCAAGCCCTGCTACGTCAGCATCAGTAATACCATGAATCTTGGTAACAAATGGAGAAATAGGTCGACCACTATTAAAGTAGGCCATCCATTCAAAGCCCGTTTGCACATTTATTGTCGCCACCTGAATAGGTCTAGCATTGCGGCCTTGGTCGGTCTCGGTATCAATCACTAAGGCGGTAGCGTTCGGTGTCATAGGCTTTAACCTCATCGTAGTATAGAATGCCATGACCTTTATAATGCGTACTTTGGCAGTATATTTCTAGCGCTTATGGTGTACTTATAGAGCTAGTCGCTAGATTTTGTATAAATCAGCGATTATTAACTATTGCTATTACTCTTCATGGTCTTTTCATATCCATATAAAGCGGAAATTGCTACGCTAATCTATAGCCAGTTCATTAGAAAAACAATACAGCGGTACTAGGATGAATTTTTGCGCTCTCTGTCGGTGTGCCCACAGCAAATCAGAAAACTTATACCAGCGGCGCAGCATAATACAGCGACGCTATTTTATTTAGAATCGACTATATTATAGTAAACTTAATTCAAAACTCTTTAGCACTCAACGGTCCAACCGAACCTTAGCGTATTCACGCTATAAAACAGACGATACATAATAAGATGCCAAAACAGCCTTATTCACAAAAACAAGCCAAATCCAGCCCTAAGCCTGTAGCACAGCCACCGAGGCGCTCATGGTTAGGTCGGCTGCTCAGCTTACTGATGCATTCTATTTTGCTATTGCTGCTATTATTTGCATTAGATCAGCTCCTCCCAAACTTACACGACAAAGTAAAATCCTTTGCCACTCAGAGCTGGCAGTACTTGACTTTAATGCAGCAGGATCTACCGACAGACAATAGCTTACCCAACCCGTTAATCGATCGCCATCTTACAGATACTTGGGGCGGCGCTCGCAGTGAGGGTCGCCGCCATGAGGGTATTGATATCTTTGCCCAGCGTGGCACACCAATCCACGCTACCACTCACGGCATCGTGCGAAAAGTCGGGTTAGATCGCTTGGGTGGTAAGGTGGTGGTCATCGTCGGACCAGGCGGAGCGGGGCACTATTACGCCCATCTTGAGGATTATGCAAATATCAATGAAGGCGACTGGGTAAATGCAGGCGATGTTATCGGCTATGTGGGCGACAGTGGTAACGCAAAGGGCACGCCGCCACATGTGCATTATGGCATCTATATCAATGGCAGTGCGGTAAATCCTTATCCACTATTGGTTAAAGAGTAAAAATAGTCCCTATCAGAACTAGGGTCAAACTCTAAACAGCATCTAGCGATGGGTAGGAAACATAATAGTTATAGGAAGCTTAACAGTCATGACATTAGGCTCCGCTATTGATCGACTGTCATGCATCGGTAGAATTAGAGCTTGTACCGCAGATTCTGGAGGCAGGGAAGAATACTTTAAAGGTCGAGCCATGATCCTCACTCGACTCAATCTTTAGGGTAGCATCATGCTGGTATAAGACGTGCTTGACGATAGCAAGGCCTAGCCCAGTACCGCCAGTAGCGCGGCTACGACCACTATCTACCCGATAAAAGCGCTCCGTTAAGCGGTCGATATGCTCCTTGGCAATGCCAATCCCCGTATCACTAACGGCAAACATACAACCCTCTTTCACTGCCGTCCAGCTGATACTAATCTCGCCACCTTTGGGCGTATACTTAATAGCATTGGTAACGAGATTAAGTAGCGCACTATTGAGGTACATCTCTGAACCATACAGGTTATCCTGTGAGTCTAAGTGCAGATCAATAAAGTGACCATAGTCCTTGTTATAAATCTGAGCATCATCAAAAACATGAGTCAGTAGTCTGGGCATATCCACACACTGCGTCTCATGCGCCTCTTCATTCTCAAGGCGCGATAGCATCAATAGATCGTTGATAATACTATTCATGCGCCGCGTCTGCTGGGTCATGAGACTAAAGCCACGCTGCCATTTTGGGTCAATGTCAGGCTGGTCAGAAAAGGTCTCAATATAGCCCATAATCACCGTCAGCGGTGTGCGCAGCTCATGTGAGACATTAGCCACAAAGTCTTTTCGCATCTGCTCTAGGTGCTGTAATCTAGTAACATCATAGATGAGCAGCAGCTTCTCCTCACCAAAGTGAGTCACCTCACATTGAACGTAGCGCTCTGGGTCTTTCCATGAGTTCAAGCGAACACCATCATTGGGGGTCTTCGTCATCTCATAGTATTCACGGAACTCAGGCACATTAATCAGGTTAAAGATACTATTGCCTTGATCTTCTGAGCGCAGCTGCAAAAGCTTTTCAGCAGACTGATTCCACCACTCTAACCGATCTTCTGAGTCCAGAAGGATAACCGCATCTTGTAAGGCAAGTAGCGAGCTACGGATCTTTTTGATAAGCCCCATCATCTTTTGCTGAGTGAGCTGCTCTTGCGTTCGGCTTTGGTATAGCTGAGTGGCGACGAAAGTAAGCCCACCTGACATCTCTGGCGGCGGTGCTTGAATAGGCGCTTTCACCCAATAGCTAAAGCGCTGCAAGGCATAGAGACGTAGCAGATGAAAAAACACCAAGCCGACGACGATACCCCAAGGAGTAACGCCGAAGTACCAGCCGCCTATCGCACCGACACCCATCCAAAATAGTAACCAGCGAAAATCAGCCCAGAATAAGACGTAGTTTTGTGAAGAGGAGTTAGAATTAGAATTAGTCATAATTGGATCATTATTGGCATAGATATCCAAAACAAAAAGCCAAAATTATACGCCGGCTAAGGAATAGGCTAATTTATTAGCCAAGCTACGCCTACTGACTGTCATACTTATCTGTAGCGCTTGTACGCAGCTTTTATACTATTTTAAAGAATTTTAAAGATGATCTTGAGCGCCCTATCAAAGCCTTTTGTCGCAAAAGACTAAGCGGTCAGAGGTAAGTGAAGCGTGGTAAAGACGAGACCTCGCTAAATTCCCTCTTAAAGACTCGTCATTGAGTTAGCCACTCATTTGTGTCGAAAACCGATAGCCAGTACCACGAACCGTCTGAATAAATCCAGCATAGTTATGAGGCTCCAGGACCTTACGCAGCCTACGAATATGCACATCGATAGTACGATCCTCGACGTAGACATTGCCGCCCCAGACTTGGTCTAGCAGCTGCGTCCGAGTATAAGCGCGCTCCGGATGGCTCATAAAAAAGGCCAAAAGACGATACTCTGTCGGACCAATGTCAACCGCATTGCCATCAGCAGTGACGCGTTGACTGACTGGATCTAAACTCAATCCCTCTGCCTCTATGGGTTTGTCACCTGACAAGGCACTACTGCGGCGCAGCACAGCTTTGATCCGCGACACAAGCTCTCGGGTTGAAAATGGCTTGGTAATATAGTCATCAGCGCCAGCATCTAAGCCCTGCACCTTATTGTCCTCTTCACCTTTAGCCGTAAGCATGATCACAGGGATCTCAGCGAGAAGTTCGTCTTTTTTTAGCATCCGGCAAAAGTCTATTCCTGACTGACCACCTGGTAACATCCAGTCCAGTAAGATTAATGCAGGGCGATGATCGACCACTTGTCGATGAGCACCAGAGACATCTTCGGCTTGTACACAGTCAAACCCCGCCATTTCAAGCGCTGTCATGATCATTTCACGAATTGCTGGCTCATCTTCAACGACCAATATGGTTTCGTTATTCATGCCCTACCCTCAAAGTTGTTCGATCAATTATGATTTATCAATGCTATTTAACCAATATTATCTAAATACGCTTACTTAAAAAGCTTACTTAAACAGTGTGATACCGCTTAACGTCTCAGTCTCTATTGGTTAAGAAATGACTGCTAATAAATTATCACTTATTCATCACCAAAAAAATAAACAATATTTGGTAATTACTCTAGCTGTCCTTACCTTATAATTATGACGGTTATATTACAACCTACCAATATGACAACCATATGACAAGCAGCAACTTATCCTTATTTTCTTGTTGTAAGGCAACGATAAAGGCTTTTTAAAGAGGATAACCGTCCACCACTCTAAGGTTAAAGTGCTGACGACAAACTTATGCCTTTTTGATATACCTGCCTCATCGGCTCAAGACGTTATGTACGGTAAATCCATTTTAGATTTACCACAAAGCCGTTGGGATGAATTTACGCCCGCCTCAGCCATCTTACGACTTCTAGCCAGTAACGTTATACCAACGACTGTTTTTCGTACCAGTTTTAAATAGGATTGATTATACTTACCAAAATTGCAAAAAAAGTATTAAAACAATGCTACTCAAATATAGTGCTACTAAAAAACAAGGCGAATAAAAGCACATTATTGAGAACAACCGTACTAAAATGACAGTGTCAAAATAGCAGTGTGGCAAGCCCTTTAGACCTCAAGAAGGAAGTTAATAGGTCCATCATTGACAGCAGATACTTGCATATTAGCGCCAAATTCACCTGTAGCCACTTTAGAGTACTGCGACTGGGCATAGAGCACCAAACTATCAAAGAGGGCTTTTGCCGCTTCAGGCGCCATAGCCGGTCCAAAATCAGGACGTCGACCTTTATCAGTCTTGGCCATTAGCGTAAATTGTGATACCAGTAACAGGCCACCTTGCACCTCTTGAAGGTTTTTATCGAGCCGTCCTGCTTCATTGGCGAAGATTCGATAAGTTAATATCTTATCGATGAGTTTCTTGGCCACCGTTAGATCGTCATCATGACCAAGACCAATATAAGCCAAAATACCTTGATCGATAACTCCTACGACTGTGCCGTCAACACTCACGCTAGCTTGGGTAACTCGCTGAATAACTGCTTTCATACTGTCCTCATAACTTATGTTTTTATCTGAATGCACTTTGTCTTAATGCTATCTGCCTTGATGCCAATTAACTCGATGCTAGGCATTTGACTATTATCACTATTATATCGATTATTACGCCAGTACCGCTGCTCAATATCGCCTTAGGTCTCAGTATCTGGATAAACTCTTGCCACCTTGTCAACGCTTAATAGCCTGATGACCTAATTACAGCAGCATTGCTCTAATCAACCCGCAGCTTATCCTCTGATCTTAGCAATTCATGATAGACTATTTATTATTAGTCAGCGCCATTCCTCAATATATGATTAAACTGTGAGACTCATGAAAAACTCTTTAAAAAACCAGCTTAAGGCAACTTTAAGTACCGATAAGCTCTTCACTGCCGCTCAGCACCTTATCCCCCAGCAACGACTCAGTAAGACCGCAGGACGCTTTGCCGCCAGTCGCCATCCTCTTGTCAAAAAAGCCTTTATGCACACCTTTGCCAAGGCTTACGGCGTTACTCTAGATGAATACGAGCGCAAAAGCCTCAATGCCTATGAGAGCTTTAATGACTTCTTTACCCGTGAGCTAGCCAGTGATGCACGACCTATTGATGACAGCGCAAATGGTATCGTCTCACCAGCAGACGGTGTCATCTCACAATTAGGCCATATTGAGCAAGGAAAGTTGCTGCAAGCCAAAGGCCGACATTATGCAGTTGGTCAGTTATTAGCCGACAGTGAAGATGGCAAATACTTTAAAGATGGTAGCTTTGCCACCGTTTATCTCGCCCCGAGTAACTACCACCGAGTACATATGCCATTCGATGGTAAGCTGGTACAGACCCGCTATGTTCCAGGGTCACTGTTTTCAGTTAACAACGTCACCGCTGCCGGTGTACCCGACTTATTTGCCCGCAACGAACGCTTGGTCTGTCTGTTCGAGACTGAGTTTGGGATGGCATCGGTGGTTATGGTAGGGGCTATGATCGTGGCCGGTATTGAGACCGTCGCTACGGGGAAAATTGAGCGCTCCGAAACTATCCAGAGACAAAATCATGATATGGCGCTGAATAAAGGCGATGAGCTTGGTCGCTTTTATCTGGGTTCTACCGCCATTGTGCTATTGCCTAAAGCAGCAGGGGTAGTATGGCAAGAAGGGCTAGAGCACAACTTGGCGGTGCAGATGGGCCAACTGCTTGGGATCGCTAACACGACCCAGTCTGTATAATTAAGCGCTAAGCAAACTAGTATCGATAATGACCAGTAATGGGATAGGCAAATAAGATATCTTCTTGCTGCACGCCTTGACCAATATTGTGAATAATCAGCGGTGTCCCCTCCGCTGATGTTTTATTAGAGACGATACCTATGTGCGGCAGATTGCCACTTGGCAGTCGCCACGAGACGATATCACCGGCTTTAAAACTCTCAATATCTGTTATAGACAAGCTCTGACCATGACGCTCAAAGAAGGTCTCTAGATTGGGAACACGGCGATGGTCGATGTTTTTATCGGCAGTTTTTAGTCCCCAGAGTTTAGGATATTCTGCAAAATGCTGCTGCATATCGTGATTGACCAGCTGCTGCAAATCGATATTTTGTAGTCGATAAGCACGAATGACGACATCGCTACATACCCCGGTATGCTGCGGCACATCGCCCCGTGGAAAGTCCAACTTGCGATATGAGGGGTCATAACTCACGGTAACACCAATTTGCTTTTTGGCATCTCGAGCAAGCTTCGCGCCATTGCTGACAGGCTCAGCAGCTACGGCCAGCTGCATACTGGCGATGCTCAGCGCTATCAGGCCTGTTCGAGCGAGTCTCGCCATGATAGCTGTTACTGGCATGGCTAACGGTGAGTTGGCATGGGATATCTTATCTTGGTATATCTTGTTTAAGGCAATACGGTCCTGACATTTCACTAACACTCCCCTGTTTTCTTTTTATTAGTCCATTATTTATTACTTACTGAAACCCTAATGAGCTATCCATTGAGTTCTTTATTGAGTTCTTTATTGAGTTCTTTATTGAGTTCTTTATTGAGTTCTTTATTCCGTTCTTTATTGAATGATGCGCGCATCGTGCGTCGAATGATTGAATAACTGGCCAATTTTACTTTCTATCCATAAACCTTAGATTGTTAGAATGAATACGCTGTCATAGTCTCTTATGCAGATAAACTTAGGCATCAATCAACCACCCTTGCTCAACGGCAACATCAATCTGCTGAATTAACCAGTCATAAATATCGGGAAACGACTTTTTGATAAAGGCCTGCGTGGATAAGACTTGGCTACGAGTCACTTGGTGCATCTGCCACATGCCGCCTTGGGTCTTTAAATTCAACAAAAATGGCAGTAGCCTATCGACCACCTTAACCAGCTGGGTCTCTTGACTGCTCCCCGTCTCTTGCTCTTCCCAAATCTTGGCCAGATTATCAATACCATTGCCCCGCTCGTCTTGAAGTCTATGAATGCCTTCACGTTCTGTATGATGCGCCTCACTACGTTGACTATCGTACAAATAGGTATCGCCCGCGTCAATCTCACCCAAATCATGCACCAATGCCATCTTCAGTAAGCGCTCATGATTGAGCGGTAGCTTGAAGTATTCGGCAATAGACCAGCAAGCCATTGCCAAGTGCCATGAATGCTCCGCAGAATTCTCACGCCGAGTACCGCCTGTTATATAATTGCGGCGCTCCACGTGTTTAAGCGCATCAAGCTCTAGTAAAAAATGCGTAATATCTTCCATCTTTGGCAAGTTGTCTGGTGCGGTGCTTTTAGATTGACGCTGACTGTCCATAACTCTCACTATTTATTACTAAAAAGCCAATCAACTAATTGACTAATTGACTATAGGAATCTTTAATACCCTGCTACTTAACGGCTATTTGACCTCTATGAACCGTTATTTGCCCCCTATTTAACTAGGTTGCTAATTGTTTTAAAGGCAGGGTCTTTACTGGAGCGGCATAGCTCAAATAATATGGCCTCCACCGTAGTAACGACAGCTCCTGCTCGGCGCATTCGGCGAATCGCTTGCTTACGATCATAGGCGTTTCGTGAGCCTGTTGCATCAGCAATAATGACAGGCTGCATGCCATTATCAAGCAGGTCTAATGCGGTCTGCATAACACAGACATGGGTCTCAACACCGCACAATAATACGGCATTACGATTTTGCTGTGCCAGATGATTCCACGCTTCATTATTATCACAGGCACTGAACGTGACCTTTTCTACAGCCTTCGCTTTGTTGCTATCTAGGACTTCCATAATCTCCGGCACAGTCTCACCTAAGCCTTTTTTGTATTGCTCGTTCAGCATAATGGGAATGCCAAGAGCTTGCAGTCCTTCAATTAGCATCACAATCTTGCTAAGGATTTCCTGCTGACGATAAATATGCGGGGTAAGCTTTTCTTGCACATCAATGATCACGGCTTGGCAATTATCACGCATGATGCGGTAGGTCTTATCGGTAGTAATCGTCGACATAACACTCTCCTTGTGGCTATCGTTTTAACTTATTCTCTTATTTAGTCACACTTTAGCTGATGGGTCAACGTTGTGTTTTTAGAGAAGATCATTTTTAGGGTTTTATTTCATGAGGCGTTAAGCCGCCCGTTCAGCACCGTCATTTAATGTCTTAAACGCTGACTGCTAGCTTTACCGCTATACTTCAAAGCCTTAGCGCTACAACCTAATAATAGCTAAGAGCCTAGCACTTACCTGTTACAATAATCTGCCGCTCAAAGTGCCCCATGTGACCATAGCTGCCTACCTTACTAACAACCCCTTTGATACAGACGTTATCCAGCTTATAAAACGAGTCTTTGATACCGCGCTGCTTGGCAATACTGTCTATAATATTGCTGGGGTCATCAATATGATACTGTTGACCGGTATTACTGCTAAAGCTGAACTGCTCTAAGGTCTTAAGGACTGTGCCAGTTACTGGCTTTGGCTTTAACCCTGGATTATCTAGATGGGCAGATAGCTTGGCGGACATGGCTTGCTGAGCAGCAAAGCTTGTTGCTCCTATACCAATTAGAGCCAGTAAAGCAAATTTTAGTATCGAATTTTTGCGTTTGTTATGTTGATTATCTTGACGTGGTTTTTGAGTACTGCTCATTTTAGTCTCCTACTAAGCCCAATGCTTAGTTAGATATATAGCGTTTTTAGCTACAAATATTGTATCGTGGGATAAATGGAGTAAGCGTAATTTTTGTTATACAGATAAAAACTTAAAACCCTTATAAATAGGTCAAATATGAACTATAACAAGATAATTGGCGAACAGTGAATTGAATATAACTTTAATAACGTGGCTGAAATTTATAAATAGTAGAGCAACAAACCAAAAAAAACGCCAGAATTATCTGGCGTTTTTTTTATTATGCGATTAGAGCGTATTGGTCTAAAAAGAAACTTTTAAATAAAATTCTTTAATTAAACACGCTCAATCACAGTGGCAATACCTTGACCAAGACCGATACACATGGTCGCAAGGCCAATCTCAGTATCCATCTGCTCCATTGCGTTGAGTAGTGTCACGGTGATGCGCGCGCCTGAGCAGCCAAGTGGATGACCCAAGGCAATCGCGCCGCCATTGACGTTGATGATGTCTTGCTTATCCATCAAATTCAGTGACTTAAGGACTGCCAAGCTCTGCGCCGCAAAGGCTTCGTTTAACTCAATGGTTTGCATGTCGTCCAAGCTTAATCCTGCACGCTTGAGCGCTTTATGGGTAGCCGGCACTGGACCATAGCCCATAATTGCTGCATCACAGCCAGCGACAGCCATACCGCGAATACGAGCACGCGGCTTAAGACCTAAATCTTTGGCTTTTTGCGCGCTCATGACCAGCATCGCAGCCGCACCGTCTGACAAAGCAGATGAGGTAGCAGCGGTCACGCTACCACCTTTAGGATCAAAGGCTGGACGTAGCTTAGCCATCTGCTCCATCGTGCCATCAGGACGAATCACTTCATCCACTGTACACAGCTGCAGGTGACCGTCTTGATCATGACCTTCGATACCGATGATTTCATTATCAAAGCGGCCCTCTTGAGTGGCTTCCCAAGCGCGGCGATGCGACTCAAGGCCGAAGGCATCTTGCTGCTCACGAGTGATGCCATTCATGCGGCCAAGCATCTCTGCGGTAAGTCCCATCATATTTGACGCTTTGGCATAGTGCTTTGAGGCTTCAGGGTTGATGTCGATACCGTGCATCATACCCACGTGACCCATGTGCTCGACGCCACCAATGATAAAAGTATCACCTTGATTGGTCATAATCTGCGCCGCAGCTGTATGCAAAGCTTGCATCGAAGAGCCACAAAGACGGTTGACAGTTTGACCACCAGCGGTCTTGGGAATGTCCGCTAGTAGACCGATGTTACGACCAATGTTCATGCCCTGCTCTAGGGTCTGGTTCACACAGCCCCAGATCACATCTTCGACATCATTGGTATCAAAGTCGTTACGCTCAACTAGCGCGCGAACCAATTCAGCAGACATGCTGTCAGCGCGCACATTGCGAAACATACCATTCTTCGATTTACCCATCGCAGTTCGGACGCCATCTACGATGACTACATCTGTTGGACTTAAAGTTGTCATTTAAAGCTCCTTTCAAATTTTATTATAACTATAGGTCATCGTTATTAGGCTTGTGGGTAAAAAGTCTCACCGGCAGCGGCCATATCACGGATCTTTTGCGGGGCTTCATAGGCTTTACCAAGATGGGCATATTTTTCACATAGCGCTAGGTAGTTGTCTAGACCGAGTTGATCAATATAGCGGCAAGGACCACCACGGAACGCTGGGAAGCCGACACCCATGATCATCGCCATATCGGCCTCGCTTGGCGTAGCGACGATGTTGTCTTCTAAGCAGCGAACGGTTTCGTTACAGAACGCCAGCATCATACGATCGATGATGGTTTGATCGTCAAACTCTTGCGTCTTGCTATCAGTGGTGTCTTTAAGCAGCGCATAAGTCGCCTCGTCTGCCGTTTTCTTTGGCTTGCCGCGCTTGTCTTTTTCGTATTTATAGAAGCCAACGCCATTTTTTTGACCCAAACGCTGGTTCTCAAACAAATGCTTGATAGCGCCTTTAAAGTCAGGCTTCATGCGATCTGGGAAGCCCTCTGCCATAACCTCTGCGCCGTGCACACCGGTATCAAGACCGACCACATCGATAAGATAAGCAGGTCCCATAGGCCAGCCGAACTTCTCCATGACTTTATCGACATGAACAAAATCCGCACCTTCTTTAAGCAATAAGTCAAAGGCACCAAAGTAAGGGAACAATACACGGTTGACGAGGAAGCCTGGGCAGTCGTTAACCACAACGGGTACTTTACCCATGCGCTGCGCTAGAGCAACCGTGGTCGCAATCGCTTCTTCTGATGACTTCTCACCGCGAATAACTTCGACCAGTGGCATACGGTGCACAGGATTAAAGAAGTGCATACCGACGAAGTTCTCAGGACGCTCAAGCACTTCAGCCAGATGAGTAATTGAGATGGTCGAGGTGTTAGAGGCTAAGATAGCGTTGTCTTTGACCAAGCCTTCGACTTCTTTTAGTACTGCATGCTTCACTTTTGGGTTTTCAACGACTGCTTCAATGACGATATCGGTCTCAGCAAAGTCGCCGTAGTTGAGGGTTGGACGAATTCGGCTTAGGGTTTCGCCCATTTGTGCAGGGGTCATCTTGCCGCGATCGACCATTTTGCCAAGCAATTTGCTGGCCTCGCCCATACCAAGGTCTAATTGCTCCGCCTTGATGTCTTTCATGATGATTGGCAAGCCTTTAGACGCTGCTTGGTAGGCAATACCGCCGCCCATGATGCCTGCACCTAGTACCGCTGCTTCATCGATATCATGCGCCAGCTTGCTGTGCTTTTTCGCCAGCTTTTTGACTGTCTGATCGTTCAAGAATAGACCCACAAGGCTAGTCGCTTGCGGGGTCTTAGCCGCTTTAGCAAAGCCTGCCGCCTCTACTTTAAGCGCTTCATCACGGCTTAGATTGATGTGCTTTTCGATAGCATCGATGGCGATGGCAGGGGCTGGATACTGCTTGGGATTGGCTTTAGCAAAGATAGCGCCTTTAGCACTATTGATCGCCATAGCTTGCTCAAGCTGGTTGAGTTTAACCGGCTGCAACTTCTCTTCGCGTTTTGCTCTCCAGTCCAGCTCGCCTGAGATACATTTTTTGACCAAGTCGATAGCAGCATTTTGCAAGTCATCTGCTGACACAACGGCATCGACTAAACCAACTTTTAGCGCATCGGCCGGCTTTTGCGGCTTACCAGTCGCGATAAGCTCTAGTGCATTGTCCACACCCAATAGTCGCGTGGTACGCACAGTACCACCAAAGCCTGGGAAAATACCAAGCTGGGTTTCAGGGAGACCGATTTGCGCTTTTTCGCTCATGACCCGATATTCACAGACCAATGTCATCTCACAACCACCACCTAATGCTGCGCCATTGATAGCGGCAACTTTAGGGAATGGCAAGTCTTCAAAACGGTTAAATACATCATTGATATCTAGAATCCAGTTCTTAATATCATCTTCATCTTTACGGAAATAACCGACAAACTCAGTGATGTCAGCACCAGCGATAAACACGCCTTTGCCAGAAGTTACGATAAGACCTTGAATGTCGTCAGCCTTTTCTAGCGCATTCACGGCTTGTTTAAATTGCTCATTGGTCTCGGCATCAAACTTATTGACGCTCTCATTTTCTGCATTAAATTGCAGGTTAGCGATACCATCATCTAGCATGGTCACCGAAATGCGGTTGCCTTGATAAACCATTCGAAGCTCCTTGTTGTTCTTGGGTTATTGTGCAAGTTAAAAATAATTTTATGAAACTGTGATGAATTAATGAAAACAAAACGCCAAATTGCCTAAAATCCATTAGCCAATAAGCTGTTAGTAGCCATACACTTATGGCTTATTAAGTTATATGGCTCGCTATTACTGGTAGCTAATTGGCCCTTAACGCATTCACAATAAATGAAAAGAACCCTAAAAAGACCACAGCGAAACATACCATTGTTAAGCGCTCATCGTCCTTTAGATTTTGACAGATAAAATTTTGGTTATAAAAATACTCAACCATTAAGGAACATGGTCGCTCTTTCGGGCTTAGTGTAGGGGATTTGCCCCCTGACTGTCACAATGTTAGCTCTGACTCATAAGTCATTATTAATAATTATTGGTCGTAAATTTGTGTAATAGTCTCCTTCTATCATCATGCTACACCACCTATCAAGATTATTGTTATACTTATTATAATAAATCTGTTTTTCGTCGTTTGCCGGATTCAAGTCACCATTTCCCGCACACGTAAGCCACTATTATTCCTATTTTAGGTTATTCGCAACTGCTATTTATGTCCAAATTTAATAATGACGCTGTGGTGCCCTCAGCGCCGCCTACCCCTGTTTTAGCTGCTACTCAGGATCAACTATCCTTCGACGCACTTAGATCCCACACAACCCAGCTTTTAACTGCTGATATCGAGCAACTCATCGAAGTCTCATCACTACCAGAGCCTTTAAGAGGAGCCTGCCATTATGCGATGAGCGGCAGTGGTAAGCGAGTGCGGCCTTTGTTAGTTGCTAGCGCCTTTATGACGCTGCAAGGTAAGTTTGGCCCATCAGAGTCGTCAGCGCCTATATTAAATGATGCCTGTCGGCGAGCGATGTTAGCGGTCGAGCTACTGCATGCCTACTCGCTTATCCATGATGACTTACCCTGCATGGACGACGATGACCTACGCCGTGGTCAACCGACCTGTCATATTGCTTTTGATGAAGCTACTGCCCTACTGGCAGGCGATGTCTTACAGACGCTCGCCTTTGAGGTTTTAAGCGCCGATATTGACGGATTTGCCGCCATTGATACCACCCTTTCACTGCGGCTTATCAAGGTGTTCGCCCCGCGAGCTCGGCGTATGGTGGCAGGTCAGATGCTGGATTTAAACGCCGAGAGTACCCCTATCTGTCAGGAGGCTCTTGAGGCCATTCATCGTGACAAGACTGGCGCTCTAATTGAAGCAGCCAGCTTAATGGGCGCTATATGCGCTGATGCAAGCGATACTGAGCTTGACACGGTGCAGCACTTTTCAGCCAATCTTGGCCTTGCCTTTCAGGTTCAGGACGATATCTTAGATGTAACGGTCAGTACTGATGATCTGGGCAAGCCTGCTGGGAGCGATGAAAAGCTCGACAAATCTACCTACGTTAAGCTTATGGGCGTTGAGACGGCCAGTGAGTATGCTAGAGAGCTATTTGATTCGGCTAAAGCGGCTGTGGTGCAAACTTTTGGTGACGACAATCAGCTTATTGAGCTAGCAAACTGGCTTTGGAAGCGCAATAAATAACAGGTTTCGCTTAACAGGAAGAATAAATAGATAGGAGCAATCGAATGGACAAAAGCTTGAGCAGTCACGTATGAGTCACTTTCATACGGCTCCTATCTTAAACTTTTACCTATGCTCCTAATAATAAATAAATTTTCATTGCATAACTTTTGCTGAGTTGTCTTTTTATAGTTATACTCAATTGCTACCATCAAACTAAAAACAATTAACTATAACTTGGAGCACCTTATGCCATTGTCAAAGCTACCACTGTCTTTAATAATAAGTGCCATCTGTATAACGCCTGCGCTTTTAGGATGCGGAGGGGGGTCGGATGGTGACACCTATACATCTCATCACTCATCCCCTGCTACACCCACTCCACCAAAGCAGACACCCCCACCTAAGCCCAGCTTTACCCTTGAACCTAGTGCCAGCATCCCTAAGCTTAAAAACAATGATTCATTAGCCTTTAAACACACTATGGCTGGTGAGCAAGCACTCACGACGGGGATTTATAAGCCTAAGCTGGTCACCTTAATATCTGATAAAAACAACTGCCCAAGCTTTGGTAGTGTGGGTTGTCCAAGCTTTGATCGAATTTGGTTAGATGCCAATGGTCAATTTAACAGAGACAGCTGGGCCTACTTGCCGACAGATAAATCTTGGGTACAACTGGATGCCTTCCATAATCTCTTTCGTTTTAGCTTCGGCGACTTTTTCTCTGATGGCAGCGAGTTTAGTTCAAAAGAATTCGACCCTGAAGAGGCACAATGGTCCCATTCGCCATCGGGTTTTACCGCTCCCTATCTAAACGCCGCTCGCTTTAAGCTAAGTGTCGCTGATAAAAACATAAGTGATCTTCTAATTAACCCTCGCAAACCGGCTACTGGCAACTATGGTAAGGGAGCTGTCGGTTATGATATCAACATCGGGCTGGCAGAAGGGGAGTACTATTATTTTGAAGATACGGATTCTCCAGCCTTATCTTATCGTCAATCGTCCAACGATGCCTCGACCTATAAATCTTTAGAGGCGTATCGCGCTGCACATACAAATAAACAAAGTGTAGTTTGCGCTATTGAAGAAGGTAAAAATAAAGGTCTAGTGTTTAATCCTTCTAAACTCGGCGCTACCCTTTATACTTTAAAAAATAGCAGTTGTAGTAATGAGGTGGATACTAATAAACCCAACAAGACCATTCCTGAATATATTAAACTGATTGATAATCGCAAAGTCATCGTCATGCCAAGCCTAAGCTTCGACAGTGTAGCGAATAAGTCTTACTATACTGTCCTGACGCTAAATGATAATGGCGTCGCGGCCCAAGGTCGTGGTTATCAAAAAGGTTATGGTATAAAAAATTCTGATTTTGTTAACGAAACCGCCTTTATTGCTTGGCTAAAGACTTTCAATAATGAGACGTCAGCGCTTGTCTTGCCAGGTAAAACCCGATAAGCTCGCTAAATGACTAACGCGGCTTAAATTTGGTATTTAATATTGGGTTGGTCAGAGTCTGTTAAGCACGCCTTCCCTGATTGCGTGCTTTTAAATAAATGAGAAGCGTATGACTGTACCCTCACACCATCATGAAAGCTCGCACGATGAGCATACCCCACATGTAGGCTCACAAGTAGCGGACAATTTCGCTAGTAGCGCCAAAGGCAAAGCTGGGGTGATGCGGATTATAAAAGCCGCAGGCTACTCAGCTGATGGCTTTATCGCCGCCTACAAAAACGAAGCGGCCTTTCGGCAAGTGCTTTGGCTTAATAGCGTACTGCTCATCGTAATCATATTTGCACCATTTACTATGCTGTTCAAAATGGCACTATTAATTGCCTCGTTTTTGTCACTCATTGTTGAGTTATTTAATACCGGTATTGAAGCCAGTATTGACCATACCTCTACCGCTCGTCATCCTCTAGCAAAGATCGCCAAAGACGTCGGCTCCGCAGCTCAGTTTTTAGCGTTAGTACTACTCTTTATTCTTTGGTCGATGGCGATTTGGACTTTGTGGCAATAGCTGCTGTAGATTTATGACCACTGATAATTCGCCCCTTCCGCTATTTGACGTTTTATTTGATGATGCGTTTGACGATCTTGTGCCTAGCAACGAGAGCGAGACGCATACTAGCTCATCAGATGCTGTCGCATCTACCGATCAGTCTCAGCGCACGCCTACCGTATATCTTGGCACGGGCGGCTATAGCGATACGGATATGCTTGGTACGCTCTACCCTAAAGGCACTAAAAAGTCCGACTTTCTGACTGAATATGCTAAGCACTATGGTGCGGTCGAGATCAACAGCACCTTTTATGCACCGATAGGTCAAAAGGCTTTTGCCGGAATGCTACGAAAGTCGGATGCCAAGGTTCGCTTTGCGGTCAAACTCCATCAAGACTTTACCCATGTGCGCTCAGGCTCAGCTGAGCATGCACTTGCCTTTATCGAAGCGCTAAAACCCATCATCGAAGCGGACTGTCTTGCGCCCCTTCTCCTACAATTCCCACATGGCTTTGACCGCACCCAAGCGCACCGGCTGTATTTAGCGAGATTGGTCAAATGGTTTAGCGACTACCCACTCGCTATCGAATTTCGTCACGCCAGCTGGCATGTGCCGCAAGTGCTAGACAGCTTTCGTAAGCAAGGTCTAATCTGGTGTAGCGTGGATTATCCGAAAGTTCAGGGACTGCCACCGTCGCGGCTGATGTTGACCCAAAGTGACGCAAGATCGGGCCTGCGTACTGGCTATCTACGCATGCATGGCAATAATCTACAATGGTGGGATGCCCTATCCGCCAGCGAGCGTCATGACTATCGCTATTCGGTGGAGGAGATGCAAGGCTGGGCGCAGGCGATTGCCAACCAGCGCCAGCATTTTGATGAGCTGTACGTGTTCTTTCAAAACTCAGTCAATGCTCATGCTTATTATAATATTAAGATGCTGCGCGAGGCTTTGACTGGGCTTGGGTTTGTAGTGCAATAGTCAGGTTTAATAACTATTCATTAAGCCCCACAAGTCAAGTGCTAGCCCTCACCACACAAACCACCTTTCCTATCACTTGCTCTAACATTATCCAGCCCATCTGCACTTCAGTCACACTAGCAGCAGCATTATCACCGCACAGTCGCAGTGCTATGGCTTGACCATTGTTATCCAGTCGCACCTGACTAACTCGCTTGATAATCTCACCATAATAAGAATGACGAACGGCGACGATATCGCCGACTTGTACTTGCTGCCGATAGCGGCCAATTTCCCAGCGCCACACCAAAACAAATGCACCCGACTCAAGGGCCGGGTGCATGCTAATACCATCTATTTTTAATAGTTTTAGCTTAATCATGATTGTATATATTAATTATACCGTAATGATTAGTTAGCTAAATTTTGGATAAACGGTTTCGACTTTAGGCTCGTATGGACAAGTCGCACGATAAGTCTCAACGCCTTTAGACTGCCAAAATATCTCAGTGAACTCATTCACCAAGTCTACTAATTTTTGCGCTTTATCCATAGTGATATGCTGCTTGGCTCCAGAGCCTGCTAGCATAATATCGTGCGTCAGCTTATGAATATTAGGATACTTCTCTAATAGCTCACCCTTAAAGTAGTCACCCCAAATGATGCGAATCTCATTTTTAACCGATTCAGCATGTTTTTCTTTATCTTCTATTAAACGGCCAAACTTCGCCAAATCTTCTTTACTATCGCCAAGGCCCTGAATCTGTTGACAATAACGTAATACACTTAGCGCATAAATCTGAGCAGGGGTGGTGTCATAGATACCACAAGGGATATCACAATGAGCGGAAACAGCGGTAAATGGGCGAACTTGATCAATCTTTTTGAGTAGTGAATGTAGCATGATAGATTCCTTATCCTTTGATTCGAATAAATAAATGCAAATAAACAGCTGCGAATAAAAAATGAGATTAAATAACTTTAATACTGGTAATTAATTCGCGATTGATTCAACGCCAATATTAGTTCGATGTTCAGTTAGCGGTAAGATTCAATGAGCGATTTCCTTGTTTTTCAAAACTACTGTAAAAAGAGACTTTGGCAGCGATAGACTGCTGCGATGGGACTATTCAATACTCATATACTCAGCGCTTAAACCGATAGTGCTTAAATCAATGCGGCCAAGCATAGAAGCTGACGCCCAACTACTTATTATTTTGTTGGGTGACGTAGCGATAGCCAACCCAAGCACAAACGCCTAACGCGGCGATGATGCTGCCATAGAATAATATGTGAATAAGCATAGAGCTGTTGGCACTGTGGTCATGGCCTGGATGGGCAAAAGCTTGCGAGGTCATCATGATGCTAGAGATAACTGCTAGCATGGCCGAAATAACGGAGTGAACTAAAGATTGTTTTTTCATACTGCGCTCCAAGTTTTAGTGATGATAATGGGATGGCACGATTGGGACTATTTGAATCACCTAAAAGATAGGCTCCTCAATGGCTGTGATATGTCGGTAGCTGCTATATCTTCGGTAGCCCTTATCACAAGGTTATCTGCTCAATATGACAAATGACTATGACTAACTTATATATTTAGACGCAGTTAGGCGTACTTAAAAATGGTTCCTTAAGTTAGATAACTGATGTCTATGGCTAGCTAAAGGTAGTTTAACCAACTAAAGCCGGTCACATGAAGATTATGCACTTAATCACGCTTCCATTTAAATAAATACCAATCAACCATAGCCTGAATAGCTCTAAATGTAAATATATCTCATTTATATTTTTATAATAAACTTTTGTTTATTATTCTTAGATAATATCTCATTACCAACAAGTTATCTAGTCAGCTGCCTCCCTACTCTCTCGTTATACGCATCCTATAACTGATGCTGGCTACCTGAAGCTTAAAAAAGCAGGCACAAAAAAAAGGATGCCTTAGGCACCCTTTCTTATCATCTAACGCGAGGTTAAAAAGCTATCAATTACTCTTCAACGCCAGCGTCTTGTCCTTTGTACTTAGCGTTAGCGTAGTCCCAGTTCACTAGCTTGTCTAGGAAAGTGTCTACGTAGTCTGGGCGACGGTTACGATAGTCGATATAGTAAGCGTGCTCCCATACATCACAAGTCAACACAGCAACTTTACCGTGCGCTAGTGGCGTATCTGCGTTAGCAGTCTTCATGATAGATAGCTTACCACCTTCAGAGTCTGCTACTAGCCAAGCCCAGCCTGAACCGAACTGAGAGGTTGCTGCATTTTTGAACTCTTCACGGAACTTATCGTAAGAGCCGAAGTCTTCGTCAATTTTAGCTTGAAGATCACCTGTTGGTGCGCCGCCACCATTTTCTGGCGTCATGCAGTTCCAGTAAAAAGTGTGGTTCCAAACTTGCGCCGCTTGGTTAAACATGGTTTGCTTACTGTCATCTTCAGCAGTGGCTTTGATGATTTCAGGAAGGGTCTTATCTTCAAGGCCTGATCCTGGTAGCAATTCGTTTAGCTTGTTCACATAAGCAGCGTGGTGTTTATCATGGTGAAACTCAAGAGTCTCAGCACTGATGTGCGGCTCTAAAGCACCTTTTGCATAAGGAAGATCTGGTAGAGTAATATTTGACATATTCTTGTATCCTTGGCTGATTTAGCGTCGCTTATTACTATAAGTTATTGCTATCTTTCATGACGCTACTTCACGTCATAAAAGCAATATCTATAGACTCTAGAACGATTTATTACCTACCGTCATTAGAGCCATAAGCGGCTAGCTAAAATGGCTGAATTGTTATTAAAAATATAGTGAAACCAACATCGAATTAGGGTCGCCCTAACTATAATGGTCTCTTATTATCTTACTAATTCCTACAGTGCTGCGCCCTAATTGGGTCAACGCATTATACTAAAATTAGTAAGTATCTTAAAGACTTGCGCTGCAGTATAACAAGGAGACGACGTAATAACCGTTACTGAATGTTATACAAATGATGGCGTTATTCACAGACTATATTTTCACTTATTATATTAAAGAATTTTTCAGCTGTTAGGCGTCAGTGACCTTAGCGATGAGCGTATAGCGCAGAGGATTAACCCCACTTTGATACAACCAAAATACAACGAGGTGTCATAACAATGCAGTCCAACACTACTATCGAACCTTCTGCTAGTCCTTCTTTCACCAGTGCTTCTAGAATTAATGACGCTAGCGATGCTGCAAACAGCACTACTCACAACCCGCAGCGCTGGGTATTAGCGAGTAACAATAAAGGCAAGCTTAGAGAGTTTCAGCGATTGTTTGCAGATGCCAATCTAAACGTAGATATAGTGCCGCAAGGCGAGCTAGGTATCGAAGATGCGGTTGAAGATGGCTTGAGCTTTGTAGAAAATGCCATCATCAAGGCGCGGCACGCCAGCCGTAGTAGTGGCCTACCCGCTATCGCTGATGACTCAGGGCTTTGTGTCCCTGCTTTAGGCAATGCTCCTGGGATATTCTCAGCGCGCTACGCCGGTGAGCACGGTAATGATAGTAAGAATAATGCGAAGTTAATCGCTGACTTATCCCCCATACGTGAGCTTAATCCTCGTGCGCCTATCGCTGGTCAGTTTGTTTGTGTGCTAGCATTGGTGCGTCATGCTGATGACCCGCTACCGATAATAGCGCAAGGGTTATGGCACGGTGAGATATTAGAAGTGCCCCGCGGTGCGCATGGCTTTGGATATGATCCGCTATTTTTGGTACCAGACTTGGCACTAAGTGCAGCGCAGCTAGATAGTGCTGTCAAAAACCGCTTAAGCCATCGCGGTCAAGCCATTGAATCTTTACTAAAACAGCTGGATAATTTCTAATACGCTTAACTCGCTAAGAAAAGTCATGCAACTGTGGTTACTAAATGCGGTTATTAAATACAGCTTTAATCTATATGGTCGATACGCACCTGATTGAGCTGCCTAGATAACTTTTACTTTGATAATGAGATAGACTATACTATTCTACTTTTAAAATTTTACAGCACGACCAGTTTTACGGTTCCGATTGAATCGTTATAACCGTTTTTATCTTTTATTTATTCATTGAGATAGTGCAATCGGCAGTCATCACCACCTATATTGTAAAGACCGATTGCCCTCCAATTAACCCAAAGGTGTATTTAACATGGCAACAGATCTACAAGTTACTACCAATAAAGTGGCAGACAATCAAACTCAACTTACCGTTAAGGTACCTGTTGAAAAGATTCAAAACAAAGTCGACGGTCGTATTCGTCAAGTCGCTAAGACGGCTAAGATTGATGGCTTCCGTAAAGGCAAAGTCCCTATGTCACACATCCGTGCTCAGTATGGCGCGGGCATCCAGCAAGAAGTAATCAACGATGTGATCCGTGATACGGTCTTTGAGGCTATCAAATCTGAAGACGTACGCGCTGTAGGCATGCCTAACATCGATGACGTTAAGTTAGAAGACGACTTCTTGGTCTATCAAGCTACTGTCGAGATCTTCCCAGAAATCGAAGTTCAGGGTGCAAGCGAAATCGAAGTTGAGCGTCAATCAGCGACCGTCAGCGACGAAGACGTCGATACCATGATCGAAAACCTACAAAAGCAGCGTCAAGAGTTCACAGACAAAGACGGTGCAGCGGATGAGGGCGATCAGGTTACCTTTGACTTTGAAGGCTCAATTGATGGCGAAAAATTCGACGGCGGCAGCGCAGAAGACTTCAAATTGGTCATCGGTAGCGGCCAGATGATCCCAGGCTTTGAAGATGGTATCAAAGGTCTTAAAGCAGGTGAAGAAAAAACCATCGATGTGACTTTCCCCGAGGACTATCAAGCTGAAGAGCTTGCGGGCAAAGAAGCACAGTTCAAAATCAATGTCAAAAAAGTTGAAGAATCTAAGCTTCCTGAGCTAAATGAAGAATTCTTCGAGCAATTTGGCGTGACTGAAGGCGGCCTAGAGCAGCTCAAAAAAGACGTGCGCAAAAACATGGAACGCGAAATCAAAAATGCAGCGCGTAGCCAAGTGAAGCAAGCGACTTTTGATGCGCTACTTGAGAAAAACGAATTTGACGTACCGCAAGCGATGCTAGATCAAGAGATTGAGCGTCAGCGCAACTTGATGATGCAGCGTTTCGCCCAGCAGTTCGGCGCTAACCCTGAGAACTTCAACAAAGACATGCTGCCTGATGAGCTATTTGAAGAGCAGGCATTGCGTGCTGCCCGTCTAGGTATCATCGTCGCCCGTGTTATCGAAGAGCAAAAGCTAGAAGTAGATCAAGACCGTGTTGAGACCTTCATCCGTGAAGCGGCTGAAAACTACGAAGATCCACAAGAAGTTATCGATTACTACACTAACGATCAGCAGCAACGTGCTAATATCGAATCTGTAGTACTAGAAGACCAAGTGGTCGACTACTTACTGTCTCAAGCCAAGGTCTCTGACAAAGAAGTCAGCTATAAAGACCTGCTTGCCGCTCAGCAACAAGCTGCTATGTAAAGAGGCTTGTAACCTAAATCTAATACATTAGCTTTGCAGGTTTAGCCTTAATCAGATGACCTTAATACCATTATCTAAATGGCTATAGCTGCAACTCTTATGTTTTAAAGTTAATGTAGGGATTTATATTTAAATAATTTATATTTAAATTAAAGCTACTGATCAAGGTTACTTACCGTCTAAGTCTACTAAGTGTCCAAAGATACTTTGGTAGGAGCAGCAAGTAGATGCCTCAACGATAACGTTGGGGCATTTTTATAGGTCGGCAGTTATCTTTTGTCCTTGTTGACGTCTATGGTAAGCCGGCAGGTGAACTTGCTCGCGAGCCACAGATAGGTACAGCCCGTCTAAAAAAGTCAGCTTATTTTTGACATTGGGTATTAGCACTTGATAATCAGTAACTACCCCCCTATTAAGACAAGTATTCGATGGTTATTTTAACTCTGCTGATTTAAGCTTATTGATAGGGTATAAATAAAGACTTACTAACGGCCTTATTGTCAAGCAAGCCATTTTATTCGTCACCCACCTTATTTATTTTGACACTTATAACTATAGCAATAGGAACTCAGTCTATGTCCAATATTGACCACATTAAAGCCAACCCTCATTTTGATTTGCTCATGAGCGCTCATCAATCTGCCAGCCAAGCGCCAAGAAGTGCGCTGGTACCGATGGTGGTTGAACAATCGGCTCGCGGCGAACGCTCTTTTGATATCTTCTCACGCCTACTGCGTGAACGTGTCATCTTTTTGACCGGTCAAGTAGAAGATCACATGGCCAATCTCATCGTGGCGCAGATGCTATTTTTGGAAGCGGAAAACCCTGAAAAAGATATCCATCTCTACATCAACTCGCCAGGTGGATCAGTCAGTGCTGGCCTGGCTATCTTTGATACCATGAACTTCATTAAGCCCGAAGTATCAACCATCTGTATGGGCGGCGCTTATAGCATGGGCTCATTCTTGCTCGCAGCAGGCGAAAAAGGCAAACGCTATGCCCTTGCCAACTCTCGCGTGATGATCCATCAGCCCTCAGGCGGCGCGCAAGGTCAAGCCACAGATATCGAGATTAACGCTCGCGAGATCCTAAAAATTCGTGACCGTCTAAATCGAATCTTGGCCGAGCGTACTGGTCAACCACTAGAGAAAATCGAAAAAGACGTCGAGCGCGATTTTTGGTTAGACGCTGAAGAAGCCAAAGAATATGGCTTAGTCGATGAAGTACTAAATCGCCGTCCGCAAGAGATGTAGGGCCGCGTCCTATGGAGACGATAAGGACTATTTAATATTTCGCAGATGCCTCAAAACGCTGAGGCATCTTTTAGCGCATAAGCGATTAGTCTTCGCATACATTTTCGCCAGCTGAACAAATTTTAGGAGCGCCTTTATGGCAAAAGATACCACCCCGCAGTGCTCGTTCTGCGGTAAATCGAAAGACGATGTCCAGCAGCTCATCGCCGCTGATAACGCCAATATTTGTAATGAATGTATTGAGCTATGTACGGACCTCATCGCTGATGGTAGCGACACAGCCGACAACTTAGACGATGATATTGATACCTCGTGGGTCAATAAAAAGCTACCGACCCCTAAAGAGCTACGCGCCCATCTTGATGACTATGTTATCGGTCAGGATTCGGCCAAAAAAGCCCTATCAGTCGCTGTCTATAATCACTACAAACGCCTTAAAGTCAGTCAGCAAATGGCCCAAGATAAGAAGCAAGCCAAGATTGGTGCTGATGATGCCATGATCGAGCTGTCAAAGAGTAATATCTTGCTTATCGGTCCTACCGGTTCTGGTAAGACGCTATTGGCTCAGACCTTAGCTCGCTTACTTGATGTGCCATTTGCGATGGCTGATGCAACGACTCTCACTGAAGCCGGCTATGTGGGTGAAGATGTCGAAAATATCGTTCAGAAGCTATTGCAAGCATCAGATTATGACGTAAGTAAGGCAGAACAAGGCATCATCTATATCGATGAGATTGATAAAATCAGTAAAAAGGGTGAGAACTTATCAATCACTCGTGATGTCTCAGGTGAAGGCGTTCAGCAGGCTTTGCTTAAGCTTATTGAAGGTACAGTCGCCGCTATTCCACCGCACGGTGGTCGCAAGCATCCGCAGCAAGAGCTCATCCAAGTCGATACCAGCAATATCTTAGTCATCGTCGGTGGTGCATTTGCCGGACTTGATAAAGTGATTCAGCAGCGTACTGAAAAGACCGGTATCGGCTTCAACGCCGACGTGCGCTCTAAAGAAGATCGTCGCCAAGTCTCTGAGCTGTTTA
Organism: Psychrobacter pygoscelis; assembly: GCF_004335015.1. GTDB lineage: Bacteria > Pseudomonadota > Gammaproteobacteria > Pseudomonadales > Moraxellaceae > Psychrobacter > Psychrobacter pygoscelis. The sequence goes on from NZ_RQRU01000001.1 coordinate 1,162,760, forward strand.
AAGAGGTCGAGCCAGAAGATTTAATCAAATTCGGTCTAATCCCTGAGCTCATTGGTCGCTTACCAGTTATCGCTACTTTAGAAGAGTTGGACGAAGACGCCCTCGTACAAATATTGACTCAACCAAAAAATGCTTTGGTCAAGCAGTATGAGTACTTATTCGATATGGAAGGCGCGAAAATATCCTTCACGGACGAAGCTCTAGACGCTATCGCTAAGAAAGCAATGGAGCGAAAAACCGGTGCCCGTGGTCTGCGCTCTATCGTCGAAAATGCTCTACTTGAGACCATGTATGAGCTGCCGTCCATGAAGGATGTCAAGACCGTGTTAGTAGACGATACCGTAATCAATGAAGGTGCTACCCCTAAGATTGCTTAATCGCTGATTTTAGATTGAGTTAGTATCTACTTAGCTCATCTTCATACAAGCACAAGGCAGTATCCAATAGTTTGGATACTGCCTTTTTTATTGCCCTAATGGGCTGTTATACAAATTAGTTACAAAGATAATTTAATTAGATGCTGATAATTTATAGATTATTGTTTGCTAAATTTTCATAAGACTGTCATATCAGGGTCGTTTATTCGTTATACTTTTGACTTGTTAATCGATCTATCAACACCAAGGAAGGGCATTATGACTTTTTTCTCTTTACCTGCACCTCTGCAACGATTAGCACAGCTGACTAAGTCGACGTTACCAGCCAGAGCTAAGATTGTATTTTGCTGAGCAGGTCGCGGCCTTACTTAGAGTCTACGTCAAGAACTTGAGCTACAAAAATGTGGCGTTTCGGCAACTTGTGTGTACCCTAGCGGCATTAAGACCAATATTGCTAATAGCGCTCGAGGCAATGATAGTATTCGCTCGCTAGGCATGGCGCGAGGTGAGAGCACCATCAGCAGCTTCAATAAAGTACTACGCTTTGATGCGAATGAAGCCGCTATGATTATCTTATCCGCAGTGGTCAATGATGCTAGGCGCTGTCTTATCGGCAGCGATGCCAAAGTGGTTGATGTGGTTCAGCGGCTACTCACGAGTCACTATCAGCGGCTCATGAACCAAGCTGCTAAGTTAGGTCGTATTATTCAGTAGTTAAATAGCTAGTCAATTAGCATAGAATTCCCGATCAGCGCGCTGCCTGAACAATAGAGCAACCCCAGCCTATTATCCTGATCCTGTTATCCTATTACTAAGGTAGTGTCATATCTCCTGGCTCAAGCCAACCAGCTTTTCGCATTAGCGTGGCGACGAGCCAAGCGATAATGGCAGGTAGTACCAACATTAAGAGAACAATCGCTAACCATAACCGGCCCGGGCTCATCAGACTAGCTGAGGCCTCTAATACGCCAAATACCCCGACCAACCCTGCTGTGCCCATGCCTGCTCCTGTCGCCGTACAATGCAGAGCAAATACGCTGGTAGCAATAGGGCCTGCGACCGCACTGGCAACCACTGCTGGCAGTAGGATAATTGGCTTTTTGAGGACATTAGGAATCTGAAGCATACTGGTACCAATCCCCTGTGACACCAGTCCACTCACACCATTGTCCCTATAACTGGCGACGGCAAAGCCGACCATATGTGCTGCGCAGCCGACCACCGCCGCGCCTCCCGCCAGACCACCGAGACCAATCGCTATACAAATAGCCGCACTAGATGTGGGCATGGTTAATAAGATTCCGACGACGACAGCAATGACAATCCCCATAAAGAAAGGTTGTAGCTCAGTGGCAGCATGGATACCTTGACCGATGGCATTTACTGCAGCGACGACTGGCGGATTTAAAGTGGCGCACACGGCAAGAGCAACGCCGCAGACCACCAAGGGTATCAATAGGATATCTAGCTTGGTACGACCAGCGATAAGGACACCGACGCGATAGGCAAATACCGACGTTAGATAAGCGCCTATCGGATTGCCAGGTAGCGCCAAAAATGTCGGCGCAGCGCCCACCTGCGGCGTAAACAATGTTCCTGCCATTAAGGCTTCAGAATGCGCGCCTAGCATACCAGCGACCAAGCAGCTGAGCATGACTAGCGTCGGCGCTTTAAGATAGTAGGCAATACCAACGCCAATCCCAGCTCCCATTAGAATACTCGCCAGCTTACCGATACTCATAAGTACCGGCAAATCAAGCCATTGTCCTATCTGTGAGATAATAAGACCGGCTATTAAGGTCACAAACAACCCTAGCGCCATACCGGTAAAGGCATCAATAAAATAGGTCTGAAAGAAGCTTTTAAGCCGACCTTGCTGGGCCATCTGCGTGCTGCTTGTCATCTTAATCCCTTAATGGTTAATCTTCGGTTTTTATGTAACATATGACTATAGAGCTCAAACATAGCCACAAAAAAAGCGTCTATCACTAGACGCTTATCATATATTTTAATATTTAAATTTGCCAACTTTTGGCAGCTATTATTTAGCGGCGCTGCTCAACGATGAGCGAGTCGATACCATTATTCTGTAAACGCTGCTGGGCACTAATGACCGCTTGACGATTGCTCATGGGACGCGAGATAACCTGATAGAGCGGCTGACCATTGCCCGTCATTTTTTTCACCACATTAGCATCCACGCCTGCCATTAGCACTTGCGCGCGGCGGCGGTCGGCCTCATCGGCACTACCAAAGCTATTAATCTGTAAGATATAAGTCCTGGTACCCGCACTGTCTGGAGTAGCTGCAGAGATTGAAGCGGTCGCTGAGCTATTATTGGTCGTGGCAGCTGGCACATTATCATCACCATCATAAGTGGTGTCTTCTTCTACCACAACGATCTGATTATCATCCGCGCCACTTTGTACGCCGTCAGCTTGTGGACTGAGCGTCGTCTGCTCTTGAATGCTTAAATTGCTATTACTATCCGCTCGCGGCTCTACTCTTGGCTGCGTAACAACTGCATCTGGCTCAAAAGTATTGGGCACTGTCTCGATACCCTCATCATCAATAGCCACAGACTCATCAGGGATGGTTGCCATCTCTTGATTGGGCAACACATCATAAAACTCATAGTCGCCATTATCAGTATCTGTCTCAACTTTGGGCTGAACCTGACGCTCAGCGGTTGTTGTCTCTGAGCCACCCACTGGACTAAAGAAGTCAAAAGAGTTGAACAAATATAAAGCCACCAAGATCATCAGTGTCAAAATAGCACCGACCAGCATCCATAAAAAGCCTGAAAGACTGCTACTCTTGCGGCGCTTTTCAACTGCACCTTTTGGTTTTTTGGCTAACATGACTGTCCCTCTCGGTGCTTATCTTCAAGCCAGCTAATCCCTTTGATTTAATTTTAGATAGGATGACAGCTTTCAGTGTTTAGATAAGCAGTTAGTTGATTAACTATATTTTAAACTATGATTATAGAGCGCCTCACTAGTCTGAGCACTGATTAGGCGCGCTTTTCATCAAGATTTCATGAGGTTTGAATTAAACCGTCATCTAAAACCTGCCTCCTATATAGGGACAGATGTTGTCGATGACGAGTGAAATAAGTAATGTACCCAATCAGCATCATGTCCATAGTGCCTGACGTACCAATATAGCTCATGATGCTGATTATATTAACCCCACTAGCAGTTACATGCTAGACGGTGCTGAGAGTCCCAATAAGCTAAGGCCATTGGCGATAACTTGACGCACTGCTTTTGACAGGCGCAAGCGCGCTTGCATTAAGGCCAGCTCTTCATCACTAGGAGTCTCACCCGAGGTTAGACTCACGGGCATGATACGACTGGTATCATACCAACCATGGAACAAGGCAGCTAAATCTTTTAGATAATTGGTCAATACATGGGGGTCATAGCCCGTCGCTGCCCGTTTCAGCGTCGCAGGATAGGCAGCAAGGAGCTTTAATAGCTCGCCTTCAGCCTCATTGACCAGTAGCTCTTGATGCTCAAGACCTACGCTATCATCGACACTATAGCCAAATTGCTCAAGCTTTTCTAAGACACGGCACACTCTAGCATGAGCGTACTGAATATAGTGTACTAGATTGTCTTTACTCTGCGACTTGGCCAGCTCAAGGTCAAAATCAATGTGAACCTCAGGCTTTCTTGCCACATAGTAGAATCGTGCTGCGTCGTTGCCGACTTCTTCACGAAGCTCACGCAAGGTCACGAATTGACCCGAGCGTGAAGACATCTGTACCTTTTGCTCACCACGCCAAAGCGCCACGAACTGAACCAAGATAACGTCTAGTTTATTAGCGTCAATGCCCAGCGCTGTAAGCGCTGCTCTCACGCGAGCGACGTAGCCATGATGGTCAGCACCCCAGACATTAATGACCTTATCAAAGCCGCGGTCAAACTTATTTTTGTGATAAGCGATATCTGAAGCAAAGTAAGTGCTTTGACCGTTAGCACGGCGCACTACTCGGTCTTTTTCATCACCAAAATCAGTAGATCTAAACCAAATATTGCCATCTTTTTCGTATAGATAGCCTTTGTCATCTAGTATCTGCAGAACAGGCTCTATCTCAGGCTCAATTGACTTCTCGCTAAACCACTGCTCAAAACGCACGCCAAAATCATTTAGGTCATCTTTGATGTCTTCTAAGATACTGCTCAATGCCGCATTTAAAAATATCTCATAGGCTTCGCCAAGCGTCACTTTGGCATTATTGATTAGGCCATCAATATGCGCTTCTTTATCGCCAGAGACCAACGTTTTTTTGCCTTCAGCATCCGTCTCATAGACTGCATCTGCTGGCACATCTTTGGCTATTTGCGCAAATGGGTGTACATAGGTATCTGCATGCTGCGTCTTGATGGTATTAGCAATATCACGGACGTAATCACCCTTGTAGCCATTGACCGGAAAGATAATGACCTCATCATTGGCTTCTAAGTAGCGTAGGTACGTACTGGTCGCCAAGATATCCATTTGCCGACCTGCGTCATTGACGTAATATTCGCGGGTCACGTCGTAACCGACGGCTTCAAGCAAGTTTGCCACACTCATACCAAAGGCAGCACCGCGGCCATGACCAACATGCAGGCTCGAAGTTGGGTTGGCCGAGACAAACTCGACTTGCACCTTTTGCTCTGCAAACTCATCGCTAAGACCAAAGCGCTCTTTTGCAGCGAAGATATCATCTAATACCGCAAACTTAGCATCGCTGTTTAAAAACACATTGATAAAGCCTGGTCCAGCGACTTCTACTTGGCGGATATCAGCATTGTCTGGCAGGGCCGCGACGATCTTCTCTGCCAAGGCGCGTGGATTCATTTTCGCCGCTTTTGCCGCGATTAAGGCAATATTGCTGGCAAAGTCGCCATGCGAGGCATCTTTGGTGCGCGTAATTTGACTGCTGTTTTGCCAGTCAGCCGGTAAGGTGCCCTCTGCTTGCAGTGCTTGAGCGGCATCATTAAATAGCTTGAATAGGGTATCAATCTGAGCTTGGGACATAATAGTAACAACTCTAAAAGTCGGATAATCTAAAAAATTAGCAATGACAAAATAACTTGTCAATATAGCAATGTTTGCCCTAATTTGCATCATTTATGGCGAATTAACTGGCTATCGACTGCCCGAGATGAGCAAAAAATTTGCCCTAAAGCCTTCAGTAAAACCTAGCATGGCTACTGTAGCGTTCCTGTTTTTGTGGTGTCCGCTTAACCACAGACACGTTATAATACCTTCATATAGTGCCTAACGTTTTAGGCCTAATTAATATTAGGAAAATTATATGTTTGCCATTGCTGCCGAGACAGTCACTAGCTGGGGGCTGTACGTATTACTGCCCGTCTTTATCGCATTCTTATTCTTTATTATTTGGGATTTGTCTAGAAAGTCCAACGCAGGCCGTGCGGGTACTTTTTGGATGTTTTTGGCCTTAGGTGCTGGTTTTGTTGGCTTTATTATTAAAGTTCTTATAGAAATGGCATTCGAAAGATGGTTTATTTAAGGCGCTAGCATTGCCTTGATATCATTGATTTAATAACGATTTAATGACATTGTCTTGACAACGGTAGTGAAAATAGCAACGCAGTATTGTTGGTCAATAGTCAGCAGCTGTGCTTATAATGCTAGGCAGTGGTGACTTAGTAGCTACTCTGTTTTTATATAGATATTCACCACCATCTGCCGCTATTTTTTAGTAACTTAAATAAAAGCTACTTTGAGTTATTTTTAGCAGCGTCTTTTTTTACGACCTTACTGACATAGCTAGGTAAATCCCAGGCACCACCAGCAAAGCCTCGGCACAGACCTGTAGTTGACTCTTCCGACTTCACAAAGCGGCTACCATCCCAAATCCAAGCCGCAGTATTCCAGCAGTCGCCCAGTCCTCGGTCTTTGTGAGAGGCCCAAATCTCTCCCTTCTCATAATCACTGCCACTTGTGGTGACCAGCAGGGGGCTACTGGGTCTGTCGTTACTGAGCAGCCAGTAACCAAAGCCTTCATTATAAGCGCCTGTCCAGCAAGGATGAATGGCTAGGGTATGCTGGTCATCAACGGGCAAAAACAACCATTTAGGGTCTTTATTATAATAGGCATTATCAGTGTCAAAGACATCACACTGATTATCCTCACTGTCTAAAGTCGGCTTGACCCAGCTTGTCATATTATCTTGCCAATAGGCCTTTTGGCTTTTGCTTATACGTCTGAGGTGCTTTGGGTCGTTAGCGACGGCTCGCTCTGCGCCAGTCGCATCTTCTTCATAATTAGGATAGACATACTGCGAGATGGGATACGCATAAGCAGCATGGATCACCGGAGCAGGCAGCGCTTTTTTAGGAATTTGCCGGTTGCGACTGTCTTTACTCACTAGCGCTAGCGAGGTTCCGACCCGGCCCTGAACCTCATCAAGCTTAAGAAGAACAGCAGCCAAGCCATTATCACTGATCCGGTATCTTTTATCACCCGCTCTTATCTCTATGTTGGTCGCCTTGCGCGCACGGCGGATCACTTGCTTGATTTGCTCTGCGTTTAACTCATAGCGGTGGTTATTAGTATCATAATTGATAAAGCCATAGTTTTTATTGTCTAGCCATAGCTCTGGCGGCTTTTGCCTATTAGCTGACTCTGTTTTATCGACTGTATCAGGTTCGTCAGATTCGTCTGTATAATTAATATAGGCTGTGGTTACAGGCCTTTGCGCAGCGACAATGAATAGTAGTGAAGCTGGCGGCGACGTCTCTTCTGCATAGCCCGCGGCGCGGCAAGTCAAAGTATTGTCACAGACCAGCTGCCAATCATTCTGCACGAAGCCCCAACCTGAAAAGGGCTCGCCATAAGCGGCCAACGCTGGCAGGGACAGCAAGCTACTTAAGGCTATAGTTAATCGCTTGAATACTTTCACCGTCACCGCTCCTTGCCGAGATTATATGGTCATAGTTATTAAGATCAACCGGCGCCTAGTTTAATAGTAGCTCTTTGTTAGTACTATTATTAAATTAGTCGTGATTATTATTTCCAATTGTTAATTTCCGCGCCAACCGTCCTTGCACTCATCTTTTGGGGTTACCTTTATGAAGCCGCCCTCACTTAGTGGCGATAAGGGTCGCGCGCATTGGGGCCGGATAACCCTCAATCGTCTTGCTAGAATCACTAGGGTCTAAGAAGTCACTGAGGGACTGATAAGTCATCCACTCAGTCGCGCGCTGCTCCTCAACACTAGTGATATCGATATCGACACAGCGCACTTCAGTGAAGCCCACCTTGTTAAGCCAGCCCGTTAAGGCTGCCACTGAGGGCAGGAAGTAGACATTATTCATCTTCGCATAGCGGTTATGTGGCACGAGGACAGTCGTGTCATCGCCTTCAACCACTAGTGTCTCAAGTACCAGCTGACCGCCCTTGACTAGCTGACCCTTGAGCTGTTGTAAATGCTCAAACGGGGATGGACGGTGATAGAGAACCCCCATACAGAACACCACATCAAAAAGCTGACTTTGCCTAGGCAGTGCTTCTAAGCCCACAGGGATATAGTGCGTTCTATTGTTGTCCGCAGCACCAACGAAATGGCGAATCGCCATAAACTGATGATAAAACAAGCATGACGGATCGATGATGATGACCTGTTTGGCACCTGCGCCCGCCATACGCCAACCATGGTAGCCAGAGCCACCACCGACATCTAACACATAGCGCCCCTCAAGCGTGCCATGATCTGCAACAAGGTGCGGGGCAATTCGCTGCCACTTCCAGTCGCTATGCCATTCGGTATCAATAAATACTGTATGACGGTCACCCTCAACACCTGAACCAATCTGAAATGGACCTTTTCGCCATGGCATTAATTGCTTCATCAAAGCCGTAATCTGCTTGTATTCGGCCTCTGATAAATCAGCCTGAATGGTAATCGTGTCGGTATCTAAGTCCACACTATGCACATCTATTTGCGGCAGCTTTTCTACTGCTGCCAGATATGCTGGTGCGTGGGCATAGCGCTGCTTGTCTTTAATTGCCGCTAGCCATTCTGGCAGTGCGGCCAGCCACTCATTAACGATAGGGTGATAATGCACGCGCTCAAGTAGGTCAAGATAGAGGGCGCGTTCGGCGTTATAGATGGTTTTATTGGTCATAGTCATAGATTAGTTAGAGCAGATGTTGGCTAACGTTGAATAAAATTAGCTGGTAGCTAATCCTATGTTAAATAGGTGTAATGTCAATCAGGGTTTACGTCAAGCTGTATCGATAATGAAATATTCTAAGGGTTAGGCAGTGCGATTGCGGGGGGCTTTTTGCTGACCGTGTATAGCTTCGCCGCAGCTGACTAGGTAGCTGATCCGTGCGCTGCACGAGAAGACTATATAGGCATGCAATCTGTTACTGACTTTGTTTATAAGACAATAAATTAACTGAACATAAATAAACTTATTGTAATAACAATAACTTTCAGTGTTTAATAAGACATTGATTTTATTAGATTGAATTTAAATATTATCTTGAGGAAATATTAACACACAATCCATTCTTGCATTGCAAATCGCTAAAAAGCGTGGCTTTTGAGAGTGTTGTTCCCTAAAGTGTTCTCATTAACTTAGAAATCGCCCTACTGACTAAAATACTAACCCATCAATACTTTAAAAGGTAACCTGCTATGTCTAATAAAAATACTTATATGACCCTTGCCTTGGCCTTATCCGCTATGTTAACAGTTAGCGGCTGCGCTACCAGCGCCAAGAACAGTCTGAATAAGTTGGTCACTAGCACACCGTCAAATGATATTGTCTTACCGGTAAATTATCTAGACGCTTATGCCAATACCAAAGCCTATTACAATAAATGCGTTGCTCAAGCTGGCGTCTCTTATCCCAACACGGTAACCACTAATGGAGTGACGGTCACCACTATGGCCCAAACCCCAGACACCACTATCAGCTCTAATCTTGATAGAGACCATCAAACTGCCTCTATTGATGTATTTATGGGCAGAAAAGCACAGCAGCATATTACCTTCGAGCCTAAAGACGCTAATACTACAGTGGTACGCTATTATGGCAGTAAAGCAGGGCTACGCTCCAAAGAGCATAATGACAAAAAGCTTGCTGAGCGGCTAACTACTCTTAAGACTGTCAGCCAAAATCAACTGACTGAGTGTCTATAAGCTCTTAACGCCTATAAAGTCAGATATATAATCAATGCTGTTGCTAACTAGGGCTTGTGAGTCACTACAATATTAGCCTATAGACTCTCACTGATAATGATGTCTTAACGAAGTTAAAAACTAAAGCTTGTGTTTTGGCATCATCTCATAGCACTGCTAGCTTGTTCCCTTCACTGCTTATCAATCGGTCTCCCTCAAAAGCGACTTTGTAAAAGCCGCAGTTGAGCCAAGCTGAAAGGCCAGTCATCAAAACACATTACTTAAACGCAATCATCGACGCAAAGTTCAAAAATTGAAACCAAGTCAGAGTTCGGCTAAAGCCCACCTGCGCTAGTCGCTCATGATGCTGAGCTAGGGTATCAGTGATTAATACATTTTCTAAAGCATTACGCTTACCACTAATCTCAAGCTCACTATAGCCATTAGCGCGTTTAAAGTCATAATAGCGCTCAACCAGCCACGCATCGTCTTGCTCATCACCCGAATGGGTCTTTTCAGTCAATACCAATATACCACCGTCATTTAGCGCGTCATAGATATTCGCTAACACTCGATAGCGGTCCTCTGGCGGCAAGAACTGTAACGTTAAATTCAACACGACCATATCACACGGTGCAAAGTCAATCTCGCGAATGTCCGCGGTAATGACCTCAATGTCATGCTCGGGGTAATTATCTGCCAATAGCGCTTTGGCTTTATCGGTCATCGCAGGTGAGATATCAACGGCTTTAATTTGCAAATCATTCGCATCAAAGCCACCCGACGCACTCACAAGCGCCATACTTGCGCCGCCAAGAGAGCAGCCCAAGTCATAAATTCGGCTGACCCTATGCCCCTCAGCATTGGTCTGTCCAAACTGACAATGACGCTGGGCGAATATTGGTAGCATCGCCAGTACCTGACCATAGCCTGGCACGCTACGGCGGATCATATCAGGGAAGCAAGCCACCACCTGCTCATCAAATGAGAAGCGTGCGGCGCGGTCTAGAGGCGTGGTAAATACCGTATCAAACAAGGTCTCATGGGAGCTTTGGTCTTGATTAGATTTAGCGTCATTCATTCGGGCAATCCTGCAATATCAGTGGTGAATATTATAGCAAATACGCCCTTTTACAAATTGCTTTTAAGCGCATCCAAAATAATGCAGCTTATAGTGAGACTGCGCTATCAGCCTTTAATCCATAACTCACCAAAACTCTTTGGCGGTTCACTATATACACTATTTAATACTATGTAAGACAACGTTAAACTTAAGTCAATTATTATTGCACCAATTATCCAGTTATAATAAATAAAAATAATAACTTAGCCTTGGTCGCTACCTAGAGGTCGGTAAGGGCTTTTTTAACTTTTAGCTTTTCTTAAATAACCAATAAAGGAATAAAAGAGATTATGGAAATAGAATTTGCCAACATAGAGACGCCAAGTAACTATCAAGAAAAGTGTCTTTGCGTGCTAGTTCTTGATATCTCAGGCTCTATGCGTGGAGGGCGTATCAAGGCGTTAAACGACGGGCTGCAAAGCTTTTATGAAGACATCCGTCAAAACTACTCACTTGCTGATGCTTTAGAGATTGCTATCGTCACCTTTGGTGATGCGGCGCAGCGCGTCCTAGAGCCAGCGCTAGTTGAGGACATGAAGATGCCCAAGCTTAAGGCACACGGCGGCATGACCAACTTAGTGGACGGTATCGAGACGGCTATTGAGATCGTCGACGAGCGTAAGCAATTTTATCGTCAGCATGGTATCAGTTATAAGCGGCCTTGGATTATTCCCATGACCGATGGTATGCCGACCAATAGCGATAACGAGATCTCCCGAATCGCCGATACGGTGCACAGCGGTATGGCGGACAACAGCTTTCACTTCTTTGCCATCGGTGTCAAAGTGAATAGATCGGCTATGAGAACGCTCAACCGCATAAGCTCGCCCTTAGTGCCAGCCGCTCAGCTGGACGGTATTCGTTTCTCTGATTTCTTTCAATGGCTATCTAATAGTATGGATAAAATTTCACACTCTCGTGAGGGCGATACCGTCGATCTTGAAGCGCCAAAATGGATGTCCGGACTCTCTGTGTGAGGAAATGCTTATCTTAATTTACAATAAAGAATTTGCTAATACATAAGAGTAGACAGCATATCAAAGCACTAGCTTTTTGCTTTAAATGGTAATAACTTAAATAATAAGTAGCTTAAACAATAACTAGTTAAAGCGATCAGTAGTTTAAATAATCAGTGGTTTAAATAACAATCAATTAAAGTGATGGCTATGTCAATTTCTTTTAGCGATACCACGTCCAGCTCAGCTGAACCCAAGTTCGCTGAGGTATTTATCACAGCAGATACCGCGCCTGCTACCGGCCACTGGCAACTCAGCGGCGCTAGTGTTCGTGGCCTATCGCACCAGCAGCACTGTCTGCCTTGTCAAGATCGACATGGCTACTGTCAGCTTGCCGAGTATCCCGACTGGGCGATTGCGGTCGTGGCAGATGGGGCTGGTGCCAAAAGTCACTCTGATATCGGCGCTCAGATCGTCGTGGCTGAGACCCTCAGCTTTGTTAAATCATGGCTACGCTCACAGCTTGAGTCATCCGCGCAGTCTCAATTGATATTTTATCCGCACTGTGACTTTCATCCTCCATACCTTAGCCCTTCCTCTTCTCCCCTCGCAGGCGGCTTAAGAGGCAGCGACTCTCATAATAGTGTCTACAAGGTCGTACCAAGCTATATCAATGCTAGCTATAACAAAGCTTCGCTAGCCCCACCCGTCTTTTGGCAAGCTCCCTTCCTCCCCCCAGTATTACCTAAAGACTCTCAGCTCAGTCAATTGGCCGATCAGCTGTATCAGCATTTATATTCTCGGCTGCACGATTACGCTAGCCAGCAAGATATCCCCATAGCAGCATTAGGATGCACATTGATTGTCAGTATTTTATCGCCTATTGGTGTTACCCTCATTCACATCGGTGATGGCCGCGCTGCCTATCAAGACACCGCGGGTGACTGGCATGCTTTAATGCAGCCTTGGAAAGATGATGAGGGCTATACTGTCTTTGTCACGACTCAAGCACTACAACAATCCTCGCGACAAGCCAGCAGCAACAACCATGACTATATCCGCGCCACGACCGTCATGCAGCCTATTCAGGCTGTGGTGTTGATGAGTGACGGCTGTGAATCTTCCGCGTTTGAATGTCAGGTATTTGATGCCGCTAAGCAGCAATACATCAGGCCCAATCGACCTTTTGCTAGGTTTTTAGACCCAGTAAAATCAACCTTAATGCAGCTGCATCACCACTATCGCAATGATAGTGCAGCTATCAATTCGCGGTTTGCAGCGTTTTTGCAGCAAGGAGCAGACAGTCTAAAAAAAGAAGGTGACGATAAAACTTTAGTCTTTGCCGTCTATCAGCCTCTTAACGCGCCTTCTAACTGACTGCCTTAAGTTATGACTGTATTTTATGTTTGGCAACACGACGAGCTTACCCGCTTAGAGGTTGGCGCAGCGATTGGTCGTGGCGGTGAAGGGACCATCTACCCTATTACCGCGCCTCAAGAGTGGCTAGGCTACTGTATTAAAGAGTATGTTGAGAAGTACAGAACTGCGGCCAAAGAAGCCAAGCTACAGTTTATGGTTGATCATCCGCCTGAGCCGCTCCACTACGCGAATGGTAAGCTGTGTTGGCCCGTCGCCCTCGCATATGATGCAGGCTTTAGCGAATTTGTCGGCTATGTCATGCCGCTGGCTTATACCAATAGCCAGGAGCTGTACCTGCTGTCGAATCTAACCAACAAGCGCCTAGGAGCTCAGTGGCAACCTTACTTCGATCAAAGCGAAGAGAGCGCTCATAAGCGTCTCAATATCTGTGTCAATCTGTGTACTAGCGTTCAGCTCCTTCATCAAGATACCAATTACGCTATTGTTGACTTTAAACCACAGAATATTATGTTTACCGCGGATGGCAAGGTCGCTTTGGTGGACTTAGACTCCCTACAGATTCGTGCTGATGAGTCGGGGGAGCCACACTATGGACGGGTTAACACCCTAGAGTACACGCCGCCTGAGGGCGCGAACATCACGGTAAAAGACACGTTGGTTAATAAGAGTTGGGATGAATTCTCCCTCGCTGTTATCCTCTATCAGATACTGTTCGGCATTCATCCTTATATGGCGACCTTTGCGCCGCCTTTTGAGCAGCTAAATAGTCTAGGCGACAAGATTCAACAAAACTTATTCGTTCATGGTCAAGGCCAGCGCCATCTTAGCGCCTTACCAGCGCCGCATAACCGATTCAATCTATTGCACGATGATATTCAGCAGCTATTTAGGACCTCCTTTGATAATCGAACCGATTATCGGGCATCAGCCACGCTCTGGCAAGAAACCTTATCTCAGCATATCCAGCAGCACTCACATGGCCTTACGCCGCCGCCTGTCAAGTCTGTTAAGCCAATTAAGGGTCGAGCTACTGCCGCTTTCTCTTTAAGCGCCTTATCTTCACAGTCATCTATTGTTAGCACCTGCACTGGTTGGATTACGGCATTATCAAAGGCACTCTTACGACTGATAGCAGGGATTAATAATTATCAATCACGACAACGTCAGCAATCGTCTAAAGCTAAACCGCCTAAAGCCTCTACGTCGACCGCTACTAATAAAAGCAATAGTATTAACCAGACTCGCAGTTCATCACATCAGCGTGCTAAGGCCCATCAGAGTTCGGTAAAACAACAAACCTCGCGCTATCAAAAACGCAGTTATGGTAATAATACTCCGCCTAGTCAGACGCAGCATCGCTCTTGGCTTAGCAGCCGTGCCAAATCAAAATCACTGCACCCCTTTAGTCCGGCTCCTTTAGCGATAGCAAAAGGCATTCAGCCGACACCACGCAATATTATCTTTCGAGTCCCGATTGCGCTGATAACTCATTATCCAGCTGCGCTCATTAGTATCGTTATTATATTGTGCGCGGCCTTAAGTATCTTTTACCGCCCATCATCTTCAACATCAAATCAGAGCAGCTATGTTCAGGTACACTCCGCTCAAATAGCTGAAGTAGAGGATAATCTAGTACAAGATAATGAGTCAAATTCAGCCGGTAATGCAGTAAAAGAGACACCAATCTATGACAATACTGACTATTATCCCGCCCGCCCGAACCGACCCTACCCTTATGATACCTATGAGCAGTTAAAGCGGCGAGCATTGGAGCAAGAACGAGCGCAACAAGAGCAAGAATATCAAGAGGCTACGCGAGAACCAAAAGACATTGTCATAAAGAGCAGCTCAGAAGCTAGATTTAGGCGAGCGCCTAACCCTGAGCTTCCGCAAAGATTGCTCAGGACTTTAAGTACAGATGGAGTATCTAGAGCAACCTTAAAAGTCACTGTAAGATTGAGCGTGAACAAACAAGGAGAGGTGACTGACATCACGATACAATCTTCTTCAGGTCATGAAGCGCTGGATAGATATACGCTAAGGGAGTTTAAAAAGGTAAAATTTTATCCTTTTATGCAAGATGGCAAACCTGTTAATGGTAGGGTGACTGTTCCTATCGTCTACCTTATTCCATAGTTTTTATCATTTTATCAGCGACTGGTGCTAAGTTGTTATTCAAGTAAGTGACGATGGCGCGCTGCACATTATCCGCGTACCTATAAGCATAACTATAAATAGACTTAGCTTCGCCAATAACTTTTACCGCATGCTTTTTACTGGCTGACTTTTACTGATTGTTACTCAGTTACTGCGGCGCGCCTGCTAAGCTTAATAAGCGTCAATGCTATTAGAATACTATTGGCGATTGACATTTTATAATGTCCCATAATAAGGAGCAAACTATGCAAACCATTATTTTAGGCGGTGGCTGCTTTTGGTGTACTGAATCGGTGTTTTTATCGGTCAAAGGTGTGCAGCAGGTGACGTCAGGCTATACAGGCGGTGATGCAGCAACGGCAAATTATAATGCCGTCTGTGGCGGTGATACGGGCCATATCGAAGTTATTAAGGTTGATTTTGATGAGTCTGTAACTCCGCTGGAAGTCATTTTAGATATTTTCTTTGCCACCCATGATCCTACCACTCGTGACCGTCAGGGCAATGACGTCGGCAGTCAGTATCGTTCAGTCATCTTTTACACCGGTGAGCAGCAGAAGCCGACCATAGACCGTACTATCAATAAACTTCGTGATATGGGTCTCGACATCGTGACAGAAGTACATCCGGCAAGTGAGTTCTTCGAAGCTGAGGACTATCATCAAGACTACTTTAACAAAAACCCTGACCAAGGCTACTGCCAGTTTGCCATTCCGCCAAAGCTTGCTAAGCTTCGTAAAGAGTTTAACGAGTATGTGGCAAATTAACTTGCCAATTAACAAAAGCCACCAGAGAACAGGGGCTGATTAAAATTATTGGTGCTGTTGTAATCATCTACTGTCAATTTATATTTTGCTCGGTGCTGGGCTATACTTTGCTCAGCGTCAGCTTATTTATTACCCTAGCCCGTTACTCAAGATCGCTTTGCTGAACTATAGTAATAGACACCCAATAACAAGGATCGAGAATATGGAAGCTAAATTCTGGCAAGACCGATGGGCGAATAAAAAAATTGGCTTCCATGAGCCTGAAGTTAATCCAAAGCTAGCTACCTATTTCTATGCCTTGGATTTGGCTAGCGGTAGCCGGATATTCGTACCTTTATGCGGCATGACGTGCGACATTGGCTGGTTAGCCCGTCAAGGGCATGACGTGGTCGGTATTGAGCTGGTTGAGAGTGCAGTCGTAGGATTATTTGAAGCCCTAGACGTCATACCAAGCATCACTCAGCACCGGCACCTTACCCACTATTATGTTCAATACGCTGGGCGCAATATTGACATCTGGGTCGGCGATATCTTAGAGATGACCATTCGCGATATCGGGCCTGTCGACGCCATCTATGACCGCGCCGCTCTAGTCGCTCTGCCTGATACGCCGCCGCAATATTTACGCTCCCGTTACACCCAGCAGTTGATTGACTTAACCAACAGCGCGCGCCAGCTAGTCATTACTTTTGATTTTGATCAAGAGCGTCGCCCTGGCCCACCTTTTGTCATCACTACTGAGCAATTGCAGACCTATTACGGCGCTCATTATCAACTTGACTGCCTCGAAGATATCTATTTAGAAGCCCTACTTAGAGACGGAACGCCTGGACGCAGCTTGGTGTGGTTATTAAAGAAACACGGCTAGAAATAGCCGACTCAATCACCGAGTCTCTGAGAGCTTGCTAAACGGCGATCAAGTGCGGCTTTTATTAGGCTAACAGCCCAGTACAAAATAGCGTTATAGCGTATGCTAAAGCCATTATGGCTTTATGCATAATTTTAAACTTGGCGATAACCTACTTAACTTATTTGGCAAGTTGCACCGCATAAGTGCTAACGGGCTTAACGGTTTTAATAATGCCGTTACGCTGTAAAAACTGCGCCATTCGCTGATATTTACCCTTATTTAGTGATCGCGGATGCGTCGCCAATAGTGGCACCGTATCATTCCACGCACGGCGGTTTAGCGCATTGTCTAAGTCGTTTGGCTTATAAGACTGAAAAGCATGCCAAGCTTGTTTTGGATGTTTTTTGGTATAGATGGTGGCTTTCTCTAATGCGGTCACAAAGCGCTTAAATCGCGGATCATTTACCTTGTTTGCGGCGCTGATTAATACTAGCTCGTCATAGGAGGGAACGCCGTGCTTTTCTACATAAAATGCGCGGCCAGGTCGCCCTTCTAGCGCTAGCGTATTAAGCTCAAAATTACGATAACCACCAATCACCGCATCGACTTTGCCAGTAATCAAAGCAGGTGCTAGTGAGAAATTGACGTTAATCATTTTCACGTCTTTTAGGGTGAGGCCTTCAGTTGCTAGCATAGCAGCAAGCAAGCTTTGCTCAATACCACTGACTGAATAGCCAATTGTCTTACCCTTGAGATCAGCGATAGTTTTAATCTTGCTTTTTTTGAGCACCGTCAAGGTATTGAGCGGCGAATCGATTAAGGTGGCGATACGCTTAATCGGTAGCCCTGCATCTACTGACATCTGCAGTTGCGGCTGATAATCCACGGCCAGATCACCCTTGCCAGCAGCGACAAGTTTAGGCGGCATTGACGGATCAGCAGGTTCAATAAATTCCACATCGAGATTTTCCGCAGCAAAGAATCCTTTTTGTTTGGCGACAATCAGCGCGGCATGATCAGGATTGACAAACCAATCTAGCAATACCGTTACCTTATCTTTGGCAAAAGTGACAGTGGAGCACAGACTTAGCACCGTGATCAGTGCGGCCTTTAATATATAGTTTTTCATGAGTAATTCCCTTTTTGTGATGAGCAATGATTGATAGCTGCTGATAAGTGCGGTTTAAAACCTATTGTTAAATTTGTTGTTAAATTTGTTGAGGTTGCTACTGGCCTTGCTGATAGGCATAAGTAAAAAAGTCTTCTTCAAACTGGCAGCATGTACGGAACACTTCTTTTAGCCGCGCTTGTTCAGCAGTGTCTAAGGTATTCAAGCGATCCGCCTCAGATCGTAACCACGAGACGAACTTTGTGAAGCCAGTATGGTTATGCAGCTTGAGCCACTCAGCGAAATAAAACGCCTTGGGCTCACACTCACGATATTTATCGCCCCAAGACCAATACACCCATTCTGCGCAGAGCAGCACCATTAAGCAGTCGTGGTAGCCGCGCTCAATCGCTTGCTCAATGACCTTGGTAAAGCGCTGCATCACAGGGTTTAATGGCGGATCTAAATACTGCGCTTCGGTCACGCCAAGCTCAGCAAACGAGCGTATAAAATAGTCGTTCTCACCATCAGTAACATCGCTCAAAAAACCTGATAGTTGGTGAATTTGCGCCATTTCAGGAGCATGGACAATGGCGTGGGCGATAAGATCAGTAAAATGTCTAAAAAAGGCATAGTCCTGAATGAGATAATGACGAAACGCATCTAATGACAGCTCACCAGTGACCATCTCTCGAATAAAAACATGATCCGTCGCGGCGCTCCAATAAGGCTCGCCATAACAGCGCACTTCTTCGCTAAATTTTTGCTCACTCATAACCTTGTCCTTTTAAGTTAGAATTTTAAAATCTTATAGTTAGCCCGCTTAACCAAGCATGTTTTGAGGTGATGATTAAGAGATACTGCTTGCCCCTTAACTTAGATCTAGTCCCATTTGCCAAAAGGCCACTTCCATTCGAGTTGCGGTATTAAAAATCTTTTGCAACTGGGCAAGTTGTGGCTCGGCTGCTTCCATGCAAAGCTGGTCAAACTTAGCCTTTGCCGCCTCTGCTACTGCTTGATACTCACTACTGGCATACATATCGATCCATGATTGGTAAGGATTAATACCATGAATTGACTTTTTATCGGCATCTTGCTGTGACAAGCGCTGACCGATTTCCGCATAGCCATAAATACAAGGTAAAAGGGCTGCATAAAGCTCTGCTAAGCCGCCACTCATCCCGCAATCGAGAACATAACGCGTGTAAGCCACGCACGCGGCTGACTCATCAAGCGCAGTTAACTCAGACTCACTAATGCCCCACTCCCGGCAGTATTTAATATGCAAATCGATCTCTAGATCGAGCAGTGCATTGATCCCAGCCTGCGCCTCACGCATCTCGCCCAGCGTTCGACTCTTATACAGCGCCAATGCCCAAGCTCGGATGAACTGGATTAAAAAGGCATAGTCTTGTTGCAAATAGTGCTTAAAGCTTGCCTCAGGCAGACTGCCATCAGCCAATTGCCGAACAAACTCGTGATCGACATAGCACTCCCAATCGGGACACTGCTCTTTAAACTGGTCAAAAAAAGCCATCTGATACTCCTTAAACTAGAGCTAAACCTAAAGGTGTTTTTGCCAAGGGATGAGCCGCTTTAGCAAATAATCCACCGTAAAATAAATAGTAAGTGACATCGCTACCAAGACAAATAAGGCCGCGAAAACCGTCGGTGCTTGCATTCGAGCGTTAGCTTGCAGCATAAGATAGCCAAGACCCTCTGCCGCGCCTACCCACTCTCCGACAACAGCCCCAATAGGCGCAAAAGTGGTGGCAATTCGCAGTCCTGAAGCCATGGACGGCAACGCGGCTGGCAGGCGGATGTGATATAGCGTGTGCCACCGATTGGCAGAGAGACTCTGTCCAAGATCCAGCCACTGCACAGGGGCATTCCGCAGACCGTCATAACAGGTCGCCGTCACTGGAAAATAGATGATCAGCACCGCCATCACTACCTTTGAGGCCATGCCGTAGCCGAGCCAAAGTACCAGTAGCGGGGCGATAGCAAACACGGGAATAGCCTGCGAGATGACAAATACCGGCATCATTACCCGTGACAAGCGGCGAGATAACATCATCAATAACGCGGAAGTCAGCCCCAATGCAAAGCCGAAAACCAGCCCGAGTAAAATCTCAATCAGTGTAACCTTGCCGTGCTGGGCAAACAGTGACCACTTCTCTATCAACGTCTGCGCCACTGATAACGGTGAGGCGACAATAAAGTGTGGTACGGCAAACACGGTAATAATCAGCTGCCACAGACCGATCAGTACGGCGGTAATTACACTGGCTTTTAATAGAGATCTCATAGCTTTCTTTAAAACAGCTCTATTCATAACAGCTTTATTCATATCAACTCTTTCACAGTAGCGCCTCCAACAGCGCTTTTTGTAATTGCGGCTGCGCCATCTGCGGATCAAAGCGAGGTCTCGGTCCTTCTGGAATAAAGGCAGGCGTCAGGCTATGCTCGCGGATTACATAGATCACATCGGCAAGCCGAATGGCTTCAATCGGATCGTGAGTGATTAAAAATACGGTCTTGTCTTGCAGCAACTTGACCGCTAGTGCTTGGAGTTCGAGCCGAGTGATGGCATCAAGCGCTGAGAATGGCTCATCCATTAGTACGATATCGGCATTGATCATTAGCGTGCGCGCAAGAGCGACCCGCTGGCGCTGACCGCCAGAGATTTCATAAGGTTTTTTGTTGGCATGATCACAAAGCCCGACGTCCTCAAGCAGAGCGCGGGCCTTGGCAGTGGTTTGCTTAGATCGGGTATGGTTTAAACGGTGGGGGAATTGAACATTTTCAAGCAGCGATAACCAAGGTAGCAAGGCATCTTTTTGCGCCATATAGGCAATTTTTGCAGTACCAGTATTATTATCAACCGAACCATTAACGCTGCCGTTAACTTTGCGATTAGTATTAGTACTGATACTGGTATTGGGACTCGCACTGCTGCTCGTGGTATCTGGCGGGGTTAATCCTGAGGCGGCTGGGCGCAGTACTATCTCACCACTTTGCAAAGCCCCATGATTTATCCCGGCGATAGCTTGCAAGAGTGTTGATTTGCCGCAGCCAGAGCGGCCTAGCAGGCACGCCCACTGACCTGTCTCTACGCTAAGATCAAGCCCAGATAATAGAGGGCGCTTAGGATAAGATAGTGAAAAGTCGCTAATTTGAATGCTAATCATCGCGCTATTCCACGGGCACGAAAACGCCACGCGCAATAACGCATTGTAGTGCTGTTCATACTTGTTTCCTACGTCAGTGCAAACTGCTTCAGGTTCACGGGTATGATCTCAGTCCCAATTCTCGATTGTTTCGATTGTTTGGCTTGCTGCAATCGCTTGGGACACCCCGACAAGGTCTGGTTAATTATTACAGAATTATCACTTAAAAAGCGAGGTTTTTTTGAATCCTTTCTATTCCCTCGTGGTATTCGCCGTTATTTAGTACCACTTTTTGAGCATATCGCACCTATTAGCAGACGATTTCTTGGCGTATGCTGGGTTCGGTTTAGGCCTTCTTACTCTCTTGTCTCTGGCTTCGCTTAGTGGGTATTAAGGCTAAAAAGATTATAGTAGTAGTTTCAATTATAAACCCTGCCTTATATCGAGCACAAAGCAGGGTTTATTTTTATTTAAACTACTTTAATACTTGTCGTTAATAGTCACGGTGCGAAGTGATTCGAGCAAAGGTGCTCTTCATCCCCCAGATACCACGGCGCAGACACTCAAGCTGGACGATTTGACTGTGATCGATGAACATATTGACATCGATACCATAGTTTTTGACATACCAGTCAAACACTTGTGGATCTGCGGCCTCAAACATAACGTTTTCCATACCGACTTCATTCATGATTTTTGCCGCCACATCGGTACGCCAAGGATCTGCATTCTCAGTGATGCCTTCGGACTCAATCATAATCATAGACGCACCCGCATTAAGGCAAGCGTTGGCAGTGTCGATTAGGATCTGTGGATCGCGGGTGCCTTCGGCTTCAAGCTCCGCTTTGGTAGAGTCGCCGCCCGCGCCGAACTGAATCCCAATCTCAGGCTTGGCTTTCATGCCAGCCTTTTGCACCTTTTCGATCAGTCGCAGTAGGTCAGGAATGGCTAGCTGAATGAAGCCAGTCGATAACTCGATCATATCAAAGCCCAGCTTTTTACACTCAGCTATGTAGTCATCAATATGATTCGGCGCACGCACCAGAAGGTTTTCAATCCAGCCTCCAGTAGAGACATAGACACCATGATCATGGCAGATATTATTGAGCTTTTTGACATAGTCGGCAGGCATTAAAGAAAAAGAGCCTCCCGCAAACTTAAAACCATCAACGTGCTCGCCCATCCCTTCTAACAGCTCCTTGGTGTAAGTCGGGGTGACCATGGCATAGTACGGCCCACGGATCTCAGTGATAGACTTGGTTCGCGGTTTTGGTTCGCGGCCATTCATAGGAACATAAGGGAACGAACGATTTTTCCAGACTTCAGTCTGTTCTCTTTTCTGTTCTTGCGCATTATCTTGATTGTCATAACTCATGGAAAACTCCTTGATGTTAGTCATATTAGACATTGATATGCCATTGATTGATGAGTGACACTTGGCGAATGACAGTTAATACTTGGCGCTGCACTTGCTAATGCAGCTGATATTAACCTTGAAGATTACTCAGAATTTGCATCAGCTCACGCACCGTCACAGACTCTATATCCTTTATGGCTTCTATGATGCGTGTACGAACGGCTTGGCTGGTAAACGGTTCAGTTAGACCATTGAATTTGCTAATTACCGTCTCCCAACTCATCGGCCGCGTATTAAAGCCTTCATAGTCAGTCTTGGTAATCGCAAACTGCGTGCCGTCTTTGAGATAGACCGTCAGATCGGTACAGACCTCTTGCGGGAAGCGGTCGGTATAGGCCTGCTTAGGCCGCACCACAAAACGTTGCAACAGGTCTTGGATATCATCTTTTAAGATACGCTCGGGATCATACTGTGCGGGCAACACATTGCCATCTAGCAAGGCCACCCCAACCATGTATTGCAGCGAGTGATCGGCCTCTTCTTTGGTACGGATTATGGTCTTGTCGCCTTCTTCACCGCCGCCAATGATGTGATAAGCCACATCGAAGATGTCGATCTCAATTTTTTCAATTTGCTCAGCGCTAAAGCCGTGAGCGGCTTGCAGCTCGAGGGCGCCCTCAATAGACGACTGCGAGTGGATCTCAGCGTTGTATTTTTTGATAATTGACTTACTTACGTTCTCAAGATCCTCTTGCGCCCAATCAATAGTAAAGTCTCCGGCAATAGCCTCTTTAAAGCCTTTATTGCCTTCAAATACCGCTTCTGGCCCTGTGATACCGCGCATGGCGAGAAATGCTGCATGCGTACCAATAAAGCCAGTATTGGGATAAGCCAGTCCTTTCCAGTGCGAGAGTGCGCCTGTCCGGGTGACACGCAGCGCGTTATTGCAAGTGCCTGAGATGGCAATAGCGTTGGCGGTTTTGTCCGCATCGAATCCTAGGGCTTTTGCCACACCGGCCGCACTGGCATACGCCCCTTGGACAGTATGGTCAAAGCCTTTAGCGCGAACGGGTGCCTCATCGCACAGGCGACCCTGCACTTGATAGGCTACTGCCATTGCCGTCAGCAGCCCTTTGCCATCTAAGTCTGCGTACTCACCAGCTGCTAGTACTGCCCCAAGGTTGTCGCTTTGGTGACAGGTCTCCCCTTTGGCCAAGTAAGAATCCATAAAGTCGAGATAGCGGGTTAGCGCGCCGTTGTACAGTGCTGCTCTATCTGGTGATGTTTTACCACCGCCGATCATCGTTGACAGTGGATTGCCGCCAAAATCTTCGATGTGGGTTCGCAGATACTGAATAGGCTCGCCTTCTAAAGCACCAATACCGACACCGATACTGTCTAAAAGGCGCTTTTTTAGCTCATCCTTGGCTTCTAATGACATCACAGCGCTATCGGCCTGAACCACAAACTTGGCCAGTTGTTGAACCTCTGTAGGATAATTTTGACTCTGCTCACTGCTCGACTGCATGACGGCTCCTTGTTAATTTGCTAAAAACTTGTCCCGTTAATAGGTTGAATAACTCAATTATTTAGAAAACTTTTGTCGAATCAATTTACATAATAATGAAAATGATAATCATTATCAACTAAAAAATGATATAGTCACTATTTAGCGAAGTAATAGAGGCTCTTATGTTGAATTTACCCAATGACGGCTTAAGCGCTGCGGACTTTGCGCGACCTGAGGGGCCTGTTGGTAGACAGCTAGCCAACCTCATGTATGAGAGTAATGAATCGATGATTTTTCATGCCGCTGATGTCTTAGCTATCCAGCCTGACGATCAACTATTGGAGATAGGGCAAGCCAGCGGTCAGCATCTTTTTGAGTTGATGCAACGATATGAAGGAGTGACATATACTGGGGTCGAGCATGCCCATACCATGCATCATTTATGTCTTAATAATGAGGCACTAACCCAGTTTAACTGCCAATTTATCAAGGTGGCAGCTTATAGCTACTTATTGCCATTTACAGACAATCAGTTTGAAAAAATACTCACAGTGAATGTGATTTACTTTTACAGCCGAATCATGGCGGCGCTACAGGAGTATCGGCGCGTATTAAAGCCTGGAGGCTGCGTGGCGATTGCTTTTAAAGATATCCGCACGCTAGTGACAGCGCCGTTAGATTTCACCGGAATGATCATGTATGAGCCGTATACCATTCGTGAGCTACTCGTTGAGACCGGCTTTGTAGATATCGAAGTCAGCAGCTATTATGAACACAGCCCTAGAGCCGACGGTCATCATAATGAATGCTGCTATCATGTGGTAAAAGCATATAATAGTGACCGCTCTAATTAGGCTGTATAGCCATCTTAAGATACAGTCAATATTACGATCTGCCCCGCTTCTTTAATGGCGGCGGCTTAACGTATTTTTTAACGGTCGTAACGCACTGCGCGTTATAAACACGTTTAAATTAGCAGCGTAAGATGAGGATCTTCATTGCCATGCTATAGTGTTCTTAGGATAGCTGATTTATACAGCGAGATTAATCAGTAACTTGCTAATTATAATCGGTACCTACAAGGCCATCTCTGAGTAACGGCTTTATGGTTACTTCACTATATTATCGTAACCACATCGCCCCGCCGCTTCCTTTTCAATCAAAGCTTCGCTACGCTATGACGTTATTAGCAAACGTTATGTTCTAAATATTTTTATACTAGGCTTAACGCACCATTGAGCTGTCAAATCGTACCCGATACTCTCGTGCAATTGAATAAAAATGACGATACTCAGTTTGTAAAGGATATGCTCTTAATATCGATTCTAAATAACATAGAGTCGTTATACCATGCTGCACAACTGGTATAAATTGTTCTAGCTTACTGCGGACATGCCGGCAGAGGCTGCAAAAAAATCATCCCAGCACCGCTGTATCATTTTTATAATGGTACTTACTCTATATTATTATTAGTAATACACGGACATTGATGACATTTATAACGTTGCTCATACCTCAATTGTTTAACGTTTTCTCTCAAATAGAAACTCAGGATAATATATTTATGACTCTAAAAAACATTGCTATAACCTCGTTTAAAAAGCCACTGGCCAGTGCTGTAGGACTAGCCCTTAGTATTAGCATGGCTCATGCCGCCAGACCTCCAGCACCAGACTTATCCAATGCAGAGTTTCAGCAATGTCTAAACGGGCTAAAAAACTCTAGCAAATTTAGCGGTGTAGACAGCTATACCTTCAATAACTATCGTCCTAGCCAGCCTGATCCTAGTGTCATCTCTTCGCTCAATTACCAGCCAGAGTTCCAAAAAGACGTTTGGGACTACTTAGCTTCTTTAGTAGATAAAGAACGGGTCGAAGATGGCATTCGTGCCAAGCATCAATGGGCCGATACCCTGCGCCAGATTGAGGCGCGCTATGGCGTCAAAGCGGAGCACGTCCTTGGCGTTTGGGGCGTAGAGTCCAACTTCGGTCAGACATTGGGCAAAAAGCCATTGTTTGAATCATTGGCGACCTTGTCTTGCTTTGATCGTCGCCAGTCTTACTTTCAGGGCGAGTTCGCCAATGCGCTCAAAATTGTGCAGCAGGGTGACATTGCGCCAAGCGACATGACCGGCTCTTGGGCGGGCGCCTTTGGTCAGACTCAGTTTATGCCCAGCACCTTTTTAGAGCTGGCCGTCGACTTTGATGGCGATGGTCGTCGCGACTTGGTTAATAGCGTTCCAGACGCCCTAGCCTCGACCGCCAACTTCTTGGACAAACGCGGCTATCGCACTGGTGAGCCATGGGGCTATGAAGTCAAAAAGCCATCAGGATTTTGGGCAGCCAGCAATCGAAAAGACAAAAAGTCAATGAGCTATTGGCGTAGCAAAGGCTTTACCCTAGCTGATGGTCGCCCCTTACCTTATGATCTTGACCAAGCCGGGCTTATTATGCCAGCCGGTGACAATGGTCCTGCATTTTTAGTGGGTAAAAACTTCGATACCTTCTACTCATACAATGCTTCAGAAAACTACGCGCTAGCCATCGCCCATTTGTCTGACCTTATCACTCGTGAAGACAGCAGTAAGACTGACTTTATTACTGCTTGGCCGACCGATGACCCCGGTATTAGCCGTCAGCAAGCCAAAGATATCCAGCAAGCGTTATTGAATGCTGGCTACGATATCGGTGAAGTCGATGGCATTATTGGTGATAATACCCGCAAAGCCATTCAACAATATCAGACCAGTCGTGGTGTCTTCCCTGCTGATGGTCGTGCTGGTCAGAAGTTCTATCAGTTGATCATACAAAATGGGCAAAGCCAGCAAAGCGGTCAATATCGCCAACCAAGTAACGACTTCAATCGTCCTGTACCGCAGTACCAAGCACCTACGCCAGCCACGCGCCCTGATAATATGGCACGGCTGATTGAATCCCAGCAAGGCTATCGCCGTGTGACGAATGCTGATGGAACGATTAGCTTGGTGCGTATAGATGATGGTGCTCAATAGTGAAGCCATCGAGGCTAAGCTTTAAGAATGAAGCCACTACTATTCTTAAGTGTGCTATGAATAATAGTCGCTCACTGGCTTAAGCTGCACCAATAGTCTGCAAAAAAGCCACCAAACTATAAGCTTGGTGGCTTTTATTTGGCGAAGCTTATTATTGAACAGGCTAAGCTACTTAATAGGTTAAATTATTCAATATACCAAGTTACTCAACTGGCAAATACATTTAGCCGGCTAAACAGCGAACTGTATTTACACTTAGACTTGCCTGCTATAAGCATGAGGCTTTAATCGACCCAGTAAGCTGTGGTTTCGCCATTAATTAAACGCTAGCAGTGCAGTTAAACAAATGGTGGTGGATTAAGCTTACCATTATCACCATCCCAGTTTTCACGAGCTTTTTCGTCTAAATCAGCTGGCGTTTTTGGTTCCCACTTACCATTTTCTTTCCAGTTTTTATCACCCCAGTCGTCCTCTTTTTCATCATCCCACTTTTTGTAGGCAGCACTTGGGTCAATACCACGGCGCTTCATATCAGCGACCTGCTCTTCTAAAGTGTGAAACTGATCGGCTTCGTGCATGGTGTTTTCTAGATCATCGATTTCGTGTTTAAGTGCTTCGCTTTTTGGAGTGCTCATGATTGGCTCCTTACCTGTCATCACGTTAGTTCAAGTGTGGTTATAACAGTATTTACTGTCATTATCTCTAGCTACTACTACCTTATAATGCCTTTCTTAACGTATTAATAGCCTCTAAATACAGAGGACTAACGGCTCATAAGCTAGATTTAGTACTGAGAACCATACCGATTTAATGACCTATAGTGAAGCAAATATACGGCGATGACGCAAAGGTAAATTTGTAAGAATAGCGTTTATGCAAAGTAGTTTAGGTTAAAAATAATGACATTATCTTTAACTTTGTTTAAATGCTACTTATAAGCGGCTGTCTGCTAGGATAAGCAGACCTTTAGACAGCGGAGAGCTATTGATCGCTATAAATATAACCATAGCTAGCATTTTAGGTAAGGCAGGCTTAGTCTTGTGCCGCGGTGAGAGTAAGGGCGATATCGTCGTTAACTTGCCAAAGCCTTC
Organism: Psychrobacter pygoscelis; assembly: GCF_004335015.1. Lineage (GTDB taxonomy): Bacteria > Pseudomonadota > Gammaproteobacteria > Pseudomonadales > Moraxellaceae > Psychrobacter > Psychrobacter pygoscelis. The sequence goes on from NZ_RQRU01000001.1 coordinate 1,190,771, forward strand.
GTGATTGTAGGTAGGAGGTCGGTATCCGCCGAATCCAACCCATGTGCTCTAGCGTTTGCTGTACCCTTTTTATATCTAATGAGCTGACCTGACAGCGAGAGATGGCATGGACACGTGGTCTTTTTAGTTTGATATCTCGGTTCGCAGAGCCTGCGGCAAGATCGTTAAGGCAGCGCTGCAAGCCATAGTCACTAAATGGCATCGATAGATTTATCAGTGGTCTAAGTATTGCCTCCCAGCGCACATCTAACGTCATATTGACCTCACTAAGATTACCTTCTTCATAAGCATGCGCTGAATAATTCAAAGTAATCGTATCGTCTAATGACACATCGTCCAATGACATATCGTCTATAGCGCCAATATTTGATTTCAGTAGATTATCGGCTGCGGGATATTTAGGGTCGATGGGGGTTGCCTCAAGCTCAAAGCGTATGGTTTCTGTCGGCTCATTGGTTTTAAATGCGTATGTCGTGGTATCAATACTGCTCATATTATTTACAGTATTGACTAGCGGATTTTGCTTGAGTGGGGTCACGGCCATCTTCGTCGTATCCGCAGCTTCTATACCTCGCACCCAGCCTAGTCTGGCGTGGTTGTTGGTCAGCTCAGCAAAGGCCTCCGCCAGCTGCCGTGACATCTCAAGCTGGCTATTAAAGTAGTAAAGCTGAGGGACTTGCTGCTCTATCACTTTGATAAAGTCAGCTCGCTTTTGATTCAAGCCACTCTGAACGCTTGCCTGCGCCTTCACCAAGACTTGCATAGGTTTCTTTTTAGTTCTAGCATATGAATAGCTTAAGTGTAATTGACTGACCCCAGCACTATTACACTCACCGTAGCTGTCCTCAATGACTATCAACACATAATCACAGCGCTCAATACAGCGGTGACTATAAGCTAAGGCTTGCTGTTTATTCGTCAGCAGATCAAAAGTCAAAAATGCTTTTTTTTCAAAAAATAACACAAGGCTATCATGAAGCTCGGCCGCCATATTTTGAGAGCAAGCAACATGAATATGATATTGACGATTCAGCACCTAACTAGCGTCCTATAGATTGAGTAAATGTCACATTGATCTAATCATACTTTTCTAACTTCATTGTCTAACGAGATCGGCTCAACAACGCCGACCATCTTTCTTAATTGTTATTATAATAATTAACTTTAACCGCCCAAAACCTTACTCAGCGTCAGAGGATAGTTGATAACAGTACAGACTATAACAAGCGGCATGATAAGGCAGAATGGCTAGATTTAAGCCTGTTTAGTAAAGAATTAAGCCTACAATGTACATGCAAAGTATTCTAACAAATTACAGGCGCAAATAATTAAATAATCTAGACTTTTAACTGCCAACTTAAAGGTAATTAGTGGCCGCTAATTTGTACTTTACTGATAAGCAATAGACTGCTCACTCAATAACCGAACAGGCTGACTAATCAAGCTCTGTACCAAGTCGCCTATGCCCGGATAGTAATTAGTGGCATAAAAATCAAGCATTGGTGATGAGATAGTATCAGATGGCAAAAGCGTCAACTGACGATAAGAGGGCGGCGCAGTCTCGGCCAATAGCTGCTGGACTCGAGCTGCAATGGCAGCGCCAGAGTCGACAACGGTAATGCCAAGATTTTGCTGCGCAATTTGCGTCTGCAAGATGGGCTTGAAAAATGGATAGTGTGTACAGCCCAATACCAGATGATCGATACCTAGCCGGTGAAACTCATCAAGGCGTTCACTTAAACGTAAGGCAGTGACATCTTGTGCTGGCATTCCTGCTTCGACCCAAGGCACCAGCTGCGGATCAAAGCACTTAGTGACACTCGTCTCTAGGGGCTGCGCTATCTCCGTAATGACTTGATTAAGCAGCTTTCCTGTTAAGGTCGCCTGCGTTGCTAACACTGCGACATGCTTGGTCTTACTGGCTAATACCGCAGGCTTAAGAGCAGGTACTAGTCCGACAATAGGCAGCTGAGGGTAGAGCTTTCGCGCCTGATCTAGAGCATAAGCAGAAGCGCTGTTGCAAGCGATAACGATAAGCTTACAGCCTTGCTCATACAGCCATGAGACTGCCGCAAGAGTAAATCGTACAATCTCATCACTACTGCGCGCACCGTAAGGCACATTTTTGGTATCGGCATAGTAGATATAGCGCTCATTGGGAAGCTGCTTGGCCAGATGCAGATATACCGACAGACCACCCACGCCTGAATCAAACAGCCCTATAGGCGCCGACTCATCAGATAATTGCATTTGTCTCACAGCAGGTACACTACCAAAATCCTTATACTACCCTCTACGCCTAGATGAATGGATAAATCCATAAAAACCTAGGTCAAAGGCCCTCTTCAGCGCTAGATATTCTATACTTCCTACACATTTAGTGATGGTAGATATATAGATATATAGTTACCCAAAATAACAGCCAACTTCGTCAGTCATCTGCTCTAGGCAGTATAAAGCTTACGTGGCTTAAAAATAAGTTATTTCATTCGCTACTCGGTTTTTCTAACTTTACTCGCTTAGCATCACTAATCTTAGCATCCCTTACTATCAGTATTACTCACTAGGCATTGATAGCGTATAGTCTTGACCACCGCTTTGCAGGGTCAGAATCGTCTGCCCCTCTTTTTCTGATAGCTCACCCAACTCGGTCAAATGGTAAAAGGTATTGCGACCAATCAGCGCCTCAAGGCCATTTCTAACTGGCATATAAGGCCTGACTTGAGCAGTGTCTAACGTCTTATCATCTGACTGCTTGTCATCTAATAGTCCATTAGGCTGATAAGCTCTTAATTCAATCTGATGCTCTGGATCTAAGCGCACCACATCGCCAGTAAAAGTGGTGAATTCTAGCCAGCTTTCGCCCTCTTCGTTTACTATCCCGACATCATTAATGAGTAGAGGCGCATCTTCGACAGTAATTTTCAGCTTTTGGACAGGGGTTTTGAGATAGTATTGCTGCGACCCATCTTCTGCCTGCTCTTTCCACAGGACTGTCGCAAACAGGCTCACAAGTGACTGACGAGTCACCTTACTGTCCTCATGCCACCATTCACCATTGGCTTTGATGACCATATCTATCTCACCGACACTGCTAGGATGCCATTTATCTAAGGGTGGAATGGGCCGCCCTTCTCGAGTCCCTGCGTGGGCTTTTAAATACTGACTCAACCCTTCTATAGAATTTAAGTTATTGTTTTCATTATACTTATTACTGTAATCTATTGAAGAATTGCTCATGCTTTTAGTCCCATTTATTTATAAATTACCGGCCACTAACTCATATGCTAGCGCTACAATAGTAACAGCGTCGTAATGTTAGGTTGCGGTTTAAGCTATCTATATAATAGTATTGCCGTATCGAATAGTAATTACCATAACATCGATAGAGGCAAAATCGTATCGTGTTTGTAGGACTTTTCTTTTATAATGAGTAACGTTTTTTATCCCTGTGGTTTTCGATGGCCTTGCCTTAGTTACCATAGTGATAAGACAGCCCTTCAAAGTCTACTTTACTACGGCAGCAGGTCGTAAAGTTCGATAAAGCAGGCAGCTATTTTATCTATTACCACCCGGTGCGTTCATTTTATCGCCTTCTCTATAGCCATTGAGATATTGAGTCGTCTATCGCTATTTAGCCATGTGATGTGACTGCGACGAGACGCTATGAGTGTGATATCACTGAGCGCAGAGCAAACCATAGGCAAGACTCATTGAGTCACGCTAATGCGATTTTATATTATCGCAATCAAGATACTGCGAATGGTTAGCAGGTGGGACAACCGGATAATGAATGAGTGACATTGGCAGCAATAAGATAAGCCACCAAGAGTTTAGGAGTCTTTATGCAAGAGCAAGATAGCAACGAGTTAACCCCCAAGACCGCCGCAGTTGATACTCCTGTAGAAGACGCACAGGTAACAGACACAGTGGCATTAGAGAAGGAGATAGCAGTAGAACCTGCTAATGCAGCGGTAACAACTGAAGCGCCTACTACTGCCGAAGAGGCCGTCATCGAACCTGAGCCTGAGCCAGAACCTGAGGTCGAACGTGAATCTATGGAATTCGACGTAATTATCGTCGGTGGCGGTCCTTCTGGCCTTGCTGCAGCCATTCGCTTGCGCCAACTGGCTATTGAAGCGGGCAATGATGAGTTTATGGTCTGTGTGGTCGAAAAAGGCTCGGAGTTTGGTGCTCATATCTTATCTGGCGCGGTGATTGAACCTCGTGCTCTTAATGAGCTGATTCCTGATTGGAAAGAAAAAGGCGCACCGCTTAATGTAGCCGCAACCGAAGATCGCGTTTATATGCTGAACTCTGCCAAAAAATCTACGCGACTTCCAGATGCTATCATTCCTACCAGTATGCACAATGATGGCAACTATATTGTCTCACTAGGTAATGTTGTGCGCTGGATGGCAGAGCAAGCAGAAGAGCTTGAAGTCATGATGTTCCCAGGCTTCCCTGCCTCTGACATCTTATACAACGACGATGGCTCAGTAAAAGGTATCTTAACAGGGGACATGGGAGTCGCAGAAGATGGCTCAGAAAAACCAAGCTATGAGCCAGGCTACGAGCTTCTCGCCAAGTATACTATCTTCGCCGAAGGTTGCCGTGGGCACTTAGGAAAACGTCTTATTAGTCGCTTTGCCCTAGATAAAGACAGCGATCCTCAGCACTATGGTATTGGTCTCAAAGAGCTTTGGGAAGTGACGCCTGAAAAGCATGAGCAAGGCGTGGTCATGCACGGCTCAGGCTGGCCGCTAACCGACACCGGGTCATCTGGAGGTTGGTGGTTATACTTCGATGAGAACAATCAAGTCAGCTTTGGTATGGTGATGGATTTATCCTATCACAACCCTTACGTATCTCCCTTTGATGAGCTGCAACGCCTCAAGCTACACCCCTTGATTCGTAATATCTTAGAGGGCGGCAAACGTATCTCTTACGGTGCTCGGGCGCTAACCAAAGGTGGTCTGAACTCCCTACCAAAGCTTGCCTTCCCAGGCGGTGTCTTGGTCGGTGATGATGCTGGATTCTTGAATGCGGCGAAGATTAAAGGCACGCATACCTCAATGAAGTCAGGAATGCTAGCAGCTGAGGCTATCTATGAAGCCCTTCAAGAGGGTCGTCAGCATGACGAAGTAACGGCTTATGCCAGCTTGTACAAACAGTCGTGGCTATATCAAGACAACTATGAAGCCCGCAACTTCTCTCCTGCAATGCACCGAATGGGCCAATGGATGGGAGGCGCGTTTAACTTTATTGAGCAAAATTTGCTAGGCGGCAAGATGCCTTTGACTATCCACGACAATCTGCCTGATTACGATCAGTTAGAGCGTGCGGCACATGCCTATCAGCCAGACTATCCAAAAGCCGATGGTAAGCTGACCTTTGATAAGCTGTCATCAGTATTTATCTCTAACACCAACCACGCTGAAAACCAGCCTTGCCACTTAAAGCTGACTGACCCTACGGTACCGATTGAAGTAAATCTACCTTTATACGCAGAGCCTGCGAGACTTTATTGCCCAGCTGGTGTTTATGAAGTGGTTCGCGATGCCGATGGGGCGAAGTTTGTGATCAATTCACAAAACTGTGTGCACTGTAAGACTTGCGATATCAAAGATCCCGCTCAGAATATTACTTGGGTGACGCCTGAAGGCGGCGGTGGTCCGAACTATCCAAATATGTAAGCGTTAATACAATCACAGAATTAACAAAAGCCCCGCTCAATGAGTGGGGCTTTCTTATTAGTAGTCAACTAAAGCGTAGCTTAATCGCTCCAAGCGTCACGGTTGACTTCGTTTTTAAGCTTAATAAATTTATCAGGGTCAAACTTGATCTGCTCTGGCGTCTTACCTTCTTTCACTTGACGCTCATAATCTCTTAAGATACGCAGCGCCACAGGAGACAATAGCACGATAGCGATTAAGTTGGTCAATGCCATAAGCCCCATTGATAAATCCGCGAAGTTCCAGATAGCAGGAAGACTGGCAATCGCGCCAATAAAGACCATAGCAAGAACCATAAAGCGGAAGACCATGATGGCTACCTTGGCGCTCTTTTCACCGGAGATAAACTCCAAGTTAGACTCACCATAGCTATAGTTAGCGATAATAGAAGTAAATGAGAAAAAGAAGATAGCGATAGCAACAAAGATAGCACCCCAATCACCGACATACTGCGACAGTGCTAGCTGGGTAAGCTGAATGCCTTCTTGCTCAACATCTGGATTGACCACGCCTGAGAGGATAATGATTGAGGCAGTGGCGGTACAGATGATTAGCGTATCTATAGATACCCCTAGCATCTGCATAAAGCCTTGAACGGCTGGGTGATCAGGATGACTCTTAGCGGTAGCCGCAGCATTAGGCGCCGAGCCCATACCCGCCTCATTAGAGAACAAACCACGCTTAATACCATTAATCATCGCTTGCGCAATCCCATAACCCAACACCCCGCCAGCAGCTTGCTCATAACCAAATGCCGACTTCACAATCAAGGCGATGGCGGCAGGGAACTGCGTAATATTGGTCACGATAATAAATAGCGCTAGCACGATATACATTATCGCCATAATCGGAACGACCTTACCAGCGACTCGCGCAACTGAACGTAGACCACCAAAGACTACTGGCGCTACCAAAGCCACCAACACTGCGCCCGTCATCCAAGTCGGTATGCCAAATGCCTCATGGGTTGCTTGGGCGATAGTATTGGACTGAACGCCATTGAAAGCTAAACCAAAAGCGATCAACAAACACACAGAGAAAAAAATCGCCATCCAGCGCTGACCAAGGCCGCGTTGGATATAGTAAGCAGGACCACCACGGTAGACGTTATCATTGTGCGGTACTTTATAAGCCTGCGCCAATGTCGATTCAACAAAGCTGGTTGACATTCCTACCAGCGCCGTAATCCACATCCAAAATACCGCGCCAGGCCCACCAATATAGATAGCAATAGCCACACCAGCAAGGTTACCAGTACCAACCCTTGCTGCAAGCGAAGTCATCAATGCCTCAAACGAGCTAATACCGCCATCTTTTCGCCCCTGACCTGAGGTGCGAAGCAGCCCCCACATGTGAGTGAAATGCCGAATTTGAATAAATCTTGAGGCAATAGTGAAATAAATCCCTGCACCGATAAGTACGAATACCAACAGCCCATACCATGGGTTATTCATAATTAACCAGTTATCATTACCCCAGATCAGACCGACACCGGTACTGACCAACTCATTAAACCACTCAACCATAACTCTGTCCTTTTAGCTTAACTCTTATATATCAGCAACAAAACCCAACCTAAGTCTTCGACTAAGGTAGTATTTATAATGCTACTTAAATTTGACAGGGTTTTATAACGTGTTATGAGCTTGTAAACAAGGGATTTATTGATTCCAATTTTTATACAGACAGTGGCCTTGAATAGGTGGTAAAATTAACTAAATTTTTTATAAAATTAATCTAAATACTATTATAAATACTATTAACAGTCCTCCTTGATAACTAATGCATAGTACGAGTCTAAATAAAATGCAGTCATCGTAATATGACGCACAACTGGCATCAATTTTTCTGGCTTGCTGCGATATGTTGGAGGCTGCAAAAAATTCATCCCAGTACCGCTGTAGCGTTTTTATAATCAACTTACTATATCGTGTTTTGCTAGAGGGGGTGACGACAATCATAACGCTAGCGCTCTCGCTAGAGATAAGCTCTAATAAAAATCACAAAATAAAAACCCCAGCGCTAGCACACTGGGGCTGGAGCTTGACATTCAAAATTATAAATTTGAATGCTCATAGACACTCAAGTATTCAAAATTAAGCAGTTTTATCATGTTATTACGTCAGCACGTCATTACCTCGTCACACTGTCACTTCATAAAGAGCAGCTGTAACAACTTATTTATCAGACTTTAGTTTGTATCATGCTTCATAGTCTTCTACGCTGTATCTGTAAAAGCCAAACTCTACCCTCAAGTAGTGTCAGGTCATATTGCGACTTTCTCAATAGCTACTGTCGTTTTCTAAACTACAACTCTACAACGGTGGTACATTATGAAGTGCCAAACTCACTCACCTTAATAACGAAATTAAATAGACTAACACCTTAGTATTTCGTTGAAAAATGCATGTTTTATCATTAAAGTGATACACTATGATAACACTAATGAGGTTTAGAACTTGTTTTAGCCTATTAAAGTAAATAAGCGGTGATCTTACAAATGAAGGTAATATGGACTTTATGTTTCATTTGATTAAAGCGACTATTAACTACAGTTAATTTAATATTTGGCTTAGATACTTAATTGGTTTTGACCAATAAATTAAAAAAATTGTTAATCAATAAATTAATGATTAACTAAGCTCTTTCAAGGAAGATAGAGTGTCAAATAGACCAAGGAGTGGTTACGTTCGTCCTTTCTATTTCTCCCCCTCTACACAATTTGTGACTTAGCGATGCGCGATTGTCTGCCCATATCGTTAGGAGTGGCTTTATAAGATCAAAGCCACTTATCACTTTGAGTCCTCCTATGAATGAGTCCAACTTCGACCTTAATGGTCGTCGCTAGTGGCTCTAAAGCTATCAAAGTTCAGAGTCCTCTAAATAGTACTGTCATCAGTCGTTATTAGCATTGATTTAGTACTGTGTTTAATAGGTGTCGCTATTTAACTTGTGGTTGAAGCGAGTTATTTGTGTTGACTGCCTCTAGGTATTAATTGATTTTTCACTGACAAAAGGAGTTGTCTTATGGATCATAACCTTGACCCATCCGGCTATTGGAAAGCCAATGTGCGTCTTATTCTCGGCTGCCTTGCCGTCTGGGCGTTCGTCTCTTATGGATGCGCAATATTACTGCGTCCGCTATTATCTGGCATTGCCGTAGGTGGTACCGATCTAGGCTTTTGGTTCGCTCAACAAGGATCAATTGCATTTTTTATCGCAATTATTTTTTTCTACGCTTGGCGCATGAACAAGCTAGATAAAAAATATGGTCTAGATGAGGAGTAACCTATGAGCCAGTTTATGATTAATATCATCTTTGTAGGGTTATCTTTTGCTCTGTACTTTGGTATTGCGATTTGGGCCCGAGCAGGCTCTACAAGTGATTTTTATGTCGCGGGGGGCGGCGTCCATCCTGTACTAAATGGTATGGCTACCGGCGCAGATTGGATGAGTGCTGCATCGTTCATCTCAATGGCAGGTCTGTTAGCAGCTGGGGGTTATGCCTCCTCGACTTATCTTATGGGCTGGACAGGGGGCTATGTGCTACTGGCCATGTTGCTAGCGCCATATCTGCGCAAGTTTGGAAAGTTTACCGTACCTGATTTTATTGGTGATCGCTTTTATTCAAAGACCGCAGCACTGGTGGCAGTGGCCTGTTTAATTATTGCTTCCACCACATATGTCATCGGACAGATGACCGGCGCTGGTGTGGCATTCTCTAGGTTCTTAGAGGTAGACAATACTACAGGGCTAATTATTGCTGCATTTGTAGTCTTTTTTTACGCTGTGCTCGGTGGTATGAAAGGGATCACTTATACTCAGGTAGCCCAGTATGTGGTACTTATTATTGCCTACACCATTCCTGCTGTCTTTATCTCATTACAGTTGACTGATAACCCTATTCCAGCCTTTGGTATGTTCTCTACTCACACTGAGTCCGGTCTGCCGCTATTAACTAAGTTAGACCAAGTGGTCACTGATTTAGGCTTCGAAGCTTACACGGCTGATGTGCCAAACAAGCTCAATATGGTACTGTTCACCCTGTCACTTATGATCGGTACCGCGGGTCTGCCTCACGTTATCATTCGCTTTTTCACTGTCCCTAAGGTAGCTGATGCCCGTTGGTCTGCTGGTTGGGCATTGGTATTTATCGCTCTGCTTTATTTCACCGCACCTGCCGTTGGCTCTATGGCACGACTAAATCTTATTGATACTATCTACCCACAAGGGGTTAATGAGCCTGCTCTACCTTATGATCAGCGTCCCGACTGGATGCGAACCTGGGAAGATACCGGTCTAATACAGTACAACGACCTCAATAATGATGGTCGAATCCAGATGTATAATGATAGTGGGCTTGGCGCGGCTGAGCTAGCACTTACCAATACTCAAACGGAAGGCGGAGATGTGGGTGCAGCGACGACTGCAGTTGCTACTGCAAGAGCGAGTCACGATGCACAGATGGGCGGTAAGTTTGCTGATGCAGGCTGGGCAGGTAGCGAGCTTGATGTCAATAACGATATCCTAGTCCTTGCCAATCCAGAAATTGCCAATCTACCACCATGGGTTATCGGTTTGATTGCAGCGGGTGGCTTAGCGGCGGCCCTATCTACTGCCGCAGGCCTACTGCTCGCTATCTCTTCTGCGATTAGTCATGACTTAATAAAAAAGCACTTTAATCCGAATATTAGTGATAAAGGGGAGCTGCGCGCAGCCCGAATCTCAATGGGGGTAGCGATCGCAGTGGCGACTTGGTTAGGACTCAACCCACCAGGCTTTGCGGCTCAAACTGTAGCACTTGCTTTTGGTATCGCGGGAGCCTCCTTGTTCCCTGCCCTGATGATGGGTATCTTCTCCAAACGTATCAATAACCATGGTGCAGTAGCTGGAATGCTGACGGGACTAATCACTACTTTGGTTTATATCTTTATGTACAAAGGCTGGTTCTTTGTCGCAGGTACCGCTAACCTACCTGATACCGCTGAGTATTGGATATTAGGTATCTCACCATTGTCATTTGGTGCTATCGGCGCGCTACTCAACTTTATCGTCGCATTTGTGGTATCAATGATGACCAAAGCACCACCGATTGAGATTCAACAATTGGTCGAAAGCGTCCGTTATCCTCGCGGCGCTGGCGGTGCAGTCGATCATTAACCGATGGCCACTATTGAGCACATGATTTGATTATTCTACATCACTCATAAGTTAACTTCGCTTATGAGTGATTTTTATTTGAGTTGAGGAAACTACCAATGATTTATGAATTTATCGCCACACTGGCGGCAGCTTTTGGCATGGCAGGCATGGCACTAATCGTGACCCATCTAGCCAAGCTCGCTGGCTTTCGCGCACCCAAGTGGCTTATTCCCCTATTTGCTGCCGTGGGTATATTTGCCTTTCAGATTCATCAAGAGTATTACTGGTACAATCAGGAGGTCAACAAACTACCAGAGGGGGTTGAGGTTATCAAAAAGATTGAAGACACAGCGTGGTATCGACCTTGGTCCTATCTCAAACCACAAACAGTACGTTTTATGGCAGTGGATATCGGTCAAGCAAAATGGTACAAAGAAAATCCAGAGATCAAGCTGGTGAACCTTTATTTATTTTCTCGGCGGATGAGTGTCAAGCGAATTGCGCAATTGATAGATTGTACCGAGCACGCTCGAGCCGACTATTCTTCTGCGCAAGCGACTAATGCCATTTTTGATTTAACAGCGGCGCAGTGGCGTAAAGTGGCGGCTGACGACCCCTTACTGCTGACTGTTTGCCAATAATTTATCAAGTATTAGATGAGTAGGTAGCAAAGGCCCAAAATCTTTAACAATAATAAGCTTTTAACAAACGCCCTAAACTAAGGGGTACGCCAAACACATAGCCTCAGTCCTATTAGCGATAGCTAACTTTGGGATAATCATGCTTTGAATTAGCACCTAGCAGTAGTCCTGCACATAGACCGCCAAAGTGACCAGCAAATGAAATACCATCTTGCGGAATCAGCCCTTGCTTAATGGTCAGCCAATAGCCTGTACCCATAATAATACACGCTAGCAGGTAGCCCCAACGCTTGGCGAATACAGCACCGCCGATCATAAATCCAAGCATGGCAAAAGCCAGTCCTGACGCGCCAATATGTATCGAAAATGGTGACCCTAGTCCCCATGTCATAAATCCTGAGGCGACTATCAGTATCAATATAGTGCGATAAGCGCGGCGCTCAAACAGTCCAAATAAAAATAAGACCTGAATCAATACCAATGAGTTACCCAGCAAATGAGCAAAGCTGCCATGCATCGTCCAAGATGCAACTATGCCTATCAGACTACCCAAATCTAAGCTACGTGGGACAATACCGAATCGATTCCACAGCCCGAACAGTAGCGTGGTATTTAAAAAATACATGAGCCACATTGGCACTAGTACCCACAAATACAGCCCAACAACTTGCTTGATTCGATGAGCAATTAAGCTGGTAATGTTTTGCCAAGTCATTTGATTCATAGGGTTTAATCTCGGTACTAAATGATAAAAACAGTGGTAGAAAAGGCGGTGTTAAATTAAACAGCTATTATCACTATCATTTTAAGCGACAACAGTGAGAATGGGAGAAGTTTTCATAGTCTCTAAAATGACTGCTGTGCGCCGCCCTATAATCTTAACAACTCTACAATCTTGGCAACCTTCTAAAAGTTACTCGCTTTGATTGCATGGTTGTTCAGGCGCTACGGGAGTCAATGGCTCTGATAACTCATTTAAAATTTTTTTAGTTTGGCTTGAGTGATGACCATTCAGCAAGGATTTTGAATGATAAGGCACCAACGCTGACGGTACCGCATGCCGCGCTGCATCAATGTGCTTGATAGAATCATCAAAAAAGATATGCGGAGCAAAAGTCGTCAATACCGCTGTCTTCTCTAAGCCACCCAAAAAAAATGCCAAATCCACGTTAACGCCCCATTCGCGTAGTGTTTTTATCGCCCGCAGGTCTGCTGGTGCATTTCGGGCAGTGACTAAAGCAATGCAGATAGGATTCTGAGTTAACATCGTTGGCAAGCGCTTTTGTAGTTTGGACAGCTTAATTAGTAAATCAGCATAAGGGCCTTTTTCGATAGGCAAGTCACTCATTCTAGCTTCTCTATCATGAAACGCTTTAAGGCCCTGCTGCTTATAAAGTAGCTCTCCTGAATCATCAAATAATACCGCATCCCCATCAAAGGCTATGCGTAGCTGATCGGTATCTAGCTCATAGGTATTCACTGGCGTAGCATCAAGGATGGCGCAAGCACAGATACCCGCATCCGTTACCTGTTGAGCATCTTCTCGATTGGTGGTTAAGAACAGATCGACATTGAAATCTGCAATATAGTCTGATACCGCGCAGCCTGAGATAAACGCCGAGCGCGTAATGTTCAACCCTTCATGGCGAATGGCATTGAGTACTTGAATCCCCGTATCAGGGCTACTTTTGGAGACAATCACCACCTCTACAAGGGGCGTAGTGCTTTGATATTCATCTGGCGACTGTTGATTCCAGTGATTTAGATTGAGCAAAGCTTTTATTAAAGGATAGCCAGCTCCTGTCGCTAGTGGCTGACTTTCGCGCAGCTTCATATACTCGCGGAATTTATCTAAAGCAGTATGTGGATCTTGCTCGCTAAGCGTCTGTAGATATTGTTCTGACTCGCTCAAGTCAAATAAAGCCGTCGCAGATATCGCGACGATAAGGGTGTTAGAAAGATCAACTGCCATATTTAGATGCCACTTATTATAAAAAGTTATGATTTAAAAGTACTATAAAAACACGAATGTATAATCGCAATTTAAATCAATACAGTATGAGCAAGCGCTCATAAAAGACAAAATGTAGATAGCCCCATCATACCATTGCCTACTTTGCAAAAAAAACCACATTATTATGGCAATAATGTGGTCATAAAAGGTCGCTATAAGCTAAAAAAGTCAATCATTCAAAAGTATCTTATTTTATAGTCGAACGACATCATCAGGATAGACAATAAAACGATGATGGGGCTAACAGCCAAAGCGCTAGTCCATATCACTAGTAAATAAGAGAGTCGTGAGACAGAGATCAAGTAGCCTAGTACTTCAGCACCTAACAATATAAAAAAACAGCGGATAGCGCCAATGAATTGACATATCTTAGTAATGAGAGCACCAACTTTGGCGAACAATGACACGGACCGTCTCTTTGATTAAGTCTCACAGGCTGCGCTAGTGCTTTTGCTACTTAATTACAGAACTGATAGACAAACGCTTCATTAAGAATAACTGGCTTCTAGTACTAATCCCCGCACAAAGAAAAGCCCCCTTAACAATTAAGTCAAGGGGGCTTTTAGGTATAGGGAGCTGACGATGACCTACTCTCACATGGGCGAACCACACTACCATTGGCGCTACGATGTTTCACTTCTGAGTTCGGGAAGGGATCAGGTGGTTCCATCGTGCTATTGTCGTCAGCAAAGGG
>NZ_RQRU01000020.1 GCF_004335015.1 Psychrobacter pygoscelis
TCATCGTTGACCTCTGCCGAGTCAGCCGCCACCAACCCCTTGTACTGAGCCACAGCGTCAGCCGTGAGGGTCTGGAAGTGCTTGCGGAAGGGGCCGTCTGCGAAGTCAGCCCGGAGGTAGTTGAGCTTCTGCCGGTCGCGCTCAGCTTCCGTGAGACTCATACGGTCCAGCTCAGCGAGCTTCTTCATTGCGAAGTTGGCCGCATCCTCCTCCTTGAAGCCCCCGGTGTTCTCGTCGGTCTCGAAGGTGCGCCAGTCGGTCGAGACGTTATCGCCTGACATCCGCTGTGCGTACTTGGTCTCGAAGAGGAGCGACCTGTTATCTGCCTTGATCCTCTTGTCCATCTCCTTGGCACGGGTCACCGAGTCCTGGCCAATGCGGGACAGTAGGCGACCACGGGCGGCATTCAGAGCCTGGGT
>NZ_RQRU01000021.1 GCF_004335015.1 Psychrobacter pygoscelis
TCATTATCGAAGAACGCTAAGTCTCCTGGTTCACTTTCTTCAATAAAACTTAAAACTTCACCTTGACTGGATTGTTGCGATGCATCACGCAGTAATTTATATCCATTAAGCTTATAAACCATTTGTGTAAATCCTGAGCAATCAATTCCAAATGGTGTTTTTCCACCCCAAAGATATGGTGCGTTCATATAAAGGTAAGCAGTAGAAACTAGGTTTGCTTTTGGCTTGATGCCACTAATTTTTAGTCCTTCGAATTCATAATTCTCAACATTTATATCGGCATGATTTAAAAAAGACAACGAAGCGCCTAAAGTTATAGGAATCAAACTATTATTTCTTGCCGAAATATATTCCACTAAATCTGAATTTAAAATAGCAGCTTCTTTAGAAAGTGTATTGAAATTATCTTGTGAAAT
>NZ_RQRU01000022.1 GCF_004335015.1 Psychrobacter pygoscelis
TTAATTTAATCACAGCTCAGCGATTGCCTTTGCAGGTGATAACAGCACCGCCGCAGGATTTGTGGTCTTTGATGAATATGAATTGGCCGACGCAAAGGCCCTTGATTACCATCAACTAACTGATTTGACGGACGTTAAGATAACTAAACGCTCGCAAGAAAGTTGTCTTTGGCTATAGTTAACCCTCAATAATGAAGGCTTGCCCTTCGAAGTGTTAAAAATTAAAAACACGCGGACTTATGATAAAGTCATGCAGCAGCAAGAGTCTACTGAGACCTTGCAAGATTTGGATGTTCCCGCTGTTAGATAATTGTTATTGTAGCTTCAGTACTCTGCGGCGGTGGTAAGTCATCCTTCTTACTGACAGGTTATAAGTCGGGAGCAAAAGTTAGGACTAACTATCTAAGCACGCT
>NZ_RQRU01000023.1 GCF_004335015.1 Psychrobacter pygoscelis
GCCGAATGGGTTAATTTTGAGGCAAGCGAAGTGAGGAATTTGAGGGGTTGGTGATAACCAAGCTTTTCAAATAAATCAAAAAACTTCTTGACAGATAAAATAAAGCGTCTATAATACGCACCTCATCGGGACAAGCTAAGGGCTAATCATTAGGATTAGAAGTTAGATAACTTGATGAAACGAATTAAAAAGATTGAAATAAAAAGCTTGACAGATATTAAAAACATGATATACTGGATGGCTCGCTAACTAAGACAAATAATTATTTTATCTTAATTAGCAGATATAACTTACCTTGG
>NZ_RQRU01000024.1 GCF_004335015.1 Psychrobacter pygoscelis
TACTGACAGAGCGCCCCAAGCAGACACCATAGCGCCAACTGCCCCAGTTATTGGCTTTGAAAGCACCGGTGCTGACGACGTTTATAACAGCGAAGAGGTGGGTGAAGATAGTACCATCACCGCCACCGTTACCGTCCCTGAAGGCACTGAGGTTGGTGACACGCTAACAGTTAACGGTGAAGTCGCCCCCGTGACCCAAGCAATCATCGACGACGGAGTTGCCATTGAGATTGCCCCGGGCACTGAGGTTAGCGCTAGCGTCACTGA
>NZ_RQRU01000025.1 GCF_004335015.1 Psychrobacter pygoscelis
TCTAGCTGACCTTTATTCACCGCGTCTGTGGCTTTGGTGCCTGCTGCGACGTTGCTCAGCTTGGTCGCTTTTGTGGTGCTGCCATCTGCGCTTTGAACGCTGGTAATAATAGGCGTCTGATCAGTATTCACTTCATTGCCTGCCGTTCTTGCGGCATCGGTATAGAAGGTGTTGCCTGATTTATAGACTTGAGTGCCATCTTCGGTGGTGTAAACCACTGGCGCACTGTCTGTGGCGTTGTTGGCTAATCCTTGA
>NZ_RQRU01000026.1 GCF_004335015.1 Psychrobacter pygoscelis
GCGCTAGCGTCACTGACGCCGCCGGTAACCCCAGTCCTAACGCTACTGACAGAGCGCCCCAAGCAGACACCATAGCGCCAACTGCCCCAGTTATTGGCTTTGAAAGCACCGGTGCTGACGACGTTTACAACAGCGAAGAGGTGGGTGAAGATAGTACCATCACCGCCACCGTTACCGTCCCTGAAGGCACCAAGGTTGGTGACACGCTAACAGTTAACGGTGAAGTCGCCCCCGTGACCCAAGCAATCATCGACG
>NZ_RQRU01000027.1 GCF_004335015.1 Psychrobacter pygoscelis
CGGCGGCGTCAGTGACGCTAGCGCTAACCTCAGTGCCCGGGGCAATCTCAATGGCAACTCCGTCGTCGATGATTGCTTGGGTCACGGGGGCGACTTCACCGTTAACTGTTAGCGTGTCACCAACCTTGGTGCCTTCAGGGACGGTAACGGTGGCGGTGATGGTACTATCTTCACCCACCTCTTCGCTGTTATAAACGTCGTCAGCACCGGTGCTTTCAAAGCCAATAACTGGGGCAGTTGGCGCGGTAGTGTCG
>NZ_RQRU01000028.1 GCF_004335015.1 Psychrobacter pygoscelis
GCACAACATTACCTAGTGAGACAATATAGTTGCCATCATTGTGCATACTGGTAGGAATGATAGCATCTGGAAGTCGCGTAGATTTTTTGGCAGAGTTCAGCATATAAACGCGATCTTCGGTTGCGGCAACTGGCTATTGAAGCGGGCAATGATGAGTTTATGGTCTGTGTGGTCGAAAAAGGCTCGGAGTTTGGTGCTCATATCTTATCTGGCGCGGTGATTGAACCTCGTGCTCTTAATGAGCTGATTCCTG
>NZ_RQRU01000029.1 GCF_004335015.1 Psychrobacter pygoscelis
TGGTTCTGTTATTCCTACCGTTGTCGATCCTCATTCTAGCCAACCTGAACTTAAGAACTCTGCCATTCGTGTTACGCCAGCTCGCATGCAGTCAGTAGGTAAAATTCTGGTGCATCCAGACTGGCAAACGCGTCACTCCAGTGCATTGGCATAAACGCATCACCAACTCGCATGGTGTCACTGACGTCCACTTGCGCCATAATGTGACTGGCACTAGTGTTAGTTTGCAGTAACTCTTCACC
>NZ_RQRU01000002.1 GCF_004335015.1 Psychrobacter pygoscelis
GATGAGGTGCGTATTATAGACGCTTTATTTTATCTGTCAAGAAGTTTTTTGATTTATTTGAAAAGCTTGGTTATCACCAACCCCTCAAATTCCTCACTTCGCTTGCCTCAAAATTAACCCATTCGGCCAACCTTCGACTCGCTTCCCTCTCGATAGGTGGCGTATTATATACGGTTTATATTCACCGTCAAGAACTTTTTTAAGTTTGTTTCAAATTAGTTAGATCTTTGGTGCTTTGGGTGCGGTTTAGTCCTGAGCGAGGACTAGAGCACTACTTTGCTCCTAAAGAGCGTTAATAAATAGTTCAGTGGCTTATTTTAGCGCAGCAAGACAAAGAGCGATGCTCGCAGTGCTAGCAAGAGAGCTATTTTTTAAATTAGCCTTAAAGGGGATTTTCTAAAAGTCTGATACCCAACACTTAATTGATTAAGTAATAGAACTTACGGCAAACAAGGCTTTTTAGCCCCGATATGAGAGCCGTATAAAAATTGCACTGCAATTTTAGGCTCGCAAGGAAAATTCCTTTAAATAGGAATTTTTAGCGGTTATTAGTGTTTGATGGTCACCTTGGAGTGCGGTTTAGCCCTGAACGAGGACTAAAGCAAAGCACTGCTTTGCTCCGAGTGCAAGAGAGCTATTTTTTAAATTAGCCTTAACGGGGATTTTCTAAAAGTCTGATACCCAACACTTACTTGATTAAATAATAGAACTTACGGCAAACAAGGCTTCTTAGCCCCGATAGCAGCGGTATCCTGCTCGGCTAGGCGGATTGCGAGGTCTAGGTTTTGAGATGGTCTCGAGGTAACAGGAACGGCTCAAACCGTGACCTCGCTCCGCCTAGCTGAGGAGATACAAGCGGATAGCGGGATTGGCTACAAAAAAACCGCTATCAGAGGATAACGGCTGGTTTATAAATTAATAGATGATAGAGATTGGGGCGATAGGTAACGTTGTAAAAAGTCTAAGTTATTAATCTGCTAAATTAGTTGGCTTTTTTGCGTCGAGCTGGCTGCATCGCACTTATATGATGTCTTTGTCTCACGTCCCTAGTGCTTCAATTTGGCTCTAAGCGTAGAGAATATTCCCGATAGCGCATAGATAATACCGATCGCAAGGATACCAACAGGGATGTCATATAGCACAATACCCATCACCAGTACACCAATAATGAGCGCCACAAAAGGAACTTTCTTTTTATCAAACTCTTTAAAGCTGTAGTACTTGATGTTACTCACCATTAGTAGGCCACAAACCACGACCCAAATAGCGCAAGCTATCATCACATGGGTATCGTAGATGCCGAGCCACTGATTGTGATCGAGCGCCACCATGACCGCGCTAGTAACTAAGATAGCCGCCAACGGGCTAGCCAGACCAACAAAGTATTTCTTATCCACCACGCCAATCTGCACATTAAACCGAGCCAGACGAAATGCTGCACAGGCAGTGAAGACAAAGGCGCAGGCAATGCCAATACGGCTCAATGGTACAAGGGCAAAACTATAAATCAAGATGGCAGGCGCAATACCGAAGGCAAGTAAGTCGGCTAAAGAGTCATACTGCTCGCCAAATGGACTTTGGGCATTGAGCATTCGCGCCACACGGCCATCGGCACCATCCAAAATTGCCGATAGAAATATCGCTAACGAAGCCTTGTAGAAGTCGCCTTGGGTACTGGCTAGGATGGAGAAAAAGCCAGACAATAATGACATGGTAGTAATAAGGTTGGGCGCAAGGTAAACGCCACGACTGACGACCGGAGTGCCATCTGTGACTTCTGTTTCGATAACTTCAAAAGTAAGACCATCATAGTCGTCGTTGTCTGCAAGCATAAGATTATGCTCACTATCACCCAAGCTGTCGTCGACATAAGGGGGCGCAGCATGAGCAGTTACGCTGTCAGTCTCAGGGTTAACAGACGGTTTGGGTGACTGGGATGACATCGACGACATAACTACTCTCCTACTAACCAACGTACATTAGTGGCACTATCAGGGCTTAGCTCTGGTGCATCAGCCACTTTTAGATAGGGCTGAATGAAGCGCAGAATCTCACGCGCCTTATTGTCAAACTGCCAAGGCGGATTAATAATAAGCATCCCTGTGCCGTTTAGACCGACAGCCACATCGTTAGGATAGATATTCAGCTCACAGACAAGCTGACGCTTGATACCGGTACGCTTCATTTTTTTATGGAACAGCTCGACAGCATCGATATTCTTGAGAGGGTACCAAAGTGCATAGATACCTTGCGGCCATTTGTCATAGTTTACTGCTAGCAGATCGACAAGACGGCTAAAGTCTTTATGCTCTTGCTCAAATGGTGGATCTATTAGTACTAGCCCACGGCGCTCCGCCGGTGGAATGACGCCGCGGATACCCTCAAAAGCATCACGATGGTGAATGCCGATGGGCAGCTGATACAGCTGATAGTTTAGGGCATCGTACTCACTAGCTTTGGCCTCGAAAGCTTCAGCACGGATACCAGCATCCGGATGGCTCTCTACATGATGGGCTATCCACCAAGGTGACCCTGGATAGACATGCTTATCATAGGTCTTGCGCGCCAGCTTAAGGTCATTAAGGTACTGCTGAACGGCCTCTGGTGCAGTGCTCATATCAGCATCTAGTAGCGCTTGAACGCCGCCTTCTGCCTCTTTGGTCTTGCGCGCTTCTTCGCTTGTCAAAGAATATAATCCGCGCCCAGCATAAGCATCTAACGCGTAAAAGGGTTTGCCCTTTTGGCTAAGCTGATTCAGCAATTGAACCAGCAGTATGTGTTTGACGACGTCGGCAAAATTGCCAGCGTGATAAGCGTGTTTATAATTCATGGTAATTATTGCATCGTTAATAAAAATGGCTTCTATGGTAGCATAAGCGCGTAAAAAATAAGCAGCTTTAACACGGCAATGCACAATTTTTACATGCTAACGACCTATTTAACATTCGGATAAAAGCTATACTGACTCGAAGTTAGCACTTAGTCACGGCTGGTTATTGCAAGAATAATCATCAGCCCAATACTTCTTTATATTATACTCACCTTGTACTTATCACAGTCGGTACTTAAGACAAGGTGCTAGTTACACTATCTATATAAAGTCGCGAGACCTTACCTAAGGAATAGCCGAGATGTCGCAACGATCTAATGAATTGACCTTATCAGATAATCTGGCGTCTGCTCCTATCGGTACTCATAATCCGCCGCCACTAACGCCAGATTTGTTAGATCAGGATAGACCGATAGCAGCTCAGGCCACGCAAGCGGTGCTCAATCAGTCAGAGTTTGAGATAGACTGGTCACTGTATTTTAATGATGATGCGCTTGATAGTTTCACTAGAGATGGTTTTGTGGTTTTAGATGCATTATTTTCTAATACCGCGTTATTAGCACTACAAGCCGAAAGTGGCTTTGTCAACTATCGAGATGCCAAACTGGCGGAAGGGGTTCGGCAGCCAGATATTCGTGGTGACAGGATTCGCTGGATTGGGGATAATTTCTTTGCAGGATTTTACTATTTGCAAAGTATTGAAGCACTGGCACTGTGGCTTAATCGCACCCTATTTGCTGGTATTCGCCACAGCGAGGCACACTATGCTTGCTACCCACCTGGCTTTGGTTATCAGTGGCACACCGATAACCCAAACGGTCGTGATGAGCGCGTGGTATCAGCCGTGTTTTATCTCAACGATGATTGGCGCCAAACCGATGGCGGCGAGCTGGCCATAGTAGATAATCATGGCAATGAGCACAAAATTATACCTAAGGCCAATCGGTTGGTCGTATTCGATAGCAACCTGCAGCATCAAGTCGAAATTGCCCATCGGCAACGCTACTCTATTGCGACATGGCTAAGGCGTGATGATCCAGTCAGACTGGTCGCTTAAAATTTTACATCGCTTCACCTTTTCAGCCGCCTCTACTAGCGACTGAACTCTATATTAATTTCGCTTTTCTTTTGAGGTAATAATGACCCCTAATAATAGTAACGCTAATACCGATAACATTGATATTGATAATGCTGGCGTAAACCATCAGCAAGCTACCTTGGATTTAAGCATAGAGCTGATGCGCCGCGACTCTGTGACACCTGATGACTCCGGTTGCCAAGATGTCTTAGCTGAGCGTTTAAAGACAGTTGGCTTTGACTGTGAGTTTATCTACTTCGGTGATAAAGAAGCGACAGGTCGTGATGCCCAAGTAAAAAACTTATGGGCGCGCCGTGGTAGCGCCGACCCTGTGGTCTGCTTCGCTGGTCATACCGATGTAGTGCCGACGGGTAATGTGGCAAACTGGAGCTACCCGCCATTTGAGCCAACCATTAAAGATGGTTTCCTTTGGGGGCGCGGAGCGGCAGATATGAAAACTGCCATCGCAGCCTTTACTGTTGCTACAGAAAGTTTCGTCGCCAATCATCCTGACCACCAGGGCTCAATTGCCCTACTTATTACCTCTGATGAAGAAGGCCCGTCAGTAAATGGTACGGTAAAGGTCATCGAGACTTTAGAGACACGCAATGAAAAAATAACCTATTGCCTCGTCGGTGAACCATCGAGTACCGATACCTTAGGCGATATTATCAAAAATGGCCGCCGGGGTTCACTTGGTGGCGTGTTAACAGTCACAGGGAAGCAAGGTCATGTCGCCTATCCGCATCTGGCGGTCAACCCCATCCATGCGCTCATGCCCGCCCTAAATGAATTTGTCAACGCGAAGTGGGACAATGGCAATGACTACTTCCCTGCTACCTCCATGCAAATCTCTAATATTAATGGCGGTACAGGCGCTAATAACGTCATCCCCGAGACAGTAGAGGTGGTATTTAACTTTCGTTTCTCGACTGAGACTACTGAAGAAGAGCTACGTGCTAAGACGCATGCAATATTAGACAAGCACTTTAAGGATAGTGGCGCTAGTTATGAGATTGAGTGGAAACTCTCTGGCAATCCTTTCTTAACCGCTGAGGACAAACTTGTCTCCGCCTGCCAACATGCGATCAAAGAAGTAACAGGTATTGATACCACGCTATCGACCTCTGGTGGTACGTCTGACGGTCGCTTTATCGCGCCAACGGGTGCGCAAGTGGTTGAGCTAGGCGTGCGCAATGCGACGATTCATCAGGTTGATGAAAAGGTAGAAGTGGATGATATCGGTAAGTTGGCGCAGATTTACGAGAAGATGCTTGAGGGCTTATTGTTAAGATAAAGCGCTTATTAAAGAAACTTTCTTAACTTAAAAAGCGCTATTCAGCTTTTAGCGCTTTTTATTTATCATTAAATATAGCAGGAACTATTCTTAATCTTTGCTGGGTTTAATGACTACTGGTCACAGATATTATAACAATTAATGACAAGCTATCCTTGCTCAAACCCGTAAATATCAAACCTGTAGGTATTAATAGATGTTAAATCGAAGATTTCTGAAGAGGCCTATTTAGACCTGCATCCTAACTGAATTTCTCATTTTTCTTTGAAGTCCATATCTATTAGGCAGAGTCGGTGACGCAGCGCGCCACACCGATTAACACCTGTCCCTCTCCCACTTCTTCTGCAATCAGATGCGCCCAAACTGCACTTGTTTAATAGTTCAATAAACTGCTCAGGAGTAATGGGCATATTAATCTAATAAGTGATGCTTACAGCTGCCATCTTGGTCTAATTTTTCCTTTATTTTTTTAATCAGAACGGTAACAAGACCTTAGTTAGAGAGCAACCAAAAGATTAATTTACCCCGATATAGATATCCACTTGGGACTCATTGACGTAGTGTTCAAAGTCAACGTCATAGCGCCGCTCGAAGCGGCAATCTAACTCATTGAAGTATCGCCAAACGGCTTGCCAAGCGTTAATAACCGCCCCTGGCATCTCGCCGCTTTCTGAAAATATCAGATATTTCCCAGTAGGAATAATCACCGTTTCGAGATTATCAATGGCTGTAACATCGCCTTGATAGTCATTGACTCGCCAGCTGGCAGTGACATCAAACGCCCCAAGTGCATCGCTTTCATAGTTATGGTAAATACCATAAAGATCACTATTCGGCTTCAATCTATTAAAATGATTCTGATAGAAATGCTGCCAAAGACTACCAATCTTAGCGCTCTGCGGACTTAGCTCATCGTGATTGGTCGTGCGTACGCTAATACCTTGGCAAATAGTTTCTGTGATTAGAGTACATGATTCAACTGTCATACTATTGTCTACCTTCATCTTATTCTTCCTAGTGGTGAATTTCGTGTTGGTATCTCTCGTAGCGTTCTCGTATGACATTTCAGAAATAAGAGTTAGTCCGCCTCGTCAATCCAGTTCATTTGAATCGACTCTAAGATACCTTCGTTGGATTTATTAGGATCATCAGCAAAGCCTTCTAGCTCAGTCACCCAGCGGTGCAAATCAGTAAATCGGATATAACGTGGGTCTGTATCAGGGAATTTTTCACTCAGTTCGATGGCGATATCTAAGCTGTCGGTCCATTTTAATGGTTGCGGGGTCATGAATGTTTCCTTGCAATTAAAGATTATATTTTTGACTTAATGACTTATCGTAGCAAACTTTCTTAGTTTGAGATAGTTGCTCCTCACTCTTAGCTCAATTGGGCAGCAGTTGCTATTGCGATTTTATCGCAGTTTGATGCTGATTCCACGTTTCAATGACTGGGCTGATATGAGTGTCCTGCATGTCTAACACCTCAGGCGACTGCTTCCCAGACTTATCAATCAGTATAAACTTAGTCATCCCAATCGCCATCAGCGTATTTTTGACAAAAAAGTAATGCTGAAAATAGCCGTATTTCTCATCCCAGCCCTCAAGTTTACTTTTTACTTGTAGCTTATCTAAGAGTTTTACCTCTTTTAGATAGACGACCTCTTGCATAGAGATGATCCACATCAGGCCACTTATCCCTTTATGATGACTCAACTGGGTCAACCAGCTGGTGATATTTAGCTCAATAAAAGACAGGTAGCGATAGTTGGGCAAATGATTGCGAAAGCCCATGTCATGCGGCAAGATACGATATTGACGTTCAATGGGCGCGAATAACTGCTCTTGGTCAATAGATCGGCTTTGCTCTTGCTGTTTTAACTGCGACTTCAGTAATGCCATCATAATAAAAAAACGAATGAGCATGTTCATAAATATATCTCAACGATTAAGAATTCAACGTATTTTAATAAGTTTTGTAGTGAGCGTAAGCTTCTAAGCTGTAACGAGAAAAAGCGACTAGGACTATCATGTTAGAAAGCAAAAATGTACTGGAGCGCAAAAAATGCCAGAGGGCAAAAAGACGACCGAAGCCGTCTTGACTTAAGATAAAATCAGGCAGTCTTAGTGACCCGAATCGCTGACGGTACGCACCATCTCTTCGACCATCTTCTTAGCATCACCAAATATCATCATGGTCTTATCCATATAAAATAATGGATTATCCAGACCCGCATAACCGGTACTCATCGAGCGCTTGATTACCATGACCGTCTGCGCTTTGGAGACCTCTAAAATCGGCATACCATAGATTGGTGAGCCAGTATCATCCTTCGCTGAGGGGTTGACGACGTCATTAGCACCGATAACCAACACCACATCCGTACTGGCAAAGTCAGAGTTGATTTCATCCATTTCGATAATATCATCGTAAGGTACATCTGCTTCGGCAAGTAAGACGTTCATGTGACCCGGCATCCGCCCTGCTACAGGATGAATGGCAAAACGAACATTAACACCCTCTTCTTTTAGCATGTCATACAGCTCTTTGACTGCATTCTGGGCGCGGCCCTGTGCCATACCATAGCCAGGTACGATAATCACATCGCTAGAGTTGGACATTAAGAAGCCTGCATCTTCAGGGGAGCCTGACTTATAGTTCTTTGGCGCGCCGTCGTCGTCGCCAGCGACTACCGCTGCTGTTCCCATACCACCGAACAAGACATTCAATAGTGAGCGGTTCATCGCTTTACACATGATGTAAGACAAAATCGCACCGGATGAGCCCACGAGCGAGCCGGCGATAATCAGCATGGAGTTACCTAAGGTGAAGCCAATACCTGCCGCCGCCCAACCCGAGAAGGAATTCAACAGTGATACCACTACTGGCATATCGCCGCCGCCAATAGGGGCGATCCAGAACCAGCCAAATATCACTGCTAAAGCGGTCATCGCATAAAAAGCAGGCAGGGAGTCAGTAGCAAAATATAGCGCACCGAAGCCTATCATCGCCAAAAAGAGCAGAGCTTGAACAGGTTTGACCCAGCCACCACTTATAGTTTTTGCCCATTTTTTGGCCGCCAATTTTCCGAAGGCAAACACAGAGGCTGAAAAGGTTATCGCTCCGATAAAGCAACCGATGAACAGCTCAATTCGGGCGATAGCACTATGCTCTTGCTCAACGTGCAGCACCGTGGCCAGAGCAATGGCAACTGCGGATAATCCGACGAAAGAGTGCATCAAGGCGACTGTCTCTGGCATCTGGGTCATCGCCACAGTTCTAGCGCGCCACATACCGACTAGCGCGCCTAGTACCATAGCCCCAATAATCAGCCATAATACTGGTCCTTCTGCTAAGAAAAACGTAGTGACAACGGCAATGGCCATGGCCGCCATACCAAAGCGGTTACCACGAATGGCGGTCTTCGGACTAGATAATCCGCGTAAGGTTAGGACAAATAAAATCGCCCCAACTAGATAAAACCAATCAGCGTGTGCGGCAATCCAATTCATATAAGTGACATCATTCATACGTCACCTCCAGACTTCACTGAGGCATCCGTAACGGCTTTGACTTTTTTGTCTTTGGGTTTAAACATTGCTAGCATCCGCTCAGTCACTGCAAAGCCACCGAAGATATTAATACTGGCGAGAAACACAGCAAAGGCACCTAGTAAGCTAGTGGCCGTAATCTGCTCACCGCCAATATAAACGGTCTGTAGCATCGCCCCGACGATGACAATACTCGACAAGGCATTGGTCACCGCCATAAGCGGGGTATGTAGCGCTGGGGTCACGCCCCAGACGACGTAATAACCGACGAATATCGCCAGTATAAATATCGTAAAAATCGCCACAAATGGCGTGGCGGCGACTGCGCCGTCGGCAGCCATAGCAGCGACGGCTAAGACAGTGGCTATCATCTTGTTCTCCTAAATTCGTAGGCTTCTTGGTTTATAGCCTCGTAATATATAACTTTAAAATGTGCAATTTTGCTTGCCAGCAGTTTGAAACTAACTGCTCAGCTAGCGTTTTTGTAGCCTTACCTGGCTGTTATGAGTTACGGCAAGCGCACCTTGAATTTCATCGTCCATGTTTATTGCAAGTTTTCTTGTGCCAGCAGCAGCCGCACTATCTGCGTCTACTAACGTTTTTATAAAATTTACGAGATTATTGGCATAGAGGTCGGAGGACTGGGCGGCGAGCATGGCGGGGATATTGGCCGCACCAATGATTCGAACGCCGTTATCCGTCATGATGGTCTCGCCGCAGATGCAGCCTTCGACGTTACCACCTGTGCTCGCTGCCATATCAATGATCACTGAGCCTGCTTTCATTTTGTCAATCGTGGCCTGATGAATCAGTCTTGGCGCGTTACGGCCCGGTATCTGGGCAGTGGTGATGACGATATCGGCATTGGATACGGCCTTATCTACTACGATGGCTTGGTCTTTCATGTACTGCTCAGACGGCGTCCAAGCATAGCCCCCCGTCGCTTTGGCTTTGGCTTTTTCTTCCTCAGTCATTGGCACATCAAGCCATTTTCCGCCAACGGACTCTACCTGATCTTTGACTGACGGCCGAAGATCGCTAGCTTCAACCACTGCTCCCAAGCGCTTAGCAGTCGCAATCGCTTGAAGCCCTGCGACACCAACACCTAAGATGACGACCTTAGCGGGTTTTACCGTTCCTGCTGAAGTCATAAACATAGGAAAAGGCCGGACATATTCGTTGGCAGCCAACAACACTGCTTTGTAGCCTGCAAGGTTGGCTTGTGAGGACAAAACATCCATATTTTGAGCGCGTGATAACGTCCGTGGCAGTAGCTCCATAGCAAATGTCGTAATCCCTTGACTGGCGTAGCTCTCTAGCTGCTCATTGCGGTAAGGGTCTAACATGCCAATAACTACTGTACCCGCTGCCAATTGACCTATCTGCTCAGCACTCAGATCGTGAACCACAGTGATAATGTCTGCTTGTGCGAGCACCTCTGAGTCAGTTGCGGCTGTTGAAGCGCCTGCTTTCTCGTAGGCCATATCGGTGTAATAGGCTTCCTTGCCAGCACCTGACTGCACAATAATCTCAAATCCGAGCTTTTTTAGCTTTTTTACCCCATCTGGAGTCAAAGCCACTCGTTTTTCATGGGCGGCTGTGACACTTATAACGCCGATTTTCATACAGTCTCCTTACTTGTTTTGACATTATTTTGGTAAGTTCAGTGGCAGTATTAATGAATCAGAACATACCTGTTCGATTACTCTGCTGCTTAGTGTGTCATTGCTATAGATCGTCATGATCAAGCGCAACCCTTATGGCTACTTATAGCTGACGATAATTTCTCGCTAAAAAACCTTTGGTCACATATAGCAAAACCAAAGGCTATAAATATAATAAATGACTAAAAGAATGCCATCACTGTTATTTATTATAGTAACAGCGTTTGGAATTAATCAGCGATAATTTATGACTGATAAGTAATATAAATGATAGAAAAGTTGACGTTATCGGTACAAATAATTGATATATTGATATATTTTTTCTTATTTTATTATTAAAACTAGACCTCTTTTATGATCAGCAATAGACAGCTTTTATGATGAAAAATAGACCACTTAAACCTCGTGCTAATACTTTATAACTCTCTACAGTAATCTCAGATTCGCGAATAATGGTTGACTATATCGCTCAGAATATTAATAGGAAATTTCAACTGTATTCTTTAATGAGACGCAGATGCATGACATCTATGACTTAGTTATACTTCATCGTATAAATTCAATGAAACAATCTCCATACTCTAGTCATCACTGCCAACTGTCATAAACAGTACTTTGCTCTTTTTAGAATTGTTGTCATCAACCTTCGTAACCTATAAAAAGGATAACTTATGTACTTTGTACTCTCTCCTGCCAAAAGCCTCAACGAGACCGATGATGTACCTGTGAATATCGGAAACTATTACAGTCAGCCCGAACTTATACAGCAATCTCAGGACTTAATGAAAATATTGAAATCTTGTGAACCAGTGGACTTACAAGAGCTGATGGGGATATCGGATGAGCTAGCGCAGCTTAACGCCAAGCGCAATCAAGACTGGTCTTGGAGTAATGAGCAGCCGTTTACCGACGATAATGCCAAGCCGGCCGGTTATCTGTTTGACGGTGATGTTTACACAGGCCTTGGTATGTATGGCATGGACAAAGACACGGCAATCTATGTCAATGAGCATCTAGGTATCTTGTCAGGTCTTTACGGCGTGCTAAAACCACTAGATTTAATTCAACCGTATCGTCTAGAGATGGGCACTAAGCTCAAGAATTCACAAGGCGACAACCTCTATGAATTTTGGGGCGAACAGATTGCTAAAATGATTAACGCAAGAATGGCGGATAATGATGATAAAATATTAGTTAACTTGGCCTCAAACGAGTACTTTAAAGCAGTAAAGAAAAAAGCGCTAAACGCGGATATTATTACCCCGCGCTTTGAAGATGAGAAGAATGGCAAGTATAAAGTGATTAGCTTCTATGCCAAAAAAGCGCGCGGCTTGATGGTGAAATATGCGGCAGATAATAAACTGACTGATGCTGAGGAGCTAAAAAAGTTTAATTTGGATGGTTATTACTATTGTGCAGAAGCATCCGATGATAAGACTTGGACGTTTCGCCGTGATGAGGCGGATCAGTAGCATTCAACCAACACTATCGGGATAAGTGTAAGATAACTAACAATATCAGGTGGTCTCTGTAAAGGCCGCCTTTTTCATACTATTCCTTGAAGCGCCGCTATCTATAGCAGTCTATAACAAATCACTACTCATATTTGACTAAACGATCGGTCATTGTGCTGTCTTGCTATCTTTAACCAGCTTAAGGTTATTTACTCTATCTTGCTGATGGTAATTGAAGGCCACGATAATAAAATAGGCAGCCAAACCTATCAGACAAGCTATCAATAGATACTGGTCATGCTCGGGTAAGTCTAAGCTCAAGCGACTAAAGATTAGCCTATCAATGTTAAATAGCGATATACCATATAAAAGTAAGGCAGGAATATACCAGCAAACTGAATAATACACAGGCGTCTGCCGATCATAGATTTGATAGTGTGTATGACAGTGAAGGCACCTTAAATACGACTTAATATTGTCAGCATCTTGGCTTGGCGTTAGAGCACTACGTGACGTTTTGTTAGTCATTGGCAATGGTCGCCAACGGGTAACTTGTAATCGCTGCGAATGACAGGACAGACAGCTCACTACTTTATTGTTGGCTGAGCTGATATTTCCGTCATAGTTGCCTATGTCCCTTTTTACCTCTTCAAATTTATCCACGCCTGGCTCATAACGGCGGACAAAAAAAGTAAAATCATCAAAGAATAACCTTTTGACTATCAGCAAGGCCAAAGTCACCCCGACCAGTAAGATAACCGCGTCAAAAACAAGGCCTATCAGTAGCATCGAAGCCGTGCTATTGTCCTGCTGGAGTAGATATACAGCGATAAATAAGGTGGCGCCATTTAGGACGTCGTCTTGATAAAACAAACTGTTTTTTACTATAGGCGCTTTATACAAGCTCAACCGGCATTGGGGACAGAATTTGATAGTTTTAAGGCTGACAAGCCGCACAAACTGGTGCTGACAATGAGGGCAAGTGGCTTTCAATTTATCGATAAAACTCATTTTTAACACCATTAAACATTTGTTTTATCACATATCTTACCTAAGTATTAATGAATAATCATTAAAAACCCCAATAAGCTAAGCTTATCGGGGTTTGTTTTTGTAGCTAAGTCAGCTACCGGACTTAGCAGTAGCTGAACTTTATGACTTACTTACCGGCAAATATCTACAAACTACAAATAGCAATTATAGATTATTGCTGTTTTAGCGGGCTGATACTGCCATTAACTAAGTAAAGCATAAGGGGTCAGTAATGTCATGACATTACATCATGCCGCCCATACCACCCATGCCGCCCATACCACCGGCACCGCCCATGCCAGCCATTGGGTCATCTTTTTCAGGCTTGTCAGTAATCATGGCTTCAGTAGTCAGCATGAGACCAGCGACAGAGGCAGCATGCTCAAGGGCTGAACGGGAAACTTTTGCAGGGTCAAGGATACCCATAGCAAGCATATCGCCGTATTCGCCAGAAGCTGCGTTGTAACCATAGTTACCTGAGCCATTTTTCACTTCATTCACCACCACAGAAGCTTCTTCGCCAGAGTTGGTAACGATCTGACGTAGCGGCGCTTCCATCGCACGGCGAAGGATATTGATACCGGCGTTTTGGTCGTCATTGTCACCTGTTAGCTCAGACAATGCAGCCATAGCACGAACTAGAGCCACACCACCACCAGGGACTACACCTTCTTCAACAGCAGCTCGAGTCGCGTGCAATGCATCGTCAACACGGTCTTTCTTCTCTTTCATTTCAGTTTCAGTCGCTGCACCAACTTTGATGACTGCCACGCCGCCAGCAAGCTTAGCCACACGCTCTTGAAGCTTTTCTTTGTCATAGTCAGAGGTAGACTCTTCGATCTGACGACGGATTGAATCAACGCGTGCATCGATGTCTGCTTTTTGCCCAGCACCATCTACAATGACAGTATTTTCTTTACCGACGGTGACTTTTTTAGCAGTACCGAGCTGCTCGATAGTCGCAGTCTCTAAGCTTAGGCCGATCTCTTCAGAGATAACCGTACCACCTGTTAGGGTTGCGATATCTTGAAGCATGGCTTTACGACGATCGCCAAAGCCAGGGGCTTTAACCGCACAAGTTTTCAGGCCACCGCGCATGTTGTTGACGACTAAAGTCGCAAGCGCTTCGTTTTCGACGTCTTCAGCAATGATTAGCAATGGCTTGCTTTGCTGCATCACTTGCTCAAGTAATGGCACAATCTCACGGATATTGCTGATTTTTTTGTCAACAAGCAAGATGAATGGGTTTTCAAATTCAGCGGTTAGGCTGTCTTGCTTATTGGCGAAGTATGGGCTGATGTAGCCACGATCGAACTGCATACCTTCGACGACTTCTAGTGTGTCTTCAAAGCTTGAGCCTTCTTCTACCGTGATGACGCCTTGCTTACCGACTTTTTCCATCGCTTCTGAGATCAGCTCACCGATTTTAGTGTCTGAGTTGGCAGAAATAGAGCCGACTTGAGCGATCGCTTTTGAATCGTTAGCAGGGGTAGATAGCTGATGGATTTGCTCAACAGCGGCGCGAACGGCTTTGTCGATACCGCGCTTAAGATCCATTGGGTTCATGCCAGCAGCAACAGACTTCATGCCCTCTTGCAAGATAGACTGAGCCAATACGGTAGCAGTAGTTGTACCATCACCAGCGACGTCATTGGTTTTGCTCGCGACTTCACGAACAAGCTGCGCGCCCATGTTTTCAAACTTGTCTTCTAGTTCAATCTCTTTGGCCACAGAGACGCCATCTTTAGTGATGGTCGGTGCACCGAATGACTTGTCGATGACGACGTTACGACCTTTTGGGCCTAAAGTAACTTTTACTGCGTCTGCTAGGATGTTGACGCCATCCATCATTTGTTTACGGGCATTAATGCCAAACTTTACGTCTTTTGCCATGAGAATAATCTCCGTTTTATTATGAATAATTCTATTAGTTGGACTGAATATTGTTCTAAACTAAGTTACAGCTTTAGATAGCTGCCTCTTGACTAGCGCCAGCTGAACAGCCATCTGAAGCTCATCATTAGCCTTCTAGTACGCCTAGTACGTCAGACTCTTTCATGATGAGCAGCTCTTCGCCGTCTACTTTGACAGTTTGACCAGCATATTGACCAAATAAAACTTTGTCGCCGACTTTGACGTCAAGGGCACGGACTTCACCGCTGTCACTGATTTGACCATTACCAACAGCGAGAACCTCGCCTTGAGATGGTTTTTCTTGTGCCGATCCTGGCAATAAAATGCCGCCTGCAGTTTTTTGTTCTTCTTCCACGCGGCGGACAACGATACGGTCATGTAAAGGACGAATATTCATCGATATGACTCCAAATTAAGTTTTAGTTGAATTAAGTGACCTAATCCAAATAACAGTTAATATTTTTAGAATTAAATAACTGCCATTGCAGCTTAGGCTTGCCCTCAAAAATGGGGGCAGTAGCAAATGGCTTCAAGGTCAGCTGTGTAAATTTTTATAAAAATTCTAATTTATCGCGTTAATCGGTAACTCATCCGTAAATGAACGCTAATATTTAGCATATAGTCACTCTAGCTGACATTCATATTTGTTAGCCAATCTATCATCAACACATTGAGTCTATTAATAATATGTAGCGTACTGTCATTAGTCACAGGACGTTACTACTTGGCAAGGTTAGCAACATCGCTCAACAGAGGGTATCTAGCCACACTCTTGAAAATGTAACAGAATATGACCATTAATAGTGTCAGTAGTTATTTGTCAGTGATACCTTTTAGTTACTCATCTTTTAGCTGCCCCTATGTTAATTATCAATCAGCGCAGCTAAATACCTGATGAGCTCAATAAATTAAAAAAGGATTTACCATGACCATATTTGCTAAATTTCTCAATAACAACACTTCAACAGCTGTATTAAGAGCTGCTTCAGCCGCAGCTGTGATAGGAGCCCTATCGATGACTGCCCCTACCCTTGCTAATGCCAAAAATATCCAGCCATCCTCAGCGGACTACAGCTTTACCATTGAAAACAAATACAAAGGCAGCGCCACTCGCCAGCTAACTAAATCAGGCAACTCTTGGAGATATAACGTAAAAGCTCGAGTGGCAGGAGTGGCTTCTGCGACGCAAAATAGTAGCTTTAGCTTGTCAGGTACTAACGTGATACCTAGTAGCGCCAGTACCACTTATAAAATCTTTGGCGTTGGTCGTACTCATAACTTAAGCTTTGCTCCCAGTAAAAAACAAGTGGTCAGCTCTTATAAGGGCAAATCTACCACCCTATCCATGGCACAGCAAGCCTTTGACGACCTGAGCCTTGAGGTGCAGATTCGTCAAGATTTACTGAATGGTAAATTCACTGGCAATTATTATATGGCTAAAAAAGATAAGATTGAGAAGACACCATTTAAGAAGTCTGGCAGCTCTAAAATTACTGTGCCGGCCGGCACTTTTGATACCGTCCGTGTGGATCGTATCCACGATGACAATAGTCGCTCAACCAGTTTTTGGTTAGCGCCAAGCCTAGACTATCTCCCAGTTAAAGTGATGCAAGTCAATGATGGTAAAAAGATGGATTTAGAACTGACTAAGATTCGCTAATTGATTTCATAATAAAACCCCCTTAGACATAAAAGCCCCGCTTAATGAATGATAGCGGGGCTTTTTCATTTGGCGATGCAACACAGATTATTCGGTTAGGAGCCTAACGATTTATTCATTGATGGCAGCCGTTTTAATAATATAAATAACCAACCGTTAATAAGAAACAATAGCAGCACATCCACGATGTAAACCCAAAGTACAGACCACTCTACGGCGTAAGCACGGGCAAATAACACCACCCCACTAGCCCCTAAATACACCAAAGTAAACATACTGCTAATCAGTAGCACATACGGGGAGCGGCCACGCCAGATAGCAGGAGTCATCAGCAAGGCCGGAATAAGCCATAAAGCTTGCCAAGCTATACCGCCGAGCATATCTGGGTTCTGCGGACTGAGTAAGGATATCAATATCGGTAGTGCCAGCAGCCGATAAATAAACCAACTTACCCACACCATCCTTAATCGCTGTAATATTGGCAGTATAGGCTTTTGTGGCTTGCTGTCTACTCTGGCCTGAGCCTTGGCAGACGAGTTGCTAGCATCTTGCATGACAATAGTTTCCTAAATGTTATTTCCAGTTGGCTGTCGCCATAGCGCGCGCTGCTATGGCTAATCTCTGACCTTGAGCTACGGCTAGGGTACGCTCATCAGCAGTCACTGGTTGGTCATGAGCCGCCCCACTGACATGGGATGCGCCATACGGTGTACCACCACGATTGGTGCGGTTCAATGCGGGTTCTGAATAGGGAATACCGAGAATCATCATACCGTGATGAATTAACGGTAGCATCATTGTGAGTAAAGTCGTCTCCTGCCCACCGTGCATAGAGCCGGTGGCCGTAAAGACGCTGGCGGGTTTGTTTTGTAAGTTTCCTGCTAGCCAAAGTGTCACCGTATTATCCCAAAAGAACTTCATAGGCGCGGCCATATTGCCAAAGTGGGTGGGGCTACCAAGTGCCAGTCCTGAGCAGTCTTTAAGATCGTCCATCGTACAGTATAAGTCACCCTCTTCAGGGATAGCAGGTTTCACTGTCGTAGTCTCAGCTGCCACTGTCGGAACCGTACGAATTCGCGCTGTCATACCCGCATCTTCGATACCTTGAGCGATAGCGTAAGCCATCTCTTTGGTGGTGCCATGAGCAGAGTAATAGAGCACTAAAATATAAGAAGAGGAGCTCATAAAGTTTCCTTTTAATACGATTACTAAGAGTAAGATGACTTATAATTTAAAAGTTATGTGGTCCATCGCTATTATGCCGAGCCATAAGCAACCTTGCAAAGGTTCATCACTTAATTTCAATGACAATAATTGCACGAGTGTGTTGATTGAGTGAGTACCTTCAAGTGAATTTTGCTACACTACGATGACTTTTTATCGACTTAATCTTTAGAGCCATGACTAAACTACTAAAAAAATTGCCTTTTTATAACCATCGCTGGTTTCAGTTTATTCGCTTTTTAATGCGTCACTTCTTTGAAGATGACTGTCAGCAAAAAGCGGCTTCATTGACCTATACCACGATGCTGTCTATCGTCCCCATTTTGACAGTGCTATTGATGATTCTATCATCAGTACCAGCACTAGCCTCGGTTCGCGCCCAGATTTATGACGTCATTTATAGCAATCTGTTGCCGCAATCGAGTGTGCAAGTCAGTCAATATATCAATGACTTTGCCGAAAAATCTACCAACCTCACTGCCATCGGTATCATGGTGCTATTTATTACCACCATCATGACCTTGACCACGGTTGAGAAGGCCTTTAACCAGATTTGGCGTGTTGAAGACCGCTCCGGTGGCTTCAAAAGCATTGTGCGTTATTGGACGATTGTCACCTTAGGGCCTTTAGTACTTGGTACAGCATTTATTGCTTCTAGTGCCGTGCAAAGTATCAGTCTCTTAAACCGTCAAGTCGCAGGCTACGGTATCGACTGGTCTTTTTGGGTTCAGATAGTCTCTATTGGCGTGACCATGGCCGGCTTTATCGGTATGTACTGGTTTATCCCTAAAGCGCGCGTCCCTGTCAAAAACGCGGCCATCGCTGGGGTTATCATCGCTGTAGTCTTTGAATTGCTAAAGCAAACCTTTGGCGTAGTGATGACCAACTTTACCAGTTACGAGGCCATCTATGGGGCATTTGCGGCGCTACCGATTTTTTTACTGTGGATTTATCTGTCATGGAACCTCATCTTACTTGGGGTTGAGATAAGCTATACTTTGACCATCTTTGAGACCAAGGAAGTTTATCCTCGTCATCCGCTGCTTAGCCTGCTAGACATGCTTAATCTAGTCTATAGCCATCATCAACAAGGCGAAGGCGTCAGTGAGCAAGAACTGCGTGATGTATTGGGTCGTAAAGAGCTTCCCAAGTGGTATACCTACCTAAATTACCTTCAAGATAGCGATCTCATCACCACCACTGAAGATGATGACTATGTGCTCAAAAGAGATCTCAATCAAATGTCCTTATGGGACTTTTACAAGACACTACCCTATCCGCTGCCTATCAAGGATGAGCTAGAGGAAATAGATGAAAATACAATACAGCCTTGGCTTAGCTTGCTAATTGGGCGCTTTATCCATACCGAAAACTATGCCAAAAGCGAGCTTGATCTGCCTTTAGCGACCATCTTTGCCCATAGTGAGCCACGCAAAAAGTCGGACTATAGAGCTGACGATAGTGATAGTACTGCTCAAGACCCTCTTGAGCTAAAACGCGAGCGTATGGATAACGTAGAAGCTTTTGAGCGTAATGCAGATAGCGTTAAGGACAACCATGACCGCGAAATCCTGATCCCTGACGATGACCAGCAGGAAGAAATCCACCAACGTAAAAGAGATAAGCCACGGTTAATCAGCTCAGAGCTTGGCAATATTATTACTGAAGCAGACAACCCTGAAAGACATTAAATAACACGCTTGACTCTTACTGCCTAATTACTATGAGACCTTAGACATGCAACATGCTGCTAGCCTAACCGTGCTTGAAGTCGGTGCCATATTTTTGACCATTACAGCGCTTCTCGCCTACATTAATCACCGCTTTATTGGCTTGCCAACGACTATCGGTGTCATGGTTATATCCCTAGCAGTTTCGATACTTGCTATATTTTTGGGCTTATTAGGCTTTGATCAGTTGGTAGATTATGAAGTCGGTCTACTAGATCAGCTCGACTTTACCGAAGTATTGTTAGATGGCATGTTGTCCATGCTGCTCTTTGCCGGTGCTTTACATGTCAATATCGGTGATCTAAGACGCTATAAGCTGCCGATTGGTATCTTGGCCTGTTTAGGTACGCTTGTGTCTGCCTTTTTGATAGCCTCAGCCATTTATCTGCTATTACCATGGTTGGGGTTCGACTTATCATTTATCTGGTGTCTATTATTTGGTGCCTTAATCTCGCCTACTGACCCTATCGCGGTGATGGGCATTCTAGCCTCTGCTGGAGCGCCCAAGAGCCTAGAGACCGTCATTGCTGGTGAGTCACTATTTAATGATGGTATCGGCGTTGTTATCTTCGTCATCTTACTTGGCATCTTGGCCAGTGGTGAGATTCCATCTGCAGGGTTTATTGGTCACAGTCTGGCAGTAGAAGCCGGTGGCGGTATTCTCTTCGGTCTTGTCTTAGGTACTATCTTATATTACCTGCTCAAAAGCATCGATAGCTATCAAGAAGAGGTACTGCTGACCCTAGCGGGAGTATTGGGCGGTTACGCACTGGCTAGCCATTGGCATCTATCAGGCCCACTAGCCATGGTAATGATGGGACTGATGTTAGGCAATCGTGGTCGAGCCTATGCCATGAGTGACCAGACACGTCATTATGTTGATCTATTCTGGGAGCTGATCGATGAGATTCTAAACGCTATTTTATTTGTATTAATTGGCCTTGAAGTGGTGATTATCGCCTACTCAGTGAACTTATTTATTGCCGCGATTTTGGCCATTGTTATTGCTTTAGCAGCACGCTTTATCGTAGTTGGACTTACCACCAAGACCTTTAATCAACAACTCGAGCTGCCCAAAGGAGCGTGGAAGGTCCTGACTTGGGGCGGGCTTCGCGGCGGTATCTCCGTCGCCTTGGTACTGCAGCTGCCAAGCGGCGATGAGCGTGACGTCCTGCTCGCACTGACTTATGCGATCGTCATTTTCTCTATCTTGGTTCAAGGCCTTACTATTGGCAAGGTCGCCCAAAGCATTCACCCAAGTGGTCATAAAACTCTTAGCAACTAATCACCTACTCAGGTATTTAATTTAAGCACTCATCAAAAAAGAGGCACTAAGCGATCGCTTAATGCCTCTTTTAGCTGACGTTTTCTTTATAGACATCTATAGAATAAACAACTATATAACGGACCCATCACACCAATGCCAACTATATCAGACCTTTTCGCTTCATATTACGATAGACCACAATAACAATAACCACATTAAGCAAAAAGATGGCTATTTTAAAGCCATCAAGAGGGCGCACTATTAAGTAATACAGCTCTACAGGGATAAAGATACCATAGCCAAGGACGCTAAACCAATAAGCCCATGTCTTGTCGGTCCATAACCCATATGCCTCGATAAAGCGAAGACTGGCATAGCCAATTACCAGTCCTAAAAAGATATGCCAGTGCTCACTAGCCTTTAGTGCCACTTCCACCATATTATCGACTTGAACAATAAGGAAGCGGTCAAAATAATGCTGCCATAGTTGTACTGCGCTATGAAGCCAAGTCTTGAGGTCACTGTGCCAGAGCCATAGAGCAATAGCAGCAAGTAACGCCCCTATCCCTTTAACCACCTCATAGATAGCGACTGTCTTGATAGAGCCACTGGCAGAGTGTGGTGATGCTGACATGGTAGCCGCCTCGGCGTGACCACCATGACTGGCTATTTTTTTGGCGTGCTTGGATAGTAAATCAGTCAAATACTGTCTCCACCACCCGTCCTTTCAGCGTTTGTCCGATAAATGGCGTATTCTTACCTTGTGAGTACATGGCTTCAGGGGTAACTTGCCATGCCTTGTCAGGATCGACCACAACTGCCCCGCCAATGCGCTCATAATCTGCATTCACGCCTGCTATCTTAGCAGGGTTTAAGCATATTTTTTCGACCAGTGTCTGCGGAGTCAATACCCCATCTCTGACTAAGTCACAAGCTAATGCCATAAAGGTATCGAAGTTTGAGATACCTGGGGTAGTCTCTGCAAAGGGAGCTTTTTTAGCGGTTAAATTCAGGGGCTCATGATGGCTACAAATGGCGTCAATTGTCCCATCTTTTAGCCCATCACGTAGGGCTTGCTGATCAGTATTACTGCGTAGTGGTGGGAGGACATAGGCCAGTGCGTTAAAGCCTTCGATATTGTCATCGGTTAAGTGCAACTGATGCATAGCGACATCACAAGTCACTGGTAGACCCTTACCCTTAGCCCAGCGCATCAAGTCTACTGAGGACTTACATGACAGTTGGCTAAAGTGTGCGGCGATACCTGTCTCCTCTACCATCAAGAGCTGCTTAGATAGTGCCACTGTTTCGGCAATCCACGGGATACCTTGCAGACCATGGTACGAGGCAATATAACCCTCGTGAGCAACGCCGCCTGCAGCTAGGCTTGGCTCATTGGGATAAAAAAAGACTTTAAGTCCAAAGGTCGCGGTGTACTCTAACGTGCGTAGCATCACCATATCATTGGTAAAGGGCTTACCTGCATTAGAGACTGCGATACAGCCCCCTCGCTGCAATCCAGCTACATTGGCTGGGCGCTCACCCGCTAATCCGGCTGTTAAGGCACCCAGTACATGTAGGTGGATACCACCATCTTGACAAGCACGCTCACGCAGTCCCTTTAATAAAGAGCCATTCTCTAATACCGGATCGGTATCTGGAGGCACGACCACATGTAAAAAGCCGTTTTTCAAAGCCGCCCTGCCCTCAGATTTTAGTGTGCCGTGCTGCTGACTGCCAGGCTCACGCAGACGAGCGCATAAATCAAATAGTGGCGGAATAAGCCAATACATGGACTCTACTTCTGCTTCAGAGATCTGGTCCACAGGCACTGTCTGCGCGCCACTAAAGCGTTCACGAATGGCCTCGGTATTAAAAGCATCGGGAAGTAAGTTAACCGTGTTGCTAGGCTTAATGTTAAGACTATTATCAGGCCCAGCACTGAGTATAGCTTCGCCATGGTTGCTCAATTGTGACTTCTGTTCTGGCATCGGTTAAACTCCCGTTTGCGGATTATTCTGAGTCTGGGTTTGGCGTCTAGCCAGCTGATACTCACGTTGACCTTGCATCGCAAGCGACAGTACTGCCATACGAATGGCAATACCATTATTGACCTGTTTAAGAATGACTGACTGCGCGCCATCAGCGACGCTCGAAGCAATTTCAACGCCGCGGTTCATCGGTCCTGGGTGCATGACTAAAGCATCCGGTTTCGCTAAAGCCACGCGCTCAGGAGTGATACCGTAATGCTTATAGTATTCACTAGAGGTGGCCAGTAGTGGTGAGCCGATGCGTTCGTTTTGTATTCTTAGTCCCATAATCACATCGCAGTCTTTGACCCCTTCATTGATATCTTCAAATACTGTCACGCCATAGCGCTCAATACCTTTTGGTAACAAGGTTCGTGGGGCGATAACACGAATATCCGTCACTCCTAAGGTTTGTAGAGCGCTAATATCAGAGCGAGCGACGCGAGAGTGCTTG
Source organism: Psychrobacter pygoscelis (assembly GCF_004335015.1). GTDB lineage: Bacteria > Pseudomonadota > Gammaproteobacteria > Pseudomonadales > Moraxellaceae > Psychrobacter > Psychrobacter pygoscelis. The sequence goes on from NZ_RQRU01000002.1 coordinate 23,183, forward strand.
ATATCGCCGATAATGGCTACAGACAACTCCTCAAAAGGTCTCGGTGCTTCTCTGTGAATGGTCAGCATGTCGAGCATACCTTGGGTCGGATGGGCGTGCCAGCCATCACCGCCATTAATAATAGCAATATCTGGGGTCACTTCCGTCGCCATGAAGTGCGCCGCCCCTGATGCTGAGTGTCGCACGACAAAGATATCGGCAGTCATCGCCTGAAGGTTCCATAGGGTATCGCGAAGGCTCTCTCCCTTTTTAGTGCTAGAGCGAGCGATATCGATGTTGAGCACATTAGCGCCTAAGCGCTTTTCGGCGACTTCAAAGGTGGTTCGCGTTCGCGTTGACGGCTCAAAAAACAGATTCATCACCGTACAGCCTTCAAGCTCAGGGCTATTGATCAGCTGGCCTTGCTCATCAAAGAAGGTCTCGGCTTTAGCAATAATAGTCTGTAGCTGAGATTTATTAAGCCCTTCTACGCCCAAAAAGTGACGTAAGTGACCGTCTTTATTAAGCTGTGGCCGGCTGAGTGAAGAGTTAAGTCGCTGATGAATGGAGTCAGAGTCATAGGGGCGACAAGAGTCGCTTAGCGAGGTTGGCATAGTCAGCCTTCTTTTTTTAAGAGTATGGATGGAGGGATAACCGTTAATATTAAGTTAATCGCTTATGCACTTGCCCAGATTGCAGCTGTCTTGCTGGTCGACTTCACGCTTAACCAAACACTGACAAAAACAACCCTTGATTGATCCAGTAATTATTTTAGCTACTAAATCAGTAAAGCAATCGACAAGATAATCAGCAAGACTCGCGAAATTAAGCTATTTTTAGCACTCGATATAGGACATGTCAGTACATTTTTGCTATAGTCGTGCTGCATTGGTTCAGCCTGCGAGTGCCAGCTAAATGACACCTTTAGCGCTGTCTATTCAAGCCCGTACATCAATCGTTATTCAATCCTGATGATTATTGCATGCGTATTTTAAGGTATCCATAGTGTAGCCGATTTTAAATGTCGCAAAAAGCAAAAATATTGTTTCTTGTTTAAACATCCACTGCTTCTTGTACAAAATATAACGAGAACCTAAGCTAATAGAATTATACGCTAATAATAACGACGCTTACTCGCAGTCATCAACCGCCCAAACGCTCATTACCTATATCTTACGGAGTCAATCATGACCACCTTATCCACTTACCTTAACAATGCTACTCACACCGATAATGCTACTGCTGTTAGCAATGTCATCTTGACCATAGCAGACGTGGGGAAAAACATCTCGGCATTGCTGCGGCGCGGCGCATTAGCCGGTATCTTAGGTGAAGCTGGCAACGAGAATATCCAAGGCGAGTCGCAAAAGAAGCTTGATGTCATTGCCAATGACTTACTACTTGAGGCCCTCAGCAGTAACCCTAACTGTGCAGGTGTGGCTAGTGAAGAGTTGGATAATTCAACTGCTGCTAGTGCTGATGGCAGCCTACTGGTGTTATTTGACCCACTTGATGGCTCTTCCAATATCGATATCAATATGGCGGTAGGGACCATCTTTTCCATACTACCGTATAACAACCAAGGCCAAAGCGCGGTCGATGATGACTTCTTGCAAAATGGCGATCAGCAGCTGGCCGCAGGCTACCTATTGTATGGTGCCTCGACGATATTAGCCCTGACCTTAGGTCATGGCGTAGTCATGTTCAGTCTTGACCCTGATAGTGGCGACTATGTCCTCATCAAAGACAATATTCAAATTGACAAAGACACTAGTGAATATGCGATCAATAGCTCCAATCATCGCTATTGGCTAGCTCCGATGCAGCAATATATTGACGAGCTGGTCGCGGGTAAGGATGGCGAACGTGGTCGCAACTTCAACACCCGCTGGGTGGCAGCAATGGTCGGCGACGTTCACCGCATTCTTTGTCGCGGCGGTATCTTTATGTACCCTTACGATACCAAAGACGCTAAGAAGGCTGGCAAGCTACGCCTAATGTACGAAGCCAACCCTATGAGCTTTTTGATTGAGCAGGCAGGCGGCGCTTCTACTGATGCAATCAACCGAATTATGAGTATTGAGCCGACCAATATTCATCAGCGCGTTCCTGTTGTCTTAGGGTGCGAGAATGAGGTTAATCGGGTCCGCGACTTACACAAGCAGCACAACCCTGCCTAACGATACTTATCACTAATCTTATTAAAAACGCTATATTAACGAGCAATTGGTATGACTTGCTCAGCTTAGCTAGGCGACGTCTCATAGCTGAGACCCTAACAAGACCATGCAGCAGCGGCAGCATGGTCTTGTTATTTTAAACTAGACTATAACAGTTGCTATAGTTGAGTAACTCACTATAGTGGAACCCATAGAATAACCACCATCACGGATAACGCCTTATGACCTTCATTCCAGCAGACAAATTCGCGAATAACCCAGTGATTACCTCAGATAAAAACCCTACGGTTAAACTGGCTAAGGGCCTCATTAGTCAATCACGCCAGCGTAAAAAGGCAGCGCAGACGGTCCTAGAAGGGGTTCATCTTTTAGAGTCCATGATTCAAAATGATATTGTCCCTGTACAAATCCTAGTTTCTTACTCAGCATTAACCCACCCGGGCGTTCAGTCGTTATTAGTTCTTATCAGTGATCATAAAATCGACAATCGCCTTATGGTACTTAGTGACAGCCTTTATGACTCTATTAAGACCTTAGGGACAGGGCTAGATATTATGGCGATTATCAATATCCCCGAGATGGATATCTACTCACTTAAATCGCCCATCACTACCGATTGCTTAATCTTGAATGATGTACAAGATAATGGCAACGTCGGTACTTTATTGCGTACGGCAGCGGCAGTTGGTATAAAGACCATTATTTGTACGACAGGGACTGCTCAAGCTTGGTCACCGAAGACGATGCGTGCTGGCATGGGTGCACAGTTCGGTCTTACTATTTATGAGGGCGTAGCCGCAGATGAGGTGCTTGCCTATCTTAAAGTCCCAGTGCTAGCGACCAGCTCGCATACGGACAACATTATCTATCAGCAAAACCTGAATCGACCTGTTGCTTGGGTAATGGGCCACGAAGGTCAAGGCGTCTGCGATACAATTATGCAATCTGCTACTCCAGTTGCCCTACCGCAGCCCAATGGCCAAGAGAGCTTGAATGTCGCTATAGCCGGTTCGCTTTGCTTGTATGAGACGCTGCGCCAGAGAAACTATGCTCAATAGCATTAATCAAAAGAGCTAAAAAATCGACTCAATTGCAGCCTATGAAAAACCAAAAAGGCGATGAGGAAATAATGTTCGCGTTGTTCCTCATCGCCCTTTTATTATGTAATCCTACAACAACTAAACGATAAAAATAACTGATACTTATTTACTATGTTAGCAAGCTATCTCTAACCCTCGTGATTCATGACCAGTATTCTTGACTTTAAAAAGACCTAAAGTAAGTCACATAAGCGCTTTAACGCAGCCATACTATTTTGAGTTATTTTGCTGCGAGATACTGTGTTGTTCTAATTACTGGGACTCTAGAGCATGGATCAGACAGTGACATGGCACTACAAAGGCCAGCTAAAATTCAATGCCATTAAAATATAGGGCTGCCAAAAAATAGTCAGTTAACCATAAAAAAGCCTCCAACCCTATAGGGTTGGAGGCTTTGATAGGATATTAATCCTCTTAAACTAATTATCGCCTTTTAAGACCCTCTATCTAATGACAACTGGTCAAAAAAACACTAAAAACAACAGTCTAAGATTAAAGCTTACTGGTCAACTCAGGCAGGACGTCGAATAGATCGCCTTCTAAGAAATAGTCTGCAACACTAGCAATAGGGGCTTCAGGGTCATTGTTAATCGCGACAATGACTTTAGAGTCTTTCATACCTGCTAAATGCTGAATAGCACCTGAGATACCAGCAGCGATGTACAGCTGCGGTGCTACAATTTTACCTGTTTGACCGACCTGCATATCGTTAGGTACATAGCCTGCATCAACAGCAGCACGTGACGCACCAACGGCAGCACTTAGCTTGTCAGCTAGTGGCTCGATGTACTTAGTGAAGTTCTCACCATTGGCTAGGGCGCGACCACCTGAGACTACGATTTCAGCTGATGTTAGCTCTGGGCGATCAGAGGAAGCAAGCTCTTCGCTAACGAAGCTTGATTTACCGGCGTCATGGACGTTGCTAAGAGTCTCAACGCTGGCTGATCCGCCTTCAGCAGCTACGGCATCAAAGGCTGTCGTACGGACAGTAACCAGCACTTTGTCTTCACTAGTCTGTACAGTCGCTGTCGCATTACCCGCGTAGATTGGGCGCTCAAAAGTCTTAGCATCAATGACTTTTGAAGCTTCAGAGATCATGCTTACGTCCAATAGAGCAGCAACGCGCGGCATGAAGTTTTTACCATTGGTGGTCGCTGGAGCAACGATATGGCTGTAATCAGCCGCCAAGTCTTTTACCAATAGTGCGACATTTTCGGCCAATTGATACTCATAAGCCGCATCATCTTCTAACAGTACTTTACTGACGCCAGCTACTTTAGCAGCTTCATCAGCGACAGCTTGGCAGCCTGATCCAGCTACTAATACGTGGATATCGTCACCCATAGCTTGTGCGGCTGCTACCGTGCTAAGAGTCGCCTTTTTAAGACTAGCATTGTCATGTTCTGCGTATACTAAAATTGCCATTATTATAATCCTTAAAATTTTGTCGTTACGGCAGCTTTAAAGCAAATTATACATATCAGTAAACCTATTAGCTTACTTAGAATAAGTAGAACTTAAAGCGCCATAAAAAGTAATTTAAACCATTTACTATCAAAGAAAAGCTCAATCGTTATCGGGCATTCTTAATGCCTTATGAGATAACTTTTGCTTCATTTCTAAGCTTATCAATCAGCTCATCGACAGAAGCTACTTTTACGCCAGCGGCACGTTCAGCAGGTGGCTCGACCTTAAGGATTTGTTGCTTAGAACCCATCTCAACACCAAAATCAGCTGGCGTTTTTTCATCCAACGGTTTCTTCTTCGCTTTCATGATATTTGGCAATTTAGCGTAGCGCGGTTCGTTAAGACGTAAATCAGTGGTGATGACCGCAGGTAAGCTCAAGGCGACAGTTTGTAGACCACCATCAATCTCACGCTTAACATTAACCTTATCACCTTCGACATTGACCTCAGAAGCAAAAGTACCTTGACCGACACCCATCAATGCAGCAAGCATCTGGCCAGTTTGGTTATTGTCGTCATCAATCGCTTGTTTACCAAGAAGGATAATATCCGTACCTTCTTGCTCTGCAATACCTTTTAGAATCTTAGCAACTTGCAAAGGATATGGTTTTTCGTCAGTTTGAACGAGAACGCCACGGTCAGCGCCCAAAGCTAGAGCGGCACGAATCTGCTCTTGAGCTTCTTTTGGGCCAATAGAAGCTACGATAATCTCATCGATGACACCAGCTTCTTTTAGACGTACCGCTTCTTCTACTGCAATCTCACAAAATGGATTGATAGACATCTTAGTGTTGCTAAGATCAACGCCAGAGTTGTCAGCTTTTACACGAACTTTTACGTTATAATCAATCACACGCTTTACCGCGACTAATGCTTTCATACGTTCCTCGTTTACTTTGTGTTATGGATAGAATAAAAATTGACATGACTTAATAGAAAGCTACGGTCAGTCAAAAATACAGCAATCCTGAATATGAATGTCAGGTAGGTTATTACTTATTAACAGGCCAGATATTAAAACCCATATATCTTGCGTGAGCAATCAGGTTAGGTCAAGACACCGCCGTGAACAATGCGTCATAGTTTTAGCTAACTAAAAATCGTATCTTGAAACAATAACAAATCACTTTAACCCCCTTTGTATATGGGGTTTTTATTGTGTAATCACTAGGCCTATCTACTTATAGTGGATTCAATCTAAAAATAGTTGCTGCGAGAGCCACAATCGAATTCTCAGCAGCCTTTAACGCCTAATATTTTCGTTAATAATCCCAAATTTTTTGGCAAAATAGCAATCCTTGGCACCAATAAAATTATTATTTCAGTTGTCTTCTAAGATAACAATATTCTTAGCCATTCTCTGTGTCAGTGTTTAAAGTTATTGTCTTTAATGAGTAACTGACTATCGCGAATGTCATCGAATAATGACATATCAGGGGTCACATCATTGGTCTTGATCACACTCATATCACCGGTTGTCTCCATGATGACAGCGAATACTTCTGACTTAGATTTTAGGCCATTTTTACGCAGGACCTCTTGGACATCACTTTTAGTTAAATTGGCCTCTTTTAAATTGTCCCAAAAGTAGTCACCATTCGCCATCAAGATAATCGCTCTATTATCAACCAGTGCCTTGAACGGCTTTACGGTGCGCCGTAAAAAAGAAATACTGGCTTGTAAAATAAACAGTGCGGCAATAGCCACTAAACCTTGAAGTAATGAAGGCGACTTTGACAACACTGTTGATGCCAGAATACTACCCACACCAACTGTCATTGCAAAGTCATGGCTCGATAGCTTCGCAAAACTTCTAAGGCCCATCAATCGTGTGTATAACAATAGTCCGATGTATATCCCCAATGCGGAGACTAATATTCCCACTACTTGTTGCCAATCAATGCTTAACCATGCACTCCAATCCATCTTGTTCTCCTACTACGCTTCCATTTGTAATTTATCTCAGCTAGCAGTAATGCACTCTAACTAACCCACAAATTATAGTCAAAACCTTTGAGCAGGTCATAATGCTTAGCAGTCACATCGCACTAATATATCCTATCTCGAAAGGTAATTAACTCTAAAGTTGCGTCGCTACAAAAATAATAGCGCTAAAAGTAAAAAAGCAACCTAATGTTAGGTTGCTTTTTATATCTTATTATAATTATACAGCGTGCATATTATTTAGTAAGACCTTTGGCTAATCTTGAAACTCAATCTCCACTACAGGGAGGAGTCTACTTTATTAGCAAAGTGTTGGCTAAATAATTACTCTGCTGATTCAATTTGCTCGGCTTGTGGTCCTTTTTGACCTTGACCTAGAACAAAAGTAACTTTTTGGCCTTCGGCTAAAGTTTTGAAGCCGCTACCTTGAATGGCGCTGTAATGGGCAAATACGTCTTGACCACCATCGTCTTGAGCGATGAAACCGAAACCTTTTGCTTCGTTGAACCACTTAACAGTGCCTTGAACACGTTCTGACATAACTTATCCTACAAATACTAATTTTGGGGTTTAAAGAATCTGGAAAACATATCCTCAATATTCCGAGGGATAAAACTTTGCCAGATTTCTAAATCGAAGTATAACAGTTTTAATGCGATTGTCATGCATTTATTTCTATTCTTTTGTAAATTTACAATTTGAATCAATAATGACGACTCTTTGCTTTTTTCTTATCAATAGATCATCGTTACGCAGTTAAATTCAATGTTGGGAATATACTCCTGAATAGGACGAACAAACACAGGCCAAAGAATATCAAGGCAAATGACTGACTATACGCTATGTATTTAACAGGAATGACCAGCTCTTTAGGCGAGTCTGGTAGACCTTGGCGCTTGAGCAGTCTGGTGCCATAGACCCAACCAAATACCGTATAGATACCATAAGCGGCAGGCACTGATAATGCCAAGGGCGAAAAATCTAAAAAGTATAGAGCGACTAAAGAGATAAAAAACCAAAAGGTATCAAAAAAGGAGCTGAACTGGAAAAACTTCGATTTAGGAAGCTTGCCATCTGATTTTTTTAGCATTTGCCCCTCACACCAAATCAAGATAGCCACCATGACACTAAGGGCAATGTAGATAAGCTCTGGTTTTAACCAGTCGGCATAAGAAGTAAGGGCAAAAGATACCACAGAATATCACCTGTCTTTTAATGAATGATAACGTCAAAGTGTCTATACGAAGTTTTTAGCCTTTTTTACTGAATCATCAGCTTTTTCTGATTGGCTTTTCTAGATAGACAAGAATTATTAAAGTTAATATGTTGGGGGTTAAGACGTATTTTCAAGCTCTGCATCAGAATAATTAACCACCCGCTACTCTACAGCCAAATAAAAAAGCCTTATGACAATCATCATAAGGCTTTTGTCTAAAGACTAATTACGCTCAAGCTGACTAAGACACTTAAGTCTATTATCACATTGAGGTGCTTTGAGCCATTTAGTTCTTTTCTTTATCGATGATTTTGTTGCCACCGATCCAAGGCATCATGGCGCGAAGTTTAGCACCAGTTTTTTCGATCTCGTGATCAGCGTTGTTGCGGCGACGCGCCGTCATAGAAGGATAGTTGGTAGAGCCTTCATTGATGAACATCTTGGCATATTCACCAGATTGGATACGTTTTAGCGCATTACGCATGGCTTCACGAGATTGCTCATTGATGACCTCAGAACCAGTCACGTACTCACCATACTCAGCATTGTTACTGATAGAGTAGTTCATATCAGCGATACCGCCTTCATACATGAGGTCGACGATAAGTTTAAGCTCATGCAGACATTCAAAGTAAGCCATCTCTGGGGCATAGCCAGCTTCGGTAAGGGTCTCAAAGCCCATTTTTACCAGCTCAACGGCGCCGCCGCATAATACGGCTTGCTCACCAAAGAGATCGGTCTCAGTCTCATCTTTAAAGGTTGTCTCAATGATACCTGAACGACCGCCGCCCACGCCTGCAGCATACGATAATGCCACTTGCTTGGCTTGACCTGAGGCGTCCTGATAGACGGCGATTAAGTCAGGGATACCGCCACCTTTGGTAAATTCAGAGCGAACAGTGTGACCTGGTGCTTTTGGTGCAACCATAATGACATCTAGATCACTGCGTGGCACGACTTGGTTATAGTGAATGGCAAATCCGTGTGCGAAGGCTAGCGTTGCACCTTCTTTAATATTTGGCTCGATGACCTCGAGATAGAGCTGTTTTTGGAACTCATCTGGGGTCAAGATCATAATAACATCAGCAGCTTTTACAGCATCGGCAACTTCAGCAACTTTTAAACCTGCATTTTCAGCTTTTTTCCAAGAGCCTGAACCGCTACGCAGTCCTACCGTGACATCAACGCCAGAATCTTTTAAGTTCAATGCATGCGCATGGCCTTGAGAGCCATAGCCGATAATGGCGACTTTCTTGCCTTGAATAACGGATAAATCACAATCTTTGTCGTAATAAATGTTCATAAACGCTTCCTTTTCATGGTGATAATGCTCAAAGTATTTAGAGACATTATCGTTAATTTTGATTTATTTAAGCTATTTGCTAGGTTAATTAAGGAGCCTTAACGCGATTAACGTTTAGGCAAGCCCTAATGATTGATTATTAATAGTCTGCTTTAAACAGTTAGAGTCTTTTCACCGCGGGCGATACCAATGACGCCAGAACGGACCACTTCTAAGACCCGATCACGACCAATGATTTCAATAAACCCGTCTAGTTTTTCGGTGTCACCAACGATTTGGATGGTGTACAGATTGGCAGTAACATCGACAATTTGCGCTCGGAAGATATCAGCACTACGCTTAATCTCTTCACGGACACTGCCCGTAGCTCTCACTTTGATGAGCATCATCTCGCGCTCAACGTGGATATTGTCCGTTAAATTAATTACTTTAACCACCTCAATGAGCTTATGCAATTGCTTAGTGACTTGCTCGATCTTCTCAGGTGAGGTAACGGTTGTTAGTGTCAATCGTGACAAAGTGGGGTCCTCAGTTGGGGCCACGTTTAAAGTCTCGATGTTATAGCCACGCTGAGAGAACAGCCCAACCAAGCGCGACAAAGAGCCTGGCTCGTTTTCAATGAGTACAGAGATTAGATGTTTTTTCATTAGGTGCGCTCCCCCTTAGATAACCACATATCGCGCATAGTTTGCCCAGCAACTTGCATCGGATATACATGCTCGTGACGATCCACTAAAACATCAATAAAGACTAATTTATCCTTTATAGCGAGTGCTTCAGCAAGCTGCTCTTCCATTTTATCCGGATCAGTAATCTGAATGCCAACATGACCATAGCTCTCAGCCAGCTTCACAAAGTCTGGTAAGGACTGCATGTAGGACTGTGCGTGACGACCCTCATAGAGCATGTCCTGCCACTGCTTGACCATACCAAGTTGAGCGTTGTTCAGGTTCAAGATTTTTACTGGCAATTCATATTGTAAGCAAGTGGACAGCTCTTGAATATTCATCTGGATAGAGCCCTCACCGGTGATACAAACCACATCACGCTCAGGCCGTGCCAGCTTAGCAGCCATAGCGTACGGCAACCCGACACCCATGGTACCAAGGCCACCTGAGTTCAGCCATTGGCGCGGCTCTTCATAAGAGTAATATAGCGCTGCAAACATCTGATGCTGACCGACGTCACTAGTGATGATGGCTTTGCCTTCAGTCAATTTGCACAAGGTCTGGACGACATTTTGCGGCTTAATACCATGCTCGGTACTGGTGTCATAGCGCAGACCATGACGTTTACGCCACTCATTAATCTGTGACCACCAGTCTTGTAGTGCATGCTGCTCTAATTGCTTGTCATCACCAATGCTCTCTAACATATCGCTCAGTACAGATTTTAAATCACCGACGATAGGAATATGCGAGAAGATGGTCTTTGAAATAGACGCAGGGTCGATATCAATATGGATAATCGTGGCATTTGGACAGAACTTTTTGACATTATTGGTAACTCGGTCATCAAAGCGAGCGCCAACGGCCAAGATAACATCCGCATGATGCATAGTCATATTGGCCTCGTAAGTACCATGCATACCGAGCATACCTAGGAACTGACGATCTGATCCTGGGAAAGTACCCAGCCCCATGAGCGTATTGGTCACTGGCAAATTTAGCTTATGTGCCAACGTAGTTAACTCATCAGATGCGTTGCTCCAGATAATACCGCCGCCAGCATAGACGACTGGTCGCTTAGCAGCTAGTAGTGTCTCGACTGCTTTTTTGATCTGACCGCCATGACCTTTGATAGAAGGTTGATATGAGCGCACAAATACCTCTTCAGGGTATTCATAAGCAAACTTTTCATTAGGCGCGGTCATATCTTTAGGCACGTCAATAACCACTGGACCTGGTCGACCTGACTGTGCGATATAAAAGGCCTTTTTAACGATTGTTGGAATTTCGCTTGGATGACGGACTTGGAAGCTGTGTTTGACGATAGGACGTGACACCCCTACCATATCCGTCTCTTGAAAAGCATCATCGCCGATGAGACTGGTAGGTACCTGACCGGCAATAACCACCATAGGTACAGAGTCCATAAAGGCTGTGGCGATAGCCGTTACGGTGTTAGTAGCACCAGGTCCAGAGGTCGCCAGTACCACGCCTGTATTACCAGTAACCCGCGAATAAGCATCGGCCATATGACCTGCTGCTTGCTCATGGCGCACTAAGATATGCTCAATAGCCTCTTGCTGAAATAATGCATCATAGATATGCAGTACAGCACCGCCTGGATAGCCAAATATATATTCGACACCTTCATCGGTCAGCGCTTGCACCAGCATCTCAGCACCTGAGAGCATCACCGGCTCATTACTATTGCTTGCCAACTGCTGCTGTTTGTCTTCAAAGTTCTTGGCAGCATTGTCCGTCTGCGTATGTCCGGTCATTTTCGGAGCTTGGGTAGTCTGCGTCACTGTCATCACCTTCTTAGGTCATTAAAAGCTGAATTACTCTTAGAGTCGTTCCTTGATTTACGCGACTTAGCGTAGCCACTATGTTTTTGGCAGCACAATTTATATCGCCCACCAAGTGGCAATTTATTGATTAGTCAGGGAGTACGGATCTAAATGACAGAAAGCAAGCGTCTGGTGAGCCGACGTGCATTAATGAAGGGAAGTTATCGACCTTGCAGTCAAATAAGCAATCCTGCTATATAAAAAATAGACAAAATAACGCAAAAGTTGCATCGTTATTTAGCATGCATAGTTATCCAACCACAAACTTTAGATATCTCACAATCTGTAGCTATAGAGTCACAAGTCAGTCATCGTATCGTGAATGTGCCAGTAATATTGTCATTAATATTATGCTATCACTTTGAGCGCTTACGATTAAGTGGACAATGTTTAAGTGGTGATTAAGTTACTTATAACTGAAAAGCTTGTTAAATAGCTTGGACCATAAGTAGCGATCAAACCTAAACATAGCAGTCACTGTCGCGACTCGAGTTACATCACAATAAAACCACACCTTACTTTAGCCGACTTACTCTTTAGCTAACTTACTGCAATGTCAGACTGTGCTGGTTGGCTATAAATATTCATTATATAGTCGTAGTATTCGAAGTTAGAACCAGCTTTTAGAGTACTGCTGGTCTTAAGCTGTAGCCCCTAGGCAATAACCACTTTTAAGTACCTATACTTCGGTACCTATACTTTTAAGTTTTTACAATGCGCTTGCTTACAAGCCATATAAAAGTACACTTACTTTAAAGTATTATTACTGTAAGGAGGTTACCCTCGAAATTCTACTTAGTCATTGTAGACCGATAAGTCCGAGATAATAAGCCTCTTATATCTAACTATAGGTAGTCTTATCATTAAAAAACACTATTACCTAAAGGCAACATGCAACTTTATAATAAAAAGAACCGTCATAGTCTTTGATAAAGCACACTTATCATCACAAAGAGACTCAAAATTATTAGCAAATGATAATTTACTTAACCTTCAAGTCTCAAGCGCAGCCTACAACGATAAGCAGACCACACTGACCAATCAACCCTTGTATAGTCCGACGTTTAGTAGCCATTGTCAAGAAAAAATTATCGTTTTTACCCTTAACTCTTTGTTATCAAAGTCAAAAACTTACGGTATTTTTATACAGTTTTGTTCTAAATCCGTCGATAGCGCCCCATTGACTAATAATAACCAGCTTACAGAAGCGCTATAAGCTATTTTATTCTATTACTTCAACAAAAGTTCTTAGTGTCATGGGAGCTTAGTCATGCGAAATTTAATTCATTATTACTCACGGCTTTGATACACTCATAGCGCTAATACTGCTACTGTGAAACCGTTTAAAATCAATTGAGAATAACTTGGTTAGTGGCAAATTACCGCTGCGGCCAATAATTCTAGAGAAGACAATCAGGTAGTTCACGCTTTAGACAAAAATAATGATAAAATTCAAATTAATTTATAAGATCATCGAGACAGTTATTGTCATCCTTGCTCGTTACGTGTTTTTTGAGGGTTAGATTTATGCAACAAACGTCTTTTCTAAAGTTAATTACTGCCATAGTACCTTATGCAGGTATTGTTGGTATGTTTGGGCTGATTATGAACAGTAGCCAAGCTATTGAGGTGTACAAATCTGTCGGGGCGTATGGTGAGGTAAAATACTCTCAGCATATGCCACGTGATGCCAAAAGAGTCGAGGTCATTGAGTTCCGTAGCGATGGACGCCAAGTCAATCGAGGACAAATGGCTGAGCAAACGGCAGCCAATCAACAGCCCGAGGCTCAAAGTCCTGAAGCTCAGCGAGCAAACCAGCTAGAAGCGCGTGTAAAAGAACAAGAAGAACAGCTTAAGCAAGAAAATGCTGCCCGATGCCAGTCATTACGCAATAACTTGACCAACCTTAACGCCGATGGCCGCATCTATGAGATGGACGCTGATGGCAATCGCAAGTATCTAGACAACCGCGAGATTGAGCTAAAACGAGAACGCATGCAAAAAGCGATTACTCAGTACTGTAGCGGTCAGACCACTTAATACTCTCAGACTGTCTTAATAGGATTGACTCGGCAATAGCTGTTCAATCATAGCTGTATGGACATTTGAGTAATCGTCTTGGGACATTACTATTGCCACGTTACTGTAAGTACGGCAGGGGAAGGCCAGCCGCCAATGTAGCGGCGACTTAGCCGTAACGAGTAGCCAAGCTATTGTGTCAAGGCAGCCATTACTACGGCTATGGCTGCTACCATATCTGGCGCTTGCAGTCCGCGTGCGCCCACAGCGGATAGTGGATAATCAGACAAACGCTTAGCCAATGAGCGCTCTGTAGTAGTCGCAGGTTGGTCTATAGTATTAAGTAAACCGGCCTTACAATCCCCTGCTAGCGCATGGATCATCACTGCTTGATAAAGGCTGCGTTGAGGCTCTGATAGATCGGGCTGAGCCATTAAACCTGCAACTAATCCAGATAACACATCCCCCATACCTGCCGTTGCCATCCCAGCGTTACCTGCAGCGCAGACATAACAAATACCCTGAACTAATACCAGTGAGCCTGCTCCCTTTAGCAGCCAATCACCACCAAACCTCTTGGCACACTCATAAATAGCTGCTGGCCGATCCGTCTCTATACTCTCACTATCTGTATCTAATAGTCGCGCGGCCTCTCCGCTATGCGGCGTTAAACAAACTTGGTAACTCTTAGTATGGGCTTTTAGCTGCTTGATGATAGGGTCGCTTGCCTGCGCTAGGGTCGCTAGATGATACAAGCCATCAGCATCAATAACTAAAGGCTTGTGCTTAGAGATAGTGGTATGAAGATAATGCTTAAATAACGACAGTGCGTTATCGTCTCGTCCTAGCCCCATCCCTATCGCTACGATATCCGCGCCTGCAATCAGAGCATCCACTGATTCGATATCTTGTAAATCAACCACCATAGCGTTAGGCTGACCTGATAATAACGCCCCGTGAAAGGTAGAGTGACAAGCAGCCGTCACCTTGCCAGCACCGCTAACTAAAGCACTTGCTGACGCCATAATAGCAGCGCCGCCCATCCCTTGCGAGCCTTTGCTTTGATTGCCCCCGATGATCATGACATGACCATAGCTACCTTTATAACTGTTCTGCTGACGCTGTGGTAGCGCTAATGGCGAAGCTAAGCGCCAAGCTTTTGGCTGAGGCGCATCCAAGTAAGGGATGAGTGGTATATCAATGATTTGACCACTATAATCTATGCCATCCTTGATATAGAGTCCAAGCTTTGGCGCTACCAAACATAAAGTGATATCGGCTTTGATTGCGGTTTTGGAGAACACCTGACCTGTCGTAGCGACCACCCCACTTGGAATATCAACGGCGACGCCAGTTGCCTTATCGCGATGGACGATGGCATTAAAGCGTTCGATAGCTTCGGCGTAGGCACCACTTGGCGCTCGGTCCAGACCTATGCCGAATAAAGCATCGATGTGGTAGTCGGCTCGCAGGGTATCTAACTTAATCTTATCTGTACAAAAATCAATCACCTCTAAAGTGTCTTGAGCGCCCACAATACTGGCATCACTGATATTGTCCGTCTTAGTATTGACAGCGCCAGTGTTAGTGGCACCATTAGACTGTACTGAAGGCTGAGTTGCCATGCATTTCGCGCGAACGGCATCAGACTGTGCCTCAGCATCACCCGGCCCTACATCGACCACTGTGACTTGCCAACCTGCTCTATGTAGATAATGGGCGATCAGCCAACCATCACCGCCATTATTACCAGCCCCGGTCCAAACGACCGCACTAAGGACAGATGCTATGGAGGAGCCATCACTTATAAGTCGTTGCTTAGCATGCGCTATCACATACTGCGCCATCTGCCAAGCTGCTTGCTGCATAAGCGCAAAACTATCATAACCAGCATCAAACCAAGCTTGCTCTATTGCATACACTTGCTCACTGCTAAATAGTGCTTTGGGCTGCATAGCTAATAACGCTCTATCGGCTAAGATTGGCTTTTTGTTAGTGTTATATGTCATATTCTTCCCCTTCTCGTTAATTATTAGGCAACTTTAGCGGTAATAGTTACATATCTTCAGTCTGTTATCCGTAGTAATTTATTTTTTTTGCCTTATCGACTATCATAGCTATTTATACCGTAGTTGAAACACTACTTACAAAGCCCACAGTCTAGTGGTTATTTATCACTCTCTTAGATTCTTTACTACAGGTTTGCCTAGCTTCCCGCTTTTCTTACAGTCCAACTTTTAGTCCAACAAGGTCTTCCATTGTCCAAAGACGCGCGCCAGCAGCATACGCCACCTAATAACCCAGTAATTACCAGTACCGACCCTAACGACTGGCAATTTGAGGATGCAGAGACGGTAAAACGCTGGATTCATCAAGAAGCTTTGGCGCTGGGTTTTGGCGACTGCGGTTTTTTATCGGTCCATCATCCTCTGTTTCAAAAACAAATAAAGCAGCTACAAGCTTGGCTGGCCAAAGGGTATGAAGGACAACTCGAGTTTTTGCATAATAATCATGATCTTCGGGCCAACCCTGCACTCTTGGTAGAAGGCGCTAAGACAATTATTAGTGTCAGGATGGACTATCTCTCAGTAGCACCTAAGCCGCGACGAGTGGAAGATAATGAGCGTCCCAATCATGCGATTATTGCCCGCTATGCTCGTGGCCGTGATTATCATAAAGTCATGCGCAGTCGCCTAAAAAAACTCGCCCGGCGCATAGAGTCAATGCTCCCCCATTGGCAGCACCTTAATATCGGGGCAGATCAGCCTTTTGTCTTTCGCCCATTTAGTGACTCAGCGCCTATATTTGAGCGCCCTATTGCTGATGCTGCTGGACTGGGCTGGACTGGTAAACACACCTTACTATTAAATAAAAAGGCAGGTTCATTTTTTGTGTTAGGTGAGCTATTTTTGAGCTTACTGTTACCAGAAGACAGCCCAGTCACTTCGCACTGTGGTAGTTGTAGCGCCTGTATTAATATTTGCCCAACCAATGCCATCGTTGCACCGCACGAACTGAACGCTTCGGCTTGCATCTCTTATTTAACGATCGAACATAAAGGCAGTATCGATGTCCAGTACCGCCACGCTATTGGCAACCGAGTCTTCGGTTGTGACGACTGTCAATTAATTTGCCCTTGGAATCGCTATGCCAATATGGCAAAGATTGATGACTTTGCACCTCGGCACGGCTTTGATCAACTTACTCTACTGGAGCTTTGGCAGTGGGATGAACAGACATTTTTGGACAACACCCAAGGCAGTCCAATTCGTCGCACCGGCTATGTGAGCTTTTTACGCAATTTAGCGATAGCCTTGGGCAATGCTACTGCCAGTACAATAGTAATAGAAGCACTAAATCAGCGCTTAGGTGAACATGGTGAGATATTAGACGAGCATATCGTCTGGGCGATAGCTGAGCAAAAGGCTAAACTAAAATTACAATCATAATCACCAACCCTCATTATCCAATATCGATACTGGAGGTGGCAGCCTATTCTAATTACTATTTTTTTTGTTCATTATGCTCTACGATAAGGGCTACTATTAATTTATTTACCTCTATATTAATTTTTTTACCTCTATATTATTTTATTGACAGTCATAAAAAAACGCCTGAATATCAGGCGTTTTTTTGCTTAGCTTTAACCTATCTACTCAATAGAATACGGGACATCAAGCAAGTAAGTTAACTTAGTTTTTAAAACTAAGGCTTTGGAATACGCAATACTTGCCCAGGATAGATTTTATCTGGATCAGAAAGCATTGGCTTATTGGCTTCAAAGATCTTCATGTACTCATTGGCTGAACCATACACGTCTTGAGCAATCTTAGATAGCGAATCACCTGATTTTACCGTATACATAGTAGACTCTGGTGCGTCTTGTTCGATATCGATGTTATCGATGACTTTAGCAACATTCTGAACGTTACCAATGGCAATAATCGCTTTCTCACGATCTGCTTGAGTTTTAGCAGAGCCACTAATCTCAGCCGTATCAGTGCTACCATTATATTTAACTTTAAGGTTGCTGATATTTAGGTTTTGTTGCTGAATACGGCGTAATAGCAAGTTAGCTACTGATTGCGCAGATGGCTCTGTAGTAGCGGCTGGCGCTGCTGAGTCTGCTTGAGTTTCTTTATTCGCTTGATGCTTTTCGTCATCACGGTTGAAGATTTTATCCCCAATGTCTTTGGCAAAACTAAAAATTCCCATCGTTTTTCTCCGTAAGTATCGTTATTGTTTGACATATAAGTTTGGACTATTGGTTTCAACTATCAACATGCATTATCGGTTATCTATACTGCCATCTATTATTAATAAATGCTAACTTTGATCCGTCTTTGGGGTCGTTAGTTGATTAGCGGCAAATAACGCATGCTCAGTCAAAACGCAGTCTACTATAAGTTAGTTCGACTTAACAATATGATTTATTAACTCGAGCATTTACCAACCAGTTTTGCTTAATAAATATTATTGTTTCAAGCCTAACTACAAAGACAGCTATGATAAATCTATTAAGACATCTGGTAGAGCTAACTATCAGTAATTAAAGTAAATATTGGTCGATACTATCCACCGCTATTACTGACTTTCATCTAGTTGACTCGACTCAGTATAACAAAGTTGCCTGCCTAGACTAGCAGTGGTATGTTGAATATTGTTACTTGATTTTACAGCTATTTATTTGATTGTAGACCCGACCTAATCTGAAACACGTTCACCGGTATTTAGCTAAGGGCCAAGTTAAGAGCTAAGGCTTTTCCCCATTGGTATTCTTCTTAATATTATTCTAACCGTATGAACGGCCATAAAAAAACCGCCAATCAATGGATAGCGGTTTAATTAACAATACTTTATGGCGCAAAAGCCATGAGCCTGCAATAAGTTATATCGCTTTAGATGTGGCCTTTAACATAATCGATAGCTTTTTGAACTGTCGTTAGCTCAGCTGAATCTTCATCAGGAATGGTAATTCCAAAATCACTCTCAAATGACATAACCAATTCAACAAGATCAAGAGAGTCAGCCCCCAAGTCTTCCATAAAAGACGCTTCATTGTTGATCTCTTCAACATTTACGCCTAGCTGTTCTGCTACTGCAGTTTTTACTCTCAACTCAATATCATTGCTCATATTGACAACTCCCTTCGTGTAGATAATAGTTATGGAAATTAAAATGCCGTATCTTTAACGCATTTTACTATAATTAAATTATAGCATTAAATTGAATAGTTTACACTTGTACACGCAAATATTATATACGAAGTTACATATACATACCACCATTGACCGCGATTACAGCGCCAGTAATATAGCTGGCTTCATCGCTGGCCAAGAAAGACACCGCTGCTGCAATATCTTCCGGCTGGCCCAGTCGACCGATAGGCACCGCATCTAGCATAGAGTTTAATAGACGCTCGTCTAGCTCATCTGTCATATCTGTCTCGATAAGACCAGGAGCGACGCAGTTAATCGTGACTTGCCGTGAGCCAATTTCGCGCGCCAAAGTTCGACTAAATCCTTCAACTCCGGCTTTACTAGCCGCATAGTTCGATTGACCTGCATTGCCCATTTGCGCCACGACTGAGGTGATATTAATGATACGACCCCGCCGTGCCTTCATCATACCGCGTACAGCACGCTTACTCATGCGGTAAATAGAGCTAAGGTTGGTATCTAGCACACTGTCCCAGTCCTCATCTTTCATGCGCATTAACAGACCATCTTGAGTCATGCCAGCATTGTTAACTAACACCTGCACGGCGCCGTAAACGCTCTCAATCTCTTCAAATAGCTTGTCGATCTGCTCTTGATCACGGACATCAAGCACTCGGCCGATACCACCCGAATCATGAAGGTACTCATCAATAGCTTCAGCACCCTTATCCGTCGTGGCAGTCCCAATGACAAAATGCCCTTGCTTAGCAAAGCGCTTAGCGATGGCTTTACCAATACCGCGGCTCGCCCCAGTAACTAGTGTAATTGTTCGACTCATGACAGCTCCTTAAGTAGTTTTTCTAAGCGCGTTGGCTTGTCCACTGGATAACTTGGAATAGGCTGAGCCTGACGCTTAGCCAGATTACTCAGCACATTACCATTACCACATTCAATCAGACTGGTAATCTGCTTGCTTGCCAATGCCTGCATCGTCTGCGACCACAATACCGGCTCGCATAACTGCTCCGTTAGCGCCTGCTTGATGTCATTGATACTATGCTCAACGCGTGCATGACGGTTTTGGATAACTGGAATATTGGGGAGCGAAAAGCTGATTTTAGCAAGAGTTTGAGCCAAGGCATCACTCGCAGGCTGCATTAGCGAACAATGAGATGGCACGCTCACTTTTAGAGCAATGGCTTTTTTGCCGGTACTCTGAACACTATCAATGACCTTGTCGACGCCCAGCTGATTTCCCGATACCACGACTTGGCCAGGACTATTAAAATTAGCCGCGTTGACCACTGCTCCATCTACTAGCTCACAAGCTTGCTCACATAAAGTAACCACGCATTGATCCTCTAAGCCTAAAACTGCGGCCATAGCAGTCGGTATACCTTCTACCGCTTCCTGCATTAGCTGACCACGCTGATAGACCAAAGGCACAGCATCTGCAAATGGTATAACCCCAGCGGCACATAGCGCGCTATACTCGCCCAATGAATGTCCTGCTAGATAGCAGGGCGGCTTGGCAAGCTTGGTCTCTAAAATACGCCAGATTGCTATACTAGCAGTCAGTAATGCAGGCTGCGTAAATTGGGTCATACTCAGACGCTGCTCATCCTGACAAACCGCCCATAGATCGACATCAATTGTCGCACTGGCTTCTGAAAAGGTTTGTTCAATTTGCTGATACTGCTGCGCAAGCTCTTGTAACATGCCTAGCGCTTGTGAGCCTTGACCAGGGAAAATAACTGCGGTTCTAGGGTGCATTGTCATTTCTGCTGCCGACGCCATAAGCTGTCTCTCTTATTGCCTAGTTGGTATATTTAATTCCATATTAAATAGTCACTGATTAAACGCTCGATGAGCTAATCAGCAGTTAAATTTAGAAGAGGGGGTTGATAAATTTATATCCCTATATGCTAATCAGCAGTCTTGATCATGACTGTCAGCATTCTATATCCATTTATGGCTAACGTGACTAGTTAATAGTAAGTCTGTATGCCTGTCTTCTATTATTATACGAATCCGTTAAGATAGCTATCGACAGCATAACAAAAAAGCCAAGCTCTAGAGCATCGTAACAAACGACATCTCAGCAACTTGGCTTCAAGGGGAACTATGGGGCGTATTAGGCGTCAAAAAGGCCGTAAAAATGACCAACATACTTAACTCGCTTAAGAAGATGTAACAACATCAGATAAAGCATCGTAATGAAGAAGTAGAATTAGCAAGACTAACTCTAGCTGATAACCAATTAAACTACTTTTTGAGCCTATAAAGATACCAATCTTGAATTAATATCTTAAGTCCATAGCTCCGAATAATAAACAACTTTAAATAACGATCAGTGTCTAATAAACACAAGATCTAGATAATAAACGCTCACTATTAAGCAATAATAAGTGTTAACTCCAAATCTAAGTGATTAGTCGTCTTGACTAACTTTGAACAGTTGACGACCACGATAAAAACCATCTTTAGTCAGGTGATGACGACGATGCTTTTCACCAGTAGTACTATCAATGCTTAGCTCTGCTACGTCCATGTGATGATGTGAACGACGCATGTCACGACGTGAACGGCTTTTACGACTTTTTTGAACAGCCATGAGATAGCTCCTGTACGATAAGTGATACGTCATTAGCCCAGACAATAAAAACCTTAGCCTGACCTAAATTCGATGGCTAGACACCTGCCTACCCACGGACGCATTACTGAAAAATAAAAATAAATAGGCGGTATAACCTACTTAATAAAGCGACAACGCGCTTTCCGGAATGCAATAAACCCGCCATTATACGCATATTTGTCAAATTAATAAAGACCAATCTGCACGCATATCTTGAAAAGATACCAGTATTTTGTATAAAGCTTAAGCCCAATTACAATGGGACTCGTAAGCGTTTAACAAAGCAGCTTAGGTAAGAGGTTAAGACAGTTTACCCTTTAAAGCTGCTAAAGCAGCAAATGGACTTTCTTCTTCCACTTCCTCTATCTCTCCTACTTGATCTATGATCATCTCACAGTCATCGTGCTTAGGCGATAATGGTGCTTTAAGGAGAATCTCATCTTCTATTAATCGAGCCAAAGGCAAAAAGCTCTCTGGACCATCATTCTGCGCCACTTCTTCTAGTAATAGATACTCATCGTCATCATCGAGCATTTTAGCTTGGACTTCATCCTCCAATAAATCAATGTGATGCGCGCCGCTTAGATCGACAGCGACCGGTTGCAGACAGCGTTGGCAAGTGAACCAAACCTCGCCATCTAAAGCAAAGTCCAGCCCTAACACATTACTGGTTTTAGACAAGGTCGTCTCGACCCCGATGACTGATTGCTCATGCTCTGGTGTCAACAAACTCTCTAGCCGTGTAAAGTCACTCGGCAGCACCTGACCTGACCAAGTAAACCCAGCATCCGCCCATTTATCAAGCGATACTCTAGCTGGCAGCTGTGATGTGGTTGCAGCCTTAGCATCTACTGTGCGCGATGGTGAGGACTGAATATTTTGAGTTGACATGATTTGCCCCTTTTCTACTTACTAGTAATTGAAAAACTTTTATCTTGCGATACTATAGTGCTTTAACAAAACAGCGCCTTGTAAAACAGTACCTAAAAAACAATGCCTTAAATAAACCAAACGTATGGCAATGTAACCGGTCGAAATAAACCATAGTAAACTAAGCCGAGTCAGCCCATAGAGCGAGCAACTGATATTCGTGCTTTTTATATAGATTAAATTATGGCCTAACTATACCGAAGTATAGGCTCGCGCTCTAGCTGTACCGTGTTACTATTACCAACATCTTATTGGAGCGCACTGGCTCTTAATCTTAACCGTCTTAACCACATTACTATTGCACTGCATGACTTATACTACGTCTTATTCTACCTCTGCATCTTTTGCAAGCTTACTTACCCTTGACATTCGGCAGCAACTATATGCCACGCTTAAATCTTATGGTGATAAGGGTGACAACGACTTGTCCATCGCTTCAATACCTCCAAGTCGACTGCAGCGTTTTGCAGACCAATGGCAGCAAATTAAGTCGCGACAACTTCGAGCTACTCCAAATATCATGACCGCCAATAATGACCCTGACTTCGACTACCAGATTACTAATTGGTTTATCGACTTATTTAACAGTGTTTTTTCACCATTGAATGTACGGTTAGTGCGCGGTGACGATGAACCTGAATACTTCCCAGCGAGTGAAAATTCAGCAGCACAGATTGTATTTGCCCATGGCTACTTAGCTAGCGCTTTGCACGAAGTAAGCCACTGGTGCATCGCTGGTAAACGCCGCCGCCAGCTACTTGACTATGGCTATTGGTATGCTGCTGATGGGCGCTCCGAGGCGCAGCAAAAAGCATTTGAGCAAGTAGAAATCAAGCCGCAGGCTCTTGAGTGCTTATTTAGCCTAGCTTGTCATCAGCCTTTTCGAGTATCGCAAGACAATCTATTTGCCACCTTTGATACTAGCAACAGTACCTTTGAGCACGATGTCTATACCCAAGTGCAGCACTATATTGCAGACCCTCAACAAATACCAAGGGATGCAAAATATCTACTTGCCATCTTACTTAAGATTTGCAAATAGCCACCAGAAATATTGAGCAGTCAGTAATAGATAACTTTATAATAAACTTAGAATCACCTCCGTACATAACACCGCGAGCAGTCATGGTATGTTGCTTTGACTTCTAGAAGTAACAAGCTTAGTCTCAGCCACTACCGTCAAGACATAAGCCTAAATTTATAAAAACCTTGATTCAAAATATATTTCTAATAAGTAAGGAGGCATCATGCAAGTATTTTATATCCATCCGGAAAACCCACAGCCTAGGCTAATTGAGCAAGCGGTACAAATGCTAGCCAATGATAAGCTACTCATCTACCCCACTGATACCAGCTATGCCTTTGGCTGCCGCTTAGGGGCCAAAGACGCTCTTGCCCAACTTAAGCTTATCCGTCAGCTCGATGACAAACACCAGTTTACTTTGTTATGCCGCGATCTAAGTGAAATTGCCACTTATGCTACTGTCGATAATACGCAGTTCAAACAATTGAAAGCCTATACTCCAGCACCAATTACCTTCATTTTACCCGCAACCAAGGATGTGCCTAAGCGCTTGGCCCATCCTAAGAAAAAAACCATTGGTATCCGTGTGCCGAGTAACCCTATCGCTCAAGCACTACTAGCGAAAATGGATGAGCCTATATTAACCAGCTCATTAATATTACCTGATGAAGAGCTAGTAATGGACGATCCATTCGAGATCGAAGAGCGTCTCGGTAGCTTGGTCGATGGCCTGATCAATGCCGGCATCAAAACGACTAAGCTGACGACCATCGTGGATATGACCAGCAGCCGCGCTGAAATTATTCGTCAGGGTGCTGCGGACGTTAGCGAATTGGTATAAATTTAAAACAAGCAACAATACACTATATTTGTCCCTTTAAGAAAGGGAAGAAGAAAGCTCCCTCTTTCAAAGAGAGACTTAGGGAAGCATTTAACACAACCAATAAAAAATCCCCAATATTAGATTGGGGATTTTTTGATTGTATAAATTAAGCGGTAAAATTAGTCACGATCAACTAATTCTACATAAGCCATTGGCGCATTATCACCATCGCGGTTACCGCACTTGATGATTCGAAGGTAGCCACCTGGACGGTCTTGATAGCGCGGAGCTAACGTTCCGAATAGTTTACCTACCATTTCTTTATTACGCATACGGCTGAACGCTAGGCGGCGATTAGCCACTGAGTCTTCTTTAGCCAAAGTAATTAAAGGCTCAGCAACGCGGCGTAGCTCTTTAGCTTTTGGCAATGTAGTTTTGATCAGTTCATGCTCAAATAATGAATTGGTCATGTTCTGAAACATTGCTTTGCGATGACTGCCGGTACGACCCAGCTTGACTCCACTCTTACGATGTCGCATGGTCAAATATCCTTAAAGTTTAACGGCTACGATAAGAGAAACGATCATCAACACGTAAGTCAGCTGGTGGCCAGTTATCAAGGCGCATTCCCAGCTCTAAATCTTTAGACGCAAGAACGTCTTTGATTTCCGTTAATGATTTCTTACCAAGATTTGGGGTTTTTAGCAGTTCAGTCTCTGAACGCTGTACCAAATCACCGATATAGTAAATGTTTTCAGCTTTTAAACAGTTGGCTGAGCGAACCGTTAGTTCAAGGTCATCCACTGGGCGTAGTAGCACAGGGTCAACCTCTTCTTTTTCTTTTACAGGCTCAGGCGCTTCTTCGGCTTCTAAATCAACAAAGATAGAAATCTGTTGTTGTAGGATAGTAGCCGCTTTACGAATTGCTTCTTCTGGATCGATAGTACCGTTGGTTTCAAGCTCGACAATCAATCTGTCAAGATCAGTACGTTGCTCAACACGCGCATTTTCAACTTGATAGGCAACACGAAGTACTGGGCTAAAACTGGCATCCAGCTTTAGACGGCCAATAGCTTTGGTATCACCATCTTCACGACGTTGATTAGCAGGCTCATAGCCACGACCCATCACCACACGCAGACGCATTTTTAGATGACCACGATCACTTAATGTACCCAAAACCAACTCAGGGTTGATAATATCTACATTGTGAGGTAGTTCGATGTCTGCGGCAGTAATAGTACCTGGACCTTGTTTATCCAAGGTCAAAAACACTTCATTTTGGTCATGTAGAGTAATGGCCAATCCCTTCAAGTTAAGAAGTAGATCAAGCACATCCTCTTGTAGGCCTTCTAAAGTTGAGTATTCATGATCCACGCCATCAATCTCAGCTTCAATAACTGCCGCACCAGGTAATGAAGATAATAAGATACGGCGAAGGGCATTCCCTAAGGTATGACCAAAGCCGCGTTCTAACGGTTCGAGCGTGACTTTCGCAATTGTTTCATTTACCGTATCCACGTTAATGGCATTCGGCGTTAGAAACTCAGTTGCATTTAGCATCATGATGTCACCTCGATATAGTTAACTAATAATATTAGCAGCAATTATTTAGAATACAGCTCAACGATTAAGCTTTCGTTAATTTCAGCAGGAAGATCAATACGATCTGGTGCTTGCTTAAACGAGCCTTCAAGTTTGCTGTGATCAACGTCTAGCCATTCAGGAATACCACGCTGAGTAGCAAGCTCGATAGCATTCTTAATACGCAGCTGCTCTTTGGCTTT
Organism: Psychrobacter pygoscelis; assembly: GCF_004335015.1. Lineage (GTDB taxonomy): Bacteria > Pseudomonadota > Gammaproteobacteria > Pseudomonadales > Moraxellaceae > Psychrobacter > Psychrobacter pygoscelis. The sequence goes on from NZ_RQRU01000002.1 coordinate 49,264, forward strand.
TTCGTGGATAGCGATGACATCACCATCTTGTAGTTGAATAGAAGGAATATTCACACGAACGAACTCATCACGGCCAGCTTTTTTGACCATAACAGCGCGGTGACTGACCAACTGACGTGCTTCTGCACGAGTTGAGCCAAATCCCATTCGATAAACAACATTATCCAAACGACGCTCTAGCATCACTAGCAGGTTCTCACCTGTAGCGCCGCGCATACGTGCTGCTTCTTTATAATAGTTGGCGAATTGACGCTCTAGCACGCCATACATACGCTTAACTTTTTGTTTTTCACGAAGCTGAAGCGCGTATTCAGAGGTCTTATTACGGCTAACGCCATGCTGACCTGGTGGACGAGCTGCTTTCTTCGTTTTTACATCGTACGGTTTCACGCCAGACTTAAGACCTAGGTCTGTGCCTTCACGACGTGATAGCTTTAATTTTGGTCCAATATAACGGGCCATGTAACTGTCTCCTTCAGCTTTCTATACATCGATAGTATAAAAATATAAATCGTATAAAAGCTTCGTCTTTAATATTAGACGCGGCGCTTTTTGGGCGCACGGCAACCATTGTGTGGAATTGGGGTAACATCAGAGATGCTGTTAATTTTATAACCCAATGCACCTAGTGCTCTTACCGCAGACTCACGACCCGGTCCTGGTCCTTTGACCAAAACGTCGACATTCTTAACACCATATTCTTGAGCTGCTTTACCAGCAACTTCAGCTGCTACCTGAGCGGCGAATGGTGTAGATTTTCGTGAACCACGGAAGCCTTGTCCACCAGCGGTGGCCCAAGCCAATGCATTACCTTGACGATCGGTAATAGTTACAATGGTGTTATTAAAAGACGCATGGATATGGGCAACGCCCTCCGATACTGAACGACGAGTCACCTTTTTGCGACTACGAGTGTCTTTTGCCATCTTTTAGCTTCCTAAGTTAATTATCTTTTGAGAGGGCGTGTCGGACCCTTACGAGTACGAGCGTTGTTCTTGGTGTTCTGACCTCTTACCGGTAGGTTACGACGATGGCGAATACCACGGTAACTACCAAGATCAACCAAACGCTTAATATTCATTGAAACTTCACGACGAAGATCGCCTTCTGTCGTATAGTTTGCAACTTGTGCACGGATAGCATCCAGTTGTGAATCATCTAACTGACTGATTTTGGTAGTAGGAGCAATACCCACTGCTTCTAAGATTTGCTTAGCAGTTGTACGGCCGATACCAAAAATGTAAGTTAGTGAAATCACAGCATGCTTATTATCCGGAATGTTGACACCGGCAATACGAGCCATTGATTTCTCTCCATTGATGAAAAATAAAATGACAGATAAGTCCATTACAGACCCCTGACATTAATTATCTTTCAGATTTGTTGCTGTTAATACACTGTAAGCGACTAATCGCTATACTAAAATGTACAAACCACGGCAAGTGGCGGATGATATCGCATCCGCCATTAAATATCAAGTGCTAAATCGTAGCGTTAACGATTAGCCTTGACGTTGCTTGTGACGAGGCTCAGCTTTACAGATAACATGAACCTTGCCTTTACGGCGAACTACTTTGCAGCTGCCACAAATTTTCTTAACTGATGCTTGAACTTTCATAGCATACTCCTTAAAAAGTCACGCGCTATTAACCTAAGGTTAACTATCGCGCAGGTGACTGAATTAACGTCTGGTCATGATATTGATGGGTCATAAGATGCGCTTGCATCTGAGAAATAAAATCCATCACGACGACGACCATAATAAGTAATGACGTACCGCCTAAGTGGAAAGGCACCCCAAAAGACGATTGAATAATCATTGGCATTAGACAGATCACTGTCATATAAATAGCACCAATAAAGGTCAACCGATTCAGTACATGATCTAAATAGCGCTGGGTTTGTTGACCTGGACGAATGCCCGGGATGTACGCCCCACTACGTTTTAAATTCTCTGCTACCTCACGTGGACTAAAGACCAATGCGGTATAAAAATAACAGAAAAATATAATCATTGCCCCAAACAATACCAGATAAAGTGGTTGGCCTGGTGACAATACAAGCGCTATATTTTGTAGTATTTTTTGGATAAAAGTAGGATCACTTGAGTGCCCTACCCACTGGCCCAAACTCGCGGGGAATAACAGCAAAGAGCTGGCAAAAATCGCTGGGATAACCCCTGCCATATTAATCTTGAGTGGCAAATGCGATTGTTGCTGAGCATAGATCTTACGACCTTGTTGCTGCTTTTGTGCATAGTTAACCGGTACTCGGCGCTGCGCCCGTTCGATATAGACGATACCAGCGGTAACCGCTATCCCTAATACTACAAAGATAAATAGCACAATCAGGTTCATCTGACCCTGATTGACTTGTTCAATAGATTGCGAAATCATACCTGGCATACCGGCGACGATACTGGCAAAAATTAACATTGAAATGCCATTACCCACACCGCGCTCAGTAATCTGCTCACCGAGCCACATTAAGAACATCGCCCCAGCAACTAAAGAAGTCACTGCGGGAATGTAGAATGTAAGTCCCGTTGATAACGTCAAATTCTGACTAATCAGCCCCGCGCACATGCCAAAAGACTGTACTAGGGCTAATGCCAAAGTTCCTTGACGGGTGTACTTATTGAGCTTACGGCGTCCAGCTTCACCCTCTTTTTTGAGAGCCTCAAGAGACGGCAGTACTGCCGACATCATTTGTACAATAATGGACGCTGAGATATATGGCATAATGCCTAACGCCATTATCGACATACGCTCAAGTGCCCCGCCAGAGAACATATTAAACATGCTTAAAATCGTATTCTCATTTCGAGAAAATAGATCAGCAAGATTAACGGGATTAATACCAGGTACTGGGATATGAGAGCCTAGGCGATAAACAACCAATGCACCGATTAAAAACAGCAGTCGACTCCAAAGCTCATCATACTTGCGGATAAAAGCAATGGGATTGAGTGGAATTCCCGCTTGGGTCATTGATTGTTTAGCCACAGTCTTACTCCTCGCCCGTTAGCTCCTCGACGCTACCACCGGCAGCTTCGATCGCTTCTTTAGCGCCTTTAGTTACTTTTACGCCTTTAAAGGTAAAAGCTTTAGTAACGTTACCAGACAAGATAATACGAGCACGCTTCATATCATTACGGATAATGTTAGCTGCTTTTAGTGTCTCAACACTGACCACGTCGCCGTCAATTTTGTTCAATTCAGACAGACGAACTTCTGCAGTAGTCATTGCCATTTGACTGGTAAAACCAAACTTAGGCACACGACGGTACAAAGGCATTTGACCACCTTCAAATCCGCTACGAATGCTAGAGCCTGAACGCGACTTCTGACCTTTTACACCACGACCACCAGTTTTACCAAGGCCTGAACCGATACCACGTCCACGACGCTGAGCAGTTTTCTTAGAACCTGGTGCTGGTGCTAATTCGTTTAATTTAAGACCCATTACGCTTCCTCCACTTTGACCATGTAGTTGATGCGATTAACCATACCACGGGTCGAAGGGGTGTCTTCAACTTCTACAGTATGTCTGATTCGGCGTAGTCCCAGACCTTTCAAGCACGCTTTGTGGCTCTTAAGGCGATGGGCACCTGATTTAATCTGAGTAACTTTCATAGTTTTCATCAATACTCACCTGCTTAACTGTTTAAAAAAGGCTAGCCCAAAATTTCGTCTACAGATTTACCACGTTTTGCTGCCATCTTTTCAGGAGTAGACATATCACGTAAACCGTTAAACGTTGCGCGAACAACGTTAGCAGTATTGGTAGAACCATAACATTTAGTCAATACGTCTTTAACGCCAGCAACTTCTAATACAGCACGCATTGCGCCACCAGCGATAACGCCAGTACCTTCAGAAGCAGGCTGCATGTAAACTTTACTAGCGCCATGACGGGCTTTGATTGGGTGAAACAAAGTCGCATCATTAAGCTCAACCGTAATCATATTACGCTTGGCAGCTTCTAGAGCTTTTTGAATCGCCGCAGGCACTTCACGTGCTTTACCACGACCAAAACCAACGCGACCATTACCATCACCCACGACAGTAAGTGCAGTGAAAGAGAAGATTCGACCACCTTTAACAACTTTTGCAACACGGTCAACAGAAACCAAGCGTTCTACTAAACCGTCTGATTGTTCAATTTTAGCCATGATTAAAACTCCAATCCATTTTCGCGAGCAGCATCTGCTAAGGCTTTTACTCGACCATGATATTTAAAACCGCTACGATCAAAGGCAACTTTAGTAATACCAGCTGCTTTAGCACGTTCAGCGATTAATGCACCTACTGAAGTAGCTGCTTCAATATTACCAGTGGCACCTGAGCGCAATGAGTCATCTAATGTAGATGCTTGAGCGATCACTTCACCACCTGTTGGAGAGATAATCTGAGCATACATGTGCTTAGGGGTGCGGTTAACCGTCAAGCGATGAACGCCCAAATGACGGATATGGGCACGGGTTTTCTTAGCTCGACGCAGACGAGCTGCTTTTTTATCAAACATGTCATCTCACCTTATTTTTTCTTAGCTTCTTTACGAACCACATGTTCGTCGCTATAGCGAATACCTTTGCCTTTATAAGGCTCTGGTGGACGGAAACTACGGATCTTAGCCGCTGCCTGGCCTAGCTTTTGCTTGTCGCTAGACTTCAAGATAATTTCAGTTTGGCTTGGCGTTTCAGCAGTCACACCTTCAGGTAGGATGTATTCAACAGGATGTGAATAACCCACATTTAAGTTCACTTTGTTACCTGCTACTTGAGCACGGTAACCGACGCCGATGAGCTGTAGACGTCTCTCGAAGCCTTCAGACACACCGTGGACCATGTTGTTCAATAAAGAACGAACAGTACCAGTGTGCATCATAGCTTCTTTAGAATCTACGGCAGGTGAGAGAAGCAATGTATCATCTTCCTGATTCAGCTCGACCAAATCATGCAGGCGTAAAGACAAAGTACCATTCTTGCCTTTAACTTCGACCTGCCGATCGTTCAAAGTAACGCTAGTACCCTTAGGGAGCGCTACTGGGGCTTTAGCCACACGAGACATAGGAGTATTCCTTAAAAAATTAACAACTATAAATTTGCGAAAAAACTAACAAGCGAAAAGCCTGCTAGTTTAGCATAATTGACCGGATTTATCAGAATTTTACTAATGGTGAATCCGGAAAACAGACTTCTATTCTAACAACATCTAATTGATGATGTTGTTAGAATTAAATTATGCAGCTTACGCTACAAACGCAATGATTTCGCCGCCGATGCCAGCTGCGCGTGCTGCACGATCACTCATAATACCTTGGCTGGTTGAGACAATAGCCACACCCATACCTTGTTTTACCGTTGGGATCGCATCTTTACCGCGGTACTGACGAAGACCTGGGCGGCTATAGCGTTGAATGCTTTCAATAACCGGCTTGCCTTGATAGTACTTAAGCTCGATTGATAATGTTGCCTTGTTATTATCTTCTTCTGTTACAGAAGCAGAAGTCACAAAACCTTCGCTTACTAATAAGTCAGCGATTGACTTACGTAAGTTAGAGCTTGGCATATCAACTGAGACTTTATTTGCCATTTGGGCGTTACGGATGCGCGTTAGCATATCCGCCACTGTATCTTGCATACTCATGTAGTTACTCCTTACCAGCTAGCTTTACGAACACCAGGCACATCGCCTTGCATGACACGTTCACGTAGCATATTACGTGATAAGCCAAACTTGCGGAAATAGCCATGAGGACGACCAGTGATTGCACAGCGATTGCGTAGACGAACTGGTGATGAGTTACGTGGTAGAGCTTGTAGCTCTAACATCGCATCCATACGCTCTTCGTCACTTGCACTCATGTCACTGATGATGCTTTTTAGCTTCGCACGCTTTTCAGCATACTTAGCAACCATTTTCTCGCGCTTTAATTCGCGATTAATCATGCTCTTTTTTGCCATAACGTCTTTACCTTATTTAAATGGGAAGCCGAATGCTTTAAGTAACGCACGACCTTGCTCATCAGTTTTTGCTGTGGTGGTGATGGTGACATCAAGACCGCGAATACGATCAATCTTGTCAAAATCTACTTCAGGGAATACGATCTGTTCTTTGATCCCTAATGAGTAGTTACCACGGCCATCAAATGCTTTAGGTGAAAAACCACGGAAATCACGGATACGTGGAATCGCAATGGCAATGAGACGATCTAAAAATTCGTACATCTGCTCACCGCGTAGCGTTACTTTACAGCCAATTGGCCATTCTTCACGAATCTTAAATGCAGCAACAGATTTGCGAGCTTTAGTTACGACAGGCTTCTGACCGGCAATTGCAGTCATGTCAGCTACTGCGCCTTCAAGCAATTTCTTGTCTTGAGATGCGCCGCCAACGCCCATGTTTAATGTAATTTTAGTGATTTTAGGCACTTCCATTACGTTTTCTAAACCAAGCTCTTGCTGAATTTGCTGCTTAAGTTTGTCGTTGTATTGAGATTTTAATCTTGCCATTACCATTACACCCTTAGTGTCTTACGCAGTCGCCACTACTTCACCATTTGAGCGGTAAACACGGTTTTTAGTGCCGTCTTCGCCGATCTGGTAAGCAATACGATCTGCTTTTTGGGTTTGCGCATTATAAATTGCGACGTTAGAAATATGCAGAAAAGCTTCTTGCTTAACGATGCCGCCTTCAGTACCAGCAGCCTGATTTGGCTTTTGGTGCTTAGTGACAATGTTAATACCTTCAACTTTAATGCGATCACCTTTTACGGCTTGAACGGTACCTTGCTTGCCTTTGTCTTTACCAGCAATAACAATGACCGAGTCGCCTTTACGTAATTTTGCCATGGGTTACCTCTACAGTACTTCTGGTGCGAGTGATACAATTTTCATAAACTGATCACCACGTAGTTCACGAGTTACCGGTCCAAAAATACGAGTTGCAATCGGCGCTTTGTTTTGGTTCAGCAAAACAGCTGCATTGTCATCAAAACGAAGAACTGAACCGTCAGGACGGCGCACGCCTTTTTTGGTACGGACGACTACTGCATTCATCACGTCGCCTTTTTTGACACGGCCGCGAGGAATGGCTTCTTTTACGGTTACTTTAATGATATCGCCAACTGATGCATAACGACGATGCGACCCGCCCAGTACTTTAATGCACTGAACACGTCTTGCACCGCTGTTGTCTGCAACTTCCAGCATACTTTCTGTCTGAATCATTGCGTTACTCCAAACGTGTGAGCAAAAAAGCCATCCACTGCTGCTCCATCAGTTCATAGTCATAAAACTACTTTTATAACTATGAACAATCAAGTATCAGACCGGCGACCTTAGTATAAAAAGGCGGCTATTCTAACAGCTTCTGACTTTTAATGCAATTTACTTAAATTTTTACGGCAGTCTCTAAGACATCTACTAAAGTCCAAGCTTTAGTTTTTGAGATTGGCCGAGTTTCTTTGATTCGGACAAGATCGCCTTGCTGGCAAACGTTGTCTTCATCATGGGCTTTGATCTTAGTAGAGCGGCGCAATTGTTTGCCGTACAAAGGGTGACGAACTTTACGCTCAACCAATACGGTGATGGACTTGTCCATCTTATCGCTGACAACTCTACCTGTCACCATGCCAACATCTTGGCTTGTTTGATTGTTTTCGCTCATGCGTCGCCTCGTTGTTTCTCGTTAATCAAAGTCTTGATCTGAGCAATCGTACGACGATTGCTTTTGACTTCATGGGTGCCACCCAACTGACCAGTTGCTTTCGCCATACGAATGCGAAAAGCGTCTAGCTGCTTCTCGTCTAGTAAGCCGGTCAGTTCTTCGACTGATTTGTCTCGTAATTCACTGATCTTCATTACATTATCGTCCGCTTAACAATGGTAGTTTTGAAGGGTAGCTTGGCTGACGCTAGCGTTAGTGCTTCACGAGCAAGCTCTTCTGAAACCCCTTCGATTTCGTATAGCATTTTACCTGGCTTGATTTCACAAACCCAGTATTCAACAGGACCTTTACCTTTACCCATACGTACTTCAAGAGGTTTTTCGGTAATAGGCTTGTCTGGGAACACACGAATCCAGATTTTACCACCACGCTTAATGCGGCGAGTAATGGTTCGACGTGCAGCTTCGATTTGACGAGCAGTCATACGACCACGGCCAAGAGATTTTAGACCAATTTGGCCAAACGCAACGGTGCTACCACGATGTGCTAAACCCGTGTTACGCCCCTTATGCATTTTGCGAAACTTGGTACGTTTTGGTTGTAACATAGTTTAACCTCTGTCTGAGTTTCGACGGTTTCCACGACCACGGCGTTTTGGCGCACGAGGCTTCTCTTCGTTGACGGGGTTATAAACACTGTTCATACCGTCAAGGACTTCCCCACGGAAGATCCAAACTTTTACACCGATTGTACCGTAAGTAGTCTCGGCACGGACTGACGCATAATCAATATCAGCACGTAGCGTATGTAAAGGTACACGGCCTTCACGATACCATTCAGTTCGAGCAATCTCAGCACCGCCAAGACGGCCAGAAAGCTCAACTTTGATACCTTGAGCACCAGAACGCATGCTGTTCTGAACCGCGCGCTTCATAGCACGGCGGAACATTACACGGCGCTCTAACTGGCTGGCGATACCATCAGCGACCAGACGTGCATCAAGGTCAGGAGAAGTAATCTCTTCGATATTGACCTGAGCAGGAACGCCCATCATTTTGGTCAGCTCTTTTTGAAGCTTCTCAATGTCTTCGCCTTTTTTACCGATAACGATACCTGGACGGGCAGTCGCAATAGTAATTTTGGCAGCGCCAGTAGGACGTTCAATGGTAATACCACTGACCATCGCATTATCTAAACGCTTACGTAAGTATTCACGAACCTGAATATCATTGATTAGGTATTGAGAATACTGTTTTGGATCGGCATACCAGTTGGCATTATGCTTTTTGATAACGCCTAAACGAATTCCGATTGGATGTACTTTTTGACCCATGACTTATTCTCCTACCTTGATAGTGATGTGACAGGTACGCTTGCTGATGCGATCAGCACGACCTTTTGCACGTGGTAGGATACGCTTTAGCGTAATGCCTTCATCGACATAGATAGTAGATACTTTAAGAGCATCAATATCTAGACCATGATTGTTTTCGGCATTGGCGATAGCAGAGTTAAGGCATTTCTTAACAAACACTGCGCCTTTTTTATTGCTAAACGTCAAGATATCCAAAGCACGCTCGATTGATTTGCCACGAACTTCATCGGCAACAAGTCTAACTTTTTGTGCCGAAATGGCGGCACCGCGTAGTTTTGCAGTTACTTCCATAATGAGCACCTATTTCTTAGCTTTTTTGTCAATGCCGTGACCGCGATAAGTACGAGTCGGGGCAAATTCACCTAGTTTGTGACCAACCATTTGTTCATTAACAATGACTGGTACGTGAGTACGGCCATTATGAACTGAGATAGTTAGGCCAACCATTTGTGGCAAAATCATCGAACGACGCGACCACGTTTTGATCGGTTTGCGTGAGTTGGACTCTAAAGCTTTTTCAACTTTGGCAAACAAATGCGCATCGATGAATGGACCTTTTTTCAATGAACGAGGCATGAAATTTTCCTTTATTTCTTCTTGGCGCGACGGCGACGGATGATCATATTGTCAGTACGCTTATTATGACGCGTTTTAAGTCCTTTAGACTTCTGACCCCACGGGCTAGTTGGATGTTTACCCATATTACGACCTTCACCACCACCATGCGGGTGATCGATTGGGTTCATCGCTGTACCACGGACCGTAGGACGGATACCGCGCCAGCGTGAAGCGCCCGCTTTACCAAGTGATTTTAGGTTGTTTTCAGTATTCGATACTTCACCGATAACAGCACGGCAGCCTACATGAACGCGGCGAGTCTCGCCAGAACGCAAACGTAGAATAGCGTAAGTACCATCACGACCAAGTAACTGAACAGCAGCACCTGCTGATCGAGCCATCTGAGCGCCTTTACCAATCTTAAGCTCGATGTTATGAACCACAGTACCCACTGGGATGTTCTTAAGGGGTAAGCAGTTGCCTGGACGAATTGGTGAAGTCTCACCAGACATAACCGTGTCACCAACGCTTAATTTCTTAGGTGCGATGATATAACGACGCTCACCGTCAGAGTACTTAAGTAGAGCAATGTGTGCAGTACGGTTAGGATCGTATTCGATACGTTCAACAGTCGCAGGAATACCATCTTTAGTACGCTTAAAATCGATGATACGATAATGCTGCTTATGACCACCGCCGATGTGGCGAGTAGTGATACGACCATTATTATTACGACCACCTGACTTGCTTCTTGATTCTACAAGCGGCGCATAAGGACGACCTTTATAAAGGTGTGGGTGCACCACTTTTTCAACAAAACGGCGGCCAGGGGATGTTGGCTTTGCTTTTACGATAGGCATGAGTGTTATCCTTATTCGTTGTTCGCTGTTTCACTAGCAGGAGCAGTAGTATCAGCTACTTCCTCACCAGCATCAGCCATTTGTACATCTTGACCAGCTTTTAAGGTAACGTAGGCTTTTTTGTAGTCATTACGACGGCCTATGCTCTTACCAAAACGCTTTGTCTTACCTTTAACATTCAATGTGTTTACGCGAGTAACTTCAACACCTTCGAACATCAACTCAACTGCTTTTTTGATTTCACGCTTAGTTGCATTGGTATCAACTTTAAATACTTGCACACCAAGTGAGTCGCCGAGCATTTGAGATTTTTCTGAGAAGACAGGCCCTTTTAAGACCTGATATAGTCTTGCGTTATTCATGCTAGTGCTTCCTCAAATTGTTTCGCAGCTTCGACAGACATGATCACTTTATCATAAGCAATCAAGCTCACTGGATCCACTTCGTCAGTGCCAAGAACATTAACATGTGGAATATTGCGAGCAGCTAAGTACAAGTTCTCGTCAACACTGTTAGTGATGATAAGTGCTTTAGGCGCATCTAGCTCTTTAAGCTTAGCGATAAGCTCTTTGGTCTTTGGTGCAGAAACAACCATTTCTTCAACCAATACCAAACGCTCTTGACGAACAAGCTCAGCCAAAATGCACTGCATAGCACCGCGATACATCTTACGGTTAACTTTTTGTGACCAATCTTGTGGTTTAGCAGCGAATGCACGACCACCACCACGCCAGATTGGGCCACGGATAGAACCAGCACGAGCTCGGCCTGTCCCTTTTTGGCGCCATGGCTTCTTACCACCGCCCGACACTTCTGCACGGGTCTTTTGCGCACGGGTACCTTGGCGAGCGCCGGCCAAATAAGCCGTAACTACCTGGTGCACTAGTGCTTCGTTGAATTCACGACCAAAGGCCGTGTCAGAAAGCTCAACCGCCGCACCTGTAACTGTTTTTAAATTCACGTTAATCCCCTTGCTTAGGCTTTGATTGACGGACGTACGATGACATCACCACCAGTAGCGCCTGGGACAGCACCTTTGATGACGAGCAGACCCTTTTCAGCGTCTACAGAAACCACTTCTAAACCTTGGACAGTAACCTGTTTGTTACCCATTTGACCTGGCATTTTTTTGCCTTTGAAAACACGGCCTGGGGTTTGGTTCTGACCGGTAGAACCCAGCGCACGATGCGATACTGAGTTACCATGAGTGGCGTCTTGCATACTAAAATTATGACGCTTTACACCGCCTTGAAAACCTTTACCTTTACTCTGTCCAGTGACATCTACTAGCTGACCTTCTTCAAATAAATCAGCCTTGATCTCACCGCCAATCTCACGACCTTCAAGATCGCTTGATTCGGCACGAAACTCCCAAACACCACGACCAGCTTTTACGCCAGCTTTAGCGAAGTGACCCTTTTGGGCAGCCGTAACACGGCTATCACGACGCTCACCTGTGGTGATTTGAATGGCTTCATAGCCATCTGTATCAGTAGTTTTTACTTGAGTAATGCGGTTTGCATCGACCTCAACTACTGTGACAGGGATTGAGACACCTGCCTCAGTGAAGACACGGGTCATGCCGCATTTTTTACCGACTAAACCGATCGCCATTTTTAACCTCTTCTATATTCAATTAATGGGTTGGGTTACTACTATCAATTAGTAGTGCATTAACCCAAAGCAATTTGAACGTCAACACCCGCTGCCAAATCTAACTTCATCAGCGCGTCCACAGTTTTATCGGTAGGCTGAACAATATCAACCATACGCTTGTGGGTACGGATTTCGTATTGGTCACGAGCATCTTTATTGACGTGTGGCGAGGTTAGAACGTTGAATCGCTCAATGCGAGTCGGCAACGGTACAGGACCACAAACTTGCGCACCAGTGCGCTTTGCGGTATCGACAATCTCTTGTGCCGACTGATCAATTAATCGATGATCAAATGATTTTAGTCGGATACGGATTCTCTGGTTAGCCATGCCAGCAAGCTCCTAATATGTGCCTTTGTCATCCCTGTCATTCAGAGAGTAATCAAAAGCCGTTTGGTTAAAGATTTACTTCAAGCGGCCCATATTCTTCATCAGAAGTAGCAGCGTGCTAAAAGCAAAATAATTTTAAGCCCAGCCGACCATTTCCTTTTGTTTAGGAAGGCAGCTAAGGCATATGTTGTTCAGTGCTAGAATCGATGCTCTAGCTGTCATGGCGCACAGCCGTTATGGGGTGGCGCTCATACAATTTAGTGGTATGTATTATACATAGATTTGAGAAGATTGCAAGGATGCATTCAGGAGAAAGTCTAGTCACTCTTACCTGTCCTAAAGTCATAGGCAGGTTGATGCAAGCCTGCTCTGCTATCTAATTATGACTCATGTTATTGCGAAATAACTAATCGGGATGCCTGTCTCAAAGCCTTCCTGATTAGTAAGCAGATATTAACAAGCAATCTAATGGATCTTAATATGATTTACAGAGTGCCTTGTTTAGAGGCTAATCTTATATATAAGAAAAATGATAATTACTGTAAAAGCTCGTTTATTTTATTTTCATCGCTTAAATGGGCGTCAATAAAAGCATTAAGCTCCTTTTCACTTTTAAAGCGACTTAGATCCTCATCATCGCCATACCAATGTTGTAGCTCAGCTTTAGTCACTTCAACTTGTTGATCCCCGAAATTATATCGAATCCAGTCAGCGTTACGAATTAAAGTAAAGAGATAAGTTGCCGTATAGACCACAATTTGCTGACGCTCTTGTAGGGACTCTGAGCCATCGTAATTTAATATAACACCATAAGCCTCCTCTACTGTCGCCAGCTCAAAACTTTTAGAATAACTTACTACCGGTAGCCGGCCTAGGATATTCCCTACGGCACTATTATCTCCGACATACGCGCCTTTATATTCAAACAAGTCTCGGTCAACACTTTTACTATTACACCCACTCACGATTAATAGAGCTGCCAGAAGGACAGACGAGAGCTTCAGTATTGGTTTCATGAGCCACCTTGATACAAGTTGATACTACTAGCTAGGTTTTAGCGACTATTATCCTATGAGCAGGATACGATATCCCATCGCGACGCAAGCAGTTTATTCTATAAGGTAAGCTACTAATAGCATAACTTCGTTAGGTTATATTACTATTGCGTGACGTCAGCTCGCAGTCTAGTCAAGCACAATATCGTACTGCTCTTGGGTATACAGATTCTCGACCTCGAAGGTTATAACTCGACCTAACAAATACTCAAGGTCTGCCACTGTATCGGCCTCTGAAGACAGCAGTAAATCAATGACGGCAGCGTGAGCCACCACAGTAAACTTTTTGGGAGAGTTGTAGGTTCGGGCGCAGCGCATGATCTCACGGAATATCTCAAAGCACACCGTCTCAGCCGTCTTCACAAAGCCCCTGCCCTGACAGGTTGAGCACGGCTCACAAAGCTGCTGCTCTAGCGACTCACGGGTGCGCTTGCGCGTCATTTCAACGAGACCAAGCTCGCTGACTTGAGTGATGTTGGTCTTAGCATAGTCCTGGGCTAATTGCTCTTGCAGACTTGCGAGCACGTCATCTTTGTGCTCTTGCTCAAGCATATCGATAAAATCAAGAATGATGATACCGCCAAGATTACGCAGTCTTAGCTGACGTGCAATAGCATGCGTCGCCTCAAGATTGGTCTTATAAACCGTATCTTCTAAAGAGCGGCCACCGACAAATGAGCCAGTATTGACATCGATGGTGGTCATGGCTTCTGTCTGATCGATGATTAAATAACCGCCAGACTTTAGATCGACACGGCGCTTTAAGGCATCGCGCAGGTCGTCCTCGACACGGTGCACATCAAAGAGCGCAGGCTCAGCCGTATAATGGACAATGCGTGGGTAGATAAAAGGGACGAACTCTTTGGCGAATTGGCGCACTTGGTTAAAGAGGACTTCATCGTCGACGATGACTTTTTCTGTATCAGCATGCACCAAATCTCGAATGGAGCGTAGTGGTAAGGATAGCTCTTGATAAAGAAGGATTGAGCTTTGCGAATGACTGGCCTCTAAGCGCCGTGCTTGAATGGTACGCCAAAGCTGCAATAAATAATAGATATCTTCTTCTAACTTAGGTACAGATACCCGCTCAGCTGCCGTCCGTGCAATCAGTCCACCTTTTAGGCTTACCGTCTGCATCAAGCTGGTCAGCTCCATTTTTAAGCGCGAGCGCTCTTCTTCATTGTCAATCCGCTGCGAGATACCAATATGCTCACTTGAGGGCAGATAGACCAGATAGCGTGATGGTAGCGTAATATTGGTAGTTAAGCGTGCACCTTTTGTGCCCAGCTGATCCTTGGTAACTTGCACTAAGATACGCTGGCCCTCATGCAAGCGATGCTGGATGAGGTCTTGCTTAGCAGGTTGGTTAGAATACTGGCGCGGCATGATCGGCTTGGGGCTCACAACCGGCGGCGTCATCCGTAAGCTGCTAGGTTGCGTTGGCACATTGGTAGAAGACTTGGTGTCTATACACGCCTGCGTCTGCTCATCACTTGGGTGAACAGATGGTGTATTATCACCGTTAGCACTGTCTTTTAAAGGCTTGTTAACGTTATCATTGTCATGACCATCGATATCACTGCTATCGTTAGTACTATCCTTAGTCTTATCATCATTATTAGCCACGCTCGTCTTAACGGGCCGCTGCATATCATTAACATGCAAAAATGCGGTTCGAGACTGGCCAATATCGACAAATGCTGCTTGCATCCCTGGCAGCACACGGACCACAGTACCTAAATAAATATTGCCCACCAATCCGAGTTTATGGTGGCGCTCAATATATATCTCACTGAGGACCCCGTTATCTAAGACTGCCACCCGGGACTCCATGGGACTAATATTAATCAGCAGTTCTTCAGACATAGCCACTCTTCTATCTATATAACTTATGGAGTCATAGTGTAACAAATGCCAAGTCGCTCTGCCTAGACATCACGCTCGTTATTCAGCCCAGACAGCGCGCTCTTTGCTTGCGCAATCAATCTGAGAGTCTGTGCTAATGGCAAGCCTACCACATTGGTATAACTGCCATTTATACACTCAACCCAAGCTGCAGCACCGCCTTGAATAGCATAGCCCCCTGCCTTATCAGCAGGCTCCCCCGACTGCCAATAGCGCTGCATGTCATCGATCGCTAGTGGCACAAATGTCACTTGCGTACTCTCCATAATCTGCTCCTGCCACACTGCGGTTAACGCGCTCATAGCAGCGCTTGACGAAGCCGTTATTGATGAAGACGCTGTGGATTCAGCAGCCAATAAAGTTGCTTGTACCGCGGTACAGACCTGATGGGTATTATCAGACATCTGCTGCCACATACTAAAGGCATGCGCTTGGTCAGTAGGTTTTATCAAGATACTCTGACCATCCGGTAAGATACCAATAGTATCTGCAGTGAGTAGTAATAGCGGCTTAGGCATGGCAGTCGTTTCGCCCTCAGCTCTAGGAGTATTAGCCGTCTTCAAAACAGC
The DNA here is from genome assembly GCF_004335015.1 of Psychrobacter pygoscelis. Lineage (GTDB taxonomy): Bacteria > Pseudomonadota > Gammaproteobacteria > Pseudomonadales > Moraxellaceae > Psychrobacter > Psychrobacter pygoscelis. The sequence goes on from NZ_RQRU01000002.1 coordinate 65,244, forward strand.
CAGTGCTGCTTGGGCTTTTTGCGCTACCATCCGGCTAATATAAGCCTGCGGAGTCTCCCCTTCAACCACGCTCTCGTCTATCTCTGCCGTCATAACGGTAAAATCAAGACCAGCTTGCGCTAATAACTGACGCCGCCTAGGAGAGCTGGAGGCTAAAATAATATTCATAAAGAGTATTTATCTTGAGTAATGAATTAAGAAGACTTTAAAACACAAAGACAGTAAATATCAGACAACAACGCTACCTAGTTAGTACCAATAAATTAGCTAACGAGAATAGCGCCGCAGCAACAGTAAAACAAAGGGCCAGCAGGCCATACTCATTAGCAATGTACCGCCAAATTCAGGTAAAAATATGTTCTGAGTAATGAGCTGTAAAATCCATAATACCGATTGAAATACCAGTAGACAAATACAGGCTAGCAGCCAAGCGCTTAGCGTTGTTAGTTGTTTGATATAGATACTAGCTACTTTTACCACCAATGCCATTACCACTGCGGCGAAAGCTTGCTGACCGAGCCTAGTATCTAAAATCAAATCAGCAATCAGACCAATGGTGAATGCTGTAAATAATCCGCTATATCGCGGTTTAAAAATGAGCCAAAATATCAGCACCATAATCATAACCATAGGGCGCAGTACAGCCAAGCTTGAACTTAATGGATAAACATTGAGCGAGGAGGCAAAAATATAGCTAAGAACAATCGCAACTACGATCTCAAAGGGGGAATGAGAAGAGTCAGAGCTGGACATAGTGCAAGCGCCTTAATGACCAGAGGAAGTTGGGGTTAATACATTTTGAGCGCTAGACAAGACAGCAGGGTCCGTGGGGGTGCTAGAATAAGGCTGTGACGCTACAGTTTGCGGCTTACTAACCTCAGTACCTAACATAGCCTTTTGCATAGACTCTTGCGTAGACTGAAGCTGAGCTGCGGTAGCTGACTTGTCTTGCAGGACGAGCACGTAAGAATTATCTGTTAAGTTTGCTGATGGTGAGACTTTAATATGCATAAAGTTGTCACCTTGGCTTGGGTCGACATAGCGAATCCGACCGACACTATAGCCAGCAGGGATGCGTCCACCCATTCCTGAAGAGATAAGCTCATCACCGACCCGCACATCTGAGGTTTTGAATACGTAGTCAAGCCTTAACGAGGTAGGCGTCCCTTCACCGGTCACGATGGCACGCTGACCTGTTCGCTTAATAGCGACCGCGACAGATTGCAGTTCATCAGTAATGAGTAGTAACCGGCTAGTATTGGGATAGACGTTGATAATCTGACCCAAGATACCCTTTTCGTCAATCACGGTCTGCCCTACTTGAACACCATCATGAGCGCCTTTATTAAGTACAACAATTTGCTTAATAGGGTTGGTGTCTGTGCCAATAACCTGAGCCAGTTTAAGGTCAAACTGCTCAGGCTTAGTGGTAGAGAGAATACCTTGCAGGCGGGCATTCTGCGCCAAGATATAGTCTTGCTGTTGCAGCTTAGCATGGGCATGAATCAGCTCAGATTTGAGCTGGACATTCTCACGGCGCAGTGCTTCTTTAGACTGCAAGCGTCCACTAGACCAATGCGCTGCGTAGCTTGGCAACAATGACAACTCATATATTGGCTGCATCGCTGCATGGCTAGTACTACGAATCGGCTCAAACCAGTCAGGGTTTTTACTGTCAAACCACATCAGGATCATCGCCAAGATCAGGACTACTGCAGTTTTGCGAAAGGAGAGAGGCTGGCGAGCAAAGATACTTGGATTCATCGCGATCCCAATATCTGTACTTTAATCTGATCTCTTATCAGCATATTGCCCCCATCTACCTCACCGCTCATCTAGAATAACAATTACAAAATATTTTAATTAAACAAAAATCATATTAAGACTTTTGTTATTAATAAAGTCTAACGCCATACCGCCACCACGGCTGACGCAGGTTAGTGGATCTTCAGCAACAGTGACAGGTAGTCCTGTCTCTTTAGATAAAAGCTTGTCTAGATCGCGTAAAAGCGCACCGCCACCTGTCAGTACAATACCGCGCTCAGCAATATCTGAAGACAGCTCTGGCGGCGTTTGCTCTAAGGCCGCTTTTACAGCGCTAATAATGCCACTTAACGGATCGCTTAATGCCTTTTGAATCTCTTCTGAATTGACGGTAAAGGTCTTGGGCACACCTTCTGCCATGCTGCGACCACGGACCTCAACTTCGAGCGACACATCTTCATTAAGCGCAGAGCCGACTTCTTGCTTGATTCGTTCAGCCGTCGTCTCACCAATAACGCAGCCATGAGTGCGGCGTACATGGGTGATAATTGCTTCATCAAACAAGTCACCACCAATGCGAATAGACTCAGCATAGACACAGCCAGATAGAGCAATAACAGCAATCTCAGTAGTACCACCACCGATATCCACAACCATAGAGCCACTGGCCTCATGGACTGGCATGCCCGCGCCAATTGCAGCTGCCATAGGCTCTTCTAATAGCATGACTTTATTAGCACCCGCTGAAGACACGGCTTCACGAATGGCTTTACGCTCTACTAAGGTTGATTTACAAGGCACGCAAACGACCACATTAGGCTGCGCCATAAAACGCTTGGCTTTTACTTTTGCAATGAAGTGCTTGAGCATTTTCTGTGTTACTTCAAAATCTGCGATAACCCCATCTTTTAGCGGGCGAATGGCCGTAATGTTCGCTGGCGTTCGCCCCAGCATTTGCTTGGCATCAAGGCCCACTGCTGCTACCGTAGGATTCTGGGTTCGATTACTACGTAATGCTACTACCGTAGGCTCATCGAGCACCACACCTTTGTTAGGAATAAAGATAAGGGTATTGGCAGTACCAAGATCAATTGCGATATTATTTGATAAAAATCCGAACGGGTTCATGACTAATATATCCAGCGTCTTACTAATGGGGCGAATGGGAAATGGCGTAGGGGGCTTTATCATCTCTTAGATATACTTTTATACGTATTAGATATCTAATAAAGATTTACAAGCTGATTTAATTCGACTTTTGTCATAATTTTAGGGATGACTAAGTGATAACTAAGCTAGGCGCTCACTCTAACGAAAGTTAGCGTTAGCGACAAGCTAAAAGCTATAATTATTTGGGCTAACCCCTAAATTGCGCTAAATTATACCGATTAAATAGCGAAAAATCACCGGTTAATCACGCTTATACGTTATTGAGCAGTCACAAATTTAATTGTAAGCAAGTTTAACTGCTCACTAACGATTAACAGCAGCAGCAATCTTACTAGATGCCGCTGTTAGTTAAGTTTTACTGAGACAATTTTTTGGCTCAGCTCATTATGTACTTGAACTAAACTAGGCAGTTGAGCTACTAGACCAGCTAGTAGACTGCTAATTTGCAATAGTATCAGCTACTATCATCAATCCTAAGCAGTGATAGTTTAACTCAGTCTAACATATTGGCTTAATAACTAGGTAAAGATAGCAAGGTTATTGATAACTAATTCTAAATTATTTTTCGATTATGGACGCTTATTGCTACACTTTATTATCAATCTTAGTACTTATTTGAAAGTTATTATTAAAGTTATCATTAGATAAACGCTTCTTGTTAAAATTTTTATGCATTTTAGCAAGGTGCGTGAGCCATATCTTAACTACCCTATTAATCGCGTTTAATTCTAGCAACAAAGCGTCTCGGCTACGTAATCTGATAGGCTTCTGTAAAGGACTGTCAAAAAATAAGCGCAGATGCTTTATAATACGTACAATCTATTTTTTAAGAAATTGGTTATTTATCTTCTTAATCCAATCTAGAAATAATACATGTAGTCCGATTAATAATAGGGCCTGTGTAAATTCACTAGCTGGCTCTCTTTGAGCCATGGTTGAATTTTACACCGCTCTAGTTCCCACACTTTTTCTTGGAGTCACTATGAGTGAGCAAACCACACCAGCCAATGATAGCGTCAGTACCGATGATATTTTAGAAGTCGCAAGACTCGCTCGCTTAGGCGTGGATCAGACCACCGCTAGCAGTTATGCTGATGACATTGATAAGATTCTCGGTATTATGCAGACCATCAGCACTGTGGATACAGAAGGTCTTGCGCCATTGGCTAATATTCATCAAGCCAGTCAAGAGCTGCGTAGCGATCGTCCAGATGCCGATATCGACCGTGAACACAATCAATCAGTTGCGCCAGCGGTCGCTGAAGGGCTATATCTAGTACCACAAGTCATTGAATAATTCGCTCATTCACACTGCCAATGGCGCTTAATTAATGCCAAATTTCCATCATTACTATTAATACAACCATTAATGGACACGTTTTATGTCTGATTTACATACCTTATCTGTCGCCGAGTTGGCCGATGGTCTGCGCGATAAGCAATTTAGCAGTACTGAGCTTACAGAGCACTTTTTAAATCGAATTGAGAAGCTCGATGGCAAGGTTAATAGCTTTATTACCGTCGATGCTGATAATGCTCGTAAGGCCGCCAAAGCCGCTGACGAGCAGCGCGCAAGTGGTGATACCCGAGCACTACTAGGCGTACCGATGGCGCACAAAGATATCTTTTGTACCGAGGGTGTACTTACCACCTGCGGCTCTAAGATGCTGCACAACTTCATCTCGCCTTATGACGCGACTATCGTCAAAAACATTCGTGAAGCTGGCTTCATTAGCTTAGGCAAGCTCAATATGGATGAGTTTGCCATGGGCTCGGATAACGAAAGCTCGTATTACGGTGCAGTGCACAACCCATGGAATCTTGATCGCGTGCCTGGTGGCTCATCTGGTGGCTCAGCAGCAGCAACTGCGGCAGGCTTCGTTCCTGTAGCGACAGGTAGTGATACCGGTGGCTCTATTCGTCAGCCTGCCTCCTTCTGCGGCTTAACGGGTATGAAGCCTACCTATGGCCGCGTATCACGCTTTGGTATGATTGCCTATGCTTCGAGTCTTGATCAGGCCGGAACATTTGGACGCTCCGCAGAAGACTGTGCCTATCTGCTTCAGCCTATGGCAGGACATGACCCAAGAGACGCCACTTCTATTAATCGTACTGTGCCAAACTATGTCGAGCTATTAAAAGAAGCCAAAAATAACGTTGGCGACAAGCCTTTTTCTGGTCTGAAGATTGGCGTGGCCAAAGAGTATTTTGGTGAGGGCTTAGACAGCGAAGTGGAAAACCACGTTCGCGCTGCGCTCAAGCAGTATGAGGACTTAGGCGCGACCATCGTTGAGGTGCATATCACTGATCCAAAAGTCACCCTAGCCACCTACTATATGCTAGCCCCTGCTGAGGCATCATCCAACCTGTCACGCTTTGATGGTGTTCGCTTTGGCTACCGCTGCGACAACCCAAAGAACCTAGAAGATCTCTATACTCGCTCACGCTCTGAAGGCTTTGGTCCTGAGGTTCAGCGCCGTATTCTTATGGGGACTTATGCCCTATCAGCAGGCTACTTTGATGCTTACTATACCAAAGCGCAAAAAGTACGTCGTGTCATCTTAGAGGACTTTGAAAAAGCCTTTAAAGAGTGTGACCTTATCGCCTGCCCTACCGCCCCTACGCCAGCTTATAGCTTGAACGATGAGCTTGATCCAGTCACCATGTATCTGGGTGACGTCTATACCATCGCCGTCAATCTTGCTGGTCTGCCTGCTATTAGTATGCCAGCTGGCTTCACTGAAGCTGGACTTCCTGTTGGTCTGCAACTCATAGGTAACCACTGGGATGATGACAAGTTACTGACTACCGCGCATCTGTATCAACAGCATACTGACTACCACACCAAGCTATCTGCTATCGCAAAGGAGAGCATCTAATGACGGCTACCTTAGAAAACACTGCCCCTATTCGTACCGAGTTGTTAGTAGACGGCTATGAAGTGGTCATCGGTATCGAGATTCACTGCCAGCTCAATACTGACAGTAAAATCTTCTCTAGCGCCCCAGCTGACTTCGGTAACGAGCCAAACACACAGGCTAATATCGTTGACCTTGGCTTGCCAGGCGTATTGCCAGTCCTTAACGAAGGTGTGGTCGAGCGTGCCTTAAAATTTGGTCTTGGCGTTAATGCCGAGCTTGGTCTTTATAACACCTTTGATCGTAAAAACTACTTCTACCCTGACTTGCCTAAAGGCTATCAAATAACCCAGATGGCCAACCCTATCGTCGGTAAGGGCTATATCGATATCGTCGTCAATGAAGGCACAGATAACGAGTACAGCAAGCGCATCGGTATTACCCGTGGCCATTTAGAAGAAGATGCCGGCAAGTCCGTCCATGATGCCGTAGATGGTATGACTGGTGTCGATCTTAACCGTGCGGGTACGCCGCTGATTGAAATTGTCTCTGAGCCAGACATGCGCTCTGCCGACGAAGCCGTGGCTTATATCAAAGCTATCCATCAGCTAGTGACTTGGCTGGGTATCTCTGATGCGATTATGGCCGAAGGCTCGTTCCGCTGCGACTGTAACGTATCAGTACGAAAGCCTGGCAGCGAGCTTGGCACTAGAACTGAGCTGAAAAACCTAAACTCATTCCGCTTTATCGAGCGTGCTATCAACCGTGAAATCGAGCGGCAAATCGATATCATCGAAGACGGTGGCAAAGTTATTCAAGCCACACGCTTGTATGATCCTGATAAAGACGAAACCCGCTCAATGCGTACCAAAGAAGAAGCCAACGATTATCGCTACTTCCCAGACCCTGATCTATTACCAGTCCGGATTGAGCAAGCGACCGTAGACGCTATTCGCGCTGCGATGCCTGAGCTACCCGTCGAGCGCCGAGCTCGCTTTGAGACCGATCTGGGCTTGTCTGAATATGACGCACGAATCTTAACGGATAGCCGTGAACTTGCCGATTACTTTGAAGCCGTTCTTGAGTCTACTGGCACAGAACACGCCAAGCTGGCTGCCAACTGGATTATGGGCGAGCTAATGGGCGCACTGAACAAAGATGAGAAAACCATCAATGACGCCTCTATTAGTGCAGAGCAAATGGCTGGCCTGCTCAAACGTCTCAATGACAATACGCTGTCTGGCAAGCTTGGCAAAAAGGTCTTCGCGGCGATGTATGAAGGCGAAGGTGGCGACTCTGCCGATGCCGCTGATAAAATCATTGAAGCCAAAGGCCTCAAGCAAGAAACAGATACTGGCGCTATTAAAGCGATGGTTGAAGAGGTCATCGCTAATAACCAAGCGATGGTCGATGAGTATAAAGGCGGTAAGGAGAAAGCCTTTAATGGTCTGGTCGGTCAAGTGATGAAGGCCAGCCGCGGTAAGGCCAACCCACAGCAGGTCAATCAGATCTTAAAAGAGCTGTTGAGTTGATTAACAGACAGACTTATGATCAATGTCCAATACTTGTCTGGCTTATGAGTCTGGGCATAATCACTATTTGCGTTTACTTAACTGACAGGTATTGGGTGAGTCTATCAGGTGAATATGGCTCTTTAGTTGGGCCGCTTGCTGTTTTTTTGAACTGTTTTCTTTGGCTCATTCATGCTATCTATCGTAGACCATTCAACTGGTCTATTACTGTGACAAATCTATTGGGAATTACTTTAAGTTTGTTATGGTTTTGGAGAACGATATAAGGCTTTTAAAATAGACCTTGCAAATTGAACCAAAATCAGTAAAATAGTGGGACTTCGGGGCGTAGCGCAGTCTGGTAGCGCACTACACTGGGGGTGTAGTGGTCGCAGGTTCAAATCCTGCCGTTCCGACCAAATTAGCTCGATAGAAAAGCCAATCATTGCTAGCAATGATTGGCTTTTTTTATGGCTTACTTCCTCACTAAAATTTGCCCTTTCCTCTAATGTTTATCTTTTATGAGGTTACAGGCCGTACTATTATCTGTCTACGACTTGTCTTGCGGATACGGTACTTCAAACACACTTTCGCTATCTAGATTACGGGCTTTAGCGTACTTATCATCAATCATGTCCTGCATATCTTGACCCAATACCCGCACCTTATAATCTCCTAAAGTAAACTTAATATACACAATCTGAATCCAAACAATCAGCGTTACGGCAAACGGTGTCGCGAGTGCCACACCAAAAAATCCCATTAATGAGCCCATAATCACTTGCGAGACCAATAATGCTACTGGTGGTAGATTCACCAGCTTTTGCTGGACCAAGGGAGCAACGACATAACTCTCAAGCTGCTGCACCACGAACATCACAAGGACGACCCAAATGACCATATCAGGAGCGACCAACAACGTAATCAACACTATAGGGATGGCAGCTAACCAAGGGCCAATAACCGGAATAAAATCTAATAAAAAGGAGATAAAGCCCATCGCTAAAGCAAAGGGAATGTCCATAAACCATAAAGCGACCGTAGTACACACCCCAACGAAAGACATCACCACAAACTGACCTAACAGCCACTGCTTTAGAGCTTGATAAGACTGTTGAAATAAGTAGCGGCCTTTGTCGCGCTTCTCTATAGGAATCAATGAGATAAAGCTATTGACATAGATCGACGGAGAGATGGCTAAGAATAGTCCCAATAGAATGATAATCATGAAATTTGTCATACCATTCATAAGGCCAGTGATCACCCCGGGCATAAAGCCAAGGCCTTTATTAACCATGGACTGAATCGGATTATAAGTGTTGTTTTGCGTCAACCATTCATTAATATGCACCAGCAGTGGCGAGTGATCTAAATACTGCTGCAACTTTTCCATAGCGGCGGGTAACGCCGTCTTCATCTCATCCAACTGCGCAAACAATTCTTGGCCAAACAATGCACCAAATGTCGCGAATACTGAGGCAATTAGCAGTAAGACTAGCGCCACCATCACCCCATGTGGGGCTTTTTGTAGCCACGGCCCTACCAATGGTAATTGGCGTAGCGCAGATATCAGACTTAGAATACAAACAGCGACTAATATAGCCGCAAAGACCAGTAGCCACACTCTTGTCAGTAGCCATAAACTCAGTATAAAAACCATGAGCAGTAAGCTTATGAATATAAAATTCTTCTGGTTAGAAAATTGCGGCGGCATAGATGATGGGCCTATTAAATTGTAAAAGTTATTGATAACGCTAACAGTGAGGCTAGCATCAAAAGATGGCGCTCAAGATTACATGATAAAAAGCTTATTTCATCTGCTAATCTTAATTATTCACTAATTTCGACAAAAACTAACAACTAAAATACTTGTCATATCGAGATTAAACATCGTTAACTCATGAGAGGTAACTATGATCGATTCCCTCAAGGTCTGCTGCATAGTCAATAGTCACTGGTATAAGTTTGCACCCACCTTGAACCTATCGTTACTCCTAATATGACTATACTCTCTAGAAAAATCGACGAGAAATTTATCAAAATTGACGAAAATGTAGTCATGTTAAGTCAATTAAGCATTAATTTTGCTCAGTGAGGGCATGCTCTAACATATTTAATCGACGTTACATTTAGCTCACAATAACAAGAGTGCTTGTTTTACCTCAGTCACTCTGTGGTCCCTCTTCGGTTGTTAAAAAGACAGCTCATACCGGTCTTACTAGTACATTATTTTTAACTGATATCAACTAGCGTATAGCTCTTGTCAAATGATTGTCATGAAGTCTATATATCATAGGAAACCTTACGAATATAAGTTAACTATTCTTTATGGATAAGACAACTTATAGCAACAAATTATGTAAGAGATTGATTATTTAATACCTTTCCTATTATTTAACCAGAAGAAACAACTCATGACTTTGTATAATCAAAATGTTCGTTTTAGACCCAAGCTATTAGTAATAGCCATCTCTATTAGCCTTCTATCTTTATCTGCTAAAGCAGAAGAAGCTCCCAATACCGAAGCCCCTTCTGGTACCATGCCATCACCTGAAGCTACCGAAGAGTCCTTAGATTCAGCTATGAAAGCGGCACTTGATCGCTCTGACAAACAAGCTAGTTCATGGTTTACAGAGCTAAAAAGAGAGGTATTAAATCATAGCCCAGTAACCGATGACAGTGTTGCTAATTTAGATCTCGAAGGTAGCAATCAGCAAAAGGAAATAACTGGTGAGCGTCTAAAATTAGCAAAAGAAAACATCAGTCAAGACCATCAATATCGCTTTGACTTAATGGCAACCTCTGCGTTAAGCGATAAAGAGCAAGCCGGAAACATTGCCTACTATCCCAAAAAAGACAAAACCAACTACAAACAACTATATGATGTCATTCATGATGCTCAATATACCCGTGATCCAAATAAGAAAAAAACTCGCAGAGCTGATTCTATACTAAAAGATTTGTATCATCGAGGTCGCCCTTATCAAGTTGTCGATGATAATGGAGAATATAAAGATGACTATAAAACCACCGAAGGCTCTTCATTTCCCAGTGGTCATACTTGGGATGGCTATCGAGAAGCTGCCGTTTGGAGTGTTATTTTCCCTGAACGCGGACAAGAAGTATTTTCACGAGCACTGCAGTATGGTGAAAGCCGTACCATCGTTGGCGCGCATTTCCCAACAGACACCATCGGTTCGCGCGCAGGAAACTACTACTACCTCGCCAATATCTTAGATGATGATGCCACCACCGAAACTTTTGTAAGAATGGCAAAAAAAATCCGTGATGAAGCGGATGTTAATTGCGCAGATGGTCAAAACTTACAATCTTGTCTACTACAAAAGCAAAACCCCATTACGGACGCCTATGCCGAGAATAATAATGCAATTGGCTATTACGGTTTAATCACCGACCCAGCAGCCGATAGTCGTGTCAATGTCAGCGACCTAAATCCTATTGCTGCCAATCTACTACGTATACGCTACCCCTATTTAACCGATGAACAGCGCCTCCAAACCCTTGCAGCTACTGCCTACCCTAAAAACTCTATCGCTGCCAAAGTTGCAGACCAAAACTGGGGGTTGATTGATTTACCAAAAGCCTATACAGGACCAACTCGTCTAGATAATGATTGGGACGTAGCACAAGATTATAATGAAAAACGTGATGTTTCAGGCTTTGGTCAATATGATGAATGGCGTAACAATATCACTGGTAGCGGTAAATTAACCAAATCAGGAGCAGGTACACTGGTATTAACAGGTGACAATAGTTTTGCTGGTTTTGACCTCAATTCAGGTACGCTCGAGCTAAAAGGCACAAACTCACTAACCAATACATCCACTGTTAATAATGGCATTTTAAATATCGCCTCTGGTAGCGAATTAAATAGTGCGCTGTCAGTCAATGGTGGTGAGGCGAACCTTCTATCTGGCAGTTTGCTAGAGGGTGATACCTCAATTCAGCAAGGCAAACTCAACGTAAACTCAGAAGCCTCAATACATAATGAGAATTTATCCGTAACTGGTGGCGAGTTAAATATCGCAGCAAATAGCAGTATCAGTAGTAATGAGATACTGCTAGATAATGGTCATATCAATATTGCACCACATGACTCAGCTGCCACTTCAACACCGACTAATACCAACTTAACAGGGAATATCGTTGCTAGAAATTCGCAGATAAATCTGGCAAATGCTGTAGCAGGAGACAAATTAACCATTAATGGTAACTTTAGCACCGGTAATAATACTTGGCTCATGGATACATATCTGACAGGTCAGGGACAAAGTGACAATCTAGGAGCTGATGGCAAAAGTTATACAGATAACGTAAAAATCACTGGTGACCTTATAGATAATGGTGTTGATAACGTTCAAGTTAATAACCTAAATATTGCCAATCCGACTGGCAAAGAATCTATTTTGATGTATGACATCGATGGTACTTCAAATGGTAAATTTGCATTACAAAGTCGTGTGGCAAAAGGTGGTTATGAATATCTATTAAATAAACATACAGATGGTGACTGGTATCTAGAAAGTAATACCGCCCCTACTGATCCTACTCCCCCTACTCCACAATCCCCAGAAGAGGCAGCGTTGCAAGCTGCACTGGATCGTTCAGATAGTCTGTCTAACCCACTATATGAACAACTAAAAAATAATGTTCTAAATAACAATCCTGCTAATTATGAAACAAAATTGGTAGAAGCAGATAGATTAAAGTTTCTTGAATACGTCAATAGTGAGGATGACGCTCGTGTTGACCTAGCCTATGAACAAGTGCAGCAAAAGTACCCCTATCGATTTAACTTATTTGCAGTTTCTGCTTTAGGCGATGAAAAAGAAGCAGGTAATATTAAACTTGAAGATGACTCTAAAAATGATACCAATTTCAAAAAATTATCTAATATTATAGATGCTGCTCATTATCTCACTGATGATAGTGACCCTCAAAAACCCAAAAAACGTCAAGCTGAATCCTTTTTAAAAGAGTTTCATCATCGGGGTCGACCATTTAAGGTTCTTGACGAAAATACTGGTGAGTATGTCGATAATTTTCAAGATATCGAAGGTAACTCATTTCCTAGTGGGCATACATGGAATGGCTATAGAGAAGCAGCCGCTTGGAGCATGATTTTCCCTGAGCGTGGTCAAGAGATATTTTCACGAGCATTGCAATACGGTGAAAGTCGTATTTTTGTGGGGGCACACTTTCCCACAGATACCATCGGTGCGCGCGCAGGTAATTACTTCTATTTAGCCAAGCTCTTAGATGACGATACCACAGCTGAAACCTTTGTAGAAATGGCTAAAGAAATCCGTGACGAAGCGGATGTTAATTGTGAAGATGGACAAAGCTTACAAGCCTGTTTATTTCAAAAACAAAACCCAATTACGGACGCATATGCCAAAAATAATAATGAAATTGGCTATTATGGTTTGATCACAGATACCTCTGCTGATAGCCGTGTAGAAATGAGCGATATCCCCGTAGAAGCTGCCAATCTATTACGTCTTCGCTACCCTTATTTAACCAATGAACAACGCCTTGAGACCTTGGCAGGCACTGCCTATGCCAAAAACTCTATTGCTGCCAAAGTCGCTGACCATAACTGGGGGCTGATTGATTTACCAAAAGCCTATACCGGTCCTTCTCGGTTAGACAGTAACTGGTCAGTCGCTCAAGACTATCATGCGAACAAGGACATCTCAGGTTTTGGTAAATATGACGAATGGCGTAACGATATTAGCGGTAACGGCAAATTAACCAAATCAGGAACAGGTACACTGGCACTAACTGGCGACAATAGCTTTGCTGGTTTTGATCTCAATGCAGGTACGCTTGAGCTAAAAGGCACAAACACACTAACCAATACATCTACTGTTAATGATGGTATTTTAAATATTGCCTCAAATGGTGAATTAAATAGTGATTTAGCAGTCACTGGTGGTGAGGTAAACATCCTTACAGGAGGTTTATTAGGAAGCAACACATCAATGACTGATGCAACAATCAACGTGTATTCAGATGCCTCAATACAGAATGAACAGTTATCAATCAATCATGGCACACTCAATATTGCGACAAATGGCGTTGTAAACAGTGAAAATATAGCTCTCAATAATGGGCGTTTAAACATTGCACCACGCAGTGAGTCACAAAACCCAACGAATACCAATAGAGCTGCATCTGCAAACAGTGCCCCACGTCGCCTACCAAGAGCGCTAACTACCTCTCCATCTACGGTTACCATAGATGGCAATATGGCTGCCACAAACTCTCAAATAAATTTAGCAAACGGTATAGCTGGAGATAAATTAACTATCAATAGCGATTACACCGCTGATGGTAATACTTGGTTAATGGACGCCTACTTAACTGGCCTAGGACAAAGCAGTAACCTAGGGGCCGATGGCAAGAGCTATACAGATAACATCAACATTAAGGGTAATGTCATAGACAATGGCATTGATTGGGTGTGGATTAACAATCTTAATATCGCAGACCCAACTGGTGAAGAATCTGTTTTGCTATACGATATTGAAGGTGACTCAAATGGTAAATTCTTACTTCAGCGTCGTGTCGCAAAAGGTGGCTTTGAATATCTGTTGAATAAACATACAGATGGAGATTGGTACTTAGAGAGTCTTAGCTTAACCGGCGCTACTGGCGCTACTGGCGCTACTGGTGCAACCGGCGCTACTGGTGCTACTGGTGCTACTGGTGCTACTGGTGCTACTGGTGCTACTGGTGCTACTGGTGCAACCGGCGCTACTGGTGCTACTGGTGCTACTGGTGCTACTGGTGCTACTGGTGCTACTGGTGCTACTGGAAACTCTGGAACGCATCTTCCTGTCATTCGCCCAGAAGTAGGAAGTTATTTAACAAATGCGCACATGGCTAACAACCTTTTTGTACATCGCTTAGAAGTTAGAAATAGTGCTAGTGAAGATGTCGACCAAAATCACAAGAACGTCGGTCAATTGTGGATTAGAGCAATAGGTGGCGCTCATGAGTTTGCAGATGCATCTGGTCAAATAGACACAGACGGCCATAGCTATATCGTCCACGGCGGTATTGGTTTAGCGAACTTTGGTGCGAATAACGAACTTAACGTGGGCTTAATGGCTGCCTACGGCAACGCTGAAAGCGATTCTCAATCATCTGTTACTAACTATAAATCAGCCTCAAAGGTTGATGGTTATGGAATGGGACTATATGGTACTTGGTACGAAAATCCTAATGAAAAGACCGGAGCCTATGCCGATGTTTGGGCAATGTGGAATAAGTTTAATAATGAAGTAACTGGACAAGACTTTGGATCGGAAAAATACGATTCTTCCGGTGTGGTTGCTTCTATTGAGGCAGGATCGAGTTATAAATTGGCTCAGTCGGAACAAGATGTCAGCTACTGGATTCAGCCACAAGGTCAAATCATTTACCAAGATGTACAATTAGATTCTTTTGATGAGAAGTCAACGGGAACTCGCGTCACTGAAGGCAAAGCTAACATTCAAACTCGTTTAGGGGCCAAGGCCTATATGCAGGTACCAACAGGAGACTCTGAAAACTCAAACTATCGTCCTTTTGTCGCGCTAAACTGGCTACACAATACAGCAGATGAACAGCTACGCTTAGACAATACCAGCTATGGTATAGCCGGTAGCTCAAATGTCGGCGAGATTAAGGTTGGCTTAGAGGGTCAAACTTCTAAATATGGTCAAGCGTCGGTAGGTATTTCTTATCAACAAGGTAGTGATGACTATAATAACGTTATCGGGAATATTGGTTGGAAGTTTAAATTCTAACCCATTTATTAAACCTTAACCTTTGCGTTAATTAATAAGTAAGATTATTTCAGGTAATTTTCTCCATCTCTGTTATTACTCTGAATTGTCACTATCTTTCAATAAAAAAACCTTGCTTAGCAGGGTTTTTTTATATGCGAATAATAATCAACCTACTAGAGAGTCAGACATATGTCCCTTTGTCTTAATATGATCGTGAAAAATGAAAGTCACATTATTCAGAAAACTTTAAAAAATATTTGCGATAACTTCCCTATTGATTACTGGGTAATATCAGATACCGGTTCGACAGATAATACTATAGAGATTATAGAGAACTTTTTTCAACTACAAGGAATTGATGGCTTTATTCACTCGGAACCTTGGAAAGATTTTAGTTATAACAGAAATGCAGCACTCAATGCTTGTATAGGCAAGAGTGACTACGTATTAATTTTTGATGCGGATGATAAAGTAGTGGGTGAAATAAAACTTCCTGAACTAGTAGCAGACGCCTACTTTCTTAAATTCACTAGCGAAAGCCTATCCATTCAATACCTCAGAAAACTAATTATAAAAAATAACGGTAATTATAGATGGCGTGGTGTCTTACATGAGTTTTTAGAAAATGATAATGAAGGTCGGGTCGATGAAGTCACTGGGGATTATGCCATTATCTCTGGTCGAACAGGAAGTAGGAACCGCAAAGACAATAAATATTTAGACGACGCTGTTATTTTAGAAAAGGCTTATAACGCGGGTGAAGAGTTAGACCTACTACCACGCTACGCGTTTTATTGTGCTCAGTCCTATAAAGATGCAGGAAAAATAGATCAGGCCATTGATTGGTATAAAAGAAGATGTGAATTAGCAAATGGTTGGTACGATGAGATATATTGTAGTTATGACCAGCTAGGGCTGCTCTATGAAACAAGAGATGACTTTAAAGAAGCTATTTACTACTGGCAAGAAGGGGTTAAATTTGATCCGAAAAGGGCAGAATGTTGGTATAACCTAACACGTAGACATAGCTGGGATAACCAAATAGATCTCGCCTATTGTTATGCCAAGCAGGCAAGTGAGATAGCTATTCCAGAAGGTAATCGTCTGTTTATTAATAAACCTATCTATTTGTACTGGCTATATTATGAGCTGTGTTTAAATGCATATAAAATAGGGAAAATAGAAGAATCATATAACGCATTTAAAAAAATGACTTATCATTGCCCTCAAGATTTAGTTAATAGATTGGCCTACCAAGTTCCTGCCTATAAGGAACTGATATCAGAAGATAAATTTATTGAAGTCAAAGCGTTGTCATTGAACCTAACTCGACTTAATAGATTAGACTTATTGAACTAAGTAAACATACTCCCTAGCCTTTAATAACTGAGCAGGTGTTGATATTGTGATGACCATCAAAAATGCAATCGGGCAGTGCTAGACATTAACTTAAGAAGACGGTAGGGTAAGCGCACACTTGCGGCGCTAAAGCCTGTAAGAAAATATTATAAAAGGCGACAGCCAAAAACTGTTATAAGAGTAAAAGCTGACATGATTGACTTAAACGCCCTAGCACCTTGGGAGCGCTACTCTCGTCCCTTTGTGCGCGACTTAGCGTTTGCCCTCGCCTGTCCGCCAGTGCTCAATGCTTGGGTAGACCATGAACCATTGATGAATACACCCACTGTCGTCATGCACTCAGCGGCGTTCTGGCAACAGCAGTTTGCGGCATATCAATCGCGTTTAGAGATGTTAGATAACACCAAAGCCTATCGCCGCTTAACTAGGTTTTTGATGAGTCGCCCTAGCCCTTATCGGTTAGGATTTCACTTTGAAGGACTGATGCACTTCTGGCTCACTGATGGCTTCGATCATGGCTACCATGCTTATGAAGTGCTGGCGCATAATGTTCAGCTATTCCGCGATAAGCAGACTGTTGGTGAGCTAGATTATATCCTGCACAATCATGATACGGATGAAATTGAGCACTGGGAATTAGCGATTAAGTTTTTCTTAGGCGCGCCGCCATACGGCTTTGCAAACTGGGTCGGTATGAACTCTAGAGACAATCTTAAACGCAAAATGACCCATATGCAAAGTAAGCAATTTGGCGCGGTATGGATCGATGTGGACTTTAAGGAGAGTGTGAAAAGAGTAAAAATAGATAAGCGAGTTGCCGTGATTAAGGGCCGGTTTTGTCGGCCAGTTAGTGACACTCAATTTGCGCGGCCTGCTTGGCTCACTCCCAACTTTCCAATACATGACTGGTACGATGGTAATAATAAGGCGCAGCTAGCTACCCTTAATGTGAGGATGCTACGACGCGCCCGATATGTCGAATGGTTTACCAGGCGTAGTTTTTATGATGACTCAGTCGAATGGTCAGCGGTCACACCCCTTGAGTCAGGACTGTACTTTGAAGCAGATCGTCCATTAGTCATTTATCGCGATAAACTTAATAGTAACATGAGGTTAATAAAGTCACCATAAGTTTTGCAAGTAGACTGAATATGGTAATAAGCCAATCGGCCACCCATACCCTCTTAGAGGCCGCCCAGTCTATATCGAGTAATTTTCAATAGCTTTTAATACCTCGTGCCGCAGTATCTCAACACTCGGCATTCGCTCAGCATGAAAGCGCAATATAGGGATACCCGCACTAGCCAGTGCCTTGTCCTTTTTGGCATCGGCCTTTTGACTAGATTTACTATTGTGGGTCCAGTCATCAAGCTCGATGGCCAGTAACGTCGTTTGCGCATCGACATCTACTAACACATAATCCACACTTTGCCGACAAATACGATTGAACCAAAAGCTGCGATCTGTGCCTGCCTCTTCGTTAGGTTCTATAATCCGAGACAATTGAACTTGACTAAAAATGTGATACTCAGGAATGGCTTTTTGTAACTTACGAAAGAATATGACCTCGGTATCCGTCATGATAGGCATAGGCTCAAATGGCCAGATTGCCAACTCGTCGCCACGGACGGGTTGACTAGAATGACTTTGGGACGATTGGCGCTGCTGCCGACGATTGAATTTGAGCAGAAAAATGAAAGAAACAAAGCCAAAGGCTGCAAGCAAGAATAAACTGCCAAATAACATGAAAAGACCTTTTGATAAAAACAGATTTTTCCAAACCTATTTTAGTCACTGTATTAGCGAGTACGATTTAGAGTAAATAAAAAAGCGCTTTAAAAATGTAAAAATAATGTCGAAAAAAAGTGCTAACGCTTTATGAGTAGGATAACAGTGCTACTGTATCTAGCATCAGTTATTTAGCCACGCATGCTACCTGAGCACATTAGTAAGCTCAACGTAAGAAATAAAAAAACACGACAGCTAGTGTCGTGTTTAATAATGACAGTTAAGACGATATCAAGTTAGCTAATTGCTAATATTAAATTTCTAAGCTTCAAATTAACCAAATGCTATAGCTTATAGACTTCTACAACCTTTAACGCCAATATAGTACCCAAGCATTATTGACCCCTGTACGAGGATCAGCGTTGATCT
The DNA here is from genome assembly GCF_004335015.1 of Psychrobacter pygoscelis. GTDB lineage: Bacteria > Pseudomonadota > Gammaproteobacteria > Pseudomonadales > Moraxellaceae > Psychrobacter > Psychrobacter pygoscelis. The sequence goes on from NZ_RQRU01000002.1 coordinate 83,862, forward strand.
TGTCCTTAAGCGCCAAAGCGGCAGGCTTGCCAGTCTCGGGACCAACAATCACCCGTACACCGCGACTGGTCGGACTAGTAGAGACCTTATACCCTGCTGCTCGCATTTTTTTAGCGACCTCATCAGCTTTAGCTTGGTTGTCCGCCAATGCCACTTGCACCCCAAAGGTCCCTTTGGCTTCACCTCGAGCTGCCTCACGGCGAGCTTCAGCAAGTCGCTGCTGAGCTGTCTTAGCCGCTTCAGCACGTCTTTTTGCCGCTTCGGCTTCACGCTCTAATCGAGCAATTTGTCTTCGTGATGGTATTTTTAGCTCTTGACCCACATGAAGGTTAGCATTCGGCTTTATATTGTTCGCTTGGGCTAGAGCCTCAACCGGTACGTTATATTGACGAGCCAACCTGATTAGACCATCACCACGTTTGACGATATAGTCTGATGGGCTAGTTGGTGCTCGCTCGGCAGCTTTGGCCTTTTCTTCAGCCGCCCTTCTTTGCTCTTCTTTTTCTTTTTGAGCCTGTTGCCGCTCAGCTTTTAGCTGCTGTTCTTGCTTGGCTTTAGCGGCCGCTATTTCGGCTTCACGCTCTTTTTGCTCTGCTTGCGCCCTTTGACGTTCAGCACGCTTTTGCGCCGCTAGTTTTTCTTGCTCAGCGGCTTCACGTTGGGCTTTTTGTGCTGCAAGTTGAGCTGCTTTGTCATCGGTTTGCTGTGTCTGATTCTGGACCGCTTGAGTAGTCACTGGTGCTTGGGCTGTCACTTCTCTTTGATTATCAAGGCCACTATTGCTAATGTCGACTCTGGGCTTCACCGTCGGTTTAGCAATTGTTGATTGAGCAGCGACTTCAGTATTGGCATCACCGCCGACTGGCTCAACCGCATTATCCATATAACGCTGATTTTCTGCTCGCGCCTTGGCTAGCGCTTCGGCTTCGGCACGCTCTTGCTCCGCCAAAAACTCTTGCGTCCGCTTTTCTTGTTGAGCAACTCGGGCTTCTCGTTCTTTTTGCTTCTGCGCGAGGATACGTTGTTCGGTCTCGATATCAGTCGTCAATGGCTGTACAGCATTAGCTGCCTGTCCTGTTGCCGCTTGTTGTTCAATGATTTTAGGCTCAGGAGTCTGAACCTGCTCTGAGGCGCCAATCTGCTGTACCATCGCGAACAGTACCACACTGCCGCCTATCATCATTGCCACACCCAATAAGGCTTGTCTCGAAAAATTCATCCGTTTTGTCTCTTATCTGGTCATTAATTAACTGGCGTTTGACGTTATTGCTGTTAATACCCAGCAGTCGCTAATACAAGGCTGTCGACTAAAGGCACCTTGCTCTTTGCATCCTATAGTCTGCCGCAACTAATGTCTCTACGCAGCATTATGAATTGACGTGGCTTAAAGTGAATCTTACTGACTACTACAGTTTCTAAGCTATTATGTGCTAGCGCCTACGGCCAGCTACAAGCTCTGGAAGCTTGATTATAAATCATCTGCACAACCTTGTCTGCTGCGCTTGAAAAATTATCAGTTGACCTAGTTGGTCTATCAGACGATACAATAAGCAATATTAACCAAAATAATAAGTTAATAAAAATTTATAATAATAACTAGGATTTGTTTGCTTCTAAAGGATAATAGCACTTATACAGGTGGCAGCTCAGCTTTTAAGGCAATGAGCACTTCACCTATGGTGTGAAAAGAGCCGCAAACGACTACAAAGTCATCATCTGCTGTCGCGGCTAGTACCCCTTTACTGGCAGCCGCCAAATCAGTATAGGTCAATAGCTTGTTTGGATCCACTTGCTCTTGAATCGTGTCTGATAGCAAGCTAATATCTGCCGCGCGTGGATGGTCAATAGCGGCCACATGCCATTGGCTAATCGGTAACGGCGCTTGAGTCAGACACTGCACCACCTTTGCGATGGGCTTATCCGCTAGCATCGAGAATATAATATGCAGCTGCGCTTGAGGATGCTGCGCTAAATGCTGTTGCCACATAGGAATGAGCTGCGGTAAAACGAAATTCATCCCCTCAACATTGTGCGCCACATCAAATAGCCACTGCCGTCCCTCAAGCTTACGCCCATCAAAGCGTCCGGCAAGCTTCACCGTACGAAGCGCTGCTGCTATATGCTCATGACTCACTGTTAGCGAACTGGCCAATATAGCCGCTATCGCATTGCTAGTATTGCTAAGTGATAAGGACGGCTTGGGCAAGTGTAAAGTGAGCGCGGCACTACTAAACTGCCATTGTGACCCAACGCTCCCTCCTTCCCGTGATGCAGCTGTCGAACTCTCCACACTAGTCTCTGGCTCATAATAGGCAAAGTCTTGACCTGCTTGATAGCAGCTGACGTTTAATTCAGTGATTTTATCCTGCACACTTTGCGGCATGTCAGTATCACCGAAGATTAGCGTACCGCCCTGACGCAGGATGCCAGCTTTCTCATAACCAATCTGCTCTTTGCTATCGCCAAGCCAGTCAACATGATCAATACCGATATTGGTTATGATCGCCATATCAGGGTCGATAATATTGACCACATCGAGACGGCCGCCTAGACCAATTTCTAGGACCCAAACGTCGCAGTCCGCCTCAGCAAAGATAAGCATCGCTGCCAGTGTCGTCATCTCAAAAAACGACAGTGTCAGACCACAAGCCAATCGTGCTTGCTCTACCGCAAAAAAAGCCTCTACCAAGGTCTTATCGCCTACTGCTTCACCATTGATGCGTACCCGCTCGTTAAAATCGATCAGATGTGGAGACTGGTAAAGTGCTGTCTTAAATCCAGCTTGCTGACTAATCTCAGCAATAACGGCGGTAGTAGAGCCTTTACCGTTAGTGCCGGCGACCGTAAAGACATAAGCATCATCTTTGGCCGACTGAATAAGCCCTAGGTGCTCAGCCACTGGTATCACGCGTGATAATCCCAAATCTATAGCAGAGACATGAATCTGCTGCATATAATTGAGCCATTCTGAAAGTGAGCTTGAATTATCGGGTGAGCTTAGGACTTCAGGAGAGTTTTCGAGGGTCATAAATAGCCATCTATAAATAGGTTAAGCATGCCTAACCTTAGACATGCTTATTAAAAAAGTATCTATTCGACAGTATTGCTTATATTGACGCTAATACTAATGTTACTACTTTAAGATAAATTACAATTTAATTAAAGTGTCTTCTAGGCCAATACATTGTCTTGATGCGTCATCTTAGCGAGTAACCGATATATGGTGTCATTCAGCTGATGACGGTGCACGACTTGATCAATCACACCGTGCTCAAGCAAAAATTCAGCACGCTGAAATGGCTCTTCTAGCGTCTCACGAACAGTTTGCTCAATAACACGCTTGCCAGCAAAGCCGATCATGGCTTTAGGCTCAGCCAGATGAATATCACCAATCATCGCCAAAGATGCCGTTACCCCACCATAAACAGGGTTGGTCAATACCACCACATACGGGATACCTGCTAGTCTTAAACGCTCAATTGCGGCGGCAGTACGCGCCATCTGCATGAGTGACAGCAGGCCTTCTTGCATTCGCGCCCCACCGGAGGCCGCAAAGCATATTAAGGGAATGCCATCTTCAAGCGCTTGCTCGGCAGCTTGAACAAAGCGGTCACCCACTACCGACCCCATAGAGCCGCCCATAAAGCGAAAATCAAAGGCACAAGCCACGACCGATAAGTTCTGTAACTTACCTCTCATAACTAAGAGCGCCTCTGTCTCTCCTGTCTTCTCTTGCGCCTCAGCCATTCGCTGGGGGTAAGGCTTGCTATCGACAAACTTTAGCGGATCGCCTGCCGTAAACTCTTGACCAAGCTCGCTATCAACTTGGCTCAAAAACCATCGCAGCCGCTCTCTGGCAGTCATTGCTAAATGGTTGTCGCAATGCGGACAAACATAACAATTAAAAATAAGCGCTGTGTTGGTGGTCACGGAATGGCACTGCGGACACTGAGTAGACGGCTCGGTCTCTACAGCGGTCAGTTGCGGCGTGGTCTGCCGTTTAACTTTAGGAACTGGTCGATCAAGCCAAGTCGCCGCTTGAGAAACATTACTATTAGCCACACCTGAATTTGCTTTTTCTGCGCCGACGGCAACGGCATCTGTTGATTGAGTCATAATTAATAATCACTTATACAAAAATGCTTTTAGTTTACACTTGTAAACCCTATTTCGCAAAGTGCTTTATGAAAGCCTTGCACACAAACCTCACTTCGCAGTGACTTAGCGGAAAAACAATGCAGAAGTAGTCGATAAATAGTAGCAAACAATCTCAATCTTGTGGTCTATGAACTAAGCTGATAATGAATCAATTGCACTACGCAGCTCGTCCATCTTCTCCATCATCTTATCTTGTGCGGCAGCAATAGCAGCAGCATCACTATGGCCGCTTAAGTCTGCAAAATGCTTGACCAGCTCACTACCAACGATAACGCCATCTGCGAACTCGCCTACTGCTTTTGCTGACTCGCCATCACGGATACCGAACCCCACACAGACAGGTAAGTCAGTCTCAGACTTAATCGCCGTAACTTGCTGTTTTACATCATCAGTGTCCAGACTAGCAGACCCAGTCACACCTTTAAGCGAGACATAGTAGATATAACCGCCACAATGGGTTAACACTTGCTGGCGGCGCTCAGGTAAAGTGGTCGGCGATAATAGGAATATCTCATTCATCGAGTGCGATGCTAAGCGCTCGGTAAAAGTCCCTGCCTCAGCGGGTGGCAAGTCCACCATTAAGATCCCGTCAACGCCCGCGTCTTCGCAAAGACTGATAAAACGGTCATAGCCAATAATCTCAACGGGATTTAGATAGCCCATTAAGATAATGGGCGTGTCCGCATTGGTCTTGCGAAACTCTTTGACCATCTCAATCGCTTGACGCGTACTCGTACCGCCAGCTAAGGCGCGCTCACCTGCTAAGGCAATGGTCGGGCCATCGGCCATGGGGTCAGAAAATGGCAAGCCAAGCTCAATCATATCTGCGCCGTGCTCGACTAAGTCATGTAGCAGATCGACAGTGATGTTTGGCGCTGGATCTCCGGCCATCACATAAGGGATTAGGGCTTTTTTATTTTGCTGTTTTAGGGTATTAAATGTGCTTTCGATTCTGGTCATTTTGATCTCTTAATTTGGATTAACTGACTTTACGTTATTCTGGCTTTATAACCTTAGTGGCTAATAACTTCACAATTTTTTGAGCTTTTTATCAGGGGCTTTTTTATCAAAGGTAAGTAGACTGGCAGCTTTTTTAAACTGGCTGACCTGATGGGCAATAACCCCGTCGGCAAAATCACCATTTGCCTATAAAAATTTGCTTGTCAAAAATAAACACCTTGGTCCAAGGCATTGTTATCATAAATCACATTATCTTGGACGACTAAATCCTGCAACATATTCGCAAGCCATCGCCCTACTTGCAGACTTATGCTCTCAAAAGCAAACATACCGCCGAGGTATCTCAACTTAATCCTTCCAATTGAGAGCACAGAGGTTATTATCTATCACTTAACCTAAAGCTCAATCCCTTCTGCCTGCATGACCGAGTGCAGGTCTTTATCACCACGGCCCGACATGTTCACAATAATGCTCTGGTCAGGACGCATGGTTTTGGCCAACTTCAAGGCATAAGCCACGGCATGAGCAGACTCAAGGGCTGGAATGATACCCTCTTTACGCGTGACTTCATGGAACCCCTCAAGCGCCTCTTTATCCGTACAGCCGACGTACTCAACACGCTTCATGTCTTTTAAGAAGCTATGCTCAGGGCCAACACCGGGGTAATCAAGTCCTGCCGAGATAGAATGCGTCTCTAGAATCTGACCGTCATCATCGGCCATGAGGTAGGTTCGATTGCCATGTAACACCCCAATCCGACCTGCAGCGAGCGGCGCAGAATGACGACCGGTCTCGATACCATCACCTGTGGCTTCTACACCGTACATCTTCACTTCAGAGTCATTTAGAAAGTCAAAGAATAGGCCAATCGCATTGGAGCCGCCACCCACACAGGCGACTAGAGCATCAGGAAGCTTGCCAGTCTTCTCTAAATGCTGAATGCGCGCTTCTTTCCCGATAATCGCCTGAAAGTCACGTACCAATAGCGGATACGGATGTGGCCCTGCTACGGTACCGATAATATAATAGGTGGTATCGACATTGGTCACCCAATCGCGCATCGCCTCGTTCATCGCGTCTTTTAGCGTGCGTGAACCTGAAGTGACTGGCACGACTTTAGCACCGAGCAAACGCATACGATATACGTTCATCTTTTGGCGCTCAACGTCTTCTGCACCCATATAAATAATACATTCAAGACCTAGTCTTGCAGCAATTGTCGCGGTTGCTACGCCATGTTGACCAGCGCCAGTCTCGGCAATAATACGTTTTTTGCCGCACATCTTCGCCAGTAATGCCTGACCAATGGTGTTATTTACCTTGTGCGCGCCAGTATGGTTTAAGTCTTCACGCTTAAAATAAATCTGCGCACCGCCAATCTCATTACTTAGCCGCTTGGCATGATATAACGGTGTAGGACGACCGACATAATTGACCAAATCGTTGTGGTACTCTTCCCAAAACTTAGGGTCCTGCTTCACTTGATTGTACAAGGTCTCAAGCTCTTCAAGCGCGGCCATTAGCGTCTCAGAGACAAAGCGGCCGCCATGAACACCAAAGTGACCACTAGCGTTTGGATATTGATTGTAATCTGTCAGCTCACTTGCCGATCCATTACCTGCTTCATCATTGTGCGAAATATTACTAAATATGTTCATAAAAGGTTCACTCTTTTCATAGGGTCAATACAATTATTAATCATCAAAATCTTTTTTTATCTATCAGCTGTGGTCCAAATCTATTTAAAGCCAGTGCTTGCTTAATTAAATTTAGACTCGCAAAACTTACTTTTGAGTATCATATATGGCATCTATTATCAGCTGTCTTAATACCATTCATCTTGGTATTAAACCATTAATATGTTTAAGTTTATCCATGATAAACGCTTTTACGAGTGCTTGTATCAGAAGATGCGCCGTCAAACTCGATCAGGTGACATAACCATGAATATAGGCCAGGCCACATCCCCAAATTATGGCTATAACCAACCAAATTAAAAACTTAAATCGATGATACCAATATCCAGCGGCAAAACAGGCAAAAGCACAGCTAAAGAAGAAATAACCGCAAGCAACAGCTTTACTACCAGAGTAGTGAGATATATTTGAGCCTAGCCCACCACCTAATGATATCTCTTGCTCAACCAAACCAACATAAGCTAAAAAACTAAAAACAATAATGGCTAGTAAGCTACAAAACCACGTAAACCATTTTAAGCTTTTTACTGCATCGTCGTCATACTCTATCTCTTCACCTATCATCTCAGATTACCCACGCTCAGCCAAAATTTATTTAGCAACTTTATAAATTACCAACTTTATAAGTTATCAGCTTCGCTAGTGGTATCGCTTCACTGCCTTTATGAACGCCAACATTTTATCGATATCTTTGATACCTTTTTGTGCTTCAATACCACCGCTAACGTCGACAGCACTAATGGGCAAATCTACAACACCTGCAACATTTTCAGGCGTTAGACCGCCTGCCAGTATAATAGGTAGCGCGGAACTCTCAGGGACTAATGACCAATCAAAGCGCTCCCCTGTCCCACCGTAGGCCTCTTTATGATAGGCATCTAACAAAATACTGCTCGCGCCTGCTTTGGCATAGTCGGCTATTAGCGCCTTAATCGAGTCAGGTGTGTGCGACTGCTTATCAATGCGCAGCGCCTTAATCCAGCGCTTATTCGCTATTTTTGCCAATCGCTCACAGTCAGCAGGCGACTCGTCACCATGAAATTGGATGACATCAATGGGGACAGTACTTATTAGTTGTGCCAGCTCATCATCCTGTATATTTACCACTAACGCTACGATACTGACAAAAGCAGGAACATGGGCAATGAGAGGCAAAGCTTGCTCAGCAGTGATAGCGCGTGGGCTGGGTGGATAAAATACTAGACCAAGGGCATCAGCACCAAGCTCAATGGCTTGCTGCACATCACACACTCGGGTCAATCCGCAGAACTTAACTTGCATTGGGCGGTCTCAATAGGATTTGCACAAAAAAACTTATCCTAGCATACTTTATTCGAAGTTTTAGCGTCGTAAACAAAAGGATACCACATGAGCGCCACCGTCACGCCTCAACTAGTCAAGTCGCCACACTATCTCATGTGGTTTCGTACGGATCTTCGCCTACATGACAATACCGCGCTTACTGCCATTTGTGAACAGGCTCTTTGTGAGCAGGCACAGCAGACTAAATCAGAAGCTAAAGCTAAAATATCTGCGGTATTTTTTATCACACCTGAGCAGTGGCATAAACATGACATGTCGCTTGCCCAAGCTGATTTTATTTGTCGTACCCTCCCCGTATTAGCCAATGACTTAGCGCAAACCCTGAATATCCAATTGCAGGTAATTGAGGCAGCAAGCTTTGACGATTGTACTCACACGCTGATCGAGCTTTGCCAACGACAAAATATCACTCATATAGCGGCCAATTATGAATACGAAGTTAATGAATTGACGCGAGATGCGGCGTTAGCATCTAGACTGGCTAATTATCAAATTGAGTTCAACCGCTACCACGACCAGTGTATCCTGCCACCGCAGACGGTCACTACTGGCGACGATAAGATGTACCAAGTCTTCACGCCGTTTTATAAAAAGTGGCAAGCCATTGTCGATGCCAGTCCCCCTCTTTTACATGAAACGCCTAGTATAAGTGCCTTGGATAATGAGCAAGTTAGTCCTCAAGACAGATATCAAGCTTTAGACGCTAATCTAAAAAGCATCTCTAAACTATGTCAAACAGCACTGGAGAAATATCAAAAGCTTGCAGGCTGCTTTGATGAAGCGCGAAGGACGGATGAGGGACAAAAAACGCTGTTAGAACACACCAAGCTGGCTTATCCTGCAGGTGAGTGCGCCGCCCGCGTGCGCCTGACTGATTTTGTCAGTGACGACATTCGCCAATATGATATTGCGCGTGACCGGCCAGCGCTAGCGGCAACCAGCCAGCTTTCAGCGTATCTAACCATTGGCGCAATTAGCCCGCGGCTATGTTACTTACAAGCGCAGGAGGCTTTATTTTCATCTAAAAATGCGGGGGACAATAAAGACCCTGAAGTTGATGATAGTAACGAAGGTCATTCTACAGACATTCAGCGCTGGATATCAGAGCTGGCATGGCGCGACTTTTATCGCCACGTCATCGTATCGCGACCTGATATCGTTCGCGGTCATGCTTATAAAAAAGAGACTGACGCTAAGATTAATTGGTCATATAACTCTGACGACTTTGACCTGTGGTGCCAAGGGATGACTGGAGTGCCGCTTGTCGATGCGGCCATGCGCTGCTTAAATGCCACAGGTTTTATGCATAATCGGCTGCGGATGGTGACGGCGATGTTTCTTACCAAAGACTTGCTCATAGATTGGCGACTGGGTGAACGCTACTTTATGCAGCGCTTGATCGATGGTGACTTTGCCGCTAATAATGGCGGTTGGCAATGGAGCGCGTCTGTCGGCACCGATGCCGCGCCCTACTTTCGCATTATGAACCCATTTAGCCAAGCCAAAACCCATGACAAAGAGGCGACATTTATCAAAACATGGCTTCCTGAGCTAAAAGATATTCCTGCAAATATACTGCATGATGAGCATAAACTGCGTACAGCTTTGGGCAAAGGCGGTGCGTTTGCGGCTATTGACTACCCAGTAGTGATGGTCGAGCATAAGGTTGCTCGCCTTAACGCTATCGCCCAGTTCAAGAGTGAGTAGACTAGGCGTCTCTCAAAATCGAGCGCGTCATATACAATTGCCACAAAAAACCGTCAGTATTATCTACTGACGGCTTAAACTATTCAGACCTATTCTATGATTCAGAGCTGATTAAAAGTACTAAGGTACTAAGCGGTACATTGATACAGGCAAAACTGACTCTCGCCATCATCGTGATTAAACAGTTAATGATGACAATGGTAAGCGAGTAGCAATCAACATAGCTTTTGCGGTACTGTCATCACTTTAAGAGCTGTGGTATTTGCGATCTAGCTCGATAAGTCTATTGATGGCTTTATTCATACCGTGCATGATTTGACCTAATAGTACTTGTTGCTTGGTTACGACAATCGTAATCATGGGCTGATTTTCATTGGGTACCGCGCTAATCATAATCTTACCGTTCTGCGCGTCTAAGATGACAGAGCGGCAGCCCGTCAGCTTTGCCTCATTGGATAATGCTTGGACCAATGCTAGGATAGAGCTACCAACAGCTGACAGCTTACCGCCGTCATAGTCCTTTTGAAAGAGCGAGCTGACTTCAAAGCCATCGGTAGAAGCCAATAACACCCCATCTATACCGCTCGTTGAATGTACCAACTCATGCAAAACTTCTTTAGACGCAGCGACATACAGTGCGTCAGGCTTTACTCGGTTGGTCGCAGTTTGAAATAATTTATCACTCATTTGTCATGGTTCCATTAGTTATCAGATTGGTCAAAATTGGTCGCTACTTAGCTTTGACCATCTTGACACTAGCCACTTATCTACTGATTTTGGCTATTGTATTCTTTCTACTACCGTCTCGATACTACCTATTTATTAATACACACTCGGTTCATGACTATGATTCATGCTCGAGTGCGGCAATGATACTTTCTACCAGCAGCAATACGTCCTCTTTTTTACGCATATCTACAGGAAAGATAGGCAGCATACGCTCCTTCTTATCTAACCAATCTCTGTAGATGGCAAAGGGCCGTTCAGGTCGCCTATCAATCTGGCTTACCCCAATCACTATTCGGCCTTCATACATATCAGCAAAGCTTGCAAGATAGCGCTCTAAATCGTCGATAGGGTCCTCAGCAGAGTGATCAATCAACAAGATAACCCCTAATGCGCCCTGCGATAGAATCGGCCAAATAAAATTAAAGCGCTCCTGACCAGGAGTGCCATATAGTCCGATACTGGTACCATCATCAAGAGCCAGCTCACCATAGTCCATCCCAACAGTGGTCAGCACCTTAGCATGAGCATCCAGATCAGTATTCAATGCTTCAGTAGATACTACAGGGATGTCCGAAAGACTGGCGATAGCTTGAGTTTTACCCGCCCCCATTGGTCCACCAAACACAATCTTTAATCGTTGCATAACGGTCTTTTACCTATAATATTTTAGAGTATTCATTGTTAGTGACGCCCGATTAGCATCAGCTTACTCTACGTAATCTATAACAGCTACAACCCAAGCTTTTGGCGCAGCTTGGCTAAGAAGCCCATCTTAGTCTGCCGAATCTCGCTCTTAGCAGGCTCTTGCTTAGGCGTAGCATTTGTTGCTTGATTGCTGCTATCGCTACCATATGTAGGCGCCGCTATACCGGCTTTACGTCGAGCCAGCACTCTTTCAAGTGGCGACAGCTTGGCATGATCTAGCTCAGCCGCAGCCGCAGATTCAGCTTCGTTGTTAGCGGCAGCTGAGTCATCGTTATCTGTAACTGGTAGCGCAGAGCCAGATTGACCGCCAACATTATCCGAATTGACCGTTATTGTCTCATAGCTTTCTGCTTGTAAATTACCCGATAGCAACAGCGCTGCTATCGCCTTTTTAGCCACATCTCTTGACGTCTGGGCATTTCTTGCCAACTGCGCTACAGTTCGAGGCGACATCTCAAGTACGGTCATGATACGTAGCAACACTCGTCGATCTGAGTTATTATCCGGCTTAATCCAATAGCGCAGTTGATAAGACTGGTTGATTGAGATTAGCTGTACTAATGTATCGGCATTCGCCCAAGCGATATCCCATAGCCATTGACTCAGGTTTATCGCTTGCTCGGCTTCAGGGGTCTGCCCTTGATAAGGACTTAATCGCCAATCTAACAACTTCTCAATCCCAGCGCTGGACTGCGATGGCCAAATACGCCCCGATGTTGGTTCAATAATAGCGGCTTTGTGGCCCTCTACGCTAAGCTCAAAAAGCCCTTGTGGCTGCTGATGTAGCTGCTTAATTATCTCAATTATCGACTCATAGTCCTGTGTTATGTCTGGTGTTGCCGTATTAACACTATGTTTGTCAGAAGTCGCATTAGTAGATGTAGAGGATAAAAGCTCAGTTGCTTTTTTCTCTTGAGGGTCAGTAGTGTGAGTAGTACCTGAGTGCTGAGTAGCGCTCTGTAGATTTTGCGCGGTCTGCGACTGCTCTGAAGCGTCGCTGGTTTCTGAGATGGCTTTTATATCGTCTGATAAGGCAGTAACATGGCGCGCTAGCCAGTCACTTAGCTCGTTAAGCTTTTTAAGTGGCAAAACCAGCTGCTCATCGGTAATCTTACCTTCTCCTGTCTCGCTGCGAGAGACAAACAACACTGGCTTATGGACCTGTTTTGCCAGTAAGTTCTTGACACTTTGAGCTTCACGAAACTCATTATTAATCATGAACAGATCCACATCCGTGTGATTCGCCGACACCCAATCTAGGTCAGCTTCTAGGCGCAGCAATACTCGTAAATACCCTTTGAGTATTACTTGATCTGCTGGCTTAATTCCAACTAACGCCGTCCGTAAGACCTTTTTTAAGTTATGTTGACTACTGCCCGCAAGGCTACTCATCTACCTTCTCCAAGTACTCTATTTTAGTACCAAAAAATTGTACTGATTGATATAAACTGTTTTTTTGAAAGCATGCACAATTTAAACCAGTTACCATCAACAAGGTGGCTTATCACTGCTCTAATTAAATCATCGACACTGACTCTTTTGGAATTATCGGCAGATTAATCTGCTGGTAGCAGTAGAATGAACTTAACCAAGCATCATGTTGATAATTCTCTAACTATTCAGAGAGTTATCAACATATCCCTGAATGTTAATGCCTTACAATGTACAAAATATATTCGTTAAACGACCTAATAGAGCGAAAATCACCTCAAGTGCATCGCCAGTCACCCAATAACGGATTATTAGTGAGTAAAATTTATTGATGAAGCGTCACTGTGTTGAAGTTACATGACATCACAAATAAATATGCTGTTATAACCTCCACCATAGATTTAACTTAAATAGTAACGGGCGCGTCGGTTATAAATTGGCTATATCAGTCAGTTTACCCCGCGGTAAGCCTTCTAACTCTCCAAACATATTTTGTCTAAATTCATAAAATTGATGTGATAAATTTGACAAGAGGTCATTGAAAACATTGCTAAAAATATAAAACTTGTACAGTCTAAGTGAATTAGTCTACTCTAGTCAAACTAGGTATAGCCGTGGGTTTATTCCATAGCATTATAAAAGGTAGGGAAAAAGACTGTAAGAATAGAGCAGATGTATAAATATCGGGCTTCATAGCTAATAACCAAGCATTTATTTATTTATGTTAGTAAGTGCTACAAAGCTTCAATATGTCGAATGCTATCGGCTTAAATAGTGCTTATATCTCTCTATACCCTATCAATAGCCGCCTATAGAGGTCGATACTTGTAAGAACCAACGGGTTCAAACACGCCCTGCTGTTATCAGCAATAGTTTACTATTTAATAAAAGCTTGAACGATATGGCTATTAACAGCGGCTATAAAATGATAACTCTCTACTTGCTTCGCACTCGCTAAATGCTGGTTCGTTACGCATTAAGTACCGATTATGTACCGATGAATTACTGAATCAACTACTGAATTAAATATTAAATTAATCAGCTACTTGGCAAGCGCCTGCACCTTGAGTCATCACCATCACTTCTGCTCCAGTCAGCGCGAATAACTGCTGGACCTGCGCTTTAGCATTTTGCTCGGCTTGCACCATAACCTCACCTCGACAGGCCCGCTCTAACACTTCTTGCTTGGCGCTAATTTGCGCCTGTTTTAAAATCTCAGGATCTGCTTTAAGCATGCCAAATACCCCAGCTTGCCAGTCATAGACTTCAATATCATCGAGATAGACCGAGAAGATCTCTGACGGCGGTAGCGTCACGAGAATATTGGGCATAAGAGTAATCGGGGCATCACCATTACCTTGAGCAGCCGCTTGCTGCTTAGCGGCTTCGATCTGCTCAGCGCTAGGCTCACTAACCTGCACCATCTCTTGACCCAGCTTGCTAAGATCGACACCTGCTACCACTCGGCCACGCGCCACAAATAGTGCTTTTTGTTGATCCTGCCAGAGCCGCTGCCATGAGCCTTGCTTGCGACTGGTAATGACAGCATCGACATTATAGGCCACTGTTTCGAGTCGATTGAGCTTTTGAATCCTACTGACGACCCCTTCCCTACTCACTGTCTGAACTCTAGGCTCAGCAGGAGCGCTCAACATCTGCCATAGCATAAGACCCATTCCCAAGACGATCAAAAACCCTAACAGGGCCAACCAAGGCATCAGCCCACCAGAGCGCTGTCTACGGCTCTTAATAGGCGTCGTAGTTGCCTTGCTTGTCTCATTTGCTGTCTGTTTTGGGTCGTGCTTCATGATGGTTGCTCGCTATCTACATGCGGGATCTAAGTGGGGAGTTTACCTAGGAAGGTATTATCACAATGTGTCAGGTATATCTGATATATCATTGGCTTCATCAAATCAATCATGACAACTTTGAACAAGAGGGTGAAAAAGCTATTTAATCTTACCATAACCTATTTATTATATTTTAATATAGCCAATATCTGCTAAATTATCAGTACCATTTAGTTAGTTCTTTTGTCGCCTAGTCTGATTGCTAAATCTAGCGCCCGACTATTCTTCTTCACATTTCATCTCATGATGGCAAAAAACCATTGCGTCTACAGCGAAGTTTACCTACCATAGACAGATTACATATTTTACTATAGTTAATCGCTACAATTTAAGGTTGCGCGTTATTTATGAAAGCCAGTCAGTTTTTATTCGCCACACTAAAAGAAACCCCTAGCGATGCTGATATCGCCTCAAGCCAGTTAATGGTGAGAGCGGGTCTAATCCGCAAAATCGCTTCTGGACTGTATATTTGGCTCCCTATGGGCCTTCGTGTATTACAGCAGGTAGAGCGCATTGTACGTGAAGAGATGCTCAGAATTGGCAGCCTTGAGATCCTAATGCCGATGACGCAGCCTGCTGAGCTTTGGGAGAAGACAGGTCGTATCGAGGATTACGGTCCTGAGCTACTGCGCTTCTCAGATCGTCACAATCGCGACTTTGTTTTAGGTCCAACTCACGAGGAAGTCATTACCAATCTTGCTCAAGGTGAGCTGCGCAGCTATAAACAGCTACCCATGACTTTCTTTCAGATTCAAAGCAAATTCCGTGATGAGATTCGACCACGCTTTGGTGTGATGCGCGCGCGCGAATTTACCATGAAAGACGCCTACTCCTTTCATGTCGATCAAGCTTCGCTGGCCAAGACTTATCAAGATATGTTTGAGGCTTACACCCGTATCTTTACTCGGTTAGGTTTGGATTTTCGCGCTGTACAGGCAGATACTGGCTCAATCGGAGGTTTTGCCTCACACGAGTTCCATGTCCTAGCCGAAAGTGGTGAAGATGATATTGCCTTCTCATCAGAGTCGGATTTTGCCGCCAATATTGAGCTTGCCGAAGCGATCAATACCACTGAGCGCCAAGCGCCAAGCCAAGAACGAACCGATGTCGATACCGTTGATATGCCAACTTGTGAGCAAGTGGCTGAGCATTTGGGACTGCCTCTAGCGCAAACGGCTAAGACCCTTATCGCGCATGGTCATGATAGCGAGGGTAACCCACAGTTGGTGGCGCTGGTCATCCGTGGTGACCATACCTTGAATACCATCAAGGCTGAGAAGATTGAAGAAGTCGATGTTCCCTTCACCATGGCATCAGATGAAGAGATTCGCGCCGCGGGTCTGCACAAAGGCTATATCGGTGTTGACCTAGACATGCCAGTATTTGTCGACCGCGCTGCTGCCGCATTATCTGACTTTGTCAGCGGTGCCAACGTCCCTAACAAGCATACAACTGGTATGAACTGGGAGCGTGACGCTAGCATCACTCGCGTCGTCGATATTCGCAATGTTATTGAGGGCGATCCGTCACCTGATGGCAAAGGGACTATTCAGATTAAACGCGGGATTGAAGTCGGTCACATCTTCCAGCTGGGCGACAAATACTCTAAAGCGCTTAACTGTAACGTCATGGGCGAAGATGGCAAACCTGTGACTCTGATGATGGGCTGCTACGGTATTGGCGTTAGCCGAATTGTCGCCGCGGCTATTGAGCAAAATAACGATGACAATGGCATTATCTGGCCAGCTACCCCAGATGTCAGTGACTCTATCGCTCCATTTGAAGTGGCTATCGTCCCGATGAAGTCTAAAGAAGACACCGTCATGCAGACGGCTGAAGCACTGTATGAAGAGCTAAAAGCGCAAGGTGTTAACGTACTACTTGATGATCGCAATGAGCGTCCTGGTGTTAAATTCGCTGATCTTGAATTGGTAGGTATCCCGCATCGTATCGTCGTCTCAGACCGTAATTTGGCTGAAAATAAATACGAGTATGTGAATCGCCGTGATAGTGAAAAGCAGCTACTAAGCCGTGAAGAGTTGCTGGCTAAAATTAACGGTTAATTCAACTGTGATAAAGCCAAAAGAACCTCAATTGAGGTTCTTTTTTTTGATTAAACTATATCAATGTATCTTATTAGCTGCTTTGCTACTGCCGAACCAAACGACTGGGCTTAGGCAACAGTGATAAGTCACTTACTCGGCATGGATTGATATCGATACCACCGCGGCGCGTATACCACGCTCGCACCATCAGCTTACTGGGCTGATAAAAGTCACTAATATCAGCAAAAATCTGCTCGACGCACTGCTCATGAAAGCCATTATGCTGACGAAAACTTAACACATACTTGAGTAAGTTGGCATCATCGACTGCCACCTCTGTCGTCATCGCAATCGCTAGTGTGCCCCAGTCAGGCTGATCGGTAACAGGGCAATTGCTGCGTAATAGATTAGAATAAAGCTGATAGTCCTGAGCATTGCCAGTAACCTTCTTTTCGCCTAAAAGCCCAGCATCAGGATGCTCAGTCAGCTCAAGCTTATGAGATGAGCTGTACAGCGCATTATCGATACAGTGGCCTTGCGGCTGCTTAATTAACAGTCCTGTATTGGCATCAACCTGAGATAACTCAAATAAACTTACTGTCACTTGAGCGCCGACACAATTGGATAAATCCTTGGTAATCACCTCAAGCACCGCCTGCCAGCTAGCAAACTCGGTAAAGTTGAGACTGTTTAGATACAGCTTGAGGGACTTGGACTCTACTATGTTTGGCGACGTCGCAGGAATAGCAAACCGTGCTAACGCCACTTGCGAGATACCTTGCTCATCGAGCCACGACACTTCAAAAGCGTGCCACCAATCGACGCCTACTGTCAGCGCATTGACTTGCCGAGCGTGATGCTGCCCAATGATAACATCGCGACCTATTGATCGGGGAATTGCGTATAGCGCGTCGGGATGGTAGCTCTTTGGATAGCTGGTGGTCTCACCTAATACGCCATGAATACTCATAATAAGCCTTTAATCTTGAATAATAGAAACGCGCCCTATTTTACAGCAATTATCTGCCCATTGGCTTGCGCATGTGGTTTGACGACACTAAACCAGACCCGATATGCAGCTGAGTCTTCATCTCTTATTTTAAAATAAAAGTCTACCAATAACGGTAGATTAGTGAGCTAGTTTAGGCTAACGCTATCTAAGAAGGGACTACCCTTATCGTCCCTATAAACCTCATCGCCTCTATAAAAGGATAAGCGGTTTGGGATTTTTTGCAGTGCCTAGACTTGCATATTATCAAGTCGATAGTGGCCATCCCCTGACTTTGACCACATCATTACTGACTTGTAATCTGGAGAGAAGGTTAGCTGGCTGCCGTCAAACTCTTAAATGATGCCTGATTTAAAATACACCTACTAGGTCAACCTACAAGCGAATCCTTGACCCATCTAACAGCAACCGGTAGGCAATCACATAAAACACAACGCAAAATGCAAATATAGCAGCCATCGAATACCACACATTGACATCAGAATAGCCCAAGATGCCATAACGAAAAGAGTTGACCATATAGACGATCGGGTTGAGCAAGGATATATTCTGCCAAATGGGGGATAGATTCTCCATCGAATAGAACACGCCACCAAGATAAGTTAATGGCGTCAACACAAAACTTGGAATAATAGAGATATCGTCGAATGAGCGGGCAAAGGTAGCATTAATGAAGCCGCCAAGTGAGAACAGCACCGAGGTACCAATGACGGTGAATACCGTCACGAAAAAATGCTGCATACCCAATTGTGTAAAGAACAGCGCGACGATTGAGACGATGATAGCAATAGCCAAACCACGAAAGATACCACCGCTAATATAACCCAGTAAGATAGCATGCTTGGACACTGGTGATACGAGCAACTCCTCAATACTGGCATGGAACTTGGCACTAAAAAAGCTAGAGACGACATTGGAGTAGCTGTTGGTAATCACTGACATCATGATCAGCCCTGGAACGATGAACTGCATATAAGGGACGCCGCCCATCTCTCCAACACGCGAGCCTATCATCTTACCAAAAATGACAAAATACAAAGTCATGGTAATAACTGGCGGCAATAAGGTCTGTGGCCAGATTCGCAAGATACGTCGGACCTCTTTTGAGACAATGGTCTGAAAGGCAATCCACTTTTTGCGCCAGGTGAGCTGCGGCGTCTGTGGGGACATCATAGCCGTCGACTCAATATCCATGGCATCTTGATTGCTAGGGTTATGGCTCATAGTCCCGCCTCCTTCATACTGTCTTTACCAGATATATTTTTGTCCACCAAGCGCATAAACAGCTCTTCTAAGCGATTGGCCTTATTGCGCATACTCGCCACTTTGATATCAAGATCATTGAGCTGATCAAATACGCAGTTCAGCGACTCACCTTTACTTAAGGTCACCTCTACTGTCAGCTCATCGGGCTGTGTCACTTCAGTGACTTTATCAATGGCTAAGGTCTGAGTCAGTGGCTGCGCCAAATCCAAAACGAAGGTTTCAACGGATAGCTGACCCAGTAAGTGTTTCATCTCAGTATTAATACGAATCTCACCATGATCTAAGATGGCGATACGACGACACAGCTGCTCTGCTTCTTCTAGATAATGCGTCGTCAAGATAATCGTGGTGTTTTCTTCTCGATTGATCTGCTGCATAAACTCCCACATCGAGCGGCGCAGCTCGATATCGACCCCTGCAGTTGGCTCATCCAATATCAGTAGCTTAGGCTTATGGATCAGCGCCCTAGCAATCATGAGTCGGCGCTTCATACCACCCGACAGCTCCCGTGCCTTATTATCACGCTTGTCCCAAAGCCCTAATGCCGTTAATAGCTTTTTGGCACGAGGACGCGACTCTTTAGCCGGAATACCAAAGTAACCTGCCTGCGTAATCAAGATATTTTGAACTTTTTCAAACTGGTTGAAGTTAAACTCCTGTGGTACGACGCCAAGGTACTGCTTGGCAATCGACGGATTGGCTAATAAATCGATACCGAAGATAGTCACCTTACCCGTTGATGGCTTAAATAATGAGCTAATTATGCCAATCATGGTAGATTTACCCGCACCATTAGGACCCAGAAGCGCAAAGAACCCACCTTGCGGTACAGTCAAGTCAACATTTTTTAGGGCAGAAAACCCATTGGCATATGTTTTGGATAGATTTTCTATTTGCAGTGCCGGGACATCGGTCATGACAACCTCTATATTTGGAGTAACAACAACACTAGAATCTGGGCTAGCCCAGTCAGTGAAAAAAGCTGTATAAGTAGTGAAAGATCAAGAGAATTCTAGCTGGATAGCATTTGTAGCAATAACTAAAAATCACTGCGGATGACTTTTAATCGCTAAATGGTAAAGCTGAAGCAAGTAAAGCCAGATAAGATTAGTAAATAAAGTAGGCTTATAAGGGACGGCTTCAAAGAGCAGGCAGGCAAATGCAAGCATAACTAGCCCCCTCAAAGCATCTCATTATAAGCAAGTATCCTCTGACAAGACGGAATCGCTAATATTAGATAGGATTCACTATTGAGCCTCAAGCTACAGATAGTAGATAACCATAGACACAGGCTAGTAACTCCATTGTGTGAGGCTATCTGAGTAAAATTTCAAGAGCGCAGATACGCTTGTTCACGACAAACCTGACAATACCAAACAATTATCTGTATGGGACACAGTGCAGGGTTAGCCCACGGCTAAACCATAGTCAGACCCAAGTTAGCCTACAGTTAGCCCTGATGACCATAGTTGTGGGCATACAGTGGCACAACAACTTTAGGACTGATAATAAGAAACGCTTACTCTACTGCTGTAGAATAAGCGTCTTGATAATCTTAAGCAGATAAGATAAAGCTTGCGGATGACTCGCTTATAACGATTAATCGCTTATAAGTCAGTTACATTATCTAGTCTAATCACGGCGGTTTAATCGCTGTATCACACTCTAGTCACACCCTAGGCAACATCCAAATCACTGATAGGTCTAAGCGCTCAATCACTCAGAAAGCTCAACCAGTTATTAACAACGCTTAACTACTCTAGTACAGCTGATTGAGCCATCGACATATGAGTGGGTCAGTGACTGGCTTATGCTACTAGGTAGACTCACTCACCATATAGTCTACTGCATTCTGAACTTCTTCATCAGGAATGTCAGCACCACCTTTAGCAGGCATAGCGTTAAAACCGTTGATCGCGTGATCATATAATGTATCTTTACCTTTACCAGCGCGAGGTCCCCAAGCACCTGCATCACCTAATGCTGGTGAGCCAAGTAATCCTGTGGCATGACACGTATGACATACCGCATCATAGACAGCCTTACCATCACGAGGTTCGCCATCTGCTGAGCCACCACTGGCTCTCACGGTAACATCACACTCTTCGCCTTCAAAGCAAACCTTTCCTACCGGCTCAATTCGAGCGATCAATCTAGGATAGAGTGCCATAAGCTTCTGTACTTGCGGGGTATCTTGAGGAATAGGCTCTTCCTCAGCTGCTGCCGCCGGCGGCGCCTCTTCTGCTCCTGCAGCTTCGTCAGCTGTTTCACTGTCAGCTGCTGTTTCAGCGTCGCCTTCAGCGGCATCGCTTGTCTCTTGGTCCTCAGTAGCGGCTTCAGGGGCCGCTGCCTCTGAATCGGCCGCAACAGCGACAGTTTCGGTTTGCACGGCGTCGACTTCTTCTGCGGCTTGGCTTACTGCGATACCCGACATGGCTAATAGGGCAGCTGCGGATAACATAGCAGCTGTTTTAATGGCTGTTTTTTTCATGCGTCACGTTCTCTTATTACGAAAGCCAGTGGCTGGCTGCTGACTCAGGCGGTAGTAGCGAGCGAACTGGACTTCGGTGAACATAAATTAATTATAAATTCTCCCTAGTATTATAAGGGAAAAAGGCACTCAATTACCATGCTCGATTGATGACTGAATGGATTTTCGTAAAAATGTCATCGATATGAGCTATTTTATTGGCAATTGGCTGTTTATTTGCTAGACTAGGCGGTCTTCTAATCTGCATAAGATACTTCTTGTATTTTACCTATCAGCAGATTGATCAGTAACTATTGAGTTGGCGATTACTCTACATTAGCCGTTGACTCATGCTGACACTAGCGCTCGTAGCTCAGTTGGATTAGAGTATCGGTCTCCGAAGCCGAGGGTCGTGGGTTCGATTCCCGCCGAGCGCACCAATCATAAAAAGCCACATAACTCGATCTTTTTCAGGTCTACTCCTACCCCTAAATAACGTCTATCTCTAAGCAAATTTAGTACAATAGCGCAGCTATTAGCTCGCTCTTTACTTGCCTCTAATCACCTCAGCTAACTGATGCGCCCATGATGTCCCCTACGACGATTGCCTATGGCTACTTAGGTCTTGCTATTATTTGTGAAGTACTGGGCACTACCTTTATGGCCAAATCTGCAGAATTCACCCGCCTAGCCCCTACTACAGTTATGGCAATATTATATGGTATCTCGCTGTTTTTCTTAGCCAAATCATTAAGGGTAATCCTACTAGGGGTTGCTTATGCCATTTGGGGCGGCTTAGGCATTGTATTAACCTCTGTCGTCGGCCTGTTTGTCTTTAAACAGTCTTTGGGACTGCCAGCCATATTAGGGATTGCCCTGATTGTTTCGGGCGTGGTCATCTTAAATGTATTTTCTAATACAGTCCCGCACTAAAAGTAAGCTCTAGCTCAGACTGCACCTACCTACTAATGGACTATCCGCTTAACTCAAAACTAAAAAAACTCAAGACTAAGACGACTTGAGGCTAGCTTGCACAGTTTGCTTAAGCACCTCAGCGCTAGGCAATTTGTGAAAATTCACCACCATTGCCTCACCCAGTTGGCGACTGCCTGCCTGCAGTTTTTTATCCATGGTGAGCATCAACCGCTTATGGTGGCCGACCTGTACCAAGATACGATTATGCTTTAAGGTAGTGTTCATCTGCGGTAAATGCTGGCCAATCATCTGATTGAGCTTGACGATATCCGCTGTGGGTTGCACGGTAGTCTTGGTCGGGCGCTGTTTGGACTGGCTATTATCCCGTCGGCTTAATGCTACAGCAAATAAGACGCCCGCGACGACTAATACAATGATAAGCCACCATCCCCCACTTAATGTCATCGTCATATCCTCTATTCTTTTGCTATGGTTAATAGGCTAAACTACCCGTATACTGTCTATCCGCTAGAATCTCACCACTTGCGCCTGCTGCCTAGTTAGTCCCACTTTATAATCAAGAATACTCATAATAGAACATACTCTTAATTAATAAAGGATACTCTGATGACCTTGTCGACTGATACGAATTTAAGCAAAGCTGTTCAGGTATTAAAAAATGCCCAGCGTATCTGTATTCTCACTGGAGCAGGTATCTCAGCTGAGAGTGGTATTCCTACTTTTCGTGATGAGCAATCTGGACTTTGGAAGAGCTTTCGCGCTGAAGATTTGGCCAGTATTGACGCCTTCAATCGAGATCCAAAGCTGGTATGGTCATGGTATCAGTGGCGCCGCGCTGAGGTCAAAGACAAATCCCCTAACCCCGCTCATCATGCCTTGGCCAAATGGCAACAGCATAGCGTAAAGGCAGATAAGCCCTCACAGCAGTTATCACTTATCACTCAAAATGTCGATGATTTGCACGAGCAGGCCGGCAGTAGTGCTACCCACCTTCATGGCGAGCTTTGGAAAAATCACTGTAGTGACTGCGGTATGCCCTATATTGCCCATATTGATACAGGCAGCACTGAGCTTGTAGAATGTGATGC
This sequence comes from Psychrobacter pygoscelis, assembly GCF_004335015.1. Taxonomy (GTDB): domain Bacteria; phylum Pseudomonadota; class Gammaproteobacteria; order Pseudomonadales; family Moraxellaceae; genus Psychrobacter; species Psychrobacter pygoscelis. The sequence goes on from NZ_RQRU01000002.1 coordinate 107,236, forward strand.
TTGTGGCGGCTATGTCAGACCCAGTATCGTCTGGTTCGGTGAGATGCTACCACAGCGAGCTTGGCAAGTCGCACAGCAGAGCGCTGACAATTGCGACGTATTTATGAGTATCGGCACTTCAAGTATCGTCTATCCAGCAGCGGGGCTTGCGCAAGTGGCCAAACAAAACGGCGCGACTGTCATTGAGATTAACCCTCACCCTACCGATAGCGGCTTGGTCGATATTCAGATTCCTTATCCTGCTGGGCAAGCTCTGCCCGCACTTATTAATCAGCTTGGTCTCTAATCTAAAGATATCAACCTAGACCACTAAAAGCAGAAAGACTGTCTGTCACTCGGCTTTTAGTTATGTTGATTTTTAAGCGGCTGATATACAGATACTAATCTACAAAGTCCTGTTACCGCACCAGTGTTAAGTATTATTTAATATATAACACCGTATCTGATAACTCATTGCCTGCCGGATCGTGCTCTAGATAATAATGCTGTCTTAACAGTTGCCCAATCTCATCCAATAGCTCAGCCAGACTCTCTTCTACATTTTTGTTTTTTAGTCCTGACAGCGCTTTATCGCACATTGCTTGCCACACGGTAGGGCTGACATGCTCACTGATACCCCGATCAGCCACAATCTCTAAGGCATGCTCACAGACATTGACGTAAACCAATACGCCAGTGTTTTCTTCGGTGTCCCAGACCCTACAACTACTGAACAGCTCAATGGCACGGTCGCGGCAGTCATTATGATAGGCGCTACTAATGGGCAAGTGGTTTTCAATCACTAGATAGACCTCACCGCGATGACCCTTCTCCGCTTCTGTTACCTTATCAGTTAGGCGCTGGCGAGCTTCAGGTGTCACCCATCTACTGTGCAGTAGAGGGACAAACATCACTTGACGCCACCACCGAGCAAAGCTGGTCTGGGAAGGCTGTGAGCGAAGTGATTCCATGGAGTAATCCTTAAAATAATACAATCTGATTTTATAATGAACCGCTAAATTTACCAATTATTTGCCTAGACACTGAGCAGTTGCATCGGCGTGGCTCAGGTCACTAGGATGGTTACCAAGAGCCGCCAGCGCCGCCGCCGCCAAAGCCGCCACCGCCACCGCCGAAGCCGCCGCCACCAAAGCCACCGCCGCCGAAGCCGCCACCACTAGATCCACCGCCGAAACCGCCACCAGGAAGGAAGATCATGCCGCCGCCACCACCACCGCGGCCGCCGCGACCACCACCGCCGCCGCCTTTAGCAATTAAGAACATCCAGAGGAAGATAGTCATAATGATGGTCATAAAAAACCCACCACCAAGAACAAGTGACCCGACAAAGAAGCCGCCTGCCGTTAGGATAGAGCCTAAAATACGACCAAAAATAGCGGTGATAAAGCTACCAAAGATTAGTGCCATAATGAATAGAAAAATTGGCGAGGGACTATCGCCCATATCGCTAGAGCTCTGACTTCTTTTTTCAGCTTGAGCGTCAGCTTGCGCCAGTACCTCAGGGTCTGCTATCAGACGCTCTTCAATACGATTAACCCCTGCAATTAGGCCTTCGCCGTACTGCCCTTGTTTAAAATAAGGGGTAATATCATCTCGGATAATACGATTAAGCGCCGCGTCAGGGAGCACCCCCTCTAAGCCGTATCCAGACTGGATATACATGTCTCTATCGTTCACTGCGACTAGAATGAGTAGACCATCATCTGTATCTGCCTCACCCAATTGCCATCTTTCTGCCGCTTGTAGCGAGTAGTCAAATATCGGCACTCCTTTGGTCGACGGCACAATGACCACAGCTGCTTGAGCGAGACCTTGATTATAGATATTGCGAAGCTGAGCCTGTAGCCGCTGCTTCTCTTGTGGATTGAGAATGCCGGCTTGGTCGACGACAGGATCATTGAGGATTAGCTTATCAACAGCCACGGCTTCAGCAGTAGACTGCCGCGGTGTTGCGGTGTTTCTTGTTGATGCCGAAGAAGCTTCAGCCGTAGCCGAATCAGCATCAAAACTACTGGCGTTCGGCAGTGACTCACGGATGGCTTCATTGCCCAATACCGCATCATTAATCGCTTCGTTCTGCTGGCCGGCCTTAGCGATAGCGACCAAGTCATCAATACTCTGATCCGTAAGATTCTGCTGCTGCGTACTGACAGCCGTATTGCCATCATTGGCTGCAAAACCTATCGGCGCATACATTGTACCCCACGCTATGAGTATTGCTGTTAGACATGGCTTAAAGTTTCGCATGTTGATCTCTACCACCTGATATTTCTTAAAGTTATAAAGCTACTGGCTACACAGCCGACATTAATTATCCAATTGATGGAGTGGATATCGAACTCAGCTTGCAGATATTGGCGAAAATCACGCACTACAGCGTCTATTCCAGCAGATATCCCATCGGCATAATTACCCGCTTTGAAATAATGATAATAGCTAAATACGACTCATTATTTTTATTGTCTATCTTAATATTGATAAGAGCTAACAAGCTAAATTACAGCTTGATAGCTCATTAGTAAGATGAATTTAGAGCTATTCACCAAAATCAACGTCTGGTGCGGTTGAAATTTCAGCTTCATTGGCAACCGTAAAGTTAGGTTTTGTGTCCATACCAAACACTTTGGCGGTAATATTGGTTGGGAATTGACGAACAGTAGTATTGTAGCTTTGCACCTCTTGGATATAACGATTTCGGGCAACAGTGATACGATTTTCTGTTCCCTCAAGCTGCGCCTGTAAGTCTTGGAATAGCGCATCAGACTTAAGTTCAGGATAGCGCTCAGAGACCGCCATTAATCGAGACAAGGCGCTACCCATTTGCGCTTGAGCTTCTTGATAACGCTCCATAGCAGCAGGATCATTTAGTACCTCTGGCGTCACTTGCATGCTACCTGCTCGTGAGCGTGCTTCAGCGACTTGGGTAAATACCTCTTGCTCTTGATCAGCATATTGTTTGACGACTTTCACAAGGTTTGGTACTAAGTCATCACGGCGCTGATATTGGTTGACCACTTCCGACCAAGCTGCGGTAACTTGCTCATCTTGCGCTTGAAGACCGTTATAGCCACAGCCTGTCATACCTACTGTTGAGGTGGCAAGTACCGCGCTAATTAGCATCGGCTTAAGTACTGATTGGATGGTGTTACGCTTGGCAATATGCTTCATATCAATATTTCTCCAGAATAGACCTTTACACTAACAAGGTCGGTGTACTATCAAGTTATAATCACTGTAATAATGATACCACTTAAGTCATATTACAATTTATCGTTACCAAAAATAACGCTTTACGTTGGTTATTTACTAGGGTCTATTTGCTCCTTCAAATATTAGGACTACTGATAGCTAACATCGCATCAAATGAGGCTTAAACCGACGATAATGCCGTATCTTAGCTAGGTTTCTAACAGTGTTTGTGGTGATTTTAGCATTAGCCCTCACAATCAACACAGGGTCAGGGCCATTTTTAGCTCATATCTTATCTGTCCCTTTATCAGCACTTCTATCAGCACTTTCTTTAAGAGCCGCCTTTATCCCATTAGTTATGCTTTAATTAATGCTTTAATTAATAATTCTATAAACAGTATAGCAGATCATTATTAAGTACTCCTTAATCCTTGTTTGTTCTTTATTTTCTCGATATATCTTCTGAGTTTATTCGCCTTAAGTGCCGAGCTGCCTGTCTAGTTTGCCGCCAAAAATATCTTCCATACCAAAAATATTCTGGTATTTACATAAATTTTGTGGCAAATTGCAGTTACTTAGGCAAACGTTTTGGTTACATTGTGTTAGTTTCCTTAACATTCGCCCAAGCTATCACTTAATAAGAAATCTGTTGTCGTCTGTTTTATCCGCTGGTCTATTCTGTTTTACTTGCTACTTATCTTCGTGATGGTTCGTAAGACTAATTAGACTAGCCGATAGATACAGTCTACTAAATGCCTTAACCCTATGGCTTTTACAAACCACTGAGGTGATAAGTAGCCATCACTCGTTGTAACTTAGCTATTTGTAACATTACTTTTTAAAACAGGGACGGTTATTTACTCTTATTTTATAAAAGCTATCAGTAGACAATTTTAGGAATACTAATATGAGTTTGGCAGAAATAGTTGGTTTTTTAAACGGAATTATATGGAGCCCTGCACTGATCTATCTGTGCTTGGGCGCTGGTCTATTTTATTCAATTCAGACGCGCTTCGTTCAAGTACGTCTGTTCGGGGAGATGATTCGACTGCTATTTAGTGGCAAATCAAGTAGGCAAGGCATTTCCTCATTTCAGGCACTAGCGGTATCCTTGGCCGGTCGAGTGGGTATGGGTAACATCGCTGGTGTTGCTGCTGCTATCGGCTTTGGTGGTCCAGGTGCGGTATTCTGGATGTGGGTTGTGGCCTTTTTAGGGGCTTCAACGGCTTACACAGAATCCACCCTAGCGCAGATATATAAAGAAAAAGATATCGTCACTGGCGAGTATCGCGGTGGCCCTGCTTACTACTTTGAGCGTGCGCTAGGTCAGAAGTGGTACGGTATCTTATTTGCTATTGCCTCTATTATCGCCTGTGGTATTTTCTTACCCGGTGTTCAGGCCAATGGTGTGGTTAACGCTGCGGCGCAAGTCTTAGGCGAAGGCTCCACAATGGCTATCCTGGGTATGGAAGTTGGGGTGATCCGCCTAGCGGCTCTAGCGGGTATCTTGCTAGTATTGGCAGTCATTATCTTTGGTGGTATCAAACGTATCGCTCACTTCACCGAATTTGTCGTACCTTTTATGGCAGTCGGTTATATTGTCCTAGCTTTAATCATTATGTTCTCCAACATTAGTATGGTACCAGATGTCTTTGGGATGATTATCGGTGATGCCTTTACTGCACAAGCTGGCTTCGGTGCGGCTATCGGGTGGGGCGTTAAACGCGGTGTTTACTCAAACGAAGCTGGTCAAGGTACAGGCCCCCATGCCGCTGCTGCAGCTGAAGTTGAGCACCCTGCTCAGCAAGGTTTGGTTCAGGCATTCTCAGTCTACGTTGACACCCTACTTGTCTGCTCGGCCACTGCTTTTATGATTCTATCGACAGGCATGTACAATATCCAAGGTACTAAGCCTGACGGTGAATTTATTGTTCAAAACATCGACAAAACGACTGAAATCAACTCGCCCGCCTTTACGCAAATGGCGATGGAGTCAGTATACGGCACATTCGGCGATACCTTTATCGCCGTCGCTGTATTCTTCTTTGCTTTCACCACCATTTTGGCTTATTACTATATCGCCGAGGTAAATGTTAACTATCTAACACGCTTTATGAGCCGCGGCGCGCATAACACCGGTATCTTTATCGTTAAGGTATTGATTATGGTGATGGTTGCCTATGGTGGACTTAATACTGCCGGTTATATCTGGGGCATCGGTGACGTGGGGGTTGGTCTGATGGCTTGGCTCAACATTGTCGGTATTCTTATCATCTTCTTTATTGCGCGTCCTGCTCTTGACGCCCTTAAGGATTATGAAGCTCAGCATAAAGCAGGAGTGAAAGAATACACCTTCAACCCTGCTCAGTTCGGTATTAAGAATGCACCGTACTGGGAAGATCGTCATCGTGAGTTAGGGGCTACTAAGCAAGACACTCTGCGCTAATTCTCCATTAGCACCGCTCATAACTGAGCTAATTTGCACCAAAAACCCGATACTGAGTATCGGGTTTTTGATGTTTAACTGTATTAGTTTAATGGAATCTTACTATCATAATGGTTCGCTCTTGGGCAATAGCGCTTTGTCGATGATATGGACGATTCCATTACTAGCCACCAAGTCAGTCTTAAGTATGCTCGCCGCTCGCCCCTTACCAGCCATAATGGTAGATTGCGGCGTAACGGTAAAGTTCTGCTGCGCCACGGTCATGCCCTCACCCGCCTTGACGTCTTTAGCTTGACGTCTTTGGCATAGTCAGGCGCTGCATTACTAATGCATATGATAAGCCAGTATTTTTTGTAAAAGTGGCTTATTAGAGAGCAGTCGCTCCTTAGTGATACTTGTCTGTTGTAATAAGCTGGCAAAAGCCGTATTAGTCGAGGCAAAGACAGTAAATTTAGCGTCTAGATTGGATAAAGCTTGTACCAGTCCAGCTTGCGATATTGCTTCTACTCAGATGGGAAATCAGGACTACTTTGCATCAACTACACCGCAGTCACAGTTGACTTTTGCAAGCTTGAGTCAGGCGTGGGCGTCGCCGGATGCATGGTTGTTGTAGGTATAATATTGTTACAAGCCGTGACACTGCCTAAATTTGTCCTTAACCTTCCGTGAATTTTATCGATTAACAATTTTAACTTTATAAGCCTCCGTTAATATTAAATAAATCTAATTTAATCCGCTAATATCCACAGTTTGTAATGGTTAAGTTTGTGACGCTCTAGATAATAATAACTGTTCGGTAATTTTAAACCACATGCCCATATAGACCTCATATAGTCTATATAAGCCAATTTTTATTCCTTATATTTTTTACAAAACAAAGTGATGGAACGAGGTGTAAATAAGAATTGTTAGCGCCTTATCAGTCATGTAATTTGTCATTCCAGTGAACTGCACTAAGCTATTGCTATGCTACACTAAGTCGCTATCTAGACCTGTTATTTATCCAATTGCATAAGACATCATATGACCACTAGCTCTCACTCGCCATCTACTGACACGCCTGCCGACTCTACCTCTTATAATCCTAGCGACTTTGTCTTAACCCCGCCCAAAGTATTTCCCTTTAAAGATAAGCAGCTGAGTGTCCGCGAGCGCATAATCGAGCAGTTAACTCAGCGCATTCTGATGCTAGATGGTGCGATGGGCACGCAGATTCAGACTTACAAACTACAAGAGGCTGACTATCGAGGCGAGCGCTTTGCTGATATTGAGCAAGACGTTCAGGGTAATAATGACTTGTTGGTACTTACCCAGCCCCAGCTGATTAAAGACATCCATCTGGATCATCTGGCAGCAGGCTCGGACATTATCGAGACCAATAGCTTCAACGGCACTCGCATCTCCATGGCAGACTATGCAATGGAATATCTCGTCCCTGAGATTAATCGCGCGGCAGCCAGACTCGCTCGCGAAGCCGCCGATGAAGTCACCGCGCAGAATCCCGACAAGCCAAGATTTGTCGCTGGAGTACTTGGACCAACATCGCGGACTTGCTCTATCTCCCCTGATGTCAACGATCCGGCCTTTCGTAATATTACCTTTGATGAGCTAGTAGATAACTATACCGAAGCCACACTGGCCTTAATCGAAGGCGGTGTTGACTTAATCCTAATTGAGACCATCTTTGACACGCTCAATGCCAAAGCCGCCATCTTTGCGGTCACTGGGGTATTTGATACCATCGGCTTTGAGCTACCCATTATGATATCGGGGACGATTACCGATGCCTCCGGTCGGACACTGTCAGGGCAAACGGCAGAAGCCTTTTATAACTCCATTCGCCACGCCAAGCCGCTGTCCGTAGGCTTTAACTGCGCCCTCGGTGCCGATGCACTCAAGCCGCATATCCAAACCCTATCTGATATCGCCGATACTTATGTCTCAGCCCACCCTAATGCAGGCTTGCCCAATGAGTTTGGCGAATACGATGAGACCGCGGAAGAGACAGCAGCGCTACTTGAGGGCTTTGCTAAATCAGGTATCTTAAACATCGTCGGTGGCTGCTGTGGTACGCGCCCTGAGCATATCAAAGCCATTAATGACGTCATGGCCAACTATCCACCGCGTGTCATCCCTGAGATACCACGAGCGTGTAGGCTTTCAGGTCTCGAACCGTTTACCATTAGCAAAGACAGCCTGTTTGTGAATGTTGGTGAGCGAACTAACGTCACTGGCTCTAAGAAGTTCTTACGGTTAATTAAAACAGGTGAGTTCTCTGAAGCCTTGGATGTGGCGCGTAACCAAGTCGAGGGCGGCGCGCAAATCGTCGATATCAATATGGACGAGGGCATGCTCGACTCCAAGCAAGCGATGATTCACTTTTTAAACCTCGTCGCCAGTGAGCCAGATATTAGCCGCGTGCCGCTGATGATCGACTCCTCAAAATGGGACATCATCGAAGAAGGTCTTAAGCGCAGCCAAGGCAAAGCAGTCGTTAACTCCATCTCCTTAAAAGAAGGTTATGACGAGTTCGTCAAGCGTGCCAAATTATGTATGCGCTATGGCGCAGCAGTCATCGTTATGGCCTTTGATGAAGACGGTCAAGCCGACACCTATGAGCGTAAGGTCGACATCTGTAAACGCAGCTACGACATACTGGTCGATGAGCTGGGTTTCCCTGCCGAAGACATCATCTTTGACCCTAATATCTTCGCCGTTGCCACCGGTATCCCCGAGCATAACAATTACGGTGCTGACTTTATTAACGCCACTCAGTGGATAACTGACAATCTACCACACGCTATGGTGTCAGGCGGCGTCTCTAACGTCTCCTTCAGCTTCCGTGGTAATCCTATCCGTGAAGCCATCAATGCCGTGTTCCTTTACCACGCCATTAAAGCGGGCCTGACCATGGGTATCGTCAATCCGGCGATGCTTGAGGTCTATGACGAGATACCAAAAGAAGCCCGCGAAGCCATTGAAGATGTGATGCTCAACCGCAATCAAGGCGAGTCAGGACAAGATGCCACTGAACGGCTAATGACTGCGGCTGAAAACTACCAAGCAGGTGGCAAAAAGCACGATGGCACGGTGGACCTGTCATGGCGCGAGCAATCCGTAGAGAAGCGTATTGAACATGCCCTAGTCAAAGGCATTACCACCTATATTGATGAAGACACCAAAGAGGCGTGGGAGAAATACCCCAAACCACTCGACGTCATCGAAGGGCCATTAATGGATGGCATGAATGTGGTCGGTGACTTGTTTGGTGCTGGTAAGATGTTCCTCCCGCAGGTGGTCAAATCTGCTCGAGTAATGAAACAATCGGTTGCTTGGCTGAACCCGTATATCGAAGCAGAAAAGGTCGAGGGCGAAGTCAAAGGTAAGGTACTGATGGCGACCGTCAAAGGTGACGTGCATGATATCGGCAAAAACATCGTCGGCGTGGTGCTCGGCTGTAATGGCTATGATGTGGTAGACCTCGGTGTCATGGTACCGTGCGACAAAATCCTCGATACGGCTATCGCTGAAAAGTGCGACATTATCGGGCTGTCTGGTCTCATTACCCCAAGTCTCGATGAGATGGTCTATGTCGCCAAGCAGATGCAAGAGCGCGGCATGACCTTACCGCTAATGATTGGCGGTGCTACGACGTCTAAGGCGCATACAGCAGTGAAGATCGAACCCAATTATCAGAATGATGCGGTCATCTATGTCACTGATGCCTCTCGTGCGGTGGGCGTAGTGACTAAGCTGCTGTCTGCCGAGCACCGAGTAGAGCTGATTAATGAGGCCCGCGCCGAGTACCAAAAGATAAGAGAGCGCCTCGCCAACCGCAAGCCCAAAGCCGCTAAGCTTAGCTATGACGAAGCTATAGAGCAAGGCTTTCAGTTTGATTGGGACAGCTATACACCGCCTGTACCGAATACTTTAGGTCAGGTGGTGTTGCACGACTACCCTATCGATAACCTTCTCCCGTTTATCGACTGGACGCCGTTTTTTATCTCATGGGGCTTGGTCGGCAAATATCCGAAAATCTTTGACGATGAGGTTGTGGGTACAGAGGCCAAAGATCTATTTGGTAATGCGCAAGATATGCTGCGAAAGCTAATCGATGACAAGCTGATTACCGCCAAAGGCGTATTTAAAATCATGCCTGCGCGCCGGACGGCTGCTGATAGCATCACCGTCTATGACAAACCAGTCTCTGAGGGTGGTCAGCCTACGCATGTGTTTGAACATTTGCGTCAGCAGTCAGATAAAGCCAGTGGCAAGCCCAACTTCAGTTTGGCAGACTTTGTCTCGCCATCTGAAGACGATACGGATTATCTTGGCGGCTTTACCGTATCGCTTGAGGGGGCGGACGAGCTGGCGAAAGAATACAAAGCCAATGGCGATGACTATAACTCAATTATGGTTCAAGCCTTGTGTGACCGCCTCGCCGAAGCCTTTGCCGAGCATCTACATCTACTTATCCGCACTCAATATTGGGACTACCAACCTAATGAGTCGCTGAGCAATGAAGAGCTGATTAAGGAGAAATACGTCGGCATCCGCCCTGCCCCAGGCTATCCGGCTTGCCCTGAGCATACCGAAAAGGGCAAGCTGTTTGATTGGCTCGATACCGAAAATGCTATCGGCACGACACTGACCGAAAGCTTCGCCATGTGGCCAGCCTCCTCCGTCAGTGGCTTTTATTACTCGCATCCTGAGAGTGTCTACTTCAATGTCGGTAAGATTGGCCGTGACCAGCTTGAGAATTATGCTGAGCGCAAAGGTTGGGATATAAAGACAGCTGAGAAGTGGTTGAATCCGAATTTGTAGAGGTGATTTTATAATCTCTATCAACCTTACTCCATCAAGTCCGTTTAATAACGCACTCTATAACCTGCTAAGATAAGACGGTATCTTTATAAATTGACAAGGAGTGTGCAAATGGGACAGATCACCTTAAAGATTGATAAAGATGTCGAAGGTCTCATTATTCAGAGAGCTAAGGCCGAGAACTTAACGCCGAGCTCGTGGTTGAGTCACTATATCGAGCAGCAGGTCAAACATAATCACTTAGTGCAAAATCAAAAGTGGTCAGCTGATGTTAAAGCCCTAGCTGGCAGTTGGTCTGATTTCCCAAGTTTAGAGGAAATCCGACGCGATAATACGCCTAATAGCTTGCGTGAGTCATTATAGTGTTGGTTTTAGATACCAATACTTTAATTTACTTTTTTAAAGGTTTGGGGCAAGTTGCCTCAAACCTTTATGCTTGTAGCCCGTTAGAGATAGCTATTCCTACGGTAGTTCTGTACGAGCTGCATGTCGGCATTCAAAAATCTACTCATCCAGATAAACGATTACCCAGTTGGCTACTTTATTATCTCAAGTCCAAGTCTTACCTTTTGACGGTCAAGCTGCTGAGGCCTCGGCAAAAATCCGAGTGAAGTTAGAGTCTAAAGGTACGCCAGTTGGTCCTTATAATATTAAGATCGCTGGTACGGCTTTGGCGCATAACGCGACTCTCGTCACTCATAACACTAAAGAGTTTAATAGAATTGATGGGCTAAAACTGGTTGATTGGTTTTAGCTTTTTTATTGCTTCTATTACTCGCACCCTGAGAGTGTCTACTTCAATGTCGGTAAGATTGGCCGTGAACAGCTAGAGAATTATGCTGAGCGCAAAGGTTGGGATATGAAGACGACTAAGAAGTAGCTTGACCTGAATTTTCAGCGAATCCTTGAGAACCTTTAAAAATTATACTGTAGTTTTAGATTTGCAAGTTAAAATCCTATAAATAGAAATTTATGTTTCGCTACTATCTTGATTTACACACAAAAGAGTAAGTTTAATAATTTAATTGAGTTATTAGCATTTCCACCCCTATTTTCAATTATTATAAAGAATAGGGGTATCAAAGCTCAGTTATAGATTTTCTCTACGATTACATATACTTTCTATTTAACTTCTGGATAAATAATTATCTCAGGTATTGGCATAAAATCACTTAGTTCCTTAGTGTTTAACTCATTAATATTTTTTATAACCTGATCTTTATCATGATTAGTAATAGCATCAATCATTTTAGAAGAATTGCTAAAAATTATACATTTATTAGGACTAAGGCTTAGCACGGTTAAGAATTTACTGTCATAAGCTCCCATTCTTCTCACTGGTGATATTGATGTTATAAATACATTCTCTTTACTCACTATCTCTTTACACATATTATCGCTACCTAGTAATTTTGATAGAAAATTAGGGAATAGCGAACCGTTATCCTCAAGTTTATTTAAATAGACTTTAATATAGTTTAACATTAGCTTAAATTCTTTATTTTTTGTCTGATCAAAATCATGAAGTTCTAATTCATGAATAGCTATACAAATGAATGCGCACATATCATTATTCAAAAATTCTTTTAGAAGATGCTTATCAGGTAATTTACTGAAGTCAAAATCATTCATCATTCCCTTATAAACCTTCTTCATCGATTCGATAGACGCTGGTTGCCTAGCATCAAGTAAAAGCAAGAATTTAAAAAAATCTTCTTTAACTTTATAGGGAAGCATATCCCATTTATTTTTTGGATCAGTAACTTTTATAACAGATTCATGAAGGGGGTTATCAATGTACGGTGTAATAAATTGAGACTCTATTTCCAAGTCTCCAAATTTGTAAAGGTGTTTCTTTAAACCTAATTGACTTGGCGATGAAGGATAAAATATTTTCTTCTCTTTAGTGTTTTCACATTTGGGATTTCCTTCAAGAAACCAAGGTTTCATAAAAAATTGTGGTACGAAATGATGCCGTTTAGGTATGTTCATATAAACTCCTTAAATTTTTTACATACTACAATATAAGTACAATAGTCATCGGTATAAGTTTGCGCCTGTTTCAGTCATCTCATGACTTCTATCCATAAGATTTATTTACTCTACCATTATTTCAAGCGTCTTACTTAAGTTTAAAACTTTACAAATCATTGAAGGAATAAGGTCCCTAACCCATGCTGTGGCTACTTTAGTAGTTACGTCTAAAGATTTATTATTTATCACTCAGTGACAAGCAACCCCCACCATCATCATCCCGTCACAAAACCCTTATAAGCTGAAGGAAAACTTATACTGGACTGACTGTGACCATGAATAAGATCATGAATAAGATCATGAATAAGATCATGAATAAGATCATGAATAAGATCATGAATAAGATCATGAATAAGACCACAAACAAAATCTTAACTGCTACCCCCATCAGTGTGGTTGTCATTACCCTCAACGAAGCCGAGCGTATCGCGACGCTCATGCAAAATCTAGCTGCGCAAACGTACCGCAGCTTTGAAGTTATCTTGGTGGATTCAAACAGTGAGGACAATACGATAGCGCTTGCCGAGCAGTTTCGGCAAGCACTGCCCGAGCTAACGATTCATGTCATGCCAACGCGCGGCGTGTGTCTAGGAAGGAACACCGGAGCCGAGCTTGCCCAGTATGATAGGCTGCTGTTTTTAGATGCCGACGTGCGTCTGCAGGCGAACTTTTTGGCGAAAGCAAGCGCACTGCTGGACGCCAAACAACTTAGCGTCGCTGGCGTCTATCTCAATGCCAAAGCCCTATCAAAACACTTTAAGCTGGGTTACCACCTCTTTAATTTAGGGATTTTTACCAGTCAGTTTGTCTTTCCAACGGCTATTGGCGCGTGTCTATTTTCACATAAGGATATCCATCAAGAGATTGACGGCTTCGATGCCAGCATCACCCTGTGTGAAGACTGTGATTATGTCAATCGCGCGGCGAAAATAACCCGCTTTCGCATGCTGCCCATGTCTTTTAACTTTGACCCCAGACGCTTACGTCAAGACGGCTATATTAAGACCGGCAGCAAATACCTGTATGCCAACCTGTACCGCTTATGTATTGGCGAGATTCGTCATGAACGCTTAAACTATCAGTTTGGTCATTATCAGTCTGAGCCGTAAGGGCGGTTTAGCATGAGTACCACAAATGACTAAAAGACCGTTAAATCCGCGTTGAAATTCGCTAATGGCAGTCGCAACTTATTGCTCAAAGCAGCAAAATACTTTTATAGATTAGCCTCTAAATAAGTGTTAATTTATAGCGAATCTTATTTGGAGAGAGCTAAATGAATAGCATCGCAGTAATATCGGGCTGGATCGGAAAGACTTTTGCAATTTGGGCGTTGCTGAGTGCCGTTTTAGGGTTCATCTTTCCTGAACTCTTTGCTTCCCTAGCCCCATTGATCGTTCCTATCTTGGGTATTATCATGTTTGGTATGGGCATGACCCTCAAGACCGATGACTTTGTAGAGATTGTCAAACGCCCAAAACTGGTCTTAGTAGGATTATTTGCACAGTTCATCTTAATGCCATTAATCGCCTATCTTTTGACGGTAGTGTTTAATCTAGATCCCTTACTGGCTATAGGCGTCATTTTAGTCGGCTGCTGTCCTGGTGGTACCTCAAGTAACGTCATTACTTTTTTGGCCAAAGGCGATGTAGCGTTAAGCGTGGCTATTACTTCCATCTCCACCCTCCTCGCACCAGTATTGACTCCACTGTTATTAAAGCTGCTTGCAGGTCAATTAATCGATATTGACGTCGCCAGTATGATGTTGTCAATTTTCAAAATGGTCATTCTGCCTATTGTACTGGGTATCATCGTTAACCGATTGCTAGGCAAAAAAGTCGAAGTCGCCATCAACATACTGCCGATGATCTCAGTACTGGGTATTGCAATGATTATCGCGGCTGTCGTTGCCGTATCAAAAGACACTATTCTTACCAGTGGCTTCCTAGTATTTATTGTCGTCGCCCTACATAACCTCATAGGCTACACCTTAGGTTACGTCATCGCCCGCATCGCTGGCTTTACCGAGATGCAGCGACGCGCCATTATGATCGAAGTTGGTATGCAGAACTCTGGGCTTGGTGCTGCGCTTGCCGCCACTTACTTTAACCCTGCCGCCGGTCTACCCAGTGCCGTATTCAGTGTCTGGCATAACTTTAGCGGCGCGCTAGTGGCAAACATCTGTACAAGAAAAGATAGATAGCTGTAACTATAATGAGTCAAGACCAAGTAGCTTGTTAGCGCCCCCACACCGGCGAGCGAACCATCGCGCCCGACTTACTAGAGATGGTATAACTGGCCCCACCGTTTAGTGAGCGGATAACTAGGCTACCATTGCCTTGCGGATTTCGTATTGGATAGACCGCATACAGACCACTAGGCGACAATCTGGCAGGCTCATCAACACCTGTATCAGCTAGATTGCTCACTTGACCAGAGGCGAGATTCAATACCGCCGCTTGACGACCATTTAGATAGCCAATCTTGCTACCATCCAAGCTTAGCTGTGGGCTGGCCGCATAGCTGCTTGTAGGAATGCGGCTGGCCTGCCCGGTGGCAAAGGTATAGCGGTACAGCTGCGGCCTACCAGCGCGGGCTTTATCACTGACATAGACAAAGCTGCGCCCATCAGCGGCATAGCTCGGTTGCACTTCGGTACTGGATAAAGTAGTCAGCTGGGTGCTGCTACCGTCATTTAGATTCAACTCATAAATATCGGCATTGCCGCCTACGGTCGAGCTATATAGCAGCTTGCTGCCATCGGCAGAAAATGACGGGGACAAATTGCTACCTGCAGCATTAACCACCTTAGTGGCGGTTTTGCTAACTAGATCATAAATATAGATAAATGGGTAGCTGCTGGTGGTCTGCACACTGTAAGCCAGCTTACGACCATCTGTAGACCACGTCGGTGCGTAGATATAACCATTAACTGAAGTAATAAGCTGGCGCTCACTGCCATCAGGCCTTATGGTATAAAGTGCCGAGTATTTATTCGTCCCTGCGCCCTGCTCTTCAACATAAGCTATCTGCCCCTGCCGATCGACAGCAGGCATAGCTGCTATCAAGCTAGGATTGATGGTTGGGTTAATGCTAGCTTGCGACGTGGTGGTATTAATGGTGGCGCAGCCTGACGCCATGGTGATAAAAAGTGTCAAGCTAGCGGCTTTAAATAGTGAAGAATACATCTGGGAATTACGCATATAATGACCATTTTTATTATCGAATAATATTTTTAATATAATGGACTTACATTATTAAAGCGATAGTTATTATGGTTAATTTAGCATAAAAAAACACCCCACTTAGGAGGTGTCTTATTGCCGATTACCAGCACCTTTTATCACAGTCGTCTATGACAATTAACGGCTCTATGACAAGCGACATTTACTAAAATCTGCCTAGCTGGCTTAGCAAAGAAATAGGCCAAGGGGCTATCTTATTTAGCTTATTTAGCGATAGCTTTGAAATGGGCGACGTGATTAGGACCTTGAATAGTTAGCATCTCAGGCTGATTGCCACGTTTTGATACGCTGTATTTGCCCTGTACTACGGCCATAGTAGCTCTATCAAACTGCTCTTGCGGCTCTGGGCAGAGCATCTTGGTACTGATGCTATTACTCAGCTCGACACCACCGTTACGGATATCGTAGGCAGCACTTAGATTATTACAGGTATTCATAAAGGCTACGCGGTTGGCATTGCCATCAGTCATGAAGTTGAGGACAAGCGGCTTAGCAGGATTGTAAAACAATGAGCTAATTTTGCTGCCATCAGTGCGCTTGGCATCAACAAGCTGCCAGTTATAAGACTGTAGCAATTTTGAGTTGATAGTTACGTATTGGGCAGGCGCTTGTGTAGCCGTACTAGACGCCTGTGGTGTAGTCTGACAACCTGTTAGCGCGCCTACTGTGATAGTGGCCGTAAGTAATGCCGTGGTTAACTTTTTCATAATCACTCCTTTATAAAATAAAAATCTCAAAGAATTATTTATAGTCAATCCTATTTGAAACCGACACATAAAAGAGTAGCTGGCATAAAGTTACTGGCTAGAAGCCATAACATGACTGAGGCGGGCGTAACTTCATCCCAACGACTCTAGGTCAAATCCAAAATGGATTGACGATACACCATAGATACTCTTTGTTATCTCACAAACCTTCTGAAAAACTTCTCGCAACATAGCAATCTCGCTTACTTTAGACAGTCAATCATCCAGCTAAAGCGTTACTACTATTCAAGGGTATTATGTTTAAAAATATGTTTAAAAAGATGCTGTGTGGTAAAAGTTAGCAAGAAAGATTCGAGTTATTTATAGTGTTAATTTATAAAGGATATTATGAGTGTCGCAATCCTTAATGTCATGGTAGTTATCTAAGCTGATAGGTCAAAATTTGTTCACCACCTTAGGTGTTTTGCTACATTGCCTTGTCAGTTTCTTAATAATCTGCTAGCAGAATAAAGCAGGTTATTTATTAGAGTAATTAGAATATAACCATTAAAAATAGCAAAACCCCGCCATCAATATGACGACGAGGTTTTAAGACAAAGCTTTAAATGGTTGGGGCTAATGAACGCTAAGTAAATTTATCTATGGTAGTCGTTGTTAAGTTAATAGCCCGCGTTTTTTAAGCGATTTACGTGGTTGCGATAGACCGTCAACGGGTTGGTCTCACGCCATGAAGTCATGCCAAGCAGCTGATTGATACTGTCCAAATGGTTCATTCGGTAATCATCACGAATGACAAAGCCCACACGACTCGAACAAGGGGTCACAAAACCATCGTTCGCCTCACCTTCATGAGTTTTACCAAGCAATGTCAAAAGATAATCGCTGGGATCAAGGGCGTTGGTAAATGTCTGACTGCCTGACCAAGAGTAATAACCAACGCCATTGAGGACGTTATTAGTAGGCGGCATACCACAATAAGAGCTAGGTATCGGTGCTGGGTACTTCTTATTGAACGCCAGATTACTTGCTGTAGAGGTAGTCGCTGCGACATTTCTCACATTTTGCTCTTGCAATTGGTCCAAGGGCACTGCTGATAGCGCGTCCAATGACAACCCAACAGCTACTAGGCTGGCTTCGAATACTTTAGTGCCAAACTTATTGGGCGTATTGTCATTCTCTAAAGTTTCAACAGCAAAGTCAGCGGTTTTGGTGCCCTGATGGGGGGTCGATACTGTGGTTACAGAGGCGATCTTGTCTGCTGCAACAGTAGCTACATAGCGACTATCAAAGCCACCTTGACTATGACCTACTAGATTGACCTTGCCGGAGTCCATAAGTGCTTCAATCGTTCGGACTTGCTGCAGCAACTGCTCACCGCGAACCTCAGAGGAGTTCACAGAAGAGGTCTTGGTCGTAAAGACGGTAGTCCCGTTTTTCATTAGGACCTGCGGCACGCCATTGAAATAGTCTAACGTGTTTAGCAATCGGTTCCAGCCCAAAAAGCCATGAGCCATAACGATAGGATACTTGGTAGCACCATAATCAGAGTGGGAGTCTGTACTATCGATCTTGCTGCAACCATGAGGGGTGTTGCAATTGTAATAACTGCTCGCCTGGGCCATTGGAGCAGCCATGATGCCGATGGCTAGTAGAGTTGAGCTGGCCGTGAATAAGCGCAGAGCATTGCTAAGACTTCTCATACAACATCCTTATTAACATTAGAGAAAGAAAAGAGAATGAATCACGTTAGACTAGCGTGATTTAACATAACATTGCAAATCACCCAGTTTGGCTGAGTAGTCATTCTCGGCGGTTGTAATCTGCAAGATATACTGAGTTTGTGATTAATATCGATTATTTAGAAGGAGTTAGAGGCCATCTTAATTTGAGGCAACTTGCGCATTAGCGATACTAGGACAGTTAAACTTTTTTTACATTTGCTACCAAATAACTGGAGCTGACTGCTCTAGCCTCAGTTATTTGTTGATTGTAAGGTCATTAGACTAGTCCCAGTCATTCATCTAATGCCTGAGTTTTATTATTAGTTGGCTAGGACTGAGAACATAGCTTAGTAATAATCGCAGATTTCACCCATAAAAAATCCAGCTAACATAGTCAGCTGGATTAAAAGAGTCGTGTTAAAAGTGGCCTATATAGGCAGTTGATAAACAGTCGCTATTACTGACTATTACTGGCTAAGGATTCTTTCAATGCCGCATAGCCTGTCAGCCTTTTTCGCTCTAGCTCATTAAAGTAATGGCTTTCAAGTGACGCTATCTGCTCGCGCGCATTGGCTTCACCGCCCATTTTGTGAATTAACGCTTGCTTTTGCGCTTGATACTGAGTAAACCTTGCATCAAAGTCAGCTTCCTCGGCATCGACTTGCGCCAGACGTCTGGCAGCAGGCTCCCCGACCAGCTCACGGCGCATAGCAAATAACTCTTCAGCACTTGCGCCAGCTGCTTTCATCTCTTGAGTTCGCTGCATCAGCTTACCCAAGTTGGCTTGCTGCTCGTAGTTTTGTTTGATAGGTCCATCGGGCAGTCGACTGATATAGTCCTCACGACTGGCCTGCTTTTGCTCGGCGTTCAGACTGTCATCTTGCTCAATACGTACCATCGCCATACTATAGTCTTCGTAGGTATCATCTGCACCAAAAAAGGCATCGATAGTCTGTGTATTGAAATACTGTCGGCGAAGTTGATTGACATCCTGACGACGCTGAGCGACTAGATTGAGATCCAGCTCTCCTGCTCTAGTAGCTTGCATTTGCAGATTGCCATAGTTGTTCTCAATACCCTCTAGCGCTTTTAGATAATCGATATACTGATGGAATATCTCCACCGCTGAGCTGGCCGCTGGCTCAGGGGTATGGTGGCGGATATAGGCCTCGACACGTGCGATAATCGTGGCCTCGTCTTCCTCACCCAGCGCCGATAAGAAGTAATCAAACAGTCGGCGTAGACCTTCTGTCACTACCAGCTGCTTGTTCTCATCAATGATAATCTCACCATCGACATCAGTATCTCGAAGCGATTTGGGCATATTTTCCAGACCCGTGCTAAAAGCCGATACATTACCTAAGCTTGTAGTCGCTCCCTCAGTAGGTGCTATAGTCTCTGATGCACCTAGGGGTAGAGACGGATCGGGGGCATTGGTCATATTGATAGAGGGCGCTGGCATCGCTGCGGAGTCTGGTTTCAACCACCAAATTAGCCCAGCCAGTAAGCCGCCTATTATTAATATAAATAAAGTTAGGGTTAAGTTTTTTTGCTTCTTATCCATGATGCTTATAACTTCCTTGTACGGGTTGAGTCGTTATTTCACGTTAACGGGTAACTAGATAGCTAGAGCGCGACGATAACTTTGCCATATAATGACACACCTAACTTATCAGCGCCAAACATACCATCCTGCTTTAATTAACTGGACAATAATCTTCTTAAGCTCAGCTACGATGATAATAACCAACTAAATGGCGTTGAGACTTTAGGGTTATCAATAGCGCCGTTCACCACAGGTGTTGGCACGGGCCTCAACAAAAAAGACAATGCAGCCTGCATTGTCTTAATTGATGTCTTAATCCATCGAGCGTATTTATCAACCAATCATGCCACTTATGACTGGCAGCTCATGGTTAATAACGCTTAACTCTACCCATTCTTTTGCTATTTATTTGCTCTTTTAAGGCGATTGGCTTGGGTTCGATAGACCGATTTAGCATTGGTTTTACCCCAAGCCGTCAGACCCAGTACTTGGTTGACCGAATCCAAATGATTCATTGCATAATCATCGCGAATCACATAACCCAAGCGGTTTGAGCACTTTGACACCAAGCCATCGTTTGGCTCTCCTTTAAAGGATAATGAGGTCAAGGCCAGCATATAGTCTGAGGGATCTAGACCGTTAGTCACTTGACCAACACCGCCAAAGGAGTAATAAGGAATACCGTTGACAGTAGTCTGCGCTGGCATGCCGCAATATGAGGTGGGCATCGCTGCGGGGAATTTAGCATTAAAACGCTTCATATAATCTGTCGATAAGGCAGTGACTGCTTGCCAGCCATCCTGCTGCTGAAGCTTACTTAGCGGTGCACCAGAGCCAACATCTAGTGTAAGCCCTAATATCTTAAAAGCCGCTAATGCTAATTTGCTGCCGCTATTGAACTCACCCTTAGCATAGCCGTCTTTGGCGCTGCCCTCTTCCACTGTCTTGATAACCCAGTCCGCCATCTTTGACCCTTGCTCGGGGCTAGCAACCGCCGTAACCGAGGCCACATTTTGGGGAGCAATCGCGGCCACATAGCGGATATCATGACCACCATGGCTGTGACCGATCAAATTGACTTTAGGCGATCCGGTAATGGCCGCTATCGTCTTAACCTGACGTAGCAGCTGCTCACCGCGGTATTCACTATCATGAACGGCTGAGGTTTTAGTGACAAAAACCGTACTACCGTCTTTCATCAAGGTTTGCGGAATGCCGTACCAATAATCAAGGATTCCGAACAGTCTATTCCAGCCGCCAAGGCCGTGCGCCATGACAATAGGATACTTGGTGGCGGTAAAATTCGAAGAGGTATTTTTGCTACTGACCAGCTGACAACCTGATGCATTGGCACAGTTATAATGGGCTGCCGCTTGAGCGGAGGTGGTGGTGATTGCCGATAAGGCCAGAACACTGGCCGCAAAAGTACTATAAAAAGCAGAAGAATGCTTCATAATTAACGTCCTTGTTTAAGTTTTCACATTCAATTGATAAGCCTGTTAAGGCCACAAACAAATAGGAAGATTGCAAGTGTATTCAGCGAATAAACTCAACCTATTTAACTATTACTAATCACTGCAGCGACCAGCTCTTTCGTGACTGCTGTTGTCTGGCTGCCGTATTTAAGTGCGTTATAACTTGTGCGTTCTTTTACAGTAATCCTAATATCAAGTCCTGTTGGTTAAGGATTAGCGCTTGATGAACACATCTAAAAAATTAACATCTAAAAAGATGATAACAAAGCGTAACATTGCAACACAATAATATTTAAAACGCTAAAATTCAATAGCCAATATTAATAAATTCCCCAATCAGCTCTCTTTCCCTTTTATCATAAGCTACTAATAAGCTAGTTTATTTTGAACACCTCAGTCAGGTTTCCGACGACTGCGCAGATAAGACTCACAGATGCGCTACAAATCAAGTTGCTTTACAAGCGCTACAGTTCAACTGTGAGATGGTATTGCAGCTTCTGCTATACACTGGCGCGCTATCCGCTATAAGTTTTAACAAGGGTTAATAAGTAATTTCTATGCTATTTATTAACGATACTATAAAAGGTGTTTAAACGAGAGGTTACGGGTTTATGATATAATTATTCACTTCAAAATTTATATACTATAAGTAATATCATGATGACAAAAACTTCTTTAATTCAATCCGCCGAAGCTCTTGAAAAGATGCGGGTCGCAGGTAAGCTTGCTAGTGATGTGCTGGTGATGCTCGATGAGCATGTCAAAGTCGGCGTCACTACCGAAGCCCTTAATCAAATCGCTCATGACTATATCGTGAATGTGCAGCAAGCGATTCCTGCTCCCCTCAACTACAACGGCTTCCCTAAGTCTATCTGCACCTCTGTCAACCATGTCGTCTGTCATGGCATCCCTACTGATAAAAAAGTCCTCAAAGATGGCGACATTATCAATATCGATGTGACGGTCATTAAAGATGGCTACTATGGTGATACGTCAAAGATGTGGATTGTTGGCAACGGCAGTATCATGGCACAGCGCATCTGCGACGTCGCCCAAAAGGCGCTTTATGCAGGAATGAGCGTGGTCAAAGACGGCGCATATCTTGGTGATATTGGCGCAGCTATCCAAGAAGTGGTCGAACCTGAACGCTTTAGCATCGTTCGAGAATTCTGCGGTCACGGCATTAGCAATCAGTTTCACCATGAGCCGCAAGTCCTACACTATGGTAAAAAAGGCACGGGTATGCAGCTAAAGACCGGTATGACCTTCACCATTGAACCGATGATCAACCAAGGTACTTGGCAGACCAAAATCTTGGCCGATGACTGGACCGCTGTTACCAAAGACCGTAAGTTATCGGCGCAGTGGGAGCATACCATGGTGGTAACTGACAATGGCTGCGAAGTCTTTACCACTCGTCCTGAAGAGGATTTAAGCTTTTTAAATAGCTAGTCAAAGAAAGAAAAGATCGCCAAGGCGATCTTTTTTTTGCTATGGTAAGAGTCATTATCGACTGTTTGATCTGAATGGATATCTGTTATGTTTACCTGCGATGTCGCAACCATCTACATCACGCCGCTACCTTCCCTAACCCACTCTACCGAACATAATCTTGGTGTTCCAGCTTGGCTAGCTCAGGTAAATGATGACATCAACAAAGCCTTAGAGCGCGGTGTCAGCATCCGCCAGCTTGTCGCTGCTCGGGCCTGCGCCATTGATAGCTTACTCGTGGCCCTATTTGAATATTTTGACCTCGGTCAGACTGATTTAGCCCTTTTTGCCACAGGGGGTTATGGCCGCGGAGAGCTGTCCCTACACTCCGATGTCGACATCCTTCTATTGTCACCAACAGATATCTCAGAAGCCGCCAAACCTCAGCTTAATGCCTTCGTCGCCAAGCTCTGGGACATAGGGATTGAGCCTGCACTCTCTGTGCGTAGTGTCGCCGACTGTCTCGTCGCTGCTGAGGACCATACCGTCGCCACTGCGCTATTAGAAGCTAGGCTACTGGCAGGTAATGAGGCGCTGAGCCAAGCTCCGATGGATATCGTCAATCAGACTTGGCCGCAAAAGCTGTTTTTTGAAACCAAGATGGCAGAAGCTAAGACCCGCTATATCGCGCATAACGTAACCGAATACAATCTTGAACCTAATATCAAATCTGCGCCAGGTGGTCTACGCGATATTCACGTCATCGGCTGGGTGACCAAACGCTACTTTCGAGTCAGCAAACTCTATGATCTAGTGCAGCAAGACTTTTTGACTGAAAAAGAGTTTGACGAGCTGACGTACGCTGAAGGGTATCTATGGCAGATCCGCCACTATTTACATACCTTGACAGGGCGTAATGAAAATAAATTATTGTTTGATTATCAGCGCGATGTGGCCCAACTTATGGGCTATGAGTCATTACCCGATGACCTACCCAATGCTGCCGTTGAGCGATTTATGCGCGACTACTACCGCTGCGCTATGCAGATTTCGACGTTATCTGAGATGCTGACGACGCATTATTATGAGACCATCATCGAGCCAAGGCTCCCTGATGATGAGCGACCAGAAAAGACGCCTCTGAATGCACGCTTTAACCAGATTGGCAATCAGATCGCCATCTCCCACAATCGGGTATTCGCTCAGCACCCTGACGCCATTCTTGAGATGTTTTTGTTAATGGGTCAGCACAATATCAAAAATGTGCGGACACGGACGCTACGAGCCTTAAAGATTGCTGCCCGAGGTATCGATCAAACCTTCCGAGAAAACCCTGCGCATAAAGCCTTATTTTTGGCCAACTTAAAAGAGCAAAACTACCTCTATCATCGGCTGCGTACTATGAACCGTTATGGAGTATTGAGCAATTATATCCCTGCTTTTGCTCAAGTTACCGGTCTTATGCAGTATGATTTATTCCATCGGTATACTGTGGATGCCCACATCTTATTTTTGATTCGGATCTTGCACCGCTTTTTGGATGACCGCCATCAAGATCAGTATCCACTAGTCAGCGCTATCTTTAACCGTATTGAGCGTAAAGAGATACTAGTCCTGGCAGCGATGTTTCATGATATTGCCAAAGGTCGCAATGGCGACCATAGTGAGCTTGGCGAGACCGACGCTATTGAATTCTGTCTTGCCCACGGCATGAGTGATGCTGATGCCAATTTAGTAGGCTGGCTAACTCGCTATCATCTACTAATGTCGATGACCGCACAGAAAAAAGACATCTCTGACCCAGAAGTCGTCAGCGAATTTGCCAATATTGTGGGTAACGTTACCCACCTTAATCATCTGTATGTGCTAACCGTCGCCGACATGAATGCCACCAATCCACAGCTATGGAATAGCTGGCGGGCAACGCTGATGAAGCAGCTGTATTCGCAAACGCGGCGCATCTTGCGCGCTGATATTGACGCGCCGACCAATCGCCAAGATATGATCGCGGCGACGCGAGCACAAGTCACTGAGATGTTAGACAGCGTCGATAACCAACATATGAATCGGCAGGAGGTCTTTGCCCTGTGGGATGATCTGGGTGATGAGTACTTCTTACGCGAGATTCCTCAGGATATCCTTTGGCATACCGAAGCTATCCTCAATCATCCGCCTATCGGTAAAGCCTCAAATGCAGAAAGTAAACCGCTCGTGGTCTTGCGTGAGCACCGAGAGCTGGCTCTTGATGCTGTGCAGGTATTCATCTATACCCAAGATCAGGACAACCTGTTCGCGGTGACCATGGCCGTATTTGACCAGATGGACCTAGATGTCTTGGATGCGCGGATTATCACCGCCACGCGGGATTTTGCTCTTGATTCCTATGTGGTGCTCGATCGTCACGGCACTTTACTCTCTGATAGCGAGCGCCAAGACGAGCTAAAATCGCGCCTTATTCGCGCCTTTGTCAATCCCACCACTGTCAAGCTGGCCCAGAAGCGTCTGCCTAGACAGCTGCGCCATTTTGAGGTGGCAACGAAGGTACACTTTGACTTCAATCCCTCGTCCAACCAGCACATTATGACCTTAGAGACGCTGGATCAGCCAGGACTGCTAGCGCGTGTTGGTCAAGTATTTTTGCAGCAGAGTATCGAGGTGCATGCAGCGCGAATCACCACTTTGGGCGAACGGGCCGAAGATATGTTTTATATTAGCGACAGCGACGATAAACCTTTATCAGAGCCGAGACTCACCGCCTTGAAACAAGCGATCATCGATAGCTTCTCGCATATTGCAGAGATTAGTTAACAAGCTTAATTTTGCTGGGGTGAGGCGCACTAAAGTAAGCTTTTATAGATCATATTACTGGCGTATTCGATGAGTTCTGACTCTGCAAACTCAGGCGGTAGGTCTATCTCAAAGTCTTGATAATTTAGCAGCATTCGCCCCTTTTCGATCTCTTTTTTTAAGATGAGCTGTAAGCTGGTCAACTGTAGTTCAGAATGATATCGTTGACCAATTTCTGTTAGTGAGAGGGGGGCATGCGAATGAATGTCAGGTAATATGCTGACGTTTGCCAGCTCGTACATATCGTTCAAAATTTGCTCAAGCTCCCAGTCAAACTTATTAATACTCTGTTGCAGCTGCTGAGCCAGCTTGGCGCGCAAGGTATAGATGATGAGAAATACTATTCCCTGTCCTACAAAAAACAAAGCACAATCTCGAAGCGAGCGCTCCCAACCCAAAGTATTCATCACCAACATCATAAGCATTGATGAAATCACATAACTTATGAGTAAGGCCAAAAGCCAAGTGACCCTACTGTTATCCCCAAACCAAAATACCATTCGCGACTGCCGAGCAATCATATGCTCGCGGATATGAAACCAACGCTGCTCACACAATATCAACCGCTCTATCATGTCAGAATTGACTAAAGGTAGTAACCAGTCTTGGTCATTTATTGCTTTATTCATAACAATGAGTCCCTTCAACAAAGTAAAGACGCTGTAGGATACTAACGTCAATCATCCTCATGTAATGGTCTTTATACCGCGTCCATGCACCAGTGTTTCGTCATTAAATTTTGCTTGGGCCTTGCGAACATAAGACACATCTTATCGAAAGTGCTACACTGCGAATAATCTCAATTTCACACACCGAACGACCCATTTAAACAAGTTTAAATTACTAAACTTTTGTTGTTAATTTTTATTATAGATATGAATATGATGAATAACAAACTCACTCGACTACACCCATACCCCTTCGCTAAGATGGCTACATTGCTCGCCAACTCGTCACCCGCACTTGATTATAAAGAGATTAAACTAGGTATAGGCGAACCAAAACATCCGCCACCGGCATTTGTCTTGGACGTAGTAGCAGAAAATTTGGACAAATTAGCTAATTATCCTACGACCAACGGTATGTTTGAGCTGCGTCAAAGCATCGCCCACTGGCTTGAGCGGCGTTTTTTACTGCGGCACATTAGTCCCGATACGCAGATACTACCCGTCATGGGCACGCGTGAAGCGATATTTAGCAGTGTGCAAGCCATTATTGACAGTGATAGCGCTAAGCATGTTGCTAACAGTAAGCACCAAGAAAAATCAGACTCCCCTATCGTAGTGATGCCCAATCCGTTTTATCAAATCTATGAGGGCGCTGCTTTATTGGCTGGCGCAGAGCCTTACTTTGTGCCATGTACGGTAGACAATCATTTTAAAGGCGACTATCGTAGTGTGCCTGCTGATGTTTGGGCGCGAGCGCAGCTGGTCTTTGTCTGTAGTCCTAATAACCCCACCGGCGCAGTCATGACTACCGATGACTGGGAGTATCTCATTCGGCTGTCTGATAAATATAACTTTGTCATTGCCAGCGATGAGTGTTACAGCGAGTTGTATTTTGACACGCCACCAGTCGGTCTACTGCAAGCCTGCGCTCAGATCGGCCGCAATGACTTTAAAAACTGCATCGTCTTTCACTCCCTCTCAAAACGCTCTAATCTGCCCGGTCTGCGCTCTGGCTTTATAGCAGGGGATGCTCAGGTATTATCCGCGTATCTCAAGTACCGTACCTATCAGGGCTGTGCTATGCCTATACCGCATCAGCTCGCCTCCATAGCGGCTTGGCAAGATGAGAAGCATGTCATAGACAACCGTAGGCTATATGCGCAGAAGTTTAAGCTATGGCAACAAGAGCTTGGTGATGAGCTGTCCCTGAGCATGCCAGATGCGGGCTTTTACCTTTGGGTTAGAGCACCTGAGGCCTTTACTGACGCTGAGGGCCAGCCCGATGATGAGGCGTTTGTCACCGCGCTATATGAGCAAGTCAATATTCACGCACTAGCAGGACGCTACCTGTCGCGTGAGGTGAACGGTGTCAATCCTGGTCGTGGTTATGTGCGCATAGCCTTGGTAGCAAGTATGACAGAGAATCAAGAAGCGATTGAGCGTATCAAAAGACTATTGGCTTCAAGATGCGCTTTAGACTAGCGCCAGAGCAGCTAGAAGAGTAGTTAGGTCTATAGTGAGTTAACGCTTAAGTTGTCTCTTAAATCGGCTGACGGGCCAGATAATGGCCCAAAAGTTGATATTCTCCTTGCACCTTTATAGCATTGCCCTTTAAGATAAAACCATACTATTAGCAAGGTCAATGCAAAGGAGCTGCTTGTGACTCGCTTGGATTTCTCTCAGCCACCCTTTGATGTGTTAAGCCCAGCGGAGCGGCAGAGCCTGAAGGTTCACAGCCAAGTGCGTTACTTAGCCAAAGGCCACAACCTTGGCATAGAAGATCACGATTATTTTTATGTGGTACTAAAAGGTCATATCCAGCAGCTGTTAAATGGCGATTTTATCAGCGACTTTAGTGCCTCAGAGTTCAGCAATGACTGGTTTGATGCACGTAGACCTGTCAGTCGCACCGACCTATGTCATCAAGACAGCGGCGCTGAGTCAGCAGCTGCCTCAAAATCTTCGGTAATCTCAACCGAAGCAACCCAAACAATTCAAGTAACCCAAGAGCCAGAGCTCGCACCAACTGCTGTCTATCAATATAGCGCTTTAGAAGACACCTTACTCATGCAGATAGAGGCGCAGGCTATCGATCGATTGTGCGCACAGAACCATCATATTCGCCAGCTTCTCTCCGGCGAGTTGGGTGAGCGTATGAGAGCGCTTAATCAGCGCCGTGCCAACAGCCCCCTCACTACAACTGCCTCCTCCATCGCCACTCATACAGATGGCCAAATCCTAGTCATTGATACTCGGCAACGCGAAATACAGCAGCTGATGTTACAGCCCATCACCACTATTCCACTGTTGCCAGTGCATGTCATCGATGAGAATGCCAGCCTGCTAGAAGCCGCTCAGACCATGACCAAAGCAGGACTCAAGCACGTCTTGATCACTCGTAGCCCTAGTCCTGAGCGTCATCCTACTAAGGATCAAGATAGTCGTATCGGTATCTTGACGGATGCAGATATCTGCCGCGCTGTAAGCGACATGGTCGATATGGCAAATACGCTTTGCTTAGAATATGCCAAGTTTAGACTGCGAACTATCACCCATGATCAGGATGTCAGTGAAGCGCTACTGGCCATGATTAGATATCGAGTCCATCGACTTCCTGTCGTTGGCGCTGATAATGAGATAATCGGGGTACTCGGTCAGAGCGACTTGTTGGCCTTTTTAAATCAGCACTCGCAGCTGATCACGGTACAGATCGAGCAAGCTGAGTCGATCGACATGCTATATAGTGCTGTCGAGCAAATCGGTCAATATATTAGAGCACAACAGCAAAATGGTATTAAAATCGGTGTTATTAGTAGAATGGTTCAGACACTAAACGCTCAAGTATTTACTAAGCTGTGGCGTCTCATCGTCCCAGAGATGGTATTTGAAAATACTTGCGTCATCGTGATGGGATCTGAGGGGCGTGGTGAGCAGATAATGCGTACCGACCAGGACAATGCTTTAATTATCCGCAACGGCTTTAGTCATCCTGATTTGGCCGAGTTCGCTGAGCGCTTTAATCAGACACTTGCCGAGCTTGGCTATCCGCGGTGTGATGGCAATATTATGATGACCAACCCCATTTGGCGACTGCCACTCAACCGATTTAAGTCGCAGGTAAGCACTTGGTTTGCCGCCCGTGAGCCTAATCATGCTATTTGGTTATCTGCCCTACTTGATGCCGCCTATGTCTGCGGCGATGAGCGCTTACTGACCAGCCTACGTACCCACCTTAAGATCGCTCATAACAATGCTGATCCTATGTTTGTTCGTAGCTTTGCCAACGCAGCGCTACAGTTTGGCGATGTTAATCAGTGGTGGCAGAAATTTGCACCGCTAATCGGTAAACCTGCTAGCCAAGATATCGATCTCAAAAAAGCCGGTCTCTTTCCGCTAGTGCATGGCATTCGTGCTTTGGCACTCGAGCACAATATCTTAGAGGTCACCAATAGTAAAGCGCGGTTAAAAGCCCTTACGCAAGCAGGGGTCTTTAACCAAAAACGTGCTGATACCCTAAATGAAGCTTTGGAGTTTTTTATGAGTCTTCGCTTGGGTGTGGCCTTAACGACGGATGATAAATTCGCCCGCCAAGTCGATCCCAATACTTTATCAGCCCTCGAACGTGACCTCCTTAAAGAGTGCCTAAATGTGGTAAAGAGCTTCAAAAACCAACTGCGCCATCACTATCAGCTAGAGGTTGCGTAACTGATGAGCTTTTTTTATAACCTTAAATCCCAACTACAAAAACGCGCCTTAACGCGGCCTGAGCTTGCCAGTATTTTCACTGCCCCAAACGAGCAACAATGGGTCGCTATCGACTGTGAGATGACAGGGCTTAACCCTAAACAGAACCACCTACTGTCCATCGCTGCCATTCATATCAATGGCGACCGTATTGATACCGGTCATGGCTTATATGTGGTCTGCCGGCCACCAGTCATGCCCGCTGCTGACACCATTATCATCCATGGACTACGCCCAAGAGATGTGCAAGGCGGGATGGCTTATGAGGAGATGCTGGCTCTAATCTTACCCTTTATAGGTAACCGCCCTATTGTCGGATTTTGTACTGCCTTGGATTTGGCTTTTTTGAATCCCTTAGTCAAGGCTTATATGGGCACGGCATTGCCCAACCAAACTATTGATATCCGTGATCTGTACAATTGGCGCACTGGTAACCGTACCGGCGGTATCAATCACCATTCGCATCATTTACATAATATCGTCAAAGAACTCAACATCCCTGAGCTTGGTAACCATGATGCCTATAATGATGCGGTTATGACAGCAATGGTGTTTTTGCATCTACGCTGACGCCATCTAAGTGTAATGACTAATCAATTTATCTGATAACTATTGAGGTGGCGCTTTTTAAACTTTTTCTCATCGCTTTTTATTCTCTGACTTCCCAATACCTCTACTTCATAGTAGAGTACTTGCATTTCAGCCAGATACTTGAAAAGTTGTTGTTAATATCATGCCAAAGCCCTCCTTTACGCCTTCACCCTTATACCGATTCCTAAGCCGAATTATCCTTTTAGGCTGCGGGCTAATTATTAATCTTGCTGCCTATGCCGAACTGCCTACCGCTGTGCAAGACGCCTTGAGCCGTGCCGATCTTAGTGCTGAAAATATTAGTCTTATTATCATGCCTGTTATGCCTGAGACACCAGGCCAACCAAGCAACCAAGGCCAACCGACTCAAAGCCACCTGCCCGCGGTTGTCACCCCAGAAGGGCAAGAGTTAGGAGACAGTCCTCAGTCGTCTGATACTGATAAACCATCTGACCCTGCACAGTCGTCTGATATTGTTAAGCCGTCTAGTATTGACAAACCGTCTGATAATAATGGCGTGGCAGCTGCTGAAAATATGGTCACTCAAGTCGATGTCGATCATACAATCACAGGCGATCAGCTGGCGATAAATCAACAACAACCCTCATCTCAAAGTGGCGCGTCCACCTCTACTGCTATAGCACCTCCTAAACCTGAGCCACTGACCAGCGGTATTTTTCACAATCCTGAGCTGCCGCGCACCCCAGCCAGTACTATGAAGCTCATTCCGACGTTTATCGCTTTAGATACTTTGGGCAGTGATTTTGTCTGGCAGACACGGGTCTATTACTCAGGCTTACGGGTTGGCGCGCAGTTATATGGCGATTTAATTATTCAGGGTAGCGGCGACCCAAAGCTCACTGAAGACCAGCTGCGGCAGCTGCTCTATCAAGTCACTAAGGCAGGCATTCGCCAGATTCATGGTAATATCATCATTGATACCTCGGTATTTCAAAACGTCACCAAGGACCCTGCCGCCTTCGACAATGATCCATTACGGCCCTATAACGCCAGTCCCGATGGATTCTTGGTCAACTACTCTAGCATGGAGATTCATAGCTATCCTGACGAGCATGGTCTTGCTCAGCTTACCTATCGTCCGCGGCTAGCCGACTATCAGCTTCCTGACACGGTTAGTGTGCGTCCAGACCAAAGCAGCTGCCAAAGTATCCGTTATAGCCTAGACCCGTATTGGGGTAGCGTGGGATTAAGCTTTAACCGTGCACTACCTAATGGCTGCGCTGAGCATACTTTTTACGTCGCTTTTCCAGATGCCAAAGTCTTTGCCAGTCGCGTGGTAGCGCAGCTATGGAGCGATCTTGGTAATACAGTATCAGGAGCGGTGATCAGTCAAGAGCAGCCAGCTCAACGCGCTTCTATGGCGGCGCTGCCCATTGTGAGCTACCCTTCTTTTCCACTAGCAAGTCTCATTCATGACATCAATCATCACTCTAATAATGTTATGACTGAGCAAGTCACTTTATCGCTGCCAATCTATGCAAAGTCTGCTAAAGCTCGCTTGCAAAACGAGTCTATCCACACCCCACCGCTGCTTAAAGCCAGCTGTACACCTAGCAGACAAATCAGCAATAATATTGCTAATACAAAAAGCCGCTTAGCAAATTACAAACGGCACTCAAGCCTATATTATGACCAAGCTTCAAGCGACTACCCTACAGCACTTCAGACTATGAACCAGTGGTGGCAGCAGCACCTAACGACTCCACCGCCAAATATGACCAACGGCTCAGGTCTATGCCGTAGCTGTACTGTCAGCGCAAATAACTTAGCGGAGCTGCTGCAATATGCCTACCACCACCCTGAATTTAGCAGTTATGTCGACTCGCTTGGGGTGGCCGGAGTTAGCGGTACCATCGCCGATCATGGTCTACGCTTGCCAAGCTCACAGGCAATTGGCCGGGCATGGATAAAGACTGGCACTCTATCCAACGTCACAGCCATGGCCGGCTATGTCAAAGGACTATCTGGGCAAGACTATGTGGTGGTGGGTATCATTAATAATGAACAAAAAATTAACACCTATGCTGCGCGGCTGGCGCTCGATCAAATGCTCGACTGGACAGCGCAGCACTAGGACATAGGTGAGTTAATAATTGCTTGAAGGCTACTCTATTGGCTGTTTTGTAGCAAGCGCTCGTACACTGCCGCATCACTAGCAGAATAGCAGCAGAAGATAACTTGGCTTATAGTAAGCTTGTCGCTACTTTGAGCGCACTCTGTTAAATAGGTGCTGACGCTATCGATAGCGACTTGAGCGGCTTGTGCTACAGGATAGCCATAGACACCGGTACTAATAGCAGGAAAGGCTATACTAGTCACCTCATGTTGCTGGGCTAACTCAAGAGCGTGCTTATAACAATTAGCAAGATTGGCCGCCTCACCCCGCTGTCCGCCATGCCATACAGGACCGACTGTATGAATGACATAGCGACAAGGCAGCTTAAAGGCTGGACTAATCTTTGCCTCCCCTGTCTGACAGCCATTTAGCGTTCGGCAATACTCAACCAACTCCGAGCCTGCTGCTCGATGGATAGCGCCATCGACACCGCCGCCACCAAGTAGGCTTGAGTTCGCTGCATTGACAATAGCATCGACCTCAAGCTTAGTAATGTCGGCTTGAACCACGGTCAGCTCAACCTTGGTCTGCTGTAGCCCATTGTATAGTGTCTTGTTAGTCCAAGCTTGCGGCTGTGACATTGTCTTCTCCTAGTTTGTCTGAGCAAATGAGGGTAAGATAAGAGATAGCTAAATCACCCCCTATATTAGTCATTTACATCGTTATTTTATAGCTTCACTAATCACCTTTATGCTCTAGTACAATATTTGTCCTATAACGAGCATTCTCTACTACAATAAAAGCGATATTTGCTTTAGGAATTAATATGGAACATTTATTTTTTGACAGCTTTGACAAGCTAGGAAGAATTGTCATAGCCTCAGCACTGGTCTATATACTGATCGTCGTCGCGACCAAGATCTCAGGCAAGCGCTCGACCTCTCAGCTTAATAACTTTGATTGGGTAGTAACGGTGATGATTGGCTCCATTGGAGCCAGTACTATTCTCCTAAAAGGCGTTCCCTTTATTGAGGGTAGTGCCTCTATTTTGACCCTCTATACCTTACAGTTTGTCGTTACCAAAACTGCTGCTATCTCACCAAGCTTTTGCTCTGTCTTGCTATCAGAGCCGCGAATTGTCTTTTATCAAGGTCAGTTTTTACCCGATGCTATGCGTGCGGAGCGCCTGTGTCGGCAAGAGCTAGAATGCGCTATGCGCTCTGAGGGTATCAATAATCATGACGATGTGGAGGCTATTGTATTTGAGACCGATGCCAAGCTAACCGTCATTCCACGACAAAAATCTACTGATAATGTTAAGACCGATAGTGATAATCTGCCAATCTCTCAGACTATCGATCAATTGGTAAAGCGTTAATAATTGACTTTTTGAAGACCATTGAATGCCATTTATTTAAACAAAGACTGTATTACAACAACTTTGCTTTAAGCATAAAATTTCAAGAGGATAGTCAGTATATTATTAGCATGACTTTGGATTAAGCAGCTTATATCATGCCATAATCTTGGCTTAATTATATTGGTTCACCTTTAGAGTACGACAGTAATTATGAAATTAAGAATCTTGACCATTGGTCACAAAATGCCCAAGTGGATTCAAAGCGGCTTTGACGATTATCACAAGCGTATCCAACCCATGCTAACCACTGAGATCGTTGAGCTGCCTGCCGCCAAACGCGCCAAAAACCCTTCAGAAGCTAATCTGGCTCAGTACCGCGAGCAAGAAGGCGAGGCCATCTTAAACGCGCATAACAGCGCCAGCCGCGAGCAGCTCTGGGTACTCGATGTCAAAGGCAAGTCACTATCGACAGAAAAGCTCGCGGTAAAGCTAGCAGACGCCATGCAGCTAGGGGATGATATAGCTCTCGTTATCGGGGGGCCGGATGGGGTATCCCCTGCTGTACTCGCTGCCGCCGACTATAAATGGTCATTATCTGAGCTGACCTTGCCGCACCCACTAGTACGCGTGGTGCTTATGGAGCAGCTGTATCGGGCCATGAGTATTAATAATAATCATCCCTATCACCGTGGCAACTAACGTGTGCTAAATGTAGTAAACCCACTATAAAAATAATACAGTGATACTGCGATGAATTTTTTGTAGCCTCTGTTAGCGTAGTCACAGCAAGTTAGAAAATTTATACCAGTATCGCGCTTGAGCTTATCTTTATCACTTTATTGTCGGTCGATTACATAGCGGCTGGCTAAGGACCAATGGCAAGACACGAAGATAGGTTTAAACTCATCTTTATTGTCCCCATAATGTAGCAATGAGTGCTAACAATTACCCGTCCTATTATGATCAGCTGTTGGCGTCAAGTCAGCCTGCCTTATCGAGCCAGTCTATTTTTGCAGACCCTGCCACGCCTTTAGCCAAAACCGCCACCCTTCCTGCGTTATTCATCTCGCACGGCGCGCCCACGCTTGCCCTTGAGCAGTCGGCGACTACCAATGCTTTAGCCCGCTTAGGGCAAAATTTACCCAAGCCACGGGCTATCGTCATTATGTCAGCCCATTGGCTGTCCCCTAAGCTGGAGCTTAGCAGCCACCCAGCGCCTGTGACCTGGCATGACTTCTCCGGACTGGCGGATGAACTTTATCAAATCCGCTATCCCGCGCATGGGCATCCACAGCTCGCAGAAGCGCTAGCCCAGCAGCTGGCTGCTCGCAGTATCACTTGTAGCGTTAATCCACTTCGCGCTCTTGATCATGGGGTATGGTCGCCGTTATTACACCTGTATCCCGATGCCGATGTGCCCATTGTGCAATTGTCGCTCCCACAGCATTACGATAGCCATGCTTGCTATCAGCTGGGGGCTATATTCGCCGCGCTGCGTCAAGAGCAGATATTACTCATAGGCTCTGGCAATATCACTCACAATCTAGCAGCGATGCGCTGGGACGCGGACAGTATTGATGAGTCGGCCAAAGCATTTAAGATATGGTTATTGGCTCAATTAAAGACAGATATTCCGGCTGCGCTTGACTGGCAGCAGTTCAAACACGCTCAACAGGTGCATCCAAGCTCAGAGCACCTGATGCCATTATTTTTTGCTCTTGGCGCAGGTCAGCGCGTCTCAGTCGTGCACGAGCGAATGGCGCATCATAGCTTGGGGATGGATATTTATCGCTTTGATTAGCGCAACCCCTAGCCTTAAGCTGTCTGGCCTTTTTAGGCTTATCCTGTCTTTTTAGTTTTTTCAAATGCAGCTTTAGTAAACCGCCCTACCCGCTCAATCTCATCCGCTAAAGACAGCTGCACCATCTCGCTATCGACAGGCGGTATGATATTGATACTACAGCTGCCCATCTTGATCGGCTCGCCCTCAACATAAAAGGACAGGTCCTTTAGTAGATAAAGCACGCCTGAGAATATACGGTACAGTCACCCACTGCATTCAGCATTATAGGCATACTCATGCAAACGGTGAATAATAGCGTTAAGCTTAGGATTGAGTTTGTCGGCTTGAAAGATAGCGGCGACTAGAGCTTCTGTAGCACTCATAGCGCCTAATAGGATTAACTGAGCCAGTCCAATAGCATCATACTGGGCATATTCTTTGAACACGGATCACCTTCCTTCCATGGAGATTTAACCCTCAGGCGTATATCCTGATAACTTAGCCAATAACAAAGATTCGTCTAATTTTTATCAATTTCAATAAATGACTAACATCATTGCAGCTATTTATAACAGTTAAAATTAACACTACTAAATCGTATTAAGCCTCAGCTTTCCTATAACTTTTCTGTGGTTATGGATTATTCAATATCTGTATTATTTAAGCGTTGCCATCTAAGTAATCGCGCAAGTGGTTCATATAACAACCTTAAGTCACATAATGTTAATGATAGGCTGCTTTAATATAACCCTAATAATCTTATGTCCTCTTATTGCGTTTTCTATCACTAGATCTGTACGCCATTACCTCCCTTAATCGTTTTAATTAATAGGATCTAATCGATGATTTATACAATATTAACGATGGTAAAGTGGCTCTCTATCTTGCTTGTGGCTTTAGTGCTGATTATTGCTACTGGCATTCTGCTGTTTTTGAAATTCGCTCCTGCCTTTGGTGGTAGACCAGATGCCGAGACTTTAGCGAGAATTAAAGCGTCTAAACATTTTAATGGTAAGACATTTATCAATATTGTGCCGACGCATGCTAGTACGATAGAGATTGAGAATATGGCAGCGACTGACTCCTCAGAAGACGGCCACATACTCTGGCAGTTTTTGTTCCCCCCTAAAGGGAAGAATCCCAGTCAACCCTTAGTCAGTCACCAGTTGGCACT
This sequence comes from Psychrobacter pygoscelis, assembly GCF_004335015.1. Taxonomy (GTDB): domain Bacteria; phylum Pseudomonadota; class Gammaproteobacteria; order Pseudomonadales; family Moraxellaceae; genus Psychrobacter; species Psychrobacter pygoscelis. The sequence continues at coordinate 144,095 of NZ_RQRU01000002.1, forward strand.
AGCAGATAGTGATCCGCATTCAAGCTCAGCGCTCAAAGAAGGCGAATTCATATGGCTTGGCCACTCAACCGTGCTATTTCGTGCAGAGGGTAAGACCCTGATTACCGACCCTGTCTTTCACCGCGCCTCCCCTGTACCACTTGGCGGCAAACCCTTTGCCATGACTGATTCGCCAAGAGTAGCTGATTTACCCTTTATCGATGTGGTGCTCATCTCGCACGATCACTATGACCATCTAGATCATAGAGCTATCAAACAGTTGGTTCAGCAAAATAAAGCAGGGCATTTTTACGTACCGCTTGGGGTCAAGGCGCATCTGATCCGTTGGGGCGTAAGCGCGGACAAGATTACAGAATTTGATTGGTACGAAGAAATCATACTTAGCGAAAACACCCCCACTAAGCTAACCCCCAGTAACCCTGCGCTAGTAGGAAAATCAGCACAAAACAAACGACAACTTACTACGCATGAGCTGCGCTTGGTCTTTACCCCAACGCGTCATTTTAGTGGTCGGCGCATCAAGGGTCATCGCACCACACTTTGGGGCAGCTGGGTCGCGCAGTCTAATAAGCTAAGCGTGTATTTTAGTGGTGATGGCGGCTACTCCGCTGAGTTTGCCAATATTGGTAAGCACTACGGGCCATTTGATATCGCTTTTGTGGAAGATGGTGCCTATAACGAGCGTTGGCGCGATGTACATATGCTGCCTGAGGAGTCAGCACAAGCAGGATTTGATCTAGGCGCTAAGGTTGTGCTGCCCATTCATTGGGGTAAGTTCGACCTGTCTACGCATCATTGGCGTGAGCCTGTACTGCGGTTGAAGCAAGCCGTAGCCGATGGCAATACTAAGGTGTCACCTGAGCGGCAAATTAAGCTTGCGACGCCGCGAATCGGTGAGAGATTCAATCTGGACAACCTGCCTAATGGAGCTTGGTGGGAGACTGAGAAGCAAATCCAAATGGCTAATACTAAGCTAGCAAAATCAAGTGCTTAATATACCCCACTAGTAATTGGCTAAGATAAGTTTATTATTTAAACCATCGGTGGTAGCGCCATTTAACACGCTTTTAGCTCAGCTAGGAGCAATAGTAATGCCAAGTGAGCGACAGCGCGCATTAGCGACGTGTTTACTTTGAGCAATCTGTCTAATGGGGCTTGATGGGAGGATTATGCCGAGTAAACTAATTGGTGATGCTAATGTTTTTTTAGATTGTATAGGAAGGCAACATCCTGATAATAGAATACTGGATGCTGCGCTAATAGTCGCTACAGACTTCGCCATCACTGAAACCAACTATGATGAAAAGATAGAGTATTGGGAATTCTTCAAAAGAGGGGTTTGCTTTGCATTTTATGACGCGCAGCAATTGAACACGGTCTTCATCTATACTCAAGCCTTAGAGGCGTATCAGGCCTATCCTTTGTTAAGAGATTTGATCAAAGGCCTCAATTATGGCTCCTCTAGATCAGAGATTATTAAGCTATTGGGGTTTCCTGCTACTAATAGTCACCACTATATCAAGTATTACGTCGGCAAAAAATACATCCATTTCGAATTTGATAATTTTGATAATAGTGAACTCTGAGACTTATCACCATTAGTCAGGACTAAAACTAGGAATTCGTCCTTTTTGCTGACGATAGATCGATGCTAAGCCTATCAATGTGAATCAGCCTCTTTGCTAAATAACAAATCTACTCAAAGCCACAAATTTAAGGTCTACCATGAGCCAAGCTACCACTAAAACCATGCCCACAACAAAGCCCCTACCTTTGCGTAAAGACGTCCCCACCCATCTGACCTGGGACATGAACGCGCTTTATCCTACGCCTGCGGACTTCTATGCCGACCTAGACCAAGCGACCAAACTTGCCGAGCAGCTCAGCAGTGATGCTCTGCTTGAGCTTACCGATGCCGCTAGTATTATTACTTTGCTTGAGGTCTATGAGCGCTATCTGAGCATTTTGTCCAAGGCGGGCACTTATGCCGGTGCGCAAAGTGCCGTCGATATGAGCGATAGCGAGCTGCAAATTCGTGCCCAAGACTTTGACTCAACGGTAGCTAAGTTGGGCAGCCAAACCACTATTGTCTTACAGACACTCAAACAAGCCGATGAGGCGCTAATAAAACAAGCCATCGAACTCAACGCTAAGTACCAAGCCTTTTTGACTGACTTACTGGCGCAAAAGCCGCATACCTTAAGCTTAGCGGTTGAGACAGCGCTTATTTCCTTATCTCCTGTGTTAGAGCTGCCCTATAACAACTACGAGCAATGCAAACTGGCCGATATGACTTTTCCCGACTTTGAGGTCAATGACGCTGAAGGCAATACTCAAAGTTATCCACTTAGCTTTTCCGCCTTTGAAAATGAGTACGAGAGTGACACGCGCACCGACTTTCGCCGTGCCGCCTTTCAAGCCTTCTCCGCACGATTGCGTCAGTCACAGCACACCATCGCCAGCGACTACCTAGCTCAGGTGAAAAAAGAGAAAATCCTTGCCGACATGCGCGGCTTTGATTCGGTATTCGACTACCTGCTACATGAGCAAAAAGTCCCGCGCGCCATGTACGATGAGCACATCGACACCATCATGACTCATCTAGCTGAGCCGATGCGCCGCTATGCTCGCCTGCTTAAAGAGGCCAATGGCATCGACAAAATGACCTTCGCCGATCTAAAAGTCCCCCTTGATGCCAACTTTGTCGCCAAGGTCAGCATTGACGAAGCCCAAGACTATTGCGTAGAGGCCTTGTCGCTATTGGGCAACGAGTATACCGACATGGTCAAACGCTCATTTAGTGAGCGCTGGTACGACTTTGCACAAAACCAAGGCAAGAGTACTGGCGGCTTCTGCGCCTCTCCTTATGGTGAGCACTCTTATATCTTGCTGTCTTGGACGGAAAACTTAGGCGATGTCTTTACCCTTATTCACGAAATCGGTCACGCTGGACATTTCTTTAACTCAGCCCAGCAGCAAAACTACCTCAGCTATGAGCCATCGCTATACTTTATCGAAGCGCCCTCCACCTGCAATGAGCTGCTGCTTGGCCATCATCTATTGCAACAAAAGCAAGACGATATTGCTTTTCAGCGTTACGTCATCGCCTCCCTACTGTCCAACACCTACTACCACAACTTCGTCACCCACTACTTAGAAGCCCACTTCCAGCGTGAAGTTTACCGCGCCGTCGATGCCGGCAAAAACCTAAGCACCGAAGACTTACATGCGCTGAAAAAAGCCACCCTGCAACAGTTCTGGGGCGACACAGTAGAGATTGACGACGATGCGGCCCTCACTTGGATGCGCCAGCCCCACTATTATTTGGGATTGTATTCTTACACCTATAGCGCAGGCCTGAGTATCGCCACGCAACTGTTTAAGAAGCTGCGCAGCGGCGGCTCTTTGAATAAAAACGTCATCGACAATTGGCTAGCCGTACTGCGTGCAGGCGGCTCGAAAACTCCAGTCGAGCTGGCGCAGATGATCGGCGTCGATATCACGGACAAGGCTACATTGATTGATAGCATTGGCTTTATTAGTGAGTTGGTTGATCAGGCGATTGAGCTTACTGAGCAAATGACTCAAAAACATAATGACGCTTCAGCTTAGATAGGCTAATGACTAGATTTACGTAGGTTCTAGCTAGCGTAGGCTAGGGCTGTAGCCTAGCTTGGTAATATGGTCGAATCGTTGGATTGTCGATACTACTGGGGTGAACCTAGCCTATAACCGCTGTGATTAAAGCGCGACATCGGGCAGACGCTGCAAATAGGGTGAGTGTGTCCTTCAAGCAAATTTAATTCGAACTGATGGCCTATCAATAATTATCCCTTTTCGTTATTAATAGGCCATCATATTTATAATTTTAACCATATATAGTTCACTAAAATTGTTTCGGCACGGTAGCTCATTAAGCTTTATCTTGTTAACTTTGCTTAATTTTTTCAAAGTTAATGAAAATTATTATCGTTATGTTATAATTTCTAACTATAAAGAAACTGACTTCTGTAGCCACAGAAGTTCACCTCCCTGCAAAATATTAATATCTATAAATCAAAGGATTTTATGAAAAAAATAATTTTCATGGCGCTCTTAGGCATGAGCGCCACGGCCAATGCTCACCTTATGTTCCCTGCACAAAGTCAAAACGGTTATGAATTAAAATTTTGGGCTGACGACCACTGGGAAAGCATACAAAATAACAAGGTCATTGGCGTTCGTGGTTATAAAAATGGCAATCCTATTAAAGTGGGCTATGACTTTGCCAAAGGCAGTATTGAGGTAGCTAATGGCCAAAGGCCCGACATGCTAACGAGTGAATATGACTTTGGCTACTATACTTTTACCGCAGATAATCACTATCCAAAAGCGCGTAATGAAGTCGCCGGTACTATTTTTGACAGCCGTCATATCTATAAGCTTGGCAAGAGCATCTACCAATGGAATAAGGCTTATAGTCGACCTGTCGGGATGAAAATTGAGGTCACGCCTTTAACCAACCCACTGGCACTGAGACCTGGGGATAACTTACCCCTCCTAGTCACCATGGACGGTAGACCTCTTGCGAAGGCAGAATTTGAAGACCAAGTAGGCGATCTTGATAACGTTACTACTGACGCCAAAGGTCTAGCGATTATTACCCTACGTCAACCGCAAGACGGTTTTTATATTATTGGTGCAGGCACTAAAAAACCCTATACTTTAACGGACAGCCAAGCACAAACGTTGCAGCTTACTGGCGTTCTTGCCTTTAAAGCGCGCTAACTTGTACCGCTGCTATAAATAGCAATTACCAGTCAAAAAAAGTAGCCCTTTATCAAAAGATAGAGGGCTACTTTTTTTGACATCATTATTGTAATAAATTTATTCACATAAGCAGCTACACCCTACATCAACAGCTCACGCTTACCACTTTTGCCCATGGCGCTGACCAGTCCAGCCTCCTCCATCGAGTCGACAATACGCGCTGCACGGTTATAGCCAATGCTGAATTTGCGCTGAATACTAGAGGCAGAGACTTTGCGCGTCTCCATGACGAAGGCGACGGCTTCATCATACAAGTTGTCATCTTCGCCTGAAGTATTACCGCTGCTGCTACTTGGGCTTGTTAGCTCAAAGTTGCTGGCCATGTTATCAATGTAGTCAGGAGCACCGCGCTCACGCCACGCGTCACAGACACGGTTGACCTCTTCGTCACTAACGTAGGCACCATGCACACGATCTGGCTCAATCTGACCTGGACCGAGGAACAGCATGTCACCGTTGCCTAGCATATCTTCTGCACCGCCTGCATCCAAAATCGTTCGCGAATCAACCTTTGAGTTAACGCGAAGTGCTGCCCGAACTGGAATGTTCGCCTTAATCAGACCGGTGATGACGTCTACTGAAGGCCGCTGGGTGGCGAGCATCAAATGAATACCTGCCGCTCGGGACTTCTGGGCGAGACGCGTAATCAGCTCTTCGGCTTGCTTACCAACTTGCATGATCATATCAGCAAACTCATCGGCGACGATGACAATCATAGGCAGTGTTTTAAGTTTAGGCGCTTTGTCCATACTCACGCTATCGTTCGGTCGCCATAGCGGATCAATAATTGGTCTACCTGCCTTCTCAGCAGCGATGACTTTTTTGTTGAACTCACCCAATTTACGAACCTTCAGCAGACTCATTAGCTGATAGCGACGCTCCATCTCTGCCACGCACCAAGACAGGCTGCTGGCCGCTTCATTCATATCAGTAACGACAGGCGTCAATAGATGCGGAATGTCATTATAGTTAGCCAGCTCAAGCTGCTTAGGATCGATCAAGATAAGGCGCAGCTCATTAGGCTTGTATTTAAGCAGCATCGACAATAGCATCGAGTTGACCAGTACTGACTTACCAGAGCCTGTGGTTCCCGCGACTAACATATGCGGCGCGCGCGCAAGGTCAGTGATGATCGGGTTACCACCAATGTCTTTACCCATCGCCATACTGATTTGCGCTTTGGGATCTTGGTACTTTTCGGTGGTCAATAGCTCTATCAGGCGTACCATCTCGCGTTTTTTATTGGGTACTTCGATACCGATATATGGCTTACCAGGGATCACCTCGACCACTCGAAGCGACGCCATGGATAAGGATCGCGCCAGATCGCGCGAGATACCAGTGACCTTGCTGGCTTTTACCCCCGGAGCCAACTCCACCTCAAAGCGAGTAACGACAGGTCCTGGAATGGCATTTTTGACTTCTGCTTTGACATTGAAGTCTTGTAGCTTGATCTCAAGCAGCTCTGAGAGTTGCTCAAGTTCAGCCTCGGTATAGCTCGGCTTACGATCCGGATCTGGCTTATCAAGGATAGACAGCTCAGGGATTGGGGTAAGGCTCTCACGGTACTTTGCCGTCTGCATAGCGCGTGAGCGACTTGCATAAGCGGCATCATCCTCAATTGCTGGCAGCGTTGGCGCAGCAGTGTACTCATCAGTATCCGGTACCATGTCTTCAATATGGTTGCTAGCATCACCGTCAGGGACCGCAAAGCCGATATTCGGCTTACCTGTTGCTGTAGCCGCCGCTGTATTGCCAAGCGCTTGTGAATTAACAGGCGCTTGTGGATTAACAGCCACGTCTTCAGCCTTGGGTGGCTCTTTAGGATTGGCAGGCGGTGTATTGGTCGGCGTTAAATCTAGCTCTGACTCCAGACTAGGGCTTATAGCTGCTGCTTTGTGAGGTTCGCTGACAGTACTTGTGGCCATATTAGCCCCATGATTAGAATCAGTAGCGACAGTTGCACCCTTTATTGCTGGCGATACTGGCTGCGACTGTTCAGTGACTGCGGTGCGACTGTCTAGCAAATCTTCTGATAAATTATCCACGCTATTTGCTGTCTCTTGACTATTAGCAGCAGCGATAGCAAGCTTTGGTTTATCGGCTTCCCAGTCGGCTGTCAATACCTCAGACTCCGTACCAGCTAACCAAGAATCCGCTAGCTTATCGACACTGATATCACCATCGATACTGGCAGTATGTGGCGAGGTAGAGTTGGCCTGAAGTGCACTGTCATTAGCAGAGTGATCAGTAGCAGTACTAGCCACCTTCGTAGCGACCAAGCTATCTGTCTGATGCGACGATACCACCTTTTCAGACGCTACATCATTAGCACTGATCGAGTCGCTGCCCTTAGACTCTTCTATTATAGGATCGAGATGACTAGGTGATATGGTCGTCACTTGCGCTGATGTCGCTTTTAGAGCTGTTGCCTGTTGATTAGACTGTGCTACGCTTTGACTGGCGCTAACGGCAGGCGTCGCTGTTGGTCCTGATACTTCTGGCTCTAATAAAGAAGAGACCGCATTATCGTTATTCCACTCAAAGCTTGGCTCAACCTTATCTTTGTTAGCCCCTACTGATGGTGCTGTATGTGCAGCCATAGAGGTAGTGGCAGCAGTATTATCTGACGTAGTACCGGTACGCTCCTCAGCGCTATCTTGCGCTTGCGCACTTTGTTCAGCTTGAAGCTGCTGTTGCAGGCTCGCCCCTAGTCCAGACTTTACCAAAAACTCACTGAGGACGTTACTCAGACTAGATTGACTATCTTCCTTAAGTTGACCTGATGTTACAGAAGCTTCTTTAGAGGAAGCCGATAACTCATCAATGATGGGAGGACGCGCGCGAAGTGGCAATTGACCAAACTCGTGCTGCTCATCGGTAAGTGGCTCTCCTTCTTGCTCAAACTCCTCAAAGCCATATAAGCCCTCAGTATGATCTTCAGCATAATCCGGCTCTACTAAGTCCGCCTCATATAAGCCCCGAGTCGCACTTGACTTATCATTTTTAACACCCGAGCCAAGCCATGCTCTATCTCTGACGCCGCTATATAACGCTAGCCAATGGATATTAAAGGCAAAAGTAGCCGTGATTAGCACAAATACGATTAAGAAGAATAGACTGCCAAAGGCTGTCATTAGAAATGACAATCTTGTGGCAAGCTCTGTCCCGACGATACCGCCGCCCATACCCCCTACCTTCACTGCCTCTACAGTAGCATCAGGGCTGCTGGGCAATAAAGTCATGATCTGAGCAAACAGCGCACTACCAGCAAGCAACAAGAATATGTAGGCGACAAGACGCAATAGACCGAATATCGGCTTGCTCTGCCACCAGAGCAGCACAGACTCATATATTAAAATAGCGAACAGCCACCAAGCGCCCCAGCCAAAAAAGACATAGAGCAGATCGGCCAGCCAAGCACCCATAGCACCGCCCATATTATTGACGGTCGTCATATCGCTACTGATGTGCGACCAACTCGGGTCGTTTGCTGAATATGTCAGCAATATCACAAACAGATACAATGCCAAAAATAACCCCAATAGGGTAAATAGTCCTCTTTTGACATACTCTATAATCTGTGTAAATGTCACGAATGGTCACCTTTAATTGTCGAACTGGTATTGTGAACTAATCAAAAAGATTGGTAAGGTAGAAGTCAGCATTAAGTAGTATCGATCAGCGTCAATAATATATATTGACGCTAAGTATTGCTCCACTTAACGACGCTAGATAATTAGCCCGCGCTTAGCGGTAATCATAACCCTCTATAGTAGCAAATACTAAGGTAGCATAGCTAACTCGATAGCTGCTAATTGCGCTAAATTCTCTTGAGGCTTAGTCATCTAAGCTACGACACTATTGTCAATTGAGCACTGCCAATTGAGCGGCCAGATAGCTGTACTAAATAGTGACTGTAACCAGCAAAACAGACTATAAATTCTATTCATACCAATAATGACTTAATCTAACTTGTGATTTACATCGACTACCCTTATGGTAGTATCACAAATTATGATCTACTCATCTAGATGGCATCTTAATTGTTATGATGCCTTAGTATCTTATAACCTCTATTTCAGGTTTGGATAGTTAACGTATATTTTATTTAGAAAAACAAGGATAACTTATGTCTGATAGTACTGCTGCTACTCGTCACGAAAAACTCATTATATTAGGCTCCGGTCCTGCCGGTTACGCCGCTGCCGTCTATGCCGCTCGCGCTAATCTCAACCCTGTAATCATCACTGGGCTGCAAGTTGGCGGTCAGCTGACCACCACGACTGAAGTTGACAACTGGCCAGGCGACGCACATGGACTGACAGGTCCAGATCTTATGGAGCGCATGAAGGCACATGCTGAGCGCTTTGGCACTGAGCTGGTCTACGACCATATCAACAGTGTCACTTTGACCGAGCGTCCATTTAAGCTACAAGGCGATAATGGGAGCTATACTTGTGATGCCCTGATTATCGCGACTGGCGCTTCAGCGCAATATCTTGGTCTGGAGTCTGAAGAAAAATTCAAAGGCTTGGGCGTCTCTGCCTGTGCGACCTGTGATGGTTTCTTTTATAAAGATCAAAAAGTCGCCGTCATCGGTGGCGGCAATACCGCGGTCGAAGAGGCACTGTACCTGTCCAATATCGCTGAAGAAGTCATCCTGATTCATCGCCGTGATAGCTTACGCTCAGAGAAGATACTTCAGGATAAATTGTTTGAAAAAGCCAAAAACGGCAACGTTACTATCGAGTGGAACTACACGGTAAAAGAAGTCGTTGGGGATGATATGGGCGTCAATGGCATTATCGTCGAGTCTACCCAAGATGGCAGTAGCAAGCAGATCGATGTCCACGGTATGTTCGTCGCTATTGGTCATAAGCCTAATACGGATCTGTTCGCTGAGCAGCTCAATATGCAAAATGGCTATATAGTGGTCAACAGTGGCCTAGCAGGTAACGCTACCCAGACCAGCATTGAGGGAGTATTTGCTTGCGGTGACGTCGCTGACCATGTCTATCGCCAAGCCATTACTTCCGCCGGTACAGGCTGTATGGCAGCTTTAGACGCTGAAAAATACCTTGATACTATTGGTGCTGTTGACGCCTCCGATCATGCCTATGCCTCAACCTTGACGGCAGATGCAGCCGTTGGCTCTGAGGCTCAATAGTTGAGCTAAGGTCATGGCTAAGATACTGGTTATAAGCTACTCTATAGTAGCGACATACTGCTCTGATCGTATCAAATAGTCCCTTGAGGCTGCCAGTGCCATTTTGGCAGCCTTTATTTGTTGAGCTACCTTATGACGAAGCTTGCCCAGTTACTCTCCAGTAACGACTACGACTTCCCCGACCCGATTCAAAGTGACCCCTCCGGTACGGGTCTGGTCGCTATGGGAGCAGATCTGGCCCCTGCCACCTTAATATCCGCTTATACCCATGGTCTATTTCCTTGGTTTAATGAAGATGAGCCTATCGCCTGGTGGTGTCCTGAGCCGCGCTGCGTTATCACCCCTAGCGATTACAAACCAAGCAAGTCGCTACGGCGAACCGCCAAGCGTGCTGGCTGGTACATTACTTTAAATCGCGCGTTTGAAGATGTCATCCACGCTTGTAGTCTACCAAGAAGCTACGCGCAGGACACTTGGATCCATGAGGAGATGATTGAGGCCTATTTAAAGCTTCACCAACTGGGATTTGCTCACAGTATTGAGGTCTGGCAAGATGATACTATGGACTCTACGGACAGCTGCTATCCTAATAGACATTTGATCGGTGGGTTGTATGGTTTAAAAATAGGACAAATATACTTTGGTGAGTCGATGTTTCATACTGTCACCGATGCCTCAAAAGTGGCTTTTTGGGCGCTCATGCGATTGTGTGCTTATAGTAGAATGCCATTAATAGACTGTCAGCTGCCCAATCCGCATCTGCTAAGCTTAGGAGCCAAAACTTTGGCTCGCTCGCAGTTTTTAGCTATTCTACCACGCTTGATCCGCCAGCAAACCATCTCTTGGCAAGCAGCTAACTTCGAGCCATTTACCAGTCATCAATTACTTACCGAGTCAAATTGGTACTATAATCCGTCATAGATTAAGTCTGCTATAACGGCTCAAACGGTATCTCAATAACAGGCAACAATATCTTAAAGGGCAACAATGAATTCAGATATCCATTACCTATTAATTGGGCAGCTGGCTCGAGCGGCTAATACTACCAAAGATACCATTCGGCACTACGATGAGCTGGGGCTACTTAAGTCGCGTAAGCGGCAAGCAGGCTCACGACTGTATACCGAATATCACCCTGAGTGTATAGAGCGAATTGAGCTAATTAAAGGCGCTCAGACCATCGGCTTTAAATTAAATGAGATTAAAAATGGCTTAAATGACTATTACGATGGAACGCTAGATATCGATGAGCAGATTCAAGCTATCAGTGCAAAACTTGAACAGGCAAAGCGCCAACAGCTCACTTTGACTACCGTCATTGGCCAGCTTAATGAACGGCTGATAAGGCTAAAGCAAATGAAATCTGACAACTATCAGATGATTCGCCGTAGCGACTGCCCTTCCCCTTCCGAAATCAACGCCTCAATACATAAGACCAGCAGTAAAAAGTAGTTTTTATTCTCGTAGTCTAGCCGATCTGCACTAAGCACATTGACTCAAGACCTTCTCCTACTCTGACCCTCCCTACTAAGGGCAATATGTCTCATCATCACTTCGATTAACAGTCACTTCGACTAACGGTTACTTAGCCGGCCCGTTACTTACCTGTGTTTATCCTAGCTATTGAGGCTCGCTTACCATTAGCTCAAAATAAGCCTCTGCATAATAAGCGCATCGACTGGTGACTGATTGGCATAGCGATAATAACCTTGGCGCTGATGAATAGTGGCAAACCCGTGACGCTGATAAAGCTCAATTGCAGGCGTATTATCGGCTCTGACCTCTAACAATATTGATGTGGCTAATTGCACCTCAAGATGCCGGAATAAGTCATCTAACATACCAGCAGCGATACCTTGACGCTGATAGTCGGGGTGGGTAGCAATACGTAAGACCTCTGCTTGCTCAAAGACCACTTGATAGAGACAATAGCCAACGATGCGACCTGCTTTAATAGCAATCAATAATTGATTAATCTTTTGAGACAATAGATCCTTTATACTCTGTCTGTCCCAAGCATCATAAGGCTGAACGATAGCCTCTATCTCTGCTACAGCTTGGAGCACATCACCCACTATTTGTGATTGCGGCAAGTCCACAGTCAATATATGACTGTCCACCTGAGCGTAATGCTTAATATAAACTTCTGAATCCATAGCCGCGCCATTAATCATAAAAATAATTTATTTTATCGTACTCTACAATCGACTCACTATTAAAATTAACTGTATCTATAAAAAAACCGTCCTCAAAGAGAACGGTTTTTAGTACTAATGCTAGTCATTTATTATAGCTATTCAATCATAGCTACTTAAATGAATAAGCAGATTAGTCCTTAACAGTTGATACTACACCAGCACCTACAGTTCGGCCACCTTCACGAATAGCGAAGCGAAGACCTTTGTCCATAGCGATTGGGTGGATAAGCTCTACGCTCATCTCAACGTTATCACCTGGCATTACCATTTCAGTACCTTCTTGTAGCTGGATTGCACCAGTTACGTCAGTGGTACGGAAGTAGAACTGTGGACGATAGCCGTTTAGGAATGGGGTGTGACGACCACCTTCTTCTTTTGATAGTACGTATACTTCAGCGTCAAACTTAGTATGCGGGGTGATTGAACCTGGCTTAGCCAATACTTGACCACGCTGAACGTCTTCACGCTTAGTACCACGTAGTAGTACACCACAGTTTTCGCCCGCACGACCTTCGTCTAGAAGCTTACGGAACATCTCGATACCAGTACACGTGGTTTTTTGCGTGTCACGGATACCAACGATTTCGATCTCGTCACCAACTTTAACGATACCAGACTCAACACGGCCAGTTACAACAGTACCACGACCAGAGATTGAGAATACGTCTTCGATAGGCATCAAGAATGGCTTGTCTACGTCACGCTCTGGCTCTGGGATGTAGCTGTCTAGGGTTTCTAGTAGTTCGATTACCGCTGGCTCACCGTATTTGCCGTCGTTGCCGTTTAGGGCTTCAAGGGCTGAACCTTTGATGATAGGGGTGTCATCACCTGGGAAGTCGTAGTCTGATAGTAGCTCACGTACTTCCATTTCTACTAGCTCTAGTAGCTCTTCGTCATCAACCATGTCACATTTGTTCATGAAGACGATGATGTATGGTACGCCAACCTGACGTGATAGCAAGATGTGCTCACGAGTTTGTGGCATTGGGCCATCAGTAGCTGACACTACTAGAATAGCGCCGTCCATCTGCGCTGCACCGGTGATCATGTTTTTAACATAGTCAGCATGGCCTGGGCAGTCAACGTGAGCGTAGTGACGTGATTCAGTGTCATACTCAATGTGTGAGGTGTTGATGGTAATACCACGGGCTTTTTCTTCAGGTGCTGAGTCAATAGACGCGTAGTCTTTGGCTTCGCCGCCAGAAGTTTTTGCCGCTACGGTTGCAATCGCAGCCGTTAGTGTGGTTTTACCGTGGTCAACGTGACCGATAGTACCAACGTTGACGTGTGGTTTGTTTCGTTCAAACTTGGCCTTTGCCATGGGTGTATCCTCTTGTTATTAAAAGTTTAGAAGAATTTATTCTATAAAGCTGTTAATTCGGCGATCCACAATTTCTCAATCACTGCACGGCAACTGCTTATAGTAGACAATATATTACTTTATTGACTTAACTAAACTCTTGCAAGTTTACTTATTGATTGTACTGATTTATTTATAATAAATATCATTATCAATCATTTATAAATAAAATGGCTGTTGATCAAGTGACTGATGGCAACTACTGACTACAGTTGCTAATTACAGTTACTATGAATCATAAGTACTATAAATCATGAGTGCGACCAATAAACGCTAGAACATGACTCTTATACTACAAAATTAATAAGGGCTAACAATTGCTAATATCAATTGCTATCACTACTTAATAATCCGCTGACAGCACTAAAAGGCAACACTAATGTGTCACCTTATAATAGTTTTAACATGAATCAACTCTAAAAATTGGAGCTCATATCGAGAATTGAACTCGAGACCTCTCCCTTACCAAGGGAGTGCTCTACCGCTGAGCTATATGAGCATAAAGAGTATGATAGTTGTACTTCTCATCATCATAAAATCACCAGCTATCTTAATAATAGATAGTGGTTTTTATAATAATGGAGCGGGTGGCGGGAATCGAACCCGCGTCTCTAGCTTGGAAGGCTAGGGTAATACCATTATACGACACCCGCAATGATACTTGGATACTTGGGTTCTGCAGCTTTGGCGACTATTTTAGACTCTCCGTTAGACAGTTAAGATAGTGACAAAGAAAATGGTGGTGGGGGAAGGATTCGAACCTTCGAAGCTTTCGCGGCAGATTTACAGTCTGCTGGGTTTGACCGCTCCCCAACCCCACCTAAGATGTGAATGTTGTTATCATTCAGTTGGTCTGGTCTGAATAAACATTCGCTTTTATAGAATTATAAAACATAACACAATAAAAGTTACTTTGAGGAATGGTGCCGACTGCCGGGATCGAACTGGCGACCTACTGATTACAAGTCAGTTGCTCTACCAACTGAGCTAAGTCGGCTTGTTCCTTCAAAGTGGGGAGTATTCTATCAAATATATTTTAAAACGCAACCCCTAACTGCAATTTTTTTTAAATTAATTCAAATAGCCATCAATTCTCTAAGATTTTTGACCTTGCCAATACCTGCTAAACGCCCACTACTCTTAACTTTGAGACAAATTAAAGGTATTAAGCAAGTATTGGCATCATCAATGGTAGGCGACACGAAGATAAGCTACGCATTGCCCATATTAAACATCCACAGAATAATACCGAGAATAATCAAACCAATAAATAGCCAAATAAACCAACTACCACTGGATTTCTTAGTCGCATCAGGATGAGTAGCAGGGTTAGTCGCGGCCTGATCCACTGCATTATTACCTTGAGTACCTACATCAGGCTTTTGATCTAAATTTGCTGTTCCTGAGAACTGTGCCGAGGCAGCCTGCTTGGCTTTTAATACCTCAGGATCAGCCTCTTGCTGTAGCTCTGTATCAGTGGTTTTATCATGCGGGGCTTTATTTGGCATCGTCTTCTCCATTGGCGGATTACTAGTCGTCGGCGCAGTCTCTATATTATCTTTGTGCGTCGCTGGTTCTGTAGGCTTATTAGGTTCTGGTTTGGCTTCTGGCTCAGGGCTAGGTTGTAACGGTTGCACTGGCTGCTGGACGACTGGAGCCTCATCCACGCTGCCCTTATTGTCATTTTGGCTAATCTCAGGCGGTAGAACAGACTCTAAATCCTCAGATCTATCCGCGACTTTGCTAGGCGTTTTAGTTAGACTACTATCACTCGCGGTGGCATCAGCTTTTACTGGCTGCGCCTCAGAAGCTACTGCTGATTCGGTTGTCAATACTGGCTCTGACAGCGCCGACTCCGCAGCAGTCGTTTTAGTGCTTATAGAAGCTTCATCGGGTTTTACAGCCTCATCTTCTAGCACGGGACGCAGCGCGTCACTATCAGTAGCGCTATGACTGCTGATCTCTGCTGGGTCGGCCTGCACCACAGGTTGGCTACTGGCCACTAGCGGCACTTCAACAACTTCAAAACTAAACGCTGCAAAACTGACTGTATCTTGAGTAGTTAATAGTTTGGACTTGCTAGGTTCAATCTGCTCATCGTTAATAAATGTGCCATTGGATGAGCCTAAATCTTTGATATAAAGTTTGCCATTCAAGATACTAAGCAAGGCATGATTACGCGATATTTGTTTGCTACCAAGCACCACATCGTTATCTTGACCACGGCCAATAGATAAGCTGTCTTCCACAGTCAGGGTGAGGTCGCCTAACGCTTCGGTAAGGGCATTTAGCTGCCACTGAACCGTATTGTTTTCTGACTGTAGTGCTTCATTGTCCACTGGATCACCCATCTAACATCTCCTTTTATTGAAAGCTGTATAGCTGTATTTAATAAATGTACCAATCAAATTTATAATCGGTCGGTATCTATAGCGTTACCTCTTTATACTTGTCGATATTGTCTAATTGACAGCCTTTAAAATTTATAGCACACCTCAAAGACAGTAGCAAAATCTACTAAAATTTCACTCAAGGGTCTTAGTGCACCTGAGCTAAATATTGCGGTCGAACTATATCACCTAGCTTGTTATAAGGAATAACCAACTCAGGCAAGCCATAGGCATAGGGAGCAATGTCATAGGCCTGATATTTGAGTACCATCCCCTTATCAGTTAATGAGACATTACTACTGAGGAAAAAAGGCCATGACTTCTCGTAAGCTTCGATATCTTCATTAAACTGAGTGACCCATTGCTTATAGGCATCATAAGCTAGCGCCTCAAACTTCGGCTTTTCTTTAGCGATTAATAAATCGCCTAGACCTAATCGCCGCTTGGTCTTACTGTCTAATACCACGTACTCTGAGTAAGGCATACCGTGCGCGCCGCCCCAATACACGTAGGAAGTGACTTCAAATAGCTCAAAGTCGCCGATATGACCCCAATATTTTGGCGCGGCGCTCAAGCTATAATTTAGGCTACTGTCTGCTGGCAGTTCAGTAAGCTGCGACTGAGCGAACTTATCAAGAGCAGCAGTTACCTCCTGAGTGGTGACAGTCTCCTTTTCACTATCGTGTGCAGACGCGCTCATATCAATGCCACCCATCGCTATGCCATCAATCACCTCATTGACGACTTGATTCATCCAATCATGATTGGTTTTTAGATATTGAATATCAATCTCAGGGCAATTGCCTTTGTTTAAACATTCACTGGTGACCGTGTCTGGCAAAGAATAATCCAGATAATCAGTGTCATATATCAAAGCTGCAGCATTCGCGGGTGGCACACTCACCCCTATTAACGTGAGAACTGCAAATAACTTAACTATCAGGAAACTCTTGTCTTGCGACCTTAGCAAGGTAAGCTCTTTCAACGACATTTGTTTTGTGCTCATAGCAACCTCATTTAATCTTATCCTGATATCACTCTAATTAAATATTTCCATCGCCATACAGCAAGCATAATACAGTCAAGCACCAACCATATATACAGCGCAGCAAGTTTAGGCCCTCACGCATTGGTATTATAAAAACAGACGCTAATATCATAGCGCAACTTACTACAGAGCACTGTTTAAACTATGTTGATAGCTGGTGCTAATCAGCGTTTTTGCGACATTAAAGACGCTTCAAAATGCTTAGGGCATATAAAGTAGTGGTCAATGGCTCAGCAATCTGGTTGTTCACGCATAAATGACGAATAAAACTCAAATAAGATAGCAATAGCTCTGAATAAAATCTGCATAAAAAAAAGACACGCCAAGCGTGCCTATTTTTTATCTTGCTCTGTTACTGAATCGGGCAGTAGGAGGCATTAATCTTACCTTAGTAGTCCTAGTTTCAGCACTTGTAATTAATGCTCGCGCGTATTGCTAAAGGTCACTTCAGGATAGCGCTCTTGCATCAGCTGCAAGTTCACCCGTGACGGCGCGAGATAAGTTAGGTAACCACCGCCGTCTAATGACAGTTGATCGTGGGCCTTTTTCTTAAATTTAGCCAATGCAGCTTCGTCATCACAGTGAATCCAGCGCACCGTCGCGATAGATACCGGCTCAAAGGTACATTGCACCTTATACTCTTCTTTCAAGCGATGGGCGACCACTTCAAACTGCAGCACCCCGACTGCCCCTAAGATCAAATCGTTATTGATCTGCGGCATAAACACCTGAGTGGCACCCTCTTCACTAAGCTGCTGCAAACCTTTTTGCAGTGCTTTAGACTTAAGCGGGTCTTTGAGTACCACACGGCGAAATAGCTCAGGGGCAAAGTGCGGAATACCGGTAAAGTTAAGGGTCTCGCCTTCGGTAAAGCTATCACCGATAGAGATAGTCCCATGATTGTGCAGACCGATAATATCCCCAGGATATGCCTCTTCAAGGGCTTCACGATCCCCTGCCAAAAAGGTCAAAGCGTCAGAGATGCGCACTTCTTTACCAAGGCGCACATGATTGAGCTTCATACCCTTTTCGTACTTACCTGAGCAGACGCGTAAGAAGGCAATACGGTCACGGTGGCGCGGGTCCATATTGGCCTGAATCTTAAACACGAAACCGCTAAAGTCAGTCTCACTAGCCAATACTTCACGCTCTTGGGTAGGATGATCTTTGGGCGGCGGCGCATACTTGACTAGAGTGTCGAGCACCATATTGATACCGAAGTTACCCAGAGCAGTACCGAATAGCACTGGGGTCATCTCGCCTTTGAGGAACAACTCGACGTCAAAGTCCTCAAGTGCCATCTGTACCAACTCAAGCGACTCTTCAAAGGCAGCAAAGGCCAAGTCACCTAAGCGCTCACGCACGTCGGGGTAATCGTAGCCGTCACGCGTCTCAATCTCAGTAATCTCGCCGCCATGGCCTTTTTGATAAAAGTAGGTTTTGTCCTCAGTAAGATGATAGACACCGACAAAATCTTGCCCCATACCGACTGGCCAAGTAATAGGGACACATTTAATACCCAGCACGGTCTCAATCTCGTCTAATAGCTCAAGCGGATCACGAATCTGGCGATCAAGCTTGTTGACGAACGAGATAATCGGCGTGTCACGCATACGGCAGACTTCCATCAATTTGATGGTTCGCGCTTCCACACCTTTTGCGCCATCGATGACCATCAGCGCACTATCTACTGCAGTCAGCGTGCGGTAAGTATCCTCACTAAAGTCAGCGTGACCGGGGGTATCGAGTAGGTTGACAATATGATTTTGATAAGGAAACTGCATAACGGAGGTGGTGATAGAGATACCACGCTCTTGCTCCATACTCATCCAATCCGATGTGGCATGACGGTCAGACTTGCGGCTCTTGACCTCACCTGCAACCTGAATCGCTTGCCCCCATAATAGGAGCTTTTCGGTCATTGTGGTCTTACCCGCATCGGGATGCGAGATAATGGCAAAGGTACGGCGTTTGGCGACCTCGGCGGCTAATACTTTAGGATCTACGCTCATAATTTATAGCTTCAACTGTCTATATCGATTTTGAAAGGCAAAGATTGATTATCAATAATAAAATTAGTGGGCGTATTGTAGCGGATTTGGCGATTGGCTGCAGACGTTTAAATACAAAACGCCCTTTAGTGATTAACCAAAAGCCATACTCATATCTCATATATAGATAATTCAACTTGTTCAAGAATAATGACTGACAGTAGTTAACTGTTTTCTCTACAAATTCTGCCGCGCTATTATTTACCTTTTGCCCGTTACTAACACCTTATCCATTCGCAGTATTATTGTTAGTTTGCAATCTTTACAAACTCTGTGCAATTGATTACTTGAGAATGACGCTAATATTGGCTTAATTTGCTAAGCTAATTCTCTAGAGATTGGCTAGTGCTGACGTTAAAAACGTAAGAATACCCAGCAGCAGAAAGCCGACTTTTAATCACTTATAGTCACTCACTCATATTAAGTTATTCATACTAAATAAGATAAGGACATTCTATGAAAACATTATATTCAACCCAAGCGACAGTGACCAATGGCCGGATGGGCACGGCAAGCCTAAGCGATAGTGACCTCACCATTAATATGGTGCCACCAGGGACTGGCAAAGAGGGTAATAATCCTGAACAGCTATTAGCAATGGGCTACGCGGCTTGTTTTGATAGCGCGCTAGGTGTGGTCAAAAAGATGCAAGAGACCAGCTTTGACTCAACGACGCAGACGACGGTTGATTTGCTCCAAGGTGACGGGCATGATTATAGGCTCGCCGTCAAGATTCACGTGATTGCCAAAAGCACCGACTTATCTGCTGATGAAGTCCAAAAGTTGGTCGAACAGGCGCATGAAGTTTGCCCTTATTCTAAAGCGACAAAGGGCAATATCGATGTCGAAGTGACATCAGAAGTTCAGTAAGCGCTTAGCGACAACCCCTAATAAGGTTCTACTAAAACGATACTAATCTAATGTCCAACCAGCATAAACCCAAGCCGCTACTGGTTTGGGTTTTTTCATAAGGGTAATCAGCAAAGACCAGCGGTAAACTCCCCCGATTAAGGCCAATTTTCGCTATAATAGAGCCACTTATTACATCCTTATTTGCAAATTCCGCCTGATTTATCTTCTTAACTGAACACCATTCTTTTCTTATAAAATCATCATAACCTTTTAAGCGACTTATATAACTATGACTGACCTTTCTGCGACTGACCATGCCTCTACTGACACCTCGCACGATGCGATTGACCCCAATGTGCTGCCCAAGTTCTCCGACATGCCCGATGTCGCGCTCATGGATACCGCGCATGTAAATAAAGACACGCCGCCATTCATCTTAGTCGATGGCTCGTATTACCTATTTCGCACTTATCATGCGCTGCCTAAGACCATGATGACCACCCAAGGCCTCATGACCAATGCCATTCGTGGCACGCTCAACGCGCTACTCAAGCTAATGCGTCGTTATCACCCCACGCATATGGCGGTTTGTTTTGATACCAAGTCGCCTACCTTTCGTCATGCGCTCTCGCCTGAATATAAGGCGAATCGTCCGAAGATGGATGTCGAGCTGGCACAGCAGATTCCGTATATTCATCGTCTCGTTCGAGCGTTAGGCATTCCTCTGTTGCGTATCGAAGGGGCTGAGGCCGACGATATCATCGGTACGCTCACCCAGCGTGCGGTCGCTGAAGGTCATCATGTCGTCATCTCGACGGGTGATAAAGACATGGCGCAGCTGGTCAATGACTGCGTGATACTAGAAGACAGCTTTACCGGCAAAATCACTGACATCCAAGGTGTCATCGATAAGTTCGGCATTAAACCCACGCAAATGGTCGACTACCTCACGTTAATGGGCGACTCTTCTGACGGTATTAAAGGCGTACCTGGTATCGGTAAAAAAACTGCGGCCAAGCTGCTCAATGAGTATGAGAGCCTTGGTGGTATCTTAGCCAATGCTGAGAATATCAAAGGCCGGGCAGGTAAGAACCTCATAGAACATGCCGATGACATTCCAATGAACTCGCAGTTGGCGACCATCGTAACCGACCTTGATATCGGTCAAGATTGGGAAGATTTGCGCGTTAATACTGATGCCACTGCCTTTATCGACGAGCTGCGCGACCTCTACAGTGAGCTGGAGTTCAAAAATGAGCTGGCTTCACTCGATCATCCCAACCACCCTGCCAATGTGCAAAATGACGCTCAAAATGGCAATGACAGCATAGATAACAGTAAGGCCGCAAGCGAGTCGCAAGCGCAAATCGCCAAGACCCTACAAAATCAAAAGCAACACGCTATCATCGAAAATATCAAAGACAGCAAAGGTCACGATAAAGCGTGGCACACCGTCTTAGATATGCTAGCCTTTGAGTCGCTATTAGAGCGTCTGGCTAGTGCTGAGCATTTTGTCATCGATACTGAGACCACCAGTATTAATTGGCGCGAAGCTGATATCGTCGGTTTATCTTTTGCTCTTCAGTCGCATGAGGCCTATTACATTCCGCTGAATCATGTCGCTTATGTTGAGCCGGTCAAGACCAAAAAAACCAAGGCTAAAAAAGACGCTGACGTAGAGACGCCAGAAGACAGCTTAGCCTTAGAAGACGCTCCAGTAGAAGATGAGCTTATCGGTAAGCAACTCGACCGCGATAGCGTCCTCGCCAAGCTCAAACCCATCTTAGAAAACCCGAAGATTGGTAAAATTGGTCAGCACCTTAAGTACGATGCCCATGTCCTCAGCCGCTATGGTATCGACCTTAATATCGAACCAAAGAATTGGGCGATGGACACCATGCTAGCCAGCTATGTCATTAACGCGGCGATTACCCGTCATGGCATGGACGACCTCGCCCGCCACTACTTGCACACGCAAACCATCACTTATGAAGATGTAGCTGGTAAGGGGGCTAAGCAAGTCACTTTTGATAAAGTCGCTATCGATATCGCCAGCGACTATGCTTGCGAAGATGCGGACATTACCTATCAGCTGTTTGAGTTGTTCCAAGCCAAACTTAAAGACGACGAGAACAATCAAAAGCTTCTGCAAGCGCTAGAAATCCCCACTGCACAAATCCTGTGTCAGATGGAAGCGGAAGGTATTTTGATTAAGCGGCCCTTCCTTAATGAGCTGTCTATCCGCTTCGATGAAGAGATTATCGCGTTAGAGAAGCGCGCCTATGAGGTGGCAGGTGAAGCGTTTAATCTAGGCTCGCCCAAGCAGCTTGGCGAGATACTGTTTGATAAGCTCGGCGTGCCCGGTGGTAAAAAGACCAAATCTGGGCAATACTCCACCTCAGAGGCGGTATTATCAAAGATAGACCACGAGCTAGTGGATATCGCTTTAGAGTATCGCAGTCTTGCCAAGCTCAAAAACACCTATACCGATGCGCTAGATGCAGTAGCCGATAGCGAGACTGACCGCGTGCACACCAGCTACCACCAAGCGTTGACCAGTACCGGTCGTCTGTCTTCTACTGACCCCAACTTGCAGAATATTCCGATTCGAACTGCCACGGGCCGTCTCATTCGCCAAGCATTCATCGCCCCCAAAGGCCGCGTTATCCTAGCGGCAGATTACTCACAGATTGAGCTACGCTTAATGGCACATTTCTCTGGTGACGCCAACCTCACGCGGGCGTTTAATGAAGGCCTCGACATTCACACCGCCACCGCTGCCGAAGTGTTAGGCAAAGCGGTCGAGGGCGTCACTCCAACCGAGCGCCGCAACGCTAAGGCCATTAACTTCGGTCTGCTCTACGGCATGAGCGCCTTTGGTCTTGCCAAGCAGCTGCAGATGAGCCGTGAAGAAGCACAAAGCTATATCAAGCTGTACTTTAGCCGCTATCCGGGCGTGCAACAGTATATGCAAGACACCCGTGCCAGTGCCTATGAGCACGGCTATATCGAGACCATCTTGGGCCGCAAGCTGTACACTCCTGATATCACTAACAGCAACCGCATGGTCAAGCAAGCTGCCGAACGCGCCGCGATTAATGCTCCCTTACAGGGCAGCGCCGCCGATATCATTAAGCTGGCGATGATTGCCGTTGATAAGGTGTTACCAAAAGAGTCTGCCAAGATGCTCCTGCAAGTACATGATGAATTGGTGTTTGAAGTGGACGAGGACAAGACCGATGAGATTAGTGCTTTGATTAAACAGGCTATGGAAGAAGTGCTTAGTACTACAGCCAAAGACATGGGCTGGGATGTGGACTTTGCCGTACCGCTGGTGGTTGAGACCGATATCGGTGAGAACTGGGATGAAGCGCATTAAGCGTTAAACAATATCATAGCATTTTGTTTTGAAGTCTCCCTTTCTAAAAGGGAAATTTAGAGGGATTTGCTTTTATAGTTTAACTATTAATGAAAAGGTAAGCTGGGCATTTTGCTCAGCTTATTTTTTTGCGTTGTTGGTCACGAGGGTTGGGTATTCAGAAGAATTTATTGGTTAAAGAAATGGCGCAGGTTTCGTAGCTTATCCTGCCGTCCGCTATTATTCTACTATTTTAGCCGAGGCGCTTCCTAATGGCTGGGAGCGATCCTGTTACCTCGAGTCCACTGCTAGCCAAGTCTATGCACTATCCACCACCAAGTACCTGCGCAAAAATCACATAACGCTTTATTATTGCTGCAGTTTGATTTACTCTGACGGTGCTCCTAACGACCTTAAATAAGAATTGAAGCTCGATCTCTATGAATAAGTCTTTGAACATCAGCACGCAGATAACCCGCCTCGTTATCTGTCTCCTCATTACCGCCCCCGCAGTAGCGACTGCCTCAGTGAATACGGCGACTGATCCAGCCGTCTCAGACACCACAGCGCCCTTAAGCGAGGATATGGCTAACTCAACTGAAGATAGTACCAAGCCCCTGTTTAATCCTGCTAGCGCTATCCATATTAAAACAGCGAGCCAATTAACTGATCAGTTAGGCTACCAAAACTCACCATCAGACACCAAGCTCACCCACACTGAGAAACACTGGTCGGATGAAAGACGAGAGGATGTTCAAGATCAGCTGCATCTATGGGCCAATAATATGAACGCTTGGTTCGGTGAGCCGGATAGCAAAAACCCTGCTACCGCCAACCTGCGAGTGATACTAGATACCCGCTGGGTAGATGATCCAGTCGCGGGCAGCAGCGTGACTGTCGAGCCTAGAGTTCGCGGCCGCTTAAAGCTACCTGTCTTGGAGCGACGCCTTAGCCTGATCATCGGTGATACCGACCTTGATAATGAAGCGGAGCTACGACGAGACTCAACAGGCAGAAGCTATCACACCCAAACCAGTGAACAAGATAAGATTATTGATCGTCAAAAGGTGCGTAGCGACAATGCGTCTATCGCCTTGCGTTGGTCACGTTTTAGTGAAAGTATTGACAGTGAGCTGGGCGTTGAGACGGATATCGATGTGGGTATCCGCTCTCTTGATGACCCCTTTATCAAAGTGAGTGTGGATAAAGACTGGTACGAAGATGAGCAGCTCAGAGTCAAGAGCGATACCTTTTATCGCTATGGTCTTGATAGTGAGCACTATGCACGAGGGGGGCTTGAACTAAAGCTTGCCAGCCGCGCTGACCGATTTATCAATAATCGCACGGCTATTCATTATCGACATCAAGATAATAATGAGCGCACCACGTGGAACAATGATCTGCGTCAGATTCATCACTTCGGCAATCAAAAACAGCTGGCCTATGGCATCTCCACTGGTGGCGATTTTGCTCAAGATACACCGCTGCTCAATAGCTATGGTCCAGCTATCAGCTATCGCCAGCCGGTTTGGCGAGACTGGCTCTATCTACAGACTGAGCTGAATTATTATAATGATAAAGCTTTGCATAAAGACCACTACCCCTCTGCCCTACTGCGTATGGAGGCGTTATTTTAGAAAGCAGTGATAAGAAAACGCAAGCTGAGCATATTGTCCGTATGTTCTCGCTAGCCTGTGCCCTCTACTACGCAAGCCTAGCCTAGAGATTAGCACTTAAATAGCGGCGATTTATAGGCAGCGAGCTGGCTACCACCGTGTCTGCCATGATAGAGATAGGGGCTACTGGCAGTTAACTGCCAAGCACTTTCCTTATTCACTACGAATAAACCGCCTAGCCCCTCTGATCCTCATAAAGAGAAGGATAATCTTCATCAATCGCATATCCCGATACCAGTAAAAATAAGGTCGGTACGCCGCCGATTTCTCTAATGCCATACTACGCAGCTGCCACACAGTACCGAAGATATCGGTAGCAGTCACCGTCGCTATCATAATCTGAACCATAAAATGCGCTTGAGAGAGACAGAGTTGCCTGCAATGGTGGTATTAATCTTATTGTTACTTTCATGTGCCAATCGTAGTAAAAGACAAGTGATTTAAAGCAGGCAATAATTCAGCCACTTAATCTAACCCCTTAATCTAACCACTGAAGTCCAAAGTACTGCTAGGGTAATGTGGTTTAAACCTTGTATCATTAGTCTATATTTCTCAATTTTCTTCTTACTTATTAATAGACTTTTTTAATCTCACCCTCAATAAAGTCCGCCGCCACTTCATTATAATTCTGACAGTCGACTCGCCCTTTGCTAGTATCAGTATTAAGCTGACTCTCTTGCTTGGGGGTTACCACCGCATCATAGACCTTGCCGTCAAACTGCACCGCGCCGCGGTAAGACTTCAGACCACTCTCTGCATCGATAATTAAGTCATTGGCAATGTAGCTCACCGCGATATCGTTGGTAGTGCCAAAGGACAATTGAGCCATCTCACTGCTGAAAGGTTGGTCACCTTGCCAAGCCATAAGCGTCGAATAATCTGTCAGTTTATCCGTACTAAACTTGGTGCTGGTTTTATCTATTTTTGTCCGTGGCACATAGCAAATAGCGCCTTCTGGGAAGACTAAACCTTGTGTTTGGGTCGCTGGTAGCTGATCCAAGACAGTACTAAAGCCTGTCGCTGCAGCCTCGCCTACACCTGATTTTCCGCTGATATCTACCGCCTGATAATCGATATCATGACGTAGTACGCCACCCGACTCCTTATCTTTCCATAGGAGATGATAAGATAGCGCAGAATCGATGAACGTATCGGCCACTTTTCGTATATTACTGGCGGTGGCCACGGTGACTTTATCGGCCAACAGATAGTTGGTATTATTTTTATTATTGTCTGTATTGTCATTGCCAAAGAGTGACTTGACCGTGGTTTGTGTCCGCTCAGCCGTTATTTTAATATCCGCTCTTTCGATATAATCGACAGTGTGATTTTGCCTTTGCTGATAGCCGAATGCTACTATCTCAACCACGGCAGCGTCGTTAGTTTTTTTGTCTTTAGCAAATATCCCTTGCTCCTCAAAGATACAACCGCCGACAGCTAGCGACAATAGGCTAATTATTAAGGCTTTATTTATAGCTGCTTTTTTTATTATCATCTGCACACCCTATTTTTAAGACGCTTCTAGCCTCTGTAAATTGATAATTGACTTGAGTTAGTAGCGCTACTGTAATATAACATACGTTCAGTATCATTTAATGCTTTAGGAACTTTTCTCTCCCATGTACTCTCGCTTTTATACAAGGAAGTCATTATGAATGTTCTCATCACTGGCGCATCTCGCGGTATCGGCCTAGCAACTGCCAAAAAACTTGCGGCCAAAGGTCATAACGTCGGTCTATTCGATATTGATCTTCCGGAGCTTGGTCTCGCTATTAAGCATAAATCGTTCAAAAAGGCGCATAAATCAAAGTCTATCTTGCACGGCAATCTGGATGTCACTAATCCCGATGACTGGGACAGTGCTATTGAGCAGATGACGAGCGCCTTTGGCGGTGTGGACGTACTCATCAATAATGCGGGTATTCTTATCACCGGTGAACTACCAGAGTCTGACTTGGACAAGCAGCTTATGCTCGTCGATATCAACTGTAAGGGTATCTTGATTGGCTGCCACAAAGTCGCTCAGCAGCTCAAAGGCGACAAATTTAGCAAAATTATCAATCTGTCTTCAGCCTCTGCCATCTATGGTCAGCCCGAACTTGCACCCTATTCTGCCAGTAAGTTCTTCGTTCGCGGCTTAACCGAAGGCTTGAATATTGAGCTTGCGCCGCGTGGCATTAAAGTCATCGATGTCATGCCCTTATGGGTCAAAAGTGACATGACAAAAAATGTCGACGTCACTAGTATCAGACGTTTGGGCAAGAATTTAACCCCTGATGATGTGGCTAAGACCTTATATAAGCTTACCACTTCACCCAATCGGAAGCTGACTAAGACCCACTATGCGGTCGGCCTGCCAGCCAAAGTATTTGAGAAACTAGCACAAGTTACCCCTGACAAGATTACCCGCTGGTTAAATCAAAAGATTGGCGCTTAATCCTCTTCTCAATCTTCTCTCTTCTACCTCATCTAAAACCGGCTGAATGTCGGTTTTTTTATATTTAAACCTCGTAGAATAACTGCCGCTAGTGCTGATTCTATAAATTTTACCAGTCTCTCTAAAAATATTGATTATTATTCGCATTGGTTACATCTCGTGACGCTTAGCTCATAACTGCTCACATAATTCGGACAGCTAATAACCCACGGCTGCCTGTCTAGCTTTTATAATCCTAATTAACAAATGATCACTAAATTTAATAACTATTTTATAACGGTTTATAACGGCTTTAAGCCTTTGGTTAAGCCGATTTAACTCTAAAATTAACGAATGATTATAAGGATTAACTTATGAGCGATAAGCGCATTTCAGACGATATGGAACAAGCCCTAAACAGACAGATGAATCAAGAAGCTCAACAGGCTCAGGCCTATCTGGCTCTTGGTGTTTGGGCTGAATCCAATAACTACGGTGGCATTGCTGACTTCTTCTATAAGCATTCAGAAGAAGAGCGCCAGCACATGTTTAAGTTTTTAGAATATATCAATACGCGTGGTGGTGAAGCGAAAATCGGCGCAATAGCCGCACCCGCTGACAACCCAAGCAATCTTAAAGAGTGTATTGAAGATGTCTGGCAGCATGAGCTTGAAAACTCACGCAAAATCTATGATTTAGTCGATAAGGCAATGGCAGAAAAAGACTGGCCGACATTTAATTTCTTGCAGTGGTTCGTCAAAGAGCAAATTGAAGAAGAGGCGTTGATTGACGGTCTTCGCGATAAGTTTGCTTTGGCATCAGAAGATAGGGTCAATAATGCCAACTTTTACTCGCTTGATCGCGATATGCAAGATGCCTCACAAGAGGCAGAGCTGCCCCGTGAGCAAAAGCTATAACGCTCTTGTGCTGAACGCTTCGTTTAGCTACTACTGATTGTTTCACTTTAACCCTAACTGTCCCCTCGGTTAGGGTCTTTTTGTGCTTAGAATTTGCTGAGCTGACCAGTTCCCCTCAAAGCATCTCATCAAACCAACTCTACTTAAACTGAGTGCCTTACTTAAACTGAGTACCTTGTTGACTGGCCTTAGATATTCGAACTTGATCGTCTCTAGACTGCGTAGCATCAAACACATTACTATGAATAACGGTATGCTGTATCCCAGCATGAAGTCCTGCCTGCTCGCCCTTTTGATCGCTGGCATATCGCTCACGAATCTCAGAGCCAACTTTGATGGCTACCCCACCGACTTGACTAAAGTCATTACCGCTAATCTGAGTCCCATCATCTTCAATGATGATGCCTGATTCTACCTGAATAAAGGTATTGTCTTTAATAAGGTTATGCTTAGCACTATCGATGTGATAGCTGGCAAAAGCAGTCTTAGCCAGTGGGTAAGCACCACACTCAAAGCCTTTAAGGTTACGTGATTGCCGTGAGGCTACCCAGACAGCGACTGGCTCATCGCGGAAGGTATTGCCCTCTATGATGTTGTCACTAGCAGACTCGGTACGTTTAAAGTAATTGCTACGGCTGGGGTCATTGGCGTGCTCAAAGCAATTACGATACAGGTGAATACTGCCCGCGCCATTATGGACAAATTTGTTATTTTGAATGGTATTAAAGGCAGAAGAATCCACAGCGATGGCCTCACGATTGGGCTTGAAGCTGCGAAAGCCATTATCGACGAATACGGAGTTCTGAATCGTATTATGCTGGCTGCCAAATTCTAAATACAACCCTACTGTCCCCGAGCGTACCACTTGTAGCTGATCAAAGCTCACATGATGCACATGGTCACCGACGAAAATACCACTATTTTTACTACCATTGCTAGTGACATTGATAACTCGAATGTCATGCGGTGCCAGCGCTCTATTACTATCTGGATTGGTCAAACCTTTGGAATAACGGCTATTTGGATTGGTCTTTTGCCGAATATGAAGCGCATGACCGTAGCCTTGAATGTGGCAATTGGCAACGGTAATGTCTTTGATAGCTTTATCAGCTCTGGGGCGAATGGTAATCGCTGATTTACTGTCAGTAGCTGCATTAGAACTGAGTATCGCGCCGTTACAGTTCAGTGAGGTGTCAGAACTGTCGAGCACGAATTGCACACCTTTACCGGTCAGGTCGCACTGCGGCGCAAGGACGGTGTGCCCGGTGATAGTGACGACTTGGCCAGCTTGCAGTTGCTCGCATGCTAGCTGCTGGGTGGATTTTGGTAGATCGGTAGCGACGACGGGCTTATTGATTATTAGCTCATTATTACTGGTCGCTGGCGCTGAGATGGGGGAGCGAGGTAACCGTTCACAACCTGATAAAGTGGTGACGCACGCGCCAATCAGTACGCTAAATAAAATATTGAATCTGCCATGATGCAGCAGATAAGACGGATAAGGATATGCGCTCGGTGTGATGCAGAGCTTCTTACACTTTTTGAACATCTAGTGACACCTTGCTACTGGTAGTCGTCCGTTTTAATTGACACACTATAAGGGTAAATTTTAATCTTAAAACTGATTTTGACATGTTAAAAACAAGGATAGCATAATGAAAAATCCAAATACTCGCCAGCCTGATTCTGTTAGTGGTTCGGTCGCTCATGAGGGCGTCGATAAGCCCATGAATGACCCTATGGGAACAGAAAATAGCCCATTAGATACCGATAACATCATTGATAATGATAGCGCTGTCACTGAGGGCTTGACTGAGTCAGAAGGTGTATCAGAGGGCTTGACCCCAATGCATCGTCAAAATATCGATGAAGCGCGTGTGGATGAGGTACTGGTAGAAGATGCCTTAGATGACAAAGATTATCCTAGCATTCGTGACATTGCAGATAATGATGCCGTCCAGCACAGCCATGAAGATGACTTATAATACTTAATTTAAGTGACCCTAGAGCAGAGACGCAAATGAGCTATTAACTATAGAAAAGCTACTTTAAATTAAACAATGTAGGTCGAACGACCATAGATCAAAAAACCCCCTCAATAACTTCCTACTGAGGGGGTTTTTGACGCTCATACAGTAGTAACCGTGAATTACCTTTTACTGCGCAGTGCAGCAAGTCATCTAATAGCATCATACTCTAAGTGGCAGATAACGGCTGATATAGCATCGACATCATGGAGTACGATGAGTGAAGGGGCGAACCATACTGCCATAAATACTGGGCGCTATCACCGGTAAACATATAAAATGCCATGCATCCCAATGCGATAAACATCGGAATAAAAGCAATCAAAAAGCCCACGAAGTATAAGAGTGACAGAACAGCCTCTTAAGTAAGTCGTTAAGAATCGCTTGAGCAAATAAAAACCCCTTGAACATTCAAGGGGCCGCTAATGACTCTAATAAAAATAACCTCGGTGGCTAGTGCCACAAGCACTGCCGCTTATGCCTAAATGATAGCGCGAATTAAGCTTAACGCTGCTCCCCTAAGCCCAGCCATCTAAAGTACAGGCCCAGCCTTGCACCAGCGGTGTCGCTAAAGCTTCTAACAAGTCAATATGAGCTTCGTCGGCATTTAATGCTGGGATATAGTGATACTCTTGGCCGCCCGCATTAATAAAGTTATCACGGTTTTCTATCGCCAACTCCTCCAGCGTCTCTAGACAATCAGCAGAAAATGCGGGGCTGACCACCTGCACCGAACGCACACCGGACTTGCCCCAGTCTTGTAATACCACATCCGTATAAGGCTTAACCCACTCTTGCTTGCCAAAGCGCGACTGGAAGCTAATAATCCACTCATCATCACCAAGGCCTAATGCTTGAGCCACCTGCGCTGCCGTACATTTGCAGCGTTTGGGATAAGGGTCGCCTTTATCGGCATAAGGCTGCGGGATACCATGAAAGCTAAACATCAGCTTATCAGGCTTACCATGCTCCGCTTGGAAGCGGCGGATAGAGTCCGCCAGTGCCTTGATATATAACGGATGGGCGAAGTAGTCTTTGACAATAGTGAAACTAGGCAAATTGCGCTGCTTTAGCGACCACTTGGTAAGCGCATCATAAACGGCACCTCCTGAGGTAGCTGAATACTGCGGAAACAATGGCAATATAACAAAGTGCTCAATGCCATCGCTACAAAGCTTGTCCATAACATCGGGCAGTCCTGGGTTGCCATAGCTCATTGCCGGTACTACGGTAACCGGAAATGGAGCGGCGCTATCAGCAATGCGTGCCTGTAATAGCTCAACTTGGGTACTCAAAATTTTACGAATCGGTGAGTCACCCTCCCAGATACTGGCATAGGCTTGAGCGACTCTTTTTGGGCGACTTGGTAGCACAAAAAGATTGAGAATAATCGCCCATAGAAACTGCGGAATCTCGATGACTCGAGGATCAGATAAAAACTGCTTTAGATATCGGCGGACAGCTGGTGCAGTCGGTTCGTCTGGCGTACCAAGATTGACGAGTAATACGGCAATGCGAGGTGGCTGAGAAGGTCTCATTGGTAGGCTCTATCCTTATAACGGCATTTGGTATCAGCGTTAATTTTAACTTTTTGTCTTGCTCTATTGATATCAAGGTCAAAATCACGCTTAAAACGGTATTAGTGTAGCATTTAACGGTATATTTTTCTTACTCACGGCGCTACTAGAGAATTAATATCTTCTTAATTCTGCCCAACTTATCGATGGAAGTTGTACTTACGCCTACATCCGCCTACAATATCACCTCACCCTGATTTGATAGAAAAGAGGTGGATTTGAGCCCACATCCCCAGCTAACCGATCCTAAATTTGCCGATTCTGTCGGTATTGTCACCCCAGAGACCCTACACTTTGATACCGAACTGACCTTAGAATGCAATCGCACCTTACCTGCTTTTGATCTGGTCATAGAGACTTATGGCACCCTAAACGCTGACAAATCAAACGCGATACTGATCTGTCATGCCTTATCTGGCAGTCACCATGCGGCAGGCTATCACAGTATCGATGATAAAAAACCTGGCTGGTGGGACAACATGATTGGACCAGGCAAGCCTATTGATACGCGGCGCTACTATGTGGTGTGCCTAAATAACATCGGTAGCTGTCATGGCTCAACTGGCCCCACAAGCCCCAATCCAGACAGCCCTAGCGGAGCGCCTTATGGTCCTGACTTTCCGCTGATTACTATCAAAGACTGGGTCGCAACCCAAGCGTTGCTCTCAGACCGCCTCGGTATCAAGGTTTGGCATGCCATTGTCGGTGGCTCTATGGGCGGGATGCAGGCTTTGCAGTGGTCAGTCGACTATCCAGACAGGCTCAAACGCTGCGTCATTATCGCCAGTACCCCTAAGCTGTCCGCGCAAAATATCGCTTTTAACGAAGTCGCGCGTCAGTCTATCTTGTCCGATCCTGACTTTAAAGATGGTCATTATTTGGTAGCAGGTACTTATCCCAGACGTGGTCTTATTCTCGCGCGAATGGTCGGACACATCACTTATCTGACCGAAGATGCAATGAAGTCGAAGTTTGGCCGTGATCTTAAATCGGGCAAGTTTATGTACGGCTATGATGTCGAGTTTCAGGTGGAGAGCTACCTACGCTATCAAGGCGAGCGCTTTAGTAAAAACTTCGACGCCAATACTTATCTGCTCATGACCAAAGCCCTCGACTACTTTGACCCTACCCGCGACTATGTCGATGATGAGTCGCTCACCGAGCTTGAAGCCCTCAGACAAACCTTAGCGCATACCAAGTGTCAATACCTCGTCGTCTCCTTTACTACCGATTGGCGCTTTGCCCCTGAGCGCTCTCAGGAGATTGTCGAGGCGCTCATGGCCAATGACAAGCCCGTCAGCTATGTCAATATCGATGCCCCCCATGGTCATGACTCCTTTTTATTTGATATTCCTCGCTACATGGGCGCGGTTAGCAGCTTTTTAAATGCACCGTTTTTGACGCAATCTGCCTCTCAAAGCGACCATTCTACCCGCCACCAAGACAGTAATTCAAAGGAAGTAACGGCATGAGAATCGACCAAAAACTTGTCAAACATTGGATTGCACCACATTCTCGAGTCCTTGATTTAGGCTGCGGCGATGGCTCATTACTCGCGCACATGCAGCACTCTCTTGGCGTGACTGGCTATGGTCTTGAACTTGACGGTGACAAAATTAACCAAGGTATCGCTAAGGGCCTAAGTATCATTGAGCAAGACCTTAATGATGGCCTTGCCCGCTTTGATGATGACAGCTTTGATACCGTCGTTATGGCCAGAGCGCTGCAAGCGGTCAAGTCCCCCGACACCCTACTTCTGGATATGCTGCGCGTCGGCCGTGAGGCAGTGATTACCTTTCCAAACTTCGCTCATTGGCAAAATCGGCTGCACCTAGGGTTGAAGGGCTTAATGCCGGTATCAGAAGCATTGCCCTATGAGTGGTATGACACCCCTAATATCCACCTTTGTACCTTTAAAGACTTCGAAAAGCTATGCTTGGATAACGATATCCGCATTATGAATCGCTTCGCGGTTAGCGACTCTACTCGTATTCGAACACCAATAATGACCTCACTCATCCGCCAAGCACCCAACTTACTGGCTGATGTCGCTATTTATCGCGTGACCAAGCGCGGTTCATAGTACGCTTACCCACCCAGCCTAATTGATTAAAAAGTCAGCAGCGTCGATGAATTTACTGCTAAAAGGTTACTGGTAAATTTAGAGGCTAATCTGCCATTAAATTCAGCCACTTAATAAAGAGATATTTATCTTGAGTACTGCATAAATAGTACTTATGAATCACGATATTGTAACGAGGTTTTACCATAAGCGGCTTTCGCCCTTTATTATGCATAAATCTGTTATTACCTTAGTAAGAGTAGGACATTTATATTTGAGTTTCGTAAATGGCAGTGGTAAGCTATTCCAATCATACGAATCCTCTAAATTTGCTACCCCTTTTTCCTCATCTGTCTTACTGTAAAGAGACTGAACGGAGCTGTTATGAAAATTATAAAAGCTGCCTTATTGACGGCTTGCTTATCTGTTACTGGTCTTGCCAATGCAGAACTGATCGCTAATGTCCCACTGGATACCTCTCGCTTTGAACAAATGGGTATTAGTGAACTAACTTCACGTGCTAATCAAGGCAATGACCATGCCCAGTTTTATCTGGCCAAACGCCTGCAAAAAGGCATGGGCATCACTAAGAATACTCAACAAGCTGCCCAGTGGTATACTCGCGCAGCTCAGCAAGGCGTTGCCCCTGCTCAGCTAAACCTTGCGATCATGTACCTTCGCGGTGAAGGGGTTAAGCCTAACCTGCAACAAGCCCGTGTTTGGTTAGAAAAAGCAGCAGCACTCGGTGATAACCGTGCCAGCTATACCCTAGCCCTTCTAGATGAGAAGCAGAAGAAGCTGGTCGATGCTTACAAATGGTATGACCTAGCCGCTCGCGACGGCATGCTTGATGAAAAAGTACGCAGCAAAGCTCGTGGCAAGATTAGTCAGCTGGCTCTGAACCTATCGAACTCCGATATCGCTAAAGCGCGCGTAGAAGCTGACAGCTGGTTCCAAAATAAATAAGCCCTAGATGTATCTAATCGCCGCAAACCCAGCCTTAAGCTGGGTTTTTTGCTTTAATCTACCAAAGCTTACTAGCCGCGCCCGCACTTTATATCAGTAAAAGGGGCACGTGATGCCTTTTTATATGCACCGTCTTATATCAGATTTTCTATAAACGACCCACTCGTTCCCGCCCTTACTAAACCTTAGCAAATCTTATAAAATAGCCACGGCCTTTAGCCAGAATCTACCAGAGTCTAAAGGTCACTAAACTTTACCCAATGCACTAGGTTTACGACCTAGCCAGCAGGAGAGCACCATGAGTAGCACTCAAGAGAATAGCCCTATCGCCGCAAAAAAGGCGACTGAATACGATAGCGTAACGAATAATATCGTCGTTGCTGCTCTTTACAAATTTATCCGTTTCGATGACTTTGAACAATACCGCGAGCCTATCTTAAATAAGATGTTAGAGCACCAAGTCAAAGGTACATTACTACTAGCCTCAGAAGGGATTAATGGTACTGTTGCAGGTAGCCGTGAGGGTATCGATGCGCTACTGACCTACCTAAGAACGCTGCCCGCTATCGGTGAGTTCGAGGTCAAGGAGTCTTATACCGATATACCGCCATTTTACCGTACTAAGGTTAAGCTAAAAAAAGAGATTGTCACTATGGGCGTCGAGGGCATCGACCCATTAGAGTCGGTCGGTCGTTATGTTAAGCCCAGTGACTGGAACGATTTGATTAGCGACCCAGATGTGCTACTGATCGACACTCGTAACGATTACGAAGTGCAGATTGGTACTTTTAAAAATGCCGTCAACCCAAAGACCAATACTTTCCGTGAGTTCCCTGACTACGTCAAAAAAGAGCTAGACCCCAAGCAGCATAAGAAAGTTGCGATGTTCTGTACTGGCGGTATCCGCTGCGAGAAATCAACTGCTTATCTACGCGAGCAAGGCTTTGATGAGGTCTATCATTTAGAAGGCGGTATCTTAAAATACTTAGAAGAAGTCCCAAGCGATGAGTCGCTTTGGCAAGGGGATTGCTTTGTCTTTGACAATCGCGTGGCGGTCAATCATAACTTAGAAAAAGGTGAGTACGATCAGTGCTTTGCTTGCCGAATGCCGATTACCAAAGCAGACAAACAAAGCGCTGCTTATGTCAAAGGCGAGTCTTGTCCGCATTGTATCGACAAAGCCACACCAGAACAAAAAGAGCGCTTTCGTGAGCGTGAACGTCAAATTCAGCTGGCAAAAGCTCGCGGTGAGTCGCACATCGGCAGTGAGGTCAATGAGGTGATAGAAAAGCGTAAAGCTGAGAAAATTGCCCAACGTGAAGCTCAGATTGAGCAAGGCAAAAAATAGCGACCGGTAAATTCAGCTCAAGATTTACCATAAAAAAGAGGCCTAGTGCCTCTTTTTTATGATGACTTATCCAAGACCTTCATTAAAGCCATGTCGGAGGATACCTGTGTAAAGTACAGGTAAGCTGACACGAGGAGCTATGATTGTAGCTTAATGTTATACACCATCAGCCCCACTATTAACACCGCCAATAACGACATTACCGAGTTAAACGTCAGCCAGCGATGTTGACCTGACGACATATCAGGGCACAATCCTGCTCGGTTATACTCCATGCAGTCATTATGTGTACTTTGGGTATGATCACTACCATGATGCTGATAATAATCCTTAAACATGGTCACAAATTCAGCAGTCTGCGCCTGACTCCAATCATAGGGGGCAAATGGCATAAAAGAATAAGCATTCGCATAGCATGTGACAAAACTGTCAAAGGTAATCGCAAACATATTCCAGTCTGTAAAGCGCCGATTCTCAAGGGTATTTTTATCCAAGATTCGCATACTGCGGTGACGTTTATCTTGCTCCAGTTGTAAGCATAACGCTTCTATCTCAGAGTGACTGCCCTCGACGTATTGTAAAAAATACTGATTACCATGACATAAAAACCCACTGATTCCAGCTCCCCTATTCCGTACTTTGGAGTCTGTCACAATCTCACAAACAGTATCCGGTGTCACCAAGGCTTTTAGTGTAATTTTACTGACATAAACAACATAACTAAGCTGCGTCATAATCGTATCATTTATTATTGATCTTGACACTGAGTATACATAGTATTACCAAATAAAACTTTAAATTCTGGCGTAAAGGTAGTAATAAGCTGATTAACTCATTATTGAGGTTTTATCGCATCAGAAATATGGGCTAAAAGTAAGTCAATTCATGCAGCTAGTGATGTTTTGATTGTGATTGGACACATAGGTATAGAGTGATTATTTTAGGCCATAAAAAAGCCAAACACAGACCGAGGTCCATGTTTGACTATCAGTTACTTCACTAATCGAAGCTAAACCAATCGCCGCACGGCAATGGGCGTAAAGCCAACGGCTTAATACAATACCCGAACGCGGATAGTCTCATCGATATCTTTAAGTGTCTCAAGCGCTTCTTGTGAGTTTCTATTATCGACATCCATGACTAGGTAACCAACATTACCTTCGGTCATTAGACTTTGTGCCAAGATATTGATACCAGCCTTAGCAAATGAGCTGTTAATCTGCGATAGCACGCCAGGCACGTTTCTATGAATATGTAGCAGACGATGTGAGCCTTCTTTGACCGGAATGCTAACCTCAGGGAAGTTCACTGCGGTCACTGTATCACCGGCATCTGAGTATTTGACAAACTTCTCAGCCACTTCAAGCCCAATATTGGCCTGAGCTTCTTGAGTTGAGCCACCGATATGCGGTGTTAAGATAACATTGTCAAACTTACGCAGTGGTGATTCAAACTCTTGATCTGCTGATTTGGGCTCTTTAGGGAACACATCCACCGCCGCGCCCAATAGCTTACCTGACTCAAGTGCAGCTGCCAGATCATCAATCTCAACACAGGTGCCACGAGCTGCATTGATAAAGTAGCTGCCTTCTTTCATCTGTGCAAACTGCTCGGCTTTCATCATGTAGCGCGTACTCGGTAAATCTGGCACATGCAAAGTGACCACATCAGCAGTCTGTAATAGCTCCTCTAAGCTTCCCACCTGCGTGGCATTACCTAGTGGCAGCTTGGTAACGACATCATGATAGATAACTTTCATACCGAGACTCTCTGCCAATACTGACAGCTGCGAGCCGATAGAGCCATAACCGACGATACCCATCGTCTTACCGCGGACTTCATGTGAGTTTTTGGCAGACTTACCCCAACCACCACGGTGAACCACCGCGCTCTTCTCAGGGATACCACGGTACAGCATGATGGCTTCAGCCAGTACCAGCTCAGCTACTGAACGAGTATTAGAGTACGGGGCATTAAAGACTGGAATACCCAGCTCACGAGCCGCATCTAAGTCTACTTGGTTGGTACCAATACAGAAGCAACCAACAGCGACGAGCTTTTCTGCCTGCTCTAACACTTCACGTGTCAGCTGAGTTCGTGAGCGAATGCCCACAAAGTGCGCGTCTTTAATCTTTTCGATTAGCTCATCTTGGTCGAGAGCATGAGTCAGATACTCAATATTGTTATAGCCTGCCGCATTTAACACTTTTAGCGCATTATCATGCACGCCTTCAAGTAGTAAAAAACGGATTTTATCTTTTGGTAGTGATAACGCCATGTGAATTACACCTTATGTCAGAACCTCTAGGGGAACTATCGGTTAAGAATAGTGATGAAAAGAAAGGTTTTCATCAGAAATTTTGATAATGAATAGCTATTATAAAGAATAACAATGAGAAAATAATGGCGTTTATATTACACAAAATTTGCAATTGATGTTAGAGGGGTTACCGAATAAATGCGTGCCAATTTTGACTATGAGAGACACTATTCGTTTGGTGCAAATTTAAACCTGCCTGAATCCAAAAGCCAATCGGTGCTTAACCCTTCTATTATCCTAGCGAAATATTATAAGAAATATTGGTTATCCGCGCTTAACTATCAAGGCTAGCTTAGGAGAATATTCGTTATTAAAACTCTGTATTATCAAAGTAAATAGTGAATATACTATCTTGATATCATCGGATGTCGTTACGCTATGGTTTAATGGTTTATCTATAAAACTTAAGGACGGGTATGGATTTTTCTACGTGGTTTACTTTTACTATAATGGCAACGTTAATTGTCATGTCTCCCGGTCCAAATGGCGTTATCGTGCTAAAGACGCTTGGACAGTATGGCTATAGGCCTGCCTTAGCCGTCATCTTAGGGCTATTTTGTGCAACATTTGCTCATGGCCTATTTGTATTATTCGGCCTATCCGCATTATTAATCTATATTCCTCAAGCTTTTCTGACAATTAAGATTCTGGGCGCTATTTATCTTTGCTATTTGGGACTGAAGTCTCTTAAACAGTTCTTTAACGCTCAAAAGCCCCCTATTAGTGACAGTATTAGCGACAAAACAAAAGTCAGCGTTACTAACCCTAATGACACAATAGCTAGGCTACGCAGTTTTATGAAAGTGGGGTTATTAACACAATTATTAAATCCTAAAGTCTCTGCCCTTTACTTAGCAGTCATTCCTAGCTTTGTCGACTTTACCGCCGCTACGGCGACTGTTGATACGCTAATATTAACACTGACCCATGCTAGTATCGTCGGTAGCTGGTTCGTCCTTTTGGCAACTGTCAGCGTGAAGCTCTTACCCTACTTTAAAGACACCTCAGTCGGTAGATGGATGAATGGCTTGGCAGGTGCGGTAATGTTATATTTTTCAGCGATGCTGCTAACATTTGAAACTAAACAACCTTAAGATTTTAGGTCACTAGGTTAACAAAACTTGTTTCTAATTAAATTATGGTATGAATTCATTACTAATTAGCCCATTATGGGCCAAGCTTACCCCGCTTCCTTACCCTTACACCCCCATTAGCTAGTCCTAGCATGGCGCAATTAATGTCAACGTAGTCTTGCCATGCTACTTGTGATACCGTAAGGGTCTCGATATAGTCCGCCTTCTTTATACCCTAGTCGCTATCAGGCAGCTTGTTGCAACTGGCGCTAGCGTCCATTTCACTCATTAATCAGCCTTTGGTTGTCTTTATCACAGCAGTCAATATCCTAGTAAACATTGTCAAGTCCGCAGCCCTTAATCCCGTGGGGTTTTCTAGGAAGGTTTGCAGCATAACTGAAACCTGATAACATAACTATGCTTAGTAATCCTACTTGAATCTTTGCTTTCATAAAGACTGAATACCAAGTTCTTCTCATGGAAGAAAAGGATAAATCCATTCACTAGTAGCCATTATAAGCCAATCTATTTTTAGTCCCTAAAAACAAGCAGTTGCTTAAACCGTAGAGGCTGCCTATTGCAAAGCCTTTATTATATTGACCTATCGATCCATTGACTTCGCCAGCCTGAGACCACCATGACCCAATTACCTACTCCTACTGACAACGCCGACGCCACTAACTCTAATCAAAATCCTATCGCTGCACATGAGCGCACCCACGCTGCTGGTCAATCCCAAGCCGATGAACCGGCTCTAAAGACAGGCAGCCTAGATACTGAGGCAGTACAAAAGCTACTGAGCCGTTTAACTGAGCAGCATGGTTATGAAGATACGCAGATTAAGCTTGATAGCGAAAGCCTTGAGCACTGGGGCAAAGACTGGACCAAACACTTTGCGCCCGCACCTTCTGCGATTGTCTTTCCAAAGAGTACCGAGCAAGTACAAGCACTCGTCAGGCTGGCTAATGAATTCAACATTGTCGTAACGCCAAGTGGGGGGCGAACGGGACTTTCGGCAGGGGCTGTCGCCAGTAATGGTGAGATTGTAGTCAGTCTCGACAAAATGAACAAAATCGGTCAATTCTACCCAGCTGACAGAATGGTTGAGATTGAAGCAGGTGTCATCACTGAGCAGCTCCAACAGTTCGCAGAGCAGCAGGGTCTGTATTATCCCGTAGATTTTGCTTCAGCAGGGTCGAGTCAGCTTGGGGGTAATATTGGCACTAATGCAGGCGGCATCAAGGTAATCCGCTATGGCATGACGCGGCAGTGGATCTTAGGTCTGACGGTGGTGACGGGCAAAGGTGATGTCTTACGCTTAAACCGCGGTATGATAAAAAATGCGACTGGCTATGATCTACGTCAATTATTTATTGGTGCAGAGGGGACACTAGGTATTGTGACTCACGCACAGATTAAGCTGGAGCGTCCACCACAAGAGCTTACCGTCATGGTACTGGGTATGGACGAGTTTGATCATGTCATGCAGGTATTATCCGCCTTCCAAACGCAGATTGATCTCACGGCATTTGAATTTTTTGACAGTGTGGCAGTCGATAAGTTAATGGCAACTGGACACGTGCAAGAACCATTTGAAGCGCGAACTAAGTACTATGCGCTGATCGAGTTTGAAGCGCCCTATGAGCCAATTATGGACAAGGCGATGGTGATATTCGAGCAGTGCATGGAAAACGGTTGGGTCATCGATGGGGTTATGAGTCAAAGTATCGCGCAAGCGACTGAGCTTTGGAAGCTTCGTGAGTATATCTCCGAGACTATCTCAGTATTCACACCTTACAAAAACGACGTGTCGGTACTCATAAGCTATGTTCCCGACTTCATCCACGACATCGAGACCGTCGTTAATGAGAACTATCCAGACTTTGAAATCTGCTGGTTCGGTCATATCGGTGATGGCAATTTGCATCTAAACATCTTAAAGCCTGAAGGCTTATCTAAAGATGAGTTTTTTGCCAAATGTCAGAGCGTTAATGATCATGTGTTCGCCATCGTTCAGCACTATGGTGGCTCTGTATCGGCAGAGCATGGCGTGGGCATGACCAAAAAGCCCTATCTGGCCTATAGCCGTAGTGAGACTGAGATTGACTATCTACGAGCCATCAAAAAGGTATTTGACCCAAATGGTATTATGAACCGTGGCAAAATATTTGATATTTAACCCTAAATGTCAAAGCGATCCCGCTACCGTTATGTCAATGACATCCTAATACGGTAGCGGGTTTCCTTGGTTATTAGCCAGTCTATTATTGGCTACTCTGTATATAAGAGCTATATTGAATCTATATACAATAGATGGCTAGGTTTGCAGCAGCCGTAGCAAAGACACAATGATAGCGATGAGCAATATGCTCTGAACAAGCAAAAATGCTTGATGCGGCGCGGCAATAGCACTAAGCCATCTTCCTATCGCGTTAAAGCGGATAGCGGCTAACGATTGCTGCGGCTCTTGACCCAAGGTCTCGATGATACTCATAAACTCATGCCAATCCTCTGTTGACCAGCTAAATGGAATAAATTTAGCAAGTGCGGTTAACCTTTTTTTATGGGCTTTAGACATAAGTCCATGCTCTAAAAAAAGACAATGCATCGTCCAGCCTTGATAGTGGCGCTGCTCAATAGGGGTGAAATGGTGAACCCTTACATCCTTATGCCGATGGTCTCTGATACATATATTGTCTTTTAATACCGATAATTCGCTTTTATCTCCCTCGATACATTGAAAGAAACACCCATTGCCATAACATAAAATGCCCGTAATACCGTGCTGGTAGTTATTGGCTGTGGCGAGCTGCTGAATATCAGCTAAAGTCCTAGGGTTGAGCTTACCTGCCCAGCTAATTTTGCTGATATAGGTCAGTTGCATTAGTCTATTGCTACACATTGGCTACTCCGAGACTGATTTAGTCCCTATTAAACTTAATAAGAAGTAAGAGTAGCTATAGAGGTTATTGACAACTCTATAGTTGCAAGACACTGCAAATAATCTCAATTGCCTACTGCAATTATCAAAACAAACGTTTGCCTACTCAGCGTATCTTTACCCTCTTTTAGCGAAATTCATGATTATTCAGTATGACCAAGGGCGCTCACTATCCTATTGCGCTAAAGTTACTTTGCTAAAGTTACTTTATAGCCGAATGACCAAACGTTACCTCGAAACTTAGTTACCAAATTAATGCAGTTTATAGCAAAAATTCTATTGCTATTTATTTATAGTAGCACATCTGAGCCGATACGTTACATAGCATAGCGGCTAATACTGAATTAAGTAACATATCTTTATACCTGACCAAGATGCGTATAATATTGCCCTTTGAATTTGTAAAGAGACAAAGCTATGAACAAACTTGATGACTTTCATCTAAAGATTCAACAGATTAAAAAGAAAGACTACCCTCAGCTTAAGACACTGATGGATAAAGTCTATGCCAATATGGGCGGAGCATGGTCCAAGACGACAATTCATACCCTAATTGATGCTTTTCCTGAAGGACAAATCGCCCTATTTGATCACGAGCAGCTCATCGGTATTGTATTGTCAATGCGTGTCGACTATCAGCGCTTCTCTAATCCCCATACTTATGACGACCTTCTTGGTCAGCGCGAGATTATTCAGGACAACCCTGAGGGTGATGCTATCTATGGTCTCGATGCCCTAATTGATCCCGACTATCGGGGTTATCGTCTGGGTCGCCGTCTCTACGACGCTCGAAAAGAGCTGTGCCGTCAGATGAACTTCCGCGCTATCCTCGCTGGCGGCCGAATCCCCAATTATCATAACCACCAAGACTTAACCCCTGGTGAGTATATCGATGCCGTTGAGGCGCGTGAGATTCACGACCCAGCATTGTCATTTCAGCTGTCAAATGGCTTCATCGTCAAGCGAATCCTCACAGGCTACCTACCTGATGACGCCCAATCCAAAGGCTTTGCCACCCTACTTGAGTGGGCCAATATCTACTACGAACCTCAGGACTATAAGCCAAATACGCGCAAA
This sequence comes from Psychrobacter pygoscelis, assembly GCF_004335015.1. Lineage (GTDB taxonomy): Bacteria > Pseudomonadota > Gammaproteobacteria > Pseudomonadales > Moraxellaceae > Psychrobacter > Psychrobacter pygoscelis. The sequence continues at coordinate 187,731 of NZ_RQRU01000002.1, forward strand.
TCTGAGGTACGCATTGGTGGTATTCAGTGGCAGATGCGTGAGGTCGAGTCACCTGAAGAGCTGCTTCAGCAAGTGGAGTTCTTCGTTGATGTCATGGCAGACTACAACTCTGATTTCGCTTGCTTACCGGAGTTTTTCAATGCGCCGCTAATGGGCCTTTGTGAATCTACTGACCAAAATGTCGCGATTCGCTTTTTGGCGGACTACACTGAATGGTTCAAAAATGAGATCTCGCATCTAGCGGTCAGCTATAACGTCAATGTCATCACAGGCTCAATGCCACTGCTCGATGAGGACGATACCTTATATAACGTAAGCTACCTGTGTCGCCGTGATGGTACAGTTGAAGAACAGCGTAAGATCCATATTACCCCACATGAGCGCAGCGCTTGGGTTATTGAAGGCGGTAACAAAGTACAAGTCTTTGACACTGATGCTGGCCGAATTGGTATCTTAATCTGCTATGACGTAGAGTTCCCTGAGCTGGCTCGCCTGCTCGCGCTTGAGGACATGGATATCTTATTCGTGCCCTTCTGGACCGATACCAAAAACGGCTACTTGCGCGTGCGTCACTGCGCCCAAGCCCGCGCTATCGAAAACGAATGCTACGTGATGATATGCGGCTCAGTAGGCAACTTACCGCAAGTTGAGAGCTTAGACATTCAGTACGCCCAGTCATCGGTATTTTCACCGTCTGACTTTGCCTTCCCACACGATGCCATTATGGCTGAGACGACGCCAAACACGGAGATGATTTTCTTCTCTGATGTCAATCTTGATAAGCTCACCCATGTGCGTAACGAAGGCTCAGTCCATAACCTTAAAGACCGCCGCGATGATCTATTTACGCTAAAGTGGAAGAAGAAGGCGAAAACCTCTGTTGAAAAATCGAGTGACGCTGAGCTTAAAGACAATAGCGGCAGTGTGCGTGAGGGTGCACCGCTGCAAGATCGAGCGCGTAAACCATCGTGATAGAGACAACAAATACTGAGACGCCTCAAGCAAAGCCTTCAATAATGACAAAAGGGCTATCTTGGGGCTGGACTGCCATTAAATATTTAGCCGTATTTTTAGTTATTTATACGGCTATTAATTGGTGGCGTCAGCCAGTTATGCCTGCCAATCCTGATTTACAACTGACGGATTATCAAGGTCAGACAGTCGATATTGCAGCGATGAGCCATGATTCCCCAGTATTGGTGTACTTTTGGGGTAGTTGGTGCGCGGTCTGTAAAATCACGTCGCCGACGGTGCAGTCTTTAGCGCAATCTAGCCCCTACCCTGTAGTAACTATTGCCATTCAATCTGGTGACAATCAAGAATTGAGGCAATATCTGAAGGCAAAGAGCTTTAACTTCACCACAATTAATGATGAAGAGGGCGATATTTTTAAAGCTTGGCAGGGTCAGGTGACGCCCTCTTTTGTTATTTTAAAAGACGGCGAGATGACGCAAGGACTAACTGGGGTACAACCGGAGTGGTCACTTAGACTGCGCCTTTGGTTGTCGTCGGTGTTTTGAAATCCTTACCTATATTCTGAATGGTGGTCATTTATCTGAAAGCCAACGCCATCGCTTGTGGAATTTTGTTGTGTTTGATAGGGTATACAGAATTTAACAAATATTAAGAATTCTGTATTATGAAAATTCTAAATTGTATTGTTCTAAGTGTGGTGCTCACATTGTTTAGTCAAAGCAGTTCAGCTGCTAAACAATGTATTAAAGATGGAGGAGGATTTTCCTGTATTCCTAGTCAAGTCTCTAACTGGAGATATTGACTACATAATTGTAAAGATGAAGATTCTACCGTTTCATTTTGTAGAGTTAAAGGAGGTACGTTACAACGAATTCCCTACAGATATAAATGTAATGGTGATACTCCAGACACACTACAAAACTATAAACAAAGAGCAGACAACTATATTTCCGCTAACTGGTTAAGATGGTATAACAAAATAGACTTTGAAGAAACTCAATGGCAAAATCAAGATAATATTGATAGTGAACACTGTGAACTCTCTTCTAGTAGACATAACATCTTAACACGCGATTATAAAAAGCTAAATTATAGATTGCAAAGTATAAAACACTCAGGAATATTTACTGAAAGTATTACTTTACATAACTTCAGAGATCTGAGCTGCCCTAAAGATACCTATGAACTCACTGATTTAAATGGAAATCTCTACTGTGGCATTGAAAAAACTCAGTCTTTAGGCTGTTCCGTCTCCGTAGGCAACCCCTGCTCGGTAACCACAGGCAATAAATTCCTTTCTGAAACCGATTGGTCAGCTAGAAACAGTCCCTTAAAGGTACAGCGTTTTTATAATAGCTTACCCGATAGCGAATCTGGCAGCGCCGCTGGGTGGATGCACAACTACAATATTAGCCTTAACATTGGTGAAGTGCGAGATGCCCAACTCAATATAAGACCGCAATCCCTTGATGAACCCAATACCGCCATTATTTTTTATCGAGGCGATGGCAAGCGTGTCCTAGCTGTACGCAACTATACCGACAGTACGATTGCAGGAAATGATGGTTGGTTCATTAATCGTGATGATAGCTTAAAGCTCACTCAAATTAATAATCGCACTTGGCAAGTCACTAATGTTAAGGCAGGCACAGTCGAGACTTATCAAGCTTTAAACAACGATACTCAGACAGAAGCGTTTGACTTTAAACTGACGCGCATCGACTACTTAAACGGTCAGTTTGTCACCTTAGGTTATCAAGATGGCAATCTTGATAGTGTCACCGACCATTTTGGGCAATCGCTCAAATATCATTACGATAGTAATGGCTCAAGTAGCAACTTAAGCGCTATCACTCTTCCAAACGGCAAACAGATTGAGTATCAATATAATGACAATACAAAAGAGCTACAAGTCAGTCGCCCAGGCTTCGGTACCAAGACTTATCTCTACGATGAGCCTGCTTATGCCCCAAATCCTAACGGCCTGATCACCGGTATCATTGATGCTAACGGCAATCGCTATGCCACGTATCAGTACGATAATCAAAACCGTGGTATCAGTACTGAACATGCCGATGGCAGCCAAAAATATACTCTAAGCTTTCACAATGGCTACACTCAAGTCACTATGCCGCACGGTGGCAGTCGCCGCTACAACCTCAAGCTGGTCTCAGGCGCTAACCGAGTCAGCGCCCAATCTGGTAATGGCAAATCTACTAGCAATCAATACGACCAAGCGGGCAATCTCATCCGTCAAAGCGATAACGGCTTAATCACCATATTCAGCTACGATGAGACGCGCAATCTACCCACTCAAAAAGTCACCGCCTTTGGCACAGATGAGAGCACCATCACCCTAATCGAATGGGCAGATGATCTACCTGTTAAAACTCAAGTCACCCAAGGCAGCGCTAATACAGACGGTACATTAAAACAAGCCCTGCGAGTTACGAGCTATACCCATGATGAGCGCGGCAATACGCTTACCAAAACCATTACCGACCCTATAACAGGCAAATCACGAACTTGGACTTATACCTATAACGACTATAGCCAAAAGACCAGCGAGACCAATCCACTAGGGCTGACGCAGTCGTGGGAATATGACCCTAGTAATGGCAATCTGTTAAGCGTCACTGATACGCAAGGCTTGATCACCACTTATAGCAATCACACTAGCGGTGGCAAGACACAAACCATCACTCAGCCATCAGGGCAAGTGACTACCCTCGCCTATGATGACGCAGGGCGCATCACCACTCAATCTACCACTATCACTACGCCGAGCCTTGAGAGTCTCGCCAAAGACAAAGACGGCGGTATCAAGTTTAGGAACTGGTGGCGTAAGCTGTTTGGTATGCCGCTGCTTCCCAATCCCGTCAAATACGACATCAAGCAAACGCCTACCCAGACAGCAGTCACTACTTATAGCTATGATCCAAGCAGGTCAGCTGATCAGCACCCAATTGCCAGATGGTGAGACCATCACTTATGAGTACGACGACGCGCATCGACTTATCGCCACCAGCGACAGCTTAGGCAACCGTATTGCCTATACGCTAAACGGCGCAGGCGACATCATCCAAACTGACAGCTATGATCCAAAAGGGGTACTGGCGCAAAGTAGCCAGCAAAGCTTCGACACCCTCGGTCGTCTCAGCCAAGAGCAAGGCAATAACGGTCAGCAGACCCGCTTTAGCTATGACAGTCGTGACAACCTCACTAAGACCCAAGACGCGCTAAACCGTGTCAACAAACAACAAAATGACAGCCTTGGCCGCACCACACAAGCCACAGATGCTTTAAATAATAAAACCAACTACACCTACAACGCCTTAGGTCAGCTCACTGCAGTGACCGACAGCCGAGGCAATACCACGACTTACATCATTAACGCCTTTGGTGAGACCACGCAGATAGACAGTCCTGATACAGGACTCACAAGCTTTGACTTTGATGATAACGGTCAACTGGTACAGCAAACGGACGCCACAGGCCGAGTGCAAGCTTATGGCTATGATGAGCTTGCAAGGCTGGTCGCCATCACAGGCAACGATAACCTAACCATCGCTCAATATGGCTATAATGACTTGGGACGGTTGATCACGTTAACCAATCCTGATAGCACCACGAGCTACACTTATGACAGTGCGGGCCGAGTCATTGAAAAGGAGCAAACCCTAATAGAGCGTATCCAATTAAAAATATTAAAGTTGATTCATTCGACTGGGGAAACAGATGATAAATTTAACTTATGTCAAAGAACCAAATGTAGATCAAAATATACAACTTGATAATATGATCGCATATGATCTATCAAATATGAACTTGCATCGAATACGCTTTGAAAATTTGGAAAGTAGCTCAGCTAATTTAAGCAATACTAATTTACGAAGTGCTTTTTTTGACAACTCGACTTTTAAAAGTTGTAACTTCGACAATGCAAAATTTATTGCTGTATATGCTAAAGATATAACTTTTGAAGGTTGTACATTCATAAATACTCAGTTTATTAGTAGTGAGTTCATAAACTGTAGATGGGTTAATTGTGATTTATCAGAGATAGAGACTCATAACCTTACCCTAATCAATTGTTCGCCAACTAATATTGGAAAATAGCAAAAAGGTATCAGTGTAAAAATTTATGCAATAAAGATTAACCCAACCCACGACAGATACTAGCAAGAAAAACGATGCTACCGCTAGCCCCGACAGCAGCGGCTATCCTACTCGATTGAGCGAGTTGCGGGGGCTAGGTATTGGGGTGTTATCGAGGCAACAGGAACGACCCAAACCGTGTCCCCGCCTCGCTCAGTTGAGTAGATAATAGCGAATGGCGGGATTGGCTACAAAATACCCTTACTCCTCACTTACAGTCCCAATGGCATAACGGACTTCAACTGGTCACAGACCGACCAGCCTGTAAGCTACGATTATGACCTTGATGGTCGACTCACTAAAATCTCTGACTCTGCCCTTAACCGAGCTTATAATTATGACGCGGGCAATCGCATTACCTCAATCTTAGACGGCTCGGCCAATATCAACTACAGCTACCAGCATGACAAGCTAGATCGACTGCTCAAGCAAAACCTGCAAGATACCAGCCTTGGCTATGCGTATGATGCCAATAGCAACCGAACTCAAAGTAAGATCACTAAAGACAGTGCCGTTGATGTCAATAACATCAGCTACGAGACTGATAGCAATCGCATCAAGGGAGTCAGCTACGATGCGTCAGGGCGTATCTTAAACGATGGTAGCAGGACTTATACTTATAACCCTGCTGGTCGTATCCAGCGTATTCAAAATGGCGCGGTGGGTGTGTTTAATATCTACAATCCTATCGGGCAACGTATTCAAAAGAATAGTGGCAATAGTGTTAGTGCTAAGACTTACTTTAGCTATGATGAACAAGGGTTATTAATTGGTGAGTACGGCGTCAATGGTGAGGCTATCCGTGAGTATGTGTATCTCGGTGGTCAGCCCATTGCGATGTTGAGCAGTGAACAACCTGATGAGGTTTTACAGATTCATTCGGATCATTTGGGAACGCCTCGGGCGGTTAGTAACGCTAATAATGAAATACTTTGGCGGATGGAGGGCGATCAGTTTGGTGATGTTCAGCCTAGTGTTGAACAGGTTAAGTTACCTTTAAGACATGCCGGTCAGTATGCCGATGATGAGACTGGGCTTTTTTATAACTATTATCGGTTTTATGATCCTAAAACGGGTCGGAATGTGACGAGTGATCCTATTGGTTTAGATGGTGGGATGAATACTTATGGATATGTTGGGGGAAGTCCTTTATCGGCGATTGATCCTTATGGTTTATCGAAACAATTTGGCTTGGGTTTATCAGGACTCATGGGATTTAGCCCTGTTGGTGCAGGTGGAGGAGTAAGTATAAGCATATCTATCCCTGATAATTGGCAAAATATCAAATGTTACCAACTTACCGCAGGTACTAATGCAAATGTTCTTTTAGGTCTGGGACAATATGTAGGATATGGTATAAACCTCATATATTCTGAAAATAAAGGCCCGCTTGTACCTGGTTTTAATGCTAGTGTACATAGGTATGCAGAGGGCGCAGTAGGTGTGGGGCCTATATCATTAGGTATTGGTATGCAAGGTAAAGAAAATCTAGCTTCAGCGAACTTTTTTTCTAAAGTACTGTCTCCACAATCCATCAAAAAAGATCCTATAAGTTCAGTGTCTCTAGCGCCGCCATTAAAAGTTGGTCAAGGGATGGGTTATTTTGGGGGATTAGGTTTGACCGCTAACCTATCTGGTACAACTCCTGTTTTTGACGATAAGTGTGGATGTCTATAATGTTTAAAAAAAAATGGGTATTATACTATTCTCTAACTTTACAACTGATCATTAGATTCTACTTATTATTAAGCTTTTTATTTACGATAGTATCTATTTTTTCATTCGTCAATTATTTTATAAATGATAAAAATAAAATATCTATCTCTTATTTAATTTTTGTGCTTATTTTTACTGTCATAAATTTAGTCATTTGGAAAGTAAATTCCCATTTTTTAAATAAATCTTTAAAAAACATTAAATCTTTAAAATGAATGTAGCTTAGCAATAAGACTCAATAAATCAACCCACCACAGATACTAGCAAGAACATGATGCTACCGCTAGCCCCGACAGCAGCGGCTATCCTACTCGATTGAGCGAGTTGCGGGGGCTAGGTATTGGGGTGGTATCGAGGCAACAGGAACGACCCAAACCATGTCCCCGCCTCGCTCAGTTGAGTAGATAATAGCGAATGGCGGGATTGGCTACAAAATACCCTTACTCCTCACTTACAGTCCCAATGGCATAACGGACTTCAACTGGTCACAGACCGACCAGCCTGTAAGCTACGATTATGACTTAGACGGTAGATTGACAGCGATTAACGATAGCGCTCTATCTAGAGCTTATAACTATGACGCGGGCAATCGCATTACCTCAATCTTAGACGGCTCGGCCAATATCAACTACAGCTACGAGCATGACCAGCTAGATCGACTGCTCAAGCAAAACTTGCAAGATATCAGTCTTGGCTATGCGTACGATGCCAATAGCAACCGAACCCAAAGTAAGGTCACTAAAGACAGCGCCGTTGATGTCAATAACATCAGCTATGAGGCTGGTAGCAATCGCATTATCGGGGTCAGCTACGATGCGTCAGGGCGTATCTTAAACGATGGTAGCAGGACTTATACTTATAACCCTGCTGGTCGAATTGAGCGTATTCAAAATGGCGCGGTGGGTGTGTTTAATGTCTATAACCCTATCGGGCAACGTATTCAAAAGAATAGTGGAAGCGCTAAGACTTACTTTAGCTATGATGAGCAAGGGCTATTAATTGGTGAATACGACGTTAATGGTAAGGCTATCCGTGAGTATGTGTATTTGGGTGGTCAGCCCATTGCGATGATGACCAGTGAACGACCTGATGAGGTTTTACAGATTCATAGTGATCATTTGGGAACGCCTCGGGCGGTTAGTAACGCTAATAATGAAATACTTTGGCGGATGGAGGGCGATCAGTTTGGTGATGTTCAGCCTAGTGTTGAACAGGTAAAGTTGCCTTTAAGACATGCTGGTCAGTATGCCGATGATGAGACTGGTTTGTTTTATAACTATTATCGGTTTTATGATCCTAAGTCGGGTCGGTATGTGACGAGTGATCCCATTGGTTTAGATGGTGGGATGAATACTTATGGGTATGTTGGGGGAAATGCGCTTGGTTTGGTTGATCCTTACGGGTTGAATCCTGCTTTAGGCTGTGCCGCTGGAGCTTGGGCAGGCCCTATTGGTTGTGGAGTAGGAGCAGCCATTGGACTAGCTATTAATTCTCTAGGTATATATATCCTTAGCGAAGCAATAAACAATTCAAATGATGAAATTTCAAGTATTCCCGAAGGTGAGACGTGTCCTTTAAATCTTCCAGACAAAATACCAGATTTTGATTTCAATGATCCAAGACAAACTCCCATAGGCGCTGATGGACAGTCTTGGCCTTGGCATGGAAAGCCTCCTCAAGGAGGAGATAAAGGAGGTTATAAAAACCCCAATGGAAATGAAAGTATTCATCCAGACTTAGACCATCCTGCTCCCATAGGACCACATTGGGATTTTAACGATAGAGGAAAAGGCAACGGTTATAGAATAGCTCCAGATGGAACAATAAATCCTAAATAAAGAGGTTATCTGCAATGAAACATGATAAATATATCATAGAATATTTAGAAGATGTACTTTCCTATGAAAACACTTTAGCCATGACACTTTCGCATTTACTTTCTAATGTATCAAATTTAAAACACAAAATTTATGTCACCATACCTTCTAATAAAGCTGTGGATATCAAAAATTTTAAAAGCGGTGGTATTTCTAATAAAGAAAAAAAATATATATATGATTATTTTGATAGAAGATATATAAATACTGAATGCATTTTAATTTGGGATGATGTTATGGCCGAAGCCACAGACAGCATTATTGATAAATACCCATACGTATGTATAAATAATGAGATTTACTTCTATAAAAATTTTAAAAATACAAATCCCCAAAGCATAGTAGAGGGTATTAACTTTTCGAAAACAGCATGGCATTTCATAGGTATAATTTGTGAAAATACACATTCGGAAAAGGAAGTTATAGATAATATTATTAATTCTTCTAATCTAAAAGAAAACTTAAAGGAAATAATTATTGGAGCTTTTGATGGGGAAGGATTTATTCATTATTATATCGATTGAGTTTTATTAAGCTGTAACTGTTAAAGTATTAGCATAATTTCTATTCTTTATGATGATCGTGAATATCTATAATTTTTATGACGGGCTGATTCTAACTACTTAAATACTCATAACCGTTAAGACCACTTTCACTTTAGCCCTACCCGTTAAGCAAGCTCTCAGCCGATACAAAGTGATGCCCCAGACTTTCTGCAACGGCATCACTGGCTTTTTTAGGATCGCAAGGAAAAAAGACTTAATGGGGTTTTTTAAAGGCTATCCTGCTGCTTTAGGCTAGTAGATAATAGCGGACGATAAGATTAGATCTAACTACGCTTAGCCCCTCACCTACAGCCCCAATGGCATCACAGGCTTGAACTGGTCACAAACCGACCAGCCCGTAAGCTACGATTATGACCTTGATGGTCGACTCACTAAAATCTCTGACTCTGCCCTTAACCGAGCTTATAATTATGACGCGGGCAATCGCATTACCTCAATCTTAGACGGCTCGGCCAATATCAACTACAGCTACCAGCATGACAAGCTAGATCGACTGCTCAAGCAAAACCTGCAAGATACCAGCCTTGGCTATGCGTATGATGCCAATAGCAACCGAACTCAAAGTAAGATCACTAAAGACAGTGCCGTTGATGTCAATAACATCAGCTACGAGACTGATAGCAATCGCATTGTCGGGGTCAGCTACGATGCGTCAGGGCGTATCTTAGACGATGGTAGCAGGACTTATACTTATAACCCTGCTGGTCGAATTGAGCGTATTCAAAATGGCGTGGTGGGTGTGTTTAATATCTACAATCCTATCGGGCAACGCATTCAAAAGAATAGTGGCAATGCGAAGACTTACTTTAGCTATGATGAGCAAGGGCTATTAATTGGTGAATACGACGTTAATGGCGCGGCTATCCGTGAGTATGTGTATTTGGGTGGTCAGCCCATTGCGATGATGACCAGTGAACGACCTGATGAGGTTTTACAGATTCATAGTGATCATTTGGGTACGCCTCGGGCGGTTAGTAACGCTAATAATAAAATACTTTGGCGGATGGAAGGCGATCAGTTTGGTGATGTTCAGCCTAGTGTTGAACAGGTAAAGTTGCCTTTAAGACATGCTGGTCAGTATGCCGATGATGAGACTGGTTTGTTTTATAACTGGCATCGTTACTATGATCCATCTACAGGTAGATACGTTACTTCTGATCCTATTGGTTTAAACGGTGGGATGAATACTTATGGGTATGTTGGGGGAAGTCCTTTAAGTTTGGTTGATCCTAGAGGATTAAACCCTGCTATGGGAGTGGGTTGTGCTATAGGTTCTTTTGTTGGACCTTTAGGTTGTGGAGCAGGCGCAGCTATAGGCGGTTTAGTTGGAGCAGTAGCAACTATAGCGATACTATCTACGCCTAGTGATACGGCTCAAGATGATACTAAGGCTACGACTGACGAGAATACTTGTGAAAGTGACGAGTGTCCGCCTTGTACACCTTATCGTAAGGGAACGGTAGGTTATATTGGTCCGAAATTCTCCGTATATGGTGTTCACGGAACGCAAACAGGAACGGGAGAAGAACATTATATTTTATATAGGGTAGGTCAAAATAGCAAAGCTCGTGGTTGTGGTTGCTATTGGCAAGAGGACAAAAAAATTGCAGGACACCATTATATGTGGCAACCTAATATCTTTCTAACTGTAAATTTAAATCATAAAGTTACTGGTAATACTCGAACCAAGTTTTTACCTTATCCATAACTGGAGTGTTAAGGAATGAAAGCATCAAATTTTGAAATCTTTTATAAACCATTCACCTCCAATAAATCAGTAATAGCTATTCCTGAATTATGGAACACTTTAGATTGGGATGATGGTTGTTTTACTAAGAATATTTTACCTTATGTTGAAAGTCAGTTTGATAGCGAAACATATGCAAATGATGAGTTTTTAATGATTAAAGATATTCAATTTTTTAGGAGTATGAAGAAATGTGGTTTCTATGCGATATACAACTTTATACCTGATAAAATATCCTTATCTTATGATAGCAGTATTTGTAAGCCGTTAATTATGGATGATGTTTTAGAGAATTTGATATTTATAGGATGGAATCCAAGAATGGAAACAGGTTCGGCATTTACTGATGGCTTATACCCAATTTATTTAGAAAGTGGTATTTCAGGAAGACTATGCTTTGATGAAAGTATTTCTATTAAGGTCAATCGTTTTGGTTTATTAGATTGTTTTACTGACAGCGAAGCTATTTGTAAAATCAATAACGAGTGCCCAAAAAACGAAGACTTCTGGTATCCCACAGGTCTTTACGTAGATAAATATACATATTCATTTATCTCTCAATATAAACCTGTTTGCTAATTACGTAGTCTGATTTTTAACTAGACATCAAGACATCATTGTCGCAACCCTAGCCCTAGGAGCGTTTTAGCCCCGACAGCAGCGGCTATCCTACTCGATTGAGCGAGTTGCGGGGGCTAAGTATTGGGGCGGTATCGAGGCAACAGGAACGACCCAAACCATGTCCCCGCCTCGCTCAGTTGAGTAGATAATAGCGAATGGCGGGATTGGCTACAAAATACCCTTACTCCTCACTTACAGTCCCAATGGCATAACGGACTTCAACTGGTCACAGACCGACCAGCCTGTAAGCTACGATTATGACCTTGATGGTCGACTCACTAAAATCTCTGACTCTGCCCTTAACCGAGCTTATAATTATGACGCGGGCAATCGCATTACCTCAATCTTAGACGGCTCGGCCAGTATCAACTACAGCTACGAGCATGACAAGTTAGATCGACTGCTCAAGCAAAACTTGCAAGATATCAGTATTGGCTATGCGTATGATGCCAATAGCAACCGAACTCAAAGTAAGATTACTAAAGACAGTGCCGTTGATGTCAATAACATCAGCTATGAGGCTGGTAGCAATCGCATCAAGGGAGTCAGCTACGATGCGTCAGGGCGTATCTTAAACGATGGTAGCAGGACTTATACTTATAACCCTGCTGGTCGAATTGAGCGTATTCAAAATGGCGCGGTAGGTGTGTTTAATGTCTACAACCCTATCGGGCAACGCATTCAAAAGAATAGTGGTAATGCGAAGACTTACTTTAGCTATGATGAGCAAGGGTTATTAATTGGTGAGTACGGCGTTAATGGCGCGGCTATCCGTGAGTATGTGTATCTCGGTGGTCAGCCCATTGCGATGATGACCAGTGAACAACCTAATGAGATACTACAGATTCATAGTGATCATTTGGGAACGCCTAGAGCCGTTACCGATCAAGATAGTGCGGTGCTTTGGAGATGGGAAGGTGATGCCTTTGGTACGAATTCACCGAGTATAGCTACCATTGAGATGCCACTTAGAATGGCGGGTCAATATGCTGATGATGAGACTGGACTGTTTTATAACTATTATCGGTTTTATGATCCTAAGACGGGTCGGTATGTGACGAGTGATCCTATTGGTTTAGGTGGTGGGATGAATACTTATGGGTATGTTGGGGGGAATGCGCTTGGTTTGGTTGATCCCTATGGATTGTATTGGGCACCAAGTGAAAGAGGCGGCTATAGTAGGTCAAGCCTTCCATTACCGCCGTCAATCCCTCAAGACTCATATGAAGTGTTAGTAGGTTATGGAGATGCTTTACTTCTAGGCTTTGGTGATGACATTAGAAACCTAATTAATATGGACGCTGGTGTGGATTATTGCTCATCGAACTATAAAGGGGGTAATTATACTGGTATTGCTGTAACCGCATTAACAGGACCTGCTGCCAGATTAAGCTATGTTAACCAAGCTAGAAATATTCCAAATATCACCAATTCGGGTGAAGTGGCGAGTGCTCTAAGAAATACTTATAAATATAACCATAGAAAACCATTGAATTGGCTCTTTAAAGACAAGCACGTCACTAGCTATAAAGATTTAGTAAACCAAGGCTTTTCGAATGCTGATATTGTAGCTAAATCATCAAGAACTAATAAAATGTGGACTGCTGGGTTAGTATCTATAGGTCCTGCTATAGGTTTAGGTAGAGCATCGCAAAGTTACATTTCTGATAATGAAAAGTGTGGTTGTCAATGAAAATACTGTATTTTATACCTCCAAACTATTATCTAAGTGACTATATCCGATACTATTCATACTTAGAAAATGATATTTTAAGTATTAAACCTATTAATGCTAGTAGCTTCGAAGGATGGCTATTCAAATATAAAAAAAATATTTTCTCAAAGGAGAAGTTATTTGTTATTTTTGAGAACAATGGTTTTATTTTTGTAGACTTTGGAATGGGAGCATTTAACCTATCAAAGAGTGAAATTAGCTATCAGAAACAAATTAAAAGATACGCGTTTGATATAATATTTTTTAAAGATGGTCAAGAAATATATAGAATTCATATCGCTATATACGAATGGTATTACTGGATGCATGATGGAAGTTCACCTGAAATGATATGCCCTATAAATTATGCATTAGACAAATTTGAGAATAGTGAAAATTGGCTTATTAATTTTTTCCAAAGCAAAGGAGGATAAACCTCTTGCAAACATACCATTTTATCATTTCTAGCTACGAAGACCCAATGGCATTACTGGCTTTACTTGGTCACAGACCGACCAGCCTGTAAGCTACGATTATGACCTTGATGGTCGAATCACTAAAATCTCTGACCCTGCCCTTACCCGCGCTTATAACTATGACACGGGCAATCGTATTACCTCAATCTTAGACGGCTCGGCCAATATCAACCACAGCTACGAGCATGACAAGCTAGATCGATTGCTCAAGCAAAACTTGCAAGATATCAGTCTTGGCTACAAAACGCCCCTACCCCTCACCTACAGCCCTAATACTAGAAGTCTAGAGCAACATTCATTTTAATAATTTAAGTTAATAAACCAATCTAGTAAGGCTGTAGCCAACATAGCAATAAACAGTCCATCTAATAGGAGACACCACATGACTAATAGTAAAAAATAGATTATCCCAGGAGTAGGAGTTGAGGATATCAAATTCTCAATGACGCAAGAGGAAGTAATAAAACTGTTAGGCAATCCATCTGATATAGACGACGCCATCGCCGAACAACCCGTGTATATTACGATGAAATAGAACTCGCTATTGTCTTTCAGTGGCTAGATGGCCACTTTAAGATCCACAGCTTGGAGATTGACAGAGATTTATATACACTCTGGAATGTCCCGATTATTGGTCAAGCTTATGAGACCATTGTGCAGTTAATAAAAGACAATGGCGTTACTGATTATGATGGCTATGATAGCAACGCCACCTCAAGAATTATTGTATGTGAAAGTCCCCACCTGTGCTTTGCTTTTGAAAATGACGTTGTAGACTCGCTAACTTTATATAACCCAACCTTAGGTTAGTAGGCGTAGTGTAGATACAACGAAGTAATCCTTACGGAACGGGAACTTAAATCACGCTAACTATTGACTAAAACGAGAAATAACAAGAAATTACTGCTAACCTTAACAGAAGAGCTGTCAGAAAACTGCGTGGCTTGCTACGGACATTGCTATTGTCTTGTGTTGGGGGATATTTTTTTGCTTATTCCTCCTTAACGCTCGCAAGCAGAATTATTTAAATAAGTATTCCTAAAAGTCATCAATCTTAGCGATTCTTTATCGAATAGAACACTCTGGCATTTGATGCGGTTTAGCCTTGACTGCCGCGGTATCCTGTACGCTTGAGCGGGCTGCGGTGACTAGAGTCTGAGATAGTATCGAGACAACAGGAATGTCTCAGCTCGTGTCACCGCCCCGCTCAAGTGTGCAGATACAAGCAGAAGGCAAGATTAGCTCCAACGACAAAAACTATCAAACCTTCTAAACGCCTTACCATAGCAAACACTGTCTATGCTAAGCCTTAGCCTTTTAACAAGCTTTGTGCAGAAACAAATTCATAGCCTAGCGAATCAGCCACGGCCTCATGAGTGACATGACCTTGCAACGTATTAATGCCTTTCATAAGCGCGGGGTTATCAAGACAAGCTTGGCGGTCGCCTTTATCGGCCAAAGCTTTGGCATACGCAAGAGTGGCGTTGGATAAGGCCATGGTAGAGGTGCGCGGTACAGCACCTGGCATATTTGCCACCGCGTAATGGATAACACCATGCTTGGTATAGGTGGGGTCGCCGTGGGTGGTGATATGGTCGGTGGTCTCAAAGCAGCCGCCTTGGTCAATCGCGATATCGATAACCACGCCGCCACTATGCATGGATTTTATCATGTCTTCTGTCACCAGCTTAGGTGCAGACGCTCCCGGAATCAGTACTGCACCGATGACCAGGTCGCTGGCCTGAACACTTTTGCCAATGTTCAGCGGAGTGGACATCAGGGTCTGGACGCTATTGCCAAACAGTTCGGTCAGCTGCTTGAGACGAGTAGGGTTTAAGTCCAAAATAGTCACATCTGCGCCCATGCCCACAGCGATTTTGGCCGCTTCTGTGCCGGCGACGCCGCCACCAATAACAGTTACTTTGCCTTTTTGTACGCCTGGGACCCCGCCAAGCAAAATGCCCTTGCCGCCATAGAAGCTCTGTAAGAATTGCGCGCCGATTTGTGTGCTCATACGCCCTGCGACTTCGCTCATTGGGGTCAGTAGTGGTAAGGAGTTGTCGGCAAGTTGCACGGTCTCATAGGCAATACCGGTGACTTTTTTATCGACCAATGCTTGGGTGAGCTTCGGCTCTGCGGCCAAATGCAAATAGGTAAATAGGGTCAGTCCTTCGTAGAAATAGTCGAACTCTTCGCTCAAGGGTTCTTTGACCTTGATGACCATGTCCACGTCCCAAGCGGCCTTAGCATTATCGACAATTACCGCGCCAGCATCTTTGTAGTCTGCATCGAAGAAGTGTGACCCTTCGCCAGCCTTAGTCTCGACGACCACTTCGTGTCCCTGCTCAATGAGGGCGTTGACGCCACTGGGGGTAAGACCGACACGATTTTCGTTATTTTTGATTTCTTTGGGGATTCCAATTTTCATGTGCTAACGCTCCTTGGTCAATTTTTAAGTATAAGTAACCTTCGTCTTTTAGTAGGTGATAATAGCTGATTAAAGTAGAATGCATAACAAAAGTTAATTTAAGTATAACTATTTTCTATGGTTCTAATTGTAACAACACCTTTATTATGTTTAGATAATTGAGTGTAGTGATGCCCCTTGTTAAATTACCAAATTCAATAAATGGTGCTTGTTGAAACGGGTCATTTATACACATATAAGTGCTGACTTATTGCAGCTGCTAGTAGACCGACAGCAGCCCTATTTTTAGTCCCCTATTTATCCTATAATGGGACGCTTTGATTTTCTTAATCTAAACCTATTTTGTTAAAAGGCTGCGCAACTGAACTAGATCACTGATACATTGATCCGCTTGTTAGCAGCCAGTACTACCTTGTTATCCCCTATTTGCCCAACCGAACGTCAACCGTTGTTTTCCCGTAATTTAATAGAGACAAAGACCGATACTATGACCGAATCTGTAGACTATAAAGACACCTTAAACCTTGCTGACACCCCTTTTCCAATGCGCGCCAACCTTGCCAAGCGTGAGCCTGACTGGCTAAAAGCTTGGGAAGAAGACGATGTCTATGGCAAAATCCGCCAAGCTCGCACTGGACGTGAGAAGTACATTTTGCATGATGGCCCTCCATACGCGAATGGTCAGATTCACTTAGGCCATGCGGTAAATAAAGTCCTCAAAGACATTATTACCAAGTCAAAGACCCTATCAGGCTTCGATGCGCCATATGTGCCGGGCTGGGATTGTCATGGTTTACCGATTGAACAAAAGGTCGAAACCAAGGTCGGAAAGGTCGGTCAAAAGGTCTCAGCTACTGAGTTTCGTGGTCTGTGCCGTGAGTACGCCCGCAGCCAAGTCGAGCTACAAAAGGCTGACTTCAAGCGTCTGGGGGTCTTTGGTGATTGGGACAACCCTTATCTCACCATGAACTTCGCGCAAGAGGCCAATATCGTGCGCGCCCTTGCCAAGATTTATGACAATGGTCATGTGACGCGCGGCATGAAGCCGGTCAACTGGTGTCTCGATTGTAGCTCGGCGCTGGCTGAAGCTGAAGTCGAATACCAAGACAAAGTCTCAGATGCTATCTATGTTGGTTTTGATGTTATCGACTTAGACAAACTAGCCACCGCACAGCACATCGAAGGTAAAACACAAGCGGTCATCTGGACCACCACGCCGTGGACACTACCTGCTAACCAAGCTATCTCAGTACATCCTGAGCATAATTACAGCATCGTCAAGACCGAAAAAGGCAATCTATTACTCGCCAGCGACTTGGTTGACTCTGCCCTTGCCGCGCTTGAATTAAGCAATCAAGGCGTTATCGCTGAAGTTGCCGGCAGTGAGCTTGAAAACCTAACTGCTCAGCATCCACTTATTAGCGAGCGCCAAGTGCCCCTCATTCTAGGTGACCATGTGACCACCGATAGCGGTACTGGTCTGGTACATACTGCGCCCGGTCACGGTCTTGACGATTATATCGTCGGCCTTCAATACGGCCTTGAGGTCGAAAACCCAGTCGGTGGTAATGGTGTCTATCTAGACAGCGCTGCTGTCTTCGCGGGTGAGCACATCTATAAAGCCAACCCTAAGATCATTGAAGCATTAAATGAGTCTGGTCATCTGTTCAAGCACAGTAAAATCGAGCACAGCTATCCGCATTGCTGGCGTCATAAGTCGCCGATTATCTTCCGAGCTACGCCGCAGTGGTTCATCAGCATGGAAGCCAAAGGCCTTCGTGAGCGGGCGCTTACTGACATCCCTAAACTGACTTGGACGCCTGCGTGGGGTCAAAACCGCATTGAGGCGATGATGACTGACCGTCCAGACTGGTGTATCTCGCGTCAGCGAACGTGGGGCGTACCGATTCCGTTCTTTACCCATAAAGAGACCGGCGAGCTGCATCCAAACACTTTAGAGCTTATGGAAACGGCCGCGCAAAAGATTGCCGAGGGCGGCGTAGAAGCTTGGTTTGACGCCAGCTGTGAAGACTTCCTAGGTGCTGAAGCTGCTGACTATGATAAAGCAACCGACACGCTAGACGTTTGGTTTGACTCTGGTACGACACACTATGCCGTCCTTGAGCAGCGCGATGAGCTGACCAACCCAGCTGATATGTATCTAGAAGGCTCAGACCAACACCGTGGGTGGTTCCAGACCTCCCTACTCACCTCTGAGGCGATGTACGAGCGCCCCCCGTTCAAGCAAATATTGACGCATGGCTTTGTGGTCGATGAGAATGGCCGTAAGATGAGTAAGTCACTCGGCAATATCATTACTCCGCAAGACGAGATTAATAAAACCGGCGCAGATATGCTGCGACTGTGGATTGCCTCAAGCGACTACCGTTATGAGATGAGCGCCGGTCAAAAGGCCTTTAAGGGCGCTATCGATATGTATCGCCGCATCCGCAATACCTTGCGCTTCTTACTGGCCAATACCGATGACTTCAACGCCAGTACTGACGCTATCGCCATTGATGAGTTGGTTAGTCTTGACCGCTACATCTTGCAGCGCGCCGAGACGGTTCAAGCAAGCATTATCGAAGCTTATGACGCGATGGACTTCCACCAAGTCACGCAGCAAGTCACTGCCTTTTGTTCGCAAGATTTAGGCGGCTTCTATCTTGATATCATCAAAGACCGTCAATACACCAGCCAAAAAGACGGCAAACCGCGCCGCTCAGCGCAAACGGCGATTTATCATATCGCTCATGCTCTCTTGCGCTGGATCGCCCCTATCTTGACCTTTACCGCGCAAGAAGGCTGGGAGGTGCTGAATAAAGACAGCGAGCTTAGCGATGCTAATAAGTACATCTTTACTCAAGAATGGCACGACTTCCCTGAGTTTACGCTTAGCGACATCCAAGCTGAGGACTGGCAGCGTATTCTTGACGCCAAAGACGCGGTGAACAAGCAAATCGAAACCGCTCGCGAAAACAAAACTATCAATGCCAACTTGTCAGCTGATGTTACCTTGTACGCTAGCGGCGATATGTTTGACAGCCTTGCCAAGCTAAAAGACGAGCTGCGCTTTGTGTTAATCACCTCAAACGCTACTTTACTTGCGCTTTCAGGCGCTGAATCTAATCAAGAGCCACAGGTCGATGGCGACGCCACCGAGCTTGATAACTTACGAGTCAGTGTCACGCCTGCCGAAGGCACCAAGTGCGTACGCTGCTGGCATATCCGCAAAGACATCGGAGTCGATGCTTCTCACCCAGAGCTTTGCGCCCGCTGCGTCACCAACGTCGCAGGCGATGGCGAGGAACGCCACTATGCATAATGATGGGCACAATGACAGGCTTGAGAATGGGCCTAATAAGCTCGATAGACCAGCAATGTCTACCACGCCTAATGCCGCTACTGAGTCAGTTACAGACCATTCTGTAACTGACCAGCTTGGGGCGGACAGTCATATGACAGGAGCACATTTGACGGACAAGGCTGACATTACGCCCAAGCACGTCTCAACGACCGCCATCTCTGAGAGTGCGGCGCTGATTAAACGGCCCAAACACATTCGCAACGGCAGTCGCGCCTTTATCTGGTATCTATTGTCGCTTGCACTGTTGGTACTAGACCAATGGAGCAAATGGCTGGCCGAGACCAAACTAAACTTCCATGAGCCAGTGCCCGTTATCGAGCCAGTACTCAACTGGACGCTGGCCTATAACTACGGCGCAGCCTTTAGCTTTCTCGCCGACCAAAGCGGCTGGCAAAAGTGGTTTTTTGCCGGACTGGCGCTCATTATGGCGATATTCTTGCTCATCTACTTAACCAAAGTACCTCGCCAAGCACGCTTACTCTCTACCGGTCTTGCCTTAGTCTTGGGCGGCGCAGTGGGCAACCTTATCGACCGCCTATTGCATGGTCATGTCATCGACTTTATCCACGTGCATTACGCCGACGCTTGGCATTACCCCATCTTTAACGTCGCCGATATGGGCATCTGTATTGGTGTTGCTTTGATTGTCATCGACATGTTATTTTTGGAAGGTAAACGCAGCGGTAAGTAATACTTTGACTTTTGATGACGAATAAAAAGCGGGTGGCTCAATGCTAACCCGCTTTTTTGTAGCTGCTCCCGCCAACTGCTTGTATCTCCCCGGCTAGGCAGGGCGGACCCTATTGCCTGATGGCATTCCTGCTCAGCGAGACTACCCTCAGTCAAGTGTCCGCAGACTGCCCAGCCGAGCAGGATACCGCGACTGTCGGGGCTAAAACGCATCACTAGGCAGCTTTAGCTACGTTTATTTAGTAGCAAGAGAAATTTGCCATAGCGCCGCACAGTCTATCAATAACCCTTTAACAAACAATGATAAAAT
This sequence comes from Psychrobacter pygoscelis, assembly GCF_004335015.1. Classification (GTDB taxonomy): domain Bacteria; phylum Pseudomonadota; class Gammaproteobacteria; order Pseudomonadales; family Moraxellaceae; genus Psychrobacter; species Psychrobacter pygoscelis. Next base: position 208,376 of record NZ_RQRU01000002.1, read on the forward strand.
TGAGCTATCGTCCCAACAGTAATAATAAAACCCTATGTCCAAAGCCAACGTTAGCGCCAGTAAGTTTCTAAGCTATATCCTGCGTCATAAGCCAGACGCTATCGGCCTATCATTAGACTCTGAAGGCTGGGCCAATATCGACGAGCTGATTCGACTGGCTAACCACTCAGGGACTCCCCTAACCTTAGCGCAGCTATTTTCAATTGTAGAAGAAGACACCAAACAGCGCTTTTCTCTATCACCAGATAAGACATTTATCCGCGCGGCGCAAGGTCACTCGCTCAAGTCTGTGCGCTTAAATCTGACTGAAACCTTGCCGCCTGATCGTCTATTTCATGGCACGGCAGAGCGCTTTATGGACAGTATTCTTTTGAATGGACTACTTCCTCAGCAAAGACAATATGTCCACTTAACTGACAATCCGGATACGGCGCTTGAGACGGGCAGACGATATGGCAAACCTGTCCTATTGACGGTGAATAGCCAAAAAATGATTAAGGACGGTCATAAATTTTATCAAGCCGACAATGGCGTTTGGTTAACTGTAAAAGTGCCGAATAGGTATATTAGCATCAAAGAGTCGCCGAGAATTAGCGACTCTTAAACATTGCAGGTACAACACCATCTACAAAACAATAAGAAACACCTACTCAATCCAAACGTTAAACAAAAGTAATTTTTTATGTAAAATCTTTTAAAATAGAGAAAATTCAACAGGTAGGGCTCATTGATGAAGCTAAATTATTTAGTTATGTTTTTGACGTTAAGTCTTGCTGGTTGCCAAGTGCTTCCAGATAAGTATACCCAAGAGGCAAGCCCAGACTTAGTCAAGCTGCAACTTTTTGGTTATAGCACTGGTACTCAATATATTGGCGTGCCTATTGCAAATAAAGCGCATCAATATCATATGAAAAGTATTGAAGAGTCATTCGCTTACCTCAAGCCAGATTCAGACTATGCGCTACAAAGCTCAGGCCATGTTGCGGGTGGCAAATGTGGGTGGACATACGTCATTCATACCCCAAAAAAACCTCAATCACTGACAGTCTACTCTAAATACCAAGATGGTAAATGCTTTGCTAGCGTCAATACAGAGCTAGATAATATTGATCAAAGCGGCTTTTCTTTAAGAAAACTGGCGAAGCATGAAAAGATAGCTTTCTAAATAGCGCCTCATCGGCAGGTCACTACGTATCAATGGTCTATAATTATAAAAATTATCTGAATAACGTAATTTTACAAAAGTTTATATGTTGAGGCACAAGTGCTTAGCAACTTTATTCTAGTTTCGTTTAGAATATTGAAGCGTACACCGTTCAAGAGACAACCAATATCTTATTAGCTTTAAGGAATACTTGTATTATGCATAATATCAACTGCAAGCCTCTAATAACTTCTAAATCAATAAAAGCTGCTTCAGCCGCCATTTTAGTGTCGGGCTTGACCCTATTATCTGGCTGCGCGACCACAGAGATTACCAAAGACCCTGCTGAGGTTGATCGTCAAATGACAGACATGCAGCAGCAGGTCAATATGAACATAACCGCTCCACAGGATAACCAGCAATCGCAGTAGTCAACTAATTAACAGCCACTGCTAATGACTATTCTTTAGTGTCTACTTTGGCTCAGCCTAATTGGTATTATCAAAGCGTGGGGTATCGCAATGATACCCACGTTATCAGTTACTGTTAGAGAAGTGCAGATGAGTCGCCGCCACTTAGCAAAAACAACAATCCTGCCATATTAATCACCACAGTCAGATAATATATCATTCGAAACTCTGACTTTTTGGACTTATGGCGCAGATAAGTTTGCGCAACCATTGCGCCGACCCAGCCGCCAGCGATACTCAGCAGATGCAAAGTCGACTCTGGCGTGCGCCATTCATTGTTCTGCGCTGCTCTCTTGTCTTTGGCATAGAGCAAAAACGTCACGATGCCTATTAACACATACCAAGCGACGACGAGCCAATTTAGCTTGTGCATCACTGCGAGTAATACCAGTACCCCGTAAAATGCGATGCCAAGGAACAGGCGCTTCTTTTGGCCTGCCTCAAAGTCAGCTTGCGCGTTTCTTCTTCGGTTACGCCTGCGAATCTGTTGATTCTTTTCTGCCATTTTTTGCTGCACGAACCCCAGCTCTTGAACTTGCTGAGCTTGCAATCGACCTTGATTATCTTGACCTATGGTAAAGACGACTTGCTCACCCACGTCAGGACGCCGCGGTGCTTTAAATTCGCTAACGTGAAAAAACACTGACTCGCCGGCTTTAGTTTCAATAAAACCAAAGCCTTTATCGTCTTGCCATTTTTTGATAGTACCTTGCTGTCTTGCTGTCATTTATCCTACCTAACTTTGATTGAGCTTATGATATTACGGCGATCACTCTAATTTACTTCTCCATAATTTGGGTCTGGCTAGCCCTTAAATGTGGCGCTAGCAGCCATGATAGATTAATGTCTGTAACTTGATTAGTTTGAACCACGTGCAGCGTAGCACATCCTTAAGACAATCGTGCAAACAGTCCAATTGCTAATAAACTTTTTTTACAAGGTCTCTAAATACTCAAAGCGCTTATAGTTAGTAGTCTTTATTATTGCTAATGTTAGCCTGTTAACATCTCATCTATATAGCCTTCACTCATATAAATCAACTTAAACGATAATCACATTAAGGCATTTTAAGCGTTTGTTTACCAACAATTAATTAATAACGTCCGCCTAATAGATTTTTTAATCTAGAAGGTAGTTATGATGCTGCCACTAGCTCTAAACTCAAACCTAAAGATTTAATGTGACAGCTCATCTATCAAATATGAGAATCACTCAGTTTATCTTGTCTAATAATTCAAAAGTCAGACTCTATCCGCAAAATTTGCAAGCAATTACTATCATTGACCACCGACGTTATTTTATATTAAATATCACCTACTACTACTGCTGTTAAACATCGTTTATAGAAAGACTGTGCTAAACTTATTAGCAAATCACCTTATCTTGACCACTAGAATACGACCCAATACTATGACTCAACAACAATTTATCAATCCCAATGAAGACACCCGAATCACCCAAGGCAGTGAAGTCAAGCTGCATTTTGAGGTGTCCCTCGAGAATGGCACAATGGTCGACTCAACCTTTAGCCGCGATGAACCGGTAAGTCTAACCATCGGTGATGAAAGTTTGCTACCGGGCTTTGAAAAAGTACTTATCAACTTACGCGCAGGCGATACCCGTACCGCTCATCTAGACCCTGAGCAAGCTTTTGGCGAGTGGAATCCTGAGAATGTGCAGACCTTTAGCCGTACTCAGTTTGCAGTAGCAGAAGGCGAGCCGGAAGTCGGTATGATGATGGAGTTTGAAGACAAAGGTAAGAATACTTTACCTGGCGTGATTAGTGCAGTAGATGACGAAGAAATTGAGGTGGATTTTAACCACCCGTTAGCCGGGCAAGCAGTGTTATTTAAGGTTCAAGTATTCAAAGTGACACCGCCTGGTGCTACTCGAGTGCAATTGATATAAAGGCCTAACGCAATCCTCGCTAGCACCTTACCAACTTAATCCACCCTGTTTAAAACCGCTACGCCGCGAATCACTACTATCAATGTTCTGGTGGCAGGGGCAGCTATGAGAGATCAAGGCAGGCGCGAACTTATACTAGCGGCGTTGTGCCTAATCTTAAGTAGATTAACTATAGCTCTTGCCGCTACGGCTGCGTCATTATGTGCTTTAATTGTCACCATTTAGCTCAGTGTCACGGTCACTATTAAAGCGTAGCCCTGATGTTTTGATGGCCCATATCAGCTCCACAAAGGCGCGATTGTTGGTCAATGGCTCACCGTCCAAGATAAGGACATAGCCACTACCATCAATCCATAAAAACACAAAGCTGGTACTCGGCATCAACAAGTCTATTTGGTTAAAAAAAGACACTGCCTGACCTTCAACGGCCCAGCCACGCTGCTGCTGCCGCGTCAAAAAGTCAAAGAAATCAGCGGCAGCGACACTTAGCGTTTCCCCCTCTTCTTGAGTATACCCTGTCCGGGCCAAACAAAACCCCTCATTAGAACCGATAGCAGCACGGCGTTGACCTGATAAGCTTGCCACCACATAAGGCAAAAATTGATCAAGGGGCATATTTGGCGCGTCAAGCTTAATCGATAGCGGCTCTACCCAGCCCTTTTCAATAAAGTCTGCCAACCACTCACTTGAGTATTTATCTATCCAACTATCAGCTTCAAGACAAGACTTGGCCGACAATAAGTCTTGTAAAGACTGCTGCTGAGCATTGGGATCGATATGGGCAAATGCTTCAAAGACACCAGCAGGCGTTAGCATTAAATAAGGGGCAGACACGGGTAGTTTGGTCATTAGCGTGGCCTATATTATGTAATTGGTACGACTATTAGGATATGCATGTTAAGAGAGTATGTGAATTAGAGACCTGCATAATACTCGGACTTAATCGGCGATGGTATAGACTAATGAGCGCACCAGCTGACGCATTTGCTCTTTGTCCCTTGCATCTACTGCACTGACATTGGCAGGTACATTGACTGAGACTAGATAATCGGATAGCCGCTGATGCAGATCCCACGCCATATTTTCCGCATGCGTAACACCGACCACTAATGCACTGCCTTTAACCAACGGCATAAAACTCTCTAAGTATTCTTTTAAATCGGCCACTGGATCTTCATCTTCGGCATTGATTAGCAATATCAACCCTAGCGCGTTCTCACTTAATATCTCCCACATAAAATCAAAGCGTTTTTGACCGGGCGTGCCATACAGCCGAACCTGCTCATTTGAGTCAAGCTTCATAATGCCGTAATCCATCGCTACTGTCGTGGTCTTCTTAATATTTTTGACCTCGTCAGAGGCAAGCGCTTCTGTGGACACTACCCCTTTGTCAGACAGCACGCGAATCGCTTCGGTCTTACCCGCTCCCACGGGACCAGCGACGATAATTTTATAGATGTGTTTTGATTCAGATGTGGCAGTCATAGCTGTCATCCTTGCTTAACAGAAGTGTCATTTAAGTCTGGTAAATCTAGTAAGTCTGGCTAAACTTAGTTTAATGTCAACACTTTAAGGCTCAAATAATATTAGCTACCAAAGCTGCTTAAGCACAGACGACTTAAGCGCTTGAAAGCAGCGGCTATTGAAACTCGCTATTAAATGGCTAATTTACTTAATAGCCGTTTAAAAAACCCAGTGCGATTGGCCTTTTTGATGTCTTTATTATTGGTTGATGTCTCTTGCTCTATTGCTGAGTGCTCTGTTTGAGTCGTCGCATCGATAGCGGCAGATGACTGCAATACGCTGATGTCACTAACCCCTGACAATATCGACAATATAAAGATACGGTTTAGATGCTGATAGCGTAGCTGAGGAAATAATTCTTGCAACTCATCAATACGCCGCGGCTTCGATAAGCATGCCGACATGACAGAATTGACATAGCTCGGCACTTGACGCATGGCGCTAAAGTTGGGAATATAGTTTACTTTTAAAGCAAGATTGTGTTGCCCTGATGGCTCATCTTGCCGAATGACCTCGTCTGCTATTTGCCAAAGTAGTGTTGTTAATGCCTGCTTCTTAGCGCCTTTATCATACAGCTGCTGCAAGCGATCATAGTACTCGTCTTCAGAGAGCAAGCTTAGCTGAGGCGTATTTACTGCCGTCTGCTCATGCCTACCGACAATGGTAAAATAATCCACGATGCGCCGACTACCAATATCACTTATTACGCTTTGCTCTGCAGGATTGATCAATAACTCGCGCCGACCAAACCCTATAGTAAAAGGCTGAGATTGAGCTAAGATCATCAAGATATTCTTGACCAACGCTGTATCATATAGGGAGTTAAAGTATTGCTTTAAGATAGGATCTAGATGGGTAGCGACTGAATTTTTGCTAATTGCGCTACTAGTGTGCCTAGGAGCAGCTGTAGCGTTTACAGCCTTGTTATACTTGGCGTTACTACTGCTAGCATTCACTTTGCTTGTTTTTATGTGTGATGCTTCTTGTCGAGTACTGTTAACTTCTGTCCTTGCTCGATCAGATCTATTGTTATATAGACTATTATTGTCTTTAGGCTCTAGTTGAGTAGGTTCGGTTGGTCGCTTAGTAACTATCTCACTTAGTTTTGTTAGGATCATCTTGGCGCTTGCAATCGAATAAGGCGCTGCTAAATACAACGTGGTCGCTTCAGGTAAAAAGTCGGCCGCTTGCCACTCTTCAAGATTGCGTCTAGATATTAAGACTACTGGTATATCACGAATAAACTGACTCAAAGGCAGCTCATGACTTGAGTCATAACTGGGCATTCCTACCCCTTCTAGGTCAATAATAAGCGCATCTGCCTGATAACTTGCCGAAGTCAATCTTGGTAACATTAAAGTAAACTGAGAGTTAAACTGGCGCTCTATTGTATGGCATTTTATATCTGGCATATTTCTGCTGCAGAACATACTAAAAGCGGTCCCAGCCTTATCAGAAAAACCAATAAGCAATAGATTCATTATATATCTCACACCTCATTTACTCATACGCCGTACTCTATAACGACAATAGACCACGTCTTTACTTTGCTTTTATCAGTCAGCTAATGCTAATTATCCGGCATTCTCGCTAGGCAGCTGCTCTAAGTATTGGCGGCAGCGTGCCCAGCGCTCATCAAATTGCCAACCATGTTTAGCCAGTCGAAACCAGACCAAGGAGAAGGCAATACGGTCGACACAAGCGATGCAGTGACTGAAGAACTCTGCTTCAATTTTCTCAATTTGTTCAGTCGCACCCTCTGTTTGCAGCTCTACTAAAATATTACTAATGTGCGTGGCGAGCTGCCGCGCGTCATCGCTACTAGTCCTTAGTCGATGCGACGCCACATTAAAAGACGGCACTACCAGCACGCTCCAGCGTGTGGCCAGTTCACTAATGCGCTTCATATAGAGCTGTTTTTTAGTATATCTCTCAAAAGCTTGTCTAATATGTGGTGGTAAGCGCCCTGCTACTTCAGCCAATATTGAGCTGCCTTGAATGGGCATCTCATACCAACATCCGTAAAACATATCCGCGAGTGCGCCTTGTAATGGCTCATTTTCGACAAAACTCATTGCGACCTGCACTCGCCACTTATGATACTGCAGCTCACTGGGGCGCTGTAATATTTGTCTTGAATAGTAGCGAAACTGTTGTTTTTCGCTCGATACTTTTTCGCTTGATACTGAGGTATCAAAATATAATGCCGTCATAGCAGACGCTCTTAATGTTTGCTAACTTATAAAACTCATAGGTTATAAAACTCATAGGTTATAAAACTCATAGGTTATAAAACTCATAGGTTATAAAACTCATAGAAACGATAATCAGCCCTAGCTTGTGATAGTCTCTTCAATACCAGCAATAGCTATGCTGGGTGATAGATTAATGTATCAATTCTCTAATAGCAGTTTAGCCATTTAGTAACATAGCCAAACTGCCGTAGACTGTTCTGTCGCTCGCTGACTGATGCTCTAAATCAGCTTTAATCTAATAAAGTTTCCATAAGATCAATCATAAACTCTGCTGACTCCTCATCCATCGCCTCAAAGCCTAATGGCATGCCTAGCTCTTTAAGGACGTTTTGGCCTTCTTCCATATCTTGCAAAGATAAAATAACGCTTTCTAAAAGATCAGCTCGCTCTAGATCATCTTTAACTAAAATAACGTGGCAAATATCTGCCAGATCACTTTGAATAAGTAGGGTCAACTGCGATTTGGTGAGTTTGGATAAGCTGTCAAACACCTCAGCTAAAAAGAAACCAATATCAGCGCCACCTTGGATAAGCTGCCTAGCTGCCGCTTGGTAAGTCTCAGTAATCTCAAAGTTAAGGTCAGGCTCTTCGAGATCTACGGCCTCCAATAAGCGCAGCCCTATCAATTTGACATCCCTATTATTAGCCATCGCTACTTTACTACCAGCCTTTATGTCCTCTAAGCTTTGGATAGCACCTTTTGCCGATGAGGCAATGACCATCTCATCTGACTTACCAATAGGCCGAGCAATAGCACGGTACCCTTGTTTACGAATTAATTTCGCCGCATCAAAGGGATTGGCATAGATTAGGTCGATATCTTGCTCTGCTAGTAGCGCCTCTTGCTCTGCGTGTGATGACGGGGTAAGCAAATGGACGCCTGCCTCTGTCTGTCTTTGCAATAGCGTATTGAACATGTGCCAACCAGCAAAGCGTTCAGGAGAGAAGTCAGGGGCGATTAAAAAATTGTATGTCATGATTACTGACCCTCCTTAGTTTCTTGAGCCCGCATTTCAGCATACATCGCAGCTGCCTCATCGATTTTTAGGCGTGATGGTTTGCGGCGTACCGAAGTATAGCCAACGACCTCACCTCGACGAACATTAGGCACAGCCGTCGCATAGACCCAATAGTGGGTGCCATCTTTACACAGGTTTTTGACGTACCCGTGCCACTTGTTACCCGCTTTCAAAGTGCTCCAAAGATCAGCGTAGACAGCAGCAGGAATATCCGGATGACGTAGAATATGGTGAGGGCTACCAATTAACTCATCTCGCTCATAGCCGCTGATCTCGATAAATGCATCATTGGCATGGGTCAAAATACCATTTAGGTCAGTTCGCGAGACGATAAGCTTGCCATCGGGATAAGGTCGCTCTTCGTCTTTGTCATACACGGTTCGAGTCGTACCATCATAGAATTTAAGCTGATACTCAGTTGCTGTATCGTCAGGTTTAGGCATGTCTGGCAGTTGGTTACCCAAAATAACCTCCTCTTTATTATCATCATTAACAGATTTCACCCTTAAATGTATGATACCTACTTATTATCATACTGCTTTTGGCGAGTCTGTATTTTTATTGAAGCCAGCGTATTAAAGCTGAAGTTTTGAAGCCGATGTATTAAAGCCATTGATCTTAATCGTTAAACTAAACACTCTAGGGTCAAGGCATATATTCTGACTCTTGTTCCACCTTTAACCATAATCTTGGCTAGAGTAACTTTGATAACGCTTCAGAGGCGCGTTTAATATCTAAGAAAATCAATCCTAGCTTGGCATTGGCTTTTGCCATCACCGTTAATACTGCTTCTTCGCCAGCCGAGGTCATAATGACATAGCCCTTTTCACCTTGAACCATAACTCGATCGATACTTCCTCGTGCCAACTCTCGACCAGCTCTATCACCTAAAGATAATAAAGCGGCGGACATCGCACCCACCCGATCCTCGTCAATACCAGCCGGTAATGCAGAAGCAATCATCAATCCATCAGTCGAGATTAAGGCTGAAGCCTCTACATCCGCTGAAGACCCATTTAAATCGTCTAAAGTTTGTTGAAACATATCGGTGCGCATGTCTCATCTCCATATAGGGTGAACAGAATATAAAAAGATTATTAAAAAACCAACTGTCACTTTAGAGCTCTAATACTACTTTTGGGGTATCAAGATAACCTGCCGTAGAATATACGAATTAATCCACAAAATAAATAAGGAATTCGAATTAATTGCAATTTTTTTACGAAATAAATCTCTTTAAATTGCTAAACCTATGCTGAATTCTTATTCTTTTAAGAGAATATCTTGGACAAAGTTGGTTTTTTTATCACTACTTATAGGTTGAAAGAACTTCTCAACAGATAAAACACCTGTTTTATCTTCTAAGTAATCAATTTCGTAATTTACTAGATTTTTGCAGAAGAATAAACCTTTAATATATTTATTTATACCGTCTATTCTTAATATTATTAGTATAGTTTATAATAACATACATATTATATTAATAATTATGTTTACTAATTCATGCGTGACTTTATATAATTATGATCTATTATTTTAACTGGCTAAACTTGACTTAAATATCAACCTTGTGAATATTTAATTAGACAAACAAGCCAACCAGTATAGTCATCAATAGTTTTTATCAGTGTAAAACTATAGTAGGCATGATTATCGTTTATTAATTAAACTTTAAAATATTTGATAGCTCATCTTGTCATAGTTAATATCATCATTCAGTATTAGTTGTGATGATTAGACTTTTGTAACCTACTATAGTCCTTGCGACTGATAAGCATATAACCCTTATTGATAACAAAAGTACTGATTATGTAGCTTTCGACGGCCTTGCTTTTCGTAACTTCTTAAATATTACACTGCTTGGTTAACATCCTCCTTTTGTATCGTAGTTAATTCTTTATAACAACCATACAACGTACTGGCGTGGATTTTTTGTAGCATCTATCAGCATGCTTGCAGCAAGCTAGAATAATTGATACCAGTATCGCGCCTGAACTTATTTGTATCTGCTTTATTTTCGATTAAGTCTAAACTAAGCTCTTATCATCACCTGTGTCATGATTGGGTAAATTTACTATACTCACCCAATAGTGGCTCTTATAATAGTTAGCAACTATCATAACTAGAGCGAATTATGAAATATAATCAACTGCCCCAACTTGGGGACAAGGTATCTAAAATCTGTCTTGGTACGATGACTTGGGGCCAGCAGAACTCTGAGACCGAAGCGCATGAACAGATGGACTTTGCTTTATCAGAGGGTGTTAACTTTTGGGATACTGCCGAGATGTACCCTTCACCGCCGGATGAGGACAAGCAAGGGGATACTGAGCGCTTTATAGGCAGCTGGCTGGCATCGAGAGGTCGCCGTGATGAGATAGTACTGGCCAGTAAGATATCGCCCATGAGCTTCTTACGCAGTGGCAATACTCGCTTTAACGCCAAACACATTAGTGAAGCAATAGATGGTAATTTACAGCGGCTTCAGACTGACTATATTGATATCTACCAGTTGCACTGGCCAGAACGTCAGACCAACTACTTTAGCACTCGGGGCTATACAGAAGAGATGGCGGAGCAAGATTTAAGCGATCTTACGCCGTTTTTGGAGACCATAGAAGCCTTGAACAATGAGATAAAAAAAGGTCGAATTCGCGCGTACGGTTTATCCAATGATACCCCTTGGGGGCTGATGCGTTATCTATGGGAGGCGGATAAAAATAATCTACCCGCCCCTATTACCGTGCAAAATCCTTATAGTTTACTCAATCGATTGTATGAAGTGGGGTTGGCTGAAATCTCACATCGAGAGAATGTCGGTCTGCTTGCTTACTCGCCATTGGGATTTGGTGTGTTATCAGGTAAATACCTCGGTGGTAAGCGCCCTGAAGGAGCAAGACTTACCAAATATGATCGCTTTGAGCGATATACTAATGATCAGGCCAAATGGGCCACTGAACAATATGCTAAAATTGCTAGCGACGCAGGACTGGATATGGCACAGATGGCATTAGCATTCGTAAACTCTCGTCATTTTGTGACCGCCAATATCATTGGGGCAACCTCCATTCAGCAGCTTAAATCCAACATCGATAGTATTAATTTAACCCTAAGTAAAGATGTGTTAGCAGCTATTGATGAGGTTCACGCAAAGCAACCCAACCCTTCTCCTTAACCTAAAAAACTAGCCGTCAAAGCTAGGACCCAAAAATAGAACCAAAAAAGTGGGCACTCATCTGAGCGCCCGCTTTTTAGTTTAAGTCATTCATCTATAGGCCTTTAGCCTACTCTTTTATCAAACTCGTTTTAACTAACCACCTTTTATGCCGGCTGCTTTAATCTTTGCTCAGCAGTTGAGCTAGTAGGACTGGGCACACCTTCAGACTCTGATTTTAATACTCGGCTATGCAGAGTTTTAAGCCCCTCTTGCATCCGCTCCTGTAGCTCCTTAGTAAGGGCTGCTTTGGTCTTTCCACTGGTAGCTAGCGGTTCTAGAGGTAGGACATAGGCGGTGACTGCTGAGCTATCCATAATCTGCAGCAAGCTTTCTTTCATGGTCAAGCCGCCAAAATATGGGACTTTATCATCAAGCTCGCCATCACTATTGACATAACACAGGACGATAGGTTGAACTGGCTTGCCAGCATCAATAGCTGATTGTAATAGCTTGCCATGAATCTTTTTGATACGTGTGCCGTCAGTGGTAGTACCTTCTGGATAAAATAAAATGGAATAGCCTTTTTGCAAAAAGGTCGTCATCTGCTGCGCGACCGAGTCAGCATCCCCTGAACCGCGCTTGATAAATAGCGTACCTGCAGCCTTAGCCAAACGGCCAAAGATAGGCATGTCAGCGACTTCTGCTTTCGATAAAAAGAATGCTGGACTCACGCTACCTATCACTGGGATATCCATCCAAGAGATATGATTTGATGCCCAAAGTGCATGCGTTTGCGGCACAGGCTCAACTTCTACGATATTGACACCGAATGACCCTGCCATCTTACCGCAAAAGGCCTGAATATATTTCGGTAGAATCTCACGAGGGGGTTCTTGCCAAGCGCCAATCTTAGAGGCAGCGCGGTAACCACCTGCCATAGTCCGCATCATACCACTGACTTTCTTACCACGATTGAGCTGTTTTGCGAGTGCTAGTTTTCTCATTGCCTTACCCATAATGTTCCCTTGTCCACTGTCCTGCCGATTATAGTGCTATCAATTAAACTCTTACCAATGGTATTGTCGATACTGCTATTAATGACCCTAACGATTAGGGCAAAGTCGTCTCAAGATTGCAGACTACTCATTACACTGGCAACGACAGCCATTAAACTTACCTATTTTTATAATTTATGTCAGATACCAAATGTAAAAGATGATTAGTATAACAAAACTTTAATCCCAGTGACGATTCGTTCACTGAGACATAGATATTGCGATAGGATTAAAGATAGCTTAATAACAAGTGCATGATAACAGTCAGCGATATTTTGCGAGCGCTTATAAGAGATGCTGATAGCGCGGATTGACTTGCTCAAAGGGTAGCCAGACCAATACATCAGCGCAGTGGAAGTCCAGATCAAAGCAGGCTTGCTCAGAGACACTAGCGCCCATCTTCAGATAGGTGCTCAGTAGCGGCGGAATGGCGATATCAGTGCTCAGTAGTGTGGCGGGTAAGCGGTATTTGGGTTTAATAGTTAGCTTAGGGGCGCGATCAAGCTGGCGAAGCCAACCATCAACATCTCCCGCCCCAATCGGGATTGAGCAGCACCCCATAAAGGCATTAACTTTTAAATATTTGGCGATATGAGTAATAGCCTGCCACAATTGACGCAATACTTTACCATTTCGATATTCAGGATGAATACAAGTACGGCCCACCTCTAAGATTTGGTAGGGATAATGCTTGAGTAAGGGGCTTAGATAAAATTCATTTTCACTATAAAACCTGCCCAGCAAGGCCGCACGCTGACTGTCTAACACTCTCGCCGTGGCTATGACCTTACCTTTATCCTGCAAGATAATATGCAGGCATGCTTCATCATATTCATCACTATCTAGATCACCTTCGAAGACAGCACCAAAGCTGCTAGTGAAGCAATGGGTTCTGAGTCTTTTGGCTTCATGTAATAACTGACTACCATCCCATCTAAGCGCTGAGAAAGCCTGATCCATACTGACGGGGGCGGTTGCACTGGCCAAATTGGGCGAAGTCAATAACAGCTCTTGTGAGCGCCTTAATAAATCCTCACTCCTGTCTTTAACACTGTCCCTATGCGCTACCTCATTGTCACTTGACGGGACTAAGATCGCTTCCGTTTGCCCATCGACATATCGACAGACCATACCATGCGGCAACAACAGCGACTTTGGGCTATGACGATCATTAAAGGAGTGGCTTGCCGACTGGTGTGATAATTGAGCTATAATCTCTACCATATGCCTGCTCTTGGGATTAGTGAATATAGCAAAAGTATGAAAAACTCGTATGTCTATCAGATGACAATTCGATAGAAAACTGATGACATGCGCCCTCTAAGTTGTATCTAAATATGACTATATACTTATTGCAGCTTAGTCTAAGAGCAAGATTTGCCGAGACTCTAAGCATAAAGAGGACCGTTATTATTTTCATTTCTTAATTATTTAATTCTTTGATTATTCTAAAGATTATTCGCCAAGTATTTAATATTTTAGCTTTGCCCCCATAGTAACAGGGTACTGACAATAAAATACCATCTATTGTCTATAGTCATTAATACCCTTATTCTCTAGTAATTATTCGTTCTTACAGTCAAACTACAAGCTCCCACATTACCTTTATATTTACTTTTTACCTCTTATACTTTTAACTACATTAAGTCTTAAGCACATTCAACTTTTAACTTACACAGGTGACATTCATTGGAATATTTTGATCGATACGAAGGTGGCGAGCGTGCCATATTGGTTCATTTAGACATTCGGCAAATTCAGGACCCAGATGATCTTGAAGAGTTTGAATTATTGGTCGACTCTGCAGGCGCGCAGCGCTTAGATTTAGTGACCGGCTCACGGCTCAAGCCTGATGCCAAGTATTTTGTCGGTTCAGGAAAGGCGCAAGAGATTGCAGAGCTGGTACGCGAGCATGAAGCCGATATCGTCATCTTTAATCATAGCCTCTCCCCCTCCCAAGAGCGCAACTTAGAGACATTGGTTCAATGCCGAGTACTGGACCGTACCGGACTCATTTTGGATATCTTTGCTCAGCGCGCCCGAACCTACGAAGGTAAGCTGCAGGTGGAGCTGGCTCAGCTTAATCACTTATCGACTCGTCTTGTTCGCGGTTGGACGCATTTGGAGCGTCAAAAAGGCGGGATTGGCCTACGTGGTCCTGGTGAGACTCAGCTTGAGACTGACCGCCGCTTACTCCAGACCCGTGTCAGCCAGCTTAAGACCAAGCTTGAAAAGGTCAAGCAGACTCGAGCGCAAGGTCGAGCCAAACGGCAAAAGTCTGATGTACCGACCATCTCGCTGGTCGGCTATACCAATGCGGGTAAGTCTACCCTATTCAATCGCTTGGTCGATGAGAATATCTACGCTGCCGACCAGCTATTTGCCACGCTAGACCCTACGCTGCGCCGTCTCGACTGGCAAGGTGTGGGCCGCGTCGTATTGGTCGATACAGTAGGCTTTGTTCGCCACTTGCCGCATGAGTTGGTGGAGTCTTTCCACGCGACGCTTGAAGAGACACTAGAGGCTGACTTGCTACTGCATGTGATTGACTCAGCCAGTCCTGATATGCATGAACAGATTACCGCCGTCAAAAACGTGCTGGCAGAGATTAATAATGATGTGCCAGTACTTAATGTCTATAACAAGATTGATCTAACCGATGAACCTGCGCATATTGGCTACGCGGAAAAAGATAAGCCTAGCCGCGTCTATGTTTCGGCAAAAGCCAATCTAGGTATGGAACAGTTATCCATGGCTGTGCAGCAGTTGTTAACCGGTACTCTGACCGTCTTTAACTTGACCCTGCCGTTTGGTGCTGGTCAGCTCAAAAATGCTTTATACGAATTGGGCGTCATTGAAGAAGAGAGCTATGACGAGACAGGCCACGAGCGGCTTACCATTCGCCTGCAAAGTGATAAGCTCAAGCAGCTATTGGGTCAAGCGGGGTATTCACCACTAGATGTCTTACCGCTTGCCCAAGCGACACTACTAATGCCCACTTTAGAGCCTTTTGAAAAAGAAATCCAAGCCGCCCAAGAAGACAGCCAACAGCTAAGTGAGGAAGGAGACATCTCAGCGGAGCTACCCTCTCACTTTGATGACCCTATTAGTAGATAACCCTCACGACTACTGAACATCGTTAGGGTAGGCATTGGCTATGATCGACTAGAGAGTAGCCAATGCCATTTTTATTGCAATTTGTGCCTTAATAGATATATGATTTAATAGGTTTTTTTATGAATTGAGGCAATAGAGGAAGATAGCTGCCGTATATCATCAGTATAATAGCTATACTTATGGTTAATCCTATTTAAAACTGATATGTAAAAGAGTCGCTGATATAATTCGACTGGCTAGAAGTCATAAGATGACTGAGGCGAGCGTAGACCTATTCCAGCGATTTTGTGTCAAATCTAAAATGGATTGACTATAACAAGGATTCGACTCAAGCAAGTAGACTATTCTATTCTTGTCACGACAAACCGGTTCAGCTTTTTTCCTCATTCTATGACTCTCATAGAATTGGGGCATTAGCTTTGCTAGTATCATCCTTTATCCCTCTGCTCTTCTATTTGGTCCACTGCCTAGAAGATAAGTTATTAAAACACCCCTAAAACCACGGCTGAGCTATTGCCATTAATCATAACCGACTCTATCATAGATATAAGCGCTTACCCCCTCATAAAAGCCTACTGCTATTGCGTTTATTCTTTTATTATCTATCCTTCAAGGATGAAACATGCCTGCTGCTAAGACCACGACCAATACTAGCCCACCGCATCACCCTACACCGTCTTTGTCACTACCAATCGCGATTGTACTTACCTTAGCGTTAGTCATTATCGTGCGTGAAGGGGCGGTGATTGTTTGCCAAGCTTTTGGCATCGCTAGTGCAGCCAATATCGTAGGTCTTATTGTTATGTTTGTCATTCTCATGGTATGGCGGTTTACCATAGGGTTGCCGCAGTGGCTGACTCAGGCCAGTAACACCTTGCTGGTAGACAGTGGCTTTGCATTTTTACCGGTATCTGCGGGTGCAGGATTGCTATTATTTGCGCTTGGCGATGAATTTTGGGGTATTGTAATCACTATTATTGTCAGTACGCTGATACCATTATGGGGCTTTGCGCGGCTCGCTAACCGCTGGTTGAATCCCGTGGCTGAAGACGCTACTGCGGCTGCTACTCATAATCTAGATGCTAATACTGAATCTAACGGCCACAGCTCTACTAGTACAATCAAGTCCTCTCAAGCTTCTAAGCATAGCCTAGACGATATCTCCCAACCTTCGCAGGAGGAGCAGCAATGATGATTGCTCAGTCTTCAGTATTATTATCGACCATTGCTGCATTTATCTTAACGCTTATCGCCCACGTTATTGCGCGGATAATGGCCAAGAGAATCCCTGGTTTACCGATGGTCATTACTGCCATGGTGCTGGTGATTCTCTTTTTATTCATCCTGCAGTGGGATTATGAAGCCTACTATCAAGTCGCCAAGCCCGTCTTTGACCACCTACTAGGCTATGTGACCGTATTACTAGCTATTCCTTTAGCCGCGATGAATTTTAAAGGATTACCGCTTAAGCGCCTATCGGTTATCATTGCTTTAGCGACCGTCATAGGGGCACTATTGCCTATGGGTATGGCTTATTTATTTTCAATGAGTCACGAGACCTTTTTGGCTTTTGCGACACGTTCTGTAACGACACCTATTGGTCTTAGTGTGGCCGCTATTATCAAAGCTCCTCTAGCTATGGCCAATCTTATTATTATCGTCTCGGGCTTACTGGGCGCAGGTGTCGCTCGCTTTTTATTTCGCCGAGTAGAAGATGATCGAGCTAAGGGCTTGGCATTAGGGCTAACCGCGCACGCGTTCGGCACGGTAGAAGCTTGGCAGATCAGTACAACTGCAGGTCGTTACGCTGCATTTGGACTTGCTGTTAATGGTTTAATTACCGCCGTCTGGGTCCCCATCTTTATCACCGCTATGTCACTATCTTAAATAGCGGCAATCTTGAATCGACTGGTATTAGCTACAGTCTCGACTTCTGAGGGGACTTTTGACATGGCTAGTAGACATTTTGAAAGGACAGTCGGTTGGCAAAAAAGTCAATTTTTATGGTATATTATGCTTAAACTATGGGGAGATTTAGATATTTATTTTGCCTAAATTGGATCATTAATGAGTCTTAAGTATTGTTCATTTTTTATGTTCCTATATCGCTGGTATCGTAAATATTTTCAATATTTTACCTTCGCTCTTATTGCCATTTGACACGACTACTTTACGACTCTTTCATGATTAGCAGAATATGAAGGCGTTATTTCATTACTCACTATTACCTCTTATCCCCGTTAATCCCAACCGATAACTATAATGTTACTGTTTTGATCGCTCGGACACTATTGTACTAATCCTAATAAGTGATAATCCTATGACTATACTTCGCCGCCGTTTTGCACGAGTACGCTCTAATCATTTACTTATCCCTAGAATTAGCCTCTTTGCTACCCTATCGATCACCGCTATGGCTAGTGCTCAAGCTGGAGAGATGTACATTTATAAAGACCAAAGCGGTCAAGTACTCTTAACCAATGTCAACCCAAGTGGTAACTTTGAGAAGTTTACCAAGAAGGTTAAGGTCACTTACTACCCAGATTCTAAAATGTATAATGGGGCTAGCAGCAGCTATGGTAGTAGCGCAGCAAGTAAAAGCGCTTCGCGTAATGCTTACGATGCTCTGATTCGTACTTCTGCCAATCGACACGGCATTGATCCTGGCCTAATGAAAGCCATGATGCATACTGAGTCAGCCTTTAACCCCAATGCCCGCTCTCCTGTAGGCGCGCAGGGACTGATGCAGCTGATGCCCGCTACTGCGCGGCGCTTTTCTGTCAGAAATCCGTGGAATCCAGCCGAAAATATCGAAGGCTCTGCCAAGTACATCGCTTGGTTATTACGCCGTTTTAATAACAATGTTGAATACGCGGTTGCAGGCTATAACGCTGGTGAGGGTAACGTTGATAAATATGGCGGTATTCCCCCATTTCGTGAGACACGCAACTATGTCAAAAATGTCATGAGTCGCTACCATAGTCTGTATAAGAACGACTCAGGCCTGATGACTGGTAGCACCAACACACCCTCTAATAATAGCAGCTATAATGTGCAGCCGGTTAGCTATGCCACGATGAACAACAACGTTGGCTCAGGAAACAGTGCCAGCTATGCCAACTCCGCTTATAATGCTCTGCGTTAACCACCCCCGCTAATCTGCTATTTATAGTAGAATAAATCTGATTCAATACTCTGCAAGCAAAGGCCAACTTATCATTAAGTTGGCCTTTTTATGCCATTGCCAACACACCATCATCACTAAATATCTGCCATGTCATGGTAATTGAGTGACAAAGCTACATTTATAGGCTAGCAGTTATAAAGTGGCTAAACAGCTAAATTAATAAATGGCTTAGGCTGTATAAACCATCCTAGATACTCTATAGACTTCATTGGGCTTAACGACTATCAGCCTTTTTTAATAAAAGCTCGCCAACATAAAAAAACCCACGATAATCGTGGGTTTTTTATATCAGCTTTAATTAATAAAGCGCTTACTTGTTAGCTGATGCTTGAGCCGCAGCAACTTCAGCAGCGAAGTCTTCTTGCTTTTTCTCAATACCTTCGCCTACTTCCAGACGCTTGAAGCCAAGTACTTTTACGCCGTCAGCTTTTAATACATCACCGACTTTTTTGTCGTTATCCATAACGTACTGTTGACGTAGTAGCGTTACTTCGTCTAGGTATTTACGAAGACCACCTTCGATCATCTTCTCAACGATGTTGTCAGGCTTGCCAGACTCACGAGCTTTGGCTTCGATGATATCTTTTTCACGAGCAAGTACGTCAGCTGGAACGTCAGTATCATCAACTGCTACTGGGTTGAAGGCTGCGATGTGCATCGCTAAGCTCTTACCAGTCTCTTCATTGCCGCCCTCGAAAGACACGACCACACCGATACGTAGGCCATGGCGGTATGAGGCAAGGTTATCACCTTCGATAGTTTCGGCACGGCGAACTTGAATGTTTTCACCGATTTTTTGTACCAATGCCACGCGAGCTTCTTCAACGCTTTGACCATCGCCATAAGGAAGTTCAGCAATTTTAGCGACATCAGTAGTGTCATTTTCTAAAGCTAGATCAGCAACTTTTTCTGCAAATGCAGTGAAGTTTGCATCTTTAGCAACAAAGTCAGTTTGGCAGTTGACTTCTAATAGCAATGCTTTTTTGTCGTTTTGCGCGATGATGATAGCACCATCAGCTGCGATATTACCCGCTTTTTTAGCGGCTTTAGCTTGACCAGACTTACGAAGATTGTCGATCGCCATTTCGACGTCGCCATTAGTCTCTTCAAGTGCTTTTTTACACTCCATCATGCCAAGACCTGTACGATCACGTAATTCTTTTACTAATTTGGCAGAAATTTGTGCCATGAGAATACCTCTGTTTTGTTATGAAGAATAAGGGAGATGCTACTTAGGTGATTTAGATTGCTTAAATCATGTGGGATACATAGCAGTTCGGGGATAAACCATCGCAACTATGCAATATTTGTACTGTTTACACCATTTAAGTTAAGCGCTGTTAGCTTTGAGCGCTACTCATTAAAAAGCAATCGAACAATAGCATCAATATATCTATTATTGTATACAGTGTTTTTTCATACTGATATGGCTGTCATTAAGAGCGCGATATATCTGCTAACTGACTGCACACGTTGGCTCTTCTAATTAAACCCTATAGCTAGCGATAAGCGCACTACAAAGTATAAAATTACTTAATGACCTATTAATGACAAGGCATGATAAGTTACCTATATCATGCCCATCATAACGTATAAAAACGTGGCTTACTGTATTAATAGTACTTAGTTTAATAACAGTTAAATTAACAGTACTTCAATCAATAACCACCAGATCAGTAGTCACAATTAACGTTCGAGTGGCTTAAGGCCTAACAGCTTATTCATACTGCTAAGCGATTAGACCACCCGACTTGCTAATCGGCTTACTGACTAATTATAGATCGGCTTGAGCTTCAGCTGACGCTTCTGTTGACTGCTCAGTAGCTGCATCTGCTGACTCATTAGCTTCGGCTGCTGGCGCAGCTTCTGTTGGCGCGCCGCCTGCTTGAGTTTGTGCATACTCTTTACCCGCGATGATCGCATCAGCGATTGAAGTAACGTATAAAGTTACTGCACGAATAGCATCATCGTTTGCTGGGATAACATAATCAACGTTATCTGGGTTTGAGTTAGTATCAACGATACCGATAACTGGGATACCTAGGTTTTTGGCTTCTTTAATAGCGATAGCTTCATGGTCCACGTCAACAACGAAGATAGCATCAGGAAGGCCGCCCATATCTTTAATACCACCAAGTGAACGCTCAAGCTTTTCCATATCACGGGTACGCTCTAGCGCTTCACGCTTAGTAAGCTTAGCGAAAGTACCGTCTTCTGATTGCTTTTCAAGCTCTTTTAGACGAGTGATTGACTGACGAAGTGTTTTCCAGTTAGTCAACATACCACCAAGCCAGCGGTGATCAACATAAGGCATGCCAGCGCGTTGAGCTTGCTCACGGATGATACCGCTTGCCGCACGTTTAGTACCCACAAATAAGACTTTGTTTTTCTTACTTGCTAGGTTGTTTACGTAAGTTAACGCTTCATTGAATGCTTTAACCGTATGCTCAAGGTTAATGATATGAATCTTGTTACGAGCACCGAAGATGTAAGGTCCCATTTTTGGGTTCCAAAAGCGAGTTTGGTGACCAAAGTGAGCGCCTGCTTGTAGCAAATCACGCATTGCGATTTGTGTTGGGTTTTGAGTTGCCATGTTCATTTATCCTTTAAGATGGGTTATGCCTCCACATCACAAAATTACCGATTCATCGACACGCATCTGCTATTGTCGCTCATTAAAGAGGACAGCAAATTAGTCAAATCAACGAACACCCAGTAATTCTTTATGGTGATGTGTGTGTCATTGGTTGGTGAAAATTATTTAAGATAATACTTAACTATAATTTCC
The DNA here is from genome assembly GCF_004335015.1 of Psychrobacter pygoscelis. Taxonomy (GTDB): domain Bacteria; phylum Pseudomonadota; class Gammaproteobacteria; order Pseudomonadales; family Moraxellaceae; genus Psychrobacter; species Psychrobacter pygoscelis. The sequence goes on from NZ_RQRU01000002.1 coordinate 230,000, forward strand.
GTTAATTTAAGAATAGTAAAGCCCCATTAGGTAATGAGGCTTCATCTCTCTTAGTGAGTTAATTATTGATTTAGCAATGATTAATCGATAATCGACCAACTGTTTACTATAATCAATAGTTAATCGGTAGAATTATAGCATAAACGACCTATCATAGACTACTAAATTTACGCGCGGTCAAGATTGCCATTAAACAACCCACTTTTAGCGAATTGTCTAACAAAATTTGCCAAACGCATGGCTATTGTTTATCCATTCTACGCGATACAGATACCTATTACCGCATTACTGCCATGCCAATGAAACGGAATAATATAGCTTCGGCGCTCTTTAGGCAAAAACGCATGACTGGGCACGCCATCAACGACTTGAGGGGGAGAAATCACAAAATCTGACCCAAACTCCGTCCGCGCATTGCCCGAGACGGTATTGGCAATCTCCCCTAACAAATCCTTCATAATAGCTAAGGAGCTATCAGGCTCATTCATTACTGTGAGTAAGGAGCGCAGCATGGTACTCGGTGCACTGACGTAGACACTACCCTGTAATGGACCAGTAATTTTGATAACGCCACTATAGTCGTAGCCTATAGGAGAGGCGTTATCATGCAAGTACGGGGTGTCAATGTCTGTCAATGTCTCGCCAATTTGCGAGAAAAATGCGGCGACAGAGTTGACAAACACCCCTAATTTTTCGGCTTTAACCATAATCTTCTACTTTCCAAGTATTAATAAGAGTCTAGTCTTGTAGACATACAACAATTTCGCCTTGCTGCGACTGCCATGTAATTGGAATAATAAATGAGTGCCCTGCTTTAGGAAGAATAACGCTCTGCGGTGAGCCTTTAAAGACAAAGGGTACTGAGATATGAAACTCCGCGCCAAACTCTTTACGAGCATTTCCTGAGATAGTATTGGCCACCTCACCAGCAAGATCGATATAATTATCTTCGCATTTATCGGTCTCTCCCATACTGTCTAATATACCATCTAGCAGCGCTCTAGTAGCGGTAAAATAGACCACACCTTTTTGTGCCCCTGAGATACCAATAACACCTGAATAGTCATGTATTCGAGGTTGTTTGTTCTCAAGCAAGTAAGGGGTATCTATAACCAACTCTTCAGTCGTAAATTGATCAAAGTAGTGTTTTACAATATCCACAAATATTTGTAGCTTTTGTTCTTTCATAATCAATCCTGTACTAATTCGTCAAGCGCTTCTACCAATTCTTCTTCAGAAAATGGCTTGGTCAAAAATCCACTTGCCCCAAGAGATAGAGCTTCAATACCCGTGGCTTTGTCGGATAACGCGGACACGACCAAGATACGGACCTCTGGATCAATTGCTACAATTTTCTCAATACATTCAAGACCATCCATATGCGGCATGGTCAAATCCATGGTCACCACATTAGGACGATGGGTATTGAATTTTTCGATCGCATCCACACCACTTGTCGCCGTTGCCACGAGCATAAACTGCTCTGAGTTATATGCGCGCTGAATCCGATTACGAATGATATTAGAGTCATCGACTACCATTAATTTAAACATCGTAATATTTTATCCTCAGTTAATTCTATCGTATACCTTGTTAACACCTGCCTCTATTGAAGGGGCAGGGTAATAACAAAGCGTGTCATCTTGCCTTGATCTGAGCTTACATTAAGATGACCTTGATGCTCCTGAACTCGCTCTTTGATGATATCCAAGCCAACACCTCGGCCACCATCTTCATCAGCACTCTGTCTCGTGGTGAACCCTGAAGAAAAGAGCTCAGATAATAGCTGATCTTGATTTAAATCATTGGCCTGCTCTTGGCTATATCGTTCCAAAGCGACCAAGCGTGCACGGATAGTCTCGTAATCAATGCCTTGACCATCATCATTCAAAGTCATCACTAAGCTCTGATCGATATTTTCAACAGTAAGTTGAATGTGGCCAGTAGCAGATTTGCCAGCAGCTTCACGTTCAGCAGGTGTTTCTATACCATGAACAATAGCGTTTCTTAACAGCTGAATACTTATCTCTTTGACCACTTGGCTTAGGCTATCGGGAATGATTGATGACTTTAATCCCTTAGTCTCAAGCTGAACCTGCTTTTGTTGTCTATCAGCAATTTGTTGGGCAAACTCTTGATAGTATTTTGTCAAGCTTGCATCTTCTTCATTTGCGCTTACCGCTGAGCTATGAAGCGCACTACTCGCTGAACGGTTACTAGCAAACTGTTCAGTAGCATTGGCCGATCTAGTAGCAACACCACTCTGACGACTTGCTGCTGCTGCAGGAGAGGATTGATTGATACGCTCACCTAACGTCTCAATAGTGTTAGAGAGGTTTAATAATTCGTCTAGGTGTACCGCTAGAGGCAAGAAGTCGTTACCAGATAGCTTGCCTTGGTTTTGCATACCATGTAGCTGATCTTCTGCATCGGAGGCAATCTTAGTAAAGGAGTGTAGCTTTAGAGCCGACGCCTCCCCTTTTAAGCTATGCATCTCACGATAGATAGAGTTGAGCTTTGACTCAAGCTCAAACTGGTTGCTGCCTGGATTTTTCAAGATGTTATTCATTCTGTCGATATGTAGCTTGGTATTAACGATAAAGTCGTTAATAATCTTTGGCTCTACATTCAAGATTGTCGCCAGCATCTCAATCTGCATGTCACTTTGGGCGCGCTCTTGCTCTAAGCGTTGTTCTAAGCGAACCGCATCAGAGACATCATTAACGTTAACCAAAATCCTAGCGATGTCTTTGCCTTCATAAACTCGTGAAAACTTAAAGTCAAGATAACGGTTATCACTGACTTGTTCAGGAGAATTATTGTGGAGCATGACCTTATGTAGCGGGTTTAAGTCATCGACCAGCTTTTCTTTTACGCGAGGGTTATACAGCTGCTCAATAAACTGACGGGTAGTACTCAAATCTTTTTCAGAGAGTCTGCCACGTAAGACATTGGTAAAGTTCTCACCCGCCAAACGCTCAGTACCTAAAATATTGGATAAAGCTTTTGAATGCTGTTGACCGATATTAAGGTCTTTATCCAATAGGAAAAGTCCTGTATTAACCGTTTGCATGATTTCTTGAGTCTCACGGCGAGCTTCTAGCGCTTCTGCATCTGACTCACGTAGACGACGCACAAAGAAGAATACAAATATAATAAAGTAGGCAAGAATTGCTGCCACACCCAAAATCTGGATTAAGCGAATAGTATTTGCTTGCTGCTTGGTGTCTTCATATACTTCTTTAGTGAGTGAATTTAGGGCATCATTCATTCGTAGGCTTGATGTTTTAGCTTGCTCATAGGCCAAAGACAACTCATCTGATGAATCGACACGAATATCATCAGCTCCTTCAAGATAAGCTTCAATACGTGGCTTTAGTCTATTCCAATCGTTTTGAACCTCTTTAAGTTGGGCTAACCCAGTTTCAGTATTAATTTTTGGAATATTTTGGGCATGACCTTCTACATAATCAGCCCCACTATCCATGCCACTTAATAGTTGATCGATATCATTAGCGTTGGCTGCCAACCTTTCTCTAACGCGCTTCTGGTGAGGGGAATTAATATGTTCACCCACACTACTTTGCAAATCAAACAGGTCTTTAATAACAGCTTGAGCATTATTTGCTGTCTTATTTGACACATTAACTAATGCCGTATTGCGCTCTAAGACACTTGACGTATAAAACGTAAAAGCAAGCAAGACACCAATGAGCGCTAAAAAGACTGCAATTGATAAAATCAGACTACGATAGCGCGAGTTATTGTTTTTCATGGCAACAGCCATAGCTCGTTCCTTTTAATATATTAATGAGTTCAAACCTAATCCGTATCTTTACGATAGGATGGTCTATTGCGCTTGAGCCACAGAGTTTTTATCAAGCATCTTTTGTTGCGCTTGCGAGTTTTTTGTTAAATCTTTACCAAACCACTTCGTCGTAAGTTCACCATACTTACCATTATTTTTTAGCCCCTCAAGGCCTAAATTAACTTTGTGAAGAAGTTCAGGTTGCTCTTTGTCTACTAAAAATACTTTTCGCGCGCCATTATCACTCAAGCTTTCATAATCAAAGTACTTTGGGTTTAGCGTTGGTAAATCATTCATGGTATAGCGCAGTACCCCTGAGTCGCCAGCGACGACATCAACCTTATCTTGCGCCATAGCTTGTACTGCCAAAAAAGTCGTTGGATACTGCTCTAAAGATTTGAGGGAATAGTCATTTTCAGTAAAGAGCCGATACGGTGCAGAGTTACTCAGCACCCCTACTCGTAGGCCATTGATACCATCTAATGATTGGATATTTAAAGTATCATCAAGATAAACTAGTGTAGAAGGAAGCGGGGCATAATCATCAGACAATAAATATTTACCAGATCGCTCTTTGCTGTAAGTTACCCCTGCTGCAATCATATCGCGGCTATTACTATCTAAATTATCAAATAGCTCATTCCAAGGATCGTTATAAACTTCAACTTTAAATCCCTGATCTTCGCCGATAGCACGAATAAGCTCTAAGTCGAATCCGGTAACATTGCCGTACTCATCTTTAAATTCATAAGGGGCGTAGTTTGCTTCAGTACCCACTTTCACTACAGGCGCCGAGTCGGGTAACTCACTGACAAAATCAGTCTCTGAGCTGTTTTGTTCTTTACTAACTGTAGACTGTTCTTCGGTTTGCAGCTTTTGGTCACAACCAAATAAGCTTACCCCTAATACAAATGGTAATGCCTTGTATATAGTTCTCATACTACTCCTTGCTATCCGTTCATCCAATCAACAATTAACTATTTTTTATCACTAAGTTTAATAAAACTAATAAATAAAAGACGCATGAATTACTGACGTTAAATAAACGAATAAATTGTGGTTTTGAATATTAATGGGTTAAATGGTGGGTGAAGTTTTATATTTATTTAAGCAACTTATTATGCCTAATCTATTTTTATATAACTTTTAAATCAAATAGTTTATAAAGAATTATATTGTAATTAAATATCAAAATATTGGTAAAGCCAACTTACAAGCAAACTTAAACTAAAAAATAGGGAAATTATAATAGCCAATGAATAGCCAAACTGTTTTATTTAATGCTAAGTTACACTACCATGAAGATAATAAGAACCTTCATAGCAAGCACCTGATTTTTATATCATAATTTAATATAAAACATAAAGCAAACAAATTATTATTATATCGTAACTTTTCGGAATCAATCTTATTCCACATAAAAAATGTGTGATAAATATTAATGCCATTATAGTAAACAAAGGTTTATATTAAATATTCTCTTATAAAGAAAGATACTAGAAATACAGTCTAGTATTTTTTAAAAATCTAATGTGTAATTAAAGGAGAATCATAAGCTGTTAGACACTATTCTTAGTACCTACTCTCTTATTGAAAAGTTGGTTTTAACGAATTATTAAATTATATTAAACACAGTAAGCAATACAGCTAATTAAAATTTATTAAACTAATGTCTTTTAATTTATTATCAAGCTAGACTGTCTATTTTTTTTAAATTATTGTTATTTTGATAGGTGTTTTAGCTTAAAGTTACCGCAGCGAAGCTAAAAGGAATTTTACACGATTCTGAAACCTCTTTTTAGGATCACATAGCCAACAAGATATCACCAGTCTATTTTAGATTCGGCACAAAGTCGCTGGTATAAATTTACCGCCACCTCAGTCAGCTCATGACTTCTAGTCAGTAAATTTATACCAGCTATTCTTTTATATAGTAGTTTTGAATAGGGTTAACCATAAGATTTTATTAACATTATGCTAATGTATAATAATATGTATTAACTCTATTTTACGTAGGACAATATATAAGGATTTAATCCACATTATCCAAATCCAAGCGACTGTCTATCTGCCAGATTAAATAGCAGCCCAAGCTCATCAATACAAACATGGTTATCCCCAGCTTTAATACAGGGTTTACAGGGAATAAGTTTAATAGCAGACCACCAAAGATACCGACAGAGAACATAAGCGAGCCTTGAAGGGCACTTGCCATTCCGGCGCGGTGACGCTGAAAAGCTAGGGCAATCGCTGAAGCGTTGGGCTGGGTAAGCCCTAGACCTGCAATACAAAAGAAAATACATACCAATACCAGAGGTAGCCAAGCTTCTTGACCAAACAACGCGCCAAGGGTCAATAGTCCTGCAGAAGCCGTCACTTGAATCATCGCGCCTGTGCGCAGCAGAGTTAGTATCCGAAAACGATTGGTCAACCATTGATTAATTTGCGTTAGCCCTATAAAACCTGCGGCATTCATACCAAATATCCAGCTAAAGTGGGTAGCAGATAGTCCGTAAGTATCCATCAATAGCTCAGAGGCGGCGCTGATATAGACAAACATTGAACCCATTAGTAGCCCACCACCAATCGCCGGATAGCCAAACCGAGAGTCATGTAATAAGTCCCAATATTGACTAAACACTTCTTTGATTGGTCGAGCATTGCGGTCCTCTACACGCAGCGTCTCAAAGAAAAACAGCTTGGTTAATAGCAGGTTCAGTACTCCAAAGGCCATCAAAAACCAAAAGATAGAATGCCAGCTAAAAAACTTTAGAAATACGGCACCCAGCGCTGGCGCTAAGATAGGCGCCAATCCCATGACTAGTACCATAATAGAGAACGCTTTGGCCGTCTGCTTAGCCGTCAGCCGATCACGAATGGCGGCGCGCGTAACCACCGCTCCCACACAAGCCCCTAGTGCCTGCAAGGTTCGACCGACAAATAAGACATACTCATTATTGGTTGTGGCACAGACCAAAGAAGCTACGACATATAAGCTCATGCCTATATATAGGGGTTTGACTCGCCCTACTCTGTCACTTAAAGGACCATAAAACAGCTGACCAAATACTAGACCAACGAAGTAAGCTGGGACAGAGTTGGCGATAAATGCAGTCGATACCCCAAAGCTATCCGCCATAGAGGGTAGAGCTGGCAGATACATGTCAATGGATAAAGGACCAATGGCGACCATTAGACCTAGCATCATAATCCAAGCTACAGGCAAGTCTGCTGAGCGGACTCGCTGATTGGACGGGGTAATGCTAGGATTGGTTGCAGCAGGTTCGGAGGTAATCGGCTCAATTGCAGAGGGTTTTGAATATTTTGGCTTGTTAGACGGCATACCACATACTCATAAAGAGATTGTTATAAAAAAATAAAACGCCATTAGGGCATTTAACACTAATGGACGTAGAAAAAATAGCGTATAAAATTTACTAAATGTAGCCTGAGGCAAGGTCAAATCATGATCAACCGCTTAATAAAGGCTAGCGGTATTTGCGTTTACCATAGCTGGTGCTAGCCTCTTTGATTTTTTTCAGGGCTTGTTTGCGATTGTGGCTTAGCATCATTTTGAGCTGCCAGCACTTTTCTTGATATAAGGTGAGAGGCGACTGCCTATACATATGATTAATGACACGCTTGCTCGCTAACACCGCATCAGGTGACCTTGATGCGATCTCTAGCGCCAACTGCCTAGCGATGGCTAACGGCTCGTCTGCTAGCTGACTTATCAGTCCTAGTCTCTGCGCTTCAGTGCCATCAATAGTTCGCGCACTCATGGCTAACTCCTTCAACACATCTGCGCGCACGACACCTAAAGCGGACTGAGTTAACCCCATATCGGCAACGAGTCCCCATTTGGCCTCCATGATTGCAACCTGACAGTCTGGCTGCCCCACTCTGATATCGGCAGCTAAAGCCAGTTGCAGACCTGCACCTAAGCAGTGCCCTTGAAGCGCTGCAATAACGGGTACGGGTAGATCGCGCCAGACCAGACAAGCATGCTGAAATAGACTTTGCCAAGGCTTGATTAGCTCCCAAAGAGCGAAAGCTTGGTTTTTAGGCTGATTGAGATCACCCAAATCTATACCTGAACAAAAGCTGTCCCCAGCGCCAGTGAGAATAACCGCGCGGATGGCTTTATTGTCACGGATATCATTCGCAGCAGCAATAAGCTCCCGCATCATGGCAAAGCTCATGGCATTCTTTTTTTTCGGTCGATTAAGGGTGAGGGTTATGATGTCATCACTGGTCTCTATAGTCAGCGTCTTAAAATGAGACATTTTATCATTACTCATGGTTGTCCTTTATATCATTTTCCAAGTCATGTCGTCTTCGCTCAATTTATGATAACTCAGCTGAGGATGGGTAGATAAGTCTACATCGCAGAGGTTATCTAGGGCTATTTGTAATGCTTCATAACTTGGTGCAAGCATAGCAAACTGTGCTGGCGTCGTATGTTGCACATTGAGCAGACACCTGTCTTCAAGATCTTGACTGGCTTTACGCAGCTGCGGTACACCGGCGTAGCGACTTGCGCCCAATATACGATGAGCGATTTGCGACAGTAGAGTGCGGTCTTTATCTTCCCACGCTTGGGCGAGGTCACTCTTTTCTTGTTCAATACTATCAACCATCATAAAGATAAGTTGCGCAGCTAGCTCCGGTTTATTCGCAGAGCGCGTGAGCGCATCTTCCCAGTCAATCACTGGGAGCGACTCTAAGGCTTCTGTCTTATCTGTCATGTCTATCGATTCTGGAGATGCGAAGTTTGAGTCGATGCTCTTTTCACTAAATGCCGCAGACTTAGGCTTACGCACTTGATTCAGCACTGCTTGAGTGCTGTCTTCAAGTGGCGTGTCTACTAGACCAGCTTGCTCTGCCGTTAGCATAGGTAAATTAGCGCCTTTTGAGTTACCTCGCTCTCCTGCAGTCGTTCTACCTAGCCATTTTTGCAATACTTGCAGCAGCTGCGGCTGACTAATAGGCTTACCTATGTAGTCATCAATACCAGCCGCGATTAGCCTGTCGCGTTCATCTGATAGCCCATGCGCTGTCAAAGCGATAATTGGCGTTCTGTGTTTTGGGTCTTCGATTTTGCGGATTTGTTCAGCAGCCTCTCGCCCTGACATTCTTGGCATTTGAATGTCCATAAAAATAAGATCAATCCTCTCAGCTACGGCATGTTTTTCAATAGCGTTTGCAGAGGTGGCAGCGCTATTTTTCTGTAGATTCTTTTTGTCATTACTTAACAGCGCATTGGTAGTTGACGCACTACCTTTTTTAGCTGTTCTATCAGATTGCTGATGGTGATTGTCATAAATGTCTAGATCGTTTGTTGCGTCTGTTTTTTGTTGCTTTAACGCCGCTTGCTGCTTACTCATCAGCTCTATAGCATCAAAGCCGCTATTGACCGTCACTACCTTGATACCCAGCTCAGACAATAGCGCATCTAGCACCAGTAGATTAGGAAGATGATCATCCACTGCCAAAACTGTGATACCTTGCCAGCGTTTTTCAGGGGCTAATTGTGGCTGTTTTGAGGCCTGAGTATCAAGCATCCGGTAAAGTTGGCTTTTGTCTAGCGGCTCATACAGCCCTGTCGCCTGATAGCGCTCAAGCAGCCGCTGATCAGAGCTGACCTGATAACCAAAGACGGCTAGCTTGCCTTGATAATGAAGGCGAATTTGCTTAAGTAGTGCCATCATATCGTCCTGAGTGTCATTATCAACAATGACCCAGTCCCAACGATTGCCAAACTCTTTTAATGACTCTAAAACTCCTGGCAATGAGTTAGCTTGAGTTAAATTTATGGGCAGCGCCCGTAAGCTGGCTTTTAGTACCTGCATCGAGGCAGGATGATTAATCCAAGCCAGTAGATGAAACTCATCATTAGCATTTGCCAATGGCGCTAGTACTGGCAACGGCAAATGCTCCTGATCTACCGCCTCTAAGACATCGACCTGCGCCGGCATGCGAAACCAAAACGTCGAGCCTTGCTTAGCAATGTTCTCTTTAGCATTGTCATAAAAACCAATATCACCGCCCATGAGCCTAGTTAACTGCTTGGAGATGACTAGACCCAGTCCCGTTCCACCATATTGCCGGGTGATTGACGGGTCCCCTTGACTAAAGCTTTGGAACAATAGCTTTTGGTCTTCAGCAGATATCCCCCTGCCACTATCTTGGACCGCGATCATCAGCTGATTGTCCTTATAGTCATCGAGACTTACCCGAATTAATACCTCGCCACTGTCAGTAAACTTGATAGCATTGCCTACTAAGTTGGTCAAAACTTGCTTTAGTCGGAGAGCATCGCCGATGATATGACGTGGCACATCGTCATAAAACAATACGGCCATACGTAGGCGCTTTTCTGCGGCAACTGGCGAGAGCATATCTGCGACATCATAGATGGCGTCATATAAGTTAAATTCATGCCGATCTAATACCAACTTTCCCGCTTCAATCTTAGAGAAATCTAATACATCATTGACCAAAGCCAGTAAATGCGCAGAAGACTTACGAATGGTCTGAACATATAGAGCCTGCTCACCACTTAAATTTGCCTTTCTAGACAATAGATTGATAAAGCCATCAATACTATTGAGAGGGGTTCTAAGCTCATGACTGATATTGGCCAAGAAGGCAGATTTTGCCTGACTGGTCGATATGGCTGCATCTCGCGCATTACGGATAGAGATATTTTGCATCTCCATCTCATCAAAGGCGACCCGAAGATCATCTTCGGTTTGCTCGGCATGATCTTTTAATTCTTGGAAGCTGGTGTGTAAGCGCCGCAAGGTCTTTACTATTTCTTGCTGCAATAGGTTAAGCTCGCCGGTCGACTCAATAGGCATTGGTTTATATAGCGTATCTACTTCAGTGCGCTGAAGCTGAAGCCGAAGCTCATAAATCGGTGTAATCCAGCGCTTGGCATAGATATTTAAGCTGAGTAATAATAGGAGTAGAGTCAGTAGTCCAGTAATTGCAAGGGCTAAGGCAATGCGATAGCGAGCTATATGCAATGGTTCATTATCCATGTCGACCATCAGCCAGACGCGGCGACCATTCACTTCATCCAGGTAGGTGCCATAAGCTGTACCAATGGGCGTTTTTAACGCATTCACTATGCTACTTTGGCCGTCAAATAATGGCCACTTTTCATCAGTACCGTAGCCTACCGCTAATAATACTTGGCCTTGATTATCGACTATGGCTACTCGTTGCACATGCTGATTTGTGCGTATTCGAGTCAGCTTATTGCGTAGATCTGTCAGCTTAGCGCTGGTGTCGGTAACATCGGAGGTTATGGCCTCATTAGGAGCTTCGCTGACTGGCCGCGGTACGTTTGTCAGATTGTTGAATATCTCTGGAGTTTCACTGGCTATTGCAGCGTCGTTTTCAAGAGCCGCCGTACTTTTAGGAATGGCAAAAATTTCTTGCAAGTCTTGTGACAGCATGGGCTTATAACGCATTAGCACGGCTTGTGCCTGAGCTTGCTGCTCAGATAGACTCGCCCGCATACTCTCATAAAAGACCAAGACACCACCGACCAGTGCCAATACCAAAATCGGTAAAAACACCAAAACAATTAATTGACCATAGGCACTACTCATGCCGAATTTCTTTTTATAAGCCATGCCGGTTGCTCTACTTTTAAATACTCACTTTTAATGGTTGGACACCGAGTGATACAGGCTATCTCTATTTTTATCGAGTCCTTTTGTAGTCTAACAGGGTTTGGCTCTATTGGGCAGACGCTATACCAACCAAAAAGCGCGACTGAGACGCAAGGCTCAGAGCCAAATAACTTTGACACCAGAAAAAAATCACCATTCAAGGTAGGGTTCACTAATAGGCCGATTGTTACTGACATTGACAGTAGGGCTTTGAGTACTTGCTCAGCACAATAGCTGACGACACAACCTTTTGTGAGGTGTTATAATTTCTTTATTTCATCATTTTATCTATTCATAGCAAACTGACTGAGACGAATCATGGCTGACAGCACGCTTACTTCCAATTTTACCCAAAAAACGACCACTCTAGCCGACTGCGTAGGCAATACCCCACTGGTGACGGTGCAGCGCTTAGCCAAGCAAGAAGGCATTAATGATAGCGTCCAGCTACTCGCTAAACTTGAAGGCAATAACCCCGCAAGCTCAGTAAAAGATCGCCCTGCCTTTAACATGATTTTTCAGGCTGAAAAGCGCGGTGATATCAAGCCAGGTGATACTTTAATTGAGGCCACTAGTGGCAACACTGGTATCGCGCTAGCAATGGTCGCAGCGATGCGCGGCTATGAGATGATACTGCTGATGCCGACCAAATCTACTCAAGAGCGTAAGGATGCCATGGCCGCTTATGGTGCCACCCTTATCGAAGTAGATGAGGGCATTGAAGCCGCCCGTGATCAAGCCTTACAGCTGCAAGCTGAGGGCCGTGGTATCGTGCTTGACCAGTTCTCAAATCCTGACAACAGTGCTGCCCATTACCTGACTACTGGTCCAGAGCTTTGGCAGCAGACTGAGGGCCGCATCACTCACTTTATTAGCTCAATGGGCACTACGGGTACTATCTCTGGCACCGGCAAATATCTAAAAGAACAGAATCCTGATATCCAAATCATTGGTCTGCAGCCAGATGAAGAAGCCTCCATTGCCGGCATTCGCCGCTGGGCGCCTGAGTATCGTCCTGAGATTTATGACGCCAGCGTGGTCGATCGCGTCATGGACATTAGCCAGACGACCGCTGAAGTCTATATGCGTAAGCTGGCCCGCGCTGAGGGTATTCTTGCAGGAGTTTCCTCAGGGGCCGCTGCTTGGGCCGCTCTACAAGTCGCTGCCGAGATTCAAGAAGAGCAGCCAGACGCTGTCATCGCCTTTATCGTCTGCGACCGCGGTGACCGCTACCTATCTACGGGGCTGTACGCCGTAGAGGACTAGTGACAGACCGGAACCTATAGCATACTGGAGCCAATCCCGCTATCCGCTTATAGTTGGCAGTCTGCGGGGCACAGCTGCTAAGCTCAGCGGCATTCCATCATTTGAGCGACTACCGCTGAGCGAGCAGCTATAAGCCCCGTAGCCTCCCAAGCTACCGCTACTATCGGGGCTAAAAAGCCCCACGTAAGCTTAGTTCATTATTTTTTATCCACTCTGTAGACCTGTTTATGAGCACATTTCCAAACGCGCCTGTCTTAGTCTTTGATATCGAAACCGTCGCTGACGTTGAGGGCGCACGCCGAATCTACCCGCAGCTCGCAAGCTTAAACAATACCGATACCTTAGCAGCCTTAACCAGTCTGCGTGTTCAAGAGTCAGGACATGACTTTATGCGCTTACCGCTGCAACGTATTGTCTGTATCTCAGCGCTCTATATCAAAGACGGCCAGTTTTCATTATTTTCACTGACGGCAGACAAATTTAGCGAAGAAGAGATTCTTGCTAAGTTTTTCCGCGCTTTTAACGATACCAATAATTTGCCGCAGCTGGTCAGCTGGAATGGCTCAGGCTTTGATATTCCAGTACTTATCTACCGAGCTATGCAGTATAACTTATCAGCACCATGGCTATTTGAAGAAGGCGAGCGTATCAAAAACATGCGCTTTGATAATTACGTCAACCGCTTTCACACTCGCCATCTTGATTTAATGGACCGCTTTAGCCAATACGGTGCCAGTCGCCGTGAAGCTATGGACGTGGTTGCCAGTCTTTATGGCCTACCCGGCAAGACTGATGTCGATGGCAGTATGGTTGGCGACTTGGTCGCTAATGACGACTGGCAAACCCTATCGATATACTGTGAGTCTGATGTCATGAATACTTGGCTGATCTACCTGCGCTGGCTGCGATTAACAGGTGTACTAGCTGGTGATGTCTATGAGCAGTGGCAATTGCAGTCTCGAGAGTATCTTAATAACAAAACTGAAGCCGATGGCACGCCAAGGCATCAGGCATTTCTTAGTGATTGGCAATAACAACTATACAGTTATGAATAACGGCTTGCGATTAAGCCGTTAAATAACGGTTTAGTCTCCAATAATTTTCTGTACACAATGTGGTAAAATTGCCCGCAATTATTATCTCAAATTCGCTAATGTAGCGTGACGACTCTGACACAGGCAGGTTTATGCAACCCACCGATTCAACCCCCTCTTCCACCACTTCTACTGAGACGCCAAGAACTAAAAGCTCTCTTGCGACGGCGCCTAGTAAGAAGAAATCCAAACCTAGCGCCCGGATTCGAAAGCGCTTAAAAGATGCACCGCCTCTACCCTTTACCATTGATAAGCTATCTCATGATGGGCGCGGTGTGGCCATATATGGCAATGGATTTGACGAGGCGCAAGGTCATATCACTGACAAGCACGGTAAAAAAGTCTTTATTAGCTTCGCCCTACCTGGCGAAACCGTAGCAGCAAAACTGACCAATAGCCGTGCCAGCTTTGAAGAAGCAGATACCGTAGCAGTCACTGCCGATGCTCATCCCGAGCGGCAAAAGCCGCCTTGTCCGCATTTTGGTGTTTGTGGTGGCTGCTCACTGCAGCACTGGCAACCAGATGGTCAGATTGCCTTTAAGCAAACGGTCTTGGCTGAGCTTTTAGAGCATCAGGCTGGCGTCCAACCTGAGCAATGGCTCGCGCCTTTAGTCGGTGACCGTCTTGGTTATCGGACCAAAGCACGATTGGGCGTACGCTATGTGGCCAAAAAAGAGACGGCTTTGGTGGGCTTTCGCGAGCGCAATAGCAATTTTTTAGCCAATCTTGAGATCTGCTATATTCTAGATGAGCGCATCGGCCTTGAGATTGATAACTTAAAGGCGCTTATTAGCTCTCTTGAGATGCGTAGCAGTATCGCTCAGCTTGAGCTGGCTATGGGTGAAGCGCAGCCTGAACTACCTGATGGCGATCAACCAGTGGCGCTTATTGTTCGTCACCTTGAGCCATTGCCACAGAGCGATATCGACAAGCTTAAGTCCTTCTTTGCTGCACGGCACTGGCAGCTATATTTACAGCCTAAAGGTCCAGATAGTATTCACCGCGTTCCATTGTTTGACGGTGATGATATCAGCGAACAGTTTGGTCGCCTTTACTATGAGCTTCCTGATTATAACCTTACCTACGAATTTATCCCCACAGATTTTACTCAGGTCAATCTATCGGTTAATCGCAAGATGACTAAGCTGGCTTGCGACTTACTGGAGCTCAAGACCGGTGAGCGTGTCTTAGATCTATTTAGTGGTCTTGGTAACTTTAGCCTACCCCTTGCCCGGCTCGTCGGTGGTGAAGATGGTCAGCAAGGTTTGACCATCGGCGTAGAAGGCTCAGATGCTATGACCGCACGAGCTGAGGCTAATGCCAAGCGCAATAATCTGGGCAATACTCAATTTTATAGTCAAGATTTGACACAAGATTTTAGTGATCAGCCTTGGGCGCAGCAAGGATTCGATGCGATTTTAATTGACCCTCCTCGCTCTGGTGCTTGGGAAGTGATGCAGTACCTACCACGCTTTAATGCCTCAAGAATCGTTTATGTATCATGTAACCCTGCGACGCTTGCTAGAGACACCAAAGCCCTTATTGAACAGGGTTATCGACTTACCCATGCTGGAGTCATGGATATGTTCTGTCATACTGGTCATGTTGAGTCTATTGCCCGCTTTGAGAAATAAGCTTTAACATTGATTGTTAGGTATTTTTTCTTGATAAGACGCCAATGGCTCTTTTAAGTATTTAGATTTATAGGGCTTATTTTAAGCTACATAATTGTAGACTCTATTATGGGCCTAATATTTGTACCCAATCTGCCATCATGTGTATTTTAACCATTGTAGAATTAAATCAAATATTGATATGATTCTCTTCGAGCTTATTTTATCGCTACGTGGCTGACCAATTGACTCTAATACTAGGCTTATGTCTATAAACATGACTAAAGCGTTCGCCTAAAATATCTTGAATTACTAAAATCGGACTTCATATAGACCTTAGTATTGCTAAAGGGTTGGCTGTTGATAACCAGATTGGTAATTAGAAAGATATATTTGTATAATAAGCTTAGCATTAAAGTCTCTGTGGTTATTCAACTGGCTACTTTTTAATCTCTTTTAAGCCTAAGTAGTATTGGTAAGATAGCATATTTTAAAGCGCCCCCGTCTAGACTCCCAAACCCTAGCCATAACCATCATGACGCTAAATGGAGACAAAATAGGAGTTAATCCTACTCTCCGTGACTATTCAGCCAGTCATCCTTACGTTGTCTAGGCTAAAATATCTTTTTTACCTTCACTATTATTTATGGTCAATAATAATTGCTTATTGAAATTAAGCGTCTCAATCAACTGCACTACTTTTCCAGAAATACCACTAAAGGACCTTACTATTCTTGCCTTATCACTCTTTATTTAATGGCAAATATCAGCTGGCTTTTCGACTGGACTATCGGTGCAATAGAAGACGACAAATATCGCTAAAAGGAGCACGCTGTGGTTAAGATTCGCGAAGGACTGCCATTAGTTGATGGTCAAACCACTCATACGGATAGTGCGACCTTGGCGGCGCAGCTAGTGGCGAACCAGCGATCACAGCAATCCGCTAATGCCTATGCTCAGATGCCGATAGATATTAAAGAGCAGTTAGCGACCCGCAAGCTTCATACTACTTTGGACCGATCAGCATTGCGCACGCGTCAAGACCAAGATGACGACGGACTTCAACACATCCTATCTCATGATGCCAAAGACATTACTCGTCAAGACTTGCTGACCAAATCACAGCGTCTTAAGTCCAATGAACATCAACACTCATCAATGCGCCACTCTGGTTCAGTTCAGTTTGACCTTGATGATATGGAAGATGTCACTGAGCTTAACATCGATGTGCCAGCTTGGCTTGATGGTGTCGCCAAGCGAATTGGTTATGAGGAGCTTCCGACGCTTAAGGCCGCTTGTGAGTTTATTCGCAATCAGATGACCACAGCCGAATCAGAGCGCTCAGGAGCTTATGTCACTGGGATTGGGATGACAGATATCCTAACCTACCTTTATCAGGACGAAGATGCGCTTGTTGCCGCGATGCTCTATCGTAGTGCACGAAAAAAGCTTATCTCGTTGCAAGATATTCGTCAGCATTTTGGCGAAGACATTCATACGTTAGTCAAAGATACCCTATCAATGGGACAGCTATCTGAGATTATTGAGAGTAACAAGCGCTTAGAAGATCATTTTGCTAATAACCAACGTGAGCAGCTATCTAATATTTATAGCATGCTCATCTCAGTTACCAACGACGTTCGCGTGGTCCTTATTAAACTGGCAGAGCGTACTTTTGCCATGCGGGAGTTATCATTCTCCAATCCTGAACGTCAGCAGCGGGTAGCGCGTGAGGTTATGACGATTTACGCACCGCTTGCCCACCGCTTAGGAATAGCTCAATTAAAATGGGAGCTAGAGGATCTATCATTTCGCTATCTTGCGCCCGATCGTTATAAAGAGATCGCCAAACTACTATCAGAAAAACGTAGCGAGCGTGAGGCCTACATTGACCGCGTACAAAACCAACTCAATAATGCCTTGAGTCAGTCAGGTATTAAAGGCGATGTTTCAGGCCGCGTCAAACATATCTATTCGATCTATCGCAAGATGAAGCTCAAGGGTTTGTCATTTGATCAGCTCTATGACATTCGTGCCCTTCGAGTCCTAGTGGAGACACCGGCAGATTGCTATTATGTCCTTGGTCTGGTGCACGGCTTATGGCGTCATATCCCTGAGCAGTTTGACGACTATATTACCAATCCCAAATCCAATGGCTATCGCTCGCTACACACTGCCGTTATCGCTGAGCAAAAGTCACTAGAAGTGCAGATTCGAACCCATGATATGCATTTTGAAGCTGAGCTGGGTATGTGCGCTCACGTGAACTATAAAGAAGGGCTCAAAAATAAAAAGGACAACTATCTTAATCAGAAGATAAGCTCACTGCGCCAGTTATTGTCCCTTAATAATAGCGATAATAAAGCCCAGGCGAAGCCCAATTTTGACGATGGTTCAGACGAAGCAGAGTTATCAGAGCTTGATGAAGAAGAGCAAACTGTCGACTTCGGTGAGTTTGAGCGTATCTATGTGTTCAGCCGTGATGGGGATATTACGGAGCTGCCCAAAGGAGCGACGGTCCTCGATTTTGCCTACTATGTGCATACCCAAGTCGGCAATCGTGCTCAGGCCGCTCGTGTTAACCAACGTTATGTCCCGCTTACTTATCAGCTCAAAACTGGTGAGCAGGTTGAGATTATTACCAAATCCTCTCGTGAGCCTAACCGAGACTGGTTAGTGGCGTCATTGGGCTATATCCATACCAATAGAGCGCGGTCTAAGCTTCGTCAATGGTTCAATCGCCAAGACCGTGATAAGAATATTGAGATTGGACGGCAGATGCTAGCAAAAGAGCTTGATCGCCTCTCCGTACATCCTAACAGTATTGATTTGGCGGATTATATTCAATTTTTTAACGCTAATACTGCTGATGATATCTTGGTCGGGCTGGTTACGGGCGACATAGGCCTGCACCAACTAACCAATCATATCTCCAAGCAGCTTCAGCTTGAGCCTGAAAAAGATGATGAGGTATTTACTCCCAGTGTGCATCCTAAGGCCACAGGGAAATTAGATGCTTATAAGATCTGCGTCGATGGTTTAGACAATATTGAAATTAACCTTGCCGGCTGCTGTCACCCTGTTCACGGTGAGCCGATTGCGGGATTTATCACTCAATCTAAAGGCGTGAGCATCCATAATAGGGGTTGCCCTGAGTATAATCGTATGATTGAGCGCGAACCTGAACGTAAAATTAGCGCAACATGGCATTCAAAGTCAGGTCGCCACCAGCCGGTAAATATCTGCTTGGAAGCCTATGATCGACGCGGTCTACTACGAGATTTAACTCAGGTTATGGACAATGAGAATGTCAATATTCGTCAGGTTGAGACCATCAGTACCGATGACAATATTGCTTATTTGAAATTCCATATCGAAGTCGGTGGTCTATCACATTTGTCCAAACTACTGGCCAAGCTTGAGCAGCAACCTGGAATTCTGCACGCACGCCGTGACGTCACATAACCTATGTATGGCCTATATTATTTATAGGTCATAAACTCTCAATAACGCTGATGATTGCCATTAAAGTCATCATGAATCTCACTGCCCTCATACTCTGGATACTTTGTTTTAATTATGCCTGAATTACCCGAGGTCGAAACCACCAAAGCGAGTCTTTCGCCACTAATTGGTCATACCATTAGCCAGGTTCAAGTCTTTCAGCCGAAGCTACGCTGGTCGATGCCATCAGACTTAAACCGTCTAGTCGGCTATCAGTTGCAAAGCGTATCGCGAAGGGCCAAATACCTTATATTAACTTTTAAGCCAGATCCGAGTATCAAAGCTGAGACGGACGCTAATACTACAGTGCCACCGACCAAACGTCTGCTTATTCACTTAGGAATGTCCGGTAGCCTGCAACAGTACCCAGCTGACAGTGCTATTCGAAAACATGACCATTTAATCCTCAATTTTTCGGATGCTTCTGGAGCGCAGACCCAGCTTCATTATCACGATCCGAGACGCTTTGGAGCGGTACTCTGGCACGATGATTATGCTGACAAGCTGCTCAATCATTTAGGTGTAGAACCGTTATCTGAGACATTTACTGCAGAATATCTCTATAATATTATTCAGCGTATCGACCTGGCTGAAAATAAAAATACTGACAGCACTAAGCCTATAAGTAGGACTAACAAGCGTCAAAGACGGCCCATAGAACGACCCATAAAGACCGTTATTATGGAGCAACAAGTGGTGGTAGGCGTCGGCAATATCTATGCTGCAGAGAGTCTGCATTTAGCTAAAATCCATCCAGCTACTCCAGCTAATGTATTAACGAAAACTCAGCTTGAGCTATTGGTCAAACATATAAAGAGCGTGTTGACTAAGTCCATTAAACTTGGCGGCTCTACATTGAAAGACTTTACGGTAGCCAGTGGTCAGACCGGCTACTTCCAGCAGACGCTACACGTATATGGTCGTCAAGGTGAGGCTTGCCTGCACTGCGGTCATACCCTTGATAACCTTAAGCTAGGCGGTAGAGCCAGTGTCTTTTGTCCACACTGTCAACCCTTGGCTTCATTGCCCATTTAATTGTCTTGCTTATATGCTAACAACTTGTTTTAATAGCTACTATAGCCAAATAAGCTCAAGTTGAGCAGTCGCAAGGTGCGCATTGGTTATTTAAATTTGCTTAGACAATATGCAACTTTGAGGATTCTATTATGGTGGTAGTTCACCCTATTAAAAAAAATATACTTGCCCTTAGTACCGTCATAGCTTTGATGCTGACACAGCAGTCAGCACAAGCAGCCATAGAAATTGATGAGGCTAATTTTGGTCCCTCTTATGAGACCATGGTAGTTGATACGGTTGTAGGCAAGCCGCTGCAGTTAGTAAATGCAGTTGCTGGGACTGCCGCTTATATCGTCAGCCTTCCCTTCTCCGCTGTTGGTGGTAATGCAGATCAAGCTCAGCAAAAGCTATTTGTAGAGCCATGGCAAGCCATGAGTCGCTGCCTAGGCTGCACTGTAGCTGAAGACAATTACTATAAGTCACAGTCGAATAATGATGATGTCGTGCGTATCGTTGTCGATAAGCCTTCTGAGATATTAATTAGTACCAATGACCAAGTCATCGTTATGCCTCAATAATGTATTAAAGCATTGAGTGGCTAGTCATTGGCTGAAGCACAATCCAGCTGGTATGGCCTATAAAGGTGCTGCTCCACTATAGTGGATTCAAGTTGAAGCTGCTATCTATGTTAATACTACTGAAATTTAATATCTATTGACTAGTCTAGTAGTGGCTAATGGTAAATGATGCTAGGGTAGATACTCTATAACCGTTACCTAAGAACTTTTGCTTTATTCGAACGATCTGGCCTATATTTCTTTATACTACATTTCTAGTACTGTCACTTTCATAATTATTTAACTCTACTAGCCTACAATCTTTTGAGTCAATTCAGTTAAACACTACTAAAAAGGGCCAACTCATTGAGTTGGCCCTTTTGTTCTAGATTTAGACTAGTATGCTGCTTCAATCTATAAGCTGAAGCACTGTTCTTAACATGCAGACTATATAACTGGGAAATAACACATTTCACTCAACATCTAAAGAGTTGCCTAAAGAGCAAGAGTAGTCATGAACCTGCTTTAAACAATCTATACTCTATAGCCAACATCTTGCAGTGGATACTTTGACCCTACTATTTGAGAGTAGTGGTTGAAGAGTTACCAAGCTTGCTACTAATCTCACGCAGTAATACTATTTCTTCAGCAGGTGCAGCTGGGGCTTCTTCTTCTTTACGGCGTAATCTATTAACTGCTTTCACCATCATAAAGATAATAAATGCCAAGATTAAGAAGTTAATCAGTACGGTAATAAAGTTACCATAAGCTAATATAGGTACACCCGCTTCTTTTAGTGCGTCGTAATTTCTAGCAACGCCTTCAGGTACGTTTCCTAGTACCACAAACATGTTTTTGAAATTCAATTCGCCGCCGAATATCATCGCCACAATTGGCATAATGATATCTTCAACCAGTGAAGTAGTAATGGTACTAAAGGCGCCGCCAATGATAACACCGACTGCAAGATCCATTACATTGCCCTTGAGGGCAAATTCTTTAAACTCAGACATCATACTCATAGCATATTATCCTCAATGTATTATTTAGTATTTTATACATTAAATACTTGTTTGATTTAGCATAACTATTTAGCCATGCTGTGTTAGCGCGAATAGATAATGATTCTCATTTATATCTACTCTAGTGACATTAAAGCAAAAAAAG
This sequence comes from Psychrobacter pygoscelis, assembly GCF_004335015.1. Classification (GTDB taxonomy): domain Bacteria; phylum Pseudomonadota; class Gammaproteobacteria; order Pseudomonadales; family Moraxellaceae; genus Psychrobacter; species Psychrobacter pygoscelis. The sequence goes on from NZ_RQRU01000002.1 coordinate 251,711, forward strand.
GCCAAAAAAAATAGTAGCAAGAACCGGAAAATAACTATCCAATTCGCTGCTACTAATTTTCACATCGGGCATGTTTTTCACATAGAGGACAAGTATGCCTATAATCGCTATTTTACTGAATAAAAGTTTAGTAGTAAATTGTCATCATTTAGTTACAAACTCTTAAGCAAATAAATCAAACGACTCATCCTAGTACCCTAATGTTAAGCATCTTGCTCTTAGGCATCTTTCTTACGAGCATGACGCTTACGCTCACTCTCAGTCAAATAGCGCTTACGGAGGCGAATAGCTTTAGGTGTGACTTCAACCAGTTCATCATCTTGAATAAATTCAAGAGCCTGTTCAAGAGTAAACTTGACAGCTGGGGTCAAAGTAAGTGCTTCGTCAGTACCACTGGCTCGAACGTTAGTTAGCTGCTTAGCAGTGGTTGGGTTCACCACCATATCATCGCTACGCGAGTTAAGCCCGACGATCATACCTTCATAAACCTCAAGCTGTGGCTCAGCGAATAGCTTACCACGCTTTTGCAGATTGAATAGGGCGAAGCCTAGGCAAGTACCTGTCGCCATCGACACCAACACACCGTTAGAGCGGCCGCCTACTTCACCGATCTTCTGTGGTCCATAATGCGAGAAACTAGAGGTCATGATACCGCTACCTGAGGTCAGAGTCAGAAACTCTGAACGGAAGCCGATAAGACCACGAGCTGGCATCGTCGCTTCAATACGCATACGGCCTTTGCCATCGAGCTGCATATCGGTCATCTCACCCTTACGTAGACCCACTTGCTCCATAATAGCGCCTTGATGCTCTTCTTGAACATCAAAGATCACATTTTCATAAGGCTCTTGAAGCTCACCATCTATTTCTTTTACGATAACTTCTGGACCAGAGACACCAAGCTCAAACCCTTCGCGGCGCATGTTTTCAATCAAAACTGATAGATGCAGCTCACCACGACCTGAAACTTTAAATTTATCAGGAGATTCGGTGTCTTCGACACGTAAGGCCACGTTATGGATAAGTTCACGCTCTAAACGCTCGCGGATATTACGCGATGTTACAAACTTACCTTCACGACCAGCAAACGGCGAGTTGTTAACTTGGAAGTTCATAGAGACCGTAGGTTCATCGACTGTCAATGCTGGTAGCGCTTCAACGTTATTTGGGTCACAAATAGTGTCAGAAATATTTAGCGCGTCAATACCGGTAATACAAACAATGTCACCTGCTTGAGCGCTATCAACATCAATACGATCTAGACCATGGTAGCCCATGATTTTTAGGATTCGGCCATTGCGGGTCTTGCCATCTTTATCGATAACAGTGACTTGGGTATTGGTCTTGACCTGACCACGCTCAATACGACCGATACCGATAACCCCAACAAAGCTATTATAGTCGAGGCTTGAGATTTGCATTCTAAATGGCGCATCGGCGTCAACCTGAGGGGGCTGAACGACATTGACAATAGTCTCAAAAAGAGGCGTCATATCTTCTGCCAAATCATCAGCTTCCAGCCCCGCTACACCATTTAGAGCAGAAGCATAAACGATTGGGAAATCTAGCTGCTCATCAGTAGCGCCAAGATTGTCAAACAAGTCAAAAATCTGATCCATTACCCAGTCAGGACGTGAGCCTGGACGGTCGATTTTGTTAATAACAACGATAGGTTTGAGACCTTGTTCAAAGGCCTTTGAAGTCACAAAGCGAGTCTGCGGCATAGGACCATCTACAGCATCGACGACCAGTAGCACACAGTCAACCATAGACATAACACGTTCTACTTCACCACCAAAGTCAGCGTGACCTGGCGTATCTACGATATTAATACGGTATTCTGTATCATCTTTCTTGTTGTACCATTTTAAAGCTGTATTCTTAGCCAGAATGGTAATACCACGTTCTTGCTCAATATCCCCTGAGTCCATCGCGCGCTCTGCAATATTTGCGCGGTCATCAAAGGTACCTGACTGGTGTAATAGCTTATCTACTAGCGTTGTTTTACCGTGGTCAACGTGGGCAATGATTGCAATATTACGCAGGTTCTGAATGTCGTTCGCCATATAAAGTGCTCTTTTGGTTATATAAAATACCTTAAACTAAAACCTACCTAGCATTAGTGCAAATAATATCAGCACCAAGCTAAGCGATTATAAGTTCTTAGGGCAGGTAGTATATCATTATTAAGTGATAAATTTGTGACTTAAGTGGACTAGAGTTTCACTATAAAGGTAATTAGCGGTATTAGCCACCTATAGCTATACCCCATCTCTAGTTATAATAAGGCTTTTGATAATAAATTTTATTAAATTATCCTTCAGCACAATAGAAAAAAGCCACCATTATGGTGGCTTTTTTACTGAAATACTAACTAATAACTAAAGCGAGATTTATTGAACAACCATATCTTTAGTTTGATCAACAGTCATAGTTTTGTCACCAGTAATGATGGCATAAACACGACGGTTCATTGCACGACCTTCTTCAGTATCGTTTGGCGCGATTGGACGGTCATAACCGTAACCAACAGTGCTTAAGCGGCCTGGAGCGATACCGAACTGGTTAGTCAACATAGACTTAACAGCTACAGCACGGGCTTCAGATAGACGCTGGTTGTAGCGTGCTGAAGGACCAGTTTTAGAAGCGTGACCTTCGATACGAGCTGTTGAGTTAGGATACTCGCGCATCTTCTCAGCTACTTTAGCGATTTCAGGCTGGTACTGAGCTTTGATGTTAGACTTATCGTTGTCGAAGAAGACACGAAGTTCCATTTTCAATTCGTCAGTTAGATCGACTTGACGTGCACAGCCGCGCTCGTCAACGACGACATTCATTGCAGTACCTGGGCAAGCATCTTCAGCATCGATTACGCCATCGCCATCAGAGTCAACTTCTTGTTGAACTGGCTCTACAACGACTACTGGAGTAGTGTCAACTAATGGCGCTTCAGGCTCTACAGTAGGTGGTACTGCTACTGTTGGCGCTAGGTGACCACCTAGTACAACTTCTAGACCAGCTAAGGCCATGCCTTCCCACCAGTCGTTATCGAAGTTATGGATAGCACGAGCTTCACCACGTAGGCTTAGTGCGTCATTGATGCGGTACATAGCACCAAGACCTAGGTTACCGATAGTGTCAGTAGACTCAGCAACTTCAGTTCCTGCAGGTACGTTTTGACCAGCTTTAGTACCTTGGGCATTACCAGTAGCGGTATAAGCTTCTTGGTTTTCTACTTTAATCTTAGACTGACCAGCACCAACTAGTACGTATGGCTTGAATGGGCTTTCAGTGTAACCACTGAACTCTTCAGTACCGATTAGGAAGTTACCAGATAGGGTTTGCTGTTCAACGTCAAAACGGTTAACACCAGCTTTAGCTGAATCTTCTGAAGCTTCGCCATTAGCGTTAGAAACACCATACTCAACTTGGAACTGAGTAGAAGGAGTTAATTCGATACCAAGGGCAGCACCAGTGTAAAGACCGCTTTCTTGAGCAACGCCACCGTTGTTATTACCACGATTGCCATTACCAATTACATCGCCATTAGCGTTTTCATATAAGTTTTTACCGGTACGAAGCACATCACGCTGTTCGTCAGCAGCTTCGTCAGTATAGTGATAACCTAGTAATAGGGGGCTAACTGTAACACCAGCAGTTGCTGCCATTGGTGCTGCAGCTACTGCAACTAATGCTAGAGCAATTTTATTCAATTTCATGGACTTCCTCCAAAGGATGATTTGAGTCATGCATTAAGCAAAACCAACTTTCAACTGTATCCTATAGTAAGTTACCCTCTAAAAGGGATATACCACACTATAAAACAATTACGAAGTAGCTTAGCGACTATCATTAAAGTTTACAACTTTTTTCTGTTAGCAGCTACACATTATTACATCTTAACATACAAATAGTATCTAAATCAGCAAGGTAACTTTCAATATTATACAGAGAACCCAAGCAATTTAAGACACTAATACCTATAAGGTACAGTCATTAATAATCAGCTTTTTACATTAAACGGCATATTACCGTTATCGATAAAATTGAAAAAACGATTACTGTCAAAATAATACTAACAACTGGTATTAACCTACTATGGAAGCTAAAGTTATACAGAAAGGCAAAACTATCTTCTAGCTTTCACCCACCACACTTTAGCAATACTTTCAAATCTTTTTAAACTTAGATTATTAGTTTAATCCATATCAACTAATTAAGCTACTCGCTACATTAAATTGTAACTAATTTGAAACAAATTATGACATTCTCACTTTAATCGCCAATAAAACTAATGCTACCTATAACTAAATATTGAAATAACCTGTTATTACCTGTATTAATAAGACTTATAAAAAAAAATTAACTATTAAAACTTATTTTTTAATTAATTTTACCAGTTAATATTCGTTATTTTTGCTCTGTAGCTCTGTGCCTGCTTGATTTACCCTCTCAATAAAATTAAGGGCTGAGTAATGAAGTGGTTATGCGGTTAAGTATATGAATAGTGATCTTAGCTGATTTTTCATGCTGTTATTAATCATAGTGCTTAGATATTTATCTTGTGAATAGCACACAAGACTTTGAAAAGTTGCATCGTATGCTCGTATAGCGACTAGCTGATTTTAGACTAAATCAACTTTTATCCCTAAGAGAAAGCTTCGATATAGACAATAAAGCGCCGCCTACACTAATAATAAAAACAATGAGGAAGTTAGCATGTATTCAGTGGAGCAAAAACAAGGAAAAACCTTAATAGAACTATTAGTGGTGATGATCATTTTAGGCATTGTTCTTACTCTAGCGGCTCCTAGCATCAAGCAACTGCGAGCCAATATGGAAGCAAAACGGATTAGAGCGCAACTATTTAGCACATTAAAACAAGCCAGGTCAGAGAGTTATATTACCAGACAGAACATTTTATTTTGTTTGGCCGCAGGTAGCGGTATTTGTCAAAAAGATAATGGCAAATTATTATTACTATTCGTTGATAAAAATAATAATAAACGCTTTGATACTTTAAGTGATCAATTAATCCTCAAAGAAGCTTTAAATTTAAAATACGCTACGTTGCGCCTAAGAGCCTCTGGCCACGCTTATGTCAAATTCTTTGGTAGTACGGGAACACCAAAAGGTTATCAAGGCCACGTTAAATACTGTCCAACCAACTCCGACCCCAATCTTATGTATCAGGTATCATTTAACCTACTAGGAGGGCTTAAATATAAACCAAATCAGCAGCATGCGACGGGTTGTGATAAGTAGGTAGGATTGTCATTAGAATCTTTGTCACTAAAGCTACTGCTAGCAAGTTTCACTGACTCATCGCGGCCTTCATGGCTTTGACAGCATCAGCTAGTCCCATAAAGATAGCGTCAGCAATCAGCGCATGGCCAATATTCAGCTCATAAATGCCGTCAATTTTTGCAATTGTAGTTACATTGTCCCGCGTTAGACCGTGACCTGCGTTCACAATAAGTGATGAGTTTTGCGACTTAGCAAAATCTACTGCTGTTAGAATTCTATCCAGTTCTTGTTGTTCTTTTATGGCATCGTTAGCTAGCCCTGCTTCGGCATAAGCGCCAGTATGCAGCTCTATCGCATCAGCTTGGCAAGCATTAGCTGCTTCGATTTGAGCAGGTTCAGGATCGATAAATAGCGACACCTTGCAGCCAGCCGTATGCAGCTTTGCGATGACCTCGGCAATGTGTGATTGCTGAGCCACAACATCAAGACCGCCTTCTGTGGTTAGCTCTTCACGCTTCTCTGGTACTAAACACACCCATTCGGGTTTTACCTTACAGGCAATGTCAACCATTTCAGCAGTAGCAGCCAGCTCAAGATTCATCCGTGTAGTCAGCTTATCTGCCATCTCGAAGACGTCAGCATCTTGGATATGACGCCGATCTTCTCGAAGGTGCAAGGTGATACCATCGGCCCCTGCTTGCTCACACAGTAATGCAGCTTCTAGCGGGCTAGGGTACGGTACGCCCCGAGCTTGACGCAACGTAGCGACATGATCAATATTGACACCTAATAATGGGCGATGGCTTGTCGTCATAACCTTAAGTCTCACATTTAAAATTGGATGTATAATATAGGTTTATTTTAAGTTACCGATAGCGGTACTGCTGCTGCCACAATAGTCTACTTTGCAGCGGTTGATAGTCTAATAAATGATCAATCAAATCGCGATACAATTGCGACCATAGAGTCAGCGTATCCAGACAAATGCCTTTTTTTTGCATCTCTAACAAGGCATATCCACTAAAACGATTCGCCGCTACTCTTTCATCATGACCTTCATCACGCTCCCCCCCATCAGCTGCTATCATCTCAAAGCCACTGTCAGGCACATAACGATAAAATTTATGAATATCGATTGGCAATGCCGAGCTATCATGACTAAATAATATCTCATAGCCCAATGCACTAAATAAACTATGCTCAAAGGCGCGTAAGCAAAGCTTTAACTCATTTGCTGCTAAGGGCTGCCTTAAAGCATTTAGACTGGCTTCATACTGAGCCCAAAGGCTAGGGAAAGGGTCCTCAATGGGTAACAGTCGATACAATATCTCGTTTAAATACAGCGCGGCATACTGCTGACTACCTCGAATAGGAGGCTGAGACGCGCTCAGCTGTACTTGGCTGAAGCTCTTTAACGTACGCTTTCCACTAGCAAATAGCTGTAAGCTCTCAAATAACGGCAAACCTCTTTTACCGATACCATGGACGACACCAAAGCGCTCAGTAAACATATAATAAAGGGCACGTTTATCTTGATAAGGCCGGTGGTGTAGCAAATAACCCGTTAACGCTTGGTTTCGCATAGTGGCAACAGTAAGATGATCATCAAGTAACAGGCTAGGCTAGTAGCCCAAGCTCGTCAATGCTCGCTCATCGTCAGACCAGCCTTTTTTGACCTTAACCCACAAGGTAAGCATGACTTTTTTGGCAAATAGTTGCTCCATATCTTGCCGAGCATCGATACCTACTTGCTTAATTCTCTGGCCTTTGTCACCAATGACGATTGCTTTTTGGCCTTCTCTTTCTACAAAGATAGTGGCATCAATAAAGGTACAAGCCTTACGCTTTCGCCCTGTTTTAGGATCCTTATGCGCCTCTTCATCCTTAAAACCGTCAATCTGTACGGTGAGATCATAGGGCACTTCATCACCGGCACTGCGCATGATCTTTTCGCGAATAATTTCACTCGCTAAAAAGCGCTCTGAGCGATCTGTAATTTGCTCGCTGTCATAAATAGGCGCGCCGACTGGTAGATGCTTGGCAATGACTTCTTCTAGTCGGTCAAGATTTTGATTTTTAAGGGCAGAAACAGGCACGATATCTGCAAAATCAAAGCTTTCATTAAAGTCTTCAATTAACGGCAGAATACTACCTTTATCCTTAATCGTATCCGCTTTATTAATGACGAGTACGACAGTTAAATTGGTATCACCTAACTTTTGTAAGGTCAATAGGTCATCATCACGCCATTGATCTGAGTCCACAACGAACAGTACTAAGTCCACATCCACTAGTGCTGAAAAAGCAGCTTTGTTCATCCGCTCATTGATCGCGCGAACTTCATTATGATGGATACCGGGAGTGTCCACAAACACCGCTTGCATCTCATCATTCGTCAAGATGCCATGAATACGATGCCGGGTTGTTTGCGGCTTACGTGAAGTAATAGATAGCTTCTGACCTAAAAGATGATTCATCAAGGTAGACTTGCCGACATTGGGCCGACCAACAATGGCCACATAGCCTGACTTAAAAGTCTCAGCGGTGGCGGCTGAAGCATCACTGGCAAAAAACTCATCAATAGCGCTATGCGTCTCGGTGCCAACTTTAGCCACAGAATCGCTGCCCTTCTCGAAACTATTACTAGACTCACTGGACATTAATTCTGCCTTATCTGTCGTACTACTATCGGCAGCGATAGATGAAGAAGTCGGTGTGTCTTTGATATTTAAGTCATTCATTATGAAAATTTTTGCCTTATAATTTGAAAACTATAGATGATTAGGGATTAGAAGTAGATAGCTTAATAACAGCATAAACAAGGCTGGTGGTAACACAATAGGAAGTTATTTGGGCATGATTAAAGCGGCAGATAGAACTTAGTCAATCCACTCAAGATTTAGACTACAGTCACTGATATAGGTTTGTGCCGAGTTTTCTTATCAAGACTTATCGCCAAAAAATTTATATCTTCAACACGCGGCGCGTTGTTTTAAATAGCATCAACTATATTAGAGTCAATTAACGCTTTTTGGAAAACGCAGTCAACTTATTTAATTGAGCAACCATCAATTCAGCTGCTTTTTGCTCTGCAATACGGCGACTCTCTCCTGACTCGGTGATGTCAGGACATTCAGGGATATTCACCTGACACTTAACGACGAATATTTGATGCGGTGCATTGCCTCTGGTTTCGATAAGCTCATAAGTCGGTAGCTCTACTTGCTTGGCTTGTAACCACTCTTGCAGTCGGCTCTTAGCATCTTTGAGGACTTTTTGATTGTTTACGTTGTCAATCATATCCCCATACCAAGCCAATACGCAGCGTCTAACAGTATCAATATCCTGACTGTCCAAGTAAATAGCGCCAATCAATGACTCAACAGTATCTGCCAGTATTGAAGCTCGGTGACGGCCCCCACCTTTTCGCTCTCCTACCCCTAATATAAGGTAATCGCTCAGCGTCAATGACTTAGCAATCTTGACCAAACACTCTTGTCTGACCAAGGTGGCACGCATCCGTGTCAGTCGCCCTTCGTTGTCATTAGGATAGCGATGATACAATGCTTCACCAACGATCATACCTAATAAAGCATCCCCTAGGAACTCAAGACGCTCATAATTCTTTTTGCTATCAAAAGATCGATGCGTTAGAGCGAGCTTAGGCAGAGCAGGAGAGTTAAACTCATAGCCTAGATGCCGCGTCAATATACTTAGCCGCTGCAAAAACTCTGCGCTCACTTCTGCTTTAGCAATTGCTGACACTGGGGAGTTTGATACTGTCTGAAAAGAGTCTACAGGCTTCATGCTGTCCTAATTAAACGAGGATGGATCATTAAAAATATCGAGCAAACGCAAAAAGTTAAGGCGCTTAATTCTATCATCTAGCAGCTATCGTGCCTTATCATCGACCACAATGTCACTATCAAAACGATTAACAATATCTACATTCGCAAAGAAATGACTGGTCTTAGCATATTGTTTGTGAATGGCAAGCTCGCCTGCCCGCTTATTGGTAAAAGTAAAAATATCTTCAGCCTGCATATCGTAATTACTATTGATAGCCAGCTGGTTATTAACGGTATCTATAAATTTTTTGGCACTAACTTTATTGGCATTTGCCTCTTGGAGCTCATGAGTCAATAACTTGGTGAGCTGATAATCACTAATTTGTGCCGGAAGTATCGCTAACAGTAGCTTTACACCTACGATAAGAGCAAAGATCAGTAGGATAACCCCCACACTACTGGCACCACGCTGTTGCTCTGGAAGAGTACGCAAGATCATCCTAACTCCATTACAAGACTATTAGTTATTCGTTATTATCTTGCCACAGTACTTAGCTATTTAATGGTTTTTAGGCTATTAAGATGTGACCAACTAAAGCGTAAATAATTATAAGACTAGGAGGTCAGCCGATAATTAAACTTCAGACTTAAATCAGCGTTGACTCTTCGAAAGCTAGCTTAAGCGGCAACGTAATAACTGCCATTAAATTAAAAGTAAAGTACATTTATAGCGGTTTAGATATTAAGATAATATAGCACCTATTACCCTGTAAAGGGCGATTTATACCATTGCAAAGAAAGCACCTGTGTAAGTTTAGCGCCATATAGCTCCTACAATAACTCTCTGTTATGCGTTAACAGTTAACCTTTGGCTACCTTCTGGTTAAAAATTATCGCATACTAATCTCTAAGTCAATAATATCCACGATGTCGTCAAAGCAGTACTCAATCAATCGAGCCATTACGATTGAAGCTAGGCATATTAAGACCAGGCGCTTTATGCATCCAGATATAGACTGCCTTTCCCGCTAAATTTTTATCAGGAACAAAACCCCAGTATCGACCATCAGCGCTACGATCTCGGTTATCACCCATAACAAAATATTGATCCTCAGGAACCGTCAATTGCCACTGAGTACCTGCTGATGTCACGACATTCGGCGACATTACTTGCAAGAACGGCGCATATTGAGAACTATTGAAGTCTTCAAGGTAGCGGACAAGATGCTGATGTGTGCCTTGCTTTTCCTGATAATAAGTAGCATGGTCTTCTTCTTCACGCCCATACGCTGCTGCCTGCTCTTCTGTAACTGTCTCACCATTTGGTGTAGCTCCTGCAGGTATGAGTTGGGCGGTCAGATCCGCATCGGGGGTATAATTGGCAGCTTCGGTATCTATGCTCTCACCATTGATTGCTAATACCCCATTATTATAACTAACCGTATCGCCAGGCAAGCCAATCACGCGCTTGATATAGTAAATACTTGGGTCTTCAGGATAGCGAAATACCATAACATCGCCGTGCTCAGGACTGCCAGTATCAAGAAACTTAGTATAAGTCAGCGGCAGTCGCAATCCATAAGCAAATTTATTGACCGCAATAAAATCCCCAGTGTATAGAGTAGGCACCATAGATGAGGAAGGAATATTGAAAGGCTCAATCAAAAAGGAGCGTACAATAAGAACCACAGCAAGAATAGGGAAAAAGTCATAGGCGCTGCGTACTAAGGCCCCCTCTTTGCCTCGGCCTCGAGATTGGCGCTGTTTCCAAACCAGCTTATCTAGTAACCAGATAGCCCCTAACGCCAACGTTAATGGCACCAAAATCAAGTTAAAATCAAAATCCATCAACGTGCCCTTCATTCAAAAGAATAAAATTGTGCCTTCGATTGTTATTTTAGCGGCGCCGACCACTCACAAGCTTAGCTCCGAAACAATAACTTTAACAGCTTAAAGTCACTAACTCTCGAACCTAACTTTCGCCAGCTCAAATCCACATAAGGTATTAATATTACAGCCTTAGTTCTATAAGTTTAATCTTGAACTTTAAAGCACAAAACCAAACTAGTGGCTTAATCTTAATTATCCACTTGTAGCACAGCAAGGAACGCCTCTTGCGGGATATCCACGCTACCCACTTGCTTCATACGCTTCTTGCCTTCTTTTTGCTTAGACAGTAGCTTTTTCTTACGCGACACGTCACCACCATAGCATTTAGCAAGGACGTCTTTACGCATTGCTTTTACCGTACTTCGAGCAATAATTTGACTACCGATCGCTGCTTGAATAGCCACGTCAAACATCTGACGCGGAATAAGCTCTTTCATTTTCTCGACCAGCTGATTGCCTCGATAGCGCGCTTGTTCTTGATGGCAGATCATGGCTAAAGCATCTACTCTGTCACCATTAATTAACACGTCTACCTTGACCAGCTTATCCGTCTCATAACGTTCAAACTCATAATCTAACGAAGCAAAGCCACGTGAGACAGATTTTAGGCGATCAAAAAAGTCCATGACGACTTCGCCCATTGGTACGTCAAATACCATTTGGACTTGCTTACCCATAAACCGCATGTCTACTTGCACACCGCGTCGCTCCATACACAGAGTCATGACATTGCCCAAATAATCTTGAGGCACTAAGATATGACAGCGAGCGATAGGCTCACGAAACTCATCGATTTCGCCAGCCTCTGGTAATCTCGAAGGGTTGTCTACTTTGACAATATCACCATTCTTTTTCTTAATCTCATAGATTACAGAAGGCGCAGTGGTGATTAGGTCGAGATCGTACTCACGCTCAAGGCGCTCCTGAATAATCTCCATATGCAGCATACCCAAGAAGCCGCAGCGAAAGCCAAAGCCTAGTGCATCAGAGGTGTCCGGCTCAAAAAACAATGCAGCATCATTGATCTGTAAACGCTGTAATGCTTCACGGAACTTCTCAAAGTCGCTAGAGTCTACAGGAAATAATCCCGCATAAACCTGCGGAGTAATTTGTTTAAACCCAGGGATACGATCTACGTCAGGGGTCTTGGCATGAGTAATCGTATCGCCGACAGGAGCACCTTGAATGTCCTTAATCCCAGCAATAATAAACCCAACTTCACCCGCCTCTAAAATCCCAGTGTCTAAAGGTTTGGGCGTAAACACCCCGATAGAGCTTACTAGATGCGACTCTTTGGTAGACTTGATATATATCTTATCACCCTTGCTCACGGTACCTTGACGCACACGAACCAAAGACACCACGCCCAGATAATTATCAAACCATGAATCAATAATCAAAGCTTGCAAAGGCGCTTCGCGGTCACCAGTTGGTGCCGGAATCACCTCTACCAAGGTCTCTAACAACGCCTCAACGCCTAAGCCTGACTTGGCAGAGACTCGTGGTGCTTCAAGGGCCTCAATACCGATAATGTCCTCAATCTCTTGAATAACACGTTCAGGCTCGACCTGTGGTAGATCTATCTTGTTTAGCACTGGTAGCACTTCTAATCCCTGATCCACAGCAGTATAGCAATTGGCTACTGACTGAGCCTCTACCCCTTGCGCGGCATCAACGACCAATAAGGCTCCTTCACAAGCAGCCAAGGAGCGCGATACCTCGTAGGAAAAATCAACGTGACCTGGCGTGTCAATAAAGTTGAGCTGATAGCGCTCACCATTAGGATGGTCGTAATATAGTGTCACCGACTGCGCTTTAATGGTGATACCGCGCTCACGCTCAATATCCATTGAGTCTAAAACCTGAGCTTGCATCTCTCGATCTTGTAGTGCACCGCACATTTGAATAAAGCGGTCGGCTAAGGTCGATTTACCATGGTCAATATGGGCAATGATAGAAAAGTTACGAATGTTTGCTAATGCGGTCACAAATGCGCCTATTAAATATTGGATCAGTAAATAAATATGGAATCGGTAAGTGTTAAATCAATAACAGCTAACGTCATACTGGATTACAGTGAGCTACTATATCCGCCACCCACTGCGATGCCATTATAAATTATATACATTATCAGGCTTAGTAAATAACAGTCCTTTAAAAAAGCAGTTCAACTCACATTAATCTGCCTATTTCAAGCTAAAGTATAAAAGTGATAATGGCGCTGTGCAGTAAAATAGCGCGGGCAAATGGCGTGGGTAAATAACCATTATGTTACTCAGCTCTATAGCCGCCCATTTTAACAGCTTTAACAGTAAAGTAATATCCGAATCCACTTTATGGCTTTCAGCTTGATAAGCAAACCACCATCCCAAGCGTCAAATCTATACCTAAAACTTATACCTAAAAACTAGACTTAAAATCTAAGCATGAGAACCAGACATCAAGGCTATGTTCGTGATTGAGCCTGCTCCTAAATCTTGTCATTAGCAGAGATGATGGATGCATGTTTATGCATCCAAGGCGACTTGCCATAAAAAGAGCCATTAAGCTGCGTTTGATCAATTAAAAACTCTCTAAAGCGTAGATAAAACTCATGATCAGGCTTTCTTGGCGTCTGCCAAAACTTATCTAGCGGCTGGGGATCTGTTAGGCGCTCCGTATTATATATTGCCCTTCCCATCACTTTAGTCGGTTTTTTATGGTAAATAGATTGTAGCCCAGTCGTACTATTGATCGTAATCATACCAACGCTGTGTTTGACCAACGTCGGCAAATGCATGTCACAGCCGTAAAATACTCGGTCGCCAACATTGTAACCTGCAGCAATACCGCGAATGACGGCACGATAATCTCGATGACCACGATCTAGCGGATGATGTTTAAATAATAACAACTTATCCGCAGGGGCATGACCAGCAAAGCTACCGATGACCTCATCAATAAACTGCACTATATCCAAATAATCGCTATGATGAGTAATCTGTGAATCATTATGCACTTGCAGACTTACCAAAAAATACTGCCCATCAGCATTATTAGCTAAGCGATGTTGCAACGCTTTATCAGGCCAGTAACTCTTTAGCTTACGCCACGGCGCTTTGAGCCAAGCGATTGCTTCTTGCCAAGCCGTCATTCCGCGGTAATGGCTATAGTGGGGATAGCGATGCTTAAAGGCTCTGGTGATGACATAATAGACAATAGCCGCTACACACAATCGATAAAAGCGGTTTTGGGTATATAGTGGGGTGTCATTGGCTTTATTTAAGGCACTAATATCCTCGACATCTAGTCTAGAATAGCCATTAATACCGTGCTCTTGTAAGGTAATGTAATCGGGGCGAAGGTAACCCTCTTCAAACACAAAAAAGGAGACTTCTAGCTGCTCACAAAGACGGGCAGCCTGTAGGTGATGCGGGCGACAATCGCCAAAGCAAACCACAGCATCTATCTGATGATTAGCAATAAATGAAGTGAGCCAAGGCGTGAAAGCAGCAAGTGTCCCGACATAATCATAAGCGTGCTTATGCTTATAAAAAAAGGCATCGCCAGCATTAAAGTTGATCTTACTAACTTGAATATCTTGCGACTGTAAAAAACTGGCAAACCGGTCAAAAAACTTGCCCATCTTACCTTGCAATAACAGCACATGATTATGCGTTAGAAGGTGTTGCATTGATGCTGCCATAGGATAAAATCACCGTTTTGTCTAGATCGCGGCTACAATTATAAGCTAAAAGCTAGCGCGCAAAATTGGTTTATCACTTAAACTTCAATAATTTATTCTACCCCTTATCAATATCATACGAATAAACCCTTCAGTTTGGCTACTAAAGCAATTCATCTAATGTATCGAACTGGCTATTACAACTCAGTGAACTATCCTGAATTTATATTGATATCAATAAGTTAGTACTTCAAAACTTTTAAATAAAGGTTGTTAAATAACAGACTTTGACATAAAAGCCACTTATACAAAAGATAGCCACTCATGCTTATATTATTGCACGTTAGCACTCGTCTTCATTGACCAGCCAGTACTGAGTGCACTAACAACACCAACCACGGTCAAGAGCAAATTTAAAGTAGATTGACCGTTAGCTTTGATTTTTATGCAGCTGCTGCCACCGATGACGCAGTTGCATAAATCGGGTATTTGCTTGTCTTTTAGCAGGCGATAAAACATTAGACGTTAACGAGGCAACGAAAGACGATTTAGTGTTATTGGTAGAGTGGCTTATATTCGAATATTTTACTGGGTTATGACCATCCTTACTGGGGTACAGATAGTCGATAACTTGCTCGGGCTGCGCTAAGCCATACCCTTCTGGCAGACGATAAATTGGGTAGCAGATAAGTGTACAATAAATGAGCTGCTCAATCGTCAAGGGTGTATCACGATGTCGACGCCGCAAAAAATCTGATTTTGGAGCAAGGTGAGCATCGATATCATGAGTTAATCCCCAACCTGCATAAAAAGGCAAACCATAACAAACCACCTCTAAACCGCGAAGGAGCGCTTCAAATCCTGTTAGCGAGCTAATAGTATGCACCTCATCCACTGCCTCTAGACAGTCTGGCATCGCCATCTCGTACGCCACACTATCGACTAACTTAAGCGTGTCTTTATCCACGATACCCGCACGTAATCCTGCCTCGACATCGGGATGCGGCTTATAAATAAGATAAGCCTCAGGGTAATCTTCACGCACACGCTCAATAAGTGCTGAATTGCTCTTAATCAACGAGCCGCAATACTGAATAGAGAGGTCATCTTCTACTTGACCTACGATAAGTAATCGGCGCTTATTAGCCATTACCTCTGTATTTATTCCGTTATTGCTATTAGCAGTCCCAACATTGTATTTGCTCACTCGCTGGGTTAGTAGCTGTTGCCATAATCTCTGCACTCGAGCTTGTTGCTCAGTGCTCAAATTGGCACAAGTGCCGAGCAGCTGCTCCAAATCAGAAGGCTGAGTGGCATCATAATAAATACCTTGCTTATCAATAACCACAGAGAGCGGCGCCAGTAGCGTTGCGCCTAGGCCATTGGAGCGGATGAAGCCATCTTCCATACAGTATATAGTCGGTACGGTAATGCCTTTTTGCTGTAGTTTGTTTTGTAACTGCTGCCGTTTTGCCAAGCCCCAAACCAAGGCCGGGGAATGATAATCCATACGAAAATGATCAGGGTGCAGTAGATTTTTTAGCCGCGGCTTAGGCTTAACAAACAACTCTGTCTGCGGAAAATTCACAAAATCCTTAACAAACGGTAGCTTCCAACGACTAAATTCAAAAACAGTTAGCGGGCCTGCCAGCTTATCTTGCCAATGGCGATTCGTTACCAACCAATCCATAACGGTATTAAGATCGGAAGCCTGCCTAGTAGCAGGGTCCACGTAACGACTATACTGAATATAAGCAGCATAAAATAACTGTTCAACTGTCGCTGTAGCATTCGCTGAAGTATTGTTCAGACGCTTAAACCCGAAGCGCTCCTTTAGATTTTTACTTGGCACGGATTTGGTCTTTAATCGACGTTTTTGTACCTTTTGAAGCAGCTTTTTAGGCGCATGGCTATCATCAGTCAGCCCCCAACCACTGTACCAATTAACCCCAAAGCAGTGTACCTGCTTACCCAGCATCAGAGCCTCGAAGCCCATATGCGAGCTGACGGTATAGACGTGCTCTACTTGCTTTAATAAGGCAATGGGATTTAGTACTTCAGTCAGTAGCTTGACGTTTTTAGGCAACTTAAGCGCGGTCAGATAGCCTTGTTTGCCAGCAGGATGGGCCTTGATCCAAATAGCCGCTTGCGGGTGAGTACGACAAGCAATTTTTAGCATTTTCTCAAATTGCTTAGCGTCAGCCCCCGCCCCTTTTATAGAGGCATCTCCATAGGTTTGATCAATTAACAACACATGGTAGCAGCTACTCGTAGGGGCAGGTCGAGCGTTAGTGGCAGACGACAATGAGCTATTAAGCTCTGGACAATAGGTCGTATTGTTATATTTACTAAGATTATTATCACAAAGCTTCGTCATCATTGACTGAGCGCTTTGAGATGGTAAAGACGACCACTTATCACAGTTTTGCAGAATAAACTGCTCTAACCGTGAAGGCTTTGCGAGATCGAAATAGATGCCAAGATCATCAACCACCACACTCATACCGTATTTGCTTGAGATCCCTGAGTCCAAAGAGCGTACGAAGCCATCTTCAATACTCAATACTGGAACATGACTGCGGCGCGCAGCTTTGCTAGCCCGTTTGAAGCTCTTTTTGCGGCCCCAACCTATAAAGGCGTTAGGCTGTGGATTTGATGCTATCAGTCTTGACCAAGGGTACCAACGCTGAACATGGGCCCTCAATACCTGATTTAACAAAGTATTGTTATTCAGCATCCCTTTACCAACCGCTGCCAACTGCTTAGGAATCGCTGGCTCTAAATCGAGGCGGCTATAGGCTGTAAGTTCATTGCCGTCTCGATTACTACTGCTACGCATTACAGAGCTATTTTTTATCATTGAGGGGCTTTTCTCAGTCGTTAGAGATCCAATATAACTTTAGCCGCTACCGCCAGCTGATAGATAATTTGCGAGACGCCGCGCGTAATTTCAACACGTTTGGTTTTGACTTTTGGCAAGACCATAATTTCGTCACCCTGCTGGATTCTATAAGCGGTGTTAACGACTTCATTCACCCCGTTTTGGTGAATAATAAGAATCTCATTGGTATCTGCATTATCATCAAACCCACCAGACTTAGCGATGTAATCACCTACCGTAAAGTCAGGATTAAAGGTTAATGCACCTTGCGCTCGAACCTGACCATTGACTGAAATAACAGAAGTTTGCTCTGGAATTTCGATCACATCACCCTGCTGCAGGATAACCTCTTGCCATGAGTTAGGTACTACGACAAGCTGACCTGTTGGCTGGACATTGCGAGCTTTAGCAATAAATTGCTTGACCAGATTGGCATCATCTTGACGCAGTGCCGCTTCTTCACGAGTCGTAGACTGGGTCGCCAGAGTCATCTCTTCTAAGCGGTCAAGAGACTTATTTATCAGGCGTTTTTGCTGGTCAGCAATTGAGTCGCGATATATGGTTAGATGCGTCATATTGGCAAGTGGGCTGGGCTGTAGCTGCGGTATGATATCTTTTAAGCGTGCGCCATAAGGTAGGATCATTGCGCCATTTCCCGTATGCGCCCCTTTGACCTGAACGGCAATGGTTCCAGCATAGCGGTCTGAGGTTACGACCAGCTGATCACCATTATTCACCGGCACATTTTGCGCTTCTGCTAACGTGTAGTATTCAGCAGTTTGTGCTCGGCCAGCACTTCTGGTAATACTAACATTTGTCGCATTTGCTGCTGGATTAGCCACACTAAGTACATCACCAATGGTTAGGTCGGACACATTAAACTCAAAGGTATAAGCATTTTGTACTTGACCTGACACTTGAAAAGTTTTCTTTTGCGGTGCAACGGTAATGACATCACCGTCTTGGAAGGCAAAGGGTTGCAGCTTACCTGCCAATAAAAAATCGTATAAATTCACTTGCTGTACGAGCGAACCATTGCGGCGAATTTGAATATCAATGTAGCTGCCGCGCTCTGGGTCTACGCCGCCAGCACGGTCCAAATAAGACAATACAGAGTCCGCAGCAAGACCACCATAATAACCTGGCTGCTCGACAAAGCCTGTGACAAATACCTTCACCGGCTGTGCTTGCTCTAAAGATGCATACACGCCGACATTAGAGCGGTAAATGCGCTTAACCGCACTCTCAACGACATTCTGTAAATTGCCGTTACTAACGCCAGCGATGCGTACTGGCCCCACATTGGGTAAGAAAATATTCCCTTGTGGATCTACCGTCATAGTAGCTGCATACTGGTAAGCCCCCCACATGCGTACTTGTACATTGTCACCAGGGTTGATGGTATAGCTGTCATTAAATGTCGAACCAGAAGTCGTGGAAAAAGCACCGCGAAAAAGCTGCTCGCCAAACATCTGAACTTCTGTATTCACATCTTGATACGGCCGAGTCGTCGTAATAAGAGACTGCGAGGGCAAGCTTGAAGCTTGAACGGCCTCTTGAGCGGAGGCTTCACCAGGAACCCCACCTACAAAGGCTTGAGTACGAGCGCCTCTATTTTGCGTCATACTATTCGCTGAGGTTCCAAAACTTGATCCGGCCAGTTGATCGGCATAACTGGTCGCTGAATAGGCTACAGAAGCACTGCCTGTAACCAATAGCAAACTAAGTGCCTGATACAATACTCTCGCAGTAGGACGGGGGGCTGAATTCATGAACCTATTTCCTTAACTAATCTGTCTCAATAACGACTATTTTTACTACCAGGCATTTGCATTTTCATTTAGTAGCATCAGTTAGTAGCGTTGTTGTTTAGTATTCTTACTTAGTATCATAGCTATCTAGCATCCTAATTATTAAACGATAATTAGTAGCTACGATGCTCAATATTGTTAATTTTAAATGGCTGATTTACCACCCAACTGCTTTTAGCTTACACCTTAACTACGATGATCTTTGATAACGGCCATGACTAACCGCACAAATCCATATAACACCAACAGCAGCGCTAACGATGTCCAAATAATATACATATGGCGAGGATAAGTAGCTTCTTCTGCTTCATAAGGCGCTGAGATGACGATCAGATTTTTCATCTTACGAAAAGCTTCTAAGCGGGCTTTTTCGAGCGAAGATAGCGACAATTTATAGAGCTCAGTGGCAAACTCTACATCCGCTTTTATACTCTCAAACTGCACGGCTTGGCGGTTAAGCTTAGTAGTATTCGGTGAAGTCAATTTAGTCTGTTCTTGGGCAATTTGTTCTTCGACTGCTGATATTTGGCTTCTTAATGACACCACTTGCGGAGCATCTGGATTAAGATAACTAAGTAATTGCCGCTCTTCGGTTCGCAGTGACGCCAGTTGAGCTTGCAAGCTGCCTATCAGCTGGTTGACTAGCTGAGCATTGGCTTGTGGATCAAATATCTCATTTTCATTTTGATAATTCAGCAGCTGCTCTTTTGAGGAATTAAGTCGATCTTCCGCCTCTTTTAGTTGGGTCTCAGCAAAGCTGAGCTGATCTTGAGCCACTTGCTGTGAAATACGATTAACGAATTGTTCAGACTCTTTAAGAATCGCTTGGTTAAGCTGAAGTGCATACTCAGGTGAAAAGCCTTCAGTAGTAACCGTCAACACGTAGCTTTGCTCATCAAGGTCAATATGCACACGATCTTTAAAATACTCTAATAGCTCTTCTTGTGTGGCATCAGGTGCAATCTCATAGATAGGATCGCTACCATCAATATAATAGGCATCACGAAAATGAAACCGCTGATCTAAGCGCTTGATCATATCATTCGACAAGATATATTCGGTCAAATAGGTCGCATCTTCCTTACTGGTGCTATTAACTCCCAATAAGGCTGACAGTCCCCCTGCTGTCGGTACTGCAGTGTCACTCACCTGCTTCACAACCACATCTGCAGTAGAAATGTAGCGAGGGTGCGCTAAAGTCATCACATAGAATATGATCAATACCCAAGGTAAAATCACGAGGCCGATCAACAACGAAAAGTTGATGATCTTATTTTTTCGCTTTGTGAACATGCTCTTTATACACCTCAATCGCTTCTTTAGTATCCTCAAACACATGCGCGGTTTGATTCATCAATACAATGCCGATATCACAGTTACGCTCAATATCGCCTAAATTATGGGACACGACCAAAAATCCTGCCTGCTCACGCCGAGCTGCTAAAATCTCTTCACTGCGCTTACGAAACGCCGCGTCACCTACTGCTCCTGCCTCATCTAACATATAGTAATCAAAATCAAAAGCCAGACTGAGACCAAAAGTTAAGCGCGCTTTCATACCGGATGAGTAGCTCTTTACTGGCATATCGAAATAATTACCAATGTCAGCAAACTCTTCGACAAAACGAATCTTTTCGTCGATATAATCACCGCTTGAATATAACCTACAAACGAATCGGACATTTTGCCGACCGGTTAAGCTGCCTTGGAAGCCGCCCGCTACCCCAACTGGCCAAGAAATTGTCGAATTGGTAATAATCTCACCACTATCAGGCTCATCAAGGCCACAAATAATTCGCAGTAGCGTTGACTTCCCCGCACCATTACGCCCTAATAAGCCGACGCTTTGCTTATCGCCAATCGTTAAATTTAAATCGCGAAAAAGATAATGACGACCTTGTTTGGTCAAAAAGGACTTGGAAATATTTTTTATTTCAATCATTGAATAGCCCACTTACTTAGACCGAATTAAGTCTTTTTCTACCGCTTTATATAATAATAGTCCCACAAAATTAACACTGACCATCCACTTTAAGAAATATCCTATATCAATGTGATGGGCAGGATAGTTTGGCGCCAAGGCATGACGAATCATTTCTAAATTATGAATAAAGGGATTATACAGCAGATAACTAAAATAAGGTTCTGGCACAATATGAATTGAGTAAATAACGCCAGAGGCAAAATACAATACGGTAAAAATTAAGCTAACAACCTTACTAATCTCGCCGCCATAATAGCCTATCACCATCATGATCATGGCCAGACCAAAACTAAACAAAAACAGCGTAATCCAACAAAATAAAACGATGTGTAAATTGGCCAAACTGATCGTAAAAGCTCCGAAGAATACTAGTAAAGCAATCAGTAGGACAAAAGTAAAAAAGTAAATAACCAACTCTAAAAACGATCGAGCAATAATGACATCGATATGCCTAACCGAGCGATACATCAGCAGACCCTGATTGGCCTCAACTGCGCCTAATGAACGATTGGCAATACGGCTAAGCATCTGATAAGGCACCAAACCTGCTATCAAAAATAGCTTGTAATCCATTCCTGGCATTACTCTATTCATAACGGCACCAAAGATTACTAAATAAATAGCAACTTGAAAGATGACTTCTAAAGGTGCCCAAAGATAACCCAGTCGGTAGCCGCCGAATCGAGTCTGTAGCTCACGCATTAATAATGCATGAAACGCTGCGCCCATGACCTTGAGGCCACTACGGTGTTTTACGGGACGGTATGGAGGTAGCTTAACTGACATAATGCCGCAGGACTCGTAAGATTGGCAGGAAAATCAGCCCCTATGATAAGCAAGCAATGCTTAAGTTACAAGAAGTAATCAGTAGTGGCTTAAAGAGTGCTGTCTTAGGGTAAGGTTCTAGCAAAGATTATGAGCAGTAAATTGATAGCAGAAAGGCTTTTGAATATCCGACAGGACAACGGTATTAAATTTTGCCCAATAAAAAAGCCAGCAACCTAAGCTGCTGACCTTCTTATATGAATTTGGTGGCGATGAAGAGACTTGAACTCTTGACCTCACGATTATGAGTCGTGCGCTCTAACCAGCTGAGCTACATCGCCTTTTGAGGGTCGCTATTATGCCGAAGACAGTGACTATCGTCAACCCTTAAACTAACAAAAATATGAAAACTTACTAGAATTACTATAATAGATTAGGTTGGTAAACCGATAAGCCGGGTTCTGTCGAGGACGATCATTCATCTAGGCGACCCATCGCTGAGCCGCTCAAGCAACCTACCCGCACCGAACGCGGGCCGCGCCGTATCGATGCCTATTTGGTCTTGCTACGCGTGGAGTTTACCTTGCCGTGAACTGTTGCCAGCCACGCGGTGCGCTCTTACCGCACCCTTTCACCCTTACCGCACTGCTAAGATTAGTAGTGCGGCGGTCTCCTCTCTGCTGCACTGGTCGTCAGGTTACCCTGCCCAGCCGTTAGCTGGCACGCTGCCCTATGTAGCCCGGACTTTCCTCCCTTTGGCAGTTATGCAAACAAGTTGCAAAACTCTCAAACGGCGATCGTCTAGTTTACCAAGCGGCGTATTATAGCAAATAATGCCTAGATATACTGAATTCTTTTATATTATTCCTATAAGTCTGTTAAGTGTCAGTCATGACCTAAAGGTTTAAATAATACTATCCTCAATCAGTAGTAGACTGACCGGTAATGCGTTTAAACTTCGCCAATAGCTCACCATCGCTTTCTGGATGATTGGGGTCCTTAGGAATGCAGTCGATGGGACAAATCTGCACACACTGCGGCTCATCAAAATGTCCCACGCACTCAGTACAAAGATCTGGATTAATCTCGTAGATATCTTCGCCTTCAGATATGGCATCGTTGGGACAGACTGGCTCACAGACATCACAGTTGATACACTCGTCAGTGATAAGCAGCGCCATAATAATCTCTCCTGATGCTTGTAATTAAAGCATCTCGCTTTGCATTGTCAATAATATATGGGCAGTTAACACATCTTAAAGACAGCTATACTAAGGTTAGTTTAACGACTAGGCAGCCTGTCAGTTTAGCTCAGCATTAACCAAAGCAATTATACACCGAAGTACCTGTATTCTATAAGGTGGTGATTTTGTTCATAGCTAACTGCAATTGTAAATGACTACCCACTACAAATAATGGCCTATCGATTAAGGATCTGTAGCTACATTCATAATTTAACGAATTTTTGCATAAAATTAATAGAAGCTTTGCATCAACAGATGCCAGTCGCTGGAATGCTGCCTCACTGTTCCGTTAGTTTTCTATTAAAACCAGTCAATACACAATCAGGAACAAACTTGCTCACATCACCGCCAAGCTTAGCAATCTCGCGGATCATCGTTGATGAAATAAACGAATAATCTTGCGAGGGTGTCAAAAATACCGCTTCAAAATTTTCATCCAGCTCGCGATTCATATTAGCCAGCTGAAACTCATACTCAAAGTCTGACATAGCGCGCAGCCCTCTTAGTACAGCCGTGGCATTTTTTTCCCGCATAAAATCAACCAATAAGCCTTCAAAGCCGATGACTGACACTTGTGGTAGCGAGCTAAACACCGACTCCACCATCTCAACCCGCTCTTCAAAGGTAAATAAGGGCTTTTTGTGATGGCCAATTGCTACGGCGATGACCACTTCATCAAAGAGCTTAACGGCTCTATTGACCAAGTCTATATGGCCATTAGTGATGGGGTCAAAAGTACCAGGATATAAAACTTTGGTATGGAGAGTATCAGCTTTGGTAGTCGTTGGCATACTTGGGGTCATAAGCGCATATCAGATTGGTAGTGGAAGGTAATATTACCGGCTATCTTAACAAGTTTGCCAATGAGTTAACATGGCTAAAAGTTAATTTATCCTTTGCGCAGTTATTCTCGCTAGAATTTTTAAACCTTCTCTATTCGGATACATCAAGTATTCAATGTAGCCGCGTAATGCTCATTGCCTTTTACCTACTGTAAGACGGTGGGCTTTTCAGACTGCGCCTAGGTTTGCTACAATAGTAGGTTCGACTCACGCCTAGTGAGGAATCAGCCAGATTGAAGTCGCCATATGACAACTTCAATCAAAGGCTCAAAGTCAAGCACTTACAATCTAGTGCTTAAAGAGAGGTTACGATGGCAAAATCTAAAAAACCTGACAACCAAATTTGTGCCAATAAAAAGGCTCGTCATGAGTACTTCATCGAGGAGACTTTTGAGGCAGGCTTGGTACTTGAGGGCTGGGAAGTCAAGGCCATTCGCGCTGGAAAGATGAGCATTACTGAGGCATACGTTGTCTTTCGAAATGGTGAGGCATTCTTATTCGGTGCTCACATTCAGCCGCTATTATCAAGCTCAACCCACGTCGATCCTGATAGCATCCGCACGCGCAAGCTGCTATTAAACCGTCGTGAGATTGATAAGCTATTCGGCGCCGTTAATCAAAAAGGCTTTGCTTGTGTGCCCTTAGCTTGCTACTGGAAGCGCTCAATGGTTAAGTGTCAGATTGCACTGGCGCAAGGTAAAAAG
This sequence comes from Psychrobacter pygoscelis, assembly GCF_004335015.1. GTDB lineage: Bacteria > Pseudomonadota > Gammaproteobacteria > Pseudomonadales > Moraxellaceae > Psychrobacter > Psychrobacter pygoscelis. The sequence goes on from NZ_RQRU01000002.1 coordinate 276,531, forward strand.
CTACACGATAAGCGTAAAACCTTAAAAGATCGTGATTGGGAACGTGATAAACAACGCGGCTTTAAACAGCATCTGGATTAATGGCTGGATACAAAGCTTGGTCTTTAACTGGTCTATGTTGAACCTCGATGCCCAAAGAAGCCCTGCTTAGATTGCAGGGCTTCTTACGCTTATTACCCCTACCCAAATCGCCTTAATCTAACCCTTATCCCCACTGCTTAACTGACAACCGTTTCAGGCTTCGCTTGAGTATCTGCTTGTGGCTTAAGTAAAGACTCAGTGCTTCGTAAGGAGCGAATACCTTGGCAAATTAGACAAGCAATCCCTGCCCAAATCAGCCCATAGCTAAACAACATCTCTGGCTCAAAAGGATTGCCAAGTACAGTAACTGCCAACAAAAATAATAACGCTGGCTCAAGATAGCTAAGCATCCCAAATACATTGACTGGTAGCTTTTGACTGGCATCGACATTCGTCTGCATCGCCAGCACGCTAATGACGCCTAAACCTATAAGCATCGCAATAAGGTAACCAGAGCTCACGACAACATCTAAGGTCGCTGGGGCAATAATAAATAAATAACCAATGGCAAATGGCGCTAATACCGTCAAATCAACCAACAATCCCGTTAGCGCTGAGATACCTTGCTTGCGGCGCATGATGTAATAGATTGGATAGGTCGTACACACCCATAGTGTCGCCCAAGAGATGCTCTGAGTACGAATCAGCTCACTTGCTACCCCAAGCCCTGCCAGCCCCACCGCCAACCATTGTAATTTCGATAGCTTTTCGCCAAAGAACACGCAACCAAAAATCACCATCATTAGCGGAAATAAAAAATAACCCATCGCTGTCTGAACGCCTTGACCATTAACTGGCGCCCACATAAACAACCAAAACTGACTGGCAAATATTGGTGTAGGCAGTAAGAGCCAAGCCCATTGTTTTACCGACTTTAGGCCTCGTAGCAGACGAAGGCTATTCGTCATTCGTCCTGATAACGTTAGAAATCCGACCAACGCCGCCCACATCGCTAACATGCGCCAAATAAAGACCTGTGTCCCTGATAACGGCTCAAGCCAGCTACTATAAGTGTACAACACACCAAACAGGACGTTAGACAATACTGCAAGTCCAGCCCCTAAGATCAGATTACGTTGGCGCGCATCTCTGTGACCAAAGATACCAGATAACACTCCGCTCTTATAAGCGCGCTGTGTTTGATAGTTCTGCGTGGCTTGAATAGTCATGAATGTCTCTTAACCATAATAGGGAATACCTATATTTTAGAGGCATCTCATGATATTATTTCTCTATAAACCGCCATTAGTAGTTTTTATTTTCAAAATACTTCTAAATTAGATATTTTTTACCATATTATTTTAATATATCAAAAATATATTACTTTGCAGACTGTTAGCTGCATTATTTAGACTACTGACACCCCATTTATTAAGAGGTCATTATTAAATTACCCTCTATATAAGAGACACTTATTTATCCTATACCCCTTATTTATTGAGTAAAAATTGATGACTCAGCCTTTAGACAATACTGATAAAGCGATATTAAACTTGCTGCAAGAGGATGCGACGCTGCCATTAAAGTCTATTGCAGAACAGGTCCACGTCTCAGTCGCTACGGCTCAGCGCCGTGTCCAACAATTAACAGAGTCAGGAGTGATTACTAAGCAAGTGGCTATCGTGGACCCTAATAAAGTGGGTTTTGGCCTGACAGTATTTGTGATGATAGAAATGGAGCGCTCAAACACCTCGATGCAACATCGATTTGAGCGTTTGATGCATGAGCAGCCGCAAGTGATGAGCTGTTATGAAGTGTCAGGAGATTTTGATTTTTTATTGGCAGTCAATGCCAAAAATATGAGTGACTACCACAGATTTACCCGAAACATCCTAACCTATGAGAACAACGTGCGCACTTTTAAGAGTCAGTTTGTTATGAACTTTACCAAAAGTGGCACTAAGATCTTTTTGGACTAAAAGTCCCAGTCGTCGTGAGCTCTGTCAACTACAACGGCTAACTTTGGTAACACGCACTATTTGCTAGCCTCTAATAAAAAGAATTATGCCTAGATAATAAAGCAAAGGCTGATTATTCTCTTTACAGTAAGTCCTTTCGGTACTGCACCATATGGGTTCTAGTCGCTAACTTATCGCATAACGTCCGAAGAGTGGAGTTATCCTTTTCAGTCGTCCAATATACGTGATTGCATTCATTAACAGTCGCAAAATCATAAACTTGCTCTAACAAAACGCGTCCTACTCCTTGACCACGCGCTACTTCACTGACGAATAAATCTTCAAGGCAACAGCAAAAAGACGTACTCCAAGTATTGGGGTGCAATATCACGTGAGTGATACCAACCAAAGTATCCTGATCTGCTGCATTCTTTTGCCAAGCACCGAAACCATAGACTAAAGTATCGCTTCCTAACAAATGCTGCCATGTTGATTGTATCGTGCTTTTGGGCAGCTTAGTCTCAAACAAGCTAAGATAGCGCTGCCATAACTCTAACCAACTCTCATAATGCGATTCAGACAATGGGTAGGTTTGTACGGTATTGTTATTGTTATTATTATTGTTATTCAATGTTTACTCCTAGCTTATTATGCCTATCTAATTTGATCATACTCTTGAACCTGAACTAAGTATTTCTTTAATATTTGGTGCAGATATATCGCCCCATTGTAGTGATTACAAAATAACTGCACTATAAGTGTGCAATTTTGGTTGATATTAACCTTTTTTATGCAGCTGCCTTATTTACTCCTTAAGTCGCTAAATGTAATTTCATTATTGACCTTCAAACGCAGACTGCAAAAAATAACTTCTGTTTAATACACCTCTGTATTAATGACCACCCATCTTCTTCATCCCCTCCATTAGTTTCTCTTAGAATCAGGTATAACGTATCCTACCTGTTTCTCCACTCAATTGTTTAATAAAATAATACTAATTATATGTTTAGTCTAATCAATAATGCCTTAAAATTAGCTAAAATTATTCATAGGCAAAAATAATGCCAAAAGACACCTCTAATTTTACTCACTAAAGTCATTGATATATATAATATTATTTTTTTATCAAAATAATACGCCCTTATAATAGGTTAAGTTAGCTCTATAAGATATAAAATAATTATTTTATTGCCAAGCGCTGTTTAGACCCTGAAAGCTAAGAGATAAAACTGCTTCATAAAAGAGTAGCTGGTGTAAATTTACTGACTAGCAGTTATGAGATAACGGAGGTGGGCATAAATGTATTCCAGCGACTTTGTGTCAAATCTAAAATGGATTGACTATATATAGCCATTTTCGCCAACAGTGATGAATAAGCACAGGTATGGTCTATACTATATCCATATCCTATAAACTTAATTTCTTATAGAGCCACTACGTTTCGCACCATCTATACTCTTGTGACTTTGAGAAGCTAATTGCTGAGCATGAGAGCAACTGCTCCTATACAAAATTTTTAGGTGTAAGCACTAGCCCACAAAGCAAGAGCCTTGACCATGACCCTCAACAAACTTATAAAAAGGTAAACCCATTGATAGATTCAACATTTCCTATTGTTAGGTATAAACGCTGGTTTCCATATACTAGTCCTGTGCATTTAGGGTCTAAGACGAGCGCTTTAGTCAGCGCTACCATGGCACTGATGATGCTCACAAGCTGCCAAGATGCTAGTCACCCTAGCGCTGAAGACTCGGTACAGATTGAGATGCATGATGAGCGTCAGAACCCTAACGTGACAACGACTGAGGGTCATGACCTTGCGGCTACTGAGATAACTTCTGAACCTCCAACTGAGACTGAGATCCAGCAGCCTGGCTCAGTGCTGCAAGTCGACTGGTCGAAGATCGATAGCGGCGTTTCTCCTATTGCGGCAACCAACTATGACTATCCCTTTGCGCTAGACAGTCAGCCTGTCACCTCTTATATGTCTTTTTTTGATGTCGATGCACCGACTGCCCAGCATAATCTTACGGTCGGCATGGCGAGTAATGAGGCACTATCTCGAGTGTTGGATCAATTGAGTAACCACTATGTCGCACACGAATTAACCGACGGCAATGATATTAAGCTCATTATTCATACCACAGCTGACGTTGCTCCCAGTCGCCACGATTATGTCTTTGCAGATGAGTTTGCACGCGGGCTAAGTCTACCGATCATTATTCAACCTGATGGTAGTAAGCGGCCCAATCAATAATTGGAGCGAGAGCTACTGACGGTAAATCGCCTTTTATCAGTACATTGCCTACGGTTATTGATAATGAGATTCGGACAGTAGCAGCTGATACTCAAGCTGGCTTTGGCAACAGATTAGAGGCTATTCTTAGCGAAGCAAGACCTGCGACTGATGTAGAAGCGAGAAAGGTACGACTGCTTCAAAGCTATGACTATCATACCTCGGTCGATCCATTTTACTTAAGCGCTGCCAATCCTTCTGTGATCAGTAATCAGTATCACTAAGTCATATTGGTTAGTCTTGGAAAATAAAAAAGACAGCACTGGCTGTCTTTATTGGTCTATGCTATGGCTTATCATTGCTATTGTATGATGCTGACTTATGGTCATCTCGTGGTGAGAATGACGCTAAGCATTGAATGCTTTGGTTGGCTATATAGGAATTGGGATGGGTTTGGGGATAGGTTTGTCTGTGAGTACGACTAACGATTGAACAAAGACGAGACAGAGGGCATTTAGATTTAACAGCCTACTTTATCTCATACCTACATAACTAATTATATACGTGTTTATAACTCATGCCTACAATGGTAGAATCACGGCTACAAATAGCTTACCTATCACAAGAGAATATATTACTCCATGCAGACTATTGAAGACCTGGCTCAAGATGCCTGTAATTATTGGCCAACTGAATTAGTGAAAGAAGCCGCTGATAAAAGCACTTTGATTCCGCTTCTAGAAACTCAAGATACCTTTCTAAGTCTTTTAAAAGTTGCTGATGCCACTCCTTATGCATGGAAGGATATGCTTACTCAAACTAAGTCCTTATCGGCTAATGTTTTTTTGAAGCACCTAATGGTACTTACTGATCTAGGTGGTGAGCGTCTACAACGCTATGCTAAAGACTTTTCTCAGTTGTTCCCAAAAGGAGTATTAGAGTTTGTATATGATGATACTAATCACATCTATGAGTTTAGCAAACCTAAAAAACGTATTTGGAATAATAAAAAGCTAAGAGTCGAAAAATCTTTATTACTAGAAGAGCGACAGATATTTACTGATGACATGCTTGATGTTTGTATGTTATTAATTTGGGGCGCTAATACGACTAATCCTATATACCTACCAGATGAAATCTTAGAAAAAGCAATTATTGGCAGTTTAATTGGTAATAGCGATAAGTTAGATAAATATGTCAAAGAGCGTTATTTATTTGTCAGTCGCCAAATTGGTGGTTCTACAGCTAACGATCTGGGTTATATTTGTGAAGCGTATATTAAGGACAAATTAGAGAATTTACTACCAGACCATTATAATCTTGCAGGACATACGTTAGAAAACGTCACTTTAAATGATACCCAACTTACTAAATTTGATTTAGTTGTTTTAAATTCTATAACAAACCGCTCTATAGGCATAGAAATCAGTTTCCAAGTTACTACTAACTCTGTTATTGAGAGAAAGGCACAGAATGCTAATAACAGACAACAACTTGCCCATCAGAATGGTCATAAAGTTGGCTATATTATCGATGGTTCGGGTAACTTTCAGAGAAAAAGTGCTATTCAAAACATACTGAACTATAGTGATTGCACTGTTAATTTTTCTGAGAATGGTTTGTTAAAAATGGCTAATTATATAAAAGATAATGTTTAATGATAAGATTTATAGATTTATTTGCTGGAACAGGTGGTATCAGACTTGGCTTTGAACAAGCCCTAAATGAGCTAGGTATAAAGTCAAAATGTATTCTGAGCGCAGAAATAGATAAAGAAGCATGTAAAACTTATGAGGCAAATTTTGGTGAAAACGCCTACTGTGATATTACACAACTGTCTGAGGTAGAAGACTTTGATGTTCTTCTTGCAGGATTTCCTTGTCAGGCCTTTTCTTCTGCAGGAAAAAGATTAGGGTTTGAAGATACAAGAGGTACTTTATTCTTCGATGTAGCTCGTTTAATCAAAAGTAAACAGCCATCACTATGTATTCTCGAGAATGTACGAGGTTTAGTAGGTCACAATAGAGGAAGAACTTTTGAGACTATTAAAAATGTCTTAAGCGATTTAGGCTATAAGTTTGAGTATAGATTACTAAACTCTAGTAACTATGGGTTAGCTCAAAATCGTGTACGTATTTACATAGTAGCAGTCAAAGACTTTTCTCCAATACTTACATTAGCTAATGATGTTGGTGCTGTAGACTCTCATGCTTTTAAAAATAACTTGATGAATGGTAATTTATTTCATGAACATCAATCAGTATTAGTTAAAGATATTCTAGAAAACAATCCGAATGCTAAATATGACTGCTCTGAAGAATTTACTAAGAAGTTAACTAAGGTATTAGAAGGCGATCTAAATAAGCTACATGGTATACGCCTTATCGATAGTCGAGGTGGCAACTCCATTCATTCGTGGGATTTAGGTCTGCGCGGTGAATGCTCAGTGCATGAAATAGAATTTATGGATTTGCTAATCGCTAATCGTCGAAAAAAAATTTTTGGTACGCACCAAGATGGTAAAGCCCTTAGTAAAAAACAAATAGAAACTTTTTATCCTTATGATGATATTGACTCAATTATTAGTTCTCTATTGCAAAAACGCTATATTAAGGAAGCGAATGGGCTATATAATCTGGTTGCAGGTAATATGTCATTTGAAGTTTTCAAATTTCTTGACCCTGATAGTATCTCCATCACATTAACGGCCTCTGATTCTAATCGGTTAGGTGTATACCATAATGGGCGTGTGCGGCGTCTTACACCTAGAGAATGTGCAAGATTACAAGGCTTTCCTGACTCTTATGTCTTACACCCTAAGGATACCTGTGCTTATAAACAATTCGGTAATGCAGTAAGCGTTCCTGTAATCAAAGCACTTGTTAAAGATGTTATGATTCATAACCCTAACCTTTTTAAATAAGCTTAAAAGGTTAGCAGTTCATATATCTAATTATATATACCTTTGTCAAACATAATATTTCAATCTCCAATCAACGCTAAAAACTTTGCTTCATCAACGACTTCTACGCCTAGCTTCTCGGCCTTGGTAAGCTTTGACCCTGCCTTCTCCCCTGCCAGCAATGCCGTAGTTTTAGAGGAGATACTGCCAGACACTTTAGCGCCTAGGCCTTGCAGCTTGGCCTTGGCCTCATCACGTGCCATGCTCGATAAGGTGCCGGTGATGACCCACGTCTGACCATCAAGCGGTAGGTCGGCGGAGGCGATTTGCTCGATCTTGTCCCAATGTACGCCAGCCTGTTGTAGCGCCTCAATCACCTCAATATTGTGCTCAGCGCGGAAGAAGTCATGAATAAGCTCGGCTGTGATGGTGCCCACATCGGGCACAGCCTCTAACGCTTCGATGCTGGCGGTCATAATCGCTGGCAAATCGCCAAAGTACTCGGCAAGATTGCGAGCGGTGGTCTCGCCCACACCGCGAATGCCGAGGGCGTAAATGAAGCGTGGTAAGGTGGTCTTTTTGCTGGCTTCAATGGCGGCTAGGATATTAGCGACGGACTTTTCACCGAGTTTCTCAAAAGTGACCAGCTCTTCGGCGTGGTCTTTGAGGCGGTAGATATCGGCGACAGTTTTGACGATACCATGCTCAAAGAAGCTGATGAGCCAGCGCTCGCCGAGGCCATCAATGTCGATAGCGCGGCGCGAGACGAAGTGAATCAGCGCCTCTTGCTGCTGGGCAGGACAAAATAGCCCGCCAGAACAGCGCGCTAAGGCTTCCCCTTCTGGCAGCACAACAGGCGAGTCGCAGACAGGGCATTCTTTAGGCAGGGTAACGGGCTTAGTGCCTTCGGGGCGCATGTCATGCCAGACGCGGGTGACTTTAGGGATGACGTCGCCTGCGCGGTGCACGCTGACGGTATCGCCGGCGCGCACGTCCAAGCGCTGAATCTCGCCGAAGTTATGCAAGGTCACATTACTCACGGTGACGCCGCCGACTTGTACAGGCTCGAGCTTACCGACTGGGGTAATCTGACCGGTGCGACCAACTTGCCACTCGATATTGTTAAGGGTAGTCATGACCGTCTCGGCAGGGAATTTATAGGCCGTCGCCCAGCGTGGCTCACGCGAGAGGAATCCTAACTGGCTTTGCAGCGCTAAATCATTGACCTTGATAACCGTACCATCAATCTCAAACGGCAAATCTGCTCGCGACTCGATAACGGACTCGTAGTAGCTTTGCGCCTCATGGATACCTTGCACCACTTGCACGGCGCTGACGGTAAAGCCCAAGTCTTTGAGCCAAGCTAGCGCGTCTGATTGGGTAGCAATGCTATCTGGTAAGCCTTGATTGACCGAGTAGGCATAGAAGGCTAGCGGTCGACTGGCGGCCACGCTAGGGTCAAGTTGGCGCAGGCTTCCAGCGGCGGCGTTGCGCGGATTGGCAAAGGTCTTGCCGTCGTTCTCTAGAGCTTGGCGGTTAAGGCGTTCAAACCCGGCTTTGGGCATGAGCACTTCGCCGCGCACTTCTAATAGGTCGATATCACGCGCTTCTTCTAGCACCAGCGGCAGGTTGCGAATGGTCTTGGTATTTTGACTGATGTCCTCCCCCGTCTGACCATCGCCACGAGTGATGGCTTGCACGAATTTGCCATTCTCGTACTTAATAGAGACGGCGAGACCGTCGAGTTTTAACTCCATCTCGTAGGCGGGGTTTTTCTGCGCCTCGCTGAGTCGGTCATTGACGCGGCGCATAAAGTCGACGAGGTCGTCTTTGTTAAACACGTTGCCTAAAGATAGCATCGGGATATCGTGGGTGACCTGCGAGAAGGCGGCTAGCGGTGCATCCCCCACCTGACCGGTCGGGCTGTCCGGCTGGATAAGGTCGGAATAGCCCTCTTCAAGCTCAATCAGGCTGCGGCGCAGTTGGTCGTATTCGCTGTCGCTAATCTGCGGGTCATCCAGCACGTAATAGGCATTATTATGAATGCGCAGCGCTTTGATAAGACTGCGCATTTGGGTGATGATGGCGTCGTTGTTTGTTGAGTTGTTTGTTGAGTTGTTTGTTGCAGTAGTGGACTTGCTGTCAGATTTATTAGTGGTCATAGTCGCGGTCTTTTTGAATTTTAATGGTGGCTTATAAGGGATGTTCAGTCAAATATTCAGATGACGATATGATAGCAAGATTGCAGCGTGGATGGCACGAGAGAGCGGTATAAAAGTAGTTGTTATTCGTACATTATTACGCCTAGTCATCTTCGCTCAGGAGGCATCGTTGCCTATGGAGGTAGCGTTTCAATGCTGCTATAGCAGGGGTTAGCAGTCAGGCTATCTGAATAGCAGTTTGGCAAATTATGCCATGATGATTTTGATAGATAATTGTGGATACTATGACTGTTGCTGCTAGAAAGAGGGAAATTTTATATTTTAGGTGGTATGTAGTATGTAACGACTATCCTAGAGGCTTATCAGCCACGACTGTTGGCGCTCAATGACTAAATATAGCCACTTATATCATCAAGCTGACAACTATCTTACCTGGCTTGCTCGGCACTGAGGGCTAGAGTTAAGAGGTATCTCTGCCTAACAACTTGCTCACTACTCGCCAATCTTTGCCGAGCCTGCAAAACCAGTGCAGAAAGCGCACTTTAATATTTATAAGGATATTCGCTGCAAAACGCTATCGTCAGTAATCTTTAACACCTCATCAAAGGTAAAGTGGCAAGTGCTAAAAGCTTGCTAAACCCAGCCACTACTCTAAAACTCCTGAAAGAACAGCAGGTGGGTAAGTCCAAGACTATTTTGATAACAGCGGCTAGCTTAAGTATTGGTATAGGGATGATCAAGGAGCCTGCAAAGCTGGATCTCAAACTATGACCCCACCTCGCCATGATGGGCAGATACAAGTGGATTGCGGCATCGCTAGCCTTCTTATTCATTGATTCATATTTTATTGAAGTCACTACTCTTTTAGACCTATGTTATAGGTCTTTAACTCCTGATTAGTTTCTAGAGCAATAAATTCTTTAAATTACCGTCTCACGACTCCCTTCTCCTTTAGTTCCTTAAAATATCTACCATTACCTGCGCCTCCATAGGTGCATCTAGTAACGTAATGATTATCGATTACCCCCTACGCGCTTAGTCCCTATTGTCAGGTTATTGGACATAATTAGAAGGAATTTTCATAACGATACTTTATAAATATCTTTAAAAAACCTCGGTTTACTCCTATACTCATATGATAAATGAACGATTGTTAACTAATTTATTAGCTGTAGTTAACAAAGGTGTAGCGATATTAAATACTGCTATAACTGTGTGATTCGATCGTCAAGGAATAGTTCACTACCAACTGAATTAGTGATACCAACCAATCTAGTGCTTTCGCTATTTTGGCATTATCTCGATAATGCTAAATGCCGATATGGATTGTTTTAACTGTAATTAGGATAATTTATGAACCACGTATATCGTATTATTTGGAACCGCACTTTAGGCATGTGGCAATGTGTGGCTGAGACCGCAAAATCCATGGGCAAACGCTCACATTCTAAAACCCAATCCTCATCCAGTCAGCGAAGCTTGGCACTCAAGCCTTTAACGCTGGCGCTACTGGCTATTTCTGCGCCTGCAATAGCGGATGTTACCTATGATGATGGGAAAACAACGTCTCTACCAAGTGATGTCGGTGTAGATCAGACATTGACAGTGACCAATGGTTCTACTGTTACCGCTACCAATGTCGGTATTGGTAACCAAGGTACAGGTGCGCTAATTATTAATGACAATAGCCACTTTGATGCTAGCGAATCTATTGGTGTGGCCCTGCAAAAAGGCAGTAATGGTAGTATAAAAGCTAGCGGTGCAGGCACAACTATCAGTGCTAAGAATGTGAATGTGGGTGAAATTGGCACTGGAGATTTTCACGCTGAAAAAGGAGCAAAAACTTCAGTTTCAGATTCGCTAGCTATAGCACTTATAGAAGGTAGTACGGGTACTTTAACTTTGACTGATGACAATACCTCTCTAAGCGCTAAATTACTGGGCGTGGGTAATAGAGGTTCAGCGACATTAACAGTAGAAAAAGGCGCAGACGTTCAAGTTGCAACTGATACTATCGTAGGCCACAGAAACGTTAGTAATGGTAATGCGACTATAACGGGCCAAGGAACTACCTTAAATTCTGGAAACGTACTGATAGGTAATCAAGGCCAAGGGAACTTAACTGTAAAGGATGGGGCAAGCTTTAAAGCAAAAACTGACTTTGTCGTTGGTGTCGCTAATGGCTCTAATGGTACAGCCACTATCTCTGGAGAAAAATCTACAGGTAGTGCAGAGCGAGTTTTGATAGGTAATGACGGTAAAGGGCGGCTTAAGATTGACAAAGGAGCCAAAGTTACTGCTAATGGCGTGGCAAGTATTGGAACAAAAAGCACTGCAGATGGTGAGATACAACTGACCGATGCGGGCTCTCAATTATCAGCAGTTGAGTTGTATGTTGGTGATGAAGGAGCTGGAGCGTTAAAGGTTCAATCGGGCAGCCAAGTCACTATCGATAACTTAACTATAGTTAGCCGAGAATTGTCTGGTAAAGGTCAAATCGATATTACCGGTAAAGGCAGTAAGTTTAAAGGAGATAATCTTGTTGTTGGTCATAAGGGTGAAGGTGTCTTCAATATCACTAAGGGCGGTAACGCTGAATTCAGCACTTTTGCACGTATTGGCCAAGCTAACTTCATAAAAAATAATAGTACTATCAATGTAACAGATGCAGGTTCTAATCTGACTGCTGACGAGATTCAAGTTGGCTTTGAGGGTATCGGTAAGCTAAATATTAATAATGGCGCCTCTGCAGAAGCAAATAAAACATTGCTCGGACTAAAGCGCTTTGGCGCAGGTGTCATCAACGTAACGGGATCAGACTCTAAGCTAACTACCAACCAATTGGCTATAGGTAGCCAAGCTAGTGGCGGTGTGGTGGTCGATGATAAAGGCTATGTTAAAGTGAAAGATTTGGCCGTTATTGGTGATAACTCATTTGCCTCCGGTACTCTGACTGTGGATAACAACAGTGTATTCGAGTCACCTAAAGTTATCGTCGGCAACAATGGTAACGGCAACATTAACTTAAACAACAAGGGTACTCTACTTACCCAATCACTGACTGCGCCAAATACCACAGGCGCAAAGGTGAACTTTGACGGTGGCATACTGCGCTTATCCGGCAATCAAGATGCTCTATTCGATGGCTTTTTGTTTGGAACTCGGGGTGACGTCAACATCAAAGCTGGTGGCGCCACCATTGATACTCAAAGTTATGACGCGGGTATTGCTACTGCTAAGCTGAGTGGCGAAGGTCAATTGACCAAGCTTGGCAGCGGTACACTCAGTATGAAAACCGCCAGTAAAGATTGGCAAGGCGGTACCAATATTCAAAAGGGTATCTTAAAGCTCGATGGCGACTACACCATGACCGAAGGTGAGAAGCTGACCATCGGTGTGGACAATATGAGCGACTACGGCAAGCTGCAAGTGAGTGGTCAGGCAAAATTAACTCAAGGTGAGCTGTTCGTTGACGCTGCCGATGCACAAAACTTGGTGGAAGATGGGGTGTTGGCCGATGTGGTCAGTGCGAATAAGCGTGAAGGCGAGTTTAAAAAGGTCTCTGATAATAGTCGCTACTTTAATCTTGAGGCGGACTATACAAAAGCTAACGCCGTTGACTTAAAATTAGTGTCTGCTACCAAGCCTGAAACCAAGCCTGAAACCAAGCCTGAAACCAAGCCTGAAACCAAGCCTGAAACCAAGCCTGAAACCAAGCCTGAGACCAAGCCTGAGACAATCAGTCAAGACGTTATCGCTCAGAACAACTATGCTGCCCGCGATGTCGCACGAGTGCTAGACAAGGCTATTCAAACGGATACCGATGGCGAATTAGCAAAGTCATTTGTCGGTATAAAAACAACTGAGCAAGGTGCCAACGCTGCGAGTGAGACACTACCATTATTCACAGGAATGGTCTCGCGCCTACTGCTCGATGACTCAAGACACCTCACTGATACAGTGGCGCAGCGTAGTATCGATCGTAGCATCCGTCCTGAAGGCAATGTCTGGGGCAAAATCACGGGTCATAGTGGTCAGCAAGACCCTAATGGTAGCTTGCCAGGTTATCAAAACGATGACTTAAGTGTCGTTGTAGGTGCTGATACTATGTTAGATAGTAACTGGCGTCTTGGCGCGGCTGTCGCTTATAACCAGAGCGATGCTGACACGGATGGTCACTTAATCAATCACGAGATGACTGCCGATACTTGGCGCGTCTTAGGCTATGGTGACTATCAGGCCGGTAATACTATCGTTGACTTCCAAGCAGGTGGTGGTAACAGCCGTATTAAAGGTGAGCGTCACATTGGCTTTGCCAACCGTATTGCCTACTCTGACTATGATGCGACCATACTTCAAGCTGGTGTGGGAGTCAGTCAGCGCATTGGTCAAGAAGACCGCTACATTGCACCATTTGTTCGAGCTGATTTTGCACAGATAGATAATGAAGGCTATCAAGAGACTAAAGCTGGTGCCTTGAATCTAAATGTCGATGACAGCAAGCAAAAGTCATTAATCTGGCGCGCCGGTATCACTGGTAAGCAAGCAGTCTCCGAGCGCTTGAGCCTCTCTGGCGTTGCGGCTGTCGGTATTGACAATGGTGATCGTAAAGCGACCACTACCGCGAGCTTCGCTGGTATGCCAAACGAGAAATTTGTCACGCAAAGCTTAGAGACAGGTCACACTCTAGCCAACCTTGGCCTGGGCGTCAGCTATAAAGTCACGCCAAATAGCGACATCTCAGCCAACGTGTCAGCAGACTGGCGTGAAGATGGCTATGAAGATCAAGCGGTCTCTTTAGTGTGGCAGTCGAAATTCTAATAGGTAGCCATTAGTTTATTGGCTTAAGGTCAATATTAATGAGTACCTTAATCGTCTGATAGTCAAACAAGGCTGAGTGTGATACTCGGCCTTTTTTATGGGCAAATGCAGCAAATAATTATGTTTTGACCCTAAAAGACAGAACACAACACTGCTAACGAATCGCAGAATTTCTCTTGCGAACTTAATATCTTATCTAAGTGCAACAAAGGTTATTATAGTGGCTACAAGATGCGGTTTAGCCCCTGAGAGCCGTTTAAAAATTGCACTGCAATTTTAGGCTCGCAAGGGAAATCCTTTAAATAGGATTTCCGTAAAGGCTAATACCATCACCGATTGAAATAACTACTAGTGAAGTTGCCTTGCGATGCGGTTTAGCCCCGATAGGAGCGGTATCCTGCCTATCAGGGCGGGGTTCGGTGACTGGCTGGGCGGCGGTCTCTCGGTAGAAGGAACGTCGGGCAGACTTAGTCACCGCCCCGCCATGATGGGCAGATACAAGCGGATAGCGGGATTGGCTACCAAGGGCACTGTATATCGAGTTGTGGGTTGGGGTGAGCTAGAGAATGGTTAGCCATAAAAAAGGGCCAATAGTCACTACTATTGGCCCTTATTAGTCATTTGTCGCGCATGAGTTAATGAGACGCTAGGCGGTAGTCTTGAACTTCAGTACGTAGTTGAGCTTTACGGTCGCTGGTCAGCTGGTCATTGTTTTCATCTAAAATAACAGCGTCAAGCTCACGTGCCATAAGACCGGCGATACTCATCATGCTATCAAAACCTTGTAGCGCTTTGGGGTGCGGCAAGGACAAGAACATGACCAGACCGCTATAGGCCGTCTGCGGCATCGTGTTAAGATCAAAAGGGGCGATGCCATCATCAGTAATGCCCATCATACTAAACCAGAGAATGCCCGTACCGTCTTTGTTCTCGTAGCGGTGAAACATGTTCATAGCGCCGTATTTAAGACCGAACTTGTCGACGAGGCCCAATAACTCTTCACCGCGAATAATAGCTAAGGGCTGGTCGGCGTAGTGCCGGGGCATGATGGTGATGTTAACGTTATCAGAGGCATTGTTCAGCGGACTATTTTGATCTTGGTCAGCAGCGGCCAAAAGATGCTGATCGAGTACAGGGCTATTGTCCGTGAAGGTCGGCTCTTCGGCAGTATCAATGACGGGCATAAGGTTGTCAGTCGCTGAGACCAAGGTGGAGAATGCGTCGTGCTCGCTTGGCTCATGACCATTAAGCTCAGTAGCAATTTGCTTAAACTCCTCATCGTCGGCTTGATGCTGACGGGCCTGCCACTCGCTATACTCCGGATCATCAGTAGGCGCTTCTTCATGACGGCGAAACGCACTTTGAGAGTGCTGACTTTGATCGGGCGCAAATGTCTGGGAGCTATCGTCTGTCTCGTCTTCGATCACCGCTGATAAGTGTGTGCGGCTCGGGGCAATCGTCGTCTCGCCAGCGACGGTGTCATCAAAGTCTGGCTTATCGATAAGATTGCGTTCATGACGGGGGATAATAGGAATACCGTTTTTGTCAAATTCGACGTCACCCGCTACCTCATCATGATTACGGCGCTTGAGGCTGCGGATGACCATAAATAACCCTGCTAAAATAATCAGTGCAGCAATGACAATCAAAATAAACTGAATCGTGGTCATGGTGTCGTTACATCCTAGCGCCTGTGGCAATATGCTACCAAATCTATAGGATATCTACTCTTGGCTCTGAGCACTGATATGACAAGGTAGTGCGGGTTATGAGCTGTCAAGATAGATGATACGCTATAGATGGTATAAGATTAAAAAATAAAAGTCATATAAATGGCAATAGTCTACCATGACTGACAGATGTCGTCACCACAGCGCGCAAAAATGTTAGATAAGATTGGCAATACAAGTGCTAGCAGGTAATAGCATGGCCGTAACCCTCGATAGTCGCGCTATAAAGAAAGGGTTAAAGCGGCTATTGGTTGGACGCTGTACCGCTATAGGATAACCGTCAATCCGCCCTTGTAGCCGCAGTAAAGAACCTTACTAAGCATCGACGTATCGCTCTGCCTCTTCTAAGCTGACGCTAACTAAAGTAGAGATGCCTGCTGTGGGCATGGTGATGCCTTTTAGCTCATCTGCAATCTGCATGGCCAGCTTGTTATGACTGATAAAAATAAACTGCACCTCGTCAGCCAACTCATGGATTAGTCCGGTAAAGCGCGCAACATTAGCATCGTCTAGCGGCGCATCAACCTCATCGAGCACACAAAACGGTGCGGGGTGCTGCTTAAATATCGCGAAGATCAGGCTCAATGCGGTAAGGGTCTTTTCCCCCCCAGAGAGTACCGCCAAGCGGCTGTTCTTTTTGCCTTTAGGCTGCGCCATTAGCTCAATCCCAGCGCGCCATTTATTGTCCTTACTCAGGCTATCATCATCTTGTAAGCTAAGCTGCGCTTGACCGCCACCAAACACCTTGGCAAACAGACTCGATAAGTCCTGATTGACAGCCTCAAGCGTCTGCATAAATAAAATCTTGGTTTTGGTATCTATGGTAGCGATGGCATCATTAAGGGTATCCATACTGGCGGTGATATCTTCAATTTGCTGCTCAAGCGGCTGTAACCTCGTATTCACTTCTTCAAGCTCGGCGGCGGCAGCTAAGTTCACCGCACCCATAGTTGCTAATTTAGCAGTGAGCTTGGCCTCACGCTGTTGCAGCGTTTGTTGCTCATCCACGTGCTTTCCGGCTCTACTTGCTCTATGATGATGCCCACCAAAAGCAATAATCTCTGCCAATATGGTAGATGGGCTGACTGCAGCGCCAGTCGCTTCTAGCCGCTCACTGGCATCATGGATTCGCTCGGCAAACACCGCAACTTGGGTGCTGGTCTCGGCTAAGTGAGCTTGCTGGGCTTGCAGCTTAGCCTGACCTTGCTCAAGTTGCTGCTGCTCATTATCGTGATCAGATTTGAGCGCGGCTAAGCTGGCTTTATACTCGTCCAGTGCCACTTGCTGCTCATGACAGGCAGTATCAGCGGCTTTTTGCATAGCTTGTAGCTCTGGCAGCTTGGCTTGGTCACGATCTAATTGACGCTCAGCAGCTTGCAGCGTATTTGCTAGTTGCTCTTGCTGGGCGGTAATTTTGCTCAATTGCTCACTAGCATGACTGGCCGCGAGCTTGGCTTCTTTTATCGCAAAACGTAGATTTTGCAGTCTATCTTTGTCTGCTTGCAAGGCTTGCTGCTGCTTGTCACGCTCAGCGGCTAATTGACTGCGCTTGCCTTGTAAATCGGCTAATTGCGGCTGCAGTGCCGCGAGCACGTCAGCAGTTTGCGCCACTTGCGCGTCTAGCTCTGACTGGGCTTGCGCCAGCTCTTGCTGTTCAGCGTCCAGTACTTCGCGCTCAACTTGTAGTCGAGCCTGCTCTGCTTGTTGCCGCTCAAACTTAGCAGTTAAAGTCGTGAGCTGCTGTTGCTGGTTATGTTCATTATGCGTCAGCGTCGTCGCCTGCGCTGTCAGCTCTTGAACCGTCACTGCTAGCTCATCGTGCTGCGACTGCACCGCTTTAATCTCACTATTGCTAATCTCCAGCTCATCTTCAACTTCGGTTAAAGCCTCCTCTAGCTCAGCCAAACGCTCTGACTGCTGCAAGCGCTGGGTCAAAAACTGCGCGTTAGTTACCGCGCTATCCTCGCCTGTGAGCTTAGTCAGGTGCAGCGCCGCAGCATGACTAATCAGCCAACCTGTTGCAGTGAGTAACAATGCACCTTTAGGCAACTGATTGAGAGTCGCTTTAAGGGCAGCCTCCTCTTGCACTGTACCTGTATATAGATAGCAGTGCTGCCAGATTGCCAATCGCGGTTTGGCAATCAGCTCATCTAAGCCAACGACATTTCGCGTCTGCAGCGCCGGACTCTGCGTCGTATTAGCTGAATCTACTGCGAATAACACACTATTAATCGGTACGGCGGCTTTTGCAGGCGAGTTGGGTTTTGAGCCTGCTGTACACTTTGCATCTGGCGCTACTGAATATAGCGCTTGTAGCGACTCCAAAGACTCTGAGGCAACGATACTATCTAGCCATAGCGTTAACCAATAATCTAAAACTTCAGCATGGGGCTTACCTGCCGCGCTTAACTCAAGCTGTTCGCTTAGTTTGGGCTGCTGTACTAAATGAGCAATTTTGTCATTGATTGAAGACGGTGAAGAATTATCCGGCTGCATTGCTGCCTTAGTCGTCTGCTGCTGGCCACTAGATTGCTTAGGTGGATGCAGCATTCGGTGCAAGCTGTCGTATTCTCCAGACAAGGTGGCATGACGCTTCTCTAGAGCCTGCTGTGTTTGACGTTTATCCGCTAAAGTTTGCGCAAGCGTATTGAGCTTGGGTTGTGCACTTGCCAAGCGCTCTTGCAAGTCTTCTTGCTGCCGACTTAGGCTCTTAAGCGTGGCGTTAATTTGGCCAATCTGCTCATCTAATGCGTCTACCGAGGTAGATGCCGAAGGCTGCGATACTTGGCTCTGCCATCTGCTATCTTGGCGCTGCCATTTATCGCGCTGCTGGTTAAGCTGCTTTTGCGCTTGTCCATGTAAGGCTTGCTGCTGCTGCTCTTTACGGATTTGTGCCTGTACCTCATCGATCTGCGCTTGAAGGGTCTGCCACTTAGCCTCTAACGGCGCTTGGTTGTCTTGCTGCTGTGCTAACTGCGTCTCAAGCTCGGCAAATTTTGGGTTAAGCTCGGCCAGTCTCGCTGTCTGGGCCGTGTGCTTGTCATTCAATACTACTGACTCTTTATCACTGCGCTCAAGCTGTGCCTGCAAGCTATCCATCCGGCGCTCGCCTTGGGTTACCTTATCTTGCAATGTCGTGAGCTGATGCGTCGCTTGTTGCCGCGCCAACTCATGCTGATGGTAACGGTCTTGAGCATCGTCTTTGAGCCACTGCGCCTCCGCCATCCGTGCGTCAAGCTTGCTAAGCTTGGCTTTTAGCGTCGCTATCTTAGCTTCTGACTCTGCGACTTGCTTACTAATGCGCTCTTGCTCAGCCTTAAACGCTAGCTCTTGCACCTTCGCTTCGGTCAGCTGTGCTATAGCGAGTTTTTGCTGCACATCAACCAGCTCATCTTTGAGAGCTTGATAAGCTTGTGCACTCTCGGCTTGCTTGATAAGGGTCTTTTGCCGACGCGCCAGCTCGCTACGCACGTCATCCAATCTAGCAAGATTGTCCTCAGTGCTCTCTAGCTTTTTTTGTGTCTCCTCTCTGCGAGCTTGATAGCGCGACACGCCAGCAGCCTCTTCGATAAACTCGCGCAGCTGCATCGGGCTTGAGTCTACGATGCGCCCAATCATACCTTGTTGAATGACGGCATAGCTTCTTGAACCCAGACCTGTCCCTAGAAATACATCGATAACGTCTCGTCGGCGACAGCGTGTCCCATTAATAAAGTAATCGGATTTACCCTCTTTATTAATTTGACGACGAATAGACAGCTCTTGGTAGAGGTTGAGCTCATGGCGGATGCCTGATTGCTCATCTTGGGTATGCTCAAAGGTCAGCTCGACGCTGGCCATACTTTTGGCAGCTCTGTCCTGAGTGCCGGCAAATATCACGTCACTCATTGCCCCGCCGCGCAGCTGCTTGGCAGAGGATTCACCCAGCACCCAGCGAATGGCGTCAATCACATTGGACTTGCCACAGCCATTCGGCCCGACGATGGCCGTAATGCCATGTCGGAAGGTAAAGGTAGTTGGGTTGGCGAAGGATTTAAAGCCTGCCAGCTTGAGAGATTTTAGTCGCATGAAGGCCGCATAATGTTAAAGAACTTATAAAAGGGTGATGGAATTTGGAAAATTAAGATTGCGTATTTTACCTTAGATTGGGCGAGATTTGAGAATGTTATATCTTACAATCAAGAATATATCAATTTAGCTCATAACCCAAATCTTCTAATACACTATATATTTCAGTTCTCAAATGATTTCTTAAATCACTATCCCCATTAAACATAAATCTTAAGTCGTTACCATAGTCTGACTTAATAGCCTCCTCTTTCTTTTCTTGATTCTCTAACAAAATACATCGTTTATCTCGTCCTTTTGCGTAGCCATATTCATACAAAACATTGGCATTATTATTGGTTATATCAGCAATGAAAATCTGGCAATTATCAATTTTTTTGAATATATCGACAATAATATTATGGGCTGGGGAATGGTTCGCCATAATAGAATAGTTCGATAAATTGATATGTGGGTTTTCCTTTCGTATTTTCTGAACGACTGTAATCAATGCCTCATTATAGTCTGTAACTTTAGCTTCACTATAATAAGGCATTGCCATAAATATTTTGACTTCATTATCATGTAAACCATTATAAATCTTAACTAGCTCCTTAGGGCTTTCTAACGCTACCTTACACATGTGATTATTAACCAACCATTTAATAAAGCATTTAGCAGGCTGACTATTTAAAGTATTACTACGTTCAGGATGATTTTTAAACTCACGGTAAGTGTAATAAAATATAGCTATAAAAATGGTTTTGTCATTATTAAGACTTGGACTTTCACCATACAACTGATTAACTAAAGAAATACTTTTATTAAATATCGATACATCCTCTAAGTCGTTTTCTATTATACCTTCTTCATGGAAGAATTTAATAATGTCTACTAGGATACTTCTTGCCTTTTGTTCAAACACCAGCTTGATATCTTGCAAATGATCAAAGCCTAAATCACTATGAATCTTTCGAGTTAATACATACTCCCAGCCCATATCAATTTTTAGATCGCCATCATCATAACCTGATGCTTCAAATATTCCCTTTAATGTTTCCTCAGAAGTTAATGCCAAGCCTTTAGAGTTGATATTGTGAAAGATAACGCTTTGCTGAACTTGACCAATATCATAGCCGCCCGAACTAAATAAAATGATGCAAAAAGGACACATTTTATTAAGCTGTGACTGATCCAACCCATCAACTGCTTGCAGTCGATGATTACCATCTACTCGGGTAAAAGGCTTCTCTTCTAGAGCATAATCTGTATCTAACCTTAGAGCGACATTTCTTACTATTTTTGGGTTATCAGAACTTTGATCCACAAGTTTGGATTGATTAGCAGTGAGCTCAATAGGTGATCCTTTCGTATCATCTTTTATCAGTATATCTTTAGAATTAGGATTGCTTGAAAAATTAGTGGCATGGTCATCTATATCTATTGCCATGATAATTTCACTAAAAAATACATTTTTACCTCTCTCATAGAAGTCAGCAATCTCCTGTTTATGTTCAGAGTTAATCTCTCTTTGAAAGCTTACATCTGTTCGAGATATTTTTGCCAGATCACCTAGCGTAGCGTAGCCCCTAATACATGGATAATTGCCTAATACATTCTCTAGTAGTCCTCTTAAAACTATCATTTTATTCTATATTCCCTAATATCAAGTCTTCTATCCGTTGTTGAGCCGTTTTTAATATTTCGTCCGCTTGTTGCTGCAACTGCGCGGCGGTTGTTCTAATTTGGTCAATATGTTGAACAACTTCTTGTTGTTTATTTATAGGTGGATGGGGTATCAATATTTTTTTTAAATCTCTAATATATACATGAGGTTGACCCGCACCTTTCTGTAATCTGTAAATTTCAGCTTGTTTGAAACTTAAAATTTCATATACAAACCTAGCTAGGTATATATCCTTATCTTGTACTGTTAGAACGATACAGTCCGAAGCAAATATTGGATAATCATGATATCGAACATATCCTGAGTAAGCACCACTTGCACTAATGGTAATAGTCTCGTCTGTAAAGTTGTAGGTATTATGACTATAAGGGCTAGTCTTTCCTCCTGCTACGACTGGGTAATCTCCTTTTACTACCCTAGAGGAACTAATACTTGTTCCTTTGCTAAAGTTTACTGCTTTATCTAATGGAGCATTGCTGAATTTTTTCCCTTCTGCCTGATATTGTCTATTAAAAAATATAGATGGGTCGTAATTATCACTTAATTGACTCGCTTGAATAGTAAATATTCGACTAGATAAACTGTTATCTATTTCGGGAAGCGTAATTCCCAGCTCTGTTAGTAGGTAGTCGTTGATACTGGCTAATAATCGACTGGCTTCTATCTTCTTTTCTTTATATATACTTACGCAATGCTTATTTTCTTCTATAATTTTCCTTTGAATCTCGACTGGTGGAACTACGAACGGAATCAATGATAACTGCTGATAGTTAATATTCTTTTGGGCTGCTTGAGGGGCTAAGCTTTCTATATATTCTCTAACCAAAGATAGATAAATTTCGACATACTTTAAAAGCAACTTATCATCTTTAGGTTTTATAGCAATTAAGCTATCTGGAAAGCACGCTGGATAATCTAGGATAGCTGTATACCCAATATTAGCAGCAATGGTAAACACAACTACTTGTTCATTAAACAATCGGCTAGTCTTTAGTCCTTTTTCATTTAGAGTCTGACTAAATTCAATTTTGCTTTTGTTCAAATGAGCTTTAACAACATCTCCAGTCTGAATAAATGGATAAACACCGTCATAAAACTTTGGGTCGTTACGAGGTCGATGTCCAAACCTCCCTCGCTGCATATCCAGTACGTTACTTATTTTTTCAACAGGATAAACCGTATTTTTTACTATTTCTAACTTATTTTTTGCAAAATAATATTGAGGATCTATCCTTCCTTCAATCTCACTTAAATTGACCAAGAATACTTTATCAGGGTGCACATTGTCCGAAATCTGAAATGACGTATGATTTAGGCTGGTGCTACTCATAAGTCTCCCCCTCTACTACGTCGCTAATAAACCTTTTTAGCTCGGCAGTTATCATATCCAGCTCATTAACAGCCGTGGGCTTGCCTGTTGCGTCATAGCCGATATCTTCAGCTATCGCCATAAATATAGGATAGTCTGGCAGGCTAGACTGTTTACGCTCTAAGTAGAGATCTTCCATATCTTGCTTTAGTTGCTTAATCTGCTCGGTATACTCAGCTGTTTTTTCGGTCTTCCAAGCTTTATACTGTGCCGTCTTTTTGAACGTTTTTAACTCGCCATCA
Organism: Psychrobacter pygoscelis; assembly: GCF_004335015.1. Lineage (GTDB taxonomy): Bacteria > Pseudomonadota > Gammaproteobacteria > Pseudomonadales > Moraxellaceae > Psychrobacter > Psychrobacter pygoscelis. The sequence continues at coordinate 299,706 of NZ_RQRU01000002.1, forward strand.
TAGTTAATATCAGGATTATTTAAAGCGTCTTTTTTGACTTTTTCAATAGTATTAATCTGCTTTTTATAATCTTGCTCTTGCATTAGCGAGCTTTGCAAAGCTAGCTTTTGCTCTTGTAATTTATCGGAATAGCTTTGGGGATATTTGCGTAAGAACAATACGCTACTTTTGACCCCAGCGCCTGTTGCCGCAAATGCTGTCTGCGGTAAGCTCACCACCGCCACGATACGATACCACTCCTCTATCTGATCACGGACATACTGTAGTGAGCTATTGGTAAGCACGCCATCGGGTAGGACGATAGCTAGATAGCCCATGGGAGCTAAAAACTGGTAGCACTGCTCGATAAACAACACTTCGGTGCTTTGTGTACCTCGATCTTTGACTCCACTATTTTTTAGATCCAGCCATGACGTATCTCGTTGACCGAAGTTATAAGTCTCTAAGTAAGCTTTTTCAGTTTGTTTGACACTACTGCCAAACGGCGGATTGGTTAAGATAAAACTGAAGTGGTTGTACTTGAAATCGTTGTTACCTGATAATGACTGTAAGGCTTTATCATTTAGCAAGCCATCTGCGGTGATAACATTGGTATGACCATCGTCATGAATAATCATATTCATTTTCGCAGCGCGGCTGATCTGCTCGTTAATCTCAATACCGAACAAGCGCTTTTCAGCGAAATCGTGCCAGTATTGCCAGTGCTCCTTGCTATCTGGCTCATAAAACTCATTGGCTTGACGACGTATCTTTTCTAACGCATGCAGCAAGAACCCCCCACTACCGCATGACGTATCTAATACATAATCGTCTTGCTTAATGGGTAACACATCGGCGATGAACTGAACGATAGGTCTTGGGGTAAAGTATTGACCGAAATTACCTCGGAAGAACGATCCCATAAAGGTCTCAAATGCGCGGCCTTTACTATCTAGATCGGTCTCACTTAAATTAATATCTTGCAAGTATTCTACAATAGTACGAACTCGGCTTGGGCTTAGGCGGATATCATCCTTAAAAACCTCTGGATCTTTTTTTCTGCCTTCCTCATAAAGTGCTGTTACCCTCTCGTATAGGGCGTTATTGGTTTTTTGTATAGCATCCTTCTGTCTTTCTTCCTTTGTCTTGCCAGTGCCTTGCTCAGTAATCACCTGAAAATCATAAGGCACGCCTGCTTTTCGCGGTTTTCTTTCATCCCAAATCTTACAAAATATGAGTTTGTCTAGCTCATCAAATGCCTCTGATGGGTTTAATTGACCACCAGCCCAAAGTGCATTATGCGCTTGTTTAAAGCGGTGAGTCAGCTCAGATTCTATAACGACAGACAGATCAAAAAAGTGTTGATCCTGATGGGATTGATTGTACCTCTCAGCGTATTTTACAAACTTATAAGGCGCCACTTCTTTGATGCCATAAGCTGGAATATCTGGACTTTCTTCTCTGGTTTGCTGGCTTTTATCAACCTTTAAGAAGATATTCTTGATCTTAGAGGTCACCCAAATCCATTTGGTATTATTAGGCAATGAATATGCATAGGAATAAGCTTGCTCGACAGCTTGCTTAAACTCAGCTTCTGATACTTCTTGTTTTTTGCACTCTACTAAGATGTGTGGCTGTAGACAGGCAGCATCATTATAAACAACGATGTCTGCTTCACGCTGACTTGATCCCATCGTAACAGGCACAAAGCATTTGATACGTTCCTTGGGATAGCCATACTTAATAACTAACTGACAGAATATTTCGGCTTGAACCCGCTCCTCTGGATTAAGGTAAGAGCGACTTTTAGTGTAGCCAAAGTAAGTGATGCGGTTATCTTCATCATTTAATTCAATAATACCTTGACGCAAGCCCTGTTGAAAATAATTGTCTACGGTTTCTTCTGACATGCTATAGCCTTAAATACTAAGAATGAATAATGTTTTATTGATAATAATGTTAATGCCCAAATAGTAGCATAAGTTTTGGAAAATCAACTTTTTTAGTTCGCTAGTTCGGGGTTAATGAGCTATTCTCTATATCGATTTTTAAATGGGTCATCTATCAAACCACCCCCATTCCCTGCAACCCACCCCAAAATAGCTGACCGCCAGCGAAGATAAGCAACACACCAAAGGCCTTTTTTAAAGTCGCTGCAGGCAGTTGATGCGCAAGTTTCGCACCGAGCTTGGCAGTGATAAAGCTGGCGAAGGAAATAGCCAGAAAGCCAATAATATGCACAAAGCCAATCGCACCTTCAGGTAAATTAACCACATCTTGACCGAACCAAGCAAAGCCTGCCGCCCCAGCTAGCGCAATCGGAAGGCCACAAGCTGCAGAAGTGCCCACAGCTTGACGCATCGGCAACCCTGCCCAAGTCAAAAACGGTACAGTCAGACTGCCACCACCAATGCCGAAGATGGCTGAAGCTAAGCCGATGCCTGAGCCTGCCCCCACCTGAACTGGGGTAGAAGGTAAGGGCTTGCCAAGCTGTTCTTTATTGGACAAAAACAACATTTTACAAGCGACTAACAGCGCGGCGACCCCGATAAGTGCCTGCAAAGTATGACCATTAATTTGATCCGCTACCGCAGCGCCCAATAGACTACCGACGACCAAACCACCTGCCATACGCTTCCAAACCTCCCAGCGTACGCCGCCTCGTTTATTGTGCGCGGTCAGTGAGCTAATTGAGGTCACTACAATGGTGGCCAGCGAAGTGCCGACGGCCAGATGCGCAACCACGTCCGGCGAGTAACCAAAAGCGGTAAATATCCAAATCAGCGCAGGCACAATAATCATACCACCGCCAATACCAAACAATCCTGCACAAAGGCCAGCGAAGGCGCCAGCTACCAAAAACCACAATACCATTGTCATCGTTACTGTCCTTAGATAGTTGTATTTATTCGAATCAGTCAGTATAGCAAAGCTCATCTCTTTGATACGCATGCTATTCAATGGTTTAGTTAAATAAAGCCAGAATTGTATAATCCACAAAGGCAAACGACTTAATTTTACTCATAAACATCAGCCAGTAGTCAGCAGCAGTGCTACTATTTTCACCCCATCTTATATCAATTATATGCACTAAAACTTATAAACTAAAACTGGCTTTACACCTATCAAACGCTAGAAGATTAGTCGTCACTGCCTTATTATTACTATCATTTGTCTTGAGACTTATCTAATCTATTTGACCTTAACCACCACGAAGTACCTTTACCCTATGCCCCTACCTCCTACGCCCTTACACCCTACACCCCTATTTGAGCGGCTAAATCACCGTCATATCAGCTGCACGGCTTCTACCAACTCTCAGCTGATAGACGAGCTTAAAACTGCCAAGCTTGATCCGCGTGCGCCGCATTTATTGACGGCTGATAGCCAGAGTGCAGGCCGTGGTCAGCATGGTCGCAGTTGGCAGTCGCCTAAAGGCAATGTCTATCTGTCGCTGTACCTGCCCATGACTGCGCCGATGACAGGGTTACTGTCATTAGTCGTCGGTTATGAGCTGGCAAAAATGCCGTTAATTGAGCAATTAAATACTCAGCGCCAGCCACTGAGTCTGCCCACGGTAGGCGTCAAATGGGCGAATGATTTGGGATTTTACGGCTTAGATAAAAACCCACAAGGCCATCTGTTATTTAATAAGCTTGCAGGGATTTTGATTGAACCGGTATGGCAGTCAGGCAAGCTGTTAGGCGGCGTCATCGGTGTCGGCATGAATATTACTACTACGCCCAGATTGACGGCGCAGACTTTAGAGGGCATGAGCTATCAGGCGGTTAGCTTGGCGGATTTATGGATGAGAGCCGAGAGCTCAGTTTCATCCGTACCAAGCCTCAGTACGGTCTACGAGCAGATTGCGCAGGCGCTATTGACTGCAAATACTCGCTTTGAGCAGATAGCCGCCATGCCACAGCTTATTGAGGATTTTTTACCACTATTTGCCCAAGTGGATGCCTTAGCGGGTCATAACATTCAGGTCAGTCAGCAAATAAAAGACAGCGTAGAGACGGTATCTGGCAAGGCCGAGGGGATAGACCAAAACGGCTGTTTGCAATTGCGCTTTGATGACGCTACGCTAACAGCGCTATTTACCGGTCGCATTGACGTGCTTGAAACGTTTGATAGTTAAGCCTTAAACTTTGCACCCTAGCTTACTTTGCCAAATCGTTTGCTAACTTATTGACTTAGCCCTCTTTATTTTAATCCGCTTTTTGACTCACAGACCTAAACGAAGGACAACTGCCTATGACCACGCTTTGGCTCGATCTTGGTAATACTCGACTTAAATATTGGCTGACTGACGATGTCGGCCAAGTCATTAGCCACGATGCCAAACAGCATTTGCAAGCACCTGCCGAGCTACTTATAGGCTTGACCGATCGTTTTGAGCGCCTCGCCCCTGACTTTATCGGTATCTCCTCGGTCCTAGGTGAGCAAATTAACACTTTGGTCGCGCAGACCTTAAGCCATTTGAGCATTCCTTTTGAATTTGTCCATGTGGACCCTGCTCATCCACTTATGCGTAGTCACTACGATGCCAATCAGCTTGGGGTCGATCGCTGGCTGCAAATGCTGGGGGTGGTCGATCGTAAGAAGCGCCAATGCGTCGTTGGCTGCGGCACGGCGGTAACCATCGACCTCATCGACCATGCCGAGCATCTCGGTGGCTATATCTTTCCCAGTATTTATCTACAGCGCGAGTCGCTATTTTCGGGTACTAAGCAAATCACTATCTCAAACGGAGAGTTTGACAGTATCGCACCGGGAATGACCACCCAAGATGCGGTGCATCGCGGTATCCTGCTGTCCATCATCGGCGCAATCAATGAGATTAGCCAACGCCACGGTAATTTTGAGCTAATATTGACCGGTGGTGACGCCGCAATTATTGCTCAGCACATCGCTCGGCCTGTCTGTATTCGTGATGATTTATTATTGGATGGTTTGGCGCGGTTTTTTAAATCGCATTTAAACCAATAAGTGGCAACCAACGATAGAGAGTGAGAATAAAGTAAAAAGATAATATCTCTACAAGTAGTGAAGAACCATTAAGGAAAATGCTATGACTACTTTGACGCCCGAGCAGCTTGCAGAGCAGCTGTACAATGCTTACCGTGACCAGCTATCCCTACCAAAGTCAGTATTTATCGATGATATGGATGTCGAACAAGCTTACCAAATTCAGCATCAAGTGACGGCGCAAAAAGTAGCTAACGGTGCGACTCTAGCAGGCTATAAGATTAGTATGACCAGCGAGCGTACCATGGCGCTATTTGCTTCTACCAACCCTATGTATGGTCAGCTGACTGATAGACAATTATTAGAAAATAATGCGCAATTATCATTAAATACAGATGTCAACGATGCCTTAGTCGAGCTTGAGCTGGCCTTTATTGTTCAAGAGATAGTATTGCCAACGGATGATATTGAAGACATTTGCCGTAAATGCTTAATCGCGCCTGCGTTGGAAGTCCCTGACTGCCGTTATCAAGATTGGTTTGCCAATATGAGTAAAGAGCATCTGTGCGCAGATAGCGCTGTCGCTGGCTATCTATGTTTAGGCGACGCCCAATCAATGAGCGTCGATAAAATTGGTGCAGAGCTTGGTAAACTCACACACGGCAGTGAGCTGTTACTGACCGAACCTGCTAGCGTAGTGCTAAAGCATCCTGCCAAAGCAGTTCAATGGCTGGTACAAAAGCTTGAGTCTCATGGTCTCAAGCTTGACGCAGGTATGGTGGTATCTTCTGGCTCGTTTGGCATGCCCGTACCGTTAAAATCTGGCGAATATGTGGGTCAGTTTCAGCAAACGGATACAGTAAGATTGCGAGTAGTATAGACATATTAATAGGCTTTAAGGTCTCATAATTCTAATGGGCAGCATGATCATACCTTTTACCGCCTTACCTTTATTAATGAAAGGGTTAACCCGCGACTTTTGTAACTCCTGAATGATTATTCTATCCACACGCGCTATGCCGCTACTATCAAGCATATCAACCCGTAATACCTTGCCCTGTTCATCGACTAAGAGCTTAAAACGTACGTCTATATAATCCGCTTGGCACGGTTCGATATAGCCCCGATCCTCATCAAACGTACAGCCAAAAGCGTCGCCGCGCAGATAGCGATGAACACGGCTCATATCTGGTTTTCTTGCCCAGCTAGCACTCATCGTCGCAAACTCTATCTTCTGCTCGCCAGAAGACAAGTCAATAAGCTCGGCTTGTGCAGGCGCTGCAAATACAGTAGCGACTATCATGGCGGCGAGGATAAAACATGGGTTAAAGCGGCGGTAGCGACAGTTGGCTAGCTTCATAAGGTTAGTACTCACTTTTATAAAAAAACGACGATGACAATCTGGCTGTCATCGTAGTATATATCAACTTCTGTACGTAGAATAAAGGTCTAGGGCCTGAATTTCGAATAAAATTATTGATTAGATTAACCATAGCTCTAGACTAGCAAATTGATACATTATTTATCACTAATTAGCATATTTAATCACTCTTTTGGTTTAGACCAACAGTAATTTACCACTCATTGGTTATTAGTTATGACGATGGATATAATAGGCTGTATGGATTACGCATGTTGACACTCTCTTTAGAGTCAGCGAGTCACTATTAATGATACGTTTACCTTTTGTTTTTATATTAGATATAAATTTTATGATAAAGTTAATTAAGAAAATGATTATTAAAAATTAATTTATAATGCTTGGGTAACGTCTAACCTCAAATTCTAATATGGTTATTACATTAATTTTATAGTTATTACATTAATTTTATCAATCAAGGAATGCTATGGACTGCCCTGAAGCAAATCCACCATTAACTCAATTAATTTGCACCCAAGATTGTCTTAAAGCAATGACTGAGTCAGTAGATATGACCGCAAGAGAAAGGCAATTTTGTCTTTTATTAAATCGTAGCGATGCCTTAAGTCGAAAGGCTTGCGCGCATCTTTATGCCAAAGTTGATATTGCCAAACTTATCGATAAAGGCTATATCATCGATTGTGGAGCAGACGAAGAGTCCACGACCACTCACAAAGCACAAAGCGCTAATAACGAGGGAGCGCGCGCAGAGGACACCCAAGTAACAGCGACTCACAACCCTCCCAATGACTCAGCCGCCAAAGTTACCCCTCTTGGCACAGAAACTTCGCAGCTCACAGCTGCTGCGGCTCTATCATCAACCTCATCACAACTTGATGATGAGATTGAGATCGATCCTGCATTACGCTTTGTCGTTGGAGATTACTAATCTAACCCTAGTAAAGTCAAAGTGAAGGATTAAGCTGCTGGTAACTTAATGGTTACCGTAGCGGCGATTTCTTCTTTATCATCTTGCTGCTCCATCACCAACTCCTCATCAGTGTCAGTGACAGTCTGCCAAGTCGCGCCGCCATTTGGCACGCCAGTTACCATAACCGAGATGGCTTTATTTTTTAGGCGAATCATAGGCGGCTTATGTGTATAGCCGTCATGATCTCTACCTAATACTGAGTCAGCTATGGTAGCAGCTTGCGCGCGAAGCGGTGCTACGTATCTACACGCTACGCCACCAATCGACATACAATCCCCAATGGCATAGATGTGTGGCTGCGAGGTCTCAAGCGTCTGCTCATCAACGACAATACCAGTACGACGATCAAACTCAATGCCAGCTGACTCTGGTAATTTGTCATCCACCAATAGCCCAGTACTGGCAATCACATGATCCACGATGATACTTCTCTCTTTATTAATATTGCCACTATCGGCTTTATCAGTATTGCTCTTTAATCCTGCCACAGCCACTTCATACTGACCGTCATTTAGGGCGGTGACCTGAGTAACCTGACAGCCGCCTAAAAACTCAATCCCTTGCGAGCGCACGGCATCTTTAATTCTGCTCGTCGCTTGAGGCGGTAGCATCTGAGCCAGTGGCGCGTCATTTAGGTCAATTAGGGTGATGTTATGCCCGGCTTTTAATAAGTCTTCGGCGATTTCTGTGCCGACCATACCTGCACCCACGATAGCAATCTTTTGACTGCTGTTCGCCAGCTCAGCTTGTAATTGAGCAAAACGCTCGATGTGGTTGACATGCCAGACCAGCTCTTCTGGCAAGCTTTTTGGAAACGCAGGGTGCGCCCCCATCGCCAGTACCAGGTTGTCATAAGCAAGCGCTTGCGTGACCTGATTGTCACCACGGTTTGCCGCCACCATCACCTGCTGGTTGTCAGCGTCAATTTGCGTTACTCGGGTGTTGGTCATGAGCTTAATATTGGCGGTTTCTGCTGCGTCTACACCCGTTGCGCGAATGAGATCAGCGGCGGATTTATTTTGGCTGATCGCCATGGTAAGCATCGGCTTGTGATAGCGATCACCACTATCGGCGGTAATCATGGTGATGGCGATATCTTGGTCTTTAGCGCGAATCGCATCGACGACGCCCCACCCCGCCAGTCCAGCGCCGACAATGATAACACCCGCTCCGGAGTGTGTTGCAGATACTGAGGCTATTGTCTGATCTGTCTTTTGGTTTTGCGTGGATTCTAAGTTTGCATCTACTGGCATAAATATTCCTTATATTTTATTCGAATCACTGATTATTTCGAACTACGGGTTATGGGACAATATTAGCTAAGCGGCAAAGACAAATATTAAAACGGTGACTGGTCCATCCTGCCGCATTTTGACCAATCTAGCAAAGATAGCCCCTACCCTTATAAAACAGTTTATATCCTATTTTATCAGTAAACAATTGGACACTTATTACAAGTTGCTCAAAACCTTACCGTCACGTCCCTTTTCACGCCAAAGCAGCAGAACAACTTATATAACAACTTATATATAGTCGAGTCTAAAGAAAATAGAGTCATCATAAGGTGATGCGGAACTGGTATAAATTTTTCTGGCTTGCTGCGGGCTCGCCGATAGAGACTGCGAAAAACTCATCCCAGTACCGCGGTAGCATTTTTATAATGAACGTACTATAGAATAGTCACTACCTCTTGCCTCTCTCTAAGTACCTTTGTAATGGCTAACACTTGCAATGGGCTTTTTCAATAAATGCTACCTGCTCAAGCTATCGCTTATTGATAAAACGTGCGACGCCCCCATTAATTAAGCAAATGAGCAAATTATTTCAGATTAATATAAGATTTTAAGAGCCACTCTATGACGACATCCAATACCGACCTTCGCCAACGCTTCTTTATTCAAGACTCGCCTGTCCGCGGTGACGTGGTACGACTTGAGCGTAGCTATGCCACTATTGCTGCACAAAAAGACTATCCTGAATCTATCAAGCGCTTGCTTGGCGAGATGCTCACCGCGGCAAGCCTGCTAATCGGCACGCTCAAAATCAACGGCACGCTTTCCATCCAGTTGCAGTCCTCTGATGAGAGCAGCCTGCTCAATTGGGCGATGGCTGAATGTGACCACGCCGGTATCATTCGCGCGCTTGCTAGCTGGAAAGGCGAGAGCGAGGGAGAGCAGCAAGCTTGGGCAGATAAGACCAGTGCTAACGACGCGTTTGACGAGCTGGGTGAAGTGGGCAAAGGCGTGCTATTTATCAATATTCATCCTGAGGGCGGCGAGGCTTATCAGGGTATCGTTGAGCGCAGTTATGACAATCTTGCCGACTGCTTAGCACATTATCAGCGTCAGTCTGCGCAGATTCCGACCCTCATCAACCTCGCGTGTGATGGTCTGCAAGCAGGCGGCATCCTCGTGCAGCTCCTACCACGCACAGCACAGGAGTCGCTAGAGGCTGAGCAAGACGAAGACGCCGGTATCGATGATGATTTATGGACGCGATTGAGTATTCTCACCCGCACCGTGAAACCTGAAGAGCTAACCGGACTCGATGCCAGCGAAATCATCTACCGCCTATATAACGAAGAAAATGTCGTCGCCCCTGAGCCCGTAGCGCTACAGTTTGGCTGTACTTGCTCACGTGAGAAGTGTGTAGCGGCCATTGAGCAGATTGGGGAGGCCGAGGCGCTAGAGATTGTGGCAGAGCAAGGCGGCAGCTTTGAGATGGATTGCGGCTTTTGCGGTACGGTCTATACCTTTGATAAAGATGATGTCCGTGATGTGTTTGTTTAGCAATAAATTGACCTAAGGTTTGGCGCGCTATTGCTGCTAGATAGCTGGTCTAATTAACCATTCTTGATAACTAATCTAATTAACCAAAAGGTGGGCAATTTGCCTGCCTTTTTTTATGAGTGAGGCTTTATGGATTAGGTTTATTCTTACGCTAGAACATAATCTTCCTAAGCCTTTACTTTGTGCCCATCTCTACAGCCAAGCTACTATTATAGCTATCATAACAGACGAGTGAGCTTCTTAAGCCTTGTCGCTGCTAAATCAGCTTACAACAACTATTAAGCGTTGCTTAAGGTTAAATATCGTGTCTAGCATTTTCACCTAGCTTTGACGCATGGAGGGGGTGATTCACAAAGTTGTAACACCTTACTGGTAAAACTACATAATGAAATATTTATTAACTGACCAGTAGGATAGTAATATGACAATAAACAAAAAGAAAATTATCAAAAAATTCCTGCCAAAACTTATTGCCAGTAGCCTGTCATTAGTGGGCATTTCAGCAAGCGCTGATGTCCTACCTGCCTACCAACTCAATGACGGGTGGTACAAAGACGCCCAAGCGAGCGTCAGTAAAAAAGTCGCGAGTAAAAAAGACCTAGGTCAAGCTAAGAATGTCATCCTTTTCGTCGGCGATGGCATGGGCGTATCGACCTTGACCGCCGCGCGAATCTTGGACGGTCAGCAAAAAGGTATGCTGGGGGAGGAGAACTTTTTGAGCTTTGAGCAGTTTCCCAATACCGCATTGATTAAGACCTATAACACCAACCAACAAACGCCAGATTCAGCCGGAACGATGACTGCAATGGCGACGGGCGTGAAGACCAAAGCAGGTGTTCTCAATATCGCGCCCAAAGCCCTGCGCGCCAACTGTGCCAGTAGCAAGGGCAATGAGCTGACCACCATCTTTGAATTCGCGGAGGCCAAAGGGCTATCCACTGGCATCGTGACCACCGCCCGTCTAACTCATGCCACCCCCGCCGCCACTTATGCTAAGACGCCAGAGCGTAATTGGGAGAGCGATAACAAGCTAACCGATGAGGCAAAATCGAACGGCTGCAAAGATATCGCCACGCAGTTTGTAGAGTTTGGCTCTGATATAAAAAACAGCGACGGTATCGATGTCGCTTTTGGTGGTGGCCGTCGTCATTTCATTAGTAAAGACGTCACTGACTTAGAGGGCAAGACGGGCAAACGTACCGATGGGATCGACTTGACGCAAGTTTGGCAAGCCAATACTGGTGGCGTCTATGTAGAAGACCAGCGCGGTTTCGATGCTATCCCTGACAACGCTGACAAGGTGCTGGGGCTGTTTAACGCCTCGCACATGCACTATGAATCTGACCGAAAAAATGACAAATCGGGTGAGCCTTCTTTGAGTGAAATGACCGCCAAAGCCATTAAGCTTTTAGAAAATCGTAGCCAAAAGACGGGCAAAGGCTATGTCTTGGTAGTAGAGTCCGGCCGCATTGACCACGCACACCACGCGGGCAACGCTTACAACGCATTGAAAGACACGATTGAATATTCTGAAGCTGTCGATGCTGCCAAGAAGCTCGCAGACGATGACACCTTAATTATGGTCACCGCCGACCACAGCCATGTCTTCACCATCGCAGGCTACCCCAAACGTGGCAACCCTATCCTAGGCAAAGTGGTCAGTACTGATAAAAATGGCCTGCCGGAAACCACACCAAAGCTGGCCAGCGATAACCTGCCTTATACCACGCTAGGCTACACCAATGGTCTGGGCTACCGTGACCTTGGGACCGAGACGGACGCCGATGTGGCCTATGACGCTGGCCCTGCCGCAGGCCGTCACGACTTGACCAACATCGATACGACAACCCCTGGCTTCCACCAAGACGCGCTCGTACCGCTAGATTCAGAGACGCACGCTGGTGAAGACATTAGCCTACACGCGACTGGTCCTGGCTCTGCCTTCGTGCAAGGCGTGATGGAACAAAACTCAGTGTTTCATGTCATTAATAAAGCTTTAGCACTGAATGCTTATTAGACCTTAAATGACTAAGTTTACCTTAGCGTCATTCGCGGTCAATTTACAGGCTGTCAATTAATGAGCTGTCATTGAATGATCTGACAACCAACAGACCATTAGTTCATCAGTTCATAGTCAATCTGAGGTGCAAATGACGCAACGAGCAAATACCTTGCATACTATTTCATAACTTTATTAGGAAGCCTCTACGATGACTTACCTCAATCGAATAATAACAACAACACTGAGAAAAACCGTATTAGCAACTGCCATTGGTAGCGCGGTCATCAGCTATGTCAGTGGTTGTAGTACCAATGCTGTGCCAGTCCCCACTGCACCAACGGCTACCATACCAGTAGCGACCACGCCTGCAGCCAATATTGCTAACGAGCAAGCAACATCTATCCAAAAAAGAAGCAAAGTAACAGCTAATCTCGACAAAGAAAGCATGAAGTGGTTCCAAGATGGGGCGATTGAAGTCGCCAAAAACGCTCAAGAAGTCGAGGACATCATCAACCAACGCGGCCGCGCGAAGAATATCATCTTGTTCGTCGGTGATGGTATGGGTATCTCTACCGTGACTGCCTCGCGAATCTTAGCCGGTCAAAACAAAGGCATGATGGGCGAAGAAAACGAGCTGTCCTTCGACAAGATGCCTTTTGCCGGACTTATCAAAACCTACAATACCAACCAGCAAACGCCAGATTCGGCAGGCACAGCCACCGCTATGCTGACAGGTGTCAAGACCAAAGCGGGCGTATTAGGCGTCACCGACCGCGCCAATCGTGCGACTTGTAGTGGCGCTCATGGCGAGCATGGCAGCGAGTTGGTCACCGCCTTAGAGCTGGCTTCAATGGCAGGCAAAGCAACGGGGATTGTCACCACTGCTCGACTTACTCACGCCACGCCAGCCGCCGCCTTTGCCAAAACGTCTGAGCGCAACTGGGAAAGTGATGACAAGCTGACTGATGAAGCCCGCGCCAATGGCTGTAAAGACATTGCCACCCAGTTCGTCGAGTCACCCTATATCGATGTTGCCTTTGGCGGTGGTCGTCGCCACTTTATCGCCGATACGGTCACTGACTTAGAAGGCAAAAATGGCAAACGTAAAGACGGTAAAGACTTGCGCCAAATCTGGCAACAAAAGACCGGCGGCGTCTATGTCGAAGACCAAAAAGGCTTTGACGCGATTCCTAATAATGCGGGCAAGGTACTCGGGCTATTTAACTCATCCCACATGCAGTACGAGGCCGACCGCAAGAATGACAAAGCAGGTGAGCCATCGTTGACAGAGATGACCACCAAAGCCATTGATCTGCTCAGCCGCGATAAAGACGGCTACTTTATGTTAGTTGAGTCAGGCCGTATCGACCATGGCCATCATGCAGGCAGCGCCTATAACGCCCTAACGGATACCATCGAATTTGATCACGAGGTAGAAGCGGCGATGGAGAAGACCTCACCCGAGGACACGCTTATCATCGTCACCGCTGACCACAGCCATGTGTTTACGATGGCAGGCTACCCGACACGCGGCAACCCTATCTTAGGTAAAGTCGTGGGCAACGACAAAAATGGCCTGCCAGAGCCTACCCCAACGCTTGCCAAAGATGACATGCCCTACACTACTTTGGGCTATGCCAATGGCCTTGGTCATCGCAACTTTGGTAGCGAAACCAACGCCGATATCGTCTATAACGGCCCTGCTGAGGCGGGCCGAAAGAATATCACTGCCTTTGACACTACCGCCTCAGGCTATCATCAAGAAGCCCTCGTTCCTCTCGACTCCGAGACCCATGCCGGTGAAGATGTCGGTATCTATGCTAGAGGTCCTGGCGCGCATCTGGTCACCAGCACCAGCGAGCAAAATGAGATTTTCCACATCATGAACTTCGCTGGTGACTTGATTGAGAGTGCACGGCGCGGCGTAATGGCAAAATAGCTGCCGAAGTGGTTAGCGGCGCTAGTATTTTGATTGGTTAACCCTATGACTAGATAGATAAGGCACTCGCTTAGCCTTATCTGTTTTTATTGTCACAACATAAATATCACCCACATTAGAGCTTACTATGAAACACCCTCTTTTATTGCTACTGGCGTTGATGGTCACGCCGTTGGCGAATGCCGAAGCTAGTACTAGCCATTTGACTTCCAATTCGACCACCCTGTCAGACCCCTGTCAGGCGAAACCCATTAAGGCCAACTATGAGGTCAGCACCTTTATCAAGGATCGCAAAGTGGCGAGCTATCCATTTACCTTTTATCGCGACGCTACGCATGCACTTTATGTCTATCCTGACGAAGGACTGGCTGACCTTTGGACTTTGACACAAAACAATCAGCTTGAGCTAAGCCGCAACTTTTCTACTGCTAAGCGCGCTATTGAATATACCAGTGCTGATCTAAGAAATGTCCATAACCGCGAGCACTGGGACAAGCTGTTTGGCGTCATTGATCTGCAGGGTGAATCGCCTGTAAGTCAACAAAGCGCGGATTGTAAAAGTATTGCCACTTATAAAGACGCTCATAAAGACATCCGCTACTATAACCGCCTTAAGCTGCCTGCCAGCATGACCTTTACTAATGGTGATAAGCGCCAAACTTATACGCTAAAAGCATGGGCGTACTCGCACGAGCTTCAACAAAAGCTGAAAATATATCGCCGTTATGACGCGATGGACTTTGCCGATATTGGCGATAATGAGGCCGATCCCTTCGTGAGCAAAATGATTACGATGGGCTTTATCGAGCACGCAGAACCTTCACACACTGGCGACCAAGGTTACACTCATTAATCGTAATAGACTCAGAGCGGTATGAGTTTTTCGGTGGCGCTATTATAGATATCGAGTGGAATAACGGTAGGTAGTTGTTATAAGTTGGGCAGATATTAGTACTGATAAAAATAAAGTGATTACAAACCATACAATTGTCCTGTAACTTGTAATACTATTGAAGCACTCGCACTTTAATCGCGACTGTGATTTTTTGCAACGCTATATACAAGTGATGAATCGCCACAAGATCAAATGGATATTGGTATTACTCTAGGCGATAAGCTGCTACTATCATTGTTTGACCCGCCCGACTACAAGGATGTCTTATGAAAATATCTGCCCTCTCTCCGCTTACAGAACGACTCACAGGTCCAATGTCAAAGCTAGCCGACAGCCCTGTATCACAGCAAGCTCAAGCGCGAACCACTAGGCTACTGGGAAAGCTGCCTAACCCTGCCTTATCAACTATAGTCAAACTCATCGGCTCCAATCCCGCCTATAAAAAAGCGGACCCGCTGATGCAGCTGATTATGGCAGTGAATAGCATCACGAGTGATGGTATGGTCACAGAAGACGTCAACAGATCGCGCAAGATCTTTCATAATAAGGTCACGGCCTTACAAGGCGTTAAGCCTGCTATTCAGACCACCACCGATCTAAGCTTTAATAACCGAGACGGTCAAGCTATTAAGCTCAGAGACTACTTGCCGATATTGGCCGACCCCGATATCATCCATGAGCTACCGCTGGTGGTATTTTTTCATGGCGGCGGCTTTGTGGTCGGCGATATTGATACCCACGACGAATTTTGTCACTATCTCTGTCATTATTCTGGCTTCCCTGTCCTTAGCGTAGATTATCGCTTGGCGCCAGAGCATCCTGCCCCTGCTGCCGTCCATGATGGTATCGATGCGGTTATCTGGGCAGAAGAGCACGCAAAGGCGCTTGGGATGCAGCCAGGCAATATCATCGTCGCCGGTGATAGCGCTGGGGGTAATCTAGCGGCCACGGTCAGCCAGCAATTGGTCAAAATGGCTAATGAAGCCAATAATGAATCGACTAGTGACGCAAATGACGAATTGGTGAGTAAGCCTGCAAATAAGTCAGCTACGAAGAAGACGATACCGCCAGTAATGCAGTGGCTCATCTATCCCATTACTGATAATGAAGGCAGCTATCCAAGCCAGCAGACTTACGCTGAAGGGTCACTGTTTTCATTAAAAGATAAGGTGCTGTGCGAGAAGTATTACTTGGGCGAAAGTCAGCTGGATAAAGCCGATCCGCTAACCTCTCCCTTGCACGGCAGTCTAAGTGAGTTGCCACCTGCTTATGTGGTCACTGCGGAGCTAGATATCTTGGTTGATGAGGGTGAGACCTATGCGCAAAGGCTCAAAGAGAGTGGCAATCATGTCAAAATTCAGAAGGTAGCAAGTCTACCGCATGGCTTTGTTAATTTAACTGGCGTCCATGCTGGCGCGCGCTGCGCGACGATCGATATAATCAAGAATATGAAAGCATTTTACTACGATAATGTTGAGCAGCAATCGTAGGGCGGGTTACGCTTCACGAACCTGCCCTAGGCGATATGGTTGGTCAGCAATCACGGCTTAACTTACGTAGGGCTTTTTAGCCCTGACGTTAGCGGTTATCCTGCTGACGACAATGGCGCTGCGGACTGCGGCTGGGAGTGGTCGCTCGATTAGATGGAACGCTACCAGACGCATAAGTCCGCACGCCATTGGCTAAGCAGATAATAGCGGTCGGCAGGATTAGCTACCGACTCTCAGCTCACTATTCCCAACGCCCATTGTCATTGTTTAATCTTCCGACCCTTGAGAGCTGCTGATGCCCTGACAGCGGTTAGAGCATCACGCTTAAGTCACTGGGGTAAGAGTTTATTCGTGAGTCAAGGCTGACGCCGCCTTGCCCATCATCACTCTGACCATTGTCCAATAGCCACGCGGCGACTTGCTTACAAACTCTTTTACTGTACATCAAGTTGATATGGCTTACCCCGTAAAAGACCGCTTTATGCGCTTCTGGTACGGCCAAGGCATGCTCGCCAGTGTGCTCACCCAATGCCGACTCTATCGTGACCAACCCATCACCTAATAAGCTGGTGGCCTTCGATTCGTAGTGCCCCTCGACCAAGGTAGCAGCCACCAAATAAGTACGCACATGCAAAGGCAGACGCGTAGGATGGCGAAAGTCTGCGGGTACGACACTGCGATTTGTTAAAGACTTCCAGTCAGCTTCATAAATGCTGCCATAACGCAGATCAATGATGCCGGCACTACGCAAGTTACCTAGTTTGGCCAATGCTCCAGCAAAGGGAAGCTTGGCGATCCTTTCATGCACAAAGTTACCAATGCGCTCCAGACTAGCGCCCTGATGCGGTGAGCCTAGAGTGATCAAATTACCCACCCGCTTTATCCAACTAAAGCCTTGTTCTCTGCCATAAAACAGCGCACTACGCGCCACCAATCCGCCCATGCTATGACCAATCAGATCAATCTGCGTGATGTCTGGGTTGTCATTGAGCAATGCTTGCAGCACTTTGGATAAGTCGCGTCCATTGGTTGAGATGCGCTGGCCGGTATTATAGTTTAGGTACAAAACGGTAGATTGTGGCTGACTGCGGCGTATCTCTTTGCCTAGATTACCAATCTTAGATACTCCCCAACTTAGATGGCTCAGACAAAGCCCATGACATAAAATAATAATACGTCCGGATATCTCACCGCGTTGCAGCTGGCCATTACTATCGTATAGCAGCATAGAGACAGCCAGTGGATTATGATGGCTGACCAGATGATCACCCATGACCCCATTTAAGACACTAACGAGCCGTCTTAGACTTTGCGGTAGAGGCTTAACGTCTCTTGGGCTACGGATATGATTGTACAGTTTTAATGATAATGTGAGATTATTGCCCACCACTGACATGATAGTACGTATCGTGCCATAGAGTCGGCCGGTGATGCTGCGTTGCCATTTATTTAGATGGCCTTCGTTAAAGCGCCCTAATGGTCGTAGCAGAATCTCGCGGTGAATCGCTTCGACGATATCGGTAATCTCGACCACCCCTATGGTCGCAAGCTGAGTTAGCCCTTCAAAGAAATCAGCCATAGAGATAAGATCGCGCCTGTCTAACCTATAACTGTCGTCTACATTGAAGTCCGCCATCTCCTCCACATACATATAGTCCAGCTCAGTCATCTGCTCATATACCGCGCCCTGATAGTGACTACTAGAATCAACCTTGCGAGTATGCTGAGTCGTAGCGAGCCAGTCATCGGAAGTACCCATTGGCTTAGAATTAGACATAATTTTGGCAGCTTTAACGATAGCATTCGTTTTATATATTATCTTTTATATAGGGAAATAAGAATACAATAGGTTATCTTTTAAGTAATTTTGTTGTCGCCTACAGCTATGCTAAACCACTTTAAACTTGCTACAGAGTGGCTGGGGCAGCTCTATAGCTGGCTGACTCTATTTGACAGATGAATAAAAAAATCCCAAGCCGCAACTTGGGATTTTTGCACTGAACTGAGCAAAATTTGCTTTGAGACAAATAGTAATACAGCTAAATCAGCTATTGAGTCATATTAGTGATTGATTAAAAAGACTCTGCCAAGATGACGTCACCATCCTCACGGGTGATCATCACTGTGGCCGAGCGCGGCGTACTACCACCTGCCACTGCGCCCCAAGTGTTACCTGGGTGCTGAATATTGATAAATAGCGTTTTGAAGTCAGGTGTCATCGTGATACCGGTAACTTCGCAGCCTTCAGGACCAACAAAGAAGCGCTTGATATTGTTGTCATTGGCCTGCATACCGACGCGAGTCTGTTGACCAGCGGAGGTGGTTTTGATTTCCCCATCGCTGACCTTTCCTGGTAGAGCCGCCAGCAGCATACAGCTGGTGGTGTCCGTATAAGCACCGTCATCGGTCTCAATCCACAGCACACCGCGTGGGTCAAAGTATAGACCATCAGGGGATGACAGATCGTTGCTAGCGCTGAGGCCAGATAGATTCTCTGCCGTTAAGTCACTGGGCGCGGCAAACAGGTAAATATCCCATTCAAATGTCATGGCAGTATGGTCGCCATTGGTTTGACGCCAACGGATAATGTGACCGTTATCATTGCCGCGTTTTTTGCCATTCACTTCGTAACTACGTGGGTTGGCACCATCTACAGGATGATCATCACGGACACCGCGATATTTATTATTGGTCAATGTAACATAGACTTCGCCAGTAATGGGACTGACCGACACCCATTCAGGGCGGTCCATCTTAGTCGCGCCAAGGACATCGGCAGCAGCACGGGCAAAGACCAACACGTCAGCTTGCGAATTAAATGGCAGCTCGGCATTGGTACTATCAAGACCATTTTGACCTTGTAATAGCGGCTTCCACTCACCGCTACCATCTTCATTAAAGACAGCAACATACAACGTGCCGTCATTCATATATTTGTCACCGGCTCTAAGACCGCCACCGATATCGCTATTGGACCATAGCGCTTTGGAGACAAACTTATAGATGTACTCACCGCGTGAGTCATCCCCCATATAAAAGACCACAGGCTTGCCTTCTTCAACAGGCGCATAGGCACAATTTTCATGAGCAAAACGACCTAAAGCCGTGCGCTTTTGCGGCATAGCATTGGGGTCAAATGGGTCGATTTCGGTAATGTAGCCAAAGGTGTTAAAAACATTACGGTAGTCATCAAGTGCGGTCGCACCCACAGCAGTCATGTCCCAACGTGAGAACTCGTCCATGAATATCGCATCTTTAGCAGGCGGCGTATGCCATAGGTAGCCCCAACCAGCAAACCCTTCAGTCGCCCCGTAACGAGCACGGCCATAGTTTTCTGCAGTGCTTAATTTGGCGGCATCCAAGCCACGTCCAAAGACACCTAAAAAATTCTCTTCAGTGGTGAGATACGTACCCCAAGGTGACAGACCAGCACCGCAGTTATTATTGATACCGCGCGTTTTAGTCCCTGTAGGATCATACTTGGTCTTGACCCAATCAGAACCCGCTACAGGCCCAGTAAGCTGCGCCTCTGAGCTACTGGTAAGGCGGCGGTTAAACTTCGAGTCTTTGACCATCTCATAACCTTTGCCATCAGCACGGCGCTTTAGCTCGACTACTGCGACACCATGACAGTTAACTTCACGGCGGACATCTGAGGCTAAGCGCTGCTGCTGAAAGATAGGCGCGGCATCTTTATCTTCAATTACTTTGTAACCAAATGGGCTAAGCTCGCTACTATTGACATATTCATGATTCATGACCAGCAAGCCATTGTCTGAGGATTTTGCTGCATAGCCATTGCCACTTTTGCCAAAGAACCACATGCCGTCGTGGTTATCACCCATGCGATGCTCAAAAGACTCACCAGACTGCTCACGATTGTCCTTCCAATCGTCAATGCCACTGATAAGGGGGGTGCCAAGTGGTAAGATAATTTCTGCTTTATAGCCTGCAGCGACACTCATCTCTGGAGCAGTTGAGTGCGCCACTGCTGTGAAGTTAAGCGCATTTGGCCGTGCTAAATCACCACTTGCTGGTACAGCAGGGTTGCTATCGTTAGTGATGCTACTATTGTCATCATCGCTACAGCCTACCAGTGGTAACGCCCCAAAAAAAGCCGCTGCCGTCAGACCCGTACCGCCTTTTAGCACACTACGGCGGTTCATACGGCGATTGATGATAGTTTGAAATTCAGTGTTATTAGTAGGGTTCGAGTCTTCGCCAATATCGTGGGCAAGACTTTGCTTAGAATTAAGAGGTGTCATAGTAAATTACCTTGCTGTTGGGCTGGGTGGACGTAAAGGTCGTTATTGACATAAGGACTAGAGCTACGGCGTCAGACTACTAAGCTTTGATGACATAAAATTGAAATATTTATGACAATTAGATGACAATAAAAAAACCACCATAATCAAACACTTGATTATGGTGGTTCTGAAAATTATGCTTTTAGCTAAGATTAACAACTACCTTAAAATAGTGGTTATTTGGCTCTCATTACTCGACCCATGTCTCCCAAGTGTGACCGCCCAACGTTAGCTTGACATCGTCACCTGCATTCAATACACCAACACCGCTTGGCGTTCCCGTCATAATCACGTCACCTGCCTCTAAGCTAAAGGCATGGCTAATCTCTACCAACAACTCATAGACTGGGAATAGCATGAGTGCGGTATCCCCCTCTTGAGTCAAGCTATTGTTAATGAATAACTGATATTTCACACTACTAAAGTCGCCGAATGTTTTAGGAGTAATCCACTCACCGAGCACCGTCGCCCCATCAAAACACTTGGCCCGCTCCCACGGATGACCTTTGTCTTTTAGCTCGTTTTGCAAGTCACGCAAGGTAAGGTCTAAGCCTAAAGTCACAGCACTGATAGCAGCTTTGGCCTCATCGAGGGTGGCGTCCTTGAGATCCGTACCAATCTGTACGCACAGCTCAGCCTCATAGTGCAGCGGATAAGACTTACCACGGCGCTTATCGACAAACATCGCGGGAATAGCCTCATCAAAGCCGACAATACTAGAAGCAGGCTTGATAAATAAAATCGGCCGTGTCGGCACTTCATTGCCCAGCTCAGCAGCGTGCGCTGCATAGTTACGGCCCACACAGACGACTTTACCAATATAAGGATTAATGAATGAATTGTCAGATGAGAGATCTGTTGAGGAAGGTTGGGTGGTGGTCATAGGGGTAACCTCAATTTTGTGGTTATTAATAATGAAATGAGAGTTTATTCATCATACCTCATTTCACGGTTAACCCCTATTTTTATACTGTCTAGTTCCTTAAATTAATCAACTAGATCCTTAAACTATCAAATCCTTAAATTCTCAAGGTTAAGTTAAGAGATTGTGCGCGTGACCACATCAGGCGGCTCATAAGTCATATAACGGTTGAGCTTCTTCTCAAGCAGCTTAAAGGTGAATAACACCACCCAAGATAATAATAAGTAGATAATACCCGCAGCGAAGAACAGCTCCATAAGGGTATAAGTACGCGCACTAATGGTCCGTGCCACACCGGTGATATCCATCAAGGCAATGGTCGAGGCCAGCGCACTACCTTTGAGCATAAAGATAACTTCGTTGCTATAGGCAGGTAAGACGATGCCAAAGGCACGCGGTAGCGTGATCCGAGTTAAGCGCTGCCATTTTGACATACCGATAGCGTCAGCCGCCTCTAGCTCACCAACTGGAATGGCTTGGATAGCACCGCGGATAATCTCAGCAGTATAAGCGCTGGTGTTCATAGTAAAAGCAATAATCGCGCACCAATAGGCTTGGCTTAGCACGGGCTGCCATAGCCAAGACTCACGAATTGATTGAAACTGCCCCAGTCCGTAGTAAATCAAAAATATCTGAACCAATAGCGGTGTCCCGCGAAAAAAGAAGATATAAGCAAAGGGCAATGCTTGTACCAGCCAGCTTTTAGATAGACGCAATAAAGCCAATACAAGACCAAAGAACAACCCTATGATGCCAGAGATCAGCACTAATTGAATCGTGATAACAGAGCCGCCCAGTAAGTCTGGGATGCTATCGAAGATGACTTGCCAATTCCAGTCCATGCGTCCCCCTACCCTGATGTCGTTTGACGGTTAAGTTTTTTGGAATAGCGAGCGGCTGGATTGGCTCGCCACTCAAGCCACATCATAAAGCCTGTGATCAGCACCGTAAGCCCTAAGTATATGATGGCCGCTGCCATATAAAAGGTAAACGGCTGCTGGGTAGACTGCGCTGCCCGTGAGGACTGATACATAATATCTTTAAGACCCACCACAGAGACCAACGCGGTATCTTTTAGTAGCACCAAAAATAAATTACCAAGACCGGGTAGAGCAATCTGCCAAACTTGCGGTAGGATGATTCGATAGAAAGTCTGAAAGGGACGCATACCAATAGCTTCGGCAGCTTCTCTTTGCCCAGCAGGGATCTCTTGGATCGACATTCGAAATATTTCGGTCGCATAGGCACCAAAAGCGATAGACAGGGCCATCACCCCACCCCAAAATGCACTAATCTCGACGTAATCATTATAGCCAAAGTACGCCAAAATGCTCATGAGCAATATGGAGCCGCCATAATAGATAAATAAGACCAGTAGCAGCTCAGGAATGCCGCGCATGGTGGCGGTATAGATGGTCGCAATCTTACGCAGAATCCAGATTTTGGACAGTTTGGCAGTCGCCCCAAGTAGACCTAGCACCATACCAAAGGCGAGACTGGTCAAAGCAAGCTTGATGGTCACGACAGCGCCGCTTAGTAGTAAGGCACCAAAGCCTTGTAAATCAAACACGGTTATCTACTCAATGTTAATTAAGGCTATCTTAGCTATCATGGTTATGGCACAACAGGCTCAAGCTCCTGTGCCTCTATTGGTCGTTAATCAAAACTATAGTCGTTGATTAAAACTGTCGCTAGTTAGCCACTACTGCTATAAAAGTGCCGCTAGCAATCACTTGCTATTATATCGACTTTTATGACCTTGCAGCGACTGGCTGCTACTCACGATTTAATCATGGGTTCATCATAGTGAGACTACTAACCAAATTCTTGACTGATATCTCTAAGATAACTGGCTGAATCGAAATGACCCGTGATTTTAGCATAGATGACAATCGAGGGGTTAATAGCAATCTTATTTTGCTTGCTCCAATCTAGATACTGAATTTGTGCAGCAATAGTTTATTGAGCATTCATCTATAAGTAGTCATCGTTAACAAGCGGCTCAGCCCTGTTGCACGCTTTAAAGGACATCAAAAGTCTGGCTATAGCCCTGAAAAGGGATAAGCTTGACACTAATATCCTTTTATAAGTCCCATGATGATAAAGGCGATACTGGCCTGAAGTAGCATCCTGCGAGATATCCCATGTCAGGTGAGCTTTGCTTTGCTCATACTCGCTGCGTTGATTTTAATTAGAGAATACTCAATGCCATCTAAAAGCCATTAAAAAACCCAAGTAAAAGCAGGAAAACCTTTACTTGGGTTAGACACACTCATAGACCCGTTATAATTCGGGGTGTAGTAGCCATTGAGCGCTTGGGCTAAAGAGCCATTAGTTTGCCGCTTCTACTTGCTCTTCAGCAGCGACAAGCTCATTGCCATCGATATCAGCATCCTCGCCTTCTACAACCACCACTTGATCTACTGCGTCAGTAGCAGCGCTAGTGTTGGCAGCCGATTGCGCAGCAGCAGTGCTACTGGTACCGAAGTAGCTGTCAGTGATTTCATCATATTTACCACTGGCTTTTAGCTCACTAAGCGCAGCATTAAATTTAGCGACTAAAGGGTCACCTTTTCTAAAGGCAATACCCATAGCATCGCCATTTGCTGAGCTAATCTCAGCGCCTTTGACTTCGTAGCCTTGTCCGGCTTCGGTCTTCAGCCAGTCAATGCCTGTCACTTTATCTGACATCATGGCCCGCACACGACCAGAAGTTAAGTCAAGGTAAGCATTGTCTTGGGTGTCATAAAGCTTGATATCCGCTTCAGGATGACTGTCTTGTAGATACTGTGATGAAACCGTTGAACGCTGCGAAGCCACTGGCATACCTTTTAGGCCATCAATGCTAATGTCATCACCTTTTTTACCGATCAAGATAATACCACTGTGGAAGTAAGGGTCAGAGAATTCGACCACTTCTTGACGCTCAGGGGTGATCGACATACCGGCGATAATAGCATCGAACTTCTTAGCATTTAGCCCCGGAATCAGACCATCCCAATCTTGTGAGATAATCTCACAATTGGCCTTCATCTGCTCACAAAGGGCATTGGCTAGGTCGATCTCATAGCCGACTAGCTTACCATTAGCATCGGTATAGCTAAATGGTCTGTAGCTCGATTCAGTCGCGATTTTGATATCAAGAGCGGCTGTGTCATTGGCTGCGCCCTCTACCGCGGTTGACTCTTCATTTGCTGCTTGCTTATTACAGCCACCTAGCATTAAGACAGAGGCACCAAGCGAGGCAAGCATAACTGATTTCATTGACATAGATAATGTGGTCATTATTAATTTCCTTAATATATTTAACCGTAATGCTAATTTAATAAAGGTTGGTTCAATAACAAGCGGCTGATAGCAAACGACTCAACTATAAATGTCTTAAAATAGGAGCAATTCTATTTTATTATCGCCTTTTTGCAGTCGCCTCTTGCAGCTTTCTTCTAATTACAGCTATTGACCAAAGTTTGCTTGCTCAAGCTCAGCCAACTTACCATTGTCACGGATCTGTGTTAGTGCTTGGTTAAACTCGTCTTTTAGTGGATCACCTTTGCGTACAGCAATAGCGATCTTATCATCGTTATCAATCTCATCACCCACGATAGCGAAGCCTTCACGGTTATCTTTCAGCCATTCGACGGCGGATACTTTTTCGGCTAGTACCGCATCGCTACGATCGGACTTTAGATCAAGGTAGGCATTATCATAACTATCATATAGCTGGACAATCGTGCCATTTTTGCCTTCATAGTTGTCTTGTAGATAAGCGCCAGGGGTCGTCGAGCGTTGACCACCAAGCTTTACATCTGCGACATTATTAGGATCAAATTTACTATCAGTAGGCGCTAGCCACACCATCGTGTTGGTGAAGTATGGCTCGGTAAAGTCTACTTTTTCTTGACGTTCTGGGGTGATAGACATACCAGCGACGACAGCGTCATATTTCTTCGCAAGTAGCCCAGGAATGATACCGTCCCAATCTTGAGCGACAATATCACACTTAGCCTGCATCTGATCACAAAGCGCCTGAGCCACTTCTACGTCAAAGCCGCCAAGACTGCCATCAGAGTTGGTATAGTTAAAAGGAGGGTACGCGCCCTCAGTAGCAATGCGAATGACTTTTGCGCTAGCATCAGTCGTTGCAGCATCAGCGTCGGTATCAGGAGCGTCCGTCGTAGAGGAGTTACAAGCGCTAAGAGCAAGCGCCGCCGATAGTGATAAAGTAGACCAAAGCAGTCGTGAAGTTAGCATATTTCGTTCCTTAAATGCGGCTAGCTACGTCGACCCTCAGTTATTTATAGCGAACATGAGGATAACGATTACTAACGAAGCGTTGCAATATGTAATCAAAGTGATAATACCTGAGCTGATTATCAAAAACAAACGCTTTAAGTGTTAGCTGTCATTCTATTGTCATGAGAATTTTGTAGAGGCAAGCGGTGATAAGATAAGCCTGATAAGGGGACAGAGACGTTGATTACTGCCGCTCATTCACTTGGTTGTGGCTAACACTCTGCAGGCTTATAGCAAAAAAGACAGCATAACGATGCTGTCTCTTAACTTATCTAAACTTCAATAAAGCGGTCTAAGCTGGGGGGCTGGCTGCAATAATGCCCTCAGCCTTGCTCATTATGGCCGCTCAAAAATATATAGGCTATACTAGATACCAATTAACCCTAATCTCGCAAATTAACTAGCGGTGTGACGACATAAAGTCACGTACGCGCTCAGACTTTGGATTATCAAATACTTGCTCTGGGCTACCTATCTCTTCGATACGGCCTTGATGCAGGAACACCACTTGACTTGAGACTTCACGGGCAAAGCGCATCTCGTGGGTGACGATAAGCATGGTACGTCCCTCTTCTGCTAACTCGTGCATGACCGCCAGCACTTCATTGACCAGCTCTGGATCAAGCGCCGAGGTTGGCTCATCAAACAATAGTACTCGCGGCCGCATAGCCAGCGCCCGCGCAATAGCAACGCGCTGGCGCTGACCACCTGATAAGTTAGCCGGATAGGCATCTTTTTTATCTAACAAGCCCACTTTATCCAGCAGCTGCTCGGCTTCACTAATGGCCTGATCTTTTTTGATTTTCAGAACTTGGGTCGGTCCCTCAGTGATGTTTTGAATGATAGTGCGGTGTGGCCATAAGTTGAAATTCTGAAAGACAAACCCTACCCGCGCCCGTAGCTGCTCAAGCTGGCGGTTACTGACCGCTTGTAGCTCGCCTGACTTGCCAGGCTTTAACAGTAGCTTTTCATCACCCACCATGATGGTACCTTGATTAGGTTTTTCTAATAAGTTGACACAGCGCAGCAGTGTGGACTTGCCAGATCCTGATGAGCCTAAGATAGAGATGACGTCGCCATCATAAGCGGTCAGTGACACCCCTTTTAAAACTTCAAG
Source organism: Psychrobacter pygoscelis (assembly GCF_004335015.1). Classification (GTDB taxonomy): domain Bacteria; phylum Pseudomonadota; class Gammaproteobacteria; order Pseudomonadales; family Moraxellaceae; genus Psychrobacter; species Psychrobacter pygoscelis. The sequence continues at coordinate 326,761 of NZ_RQRU01000002.1, forward strand.
CGATCCATAGCTTTTGTGAATATTTTCAAGCGTTAAGGCAACCGGACGATTAGCAGAATCGGACATGGTGAAGGTAGTTTCCATTATAAAAGGTGATTTAGTCTTGCCCAGCTCAGATGGCCATTGGCTAGCTAGATATCTATTAGAGAGTTAACATGCCGTAATTACGGGATTTATCAATAGTCGTTATGATGATCAAGATACAAGCTGCGACTATTATATACGTATTAAAGTGCCATATTGTCTCTTAAATAGACGTAAAAAGGCAAATTTTCTCTAGAGCAAAGCCACTTTAAACTACGGGCTATGCTATAGCAGCGCCTATATGAAGACTTAAGTAGTGAAGGCTATAAATTGACTTTAGCAAAAATGCAAAAAACCGAGCTCAGAGGTCTCGGTTTTAATGACAGCTATTAGGGCCTATTGCAACTGATCAGTTCTTAAGCTAACGACATTAAGCCACTGGCTTTGACCAATAGTCTCTACTAACTCTAGTCTCTATTAATTTGTTGAAACGTGTTCTTCTTGCTCAGTACCATCTAACACGGCATCACCATTACTAGAACCAACATCATCAGTGGTTACGGCATCAGGTGTTTCAACAACCGCACCGTCAGTAGCGACATCAGTCGTTGGCATGTCTTGCTGCTCAATGTCAACAAGATCACCGTCTTGAGCTGTGTCAGTACCAGCTACATCGGTCGTTGCAGGATCAATATCTGTGGTCGCAGTAGTATCTACATCAGTGGCTGCCTGCTCAACAGGGGCTTGAGCATCGACTGTAGTATCTGCCGGAGCCGCATCGTTGGTTGCGGCTTCTTTATCAGCGCAAGCGCCGAGTAATAGAGCGGAGGCGAGCATAGGGACAAACATGGCTTTTTTGCTAAGAGAGAACATTGATAGATTCATATTCAATACCTTCTAATTATTAGAGTTCTGATGCAATTGGCTCCTAAAGCCTACTGTCAGTGCTTCTAGTTTACTCCATTAGTGATGCTGGAGCGTTAACTATTATCCAATCTCTTTGTTAAAAAGCGTAACTGTCATTACCAGCCGCGCGTGAGGTCGAGACAGACTCACTATAAGGTGTCTGGCAGCTATTTTTAGGTATCTAATTATGGTTAATCAGATAAATTTGCCCTTTACTCTAGCCAGTATCTACTCTATGTTAATGACATCTTAACCTTACTAATCAATTATTCACTACCACTGAGTCAGTGCAGCGCGCGTGACAGGATCTTATAAAACAAACCGCTACGCAGTTTGACTTAATTTAGGACCATCCAGTTTTATACCTCCTATTATACAAGGTCCCAAATTAGCACTACGTTATCATTAAAGGTAAGGTTTAATATTGGCTTTAAGCTGAACGTATTCTTAACTTAAGGAGTATCAATAATGACTACTGAGCAAATCAACGATATCCCCACTTATATGCAGCAAGTTGGCAAGCAAGCTAAAGAAGCCTCACGATTGCTAGCTGCCGCCAATACTGGCACAAAAAACGCTGCTTTACTGGCCATTCATGATGCCCTAGTTAGTGAAAAAGAGGCAATCTTAGCGGCCAATAAAATCGATATGGACAAAGGCACAAAGAACGATCTTGAGGCCGCACTTCTTGACCGCTTAGAGCTTAATGACGCGCGCTTTGAAGGGATGCTACAAGGGCTAAAGGACGTGGCGGCTCTGCCAGACCCAATCGGTGAAGTCACCGATATGACCTATCGCCCCTCTGGCATCCAGCTGGGTAAGATGCGTGTGCCGCTCGGCGTGGTCGGTATGATCTATGAGTCGCGCCCTAACGTTACCTTGGAGGCGGCTTCACTGGCCTTGAAGTCTGGCAATGCCATCATTCTACGTGGCGGCTCTGAAGCCTTTGAATCCAATCAGGCTATTGCTCGCTGCATCTTAAAAGGCTTACAGTGCGCGGGGTTACCCGAGTATGCGGTCCAAGTGCTGCAGACGACTGATCGCGCTGCGGTAGGCGAGCTGATTACCATGACCGACTATGTCGACGTCATTGTTCCGCGTGGTGGTAAAGGGCTGATTGAGCGCATCAGCCGTGATGCCCGAGTACCCGTTATCAAGCATTTAGATGGCAATTGTCACACCTATATCGATGCCGATGCCGACCCCGAAATCGCTATCAAGGTCAGCGTAAACGCCAAGACGCATCGCTACGGCACCTGTAACACTATGGAGACACTACTGATCGATCAAGCGGTGGCCGAGACGCTACTGCCAAAGATAGCTGCTGCGATAGTAGACGCTGATGACGCGATGCAGCTGCGTGTTGATAGCAAGTCCAAATCGCTCCTATCCACTGATGCCGCTCTTAAATCGCACCTAAGCGATGCCACCGAGAGCGACTGGGATACTGAATATCTGGCCCCTATCCTCGCCATTAAGGTAGTAGACGGTATCGATGAGGCGATAAGCCATATTAACACTCATGGCAGTCACCATACCGACGTTATCATTACCGATAACTACAGCAAGTCTCAGCGCTTTTTGCGTGAGGTTGACTCCTCTAGCGTTATGATTAATGCCTCAAGCCGCTTTGCCGATGGCTTTGAGTATGGCCTTGGCGCCGAAATAGGCATCTCTACAGACAAGATTCATGCCCGTGGCCCTGTTGGTCTTAATGGTTTAACGTCTCAGAAGTGGATTGTCTACGGTCATGGTGAGGTGCGTGGCTGACCCCATGCTTACGCTGTGCGATAAGTGGCAACCCTCACTACTCGCTAACCTCTACTCTGAGTTTACCTTTACAATGAACGTCAGCACATCGCTGGCGTTTTTTTATTCTAGCCCAATTAACACCAAGTAATAACGATACCAGAACAAAACTTTTGTTAAGCTATAGCCAATCCATAATAATGTTGGTACAAGGAATCCGAGCGCAGGCTATACAGTAGTATGGTTAGTGAGGATGACACCATAACAGTTTTATTGTGGGCCGACTATAATACTCTTATAACTACAATGGACTCATAATATTATGATGGTGTTTTTGATTATTCTAGTGGTATCGGGAGCACTAATTGTAGGGGCGCTCTGGGGTATCTATGGCTCGCTACCAAGTTGGCTTCAAGGTAATTTATTGGCTATCGCTGGCGGTGCATTGATGCTCTCTGTCGTTTTGGAGATGATTCAGCCGGCGTTGTCGCATGCAGGCTTATGGTCTACCATCGCTTTTACCATGCTTGGTGCTGCGGTCTTTACGGGCATTGACTATCTGATTGATGAAAAGCTCGATAGCGAAGGTGGTGGCGGTCTCTTAGCAGCCATTACTCTTGATGGCATCCCCGAAAACTTAGCACTTGGCGTGTCATTAATCAGCGGTAACGCTATGCAGGTTGCCGCATTGGCTGGCTCCATTTTGTTATCTAACCTACCTGAAGCTGCCGGCGGCGCTAAGCAAATGAAAGAAAGCGGTAGTAGCAATAAAAAAATACTCATGCTTTGGATAGGCGCCGCTGTGTTGCTGTCCGTCGCTGCGATAGCAGGCAAGATGCTACTCAGCGGCGTGCCAAAGTCGATATTGAGTTGGATAGATTGCTTCGCTGCTGGTGCAGTCATCGCCTCGCTCGCTACTGAAATCTTTCCTCAAGCCTTTAAAGAAGGCAACCACTGGGCCGGAATTAGTACTGCCATCGGCTTAATCTTGGCCTTAGGGCTAAATCAACTTGGTGGCTAGGTCACTTTAAGACCCCCACAGTCCGACTGAGAAAGATTTTTATGGCCTTTGCGTACAACTCGCAAGATTTTTTTACCCAGTAATTGTGTATTACATCTAGCTTAATTAATTAGAGTTTGACCAGCGATACATGTAGAGCCTCTCTACATACATTTTCTTATTGAAAATTATAAAAAGCAGGCACTTGATATAGTCAATCTATTTAAAACTGGTACATAGAACCATCTACATAGAGCCATCACTGGGATAAATTTACTGGCTAGACCAACAAAAAACCGCCTAGCAGTTGCTAGGCGGTTTTTTATTGATCTAATCAAAGTTCTCTAAAAACGTTCTCTAAAAACTTAAATGGTTTAATAAAATCAAACCTTATTGATTTTTAGCATAAACAGGCAGTTTTTTGCAGATAGCTTTGACCTTTTCACGAGTCTCTTCGATAACTTTTTCATCACCACGGCTATCGAGAACGTCACAGATCCAACCCGCTAGTTCGCGTGAGTCGTCTTCTTTAAAGCCACGAGTGGTCGTAGCAGCAGTACCGATACGGATACCAGAGGTCACAAACGGTGATTTTGGATCGTTAGGCACGGCGTTTTTATTAACGGTGATGTAAGCATCGCCAAGCCATTTGTCCGCTTCTTTACCGGTCATTTCTTGCTTGATTAAGCTGATTAGCATGAGATGGTTTTCAGTGCCGCCAGAGACGACGTCATAACCACGATCTTGAATAACTTCTGCCATAGCTTTGGCATTTTTCACCACTTGCTGCTGATAAGCCTTAAAGTCATCTTGCAAGGCTTCTTTAAAGCAGACAGCTTTGGCAGCGATGGCATGCATCAATGGACCACCTTGGTTACCTGGGAAGACAGCAGAGTTCAGCTTTTTAGCCAGCTTGTCATCACGCGACAAAATCAGACCAGAGCGTGGACCGCGCAAGGTTTTATGCGTAGTGGTGGTAACGACGTCAGCGAAAGGTACTGGGCTAGGATAGACGCCACCTGCGACCAGACCTGCGACATGGGCCATGTCGACGAACAGATACGCGCCGATTTCATCAGCGATTTTGCGGAATCGCGCCCAATCGACGACTTGTGAGTAAGCCGAGAAACCAGCGATGATCATCTTTGGCTTGTGCTCGCGCGCTAGGCTTTCTACTTGCTCATAGTCGATCTCGCCAGTCTCGTTATTAAGACCATACTGCACCGCTTTATAATTGATACCTGAGAAGTTGACATGCGCGCCGTGAGTCAAGTGACCACCTGCATCCAAGCTCATACCCAGTACCGTATCGTTAGCGTCTAATAAAGCTAAGAATACTGCTGAGTTGGCTTGTGAGCCGGCATGTGGCTGGACGTTAGCGTACTCAGCACCGAATAGCTCTTTGGCACGGTCGATAGCCAGCTGCTCGATTACATCAACATGCTCACAGCCGCCATAGTAGCGCTTACCTGGATAACCTTCCGCGTATTTATTGGTTAGATCACTACCTTGCGCTTCCATTACGGCCTGCGAGCAGTAGTTCTCTGAGGCGATCAGCTCGATATGTGACTCTTGACGGCTGCTCTCAGCGGTCATTGCTTCATATAGATCTGGATCAAAATCCTTAATAGAGATATCTTTAAACATGGTTGAGTCCTATTGGTCTAAAAAGTGTCTAGCAAAAAGGGCTTATGGAAAGAGTCTTATAAATAAAGTTACTCAATAGCTTGAACTTTATCAAACTCTATTGGCGCTTTATTATAGCGTTATCAAAGCGATAATTCGCCTTAATAAGGTCAGCTAAAGCTTAAGTGTAACATGAAATCCACCCGCCACATGGCAAAAAAGAGTCATGCTAAGATGACTCTTTTTAAGGTAGCAAGGTCAGTATAATTCAGCGACCAGCTGGCTTATTAGCGCTATTATTGTGGATAATGTGCAAAACGTCATTACTCAGCTAATATCCAGCTCCCGCTATGGGTTAACTATTGAACAGCGACTAATGGCTTAGCAACCCAGCCCTCACCCTTATCACTTTGTACATGGTAATAGCCATTTTGCTCAGTACCCATGTAGATCATAATGTCTTGCTTGCTCAAGCTGGCAACTGGGCTTGAGGTCTTATCTGGCATAGAATATAAGCTGGTATTTTTTAGCTTACCAATTAAGACAGCGCCAGTTACTACCTGTCCCGTTGTCACTACCGCACCCTGAACAGTAGCAGCATTAGATTTAGGTTGAGCTGTGATGCCGACTTCTTCCCCCAAGCCCTCTACCGCACGTTTACTTCCTCGAATGGTATCTGCCGTTTGGCCAATAGAGCGAATTGAGTTTTGCGCGTTATACAGACTATCCAAAAACCCAGCGTTGGCGCTAAGGGGTAAACTTAGGGCCATCGAGGTAAGCGCCATTAATCCAGCTAGCTTTAAAGGCTGTGGGATAAAGTTATCGATTGAGATAGACATAGTAGATTCCTAGTCATGTAAGCTATCTTTCAACAATGGATTAGCAGACATCCGCTAGCAATCGCAGACCAGCTATCACCGATTAAAAAGTTAACTTATTAGATTGTATTAAATTAAATGTTGTTGGGTTTATAGTTATACCATATCAGCAAAATTCTCAACAAGCGTTTTTCTGATAAACGGCGCTTGATCTATGAACGACTTTAGGCTTTTACAGCAAGCTGAATACTAGGGTGTGACCTCATTTACCGAAACTGACGTTTGATGGACTTAAAAAGGTTATATTCCCATCAATTTTTGCAAATTTGTAGACAATATATCTATATTCTCTACAAAATTTCCTTTCATTGACAAAAATCTGTCTCATTTTAAGCCTCATGCGCCAATTGAGAACACGCCCTAGCAATATATTTCACGCGATTAAAAATGCCGGCAAAAAGGTTTCACTTATTAAAATAGGCCGCTTGTGCCAGTCATACCGCGTTTGTCGCTGCCAGCCTTCACTAGTCATCCGAATCCAACGCTGATTGGGCAAAGTACGCTGCCGCTTAAACAGCACGTAGCCAATCGGTGTGCCTTTCAGCTGTTGTAAGCGCCTTGCCTCACCGCGAAGGCTGGGTACAGGAAATAGGCTCTGCGCTGCAATCCATGGCGCTTCATTATCACCATACAGCAGCACTTCACGTACCCAAGCTTGCATCGGCCGATTCAATTTAGACCCTCGATAGCCAAGCTGGCGCTTTTGTAGAAGTGTCAATGGCCGGTAACCCTCAAAGCTACGCTCAACCCTTAATGGCTGACCTGCTTTACTCTCTAGTAAAGCAGTAAGAGAGCCGCCACAAAGCAGCCAGTAGCGCAGGGCCGCTGGCAACTCAAAACGCTTCTTAGCTTGCTCGCTCAGATTCACCATATTGACCCTATTTGCACCACACTGCTGGTACAAATGGGTCATCATAGGACGCTTGATTATCATTGTTATAACTTACCGTGTCCGCAGCTGACTTATAAAGACTATACTAGCTTATAAAGACTATACTAGCTTCAACCGTTGGGGCTTTAAGTATTAGCCCTTAAATGTCGGCATATTATCCGCATTAAATGGCAATGCCTCATGCGCTTGCTGCCGATAGTGGCGCATATGCTCTATATCACGCTGGCAAAAGTCACCTATTGCGGGCGCAAAGCGCGGATCATAGATTCGGTGCAATGAATGCGTCACTGTCGGGACAAAGCCGCGGATGAGTTTATGCTCGCCTTGGGTACCGGGGTCAAAATAATCCAGTCCCTTTTCTATCGCAAACTCAATCCCTTGATAATAGCACAGCTCAAAATGCAGGCTATCATAGTCATCTAGCGCGCCCCAATAGCGACCATAAAGCGTTGAGTTTAGACTATTCGGCTCGTCATACACAAACAAACTACTGGCGATAATTGCACCAGTGTCGTCCAAAGCTTGCGCCAGCATAAGATGTTCTGACATTGTGCGACCTAGCTGAGTAAAAAAATCAGCGTTTAGATAAGGCTCTTGTCCGCGTACCGCATAGGTCATTACATAACACTGGTAGAATGCTGACCAGTCTGCCGCCGTTATCTCAGTACCAGTCTTTAGCTCACAACGAATATTCTGCTTAGCGACTTTTTTACGCTCACTACGAATGGTTCTACGCCTCTTTGCCGTGAGAGTCATCAAAAACTCATCAAAATTAGCAAAGGGTTTGCTGTCGTTCATCAGGTTTTGATTTTGCCATAAAAACTGACAACCCTGCCGCTCAAACAGTTGCGGCAAAAAAGTAAGAGGCAGCTTAGAGTTGATTGCAGAATTAAATTTAACATCGTGCCCCAAATGATCTTTAGGATGATGCTCAGCAGCATGTTCGGACGAGTTGAGACGCTGAGCGCACATTGCTAGCTGCTCGGTGACGAATAGTCCGTGCCAGCTTGAGGCGTTGACTTGGGCGGCAATGTTTTCTACCCCAGACAGTGCAGCAGCTAAGATATCTGCTGTCAGCTCAGTCCCTGCTGTCAGCCACAAGCGCTGACCGGTAATCGGGGTAAAGGGCACGCTGGTGACCAGCCGTGGATAGTAGTCGACACCATAGCGAGCATAGGCTTCAGCCCATGCATGATCAAAGACAAACTCGCCTCGGTGATGACCTTTAATAAAGACCGGCATAACCGCGACAGGTAGCTCCGGAGCTTGGGATTGATGAACCTCTACAAATATCAGCAGCCACCCTGCTTCCTCGCCGATAGCGCCGGAATCACTCAATGCCTGCCAAAAAGCAAAGCTCATAAATGGTGTATCAGGCACTTGCCAGTCTGACTTAAGCTGCCAATCAAAGTCCCGAGTTAGTGAATAGCAATAGGTCATAAGCGCCACATCAGTCATTTTTAATTACCATACAATGAGACTAGCAAACCTTTCAACTATTGCTGTCACAATTTGCAAAGATAACCCCGGTAATTTATAGCGAAATTTACCAATCAGCAGCTTGTTACTACTGCCAAACCAGCTATTATTTATCCGCCCCATACCCTATCGATTTTATGCTGGGTCAGTCTAGCTCTATCCGCCTGCGCTTCATCTACGTCCGAGCAAGCCGCCAACCATCAGGTCACTAGCAAAGGCAATGAAGCCAAGCTGACCGATGAGCTTGAAATATCGATATTAGAACGACTGAAGCTGCCTATTCAATAAAAGGCGGCTCGTAAGTGCAGCGTCACATGAAGACCATAACTATAAAGAGAACAGGATAGATAAAGATACTGCTGCAGAGAGAAAAAGTGAGGGAAAAGATGATATCGCGGCTGATGACTGGTAGAATAAGCGCGTTATCAGCTTAATATAATTAAGATATATAGGATATGAGCGACAATAGTATACTTAGTTCATCATCCGATATTGACATCGTAGCGAAATTATAGTGGATTTACTATAATAGGCTACCAGCTGCTCGTTTCTAGACAGTCCTTTTTAGGCTGCGCCGATGAGATATGCGCCACTTTAAGTCGTGTAAGTTTGCTGATAACAAAAGTTAAAAGTATGCAAAAGATACGCTATAAACCGTCTTGATAATTTCTAAGAGACTACATAGCTTGTACTTGATCTAACCATATGGTCCATTCTTGCGTAGTATCATCGGTACTATCGTCCATTTACTATGAGTCACTAGAAGACAAGCAAGTGCAGACAATGCAAATAAGTGTATAAAGCGACATTGTCGTATTTTGATGGATTTATAGACCTATATGTCCAACATAATACTTAAGCCTTAATATTCACCCTAACCTAAAGGAACATACTACTATAATGTCAAAAATTATTTATACCAAAACTGATGAAGCACCAGCTTTAGCAACGCTATCATTGTTGCCTATTGTGCAAGCCTTTACCAAATCTGCAGGGGTCTCCGTCGAGACTAGCGACATCTCGGTTGCCGCTCGCATATTGGCTGAATTCCCTGATTACTTAACAGAGGAACAACGCGTTCCTGATAATCTGGCGGAGCTGGGCAGACTCACGCAGGACCCAAATACCAATATCATCAAACTGCCAAATATCAGTGCGTCAGTCCAGCAGCTCAAAGCGGCGATTAAAGAGCTACAAAGTAAAGGCTACGCCATCCCAGATTTTCCAGATGACCCACAATCTGATGAAGAAAAAGAAATCCGTAAGCGTTATGGTAAAGCGCTAGGCAGCTCTGTTAACCCTGTCCTGCGTGAAGGTAACTCAGATCGCCGCGCGCCCAAAGCGGTCAAAAACTATGCCCGCAAGTACCCCCACACTATGGGTGAATGGAAGCAGTGGTCACAGACGCATGTCTCGCACATGCACAGTGGCGACTTCTATGATGGCGAGCAATCTTTGACCTTAGACAAAGCGCGCACCGTTCGTATGGAGCTATTGACTGATGACGGCGAAACTCAGGTCTTAAAGCCAGAGATTAAGCTGCTTGATAAAGAAATCATCGATCTGATGTTCATGCGCAAACAAGCACTGCTTGACTTCTATGAGCGTGAAATGGAAGACTGCCGCGAGGCCGGAATTTTATTCTCATTGCATGTCAAAGCCACGATGATGAAGGTGTCTCACCCAATCGTCTTTGGTCATGCGGTCAGAATTTATTATAAAGAAGCTTTTGAGAAGCACGGTGCTGTCTTTGATGAGCTAGGTGTCAATGTCAATAACGGCATGGCAAACTTATATGAAAAAATTGCCGAACTGCCTGCCAGTCAGCGTGAAGAGATTGAGCAAGACTTGCATGCCTGTCAAGAGCATCGCCCACGTCTGGCTATGGTTGATTCGTCTAAAGGCATCACTAACTTCCACTCTCCAAGCGATATTATCGTCGATGCTTCTATGCCAGCTATGATTCGAAATGGCGGCAAGATGTGGGGCGCTGATGGCAAGCTTTATGACTGTAAAGCGGTCATGCCAGAGTCTACCTTTGCCCGTATCTATCAAGAAATGATCAACTTCTGCAAATGGCATGGCAGTTTTGATCCTACCACTATGGGTACTGTCCCTAACGTCGGCTTGATGGCGCAAAAAGCTGAAGAGTATGGCTCACATGATAAGACTTTTGAGTCTAGCGATACTGGTATGGCACGTATCGTCGATGTGGATAGCGGTGAAGTCCTACTTGAGCAGCGCGTTGAAAAGGGTGATATCTGGCGCATGTGTCAGGTCAAAGATGAGCCTATCCAAGATTGGGTAAAACTTGCCGTACGCCGTGCGCGTGAGTCAGACACTCCAGTTATCTTCTGGTTAGACCCATACCGTCCTCACGAGAATGAGCTGATCAAAAAGGTCAAAACTTACCTAAAAGATCATGATACCGAAGGTCTACACATTGAGATTATGTCTCAGGTTCGTGCGATGCGCTATACATTAGAGCGTGTGGCTCGTGGTCTCGATACTATCTCAGCGACTGGTAACATCCTGCGCGATTACCTCACAGACTTGTTCCCGATTCTAGAGCTTGGCACCAGTGCTAAAATGCTGTCAGTAGTACCATTAATGAAAGGTGGCGGCTTGTTTGAAACTGGCGCTGGTGGCTCTGCACCAAAGCATGTCGAGCAACTTGTAGAAGAGAACCACTTACGTTGGGATTCACTAGGTGAGTTCTTAGCGTTGACCGTGTCTTTGGAGCACTTAGCAGAGAATGACCAAAATGCTAAGGCCAAAGTATTGGCTGATACGCTAGATAAAGCGACTGAGAAGCTACTATTAAATAACAAGTCACCTTCTCGCAAGACTGGAGAACTTGACAACCGTGGTAGCCACTTCTATCTAGCTATGTACTGGGCCCAAGAGCTTGCTGCTCAAGACCAAGATAGCGAGCTTAAAGATAAATTTGCCCCACTGGCTCAGAAGCTTGAGAGCAATGAAGAGGCGATTATAAAAGAGCTTAATGAAGCTCAAGGCAAGTCTGTGGACCTTAAAGGCTACTATCTTGCTGATCCAGCAGTGGCTGAGCAAGTCATGCGTCCAAGCAAACTATTCAATGAAGCATTAGCTTCTTTGTAATCCAGCTCGGCGGGCTACCCTTAAAGCCTGCTTAGCAATTAAAACACCCCAAAGGCCGAGGCCTCTGGGGTGTTTTTTTATGACTAAACTATAATGACACGACTATAATGACAAAATCTTCGCAGGCTAAGTTGTCAGCGAAGCTACTGGGATCACTGCCCATAAATCCTCACCTATTAACTCTCCCCCACGCTCCGTATGACAATTGCACCGCAATTTTAGGAGTACAAGGGAGTTACTGTATTGCTCGCCTACAATGCATAATCAGTCATCCATATGCTTGATTATCGCCTTGCCAAACTCAGAAGTACTCAACAGAATAGCATCTGGCATGAGACGCTCAAAGTCATAAGTGACCGTCTTATTTGCAATAGCGCCTTGGATACCCTTGATGACCAGATCCGCCGCTTCAATCCAGCCCATATCGCGAAGCATCATTTCAGCTGACAATATTAGCGACCCTGGGTTTACTTTATCTTGGCCTGCGTACTTAGGCGCCGTACCATGCGTGGCTTCGTATACGGCGATAGAGCCGCCTTTATTAGCACCCGGGGCAATACCAATACCGCCGACTTCTGCTGCTAGCGCATCAGAGATGTAGTCACCATTTAGGTTTAAGGTAGCGATTACTGAATACTCAGCAGGGCGCATCAATATCTGCTGTAAAAAGGCGTCAGCGATGACATCTTTAATGATAATCTCATTGCCCGTTTTTGGGTTTTTCATGGTCATCCACGGACCACCGTCTAGTAGCTGGGCAGCAAAGCGCTCGGCAGCAAGCTCATAACCCCAGTCTTTAAATGCACCTTCAGTAAACTTCATAATGTTACCTTTGTGCACCAAAGTCACACTTGGTAAGTCATTATCGATAGCATGCTGAATCGCTTTGCGCACGAGACGCTGCGTCCCTTCTTTTGAGACTGGTTTGATACCGATACCACAGTCATCAGGGAAGCGAATCTTAGTGACGCCCATCTCCTCTTTTAAGAATTTAATGACTTTTTTAGCCTCATCACTGCCCGCTTTCCACTCAATACCGGCATAGATATCTTCTGAGTTTTCGCGGAAGATAACCATATCAGTGAGTTCAGGATGCTGGACTGGACTTGGCACGCCTTCGAACCAACGCACAGGACGCTGACAGACATATAAATCAAGCTCTTGTCGTAGTGCCACATTTAATGAACGCATGCCGCCGCCTACTGGCGTGGTTAGTGGACCTTTAATACTGATGACGTATTCGCGTAATATCTCCAGCGTCTCCTCTGGCATATATTCGCCTTCATAGATTTTGGACGCCTTCTCGCCGCAGTAAGCCTCCATCCAAACGATAGACTTTTTACCGTGGTAGGCTTTATCAATAGCTGCATCAACGACCTTTTTCATTACTGGTGTGATATCAACACCTATACCGTCCCCTTCAATAAAGGGAATAATCGGATGATTAGGGACGTTTAATGATAGATCAGCGTTAACTGTAATTTTTTCGCCGTCTCTTGGCACAGTTACCTTGTCATAGGGCATGAGATCAAACTCCTTGATGATGTTAATTGAGATCCGTTTTTAGTAGTCAGCTGTCTTTATAGTCAGCTACGGTCTGCAAAGCAGTGTTGAGCGCTTATGATGGTCTTACATCAATACAATCGTGATCAGTCTGTAGGACAGCTAGTTTATAGAGCCAGCGCAATCGTCTAAGCCTCATAGCGAGCCTGCGCATGATTACGTCTGACACACCAATGTCAATATGGCAACATAGTTCTGCTATGTCTATAGCAGTATGATAAGACTAATGTACAAGTTACCAAGTACAAGCTACCAAGCCTTGCTCTCGGACTACTGAGCAAAATAAGAAAAGAGAATAGAGAAATTGTGGGATAAAAATATTGCAAATTTGTCTACTAATATAGTAACGAAAATACTGGCTTAATTAGTAATTTTCTTTTATATAGGCTCAGTGATAGTATTAATATAATAAATACCCTTATAAGATAATGGTTATTTTCAGTTATAAATTATTGCTCAATGCCTCAGCTTGTGGCTCGGCGGTAAATTCTTTTTTGCCCTCATTATTAATCCATTTTTAGACATGCTAGACTGCGCTCAGATTTGCTTTTACCGATGCCTCAAGGAGCGCTAATCACAATGTCCGATGTTATTTTATTTAATAAGCCGTACGGTGTGCTCAGTCAGTTTCGCCATGATGATAATAATAACTTTGCCACGCTGGCTGATTACTTTAATGATAAGTCGCTGCGTGTGGCTGGTAGACTTGATGCCACCTCAGAGGGGCTATTGCTATTGACGAGCGACGGCCGGGTGAACCGAGCTATTACGCACCCGCCTAAGGTAAATAACGGCAATAAGCAAGGCAAGACTTACTTGGTGCAAGTCGAGGGTATCGCCAATGATGATCAGCTTTCAGAGCTGGCGCAAGGTGTGCTACTAAAGGATGGCCTGACCTTACCTGCCATGGTTAGATACCTTGAAGACAACGAACTACCGATGCCGCTTTGGCCGCGAAATCCGCCTATCCGCGAGCGTAAAAGTGTGCCGACATCGTGGCTGATGCTGACTATTTTTGAAGGGAAAAACCGTCAGGTAAGGCGTATGACTGCTCATGTAGGACTGCCTTGTTTACGACTTATTCGCTGGTCCGTCGCCGGTTTCGAGCTAGGACAGCTAGAAGTGGGCGCTTTTGTACGGGTGCATTTAAACGCGGCGCGCCTTCGTCAGTTAGGTCTCGCCCGCTAAGCTCGCCTTGACTAACTATGATTTCATTCTTAATGATGCCCAAACAGCCTTTGACGTGACTGGCGATATAGAGTAATGATGACAACTCAATACTCATTAAAAACATAACGCATCCAAATGTTTAGCACTGTAGGTCAAACTCGACCCTAGTTTAAAGGCCATGTATCGCGTATTATAATGAATAAGCTTTTTTGCCATACTACTTTGGCTATTTAGATTATCGTCATCCCCGCATTATTGTAGGATCTATCATGCCGCCCGCTTTATATTTATTGTCTGTTTTTAGTCTCTGTATTGCTGCCGCCACACTCAGCGCTTGCCAGCCCACTGCCGATAGTCACCATAGCACTGCAACGACGGAGGCTCAGTCACAGACTAAAACTGAGCCAAGCTTGCCCAGCGATCAAGATGACTTAGCTGAGCAACCGCCCTCTAATACCAGCGCCTCTAAAATCAGCGAGGTGCAACAACACTATAATAAAGCTATTGCTCATATGCATGAAGAGGTGCAGCTGACCTTCTTTATCAATGATGTCGATGTGGCCTTTGCTCGGGGTATGCTTGGGCACCACCGCGGCGCGGCAGATCTCACCAAACTAGAGCAGCGCTACGGCTCAGATCCAAGCTTACGCGCTCTGGCCAGTGATATTATGACCACCGAGCAAGTTGAGATTGATGCTCTACGTAAGTGGCTGGCCTCGCACCCCGACACTCGCGATGTAGGGCCTTCCACCACTAAAGCGCGGCAGGCTTATCACTATGCCCTGCAAGCGATGCATCAAAGAATGCTGGCAGGGACGACGGCACAAAATCCAGATATTATCTTTGCTCAGACGATGCTAGCTCATCACCGCGGCGCTGAATCAATGGCAAAAATCCAGCTCAAATATGGTAAGAATGAAGAGATGCGTGCACTTGCGGAGCAGATTATCGATGAGCAGCTCGGTGAGATAGAGGCACTTAGAGCATGGCTTGCCACTCAAGGTATTAAGGATAATCCGCGACTGATTGAGCCTATCGCTGTTGAAGATGAAGAGGGGTTACTACCTGCTGATGGTACTGAGTCAGTAGTAGATCATGCAGAGTCGCTAGAAGGTGTGACAGACACGGCTGCTGCTTCAGAAGCCAGCTGATAGTCTAATGACTACAATAAGAGCTAGCTTATACAGGCTCGGCTATTTTTAGCTGACGGTATAATGCGACGAATTACCATATAAAGACTGCTCATATTAAAGCACTCTTACAATGCCCATGTTAAGCTGACTTAGTTAAATAGTACTGGTTTACTCTTGCCATTTACTTAGCTGCTGTCAAATAAACGCGAATTAAAAGCTACCTGTTAGCAAACCTTTTGAGGTTACGCGTCTCGAAGTCTCATCCTAAAGCCAAGTTTAAAATGAATAGTAATCGATGCTATAGCAAGGCTTTTTAGCCCCGATTGTAGCGGTATCCTGCTGGGCTGAGCGAGTTGTAGGGGCTTGGTTTTGTCGTGGCTACGCGGAGCAAGAGACACGGCAAACCTTAGCCACTACCTCGCTCAGACTTGCAGATACAAGCGAAAAGCGGGATTAGCTACCATTCGTTATTGTTTATTAAAGACATTCAGCCATGCTTCCCAGCCTGACTTTTGTAATGACAGACTGATTTTCTCTAGGCTTGGATTGGCAAGCAGCTCATGACTTTGCCCCTCTTCGTCCTCAATAGTCAATTTTGCAGGCACGCTGAAGGTCAATAACTCATCACGGCGGAATGCGTGACAGGTGACTTGCTCCGAGCTAGTCTCCGCGATATGTTGGAGCTGTGCTTTGTCGGCTTTAATACCGTCGATGGCAACGATAACGTCCTTGGCGGACAGTCCGGCGGCGGCGGCAACACTATCACGCAGTACTTTGCTCACCTTCAGTCCTTCTGGCGACTCTTCACAGCGGATACCCCAAGGCAGAGTGTTGTCTTTCTTGACGCCGCTGACCTTGACTCCATTGGCCTCTAGCAGTGCAAAGATAGGCAAGGCGTCAACGCCGTTAATATAATGGCTGATGAAATCCTCCCAAATCTGAGCGTCTATAAAGCCACTGACAACCTCACCCAGATGCTCTGAGGTCATACCGATACGGCGGTTGCCTTGCTCTTTGGCTAGCGTGTAGAAGGCTTTGACGATATCAAAGAGCCGATACTGCCCATCGCTATGTTTGAGCAATAATAGGTCTAAGCATAATGCCACTAAAGCGCCTTTATTATAGTAGCTGATACCAGCATTGCCGGTATTCTCATCAGCACGGTACAGCTTGATCCACGCATCAAAGCTAGACTCTGCCACGCTTTGCAGCTGACGACCATGCGTTTGGGTATAGCGGTTAATCTGCTCGCTCAGTAGCTTAAGGTAGCTATTGTGACTGATCACCCCCGACGCTTGCAGCATAAAGTCATCAATATAAGAGGTGAAGCCTTCAAACACCCACAGCAGCGGTGTATAGGCCTCGGCGCGTAGATCAACCTGCATCATGACATCAGGGCGTACGGTCTTGACCCACCAAGCATGGAAGTACTCATGGCTACACAAACCCAAATAGCGCTGATAAGGCTCAAGCGGCTCTACAGGCTCATTTGTGGGCAGATCCCGACGCGGCGTAATGAGGCTTGTTGAGTTGATATGCTCTAAGCCGCCATAGTCATTGCCGCTAGCATAGGTCATAAAGGTATAGTCACTAAACGGCGTGTCGCCAAGCCAGCTGACATAGCATTGACAGATGGTCGCCAGATCCTGCTGTAGCCTTGCGATATCGGTATTGTGCTTGCCCGCAATAAATAGACGATGCACCAGCGACTTCTGCTGCGCATCATGGACGATAAACGTGCCTTCTAGCTGCTCGCTAAGCTCAAAAGGATAGTCAATCAGCATCTCATAGCTGTCCGCCTGTAGCTGATAATAGTGAGTATCATCCATCTGCAAGTGAGTCGCGGCTAGGCCACAAGCCAGCGTCACCTTATCAGCTACTTTATCTTGATAAAATCTCACTGGCACACTAAGAGTAACTTGCACGGGCTGCTGGCTTTGACCCTCGATAGTTAGGGCCAATGAGGTAAAGTTGCCGTACAGTCGATACTGATCGACGTAAGCGGTACGCACAGATAGGTCATAGCAATACACCTCATAGGTGACGCAGACGTGGTCGCCTTCTTTGACCTCCGTCAATTGCCATTCGTTTTTGCTGATTTTTTGACCACGGCAAAGCGCGATATCAAAGTCTTCTTCTACCGCATCTTCTATTTCTATAACTACATCTTGTTCTGCTGACTCTTGTTCTGGCGCACTAATCGTATATTGAACCGCCGTAATATTCCTCGCAAACTCGCGCATCAGATAGCTGCCCGGAATCCATGAAGGCAGCCAGAATATAGGCGCGGCCGATTGAGCCACAAAGGTGATCTGAACGTTCACCAGATGCTGAGTATAGCGCTCAAAATCTAAATGGTAGTGAATCGCTGCGGCACTTAGTGTCGCCTCTCGGCTAGCATTATCAGTAGATTTGGATGCGGCGGTTAAGGAGGTAGTAGTCATAATAGTATCTTAATGTCAGGTAAAAATATAAGAAAATAGCTATGATTATAATAGTGCCAAGCCAGTAATAAGACTGTCAAATAGCCTACTCTGCTGGTATCACTTATGAGCTTAAGCCATATCGTCACTAAAAGATAATGTAGGCAAAAAGCTATTAAAGACCAAGTTAAATGATGGCTTTCGATTTATTGTAATTTTTCAGTCAGTTACCTGCTTTTAGCATAGAGCCTTAATTGTCGCTTCGCTACTAGAATAAAGTTATGAGCTCGTAACGAGTCAATTAAATTTTGTACCATCTTTTTAACATTTTACCTTGAAACTGTATGCAACCATCGCTATTAATGGGGGTAACTGCTAAAGTTATGCATATAAATTGGCAAAGTAGACGATTGATTCGCGTTAATCGCCGAATAAAAGGCCGTTATAACTTTTGTACTTACTCTTTATGCTAGTCTTATATGTTGAGTGATTGCATTCTTATTTGCGGTTAATTTTTCGATTCATTTTCATAATCAGACACAATTTAGGATAATTTATGACTACCATTACAAAAGATTCCGCCGTCTTGTTTAACTACACGCTAAAAGACGAAGAAGGCAATATTATTGATCAGTCTCCAGAGGGTCAGCCTCTCGCCTACCTTCATGGCCATGCGAATATCATCCCAGGTCTTGAGTCACAATTAGAAGGCAAATCTGCTGGCGAAAAAGTTAACGCCGTTGTTGCCCCAGCTGATGGTTACGGTGAGTACCACGACCAAGCAGTTCAAGAGATTCCACGTGCTAACTTCCAAGGTGTTGAAGACATCCAGCCTGGTATGCAGTTCCAATCACAGTCTGGCGATCAAGTGATGCTAGTCACTGTTAAAGACGTCAATGACGACACCGTTACTGTTGATGCGAACCATCCGCTAGCCGGCAAAACTTTGACATTTGATGTTGATATCGTTGAAGTTCGCGCAGCGACTGAAGACGAGCTTAGCCATGGTCACGTCCATGGTGCTGGCGGCGTTGAGCACTAATTGCTAAAACAATGTCATAAACTACGATGTCTCTTATTGATTACCCTCATTAAGCAGCCATCCTATTGACAGACATGACACTTGAGTAAGACAAAAGCCAGCAAATTTGCTGGCTTTTTTATATGATCAGTAATGAGTTTAATAAAGGACGAGCTTATAGCTTTATATATTAGGCTATAAGCCTGACAAGCAAGCAGTGACTATCTATGCCACTGCTTGATGCGACCGCCTTATTCCCTTGTCCTATTCGACCACAACCGCTTTATTAGTCTCAGCGTCAATTTTTATTGAGTCATTATCCAGCTCTTCTCCGGCAACTTTTGGACTTTTAGGGCTAGCATCTAGCATGAGGTATGCCGCCTCCTTCACAAACGCCTCATCTTCAGGCAATTCAGGACGCTCATCTGCTTTCATTTGGCTACGCTCTTCAAACTTAGCATCGATAGCCGCTTGATAGGTATTCCAGTTGGCGTACGGTTTTTCCCCTGAATCAATCTGTCGTTTGTTTTCAGCCGCTAATGTCTGTTGTTCGATCTGCTTCATCTTCGCACGGCGACTGTCGATATTTATCTTAATCGGCTTCTTCTCATCTTCCATTTTGCGGATTTTGTTTAGCGTCGATAGATAGACAAATTGTGGGTTGGTCGTTTGTCGAATCTTTGACTGCTGATTAAGAGTGGCTAGGGTGTCAGAGGAAAACTTACCTTCAGGCTTATAAGCCGCCGTCTTAATGGTATCCCACTTAAGTGGGTATTTCTGCGAGCGCTCACCAAAGGTAGCATCATCATAGATATTCACCAGCTCGACATCAGGTACGACGCCTTTATTCTGCGTACTACCACCAGTGATGCGGTAGAACTTACGCTGCGTTAGGGTCGCTGAACCCAGTGCTAAGTTGTCCAGTTGAATCTGCGCTGAGCCTTTACCCGTCGTCGTACTGCCTACCACCAAGCCTCGACCATAATCTTGGATAGCTGCTGCAAAGATCTCACTGGCTGAGGCTGAGGCTAGATTGGTAATGACCACCATCTTGCCATCATAAAGCTGCTTGCCACCATCTTCGTCATTGTAGACTTGAACGTTACCACGGTTGTCTCGAATCTGTACCAATGGCCCTTCTTTAATGAATAAGCCTAGCATTCTTGCCACTTCATCTAGTGAGCCACCTGGATTATTACGTAAATCGACTACCATACCGTCGATATTTTCTTTATTTAGCGCTTCTATCGCCCGCTGCGTATCAATACTGACACTACGGTAGTCTTGACCACTACGGCGAGCACGGTAGTTTAGATAAAAGCTTGGAATCTCTAATACGCCAATACGCTTAGGAGTATCATCAATACCAGGGCGCTGAACCTCTATCACTCGGTGCTTCACTCCAGACTCTTCTTGTTCAATCACATCACGAACTATAGAGACTGTACGAGCGCTAGCCTCTGGAGCATTAGGTTGACGTACCTTTAAGGTGACAGAAGTACCACGCTTACCGCGAATAAGCGCGACGATCTCTCGGGTGGACCAGCCCACCACATCTTGCATGGTCTTACCATCCTCTGCGATACCGATGATTAAGTCATTAGGCTTAATCTGTCCTGTCTTAGCAGCAGGACCACCATCTACTAAGGTGACGATACGGGTATAATCAGGATTTTTGCGGTCTGGACGAATAGACACCCCGATACCTTCAAGCTGCAAGCTAGACTGAATCTGTAGCTCAGTCGCTTGAATAGGAGCATAGTAGTTGCTATGTGGGTCATAAGTCAGCATCGCTGTATTCAAGATGGTCTCCATGATTTCATCATCTTTTAAGCGCTGCATCTGTGCTTGCTGCCGAGTGATACGATTGAGCAATATCTCATTAGGACTGCGCTGATCATTGCGCACGAGATCTTGACCACGGGTGATATCAGGATTATCTAAGAATACCTTCTCTTTGGCCTTTTCATCTTCTTGACCTAAGGTGATACTCATCAGCTGAAAGGCGATCTGTCGCTCCCAATAGTCGCGTTGAGCCTTGACAGATTTAAAGCGTGGCTCGTCTTCTCTATCTAAGATAATCGTATCATTGCGTTTTAGATTAACTTTAGTATTGAGGCGTTTTTTCGCCAGCTCAAAATACTCATTTGAGCGCTTTCGATAGCGCTCAAAAATAGCGACCCCCGCCGATAAGTCACCGCGTTTTAGCCGTTCGGCAAAGTTATCGCCATACTTTTTGGTAAACTCATCGACATCTGACTGCAAGAATAATGTGTGGTTAGGGTCTAAGTTATCAATGTACATTGCCAGTATCTTACGGCCCATCTCTTTATCAAGTGGCTGGTTGAGATAGTGACTTCGGTCTAATAAAGCGGCCACTTGTCGTGTGGTCATCTGCTGCTCGGGAGTGACTTGAAAGCCATCCATATCTGTCTTAGCGACTGCTACGCCATAGCTTTGAGAAAAGACGATCCCAGCGACCCCGACGGCAGCAGCACTTAATAACCATTGTGTAGATTGTTTTTTCATCATTGTTACCTAATTCGTTGTGTCATTAATCGTTGATTGAGTTTGCCATAGGGCGTAATTATAATTTTAGCCTCAGACTGTCATACAAGTGAGTGATTATGCTAACTGACGGTAAGCTACCAAAACGTTAGCGTAGTGATTATCTACTGTGTTCTTGAATTTACGACTCAGCTCTTTAGGCCTGTCGCCCACTTTTTAGTCCTAGTTTTTGAGTGCCTAAACTTACTAAGGCTTAATTCTATTTAGCTAAAATTTAGGCTATTAAATTCAAAGCTATTAGTGGCTTAGTTTTTAGGCGCTAGGTTATTCATATTCAGGCTATTAGTTGCAGATTTTTATGAATGTTATCACAAGAATGTTGGAGCCAATGTGACCAATCTGTATGTCAACTCTTAAAGAGTTATGCTGCCCCTTTATCAGTAATCATTAGGCTTATAATAGGTCCGTTGTATAGCTGGCTACCTATAGTGATTTTTCTTAAGCTATTTATCTTGAGCTAGGGATAACCTAGCGTTAAATGATCTAACCCTAAATGATATGTGGTTAATAGCGTCTAAATAGCTTCTCCAAAGTTATCGTTAGCAGAATCATGTCAATACTTACGGATATTTATCATACTATAGTTTGTCCTAACTTTGGCATAGTGTATACGCAGGCACGTCAGAGCTGTCATAATATCGCATGATTTAGGGTCAAGGATAAACAACTATGTTCGGTGTATTAATGATTGATGTGGGCAATACAGCCCTAACCGCAGATGATATCTCTTTAATTAAGCAGGCACAGGTCGGCGGAGTAATTTTGTTTGCGCGCAATGTCGAGTCACCTCAGCAAGTACGCAAGCTTTGTGATGATATTCGTCACCACAACCCTGATATATTGATCGGGGTTGATCAAGAAGGCGGCCGCGTGGCAAGGCTTAGACAAGGGTTTAGTCCTCTGCCAGCTATGGGACGCTTGGGCGAGCGTTTTAATTCAAACCCAAGCTCAGCGCTCAAGCTGACGTATGATTGCGGCTATCTTATGGCTACTGAAGTGCTGGCTGTGGGCATCGATTTGAGCTTCGCGCCCGTGTTAGATCTTGATGGCATCAGTCAGGTCATCGGTGATCGCGGCTTTCATGCCGATCCTGAAGTGGTAACGGCACTAACGACTCGGTTTATGCAGGGTATGAAGGCGGCTGGCATGGCTACTACCGCCAAGCACTTCCCAGGTCATGGCTCAGTGGCGCCCGACTCCCATGTGGCTGAGGCGATTGACTCACGAAGCTTTGCTGAAATCAAAGCGCAAGATATGCAACCGTTTATCAATACCCTACCTTGGCTTAATGCCATGATGCCTGCCCATGTTATCTTTGAGCAAGTTGACGATAAGCCTGCAGGCTTTTCTGCTCACTGGCTTCAAGATATTATCCGCGAACAGTTGGGCTTTAATGGGGTATTATTTTCAGATGATCTGTCTATGAAAGCCGCGCATACCGCAGGCGGCGTAAGTGAGCGCGTCAAAGCTGCTATTCAAGCTGGTTGTGATATGGCACTGGTCTGCAATGACCGCATCGCCGCTCATGAAGCCGCTCTCAGTGCGCAAGAGCTTCCCTATCCAGACCAAGATAGACTGCGGGCGCTGTGTGGCAAGATTCCTAAGTGGCAAGCTGACTTTGAAGCTACCTGCCGTCAGTTTGACTATTGGGAGCAAGCTAGGGCAAATGTTCAAGCGGCATTTTTTGCTCCCACGCAAGATACCGATGGTATCCTAACGGCTACGGGCAGCAATACCGACAGTGATCCAACAGACTATCACCGTAAGGCCTAGTGAAAAACATAATACTTAGTTAAAAACACCTAGTTAAAAACACAATGTTAAAAACACGGTATTAAAGATGCAAAACTGACGCCATAAAAAAGACCGCCTCAATCAAATGGGGCGGTCTTTTTATATTGTCTACTTATTGCCCCACTTTGGGCAATAAGCGAGCGACTTCTAGAACCTTAAATTACTGATTAGCTTTAGGATCTAGAGCAGTACCTTGAGTAGGATCATCACTATCTGGAAGCAAGTCATCGTTGTTGCCATCTAGTGGGTTAAGATCTGGGTCAGCATTAACAATAGCGTTGCCTGCATTCTGAGCGGCGTTACCTGCTGAATTCACAGCACTACCAGCCGTTGCAACAGCAGAATTAACACCATCTTTGACCGTTGTACCCATACCCACATCACCGCCATTACCAGCAGTTACGGCAATACCATTGTCATCGGCTGCCATGCTTTCATCATAGACAGTGAATTCAATACGACGGTTACGGAAGCGGCCTTGCTCAGTAGAGTTGTCAGCGATTGGATCGCTCTCGCCCATACCTTTAGTTTGCAGCTTGCTCGCATCTACGCCTTTTGATACTAGATACTCTTTAACAGCCTCTGCACGCTCACGTGACAGCTCCATATTATAAGCATCTGAAGCTTGACTATCAGTATGACCGATAATCATAAGCTCCATATCCGGCACTTGCTGAATGATCTTGGCAGCACGATCAAGGAATGGCTTGTTAGCATCAGGAATGAAGGCTTTATCAAGCTCAAAGTTAATAACCTGCAAGCTTAATGCACGAGCCACATCACGTGGATCTGGGTTTTCACCCAGTCTATCGATAGCAGCATCAGCAGCAACTAGACTATTGTCAATCTCGTTTTGTAGATCTAGTGGACCTTCCGCTGTCACTTTCATACCCGGTGCAGCAGCTTGGATATCAGACACTAACTGATCTAACGACGCCGCATCTGGAGAGTTGACGATAATTTCATCACCCTTAATGATCATGCTAGCGTTTGGTGAGCTCTTAACGATAGGCAAGATTGCGGAAAGTAGCTCAGCAGCTGGCATATCAGTAGCAAAGCTATCATCTACGTCTGCACGGCATTTAGCGGCTTCGTCACCAAAGACATTCTGCATAGCGCCCATGACTTGATCACTAAGAGCTTGGTCACCGGCATTGATACGACATGCATATAGCATATTGTCTTCACCCGTAGCGATACGAAGCGACGCAGGCTCAGCATCCGCTGCTACTGCTGCAACAGGGGTATCATTGTCCACGACTTCTTCAGTGACCACTGGTGTAGCGACAGGTTCAGGCTTTTCTTGACAGCCTTTAAGCAATGCCCAAGCCAAAGCACCTAAGATAATTAGACCAATAATTGGCAGTAAGGCTTTCATGAAGCTACCACCTTTTTCTTCTTCACGTTGTAGCGGGGCGGTGCTGACCGTATCAGAGATACGTTCACCTGCTGGCGCTGCTGTGGTCTGATCAGTTACTAGGACACCTGCAGGAACCACAGTCGTCGCCCAGCTTGGGATGTGGCTACGATAGGTCGATAGGTTATCGCGCAAAAACTGTGGTACTGGTGTACTACCGGCTAAGCTACTAATTTCATGATAAGCAAGCGGCGCCGCAGCGGCTACTAAACCTTGAACTGAAGATTCGTCTACTTTATGAGTGTTCGCCAACTCACGAGAGATGCTGCTACGATGCGACTGATCTGTCCAAACTCGATCATAAAAGCCAGCATCATCACGAGCTATCTCTTGACCTGAGAAGCGGCTATAAGTATCGTTGTCTGCCAACCGGGCAGCGAAGATAGCATAGAACTGCTCAAGTAGGCTCTCATTTTGTGGCGTGCGGTTGTCCCCTAATACAGCAGGGGTTACGGTACGGGCCAGATGATTAATAATATCCATAAATTTGCTCCTCCAGAAAATAAGTGTTTGAGTTCTATTTTAATAAAACTTTTTTGATGCACTGTCACTATAGTTGATAATAAGTTGTTAATATCTTTAGAAGAGCAATGCCAATTTTAACTAGCATTACCTACTAAGTTTTTCAAAAACCGTCATTAGGCAAAATCAAGAGAAGTAATAAAAATCCAAGGTTCAATTTTTCTTAACAATCCCTCATAATCACTAATGACATGATTTAGTGACTAAATTTTTAGTGCACATACAAGCTCTAAGTCAAATGCTCATACTTGGTTATGTAACCATTATACTGATTATAGAGACATAACTGGGGAGTACTCAATAAGTTAGATGTTGTGCAATTGCTACTTTAAGTAGTGATTGCGTCAAACCACGTAACTTATTTTGTTACTTTTAATTAGATTATAAACTTAAGTCTATTAAAATAAGTCTTTTTAGCATCCTTTGTTTAGTTTTATTAATGATTCGATAAGTAGCGCTGTCAATTAATTCTTCATAAAGCTTTTAATTAGGGGCGACTTCAATCACTGTATTGAGCATGTTTTCCAACTCTTTTTCCGAGATACTGTCTGCATCGTTCCCTGATCCAGTATTAGCCGGGAATTGATCCTCTGGGGCGCCAGTGTTAGGGATAGCAGAGCGTGATTGGTCCATATTTGGGTTCGGGCTGCCATACTGAGAAGCATCATCTTGCAATTGGCTATTACCCTCGTAGTAGTTGTTCATATTTGCGTTCACACTGCCATTCGGCTGATATTCGGTCATAGGCGGCATTGAATTAGCGTTATTTAATTGCCCATCCATATTAGGTGCGATACCTGATCCCATCGGTGCATTAATAGTGCCGCTCGGCTCAATAGGCGCTAACACTTCAATATGGATTGCAGGCGCTATACTTTGAATCTGTGCTGTCATTTGTGATAGCACATTGGGATCTGGTGCGGATAGGCTGAGATTATTACCCCGTAACTCAAGCGTGGCAAAGGGCACGGACTGAACGACAGTCACTATCTGAGATAGGCTATGCAAGTTGGACATCTCAGTAGCCACCTCTGGGTCGATAGTGATTTGGCACTGTCCCGCTTGATCAGCCATCGCACTGTGCAGTGCTTGTAGTACTGCCCCCTGTAGTGCTTCATTACCGACTATCCCTTGACAGACATACAGCTGATTGATATCCATTTTTATCGTCAGCTCTACTGGTCTTAAGCTTGTGGCCGTAGTCGGTGATGCTTCATTTTGTGGCAATGGTACTGTATTAACGTCACTTATCTCATCCTGAGGCTCTTGAGGCGCGGTGTTAGTGGCATTCTGATAGTAGCGCAGTGCTAACCAAATGAGACCGCTGAAGATTGCCACTGCTATTAGCACTCGCAAGATAACGAGGCTTGACGCCTTTTTAGACGCTACTGAGCTGGGCGGTTTTAAATCGTCACGGTACTCATTAGGACTGGCGTGTACCGCTGTATCCTCACTGATATCTGTCTCAACTGTAGAGCGGATATCTTGATCTGCAAATAGTGACTCATTAGCATGGCTTTCTTCAGCTAATGGCGATGATTGAGTAAGTATGGAGGTTGGGCTATCTACCAGTGGTTCAGTGCGTGGGCCATCGTCTGCAAAATGATGTTGCTCATTTAATGAGGCTCTGGGAATGACTTTATTGAGACTCTCTGTGATAGAGCTGATAGCAGCACTGTCATCAACGCCACTATTATCAATGGCACTAACAGCTGGTGAGTCAACAATAGCGATATCAGTTATAGCATTGTGTGTAAATGGCAGGGCCCATGATGGCACATAAGCACGAATGGTCTCTATCTGCTGCGTGACCAGCTGATGAACAGATATCTCTTTGCTTTGGCTGATGCGGTTAAGCTCATCGTAGAGAAGTGGTAATGATAAGCTTATTAACTGAGAGGTATGCGCGTACGAAGTATAATAAGTGTCCGCAAGAGAGGCTATAATCTGCTGACGTGACCTTGCATCAGGCCACAATATAGCAAATAAATCTTTGGCAGCCTGATTAAAGGGGCTGTCCTCTTGCAGCCTATCATTATTCAATAAATCATTATTTTCTCTATTACGCTCTAACCTAGATGCAGGGTCAGCTAGCTGAGTGGCTATGCTCTCGGCCACAGACTGCTCCTCGAGTCTGGCCATAACAATGGCATAGAACTGCTCAAGTAATAGCTGCTCATAAAAAGGATCAGCATCCTCAGTTAATGGTCTGCTGCTCCATACCTGTGGAGTGACATGGTCGGTTAGATGTTTAATAAGGGTCATATATAAGTTTTAAAAACCGTGGGAAAATGATCTAAAAGTAGTCGGCCAAATAGCAATTTAGCAGAGCCGCTAGCGCCTTGCTCTCTACTCACTAAGCCTACTTGTATAATAAGTCTACTTACACAATCTGGTAAATTGTCCATCAGCATAATGGTCTAAACACAATCCGCTAGATATGGCTATGGCTAGATTGATTATGACAAACTATATTATGACCGCTAACCAGTTTTATAGAAGTTTAAAATTGCTAAGCATCTTATCCAGTTATACTAATTCTAATTATAGTCAATCTATCATAATTGCACCATACGACAATTAACCGCAGATAGGACACGAATTAACCGTTATATCTCAGCCATAGAAAAATCTTTATAGTAAGTCACTCAGTCCGTAAAGGGTTGCCCTCGGACCACACTTACCTAAATCTATACTTGAGCTGCTCATCGCTAATAGACTGATTGGCTATGCAATAGAGCCGAGCCTACTGTACAAACTTTAAAATATTATTTATTTTTAATAGCCTAAAGTATGTAACTCTTGAAGCAATAAAGTGTAGCACTCAGTCATTTGTCCAGACAGCATAAGAGTTATTTTTTGTGCGCTTTCGTTATCTAGACCAACGATTTATGCTATATATCCCCTAAGTGTGTCAAACTACTCGCGCTTTTAGCCTAATAATCGCGCTCTCGGCAATAAGATTATGGTAGCGACTTAAGACCAACCATTGATGTTTTTTAGTTAAAAATTAGCCTGAAGGATTTACTCTTGTTCAACTTTGATCATACCACTTTAATCATTATAGTGACGGTTATCATCAGCTTGCTCGCTTGGCAAAGTAAAGCACTATTTAACCGCCTAATATTCTATCCACCTGCGGTCGCAAAAGGTCAATGGTATCGATTCTTGACGCATGGCTTCATTCATGCAGACAGTATGCATCTACTGTTTAATATGTTTACGCTCTACTTCTTTGGCCGCGCCATTGAAAGATTTTATACTCAGTACTTTGGTGGTCTAGGTTTTATATTATTCTATCTTATCGCTATTGTAGTCGCTATTGTGCCCAGTTATGTTCAGCACCGTAAAGACTCTATGTATTTAAGTCTCGGTGCTTCAGGTGGCGTCTCTGCCGTATTGTTTGCTTATATCTTGATGGCACCATGGGACATGCTCTATCTATTCGCCGTCGTACCTATTCCTGCTATTGTCTTTGCCATCGCTTACGTAGCGTATAGCATATATGCCAATCATAAAGGCGGCTCCAATATCAATCATTTGGCTCACCTCTGGGGCGGTGCATTTGGGATTATCGCGACCATAGCACTAGAGCCTGCTGTCATCCCCCACTTCTTAAATGTTTTATTGCACCCTAGCTTTTAATCGAAGCTCAGGGCCGCTATTGCCTATTGTAGGCTCGTTATAAAAACGCGACAGCAGTACTGGGATGAATTTTTCGCGGCTTCTGTCGGCAGGCTCGCAGCAGACCAGAAAAACTTATACCAGTTACGCATGATATTACGATGACTCTATTTTATTTAGACTCGACTAGCACAGGCAACATAATAATAATCAACATCAATTTAAAGATTAAGGCTTATATCGATAGGCCACAACCATACTCTATGTGGCTTTAAAGTTACCCACTTAAGATAAAAAAAGCCAGTATCATAATTGAGATACTGGCTTTTTATTGGACTAACAAGACGCTAAGCACTTTATAGGCGCTTGGACGTTAATTAGTCCTCTACTTTAGCTTGAATATAGTTCTCTAATCCCACATCTTTGATAAGGTCTTTTTGCGTATCTAGCCAATCAATATACTCTTCATTACCATCTTTGATACCGAGTAGCAGCTTGCGTGAGACATAGTCTTGCTTTTGCTCACATAAGCTAATGGCATCAGTGATAATGGCAAACTTCTGGTCTTCTAGTCGCACATCACACTCAACCATCTCTTCGACATCTTCACCGATAAATAGCTTGCCGTAATCTTGTAGATTGGGCAGGCCCTCTAACAGTAAGATACGCTCAATAATAGCGTCTGACCATTTCATTTCTTGAATAGACTGCTTATAGAAATTCTCATTGAGCTCTTCGATACCCCAGTTTTTAGCAATACGAGCATGCAAAAAATACTGATTAATCGCAATCAACGACTGGCCCAATACTTGATTTAATGCGCGGATGACTTCTCTATCCCCTTTCATACTCTACCCCTTACTATCAATATCATTAACATTACTTGTAGGCTACTTAGCCACGATTAAGCAGTGACTTCACCCATCTGACTTTGAAGGTAATTGGGCAGACCGATCATCTCAATTAGGCGCAGCTGCTGCTCGAGCCAATGTGCATGATCTTCTTCCGTATCTTCAAGCTGAGCGACCAACATATCACGGGTCACATAGTCGTGTTCTTGCTCACAAATGGCGATACCCTGCTTGAGATGCTTTTGCACATCATATTCAAGGTTTAAATCTGACTGCAACATCTCTGGTACGGTAGTACCGATATTGATGTCATTAACAGTCATATTTGGCTTGCCACCGAGCATCATTATCCGGCGGATAATAGCCTGAGCATGGAGAGTCTCATCTTCCATTTCATGATGGATACGGTCATACAGCTTGCCGTAATGCCACTCAGCATACATCTCAGAATGGATGAAATACTGATCGCGAGCAGCAAGCTCACCGCCAAGAAGGAAATTTAAGTAATCAATAACTTGTTGGCTGCCTTTCATGGTAGCTCCTATCAATAAGAATGGTAAATACAATAACAATTTGTAGGCATGATGGTATCACACACCTGATAAGACACCAGTGTTATTTAGAACTGGGAATGGAGGTAGAATCGCAAATGCGAATTGATTAGATTTATAACAGAATAAACTATAGATTGAGCCATTAACTAGAATAATTAATTGGCTAAAAAAAAGTGACAAGCTGAGTGTTTACAAGGGTATTTATTTGTCGATCGTTAAAGAACACCACTAAAGTCAAATCTATTACTTATTAATTCAACTTAATAAAGATGTTTAAGCAAAATCAAAAAAGAGAGCATTGCGCGCTATTTTTGATTTTACTGAGCGTTATACCGCATAGGCCAATTGTTCGATTAGAGCAGTGTCGGCCATCATCGTATGATGCTCATCTAGATAGTCATTAACCATCGGCTCACAGCATCCACAGCAGGTGGCAACATCAAGCGTATTTTTTAACCCATCTAGCGTATCGACACCCGAGGCTATAGCGGCTTTAATTTGCTTTTCTTTGACATCGTTACAGATACAGACGTACATTTTATTGCTCCTGAACATCAGCTAATCGATAAATACTGCTGTGAGATGGTATTGCGACTGCTGAGCCTCTTAGCCATCAATAGCGCTTGCTAGCAGGTATCGACTTTATAGACCTATACTAAAATTGATTAGACCTTACTGACATGGTTGCTAGTAAAACCACTAGTAATTTCATAGTGTAGTATACATAGTAACGATAATTGTTATTATTTACAACTGCCTTTAATCAGTTTTTATGGCTTACTATTAGAAATAATTTTACTTATAAGTAACTTTGTATCTAGGTGTAAGTTTAGGCCAATCAACTGAAAAAAGAACTCTTGATAAGTCGCTGCTATTAAGCAGTTATTAAAAGCAGCAACTCATCCGTATAAGTTGCTTTGTTAAAACTACAGTTAGCGCTATTTAAAACTGACATATAAAAGAGTCGCTGGTATAAATTTGTTGGCTAGAAGTCATGAGGTGACTGGGACTAGCGTAAATTTATTCCAGCGCCTTTGTGTCAAAGCTAAGATGGATTGACCATATTACACTACAAGCATTACTAACTTACCAGTAATACTTTTTAGTACTCAATATCTTTGGTTACATAAAAGGTATAGTGCGGGTCGCTATCGTTACCCTAATTAGACTGAGTGATGCCAAAGACAGAGTTAATTTTACATTGTAGTTACATAACGAACAAAGGTTTACTAAAATATCCATATCAAGCAAACCTTTCAATGTTATCTTAGAGGCCTTCAAACACGCTCACAAAATGATAGTTCAGCGTAACCTAGCGACAAGCTAGCGGTTCATTTTATTGTGACGATTTGATCATACTAATAAAATTTTGATAGATAACGTTAATTTATCCCTTATAGGAGTTTGCTATGTTTAAGTGGGCTATTATTTTTGCTGTTATTGCGCTAATTGCTAGCTTTCTTGGTTTTGGTGGTGTCGCAGGGCTAAGTGAAAACTTTGCTTATATTTTCTTAGTTATCGCTGTGATTCTATTTATTGTTGGGTTTATTTCGCGTAGAACCTAATAGAATCTGAGTGTTGCTGACTGGTTTTAACAATTTAGATTTAAAGCATATCTCATACCAATGAAGTCATGAGCAAATTCTAATTACATGAGAAAGGCATCTTATTGATGCCTTTTTTATTGACTGTTGTTTTATACCGCCCTATCTTTTACAAATAGTTTTTTAAGAGCGCTTTTTTATGTTAATGCTAAACTGTATTGCAGCAGCTATAAAACCGGCACATAGCATCGCTATACAAGACAAGTAACGGGGAAAATTCGTTAGCCATCAGTCATAGAAAGCTCAAATCTCAACAAATCACCCCCTTTGTTCTGTAGCGAATCGAAAAAGTTATTAGTATCCTTTGAGCAGACACTAGCAACTTAATAGGAGATGTAAGCAAATTATGATTTATGATGTCATTGGCGACATTCATGGCAATGCAGACAAACTCAAAAGCTTGCTAGCCAAGTTAGGATATACGCTAACTACTCAACCAAAAACTGGCACGACTTATTTTGCCCCACCTGCTGGTCACCGAGCCATGTTCATCGGCGATCTGATTGATCGCGGTACACAAGAGGTCGAGACGCTGAATATCGTCTTTGCTATGATCGATGCAGGCGTCGCTGATGCTGTGATGGGCAATCATGAATACAATGCTTTGGCCTATGCCACCTTGGACGAGTCCGCCGCAGATGGTAGCTATTTGCGCGAGCATAATACGACGCATTATCGTCAGCATCAGCAGTTTTTGGAGGAAGTACCGTTTGGCTCAGCAGCTCATCGATATTGGCTATCGCGACTTTACGAGCTACCACTTTGGCTTGAGACCGATCACGCCTGCTTTGTCCATGCTTGCTGGCATCAAGATAAAATGCAGGTGCTACAGCCGCTATTGACTAAGGATAACTGCCTAACACCTGAGGCTCTCCAGCGCACAGGACAAAAAGACTCTGCGGAATATGATGCGCTAGAGCGGGTCCTAAAAGGCGTCGAGATGCCTCTGCCCGATGGGCTGACATTTACCGATAAGGATGGCGCCGTCAGAAGCCGTGTTCGGGTGCAGTGGTGGCTGGATGTCTTAAATGGTAGGCATATCGTCGATATTGCCCGTGCGCCATCATCAGACTTATTGCAACTGCCAGCTGATGCTATCGCTAAAGAGATAGATTTTACTTTGCAGACTGACAAGCCCGTATTCATTGGTCATTATTGGTTAACGGGTAAGCCCGCGCCACTGAGTAAGCAAGTCGTTTGTACTGACTATTCTGCAGCAGGGAGTGGTTATTTAACCGCCTATCAGCTTGATACGAATAACCCCCTACCCTTATCCGCTGATAATTTTGTCCAGTACATCCATGACAATACTAACAACAATGTCTCCTATTAATAACAGCAGCTCCTAGTATTGACGGTTACTAATTGTTTGGTAAGTGCTCACCAATCACATTGTTGCTTTTTATCCCAGAGTTTTTTTTGTATGATGAACCATTTTAAGGATTTTATACTATGTCGCAAGCTGCTTCCCCTGCCCCAATAGCCTCTCCTGCTGGCAATGCCAAAGTGGGTATTATCATGGGTTCTCAGTCTGACTGGGCGACGATGAGCCTAGCCGCACAACTACTCGCTGACTTTGATATCGCCTTTGAATGTGAGGTAGTCTCTGCCCATCGAACGCCTGACAAGCTATTTGACTATGCTAAATCGGCACAAGGTCGTGGCCTACAAGTTATCATTGCTGGTGCTGGCGGCGCGGCGCATTTGCCTGGAATGTGCGCCAGTCAGACGCCCCTTCCTGTGCTTGGCGTCCCTGTAAAGTCCTCAACGCTAAGTGGTTGGGACAGTTTACTCTCTATTGTCCAAATGCCTAAAGGCGTGGCGGTAGGAACACTGGCTATTGGTTCATCCGGTGCTTTTAATGCTGCCCTACTCGCGATCCAGATCCTTGCACTTCACGATTCACAGCTTGCAAAAAAGCTTGAAATATTTCGTCAAGACCAAACAGACACAGTCTTAGCTAGCCCCACACCCGGAAGCATCAATTAATGATGTTATACGCTGCACGAATAAGCAGCTAGAGTACAGTGAACTCAATCTAAAAAGCGTTCAGTGCTACTGCTACTGGGATGAATTTGTTGTGGCCTCTATCAGGTTGCTCGCAGCACGTTAAAGATACTGATACCAGTATCGCGCTTGACCTTCTTTGTTTTGACCTGATTTGTATCGTCAAACCTATTTATAACTGGTCCGTCTCGAGCCTCTGATATAAAGTAGCCAGCTAGAAGTCACATGACTCAGGCAGTGGCAAACTTATATCAGGGGGCCTGTGCCCAATCTTGAGTGTGTTGACGCTCTCTTTTTAAGAGACAATTGCCATATAAGGTAAAAACCCTCTGGCTCTATTTATGGTCAATCTTTGTTATAATTTCGCTAGGTGCTTTGGCACCTTTTTTAATTTTCATTTCCATTTGTTTGTTAAGAGCCTGCCATGACTAATGCCAACGCCTACCCTGCTAGCCAGTCTATTCGCACTATCGGTATCTTAGGAGGCGGTCAACTCGGGATGATGCTCGCTGAGGCCGCCCTACCTTTAGGTTATCGCTGCATCTTTTTGGAAGATACGCCTGACTGCCCCGCCTCCTTATATGGCAAAGTCTATAGTACTCAACAGCTCGATGACTTTATCTCTGCTGCCGATGTCTTTACCTTAGAGTTTGAAAACACCCCAGTCGAGACCGTAGAACATCTAACAAAGTTGTCTAATGAAGGTAATAAGCAGGGTATGTTCCCACCCGTACAAGCATTAGCCGTGGCACAAGACCGCTTAAAAGAAAAGGCTTTGTTTAACGAATTAGACATCGCCACCGTACCTTTTTTAGCGGTTTCTTCAAAAGATGAGCTAAAAGACGCTTGTGCTCAATTAGGATTACCACTGGTACTCAAGACCAGTCGTGGCGGCTATGACGGCAAGGGGCAATTTGTACTTAAATCTACGTCTGATATCGATGCGGCTTGGGCTGATCTTGGCGGCGCAGTAACGGGTGACAATGACTTGGTCCCACACCCAGCACCGCTTATCGCTGAAGGCTTTATTCACTTTAGCCGTGAGGTCTCTATCATTGCTGGCCGCGCTCAAGACGGCACGGTCCGCTGCTATGACTTGGTAGAGAATCATCACCACCATGGTATTTTAGCCAAGACGCAAGCCCCAGCTGTCGGCGCAAGCCATCTATTGGCTACCGCCAAAGACGCTATCAGTACGCTAATGGCCCATCTGGATTATGTGGGGATCATGGCGCTAGAATTGTTTGTAAGTAAGGATGATGATGGTAAAGAGACCATACTGGCTAATGAAATTGCCCCGCGTGTGCACAATTCAGGTCATTGGAGTATCGAGGGCGCAGTCACCAGTCAATTTGAGAATCATATCCGCGCTGTCGTAGGACTCCCCCTAGGTGATACTGACAATGTTCATCCTTCGGTAATGATTAATATCTTGGGTCAATATCCTAATGTCGCAGATACCCTTGCTATCGATGGTACTCATTATCACAGTTACCACAAAGAAGAGCGTGCTGACCGTAAGATTGGGCACATTACCCTGATGCCGCCGGATGTGGCGGACTTAGACAAGGCCTTATCAGCACTGGTTAAAGTGCTCCCCAATAAAGTTGGCCTCGATAAGTAACTGGCGTTTATTTTGCCGCATTTTCTCCCTTTCTTATTTAGGGAGAAGGTTGGAGGGCGATTTAGACCAAGAAAGAGCATCAATTTTAGCACCAATCACTTTAGCTATTAACAACCTGATGAGGATGCAATGAAAATTTGGATAGATGCCGATGCTTGCCCCTTAGTGGTCAAAGAGTTGGTGATTAAGACGGCCCTGCGCACGCAGACGCCAGCTATCTTTGTCGCTAATCAGCCTATTAAGGTTCGTAAATCGCCGCTCATTAGCATGGTCGTCGTCTCATCAGGCTTTGATATCGCTGATGATTATATTGCTGACAATGTCGAAGAAGGTGACTTAGTTATCACCAGCGATATCCCTCTTGCTAATGATGTGCTCGACAATGGTGGTCAAGTCATGACCCCGCACGGTGTCATTTATGACAAGAACAACATCAAGCAAAAGCTCAATGGCCGCGACTTTATGGATATGATGCGCGGCACTGGGGCGATAGACCTCACGCAAATGGCAGGGCAAAAGCCGTATAGCGACAAAGATAAAAAGACCTTTGCCGATGGGCTTAATCGCTTGGTGCGATGATGGATACTTTGTGAAGCCGCCATACAGTTGGGGGCTAATCGCCTAAACGAATTCTTGATACCTCCCATTACGCCTAGAGTTAATATGACTGCCGTTTAATATTTTTTAATTTCTACGTGCCTTTAATCTAGGCGCTCCTAATCAAACCCTCATCACCTCAGTCCTTAAAAGTCTGAGGTTTTTTTATCTATAACGTTTACCTTATGCCGTCTAGGACGCCTCCTTCTCTTCTCAACTTGTAGCTGATTAACTTGCTCCTGCCTAAGTTAGCTTCCCAATTCCAACACGATTAATCGAATTTCAATCTTATTAAGTAAAACATAAATATAGTCAATCCATTTTATATCTGACAAAAGTCGCTGGTATAAATTTCCGCCCACTTCAGTCATCTCATGACTCTAGCCAATAAATTTATACCAACGACTCTTTTACGTATCAGTTTTAAATTGGATTAACTGTAGTTAAATTTATCTTTAAATATCAATAACTTAAAATTTATTTATATAAAAAATAAAATTAATTGTAAGAAATCAGCCGTTTGCTACGACTAAGGGGTAATAGCTCGATAGCTAAATCAGATACTGAGTAACTTCAGTAGTGTGACGAGGTGGAGAGCTATCAACCCTCACTTTTAAAATGGACGACATTATGAATAAGACTTCGATGATTACCAGTTTAGCCCTAGGCTCTTTAGTAGCAATGGGTAGCGCGCATGCCGCCGATAGCAACCCATTTGGGGCTAAGACAATGAGCAGTGCCTATCAAAACTCAACCAAAGCCAAAGAGGGCAAATGCGGTGAAGGCAAATGCGGTAGTAGCGCTAAAAAAGTCGTGAAAAAAGCAGATGGTAAATGCGGCGGCAGTGCCAAAAAAGTCGTAAAAAAAGCCGAAGGCAAGTGCGGCGAAGGTAAATGTGGCGGCTAGTCAGTAATATTTTTTAATCCCTATTTATACCGTTACTAATAAATCAATCTCCTTATCAACATAGGGGGTTGACCATACTAATAAAAAGCGACGATGACCTTACATCGAGCTAACCCCTTTTGGAGCTTCACATGAAAAAATCTACCGTACTTGCTAGCCTTGCCCTTGGTTCTTTAGTGACATTGAGCGGCTGCGCCACCAACAACCCATTCTCAGCTGAGCCGATGCAAGATGGCTATCAAAACAGCAGCAAAGTCAAAGAAGGCAGCTGTGCTGGCAATATGGACAAAAAAGCTGACGGCTCTTGTGCCGGTCATGCTACCGATATGGACAAGAAAGCCGACGGCAAATGCGGTGAAGGTAAGTGCGGCGCTGATGGCAAAAAGATGGATAAAAAAGCAGATGGCTCATGTGCTGGCCATGCCACTGCTATGGACAAAAAGGCTGACGGTAAATGTGGTGAAGCCAAGTGCGGCGCTACCAAGTAACTTGCTACTCTGTAACTTGCTACTAGATAACCTAGTTAACCAAACTTCTAGCGTCTCGCCCATCTCTGACTTAAGCGCGCTAAGCTACTAAGGATAATTATGACCCTTTCAACGGTAACGCCAGCAGTAACAGCCACTACCGCGCTAGCTAGCAATGCGTTTAGCGCGCCCACATCCCCTACTGGGGCAGGGCTAGGCTTTCGCCGAGAGCTGTTGCCAGCTATGGGTCAAGCGGACTTATCAGCGATAGACTTTTTTGAGATCTCTCCTGAGAATTGGCTCAATTCGTCGGGAAAAATGGGGGGGCAGTATGCCAAGATGCTACGAGCGTTTACAGAGCGCTATCCTTTTGTCTGTCATGGCTTGTCATTATCTATCGGTAGTACTGCCGAGCTGGATATCAAGTTATTAAATAACGTAAAAACCTTTATGCAGACTCATAATATTGGCTTATACACTGAGCATCTATCGTGGTGTAGTGATGAGGCAGGTCACTTATACGATCTGCTCCCTATCCCTTGCACCAGCGAAGCGGTGTACTGGGTTGCAGACCGTATCAAGCGCGCCCAAGATATTTTGGGTCAACAGATTGGATTCGAAAACGCCTCCTACTATTTTGTTCCCGCGCACAGCGATATGAGCGACGCCGAATTTATCAGCGCAGTAGCAGAGGAAGCCGACTGCTTACTGCATTTAGATGTGAATAACATCTATGTGAATAGCCAAAACTTTGGCTTTGATCCTCATAAGTATCTTCGCCAGTTGCCGCTTGAGCGCACCTGCTATCTACATGTCGCAGGCCACTATGTAGAAGACGATGGTTTTGTCGTTGATACCCATGGCAATACCGTGATTGACCCTGTTTGGGCACTCTTAGCAGATGCTTACGCGCTAATTGAATTCAAAACGGGCAAAGCTGCCAGCACCTTACCCACTTGTCTTGAGCGGGACTTTAACTTCCCTGATTTTCGTGACCTGACTGCTGAGGTCGAACATATTCGAGCGCTGCAAAATGATACTTGTCCTACAAGCGCGCTCGCATTCCAGCATAAGGAAAGTCATCATGTGCTCAGCTAATGAATTACGGACTTTACCAGTGGTCTCTGAGACGCTACTTGTAGCAGACCATTCAGTTAGACCGCTTAAGCCAATTAACCCAACTAACTATGCACCAAGCTTAGCGAATTTTCAGCGGCGATTTGGTCAGTATTTGCGCCAGCCTCATAACCAAGATGCTAATGCCAGTGTTCAAAGTCCTACTCTCTCATTAGCGGAAGCAGCCCCAGGCGCGTCATCGCGAGTTGCTAAGCTGTATCAGTCTTTGGTGTTTAATAATATCCGTAGTTTTTTAGATCAATGTTTCCCCGTCTGTCAAAGCTTGATAGATGATGAGCAGTGGTTGGACGTCTGCCAGCAGTTTTTTGCACAGCAGTCGTGCCACAGTCCCTACTTTACAGAGATTAATCAAAGCTTTGTAGACTTTTTAGCGCAGCCCAACCAGCTTAGTCAGTTAGGATTGCCCGCGTACTTTGCAGAGTTGGCGCACTATGAGTGGGTGGAGCTGCTGGTCGATACCCATACGGACCAGCCGCTTGACGATAGCTATGAGAATAGCTCTGAGGCTGATCTTAAGAGTAGAAGTGACTCTGCTGTAAAGCCTCAAACTCCAGCAAATAGCCTTAAGTTACTACTAAATCCTAGCCTACAAAATCTACATTATGAATGGCCAGTGCACTCTATTAGCGACGATGAGCAGCCACAGTCGCCTGAAGATAGCTTTTTTCTAGTGTTTCGTAACGCCGAGGATAAGGTTGAGTTTATGCAGGTTAACGCTTTAACTCATGCACTACTTGATCATATTAACAGCCAAGCGCCCATTAGTACGACTCCGGAAACGCTGACCCAAACGCTAAGCGACTTATTAAGCACCTTCTCCCAAGCCCTTGGTTATGACGATAGCAACGTATTGGTAGAGTTTGGCTTGCCGCTACTTAAGCAGCTTATTCAGCAGGACGTCTTGCAGGGCATTCATCAAACCAAGTCTTGACAATGACAGCCAGACAGTTGGTCATCACATTTAACCGAATTCTAATAATATTAAAGTAAAGGTAATTTCATGAGTGCTACTTCTCGCATTTTACGACCATTTAATACTGCTATTGAGCGCGTAGAGTCATGGGACTTTATAGCGCCTCTTGCTATTCGCTTGTACCTCGCCCCTATTTTTATTAGTGCTGGCTGGAATAAAGTCACTGGCTTTGAGGATATTGTTAATTGGTTCGGTAATAGTGACTGGGGTCTAGGATTGCCTATGCCTGCTGTCATGGCAGTATTGGTCATCTTTGCCGAGCTGGTCGGCGGCTTTGCGCTGTTACTAGGCATCGGTACTCGCGGATTTTCGTTGATGCTACTGATAACCATGCTGGTGGCCGCTATTAGCGTTCACTGGCAAAATGGTTGGTTTGCGATCACCCCTACCGATCCTGATACCAGTATCGCCAGCGTGATGAATACCATAGGCTTTTGGGGTAGTGACGCCAGCCTTGCTAATTCTCAAGCCGCTGGTGAAAGACTTGAGGCAGCCCGTGAAATATTACAAACCCATGGTAATTACGACTGGCTGACTGAAACTGGTAACTTTGTTATCTTGAATAATGGTATTGAGTTTGCTGTGACTTACGCTATTATGTTGCTGGTGATCATATTTTATGGTGCAGGACGCTATGTCAGCTTAGATTATTGGCTAAATCCAGCCTCTACCCGCCGTCGATAATCACGGCTATGATGAAGCAAACATAAAGCCAGTTTACAGCATAACCGTCGTATATATTGTCTAGCGCGTCTAGATAGTCGCTAGACAATAAAGTGGGTACTTCTAGTACGTCTACTTCGGTGCTCCTATTTTAGTTGGTTCACTATATCATTTGAAGGGAGTCTACACAGGCTGTCAATCTGAACAATAATTTTTATAAAGAGAATCTTTCATGAGCGCTCACAACCCTGACTTGGCTAACACTCATGATCAAGTTACCCCAGAATTTATTACCGCAGTTCGCGAACAAATGCTAGCGTTTGCCCAATCACAGTTGAATAACTCGCATTTGGCTGAGGACGTGGTGCAAGAGGCATTAATGGCAGCACTGCAAAATAGTGATAAATTCAAAGGCAATGCCGCATTCAAAAGCTGGGTATTTGCTATCTTAAAGAATAAAATTGTCGATCACATCCGTAAAGACAGCAAATATACCAACCTTTCTAGCTTGCATGATCACAGTGAAGGCAGCGAGGATATCTTACTCGACACTTTGTTTGATGAAGCAGGATTTTGGCACAAAGACAATATGCCTAGCCAATTTAATAACAGTTGGTGCAATCCAGAAGTTCACGTTCACAGTGATGGCTTTTGGCAAGTTTTAGAAGTCTGCTTGACCAACCTGCCAAGCGACCAAGCTAGAGCTTTTTTAATGCGCGAGTATATGGATTTAGAGACGGATGAGATCTGTCAAGAAATGGCCATTAACA
Source organism: Psychrobacter pygoscelis (assembly GCF_004335015.1). GTDB lineage: Bacteria > Pseudomonadota > Gammaproteobacteria > Pseudomonadales > Moraxellaceae > Psychrobacter > Psychrobacter pygoscelis. The sequence continues at coordinate 367,823 of NZ_RQRU01000002.1, forward strand.
GCAGTCACTATTATGTGTTAATGCATAGAGCGCGGCTGCGACTTCAGACCTGCTTGACCCTGCGGTGGTTTGAGCCGGCAGAGTCTTGATAATAGGAAATAGTAACCTCGTTAATTATTAGCCTATTCGCATGGTCAAGAATAGCTCATTCACCCTATTGAAGCCCTATAACCTTAGAAACCTAAACTATGAAAAATTGTCAGCAAATTACGCAGCTTGCGAGTGATGCGCAAGACCGTCAACTCAGAACCCGAGAAAAGTTGCAGCTATACTCCCACATTATGATGTGCCAAGGCTGCCGAGCTTTTTATAAAAATATCGATACCCTAAGCCAAATGATGCAGACCATGAAATCACAAAGTCACGATATCAATAAAGACTCAAATAGCTAGTTCGCCATCAAGCTTGTCCTACCCCAAAACCAATGACTTCAGTAATACCTTGAGCACCCGTCAATACCATCAATAACCGATCAATACCAACAGCAATACCGCTACAGGGTGGCAGCTGACTACAAGCCGCTAATAAATGCTCATCAATAGGCATAACTGGCAGGCCACGCGCTTCCCGCTGTTGATTGTCTCGCTCAAAGCGCTGCCTCAGCGCTGCTGCATCCGCTAGCTCATCATAAGCATTGGCAATCTCAAGGCCATTGATATATAGCTCAAAACGACGCGCCACCTGATTGCCTTGTTTATCCACCACAATCTTAGCGAGTGCAGCTGTCGCTGGCGGGTAGTCAGTAATCAGCGTCGGCAAATCATGACCTAGGTGTGGCTCTACTAAATGGCTAAATAGCATATCCAGCCAACCCTGATGGTCGTCCCCAAAATCTATGCCTTTTATACCTTTATCTGCTGCGATAGCCGATAGCACCTCGCAGCTGGCCGTCAGTGGATGAATGCCAACGTAGTCCATGAATGCTTGAACATAGCTGCAATGATTTAAAACGACCTGATGACCACATACTGCCGCGAGCAACTCCGCCAGTTCATTGCCCAGCTCATCCAAAGTAAAATCCGGTCGATACCATTCGAGCATCGTAAATTCAATATTGTGCCGCCTGCCCACTTCATTGTCGCGAAAGACTGAGCAAATCTGAAAAATAGGCACTTGCCAGCTAGCAAGCATCCGCTTCATAGCGAATTCTGGAGAGGTATGCAGGTAATAGGTCTTCGGTACGTCTTGCACCGTGACATTAGTAGAGACTGATGGCACAAACACATCGGTATTGCCCGCCTGCGACATGATAGGGGTCTGAACTTCTAATACTTTACGCTCAGCGAAAAACTGACGGATTTTGGCTAGCATTGCGGCGCGATTATAGGCCATATCTAGGGTCATACTGGGCGCAAAGCTAGAAGAATTCATACTTGTCTCTAATCTTTATTTACTATACATAAAGGTTGGGCAGCTTAAAGGTAAAAAGCCAAGAGTAATAATACGCTTGCATTTTGATAGGCGTAAGCCTAATGCAGCAAAGTTGACACTCTGAATGAAGCTAAACAAAACTCAATGAAACTGACTAAAATACCCACTCTCGGCGCAGCTTATAAGCCTTTCTTAACGCATCAAAATCATTGCCTTGAACTCGCCGTAATTCCTGATTAACCACGTTACGAAGCAAGGCATCATCTTCCCAAATATGATAATAATCAGCAAGCTTACTAGGCTGCAACTGTAACTCACGCCAACGATAAGGGTTGTCCGGCAGTAGCTTGGCCATCAACTGGGTATCGTTAACTTGCAGCTGCTCACTAAAAGTCTCGACGAAAGCATCAAAGACCATCTGCGTACCACGAAGCTTGCCCTCTAAGGTATAACCGGCAATATGCGGCGTAGCAATTGCCAGCTGATTTATCAGCGTCTCTGACACCTCTGGCTCATGCTCAAAAACATCAAGCACGACTTCACGCTGCGAGCTTGCTAAATCGTCTAATAGCGCAGCCTCACTAATGACAGGGCCACGAGCACTATTAATCAATAGCGTATCTGCTGCCATCTGAGCAAAAGCAGCTTCATCAAGAAGGTGGTGCGTGGGGTGGCTAGACTCCTCAGCACTGGTTAAAGGGACATGTAGGCTGATGACATTGCTTTGCGTCAGCACTTGCTCAAAGCTAGCATTATTCATCATGGATGGAGGGATAAATGGGTCGTAGCCCAAGACTTGCCAACCTAAATTCTGAGCATACTGCGCTAAGGTACTGCCAATGTTGCCCAGTCCAATAATGCCAAGCTTGATAGGACATTGCCAATAATCAGGACGTAGGGTCAAGATAGCCGTAATAACATATTGCGCAACAGAGTGCTTGCTACAACCAGCAGCGTTCGCAAAAGCTATATGACGACTGGCAAGGTAGTCTTGATCGACATGGTCAGTACCGATAGTCGCCGAGCCAACAAACTTCACACTGTCATTATTTGCGAGTAATCGCTCATTAACGTTAGTAACCGAGCGGATAAGTAGTGCATCGGGCTGATACTGAGCCAGTACATCTGCGGTAATGTCTCTACCGGCCATCTTGATAACAGTGACCGGATAGGCTAAAACTTGCGTATTGACGTAGTCATCAAGATTGGCGATATTACTATCAGCGATGAAGGTAAGCATAGCAGGCTATTTTTATCCTTATTATATGAAGGCGTTATCTTAAACAGGCAGTCTCTACTTTTTACTGGTTTATCTCTTAATTCACTTGCAATCACAGTGGGCTAGAAGACAACGCTGTATTAAAGCTAAGCAATTAACTGGAGAGTCTAATAAAAGAGGTGATACACCACTAATCTATTGTGTCATCCAAATCGGTCGTTTTGGCCAATGGCTTCACCAGACCATTATGGACAGGGACCCACTGATGATCTTTTAGCTGAATAAAGCGCGGCGCAAATATCTGGTTTCTATGCTGGGCAATCCACTCACGCCATACCGCAAGGCCAATCGCCAGTACAACAGGACCGATAAACAGACCAACAAACCCGAATGCAGTAAGTCCGCCAAGCACACCGATAAAGATAATAATAAAAGGAATCTTGGTCGCGCCGGAGATTACAATAGGGCGAATTAAATTATCCACCCAGCTAATAACGAATACCCCCCAGAGCGCAAGACCAATACCTTCAGTGGTATGGCCTTGGCTGAGCAGCCAGACAGACACTCCGCCCCAAGCAAAAGGCGTACCAAATGGTATGAGTGCCACCACAAAGGTGACTAAGGTAAATAAGATAGGACTTGGTGCACCAGCAAAATAATAGCCGATACCTGCCAATAGCGCTTGAGCAAGCGCCGTGAGACCAATACCATAGACTACCGCTTGCGTGGTCATGCCGACTGAATAAATATAGCCATCTATTCGGTTACCGATAATATTACGCAAAGCTTGGCGGATTTGCTTGACCAGACTAACCCCATCACGATAAAAAAAGAACAGCGTCATTAGAGCCATTCCTAGCTTCGCTAAGCTACTGAGCGCCACATCAAGGGCGATCTTGCCATAATATAAGTGCGACTGTAACCAAGCTTTAAACGCTGCTAGTGATGCTTCAGGATTCTTATTAATCTCCCAAAGAATGTCTTTGATTTGCTGACCGATAACTGGCATGTCTTTGATCGCCTGCGGCATATCGACATAGCCTGCTTTTAGTCGTCGTAGTAATGTACCATAAACGCTAAGCGCTTCTTGCTGTAGGATAAACAAACCTATCACTAACGGCACACCAATCATCAATGAGATAGCGACCGTCATCAGGCCAGCACTAAAACTAGGGCTTAATCTGACTTTTTTATGAAAAAAGGTATATACCGGAAAAGTGACATACGCCAATATCGCAGCCCACAACGCTGGCACAATGAAAAACTGAATCACCTGAAAACACAAGATGAACAATATCACTAGCAGCGTTGTGGCAAGCAGACGCTGTGTCACAAGCTCTCTTGTCCAACTTTCAATCATGTCATATAACCCAAACTGCAAAATAAATGGCCATCCATGGCATTACCTTAATAATGCTCAATAATGACACTAAGATATTGGATGGAGTAGGGTTATATTATGCTATAAGTCTACGTGAATATATAATTATAACTTGTAATTATTACTTACAATTTTGCCCAGCCACTGGCTTAATTCTATTTTCTAGCAAGCAAAGCTTATTAATGTCTAACTATTAAATATAGTCATGAAACTCAAGGTTTATTAGACTATATAACAAGTCAGTAAACAGTATTTTAAAGTTGATACATCCTCTATGGCGCGAGCATCAAAAAAAAGAGCTTGACTCAACAAGATAACACAGACTGTTGTTGATTATAGGGGTCAAAGAAACGATGTAACACAGATGTTTAATCTCACCGTTAAGTAAAAAAAGCTTGCCATAATTGATGTTATACTAACTGTATTCATACGCTACCTAACTGTGCAATATAGTAGATTATCTCCTGATTAGGCATGCTTAGTTGCAAGTCATCGTTGTTTTGATGGATCAATCGATGGCTGGCTGTATGAATGGTGTAATTATCGAGCATGCAAGCGCAGTATTGTGATTCAGACTTGCTAAATAATATTACAACAATTAAAGAAAGAGATAAGTAGCATTCTTCTTGACTGAAGATACACAACTAATAATTGCTAACTGCTGATTAACAATTATAGTGATACTTGATAATCCGCTTGGTTTTGTTCACTCTCAGCTGACATAGAATTGCTATTATAAACGGCTAATATATTAATATATAACGGCTACTAACCAAAAAATGCTAGACGAATCTTAAGCTTGCGCTAATCACTGTCGATATAAATGCTCACTCACCCTCTACTTAACCATAAGTCTGAAATTACTCAGTCTTGAATGATAGAAACTCGTATTATAGAAATAGGAACAATAAAGATGTCTAAAGACACTAATAATAGCCCCACTTCCTCTAACCTACCTGATAAAGTCACTTTTGCTCTTGCCCAGTCGCATTTTTTAGTTGGTGACATCACTGGCAATGCCAATAAAATGCGGACTCTTGCTATTGAAGCTCGCGATCAGGGTGCTGATGTCATTGTCTTCCCAGAACTTGCGTTACTAGGCTATCCACCCGAAGATTTACTACTACGTCCGAGTCTGTCTGGCCGCGTCAAAAGCGCGCTAAATGCACTCAGTGATGTCGAAGATATCGTTATGATCGTCGGCTACCCCCATGTCGATCATCACGGTACGTTTAACTCAGCTGCCATCTTGCACAATGGTCAACAAAAAGGCTTTTATCATAAGCAGTATTTACCTAACTATGGCGTCTTTGATGAGCGTCGCTACTTTGATAAAGGTCGCAATCAGGTCTTATTCGACTATAAAGGCATTACCATCGGCCTGCTGATATGCGAAGACTTATGGGAAGAGTCCCCCATTGCTGAGCTAAAAAAACAAGGCGCAGATGTGGTGATATCGCTCAATGCCTCTCCTTTTGAGACCGACAAACAGTCACGGCGTAAGCAGTTACTGAGCAAACGCAGTAGCGAAGCTAACTTACCGATACTATATATTAATGCGGTTGGCGGTCAGGACGACTTGGTCTTTGATGGCGGCTCAATGATTGTACAGGCTGATGGGAGCATCGCCCATGAAGCCCCTAGATTTTTGAATCAAATGCTGGTGGCTACCTATGACGTTAATAGTAAACAGTTTGATAGTCAAGACAAGGCGCCATTAGGCCTGAGCCGTGAGTCTGAGATGTATCAGGCGCTCGTCGTGGGACTGCGCGATTATGTCAATCACTCGGGCTTTAGTGGTGTGATCGTCGGACTCTCTGGCGGTATTGACTCTGCATTGACGCTTTGTATCGCAGTAGATGCTTTAGGCGCGGACAAGGTTTATGCAGTAATGATGCCTTATGAGTATACCTCGCAGATTAGTTTAGAAGATGCGCAGGCTCAAGCACGTAGACTTAATGTCTCGTATACAGTTTGTCCGATTTTCGATGCAGTCGAAGGCATCCGTGCTACCTTAGCGCCGCTATTTAATAAGTCTCACGCCGATACGACAGAAGAGAATATCCAAGCTCGCGCTCGCGGTATGGTACTGATGGCCTTGTCCAACAAGTTTGGTCACCTAGTCATTACTACTGGTAATAAATCTGAGATGGCTGTTGGTTATGCCACACTCTATGGCGATATGGCAGGCGGATTTGACGTACTAAAAGACGTCTATAAGTCGGAAGTCTATAACCTCGCCAACTATCGCAATCGTCTAGAAGATACTCCGGTCATTCCAGAGCGAGTCATCACTCGCCCCCCATCTGCTGAACTGCGTCCTGATCAAAAGGATCAAGACAGCTTGCCTGACTACGATACCTTAGACGCTATCTTACGTCACTACATCGATGAGGATTTATCCTACCAAGACATCTTAGATAAAGGCTTTGATGGTAATATGGTCGCTAAGACTCTAAAAATGGTAGATAATAGCGAATACAAACGTCGTCAAGCTGCTATTGGCACTAAGATTAGCCAAAAAGCCTTTGGCCGTGAACGCCGCTATCCGCTCGTGAACAAGTGGTCTATTAAAGGCTAATAGCTAAGCTAAAGCTGTATCGTCTAATCGTACACTATCAAGCTGGGTGCTCGCCCAGCTTTTTTTAATGCTCTAGCAAAAGACAGCTTGATACGCAGTGACTTATAATTTGTCCGCCATCAATCTGCCATTAAACATCTTCTTACCTAACTTTCCTGACCATATTATGTGCTTCTTTTAGAACGCACAAACTGCCTTGTCGAGAGCCTCATGAGCTTACTTAGCGCCAGTCTATCTGTCATTATCTTGATTGCTTTGAGTGCAGTAGTATCCAGCACGGAGTTGGCTCTAGCCTCCGCGCGAAAGATAAAACTACAAATATTGGCCAATGAAGGTGATATTCGTGCTCTAGAAGTGCTGACCATGCAGGAGCAGCCCGGCAGCTTTATTACCGTAGTTCAGGTGGCACTCAATGCAGTAGCAATCCTAGCTGGGGTCATCGGCGAGTCTGCTATCAGCCCCTATTTACTCAGCTTAGTGGGTAGCGAATCATTCGCCTCTATCTTGTCATTTATTCTCGTGACTAGTGTTTTTGTACTCTTTGCAGATCTGATGCCTAAGCGACTAGCGATGTCACACGCAGAAGCCATAGCGCTGAAGATGGTCAGACCCATGCTGTTACTCATCTTTATATTCAAGCCCCTAGTTTGGCTTTTCGATGGCGTTGCTGATGCGCTGTTTAAGCTGATGGGCATCTCTACCGTGCGCCAAGATGAGATGACGCCAGAGGATATTTACGCGGTTATGGATGCAGGAGCAGAAGCCGGTGTGCTCAAACAGCAGGAGCACCATTTGATAGAGAATATCTTTGAGATGCAAGAGCGCACTGTAACCTCAGTCATGACTCCGCGTGAGCAAATTCTATACTTTGATTCAAGCTCCAATCAGACCCAAGTGGTCGATCTTATGATTCGCTCACCACATCATAAGTTTTTGGTATGCCGTAATGATGATCTTGAGCAAACGATCGGCTATGTCGAATCACGGCAATATCTAGCGCTTATTCTCAATCAGCAGCAAGTGCAACTGACTGATGCCACGCTGATTCGCCCTGCCCTGTTCATCCCTGATACTTTGTCTCTATTTGAGGTACTTGAGACCTTCAAAACCATCGGTACTGACTTCGCCGTTATTGTGAATGAGTATGCGCTAGTGGTGGGCGTTATTACCCTAAAAGATGTCATGAGTATTGTTATGGGTGAGCTGGTGACCACGGTAGAGCAGCCCATTGTTCAGCGCTCGGACAGCTCTTGGCTGATCGATGGTATGACCCCTATTGAAGATGTTATTCGCACTATTGGTATCGCCAATCTACCTCATAGTGAACACTATGAGACCATTGGCGGATTTATGATGTATATGCTACGTAAGATTCCAAAAAAGACAGATGCTATTGAGCATGCAGGCTTTCACTTTGAGATATTAGACACCGAGCATTTAAAGATCAATCAATTACTCGTGACCAAAATAGAGCTGCCTAAACCATCTTCGTAATCGCACAAATGAGAGAGAAACTGAAAAATACCAAGCTATTGGCCATACTTGTATACTTAAGTTGACCGTTACTCTCTTTCTCCGAATATGGCAGTACCAACTCTGACCATGGTAGAGCCTTCAGCCACAGCCTTCGCCATATCGCCGCTCATACCCATGCTAAGTGTGTCCCACTGTTGAAGATCAGGATACTGCTCATGGATGCTATCAAACAGTCGCTTAGTGCGCGAAAATGCATCGGTATCCTCTTTGGCCGGGATAATCATCAAGCCGCGAAGCTGCAGATTTGGATAGTCTTTAACCGTCTCAATCAGGGCGGGTAATTCCTCAGGAAGACAGCCAGATTTGCTGTCTTCATTATCAATGTTGACCTGAATCAATACATTCAGTGGAGGCATACCTTCTGGCCGCTGATCATTAAGGCGTTTGGCAATAATCTCTCGCTCAACGGTCTGTACCCAAGCAAAATTCTCAGCAATATCTCGAGTTTTATTACGCTGAATATGACCAATGTAATGCCAAACAATTTGCTCTGTTAGTGGCGACTGTTGTAGCGCCTCTATCTTTTCGATGGCTTCTTGCAGATAATTCTCTCCAAAATGGCGCTGACCTACTTGGGCCAATTCTGCGACCATAGTCACTGGCTTAGTCTTGGATACTGCTAACAGGGTCACTTTATCTCTCGTATCTTCTTTACTTGATGCCGCACTGTCGCAAGCGGCATGTAGCCTATCTGTGACCTGTTGCCAGCGTGTCAGCAAAGCTTGAGCGTCACGCTTCGATAAGTCACTGGTAAATGTTGATGGGGCAGTACTGCCACTATTAGGTATATTTTTAGTAGGTGTCATAAGTAACCCTAGTTGTAAAAAGTTTATTAATTATAGCTTACGCAAAGCTAACATTAGTCATTCCCCTATGCAATTTGGCCTGATTCAACTATGATAGTCATAATTAATATCAATACCTTAGTAGCAGCATAACCTGACAGTATAGTTAGCAAAAAAACTTCCAATGTCTTATTTTAGTAGCTGTTAGCTAAGACAGCTCATATAAACGCTAATCTTATCACCCATTGTTTTACTTTTTTATAGGAACCAACATTATGACTGGAAAAAGCAACATCAGTATTGAAGACCTTTTACGCTTTTCGGTCAAACATAAAGCCTCAGATTTGCATCTTTCAGCAGGACTTCCTGCCATGATCCGTGTAGATGGTGAGGTCAGTCGTATCAACATGCCCCCTTTAGACCATCAAAGTGTCCACAAGCTAATTTATGACATCATGAATGACAAGCAGCGGGCAGACTTTGAGGAATTCTTTGAGACTGACTTCTCTTTTGAAATTCCAAATCTGGCGCGCTTCAGGGTGAATGCCTTTAATCAAAACCGCGGTGCTGGTGCAGTATTTCGTACCATTCCCTCTAAGGTACTCACTATGGATGAGCTAGGCATGGGACAGGTCTTTGAGCGTATCTCAAGTTTCAAGCGCGGCGTGGTGCTAGTGACAGGGCCGACAGGTTCAGGTAAATCAACCACACTAGCTGCCATGATTAACTATATTAATGAGACGCGAAAAGAGCACATCTTAACCATTGAAGACCCTATCGAATTCGTTCATGACTCTAAAAAAAGTCTTATTAACCAACGTGAAGTGCACCGAGATACTTTAGGCTTTGAAGCAGCTCTACGCTCGGCCCTGCGTGAAGACCCCGATGTTATTTTGGTTGGTGAGATGCGCGACCTTGAGACCATCCGCCTAGCCCTCACCGCTGCCGAGACAGGTCACTTAGTATTTGGCACCTTGCATACCAGCTCCGCGGCCAAAACCATTGACCGTGTCATTGACGTCTTTCCTGCCGCTGAAAAAGACATGATCCGCGCCATGCTCTCAGAGTCACTACAAGCGATCATCTCACAGACCCTTCTCAAACGTAAGAATGGCGGACGAGTCGCGGCGCACGAGATTATGCTCGGCACGCCAGCGATTCGAAATCTCATCCGCGAAAACAAAATTGCGCAGATGTATTCAGCTATTCAAACAGGCGCAGGTGACGGCATGATCACCCTAGATCAAACGCTCAAGAATTTAGTCAGTAGTGGGACCATTAGCAAAGAAGCGGCTCAGCCTTATGCCAAAGTACCAGAAAACTTTTTATAATTTACTTCTTATACCCTCATAAATAATCATTAACCAGTGAGTGGGTCAAACAGGCTGTCAATTAGAAGGTTAACCCACTCAAACAATCCGTTAAAGTTAAAAACAACTAGGTTGGTCGTTGTGCATTTAGACCTTACTTATTAAACCAAAACTAATGCAAGCAATGTATTTCAGTCTTAACCAGCCAGTTAGTCCCCACTGCGCTTGGTTATTTTTTTATTCATATAAATAGTACGGTTAGGTATCCCATGGATTTTGATAAGCTTTTACAGCTCATGGTTCAACAAAAAGGCTCAGATCTTTTTATCACTGCCAATGTGCCTCCTTCAATGAAAATTAATGGCCAGATCCTTCCTGTTGGCAAAAAACCATTGTCAGCCGAACATACTAAAGCACTAGCTAAAAGCATTATGACTGCCAGTCAAGTTCAAGAGTTTGAACAGACCAATGAATGCCAGTTCGCCATTAGTGACAAGGCTCAGTCCGCGCGTTTTCGAGTCAGCGCTTTTGTGCAACGTGATATGGTCGGTATGGTACTACGTAGAATTGAGACCGTCATCCCTACTCTTGATGTACTTAATTCCCCACCAGTACTAGGTTCACTGGTGATGAAAAAGAAGGGCATTATATTATTAGTAGGGGGTACTGGAACTGGGAAATCGACCACCCTAGCGGCTATGATAGGCCATCGTAATCAAAATTCTCGAGGTCATATCATTACAATTGAAGACCCTATCGAGTTTGTGCACGAGCATAAAGGCTGTATTATCACCCAACGTGAGGTAGGGATTGACACCCTGTCTTTTGAAGCAGGCCTCAAAAATACCTTGCGTCAAGCGCCGGATGTCATCTTGATTGGGGAGATTCGTAACCGCGAAGTTATGGGCTACGCTATTCAATATGCCGAGACGGGCCATTTGGTACTAGCTACGCTGCATGCCAATAATGCCAGTCAGGCCATTGACCGAATCATTCACTTTTTTGAAGCCGATCGCCATGATCAGCTACTTATGGACTTATCACTTAACTTACGCGCAATAATTGCTCAGCAACTTATTCCTACCCCAGATCTTAAGGGTAGGCGTGCTGCAATAGAGATTATGCTCAATACGCAGCTGGTTGGTGACTATATCCGGAAAGGTGAGATTCACGAAATTAAAGCAGTGATGCAGCGCTCCACAGATATTGGTATGCAAACCTTTGATCAGGCTCTATTTAATCTGTACGAAGCCAATGATATTACCTATGATGAAGCTATTAAACACGCTGAGTCGCCCAATGACTTACGCTTAAAGATTAAGCTTGAAGGTTCTAACGCCTCTAAAGACAATGACAGTTCTAGTAATAATCTATCATTAGAAGATAGTGAATAGATAGCAATAAAGCCAACCAAAAGTAGTTGTCATTAATGCCGCAAATGGCTCAGCGTTTAATGGTAAGACGTTTTTAAACATTAACTTGGCGTTAACTTATAAGCGACTTACCTATAGACTAGCCCAAACCTAGACACTGAGGCACTTTAGAGATGGCTTTGGATACTGTTACTCAAGCCAAGAGTTTGAGTAATATAGTAATTTCATTATAAAAATAATACAGCGGAACTGGGATGAATTTTTCGCAGCCTTTGTCGGCGCGCTCGCAGCAAGGCAGAAAAATTTATACCCGTTCCGCATCACCGATGACTCCATGTTATTTAGACTCGACTATAGCGATTCGATTAGAAGCAGCTAGCATTATTTGACACTACTATTTAATACTATCTTGGCAAGCTTGATCGCTACAGATACCATACATAACTAGAGAGTGGCCGGAGAGTTTGAAACCATATTCTTTGGCAACTTTAAGCTGCTCCATTTCAATGACTTCGTTATGAAACTCGACGATTTTGCCACACACATCACAGACCAGATGGTCATGATGCTCATCTTGCATAATCTCAAACACTGAAAGATTATTTTCAAAATTATGACGCTCGACGATACCAGCTTGCTCAAACTGAGTTAGAACACGGTATACCGTCGCTAGACCCACATCTTCACCTTGGTCAATTAAAGCTTTGTAGACCTCTTCAGCACTCATATGATGATGCTCATCGCGCTCAAGCAATTCTAAAATCTTGATTCGAGGTAAGGTCACTTTGAGACCAGCTTTGCGCAAATCTTGGTTAGTAAATCCCATGGTTATATCCATCCTTATTATGAATAACTGACAAAATAAAACGTATCTGCAACCTAAGGTATGCCTTTGAGTGCCACTATAAGAGCTCGTAGTTTAAAGCATTGTTTAGACTAGGCGTTACTGATTATTTTGCTCTGAATACTGCTGATAAATTTATTCTCAATAATGATCAAGTTTATGAGTCCATCAGGTTAGCTTTGTTTGAGGCTAGGTCGCCACATCCATACATTAAGAACTCATAAGTCAACATTTAAGTAAATAATGTCGCAAGTGGTAGGCAATTGCAAGTAAATGACGTATCATTTGAAGCTAATAGCTTTTCTTAAATCGTAAAATCCGTATTAAACTTTCATATCTTATTTTCATGGCGTTACAACCTGTCTATAACATAGCTGAGCTACTATAGGTCCTCAAAGCATTTTGTAGGGCACTTGAGAACTCAGTATTTATAGCTCAGCAGTCCTTTACGGATATGAAGAGATATGATTTGACAATAATGAGTGACTTAACCTATGATCCAGCCCTATTCTTCTTTCAAGCTACTCTCTACCCGTCTTCTAGCTACCAGCCTGCTTGTTGGTACTTTGGCACTTCCTGGCTGCTCACTATTTAGCGTCTATAAGATTGACTTGCCGCAAGGGACGCCCATCACTCAAAGTCAGGCTAGCCGGTTACAAGTGGGTATGACCCAGAGTCAGGTACTCTACTTGCTAGGCAGTCCTGCTATCAGAGATACTTTAGCTCCCAATCGTTGGGATTATATTTTTGACTATCAAGCAGGCACAGAGGGCAAGCGGACAGGCCACAAGGATATTACCAATGCTAGTCAGCATCTCATCATCTATTTCAATGAGGCCGGACAAGTGAGTCGTATCGAAGGTATTGACAGCCTTCCTGCCGCTTAGCAGCTACTATTTATATTAAAGACAGCTGTTGGTATTGATTGTGCAGACTCTACTATCATTACTCTTGTAGCTCATAACAAAAAGCAGCAACTATCATGCTATTGATCTTGCTGCTTCTTTTTGGCTCTTTTTTTACGCTTGCTCATCGGATCAAGACTGAGCGAGCGGTATATCTCAATGCGATCATGGGCCTTTAACTGATAGGTAAGAGGCTGCTTTTGTGAATAGATACCAATATACCAATCCTTAGCCGTCGGCGTCTCTACAGTCGCTGTTTGCTCACACCATTGAGCCAAATCTGCAAAGCGCTCAAGCCAACCCGCTAATTTTAACGCCTCATAAATTGTGGTCCCGGCGACGACTGTCAGCTGCTCATAATACTGGCACTCAGCACTCGGTGCATAGGCCAAGCTAATCTGATGCGTCGCTTTAGATGCCTCTACCCTATCCATTCACTTATCCAGCCAATCAGTCCTAGAATCATCGCTAGCGGCACTAAGATACGGATTGCCACTCGCCACAGATTATACACCCCTTCCTTGCTAAAATTTAGCGACTTACGTAGATGACTAATTTTCATTTGCCAGCCTGCAAATATCGACAGCAGCAGAGCGGCGACACTACTCATAATAATAAGTACAATTACCAGAAGCTTGGCTGGGAGTGCTGCGGCAATGACCACACTAAGCAGCAAAGTCAATACTAGACTGACGATTAGCCCAAACTTCACTTTGAACTGCTCGGCAGCATAGTGAAGTAGATACGCAGCGACGCAGAGCGTACCTATAAGATAGAATAGCTGACCAAGAGCCGGCAAGCTCACGCCGCTTAACAGTAGTGCCACTAGCCCTGCGACCAACTGTAGCCCCCAAATAGGAAGTACCTGCTTAGAGGCAGGGTATAACTGGTTTGTAGTCGCCACTTGACCATCGTAGTGAGCGCCTGAGCTTTGACTTTGCGCAGCGAACTGAGCATACCAGTATATACCAGTACCGGCTCCAACGCTCACCAGAGCTAGCGCCATTGCCCGCCCCCACTCGCTAAGACTGACCTCAGTCATCGCAAACTGCAAGGCCAACTGACCATTTAGCAGCCCGAGCGCAAGCCCTATTACAATTAGCACCAAGCCCACCAGTAGCGTACCAGCACCCAGCAAACTGAGTAACAGCGCGATTACCATCAATCCTGCTACCAATGCAAAAGTCGGCATATTTAGCTCAATCCCGAGCTGGCTAAGCGCCCCTGTAATACCTGCTCCCGCACCTGCTACTGCCAAGGCTGCGATGACGATAGCCACTAAAGCAGCCAACCATCCAAAGCTCCGCCATAACACACTAGCATCTGCTTCGCGAGTTAATACTTGCATTCCTCCCACTGGAGATTGACGACTGCGATAGGCCAGAGCTACCTCTGCATAGACCATGGGTAGCGCCACAATGACCATAGCAAGTAGCCACAATAGCCAAAAATCTATTTGACCGATACTCGCCGGTGTAAACCAACGAAATAATAGCAGCGGTAATATAGCAGCCATAAAATAAGAGGCGTAACGAACCATCATAATCTCAACCTATGGGAATGTGGAATATCAATTGGATATAGTAGGTGATATCAGCAAGTAGGGATATAGCCCATCGCAAAAGATAACTTTGTTTTGCCGAGCTGGGGCATACCCTTACTCATAACGCTTAAAATGAGAGTCATACTTATCAAGCACAGGTAACCTTGCTGAGACTATGAGCCTACTGTCTAGAAAGTTACAAAGATTAACCCAATGAATCTCAGCCCAAGCTACTCTAAGCCCACTAAGCACCAATTTTAGTAAAGGAAGCCACCCTACAGTCAAACAATTTTAGTAAAACAATTTCAAAAGATTGCAGCGCGGTTAGGGATTATCTATACAGCTTTGGCCTTGTATAAGGCTAGTCAATAAACGCTTAGCAGTTGCTCATTTCAAGTGTCAATTTACTAACTGACTGACTATATGGTAGCACTATTACCATAAGCAATAGCAGCCTACCCGTTTATTGAAAAGCTTATTTTTATTAATAAGTTTCTATCGACAGCTTCTTATAGCTTCCTGCGAAACACCCTAAGGCAATTTTTTAACTTGTTATAGCAAATAACTCTTGCGATACCATCAAAAAAAAACCCCGAAATCGGGGTTTAATTGCTATACGTCCGTGCGTTAAGTCGATGCTGCAAATCAATACTTTAAATCAAGCTTTGACAAGCGCAAAACCACTAGCAAAATATAGAACCAAATGCTCTATATTCTCATTAATCTCGCGAGTAGCCAGCCATTACTTAAAGACTGATTAGTGAACCGCACTTAAGTAGTCAGATAAGATGCGAATATCGCGGTCTGATAGTCTAGCCGCTACCATTTGCATCATGCCTTTGTCACCTTCTTTATCGGCATCATTGACACGTTTTTGGTCATCGCTAGCGATGTCATCGTCGCGCCCTGCAGCGCGGAATAGCTTCAATTGAGTAGCAATATATTCTGCATGCTGACCACCCAAGCGTGGGAATGCTGCCCACTCATTACCACCTGCCTGAGGACCATGACAGCCTGCACAAGGAATGACTCCCCGATGCTTGTCACCACCTAAAAAGAGCTTGGTCGCTTCTTGATTGGTCGCAGGATTGCCATTAGCGACACCCCAAGCTGGCTGACTGGCATAGTACCCTGCCACGTTAGCAAGATCTTGCTGGGTTAAAGGTGCAACTTGAGACTGCATGATACCGTTTTTACGGTATCCCGTTTTAAAGTTCAATAGTTGCTTATACAAATAGCGGACATTTTGTCCACCAAGATTCGGTTGGGCGGGAACGATACTCACGCCGTTAACACCGTGACAAGCAGCGCAGACTGTCTCTGCAATTTTTTGCCCTGCATTCACGTCATATTCAGGAACGGTAATAACAGCTTGGACGCTGAAACTGGCGAAGCATAAGCTGGCGGCAGCGATTAACTTTTTCATTGTTAAAGATCCTACTAACTCGACGTAAGCCCTAAATTATTTGGGGATTAATTATGGCTATTATAGCAAGTCTTTACAAATTTTGCCTACTTATTGAATACCCTTAAGTCAGAGCAGTAGACAGCGGCTAAAGAACCCTACTATTAATAGAGTTTTAGACATTAACCAATCATTAATTTACCAGTATTATTGGCTCATATATTCAATTAGAGCACGGTAGTCCTGATCACTACAGCTACTGCACAGCCCACCAGCTGGCATCTGCACCATACCTGACTTAACAGATTTAACTAGGGCATCCATGCCTTTTTGTTGTTTCAACGCTTGCCAGCGCGCTTTATCACCCTTCTTAGGAGCATTAAGAGCGCCGCTATCATGACAAGCTGCACAAGAGTCTAAATAAATTTGCTTAACATCGGCTTGCGCTGTATTAACAGCGCCCAGAAATATAGCACCTAAAAGCGTTAGCTTAACTATCGCCAACTTAGCTATTGTTAGGTTATTTTTGGGCATCCATCTTATACCGCCTACTTTTGCGCCTAGTACTGTTGATTTTAATAGTATGGATCGCATAAGGAATCTCCTATATTAGAACCACTCGGCTATTTAGCTAGTGGTACTAACTGCCATTATACCATGGCAAATTAAGTGAACATACATTCACTTAGCTAGCGACTGTTGATATTATGTCTCTTGATAGCGACAGTTAAATGACGGTTCTAAGAAGTTAACGCTGTAGAATTATGAGCGGTACAATTTTTAAGACCATAGCATCATTGAGCCATGCTAGCTTTTGGCTATTTCATCAGCCTCCTACAGCTACTCTTTGCAACTTACCTACCCTGACGCCCATATTAATATGAGTCGGATTATTGTTAATCTAAAAAAATAGCTATAAATTTAATGATAGGACCGATAAATGATGACATTCAAGCAGCTACTTTCATAGTTTGCTAGTGGTCGTGATATGATAGGCGATATCAAGTTATTCCTGACTATTTTACGAGATAAAAATCGCCTTATGACGACCCAACCTCAAGACCATACTGCTGATTCAGCCACATTCAACACCCAAGCTCGGCAGCGACTCCAGCAAACTGAGTTTATGCTCTCAGCACCTACCTTTAAACTGTGTCCAGCCGATGACGGCTTTGAGGTCGCCTTTGCAGGCCGCTCTAACGCTGGCAAATCTTCAGCTATCAATGCGCTGACCAATCAGCGTCAACTTGCCCGCTCATCTAAGACCCCAGGGCGTACGCAAATGATCAACTTCTTTCAAATTGGTGGGCCTGAGACGCGGTTGGTCGATTTGCCCGGTTACGGCTACGCTGCTGTGCCGCTTGAGATGAAAAAAGAATGGCAGGTCGAGCTTGAAGAGTATCTGGTATCACGCTCTAGCCTAGCAGGGCTGGTACTCCTGACCGATATCCGCCATCCACTCAAATTCTTTGACGAGCAGATGCTGCACTGGGCAAAAGATGGTGAGCTGCCTGTGCATATATTACTGACCAAAGCTGATAAGCTTAAATATGGCGCGGCCAAAAATGCCTTATTACAAATTAAGCGCGAGCTTAAAAAGCTCGAGCTACCATGCAGTATTCAATTGTTTTCAGCGCTCAAAAAAGACGGCATCGATGAATTAGCAGGCGTTATGGGCAACTGGCTTAACTTTGCCAATCCAGAGTCGCAAGCTTAGATCAATACGGGATTGTCACAGCACAGACGTTACTGATTGATCTAAGCAGGCTTAGCGATATCTTTGGTGAGTAGCTCAATAAGCGCGTGCGGGGAGTCGACTTGGTAAGTGGGCTTATAGGTCGCTAGCTCATGGGCGTCCGCAGCACCGTAATTGACTGCCACGCTGCACATACCAAGTGCCGTCGCCATTTCGATATCGTGGGTACTGTCACCGATAAATACCGCGTCTTCTACAGAGCAGTTGGTCTCTGCTAAGATATCCAATAGCATCTGCGGATCAGGCTTAGACCCTGATTCATCAGCGCAGCGCGAGCTTACGAAGTAATGGTGGCTATTGGAGGCGTTTAATACGCGCTCCAACCCCACTCGCTTCTTTCCAGTCGCTACCGCCAGCTGCTTTCCACTGGCCTTCAATACTGCAAGCATCTCTTCTATACCCGTAAAGAATGGCGTTTTCGCGCTATTGGCAATATAGTGCTCAGCGTAGCGGTCTTGAATGGCTTGCCTTTGCGGATTGCTAGCCGCTGGAAATAGAGTTTCTATACCACGCATTAAGCTAAGCCCAATGATGCTTTTGACCGCAGAGCTAGAAATCGTCAGACCTTGCGAGTGCGCCGCCACTTGCATCGACTCGACTATTAGTCCAATCGAGTCCATCAAGGTGCCATCCCAGTCAAAGATAATTAGTGATTTGTTGGTCATGATAGTGGCTATCTCGTTCAGGGGTTCAATATTCAGGGTCTTAAAATAAGATAGTAAAGGATTAGTTGCTTCAGGGCTGGCTGTTTCACTTAGCGACTCTCAATAGCTATACCCTACCCCTGATTGCCACAGTACTTTTTTTGCTAGTGGATGATTATCCTAGATTCTGATTAGCGACCCTTATTAACTTAGGGGCGTTACAGTATTACCTCTTCAGGCAAAAGCTTAGCCAACTCTTTGGGCAGCGGTGCGCGGATAACATCATAATCAGGGATTTGTAGCTGCCAAGCATGGAGACATAGACGGTGCACGCCTGTGTTATCCGCTGGATAATACTTGTCATCCCCTAAAATAGGGTGGCCGATATGCGCTAAATGTACGCGGATCTGATGTGTGCGCCCTGTTAGTGGCATAGCTTTTACTAAGCTGACTGGCGTACCATCGAGACTAAAACGCGCTAATACTTCAATATTAGTCTGACTAGGTTTACTCTGCTCGTCTTGGGTATCGACCTTCACCCGGCGCTCTCCACTTGCCAATGTAAAGCGTAGCAGTGGGGCATCAATCTGCTGCGTATTCAATACCGGTTGACCTTTAATGAGACATAAATATGACTTTTGAATCGTTTTATCGCGCAAATACTCTTGCAAAGTTTTGAGCGTTGAGCGCTTTTTGGCGATCATAAGTAGTCCGGAAGTATCTTTATCAATGCGATGTATTAGCTCAAGATACTTTTTACCCGTCACTTCACGCATGGCTTCAATAATACCGAAATCCAGCCCACTGCCACCATGGACAGCTATCCCTGAAGGCTTGTTTAAGACGATAAGCCCGTCATCTTCATAGACCACTCGTTCTAGCAAACTGTTGGCAAAGTCTTGACTAATAATAGGCTTTTCACGAGTCGCAAGCTTCACTGGAGCAATACGAACGATATCGCCGCGATATAGCTTGTCGTAGGGCTTGCAGCGCTTATTATTGACCCGAACCTCATCAGAGCGAATGAGCTTATATAGATGAGACTTAGGTAAGCCTTTTAATCGGGCTAATAAGAAGTTATCAACACGCTGCTCATGCTGATGCCGCGTGACCTCAAGGTAGTTTACTTGATTGAAGTTTTCAATTTCATCGTCCGCACTTTGCGGAAAATGTTTGTTTGATGTGGGCTTACTATTGGCAGGGTTTGACATATTTAGTTAGGTGTTTACACAAAGATTTGTTATAGTTTATCACGTTGAGATGCAATTAAGCAGTTATCGATAAGCCGAATGCTACACTGGCTACCTAACTTAAGCCAACTGCTAATCAAGAGTCTGCCTTATATGACCTTATATAATAGTGGTGTCATCAGGTAGCAGCTAAATCTATCAGATTGACTTTTAATTGCCCACTCAGCCACCATTATCATTTGCCGTCAGTCTTATGCTCACCTTACACTTGAGCGCCATACTGACAAAATTAAATAAGGAGTAGCAGGATACTGCTATTTCTATCAGTAATAGACTGTCTAGCTGGCTTGGCCACGACAGACTGTTTATTGCTTAATTTTTACTCATAATGCGCTTGACCCCACTCATTGGTGTTTGCAGTCACCCTTACTAAGACTGTAGTCACAACGATTGGTAGTTTTACTAACTTAGGGCGAGTGTGCAGTTGAGAGTAATTGATGAATGTTTAATAGTTAGCACAAGCTATCATGGCGACATTTATTAGCGGTCAAATAAAGAGTTCTTTATTTGCCAAGTACGCCCCGTTAATAGAGTAATGCAGGTTTTTGATAGCAGCGCTATGAATAATAGACTTTTTAGCCGACCATTTTATGGGTATTTAAAAACTATTTTAAAATACTATACCGGTACTTATATTAAGTAATTTATATTAAGGCTTAACGTCTTAAGACACTTACCACAGCTAGAGTTAATAGCATTGTGGGCAAGGTCAAAAGTTATTTAGCTTATCGGCTCAATGGATTTTGTAATACTCGAAATTTATTGCCGCAAATGATCATCACTCATGGTCATTTATTGCTAAGTCATTATTTGCTCACTTTTGTCCTTATGACGTTTTGTCTGCCATTGTAGCTATTGCAATAGACATGGTCCTTGCTGACCAAAGTACTGGATTTAACATTTATCTTTTATCATGACTTATGATCTTTAAGTAAGTTATGATTACCCTCAGCCGCACGACTCGTTGCAAGATTGAGCAGTACGCCGTAGAACGCCGCTGCCCCTTCAGTGCTAATGTTGTCCACCACTTAATAAAATCTGGATGACAATATAGCCATAAAGTTAGATAACAAAACTACAATTGAGCGGTCAGCGTATTCATAGGATATCTATATATGAAACGCATTTTAATCAACGCCACTCACAACGAAGAGATTCGTGTCGCCTTATGTAAAGGCAATCATCTTTATGATTTTGATTTAGAAAATCGTACCCGTGAGCAGAAAAAATCCAATATTTATAAAGGTCATGTCACCCGCGTCGAACCATCGCTTGAAGCGGTCTTTGTCGAGTACGGCTCACAGCGTCAGGGGTTTTTGCCAATTCGCGAGATCGCTAATGAGTACCTAAAGGGTAACGCTCGCGACGAAAATATTCGCAAGCTGATCAAAGAAGGCGACGAGCTGATCGTTCAGGTCGAAAAAGAAGAACGCGGCAATAAAGGCGCGGCACTATCTACTTATGTGTCGCTTGCCGGCCGTTATCTGGTCCTAATGCCGAATAATCCTCGTGGCGGTGGTATCTCACGCCAGATATCAGGCAAACTTCGTGAAGATATGAAGCGCATGCTGGGCAGTCTTGATCTGCCTAAAGGCATGAGCGTTATCATTCGAACTGCTGGTATCGGCAAGACGCAAGAAGACTTGCAGCACGATCTCAACCATCTATTAAACATCTGGCAAGCCATTCAAGAACAAAACAAAAAATATCCTTCACCGCGCTTGGTTCATCAAGAAGCGGGCGTTGTCACGCGTGCTGTTCGTGATTATCTTCGCGATGATATCACTGAGATCTGGATCGATAACGAAAACGCTTATATAGAAGCAGCTGGATTTATCGATGCTGTCATGCCCAAGCAAGCAGACAAACTGCGTAAATATACCGATTTTGAGCCTATGTTTGCCCGCTTTGGTATCGAAAAGCAGATCGAGACCGCGTATCAGCGCGAAGTTCGTCTGCCCTCTGGTGGCTCGATTGTAATAGATCAGACTGAAGCGTTGGTGTCTATTGATATCAACTCAGCCAAATCTACTAAAGGCTCAGATGTTGCGGAAACGGCTTATCACACCAATCTAGAAGCCGCCGATGAGATTGCGCGTCAGCTACGCCTTCGTGACATGGGCGGGCTTATTGTCATTGACTTTATTGACATGAATGACAGCAAGCACCAAAAGGAAGTCGAAAAGCGTTTAATCGAAGCGACTAAATACGACCGCGCCCGCGTCCAGTTTGGAGATATCTCGCGTTTTGGTCTTATGGAGATGAGCCGCCAACGGCTGCGCCCTTCTCTTGAAGAATCGACTGGCTATATCTGCCCACGTTGCCACGGTAACGGTATGATTCGTGACCTACGCTCATTATCATTATCTATCATGCGTCAGATTGAGCAGATCGCGCTAAAAGAGCGTCAGGGCGAAGTCCAAGCTGAAGTGCCTACCGATATTGCAGCTTTTTTACTTAATGAAAAGCGTGATAGTTTGGTCTATCTTGAGCAAGATAGCGGCACACGCATTACAATATTGCCCCATGCGCATCTTGAATCGCCTAACTTTAAATTGCACTTCAATCGCGATGGTTTTGCTCCCTCAAGCTATGAGCGTATCACGGACACGCAGCAGCAAGAATCCAATGAGCTGGGCTATGATGTCGACTGGCAAACAGCGGAAAAAGAGCGACCTGAGCAGCAGCCCACGCGTCAGCCTCGACAAGTGGCTAGTAGCAATGGTAAGGCTGTAGAGGCCGCTGCCAAGCCTGCGCCGCAAACTACAGCGGTGAAGGCCAACACCGCCAATACCCCAACTACTCCTGTAGTAGCCAACACCACTCCGGCAACGACCAATGCAAACGCGGCTAAGCCTCACGCTGTCGCTTGGCTGTCCAATCTATTTGCCCCCACCCCGCAAGCGACAACTGTAGATAATGTCAGTAGCCAAGCGGCTGCCGAAGCTATTGAAGCTATTGTTAACTCTGGCGCTCAAAGCCTAGGTGCATTAGGTCAGGTTGATCCTAGTGCCTTGGTCCAATCTGCCAGCAACCAACGTCGTGACCAAGAAGCGCCCTCAGCTTCAAGTACCAATCGCTACCAAGATGACACGAATGAGCAAGATGAACATGACAAAAAACGCCGAAAACCGCGTAAAGGCAAGTCATCCAAATCGCGTCATAGAAAAGACAAGCGCGATGATTCAGCCAAGTCTACCGACGATGATAAGCAGCAAGAGCATAATAATCAGGCTGACACCGAGTCCAGTAATGGCGATAAGCCTAGCCGTCGCCCTGCCAATAGTCGCCGTGACTCACGTGGTCAGACGCCTCGCTCAGAGACGCTAACTCCTGATACGACTGGCGCTACTGCAGATAGCAAATCATCAGTAGATTCGACAAAGGATAAAAACCGAGGCAATCAACGCGATAGAAATACAAATTCGCGCCAATCTCAAGCTAATCGTCGAAAGTCTGACTCAGGGTCAAAACCGCAAAACCCTAACGAAGTCTCACTTCAGGTCAATGAATCTCCCGTACATCATAAAGAGCATGAAGTGGTACACCTCTCTTTAGATGACAGTAAAGCGGATTCACCATCGCCGCAACCTGCAAAAGATGCAGCTGATCCCAAAGCGCAGGCTGCTGCCGATGCTAAGGCTAAAACAGACTCATCAACAGCAGCTCAACCGCCTGAATCGGCGACTAAGGCGTCAGCTGAGCATAAAAGTGCGGACCAAGGGCAAGACAGTAAGGCCTCAGCAGCCCCAGTGGCGACTCAGTCGAGCGATAAAGGCCATGATAAAGGCAGCAATAACAGTCAGGTTAAGCAAGCGCCTGCTACCGTGGCTACTGATAAGTCAGAAAGCCTAGCGGACAGCAGCGCTGAGTCAGAAGTCTCTCAGACTCCTAACTTATCTACTACTGAAATCAAAGCTACGGACTCTGCTAGTAGTGCTGACTCTGAGGCGTCAAGTACTGCTTCGCCAAAGGCTGATGAGACTGAGACTGCAGCCACACCTAGCTATGACGTGGCCTCATTGTTCGCTGATCGTTATGTTACGGCCAAAAAATATGGTCTAGCCAGCAACGACCCACGAGCAGTAAAAGCCCAACGTGCGAATCAAGCGCCAGAGCAGTCTACTAGCGCTCAGAGCACCTCGGATAACACCTTCGTGACCTCTACAGCGAAAATCCGTGGCACGGTTGGTGAGTTTATCCAAGCTACGCTACCCGATGCCAAAGTACAGCTAGAGGGTAATGGCGTCATCAATAGCTTTATCCGTGCTGTCCAAGCGTTTAATGACACAGTGGCTAAAGGTAGTGAGGTAGAATCTGCTAAGCAAAACGACTTAGCGAATCAATTCGACTTTAGCAATTATGGCTATGCCCCATTGGATGCTACCTACCTTGGTCGCTTTAACCGCATGACGCAAGCCGTGCGTCAGGTATCGACCGAGCAAGGCAAGACCTCGGTAAGCCCGCGTCCAGTTACGCGCCGTGCTAGTAATGATCCACGTGGTCAGCACCCTGACTATCAGCCTACTGTCCAAGCTAACCGCAAAGAAGCCAGCGCTTTAACTGCAGAGTTAAATACAGTAGACGTTACTCAAGAGAGCGCTGCATTGCTACTTGAAGACAGTGAAGTGATGCAGCACTTGGCTACTGCTCGCGCTAAATCGGCAGATAGTGACGTTGCTACTCATGACACCTCCCATGATAAGGTCGCCTCATCTGCTGATTCAGAAGCAAGCGAGCAGAATAGTCCCACAAAGACTGATGTCGCTGACACTATAGCTACGGCAGACAAAGTAGCCGAAGTAGCAGAGCAAGCCGAAACGATCGTCGATGCGGCTGATGAGCAAGCTCAAGGCCAGACCTCAGAAGTGGGTGGCGATAAACCGCAGGCAAATGCTAGCGATAATGGTGGAGACGAGGCCGCCGCCTCATCTAAAACGACTATCGCCAGCTACAAAAATATGATTGAGAATGTCGCTGAGCAATTATTGCCCCAGCAGAGCAGTCTATTCAATCTAACGACGCCAAAAGTGCCTAAGTCTCGTAGCCGAAAGTCCAAGACGGAGCATAAAAAGCCGACCCAGTCAGAACAACAAAGCCAAGATGGCGCTGCTGCTGATGCTCAAAGTACGACGGCTGGTAGCGACAAGTAGAGACTGTTCATAAAGCAGCTATTTATAAACACTCCTCTATAAATAATATCGTTAAATATAAAGAAGCCTCATCATCATGATGAGGCTTCTTTATGCGTTTCGTATGCAGATTCGATTTTAGCTAACGGATTGGCCTATTATAAAAGTGAGAAAAGAGTCACACCTAATGTGCTTGCGAATGACTACCGCGCATCTTACCAATGATGGTAATTATCCCGACAATAACCACACCGACGATAAGGCCAACCACACCGTTTAATAGCATAGTAGTTAGACCATCAAAGATACCAGTAAGATGAGCTAAATCCTCAACGTTATGATGCAAAAAGTCTATACCATGCACTAATATACCGCCGCCCACTAAAAACATCGCTAGTGTACCGGCAATGGATAAGAACTTCATAAGCTTGGGCGCACCTGCCAATAATAGCCTGCCGAGCTTCTGTTTGGCTTGGCTGTCCTTTTTGATAAGGTAAAGCCCCATATCATCTAATTTGACAATACCAGCTACGAGACCATAAACCCCGATGGTAATAGAAACAGCGATAATAGATAACACTAGGCTTTTCTCTAGCAAGGTCGCCCCTGAGGCTGCACCCAGTGCTATGACGATAATCTCTGCCGACAAGATAAAATCTGTACGAATAGCCCCTTTTATTTTTTCTTTTTCAAAGGCTACCAGATCAATACTTTCGTCTGCATTGGCTTTAATCATGGCTTGCTGCTCTTCATCATGCGGCAGCAGATGTGGCCAAAACTTGTGAATAACCTTTTCAGCGCCTTCGTAAGATAAAAACAGACCACCACACATTAATAAGATAGTAACCAGCGGCGGAAATACAGCACTAATCAACAAAGCTGCTGGTACCAATATCAACTTATTGACTAATGATCCTTTTGCCACTGCCCAAACCACTGGCAGCTCTCGATCCGCTTTCACGCCGGTCACTTGCTCCGCATTTAAAGCCAAATCGTCACCCAATACACCTGCCGTTTTTTTGGCGGCGACCTTAGTCATGACAGCAACATCATCTAAGATTACGCTAATATCATCAAGTAGCGTTAATAAACTGGCCCCTGCCATAAGTACTCCTTTAATTGAACCAAATACGCTTGGTCACTGTTGTTTTTTAGCGTTTATTTTATTTATTAGCTAATGCTTAATAACTAGCTCTCGATAGTTATTACTGGAAAAAGCCATTGGCTAAACTAGCAAACTACAAAGATATCATTAGTCTCCCATACGCTAAGCTACACTGTAAATGGACTAAGATATAAGTTATAGCTCGCTACTGTATCATAACTATCATTGCTGCCTTGAGTTATCGTCAAGCTTGCCAGCATCACAGCCTATTTTAGCCATTTTGCTGAAAGCTCTATAGCTGTTTTACTGGTTGTAGTTAGGATTATATCTGTATTGCTAATGACCTAATATAAATGAAGTCTTGGTTAATTATTCTGACTGAATGCATGTTCACTGCCAAACTATGCTACCATAATTGGCGGACTGGCTCTTGTTAACTAAAGGTGCGTAACGGAGGCTTTTATAAGCAAAAGTCATCTATAATCGTATCTTAAGTTTGCAATTTTTACCCAGTGAATGCCTAGTAAATATCGAGCAGGTGCTCAAAGGATACCTCGAATGATGTTGTCGTTACCTTCTAAATATCGTAAGCCCCTAATTCAAAGCCAACGCAAACCTTTAATCGGATTGCTGATAATGACTGCAATGCTTAGCGCGGGCTGCAACAATAACCAAGAGCAATCAGCAAATGACGCCGCGACGTCAAACATCGCTCAATCAGATAGTACGGCGATCAATGCGCCTGTCGATAGCAAAAGTGATGCGACCATCGTTAGCGCCTTACAAAGCAACCTAAAAGCATCTGGCATTGATGAGACGATTACCTCCGCGGTACCGACTGCTATGCCAGGCATCTATTGGGTAAGTGCAGATGGACTACCTTCATTCTTTACCGATGCTGAGGGCAAGCACATCATTCAAGGTCAGATCATCCAAGTTGGTGATGGCGAACCTATCGATATTAGTGCCAAGCTGATTGCCCAGAGCGCTAAAGAAAAGCTGGCGGCTGTCGATGAAAAAGATATGGTGATATTTCCTGCAAAGGGACAGACCAAAGGCGTCGTTTATGCCTTTACGGATGCAGATTGTGGCTATTGTCGTAAACTGCACCAAGATATTGACGAGACCAATAACCTTGGTATTGAAGTTCGCTACCTAGCTTGGCCTCGAAGTGAGGAGACCTTTCCTAAAATGGAGGCTATCTGGTGTAGTGAAGATCGTCAATCAGCATTAACCGCGGCCAAAGCTGGGGCTAATATAACGGCGGCCAATTGTCCAAACCCCGTACAGTCTGAATGGCAGTTGGGCATGAGCCTTGGCGTGCGTGGTACGCCAGCTATTTTTGATCAAAATGGTCAACAAATCGGTGGTTACCTGCCGCCCGAGCAGATGGCAGCAGCCCTAGGTATTTCTTAACGTTCACATTTTGTGATAAAGATACCACCCGCTCTACTCTGAGCGAGGATATTTATACTTACAAGTGTTTTAACTTTTAGGGTGAGCATAGCGTCATTGTCTGATATATTCTAGCTTCTGGCTATTTGTTGTTGGATACTGTGATGTAGAGCTAAGTGACGCTATTGGATTTCTTTAACTTGATCTATTTTATTTATTCCTGAGGATACTGTGAGCAACTCTATCAATCTAGCTATACTTGGACTTGGCACTGTCGGCACCGGCGTCGTCAACCTTATTAATGATAACCTAGCTGAGCTAAAACGCCGCAGTGGTTATAACATCTGTATCAGTCAAGTGGGTACGCGGCGTCACCGTGAAGATATTGATCCTAATATTACCCAAAGCAGTGATTTAATGGCCATTGCCGCAAGTGACGATGTCGATATTGTCATTGAAGTCATTGGTGGTACGACCCTAGCCAAAGACGTTATCTTGCACGCGATCGACCATGGTAAGCATGTGGTCACTGCCAACAAAGCTTTATTGGCTGAGCATGGCAATGAGATTTTTGCAGCGGCTGAAGCGCGCAATGTGCATGTGGCATACGAGGCTGCAGTTGCCGGTGGTATTCCGATCATTAAGGTCATGCGCGAGGCTTTAGCAGCTAATACGGTTGACTGGCTGGCCGGTATTATCAACGGGACAGGCAACTTCATCATGTCAGAGATGCGGGATAAAGGTCGACCTTTTACTGAGGTACTCGCAGAGGCACAAGCTCTTGGCTACGCTGAAGCAGATCCTACCTTTGATGTTGAAGGTATTGATGCCGCGCATAAGCTCGCTCTACTTGCCTCTATCGCTTTTGGAATTCCACTACAGTTTGATAAAGTATATTGCGAAGGCATCACCGATATTACTCTGCAAGATGTTGAATATGCCGAAGAGCTTGGCTACCGGATTAAGCACTTAGGCTTCGCTGTTCGTCGTAGTCACAACGGCAATCAGAGTAATGATGCTGAAGGTATTGAACTGCGTGTTCACCCTACTTTGATTCCTCAAGATAAGTTACTGGCCAATGTTAATGGGGTTAAAAACGCCGTTTTGGTCAACTCCCATCCGCTAGGTCAGACACTATATTATGGCGATGGAGCCGGTGCTGGCGCTACGGCTTCAGCAGTTATGGCCGATGTTATGGATCTCGTGCGAGTGCTTAGTGCCAATGGTCAAGGTCACCATGTGCCGCATCTAGCCTTTGTACCCGATGAGCTATCTGATACTCCAGTACTAGCAGCAGAGCAGATGGTGACTGGCTATTATCTCCGCTTGCATGCTTTAGATACCCCAGGAGTATTGGCTGATATCACCCGAATTCTTAGTGAAGCCGGAATTAATATCGACGCTATCTTACAAAAGCCTGTGCGTAAAGTCGGTCAGGTACCTGTCATCATCTTGACCCTTCCGGTGGTAGAGAGCCAGATGAATTTAGCAATTGATAAAATAGAGCAACTAGAAGCTATTACTGATAAGGTTGTACGGATACGCCTTGATGAGCTTGGCTAACGTTATATCTTCGTCAAGCTATTTTTATTTATTATTCAACTACTTCAGTGACGTATAGTTAGTCAGTAGAGAGTTAGTTAGCAGATTTAACAGCTACTATCTAGACGTTACTGCTTTATAGACTCGCATAAAAGGAATTCACTATGTCAAATGATTCGATTGTAATTTTAAATGGTGCCCGAACCCCTATGGGCGGATTCCAAGGTGCACTTAAAGATGCAACCACTACTGAGCTTGGCGCGGCGGCTATCAAAGCCGCTGTAGAGCGCTCAGGCGTGAAGCCTGAGCAAGTGGATGAAGTCATTATGGGCTGTATTCTAACAGCCGGTGTGGGTCAAGGTCCTGCGCGTCAAGCAATGCGTAAAGCTGGTCTACCAGACTCAACTGGCGCAGTCACTATTAATAAGCTTTGCGGCTCAGGTCTTAAAGCTGTCATGCAAGCCTATAATGGCATTAAAGCGGGTAGTTTTGATATTGCAGTAGCCGGTGGTATGGAGTCGATGACCAATGCTCCTTATATCTTGCCAGGCGCTCGTAATGGCTACCGAATGGGACATAAAGAAGTCAAAGATCATATGTTCTTAGATGGTCTAGAAGATGCTGATACTGGTAAGCTCATGGGGCAGTTCGCTCAAGAAAAAGCAGACGACAGAGGTTATAGCCGTGAGCAAATGGATGATTTTGCCATTGAGTCACTAAACCGTGCTTTAACCGCAATCAAAGAAGGTCACTTTGCAGATGAGATTGTTCCAGTAACTGTCAGTGGCCGTAAAGGCGATACCGTCGTCGATACTGATGAGCAGCCTGCCAATGCCAATGCCGAGCGAATCCCTAAATTGCGCCCTGCTTTTGCCAAAGAAGGCACTATTACCGCTGCCAATGCCAGCTCAATCTCTGATGGCGCTGCAGCCGTCGTAGTCATGAAAGAATCCCAAGCCGCTGAGCAAGGTTTGTCTTACCAGGCCAAAATCATTGCTACAGCTTCAAACTCACGCCACCCTAGCGAATTTACACTAGCGCCCGTTGGAGCGATGGAAAAGGTACTAAAAAGAGCTGGCTGGTCTGTAGAAGACGTCGATCTATGGGAGATTAACGAAGCTTTTGCTATGGTAACCATGATCGCTATGGACGATATGAACATTCCTCACGATAAGGTCAACATTGAAGGGGGTGCATGTGCCTTAGGTCATCCAGTAGGCTGCTCTGGCGCACGAATTCTAGTGACTTTGATTAATTCGCTCAAGCGTACTGGTGGTAAAAAAGGCGTGGCCTCTTTATGCATCGGTGGCGGTGAAGCCGTCGCGGTTGCTATTGAATTGCCTTAGTACTTGGGCTATCCAGCCAAAAGCACTAGAAGCAGACCTTGTGCCTTGTAAGCCGCTGCCAATCTAGCTCTACTATAGAGACGTTATAGACATAGTGGGGTATAGACTAGCTGAGGTTACAGTACTCATTATTGTGTATTTAACGCCTAAACGCTCATTATTGAGCGTTTTTTTATAGTATTTTTTAGGGGCGAGACAGAGTCCTTGTAACTCGCTACTTTTAATTAACGCTGCTAAAAGGTCGCCGTAAGGTATTTACTCTGCTTAGTAGATATTTTCCTCGATACCTCCCCCCTCTCACTATACGCTCTCACTTCTCGCTTATTTTTATTTATCCTTTACCTATCTATGCATACAGTATGAGACAGCTTACACCTTTAAAAATCGCAGTTAGGAGAATCGACTGTACAGTTATTCCGTCTAGCTTATTAGAGGGCAATGATCATTTTAAGTAGACCATTCTAGCTTCGCTACACAGTGAGCGGCCATAATTAAGGCAGTCGCTATGTTGCCTTAGTCTTATCTTATTCAGCTCTATATTTTGATAAGCAACACTGCTAAGAACTCCTACCCTCTTAATGACTCTTCAATCTCGTCAACGCTATGAATCTTTGGTAAATTAAAGGCAATATTGCCTAAAGTGAGTAATTAGAAATCACTATCTAATTAGAGTTTATTTGTTGTTTATACTTAAATCATAATTGAACCTAACTTTAAATGATGCAGTATTTTGGTGCATTATTAGCAATAGTGACGCCTTAATGACAAGTGCTGTAACGAAAGGTTAAGTTTCTTCTACGGCATGTTATATCACTTACACCCATTAACACGGGTTTACGAGTAACGCACATTTTGATACTCGCATTCTATATGCAAGCCAAGCTCAGAGTGCTAGTATACTCTTAAGTTGATGAGGCTAGATTGCACATAGGAATTATTAAAACTTATTAATTAACAACTGTTAAGAGACTTAAAAATTATCAATTTGATAAATATAAAAGTTGTTTTTTAGGACGCTATATTCACGACTGAATAGGTATAAGTCTAATAAGTAAATTATTAAATAATCCTATATAGTGCTTTTATTAACGGTAATTAAATTATTTCACTAACTACAAAAGGATGACAAGAATGAGTCAATTAATTCGCTTACAGGATATCCAAGCTACTCACCGTGACCTCATTGGTGATGATTATTATGACCCAACAGGTAAAACTGCTTACGGCGCTAACGAAGAAAAAATCGGTAAAATTGAAGGCGCTCTAGTAGAAGACACCACTGGCCGTATTCGTTATTTGATCGTTGATGCTGGTGGCTGGTTTAGCTCTAAAGAAGTTCTAGTACCTGCTGGCCTTGCTCGCATCGTAGGCGACGACGTATTCTTTGATAGCTTAACTAAATCTCAAGCTGAAGCCATGGAAGAGTATGACCATGACTATCAGTACAGCTATAAAGAGCAGTATGAAAAAGACCGTCAAGCATTTGTTGCGGATACCGTTCCTACTGAAGAGCGTGTCGAAATTGCAGATACACACTATGACGCACCAAACACTCTTGAGCTACTAGAAGAGCGTCTGACTGTTAATAAAGACCGCATCGTAGCCGGCCTTGTAAAAGTTGGCAAACATGTCGTTACTGAAGAGCGCAACGTTGAAGTTGAGCTTGAAGAAGAGCATGCTCATATCGAACGTACTAATGTTGACCGCCCAACTGACCGCCGCATTGGTGATGACAATGGTGCTGCGATTGAAGTTGAGCTAGAAGCTGAACGTGCTCGCGTTGGTAAAGAAACTTACGTTACTGAAGAAGTGAACGTTGGTAAGACTACTGAGCGTCACACTGAGACTATTAACGAAACTATCCAGCGTGAAGAGCTTGATATTGACCGTGATGGTAACGTTGTTGACCGTGAAGGTAACATCGTAGACCGCGAAGGTATCACTGCTGATGACGTTCGCCGCGCTCGTGGTAAGTAGTAAGCTTAATGCTTAATCTTGAGTCATAAGCTCATGCGTTAAGTAAGCATTGAGTCTTTTGGCTCAATTAAGAAGGTCAGAGCCAGTCTCTGACCTTTTTTTATGATAGTTTATAAGTCACATTTCCCTTCATTATCACTTATTACAGGATGATTCTCGTGAGCCAAAGCAACGATCCAAACAACACCCCTAACAAACTGTTTTCAGCGGATGACATCTCTATCAATAACCAAACCACAACCACAACCACTTCTACTGATGAGGCAAATCAGGTAGCCACTAATCTAGAGATTGACCCAAAACGTGAGCAAGTAGGTCGCCTAGAGCTACTAGAAGAGCGCGCTGTGGTTAATAAAGAGCGTCTAGATGTCGGTAAAGTCACCGTCACCAAACATCAAAGAACTAAGACCATCGAAGTGCCTATTGAGCTGGTCGAAGAAGTCTTGACTATTCAGACTTTCTTCGAAGATGCGGAGAGTGAAGCACTATTGACGGGTGCATACGATGAAAAAGATATCTTGCGTCATGTAGAGCCGGCCCTAGGTAGCGTGGCTGTCGTCAACATTAATGGCAATAGAGTCGAAGTGGGCAATGAGCCAGTAGAGATTGTGCTGTCGCGTCAAGTTGCCACTATCGCTAAAGAGACTTACGCCGTACAGCAAATTGATGTCGAAAAGTCTGTTCATACCCATACTGACAATATCGCAGTAGAGCTTAAATACGAAGAGCTGGATGTGAAAGAAGAAGGCTTTTTAGATCATAAAGAGTAAAAAGAGCTGTAGTTTTGTTCTTACTAAGGTCTTAATCGATAAAAAAAGCAGCGTATAAACGCTGCTTTTTTGATTTCTAATTGAGTAGTGTCTGCTCAGTTAGATTCCATGAGAAAGGTTAAGGTTTAGCTACCAGAGGCATTACACTCATAAGCTGTGACATCGCTGCCCTCACCCGTGGTAGTACGTAGAACCCCAGAAGCACGCTGCTCTTGCCCATGCGCGACTCGCCACTGAGTAATACCTTCCTTACCATCGATTGTTGTGGCAGCCTCATAAGCACCCTCCCCTGATGGCTGAAGCGTTATCTCACCTTCTGGCGTGGTCAGCGTAACACTATCCGCATCATCGTTATACAATGCATTTAACTTAAGCTCAGGGTTACAAACATAAGCAACTTCAGCTACCGGCGTCTCAACATTGGCTACCGTATCTTGCGCTACTTCGGTGGCACTTGGGTCATTGATGGCTGGATCATTAGGCTCAGCTGGCTCAGCTGACATTGCAATATCTTGGTCTGCTTCAATCTTTTCATTCAATGTCGGTTCAGGCTCTGACTGTTTTTGGCAAGCTGATAGTCCGACCACTGCGCTAAGCAGTCCCATCATCATTAAAGAAGCTCGTGATTGCTGTAACGACATCGTTTATCTCCAATTAATACGGTTAAAACAGTTAATATATTGATATAAACATATTAGCACAATAAATTTTGGCCAGCGTTATTATCCTATTACTATTCAGTTGTCGCCTAGATACTATCTATATCGATACTACTATATATTGTAAAAGACTGGATGCTTATATCAGACAATGGTGAAAGGGGCGATCTGTGGATAGCCTTAGCCGCCAAGCTACTGCCATAATATCATTCACTACTTATCTGCTTGATTATCAACTGTAAATTTATCAATTAAATCTTGCCATGGCACTGCTTGTATTTCAGGCCAGAGCCGCAAGGACATGGAGCGTTTCGGCTGATATTCATTTTGGCATATGGATTATCCGATCCCTCAGCCGATGGTTGGCTCTCTGCGGTATGGTTAGCACCTGTAGATGCAATACCGGCTGCGCCGCCACCTAGATTGACCTGCATCTGACTGCGTGAGCGCTGAGCTTGATTACGTGCTGCTATTTTCGGGCCTTCATGAGTCTCTCCCGTCAAGCCATCGACGTCATCATGCTCAAAGTGCATTTGCATATGTTCAGCTTCAGCGCGCTGCTGTGCCTCAAGGGCCTCCATCTCTTCCTTAGTTGGAATATGCACGCGTGACAGATCTTGAACCGTTTCAGACTTGATAGCGCCGAGCATCATTTGAAATAGCTCAAACGACTCACGTTTGTACTCTTGTTCTGGGTTTTTTTGTGCATAGCCGCGCAGGTGGATACCTTTGCGCAGTTGATCCATCTGCGTCAAATGCTCTTTCCAGTGCCGATCTAAGCTTTGTAGCATAAAGTGGCGCTCTAGCTGAGCGGCATTAGTCTCTCCCATCTGCTCACGGCGCTCATTATAGCGGGCAATAGCCGTTTCGATAATCTTGGCACGAAGTCCTTCTTCATCGAGTCTTCGGTCCTCATCGAGCCAGTCATTGATAGGCATATATACTTTAAACTCGTCTTCAAGCTCGTCCTCCAAGCCATCAATATTCCACTGATCATCAATAGAGCCAGGTGGCACGAATTGACTGATGAGCGCATTATAGACGTCATGATGCATGACTTCGATAGCCTCTTTAAGGTCAGTCTCAGCCAATAAGTCATCACGCTGACCATAAATAACCTTACGCTGATCGTTTGCCACGTCATCGTATTTCAAAAGATTCTTACGTGCATCAAAATCTCGGCTTTCAACCTTACCTTGGGCATTCTCAATCGACTTTGAGACCATCTTATGCTCAATGGCCTCGTCTTCTTTGAGGCCCATAGCGCGCATCATGTTCACCACGCGATCACCGGCGAAGATGCGCATCAAGTCATCTTCTAGTGATAAGAAGAAGCGTGACATACCAGGGTCGCCTTGACGACCCGCACGACCACGCAGCTGGTTATCGATACGGCGTGATTCGTGACGCTCAGAGCCGATGATATGTAACCCGCCTGCTTCGACGACTTGGTCATGCTTTTTCTGCCAAGCTGCTTTGAGCTGCTTCATGTCCTCAGGATTGACTTCCTCTGGATTCTCAATATAGGCCTGCCAGTTACCACCCAGAATAATATCGGTACCACGGCCTGCCATGTTAGTCGCGATTGTCACCGCTTTTGGGCTACCTGCCTGAGCGATAATTTCAGCCTCACGCTCGTGTTGTTTTGCATTAAGGACGTTATGCTTAATGCCTTCTTGATCCAGCAGATATGACAGCTCTTCACTGGCCTCAATGGTCGCTGTACCTACTAACGTTGGTGCGCCTTTGGCTTGAATTTCTTTAATCTCGCGGATGATACCTTTGTATTTACCCAACTTGGTCAAGAATATCTGATCGTCTAGATCAACACGAGCGATTGGCTTATGGGTAGGAATAACGACGACGTCAAGATCATAAGTCGACTTAAATTCAGCAGCTTCTGTATCGGCAGTACCCGTCATACCAGATAGCTTATCGTAAAGTCGGAAGTAGTTCTGAAAGGTGGTGGTAGCGAGTGTTTGGTTCTCGGCTTGAATCTCGACGTTTTCTTTGGCCTCAACCGCTTGGTGCAGGCCTTCTGACCAACGACGACCTGGCATGGTTCGACCAGTATTTTCATCAACGATGATCACTTCACCCTCATCGACGATGTAATGGATGTTTTTGACGAAGATATGATGCGCTCGAATAGCAGCCTGAACGTGAGCTAATAACGGCAATCGAACAGGGCTGTATAAGCTTTCATTCTCGCCAAGCTCGCCCACTTCGATTAAGAAGCGCTCGATTTTTTCATAGCCCTTTTCACTGATCTCGATTTGCCGATTCTTCTCATCGATCCAAAAGTCGCCTTCTTCATTATTTTTATTGGCTTCTTCGTCTTTGGAGCGTTGCAAGCGCGGAATGATGGTATTAATAAGCGCGTAAGTTCGTGAGGAGTCTTCAGCCTGACCCGAAATGATAAGCGGTGTTCGCGCTTCGTCAATCAAGATA
This sequence comes from Psychrobacter pygoscelis, assembly GCF_004335015.1. Classification (GTDB taxonomy): domain Bacteria; phylum Pseudomonadota; class Gammaproteobacteria; order Pseudomonadales; family Moraxellaceae; genus Psychrobacter; species Psychrobacter pygoscelis. Next base: position 404,103 of record NZ_RQRU01000002.1, read on the forward strand.
GAGTCAATTTCATCAATAATGCAGTAATTGAGCGGCCGCTGTTTTTTCTCCTGCAGGCTAAAGACCATATTGTCACGTAAGTAGTCAAAGCCGTACTCATTATTAGTACCATAAGTGATATCCGACTGATAAGCATCGACTTTTTCTTGTGGTGGCTGCTGCGAATAGATGACGCCTACCGTCAATCCTAAAAAGTCAAATAACGGACGATTGAGCTCAGCATCACGGGCGGCTAGGTAGTCATTGACCGTCACGACATGCACGCCTTTACCACTAATGGCATTAAGGTAAATCGCTAATGTCGCCATCAGCGTCTTACCTTCACCGGTCTTCATCTCAGCGATTTTACCTTCATGAAGGGTAATACCACCGATCATCTGCACGTCATAGTGACGCATACCGGTAACCCGAAGCGAAGCCTCACGGCAAACTGCGAAGGCTTCGGGGAGAATCGCATCCAAACTCTCTCCATTTTGATGACGGGCTTTAAAGTCAGCAGTCTTTTGCTTCAGCTCTTCATCAGACAATGCTTGGATACTAGACTCATGAGCATTAATCTTGCTGACTATCTTGCGCATTCGCTTGAGTTCACGGTCGTTTTTAGTACCAACCACACTGCCTACAATCTTTGATAACATAATTATTTTAACCTATGGAGATCTTTGATAACGTCGCCCTAAAATGGTTTTACGCTATCGCCCAATTTATTGTGTCGTTATTATATATGGTTATGAAGTTTAAGGATACAAGGGCAAATTTACTCGGTATTGACGTTTAGTCCCAGCCAATGGTCATGATAAACTAGTACGCTAACTTTTATGATTTATTGGCGCGCCAGTGACGAAAGCACTGCTTGTTGACAATCCCAATCAGGCAGTTGCCTGCCCCCGCATCTGCGACTAGATCTTATTATATATCTACCTCTCAGCTTTATACCTTGACTTACTTTATCCTATTTCATTTATCACTAAGAGTATTTAATGCGTTCAGACCAACGATCTTTATTCTCTCAAGCTTTACCGTCCAATAGCCAAACTATGTCCAACAGCCAGGCTAACGGCCAAAATAAAACAAGCGCCCAAGGGCAGCCCCGTAATATTCTTAATATTGCCGGCCATCAGTATAATTTAGACCACCATACCCCCATGATGGTGCAATATCTAACGATGAAGGCACAATACCCGCATGCATTGCTGCTATACCGTATGGGCGACTTTTACGAGTTGTTTTTTGAGGATGCTAAGCTGGCCGCTCAGCTACTCGACATTACCTTAACCCGCCGCGGCACTGATAAAAACGGCAATACCATTGCGATGGCCGGTGTTCCTTTCCACGCGGCAGACAGCTATATGGCTCGGCTGATTGCTGCTGGTCAAACTGTCGTCGTCTGTGAGCAAGTCGAAGAAGCCGCTAACAATACCGAAACCAACGATAATCGCAACAGTAATAGCAAAACTACTAATACTACCAATACCGATAATAAAAAAGGCATTATGCACCGCGAGGTAGTGAGGACGCTGACCGCAGGCACACTGACCGACGACGCGCTAATTGCTGCCGATAAGACCCCCTCCGTCGTGGCGATAGATATCTCTTGCCCTAATCTACGCCGGTCTAAAGATACAGTCTATCAAGCAGCCATTAGTCAGCTAGATCTAGCCGCGGGACAGCTAATTACCCAAGCGCTATCGGCAACCAATATTGATGAATTGAAATCACAGATGCTAGCGGTACTGGCCCGCTTCGCCCCTAGTGAATGCATCTTTAGTGAAGGTCTAGATGAAGCTTGGCAGCTCTGGCTTGGTTCGCAGCTCGACTGTCCGCAGCTTAGCGTCGCGGCAGCTGACTTTAGCACTGACCATGCTGCGGCTACCTTGTGTCAGCAGTTTGAGGTACGCCAGTTAGAGGGGCTGGGTATCGCTGACCAGCCCCTTATTCAGAGCAGCTGTGCGGCGCTCATTCACTATGCACGGCAGACTCAGCAGCGGCAGATTCCCCATGTTAATCAGCTTATTAGGGAGCAGTCGGCAGACTATCTCATCATCGATGCAAGCAGTCAGCGCAATCTTGAGCTGTTTGCTCCTGCCAGTGCGCAAGGGACGCCACTGATCTCAGTCCTGAATCATTGCCAGACAGCAATGGGTAAGCGGCTACTTCAGCAGCAACTAAAAAGACCGCTACGCAATCGTGCGACGATTAACCAGCGTCTAGAAGCGATCTCGGCTCTTTTATCAAACGCAGCTGACTCGCTGGCACCTTTGCAAGAAATACTCAGTGGCATAGCCGATATCGAGCGCATTAGTAGCCGAATCGGTCTAACCACTGCCAAGCCTCGCGACTTAAGACGTCTGGCTGACAGCATCATGCAAGCAGTTGCGCTAAAGTCAAAGCTGACTGCTTTAGGACTATCTCCACAGCAGTCCGGCTTACTGCCCTTACTAATGCTACAGCTGCCTACCCAGCACCAGTCAGAAGGGTGCTCATCAAACGATGACTCATCAGCGCCTCACCTAACCCAAACCCTTGAAGTCGCTGAGCTTATTAACCGCGCTATAGTCGATGAGCCACCAGCCCATATCCGTGATGGTGGCATGATAGCGATAGGCTATGATGCCGACTTTGACAGGCTGACCCATCTGCATGATAACATTGAGCAGACTCTAGATGAGATGGCAGCGACGGCCCGTGAGCAGTACCAACTACCAAGCCTAAAAGTTGGCTTCAATAAAGTCAGCGGCTTCTATTTTGAGCTGCCAAAAGGTCAAGCCAGCTCAGCTCCTGAACACTTCATCCGTCGGCAAACCTTAAAAAATAGCGAACGCTTCATCACCGATGAGCTAAAAACTATCGAAAGCGAGTATCTAGGCGCACAAACTCAAGCCTTAGCTAAGGAAAAGCAGCTATACGCTGAGCTACTCAGTCAGCTGGGTAGCGCCCTACCGAGTTTGCAGCAGCTGTCACAGGCCATCGCCCAACTTGATGTCTTAGTCAACTGGACGACACTAGCGCAGCAATACAATTGGCAACGTCCTACCATGACAGACGACGAGCGTGTCCCGAGTTTGGATATCCGCCAAGGTCGGCATGTGGTCGTCGAGATAGCGATGCATCAGCCAGACAGTCAGCAGAAACTACCCAACACTCCGCAGCACTTCGTCGCTAATGACTGCTCGCTTGGTAGCGCCGAGCACCCAGAGCGGCTATTACTGATTACTGGACCAAATATGGGTGGGAAGTCTACCTATATGCGTCAGACCGCGCTTATCGTCTTACTGGCCTGCTGCGGTAGCTTTGTCCCCGCAGAATCCGCCACTATTGGTGATATTGACCGTATCTTTACCCGTATTGGCTCAGCTGATGACCTTGCTGGTGGTAAATCCACCTTTATGGTAGAGATGATTGAGACCGCTCATATTCTGAATCTGGCAACTGAAAAGTCACTAGTACTCATGGATGAAGTTGGCCGGGGTACCAGTACGACAGATGGAATGGCTATTGCCCATGCCTGTGTACAAAAACTCGCGCAAATGGATTGTCTGACTTTATTTGCCACTCATTACTTTGAGCTAACTCAGCTTGCCCAGCAAGATAATTTAGCGCAGCGCATCCGTAACGTCCATGTGGCAGCTAGCGAGATAGAAGGCCAGCTGCTGCTGCTACATCAAATCAAAGACGGTGCTGCCAGCTCAAGCTTTGGTCTACATGTGGCCAAAATGGCGGGAATACCGCAAGCTGTACTCGACGCTGCCGAGCAGTACCTAGGCAGTCAACTACAGCAAAATCAAAGCACACTACAGAGCGCGCAAAACCTTCATGATAAAAATGACTTAGCTAAGTCTCAGCCCGCCAATAGCCAGTCTGAGTTGGCGCTAGCAGGTGAAGATCACAGAGAGAATAGCTTATCAAAAAGTGAGATTCGAAGTGAGCAAGCTACATATCAACATCAGCAAAATCAATACTTTGAGATAAATTCCTTACTATCTCAAGTCAACCCTGATGAGCTGACTCCTAAAGATGCACATGATTTACTTTATCAATTAAAGCAACTTGTCAGTAACTCGGCGCATTTGTGAAATGATGGCTAAAAGAGTAAAATACGCCATTGTTTGAAGGCGTGTTATTCATTGAGTACTGGCTTAATACTGGTTGACCCACAGCTTTATGAGCCGTTAAAAGGTAAGGCTAACCCTTTAAAGCCTGCTGAATACTGAACCATCGCTGGAGATAACGTTAAGGCGATAGACTGGCTTAATTAACTGCTCTAATAGATAAATTCAGCTGGTCTTACGAAGTTAACTCATTATTCAGAATGGATATTATTGATTAACTCATTATTGCTGGATAACGCGCCCTACTTAATCCTGCTGACTCGAAACCTAAGGTAGCCATCGCTATGACCTTTGTCGTTACTGATAATTGCATCCGCTGTAAATACACTGACTGTGTCGAAGTTTGTCCTGTAGATTGCTTCTACGAAGGACCGAATTTCTTGGTCATTCACCCTGATGAGTGCATCGACTGTGCGCTGTGTGAGCCTGAGTGTCCAGCGAATGCGATCTTCTCAGAAGATGAAGTGCCCAGTGGTCAAGAGGCATTCATTGAGCTAAATGCTGAGCTGGCAGAGGAATGGCCGAACATCACTGAGATGCACGACAAGCTACCTGATGCTGAGAAATGGGATGGCGTTGAAGGAAAATTGCAGTATTTGGAGAAGTAGTATCTTTAAAGAAACAATAATTTGTAAGTGACTATAGTAACTATCCCTTTCTAAACTATCCGTACCATCACTAAGCCTATCTAATATAATAATGTAGTTAGGCTTAGTTCGTTATAGGTAAATGATAAGTTTAAAATATACTTTTCAAGAACAAAAATCTGAGATCTAAAAGAATTATTATAAACTGGCATTATGAAGACATCCTGAAATAATATATTTGCTATCTATATTCGTCTCACAATGCCACCTTCCCTGATTACCTCGAATCCATGCTACCTTTTTACCTTTCAAATCAGAAAGTACATGATTGTTAATAATAGCGGTAATACGAGTATTCACAGTCACAGGGTTGCTAATTTGAGCAACCCCGTAGTTACTAGGTAGTACCATTCCTACTTGGGAACTTCCAGTAATTAGACTAGAACCTGGTGCTCTAGGGTCACACTCTCCTTCATCTATACCTATTTGCGATCTACCGTGATTGATACAATCCTCTACTGCCACCCTTAATGCTGCTAGCTCTAATGAGAGACGACTCGTTTGCGCTTTGCCAACATATAGCTGATATTGAGGTACAGCAATGGCAGCTAAAATACCAATAATCGCAATAACAATCATGACCTCAATGAGGGTAAAACCATGTTGTTTACTTCGTGTCATAATTTTTTAACTTCATATAATTTTATTAATCTTATTTATATAAACTCAAATCAAAAGTGTTAGATATCTCTTAGGTCGATACTGATGTAACTTCTTCACATTGAATCTACTATATCGAACAAGATGCTTCTAATTTGAGTATGTGCTATTGTTCTTCTTTAAGATTGTTATAGATAATTTCTAATACTTGATTATTACTATGCTCTGCTGCTGTCGGTGTACCATTGCTCAATAATGTAACAACACTCCCATGATCATCCACTACAACCAGAGATGATAAACCTAATAATGTACCAGTTCGATAGTGGAACATAGGCTGCTCTGCCGACTGCCGATACGCTACCATAGCATAGCCATAACAATCTTTAATGTCTTCAATATTACAGTTTTCAGTACTGTCTAAAGATAAAATATTAGGCTGAGCCTTGTTACTCATTATTTGTACCTGCTGTGTCGCTGCTACGGCGCTCCCTGATAGCCCTGCTACAGCGTACAAGTCATCATACTCAAATGCAGTATAGATGTCAGCGACCCCTGTCAATCCTGATTCAATATAGTTATAACTAATCTCGTCTGGTAATCGCTGATTAGAAATAAACTGTATTCCTGCCTTTTGTATATTATAATTTTCTTGTATGTAATCCTGATAGCTCAATCCAGAAACCTGCTCAATGACTGCTCCTAGTAAGCAGTAGCCCAGGTTTGAATAGCTTGTCTGTGCTCCTGGGGTAAAGTTTAAGGTTATAGTATTTAATTTACTCAGACTGTTAGGACAGATTGGCTCTCCAATGCCAAACATATCATACCCCCGTATATCCAAGCGATTAAAGCCGCCTTGATGCTTTAACAACTGACGTATCGTAATGTCATTGACTCTAGGGTCTTTGGGGTGTCGTATGTCGGGCAGTAACTTAGCGATAGGGGTATCTAGTGTGAACTTACCTTGCTTAATCAGATCTAAGATAGCATCAGCAGTCCATAGTTTAGTCACACTAGCATAGCGAAATCTTGTATTCTCACTAATAGGCTTCGATACCACAGGGTAGTTGTCAATATATCCACTTTCACAGTGGTATAAATTCCCTAATCTGTCAATATAGGCAATTTGATTGGCAGGAGCATTTTGATACTTGGTTTTTTCGATTAATATTGTTCTTAACCAATCAGGCGTATCTTGACTGCAAGTCACATGTCGTAGCGCTAAATCTGCTCTTATAGGATAAGTACTTTGCCACAGCCTAGTTCGGGCCTGGTTATTAACATAATAATATCCGCCCACTATAGTAGCTAATATAAGGATGACCACTATCCCTATATCTCTTAATTTTAGTTGCTTAAACATGGGCCAGTCTTATTCATCTGTTTACTTTAATTAGTAGTAGCACTATATAAGCAGTATTAAACGTCAGAGTCATAAAATTAACAATATTATTTAATATACACCAAATATTTTGTGGCTTGCCTATGATCTACTATAAAAAAAGAGACGTCATAGCGTCTCTTTTCATCCTAACTATATTGAAAAAGTTATTATTCTTGAGCTCCTGCTGCAGGTTCTGCTGGAGTTGTCGTTGTAGTAGTAGCAGGACAACCATTAGGAGCAAACTTTGCTTCTACAGTAGTTGAACATGACCAACTACCTGAAGCGTTACGTGACCACGTTAAGGTTTGCCCAGCAATTGCACCAGAAGCATTTTGACCAAATGTACCTACAATAGAGGCAGTATTATCGTCAGAATTCATTGTAACCTGAGGGAAGCCTGTTTGCGCGGTAGTCGTTACAGCTGCACCTAACATGTTAGAAGCCGTAGCACCTAGAGAACACTCGGTGTTTGTTGTAGGATCACCAGTGAAGATAATCGAGCCTGTGCGTCCACTATTGTAACAATCTTCTACAGCTGTTTTTAAATTACCTGTCTCGCCCATTACACGACTAACTTGTGATTTAGCAATATAAGTTTGATATTGTGGAATAGCGATCGCTGCTAGAATACCGATAATGGCGATAACGATCATCAATTCGATAAGGGTAAAACCTTTTTGAGCGTTCATACGAACTCCTTTACTTGAGTAAACTTGATAAAGTTTGATTGGGTCTTAAGTATGTTATTTACATTAAGACTGCTTTATCGAGCTATTAGATATCTGATTACTAGATAGTTAAGTTATTAAAATATAAGGGGCTTTTAGCCCTTGTTGATCACATATGTTGCACTTACCATGCCATATTGATGCGGATTATACGACTCTCATTACTCAATTCCTATAGATAATCGAATAAGATGATAAATAATCGGATAAGTGGTGCTATTAAATAAACGACTGTTTGGAGTTAAGCCGCTTGTAGCGACCAAAGCCCTCTTCTCTTTTTTTTGCAAGATCCATTAGCTGACAATTTTTGTCAGCTACTGACATAATTTGTCAGCTAATGGACTGTTTGACCCAATAAGTTGACTATTTTTGTCATTATTATCAACATCTTTTGGGTGGCTATTACGAAAAAGCCAGTCGATTGACTGGCTTAATTGTAATTGATGCTGTATTTAACAGATTAGTTCCATTCGTCACCCCTACCGCAGGTAGAGACATTATTCACATTACGGCATTTCTTACCGCTAGCCTCTAAGCTTAATACGCCATCTCCAGCCATCTGCTGACCAGCGACAGGAGTCGCCGTCACTGTCCATGCCGACGTCAATGGATTGGGGGTAATAGTAACGGTATAAAGCGCCGAGCCTGATCGTGGATAGCTGCCTGTCAATCCTGTCGTGCTCACGCTCGCATAGCTACCAGCTGCTAGCTTTTTGCTCTCTATTTGGTTACCAATATTTTGTAGCTCTGTCATCATATCAGTACGTTTTGATTTGATCGCATATCGCTGATAACTGGGCATGGCTATCGCTGCCAGTACGCCAATTATCGCCACGACTATCATAAGCTCTATCAAGGTGAAGCCTTGTTGCTTTACTAGCGTACGCTGTCTATAACTTATCATTACCAATCCTCTGAGCTTGATCCACTGCCGCAGTTAGCAGATGCTATCGTTACGCTACTATCTGAGGTCATGCACTGGACACCAGTACTCGTTAGCATAATTCGTCTGGCACTACTCACTGAGCCGCCACTATTAGGTACAGCTAACATCTTCCAGCTTCTACCCGTAGCCGTATCTACATCTGTAGCTGTAGTCACTAGACTCTTGCTAGTATCTGTACCATCTACTAGAGTTATATGATACTTAGCTGTACTGCTCGCCCCACGCTTTGGCGTAGGCACATTAATGATAGTAGTACCTGAGTCATAGCAGTAATTGCCAGTAGCGCATACATCATCACCACGCTCAGGGATAAAGCCTTTGTAAGTCAGTCTAGATGCGCGCCAACGCTCAAGCTGTAATTGTAGCTGCTTCATCTGCACCTGAGCTTCTTTTTCAGCATTGAGAATGACATAGCGCCGATAGGAAGGTATCGCAATAGCAGCCAATATCGCTATAATTATCACCACTATCATAAGCTCAAGAAGAGTGAAGCCTCGCTGTGTGGAGTTATCAACCCGGCAAGCTTGGCGCATCCAAACTTGTTTGAAGTCCAGATGTACTGCTAGGTATCGACCAAATTTACTTTTCATATTAGTTGGTTTCATACCATTTGGTAGGCTTCAGCATGAAGCGCTCGTTAAATATAATAGAGGCCATAGTCCCATCACCGCCAATCTGCGTGATAGTATTCCTTGGATAGGCAGGATTAGTACCAGTAGCACTACTTGGATTAGCGCCTTTATTAGTGTCAGTACCATAATCCACACTGCTATCTACTCTTTGACTGAAGGACTGAGTCCCTAAAAGTACCTTAGCTGTGGTATTGGTGCTATTAATCGCCCCTAGAGATAACTCTTGAATACCCTTTCCAGCCTTAAGAAATCCGCCTGTACCTGTAGTTGCCGTGTCATCCATACATACGCCATAAGGTAGGCAGTATAACTGCTGCTCCGACGAGCCTAAGACTTGAGCATCACAAGCGTTGGTCGATCCTGTATTAGCATTTGGGTCATAGACACTCATAAATAGATTGCTATCAATAACTCTATAGTCTCCAATAGCCTTAACATTTTTGACACCTTCAAAGCCTGCAAAACGGGTCAAGGGGTAATACCAACCATTCTTACTACCGTCTATTAGATTAGAGATCATAGTGACTTTTTTCTTACAGAGATCAGAATAAGTAAAGCTCCCATCTGCAGCGACAATTGCAGCACCCGAAGAGTTCTTCATAGGTGAGCAATACTTACCAAAAAGCGTACTATTCGTGCTTGCTACTGCAGAATTTAAAGACTGTGGACTTAGCTTAACCAAGTCAGTTTCTGTCTTGTCTTCTATTGTCATATCTATATAAGCAGTAGACCCCGACTTCTTATCAAAGATAGTCGATTTGGTGATGTCAGTATCCATAATGCCATAGACTCTATTGGCATAGCTGTTGTTGTCACGCTGCTCCGCTAAGGGTGAGCTACGATCTCCTGAAGCAATATTTACCAGAGCAAATAGCTGATTATTATTGTCCTCATAAAAGCTAACTACCGGTCTATTATAGAATCGATAAGCTAAATGCTTTTTGTCCAGAGGTAGCTGTGCAGCTGAGTTAAGTAGGCGAACTACCCGAACCTGCTCAAAGTCTTCGTTTTCCTTATTAATAAAATCAGCTCGGAATAAGTTACCACCTAGATCGGCAAAATATAAATGATCAAACAAGCCGTCATTATCACCATCGAGGGCTGTGACTCCGCCTACAATACTATGGTTTTCTGGATTGTCCCAGTGCCATTTTAACTGCCCCGTTTTAGCATCAGCAATATAGACAGAGCTTCCCTTGGTTCTCTTCGCTGCTGCACTAGGTGGGACAAACTCAGGGTTTTCATATTGCATATCATAGCCGCCACCAAAAGCAATAACATCTAATTTTTTTGTCGCTGATGACGTTGCATTGATACGTCCTAATGTCACTGTAGTCCAGATTTGACCAACATTACTATAGTCATTACCAGCGGTAATTGTCTGAAGGGTGCCACTGGCGTTTCTATGTAGCACTGGATTACTATGGTTAAGGTCAGGTGTAATACTAAAGAGTACCTTCGGCGTATCTTTAACAGACAAATCTAAGGCATAGAGACCATTTCCGCCCATTCGGAAGCCGCCATAAGCCGCCATCGCCACATAGTTACTAGTATTCACCAAGCTTGCATCAGCTGCTGTTGGCTTAAACAATGACACTTTACGTGTTTTGGTAGCTGAAGGACCAGACCCTGTGGTAGTAGCGCTATAGTTGTATTTTGCATCTACTAGCCAAGGAGCGTCTATACCAAATTTCAGGTCACCTACACTTTCTGCTACGAAAGCTTCAGGCTGTGTGCGAAACATCTCTTGCAATACTAATGACCAAACTTCTTCTCCGGTCTCAGCGTTGGCCAGATGTAAGGCGCCATCCATTGAACCAAACAATAAATAGTCATCGCGACCATTGGGCAGAACTTTACCATTTTCATCGACATTGGCACTATAAGAGACTAGCGACGGTTTAGAATGTACTACCCCTCCCAAGACCCGTGTCTCATTGACTGGCACAAAATCCTTCATATCTAGTCCAACAATCTCAGTAGTATCTGAGGTTTTGTAAGGAATGTTATACCCTAAGAAATTAAGCAAAATGCGCCGAGTTTTAAACTGTCCATAACTGGGGTTATTCTGGTAGAGATCATCTCGCAGCTTTGGGAAGCCCTCATTTGGATAGCCACTGCTATTGACACCGATCGCTACAAAGCCACTATCACTATCTGAACCAGTATAATTCTCTACCAATACCTTTCGATTACTCGCTGGTGAGCTACTGTTTGGCGCTCGTAACCGCGCATAGAAACCACCGCTTTGTACCGAGGCATTGCCACTGGCAGCCACAGGAGCTGGAGACCATAGATCAGCAGCACGGCCGTTAAGATTACCGTTAGCATTTAAAAATAATTGGTTGTTATTTTTGCCATAAAGCGTACCATTCTTAGTATTGTACTTTTTTAAGTTCCCAGGCCAGACAACCAAATTATCTGCCACCTTAGGCTCAAGCATTGGTAAATAAGCATATGGTAGAGTGGTACTACTCTGATAAGGGTCTTCTGGAACACTAATGGTACCAGCAGGTAAGGTATTAATGTTCTCGTTTAACGACTGAATAAAGGTTGTGAGACTATTACTAATATCCTCTGAAGTCTGCGTATAAAAGAATCCCCCATTACCATAGTCCTTCCCGCCCCATTTACAAGCATTTTTCGCATCTAGATTGGGAGCTAAATCACAATTATAGTTGCCATCAGCATCTTGAGGTATACCAGCAAAAGAAGAACCAAACCCTGATACTGCCGTTTTTATACTAATACCGGCTGGATTGTCATTTGCGTTATATAGCTTCTTGGCATACTCACCAATATATTCCCAACCACCTGTCTCACCATCAAAGATATTTGCCTGAAGCTCTGGGGAAGTTAAGCCACCACTAGGAGGTGTCCTGCCAAAGTTACCTTTAGTGGGTCCTAAAGATAGATTCATGATAGTACTAGCAATATTAGGCTTAGTCGAGTTAGGAGCGCCATCTGTTAAGAAAAATATCCCATTACCATCACACTGCCCATCAGTAGCGACTTGTCGGTAACGGTTGCCATTTTTAGCCGCCTCTACAGAATAGTCGAACCCCCCTTTAAGATTATCTTGATTGTTAGTCTTCATGGAAAAGGGACTACTACGATAGACAAACAGACCCTTACCATTACCTCTTGACACATTTCTTGCGGTACGTGGGTGCGACCAAACTTTACCCGTCACAGGCTCAATGTCTAATGGCTCATAAGGAAGCTTCTTCCAACCTCCAAATCGCCAACCAGCAGGAAGGTTGTTAAATGCAGCCCAAACATTTTCAATATTACGATAGATTGGGGCATTAGGATATGTTACCAATTCCCCTTTCTCATTATAGACTCGAGTGGGACCATCACTACCGCTAGTATTTGACCCTGAAACATAGCCTGTAGAGTTAGTAATTACTGGCCAAGAATTATCACATTGAACCACATTGCCCGATCTACCTAGTGCATTAGTCCTGCTACTATTATCGGACTCTACACAAACCCAATAGGTTTGGCGCCCTTGAGGGTCACGCAGAATAGCATAACCATCATAGACTAGATCCACTGTGTTTGAACGACCGAAATCGGCAAAAATACTCCCTGTGGTAGTGCCCAACATGGCAGCGCCAGCCTCTGCATAGGCCTGAGTAGTTGGAGTACCCCCTGAAGCCTTGTACTCATTAGGCTGATTCCAACTAGAGACATAACGAAGTGAGTTGGGTGTGCCATCTTCATTAGTAAATGCATCTACGGACTTAAAGCTATTCAACGCCTGCGCTAGCTTATACCTATGAGCAGGTTGTAGTGCAGCTGCTTCAACCAATATGCTTCCTGAATGACTGTCTACTAAATAGTTGTCTGAAGCTCCTATTTTGTATGGTGTTCTAGCGGAAAAATGCCCCAACCCCATAACGATATCGTTACTCAAGCTACTATCAGCTAACAAAGGAATCATGGCATCTTTTAATCGCGACAGTCGATCATAAATAACCTCAGCTGAGGCCCTATCTCTGACGACTGCACCACTGCTATTAAGATATTCACCAGCACTATTCTTGTTATAACAGCCCCTTAAATAGTAATTTACAGAGCTGCCATTAATAGTGACGCTCTTTAATTCGGCTGGAGCGTCATAGTACCACTCATCAATAGCATCATTTGGATTTCTACCATTCCCCGATATCTCACGATTGGCTTTCCGAGCGCACAGAGGGGTATCAACATCTCCTGGACTACCGTACTGATTATCTTTAGGTAACACTAATGAGCTAATACCCATCGATCCTGACGTATCAATCATCATCATCAGATTAGTTTTGGCAGTAGCCGCAGGCTGATAAATAGACAAGTCTCCAATATTTTCCTTACTACTTGCTGTTTGTACTCCTAAAGAAAGGATAGAAATTACAGCAGTGCTTAAGACAGTCAATTTCGGCGCAGACTTATGCACAGCGACCTTATCCACCTGTGAGACTGATTTAAGATTATTTTTCATTAGTTTGCCTTATCTTTAAGATTCAAACCCATTCGTCATCTAGGCTACTTAACTAAACACTGAATATGCAATTAATAGCTTGCCTATTAAGAGCTCGAGCATAAATTGTTTGTAGAGCCAACTGTCTTACCACCAAATAGACGACAGTATTCAGAGCGTTGGAGGTTTTCGACAACGATAGTTTCTACCAATGTCTTACTAGGGATGCCATTATTTGCCATACACTGACTGACACTATCTGTACTAGAGGAGGCATCTTTTTGAAAACAAGCTCTAACTTGTGAGGTGCTGCTATTACCATATGCAGGAAGTACTGCCGTTGAATAAACCTCGAACTTAAGCTTAGTAGCGTTATTCTGCGCACTGTCATTACCTAAAGCATATTGAGAAAACCGTCGTCCATCAATATCAGGAATATTCTTGATCATTACTTGAGTCATGGTAGTCTGGCGAGCACTGGTATAGTCATCAGCATTTTGTGGGTCACAATACCCTGTCGTATTGTTGACAAGCTTCCCAGTACCACGCCTTACTACTGCATTATCTATGTTAAAAAATCTACTGCGCGGTCGATAACAAAAGTCAATAATATCGCCTCTATTATCCTCATCCAAAACGTAGCGCCCTATGATACCCGTACGACTCATAATCTGTAGATAAGTCTCTGAGTCAGGTGGGCCATTAATTGCTCGTTCAATTTTGCTGTTAGCTCTGTCTGCTGCTTGGATTAATACTGTATCGATTTGATCACTAGTAGCAAGCTTTAGATCGGTGCTACTGTTACGTACCGCAACGACCCCTATGACCGTGATTAGGATCAAAAATAGTAGAACCACAATCAATACTGCGCCGCGTTGAGCCGAGGGCAATGAAGATGTGAATGACTGAGGGATCGATTTCATGATCGGCTGATCCTTATAAGGCATTAAGTATGAGACACTCTCAATCGCTAACTATTAAACACTACTGACTACTTCCAGCATCATCGCCAACACTACCACCACTTCCAGTGTTACCGCTACTTGCGGCGCTGCTACTGCTACTTGCGGCACTGCTACCGCTGCTAGTAGCACTGTCTATCACACGTACCACCCTTGCATTGCGTAGCAAGACAGTGGACTCATAGACCCGTCGTAGATATTTTGGTGCATTAGCCTGAGCCTTTAGGGACTGGTCGCTACCCAGTATTTTGAAAGTATTACTACTATCTTCAGGACTATTGGCAGTACTTCGTGCCAGTATGGCAAAGCGAACACTGGTAATGTACGGCTTCTGCCCTGACAAACCCATATAATCCTTTACAGTCATTTCAGCGTGCTCATACGTCGGTGTTCCTGTACTAGGTACTAGTCTTTGCACACCTAGACGGATATTAAACTGATCGACGTTTTCGATAAGAACAGCAGACCTGTTACGCGATGTTTCGCCGAAATTCGTGAGTGTCCCTGCCTCAATTCGACCAGCGTCACAGACTAAATTTAAGTTTTTTCTTGCAGCATTAGTAGCTGTACCTTCTTTAAGATAATAACGCTCAATGACTCGATCATCGACTGCCACCTCAGTACCCTCACAATCAAACAAACGCTCATTAGTTGCATTGACATATTGAATGGTCAACTGATCGCTGGGCACAGAAGTGTTAGTTAGAGTACCATTCCAACGGTTTCTGCCTTCAGTAGCCATATCATTACTACGGGTTAAATAACCATTTTTTAAACCGTTAGTGATAGCCACATTGACATTAGTAGCAGTTGCATCCCCTGCTGTTAGTACTATACCACCTTGAGGGGTCGTATCATTAATCTCGCGACCTTCATTACCAAGGTTTGCCAAGCGTAGCTTTCGGGTTATTGCTTGTACTCCGAATATAGCTTTATCTTGAATATCGGAGCCACCTGCTTGGATACGATCGACACGCTGACTGGTGATAAACACTTGAATAACAGCAGCAGATATCAATAGTCCTAACACTAGCGACACCATAAGCTCTACTAAGGTAAAACCTTGCTGTCTTAGACGATAGCTTGGAGATATTAATTGTAGTGGCTCTGAATTAACAACCAAATTCTTTTTCTCACTAAATGCTTTATCACTTAGTTTGGACTGTGCTCTTGGGTATATTTTACTCATTTTAATAAGCCTCTACTATTACGCAAGAAGCTTTAGTATTGTACATTCCAGAAGTTGTGGCACAGTCATTATCCTCGCTACCGAAAGCAGCATTAGTATCATTCCACGCTGCAATCACACATTTCACTTCGGCAAAGCCATCAGTGTTTGGACAATCAGCTATACCCAACTTTACCCCAGAAGCCATAGCAGCATTTTTAGCTATTATTGCTTCTTTTGTTGCTATCTCCGCTGGAGTACATTTATTAGCATCTTCAAAGTTGCTACAAGTTTTACTAGCTGTCGTACTACTACCATTGATTACAGTCTGATAAGTTGCTAATTGCTCTGTATTATCCCGCATGCTCTCAGACAGCCCTCTTACAATACTCATCGCTTGTGTACGTACTAGACTCTCATCTGTAGCCTTAACAGCACGCAATTGTAAAGCACTAAAGCCTAAGACTGCGACTGCAAGAAGTAATACCGCCACCATCACTTCTACTAGCCCTACGCCAACTTGGTTATTAGCCTGATTCATGGACAGCTTCCTGCGGTCTGGGTACTAATGTTTGCAATAGCATTAACAGTAATTTGCTTGGGGGTAACATTAGTATTAGTATCACAAAGAGTATAAGTCACTGTATTTGCGGTATTAGCAGCATTAGTGCTCTTAAAATCCACCCGTTGATTGGGGGTAAACGTTATCTCAGTCTGAGCTACTGGAGCAATTTTGACACTACTAGCACTGTTAAGCTGGTACTCAACGATTTCATTACTACCGTCTTTCACCGTAATAGTCTTGTCAGACGAATCAATTTCCATAATTATATTGCGGCGACGAATAGCACTCTCTGACTTAGCCTGCTTAAGTGCAGTCGCTAATATCGAAGTGCTATTATTAACCCGCTGTGAGGCAATCTGTTGACTGATATTAGGCGCCGCCATACTAACAATAACACCCAGTACCGCTATCGTGACCATCAGTTCAACTAACGTGAAGCCACGTTGCTGGGCGCTCGCAGGTTTCGGTCGGTGACAAGTAACCACAATAAATATCTCACGCATTAATAATAGAATTATCAAGTCAGGCAAGCCTAGTGATATCAACCTTGCTGATGTGACTTTTTGCTAACGACTCAAAATTAATGACTACTAATTATTAATCTTTAATTAGTTCATTTCATTAAGTCTAGTGAATCACAGCCTGTATTGAATTAACAGATTAACTTTGAAGACTATCATCCACTATTTTAGTTATCTTAGAAGCAATAGATACTTTAAAAGGCTGATTTATCACTATAAACAGCAATATCTATTCCAAAATACCTTCAGGGGTAGCTTTAGGAGGCCAATTATAGAAGGACTCAGTCTCAAAATTAAACTTAACGTTAATAAGTGTCACCTTACTTTGTGATTAAAGATTTCGCTATCAACCACTTAGCCAGATGTTTAGTATACACAATATTAACATTATTTCACTGGATTACCATGGGCAAGTGCATAAGCGGAGAGTTGATGGTGGTGTCCAGTACTCAGTAGAGTCTGAGCTAAGGATTTCAGACTCGCGCCCGTTGTCGCTACGTCGTCAAATAATAGAAGATGAGCGTTCGGTGGTGATTGAATAACATCAAAGGCGGTATCAAGATTGGCAAGGCGTTCAGCTCGGCTAAGTCCTTGCTGACTGACGGTATTATCGACCCTTACCGCCCCTTGCCAAATAGGTATCTGCCAGTGCCGGGAGAGATAATGCGTGAGGATAGTCACCGGATCGAAGCCGCGACGTCGCAGCCGCTGTACTGTCGTCGGCATGGGCACAATGACACTATTGCGCCCATGACAACCTTTCGGCCGAGGGATTTGCCGTAAGGCGTGGACCAAAAAAGGCAATTTGGTCATATCCTCTCGATGTTTAAAGGCAGTGATTGCCTGTTGGATTGGATAGATATAGTAAGCAGCGGACTGAATAACAAGAGTATGCGCAGGAGCAATATCAATTGTAAAGGCAGGCGGTAACCAAGTGATCGCTTGGTGACATTGATGACAAAGTAACCTACTGGCTACAGAGCCATCCAACTGACTAGCGGAATTTATCTGGTCAGTTAGATGAGGATAATCAGTAGTATGTAGATGGCATAGATAACACGACCGCAAATGATCAGCCAGCCATATTCCTAGTCGGTAGGGAGGCCAGCGGCTCACTGTAGTCCTTCGCGTTGTAGTGTTATCATGACTATTGTTACTGTCGCCTTATATTGTCAATCATCTTATACTGTCGGCGCTGGTTTTCATATTGCTCAATTCTTTCTAGCTATAGTCCTTTCCAGTCACTGAGCACCACGCCTACCCCAATACCTGTATTTTCATGATTGTAATCAATAATCGACTCTCCATAACCTTGAAACAGCTGAACATAAGCATGGGTATTGTTAGACAAAGGATGAATATAGTCGAGTTGTAGCGCCCCTTTATGCGTATTAGGGTTATAGCGTAGTGTGCCGCCTAGGGTCTTTTTATTCTCAAAATCATAAAGGAAGGTCAGATCCCCGTAACCCATAAAGTCAGTGATATCTGGATTGTCATCAGGCTTACTGCTGTTGTCAGTAGTAACGCGCGTCCACAACCTAGGTACAACCGAAAAGCGACCCCATTCAGCACCGCCCATAAGATATAGGCGGTTCCATGAGCGGGATAAAGGGTCCGACTGACCATTCGAGTGATGGACTGCACCAACGCCAAGCATTCTTAAGCGTCCACCGAAAGGTAGAGTGGCGGTTACTGGCTGTGTCAAGAATATTTCTGGTTCATAGTCAGTCGCTCGAAATGGCCTAGAATTGTCTTCGTTAAACACCTGCCAATGCGACTGCTGGGTGTAACCGAACCACATATCAGCATTGGTATCGAACAGATCTTCCGCGACTTTTGTTTTGACCGAGACTTGAAGCTTAAGCTCAGGAACCCGCATCTCATTAGGGCTAAAATTTTCTGCTTTTTGATTCGGCGTCTCAGGTGCGCGGTTTGGCTTTACATTTAGATAAATCGGTAATAGATACATTGGTCGATGAGGTCGAGCCGTCCATGTACCGCGCTCGTTATTTTTATCAAGATCATAAGCCAGACTTAACGGCGTATATTTTTCAATTTCATTTTGCGTTACGCCAACCTTAGCTAAAATCCGCCGGTCATTTTCATCAGTATCTTTTACTGACTCAGAGGCATGACCACTCACGTCTGGCGCATCGATAGTTAGGCTATCCTCCGTAGTGTCTAGACTGTTAGCATTTATTGGCGTTATATTTTCTGCTAATACCACTTGAGGATTACCCGAAATAGTGGTCTGAAATGTCCTAGCAATGTCTAGTGGCTTTTTAGTCACAACGAAGGTAGGCGTCTGCCCTTGCTCAGCGACCTTGTCATAACAGGCGAGACGAGCGGCTTCAGCATTGACTTTTCGGCACTCGAAAAACAGCTCATTTTGTAGGCTCTGTCCCACCTGACTATTCTGACTTTGACCACTACTGTCTGTGGTCATGACTGGCTGCTGATCCTGATAAGCCAACTGCGTCGCATCGATATTATCGGCCGCAAAAGTCTGTGAGGAGACCCCTAGCACTACTGCAATGCCTACTAGACTCGCTGATACTTGCTGCGGAGTAACCTTCGATAGAGACCTATTCACAATCACGCTATCGAAAATGCTTGAATCGCTCATATGTTTCCTTAAATTTCACTGAAAACGACGCCCTCAGCGAAAGGCCTTCGTGTTAGACACTCAGTCGATAATCACTATTTTATAATACTATTAGTGGTGGCGTCATTAGCTGCAACAGACTATTGCCCTCTACCCTAACCACTGGCTAGCTGATTTATGTTTAATGAGAGCAATATAATTGTTTGGGCTTAGTACTTTACTTAGTACCTATACCATAACCACTACTGACAGCTAATTGAAGTCATTTACCATGACTGTAAAGTACCACTTTAGCAGTTTTGCTAAGTCTTCACTACAGATAATGATTGTTCAAAGGTGAAAAATTGTTTATTTTTAAAATGTTAGCGGTAACATTGATAAGCTAAATTGTTGGTGTGCTAAATTATAGAATAATTGATTATTATGTCAGTAACATAACATTAGCGAATATCATCGAGCAATAGTCGTCTAGGCTTAACCCTCGACGCTAAGTTTAATTGTTATTTTTTGATTGCCATTGTTTAATTGTCATTTGCACCAGTCAACCTTGCGCCCTGTTAGAACCAGTCAATATAGCAGTCTTAACAGCGAAAGCTTACTCATAGCGCTGACCTTCAAACTCTAGCCAGCCATCTTGATGTCGCGCCGCCGGATCACGGTGGGTCCAATGCACCACACCGCCTTTGGCATTATATTCATACTCGCCATAAAAGACTATCTCACTGCCCTGCTTTAGCCTCTCGACTCGTGGAGCCAGATCGATATTATGGGCAATCAACACAGTTTGCGGCTTTGCGGCTTGCTCGCCAGTCAATGCCACCAAGAACTTTTGGTGGCGGCTGCCTTCTATATCATCAGCTAACAGCTTGATAACTCGGCCACAGCCTTTGACTTGCACGCCAGAGCGCTGAGCTTGAAACGCTTCAACGATAAGTGAGTTTTGACAGCGACTTGCTTCTGATTGAGCACCCGAGACGGCTTTATCATGGCTTGTTACAGTATCTTCGCTGCCCGTCTTAGGCGTATTAGGCGCAGTCAGACTATCAGAGGAAGGTGATGAGCAGCTACTTAGTAGTAATGCAGACCCTAATAATAGCCCTACCATAAGTGACTTTATTGAGAACATCTCTATAGGCGCATCCTGAGTTACGATACTTCGAATTACTATCATCAGTTACCTTTGTATAAGTCAATTTTATAGATTAATCACGATTCAGTAAGATGCGCAGCGGTAAGCTCAATCACCCGCGTTGGTTAGCTTTTAGACAATGGTTGGCTAACCAACGACTCTCTAACCGCTTACTTTAAAAGCAGTTACTCTAGAAAAAGCTACTTTCTAAACGCTAGGACTGCAACTGACTTAGTATGTTAATAAAAGCATCACGATCTGTTTCACCGACCTGCTGACCCACCAGCTTACCGTCCATATAATATAGCAGCGCTGGCGGCCCAAAGAGTTGATAACGTGCCAGTATTGCCTTGGACTCAGCAGTAGTATCAGTAATATCGAGCTTGACCACCTGCCAACCAGTCAACTGCGCAGGAGGCGAGGCAAATAACGCCTTATCCATAATCCGGCACTCAATACACCAGTCGGCCGTGACATCGACCACTACTTTAGCGGTTTTAGCGGTTATCGCATCTAATTCATCAAGGGTGGTAATGTGAATAGCTTGATCGACTGCTAATAGAGTATCAGAAGATGGCGTAGCTACAGACTCGGTAGCCGGTTGCACATTCGCTGAAGGTGTCTTTAGTGAGGCTAAGGGATGTAGACTATCAGTATTACCCAAGGCAGCACCAACCACCAATACCGTAGCCCATACTGCGGCAATAAGCCCCAGTGCTCGCGTCAAGATTTGCCCACTACGACGCCACTGCCAAGCCCAAACTGCTACTACCATAAACCATACGGCCCAAATAAGTAGCATAAATGACGAGATAAACACCCGCTCAATCAGCAGTAAAGCCACAGCAAATAGTAACAATGCAAACCCTTGCTTGACCCAGTTCATCCACTCGCCTGCTTTAGGCATTATACTGCCTTGGGTAGTACCCAATACAATTAGAGGGGCAGATAGGCCAAAACCAAGCATAAATAACGCCCCGAAACCTAAGAGCGGATTACCTATCGTAGAGACGGCCAGTAACGCACCAAATAACGGCGCAGAAACACATGGCGAGACCACTAGAGCAGACAAAAACCCAGCAATGAGACTGCCGCCTGCGCTACCAAGCTTATTATTCCCTGCATCGCTAAAGGCCGTCAGCTTGTTGCGAATCGATAGCGGTAATCGTAGAGGTACCAGCTCCAACATGTATAAGGCTAATAGGATAAAGACCGCCGCAAAGCTAAGCAAAATTACGGGGTTTTGTAGCCAGCCAATAATACCCAAAGACTGCCCGAAAACAGCGATAATAGCACCGAGAAAACCATAAGCAGTCGCCACACCGAGTGCGTAGCTGCTGGTCAATATTGCAGCTTTTTTGGGTGTCGGATTGGATTGATTGCCCACGATATTGGCAACAATAGGTAGCATGGGTAACACACAAGGGGTGAACGCCAAACCCAGACCCGCCAAAAATAACAGGCCTAGGGCCAGCCAAGGGTGGGTTCCGAGACCAAAGGGATCTTGGTTAACCAACGTGCTATCACTCTGCGTAGTGGCACTGTTATATTGAGCTTGTGACTGACTTACTTGCCCATCATTATCCAACGAGGAACTCTCTTCTATAGCAGTCGCTATAAGCGCTGAGTCATCTTGAGAGTCTAAGTCGTTTATGCCCTCTTGCTCATCAGGACCATTTGTACGGTTCTCATCAGCTTCGATGTCGCTATCTAGGCTCGACTCAGTATTATTTAGCAATGGGTTAGAGCTATCTTGATCGGTATCTGGCTGCTGCGCTGCTGTCGCCTGTGCTGACTGTTTTTCTGTAGCTGCAGTGGATGTTGCAGACACCTCACTGGCTCTTTGGGCAGCTAGCTTAGGACTATTAGAGCCATTAGCATTAACCGCAGCTGCTTTAG
Source organism: Psychrobacter pygoscelis (assembly GCF_004335015.1). Classification (GTDB taxonomy): domain Bacteria; phylum Pseudomonadota; class Gammaproteobacteria; order Pseudomonadales; family Moraxellaceae; genus Psychrobacter; species Psychrobacter pygoscelis. Next base: position 426,466 of record NZ_RQRU01000002.1, read on the forward strand.
CCGTATCATTTACTGCTGCGTTAGCAGCGGATTTTGCAGGCGTAGCAAGAGTTACTGTAGTTTTGATTTTTTCTGGTGGGTAGCACAGCCCTGCTTTAGCGCATCCCTGCCAAGTAATCGTGACAGGCGCGTTATCTATAGCCGCGGCACCTGCATTCGTGAGAGTGGTAGTGGCGATAACAGAGCGCTGATCAAAGACAGGCACTCGGCCAAATTGTGGATCATCTACAAACTGAGCAGACTGATTAAAACTAAGTGATTCAGCAGTGACACCGTCAGGTAAGCTAAGCTTAACCTTATCCTTATAGACGTAATGACCAGGCGTAATATCAAAATTGATTGTTAAAGTAGCATTGGTCTTGGTACCTGCCGTATCAGCCGTTACCTTAAAGGCTTGCTCGACGGGTAAAAACTTACTTTTTTGACTATCGCTTGCGGTGCTAAAAAGGTCGCTTAACCCTTCTGCTTGTGCAGCGATTGGTAAATAGAATGTGGCAAGCACAAATAGCGAAACTACGTGAAAAAATCTAACCATGGTTCTTACTACCGATTACAGATTAATATCATTAGCGTTGACACTATTAATAGGGCAATAGACCCTAAACAATAACTCTTAATATTATCAAAATTTCAGCTCAACACTGCCGTCACGACAAGCTACTTGGGCGGACACTCATATCAAGCGCTAGACTCCCTATAAAAAATAGCCTTTATTCAGTCTTCATCTATTAGTCTCTAGGCTTAAATGCTTAATCTAATAGACTAACTAATAACCCGGCTTTACCCATTTATCCTTTGAGCTGGTGCCGTTAAGGATAAGCCGTAAAGCCGGTAGCAGTGTAAACTTAAATGGTCTAAAAAAAGAAGGGAGGGGTATAGCAATCAAGGTTATAATCTAGCATAAATGTCTGCATCTTGGCCTTCGCCGCCTTGCTTCCCATCCGCGCCTAGTGAGAATAAGTCATAAGGACGACCCTCTGACCCTGGCGAGACATACTGAAGCTCATTCTCCCAGCCATCAGTCGGCGTACCTTTGATATAGCCGCCTTCTGGGTAGTTTTTGGCTTCAGCTGGTGGCGTGCTTAATGCCGCCAAACCTTGCGAAGTAGTGGGATAGCGCGAATTATCAACCTTATACATGTCTAAGGCATTTGACACGGTAGCCAAGGCAGTTTCCGTGGTCTTAATTCGAGCTTTATCACTCTGCCCCACGACCTTGGGTACTACCAACCCTGCCAAAATCGCCAAGATAACGATAACCACCATAATCTCAATTAGGGTAAAGCCAGCTTGGCTTAGTGGAGCCATTTTACGATGGCGCTGATTGGCAGGAGTCGCTGAAAAATGGCGAGAGGCGCTTACACTATTGGTCTTATCTTGCATTGACTTATATTGCATAGGGGTACTCTTAAAATTATTATAGTGAATCCTAAAGGTAATGGAGATAACAATGGTTAGGGCAATACTGCTAAATTCAGTATAGAACCTGAGCTTAAAAGTAAACCCAATCTATGGCTATCATAACGAAGCACAGTGAGTAATGACAGTATAGATTATCATATTGGAATGCTATCAACATTGTTCAAACAATGAGATAAAATCAAGCAAGCTGAGAGCATAATAAAGGGTAATAAATTGAGCAAAAAGCGAGCAAATAATCAGCCAATATCATTAAAGGCAACTCTAATTGTAAAGCTCATTTATAATCGTAGCCCACATCTTCACTGCTCTAACCCGCCAGATCGTTCATATTGACGATAGGCAGCATAACAGCCATAACAATAATCATAACGATAACCCCCATTAGTACCAGCATTAATGGCTCTAACAATGATAGTAAAGTACTGATAAAGTTGGTCGCTTCTGCTTCCTGCATATTGGCCGCGCGGCTGAGCATATCTTCTAGCTCACCAGAGTTCTCGCCACTTTTTATCATCTGCACCATCATCGGTGGAAAGTAGCTAGAGCGCTCTAATTGACTCGATAAGCTCGCCCCTTCGGTAACCCTATCGGCCGCCTGCATAATGGTCTTTTTAATATGACTATTGGTGGTGACCGCAGCACCGATTCGTAAAGCTTCAATAAGCGGTACCCCAGATCGGACTAATATAGACATGGTACTGGCAAAGCGTGCTGAATTAAGGCTGCGCGATAGTCTGGCTAAAATAGGTAGCCTTAGTACAAGGCTATCGATCGCTAAAGTACCGGCGGGCGTCTTAGCAAATCGGTAAAACAACACCACTAGCAGCGCCAATACCAGTAGCATCAGCCACCACCACTGAGTGATTAAATTGGAGATACCGAGTACCACTTGGGTAATCCAAGGCAGCGCTTGCTCTGACTGCTCAAAGACCTTGACAATCTTGGGCACGACATAACTCATCAAACCCATGACAATGGCGACTGCCATGACCATCAGTACGATTGGATAGATCATTGCCCCTTGGATTTTCTTTTGTAGGGCAAAGCGGTTTTCGGTATAGTCCGCCAGCTGATTTAAGATAAGGTCTAGATGACCAGACTTCTCACCAGCGGCAATAGTAGCAATATATAAAGGGGGGAAGCTAGCGGCTTGCTTAAGAGCATTGGCCAAACTAAAGCCTTCTAAGACATAGGAGCGCACCGCCAGCATCAGCGACTTGATGTGTGTCTTTGGTGATTGCCTAGCCACTGCAGCCAGTGCTTCCTCTAGAGGAATCGCGGCAGCGAGCAGTACCGATAACTGCCGCGTCAGTAGGGCAAGCTCATAGGCGGAAGGTTTTTTGTAGCGGTTTTTACTACGGCTGCCTGAACTGTCCTGAACGGCCATGACCTCAACAGGCAACCATGCTTTATCTCGGAGCTGCTGACGAATCTGCCGCGCAGAATCGCCCTCTAACAGCCCCTTTTGTACGCTGCCCTTTTGATCTAAAGCCTTAAAGTGATAAGCAGGCATCAGCCGCGATTCCTATGAACAATAAAAGCGTGTCCTCATTCAAAACTCTCATTGCAAACTTCATGAGTCAATTGACAACACACCCTAGTAAGTATAAATAGAACAGTAATGATTAAGATCGACTTGTCTTAGCACGATAAGCCTAATGTATCTTTGTCAGCTTGGCAACAATGTTGTGGCGACTAACACAAGTTATGCCCCTTCGCCTAAGGTAGAGTGGACTATTATTTTAACCTTGCTATCTTGTTTTAGCGGTTATGTCATGCCCTAAAACTTTATATCGAAGGATGGCCACTTTCTCGTGCTTCTGGCATCATGCCTTGGCTAAGCAGGGTATCAAGATGGCTTTGTTGCAGCTTTTTATCAAAGTCATTGACCTCGGCGATTAGCATTTTTTCGATACGCCTGTCGGTAGCATAGTAGCTTAATCGCGCACAAATGACGGCCAACTGATAAATACGTTTTTTACAATAGCCGTCTAAAGCTTGCAGCAGTCTCACCATCTTGGGCGTCTCAAGACTGGCATAATCAAAGTCCTGAACCACGTTAGGAGCCAGCGGTGTCACACCATAGGTAATAGATAGATGGGCACAGAAGTAGCAGCAAAATAGATAACCCAAGACATGGCCGATATAATAACTGCGATCATAGGTGTAACTCATCACGCCAAAATGGGCCAACACATAACTCACCAAGCTGCCTTGATCGGCAACTGGCTCATCTTGACGCAAACGCCCTACTGTCGGCAACCTTAGATAATTACGACCTTGAGTGGTAATCTGCCAACCTGCTGGCTGCTGAGCGGGCATATGCCGGATGATATCTTCAATAATATCATCGACAATATGCAGCTGCTGCCATAATCTTTGCAGCATCTCAGTATCCACAACGCCTCGCTTGTCTAGAGATATTGACATCAAAAAATGCTGATACTCATCAAATTGTGACTTTAGCCGTTGTACCAAATAGGTCGGGCGTGACTGCACTGATGCTGAGTATAATTGACGTGTTCGCACTAGCTGACGTTGATATAGCGCCAATCTTTGTTCAGTAGTTGTTTGGTTATGCGTGCTGTCATTAAGCTTCTGAACGGGTAACGCTGAGACAGTAAATGCCGCTAATAGCTCAGACTTACTCAGCTCAGGATCTGTAGTATTTAGAGTCATTAAAGTACTATCTGTTAAGGTATCAGTACTAGCATTATTGGTTTCAGCACTACCATCGTCGCCGTTCATCTTTTTATTGCCTGCTGCGCTATTTTGCTGCGCTATTATAGATGGCCTGCTCATAAAACCCCCTTAATGGATATCCAGGTATATTGCGTATACCCGTGACGCTAATTGGCATATTAAGTAGTAGCGAAATCATAGAAAATAGCATGATTATGCTATTTAGAAAAAAAAGCTAAACCAAAAAAGAAATAAAGTTAGAATCCAATGTCACTTCACCATAGATACCCAACTATAGTTATTACTTACAAAACCATACAACAGTACTGGCATGAATTGTTGCAGCATCCATCAGCATGCCCGCAGCAAGCCAGAAAGATTTATACCAGCTCCACTGCATAATACAACGACTGCACTTTATTTGGAATCGACTGTATTTAGGACCGACTAAATATAGTTATCCCATTAGTTGCCCAATTTTGCATGAAGCAAAAAGTCAGCCTATTGCGCTTTCACCAGTAACTGGTAGAGTTTATTACCTAGAAGTCATGAAATGATGTAAGCGAAGCTTAAATCGGGCCGGTATAGCTTATCCCTAGTCAGGCCATAATGACTTTAATGTGAATCCCTAATGACAGCTAAATATTGCATTCAATACTATTTTAGCGCGGCTTATCTTGGCCTTTGACACGGATAGTATCATGATACACCTTTTATACCATTAACGTTATCAGCTTCTAAAAGCGATGCTCGTTGTTAATTGTATAGTCGCTCTTTAATCAGGAATTGATATAGCCAGTGCTGTTTATAGCGGATAGGTTGCGAGGTACTGATATAAACCTTCAAAAAATTGCCATAAAAAACGCGAAAGCAGAATTCTCCACAATCGCGTTTTTTACTATAAGGCTGCTTCAACAAGGGCTATTTTTAATAAAATCTATTAAAGGCCGATACGTTGAGGTCATATCGAGTGCAGGTTAACTATCTTTACTACGGACTAATTTATCGCAATATTAGGCAACATAGAGGGGCATCCAAAGAATAATTGGCAGGCAACCCTTAAGACCCTAATTACTTCACCGAGCCGACTTTTTGATGCTCTTGACGATAGGCTCTAGGCGATACGCCATAAACTCGTTTAAATGCTTGACTAAAGGTAGAGTCAGAAGCATAGCCAACCAGCTCACTAATACGGCTAATACTATACTGCTGCAAGCGTAAGTAACGTGCTGCTAAGCGCAGTCGATAGTCGATTAAATAAGTCAGCGGCGGCACACCCACGATTTCTTTGAAGCGCTCAGCAAAGCTTGATCTTGACATGCCTGCGACTTCAGCAAGCTTATGAATGGTCCAGTTCTCATTGGGCGCGTCATGCATGACCGCCAATGCCTTGGCAAGGTAAGGATCTTTGATAGCCATCAACCAGTTGTCCGTCGCCTCTGGCAATTGCTCAATGTAAGTCCGTAGACATTCAATCATTAGAATACCGGCCAGATTGTTGATCATCGCCGTCTTACCGATACGCTGCTGCGAAGACTCTAAAGACAGAAAATTACAGCCAGACTCCATCACCACAAATCGACTTTGTATTTGAGTCTCGCTATCAGGTAAGATGGTGGGCAGAGCTGATAATAAGGGACGGGTTACTTCTTTATCGTATTTGCATTCAATCAAAATGATAGCAGCATTCTCAGCACTGCTGGCGTTGATAACGATAGGCTCTTCGGTACTCTGAGTTAGGATTTGATCGAGGGATATTGGGGTTTTGCTGCTGGCTGATGGCTCGTGACAGATATGGGAGTAGGAGTTCGAGAGCATAATCATATCGCCCTGCCGAGCAAGTCTAGACTTCCCTTCTACTTCTATACAAAACTCTCCAGACTCTACTAAATAAAAAAATATAACATCTTTTTTGGTTATCGAATAGGACCACTGACCACAAGTTTTCAAACGATAATATTTTGTCTCATATAGATGTATATTCTCTAATAGAGTACTCAGCGTGTCCATCAATGATATCCTTTACAACTAGCGAAATAACTCAAGTCTGCAAATTAAACTACCCTGCCGCAAGCGCACAAGTTAAATGTTCAATCATGGACAAAACATAAAAACTTTCATACGCTAACAACATCAGCCGCTTGATTACGCAGTTAATTGCTTAAATAAATGTTAGAAAAATTTGATGCTCACGCCTATTACCCATAAATATAAAAAAGCCCTATTTATATAATAAGTAGATTGGGTATACGACCGTCTGATTTGCCCTTAGGCAATTTGAAAACTCTGAAAAGATAAACTCAAATTTTGAAACTTTAATCTCTGACCCACTCTTAATCTAGACCAGACTAAAGACCAATAAAAACAATAAGTTAAACTAAATACAATCCATTATTTAAAATAAAAATCAAAACGATGAGACAAATAATTTTTTTGCTAAGTCATTCAAAGGCAAAACTATAATAAGCAAGCTACAAATATAATAACGACTAATTACACATAACACTAGCCTACTTTGGATATTTCGATGAAATAAAAGATAAGTCTCATTAGGTTTAAAGAGACCGAAACTATAGATGGCGTAACGAAAAAATAGGCAAAAACTTATAAACTTCAGGGTATTAACCGAGCGGCTAAGTATAGAATAATCTTAGGATTGAATCTAAAAAAGGAGAGTTAAAAAGTTAACTATCATGACTTGTAGTAAATATGTAAAAAAAAACAATATTAACTAGTAGCAAAGGATGGTACAGGAAATCAATTAAGATTAAAGAGAATTTGAGGTATAAAAATTGGGGCGACTGATGGGACTTGAACCCACGACAACCGAGATCACAACCCGGGGCTCTACCAACTGAGCTACAGCCGCCATAACTGATATAACTGATATAACTATAAGCTGCCCAAGAGTAGGCATGACTTGCAGGCTAAATGGTGCGCCTGGCAGGATTCGAACCTGCGACCACCTGCTTAGAAGGCAGATGCTCTATCCAACTGAGCTACAGGCGCTCTTAAGGACTCTTTATGCAGATAGTTTTGCTTATAAAATTTGCACTAAAGAAAAACTATTATACATAAAAAAAAGCCTGTAAGGCTCTTAAAAATGGTCGGAGTGATAGGATTCGAACCTACGACCCTCTGGTCCCAAACCAGATGCGCTACCAAACTGCGCCACACTCCGATATTCGTTATAGATGATTAATCTCTTCTTACTAAGCAAGTTGCCTGCTTATTAATCAAGGTCATCATCGCTATCGAGGTGCACATTTTAGGGCGAATTAAGTGTGCTGTCAACACCTTTTTAAAAAATTTTATCATCTTTTTTCTGATCTGGCGTGGCAATCCTACCTAGGGTGACATCAAAAGGGATAAGCCAAATCTCAAAATCAGCACAAGCGCCATTATCAGCACTGTTGTGGACAGTATTATTAAGGTTAGGCTTAAGCCTAACTGGCGCGCGCTGAGAAGCTGTCGCCTGATGAGCGTGCGCTGCTGCTGACTCATTACTTCCTACATAGGGATATACTAACCATACTTTGCGCACGCCATAAGCTTGCGCATAGGCAGCAAGCTGATAGGCATCACCAGCGCTGATATCGCGGCTGCTATGAATACTTTTCCATTTAACATCGATAACTAGTCTAGGCTGGTTATTGTAACTTAGCAGCAAGTCGGTAATGGTCGTTACACATGGCTGACCCGTATCGTCAACCAACCAAACACGCGGCAGTTGAGCAGCGACTTGATAACTAGGCGCTTGCTCAGCAATTTCACGTCTTAGTGTCGTCTCCACCCACCTCTCAAAAGCATGATTCATGTTAATAAACAGCGACAACTGTAATGAGGCTGCTCTAGTATGACCTCGGAATGGCTGTCGCTCTTCAATCCCTACCCCAGCCGACTGTGTGACCGTGCTGACGCTAAGTAGCCAATGTGCAAAAGCCAACAGCCTGATGCCCTTTTGCTTTTGCCTAAAGCTCACTGGAGCGGCCCTGACCTCGGCCTGAGCTTGGGTGTAGCTGGTATCCAACCGTTGCCACTCAATGTTAGACAGTATATCGATAGCTCGCCACTGCTCTGATACCAGATGCAGATTTGGACTTGAGTACCCGTACCGGTGAGGTGTATCGCCTTTAGCCAGCGCTAGTGAACTATATTGAGAGCTTGGCGATTGAGAAGAGTCTGGCAGGCGATAGCTGTGATCTTGACCCAACACAAGCGCTAGCAGCTGCTGCCAAGCCTGCTTTATGAACCGATTGCTTATTAAGCTTTGGGTGAACTGGCTGCTTTCACTAAAAAAGCGATGCGGCTGATGAGCATTATGCTGAAGCTGTTTTTTAATCAGTAATTTGCCTTGTAGACAGGCGTTATTTTGCGTCTCCTGCTCGTATTGCCTTAGTGGCAAATAGCCTATCATAAGGGTAATAAACTCATTGAGCAGCCATTCAGATAATGAGGGTGCTGCCGTAAAAGATGATCCCAACTGCTCGCTGAGCTGCTCGAAATGTTTGGTCTTTAACTTAGCACTATCATGCTCATTAATATCCCGTAGCATCTGTTGAACCCAGACTCTGGTTCGCTGAAGCTGCGCTGCCTCCCCTTCTTGCTTGTCCAAGGGCTTATTGAGCGTTTTATTGGTTGGCTTGGCAATCTTAGGCAGTATCTCTAGTAAAATACCGCTTGGTAACCGCACTACCCCTAAGTACTGCCGTACCGTCAAACACCATTGGCCTTGCTGACGACGCAGACCAAACACCTCGAAATCTTGCTCAATAAGCCAGTCAAAGTCACTAGCGACGCTGAAGTCTCGTGCCGTAAGCTGCTGGTGCTCAAAGACACTAATGATGGGACTCATATTGCAAGTAACCGCAGCGTTGAACATAGCCGTGTTAAAAGCTGTATTAACAGCACAGCTGTTGGTGACATTCGACTAAGCGTAACGCCATAAGTCCAAGCAAAGTCGTTAGGCTCAACAAAGCTGCGCCCCTGATAGTGGATAGAAGAACGGATAGTAGAGTGATTAATAAAGCTGATGATAGCTACTCGCATATCGAAAAGCACCCGTTAGATGCAGCAAATGAGGATTGAGCCAAAAACCAGAACTCGCGCCAAGAGCTGACTGACTTAAGCTGCCTTGAGCCACTGACGCTGTCATGCCAATAGGCTCATGCCTTCCTTCTCCCTGATAAAAAGAGCCAGCGTCTGCTAAGCTATTGCTCCCCTGATGGTGATGGCTTTCGTAACCGTCGTCTTGATTGGGTAGTGCCATAGGTTGATCATGAATAAATTGACGCTCGCAAGGACAGTCACTGTCGTTGAGTAAGTAATGCAACACCGCTACTTGGCCGCCCGCTATCTGCGCCAACTGCGGTATTATCTGCTGAACTAACACGGACTGCAATTCAGCTAAACTTGTCACTGACAGCAAAAATGCGTGTCCAAGTTGGCTATCTTGACCCAGTATCTGACAGATTCGCGCATTGATACCAGCCAGCACCCGCCCGAGATCTATATGGCTGTCGTCTTGACTATTCGCGGTATCGAGACAGGCTTCAGAGTCCGCTGAGGCATCTTTAGTGACACAGATAATGGGTAATAGCTGCGGATTTGGCGCACAGTCTATAAAACGAAAACGCCGACGAAATGCGAGATCTAGTGACGCCAGCGACTGATCTTGACTGTTCATAGTGGCATAGATATCGACATTGCTAGGCACGGTAAAAGGTCGGCCAGAGTAAGCCAGATTGACTTGCATCGCGTTGGTCTGACCAGCCCGCTTATCCGTCTCAATAAGACTCATAAGCTCACCAAATACCCTTGCCACATTGGCACGATTGATCTCATCAATCAGCATGGCGTAACGATGATTTGGGTCTTTTGCCGCCTTTTGGCACAGCTTCAAGAAGGCCCCAGGTTGAATCTGGTAGCTGATCTGACCATGCGCGCCTATCACAGGCCGAATACCTTCAACGAACTCTTCGTAACCATAAGCTTGATGAAAGCTCACCAAACTGCTGCGAGCAATAACCGAGGGTGAGGCTGTCGCGCCAGTCTCCATCAATGTCTCATAGAGTATCAAAATTGGTGCTAGGGTATCGGTTAGCACGTCTTTGACTTCTGCTAAAAGATACCAAGTACCATCGGCATTTTTATCAAAATAATAATTGGCAGAGCGCTGAGAATATCGCACCGTCTTAGAGTCGGGATGCGCATGCGTATTAAGCTGCACCCATAGCGTTTGACTGACATTATCCGTTCGCTCATTGGCCGTTATTTTGGCTTGAATCAAAGGATGGCGCATCATCTCAGGGACCGTCATCGTGCGATCCTCTATTAGCAGTACTGCACAGATGATATCACGCCAACTGTAGTGTTGAAGCTCTTGAATGGTAAGCTTATCAGGGGTCACTACTAGCGTCTCATCATACTGTTTTTGCAGTTGCAAAAGTTGGTGTGTCTTGCCCGTACCGGCGACACCTGTAAATATGATATTGGTAGGAGCGGTCGGCATTCCGAGTGACAACTCACCTTGAGCGACGCTTGCCGTTGACTGCGTGTTAATAATAATACCTCTTAATCGCTTTTTTGTTGCAAATGACAAATTAGACTTTACCCGTATATTCTACGATAATACCTATAGATTATCATTTTACTGTACACCTCACCGATCATTCTATAAGAACCTAGCTGCTAACGACCCTTGACTAGGTCTCAATGTACGAGCGATCCTTATAGTTGTAGTAGATGAGTAGATAAAAAGCATCGAAAAGGAGACCATATGCTAGGGCCCATCAATAATTTACCCAAGAAACTTGTTAGTACTCTTACGGAGACCAAAACGCCCTCCTACTCAGCACCAACCAGCAACTTAAAGCCAATAAACAATCAATTTACCAAGTTTTTAAGCGTGACAAAATACTTACCAGCCAGCGTCAGATCCTCCGTACTGTCTAAGGCCTTTGGCAAAGTAGTGCCCTTTGTAGGAACGGCAGGCGTGTATTACGAGACCGTTACCCCAAATCAAGTAGTCGTTAGCCTAAATAATGACAAATCAGTACAGAATCATATTGGCACTATCCATGCTGTCGCTATTACCTTATTGGCTGAAACGGCCACTGGCTTTATCCTAGGCTTAAACCTACCTACCGATCGGGTACTATTGGTCAAATCTTACCAAGTGAATTTTTATCGCCCTCTTAAAAAAGGCCAAGTAGCGGCTATCGCCACTCTCAGTGACGAGCAGCGCCAACATATTTTGGACACGCCAAAGGGCGAGATGGTCATCCCTTGTGTCATTGATGATCGAGAGTCTGATAGCGATCGTGAACCGATCAGCGTCGAGATGATATGGGCGTGGATTCCCAAGTCAGAGCTTGAGGCACGCCAGACAGGTCAGTCAGCTACTACTGCATCATAGCCGCTACGTCATTACCAATTAATAATCCACCAACCCACTAATTTAGTGGGTGCGATGCTATGTCGCTCCCAGACATTATCACTAAGCAGCATTATACATGGGTATGCGACTGATAAGCGCCTTTCTAGCTTATAGGGCGTACCCTCGATACATCACTACAGAGATTGTAAGAGCTGCGCCTAAGTTGCCTAAAGTAAGATTAAAAAGCTGAATGATACAATCTCAGCTTACTCTTTCGTGACTTTCCACATAACCTTGGCTGCTCTCTTTGGTCACGCGCAATACCTCTTCAAGTGTGGTCTTGCCCGCGAGTACTTTTCGTAGCCCATCGGCACGAATTGACGGGGTCTTTTGCCGCGCATAAGCTTCCAAGTCAAACTCAGCGGTATTGCTATGGATCATTTGCCGCAAGGTATCATCCACAGGAACAACTTCATAAATCGCTGTTCGACCTTTAAATCCTGACTGATTACACTTCTCACAGCCTTTAGCTTTAGGCAATTGAATTGCCGGCGGTGTGCTTATGTTAATCTCACTAAATAGCTTGGCCTGCTCAGGATCAGCGGGCTGCCATGAGTGACAGTGCGGGCACAAGGTACGTACCAGTCGCTGCGCCACTACCCCAATAAGGGAGGATGAGAGTAAAAACGGCTCTACCCCCATATCCTGTAGCCGAGTCACTGCACCAATGGCAGTATTGGTGTGCAATGTGGATAGTACCAGATGCCCAGTCAATGAGGCTTGCACCGCAATTTCGGCAGTCTCAAGATCACGAATCTCACCGACCATTACCACATCAGGATCTTGGCGTAGCATGGCGCGAAGACTCTTAGCAAAGGTCATATCCACCTTATTATTGACCTGAGTCTGACCTATCCCATCAAGCTGAAATTCAATAGGGTCTTCAGCGGTTAAGATATTGCGGGTCTGATCATTGAGGTCAGTAAGCGCCGCATACAGGGTAGTAGTCTTACCCGATCCCGTCGGCCCTGTCACCAAAATAATGCCATGCGGACGGTGAATGAGCTGCTTAAGCTCAGTATAATCTTTGTCTGATAAACCAAGATAAGTCATGTTCAGCCGGCCCGCCTGTTTATCAAGGAGGCGCATCACCACTCGCTCACCAAAGCTTGAGGGCAGGGTTGAGACTCGAACATCCACCTCACGACCTGCAAGGCGCAGACTGATTCGGCCATCTTGCGGTACTCGCTTTTCGGCGATATCTAGTCTAGCCATAACCTTGATTCTAGAGACCAGTAGCGGTGCTAGCTGGCGCTTAGGGCTGACAATCTCTTTGAGCTCACCATCCACGCGAAAGCGAACCACAAGCCGCTTCTCAAAAGTCTCAATATGAATATCTGAAGCATTTAAGCGTATAGCCTCGGATAACAGCGCATTAATTAAGCGAATAATCGGCGCGTCATCTTGCTGATCCATTAGATCTTCAGTTTCGGGCACACTATCGGCCAAGCTGACCAAATCTGGATGGTCTTCAAGTCCAGCGGCAATGTGCTGCGACTCTCCTGTATTGCCCGCATAAGCCGCTGCTAGCCGCTTTTCGAACTCATCTTCGCTCACACTCTCAAATTGTGGCTGCTCGCTAATCCCCTGCTCACTCAAAAAACGCATCGCCTCATTGATAGCAGGCAGTGGTGTGCCATTGGTTATTACCAACGTTGATGGCTGCTGAGGATCAACATTAGGAATAGACAATAGTTTGTGTCTTTTTGAAAAGCTATAGGGTAGTAACAACATAATAAAGGCTCAGTTTAAGCAAAAGAATCTTAATAGCCGACATATATTAGCTGATTTCGTTAATATGAGTAATCGGTCTAAGTAAGAGGATAGGATTTGTTATAATGAATTTTAAGCCTACAATCTTTGACAGGCACCTAATTAAATAGTGATTAGCTGATTATAGCGTGATGCTTTGCCGTAATACTACCTATGCTGATAGTCTGCTTTATCAATAATTTTTATTAATAAGGTAACCGAGCACCAATAAGATGATTTATTAGGGAAAAATAGCGCTAGAATACCAGCTTGAATGTCGTTTAGGTTTACTCATCATTTTTATAAAGCTATTGTTCTGTAAGAGTTTATTGGCTTACCTTTATCTATTTTTACTCATTTTAATGGTAATAATTTATGACTGATACAACCACCTCCTCTCAATCTGCAGATTCAGCATTGACTAACGATGTATTAAAGATAGGCCAGCGAAGTTTCTCTTCACGATTACTCGTAGGTACTGGCAAGTATAAAGACCTGACAGAAACTGGCGCCGCTATTGAGGCCTCTGGCGCTGAGATCGTGACTGTCGCTATTCGGCGCACCAATATCGGGCAGCACACCGATCAGCCAAACTTACTTGATGTTATTTCACCCGATAAATACACTATCTTGCCCAATACTGCTGGCTGTTTTGATGCCGATACTGCAGTACGAACTTGTCAATTGGCTAGAGAGTTGTTGGATGGTCACAACTTAGTCAAGCTTGAGGTGCTTGGCGATAAAGATAACTTATACCCCAACATTACTGAGACACTCAGCGCAGCACGGACGCTTATTGACGATGGCTTTGATGTCATGGTTTATACCTCTGACGACCCCATAGTTGCCAAGGAGCTTGAGAGTATGGGCTGCGTCGCTATCATGCCCTTAGGCAGCTTAATTGGCTCAGGACTGGGACTGCTGAACCGGCATACGCTTAGCTTGATCATCGATAATGCCTCTGTGCCTGTACTGGTCGATGCTGGTGTTGGCACTGCCTCTGATGCGGCAATTGCTATGGAACTGGGCTGTGATGGGGTGTTGATGAACTCAGCTATCGCTTATGCTAAGGACCCCGTTATGATGGCGCAAGCTATGAGACATGCCATTTTGGCAGGGCGAGCCGCTCATTTTGCAGGCCGGATGCCTATGCGCCAAATGGCTCGAGCCAGCTCGCCGCAAACAGGTTACTTTTTTCAGTAACAAGATAACTTATCCATAAACGACCTATAAATGACAGACTCAAGGCTTGCTCCAGAATTACTGAGGACATTGTTGTCACCTTGAGTCTTTTATGACTTGTTGATTAGTGACTTTATACCTGTCTCTCGCTTAAAGTATCAGCTTGAAAGCCAGTGGCTATAGATGAGTGTTTGTATTTAACAAGCCATATTATATTAGATCCATACTGGTGGTTATTGATGGAGAAAAAGCCTCGTTTGGCTGATCTAAGACAAGGATGTTATAGGGGAATGCTGCCACTTACTTAAGTATTAAGGCAATCTCAGGACGAGAAGAAACAGCATTTGAAAGATTTATACCCATTTTGGGTCATTTTTAAGGAATGTTCATGCGATTGTTAACCGCAGTCGACCAGCTCTTTTTATTATTAGAGTCACGAAAACAGCCCATGCATGTGGGAGGGCTGTTTTTGTTTGAGCTCCCAAAAGACGTCGATAAAGAATTTGTCTATCAACTGGTGCGTCAGATGCAAACCTCATCGATACCGCCAGCCTTTCCATTTAATCAAGTCCTTGAAAAGCTAGCTTTTTGGCAGACGGATGAAGACTTTGATGTTGATCATCACTTTCGTCATATCGCCCTTCCTAAACCTGCACGAATCCGCGAGCTGCTCATGTACATCTCCAAAGAGCATGGCCGCTTGCTGGACCGCGCCAAGCCACTATGGGAATGTCATATCATTGAAGGTATTTTGCCACAGTCACCAGAAGCGCCAGAGCGATTTGCCTTATATTTTAAGATTCATCACTCGCTGGTCGATGGTGTCGCTGCTATGCGGCTGGTCAAAACCTCATTATCGCAATCTCCCGATGAGACCTTAAGCTTGCCTATTTGGGCATTGATGACTCGTCACCGCTACCAAGTGGACGCCCTATTGCCGCCTAAGGACTCTTTGTTTGATACTCTAAAACGCCAAGTTGGCTCATTAAAGTCCGTCAGTCGCGAGCTTAAAAACAGCTTTTTACAGCGTAATGATGCTGATTATATCGGTACTTTTGATGCACCCAGTAGTATCTTAAACCAGCGCATATCAGCATCTAGACGAATTGCTGCGCAGTCTTATGACTTTAGCCGCTTTGATGGTATAGCAAAACAGCTCAATGTCAGCTTAAATGACGTCATACTTGCCGTCTGTGGCGGCGGACTTCGTCGCTATCTATTAACTATCGATGCCCTACCTGAGAAGCCATTGATTGCTTTTGTGCCGGTATCATTACGCGAAGACAATAGCGCCACAGGCAATCAGATTTCATTCTTACTGTCTAATCTTGGTACGCACCTACATGACCCTGTACGCAGGCTAGCGATTATCCATCGTAGTATTAATAATGGTAAGCGCCGCTTCAAGCGCATGAACCAAACTGAGATTATCAATTACAGTGGCATTGCTTATGCTTGGGAAGGCCTGAACCTTATCACCGGGCTATTACCGAAAAAGCAGGCTTTTAACCTAGTTATCTCTAACGTTCCTGGGACTAGAAAGCCTCTGTACTGGAATGGCGCAAAGCTACAGGCCCTCTACCCTGCCTCAATCTTATTCGACGGTCAAGCACTCAATATTACCCTAGCCAGCTATCTAGATAAAATCGAATTCGGTATTACCGCTTGTAGCAAGGTGCTACCGAGTGTTCAAGACATACTTCAACACATTGAAGATGAGCTGGTAGCCTTTGAAACTATCTGTGAAGAGCAGCGCATCGGTCTTCGAGAGAAGTGGTAGACCTAAAGCCAAGCTAACTCAACAGCTAAGCAGCAATAGCTAGCACAAAAAAACGGTCTTGTTAGACCGTTTTTTTTTGATAATAGTTTCAAAAAGTACTACCGTTCAGTTAGCATGAATCGGTTAAACCGCGTCGCCCCAAACAGGAACCACCATCTTCATAAGTGGCTTGAGTAATTTCACATTGCAGGCGAAGATTGAACCCGTTTGCATGGCGTCATGCGCGCCTTTGTGATCGACGACCACACCGCGAGCTTCTGTTACGATCAGCTCACCAGCAGCGATGTCCCAAGGCTTTAGTGCCATCTCAAAATAGCCATCAAAGCGGCCTGCTGCCACGTAGCATAGATCTAGAGCTGCTGAACCCAGCCGGCGCACTTGTCCACCCGCCTCACTGATCTTTTGCAGCGTCTCAAAATGCTGCTTAGCATAGGAGACCACTTCACCACTGCGCTGACGCTCTAAAGGGTGACCTGTCGTAAATAAACCACCCTCGATGGTCTTACGCTCACTTACGCTGATACGGCGCTGGTTTAACCGTGCCCCTTTGCCGCGGCTGGCAGAAAACATCTCATCACGAACTGGATCATAGACGACGCCGTGTTGGGTTACGCCTTTATGCTGAACGGCGATAGACACACAAAAGTGCGGCACACCATGAACGAAATTTTGCGTACCATCTAGAGGGTCAATAACCCAGCACCAATCTGCATCTTCACCAACTCCTTCTTGCATACCAAATTCTTCACCCAAAAATGAATGATTGGGATAACTGTTTTTCAGGGTAGCAATGGTCAGCTCTTCACTGAAGCGATCAATTCGGGTCACCAGACCATCCAAGCCCTTTGACTCGATATCAAGCTCAATCTTATGTCGGTTCAAATGTGCGTTTAAGATCTCTGTTCCGACTTTTTCGGCAGCTCGTGCTGCCATAACGACCATGGGTTCCATATATAACCTATTTAACAGTATGGGTGAATGATATTGGGAAAATGATTATTGGGTAATTGGTGCTAAATGTTAATCAAATGATAAGGGATGACTATTAATAGATAAACCGCTATAAAATAATAGCCATAAATAATGACCAAAGGCTGGCACACAAGTGGAATTACCCTTGCTAACCGTCTTTGATCATCTTATTGAATAAAGGTCTTTAGCTGAGCGAGAATTCCCGCTTCATCTAGACCACAGTCAGCCAACTGCTCTTCGTGCGTACCATGAGCGATAAATCTATCCGGAATGCCGATATTCAATATTGCTGGTCGGCGACACGCTGCAGTGCTTTTTGCCGAGCTGTTTTGCCAATACGTGGCAGAGGGTGAGAGTAAATACTCATTGACAGCACTGCCAGCGCCGCCCATGACAGCATGCTCTTCTAATGTGGCAATATGAGTCACACCTTGCGCGATTAACTCATCGATCAACTGAGCATCAAGGGGCTTCACCCAGCGCATATTGACCACGGTAATTTGGCAGTCTGAGCGCTCCGTCATCAAGGTGTTGGCCGCCTGCTTTGCCGTCTCTGTCATAGCACCAAAGGCCAGTAATGCAAGCTTGATAGCAGCCTGTGCCTTACCCTGAACTGATTCAATCACACCGCGGCCAACCGAATACTCAGTAGCCGGTTTGATAATAGCAGCGCCACTCCCAGTACCACGTGGATAGCGCACTGCCGTACAGCCTGTATACTCATAGCAAGTATTGAGCAGCTGATAGCATTCATTTTCGTCTTTTGGCGCAGCGATTACCATATTGGGTATACAGCGCAAATAAGCGAAATCAAAGACCCCAGCATGTGTCGCGCCATCTTCTCCAACCAGACCCGCTCTATCAATAGCGAACATGACATCGAGATTTTGCAAAGCCACATCATGGATTAACTGATCATAGCCGCGCTGCAAAAAAGTAGAGTAGATAGCAACGATTGGCTTCACGCCTTGGGTCGCCATACCAGCTGCCAATGTCACCGCATGCTGCTCAGCAATTGCCACATCAAAGAAGCGCTCAGGGAAACTGCGGGCAAAGTCAGTCATACCCGATCCCTCTTCCATCGCTGGAGTAATCGCTAATAAATTGGGATCGTCATTGGCTTTATCGCACAAAAACTCACCAAAAACTTGAGAGTATTTCTTCTTTTTCGCAGGAGTTTTATCCGGTGTCTGGTTCGATTCCGTATTTTCTGCTTGTTTGTTATCAGAGGGAGAGCCACTCAGCTCGGTCGGCAGTTTGCCAATAGCGTGATAGCCAACAGGATCGGCCTCCGCAGGGGCAAAGCCTTTGCCCTTAGTGGTATAAATATGCACTAGCACAGGTCCAGCGACTTTTTTGGCTCGGCTGAGTACCCGTAGCAACTCAGGTAAGTTGTGGCCATCAAATGGACCAAAGTAGGTAAAGCCAATGGCCTTAAAGACATTGTCCGCGACTTGCGGCACATCACGCTCTTGGTGATGGCGCATGCGCCGTTCATGGTCATGCATGTTCGGGCGCAGACACAGCTTAGGCTTGCCAGATTCGGTAATATCGACCTGATAGCCTGACTCCCAAAGCATAGCCAAATGCCGTGAGAAGCCGCCGATGGCGCAGGATATCGACATATCATTATCATTAAGGATGACGAGCAGATCAGCATTTTGCTGGACTGCATCATTCATAGCCTCAAATGCCATACCACCGGTCATCGCCCCATCACCGACCACACAAGCTACTTTCTCAGACTTACCCAGATGTCGCAGCGCCAAACTAATGCCAAGGCCGGCTGAGATAGCGGTGGAGGAGTGGCCAACGCCAAAAGTATCAAAATCAGACTCTGCGCGCTCAGGAAAAGCCGTCAAGCCATCTTTGGCTCGAATAGTGGCCAATTTATCTCGGCGACCGGTCAATACTTTATGGGCATAGGCTTGATGACCCACATCCCAGACCAGCTGATCTTTTGGTGCGTTCAGGAGATAATGCAAGGCGATAGTCAGCTCAACGACACCCAAATTGGCCCCAAAATGACCGCCACTTTGTCCCGCTGAATACAATAAAAAAAGGCGCAGCTCATCAGCAAGATCAATCAATTGATCCTGAGTTAAGCTTTTAAGATCATCAGGTGCATCAATACGATCTAATAACGGCGTTGCTGGCCGTGACCGTGGTATCTCTGAGTAAACCTGCTGCATATGCTGGGTTGTAAGCGGGTTAATGGCAGCATCTTGATACGTTGATGATAATGATGACCTAGACTGTAAGGAGCGGGGTGTCTGCTGCATAAACCGTACTTTACCTACCAATCTACTGACAAGCTGCCTAGATAATATTATAAGATATTATCTATGACCTTTGCATAAATTACCCAGTTTTGATTAATAGAACTCAAGAAATGGGTAATGACTTGTCACTGTGTCCATTAAAATAGTATGGCATAATAGCATTTTTTTTTATCAGCCGCTTTATTCATCGCGGCAAGACTGTGAAATTTGTGTGATTTGGCTAGATTGTCCCCATATAAGGATTATCGGCTTATAATCATGGCTTATTATTGACACGCTACTATAGATGTATAGTCATGAAATACAGTCAATAAATACCATCAGCAAATTGAGCTATAGTTAACCCTATTTAACTGATACCTTGTGAGTCACTATTGTCCATTTATTGGCTAGCAGTCATGCTAACTTAAAGTTACGTCAATGCGCTTTAGCGACTCGATAACAAATCTACCGTGGGTCGACTATAATTAGGGACTTAAAAATTTTCTTTTCTATCGTTGTAGTCAGGACTTGAATGTCATACCAATTTATCACCAGTGCAAAACTACCGACCAAACATGGCGACTTCGATATTCATATCTTTGAGAATGACGCCGGTGATGAGCATGTAATGCTCACAGTCGGATTGCCTGTCACGTCGCCTAACTCCTCAGAAGCTAATACTACGACACAAGCTGTAACCAAGCTTGCTGCTGATACGTTACAGCAGACTGAGCCATCAGCGGCGCCGCTACAAGCGAGTGCCTGCAAAGCGCCACTGGTTCGGATCCATTCAGAATGCTTAACCGGAGATGCCTTTGGCTCGCTAAAGTGCGACTGCGGACCACAGCTTAATGCAGCTATGAAAGCTATACAGCAGGCAGGCTGCGGCGCGATATTGTACCTGCGTCAAGAAGGCCGCGGTATTGGCTTGACCAATAAAATCCGTGCTTATGCGCTACAAGATCAAGGGCACGACACTTTAGATGCCAATTTGCTGCTCGGACTGCCTGGGGATGCTAGGGTCTATGATATGTGCGCCCCTATGTTGGCTCATGTCGGTATCGATACTCTTCGGCTCCTGACGAATAACCCCAACAAAGTCTCTTATTTGACCAAGCATGGCATCAAAGTAAGCGAACGAGTGCCCCTCTTCGTTGGTTTAAATGATCATAACAGTGGCTATCTTGCGACCAAGCGTGACCGGATGGGCCATTTATTTAACGAAGAGCTTTAATTCATAAAAAGCGCTAATTGGTCACACTAGCTTCATTTGTTACCTTAGCGAGTCAAGACGATTATTGAGCGTCACAACGTTATACGGATAGACAGCAATAAACTTACTCTCAAAATCCTGATTGTTTTCAGGCTAACAGGATAAGTATCTAGCAGACTCCAGCTACCAAACCTTTTCACTCAGTATGGATGTACTTATGTGTGCCTCACCCTCTTCAACTAAAGATATAGCTGCTAATGCAGCGCCGACTGCCAATCATATTGCCCAAGTTCGCGCCTTCTTATTAGATCTACAATCGCGAATTTGCCAAGCTCTCGAGGCGCAAGAAGCAGCGGCTGGTGGTCAGACTAAGTTTGTTGCTGACGATTGGCAACGCCCAGAGGGCGGCGGCGGACGCTCTTGTGTCATGGCAGGTGGCGACGTTATCGAAAAAGCTGGGGTGATGTTTAGCCATATCCATGTCAAAAACCTGCCCGCTTCCGCGACCGCAAGACATCCCAACATAGCAGGGCGTAAAGCTCAGGCACTCGGGGTATCTCTCGTCGTCCATCCCAAAAATCCTCACGTTCCCACCAGCCATGCCAATGTCCGATTATTTATCGCTGAGGCGGAAGGTGAGACCCCCATCTGGTGGTTCGGTGGCGGCTTTGACTTGACGCCATTTTATCCGGTACTTTCCGACTGTATTCATTGGCATCAGGTCTGTCATGATCTGTGCGCCCCCTTTGGCGACACCATCTATGATGATTTTAAACAGTGGTGCGATGAGTACTTCCACCTACACCATCGTCATGAACAGCGCGGAGTAGGCGGTTTGTTTTATGATGATGTCAATACCGACAGCCGTGGCTGGGACTTTGCCACTTGCTTTGAGTTTATGCAAGCCGTAGGTAATGGCTATCTTAAAGGCATTATTCCTATTTTTGAGCGTCGCCGTGATACCCCATACTCCGAAGCGCAGCGCGAATTCCAACTGTACCGACGGGGCCGCTATGTTGAGTACAATTTAGTCTATGACCGCGGTACGCTATTTGGCTTACAAAGTAACGGGCGTATCGAGTCTATTTTAGTTAGCCTACCCCCTTTGACCGGTTGGCAATACCGATATGAACCTGAGCCAGGCAGTCCCGAATTTGAGCTGACCGACTTTTATTTAAAGCCTCAAGATTGGCTAAGCTTAGCACCTTAAGACTTAGCAAGAGTATTGGCGCAGTCTCTAAAGCGCTCTAGGGTGTTCAATAGTTATTGTCCGCCAAGGTACTGTTTTCATAGCCTTTTAACCGTCTTGGTCACTCAGAGTCTATCTGGTTTTAATCGTTTTATTCCAGCGTTTTTATCCAGCCATAGCTTAATACGTCTAGTGTTAAGCTATTTTTATGAGATTAACTTAACTTCTCATTAGCTTTCATAATCTTAGCTTAATACTGACCTTTAGAAAGATAGTCCTAAATAGACAGCTGTTTTTTTACAATGATTCAATTTAACATCGCATGTATTACTGGTAATGTCCGGTTTATGCAGCCAAAGATGCATAGATAGCTACCCTTCAACTGGTAACTGTCTAACCTCTATTAGCCCCAGAACAAGGAGATCCTATGTCATTTTTTACTGACCTACTTTCTAACAATACCTCTAAAAAAAGCCTTGCCCTGCCGTTGGTAATATCCGCAGCACTACTAAGTGCGTGTAACGGCGCACCAAGCAACCCTGATGTCAAGGCCCGACAAGATATGATGAAAAACTGGGGTGATGCTATGGGCGTCATGGGTGATATGGTAAAAGCACCTGATACCTTTGATCCTGAAGTGTTTAAAGAACAAGCGGCCTTCTTGGCCAATGATGCCAAAAATCCTTGGCCACATTTTGAAGATGAGAGCGCAGTCGGTCATGCGACCAAGGCAGTTTGGAGTGATGCTGATGGCTTTCGCAGTGAATCAGAAAATCTGCAAAAGGTGGCGAGTGAGCTAAACGCCGCGGCGCAAAATGCAACCAGTGTGGCAGACGTTGAAGCTGAGTTTAAAGCGGTCGGTGGCTCTTGTAAGTCTTGCCATACTGACTACAAGGTCAAAGACGACTAAGGCTCTCCATACTTATCTTTAAATACTTTTCCTTCAAAACTGACCTCCCAGTACCAACCCCTTAATCATAAATAAAAAGACGCCTAATCATAGGCGTCTTTTTATTGGTGTAGGATATTATTTCTGGCTTATTTGATTGGCTCAAGACTGAGCTGGTAGATTGAGCGTGGCTCTTTTTGCAACTTTATCTACCAGCGCATCGACAGAGTCATCACCGAAATCAAGCGTTCGAATAGGGAATGGAATATTGATATTAGCGCCGTCCAATGCTGCTTTAATCGCTACTATTACCTCATGAATCGAGGCCACCTTGTTGGCTTGATTGCCATCATCAATAAACCAGCGCACCGTCAAGTCAATACTAGAACCACCAAAGCCTGTAGCAATTACTGATGGCTCAGCCAGTTTCGACACCGTTTCTGTATTTTTTAATGCCGTTAAGATAACCGCTTTGGCCTCCTCAATATCATCCTCATAGCCGATACCCACATCAATATGTAGGCGACGCTGCTTATACGCTGTATTAACCGTCAGTGCTGAGGTATATAGATCCGAGTTGGGAATGACCACTTGCGTGCCATCATAGGTACGGATCGTCGTGGCACGAATTTTAATGTCCTCTACCGTGCCCTCAAAATCCCCTGATATGATCTGATCGCCAATGCGAAAAGGCTCAGACAATAGCAGTAAGATGCCAGACAATAGATTTTGGAAGATGTCTTTGAAGGCAAAACCAATGGCAACGGACCCTATCCCTAAAGCGCCAATAAGCTTCGCGGGAGTAAAGCCAGGAATAGCGATAACCATGGCTATCATGAAACCAATAAACAATATGAGTGCACCGCCGACACGCTGAAATACCTTCACCAGATTGGCATGGCGACTGCGGTTACCCAGTAACTTCAATACCGTCTTTTTGAAGATAGCAGAGATGCCCCAAAAGAACATGAATACCACGAGCGCCACTATAAAATAGGGCACTCTAGCCACAAGATCTTCGATAATCTGATTGCCCGCCGATGCCATACTCTGGTACTCAGAGACTTTTTGCACCGCCGTAGTTTTCAAACTTTCTGCTGGCATATTGCCATTACTCCTGACTAATAAGGACGAATTTATATAGGTATCTTATAGTTACTGTATGGCTACTACAGGCAATAGGCAGACCAATGACAGACTGCCTATTGGTCGAAAAATATCGGATAAAGAGCTTAGGCCATTAGATCTGCTTGGACAATCTCGATCCAGTAGCCATCAGGGTCTTTGATGAAGGCGACGTTTTTCATCTTGCCGTCTTCAGGACGTTTTTGATAAGTGACCTGATTGGCGTCAAACCAAGCGATAGCCGCTGCCATATCTGGCACATTAAAGCAAATGTGACCAAAACCTTGTGGCTCTGAATTGCCATCATGGTAGCTAAAGCCCTCTTTGTCTTCTGTACCATAGTTATGAGTCAACTCCAAAATACCGCGCTGACGGAACGTATAGATCGTTAAGTCGTCACCTTCAGGGAGGTTCTGACGCTCTTCATCGGTTAGTTTGGCTAAGAAATACAGATCAAAACCCATCTCTTCAAACTGCTTGACGGCCAATAATGTCATGCCGAGAATACCCGTATAAAATTCGAGCGAGCGCTTGGGATCTTTTACTCGTAGCATAGTATGATTAAAGGTAAAGCCCTCAGTCTGATTAGCAATGGGGGCAACACCAGCCGTCTGAACGCTTGAAGCTGGCTGATCGATAGTAATGTCATTATTGGCTTGCTGAGTCATTAGATACCTTCTATTTTAATGAATAAGTTATAAGAGTTTAGTTAGTCCGCAATAAGTCCATTATGAGCCAAGCACAGTCGCTTAAATTGTGGCTTAAGTAGGCTTATTGCCTTGCGAATGAACAAGATCAATTGGCCCATATTAAAAAATATTAGCCGTTGTTAGTCAATGTTGGCTTTAAATCAGCTCTTGGCTTAAGCCCACTATATAGTATTAGCAGTTTAAGAATTTTACTTTACCCGTCTGCAAATCATATTCTGCGCCAACGATCAGCAGCTTGCCACTACTCACCATATCTTCTAAAATCCGCGAGCCATGCTTTAGCTGACTTACCGACATGCGGACATTAGCACGAATAGAGCGATCGATAAGCTCATCAGCATCCACATCATGCCCTGAGGCAGTAGCAAGCTCATGCAGGTTATACACACTAGGGCGAATGCGATCGACAATAGATTGCAGGTTGGGTGAATAATACTGCTCTGGGTTGATAAGCGCCTCGACACAGGCGGTCACCGCGCCGCAATGCGAGTGACCAAGCACTACAACCAGCTGCGTACCAAATTTCTCGGCGGCAAATTCTACTGAGCCAATCTGTGAGGGGGCAACGACATTACCTGCCACCCGAATCACGAACAAATCTCCAAGCCCTTGATCAAAGACGATTTCTACCGGCACTCGAGCATCTGAGCAGCCCAGAATAATTGCTACTGGGTCTTGATCGTGAGTAAGCTCAGGTCTTTTTTGCATGCAGGGGTCAGAGTCAGTCAAGCTCTCGACATAGCGGCGATTGCCTTCTTTGAGCATCGCTAGCGCTTCTTCTCCGGTCTTAGGGCGTGATGACTGAGGCATGGGGTGTCCTTATTATTGATAAAAATAGTCATGATAAAAATATTAATAGTAAGCTAAAAAGCGCTCTGCTAGGCCTCTATAAATCCCTAAATTGACCTAGGTGGCGGGGCTACTAGGCACTGATTGTACCCAAAATAATAGGCATTCTCTATAGGGCCTCTACAAATTGTACCGTGAACGTGAGGACGGTTTTGTTATAATACGCCAACAAATACTTTGCTGATTTACTATCCATTTATTTACTATTGCACTGCTACGTTATTAGGATTGCCTCTCATGCCTGACCCGCACCCTGCTCCTCTATCTACTCCGCCATCAGCCCGTCCCGCGCACCCTGATGCCAGTACTACTGATTCGGACGTTTTACTTCGGCTGTCTGGTATCAAAAAAGCCTTTGGCAGCACCGAGGTGCTTAGCGATATCAATCTAGATATCAAGCATGGAGAGTTTTTGACTTTGCTTGGTCCCTCAGGCTGTGGCAAGACCACTTTGCTACGGTTGATTGCTGGGTTTGAGCAGCCAACCCAAGGTACAATCCACTTAGATGGTGTACAGATGGCCGGACTGCCAGCAGAAAAACGTCCCGTCAATACTGTGTTTCAGCAGTATGCGCTATTTCCGCATATGAGTGTCGCGCAAAACGTCGCTTATGGCTTAAAACTCAAAAAAGTCGCCAAAGCTGAGATTAATTCACGCGTGAGCGAAGCGCTTAAGATGGTGCAGCTTGAGCATCTTGCTAATCGGAAGCCCCAAGACTTATCCGGCGGCCAGCAGCAACGTGTCGCCATCGCTCGAGCGGTCATTAATCGACCCAAGATACTGCTATTAGACGAGCCTTTATCCGCCCTTGACTATAAGCTGCGCCTACAGATGCAGTCTGAGCTAAAGCGGCTGCAGCGAGAGCTGGGTATTACCTTCGTCTTCGTCACCCATGATCAAGAAGAAGCGCTATCAATGTCTGATCGTATCGCAGTGATGAAAGACGGCCGCTTTCAGCAAATTGGTACGCCTATTGAGATTTATGAAACCCCGGCCAATCTATTTACTGCCAAGTTCATCGGTGAGACCAACCTGTTTCAGGCAGTAGTAAAAGGTGTCTATCCCACCAAGCCTGACCTAAATGGTGAGGTTACTAATGGCCGAATTGATGTCGAAGTCTGTGAGACTTCAGCGAATGAGCGGTGGTTACGCAATCTGCGCCGACCAACCTTTGCCAATGATATAGCCGTAGGCGATACCGTTAACCTACTGCTACGTCCCGAAGATTTGCGCATCTATGCCGTCGATGATGAGTCGCAGCAGGGTTTACTCGGGCAAGTGGTGGAGAGCAACTATAAAGGCAGTACTCTTGACTCAATCATTCAGCTACATAACGGCCATATGATCAAGGCTTCTGAATTCTTTGATGAAGATGACCCAAGCTTTGATTATAAGATGGGCGAGCCTGTAAAAGTCTCTTGGGTAAATGGTTGGGAATGGGTACTACCAGAAGAACATGAGACGCTAAACGTCTCTGCTAAGCCGGCTGATACCTATAAAGGTGCCGGCTCATGAGCAGTAAATTACAAGCAAAAAGCCCCTTTCGCACCGCGACCCTGTGGCTAATCTGGGGTTGGCTCATTATCTTCGCCTTACTGCCCAATCTACTGGTTATCGCCACCAGCTTTTTGACCCGCGATAGCAGCGACTTCATCAGCTTACCCGTTACGATAGATAGCTATCAGCGAATGGTGGACCCGCTATATCTTGAGGTATTTTTACATTCGCTATGGATGGCAGGGATTACCACTATACTGTGCTTGCTATTTGGCTATCCTTTTGCTTGGTTAGTGTCCAAGGCCAAAGCCCGCTGGCAGCCACTGCTAATGATGCTGCTGATCCTACCCTTTTGGACCAACTCTTTGGTACGCACTTATGCCCTTAAGCTATTATTCGCCAATAATGGCTTAATTAACAAGCTACTATTGAGTATAGGACTCATCGATAAACCGATCGATATCCTATACACCCAAGGTGCCGTTATCGCTGGTTTAACCTATCTGTTGTTTCCTTTTATGGTATTGCCGCTCTACGCCGTCTTTACTGACCTTCGTGATGATATGCTGCTTGCTTCCAAAGACTTAGGAGCCTCTAAGCTACAGACCTTCTGGCATGTAGTACTGCCCTTGACCACACCTGGGGTAATATCGGGCGTATTGCTAGTACTGCTACCCGCCATGGGTATGTTCTATGTGGCCGATATTTTGGGCGGTGCGCGCAATCTACTGGTTGGAAACATCATCAAAAACCAATTTTTGGATGCTAGAGACTGGCCTTTTGGCGCAGCTGCTAGTGTACTTCTGACCCTAGCCATGGCTTTGCTATTATGGGCGTATCATGCCAGTAGTCGCCGCATTGGCAAAACTGACTTTAATGAGGTGGCGTAATGAAAACGAGTTCCCGTCACTCCTCTGGTCGCTCTTTTGCTTGGTTAGGCCGCAGCTATCTTGGCCTGATTTATGCCCTACTGTATCTGCCGATTATCGTTTTGGTGGTGATGTCATTCAATAAATCCAAGATTGGCTATAACTGGGGCGGCTTTAGTCTGAAGTGGTATGAGTCATTATTTAACAATCAGGCTATGGTCGATGCCTTTTTGCATTCGATCTGGCTAGGGCTTGCCGCGGCCACGGTATCCACACTGATTGGTACCCTGACTGCCTTAGCGCTACATCGCTACGACTTTCGCGGTAAAGGACTGCTCAATGGCTTATTATTCGTACTGATGATGTCACCTGAGATTGTACTGGCCATCTCCCTACTGGCGCTGTTTCTCCTCGTTGGCATGCAGCTTGGCTTTGTCTCATTACTCATCGCCCATATTACCTTTTGCTTACCGTTCGTGGTCATTACGGTCTTCGCACGGCTAAGCAGTCTCGATGAGCGCTTGATGGAGGCAGCGCGAGACTTAGGCGCAAACGAATCCACTATGGTGCGCACAGTATTGATTCCAGTTATCTTCCCCGCTGTCATGGCAGGTTGGCTACTGGCCTTCACTTTGTCTCTTGACGATGTCGTGGTATCGACCTTTGTTACTGGTCCCAGTTATGAGATTCTCCCCCTGCGAATCTACTCGATGGTACGAGTCGGACTCAAGCCTGAAGTCAATGCTGTCGGTACGCTGCTGCTCGGTGCTTCACTAATTTTGGTGGTCATTTCACAATTATTACTACGTAAACGCTAACTAAGCTCAGCAGCTGGTAGCAGCCTCATCTCAATGTCTAACGCTGCATTGTAATTTTATTAACAACAGACGATAAAAACGGTGAATTTCAAATGTCATTCACCGTTTTTTAAATTATAATGAATTTATTTCAATTTTATATTTTAGTCTCACGACCTGACGGTGGATCGCTTTTTTTATGTTAGAACTTCGCCATTTAAAGACCTTGACCGCCCTTAGGGCACATGGCTCTCTAGCCGCTGCTGCCGATGAGCTTCATGTCACAGCATCCGCGGTATCGCACCAGCTAAAAGAGCTGGAAAACTACTATGATGTCAGTCTCGTCAATCGGCGAACGCGGCCATTAACGTTTACCCCAGCTGGCAAGGCGGTATTGAAGCTTGCAGATAGTATCCTACCGCAAGTCACACGAACCAAAGCCAACCTAAAACGACTGGCCCACGGGCAGGCGGGTAGACTGCGCCTAGCTTCTGAGTGTCATAGCTGCTTTGATTGGCTAATGCCTATCTTGAATAAATACCGGCGCGAGTGGTCAGATGTCGAGCTAGACTTCGCCACAGGCTTTGAGCCTGAGCCGCATCATCTACTATTAGAAGGTGATATTGATCTGCTGATTACCGCGAGCAATCTAGAGCTTGAGGGCGTCGCCTATCAGCCACTATTCGAATACGAAAGCCGCTTGGTACTATCCCCTACCCATCCACTTGCTGAAGAAACCACCGCGATTCAACCCAGCCAATTAGCAGATCAGACTTTGATTGCCTATCCTGTCGAAGCTAAACGTCTGGATATTATTGCTAAATTTATGACCCCCGCTGAGGTCAGCTTTAAGCAAATTCGCACGACTGACTTAACCGCGATGCTGATTCAACTGGTCGCTAGCGAGCGCGGTGTGGCTGCACTCCCTGACTGGGTAGTGGCAGAATATGAGAAAAAGGGCTGGGTAGTGTCACGGCCCCTTGGACATGGTATCTATTGTCAGCTATATGCCGCCACGCGAGTATCGAGCAAAGATACGGCGTATATGCAGGGTTTCGCCAATCTACTAGAAGGGCTGGTAAAACCGGCTAATTTGTAAATCCAGACTCTAGGGCATCAATGGTCAAGTTTAGTGCTGCTCTAATAGCAGCGCTTGGAGTAGCTTACCAAAACCCTTTGGTCAGATAGTAACCTACGGCAGTAGCAAATAAGGTGAAACAGACATGCAAAGCAATAAGAACGAGGCCAGCTAGTAGTTTACCGCTATTTAAGATACCAAATACCTCAGCACTGAAGCTGCTAAACGTAGTCAGACCGCCTAAGAAGCCAGTAACGACAAACAGTCTAACGTGCGGCGACAAACTTGTACCAAATCGCTCGAAAACAACGATAGCGATGCCGATTAATAGCCCACCAAGCACATTCGCCCCAAGAGTACCAAAGGGAATCCAATGCTCGATCGCATTGAAGCGCGATAACCAAGCTCGTAAGCATGCTCCTATAGCCGCTCCTAAACCAATCGCTAACCACTGCATCCATTACCTCGCTGCTCTGCTATTGCAACACTGCCGCTGACTGCAGGTAGCTCATCAATATTCCACCTTGGTACGCAGCTGACAGACAAGTCATCTGCTTGCCCAGCGACAAGCCGCTCAAAACCGGCATAAGCGATCATTGCCCCATTATCCGTACATAGAGCGGGTGGAGCATAATGGACCGTCGCCTGAATTTTGCCCAGTTCACGAGTTAACATCTCACGCAAGTGCGTGTTAGCGCTAACGCCGCCAGCGATGACCAATCGGCGCATGTTGGTCTGCTTTAGGGCTTTGACGCACTTCTTGACCAAAGTATCGACGACGGCATGTTGAAAGCTAGCAGCAATATCAGCTCGGACTTGATCATTACTATTATCTCCTGCTAGGTCAGAGCCATCAGTATCTTTGATGAGATTGTGCACCGCTGTTTTCATCCCACTAAATGAGAAATCAAGGCCTTTGTGGAGCATCGGCCGCGGTAGCTCATAAGCGTTTGGGTCCCCTGTCTCAGCCAGTTTAGCGATGTTTGGTCCACCCGGATAAGGCAGCCCAAGCATCTTAGCGGCTTTATCAAAGCACTCTCCAGCCGCATCATCTATCGACTCTCCCAATATCTCATACTGACCCACGCCACGCGCTGCGACAAGCATGGTATGCCCACCAGATACCAGTAACGACACGAAGGGAAAGTCTGGAGGATTGGCCCCCATCAATGGCGCTAATAAATGACCTTCCATATGATGCACGCCGATAGCAGGAATGCCAAGGCCAAAGGCTAAGCTGCGGCCAAATAGCGCGCCTGTCATCAGTGCGCCGATTAGTCCTGGACCTTTGGTATAAGCTATCGCATCAATATCAGTCTTACTGAGTTGGCATTGCTCAAGTAACTCATGAAATAAGGGCACTAATTTGCGAATGTGATCACGACTGGCCAGCTCAGGGACGACACCACCATAAGTAGCGTGTAGCTCAATCTGTGAATACAATACTTGACCGACTAAACCTTGATTTGGGCTGTCTATCTGCTCACTGTCAAATATGGCCAGTCCTGTCTCGTCGCATGAGGTCTCAAGTCCTAATACTTTCATAATCTTGCCTACTTAACTCTTTATCATTAATCGCCAGTTATTGATCACCAGTCGGTGATGCTCAACCTTCAATCACTCGTTACTGCTCGTTACCACCCATGACCATAAATGCAGCTACGACAGCTGGACTATGAGTGATTGACTATAAAAAACCGCCATTGCCGAGGACAATGACGGTAGTGTAGCAAATTTACAAGGTATTCAGGGTATAGACTTAGCTTGCCTCAGCAATCATATAGTCTACCGCAGCGTGCACTTCAGCTTCGCTCACGCCATTGACAGCTTGAGGTGGCATCTTGTTAAAACCTTGCGCTGAGTGCTCGTATAGCGTCTCTTTACCTTTAGCAATATGCGGCGCCCAAGCTTCTTTATTGCCGAATTTAGGAGCCTCTAGCAGACCAGTGGCATGACAAGCTTGGCACTGGCGCTCATATAACGCTTTACCCGCATCAGCAGACAACTCAGTGTCAGAACCAGCAGCGGCAGCCGTTTCTTCTACCGCCACACCATCAGCATCAGCGTCTTGAGCTATTGCCTCTTCAGCTACAGCAGGCTCTGTCACAGGTACTGACTCGGCGCTAGTTTCCTCTGCTGGCGCTTCTTGTATTGCTTCTTCAACAATAGTCGTTTCAGCCGCGGGCGCTTCAGCTGCTGGCTCGACACTAGCGCTATCATCGCTTTTGCTACAAGCACTAAGTCCAGTAGCGGCCGTCAAAATCAACAGTGCTGATAAGGACTTGGCAATACGGTTACGACGATTTAGGGAATAATATTGGCTGGGGGTCATAAGTTGGCTCCTTGCTGGTAAGGTTCCGAGACTAGCGACATACCACTCCTACCTATCAAAACATCCATATTAAAGTGCCAATATTAAACTGATATCAAAGCAGTAATATTAAAGTGCCAACGCCATAATGATGCTACAAAATCAGCAAGCTTTGTCAGTCTTCTTTCGATCAATATTGGTTTCTTTAAATGGTCTTAGTAGGGTGTCTCTAGCACCTCGAAACGAAAATGTCTAGTTGGTGGTACTGGCATCTGCGGCGTTAGCTGTATCAGCAGTCGCGGCTTCAGCAGTATCGGTCGTAGCGTCGGTTGGGCTTACTGCCGCCGCTGCATCTGCTTCCGCTTCAGGGTTGGCTTCAGCATCAGTAGCTGGCGCAGCTGTATCGGCTGCATCTCCTTCTCCATCAGCCGTATCAACTTGCGGCGCAGGCGTGGTTTCAAATTCAATGACTTCTGCTTCAGGGGCATTAGCACGCGCCAACTCAGCGGCTTCTTCCACTCTATCTGGCGCTTTAACTTCTTCATGGCCTTCACCACCACACGCACTAAGCAACACTGCACCAAATGACACAGTAGCCATTAAGATAGCTTTTGGCAGAGTACCTTTAATCGATTTATTCATACAGTTATCCTCATGAAATCAATAAAATTTGTCAGTAAAATACTTAATCAATATTAAGGTTATCATAGCATATATCCCCAAAATTCAATGTTAAAAAGACTTAATTTTAGTAAGGATATACATACTTACCAGTTCAATTGGCGCTCACAGCTTTAAATACGATTGGTTGATTATATTCAGGCAATATATCGCGCTATGTTAATTACTTGTTAACTGCGTTATTGATGCCTTAATAAGATAATTGCTTAAAAAACCAACCATTTCATTGGTATCAATAGGTGGATTAATTATTTCCATAAATATTGACATTAATGGCTTAGTATTATAGAATATCCGCCCTTATGCTATAGTAATAGATATTTAGCATTTACCTATAAGTTATTGATTGCCGTTTATCTTATAGACGGGCAATGATTTATATATTTTCCTAGTTTGAGCTGATGCCGCTAATATTGAGACCATGCGGCTAATACTAATCACACAGCCAAGCTAATGCCATTATATTGTCTCAATCCATATAAGGAGTCTTCATGCCTGCAGTTAAGGTTAAAGAAAACGAACCCGTTGATATCGCTATCCGCCGTTTTAAGCGTGCTTGTGAAAAAGCAGGCGTCTTATCTGACGTTCGTAAACGTGAGTTTTACGAAAAACCAACGCAAGAGCGCAAGCGTAAAAAAGCCGCTGCAGTTAAGCGTTATAAGAAAAAACTTCAGCGTGAATCAATCCGTACTACGCGTATGTACTAAGCAATTGACCTTAGGTCTTTGCGCTAGTAGCTAGTAGTAGCTGAAATACTGAATACTCTTAGAATAAGAGACTGATAGTCCCTATCATGGCTGAAGCTTATTAAATAAGCTTTAACATTATCAAATATGTGATAGTAGAGAGCGACGGTTTGCCACACTATTGGAGCTATTGTTAAAGCTCTAATTTGTTGATTAAACCTTTCCTCTACTGTATTTGATAAACACAAGACTTAATTGACGCTTGATAGTCTTAAGGCTCTTATACAATAAGTATCTGCTACCTAATGTGGTTAGCAAAATGCTTATATAAACGCCACTGTTATCTAATGATTTCAGTGGCGTTTTTTATGCTACAATTTTTGTCGATTTTATTGAATCTAATTCTATGATGGTAAGGAAATGTAATGAGCGCATTAAAAAATACGATAACGGAAAGCGTAAAAACCGCCATGAAAGCTCGTGAGCTTGAGAAAGTTAAAGTGCTACGCAATGTGCAATCAGTTATCAAACAGATTGAGATAGATCGTCAAATTGAGCTTGATGACACGGGCGTATTAGAAATCCTGCAAAAGCAGCTAAAGCAGCGTCAAGAATCACTAGCGGTATTCACAGACAATGGTCGTGATGATCTGGCACAAAAAGAGCAGTTTGAGATCGACATCATCAACGAGTTTATGCCACAACAGATGAGTGACGAAGCACTGGCCGAATTGGTCAATGAAGAAATCGCGAGCCAAGGCGCTACGTCTATGAAAGATATGGGCAAAGTCATGGCCGCACTCAAAGCAAAGACCACTGGTCAAGCTGATCCTGCTACGGTATCCAAACTTGTGAAGCTAGCGCTGCAAGGCTAGTCGGTTAGGCTCATTACCCTTAATAAAGTAATAAAACTAGATGAGAGCCAAAAAGCGGCACTAAAAGCGAGCTTTGTTATGGTTGCAACAAGAACCTAGCAAAAGCTCGCTCGCGTTTAAACATCACGTAAAATGTAAATACACAGTTTAAATACATCGAACTGGCTTTAAGGCTTAAAGTCTCTGGCCACTTTGATAGCATCAATTTCGCTTTTAACAGTCGCTGACAGAGATTTATTTGACGCTTGTTTCGCTAAGCGCGAGGCTTGAGTCAATGATACAAGCGCGTCGTCATATCTGCCTTGCCACAGCTCCACCTGACCACGATAGCGAAGGGCGTTGATTGTAGCGATCTGTGATAAGGACGTATCACTGGTGTGCTTAGCCAGATAATCATTGGCCTGCTGTAGTCCTCGCCAGGCCTGAATATCGCTTGGCTGTGACTGCGTTAGTGGCTTAAGTAGCGTTTGTGCTCGCTGCGCTTGTCCCAATACCGTCAACACCTGTGCTAAATATAAACGTAGATCGCGGCGTTCAGGGTACAGATACTGCTGAGCCTGAAGAATATTCGCCGCCTCTTGCCAGTCACCTTGTGCTCGAACAAGCTCACTCCGAGTAATCGATAATAGTGGCTCAAGGGCAGCCTGTTGGCTTGCAGGTTGCTGCTGCAAAGCTGCAAGTTCAGACTTCGCTTCATCAAAGCGTTGCTGCTTGGCGTACCAGCTAATGAGTGCCAAAGCAGCGCCAGAGCTTTTCGTCGCTGCCGTTTTGAGT
Organism: Psychrobacter pygoscelis; assembly: GCF_004335015.1. Lineage (GTDB taxonomy): Bacteria > Pseudomonadota > Gammaproteobacteria > Pseudomonadales > Moraxellaceae > Psychrobacter > Psychrobacter pygoscelis. Next base: position 461,501 of record NZ_RQRU01000002.1, read on the forward strand.
GCTTGCTCGTTGGCCTGATTAGTCAAAAACTGAACGCGCCAATATAGCAAGTCAAATTGTGCTTGCTTTTGTGATTGCGCCGTCAGCCCCGTAGTGGGATACTGCTGCGCTCTACTTTGTGCTTCACTAAGACGCTCAGCGCTCAACGGGTGAGAGCGTACAAAGCTTGGTAGGAAGCCGTTAGCCGTTTGATTGAGCTGACTGTGGGCATTTAAAGTGGCAAAGAACCTTGGCATGGCCTTAGGGTCAAACCCAGCTTGGGTCATAATCTGCATACCGACGCGGTCTGCTTCACGCTCGTTGTCGCGGCTAAAGGCCATCTGACTGTCTAACGCTGCGGTTTGACTGCCCATCATAATGGCGGTAGCCGCATCTCCGTCTGCTCCAGAAGCCGCTATCGCTGCAAGCAGCCCTCCTAGCTGTAGCAGTAGTGCTTTTCGCCGTGCTTCATCACTGTGCTCATAGTGGCGCTGGCTTAAGTGAGCGACTTCATGGGCCAGCACACTGGCGATCTCATCCATACTTTTAGCAGCAGTAATGGTGCCTGAATTAAGACCAATCACGCCGCCAGGAATAGCAAAAGCATTAATAGCCGGATCATTGATAAGTACTAGCGCTAAAGGCGCTTGCTGACGTACTTGAGCGTTTAATCGCCACGTCATATCTTGAATCACTGATTGCACCCATGGGTCTTCGAGGGTCGCCACCTGACCATTTAAGCGCTGTAATGACCATTCGCCTATCAAGCGGTTTTGATACTGGTCAGCAAAGCTGACTCCCTGCCGACTGAGATCTGGTACCCGAAATGCAGAATTACCCGAAGTATTGGGGTTATAGCGGGTACTGCCTAGTGCCGATGGGGTTGTCGTCAGATAGCTATCTGCTGAAATAGAGGGCTCTGCTGTGACAGCCGCTGATACTGTAGTGGCACTGAGCGCTATACTGACGCCTAACGCGACACAACGTAGCGGAGCACAGCTAATCTGATAGCCCAAATCGATAGCACAGTCAGTAAAGTCGGTTTTAAGCCCGATATTAACATGGCTACTAAATCTACGAAGGTCACTGGTTGTTTTTATCATATTGGTCTATTGCCACGGGCTATCATCTAATAGGCTATATTGGTTTATGCGGACTGTTGAGACAAAATTGGCCTTTATGCCATCTGTAGCTACCTTTATTTCAAAGGCTTTTACTTAACTAAAGATTGTGTCGACGAGGACATAATGACTATACGAGGTTGTCTAGAAGGGGTCAATACGACTGACCATAATGATGCCAATGGGTGACGTTAGAGTAATAATGCCCCTATGAAATACCCTGTAAAGAACTTTGCTAGAGATAGTTGTGCTAAAAATTATGACAAGCGCTTACGCTTTTTGCATACCAACTAGAAGTTTATTATCAAGCGCTGTGTCAGTCCATCTTACATTGTCTTTCTTTAGAATTATTATATGATAGTGTCTATTAAGAAGTACTATTGGTCGGCTGATAGTCTTTTTGCATTATTGTCTTTTTACCTTATTATTGACCCGTCACTATTTACACTTTTTGTAGATTATTAGACGACTCGACTTTATCTGCTCATTCACTTTAATGTACAAAATTTCTTACTCTTTTTACCAACGATTCTTTTGCGACGTTCTGTAATACTAGGTTCATTATATGTCCACTTTCAATTCACTATCTAAGACAGATGACACGTCTACCCTTCCTGTTTTTGAGTTGGCAGAAACCCTCTCAGACCATGAGCGAGAAGTCATCCAGTCATTTTTAACGCAGGCACCGCTGTGCTTAGCTCAAGCATCAGACGATAAAGCAAAGAGCACCCAAGGCATCCCTATTGTGGCTGTCGTTGATGGTCGGGGACTGGCCTGCCCCATGCCGCTACTAAAGACCAAAGTAGCATTAAGAGAGGTCAATGTTGGTGAAGCGCTATATGTCATCGCTACCGACCCAAACTCAAGAGCAGACATTGCGGCTTTTTGCCAGCAGCAAGCCAATCGTCACCAAACCACAGCATCCTCATCAGCATTACGGTTATTGCTACAATATCAAAGCCAAGCTAATGCAGATAGTGATGACTCAGAAAATAACTCTCTCTCAGCGGTTACTGATACATTCTTTCACTTCATCATTACTAAAATGGATAGCAACTAAACAACTCTATCCTTTACAATCAAAACTAGCATTCGCATAATTTACAGTCATAGATAAGCTAACAAGCCAGCATAAAAGTGAGTTGCCAAACTAATTGGTCAACCATGATGGCTTAAGTGACAAGATTAATAGCTTAAATAATAAAGGACTTTTAAAGTAAGGCACCTTAAAGTTTTGCTAAACGACTTTTAGTATGACTCGCTTATGATTAAAATAGATCTCTTATGACTAAAATAGAAAGTAGATATCAGCATTATATAATTTAAAGTGCCCATCAGCTTTCGTACACTGAGTCTAATGGATATATTTTGATAGGTAACCGCTCTACGATGCCCATTATTTTATGATCTTATGCACAGTCCTAAATATCTTATAATGTCTTATTTACATATCCAAATTACGACTTTACAAGCAATTATTTATCTCATTAAAGATCAAACATTAAGGTTAGCTCATGGCAAACTCCACCACAACAGGCACCGCGTCCACTGCCGCTAATAAGTCTGCAAAATCACAGACTAGCGTAAAGAAATCCACTGCGCCTGCCGGTGGAGCAACGAATGCGGCAGCAAAGCCTCCTTATGATGCTAGCGCATTGGCGACCACCAGTACCCGCGATTTGGTCCCCGCCATGCCCACCCATCTATCAGCACCCGGCGTCAATCTTGGGGCTTATATTAATACCGTACACCAGATTCCTATTCTCACCACCGAGCAGGAGCAAGAGCTGGCTCACCGCTATTATGATGAAGGTGATGTTGAGGCAGCAAGGCTGCTGGTCATGTCTCACCTGCGCTTCGTCATCCACATTGCTCGTAGCTACTCAGGTTATGGCTTACCCCAAGCTGACTTGATTCAAGAGGGCAATCTTGGCCTAATGAAAGCGGTAAAGCGCTTTGACCCTAATAAGGGAGTGCGCCTAGTCTCCTTTGCCGTGCATTGGATCAAAGCAGAAATCCACGAGTTCGTCATTCGTAACTGGCGTATCGTCAAGGTGGCGACCACCAAAGCCCATCGTAAGCTATTCTTTAACTTACGTAGTCTAAAAAAGACCAACAATCAGCTCACCTTAGAAGAAGCGGATGCTATCGCTAATGATCTGAATGTGACACGAAAACAAGTGCTTGAGATGGAGTCACGCTTGACCTCTTATGACGCCTCTTTTGAAGCGCAGTCTAGCGACGATGATGAGGGCCGCTATGCGCCGCAACTGTTTTTGGAAGATGGTATAGACCCTGCTGAGATGGTTGAGGAAGCTGACTGGGAGGAGAATAACTCTTCTGCGCTTATTGCGGCTATGGATACTTTAGATGAGCGCTCCCGCGACATCGTCGAGCAGCGCTGGCTATCTGAGCAAAAATCGACCTTGCATGAGCTGGCCGCTGTTTATGACATCTCTGCTGAGCGCGTGCGCCAGATTGAAAAAAATGCTATGGACAAAATCCGTGAGGCGATGACCATAGAGAGCGTCATTATGCCCGATGATATCTAGCCTAATTGCTAGATAGCTTGGGATGCTTCTATCACCAACTTTATTGATATACCTTATAATAAAATCAAAAACAGTAACGGACTTTACTCATGTTAAATTGGGTTGGAATTGCAGCAGTTAATTTGGCGCTTGCTGTCGGTCTTGGTGCCTTTGGCGCACATGGTCTCAAGAGTATCGCTACCAGTCAGCAACTCGACTGGTGGCATACAGCGACCCTTTATCTTTTGATACATGCTACGGGGCTGTTGGCGGTCGGTATCCTTATTCGCTTACAGATAACGACACCGATGCCCGCTTGGCTACTACAGATTGGCGTGCTGATATTCGCAGGAACATTATACGCGATGGCGTTAGGCGCGCCGCGTTGGTTCGGTGCCATCACCCCTATTGGCGGAGTGTTAATGATTGTAGGCTGGCTATGGCTTGCCGTGACTGCGTTTCGCTATCAGGGTTAACTCAAAGATCGTTTTTCGATATTGACTGCCAATAACCGCTACCCCCTATAATACTAACTAATATAGATTACTATCGTGCAACGAGGAGGCCCTACCCATGAGTATCGTCACAGTTAATGGTAAAACACTGCAAACTACTCATCAGACTGTTCAACTGTTGGTCAATGAGCTGGGCTTAAGTGAAGGTCGATACGCGGTAGAGGTCGATGGTGAGCTTATTCCTAAAAGCCAACTGGCTCAGACGCGCATTAGAGAAGGCATGGTCATCGAAGTGGTGCAAGCGGTCGGCGGCGGTTGATAGATATCGATTCGCAAATGATGACGTTATAAATCAATACTTATCACGGCTTATGATGGTATAAAAAAGCCCGCTTAATCAGTATATTAAGCGGGCTTTTTAGTCTTTTATCGCTAGAGTTAGCTATGCTAAATCATAGTCTAATTTGATAATAATCTTATCTAACCTATTTAACATCGCCAACCTATTTAAAGTTATCTAAAACTAGACTGTAATATATTATGCCACGCCCACACCAAGGTTATCATCAATCTCTATTGGTGGCAGGTCACGTTTAGGGCTGCGTGATTTTCGCTCTATTCTGGTTTTGTACTTTCGAACTTGGCGATCAAGTTTGTCCGCCATGGCATTGATGGCCAGATACATATCATCATCGTAAGCTTGTACGAACATCTCTTGACCAGCTACGCGCATAATGGCTTCAGCTTTGTGATTATTTTTGCCGCTATGGCTGGTTTCTGTGCGATGATTATCAAGAGATAGGATGACTTTGATACTTTGAATCTGATCAAAATGACGCTCCACTTTTTCAAGCTTATCCATAACTGCTGATTTCATGGCGTCTGTTACACTGATATGGTGGCCACTGATGGAAATATTCATATGCCTGTTCCTTGTGATGATCATGTCATAAAGTGTAATTATGTCGCCTAAGCGGCTATGACTATAATTACCTCCTCAATGGGTTGCAGATAACCTACTTGTTCTAAAAGACTTTTCTATCCTATCAACCCCTTGCTATACGAGGAGCTTAGCGATATAGGTGCTTTTATTTTAAAGATTATATTGGCTATTGAGGTTCATTTAATTTGTCATGAAATCGAAGTACTGACAAGGTCTTATAGTGTAACTATTTGTAAATAACGCTTTTGTTTTAACTGTATTTTTATATAATCGAAAAATTTTATTTTGTTTCCTAACCCGTCTCTTTCTATTTAAAACGCCTCTCTTTTTTATCATCAAATACGCTAGATATACCACAGGATTATTGACCGATAGTTTGGCTGCTTCAGTCATATAATGACTTTGAATCAGTAACGCTGTATAAATGAAAATGACGCTTTGTTAAGGGCGCTACTGCCTATTAGGCTAGGTTAAGACTTACTATTTCAATACTTTTGTTTGCGCTGTGTTGATGAGCCAATATTCATCGCTTCACGATATTTAGCGACCGTCCGTCTGGCAATCTCTATACCATCCTCCGCCAGTCGCTGCTTTATGGCACTATCTGAGAGCGGTTTTTTGGCATCTTCAGCCTCAATCATCTGTGCAATCATCGCACTGATGGCGGTAGACGACACTTCACCACTACTACTGCTCACATGCGAAGAGAAAAAATACTTTAACGAATAAAGCCCTTGCGGCGTTAAGATGCTCTTACTGGTAGTCAATCGTGAGACGGTAGACTCATGGAGACCGACTTCATCGGCGACGTCCTTAAGGATGAGAGGCTGCATCTCAGTCGCCCCATTTAGCAAAAATGCTTGCTGGCGACTGACAATACAGGTCGAGACCTTTAAAAGGTTTTGATTGCGCTCCTCAATACTGCGGATAAAGAGCCGTGCATCAGTAAGATGCTCGCGCAGGTAGAGATTATCTGGGCTGTCATCACCACGCTTTACCAGACTAGCATACTCTTTATTGACTCGCAGCTTAGGCAAGGTTTCAGGATTAAGCTGCACTTGCCACTGCACTGTTTGCTCATTGATGCTATCAGCAGTGACTAGCACATCAGGAATATCGTAGCTTTTATTATCACTAGTGAAATCCGGCTGACTATTAACAAAAGCGAGTCCTGGAGAGGGATTCAGTGTACGAATTAGCGCTAAGGCGGGTTGGATTTGATTTTGTTTTAGTCCCGTCTCTTCCATAAGAGCTTTGATATTATTGCTGACCAGATAGTGCGGCGCGGACAATAAAGCTTTGGCATAAGACAAGTCAGGCGTGTGCGCAGGCAGCTTATTTAGCTGAAGCTGCAAACATTCAGTAAGGCTACGCGCTCCTACTCCTAAAGGATCACAAGACTGGATGATACGTAGTACCGCCTCAATCTCTTCTAGCTGGACCTCAGCCTCCCACTGATAAAAGCTGGCCATAGTCGCCAGACTTCGTTGTAGCTCCTCTAAATCCAGCTGCACAAAGCCCATCTCATCCATCGCATCGACTAAATACTCAGCTATCAGTATATCCATCTGCGATAAATGCTTAAAGTTTAGCTGCCAGCGTACATGATCTTGAATGCTAGCACTGGTACTGCCTTGATAGTCATCTAAGTCATCGTAACTGGGCCGTGACAGGCCTGTAGGCTCATAGCTGTAGGAATCCTCCCAAGCCGTATGTACAGAGCTATCTACCACACTGTCATCTATCGTCGCCTGCTTTAACTTATCAGCACTATCTACTATCTCTGAGCTGTCAAAGGATGATGTCTCAAGTTGGCGACTGCTCTTAGAGGCCGTATTATTCCACAGGTCGATATTCTGCTGCGCCTCTAGCACAGAAGCTGTAGCACTGGGCTCTTGAGCAGTATCATCAAGGCTATCACTAAGATCCAAGGCATCTTCGGAGGTCTCAACACGCTCAAGTAAAGGATTGTTATCGAGCTTAACTTGGACCTCTTGGGCCAGCTCTAGACTTGACATCTGAAGCAGCTTGATAGCTTGCTGCATTTGCGGCGTGAGCTTTTGGGAAGTCGAAAGCTTAGCGCCTAATCCGAATGATATACTCATGGATGCTTACGTGACTCCAAGTATTTAAAGGTCAAGGGTTAAAGGTCAAGTATTGAAGGATGAATACATTAAGGTTAAAAATACAACTATAAATTTATCAATACAGTGGAACAAAAATTGCGCCTTAAGTAAAGCCTACTAAGTCTTCACTAAAACTTGAATGCCCATTATGAAGCGCTTTACAGTGTGGGGCTTGACGATAGCACCTTTTGCCTCAATTTTGATATGATTATTCTAAATTAGTTGTCGTCAATCACAGTGTCTAGCCGACGTTATATCACACCTATCTGTGGTGAAGTCGTATTAACACACGATTGAAAGTGGCGACAGAATTTTTTATTTTTAGATATAAATCAAAACTTTAACCGATGGCCGCAGCGTAACAGTAGCCCTTTTAATAAGCGATACCTTAAAGAGAATTACGGCTGTTATTACCTCGCCATATTCAGATTCAGGGTCGCTATTGCTCGCTTAGATTAGGGTCTACTGATATACCGCTTCGTTATTCTACTTTTATTGCCTTATTAGTGAGATATGCCCTATGACCCAGTCTAATTCTTTTACAACCTCTACTCGTTCTAAGCGCTCTACGCGACCAGAGCTGAAAGTTGCAGCTATTCAGCTCAATAGCCAACAGGACATCGAGCAAAACCTCACGACAATAGCGGCAGGCGTAGCCGCAGCAAGTGATAAAGGCGCTGATCTGGTCGTACTACCAGAGAATATGTGCAGTATGGGCCGTCAACATGAGACCGCTGAGCGCTTTGATGATTTGAGCGCGCAAATAGCAGACCTTGCAGCCAAGCATCAGACCCATCTGGTCGCGGGTACTCTGCCCTGCTTGTATCGACCTGACGGCACGACAATTAGCGACGGCCGACTGCGCCAAGTCAGCCAACTATTCGGTCCTGATGGTCAACAAATCGCCCGCTATGACAAAATTCATCTGTTCACAGCGACCGTCAGCGACGATACAGGCAGCTATAATGAGGCCGCAACCTTTGAACCAGGAACGCAAACTGTCGTCGCTCCCATTACTATCGACAATAGCACCTATCAGCTAGGGATGATGGTGTGCTTTGATTTACGCTTTCCTGCGCTGGCTCAGCAGCTAAGGCAAGTAGGCGCTGAGCTATTGACAGCCCCTTCGGCATTCACTTACATGACAGGTCAGGCCCATTGGCAGCTGCTCTTGCGGGCACGCGCTCTTGACAGTCAGTGTATGGTCATTGGCGCACCGCAAGGTGGTCATCATCACTACCAAGATAGCTCAGTCCGCCAGACTTGGGGCCATGCCGCTATTAGCCGTCACGATGGCGTCTGTGTCGATGAGTACACGCATAGCGACCTTAATGTAGAAACAAACGCTGATAAGGACATGGCTTTTGCCACAGTTATGGCAACCTTTGACCCAGAGGCCCAACGCCTTGCTCGTCAGCAGTTGCCCATCTTCCAGTGTCATCGTCTGGCTTAACTCAGTCGTCCCAGTCATTGGCTACTGGCTGACTGTGCGTAGCTCTCGGATGCGCTTGATCATAGACTTGGGTTAGCTTAGCAAAGTCCACATGGGTGTAAATCTGTGTGGTACTGATGTCACTATGGCCGAGCATCTCTTGCACAGCTCGCAGATCACCACTGCCAGATAAGACGTGCGAGGCAAAGCAGTGCCGCAATAGATGCGGATATAAATTTTGAGCGATGCCTGCACGACTGGCAGCAACTTTGAGTCGCTGCTGCACGGCTCTAGTGCTCAGCCGTGTCCCGAGCTTTTCGCTAATAAACAGCGCAGGGTCCTGCTGCTCTACCCATAAATACCGATGGGGTAGATAGCGCTGGATAGCTTCGGCCGCCTTGCTGCCTAACGGTACTATTCTGGTCTTATTGCCCTTACCAGTGACTCGAACTTGCTTTGAACTCAAATCCACGGAAGTCACATCAAGTGCCACCAGCTCCCCTACTCGAAGACCACTACTATAGAGCAGCTCAAACATAGCACTGTCACGGACCCAAAGTCTAGCTTGCTCTGGCGCTTCGGGCATAGGCTGGTCCAGTAGCTGTGACATCATATCGGCATCAGCGATGGCAGGTAGCGGCCGTGGGCTTCTCTTGAGCTGATACCCAGTCGTTGGATTGATTCGCGCCTGACCTTGCTCGATAAGCCAACCATAAAAGTGGCGAATGGCCGACAGCTCTTGTTGAACACTAGAGAGTTTGAGCTTATCTTGGTCTAAACGATGACTGATATGGCGTGCCAATTGGCGCTTGTCACAGCGCGTCCAAGTCAGCTTCTTTTTGTCCAAATAATAGGCAAGCTGCTTTAGTGCTGCAAAGTACGCCGCTAAGGTATGCGCTGAGTGATTCTGAATAGATAAGGTGTGCAGCCAAGCATCCACTGGTATGAGTAGCGTTTGAAGGTGCTCTGACATTGACGCTGCTTCTGCTACAGATTCAGCCGTTGTCTCCTTTAATCGCTGAGCGCCTACACGGCGAAGACTACCAGTCTCTACGACATCAGTCATCGCTGACTCACTAGACCTTATCTGTAGATACTGGCTTGATACCAGCTTGCGCCATCAGACCATCAGGACTAAATACCCCTTCATAAACAAAGGCGGTCGGCCCAGTCATCATCACTGAATAGCCGGGCTGCCAGTGGATTAGCAAACTACCACCATACAGCTGAGCGCGAATCTCTTCGCCTTCATCCAGCCAGCCTTCGCGAATCCCTACGGCTACCGCAGCGCAGGCACCCGTTCCGCAGGCTTGCGTCTCGCCAACGCCTCGCTCATATACGCGTAAGCGGATATGACGCTGATTCATGACCTGCATAAAACCGACGTTGACCCGTGCTGGAAAGGCTGGGTGCGATTCGATAGCTCGGCCTAGCTTTTCGACCTCTGCTTCCAATATGTCATCGACTTTGATAACTGCATGTGGGTTACCCATATTGGCCACAAACAGTTGAACCGGTGTGCCCTCAACATCCAAATGATAGGCGTTTTGAATTTTGGTGATGGCTTTGGGGGTAAAAGGAATATCATCCGGCTCAAAGCTTGGCTTACCCATATCGACCTGTACCCAACCATAACGATCGGTGGTCAAGGTAATAATACCGCTTGCGGTCTCTACTCGAAGACGCTGTTTAAAAGACAGCTTTCGCGCCTGAACGAAGCGAGCAAAACAGCGAGCGCCATTACCGCACTGCTCAACTTCTGATCCATCAGCATTAAATATTCGATAACTAAAGTCGACATCAGGATGTAGAGGTGGCTCGACTACCAAAAGCTGATCAAAGCCGATGCCCAAATGCCGGTCACCCATTAACTTCACTAAATCTGTGGTTAAATCTAAGCGCTGAGTAACCAAATCGATGACCATGAAATCATTGCCCAGCCCATGCATTTTGGTAAATTCTAGTAACATGTCCATGTATCCTGTCGTATTCTTGTGTGTAACTTATCTTACCACGGCATCTATGACAATGATAATCAAGAGACGGTTAAATCTACCGATACCGCTATCATTATTATGTCCTAATGAGAACGTAGTGATTACCCATTCTCTATCATTATCTTTGGATATAGGTAACGCCGTTATTTTAAATAAGCCAATCAGATGGCCACAAAATTTAATTATTCTACTATATATAGTTAATAATACTAAATCTTTATTTGCTTATCGACCATTTTGATACGTTGTCAGTAGTTTGGCACAATTTTATTCATTAGCAGTCGAAGTAGAACGCTAATTAAGTCAATTCTACCAAGCGCTCTACGCCATTATTTAAAGCAGTCCGATCCTCTTGTTCAATTTAGGCCGCCGAACTTAACACAGTCAGCAATAAATCCTAAGTATCTCAGCTTATTAAACTAAAAAGCCCACTACTATGAATAGTAATGGGTCAGATAACATGAATAAGGATATGAAACAGTAGAGCCGCTGGTTAAGCCGCTCAAGGCTATTAATCAGCTTGCCATAATTGCTCAGTAGCAAATAGATCCTCAACAAGCTCGCGCTGGCGGATTAGCTGATGCTGGTCTTTGGAAACCATAACTTCAGCACTACGAGGTCGAGTGTTGTAATTGCTACTCATAACAAAACCATAAGCACCAGCACCAGTTATCGTCAAGACATCGCCGACTGCTAAGGTCAGCTTACGATTTTTGGCCAAAAAGTCGCCAGTCTCACAAATAGCCCCGACGATATCCCATGTTTTTGCCCCATCAGCGCTATCTGTCGTCAGCTGTGCCGGAATAATACCCATCTCAGCCTGATAGAGCGCTGGTCGAATCATATCATTCATTGCTGCATCGACGATGGCGAAGTTTTTGTGCTGTGTAGGCTTAAGGACGTCAACTCGGGTCAGTAGAACACCGGCATTGGCGACGATACTGCGACCTGGCTCAAAGTATACCTTGAGACCTAGCGCCTTTAATTTAGGTAGCAAGGTGGCTGCAAAGTCTGCAATACTAATCGGCGACTCATCAATATACTGCACCCCAAGACCACCGCCTAGATCAATATGGCTCAGCTCGATGCCATTAGCTCTCAGATCATCAATCAGCTCAATCAGCTTATCAAGGGCATCAATAAATGGCGCAACTTCAGTAAGCTGCGAGCCAATATGGCAATCGATACCTTGAATATTAATATTAGGCATCTGAGCTGCTTGCTGATAGACCTCTAATGCGCGCTCATGCGAGATACCAAACTTATTATCTTTAAGACCCGTAGAGATATAAGGATGAGTCTTAGCATCTACATTGGGATTGACACGCAAGGAGATTGACGCGATCTTATCCAGCTGCGCCGCGACGCTCTGAATAAGCTCAAGCTCACTGTCTGACTCGACATTAAAGCAGCCAATACCTGTCTCTAAAGCAAAGCGAATGTCATCGGCGCGCTTTCCAACACCTGAGAACACCACCCGCTTAGGATCACCACCGGCGGCAATCACTCGCGCCAGCTCACCAGCAGAGACAATATCAAACCCAGCCCCCTCGCGCGCAAGGATACCCAAAACGGCCAGGTTAGAGTTGGCCTTTACCGCATAGCAAATCTTATGCGGTATCTCAGCGAAGCTATCACTATAGGCATGATAAGCGTCCAAGATCGCCTGCTTAGAATAAATGTAGCTTGGCGTGCCATATTGCTTTGCTAAGGTAGCGACACTAACCCCTTCTATCTTCAACGCACCGTTATCATAATCCAGAGCAGGCAGCTGTGCTACAAGTGCCTGAGCATCTACCTCAAGGCCTTGATTATGATTTTGCTCTTGTGCCTGTCCTTGAGATTGATCTTGTGGTGATACCGAATGCTCATTAGCAGTGGTGGAATTACTCATAGTTATTACTCTAATTAAACGCTTGTATTTTGGGTGGGGTTAAATCGGTGCCCTATTATACGCATAAAGGGGGTAGATAATAAAAAGTTAGCAAAACGCCATAAACTTCCATTTTATAAGAGTTATGACGCCTACTTACGGCTATATCATAAGCTCACAGGGTGATAGAGTGATAAGATTTTGGTAATACCGCTGGTCTTATGCGCTCTAGCAAATCTCACAAATTTTACCAACTTTAATAGTCATTAGGGTCGCTGATGATTTGTTCAATTCTCTCACGCTCTTCTGGGGTCATCTCGGCCACATTTTGTTCAGCGCTCGAATCACTATTGCTACCCACCACAGACTGACTGTCCGGAAGATATAAGGCCCCCTTTTGACCACAGCCGGTGCTCGCCAGTACCGCAGCTACCATAGCCATAACTAGACGGCCCCTAATAAAGTTGACCTTAAAGCTCTGAGTCTGGGTCGCTATAAAGCTTGGGATAGGTTGACTCATTAACAGGGCGCTCCTTGTATCTCTAATCATTTGCACTCATGGTGCATTATCTATGCTAGGCAAGACAGCCATAAAAAACAAAATAATATGCTGTTTAATTTAGCAAAAAAATGGCTTCATTCGTGAAATATGATACATTATTGACAATGCCATTCGGCAGCTTTTATGTAGTCACAAAGTCATACTCATGGACCAGAGGGCAGTAGGGCGCATGTCTTAACAGGGACACTGAGTTTTTGCACACCACTGTACTGTGTAAAGGCATTTTAATCGTAGTTCATAACTAGCGATAGTGGCTCATGCCGCGCCCTATTTTATTAGAATTATCATGGAACGGCTAAATCCAAAAAGGAATAAACACTTTTGTGGAGATATCAATTAAAGTGGAAACAATAGGCTACTGATTATTATCGCCTTATCTCGGCTTTAGGTTTTCTAACAGCTCAGCTGTTTTGCTAACTTATCTCTCTTGATAGCTTAAGTTTAATGATTTGTGGTTTCTATTTTATGCTTTGTTTTGACCATTAGATTCAACCTATCATGATAAATATACCAATTAATGACTTATTAAACTGAGACTCAACTATGACATTGACGATTACCAACCCTACCTTAGTCCTCAATTGCGGCTCCTCCTCAATCAAATATGCCTTAATCAGTGAAGACGATCAGACCCGAATTACTGGGCTTGCGGAGAACTTAGGACTCGATACGGCACAAATCAAACATACTGGCCTAGATGGTAAAAAACAACAAATCCAGATCGCAGGGGGTAGTCACAAACTGGCTTTACAAAAGATCCTTGAGCTATTGGAGCAATATAAGCCTATCGCCGTTGGTCACCGCGTGGTGCACGGCGGACGAGAATTTACCAAAGCTGCGAAAGTCACACCGCACGTATTGGCAGAAGTAAAACGTCTAAAAATCCTTGCTCCCCTCCACAATCCTGCCAACGCTCTAGGTATCGAAGCCGTCAATGCCATTTACCCTGAGCTTCCTCAAGCTGTCGTATTTGATACCGCCTTTCACCAGACTATGCCACCAGTAGCCTTCCGCTATGCCCTACCGAAAGCCTTGTACGATGAAGAGAAAATTCGCCGTTATGGCTTCCATGGTACCTCACATGCTTACGTCTCTGATCGCGCCAGCCAATTATCAGACGCAACAGGCCCGCACGGCTGGCTGACTGCCCACCTAGGCAATGGCTGCTCTGCCGCAGCGATCTATGACGGCAGAAGCTTAGATACCAGTATGGGACTGACGCCACTTGAGGGGCTGATGATGGGCACGCGTAGTGGCGATGTCGATCCGGGACTACATCTGCATCTCAAGCGTACTCTGGGCATGACGCTAGATGAGATCGACGTGGTACTGAATAAGCAAAGTGGACTACTGGGCATCTCTGGACTATCAAATGACATGCGCACCGTGGGTCAAGCGGCCGAAGAAGGCAACGAAGATGCCAAGCTTGCTATTGAGATGTTCTGCTACCGCGCCGGTAAATATCTGGCTTCGCTTAGCTGCGCCCTACCGGTCTTTACTGGTATCGTATTCACTGGCGGTGTCGGTGAAAACTCAGCCATGATCCGCAGTAAAATACTAGAGGTATTGCGCCACTTCAAGATTAGCATCAAAGAAGACAAAAACGCCTCACTTTACGGCGGCGCAGAAGGCAGCTTCCATGGCGACGATAGCCAAGCTGAGCTGTGGGTAATCCCTACTGACGAAGAATACCGCATCGCTCATGAAACCCGTGAAGCTCTAGGCTTAACACAATAGGGTTGACTGTGTGTTTTGAATTTATCTTATTGCCATTAGCTACAAATAAATAAAACCTAAATAGGAATTGCTATGCAGACTATTTTATTAGTGCCTACCAATCGCGGTATTGGCCTAACCTCAGCAGCGCTCGGCCTCATCCGCGCTCTAGATTATTCTGGTACTAAAGCCGGCTTTATGAAGCCATTCTTGCAAGATGATACCCAAGACAAGCAGCACCGCTTAGACAGCACTAGCGCGCTTGCCCAGCAAGCTTTCGGTCTTGAACCCCCTACTTCTATCAGTCGTCAGCGTGTCGAGCGTATGCTCGGTGACGGTAATCTTGATGATTTGATGGAAGAAGTGGTCGCCATGCATCACAGCATGAGCGACGGTCATGATATCGTCATTTGTGAAGGCCTAGTACCTACTACCGAAGCGTCCTATGCCGCCCAGGTCAATCGCTCTTTAGCCAATGCTTTAGATGCCAAGATTATCTTAGTCAGTACTGCCGATATCAACGATCCTAAGCAGTTGGCAGACAGACTAGATGTCCATGCTCAAGACTTTGGTGGTCTTTCAAGCTCTAGAACACTTGGCTGTATCTTGATGCGCGTACAAAATGTACCTAATACTTTTGCGACGCAGCCTGTGGCACCAGGGGAGGCGACTGTCACCCTCGATGAGAGCTTTATGCAAGCGGTCAAGCAGCAGTCGCCAGCGTTTGACACTGATAAGTTCCACCTTATCGGCGTTGTCCCCTTTAGTGATACCTTATCAGTACCCCGGACTTGGGATGTGGCGAGCGAGCTTGGCGCGACTTGGTTGCATGTTGGAGAAGCCAAAGAGCGACGTATCACTAGCACTAGCCTAACGGCTCGGGCAGTCTCGCGGGTGGGTGAAGTCTTTAACCGTGGTACTCTTATCGTCACCCCAGGTGATCGAGATGACTTATTGTTAGCCACTGCACTGGCCTGTATGAATGGTATTCCTATGGCGGGTATCGTCTTGACCGGTGGTATCACCCCAAATGACACTGTCATTGAGCTGTGCCGCCCTGCACTAAAGACTGGCATGCCGGTCATGAGTGTCGATACCAACAGCTATGCCACGGTTCAGAACCTCACCAATATGAGCAGTGAGATCCCAACAGATGATGTTGAGCGTGCTGAGGAAGTCGCTCGCTTTGTGGCAGCACATCTTGATTTAGACTGGCTCAAAGATTACTTTAGCCGTGGGCATGTCACTAGACTTTCACCCTCAGCCTTTCGCCATCAAGTGGTCAAAAAAGCCGAGCTTGCCAAAAAACGCATCGTCCTGCCTGAAGGTGCTGAACCGCGTACCGTTGAAGCCGCCTGTATCTGTCAAAGCCGTGGTATCGCTAACTGTGTGCTCATTGCTAGCCGCGCCGAAGTCGAAGAAGTCGCCAAAAATCGTGGCGTTGAATTACCAGAAGGCTTAGAGATTATCGATCCTGCTCAAATCAATCATGACAAGTATATCAAGACCATGATTGAGCGCCGTAAAGGTAAACTGACGGAACCGCTTGCTGCTGAGCAGCTCTCTGACACCGTTGTCCTTGGCACACTCATGCTCTATCTTGATGAGGTCGACGGCTTAGTCTCTGGGGCAGTTCATACGACTGCCAATACCGTTCGCCCGGCCTTCCAGTTTATTAAGACCGCTCCGGATTATTCGCTAGTCTCGTCTATCTTCTTTATGCTCATGCCAGAGCAAGTCTTGGTCTATGGGGACTGCGCCATTAACCCAGACCCTAATGCCGAAGAGCTGGCCGAGATTGCTATTCAATCGGCCGCCTCTGCTAAGGCCTTTGGTATTGATCCAAAAGTCGCGATGATCAGCTACTCGACGGGCACATCTGGTACTGGCGCTGACGTCGAAAAGGTTAAGCGCGCCACTGAAATCGTCCGTGAGCGTGCTCCTGATCTCGCCGTCGATGGCCCGCTACAGTACGACGCTGCCTTCGTCATGAGTGTGGGCAAACAAAAAGCCCCTGACTCACCTGTCGCCGGTCAAGCAAACGTGTTTATCTTCCCAGACTTGAACACAGGTAACACCACGTACAAAGCCGTACAGCGTAGTGCCAACGTCGTGAGTGTTGGGCCTATGCTACAAGGCTTGAATAAACCCGTTAATGACCTCTCTCGCGGTGCGTTGGTCGATGACATTGTCTATACCATCGCCCTAACGGCTATTCAGGCACATAGCCCAGATATTTAATAGTCTTTTGTTAAAGACGCTGTTAATAAACGCAGTAAAATAATTGTAATCATCATGACAGGATAGTGAGTCAAGCTCGCTATCCTGCTTTTTTATACCTTCAATTTATCGTGGTTAATCATCCTTTGACCCGCTACCGCTGAGCCACTACAATGACAACTATCGCCTCAACTTCTTGCAAAGGACCCTAGCCTATCCCTATGTCATCGAGTAACGCTACCGCTCAGCCCCCTGCCATTCGCGCTTATCTTGGCGGCTCTTTTGACCCTGTGCACAAGGGCCATTTGCAGATGGCAATGACCGTCTACGAGCGCCTTGCACCGCTGGCCGCTCAGCTTGGGCGTCCTATTCAAGTTGCCTTAATGCCCACAGCGCGCTCACCGTTTAAAGACCGTAGCACCGATGCCCGTCAGCGCCTTGCTATGCTTACTCTTGCCACTCATCTCACCCCTATCGATATCTGCACGGATGAGCTGTGGCAAGAGCCGCCCGTCTATACTATCAATACGGTAAAAGCCTTAAGAGCGCAGTATCCCAATGATACCCTTATCTTTATTATGGGTAGCGATAGCGCTGCAAGCTTACCACGCTGGAAGCAAGGCCTTGAGCTTACCGATTTTGTGCATTTATGGATATTTGCGCGTCAGGCTGACCGCCCAGGACATCAAGCTAATGATACGGCTCACTTAGTGAGTGCTTTACCAGAGTCTTTGCAGGCCAAAGTAACGGATAATGTGCTAGATTTACTGACGATCAATGATAATGACTTGAAAGCGTGGGCAGGTGGACGCATTTATAGAGATAATACTGAGATTGTAGCCGTATCCAGCTCTGAAGTCCGTGCAGCCCTAGCCAGCAGTGATAGCGCTGCCTTACAATCAGCATTACCGCCTATTGTTTATGACTATATTGCCGAGCAGCGCCTATATTGTCACGCTAACGGCTAATTGACCAATTGGCTTAGATCAGTACGCTAGTACGCTACTTTTTATGACGACATTAAAAAAGCAACTGATTAGTGACTTTTTTTATGGCCGCCGAGTATCTTATCCTAGTACTCGATATATCATTCTCAGACGCCTAAGCAAACTTGTTACCTTTAACTTATTTAACCCGATTTAATAATTAAGAGACTTTATTTTATGACTGATACTGCTATGACCAGCACCATGACTGACGAGCGCTTAGCTGAGTGCCTAGCGCTCATCCAAACTACTTTAGAGGATTTAAAAGCCAAGAACATCACCGTTCTTAATGTCGAGCACCTAACTGACGTCATGGAGCGCATTGTCATCGCTGACGGTACTTCTAAACGTCACGTTCGGGCGATGGCTGATAGCTTAGGAGCAGAGGCCAAAAAAGCAGGCTTTATGCCGCTTGGCCGTGAAGGTGGCAACGATTCAGATTGGACCCTTATCGATCTTGGCGCTGTCGTCGTACATATGATGATGCCTGCTGCCCGTGAGTTCTATGATCTTGAAGGCCTTTGGTCATCACCAGAGAGTCTTGCTGAGCTGGTCGCCACCCCTCGTGAGACCAAAAGAGCAGGCCGTGGTAAATAAACCACCTTATTAATCAACCCCAGCAATACTTGAGCAAACATTGTTAGTATGGGGGGCTAATATTGAGGGCTTGATATGGCGTGGTGAATATTGCAAGACTCTAACACACCGCCTAAGCACCTGTTAACGAAGCACCTATTAACAAGAAGACCAGACATGTCTGGTCTTTTTTATACTCGTATGTTTGTCATGTTTATAGGCGAATTGCCATGCTACACTGCATTCTATACTCTGGTAACTTACTAATTAGCAACTGTTAAGGATGCTGCCATGAACGATGACTCCATCACTTTGTCCGCCTCTACTAAGCCACTCAGTACCGATTTTGATAGCGCTGTCCTGCCCCTGCATGTCGCTACCCTAACCTGCGTGCGAGCTGGCAAAGCCATGCCCTTTGCCCGGGAGCAGATGAGTGCCATTGATAAAGCGCCGATTAAAGCACCTGTTAGCGTCAACTTTATGGGCCTGGCGACTGACGAGCAAGCCGATCGTCGTCATCACGGTGGTCCGCTAAAAGCGGTGCATCAACTGTCCACAGCGACCTATGCTAAAATCAACGCCGAGTTTGGTCTAAAAGTTCGCGTCGGAACGCTAGGGGAAAACCTGACAACCGAACCTGTCGAGGGCATGCCGGACTTGGACGAAACTACGGTTTGTATTGGTGATCTCTACCAATACGGGCAGCAATACGGCGGCTTGGAAGACAAGGATAAAGTTGATGAGGCTGACATTGTGCAACTGCGAATCGTGCAGCCGCGTAGACCCTGCTACAAAATCAATGACCAAATCGGTCAGTTTACTAAAGTACCCAATATCGCTTCGTGGATTTCCAAGCAAGGCTTAGCAGGTTGGTATTTTGAAGTGATTCGCGGTGGCAAAATTGATGCCGGATTACCCGTGTATCTTATCGAACGCCCCTACCCCTTTGCCAATCTCAAGACACTGTGGCAACTGGCCAATCAAAAGGGCAGTATTGACGCGGACGTTATCGAGCCGTGGCTTGCGATTGAGTGTTTAGAGGAAAGCTGGAAGCAAGTTTTGAAGAAGAAGGTTAAATAAGGCTAACTAAAGCATCCTTCATTCAGCTTATTTAGCTTGGTAGCAAACATATAAAATACTGATTCTTCTGATTTACGATGACGAGCGTTCCATGACCAAATGCACCCTGTCTCTAGCATTGACCTTAAGTCTAGCGCTACCTCTCATCAGCTGCGTCGCCCTCACTGAGCCACCCTTCGAGATTGATAGAAGCTACCAAGCTCAAGGCAAAAATCAGCGGATTCACTTCATCATCCTGCACTACACCGCTGAAGATGATGCGACCTCGCTTGAGATGCTCACGACCAAAAACGTCAGCGCCCACTATCTCATCCCCTCTACTGACGATAATAAAATCTATCAATTAGTGCCGGACCATGAACGCGCTTGGCACGCAGGCAAAGGCGGCTTTGCGGGCCGCAGCGTGTTAAACGACACCTCAATCGGTATAGAAATCGTCAATGAGGGAATCGCCCAGCAGTATAGAGGCGCACTTAAGAGGGACAATCTTAGCTATCACCCAACTGAACATTATGTGGCCTTTCAAGACATTCAGGTTCGTAAAATCGCCCAGCTAGTACAAGACTTAGCCGAGAAGTATGAGATTGAGCCGAAGAATATCATCGGTCACTCAGACATGGCGCCGTCGCGTAAAATCGACCCCGGAGCGAAATTCCCTTGGGAGCGGCTGTATAAAGAGTTTGGCATTGGCGCTTGGTACGACGAGGCGGACAAGCAACACTTTATGAATCAGCAGGCGTTTGCGCGCCAATCTATTGCCGATATTAAGCAAGCGTTTCGAGACTATGGCTATGCCATCAATGATACTGACGAATGGGACAAGCCTAGCCGTAATGTGATTTATGCATTTCAGTTGCACTTCCGGCCTGACAATCTGAGCGCTGAGATGGACTTAGAGACTTATGCTATTTTACGGGCTTTGAATAAGAAGTATGGGGATTGAGTGTTAGGTTATGAAGCAAGGTGTAGCGTGGGGTTAGCGTAAGCTACCGGAAATCTTACTAGTACTGGCTACCTTTAAATCTATTCAACTCATGAGCTACTACCGACTTTTTGAAATGACCTCTGTTTTAGTAAGACGGTAGAAGAGTAATATTTAATTAACTTGATACGTTTGGAGAAAACGGCATCACCTTGTGGTGCTGTATAGACCATGTATAACTTCTTGGGAGGAATAACGATAGTGTTAATACCAAAGGGAGATTTTTGTTTGACGGTTTTAAACGCTTACCTGAACGTAGTGGGATTTTGGAATCAATAAACTGCTCGGCTAGATTGTTGCTTACCAATAATTGGTCACTTATTGGTAAGGCCTTCTATATTACCCTTATGGTTTTAAGAGGAAGTAAGACTTTTAGGGTATGCTAAATTGTTGGGTATCGCATGCTCCGCCTAACCTACTGATAGGCTCTGAATTCAGGGTTGCCTCTCGCCGAGGGACGAGGCGCGGCCATAGTCATAAAAGGTCGCCTACCCTTGACCCGCATATTTCTCAATGTCTAAAGAACTCCGATATTAAGGCCAATCTTTTAGCTTTTTGTCTTATAAAAACTTGGTAGCTAGAAATCTTCCCTAGCCTCCCTTTAAAAAAGGGGGGAATCAGCAAAAAGGTGCGCCCAATGGCCCACCTTTTTTATTGTGCAAATTAACCCTCACAGCGACTATTTAGCTATTTATTAGTGTGCCATCTCCGGTTGCTTATTGATAGCCATGTTAGGGATTTGCCGACTGGCTTTAATCATATCGGCGGCCTTTTCCGCAATCATGATGGTCGGGGCATTGGTATTGGAGCTGTTCAAGGTCGGCATGATAGAGGCGTCGACCACACGCAGGTTGGCAATACCGCGCACCCGCAGCTCGGTATCGACCACGGAGCCTGCGTCTGAGCCCATGCGGCAAGTGCCCACAGGATGGTAGTCGGTATCGGCGTGCTTTCGGATGACTTCGGTAAGTGCCTCATCGCTTTCGGCATCAGCAGTTAGGGTGTCTTTGATAACGTACTTGGCAAGAGGTGCTTCTTTGAATATCTGCTGGGTGCGGCGAACGCCAGCGATTAGGCACTTTAGGTCGTCTGGATGTGATAGGTAGTTGGGGTCAATGGCGGGCTTATCAAAAGGGTCGTTAGAGTTTAGCCGCACAGTGCCTCGGCTCTTGGGCCGTAAGTAGTAGACATGGCAAGAGACGCCGTAGCCCCATTTGAGATTGCGGCCATGATTCTGTACCGGAGCGATAACAAAGTGCAGCTGAATGTCAGGCCAGTCCTTTGGCACGTCTTCACCGACGGTAAAAAAAGCGCCGCCTTCAGCGAAGTTGGTTGAGAGGCGCCCTGAACCATCTTTGCGCCACTGCATGCCAGCTTGGATGAGGTTTTTGCCACCAACCATGCTGATAGCGAATATGTCACTGGTGTTGACCTTGTACTGTAAGATTAAGTCGATATGATCTTGCAGATTTTCACCCACTTCTGGACTGTCCTTTACGACCTTAATACCGTGCTCGCGCAGGTGCTCGGCAGGGCCGATACCAGAGAGCATGAGTAGCTGCGGCGAGCCGAATGCACCTGAGCTTAAAATGACTTCACCTTTGGCGTAGATTTTTTGCTCTACGCCGTGCTTTTGATAGACCACGCCGCGGGCTTGCTGCGCTTCAATAATGATTCGTTTGGCATGGGCTTGAGTGATAATGGTCAGGTTGGGCCTATCTTCGATAGGATGCAAGTAGGCAGCAGCAGATGAGCAGCGCTGCCCTTGCTTTTCCCCATGAAAGTGGGTGACTTGATAGAGGCCAACGCCGTCTTGACGTGCACCATTAAAGTCATCCGTACGATGTAGCCCATTGGCGACGCCTGCTTCGACGAAGGCTTGACTGATAGGGCGCGGGCTAAGCAGATCGGTGACGTTTAGGGGGCCCTCGCTCCCGTGAAACTCATCACCGCCGCGCACGTTATTTTCGGCTTTTTTAAAGTAAGCCAGCAGGTCATCATAGCCCCAACCAGCACAGCCCGCTGCTTTCCAAGCGTCATAATCATGACGGCTACCACGGGTATAGACCATGGCATTGATGGCAGAGCCGCCGCCGAGACATTTACCACGTGGCTGATAGCCGACACGGCCGCCGAGCTGCTTTTGCGGCACGGTGTTAAAACACCAATTATTAATCTTAAAGGGCTTGCCGGGCACCAGGACCGCCACTCCTGCAGGCATGCGCACCAGTAAATCCTTGCCATCGCCACCCGCCTCTAAAAGACAGACACTCACTAGCGGGTCTTCTGAGAGCCGGCTTGCCATAACCGCTCCGGCAGAGCCGCCACCTACTACAATATAATCAAAGTCCATGGTAACACTCCATTGTTGCCAGCGGGCTGTACGTATGTTCGTATCTATTTGTTGCTGATTGAACCTGATTTAATATAAGTACGCCTGCTGTTGATATCCTTATCAAATGTCTAACTCTAAACCATGCTGTGCACAGTATCGTCTGTAAGATAAAACCGTAAGCCTCCTGCCTGTTGCTACCTTGCAGATATACTCACTGTTCCCACCGGTACTTGTTGGGACTTATGTTTAAATCCTAGAGTCATTAACTTTATATTAATTAAAGATATAACATTTGTAAGATGATGACGCTAGAGTCAGTTATCAGCAATTTATGCTGACTTTAGGCTTACCAGTCTGTGATTTAGAGCTTGAGGAATAAAAAGACGCTTAACAATAAGCTATAAAAAAAGGTGAGCCAATTGACCCACCTTTTGATTATCAACAATATCTAAATCGCACTCTAGCGCAGCCAAGCACGCGCGTTGCGGAACATCCGTAGCCATGCGCCATCACCAACCCAAGTCGCAGGTTTGTAGCTATGGTTGTAAGCGCGCAGGTTGCGCTCAGGGTGCGGCATCATGATAGTAACGCGGCCATCGGTACTACAAAGACCGGTGACACCGCCGATAGAGCCATTCGGATTAAGCGGATATGTCTCAGTCGGGCGGCCCTGACTATCGACATAGCGCATGGCAATCTGACCATGACTGGCCATACCAGCCACATCGGTAGTCGTCAGCGTGGCAAGACCCTCACCATGGGCGACAGCGATCGGTAGGATACTGTCTTGCATACCTTTAAAGAGGATAGACTTGGTACGCTCAACTTTGACATTGACGGTGCGCGCCTCAAAGCGGGCAGACTTATTGGCGATAAAGCGCGGAAAATTCTCAGCACCAGGAATGAGGTCTTTGAGCTGCGCCATCATCTGACAGCCATTACAGACGCCAAGACTAAAAGTCTCAGGTCGAGCAAAGAAGCGTACAAACTGCATGCGCAGCTCATCGTGGAACAGGACGGAATTGGCCCAACCTGAGCCTGCACCTAATACATCACCATAGCTAAAGCCGCCACAAGTCACTAAACCCTCAAAGTCGCGCAAATTGATGCGGCCTTTGAGCAGGTCGCTCATGTGCACGTCAACCGCTTCGAAGCCAGCTATGCTAAACCCTGCTGCCATCTCTAGCTGGCCGTTGACACCCTGCTCACGTAGGATAGCGACTTTAGGCTTACTCAGACGGCTGTTAAGATACGGTGATTCGATAGGCTGATTGAGATCGAAGTTCGGGCTAGCGATGAGGCCTTGATGGCTGCTATCACTAATAAGCGCGAACTCTTCATCAGCACACTCAGGATTGTCACGGCGACGGGCAATCTGATAACTGACCTGTGACCACGCTTGCTGTAGCTCGCTGCGGCTAAAGCAGATGCTGTCGTCACCCAAATGGCTTGGCGTCTGAATGAGTAAACAGTCTTCTGAACAGCTCTGGCCTACAAGGCTAATCATGTCAGAGATACCATGCGTCTCAGCGAGGGCAATCAACTCTGCCACATCTTCTGGCATGACTTGGATGACTGCTCCCAGCTCTTCGCTGAACAGCTGACCCAGTAGATTGTCATCATCCAATGACAGCTTAATACCTTGACGGCTGGTGAACTGCATCTCAGCGACGGTCGCAAGTAAGCCACCATCACCTATGTCGTGATAGGCACTGATGATGCCTTGCGCGTTACCTGCTTGGATAAAGTTAAAGAAATTAATCAAGTCAGCAGGCGCATCAAGATCGGGGCAATCATCACCTAGTTGGCTGTTAGTCTGTGCAAGGATAGAGCCGCCAAGGCGCAGCTTACCACGTGACAAGTCAATGCGGTATAACGCACTATCACCTTTTATTAGCTCTGGTGTCAGCGTTTGCGCCACATCAGTAACCGGAGCAAACGCTGTAATTATCAAGCTCATGGGTGAGACGACTGACTTGTCTTGACCCTCATCTGACCAATTTGCACGCATAGATAGTGAATCTTTACCGACCGGAATAGCAATGCCTAATGCAGGGCACAGCTCTTCACCGATAGCATGAACAGCATCGAATAAAGCGGCGTCCTCTTTATCTTCACCACAAGCGGCCATCCAGTTGGCTGACAAGGTAATGTCAGAGATTTGCGCGATACGAGCGCCTGCGATATTGGTAATGGCTTCGCCAACTGCCAATCGTGCTGAGGCTTTTGGATTGATTAGCGCCACTGGGGTACGCTCACCGACACTCATTGCCTCACCTGTCATCGGCCGGTCCTCTAAAGCGATTAGCCCTGAAGCAGTAATCGCGCAGTCGGCGACAGGTACTTGATAGCGGCCAACGTATTGGTCACGTACTACCATACCGGTGATGGAACGATCGCCGATACTGATAAGAAAAGACTTACTGGCAACCGTCGGATGCCGAAGAACATCGGTAACGGCTTCGGTCAAATCTACATCATCTAGTGCTAGTGGAGTAAGGGAGGGCTGGATGCGGTTAAATGACCGTGACATTTTGGGCGTACCGCCAAGCAATACTTGCATTGGCATATCAACAGGCTGATCGCCAAGTAGCTCATCTTTCACCGCCAGATGCCGCACTTCGGTGGCCTCGCCTAGAATGGCATATGGGCAGCGCTCACGGGCACAGATAGCGTCGAACTGCTCACGGCTTTCGGGGCGAATCGCCAAGACGTAGCGCTCTTGGGCTTCATTCGACCAGATAGCCATTGGCGACATGCCCTTCTCAAGCGACGGAATCTTACGCAGATCAAGCACCGCACCGCGCTCATGATCGTTGACCAGCTCAGGCATAGCGTTTGATAGCCCGCCTGCCCCAACGTCATGGATAGAGACGATAGGATTGCCGTCTGCCCCGTCCTCATTAGCGGTATTACCAGCGAGTGCCCAGCAGCGATCAATGACTTCTTGGCAGCGGCGCTCCATCTCAGCGTTTTCGCGCTGAACAGAAGCAAAGTCTAGACCTTCATCCAGCTCACCACTATCGACTGATGATGCTGCCCCGCCGCCAAGGCCGATCTGCATTGCAGGACCACCAAGGACGATCAGTAAATCACCTTCATTAATAGTGTTTTTTTCGACCAAGTTACGTTTGATATTGCCGTAGCCACCTGCAATCATGATGGGCTTATGATAGCCGCGCATCTCGCTACCATCTTTGGCTGCTGAGGTATCGAGCTGAAAAGAGCGGAAATAACCGCACAGATTGGGACGACCAAACTCGTTAGAAAAATTGGCACTACCTAGCGGCGCTTCAGTCATAATCTCCAGACTGGTCGCCATACGTGAAGGCGTACCATAGTCCTTGCTGCTAACTTGTCCTGACTGCTCCCACTTCTCAGGCAGCTCAGGAATATGCAGATGCGACACATGAAAGCCAGTCAAGCCAGCTTTGGGCTTACCGCCGCGGCCCGTCGCTCCTTCATCACGAATCTCACCACCGGAGCCTGTGGCTGCGCCCGAATAGGGGGCAATGGCTGTCGGATGGTTGTGCGTCTCGACCTTCATCAAGATATCGATCGGCTCTTGATGGAAATCATAGACATGGCGCTCGCTATCGGCATCTTTCACGGGGATAGGATAGTAGCGCTGAGCACTAGCGCCTTCCATCACCGCGGCATTATCTTTATACGCGGACAAGATACCTTGTGGACTGTGCTGATAAGTATTCTTAATCATTTGAAATAATGATTTAGCTTGACGTTCACCATCAATCGTCCACTCTGCATTAAATATTTTATGGCGACAATGCTCAGAGTTGGCCTGCGCGAACATCATCAGCTCGCTATCAGTCGGGTTGCGCTTTAGCTCACCCGTGTAGGCGGCCATCAGATAGTCAATATCTTCAGTCGATAGCGCAAAGCCAAACTCAGTATTGGCCTGCTCAAGCGCACTGCGGCCTTTGCCTAAAATATCGATATGCGCTAGCGCTGCTGGAGCATGGTCATCAAACAGCTGACTGACGGCGTCCATTTTATAAACCAAGCTTTGCGTCATCTGATCGTGCAGCACTTGCTCGGCAGCTTTTGACAACTTGGCAGGCAGCGGCTGTGATGAACCACTAGTGAGGGTATAAACCACCACCCGCTCAACACGCTCAATATCAATCTCACAGTTGTTAAAGATATCCGTTGCTTTGCTCGACCACGGCGATATCGTACCAAACCTTGGGGTGACGATGACTTGCAACTGACCGTCTTTGGCCGTCGTCAGATCAAAGCTGCCACCATGATTAAGCAGGTCTTGCGCTTTGGCTAAAGTATCGCCCGTGAGCGTCTTGGAGAGAATATAAACTTGCTGAGTACTGATATCTGATACTGATATATCGCTCTTATTATTCAGATCACGGATAAGCTGCTGGGTCTGAAAATCGGTAAGATAGGGCTGGCCGGCAATGGTCATCATAAGAGAAGGTCCACAAAGTCGATGGCTAAAAGGTAAAAATAAAATAGTGACTGGTTAGAAAAAATAGGCATGAGCATTATAACAAGAAGACCATCAATAAACAGGTACTAAGTCGAGGTTTCAATAGTCCTATTTAAGCTATAGAGCCAATTTATTAGCTAACTTGACTGGCATACGTAAACACTTAACTAGTCTGACTTCCCATACACCTCACCTAAACTCTCGTAAGTTATCATTATTATTATCAAGACTATTGTTAATTAAGATTGCCGAGGTCTAGCTTTACCAAACCCAGCCACTCCTTACAAACTCTAACAACGTCTTACCGGAGCACTATAGATTACTCCCTCTAGTTCTATCTACTATGACAAGGTATATATAAATACTAATACATTAGACTGGTCACTTCAGATTAGTGTGGTTTACTAAACTAGCTATCAAGTTAAGTCTAGTGTACCGTTTTTAGCACAAACGACGTCTCATCACTCAATGAAAATAATAGGGAAATCTTATGAGTAAACAGGAACATATCGACAAGATTCAAAATCTTATCAAAGACATCAAATATACGATGATGACCACGGTCAATAGTGAAGGTCATATACATGCTTGGCCGATGACCAATAGCGAGATCAGTCTTGCGGCTAAAGAGATTTGGTTTATTGGTGATAAAAAATCAGACGTGGTTAAAGATCTGCAAAACAATGCTCAAGTCAACTTGTCTTATGCCACGCAAGATGAGAAGAACTATGTCTCTATTACTGGTCATGCCGAGCTTCCAGACGACAAACAAAAGCTTGAAGAGCTGTGGTCGCCCGTCTATAACGCCTTCTTTGAGCACGGTAAAGAAGACCCTGATATCCAATTGATCAAAGTAGTGCCTCGTGGTGCTGAATATTGGATGAGTGGCAGCTCAGTACTGAATATGCTAAAAATGACCGCTGCGGCGCTCCAAGATGGCAAAACCGCAGAAGATATGGGTGAAAACCATACCATCGAATTCTAATATTAGCTAAATAAGCAAACACAAAAAACGCCAGAATAATTCTGGCGTTTTTTTATGGTCTAAATACTTTGATGACCCGGTCAGGCAAGTTAACCTAAATTAGCCTTGCTTTAAGTAAGGCCAAGCGGCGCGCATATAGATCATCATTGACCAAAGTGTGAGTATCACTGCCGCTAACATTAATAGATAGCCGATAATCTGTAATGACTCTACATTAAGTAATAACACGATGATAGCAATCATCTGAAACGTGGTCTTTAGCTTGCCCACATAGGAGACCGCCACGCTAGTGCGATTACCAAGCTCAGCCATCCACTCACGCAGCGCAGAGACCGCGATCTCGCGCGAGATAATAACGATAGCGGCAATCGACATAATAATATTGGGATGCCACTGCACCAAAATAATTAGTGCGGCAGCCACCATTAACTTGTCAGCGACAGGGTCCAAAAATCGGCCAAAGGCAGAGGTAATATTCATCTTACGTGCCAAAAAGCCGTCTAGCCAGTCAGTAATCGCGGCCAAAATAAACAAAAAGGTCAGCAGTAAGTGCCGAAGTATACTGTCACTAAAGGCGGCCATATTCATACCGATATTGGCAATAGCATTGTCCGATATCATAGGGACACCAATGCCAAGAGCCGGAGGCCAGTAGGCAATGGCGATGAATAGCGGAATCATCAAAATCCGCGCGATAGTCAGATTATTGGGAAGATTAAAGATACTGTGAGACGGCATATTACTTGTCTGTTCGGTCATGGTAAGCTGTCAATTTGTCAAATGACTCAAGGTCAATGCGAAATTTTGGGATAAGACTTCAAAGATAGCAAGGAAATTTATCGGCTATGAAGCGCTGCTGCTGGCGACATGCTCTTTATGGCTGTGGCTGTAAATGACTTGTTGCGTATACCTACAATCAACATCAGACAAGAGTACTTACTGCCTTAACCTAAAAGATAGCAAAAGCAGCCAACAATAACGATGTATGGTGGCTAGCTTAGCATTTTTATATGACAGCGTCAGTTACCAATATGGCTTTCAGTCGTTTTTCACAGATTTACTAAAAAAATGTCATCTATATCCAGTCAGGTAATAGTTTTCAAAATATGTCAATGTAGTAAAACTAAGTCGAACGTAACGTCGTGTAAATGAAATGCCGACGTTTGGCTCTAGTTTGGCTATAATAATTAAATCGTCGATAAATGATTCAATCATGAACGACTTATTAATGCTCGCTAATGACTAAGACTATGCTGTCTCATTTATAATTTTAGCCTTTACTATCAGTGGCTTAAATATAATTAAGTGTAGATTGTAAGCAGATGTAAAATATTCTTGAATTAAGCTGATGTCACCCTATCAAGTGTAGCAAGCTAGTCATTTTCGACTTTCTTGAAAGCCTTATTGAATGGATTAATTCGTGAACCAGTATGGCGACACTAACTAAAAATTAATCGCTTTTCCTCAGCCCACAGTTCCTCCTCTGTGGGTTTTTTTTGTCTCGGTATTTGATAAATCCATAGCGAACCGTATAGCCTATAGGCATCTGTAATTAGGCATCGGCAATAGCAGCCGCACTTAACGCCGCCATCTCAAAGCAGCTTTCTATACCCCCTCGCTATAACTGACAAGCCACTGCTTACTAGCATCGATAATAAATTTGACGCTGAGCAACACCGCCTCACGCTGCAGTTTGTGACGCTCGATAAACACGTTTCTGAGACTTGACCCTATCTTATTGTTGAAGCTCTAAACCAAGTAGTTTATAGCGCGTCGCTTCACGAGCAATGCTAGCGGACTTCTCACAGATGTCGATCGTTAACGCCAATGCTAGCTCAGCACACTTGCGCTCAAGTAGAGTCGCCGTTAATAGACCTGTATAAAATCTAGGAGCAAAATATGGGAGCGTCTGTATTAGTAGATAAGTTTGAGAGTATTAATCACCGTACGCCTAACGGTTTCAAGCGCTTTATAAAGACTGTTCCGAGTTAAACCAATAGGACTGGTATAGCGTCAACTATATTATAACCTTTCACCAGCAGTCCTCTACTAACTTTTCTCATTAAGGTATCCGAGTTAGTAAAACCTGTTTTAAGTAAAAAGCTACTTTTTTATAGCGATTACTATATTGATAATAAAGTATATGACACTTGCCACTGCCGTTGCGATTAAGGCTTGCTCGAGCGATCGACTTAAAAAATAACTGCCCAATAGCATAATGATAAAAAAGATGGCTGTATTAATTAGACTTCTTTTCCACATGGTTAACCTCTCCAAATTATGAAATTTTACGACTTAGACATCTGAGCCGCGTAGGTTTGGTTAGCGATAGTGTAAGGTGCGATAAATTTTAATAGTTAATGGTTAATGTCCACTGATAATCCTGCTATGAGTCATTTAATGACGCTGGGTTGTTCTACCCACTACCCCTCGATAGTCTAGCAAAGCTACCTTATGCGACTATTAAAGGGCTTAATGGATATCGCTCTTTAAGACAGTCTAAAGGTCATAAACCAAAGCTGCAAAATAAGCCACATGACCACATAAAATAGGTGAAATAGGCAAAATAGACAGCCCATAGCGTAAAATTAAAAGTTTAAACCACGAAAGCTCTCGATAAGAACACGGTATGACCGCTAGCCCTGATTGCAGCGGCTATCCTTGCCTGATTACGAGATTGTGGCGACTTGGCTGGTCAGGGTCTCGCGGTAGCAGGAACCTGACCAGCCATTAGTCGACGCTCTCGTGGGTAGGCAAGATAGGAGCGAAAAGCAGGATTAGCTACAGACTTTTTTTACCTTGTGAGATAAGCGGCACCAAGTTTTAGCCAGTAATAAATTAAAAGCCCCACTACCTTAAAGACAGTGGGGCTTTTGACGTTGAGCGCTAGAAGTTAGCAGCTTTCTTTTTCAGATTTGACGATGTCGATAAGCTCGTCCAAGACTTCAGCATCTGCTAAGGTCGAGGTATCGCCAAGACCGTCGTACTCGCCAGCGGCTAGCTTACGTAGGATGCGGCGCATGATTTTGCCAGAGCGGGTCTTGGGTAGCGCACTGACAATATAGATAGCATCAAGGTTGGCAATCGGGCCAATCTCCGCGCGAACGTGGCGGTTTAGCTCACCTTTGAGCATATCAGTAGCCTCTTCACCCGCTTTGAGGATGACATAAGCGCACACACCTTGACCTTTGACTTCGTGTGGCATTCCGACGATAGCGGCTTCTGCGGTCGCAGGGTGGGCGACCAAGGCGCTCTCAATTTCAGCAGTACCAAGACGGTGACCTGAGACGTTTAAGACGTCATCGACGCGGCCGGTAATCCAGTAATGACCGTCTTCGTCACGCATCGAGCCATCACCGGTGAAGTAGCTGCCCGGATAGGTACTAAAATAAGTCTCCAAGAAGCGCTTTTGATCGTTATAGATAGTACGCATCTGTCCTGGCCAGCTGTCTTTGATAATGAGGTTACCCTCACAAGGACCTTCCATCTCATTGCCATCAGCGTCTACAATCGCTGGAATCACACCATACATAGGGGTCATGGCTGCGCCCGGCTTGAGATCGACCGCATTAGGTAGCGGTGTCATCAGCACACCTCCCGTCTCAGTCTGCCACCAAGTATCTACAATAGGGCAGCGACCTTCGCCGACCACATTATAGTACCAGTCCCATGCTTCCGGGTTAATCGGCTCACCGACAGAACCTAGCAAGCGTAGGCTTGAGCGATTTGACTCACGAACATAGGCGTCACCCTCTTTCATCATGGCACGAATAGCGGTCGGGGCAGTATATAAGATACTGACGTCATGCTTATCAATAATCTGACCAATACGCGCCCACGTTGGGTACTGCGGTATGCCTTCGAACATGACGGTAGTAGTGCCGTTGGCTAACGGTGCGTAGGTGACATAGCTGTGACCAGTAATCCAGCCGACATCAGCGGTACACCAAAACACGTCGTCATCTTTGACATCAAAGACATCACGGAAGGTAGATAAGACATAAGTGAGATAACCGCCTGTAGTATGTACCACACCTTTTGGCTTACCTGTCGACCCTGAGGTGTAGAGCAAGAACAGCGGATCTTCCGCATTCATCGGTTCAGGGGTACAGTCCTCGGTGGCATTGTCAATGACGGTGTGATACCAGACATCGCGGCGACCACTCATCGGTATGGAATTACCCGTTCTATGGACGACAATGACTTTTTCGACACATTCTGTGCCATCTATATCCAGCGCGCGATCCACATTGGTCTTTAATGGCGTATATCTGCCACCACGCACCCCTTCATCCGCAGTAATAACCAACTTAGATTGGCTGTCGACGATACGGCTACCAAGGCTCTCGGCAGAGAAGCCTCCAAAGACGACAGAATGCACCGCGCCAATGCGTGCGCAGGCCAGCATGGCTATCGCTGCTTCTGGAATCATCGGCATATAAAGAGTGACGCGATCGCCTTTTTTGACGCCCATTTTGCGCATGGCATTCCCGAGTCGACAGACCTCACTATACAGCTCTTTATACGAGATAATCTTGTGCAGTGAAGGGTGGTCACCCTCCCAGATGATAGCAGGCTTAAAAGGATTGTCTTTGAGATGTCGATCGATACAGTTGACTGAGACATTCAGCTCGCCGTCTTCAAACCATTTGATGCGAAAGTCATCAAGGTCGTAACTGACATTTTTAATCTTGGTGGGTTTTTTGATCCAATCAATGAGCTGGGCGCGCTCCGCCCAAAATGCCTCGTTACCGGCTTCGTCTGCGGTAGATTGCTGATAAGTCTTGGCGTATTTTTCTGGATTGGTATTGGCTTTGGCAGCGAACTCTGCGCTGTGGGGATAAGTCTTCAGTGTCATTTTAAAACTCCTGTAATTATAATCACTGCCTGCCAGCACTGCTACTAATTATCGCTATCAAAACCAGTAATATAAACTGGATAAAATAACGGAAGCTTTACAGCTTATTCACAATCAATAGCACTATTAGCGCACGGCAATGTCATCTTCCATAATGTAAATGCCCGAACCAATAGTGTGACAAATAAGTGGCCTATATGCAAGACACTCATCATAGTAACGACATTTTTAATAGTGATGAGTAAGCTATAGCTATAAAAAATATTAATATTGGTTTTTCAATGGCTTATCGCCAAGCTTAGTAAAATATCTTGTTGTGAGTATTCATCTAAGCCGGCTTCCTCACGCTACTCAGCCTACCTCTTTACTCTAAGAAGCGCTATAAATATAGACAACTGTCGCAATCAACCTTCGATAACAGCTAGTAGGACTAAGATTGTGTGTCCATTATTACCAATTGAAGCAGGGGTCATCTTAGCCACCACGTCTTTTATGATGGCTTTGGTGATAGCGTTGGTAATGGGGTTGTTAATAACGTCACTTAGTACGGACAACGACGTTAATCACAGTGATTTCAATTTTAATATTATTAAGACAATGCAAGACTGGTAAATTAAAACACTAAAAAATAGCCTTCTACAGTGTCAATTTCTATACATATCCTTACTATAAGAAACCTTTATCGACTTTTAGCACCTTAATAAGATTTGCTATCATATTGATTTATAAGGCGCTTTCTTCTTGCTTCTTGCAAGACTGCCTACTATCAGAAGGGTTTATAAATCAATTTTTAAAACAACCACTTTAGGAGTACTAATGAAACATTTATCTAAGGCATTACTCTTAGCCGCCTCTACTTTCACTTTATTCGGCTGCCAGTCGCCAGCAACATCAACGCCTACCACATCGACCACCCCTACAACAAGCAATAGCACGGCAACTGCTCCTGCAACATCTGCTAGCAACACTGTTCGCACGCTAAACAACGTTACTTGTAACAACCAAAGCGTGAATGTAAATCTATCAACGGGCGGCATCGTACAAAAGGGTAGCTTAAAGGGCTATAACTACTGCGAATATCAGATCGCGCTAAAAGCCGGTCAGCATTTGAATGTGGACTTTAACTCGCCCGCTATCGGTGCCAATGTTATTGTCTTTGATCGCACCGACCTAGCTCCCACTGCCTTGACTGAAGATGGCTATACTGCTAGCCAAGATGAAGTCCTTCCTGTTCGCGTCTTACTGACTCGTAACGAAGCGCGTACTGGTAATGAGCACCCATTCACAGTGAAGTTCACTGCTCAATAAGCTTACGCTAGCTTAAATCAAGACGAAAAAAAAACGGCAAACTTTGATTGTTTGCCGTTTTTTTATGACAGATACTTTATAATTCTCAGTATTGAGCTAATTCTATTTTTTGCCACAGGCCCTTTATGACTGCCCCCACCTTAAGCACTTCGCGAGCCACTACTTACCATTACTTTGACGTGATTATCATCGGTGCCGGTGCTTCTGGCTTATATTGCGCGATGACAGCAGGTCAACGTGGCCGCAAGGTTCTGGTGTTAGATCATGCCAATAAAGCGGGCAAAAAGATACTCATGTCAGGGGGCGGTCGCTGCAACTTTACCAATTACGTGGTCGAGCCTGAGCACTTCATTGGCGACAATCCACATTTTTGTAAATCGGCATTAAGCAGATACTCTAATTGGGAATTTATCAGCTTGGTGAGTAAGCACGGTATTGCTTATCACGAACGCGACCATGGGCAGCTATTTTGCGACGACTCCTCCAAAGACATCTTAGCAATGCTACTACAAGAGTGTGCCGACGCCGGTGTGAAGGTGCAGCTTAAGACAGATATCTTAACGGTTCAACGGTTAGAGCAAGCTGCCAAAGCTAGTGACAACGCTCACTTTTTATTGCAGACTTCTGAGGGCGACTATGCTTGTGAGTCGCTAGTGATTGCTACCGGCGGTTTGTCTATTCCGACACTCGGTGCTAGTGGCTTTGGCTATGAGGTGGCCACTCAGTTCGGTCATCAAGTGCACATGACTGACGCTAGCCTTGTGCCGTTCACTTTTACTGATAAGACTGGCGATTTAATCAAGTCGTTAGCCGGTATTAGCTTACCTGTCATCGCTTTTAATGAGCGTATCTCATTTAAGCTGCCGCTGCTATTTACCCACCGCGGTCTGTCAGGTCCAGCAATGCTGCAATTGTCTAATTACTGGTACTCGGGGGAGCAGATTCACATCAATCTGCTGCCCGATCTTGACGCTAGCGCGCTGCTTATTGCTCACAAAGCCGCGCATCCTAAGCAGCGCGTTCGCACGGTATTTATCGACCACTTCCCCAAAAAGCTGTTGGCGGCACTACAGTCGCATCTCTGGGAGGATATTAAGGAGACCGAGCTTGCCAATATTAAAGACGAGCGGCTTATGCAGTTGGGCACTACTTTAAATGATTGGGCGCTCAAACCCTCCGGTACAGAAGGTTACCGTACCGCTGAGGTCACGCGCGGTGGTATTGATACCGCTGAGGTATCTTCTAAAACGATGGAGAGTAAGCGCCAGCCCAATCTATACTTTATCGGTGAGGTGTTAGATGTCACCGGTTGGCTTGGCGGCTACAATTTTCAATGGGCGTGGGCCAGTGGCTTTGTCTGCGGTGAAGTGGTTTAAATTAGCAATTAGCGAAATAAAGTTAATCTCGGTAGCTTAGTTTTAAGTTCATTAAAAAAGCCCCGACAGCATGACGCTATTGGGGCTTTCGCTCAGTGACTAACAGCTATAACTAGATGTGGACTTATGACGCTACTTTTTTTAGTGTTGGATAATCCGTATAGCCTTCTACGCCGCCGCCATAAAATAACTCAGATCGCGGCTCATTAAGCGGTGCGTCTTCACGAAGCCGCTCAGCCAAGTCAGGATTAGCAATGTAGTCACGACCAAAAGCAGCGGCATCAATATAGCCCGCTTCGACATTCTTGACAGCTTTCTCTGCCGTATAACCACCCGCTGCGATAATCAAATTATCAAAGGCATCTCGAATCTGCTGGCGAAACTCATCGCTGTAAGGCTCGCCACCAGCCCAGTCTGGCTCTGAAAGATGCAGATACATCAGCCCGTGCTTGTTAATTTGCTCAATCAACCACACGCTTTCAGCTTCACTGTTGCGATCCTCGACTTCATTAAAAGTGCCAAGTGGTGAGATGCGAATACCCACATGATCAGCATCCCAAGCATCCACGCAGGCATCAATGACTTCTAGCATAAAGCGCGCCCGATTCTCTTTACTGCCGCCATACTTATCATCACGATTGTTGGTGTGCGGCGTCCAGAACTGGTGCAATAAGTAGCCATGAGCGCCATGAATCTCTACCCCATCAAAGCCTGCCTCACGAGCACATTTAGTAGCATGAGCAAAGTCAGCAACCACTTGGTGTATCTCTTGGATGGTAGCAGGACGTGGCGGCGTGGCGTCTACTCGAATAGCGCCGCCATCGCTGTCACGTAAGGTAGTTCGCACCCCCACCTCAACATCAGAGGCGGAGATTGGAGTTTCGCTATTCGGTCTTACGCTTTTATGTGAGACCAGACCAGTATGCCAAAGCTGTACAACAATCTTGCCCCCTTTGGCATGTACTGCGTCGGTCACTACCTTCCAAGCGGTTACTTGATCATCGGTATGTAGCCCTGGCGCACCGGCATAGCCTTTGGCATCAAAAGAGACTTGCGTGGCCTCAGTGATGACAAGGCCAGCACCGGCGCGCTGCGAATAGTACTCAGCAGCCAAGATGGTTGGTACATCGCCTGGCTCAACAGCTCGTAGCCGTGTAAGGGGCGCCATAATAATTCGATTTTTTAAGGTGTGCGCACCCATGGTGACAGGTTCAAATAGAATATCATTTGCCATTGCTGTAACTCCTCTAGATTAAATCTATCAAATGATTGAGATAAACTTTTTATGAGGCAAATTACACGCTTTCCAAGTCACTTTTTATCGCCGTTACAAACGAAAACACCAGATAGTAAATGTGAGACTTGATAGTGTATTATTTTGATCCATCCATAGTAATGCCCAACAAGCTAGCAAAGTGCTACACCTCACTTAAAGTCTCAATCAGCTGACACCAGCCTAAGTTACCGTAACGATGTGAAGCAATTGAGCGAGCGCCCTTACAGTGACTTAACGCAGGATGCCAAAGTTACCTAATTATGAGTCTATCTGACCGCCAGCGTCGCCAGCGATATCCCTACCACACAAAGATAAGGATAAGGATGGCTATGTCATAGAGGACTGGCAAAGACCTCGGTATCAACTCAAAGAGGCTTTACCAGTCTCTACACCTTAGGGGTCAGATAGTATTCGAGACCGCCTTAATAGGGCCTTAATAGGCTATTATGTGTGGATTATGAGATACAGTAAGGCTGATCTGACGCTACAAATCTACCTTATCCAAAACAAAATCAATATCCTTGTCACCACGGCCGGATAAGTTGACCAAGATCGTCTCCTCAGCTGACATATCCTTGGCAATTTTCATGGCATGGGCAATCGCATGAGCAGATTCTAATGCAGGAATGATACCCTCAAGTCGTGACAATGCCATGAAAGCTTCCAAACACTCGCTGTCAGTTGCTGACTCATAAGTTGCCAGATTAGAGTCGCGCAAATGTGAGTGCTGTGGCCCTATTCCAGGATAATCAAGTCCGGAGGCAATCGAATGCACTGGCGCAGGCTCACCTTTGTCATCAAGGAGCACATAACACTTAAAACCATGAATCTCTCCTTTTACTCCTAAGGTCATGGTGGCGGCATGGTCAGGGGTATCTAGGCCTTTACCAGCAGGTTCGACACCTACTTTCTCAACATCATCATCTGCCAAAAAGCCACTAAATAGTCCAATGGCATTGGAGCCGCCGCCGACACAAGCCACCACTTTACTGGGCAGCTTACCCGTCGTAGCTAAAAACTGCTCTCGAGCCTCATGACCAACGACCGATTGGAAATAGCTGACCATTTCAGGGTAAGGGGCCGGTCCAACGACCGAGCCAATGGCAAACATACTGCTATCAAGCTCACCAAGATAAGTCGCAAAGGCACT
Organism: Psychrobacter pygoscelis; assembly: GCF_004335015.1. Taxonomy (GTDB): domain Bacteria; phylum Pseudomonadota; class Gammaproteobacteria; order Pseudomonadales; family Moraxellaceae; genus Psychrobacter; species Psychrobacter pygoscelis. The sequence continues at coordinate 499,833 of NZ_RQRU01000002.1, forward strand.
GTCTACCGCTTCTTTTAGCGTTCCTGCTCCCTCTGATACAGGAACAATCTTCGCCCCTAGGATCTTCATTCGGCTCACATTCGGATGCTCTTTTGCAATATCTACAACCCCCATATGAATCTCACACTCCACGCCCATCAGCGCTGCGGCAGTGGCTAGTGCTACCCCATGCTGTCCGGCCCCAGTCTCAGCGATAACCTTGGTCTTGCCGAGCTTTTTGGCCAGCAATACCTCACCCAAGCAGTGATTAATTTTATGCGCGCCAGTGTGGTTTAGGTCTTCACGCTTCAGGTAAATCTGTGCCCCGCCGCAGTGTTCACTCAAGCGTTTGGCATGATATATCGGACTTGGTCTGCCCACATAAGTCTCACGTAACCGCTTCATCTCATTGATGAAGTCGGTACTCTTAATAACCTCTCGAAAGCCCTTTTCTATCTCATTCATAGCACGGGCAAGCTCTGGGTGCGCAATCTTGCCACCGAACTCACCATATAGGCCGTCATTACTGGGTAGAATCGATTGGTGTAAGCCATAATGATTCAGCGTGCTTGCATTATCTATCTGAGTTGCAGTTGTCATATTAAACCCTTAAGTGCTGCGCAATTATTTAAGTGACGATATAATAAGTTAACCGTATCAATGTTCTAGTACATTGATACAATTTTAAGCCAGCTTTTGCTTATCGTCAAGTTAGAGAGTAAATTTACAGTATGATTCTGAGGAAGTTCAATATTCTAGACGCCAGCCCTTTACCAAAGGTGGGGTAAGCAGTATAGGTCTCAAAAAGTTGACTTAAAGTCGCATTGAGTTTTAAGTGTGCATCAGTAAGAATAGCTATAGCCAAGCTTTTAGAGCACTTTAGACAGTGCATCTATAAAAGCCAACCTATAAAAATGCGCCATACAAAATATTGAATAAAAGGAAGCAAAAATGAAACTACGTATCTTAAAGTCTGAAGTGACCAACCCTTGGTTTAACCTTGCCACTGAGGACTGGATATTCCAAGAGCTTGACCCAAACAGCCATACCTTATTCTTATGGCGCAATGCCGAGACCGTAGTGATTGGCCGCTCACAAAACCCATGGGTAGAGTGCAAAACCGACAAAATGGCTGAGGATGATGTCTATCTCGCGCGGCGGCAAAGCGGTGGCGGCGCAGTATTTCACGATTTGGGCAATACCAACTTCACCTTCTTATCCCCCAAAGACGATTACGATCAAGACGCCAACTTTACCATCATCATCAATGCACTAAAGAAGCTTGGTGTTGAAGCCAATCTATCAGGCCGAAACGACATGCAAGTGGGCGACCGTAAGATCTCCGGCAGCGCTTTTAAGCATAGCGTCGACCGCAGCTTTCATCATGGTACGCTACTGGTCAACGCTGACATGCAAAAGCTCGGCGATTATCTCAACCCGCACCCGCTCAAGCTCAAAGCCAAAGGTATCAAGTCGGTGCGCTCGCGTGTCGCCAACTTGGTCGAGTTCAACGACGCTATCAATCACGAGATCCTATCACAAGCGATTATCGAAGCGTTCTGTGAATACTATGATCAAGAGGTGAGCGACACGCCAGTCGAAGAATTGGACGAAGCCACCCTCGCTAAGGAGCCGCATCTCAATAAATACTATCAGCAAATGGCCGACTGGAATTGGCGCTTTGGCAAGACCCCTGAGTTTAGCCACCATCTTGAGACCCGCTTTGATTGGGGACTCATTGATTTGCACTTAGATGTAAAGCAAGCGGTAATTGAAGAGGTTGTCATTTTCTCCGATGCGTTGAACGTAGAGTTGATTGAGGCGTTAAAAGAAGCACTGACTGGAGTTAAATACAATAAAGAAGACATTAAAACCAAGCTTGATGCTTTAAGTGCGGCGCAACCAGAAATGGTTTCGCAAGTTGATGATTTTTCAGCTTGGTTGGTGGGTGAGATTAAGAGTTAAGGCCAATTATTTATTGATGTTTATGCTAAAAAAGGCAGTTGCTATTTTATAACAACTGCCTTTTATATATCGGAAATATGCTACTTACCCTAAGCAAGGTTTTGAAAGCTCATTTTGCTAACTACTTCAGGAATGTAGCCGCTAAGTGCTGGTTGCTTGTCTAATCCTAGTAGCTCATATATCTGACCGCCAATTCCTGGCTGAACCTCGCCCTGCTCAGTTTTTTTATCGTCTAAAGCAAAGCAATAGAACTTGAACTTACTGGCAATCTCATCAGGAAACTCAGCTTTTAATTTTGACTCTGAATCTTTGTGAGCTACAGGTGATAAAATAAAGATATCTTCAATATCTTCCATCTTATCTATCATTTCAATGAGGTTGGTCCGAACCACGCAACTACCTGACATAATAGACTTGACGATAACGATATTATGCATCTGCTCAAAATTTGGTTCAATAAACCTATGTAATATAGGGGCCACGCTAGCATGGTTAGGTAGCTGATAATGATGATTCCAAAATACCGCCAGCTTGGTGTCAATATCATACTTTCGTAAGATCGATGATACCCCATATTGAAGAAAATCAGCATCTTCAGCTGTCGATACTATCAAAGTACCAGCGTGGCTCTTGGATTTTAATAGGGGAGAAATCTCCTCAGCTAACAACTTTCCTAATGCTACCATGGTCATTTGATAACGTTCAGGCGCATTTAGATAAGCAAAAAGGTTGTTCAACTGCCTTTTCGCTTCAGCTGTGGCGATAGGTGTGTAGACCCTATTCATTTTACCTCTCCCTTAGTAGAGGGCTTAAGAGATTGCTCAATATCAGAGCCTGTAATAGACAGAAAAAGAGCTATTAACTCTTGAATACTTTGGACTTTTTCTCTAACTTCGCTTGATACTTTGTTAAGAGAACTTATATTACAGGTTGCTGTAAAAGATTGGTTAACAGTCACTGTTAATACATCATAGTTTAAACCATAGGATAAGTAATGTGAATTTTTTATCAAAATTTGCATTACCCATTCAGGAATTTGCACCTCACTTTTACGAAACTTTATAAAAGGACTTGGACGTCCCTCAAATTCAGCTTGACAGAATATATCATTAACAGTCGTATAGTTGCCCGATTGTAAAATACCATGTATGAGTACTACTGCGTAATCATAACGTGATGAAAATGTATCATCTATAAGCTTTGAGATATGCTGCTTTAAATCAGTATTCGTTACGAGATCATAGATATTTTTATGGCATTTAAAATATTGGCATGTGTCTTGAGCTTGTAATTCCAAAGGAATCTTAGCTTTATTAGAGATAGCTTTTTGCGAGTCTGATACTAGAAGAATGTTGTGTGTGCGACTTATTCCATAAAGGGCTCTATCTATTTCTCTTTGTAGCTTGAAGCGTTCTGTTGTTTCTCGAGTCCAATCTGCCGATACTAAAGATGAGTTTTTAGCCTGATAGTTGTACTTTGTATCTTCTTCATAGTCTATATGACATATATCATCTACGAAGCTAACCGCCTGAGTCTCAATAATTTGATTTTCACAATTGTGCGAATATTTAGCGGCTACCTCAAATACTCTATAAAGTAAAAACTGATTCTCATATTCACGACCTTTATAATTGTTGTCGCCGCCTCTATGTATATTCTCAAGCTTTTTCTTAACGTTGTCCCCATAGGTATTCTGTACGAAGGCTATCACCTCATCCTTATCTGGTTGACTCATATTATGACCTCAAGTCATTATTCTAATAAATGTGATGATTACCACATGAAGTTTTAAAAAAATCGATTGTAGTTTTAGAGTATTCTAAATTCTTGAGGGCTGCAAGCGCGATTGCACACGAGCAAGCGTAGCGTGGATGCAGCATAGCGAGATTCATGGCGAGCATGGCTAACCAAAACCACGATAAATAACCAAAAGATAGCAGAGGTTACCGCTAGCCCTGACGGGAGCGGTTATCCTTGACGCATCGCTAGGTTGCGACGGCTTGGCGGGTCAGAGTCTCGCGGTAGCAGGAATCTGACCCGCCTTTAGCCGACGCCCTAGGGGCAGGCAAGATAATAGCGGACGGCAGGATTAGCTCTAAAATCGACTCTTTATTGTCTGGTATTAATCTCTAACTCTATAGCTATTTTCTAAAAAAATACCGCCACCCTAAAAGGCAGCGGTATTCAATTGTGTTCACGATACCAGTAGCTTAAATCTGCGCCGCGACCTCAGCTCCATCACGAATCGCGCGTTTGGCATCCAGCTCAGCCGCGAGCTTGGCGCCACCAATCAAATGGTATTCTGCATCGGGGGCATCGCCGACATTGGGCATGAGGTCATTGACTGACTCTTGACCCGCGCAGACCACGACAGTATCGACACGCAGCAGCTGGCTTTGACCTTGTGGGTTAGTCACCCAAATACCCTCGGCCGTGACTTTTTCGTACTGCACGCCTGCCATTTGCATGACGCCGTGTGACTTGACGTGAGCGCGATGCACCCAACCGGTGGTTTTGTTTAGCCCTGCGCCCAAGCGGCCTTTAGTGCGCTGCATAAGGTATACCTGCCGCACAGGAGTGATCGGCTCAGGCTTCTGTAAGCCGCCATCGCTTTGATAGTCGGTATCTAAGGTCACACCCCACTCTTCACGCCACGCTTTGATGGACTGCGCTTTTGGACGGTAGCTGGGGTCTTTTAGCGTCTGCTCGCCAAGCTCGTGTAGTGGCTGACCATGTTTTGAGGTGAGATACTCGCTGACGTCAAAGCCAATACCGCCCGCCCCAATCACCGCGACCTTGTCGCCCACGGTAGCAGTCCCGTTCAATAAGTCAGCATAGCTGATGACATGAGGCAGCTCCGCCCCTTCTAATTTGCCCTCTAAGCTACGCGGTACGACGCCAGTGGCGATAATCACATGGTCGAACTTACCCTTATCCAGCATCTCTTTAGTCACTTTAGTATTGAGCTTGACGGTAACGCCTTGATGCTGCATCTCATTGATATAGTAGCGAATGGTCTCAAAGAACTCTTCTTTACCCGGGATGACCTTGGCGTAGTTAAACTGACCACCCAAGATGTCCTTGGCTTCAAATAACGTGACGTTGTGACCGCGTGTGGCCGCCACTGTCGCAGCAGACATGCCTGCTACGCCGCCACCGACGACTGCGACTTTTTTGGGTTTTTTTGCCTTATTGTAGACCAGCTCCGTCTCATAACAGGCACGTGGATTGACTAGACAAGTTGAGCGCTTGTGCTCGAAGGTATGGTCGAGGCAGGCTTGATTACAGGCGATGCAAGTATTGATACGATCTGTTTTGCCATTTCTGGCTTTATTCACCCAGTCTGCATCAGCGAGAAATGGGCGCGCCATCTGAATTAAGTCGGCCTGATCTTCTGCCAGCACTTGCTCAGCGGTCTCAGGCATATTGATGCGGTTCGCCGCCATGACAGGGATGCTTACGTGCCGCTTAATCTCAGCAGTAAAGTCGGTAAAGGCCGCGCGTGGCACGCTGGTCACGATGGTTGGGACGCGGGCTTCATGCCAGCCGATACCCGTATTAATGATGCTCACCCCCGCCTCTTCTAGCGCACGGGCGACAGTGATGACTTCATCCATCACATTACCCTCTGGTACTAAGTCGGCCATGGACAAGCGAAAGATAATGATAAAGTCGTCACCCACGGCCGCGCGGACGGCGCGGACGGTTTCAAGAGGGAACTTCATGCGACCGTGAATATCGCCGCCATATTCGTCGGTACGCTTGTTAACGCGCTTGGATAAAAACTGATTGAGCAGGTAGCCCTCAGAGCCCATAATCTCTACCCCATCGTAGCCTGCTTGACGGGCTAATTTGGCGCAGCGGGCATAATCCTCTACCGTGCTTTGGATGTTTTTGATGCTCATCTGCCGTGGTTTAAACGGTGCAATGGGCGACTTGATAGCGCTAGCTGAGACCACAAACGGATGATAACCATAGCGGCCACTGTGTAAGATTTGCATGACGATTTTACTGTCGTGCTTGTGCACAGCACGGGTGACGCGTTGGTGATTGATGACATCCGTCTTACGGTTCATGGTACCGCCTGCAGGCAGGAGCCAGCCTTCGCGATTGGGTGAAATACCACCCGTTATCATCATAGCGACGCCGCCTTTGGCGCGCTCAGCGAAGTAAGCTGCCAGCTTACCGTAATTATAAAAGCGATCCTCTAAACCGGTGTGCATGGAGCCCATCACAATGCGGTTTTTAAGGGTGGTATGACCAAGGTCTAGTGGCTTAAAGATATGTGGGTATGAGGCGTTTTGTTGCTGGCTCTCAGAAGTGGTAGGAACTGATTGGTTGGTAGCGGCAGCTTCCATGGTATGTCCTTATAAACAATAACTATCTAGATTACAATAAGTAATAAACAGCCGTCATCGTACCACATTAAATTTAGGGCCTGCCATACAAGCTCGCGACTGATGGGTGGGCACATTATCGACTCATTGGATAATTGATCCCACTCTTTGACTGGCCCTGTTTTTAACCAGCTATCCATCATATGTACTATCGCTTAAATCAGCGACGAATTGGACTGAATATTGTTCAACGCCAGTGTCTAACAAGACCGCCTTTTTTGATGACGCATAATCCTGCCTTATTTATATTTATAGATGTCTACTAGACTACTGAGTGACACAGTGAATGCGAGGCATCACTAGAGCTGTGCGGCGTGTTGACTCATTATAGTGACTACATTCCATACTGATACAAGGCCACCTTTCCTATCTCTTTTTAATAGGATTATCCATCACAAGGATTGCATCAGTGAAACGAGTTGAGACTTGACGACTTTATGCAGAACTAATATCGTTAATGACGAGCGCTTGTATTCATTATCTAGAGTAATTTTTATATAAATATAGATTTTTATTCTAATAATCAATAATATAGCTTTAGGAAATACCAGTGCTAATGGCTATCCCACCTTCAAAGTGTCGTGATAATAATAGGCAGGCGGCCTAGTATTTTCGCTATGGAAATAGCAATTTTTACTGAAATAGTTTAGAAAAAGTGTCATTCTGCTACTAATGGACGGACACCAACTGTGATAAAGGAATATCAATATGACCGACTTTCATACAGGTCTTGGCAAAAATGCTGCCAACCATCAGCCTCTCACCCCTATCGACTTCATCGAGCGCTCAGCGCTGGCTTACCCTGATAAAGTTGCCATTATCTATGACGACCTTCAGCACAATGAGCTGACGCAGACGTGGGGCGAGACCTTCACTCGCTGCCGTAAGCTTGCCGACGGTCTCAAAAAGCTCGGGATCAATAAGAACGACACCGTCGCTGTCATGCTACCCAATACGCCGCCTATGGTAGAGTCAGCCTTTGGTATTTCTATGTCCGGAGGGGTACTCTGTACCCTCAACACCCGACTCGATATTAATGCATTGACCTTCTGCTTGCAGCATTCTGAAGCCAAAGCCCTGATCCTCGACAGCGAATTCGCCCATCACGTTGAGATTATCGAAGAGACCTTTCCTGACCTTATCTTGATTCATGCCACCGATGCCGCTGTGAGTACAGCGCCGTTTGGACAGCTGAGCTACGAGGAAGTGATCGCCAGCAGTGACGATTTAGACAATTGGGAAAAACCAGAAGATGAGTGGGACGCCATCGCTCTTAATTACACTTCTGGCACGACAGGCGCACCCAAAGGCGTGGTCTATCACCACCGCGGCGCAGCGCTCAACGCCGTGTCCAATATCCTTGATTGGGATATACCTAAGCACCCTGTATACCTATGGACGCTGCCGCTATTCCACTGCAACGGTTGGTGCTTCCCTTGGACCATCGCTGAGCGTGCCGGCGTCAATGTCTGCTTGCGCCAGATCAATGCTGAGCTGATACTAAAATTAATTGGCATCTATCATGTCACCCATTACTGCGCGGCTCCTGTGGTGCACAGCCTCATCGCCAGTGGCGATCAGTCGCTAAAAGACATTATCCATCATGAGGTCAAAGGCTGGGTCGCAGGCGCGCCGCCGTCTGAGACCATGCTTGAGAATATGGAGGCCATGGGCTTTCACATTACCCATGTGTACGGACTAACCGAAGTCTATGGTCCGGTGACGCTTTGTGTCGAGCATGAGGAGTGGGACGACTTAGAGGTCTCCGAGCGCGCCAGCAAAAAGTCTCGTCAAGGCCTACCCTCGCATCTCATGGCAGGTTTTGAGGTGTTTAAGGAGGGTAGCTCTGAGCCTGTAGCAGCCGATGGTAAAGAAGTGGGCGAGCTGGCACTCAAGGGTAATATGGTGATGAAAGGCTATCTTAAGAGCCGTAAGGCCACCGATGCCGCCTTTAAAGACGGTTGGTTCCGTACCGGAGACTTAGGGGTCAAATATCCTGATGGCTATATCAAGATTATGGACCGTCTCAAAGACATCATCATCTCAGGTGGCGAGAATATCTCAAGTATCGAGGTAGAAAATGCCTTGTACAAATTGCCAGAAATCGTTAGCTGTGCTGTGGTCGCTGCCCCGCACGATAAATGGGGTGAAGTACCCATCGCCTTTATCGAAATCAGCGAAGGTCATACCCTTGAGCGTAGCACAGTGATTGAGCACTGCCGTCAGCACTTGGCCGGATTCAAAGTCCCTAAACACATCATCTTTGCCGAGATACCAAAGACCAGTACCGGTAAGGTACAAAAGTTTGAGCTGCGCCAAGCGGCCAAATCGATGGCGCACGAAGAACCAAAAGTAACGCATTAAGGGTAATTCATTGGCAAAGAGGTCTGAGATCGCAGTGGATTTTTCTGTCTCAATACTTGAGCCAACCTAAGCGTTAAAACAAAAATAAAAGCCCTGATAGCCTTAATATCGGGGCTTTTTAGACAGTGATGAGAACCGTTAAAACAAAGCACTGCTTTGTTAGGTTTGCAAGAGTAAATCCTTTAAAGAGGATTTACTGATATGCGGCTCAACAGTAGGCGTTCTTTAATGGCTATGGCCGTGCCTCATCCCTCGGCAACAGCATGGGCTAAGTCCCATCTTATAATGTTTTAGCTACCGCTAGTATTCCTGCGAAATCGCCCCTTTTTTTCCCAAAGGAAGGGCTGGGGATGGATTCTCTTACAACAAAAAACGCCCACTTAATCAAGTGAGCGTTTTTATGGGTCTGTTTGCCTGTTTGCTAGTTGCACTAAAACCTTAGCCTACATAGCGCTACCAATCAAAACAGGTGCAGCCTACTTAGCCTACTGAGCATTTACCTTAGTAAATATCTCTTCAAAGCGGCTAACCGCACCATCGATATCTTTTAGCTTATCGATACCAAATAGCCCTAGTCGGAAAGTCTTAAAGCTATCAGGCTCACCGCATTTTAGTGGTACGCCAGCAGCAATTTGCATGCCCGCTTCGGCAAAGGCGCTACCTTTATGCATATCATCACGGTCGGTATAGACCACGACGACACCCGGGGCCTGATAGCCTTCAGCCGCGACACTTTGAATGCCATTGTCTTCTAATAAATCACGGATACGATTGCCAAGCTCCCACTGAGCGCCTTTTAGATTCTCAAAGCCAAACTCTTTGGCCTCAAGCAGCACATCACGGAACTGACGCAGACCGTCGGTTGGCATAGTCGCATGATAAGCATGACCGCCATTTTCAAAGGCACGCATGATGGTGAGCCACTGCTTCAAGTCTAGGCTAAAGCTATCAGACTCTGTTGCCTCAACTTTGGCTACGGCAGCTTCGCTCAACATCGCAAGACCGGCACACGGGGTGCTGCTCCAGCCTTTTTGCGGAGCGCTAATAATGACATCAATACCCAAGTCTTTCATATCTAACCAAATGCAGCCAGAGGCGATACAGTCGATGACCAATAGACCACCAACACTATGCGTAGCTTCCGCTAAAGCCTTGATGTATTCATCCGGTAGAATCATACCAGAAGCGGTCTCAACGTGCGGCGCAAAGACCACGGCAGGCTTTTGCGCTTTGATTTCAGCGACGGCCTTGTCAATCTCAACCGGAGCGAATGGCTCAGGCTGGGCATCACCCTCCACACTACTGTCCTCATGAACGCGGTCGGCAGTTAAGACAGTAGCGCTCTTAGCGATATTGCCTTTTTCTAAGATCTGCGTCCAGCGGTAGCTAAACCAACCATTACGAATAATAAGACACTCTTCACCTTGCGCCAATTGACGGGCAACCGCTTCCATTGCTGACGTCCCTGAACCAGGAACAATAACGACGGCTTCAGCGTTGTAAACGGACTTTAGATTGCTCGATAGATCGTTCATAACCTGCTGAAATACCTTAGACATATGGTTTAAGGCACGGTCGGTATAAACCACTGAATATTCTAATAAGCCGTCAGGGTCAATATCGGTTAGCAAAGCGGTCATAAGAAGCTCCTTTTCACTTTAATAAATAGATTACTGCATGAAGATAAAAAACAATATTGGCTATAATAACAGAGAAATACAAATATCAAGCAAGTGGCAATAATAAATACCAACGGCACAGAATAGGCATATAGCGATTTTATTAGCAATTACTTATTAGAAGCTATATAGACTACAGCTGGCGACATAGCCGCAACCCACGATACCAGTGCTAATATGCGCGCGAAGGCTAGGATTGACGACGATAGGCATCGTCCAAGCTAGCTACGACGAAGTTTAATAGATCGGCATCACCTTCACGAGCAGCCTTACGCATCAGCTTAGAGGGCGGATGAGTGAGCGTCTGCGTCAACTTGCGAGTCAGCTCCGTCATAATCACCTCGGCAGGCTGTTGGCCTTGCTTAAGCGCTCTAAGGGACTCCGCTAAAATTTGCTCAGCATGATTGCTGGCCTGATTACGATATTGCTGAATGTCATTACCCACTTGACGAACTTGGAAACGCCGTTCAATCTCGACCACCAAGTGACTGACCAGCAGCTCAGCATCAACAGCAGCCTGACGTCGCTGCTCGATATTACCCGCAATGACATGTTGTAGATCATCTATTGAATACAGATAGACATCATCTAGGCGGCTAATGGTGGCGTCAATATCGCGAGGTACGGCCAGATCGACCATCAGCATCGGCTGATAGCGGCGTTTCTTTAATGCCGCTCTGATCATCTCTCTATCGATTAAGGTATCCATACTCCCGCTACAGCTACTCACAATATCAGCTTGTGGTAGCAGCGCCGGCAGATCTTGCAAGCTATAGACGAGTACCTCGCGTCCAGGTTGGCGCAGCTCCTCAGCTAATGCCTCTGCCCGCGGTGCGCTACGATTACAGATAATAATTCGACCAATACCTAGCCCAGCAATATGCGTCGCCACCAGACGATTCATCTCACCTGCAGCCACCAGCAATAGCGTACGCTCAGCAGGATCATCAAAGATTTGGGTAACGAGCTTGGCAGCGGCAAACCCTAATGACACTGCCTGAGAGCCGACTTGCGTCTCATTACGAACGCGCTTGGCCGCAGCAAAGACCTGATCAATAATCCAGCTAAACCGTGTGCTCATATGGCCTTGCTCTTGAGCCAGACTCACAGCCTGCTTGATCTGCCCAAGTATCTGCGGCTCCCCTAAAATCATAGAATCCAAGCCTGACGCCACACGTAGCCAATGCGTCAGAGCGTGAGCATCTAGATGGCTATAAAGGTAGGGCTGAATTTGCGCCGAAGCGATACGCTTATAGCTTGCTAGCCAATTAACAATGCGCTCAATATAGCACTGATCACTAATGGTATCGCCCTCATCTAGGGCAGTACTGGGCGATTGAATAAGAGGTCTGGCGTCAATATCTGGACTTACAGATAAGCTACTTGAGACACTAGTCGCTGAAGATTGACGGGTAACGGCCTGTTTGGGCAATAAAGCGTAAATCTCAGTTCTATTGCAGGTGGAGACGATAACCCCACCTTCCGTAAAAGACGTTAACTCACCAATGGCGGTCGTTAGGTCATCCCCCACAAACGCCAAGCGCTCACGCATAGCGACAGGCGCGGTTTTGTGATTGACCCCGATGACCACTAATCTCATTACGAATTAACCATAAAAATAACACGGATAGGCAAAGTGATAATTTTTAAATAGGTGATAACCCAAACTTAATCGCTTTACATAGTGCTAGCGACAAACGTATAAGCGCAAACGCAGCCATTTATTACCCTGACAAGGGCAGCGCAGTACTACAATTGCGAAACTGAAAGCTAGGTTTAATCAGTATTTAAAACGGCTCATTATATCACTGTTACTGCGTTTATTTAACTCGCTAATAATATCGTATGGTTACTGAGCCGTTCTGATGGATTTGCTATCTTTAATCCCAGCAGTAAGCTTGGTAACATGAGTACTATTGTATCGGCTGAACCACAACTTTTATAATGCAATGAAATAAATAGCGAGAAGTCGAGTCGATAAGCTGTTCTTCTCAATCAAGCAAGCGTTCGTGGTAGCGAAGCTATCAATATCGTCATGCACCGTCAAAAGCCGTTAAGCCCACTATTATTGCAGCCCATTATGATAAGGGCATTAGACACCGTCACCGTTTATAGAGACGCTTATAGGTATTCTACAAAAAACACAAGGCTATACAACTTATATCTATATAGCTCAAGATAACAACAAATTGGCAACCCCATTTTAGATAACTACTGGCTATTACAGCCATTCTAGAGCCTATTTATATGAGCATTGCCAATCCTGTTATCTCTTCCTACTATAAGGATATGGACAGTGAGTTTTGATTTTCGCTACATTTTTTGGAACCTACCGCGCCTATGCTTTTTTTAAGATTTAAGTGTCTATATCGTAATCGCGGCTGTACGCTTGTGACTTACTCCACACTGTCTGCCTACATTAATCTTTTTCTGCCTATCTGGCGACAAAGTAAGCGTGCCTTGTTGTTGGCGGCATTTTTGTGCTCCAGCTTGCCCGCTCAGGCCAATATTTTCGATCCACTGCTTCGGGTATTAATCCCTTCATATCAAAGTGATAACAGTAGCAACCAAGCTACTGATAATAGTGATGACGACGGTACAGATGGAGATACTATAGAAGAAGATGGTACAGACGCTGACAGCATAGAAAACAGTGATAACAAGCAAATTAATACTAAAAGTACCGATACTAATGCCGGTACTGAGCAGGTAACTACGACGGACGCTGAAAGCTTAGCGCCTGCTACCGAAACTGAAACTGAAACTGAAACTGAAACTGATAGCCTCATCTATGATCGTCAGCCGATATCCAGTCAAGGGCTGGAATATAACACCAAAAAAAAACAACCTATTAACCATCAACGCCATGCCTCCTCTTTTGTCACACCAGTCAACACTGCCAAGGAGCCAAGCTTATACGCCCTCCTCGACGCTGAATTTGCCATTGATCGCGGTGAGATAGAGCGTGGCATTCAGATATATAAGCAGCAAGCGTTTAGACAGGATGCCACACCTGTCTTTGAGCGGGCGTTGGCACTGTCTCTAAGCTTTGATGATACGCAAAGCTCGCTTCAGTTTGCCACTGATTGGCAACAGCTGCACCCCGATCATGTGCCTGCTTGGTTCTATGTGGCGCATTTGGCTTTAAAAGCCCACGATTACGAGTTAGCAGGTGAGACACTTAACCGAATCTTACGCTATGACCCTCGGGCAGATTTAAGTGAAATACTTATCGGCATTTACCCCATAAAAGAGCAAGACCAACGCGATCTATTAGCGACCCTTCAGCCTCTAGACAGCGCCCATAATGCCTCGTTATCTGTGCTAAAAGCAGGGCTGCTGCTAAAGTTCAACGAGCCTAAGGCCGCCCTTTTGCACGTCGATCAAGCGCTAAAGCTACAAGCCAACAATGTACCGGTGATTACCTTAAAAGCCGATATTCTGCGCAAGCTGGTTAGCCCAGATGAGGTATTGGCTTATATTGAGCAAGCGCGCTTGCGCCTGCCTAATCGTAAAGGCTTGTATCTATACGAGATTCGCTATCGGCTAGAGAATGAGCAAAGCAGATCGGCATGGCAGTTGCTCTTAGAGGCGCATAAACGCTTTAAATACGATGCCGAGATTGCCCTTTTGGCTGCCCTAGTGAGCTTAGATATCGAGGAGTACCAGCAAGCCAACCAATTGCTTAACACCCTTGCCAGTAATCCACAATATCTGGATCAAGCCTACTACTATCTAGGCATTAGCGCCGAGCGTCAGCACCGGTTTAACACTGCCAAAGATTACTTTAATGCGGTCATGCAAGAAGATCTGGTACTGTCTGCGCGCAAAAAAGTTGTGGCATTTGAGCTAATTGATAATAATGTCGATGCCGCTATTGCTACCTTGCGCAAGCTACGTAAGCAGTTTGAAGTATTTGCCCCCGATAGCTATATCATGCAAGCAGATATCTTGCGTCAGCAGGGTTCTGTGGAAAAAGCCCTTGAGCTATTAACGAGAGCCAGTCAACGCTATCCAGATAATGAAGCACTATTATTTGCTCGGGCGCAGTTATTAGACAATCAAGATGACTTTATTGTGAAGCGAACTTTATTAAAGCACTTATTGTCTCTAGATCCCGAAGACCTGACTTACCAGCTTAGCTATGCCGAGCTGCTATTGACCAATGACCCCAACTCCGAACAGGGCTTAGCACTGACTGGCGCTATCATCGACATACCTTATGACGACCCAAGATATAACCGAGAGCACCATCTTGACGCCTTAAATCTTTTGGCCAGTAGCGCCCTTACTAATAAGCAATACGCTAAAGTTATTGACTACCTACGCACGCCTTATCAAGTGCTACCCACCCTACGCTCGGGGGTGTTACTACTGCGTGCCTATCAGGGTCTAGGTAACGAACAAGAGGTCGCAATACTGCTTGAGGACTTACAGCATCGGTTTGCTTTTGGTCAGCAAAATATTGACGATAGCATCCAGCTGTACTAGCCGGTAGTAACACAACAATATTTAAATCGTTTCACCCTTTTATTAAGGATCTAATATGCGCCAATCTTCTCTTTTACAGCCTACTTTTATCGACACCGCTAACAATCGTTATGCTCAGGCTTTAAGGACTTTAGCATTCGTAGCGTTGAGCGCTGCACTAGTCACTGCCTCAGGTTGCCAGTCTATGCACACAAAGACTCAGCCGCTACCCTCTACCACAGCCCCTGCCCCTAGTGCCAACGTATTAACCCCAGCTAAGCTCGATAGCTTTATGATTAGTGGCAAAATCGGTATTACCACCGCTGCGACTGAGCAGCAAGCGGCGCAAGCAGGTAGTGCCTTCTATGCTTGGGGGCAAGAGAACGAGCGCTTTGTTATAGAGCTTATGGGCGCGCTGGGTCTGGGTAAGACCAATATTAGTTATGATGGTCAGACCGCCACTTTGGTGAGTGAGAAGACAGGTACTCTCAGCGCCAATAGCCCTGACGAGCTGCTACAAAAAGCCACAGGCTGGCAAGTGCCCATCTCCCAGCTGCCTTATTGGATATCGGGGCATCCAACTCCGACAGACACTGGGCATCAAGTGGACAACTCAGGACGTTTGGTTGCCGCTATCAATGGCGACTGGACTGCAAGCTTTAGTTACGACGGCGATAAAACCTTGCCAAGTAAAATCTTGGCTCGTCATGATCAAGGTCACAAAGTCGTGATGACTATTATTCACCAAACGCCGCAACCACAATAAAGATGTCATCTTTTGCAGTAAAAACAGGTTAATTATGACTGCTTCATTGCCTATATATCCGTCCGAGCCGCCGACCCTTACTCAGTTTTCACCGGCTAAAATTAATCTGTTTCTCCATATTACGGAAAAAAGAGCAGATGGCTATCACGAGCTTCAGACCGTATTTAGGCTATTGAACTGGGGAGATACGCTGCGCTTTTGGTGCCGTGAATTATTGGCTATAGACCTAAGCAGCTACAGCGTCTCTAGCCGCGCTCAAGACAGCACTTCTCGAAATGGCGGCTCTCAAGGCGACAGCTTGCAAAGTAAGTTGGCTCAGCACATCACAGCTAGCGGTCTTGTTCAGCTGATTGGTGCTGATAGTATCACGCACAATCCTGCGGATAACCTCATCGTAAGAGCTGCTGCGGCGTTACTCAGTTATGTGAGCCGCTTCGGAGATATAGAGCAAAGATCTGAGACCCTCGCTAAGATTGAGATTGCCGTGGAGAAAGTTATCCCTATGGGGGCTGGACTGGGCGGCGGCTCCTCCAATGCAGCAGCGACTCTTATCGCTCTAAATAGCTTATGGCAGCTTGGTCTGTCTCAACAGCAACTGCTGGAGATTGGCGCTAGTATTGGCGCAGACGTGCCAATATTTATTTTGCATCAAGACGCTATTGGTGAAGGCATTGGCGAGCGCTTAACACCAGTCGACTTACCCGCGCAGCGCTATCTGCTATTAATGCCCAAGGCGCATATCAGCACTGCTGAGCTATTCGCTCATCCAAAATTACAGCGTAACTGTCCACCTTTAACAGCAGCTAACATTATTCAAGAGCAGTGCGCTTACCTTTATCAGCTCCTGCCACCTTATCATAATGTCTTCGAGCCTGTCGTTCGTGAGCTATCACGTGCGGTAGATGAGGCGCTTATCTACCTAGAGCAGCTGGCCACTGAGCTAACTACCTTAGCCAATCTGCCATCACAAAGTATCCGCGCCAGAATGACCGGCTCTGGCAGCACAGTTTTATTGCCTCTTCCAAATGACTTATTTGACAGCAGTCTTGCTAGCACCCCAGCTTGCCACGCCTCCAATCTAGACCTTGATGACCATGTAAAGAAGGCAGATTATCCACAGCATCAGCCATTTCAACAGTGGATTGTAAACGCCCCTTGCCCCGCTATCATCGTAGATAGCTTGTATCGTAAATAATTTATATGCCAGCTCATAGCCAAAGATAGCAGTCTTATCATAGTGACTAAGTCATGGTCGTCAAATCATGCTCATCAAGTAGTCAAGTAATTAGCACTAGACAGAATAATCCATACCTCAGTCAAAAACTGACAGTACTCTTAGCCGACTATTATCTTAGACTTATTCAACGAATTGGCTAAAAATCTCCTTAATTGATGTTAATCTGCATAAAACGCTTGCAAATACTATTTTTTAGCTTATAATAGGTCGCCCATAAAGGGGTATAGCCAAGTTGGTAAGGCATCAGGTTTTGATCCTGACATCCGTTGGTTCGAGTCCAGCTACCCCTGCCATATTTTACGCCCTCAAGGCGTTGATGCGGTAAAGTGTCAAGTATTGACATTATTAGGGCTTAAAAGCTTAGTATTATAATATTTTAAGCCGTACTTACCCATCGTCAATTGACAACACAGTCAGTATTTCGGTATAGTTCGCAACGAACGCCGCATTGTCCATCCTTATAGACAATATAAGCTGATAATACTGTGGAAGATTCCACCTGATTCTAAAAGTTAATAGATGACGGTAGAAAAATAGGTTCTCTAGTTACAGGGGTATAGCCAAGTTGGTAAGGCATCAGGTTTTGATCCTGACATCCGTTGGTTCGAGTCCAGCTACCCCTGCCATTTTTATGGCACAGCCTAATTTATTAACCTCACCTTATACATTACTCTTTTCTTATTTTGAGCAGTTTGTCACTGCTTAGTGGTCGCTGCTTGAGTCAATTGATAGGACTTCAGTCATGCCTTATTTGGCAATTTTTACGGGAAACGCCCATCCCGAATTAGCAAAAACCGTAGCCGATCACCTGCACATCCCCCTTGGTAAAGCTGACGTCACTCGCTTCTCAGATGGCGAGATTGCCGTCGAAATCAAAGAACACGTCCGTGGTAAAGATGTCTTTATCTTGCAGCCTACCTGTGCTCCGACCAATGATAACCTGATGGAAATCATGGTTATGGCCGATGCTCTACGTCGATCGAGCGCTGGTCGTATCACTGCGGTAATGCCTTACTTTGGTTATGCCCGTCAAGATCGCCGCCCGCGTTCAGCTCGTGTTCCCATCTCTGCCAAAGTCGTCGCCGATATGCTAAATATTGTCAGCATTGACCGCGTTATGACCGTAGACTTGCACTCAGACCAGATCCAAGGCTTCTTTGATATTCCAGTTGATAACATTTATGGCACGCCGGTCTTATTAAAGGACTTGCAGCAGCAAGGTTATGACAACCTTATGGTGGTCTCGCCTGATGTTGGCGGTGTCGTCCGTGCCCGTGCGATGGCAAAACAGCTTGGCGATACCGATTTGGCAATTATCGACAAGCGCCGCGCCCGTGCTAATGAATCGCAAGTTATGCACATCATCGGTGATGTCCGTGATCGTGACTGCGTCATCGTTGACGATATGGTCGATACTGCAGGTACACTTTGTAAAGCTGCTCAAGCCCTAAAAGACAATGGCGCACGCCGCGTCTTAGGTTACATCACTCACCCTGTATTATCTGGCAATGCGCTTAAAAATATTACTGATTCTGCCATTGATGAGATTGTCGTCACCGATACCATTCCATTGACCCCTGCTGCCAAAGCTTGTGGCAAGATTCGTCAGGTGACCATAGCGCCGATGCTCGCAGAGAGCTTGCGCCGAATCAACAATGAAGAGTCTATCAGTGCGATGTTTGAATATATCAGTCAGTAAGCCCTAATCAGATATCTCGACTATACAAAACCGCCTCTTTAAGATTGGCGGTTTTTTAGTTGTAACGTCAGACTGGATTTTACGGCTTGATAGGCGTATAATACGCCCTCTCCTTTTATGCCAAAAATATCAGGATTATCGATGTCTATATAGCCACGTTGGTCGCAAGCGTGCTATTGCAGCATCACTCATCAATTATTAAGGATACTCTTATGAGTAACATTCTATACACTGTTCAGGGTATCGCCCGTTCAGAAGAACAGCAGGGCAAAGGTGCGAGCCGCCGCCTGCGTAAGCAAAACCTAGTACCAGCCATCATCTATGGCGGTAATGAAGAGCCAACCGCGTTTTCTATTCGTATGAATGAAATCGTAAAACTGCTTGAAAACGAAGCGTTCTTCTCAAACATCTTGACGATTAATGTCGATGGTGAAGAGCATCAAGCCGTTATCAAAGACCTTCAGCGTCATCCAGCTAAAGGCTTCCCAATGCATGCTGACTTCCAACGCATTGTTAAAGGTCAGAAGATTCATATGAACGTTCCTGTACATTTCACAGGTCGTGAAGATGCTCCAGGTACTAAAGAAGGTGGTGTTCTTTCTACCTTGGTATCAGATATCGAGATCATCTGCTTACCAGCACAGCTTCCAGAATACCTCGAAATCGATGTGTCTGGCATGTCAATCGGTGACTCTTACCACTTATCAGATCTTAACCTGCCTGAAGGCGTGGTTATCTATGAGCTTGAGCTTGAAGACGGTACTGACCGTACCATCGTCAACATGCAGCCACCAACTGTTGAAGAAGTGGACGAAGACACCGAAGACAACGTTGATGCTGATGAAGTACCAGCTACTGAGCAAGGTGGCGAAGGCGCTGACGACAATGATGGCGACGATAGCGAAGAATAAGCCGGAGCTTATTTAATAATTAACGAACATTACATCCCGATAATTTCAAAAATAAAGGCATTTTATATGCCTTTATTTTTATCTATAATTTGGCTCTGATTAGTATTTTTTGTATGGTATTGAATACTCTAGAACAATTCTAATCAGAGCCTAACTATCACTGAAACAGTCCCAAGGTTATCTTCAGTGCGTCTCACCTTAATAGGGATGACGATAACCGCTGGTATATGCCGTCATCTAAAACCTCCGCTACAGTGAGAATCATATGACCCCTCTTAAGCTTATCGTCGGACTGGGCAACCCAGGTCAGCAATATGTCCAGACTCGGCACAATGCAGGGTTTTGGTTTGTGGCTCGTCTGGCAGAAGATTTTGGCATCACCTTAGCAGCTGAAAAAAAGTTCCATGGCGTTACGGGCCGTGGCCAAATTTATGGTCAGGATGTCCGTTTGTTACTGCCTACCACCTTTATGAATAAATCAGGGCAGTCTGTGGTGCCGATGGTCAATTTTTATGGCATAGATAATGCTGAGATTCTGATTGCACACGACGAGCTAGACATTCCTGCTGGCAGTATTAAACTAAAGACAGCAGGTGGTCATGGCGGTCATAATGGCCTTCGCGACATTACCCCACACCTTGGCAGTGACTTCCATCGCTTGCGAATTGGCATTGGTCATCCCGGTCACAAGTCTAAAGTCAGTGCTCATGTGTTATCCAAGCCTAGCATGGATGAGCAAATTGCTATCGAGGCAGCGTTAGACGCCGCCGTCGATGCGGCGCAGCTGTTAGTCAGCGGCGATATTGAGAAGGCAAGGCAGCACATCAATAGCTTTAAACTATCCGATTAGTGCTCAGCTTCGCTACAGATATAAGGTTTACTGGCTTTGCGTAGAGGATTTTAATCCGTTAATCTGAACGCGATACCCTACTCCCTTTAAAAGTATATTCTCTACCCCTATATACCATGACATCTTTACATGTTTAGACCTATTGTTTCATCGTAGCTGAAGGTCGGTCTAGCAGCAATCTGTCATATCTTTTATGACAGCTTAAATTTTACTTTATTATTGCGTTCACCATCGAGGAATCGCTTATGTTACTCACTCTGCTTAAATGCAAATTACACCGCGCTCGTGTGACCCATGCTGACCTCCACTACGAAGGCTCATGTGGCATCGATAGTGATTTGCTCGATTTGGCTGGCCTTCGTGAAAACGAATCTATCGATATCTATAATGTCACCAATGGTAAGCGCTTTCGTACTTACGTTATCCGCGCAGAAGCCGGCTCTGGTATTATCTCCTTAAATGGCGCTGCTGCCCATATGGCCGACCTAGGCGACATCGTGATCATCTGTGCTTATGCGCAGATGGATGAGGCCGAGGCCGACCAGCATTTACCGAAACTTGTCTATTGCGATGAGAATAATGCGGTTAAAGACACGGCGAATATCATTCCTGTTCAAGTCGCTTAAAGCTTAGCTTTCATCTGGGTTTAAATGTCGCTTGCCGAGTTGGCTGGCGGATATCAGATGTAATTAAGATTTTGCTGGTCACGTTACTTTGCCTAGAATGTAAATTTAGTACGCTGCGCTGTTAGCTATCATGGCGGGTTGTATGAGCGTCGGCTAACGTTAATTAAAACGCTAAATTAAGCAATCACCATAAAGAAGCCGCTTACTATTAATAAGCGGCTTCTTTATGAGTAAAGGGCTATCCACGCATCAAAAGTCGTAGAGAAGCTCAGCAATAGCCCTAGTGTGCGATACACGACTGAGTATTAGCCGTTATCTAGTCTGCTGCATGTCTTTTTTCATACTCGTCATGCTCGACCTGATAAAGAGCGCCTAAGCGCTGCTGTAGATCATCATCTAATATCTTTCGCGCTTGCTTAAAAAATTCATTCTCTTCTTCGCGCAGATGGTGACGAACCTTCTCAATCAGATCCGCACAGGTCGTCTCCCATGTCTCTTGGCTGATACGCCCATCTTCCATAGTCTCAATCATCTCGTCAATCTCGTGATGCTCAGTAATGGCATGACGAGATAAATCTAACCCCTCATCGTGCTGCATTACTGGAATGTACAGATGACGCTCTTCTGCAGTCTCATGAGCACTTAGCTCAAGCTTTAAGCGTTTAAATATAGCTTTACGCTTACTAAAGTCACTTTCACTCTCTAGCTGGTCACACCACTTACGCTGAACTTCATGCTGCTCTATTAAGGCGGCAAAAATGTCTTTGTCTAAATCAACGCTAATTTGATCGCTCATAAGCTACTGCTCCAAATAATTCAAGTTTAATCTTATCTTGTAAAGCCCTACTATACCGAGTTGTAGCCTCATCAGTGTCGACGTTTACTAGCGAATTTGTATGAGAGTGTGAGTGTTGCAAGTTATTCTTATTTAAAGAAATTCAATAGCCCTTATTGATTGATTACCGGCTGCTTTTAATTGGCCACTGACTCTAAATTAAAAACACTATAATCTTCAGTGAATTTCACAGCACATATGGTAGCCCACTCCCCATCGGCGCTAAAGACACTGACAGGTTGTGAGCTGCTCGAACTAGTTGAAAAGTTGTCCTAGCGTTATGACTTAGATTTACGGTTTTTAAAGGACTGCCATAGCCCTTCATGCTGCACTTTAGGCACTTTTAGGGTAAAGGTATCTGAAAGCATGTCATGAACGGCCAGACCACGGCGATTAAATAGGCAAAATACATAATTAAATATTAAGCCAAAAATTGCACTGGCTAAGATCGCTGCTCTCGTTCCGTGGATCAACCAGCCAATCACTCCGCATAACACGGGCACAATACACGCCGCCAAGATACGCTTAATCGCCTGAATCCATGTCAGATAATGACCCGTAGCACTGACCGTCTTGAGTCGCCATGTCTGCATACCTAGGGTCTGACCACCGCGGCGCCAGAATATACCGTAAAAGCCAATCAAAGTTAGAATAAAGGCAGGCGTTAATACCAAATTTTGATACCAACTGGGTAATGAACGCGCTTGATCAGACGTAGTGCCCGTCTCCATCGTGAGCATAGTACCTAGCACAGTCAGTACAGTACCAACTAGAAATAGTAACGCTAATATCAGCATACCATCATAGACAATCGCGACGACACGTACCCCTGGCTTGGCGATAATGGGCTGCTCCGAGCTGCTTGAGGCCGCTGCCTTCTTAGACATGGCTTTAATTGAAGACTTTGAAGAAATTTTTGACATGATTAGGGCAAGATAAAAAAGATGATGCTATTGTACCGCAATGAATAGCGTCACAGGGGTATTTGACGACTTTAGAAAAACACAGACACAAAAAAATCGCCTTAAGTCATTTGACTGGCGATTACTTTTATCATCTATATTTTTTATAGCATTTAGCTAATAAAAACTGCAAGCTAACAAATAGAATGTGTTAAATGGTGCGCCTGGAGAGATTCGAACTCCCGACCCCTTAGTTCGTAGCCAAGTGCTCTATCCAGCTGAGCTACAGGCGCATTTAACATCTTACTTATTGAGCTTATCATTATGACGCACTGCGTCTTAACGAGGTGGTTATTATAGTGAATATATTCACTAAGTCAACCATTTAATGACAAATTATTTAATATTTATTTGCAGCAATACTGGCAGCTATTAAACTATCATATATTACGCTAATAAATGGCGGTGAAGGAGGGATTCGAACCCTCGATACGCGTTAACGTATACACCCTTAGCAGGGGTGCGGTTTCAGCCACTCACCCACTTCACCAATATAACAGGTCACTCACAGCATTGTTTATGGTTCATCCTATGCTGTGGGCGTGTATTATAGCAAAGCAAAGTTAAATTGCAAGCACTGACTGCGCTTTTATTTAACCCACCCTATCATAAACCGCTAATTTAGAGGATTTATGGCTTAATTATGGTGATTAATCTACGACAGATGGTATTAAACAAAGCTTGGGGTTAATGTTTCAGATTTCTAATTGAGTTACTTATAATAAGAAAATTATAGTCAATCCTAATCCACGCTAGTAAGCTCCGGACCACTGCGATAATTTTAGATCAGCAGGTATGATAGACTTAATGCAGGTGCTGACTTATGCCTGTGACTCAATACCGAATCTTGAGTAGGTTGACTATATATCATCAATGATTAAACGCTAACAAAGTGAGGTGTGGCTATGCGAGCTGTGGTGTTATGTTTTTCTGGATTAGATCCTTCTGGTGGCGCAGGATTGCAGGCCGATATTGAAGCTATCGGCAGTAGCGGTGCTCATGCAGCAGTAGCTTGCAGCGCGATTACCATCCAAAGCTCGCAGCAGGTCTTTGGCTTTGAAGCAAGCTCAGCGTCGTTAGTTCGAGATCAAGCGTTAGCAGTGCTAAACGATTTGCCAGTAGCCGCTATCAAATCTGGTATGCTAGGTACTACCGATAACATTGCGATGCTAGCCTCTTTATTTAAAGATGGCGCTATCGCTGCCAATACCCCATTTGTGCTAGATCCAGTATTGGTCGCCAATAGCGGTGGCAGCTTAGGTGATGAGGCCACTTTGGTGACTGCATTCGCTGATTTAATCCCTTACGCCACCCTACTAACTCCGAATACGCATGAACTAAGGGCGTTGTCGGGACAACAAGATCTGCATGAAGGGGCAAAAAAACTATGCGCGCAAGGGGCAAAGGCAGTATTAGTTAAGACCTCTCATGACTTTGATAGCGGTGACATCGATCAATACCTATACGTCGAGGGTGAGATGGTTCATCATAGTATCCTCCCAAGACTAGAGGGTGAGTTCCATGGTTCAGGCTGCTCTCTAGCCAGCTATATCGCTGGACGACTGGCGCAAGGCGATGCTCTAATCGATGCGATTAAAGCGGCGGATAACTGGATGCAGACCATTTTAGCTGCTGCTGACCAGCCGCATTCCCAAGAGGCTAATTCTCAGCTTATTCCTAATCGCTTCGCTGATCGCCAGCCTTAATTTATACGCTCTAGCAGCTCTGGAGACCATACTGTAGACGGGTGACCAGTAAAATCTACAATGGTTTCACAAGCCTTAGACTCCAGTGGTAAATAGAGCAAAAAAAAGACAGCCCCAAAAGCTGTCTTTTTTATTAGTACATTGTTAATAATAAACTTATTATCAAGACCTTATTAACTAGCCTAGCATCGGCATGATATTGACCGCCAATTTGCTGACAAATAGCTCAATCAGATAAAAGGCAAAGAACGCCACCATGGGTGATAGATCAAGCATACCTAAATTCGGCGTAATACGGCGAAATGGCGCAAGAATCGGCTCAGCTAGGCGCATAATCAGACCGAGTATAGGGTGCATTGAGTTGGTTAATACCACAATCCAGCTCACAATGATGGAGCCTATCACTAAATAGCGACACATGCGCAAAAAATCGAGGATAAGGCTGAGCGAGCCCATGAAGAATAGCTGAATCGGAGCCATACCATGATGCGCTAGAGCAGACTTACCAGAGATGTCAATCAAGCGGATCAAGAACATTAAGACGATAGCAGCAATACTAATGCGGCCTTGGGCAACGGTAGGAAAGATTCGGCTAAATACATCAACGACCCCAGTGGCTTTATAGGCTGGCATCGCTATAGGATCTCGGGCATCTATACCCGCAAATTGCAGCATAAAACGGATAAAGATCAACAACATCGCAATGGTGGTGACCAAGTCAAATAATGGCAATAACACGTCATTCATGGAAACGCTACTCAACTTAATATAGGGAATCAAACATCATATTGAGGTCGGGATGACCAAGGCGTTTAGCGGTGTTAAAAGACGGCTAAACGCTTATCTCGAACTAATAGAGAGCCAATAAGCTACTGGTTCATCTCACTACTGATGGCTTGACTGCGCTCATAGCACGCCTGCATAGCCTGCTTAATATGCTCGCCGATCTCGCTGCTCTGCATTGATTCAATAGCCGCTTGCGTCGTGCCATTGGGCGAGGTGACTTTGCGGCGTAGCTCTGCAGGTGGCTCATCACTAGCAATGCTCATCTGTGCTGCACCTAGAGCGGTTTGCATGGCTAATGCTGCTGCCTGCTTACGCTCAAGACCTAGCGCAACGCCGCCATCAATTATCGATTCGATAAAGTAAAAGAAGTAAGCAGGTGCTGATCCAGAGACCGCAGTTACCGCGTGTAGCTGCGCCTCTTCCTCAACCCACATAACCAGACCAGAGGCGGCCATCACCTCATAAGCAAGCTGGCGCTGCTCCTCAGTAATAGCTTCACTAGCAAATAAGCCGGTAGCCCCCATCTGAATCATCGCTGGTGTATTAGGCATAGCCCGAACGATAGTGCGATAGCCTTGTAGCATCTGCGACAGACTGTCAGTCGATAGTCCTGCCGCTACCGACATCACCAGCTGCTGCTCCAATACCTCAGCGAAGTCTGGAATCACCTTACTCATGACTTGTGGCTTCACGGCTAGCATTACCACATCTGCCGACTGAACGGCTTGCTTGGCTGCTGCCATGTCCTGTGTAGGATCGATGCTAGTAATATCTTTTTTGGCCAGCTGCGCTCTAATCTCCGCACTAGGATCAGAGACGGTAATATTACCGGCTTCAACACTGCGACCAAGCAATCCACTGATCAAAGCTTGGGCCATATTGCCACCACCAATGAAAATAATTTTTTTATTATCCAATAGACTCATAAGTGAATACTCCTTAATAACTGATCGGCCTAATAGCCTAACTTTTTAGCTTGCCGATGGCGTCTCATTTGCCCACTATCTTATCGCGATATATTACTTCATTACTCCGCTAAGACATCGTCTAACCATAGTGATATAAATAAGTGACAGGAGGATAAGACTTCAAAGCAAAGCTGCAAATCCACTCACAAAAACCTTCTCAGCCAAAACCGTCAATCTTCGTAAACCAGTCAACTCTTTTGATCGGTTAGCGTGATCAGCGGTAGCTATAAATACAAAGCTATGGCGCTAAATCGTAATTATAAAATGACGCTTAGTGTATCACATCAACTTTACTACGGTCAGTCTTTCGCACGGCACTACCACGGCTCAAAGCCAATGACCAATCGCTAGTACTAAGGTTTATAGAGTTGTGATTCATAAAGATTATGCAGGTTAGTGCAGATTATGCCTAAGGCGCATGACAGGATGATGATGTGATAGCCACGATTGAATAACCGCAGTCTGCGAGCTTTGGAGGACCGTAACCCCTGTCATACTTAGAATAAACAGCGGTGTTCTATGCGGCAGTACCCTGCTAGTAGCTGCTTGGTCATCTGCTTGCTTGTAAATAAGAGAACATAGTATGACTGATCCGCGCATAAACTGCGGCAGTTGCAAGGCTTGTAGTAGCTTCTTACCAGACTTACTCCCGATACGACCGGCTAGTCTCAGTGGCAGATCACGTGGCAAAGGTTCAAACTGTAAAGCCAAATTATCAGAGTTAGTATCCGCCAAACTTACTAACAAATTCGCAGTTAGCTCTGATAAGTGCTGTAGCTGCCAGCTGAAAGCATGATGACTGTGCTTTAACTCACAATACTTGGACGACCCACCATCAAGTAGCCACTGCTTGAGTAGCTTTTTATTAAATAACATATCTCTGAGCAAAAGCTCTTGGCTCCGCGGCGGCGACGCTAACCAAGCAGACCAGTCTGAGCGCAGTCGAAACAAGCGCTGCCGATAACGGCGAATCTCATAGCCATGCTGACTATTATCAGGGGCGCTTTGCCAGTGCAGGCAAGTCTGGTGATCATTATCTTGTCTCAAGCAAAGCTCTAGCACATCATCAACCAGACGCTTGGGCGGCGGCAAATCCGTCGCCTTAGGGCTTAACCAATAGTGAATTAGAGCAGACTGCCGAGCAGCGGGTAAGTCGAGTACCAGATTAATATCTAAAATGGACTGGAGGTGGGCAAGCTCCGCGGTCAATTGCCATTGCCGACTGCGGTCACTATCTTGGTAAAGACAGGTTGTTAAATCATCCTGGGCTTGCGCCATTACAATGCTATTGGCGTCGCTTAGAAGTTGGCTACTTCGAGCAATAGCCGAGCTTACTTGGGGAAATCGCGCCTGAATCTGCGGCATAATGACGCTACGCAGCCACGCTCTATCATTGAGCGCCTCCAAGCCCAGCGGCGACTTAAACGCAAGATCATCATGTTTACTAGGTGACGCTGGCATCTCGTTAGTAGGGTCATCGATATAATCGAGACAAACGCCCTGAGCATAGTCGGTAATTTGAGCTCGGCTAACCGGCAACCATGGCCGCCAAAGATGGATAGTTTTTGCCTTTTGCGCTTTGTTACGACAAGTCTTATCTGACCACTCTTGCATACCCGAAAGACCATTGACGCCTGCCCCGTTAAACAGCCGCATCAGGACAGTCTCTACCTGATCATTACGATGATGCGCCAGTATTAGCACGTCGCCAATATTCATCACCTGCATCAGCGCATCGTATCGCGCCTGCCGTGCTGCTTGCTCATCACTTCCCTGCACTCGGGCTGGTAGGATCTGGCATGACATACCATGCTCCTCTGCCCAAGCTTGCACCTGCTTGGCCCACGCATCATTAGCGGCCTGCAGACCGTGGTTAACGTGTAACAGCTGCGGTAAAAATGGCAATTTGCCTTGATGATAAAGTTGCAGACATATAGCAGCAAGACTTAAAGAGTCTCGACCACCACTACAGGCTAGCCAGACTCGACGACCATTTAACACTGCCGCATGTTGAGCAAAGCTTGACAGGAGAGTAGCAATTAAGGGTTGAGCAACATCATGAGAAGATTCAGAGACCATAATAGTAGAGGGCTATAAAGAATGCAGGGTTATAATGCCTGATTGAGCGCAAAATAGAAACCAGCAGCGGTTTTAGCTAGAGAATCTACAACAAGACCAGTCAAATTCTAACACTAATCATCAATACCGTTTTAGAACATTAAAAAAACAACAGTAGGGAGCGAAAAGCGCGTTATTGTGCTCACTATGCCATTAATTATTATCTAAATCACCAGTAGACGGCTGCGAGTAACCTGAATAGTAAGTCACCCGGTTATCTCGTAAAAATCCTGCTAAACCAAGCCCATAACGCTCCGCTGTGCGTACCGCGGTACTGGTCGGTGCAGACATACCAACGAGCCACGGAATCTGCGCTCGAATGACCTTTTGTACCAGCTCAATAGACAAGCGTGAGGTCATAACCACATAATTTAGCTCAGCTTTTTGGCGAACCTGCCAGCCGATAAGCTTATCCAAGGCATTGTGCCGACCCACATCTTCAAATAGCAGTAGCTCGCCATTAAAGTCAGCCGCAGCAGCATGAATAGCACCTGTCAGAAGATGGCCCTGCTGCGCCGTACTGATTTGCTGACGCAAAAATAATAGCTCATTGAGAGTGGGTGCAGGTTTGGGGGTTTGCTGATAAGCGCTTAAGTTTGGCAAAGCTTGCGCCAATCCAGTAATACCGCACATACCGCAGCCAGTACGCCCGGCAAGCTGGCGCTTCTGGGCTTGAATACGCTGGTGACAGCGCTGATTGAGTACCAGATTTACCAAATATACATCGTAATCTAGCAGCTGATCTGACAGCGCCAGTGCCTCTTTGGAGGTCATATTAGCGCTTACTAGACTATCTACTAGCCTTGGTCGATTGGTTAAAGCTATCACCTCCCAGTCTAATAGATCACTACCTTGACGGATTAGCCCTTCACTAAATAAGAAGCCTATGGCCAAGTATTCTAGCTGATCAGGTGTCGCCATCAGCACCGCATAGTGTATGCCATTAATAACAATAGCAATTGCAGCCTCCGTCGCTAAAGTCGCCGACTGCTGCACTAAGCCAGACTGCTGTGTCGATATTTGCTTGTGCTGCTGCGCATTATGTTGCCTTGTGATGGACGTCGATAATGCCCCCTCTACTTCCTGTAAAGGGGCCGTTCTCTTAAGATTGATCATAATTTTTGCAGATAGCAGTGCCATGAGCGAGGTTAAGCAGCAGCTGAACCTACTTTCTCTAGCACCACATTTAAGGACTTGTATGCAGGCGTTCTTGAATCCGGAGCATGGGTATCAAGATCGATTAAGTCGTTACATTCGGGGTAATAAGCAGCGACCGCATTGGCCGCGATATCCATCTCTGATAGGATTAATGGTCCGAGCACGCGTTGCTGCTGCTTACTGTCTTGACGCGTCACCATAATCTGATCGCCAACTTGCCAGCCCATACGTTTGATCTCATCAGGATGCATAAACAAAACGTCACGCCGACTGGTATGGCGGTAACGATCTTCATAGCCAAAGATAGTGGTATTGAACTGATCATGGCTGCGTACGGTAGTCAATTGCCAGTGACTCTCACTACTCGTGCCGCCAGCATAATTAGCGCTGTCTGATAGCTGCGCCTGTCCATAAGTAATGGGATATTGCGGCACCACAAACTCTGCCTTGCCGCTCTTCGTGTGCCACTGACGTACGCGAGCAGGATGGAACAAATGAAACCCTCGCGGCGCCGCTTGCAAGCGTTGATTAAAATCTTCAAAGCCGCTGATAGCTTTGGCTATATAATCACGGGTAAGATTAAAATCCTCGGCCATGGCTTGCCAAGGAATATGACCATCAAGTGACCTATCCTCAGTGAATAGATGAGTGGCTATATCAGCGATAATTTGTGCGTCTGACTTGAGGGCATCACTAATAGGCGCCAGTCTGCCTTGTGTCGGTACGATCTGACACATAGAGTCTTCTATAGTAGCAAACTGAACACCTTTGGCCGTCGTCAGCTTTTCGGTACGGCTCAGACTCGGTAATATAATATTGTTTGCACCTGGGTGGAGCATCGTCTCATTCAGCTTGGTTCCTACAAATACATTGAGCTTAGTCTGCGTTAGCGCCTGCTGAATTGATTTGCAATCTGGCGCGGCCATAGAGTAGTTACCGCCCAAGCCCATAAATACTTTGATTTTGCCATCAATGAGCGCCTTAGCACCTTGCACGACATCAAAGCCATGCTCTCTTGGCATCGGCTGCTTAAATACCTTCTCTAAATTATCCAAAAAGCTTTGACTAGGCCGCTCATGAATACCCATAGTACGGTCGCCTTGGACATTGGAGTGACCACGAACTGGCGACGCTCCTGCCCCTTCGACGCCAATCATGCCCATCAATAGCAGCAAGTTGGTAATCATAGCGACATTGTCTTCACCTTGAACGTGTTGGGTGATGCCCATACCCCAAGTACAAATGGTCGCAGGACTAGCAGCGACGAGCGTTGCTAAGGTAATAATTTGCGCTTTATCGATACCACTGCCTTGCTCGATGTCTGCCCATGACTGCTGCTCAAGCCAAGCCTCTAGCGCTGTAAAATGGGCGGTATGAGTGCTAATGAAGTCTGTATTGATATGATCATTGGCGACCAGCCATTTAGCCACACCCGTGAGTAGAGCCGCGTCACCCCCAATGCGAATTTGCACGACCTCATCGACCATTTTGTCGCTTTGCGAAGCCACCATATGCAGGGGCTTTTGCGGATTTCTAAATTTGAACAAGGCTTGTTCACGCATGGGGTTAATAGAGATGATCCGGCAGCCTTGATGATGAGAGTGGGCCAGCATCTCTAGCATTCGTGGATGATTGGTTGCAGGGTTTTGACCGAACAATAAGATGAGCTTAGCGCGCGAAAAGTCCTCTAAGGTTACGGTAGCTTTACCTATACCCAGCTGCTTAGCTAGCATCACCGAAGTCGGCTCATGGCACATATTAGAGCAATCGGGCATGTTATTGGTACCAAAGCTGCGCACCATAAGTTGAAATAAAAAAGCAGGCTCATTAGTGATACGCCCTGAGGTATAAAACATCGCCTCATTAGGATTATCTAACTGCTGTAAGTTCTGAGCGATACACTGATAGGCTTCTTCCCACGTGATGGGCACATAGCGGTCTTGTGCGCTATCATAGCGAAGCGGCTCAGACAGACGTCCAGCATGCTCTAACTGATACCCCGACCACTTTTGAAGTTCTTTGAGCGAATGTTGGGCAAAAAAATCGGCGTCAGCTCTAGTCGCCATAGTCTCACTAGCGACGACCTTGATACCATTTTCACACATATCAATCGTCTTTGGACTTTTGTGATCCGGCCAAGCACAGCCAGGGCAATCAAAGCCACCCTCAGGCTGATTGCCCCGTAGGACACTTCGGCTACCGCGAGCAACGGCATTGAACGACATAAGTTTTCGTGCTGATGAAGCAAGGGCAGGCCAACCAGCAGCAGGATGATTATAAACAGGAATTTTGCGCATAGCAGACCTCAGCTTGGCGGGACAGTCACGAATTAGTGGTCTAAATCCACCTTTATTATTTATCCCTTCTTAGAATAGTGATGCACAGATAAGACTACTGGCATCAGAAGAACTATATTATAAAAACTTCAGCTTATTAACGACAGCCTAAATTACCAAATCTAACATTAGGTCAGTTTTATCAATAACCCCTTATCCAAGCCAATGAGCTAACATGCATTGAGCATATCTTGGCTTAAATAGGAGTGAGAACTCTACTAGCTTAGTAGCAAAGCACTGACCCCGATTACCGCTAGAGCCTTCTCAATCCAGTGATGACGCTGCAAAGCAGCTGGCAGGTTCTGAAGGATAATCTGACCAAAGCCGTAACCCACGATATAGAGGATAGTCATCGCTGTAACCATACCCGCCATAAAGCCAATTGCTGACGCATTAGTGGGAATCTCCATACCATGAGCAATACCATGAAAAACAGCCAGACCACCAGCGATGGTCAGTAGCATAAACCGCTTACTCTGAAATAATAATGCAGCGGTAATAACGACTGAAGCCATGATACCTATCTCGATAAATACTGAGGTAAATTCAAAACTAATCCCAGCGATGAAGCCCACTATAAGCATAGCGATCAGTACGACCGCGCCCCACAGCCCCCCAAATTTAATATCGCGAGAGAATAATAATCCTAAGCCAAAGGCCAGTAGCATATGGTCAAGACCGCCATAAGGATGCATTATCCCAGCTTCAAATCCAGCAAAGCTACCGGTAGCCAGGCTACCTGAGTGAGCCATCGCAGTCGTTGCCATCATCGTTAATAAAGACATACCTGCTGCGCCTCCTACTCTAATTAATATCTGATTCACTGACGTTCCTTATTATAGTATTTAGTAATTTTAGTTCTAAGTAGCTTTTAATATTAGCCAACACCTAGTGGCTAATAGATATCACTCTGATTGCTTAATTAATAACAAATCATGGTTAAGTTATTAAGATTTAATCTCATCTTATAACTTTATGGGAGTAATAAACAGGTTTTAGTGACTTAACTGGCTTCATGAGCGGTCAATCGCCTTTATTAGCCACAGAATAGCTATAGATTTTTATCATCTACCGCCTGATTTTATTGCAGCGCAAGGCAATTAGCAGAAGATTAAAGAGTCAGTTAGAAAGAAAGAAATTAACAATGAGGTGAAAAAAGTTAGGTGGGAGTTAGTAGGTAGAGAGATTAGTAGGTAGGAAGAGAAGCATTAATATAAGCACTTACGGCAAGTAGGACTGACTATTCAAGCCAGTCCCAGCCTCAAGATAACGTCAACTTAACCCACGAGTGCTACTTTGGAGTCAAAGCTTTTTAGACGCGCGTAGCGCTGCTCTAGTAAGGTCTCGGTGTCAAGTTGATTCAGCTCATCTAGCTGCTGAGTAAGAAGGGTCTTTAGACGAGTCATAACTGGCTTAGGGTCGATGTGCGCGCCTTTACCTTCATCAATCACCGCATTCACTAATCCCATCTGATAGAGATTATCGGCATTGAGTTTAAGGGCGTCACTAGCGTCAGAGGCTTTTTCGGCGGTCTTCCAAAGAATGGATGCGCAGCCCTCGGGTGAGATGACTGAATAGATACTATTTTGCAGCATATTAACACGATCACCGACCCCTATCGCTAACGCTCCACCTGAGCCACCCTCGCCGATGACAGTAGCAATAATAGGCGTCTTAAGACTAGAGAATACAGCGATACTATCAGCAATAGCCTGTGCCTGACCACGCTCCTCTGCGCCAACACCGGGGTAAGCACCTTGGGTGTCAATAAAAGTCAGCACCGGAATATTAAAGCGCTCGGCCATCCTCACCAAACGGATCACTTTGCGATAGCCTTCTGGGTTCGCCATACCAAAATTATGCGCGATACGCTCACGAGTACTGTGACCTCGATGCTGACCGATCAGCATGACTGGGCGATTATCCAGTCGTGCAAGCCCACCAATAATGGCCTTATCATCAGCATAGGCGCGGTCGCCATGCAAGATATCAAACTCGCTAAACAGCTGATTGGCATAGTCCATAAATAAAGGACGCTTGGCATGTCGTGCTAATTGGACGCTTTCCCAGACTGAGCTCATAGGTAATCCTGACTGTCTATCTAACTATCAAAGGCATTAAAATAATAACGGCCAATCATTATTGACCAGTAATTCAAACTAAGTATACAGATGTAAACTTAATCTTGCTATCGTCGCATAATCGCTAGTAACTTGCAATAGCTCAATTTAATGACTGACCACCGAGCTTAAGATTATTGCCCGTCAGAGTCAGTGACTACTTCAAGCTGAATATGCCATTTGGCAAATTGCTCAACCTCGTCATTTAGGTCGGACAACAGTAATGGATAGTCTTCGCTATCGGCGTCAATAGTAATTCGCCAGTGCTGCTCATCGGCAAGCTCTAAATTGATGACTGGCCGCTCAGAGTCGCTGCGGCTATGATGAGCAAGTACTGCCAGACGCAGTAGTAAACAGAGATAAACCAGACTAAGGCCACCAATCATCTTGGCTTGAACGAAGCCGTCAGATTTTAGCTTGCGGCGATGGTTCAGTACCAACTGCGACATGCGGAGCTGGTCGACCTGAGAGAACCCAGGAACGTCTGAATGCTCAAGTAAATAGGCACTGTGCCGATGATAGCCACTATGACTAATCGCCAAACCGATCTCGTGCAAAAAAGCAGCACGGCGCAGTAAATCATCGTCTTCACCATTGAGCCCTAACCGGTGCTGAACCTGCTCAAACAAACTATGGCTAGACTTAACCACACGATCAGCTTGACGCTTGTCGACTGAATAACGCTGGATAAGGGCGTGAACACTGCGATCGCGGACATCTTCGCTAGCAAAGCGGCCTAGCATGTCATACATCACCCCTTCACGTAGCGCCCCGTCTGAATAAGTAATAGTATCGATACCAAGGACTTTCATAATGGCCAGTAGCACCGCTACTCCAGCTGGAAACACAGCCTTACGGTGCTCTTTGACACCTTCAAGCTCGATATCTTCGACGCTGCCTATCTTAACAAGCAGCTTCTCAAGAGACTTAACGCCTTGATAAGTAATGCGCTCTTGTTCATCTGCCCAGCCTTGAGCAACGAGGACGTTGCGCACCGCCTTAATAGTGCCACTAGAGCCAATGACACTGCTCCAACCCGTCTTTTGGTACTGACCGCTAATCGCTAATATCTCTTTTCGTGCGGCAGCGATGGCTTTGTCAAAAGCCTTTTCGCTAATGTCGCCATCCTCAAAGTAGCTTTTGGTAAAGGCCACGCAGCCCATTTGTAGACTTTCGGTCAATATCGGCTCAAACTCCTGACCGATAATAAACTCGGTAGAACCACCGCCGATATCGATGACCAAACGCTTGTCACTACTGGCATTGGTGTGTGAAACGCCCAAATAAATAAGCCGAGCTTCTTCTCGGCCGGCAATAATTTCAATGGGCTTGGGCAAAATGTCATTGGCACGCTTGATAAACTCATCCGCATTTTTGGCTTGCCGCAGGGCATTAGTAGCGACGATACGCAGACGGTCTGCCGATACAGACTCAAGCCTTCCCACGAATCGGCTTAAACAGTCTAGACCGCGCTGCTGCGCCTCTTCACTTAAGATGTTGTTGTCATCTAATCCCGCGGCCAATTGGACCTTTTCGGACATTGAGGCGACTTTTCGAACTTCGCTATGGTCAAGACGAGCAATGGCTAAATGAAAGCTATTTGAGCCAATATCAATGGCCGCCATGAGTTCGTTATTGGCTAAAAAGTTGGTCGGCATAATAGTTGTTTATTACCCAAGGTTAAATGAAGTGAAACTTAATCGAAAGGCTATAGATATAGCGTCTATAAACTTGGCTCATTAAAGCACTTATGCCAAAAAGTGGCAAGGTTATCAAGGTAGATTCGCCTAACAAAGAACTTATTATGATCAAACTCATTAGCGCTACTGAGCAGTGGTGCTATCGATTAAAACGTATGATTGGTCGATGTTGTGGTTTAATCATTGAAAACGTCACAGATGGGTCAATGGGGTATGGCTGTACTTGCTAGCGGACTCGCTGTTGAGCTTATTTATCATACCCTATCTCTTAACCCATTAGCCTCGTCGTTGATTGAGACGTTAGACTTTGAGACTTTAGACTGATAGTAGAAAGCCGACAACCCTAAAGTCGTCGGCTACGCACATCAGTAATTATGGCTCTAACAAGCTATCGTAAGTTCATTATAAAAATGATACAGCGGTACTGGGATGAATTTTTCACAGCCTCTATCGACGGGTCCGCAGCAAGCCAGAAAAACTTGTAGCAGCTCCGCCTCACATTACGATGACTTTATTTGGACTTGACTGTAATACATAAGCCTTCATAAACCATAACTTATTAAGACATTTGACACTTAGCCGCTACTTTTGGTTAGCTGCCATCTCTTCAAATATTTCATCTGCCGCTTTGATGGTCGCATCTAAGTCTTCAGTCGTATGCTTAGACGACATAAAGCCAGCTTCATAAGCAGATGGCGCAAGATAAACGCCGCGCTCAAGCATGCCATGGAAGAAGGTATTAAAGGCATCCATATCGCAGTGCGTCACGTCATCGAAGTTTTGCGGTGTGGCAGTGCCAGCATCTTTCACAAAGAACATACCTAGCATACCGCCAAGCTTATTAGTGCGCAGATGGATACCATGTTTGTCTGCAGCAGCTTGGATACCATCGATTAAATAATCCACCTTGCTTGCTAGCTTATCGTAAAAGCCATCGACGGTTAAGTCTTCAAACATGGCGATACCAGCGCGCATGGCCAGCGGGTTACCTGACAGTGTTCCTGCTTGATAGACGCCGCCCATTGGAGCGATACACTCCATAATGTCGCGCTTGCCACCGAAGGCACCGACAGGTAGGCCCGCACCGATAATCTTACCAAAGCAAGTCAAGTCCGGTTCGATACCAAAGTGTGCTTGCGCACCGCCAAGACCAACACGGAAGCCGGTCATGACCTCATCAAATATTAGAACCGCACCGCCTTTAGTGCACTCGGCACGTAAGGTGTCGTGAAAGTCTTGCGTCGGAATGACCATATTCATGTTGCCCGCAATAGGCTCAACGATGACACAAGCAATCTGCTCGCCCCACTTCTCAAAGCAGTCTTTAATGGCTTGTGGGTCGTTGTATGGCAAAGTAATGGTGTGCTTGGCAAAGTCGGCTGGCACGCCTTTGGAGGTCGGCTCACCGATATCGAGCATGCCCGACCCTGCTTTGACCAGCAGGCTGTCAGAGTGCCCATGATAGCAGCCCTCGAATTTGACGATTTTATCACGGCCTGTATAGCCACGCGCTAAGCGAATCGCACTCATCGTCGCTTCAGTACCTGAGCTGGTCATGCGAATCATATCGACACTAGGCACGATATCACAGATGATATCAGCGACCGTCGTCTCAAACGATGTCGGTGCGCCAAAGCTTAGACCATCGTCAGCTGCCTTTTTGACCGCATCAATTACTTTGGGATGCGCGTGACCCAAAATCATCGGCCCCCACGAGCCAACATAGTCGATATAGGCATTGTCTTCAGTGTCATAAATCTTGCTGCCTGCCGCCCTTTGAATAAATACTGGCGTACCACCAACCCCTGCAAAGGCGCGAACGGGCGAGTTAACGCCGCCGGGGATGTGTTTTTTGGCTTGGGCAAAGAGTTGTTGGTTTTTGCTGCTCATATAGTTTCCTGAGTTTATTAATAATAGTGAATTTTGAACTTATTTTCTAATAACGATAAACAATAATTGATTGAATAGTAATTAGCCACCTACCGACTTTGAGGGGTAATAGCAGCGATTAATTGTGCTTTTAGTCAAATTTTCTCAAGGCTTAACTTCATTTCTAGCTTGGATGCTGCGAATCCAAATCTCTCACAGGCTCGAACAGCAGGGCTATTATCAGCATAAACATCAAGATAGCCACGTCGTTCATGCTTTAGGGAAGGCTTTGAGCGACGACTCTACGCATAACTTGTAGCAACAATAATACTGTCTAATATCTGCCCTACCAGCAATCTGCTATCCTCTTCAAACGTCAGTTTTTAAGTCGCAGTAATAGGCACCTTGGCGATTTTATCGCCGGATTAAATGGTCGCTCTGCCTCAATAGCCTTTTGCTCCAAGGCTAGTAACGCATCGAGGTCGGCAACTTGAGACTCTCTTATTATTGGGTCATCTAAAGCCATCAAAATTCCTAATTTAGACTGACGCTAGAGCACCATATACGGCTCATTACTAAGCTGGCGAAGTATTAGTATTACCAAATCATCACATTTGGCTCAGAGACAATCAAGATATTAAATATTATAGCGCTTATTCGCAGTCACATAAATTTCAATCACTAAATGCTACGACTTCTGTTAAATACTTATACACAAGTGCCCTCCTCCCACCTGCAAATTGTTGTTTTTCAATGCGGACTAGTTGATAAAGAAACATTAGTTTAGAGCGCTAAGAGAGATGGCTGTAGTGCATCAGAGGATTAGAGAATTAGAGATACAAGTCAATCGCGCCTAGAGAAATTAGGAAAAATATAAGCCTTGGTCAGCCGAGTTCGAATTGTGGTCTTAGAGTTTTAATAATAAACAGTCACAAAATATTCGCCATAAAAAAACAGCCACCTTTTTGGTGACTGTCAGCAAATCTACTTTAATTAATATTCTTAGTTAATTATTTATTGTTTTAATTAAGCCGTGAGCGACTTAGTGAATGTTTTTCCACTCTTGACGAATGGCGGCTTTGGTCTGATTCGGCAGCGGTACAAAGTCTAGCTTCTTCGCGGCGGCATCACCATTATTGAATGCCCAATCAAAGAATTTAAGCGCCTCTTGGCTGGCGGTAGCGTCTTTGGCATCTTTATGCATTAAGATAAAAGTCGCGGCTGAGATCGGCCAAGCTTTTGCGTCTGGCTGATTGGTAATCATAAGTGAGAAGCCAGGCACACGAGTCCAGTCGACTTTCGCTGCAGCGGCAAAGGTGTCGTCAGATGGCTTAACATAGTTACCGGCGCGGTTTTTAAGCTGCGTGTAAGCTAGGTTGTTTTGCTTGGCATAAGCATACTCGACGTAGCCGATAGAGTTGTTGACGCGGCTGACATAGTTGGTCACGCCTTCATTGCCTTTACCGCCCATGCCAGTCGCCATTGTTGGCCACTTAATCGACTTATTCACCCCAACTTTACCTTTCCACGTTGGTGAGACTTGGCTCAGATAGTTGGTAAAGACATAAGTCGTCCCAGAGCCGTCTGAGCGAAAGATAGTGGTGATTTTCTCGTTGGGCAGTCGCAGCGTAGGGTTAAGACGGGCAATCGCAGGATCATTCCAACGCTTGATTTTACCCAGATAGATATCGGCCAGCACATCACCCGTCAAGCGCATTTTACCCGGACCTACGCCATTTATATTAACGATTGGCACGACGCCACCGATGACCATAGGAAACTGAACCAAACCGTGCTTACGAAG
This sequence comes from Psychrobacter pygoscelis, assembly GCF_004335015.1. Lineage (GTDB taxonomy): Bacteria > Pseudomonadota > Gammaproteobacteria > Pseudomonadales > Moraxellaceae > Psychrobacter > Psychrobacter pygoscelis. Next base: position 539,138 of record NZ_RQRU01000002.1, read on the forward strand.
ATCGCTGGCGCTCATAGGCGCATCTGAAGCACCAAAATCTACGGTCTTAGCCAGAATCTGCTTGATACCGCCTGATGAGCCGATAGATTGATAATTAATTCTATTGCCCGTTGCTTTATTGTAGTCGCTGGCCCACTGTGAGTAGACAGGCTTAGGAAAAGAGGCACCTGCCCCAGTCACTGTCGCTGCACTGGCAGAGACACTACACAAGATACCGACAGCTAACGTTGCGATCATACGCTTCATGGTTTAATCCTTAAATAATTTATTGTTCATTGATGAGTAATTATTGACGAGACGCTAATTCAACTGAAGAATAGTTTTTGAGGTATTATTTAGTTAGATTAAACAGTTTTAAAGCTACACGGATATGACCAAAGCATGTCAGTTCTATGAAATATGGACCAATGAACTAATCCAATTTTTTTTATTATTGTGTAATAAAAAAACCACTCAAACATGGTTTGAGTGGTTAAAACTTTAAGTGATTAAAACATTGTATCTAAGCGAAAAGTATTAAACCGCTATAACAATATTAATAATTTGATTAATAATTATACAACCGCCAACTCTTCTTTTTCGCCTAGCTCATATAATGCGCCTGCGCGTCCAACGATAAGCGGATCGACATTGCCCACTTGTTTTTGATCTTTGTTCTCATACGGAAGCTTGTTAAGCACATAGCGCATGGCATTTAAGCGCGCGCGTTTTTTACAGTCCGACTTAATCACAATCCAAGGCGATTCGGCGGTATCTGTGTTATAAAACATCGCCTCTTTCGCTAGCGTATAGTCATCCCACTTATCCAGTGACGCCATATCAATAGGCGACAGTTTCCACTGCTTTAATGGGTGAGCTTCACGCTGAGCAAAGCGGCGACGCTGCTCATCACGGCTGACTGAAAACCAGAACTTAATCAAATGAATACCCGAATCTATCAAGTGCTTCTCAAACTCCGGCACTTGCTTCATAAAAATCTCATATTCGGTGTCGGTACAGAAGCCCATAACCCGCTCAACGCCTGCACGGTTGTACCAAGAGCGATCAAACATCACCATCTCGCCTCGCGTCGGCAAGTGCTGGATATAGCGCTGGAAATACCATTGTCCTAGCTCTTGCTCAGTGGGCTTTTCAAGTGCGATAACTTTCGCGCCACGAGGGTTTAAGTGCTCCATAAAGCGCTTAATAGTACCGCCTTTACCCGCAGCATCACGCCCTTCAAAGACGATGACTACTTTTTGTCCCGTATTACGAACCCAGCGCTGAAGCTTTAATAACTCAACTTGCAAATGATACTTTTGCTTTTCATAGTTTTTGCGAGACAAGCGGTTTTTATACGGATAGCCGCCCTCGCGCCAGTTATCTGATAACTCATCGTCTTTTTTACTGCCCGTTTTGACTTGATTGGCAAGCGCATGTTTGGCAAATAGATCTTTGAGCTTAACCAAGTCATCTGGTGAAGCATCATGAATAAGAGCCTGTAGATGCTCGGAGATGCCATCAATATTGCCCTCAGACAGATCCTTTAACAGCACCTCATCAATGACTTCTTTGGTCTTGACCCGAGAGCCTGCTTTCTTCTTTTTTGTCTCGTATTTTTCGATGCCCTTTTCATCTTGGACATATTCATCAGCTACATGCTCAGTCTTACTTGCCTTCTTTGCCATCTAGTACTCCTTAACAGTCTGTGCTTACTAAGCCCTTACCATCTATAAGGGTTTCTTTAACTCAACTATAGCCAATCAATGCACCGATAACAACCTAAATCCTGTGGTTATCAGGATTAACTGTAGTATTAGCGTTCAAAAATCGTACTTGCTTAACCTATCATAATGGCATTTAATAAGGGTATTAAACGGCCTAAATTTGCTTTCGCGTGCTTGGGGATAGTTTAGGCAGCTGCTGCTATTTTTTAGCTTTTAATCAGTGATTTTTTATGCTTCTCTCCTGTAACTTTTCACTTGATACTGAATTTGTCCTATCATTATGCTATTAACTTTCAGTTAACACTCAATAGTCCCTAGCCCCCTTCTTTTATTGCCTCAGCTTGACTTGCCCTAGTTATCCTCTCAGCAAAATATCTTTACTGATTACATTTTGTCGTCTCAGTACAACCTTATACCTATAACCGACTGACCTCATGATTTAGTAAACATCACTAAATCATCTTTTAGCGCAGCTGTAATAGAACCTTTCCTTAACTCTAGTAACAGTGGTTAGCATTATGGCTGGTATTGTTATTAGTCCCTCATCTTTTGGACAGAGTAGCGGGTATAAATTTATTGGCTAGCAGTCACGAGATGACTGAGGTGGGCGTAAGTTTATGTGAGCAAGGCTATAAAGAAGTTTTTATCACCGTGCTGTCGTTAGCCAATCATGGGCTAACAGGGGCGGGTTTATGTGTCTTTTCGGCAAAAGTGCCGTATGCCGCTCAACAGTGCAAGCAAGTGTAACGGTCAGCTATACCTAATTTGAATCAATCAACTAGTAACCTTGTACACGCTGCACCGTACTGCACCAACCGATAAGCAACACAGTAATCCAAAAAAGTGGCTCAAGCTTCTAGACGCTTTGGGAGAGGGTAGAAGCTCTGCATATAGCGCCGGCCACTAAAAGCAATGACATTGATTGCCACAACTTAGAATGATAAATATAGTATATTTTAATTATTTTAATATAATTAAAAATAAAAACTTAACATAGTGCTCTTTGGTATGGCTAATTTAACCTAGATTTATTGCAGCGTCGCTAAGAGAAGTTGCACGGCCTTAGGGATATCGTGGTGTCAAGGTATTAAACTTCTACTCATGAGTCATCAAGTTACATTAGAAATCGGTTAAAAATAGGTTATAAAATATAATCAATCATATAATCATTCGTTATACATTCTAGGGAATAAAGTCGACATGAGCCGTATTGTAATTTGTACTTCCTCTTCTGGCCTCGGTAATATTGACGTTAAAACCAATATTCAGCTGATACCTATGCGACTTTTTGTCAATAATGTCGAATTTATTGATAATAAAAACATTACTCAGGATCGTTTGATAAAGATCATGTCAGACGCTGCTTGTTCAGCCGTCCATACGTCGCCAGCGCCCGAAGAAGAAGTCGATGCCCTATTCACCCGACTTTATGAGCAGGGTTATAAAGAAGTCTTTGTTTGTACTACTTCTTCTAAATTAAGTGAGAGCTACGCCATCACTAAAAAAGTGGCGCAACGCTTTCAAGATCGTATGCATATCTATGTTTATGATTGTAAAGAGCTTAATATATGCGAGGCAATGCTAGCGTTAGAAGCTGAGCATTTGCTAGAGCAAGGCGAGAGTATGTCAGATATTGCCATGCGCTTAGATGATCTGCGCGCAAGTCATAAAATGCTCTTTGCTATCGACACCTTGTCCACGCTTATTAAAAATAAGAAATTGTCAGCTACCGCTGGTTTCTTTGCTAATATCTTCAATATTAAGCCTGTGCTCAAGATGACTGAGGCGGGCGAGCTAATCGCTATTAACAAAATTCGTAAGCTAGAAAGAGCGCTTGATTATATCGTTGAAGATTTTGCTGAGAGCTTACAAAGAGCTGATACCTTCTCGTATGTCCTCACAATGGGTCGTTCAGATATTGATAACTATCTGCTGGACCTAATCAAACGCCGTACTGGTCTACAAAAGATACCCGTGTTGCCCGTATCGAACATCTCTATGGGCAATACAGGGCCAACTGGCGTCGGCTTATGTGTGTTTGAGGGTAAAATTCCATACGCAGCGCAGCTTTTCCAGTAGTTAAGCATAGCAATCCTGCGCTCTTTTAATACGAGTGCGTGACCACTGGTTAATCGGATACTTGCTATAACTAAGGTTTGGTCAGTCTGGTTAGGCTCTGGCCATAATCTGGCTTAGTTTGGCGTACATTCATACTAAGGATTTCAATCCCATGTAAATCAATGATAATAGATAAGCCGTTAGCCAATAATAAAAGGTGCCCTAGATGGACACCTTTTTATATTTATATTGTTTAAGCAGTCACTCAATGGTGCTAAGAGCATAAGATAGCTTGCAACAAGCGCCAGCCGCTAATCATACTCAGTCAAGCCTCGGCACTTAGATGTGCATATCCACCATTCTAGGCGCACTCAACCATCCTAGGCGTACTAAACGCTCTATGCCTTTTTGACCACTGATGATTTAAGCTTCATAGCACCGAAGCCATCGACCTTGCAGTCAATATCATGATCATCTGGCGCATCATGCAGCAGGCGAATACTTTTAACTTTGGTACCTACTTTAATCGGTGTCGATGAGCCTTTGACCTTCAGATCTTTGATGACTGTTACCGCATCGCCATCTTGAAGCTCATTGCCGACAGCGTCACGGATGACGGCTTGTTCTTCTGACGCGCCATTGCCATCGGCAGCAGCTTCGGCTGGGTTCCATTCGTGAGCGCACATCGGGCACACCAGTAGCGTGCCATCTTCATAAGTTAAGTCAGAATCACAGTTTGGGCAGTTAGGTAAGCTCATCTTATCCTCAGTATCAGTGTCAGTATTGAATTTTGCGCTATTGTACCGTAATTGACACGCTTTTGACGACCCTAAGATATTGAAAACTTATCCAATCGCCCCTACTTAAAAATCAATCACTTTTACTATTTACTGCTTTTATAGTGAATAAATAGCGTTATACTTTTTAAGCACGGTCACTTTTAAGTCTTGTGACTTGCTGTAATTGCGACTATCCAAACATCGCGACTTTCTAGAAGTGTGACTTTCTAGAAATATGACTCTATAAAACTGTGGCTTTGCCTCGCTAGCCAATATTTACCCTAACGGCTACTAACGCTATAAGACCGAGACCTTAAGGATTTAAGACCATCATGACTATGCCGACTTTTCAGCAAATTACTCTCGAAGGCCAAGACGCTGATACCTTTTTGCAAGGTCAGCTTACCTGTGATGTCAGCAAGCTGGGGTTAAGCTATCAGCCCACTGCTATTGCTAATCTAAAAGGGCGTATCCAATTCGGCATCTGGGTCAAAAAACAGGATGAGAAGCAATTTGACATTGTGGCTAGCAGCGACTGTATGGCAGACTTACTGGCGCATCTAAATAAATTTGGCGCATTTTCCAAATTTACGACCAGCGCAGCTACCGAGGTATATCCTTGTGTGCTCGATGACGACTCAAGTAGTGAGCCGACCTTTAGCCATAGCGATGAGCATTGCGATCCGCAAGCATGGATGGCACGCAGTATCGCCACCGGCAACTATTGGATCACCGCGGCAACCACAGGGTTATTTCAGCCACAAGAGCTGCGCCTGCATCAGCGCGGTGGTGTGGATTATGACAAGGGCTGCTATCTGGGCCAAGAAGTCATCGCCCGCGTCTACTTTAAAGCCGCCCCCAAAGCCTTTTTACACCGTGTCTCAGGCACAGGTAGCACGCCCTTAGCAGGTGAAAGCCTTGATAAAATCCAAGTGGTCAATGCGATTACCAGTCCTGATGACAGTACTCGCTTTGAGGCTCTAGTCGTTGCCCGTCCAGAGCAAATTGCTGATAGCGATCTTACTCTGCTTCAGTTGCCCACAGCGCTGCAAGCCAGCGTGGCTCGTGAACGCTAAAAGCTATATCTAGAAGTATGATCATCAAGGTTATGGCTACGCACGAGACTGTATTAAATGCCCCTTGATGCTACTAAATCCTATGTTATTGAGATTAATTTGTTGAGATTAAGATGACCCATGTTGCTGTGCTAGGCGCCGGCGTAGTTGGCGTGACGACTGCTTGGTATCTACGTCAAGCAGGGTTTGAGGTCACGGTCATAGAGCGTGAATCGCAAGCAGCGATGCAGACCTCATTTGCTAATGGCGGGCAGATTTCGGTCTCACATGCTACCCCTTGGGCCAATCCTGCCACACCACTTAAGGCGCTAAAGTGGCTGTTTAAAGAAGATGCCCCCCTGCTCTTTCGCCTACGCTCAGACAAGGCACAGCTAAGATGGACGATGCAGTTTTTGCAAGAATGTACCGCTCAGCGTGCTGATGCCAATTTGGTACAGATGGTGCACTTAGGGCTGTATTCACGCGCGGCTCTTCAGAGCTTGCGTGCTGAGATTGGCATTGACTACGAGCAGCAGACGCGCGGTATCATGCACTTTTATACCTCTCAAGCCGAGTTTAATGCTGCTATTGCTCCTACTGAGCGCATGCAGGAGCTAGGCTGTGAGAGGTACGTCATTGATATCAATACCGCAGTCGATCTTGAGCCTGCTCTCTATCCTATCGCTCACCAGCTCGTCGGTGCTACTTATACCAGTAAAGATGAATCAGGCAATGCTCATCTCTTTACTCAGCGCCTCGCTAAGCAGTGTCAGCAAGCTGGTGTGCGATTTTTATTCGATACCGAGATAGTGGCCTTAAATCTTGATCAAGCTGCGCCAACCTCCGGCTCATGCCAGTCGCACATTCATAGCCTGACTATTCGCCCTAACGGTGAAGATAGCCAGACTTTTAGTGCAGACAGCTACGTGCTTGCTTTAGGCAGCTATAGCGTAGCTCTGGCCAAGCCACTTGGTATTAATCTGCCTATCTTCCCCGCTAAAGGCTACTCCGCTACTTATCAGGTCAACCCAAAAGCGCCGCATCTTGCTCCCTTTGTCAGTATGATTGATGATGAATTTAAGCTGGTCATGTCTAGACTTGGAGACAAGCTTCGCGTCGCCGGAACAGCCGAATTCAATGGCTTTAATCTGGCGTTAAACCCAGTGCGCTGCGAGGCTATTACCCACCGTATAAAGCAGCTTTTTCCTCGCGGAATTATTGCTGATTCCGTCGACTACTGGACAGGGTTAAGACCGATGACACCTTCTAACGTACCACTTATTGGCCGTGCACATCGCGGCTATATCAAGCATGGCTCTACTAATCCGCAAGCCAGCTTTGATAACTTATGGCTCAATTCAGGTCACGGTACTCTGGGCTGGACACACTCTTGCGGCTCAGCAAAGGCCCTGAGCCTACTGATGCAAGGACAGCGCCCTAAAGTTGATTTTGACTTCGTAGGTGTAGAGTAATAAAGGATATAGAACTGAAGCAATCTAGAGGCTAGGAAGGAGGTAAGCACCCCAAACAACAAAACCGTATAGCCATAAGCCACACGGTTTTTGCTGTTAATGTCCCTATTAGTCATCGCTTAGAAGTTCCATCCTAGAGCATCTAGCGACTCTCAAGCATCCTGCTTTGGTTAATACTACTGAATATAATGAAACAAGCTGAGATTTTAGTTATATTCAGTATAGTGCTTGCATCCTTGCTTCATATCCTCTTAGCAAACTAGATAAGATGATTATGAATGGTACTCTACACAAAGTAATCTTACTTATTTCAAAGTAGGCTTACTTCATATAAGCTTTACCTATTGTCCTTCATTCAGAAGCTTTACCCATGCTAGCTCTAGCTACTTCAGGGCTTAGCCACTCATCCTTGAGTCATCATCCTTGATGCCGTAAAGCTATCATCGCAAATCGAGCGAGCTTTAGTAAGTCGTCAAAGCGTCACTTCGTGTAAGCATATGCTTACATCAATCCACTATAGAATGTTTTGACCGTCTGTCTTAGACTCGTTTGACACATATTATTAGAGACAAAGCTCCAACAACTCCTACCGCACGTTTCTGCTCAAACGTCTGTCACAGACACCTGTCACCAACAACTATCGCCACTAATCAGCACACGCTCAAAGGTTAGTAAGTTTACAACTGCTAGATACAACAAAACCGCATAGCCTTAAGCTATACGGTTTTCGCTGTTATTTCCTTATATCCTATTACAACCGTTGCTCCATCCTAGAGCGTAGCGTAGTAGTTAGGCATCTTGCCCTATGACTATCATCATCCCATGCTGTTGGGGGACAGCTTACTGCTTGGTATCCTTACTTCATGATCTTATATCCGTCTAGACATAACATTCATGACTGGCTACTTGTTAAAGCCTTTCAACTCTAATCAGCCCTCATCCTTAATCTGGAAGCCATACTTTAAAATACATATTTAAAAATACATTCTTTAAAGTTTGACCACTCATCCTTGAGTCATCATCCTTGATGCCGTAAAGCTATCATCGCAAATCGAGCGAGCTTTAGTAAGTGGTCAAAGCGTCACTTCGTGTAAGCATATGCTTACAAACAACGATTAAGGGCGGCTCAATCGCGATTATATCTTATATTCTGTATAGCCTATCGCTGAGTTTCGCTAATAAAATTGCATAAAATATTATTAACCGTTACTTTTAATGGCTCAATTATGTCAATAGATGCACGCCGCAAGATAGAAACTGTTGACCTAGACAAATAACAACTAATCTACTTAAACATTCAATATACAGACAGCGCTCTAACGTGGCGGCATACTTATACCTAGCTAGACCTAGAACGGTCAGTTACTACTGACTAGCAGATATATTTAATAGATAAGGAACCCTTATTATGAATAAAGAGACATTTAAAGGTGACTGGAACCAATTAAAAGGCTCTGTAAAACAAAAATGGGCCGACTTGACCGATGATGACATGACCCATATCGAAGGTAGCTTTGATAAATTAGTGGGTAAAGTTCAAGAGCGTTATGGTCAGGCCAAAGAAGCCGTAGAGCGTGAAGTTAATGAGTGGCGCAATAAGCACGACGTTTAGTCATAAGAGTTCAAGCTGAAATCAGCGATTGACTTAACTCACTACCACCAAGAGGTCACATAGCATGTGACCTCTTTTAGTAAGGTTCATTTAGCGGCTTTAGCGGCCACAAATAAACTCTACGGATAGCTAAATCATTTTTTCGCCAATGATACCTACTAAGAACCCCAATGAAGCACCGAGCGATATAATATAGTTATTTTGCATCTTACTTTCAGGGATGATGTCTTGGATTAGCAAATATAAGATACCTCCACTAGCAAACGTCATCAAATGCGCGGTTAAGTCGGTATGCTCCCGTAAAAAGTAATGCCCTATTAAGGCAGCAATAACTCCAAAAAAACTAAAAAAGAAGAATACTACTAGCGTCTTACTGACACTAATGCCACTCCTAACTAAATCGCGAAAAGAATTAAAGGCTTCTGGTAAGTTTTGTAGACCGATAAATATCGCTAGTAGCGTGGCCATGTCCGGCTCAATGGCAAATACCGCACCGAGCGCAAGCGACTCCGGAATAAAGTCCATCATCATCGCCAGTAAGGTCGCCTGCTGACCGCCTGATTTTGCCAGACGCTGATCAATGAGCATGAAGATCAGTGCCCCTAAGAAAAAGGAGGAAGCCACCGCAAATAGCGATAACTCTTCTAAGCCCTTAGGAATAAGTACTAACGCTACTGCCGATAAGATAATACCTGCGCCGAACGACATTAAAGTATGGATAATTTGTCTTTTTAGGGGGCTATCCTCGACATGATGGTCAAAGCTATTGGCAAGCAGACCACCAATAAAGACGGTCGCACCGGCAAACCCCGAAAACATAATTAGCTTGATTGGCATATTATCTCCATTGGTAAGTGCCGCCCTATTAGAGGCAGTACCTTAACACTCATATCGAATGACTGGAATAAGCGCTGCGTAGTCCTTAGGTAGTTTCGTTTTTTACGGGTCAGAAAAGCTTCAGCCGTTTTTAGTCTTACGGTAGTGTATAACGTTATAAGGTAATATTATCTGTAACAGACCTTATCTATAGTGCTACAAACTCTACTCATTGCTTAGATAATGAGCCAATAAAACCAAACAGTTTTGCATTTTTTTACAGGTATTGAACCAATCGTAAACAGCCCTAACGGCCTTCAAGGGCTATGATATTACCCAGTTAATCATCACTTTATAAATAGAGCTTATTATTAAGAAGATGCTGAATTAGTACATTATCTTGATACTTTGTTATTGATTATTTTTGGTAATCTTCAGCTTTATTATTGTTTTAAAGCGCCTATATTTTGGCGTTCTTTTTGTATTTTTAGGAGCTTTTATGAAACCTATTACTAAGTCTATGCTATCGGCAGCGTTGATCAGTGGCTTACTGGGTACTGCCATGACTCTGCCTGCTACCGCAGCTGATAGTATCGAGCAGCAAGTCTATCGCAGCCAAGACTTTGGCCGAATTGCACAGCACATTCGTACCGACTTACGTCGCCAAGGCTACCATGTAATGAATATTAAAGCCGATGACTATAATAATAAACCAGCACTTGAAGTCTACGCCAAAAAGGGCAGTCAAGCCTACGAATTTAAATACAGCTTTCCCCAGCTTAAATTACTAGAGTCCAAACAAAAAGCATGGTCGCAGCTGTGGCAAGACGATAACCAGCCCGATCAAGAAGACAAAATTAAAAAGTCGATGCTCTCTGACCCAAACTTTGAGACCATAAAAGCCAGAGCGATACAAAAGCTAGAAGCCATGGGCTATAAGGTCGATGACATCGATACTGATGACTATCAGCAAAAGCCTATCTTCGAGGTTGAGACCGAGCGCGGTGACAGAGAATATGAGATTAGACTGGCCTACCCAAGCCTAGATATCTTGACCATTGAAGAAGACTAACCCTAATAAACTGTTTTCGCAGTATTAAAAGTCTTCTACGGCGATAACATCATAAGCAGGCGTCTCATAAGGGTGCGCCTGCTTTAGCGCTGCTATAACCTTATGAATCCTCTCAGCTGCTACGACCATCTCTACTCGCCACTCGCTAACCTGACTAATAGCATCTTGGCTGCCAATATGCGGCTGACTACCGGCTAAGGGCTTAAATTGGCCACTACCCTGAACCTGCCAACAACAGTGTGAGTAATTACCAATCTGACCTGCGCCAGCGGTAAATAGAGCCTCTTTAACTGCCTCAATAGCCTCATTGGGGATAAATACGGTGAGCTTGTACATCATCATCTCCTAACTATAGTAATCACTAATATTATTAGCCTTTATTTTAACCAGCTATCATTTTTTGGATAAGCTTGGATGTTCGGACCAGACATAGCGTAGTAGCCAATCCTTAGCATCGCCCGCATAGTCAATACCGATCCGCGGTCTGAGCAGAACGGGCGGTGTGCAGCCATCTTCCTCCACCCATAGCCCAGACTCGGGCGTTATAGGCTCGGCATCAAGCGCACGGGATATTTGTAATTGCTGGGTCAGCTTGCCAGGACCCGCAAGTGACTGAATATGACGCAGTCGCTTATGCTGTGGCAAGCTCTCCTCTTCAGCAAGGTTATCACTGTCTTCAAGTAGAAACCCAGCTCGAATCAGTACTGCCTCAGCGGATTCTGCCTGCGCTGTGACCATATTAAGCATATGATGAATGCCATAAGTGAGGTAAATATAAAAGACACCGCCCTCACTATACATCACCTCGGTACGCTTGGTTCGTGAGCCAGCATGGGTATGACACGCCGGATCATGAGCGCCGATATAGGCCTCGGTCTCAGTAATGCGCATACGCAGCTCTTTGATGCTGCCGTCACTATCTTGTATACGTCGGCACAGTATCTTGCCCACTAAGTCAGCGGCTACCACACATGTCGGTCTTGCAAACCATGACGCGTCAAGGACATTACTCATCTTATTCACTCATTATCTGTAGCGACTTGTCAGCCAAGATTATGTCTCTTCCTTAATCCAAATACAAAAAAACTGAGCACTAAGCTCAGTTTTTAGGGATGCCGTAAAGATAGGGATAGCCGCTAATAGCAGCCTTGGTCTTTACCAGGCGTTATTTTTGCCTGCTTTACAGCTAGTCTAGTGGCACGCCGATACGCTGAGCGACCTCTTCATAGGCCTCGATGACGTCACCTAAAGACTGGCGGAAGCGATCTTTGTCCAGCTTCTTCTTGGTCTCTTTATCCCAAATGCGGCAACCGTCTGGTGAAAACTCATCACCTAAGACAATGCGGCCATGATAAACGCCAAACTCTAGCTTGAAGTCGACCAGCATAAGACCGCCTTGATCAAATACGGCTGTCAGGACATCATTGACTTTATAGGTCAGTCGCTGCATCTCCTCTAGCTGCTCTTTAGTCGCCCAACCAAGAGAGATACTGAGCGACTCATTAACCATAGGATCGCCCAATGCATCATCTTTATAGAATAGCTCAAAAGTAGATGGCGATAGGGCTTGCCCCTCTTCTAATCCAAGGCGGCGCACTAGGCTGCCAGCCGCATAGTTGCGTACGACGCACTCTACGGGGATCATTTCTAGGCGCTTGACCAAGACCTCATTTTCAGACAATTGCTTTTCAAAATGCGTCTCAACACCAGCGTCGGCCAGCTTTTGCATAATAAAGGCGTTAAAGCGGTTATTCACTTGACCCTTTCGCGCGAGTTGCTCCACCCGTTCGCCATTAAAGGCTGAAGTATCATCGCGAAAGTGTAAAATTAGAAAGTCATTGTCATCAGTCTCATAGACAGACTTTGCTTTACCTTTATACAGCAGTTGTTGTTTTTGCATCACCCAGGTCCTATTTGTGTCACGTCGAAAGTGGATAGTCGATAGACTAGTTACTAATTAATTAAGACTGTTCCTAACTGAGACAGTGAATAATTAAAATAGTTGTTAATTAAATGGTTAATAGCGTTACGATGTGGTCTGACCAGCGTCTCTTTATCCGCTATTTAGCCCTTACTATATCGTCCGCTTAGGATATTTGCCTAGTCATGGTGACTATCATCACAACATGAGCCTCCTAGAGGTTCGATATTACTAACCGCTTACTGCTCGTCGGTCGCTGTAGGAACAGCGACGGCACGCTCAGGAGCTGGTAGTTTATACTGCTTGCCAGACTCATTGCTCAGTGTCAAAGTATTCGCCCCGACCTTTGGCGTTGGATATAAAGGCACGAATGGAGCGCTCTTTTGATCAGCCGGTAGCGTTAAGGGGGCGAGCTTTTGGCTCTTTTGATAAGTCAGGCTACCATTATCGCGCTTGCCAAGCCAACCCTTAGTCGCCTGACAGCCCGTTAGCACCAGAGTGCTACTCAGCGCAATCGTTAGGATAGTCGCCAGCGGTCTTGCTATTGTAAATGTAGCCTTCATTGCATCTTCTCTCAATCATGCTAGTGATAAGGATTCAGTCGGATAATCCGTCATAGTTTATGTCAAAAATATTTTAAATCAGTCACTCTACTAAAGCTATGCCAGTCTAGCTAAGACATCTTAGATAGCTTGACCAATACCTACCGCTTGCCGATAAGGGCCGAGTGACTTTTTAAGACTAAAACACTTTACAACACTACAAGCATTATTCTTAACCTAGCTTACAGTCAATTTTAGTCTATAACAGCCTAGCTTTTGTTAATGCGTCATCAATCTGGCTATGGTACTGCTCTTCAAGCCACACTAGAGGCAGACGGATACCTGTGTCTATTTTACCCATCTTATTAAGCGCATATTTGACAGGGATAGGGCTGGATTGGACAAACAAATCTTTGTGCAAATGCGCGATAGGGTCATGGGCCAATTTGGCCGCTTGCATATCCCCTTTTAGCGCTGCTGAAAAAGTCTCACTCATCGCTTTAGGCGCGACATTGGCAGTGACAGAGATATTGCCTTTACCGCCGAAGCTCATCAACTCAAGTGAAGTGCCATCGTCACCTGACAATACCACCATACGATCGCCAAGGGCAGCAATAAGTGCCTTGCCGCGCTCAGTAGACCCTGTAGCATCCTTAATAGCGACGATATTATCAATATCAGCCAACCGCTCTACCGTCTCTTGTGCGATATCTACGACCGTCCGACCAGGCACGTTATAGAGCATTTGCGGCATATCGACAGCTTCAGCGATCGCTCGATAATGCTGATACAAGCCCTCTTGCGGAGGCTTGTTATAGTAAGGGGCTACTAATAAGGCACAGTCAGCACCTGCCTCTTTGGCGTCCCGCGTCAGCTTAATAGCTTCTGCGGTATTGTTAGCGCCCGTGCCAGCGATGACCGGAACACGGCCAGCGACATAATCGACATAATAACGGATCAAATCGCTGTGTTCTTGCATCGACAAGGTCGCTGACTCGCCTGTCGTGCCAACTGCGACTAAGCAATGCGTACCTTGCTCAATCTGCCAATCGATGAGATCAGCCAAGCGTTTATAATCGACATCACCATTAGGATGCATTGGAGTAACCAATGCCACCATTGAGCCTTGAAGTCGAGATTTGATGTCGTTGAATACTGTGCTCATAACCTTGGCCTTACTGGTAAATAGTATCTTTTATAATGCGATTATTAAGGTGACTAGATTAACATTTATCACCGTGATTTTTGGAGTAATAGTGTATCATAATTTGCAAATATCGGGTGATTTCGGCAGATATTGCTGCTGTAAGTACCGCACCCCAAGCTTGCGACATCTCGATGATATCGTTCACTCTTTATTGATTTATCATAAGCGTCGATTAAGCCCCTAGCGAATCGTTAAGATATCAATGGTAGGCTTGGTCACACGAAACGGCCAACGGCTCATGCCCACTCCATGCGCGACATAGACCTGAGCCAACTCATGCTGATGCAGTCCTTGATGGCTCAAGTAAAGAGGGTGACGACTGGCGAGCGGCTTGACGCTAACGTGACTACCAGTAATCTCACTGCGTCCATCACCGGCAATTACTAACGGCCTCGGCTGCGTCTTTGGCAGCTCATAGACGCGATTGTAGTGCGCAGCGAGTATAATCACCGGCTTGTCTGCATGGACTATCTGCTGTTGAAGGCTCTTGGCATTTCGCGCCTCAGAGTCGATACTTAAAGTAGAAGTCGCTGTTTTAGACTTCTCTGAATACTGATCCTGGTAGCGACTGAAGGAGTCGGGGGCGGCGTCACGAGTAGCGGTTAAGGCGATGGCCTCATCGTCTTGCCAGCCGCATAATACAGCGGTAGGCGTCTGCAAGCATATCTGGCTGATATCAATAATGTCCAAAGCTGCAAAAGCTGTGCTTAAAGTATCTTCAAGTAGCGGCTTGCCCTGCATCGATAAATTCAAGGACTGATAGACCAGATCCGTGCGACTCATGACCGTATACACTGGCTTATTGAGGCTCTTAAATAGCATCAACTGACCAACTAGGTCAGCGCCGGGGTGATATAGCCAATCACCGGTAATCACGACCGCATCGACTTCCAAGCGATTTAAAGTCGACACCCACTTTTGGATATGCCGAGACTTACCACTATAGATGCCGACCTTTAAATTTGCCAGCACGGCAACACGCATAGGGCGCTCAAGCCCCAGATCGATGCTTTGCTCTTGACATTGCAGTTGGCTTGGCAATACTACGCCGCAATAAAAATACGCCAAGGCGCACAAACACAGCAGCAGTGCAAGCCACCACGCTAGCATTCCACCTATAGCAGTGGCAAGCGCCATGAGTGCCCACCACGGCATGGTAAACGCCGCATAATACAAGATAAGCTGCGCCCAAACCCACATAAAACGCTGCAAAGGATTGGCATTGAATGTCTGTAATAGTGACCACAGCACCACATAAGTCATCATCAGCACGCTGACAATGCTGCAGAGGTTGTAAAGAACGGGGTGGACCATACTTACCCTATTGACAGCAAAAATAATAACCTAGCAATAGTCATCCTTAAGGCAACGATGGCCTTGGTGCGAATCACTAGTATAAAAACACGTCATTATAGGGCGCGAAGGGTCATAACTACAAGGTAATATGCTAGTCACGACAATCACAAAAAGTCTAAAGGAGCTAAAAAGGGGCTTAACCACAATTGCCATACCCCTTTTGTAGACTGAACATCACTTAGAGTAGCTTAAAGACCTACCCTATCGTCAACGCTCATTACTCAATGCGTAGACCAATGATTGCCGGAATACCTTGGCGAATGATCTCTATGGTCACTACCCCTTGTTTCGGTAATGAGGATAACGCTTTAGAAAAATCATCGACATCGGCTATGGGCATTCTGTGCAAGTTGGTAATTAAATCACCGGCTTGCAGTCCAGAGCGAGCAGCGAGTCCTGTAGGATCGACGGCCGTTATCAGTACGCCTGTTTTGCCGACGGCTGCCAGCTCTGACTGCTCGTTGGCCGTTAAGTCGCGCAGGCGAATACCCAAGCGCACCGCATTGTCTGTCTTATCTTGACCTTGTGCCTGCACGTCATTGGGTGCTGTGCTCAAGCTACCGGATACCTGTAATCGCTCACCAGCGCGCTGAACTATAACTTCAAATGAATCACCTGGTTTAGCGCGGTTGATTATATTTAGT
The DNA here is from genome assembly GCF_004335015.1 of Psychrobacter pygoscelis. Classification (GTDB taxonomy): domain Bacteria; phylum Pseudomonadota; class Gammaproteobacteria; order Pseudomonadales; family Moraxellaceae; genus Psychrobacter; species Psychrobacter pygoscelis. The sequence continues at coordinate 555,378 of NZ_RQRU01000002.1, forward strand.
AGGTCGGCAGCTTGCTTTATCGTGCTGTCATTGTATTGCAGGATAATATCACCAGACTTTAGCCCCGCTCTTTGTGCTGGCGACTCGGGGGAGACGCGGGTCAATAGCGCACCTTGTGGCCGATCAAGCTGATAGGCTTCGGCCAAATTACGATCGATATCTTGTGGGTAGACACCCAAATAAGCCCGTGTCACCTCACCTGTACTCTTAAGTTGATTGTAGATATCCATGGCCGCATCAATAGGGATAGAGAACGATAGTCCCATATAGCCACCCGTGCCACTAAAGATCCGTGAGTTGATACCGATGACTTCACCACGTTGATTGAACAACGGGCCACCAGAGTTACCTGGGTTTAGGGCCACGTCCGTTTGGATAAAGGGTACGCTCGTGTCGCGGGAAAAATTGCGCGATTTTGCACTCACAATGCCAGCAGACGCTGAATAATCAAAACCAAATGGAGAGCCTATAGCCAACACTGGCTCTCCTACCTTGATGGCCTTTGAGTCACCAATGGGCAGCTCTGGAAATGCAGCGCCCGCAACTTTGAGAACGGCGACATCAGAGCGCTCGTCACTTCCCACTAGAGTCGCATCAAGCTCACGGCGATCATTTAAGGTGACCGTAATCTTATCCGCTCCAGCCACCACATGATGATTGGTCAGCATATAGCCATCAGAGGTCACAAAAAATGCGGTGCCATAAGCGTGTTCAATTGCCGGCGTTGCTTGCTGCTCGGGAATTCGGAGGCGATTACCAAAAAACTGCCTTAGTAGCTCAGCCGTTTGGGCCTTGGCCAGCTCAGCTTCGCTTACCGTCTTGGTGACATTGACACGTGCCACACCTGGCGTTACTTGCTGCACCAAATCCGAAAAATCGGCTGTGCTGATTGCCGCCTGTGCAGTACTGGTAATGGTCATCGGCACTATAGTGGCCGCGCTGGTGACAGCGACTAATAAGCTGGCGCGAAGCAGCTTTCGTGCACCTATCAAAGTAACCCGTGGATGAACGCTCATAGTTTCCCCTTTTTAGATACTGTTAACGCAAAATTAGAATAAGCCTGCTACAGTCTGACTTTTATCGCCCTTTTTCAGTGTTGCCCGCACTATAGTGCCAACTTGCGCTATCGGGCTTGAGCGGCTAATGATAAAATCGTAGGCAATCGACTATAAAAATGAATAGGCAAGGTTGTTATTACCATAAGAAGCTAAATATCGTTTGGCTTAATTTATTAAAAATGAATCTGTTATACCCTAGACGATATTTCTTTATTTTTATAAGTCATCAGACTCAATCAGTATGCCATGACTTTATTCAATCATTATAAATAAGCCTTGTATTTTTGTTAACTCCTAAGGCTTTTGTCATTTACAACAATAGCGGTCCTGCTAGCGGTCGTCTCATCCACTGGCAATTCATGCTATGATAGTAGCTGCTTAATGTCACTATAGGTTTGATTTTTACTTTAAAAATCATAGCGATATGATTTAAAAGACTATGTTTTTGTGAGGTTACTTTAGGTCTCTTGGGTCATAAGCGATTTTTAGATACTAGTATTTTATGGCTGCAATGCTTCTAGCGCGGTTTAGAAATCGCTGATTGTTATTTTATACCCACGTAACCCATGTAATCTTAAACTTATAAAAATTACGATTGAGTTGCCCTTTTGCTGCGCTATTATCTTGCTCTATTGCAACAGGATACCGACAGCTTTTTTTGTGATAGCTTTTTTTCAGCCATCTGCACATCTTCCTCCAGTAATCTGCCATGAAATAATCGGTGCATGATTATCTTAAACCATGCAGCTAGAGACGACTGTGCCCCAAATTTACTTACCCTTTGGTGCTATAGGGCATGAATATGCGACATCAAGATCTAAAGGCTTTCAGTTACTTATGCTGTAAGCGACTCACTTTTACAGTTACTCTGCACCCAGCTTAAGGTAATTTAACTATACAGTTACAGTAAGTAAGTTCATTATAAAAACGATGCAGCGGTATTGGGATGAATTTTGCAGCCTTTGTCAGCGTAACCGCAGCAAGCTAAAAAATTTATACCCGCTGCACAGCATAATACAACGACTCTATTTTATTTAGAATCGACTATATAACGAACGTTTAATAATAAGCTGATATTTGTACCTTCATCACGCTTTATCCTATCGTTGGTGAGTGACGGTTCAGACAGTTTGATTCATTCGGTTTATAAAAGGATCACTTTATGGATACCGCCCTATTATTGTCCGGCGTAGTAGCGCTGGGAATTGGAGCGCAGTGGTTGGCTTGGTATTTAAAGCAACCGTCCATTTTATTTTTATTACTTATCGGGATTCTTGTCGGGCCTGTCCTGAATTACTTTGATCCAGATTTGGTACTCGGTGAGCTGATGTTCCCGTTTATCTCCTTAGGCGTGGCCATCATCTTATTTGAAGGCTCGTTGACGCTCGAATTCGATGAAATCAAGCAGCATGGTCAGGTGGTGCAGATGCTCGTCTCGATCGGCGTGGTGATTACCATCGCTATCGTGGCCCTATCGACTTACCTACTCTTTGATGTCGACCCTCTCATTGCCCTACTCTTTGGCTCCTTGGTCTGTGTAACGGGACCAACGGTCATCGTACCGCTGCTGCGCAGTGTACGACCTAATAAAACCATCTCTAATATCCTAAAGTGGGAAGGTATTATTATTGATCCTATCGGCGCTATCGCGGTGGTTTTGGTCTATGAGTATATCATCTCAGGTGGTAAGGCCAATGGCCTGCTACTATTCGGTGAGATTGTCATTATCGCTAGTATTATCGGGATGTTTGGCGCATTTGTGCTTGCCAATCTAATCAAGCGGCATATGATTCCAGAGTTTCTGCACAATGTCTTTACCCTAGCGTTTGTGCTGCTGCTTTTCTCTATATCTAACCATCTAGAGCATGAATCGGGACTACTGGCAGTTACCGTTATGGGTGTGGCATTAGCCAACTGGAAAGGCTTCCCCCGTGATCAAATCTTGGAGTTTAATGAGTCGCTGACCGTCTTATTAATCTCCGTCTTGTTTATTGTCCTAGCTGCCCGAGTTGAGCTGCTGAGCCTTATGAATGTCGGGTTCGCAGGCTTACTACTACTCGCTATCGTCATGTTCATAGCCAGACCTTTAGCGGTGTGGGCCTCTTCTATCAACTCCAATCTCAAAACCAGCGAAAAACTAATGATCAGCTGGATTGGTCCGCGCGGTATTGTGGCTGCTGCCATCTCCTCGCTATTTGCCATTCGTCTGCAAGAGTATGATATCCAAGGCGTCGAGCTGTTAGTGCCGCTGGTATTCATGGTCATCATTGGTACAGTACTAATCCAAGGTCTTGGCGCTAAGCTGGTAGGTAACTTACTCGGTGTGCGCGAGCCAGCTACCAATGGTATCTTGATCGTCGGCTCCAATCCTGTCGCTCTACTCATCGCCGGCTCACTCAAAGAGCAAGGCTTTGATGTCGTCGTCGCTCATAATAACTACACCAACATTGCCAAGGCACGTATGAGTGGTCTGCGTACTTACTTTGGTAACCCTGTCTCAGACCACGCCGATCATCACCTTGATCTTATCGGTATCGGCCATTTATTCGCCATGAGTATGGACAAAGAGCTAAATACCCTCTCTGAGATTCATTATCGTCATGAATTCAGTGAACAAAAAATCTTCCGATTAAAATTCAGCGATGAAAAGGTCAAAAGCGAGCGCGAAGATAAGCAGTCAAACTTCCACTCTCAGTGGCTATTCGGTAAAGACGTCACCTATACCAAACTTGCGAGCATGCTCTCCAAAAAAGCCCGTATTAAGATTACCAATATTACGGACAGCTACAGCTTTGCGCAATATAAGGCGGACAACAAGCAATTCGTCCCATTATATACACTAGACAAAGACGGTAAACTCAACGTCATCACAGATAAATTTGAAGGTGATATTCCACGGGATCGCCGCTTAGTCGCTTTGGTAGTGGATGATGGAGTGCAACCAAAAGAGGTCGATGTCACAGCCAAGCAAGAGCAAGCCCGTGCCTTAGCAAATGCTAACTTTGATGCAGCGAGCAAAGCGCCAGAGAGACGCAAAGAAAAAGAGTTAGTTAGCGAAGCCGTCGTCGGCTCGACTTACACCAATGCAGAGAATCTAGGGACGAGTAGCAATAACGACAGTGCCGATGCATTAAATGTCGCAGCTAAAGCCAAGCAAAACTCAGGCAATGACTCTGCTAGCACGGCAAAAGTAGAGCCTAATGTAAAAGAAGCAAACTCGTCAAAACTGGCAGACCCTACCAGTACTACTGATGCCAATTCAAAGGCAGCGGCAAATCGTAAGGCAACTGGTAAAGCCAAAGCTAAGGCGACTGGCAATGGCACAGGAAAGCCGCCCAAAACGGCCACCGGCGCTCTGGATCCAAAACGGCTACCAGATGCTCAGCAAGATAAAGTCGACAGCAAAGATGATAACTGATAAGCCATTAGCCTAGTCGTCTCCTCTCCCTCATACAAATAGACCCCAGCCTTGCGGTTGGGGTTTATTATTGTCACCAACCATAGTTTTCTAGCTCTATTAGGATAACTAGGTATGAGAGGCGAGCTAGGTTTGAGAAGCTAAGGTCTGCCAGATACGGGTGGCCACCGCTTCAGGACTGCCTGAGGCATCAATACGAGTAATACGCTTAGAATCTTTTGCGGCGCAATAAGCAAAGCCCTCGTGCACTCGAGTAAAGAAATCGATGGCCTCCTGCTCAAACCTATCAGCCGAACTGCGCTTTCCTGCGCGCGCCATGCCTTCAGCAACCGGTAAATCCAGCCACAAAGTCTGCTCAGGTAGCTGAGGAATAAAAGCAGCAATCAAACCTTCGATCTTAGCCAGTACAGCCGAATCTCCCTGAGCACGGCCGAAGCCTTGATAAGCGATGGTAGAGTCGACGAAGCGATCACAGATGACCCACTTACCTGCTTGTAGGGCTGGCCGTATCCGCTGATGCCAGTGATCACAGCGCGCTGCAAACATCAGTAGCAACTCGGTATCGTCATCGATCACAGTTGCTGGATCTAAGAGCAAAGCTCGCAGCTGCTCTGCAAAGTCACTGCCACCTGGTTCCCGAGTACGAATGTAGTCAATACCAGCTGCCGATAGGTTGGCGCAAAGATGCTCAATAGCCGTGGTTTTCCCCACGCCCTCAGTGCCCTCAAAGCTAATAAAACGTCCTGATTGCACTGGGCTTGGCTGTGACATGTACGACCTTATCTATGAATGACTGAATACGGGTTAACTACGAACTATTAATAATGTCTAAAATCAGTTGAATAGTGGCTAAATAACGACACAAGACCAGACGCTGTCAATGCCGCACTGCTAGCACTACCAACCATCACCATCACTCGCCTACCGACGTGACGATGAGGCGTGATGGCTGGTTAAACCGCCTATTGCGCTGCCATATTCTGCCGTCTGACTTTCAGATACTCTTGCACTGCACGGTTGTGCTCTGCCAAAGTTTTGGTGAATTTATGACCACCATTACCTGTTGCTACGAAGTAGAGCGCATCACTATCCGCAGGGTGCAAGGCGGCTTCTATAGAGGCCGCTGAAGGTAGCGCAATCGGTGTCGGCGGTAGACCGTTAATCTGATAGGTATTATAGGCGGTTTTTTCATTGATGTCGCTACGGCGAATATTACCATCATAGCGGCTGCCCATACCATAAATAATGGTCGGGTCCGTCTGTAGGCGCATACCTTTATTCAGACGATTGACGAATACAGCAGCCACTAATGGGCGCTCGTCTGCAACGCTCGTCTCTTTTTCAATAATGGAGGCCATGATGAGCGCTTCATAAGGGCTTTGGTAAGGAAGGTTTGGACTGCGGTTTGACCACGCCTCATCTAGCGCTTTTTGCTGAAGCTCATACAGATCGAGCAATATCTGCTTATCTGTCGTACCCTCGCCATAATAGTAAGTCTCAGGGGCAAACCAACCTTCAAGGTTTTGTTGTACGATAGGGTTGTCACTGGTACGCACCGCCTCTGGTAGGATATCGCTAAGCTCTAATCCTTCGGTAATGGCACTATTATCCACCTGCCCTGTATCAGTCGTGACCTGATCCAATACCTCAAGCTTGAGTCCTGGCGTGCTTTTTAGCGTCTGATACAGATCAGATGCGCGCTTACCTTCGATGATCTGTACTTTGACCATCGCGACCTTTGCCCCTTGCTGCAAGATATGTAGTGTCTCGGTAATGGTCGGATTCGCCGGTAGCTTGTAGGTGCCAGCATGTAATGAGTCTAAGCCTTGTGACTTAATATAAGCCTTGGCCACGGTCGATGAAAATAGCGGAATCTGCCGTTGCCAGTCTGGCAGTAGGCCATAGTAAGTCTGCCCTTTTTCGATGGTCACCATCTGCTCAGGCTGATTTATACGTCCAAATAAGGTCTGATAAACCATAGCCAACAAAAATGCTGCAATCAGTGCCAATACGAGCAGAATCTGATAGCCACGCATCATAAAAAATGAGGATGACCGTTTTTTGGTTTTTTTGGTGCTCCTACCCTCACTAATAAGGGAGATGTCTGTCGCTGGTTTTGCTTTTTTTCTCGGCGTTACTGTCTCGCCTTGACTAGTACTAGGATTGGAATGAGAACTTGAGTTTGAACGAGCCGTGTCATTGCTGCCAGTCATAGAGGCTTTGCCAGTCTCTACTTTAGCGATATTAGCATCCGTGTTGCTGCTGATATCGACACTGTCATTGTTAGAGGAGGGTTTGTTCGAATTTGAATCAGTCATGGCAACTCACGGCGCAAAAGTTTGCTAGAATCTAGCATTGAATCGTCTGATTTTCAATGGGGTTTAGTTATTTAGAGCAGTATCTAACTAGCTTACTTTTATTTGAGTAATAATCCACTCAATCCAACTTTTTACAGTTAAACACCTTCTTGGAAAGGTATTAGAATCTGTGTTTAAGTTATCAATTTCACAGGATGCTACAACTTCTTTAGCTGTTACTAATGACAAACTACCGTTATTTTCAAGATAGGCTTTAAAAGTCTTGGCAAAGGGGGAACTTGAAAGTATAAGCTTAGCGAACTCAATTTGTTTCTCTGTAAGTGGAAGCTGCATTACCTTCAGCCCGAGCTCTGTTAAAGTAACAAATTTTTTATTTATGGATACTAAACCTAAGTATCTTGCGGCATTTGCATAGTAATCTGCTTGTCGTGAGGTAAAGTCATAAATTTCAGATATCTCACTCTTATATAACCCTGGTATGCTGTAGGATAAATCTTCATCGTCATAATCGATTGATTGCTTCTTCAATAACTCTTCACACAAATTGATAACTTTATTAAAGTCATCAGCTTGGGGGAAAGGTGCACCTTGGCTATTTAAAGGAGATAAATTTGATTGTAAAATCTCCTTTAAATAATCTAAAGTTAACTCTTTGTTAATAATAGAATATCTTTTAGATTTAATTAACTTTAAAGATAAAGGATCATATTCATCTTCAAACACATACTCTCTTAGATAAAAAATACCATTTGAATATGTTAGATATAAATTTTTTATCTCTTTATTTAAACTCTTATTCAGCCATGTTCTATATGGATAGTAAATCTGCCTAATAATAAAATCTTTTGATAAAGTATTTTTAGCTTCAATTAAATATATATTATTTAGGCCTTCATATCCTGCATCAATTTCTATTTGCGAATTTTTAACATTGAAGTCGTAAACTCTCGACTTCCCCTTAATATGAAAGTCGAACTCACCAGAACCCATCCTACCACTTATAGTACTGAAAAGATCTTCTTCTTTAGTGAAGTTATTAAGTATAGAGCACAAATCTGCACATAGCACAGATGAAGACTCACTAGTAATGAGATTGGGGTCGATAGTCTCTATATAGGGAGGAAACTCTACTTCTTCAATTTTATCTATTCTTTTAGGGGTGTCATAATCTTCAAAATTATGAAACATACTAAATCTACCAACCTTATAAGTACCTCTACTAACTGGTAAAATAGATAATCCTAGCTCTCTAAAAATTTCAGGCAAGTCTTTCCTAGAGTCAAACTTAGTCATCAGCCTTGATTGTCTAAGTTGATTTATTCTTTCGGACGAAATAATAAATTCATCTTCTATTTCTAGCTTCTCCAAGAGATTATCTTCTTCAAATAATTTTCTCCAAGCCACATCATTTTTATTATTACTCATAGTTTCTAACCAAAACTTCAGACACCTCACCACGCTTGCTGGCAACCGAATTTATACTTCTGCTCGCTCCAACCTCTATAATCTCGTAATCTTGATATAAGTCCTTAATAAAAGGGGTAGCTGAGTTCGATAAAAGGAATTTTATACCTTTACTATCTAACCTTCTGCAAACTTCTCTAAGCCTCAATTGCTCTTCTCTATCAAACCCACCTTCAGTATAACCAGTATAATTTGAACTTTTTGAAACTGGATCATACGGTGGATCTAAATAAACAAATGAGCCTTTACGCGCACCTTTCAAAGCCTCTTCAAAATCCCCACTCATAAAAGTTATATTACTTTCATTTAAGTAGTTACTCACAGCTCTTAAAACTGTCTCATTAATTATATTAGGATTTTTATAACGACCAAATGGAGTATTAAATTCTCCTGAACTGTTAACTCTATACAATCCATTAAAGCAGGTTTTATTAAGATAAATTACTCGAGACGCACGCTTTACTGAAGACAAAGCGTCGAACCCTTCTTGTCTATCAAGCGCTCTTATACTATAAAAGTACTCTGCTTCATTTTTATGTTTACTTAACTCTTCAATTAGCAATTCCACATTGTCTCTGATAGTCTCATATACATTAATAAGCTCAGCATTATAATCATTAATAATAGCTTTTTTAGGCTGTCTATTAAGAAATACAGCACCTCCACCTACAAAAGGTTCATAGTAGGTAGATATTTTTGTAGGTATTAATGGCTCAATCTCATTTATTAGTTGCCGCTTTCCACCGACCCATTTTAGAAAAGGCATCACTAATTTATTTCTCTTCTTTGCCACTTTTAACCTCTGTTTCAAATAAATTTTCATCAAATAACTGCGACAAGCTTATTTCAAACTTATCTGCAAATATTTTAATATTTACTAAGGCAGGATTTCTTTCACCACGTTCTATCATACTGATGTAAGTACGGTGAAAACCTGTCAATTCCGCTAATTGCTCTTGGCTTAAATTCCTAAGCTTTCTGAGCTTTCTTATGCGTGTTCCGAAAGCGTGTAAAATTTCATTTTCCATTTGACATATACTATATTTTGAATACAATAAGTCTACATACAATAAGTGTCATAACAAAACAACTAATATGATAAAAATTAATAATTTTACGATAAATATAGATCTTGTCCTCCACGATTCTGATGAACCTTTTAAGTCACAGAGCCAAACTATGGTAAGGGATGAGTTAGTTAGCACACTACGAATTATCAGTGAAGATCCTAGAATATTAGGACAAGCTGTATTGATTCCAGATAATTGCGAGAAGTATGGATTTTCCGAAGGGACGTTTGACTTGCCGACGTTGCTACATTTTTTAGCAGATATGTTGGAATAACAAATGCCTTGTAATTTTTATGAGAGCAATAATAACGATTTTATTTTGCAACAAGGTGACTGCTTATCTAAATTGAATGAGCTTCAAGAACCTATAAATATGATATTTGCTGACCCACCGTATTTTCTATCGAATAACGGTTTGACTGTAAAAAATGGAATTGTACAATCAGTCAATAAAGGCAGTTGGGATAAGTTTACTACCGACGATGCAACCTATAATTTTACTTACGAATGGTTAGCAAGGGCACGCAGTACAATGGCCGATAACGCAACAATATGGGTAAGTGGCACGCATCATAATATATTTACTTTAGGTAGAATATTGCCTCAACTGGGCTTCAAAATCCTAAATGTCATCACTTGGGAAAAAACTAACCCACCGCCCAATTTTTCCTGTCGTTTTTTTACTCATTCAACTGAGTTCATCATATGGGCAAGAAAATATCCTAAGGTACCTCATTATTTTGATTACGATTTAATGAAACAGCTTAATGGTAACAAACAGATGAAAGATGTTTGGCGTCTACCCGCGATTGCACAGTGGGAGAAAAGCTGTGGCAAACATCCGACGCAAAAGCCTTTGGCTCTATTAGCGCAGATTATTCTAGCCTCGACTCGTAAGGGAGATTTAATACTTGACCCTTTTGCTGGGTCTTCAACTACTGGTATTGCTGCAAATATCTTACAAAGAAGATTCATAGGAATTGATAAAGAGGTGCCGTTCTTAGAGCTTAGTCGATGTAGATATGAAGACTTACAACAAAAAGATCGAAAGGAGTTTTTTAAGCAGCATTTAAATCGTCTTTTAAATAAAGCTCGTTGAGAATAATTAGCTGCAACAACTATGTAATAACCGCGGTTAAGCTCTCAGAGTCGATAGGCAGCAGCCCTAATAGCATATTCTCATCTAATGCCAGTTGCGCTACTGGCATCACCCCGCGGACTGCATTGCAAAAGAACATCTGGGTGATATGCGGCAAGTCCTTATCTGTCAGGTAACGCTCAATGACCGGCTTTTCTGAATCGGCAAAGCCCTCAATAATGACACTACGCATGACGCCAGCGACTCCAGAGCGGGTGATAGGTGGTGTGTACCAATGGCCTTTATGAGCATGTTGGCTATCTTTTAACCGATAAAACACATTACTCATCGTCCCCTCAACCCAGTCGCCGCCCATATCCTTAACTAGACCTTCAGTGGGTGGGTTAAGGGGCGATGCTGACTTGCAGCGCTGAAGCTCTGCACTGGCCATCACGCTATCTAAGCGATTCAAGGTTTTCAGTCCTGCCAGTAGTGATGGCAGGCAAGCAATTTTTGAGGTCAGGCAGCTGGCTTTAATAGGCATCTGCATCTGCACCTCAGTAGCATCGGGCAGGGTCAAACTGGCGGACTCTGTCATTACACTTGAAGAGACGTTAGGCGCATCAGGACTGACTTGTAGCCAATACTCACAATCGCTGCCGGTCTCTAAGTCAGTAAAGCCATAACCACGAATTGATTGCGGCACTCGCGTGACGATTAATTTCATCACCCCCAATCCCAGCTGACGCGCGTGCTCGCTTAAGACAGCTTGCAACTGAGTCAGTAGCGCATGATCGAGCGCTAAGGATAAAGCCTGAGCGTGGGTGCGGATACGCTGAAGGTGCTTGGCTTGCCAGCAAATTTGACCTTTATCGACGCGCATCGTGGTAAAGAAGCCATCACCATAGGCGAGACCGCGATTTGATAAAGTCGGTAATTGCGATAGGCCGGTCGAGACGCTAGCCTGCCTATTAGCTGAAGGGCTAGCTAAAGGCTCAACAAAGGACTCAGTTGAGTTGCTAGTCACTGTCAGACGATAGTTCCGACTTTGCAGCTTTGCCATATCTGCCGCTGCAGACTCAGCCGCTACGCCCCCTTCATCGACCCTAAGGCTAGCTTCAGAGCTTGCACCATCAGCACTGCTAGAACCAGCATCAGCAGCAGACTGTAATAAGGCATTAGTGCTGCCAAAAAGAGTCGAGCTGGCATCGACCTTATCGTGACACATAAAAAGAGTCCTGTTGCTTTTTGAGCTATGCAGAAGGTTTCGCCAGTACCAACATACAGCTATAAAACTCGCACTTGGCCAGCTCCACTTTTTGTCCGCCTACCACTTTGTTTCTGGTGGTTTGACCGCCTAACATATCTGCGACGATGGTCGCTCCTTCATCGCCCATTATTTGCCTAGCGAACTTATAGGCTTTTTTGGCATGGGCCGTACTGGAGGCTTTTTCACCCGCTGAGTCTGCCGGATTGGCATAATACCAGCCCAGCTCAAGATACTTTTGTGAGTCGATGATATCTAAATAAGCGGCATCATCCGCCATAAAGCGATACTTAGTCGCAGGATTGCTGGCATAGTCCAGACTGTTCTTATCAGTGCTGACCACTTTACCAAAGGTCGCTTGAATCTTATCCAAATCATCGATATTGATAGTATCGACACTGCCATTATTCCACGCCGCAACGTTATAGCGAACTGGAGCATTTGAGGCATTGGTTATGGACGCATTGGAAGCTGAGACAGTCCCAGCACTAGTCTTAGCATTGGCCTGTTCATCTGGTGCCGTTGAGTCACTAGCGTCAGAGGACGTACCGTCTTCTGTTTTCGCTACCTTATCGCTAGCAGCAGCTTGGTCTTGGGCATTGTTATTACATGCCGTCAATGTCACCGCACCTATCATCAGGCAAGCGCTAACTATTGACTTTAGCAAAATTGGGCGAGACTGATGACGGCCGTTTCGACGAACAATAGCACTGTCATTGGATTCACTATTCATGATTTTCCTTCAATTTGATAGACAAGTGTAAGCAATTTAATCAAGGTTCTCGACTATCTTGTGGCTCTGACTTGAGACGCCGATTTAAAATAGAATATGATGCTGCTGGGTAGCTCAGCGAGCCTTGTATAGCAAAGCAGCTACCACAGTATTGACCCATGTCGTAACCAGTTAAAATAAGAGATGTTATATTTGCTATTATAATGTTGAAAATTAGCTACAGTTTACCCAGTTGCTTGGTTCTTGACCAGTGTTAAGGTTGCCATTTAGCAACGGTGCTTAGTAAATTGTGTTACCGAATCTCAATGCCGCACTTAGCGCTTAATGTAGCGACTTAATTTATTCTTTTATTCGTGTTATTTTAACTTTTTAATTATTTACTGCCGTGTTAGCGCGCAGCTGATTTGGATAAACTTGTGACCCAACATTTTATTGTCATTGGCAACCCCATTGCCCATAGTAAATCTCCAGAAATTCACCAACAGTTTGCCGCTCAGTTGGGGATCGATATTCGCTATTCAAGGCAGCTTTGTCCTGACAATAGTGATAGCTTCACTGCGGTGGTCGAGGCCTTTTTTAATGGCGGCGGTGTCGGTGCGAACGTCACCGTACCTTTTAAGCAGCTTGCTTATCAGCTGTGCCTCAATAGAGGTAGACTGTCGTCCCATGCCGCTGTTGCCGGCGCGGTGAATACGCTGCTGCTCAAGGACGGTGAGCTATATGGGGACAATACGGACGGTCAGGGTCTGGTCAATCACTTACAAGCGCTTGACTGGCCGTTAGCGGCGGCCAAGGTCGCTCTCATCGGTGCAGGCGGTGCAGCGCGAGGGGTTATTTTACCGATTATTGAGGCGGGTGTTAATACCATCACTATCGCCAATCGAACCGTTCATAAAGCTGAGAGCCTAATCGATGCCTTACAAAGTGCCGACCCTACTCTCGCCAAAGCTGAGCTACACAGTAGTGGCATTGACGAGCTTGACGGTCACTTTGATATCATCATTAATGCTACCTCTATCGGGCTGTCGGGCGCCACGCTACCTTTGCCAGCATCTCTAAGCTGCGACTATGCTTACGATATGATGTATGGCCGATCGCTACCATTCTTGCAGCACTTCGCGGATCTTGGTAGCGTCACCTCTGAGGGCTTTGGCATGCTGGTCGGTCAAGCAGCGTTAAGCTTTGAGCGTTGGACAAATAAAGCCGTCGATGTTGAGGCAGCCCTGCAAGCACTGCATTACGATTAGCTTGCTATTCTAGCGCCGCTTGTTGATCTCTAGCATCTTAGACTCTAGGACGTCCAATGGCCGCCTGATGGTTCGCGAATGCATTATCAGCCCACCTGCTAGCGCTATCAAGCAGCCCAATGCGGTATCAAAGAAGCGGGCTTGAATAAGCTCTTGATACACCCACCATCCTTGACTTAGCTCAGCTGTAGCATGATCACGACCGAACTCAGCGATAAATATCGTCAGCGGCGTGATAATGAGCACTGCTAAACCGTAGTGGCGAACAACCATCGTCTCTATCCAAAACATCATTAGAAATATAGCCGCCGCCACCCCGATTGGCGACAGTGACAACGATAACAAAAACCAAGCGATAAAGACCCCAAACGCTGTGCCTAATAAGCGGTGCAGCTGCTTGATCCAGATCGTACGTAGATGCATACCTTGCATAATAATAAAGCAGCTTACCGGGACCCAGTAAGGGTACGATAACCCAAGGTATAGGGCGATGGCTAAAGCAGCGGTTACGACGCTGGTAACAATAATACTTTCTGTCCACAGTGCAGGCTCGTAACCATAGTCAGAGCTGGAGTTAATCTCAGCCTCTTGCGCAGCCGAACGACGCTTTAGTTTAATCAAGACTCGGTTATAAAGTAGTGCCATTAGCCATGCAAAGCCGCTTCCTGCCGCAATAATACCGACATTGTGGGCTATCTGCGCTAGTGGTATCGGAATGAATAAAGCAATGGCCGCCGCCATCATCATGAACATGCCTGCTGGCGGCGGCAGTCGCCAGTAGCGTCCTGATATGACTAGCGTAAAAGTAATCATAGCGAAGATTGGCAACCTTAAGACAGGCACATTTTGAGCCAGCAGCCCCAAGCCAAAACAGACGCTCATCGCAATGGCGCAATAAAATAAGATAAGCTGCCGATAGCGCAAGCTGCCTGTATTGGGTAAATTAAGGATAACCATCGCGCCAAGCGAAGCCTGAAGCCCTACTGCCAACTGATCGTAGAAAGCACCAAAAAATATTGGCGCACTTATGGTAATCGCTGCCAGTAAAGGAAGATACCACGGCCTAGTGCTGGATTTGACAGTGAATAATAACGATATTTCATTAATAAGAAGCTGTTTGACTGAGGGTCGTGACATAAAATGACTTTGTTGCAGTGGTGGTGTTTTGACCGTATTACTTCAATGATATCATTTTAGAGATACGGCTTTGGCAGCTTTGTTGTGTTGACATATTCTCAATGTACGGGGGGTTAGCCACACATTTCAGCTCCTTGTTTCAGCCATTTATCTCAGCAGTTTACCTATTGCTGTCTGTCATTTTAAAGGCAGTCACTACAGGCAGCCTAGGCAATCAGCTTTACCCATTTTACCTCACGCTCTATTGTAAGCTAGATGTACTGACTCCATAACGTCGTCTTCAGCAACGACGTTTGACGCTCTCTTATTCATATAAAATAATGTTTCTATTCAGACTATTATTTATGAATAATATTTATACATAATGGGCAAAAAGCATAATACCCTTTATACTATTTTTATGATTTTGCTAAATGATTATTATCATCTGTATTTGCATATTGGGTTACCGATATAGACACACTGATGAATCATTAACAACGATGATAATGCAACTGTCATCTCTGCTTAGTAAGCTCTAGTTTGATTCTTTGAGTTATGACGACTCTCTAATACCTTTTATTCAATATTTTGCCGTACCATGCGCGCACAACGCTAAGCTATAGAGGTGCGCATAATGGAAAATGTACTTTTGCCCGTTTTACCCCATATTCTAGCCCACTGTTTTACTCAACTATTTAATTTAGCTGATTTGTCCAACCGTTCCACTTAACTGATTTATTCAACCGATTCATTAAATTTAGACAAGAGAGCCAACTATGTTAAGTTACAAAGCCCCTTTACGCGATATGAAGTTTTTGCTTAATGATGTGTTTGACTACCAGACACATTATAAAAGTCTAGATAACGGCGCCAATGCTGATCCAGAAACGATTGATATGATTCTACAAGGGTTTGCAGACTTTGCTGAAAACGTCTTAGCGCCTATTTATCAAGATGCTGACGCTGAAGGCTGTCACTTTGAAGATGGTAAAGTCACCACCCCTAAAGGCTTCAAGGAGGCTTACGATCAGTTTGTAGAGGGCGGCTGGCAAGGTATCTCATACCCTGAAGAGTACGGCGGCATGAACTTGCCTATGTCTATCAACCTCGTTAAATCGGAGATGATGGGTACGGCCAACTGGCCTTGGGCGATGTATCCTGGTCTGACCACAGGATGTATCAATACCCTACTACAGTATGGTACTGACGAACAAAAAGCGCTGTACCTACCTAAGCTGGTTGAAGGGACTTGGTCTGGTACTATGTGTCTGACTGAGCCGCAGTGTGGTACTGACTTAGGTCAAGTGAAGACCAAAGCCCTTCCGCAAGATGACGGTACTTATAAGCTGAATGGTACCAAGATCTTCATCTCAAGTGGCGAGCACGACCTAACAGATAATATTATCCATATCGTCTTGGCCCGACTTCCCGATGCTCCTGAAGGTACTCGCGGTATTTCATTATTTATCGTACCAAAATTCATTCCCAACACTGAGGGTGAAGTCGGCGAGCGTAATGGCGTTAGCTGCGGCTCTATTGAGCACAAAATGGGTATCAGCTCGTCTGCCACTTGTGTACTAAACTTTGATGGTGCGACTGGCTACATGATTGGGGAGCCGAATAAAGGCCTCAAAGCCATGTTCACCTTCATGAATACCGCTCGTATTGGTACTGGTATTGAAGGTCTTGCCCATACTGAGCTGGCTTTCCAAAATGCTTTACCGTACGCTAAAGAGCGCCGCTCTATGCGCACCCTATCTGGCACTAAAGAACCAGAAAAAGTCGCTGATGCTATTATCCATCACGCCGATGTGCGCCGTATGCTACTCACTATGAAAGCCTTTGCCGAAGGCGGCCGCTCGATGATTTACCATGCTGCCCGCTACGCAGATAAAATGGCTCAAGGCATCACTCATGGCGATGAGGCAGAGTTTGAGAAGTGGGATGACAAGCTAGGCTTTTACACGCCAATTCTCAAAGGCTTCTTAACTGAGCTGGGTATCGAAGCGGCTAAGCATGGTCAGCAGATCTATGGTGGTCACGGCTATATCAAAGAATGGGGGATGGAGCTGATCGCTCGTGATGCTCGAATCGCCACCTTATACGAAGGTACTACTGGCGTTCAAGCCCTTGACCTTCTTGGTCGTAAAGTGATCCTACAGTCTAAAGGTAAGATTATCCGTGACTATACCTCTAGTATCATGAAATGGTGTGGTGAGTTCGCGCTGGATAGAAACATGCGTAGCTTTGTCTGGGCTTTGACCAAGCTTTGTGCAGAGTGGAATACCTTAACCGTACGCCTGATGCTAATGGCACGTAAAGACCGTGAGATCATCTCAGCAGCGTCTGATGACTTCTTAATGTATTCAGGCTATGTGATGATGGGCTATCACTGGGCGCGCATGGCAGCGGTGGCGTATGATAAGCTTGAAAATGGCGGCACTGAAGCGCCAGAGTTCTATAAAGCTAAAATTCAAACAGCAGAGTTCTATTTTGACAAGATCCTACCGCGTACGTCTGGACTTGCTGAGAGCATGATGGCGCCAAGCGAATCTATGACCTCGATGGACATTGATAGCTTTGCCTTCTTAGATTAAGCAAACCTTGTAGCCGTGTTGTGATATTGCTACAAAGCCAGATCATGACTCTTGTCATTGAATAGTGATTTAAATAAGCGTACCCAAACTGGGTGCGCTTTTTTTGTTATTGCCTTTCGTCAAAAATCACAGTTTAATGAGGGAATGACGGTTAAAATATAGCTTAGATAGTGCAGGTTAATTAAATCTAGCACCTAGCAGGCAGCTGATAATTAAGAATGGCAGCCGATTATCAGCCAATTATTAGTAGGTGGTCGCCAACAACAGGCCTTTTCTCATACCTAACAAGGAGTGATCATGCGAGCTGCATATATACTCACCGCTGCGTTAATGACAGCCACTGCTCTAAGCGGCTGCAAACCACCCATCGATGATCCCAATGTGATGTATTCTGACGATCACCAAGACCCGATCAAGCGTCTTGAGACCGACGTCGATATTGACAAGCAAAGCCTGCCCTACCAGCAGACCTTCTACGTGCCCATATATTCAAATATCTATGTGGACGAGGACAATCCTAAAGTCCTTTTGTCAGCGACTTTAAGTATCCGCAACACCAGCTTGGAACACAGCCTATATGTCACAAAGATTGATTATTACAATACTGGCGGTGATTTTGTGCGATCTTATTTGAGCAAATCTATAGAGCTGCCTCCCATGGGAACGCTGAACTATATCGTCGAAAAGCTTGATGATACGGGCGGTGACGGGGCCAATTTCGTGGTCAATATTGAAGGGGAAAGCACTAAAACAAAACCTGTCATAGAAGCAATAATGATCGGCAACTATAGCAACAAAGGTTTTGCTTTTGAGACAGAAGCAGTACCTATCTCAAATACGGATTAATGGTCATCTCGCTAGCCTACGCTAACCGAATCAAGACTTAAGCTCCAAACAATACCTGATATGACCAAAAGGATATATCGCTGTGATAACCCAAAAGCCCTTAGTCTTATTGGCGCTAATGCTCCTAACTTTGCAGAGTAGTTTGGCCAATCTCAGTGACAACGAAGCAAATGCAAAGGCCATTCAATTTAAAAAAGGCCAGATCACTACCAGTGTTGAGGGTGTCATCTCGGCAAAGCAGACTGATAATTGGTATCAATTTAATGCCAATGAAGGCCAATATGCCGTAATAAATATTAGTAATAAATCAAGGATTAATGAAGTCGCTAACGTCGGTATCCTAAAATTTCCTTCTGGGGCGCAAGAGGGCACGAAAGGCGGCATTATCTATCAAGGCTGTCTGCCGGAATCAGGCAAATATCAGCTACGCATCGCGCGCAATCTAATGGCGACCCATGGCGGCAAGGCCGGCTACCGCGCTGAGATTATTATTCTGCCTCGCTATGCCAGTCGTGAGCTGTGTGACTAGAACGTGCATCATTAGATCCATCTTGAGCACAACATGAGCGACATGCCCGATATGACTAACAGGAGTAGCGGCTTAAGCTGTGCCAAGCAGCCGTTTGTGATAACTCGGACTTAACTCCACGACCTCGGCGCAGAGCTGCACACTGACGCGACTAGAGATATTAGCCGCCAGCTCATTATTTAAGGTGTCAAGTAAGTTGGCCGCCAATTCATGCTTGATAGTCTCACTGCGTCCCGGCATAAGCGTGAGCTGGACAAAGACAAAGCCGTGTGCCTGCTCATCATCATCGACTCCGAGCAAAAATGTCTCTATATCCACAATCCGCGCTTTGATATCCTCTGGCTGCTCAAAATGACCGGACTGCCAGAGACTATTGTTCAACGATTTTAATAAGCGCTGGGGATGTTTGATAGTGACATTGCGACTTGCTTGCACAATAACGTGGGGCATCACCTAATCCTTATCTAAAACTGGCTCAGCTGACTAACTTATTAACTTTCATTGCTATGTGCTGCCATCTACTGTTTTTTGACCCCTGCATCTCAAAGCTTTTTTATAATCGCTCTTAGTCAGTGTCCATAATATCAGCAAATTTAGCAGCTAGTGCCGTCGCCAACTGCTCAGCTGGCAGCTCAATCTCTAGCCCTCGTTTACCAGCGCTGACATATATCGTACTGTGCGCTTTAGCTGTCTCATCAATCACTGTCACTAAGCGTTTTTTCTGACCTAATGGACTGACCCCGCCCAGCACATATCCTGTACTACGCTCGACTAACTTGGGATCGGCCATTTGTACTTTTTTACTGCCAATGGCCTTGGCCGTTTTTTTGAGATTAAGCTTGCCACAGACCGGTACGACGGCGACGGCCAACTTGCCATTATCATCACTCACTACTAAAGTCTTAAATACTTGTTGCGGTTTAACACCTAGCTTATCAGCGGCCTCTTCACCATATGACTGCGCGTTAGGATCGTGCTCGTACTCGTGAATTTGATAAGTCAATTTTAGCTTTTTTGCTAAGTTTACAGCTGGGGTCATATCCGCCTCTTTATGGTTATATTTCTATTATAAAAATTCACTTTACAGTGCTTACGACAGTGATTTAAATTAAGACAACTCGCCTTAATTATCCCGATTAACACCAAGCTTTCTCTTGATTTGAGCGAACAGTCGTAACACTTTAGCGTATCGCTTTGGGCCAATTTATGGCATCATAGGCGCATTATTTTAACCGAATTTGACAGCTTCTTATGATAACAAAATTTTTGCAAAAACGGATTTTGAAACCCAGCTCAAAAGTAGCAAAAAGTAATAAGCCAGCGGCAGGATTAGCGAGCTCAACAAATCCGATCAACCAGCTGTATCGAAAGCTATCTGGTCAGGCACTAGACGTTGCGGTTAAAGCCACAGTGTTTGGTGAAATGCCTGATATTCGAGACGATGGCGACACCCTGACCTTTTACATATTGCAGGAATATTCACGCTCGAACAGTATCTTAATCGACTTACAGACTCGTGAGCATAAGCTGCCCCACGCCCTCAAAAGTGTCGAAGATAGTGTCTATGATATTCATGAAAATGCAGCGATTATCTTCTTGCACCATCCTAAGGCCAAAGACAGCCAACTGTCGCCAAGGCTATCGCGATTGGTGGATGCTTGCACCCAGAACCCAGCGTTAAAGATTCGTTTGGTTCCCGTCACCATCTTGTGGGGACGCGCCCCTGAAAAAGAGGACTCACTATTTAAGCTATTGATGGCGGACAACTGGGAAGACCCAACCATCATCAAGCAGCTGTTTAACATCGGGGTGATGGGCCGTGATACTTTTGTGCAATTTCACCCTCCTAAATCTCTGCAAAGCATCATCCGTCAAGCCGACTTGGGTGAGCAAGTTACTGAGAGCCTAACGGCTACCTTAACAGACGCTCCAACTGATGACGTGATCAGTGATAGCCAGCTGCATGACCGTACGCTTAACGATCACGGAGCGGTCGATACTGACCTTAATCCAGATATAGAGAAAAACGCAGCTGCGCTAACCTCTAAGGCGGAAAACACCGCACTGATACCGCTTAGCGACGCCAATAGAGAGCTGACCTTACGTGTGCAGCAGCAGCTCAATACCTACCTAGATAAGCAGCGCGCCAGTATGCTCGGCCCCGACCTATCAGACAAGCGTAATCTGGTCGATAAGCTCATCTACTCGCCCGCTCTTAAACATGCCTGTGAGATTGAAGCTAAAGAAAAAGGCATCACTATGCGCGAGGCTCGACAGGCCGCCCGTGGCTATGCTTATGAGATGGTCAATGACTACTCCTACCCTATTATTCGCTTTTTTGATCGCTTTTTGACGTGGCTTTGGACCCAGTTGTATGACGGCGTTGAGGTTCACCATTTTGAGCGAGTGCGCGCCCTAGCTACCGATCACGAGATTATCTACGTGCCTTGCCACCGTAGTCACGTTGACTATTTATTGCTCTCTTATGTGATCTATAAGCGTGGCCTGAGTATCCCTTATGTCGCTGCCGGCAATAACTTAGATGTACCCGTCCTCGGCCCTATGCTACGCGGTGCAGTGGCCTTCTATATTCGTCGTAGCTTCAAAGGCAATGCGCTATATACTGCGGTATTGCGTGAATATCTACATACCCTGATTACTCGTAATACTCCGATTGAGTACTTTATCGAGGGAGGCCGCTCACGCACAGGTCGACTGCTGCCACCGAAGATGGGTATGCTAGCGATGACTGTGCACAGTCAGCTACGCCGTACCAATAAGCCAGTAGTATTTATCCCCACCTATATTGGCTATGAGCGCATTATGGAAGGCGGTACTTATATCGGCGAGCTTAAGGGCAAGCCCAAAGAGTCTGAATCGCTAATAGGTCTACTCAAGGTCTCACGCAAGATCGAGCGTATCTTCGGTCATGTGCATCTAAGCTTTGGAGCGCCGCTTCACTTGACAGACTTTATGGATAAGTTTGACGTTGCTGCTGAGAGCCTGCCTGCTGATCGTACCGACTCGCCACTAGGCCCTGAGGCCTCGGCCATGATTGACAACATCGGTGTCAAGATCATGCAGCATATCAATAAAGCGGCTGTGGTCAATCCAGTATCGCTGTTATCCTTGGTGCTACTATCTGCGCCAAAAGCGGCGCTTGATGAAGACATCTGCCGCGAGCAAATCGCCCTGTATCAGCGCATTGCTACTCAGCTACCCTACGATGCCGATACCATAGTGACTAAGCTTAGCCCGCAAGCTATTATTGACTATGGTATCCAGCTCAAGCTCATCGAGCGTACGCCGCATATCCTAGGCGATATTATTCAAGTCGCTGATAAGCAAGCACCGCTGCTCAGCTATTTCCGCAACAATATCTTGCACGTATTCATCTTGCTGTCCTTTTTGGCCGCCTTGGTCGCGCGCAATGGCCGCATCGAGCGTAGCCGCTTAGACACCATCGTCTCGCAGCTGTATCCATTTTTACAAAGCGAGCTGTTCTTGTATTATTCGGCTCGCTCGCTGACAGAGACTGTGAACAAAAAAGTCGACAACCTAATCGAGCAAGGTCTGGTCGTAGACTTGGGCAATGATATGCTCAGTGTCCCTGCCATCAATAGTGCTCACTATCAGCAGCTATTGGTACTTGCCACACCGATTGAACAAAGCCTTGAGCGCTACTTTATGGCCTTGGCCTTACTCGCCCAACAAGGCTCGGGCAATCTTACTGCTGAGCAAGTGGTAGACCTGTGTCATCTCCTCGGTCAGCGTCTGTCTGTGCTCTACTCTGATGACATCCCCGACTTCTTTGACCCAGCGCTCTTCACCAGCTTTGTCAATGCGCTCATGCGCCTAGACTATCTACAAAAAGATGAGGAGACCGGAGTACTACGCTTTGATCAGCGTATCCAAGACATCGCTCATCATGCTCGCTACGTCTTAAGCCCTGATGTGATGCAAGTCTTGCAAAACGTTGCCAATCTTAAAGACGAAGAAATAGCCCATGCCATCACTGAGATTAACAACAAAAAGCAGCGTAAATTTGGTCGCAAGCGTTAATCTTGATGCTATCCAATTAGGATTACTGCTAAAAACGATTAAACTTTATGGCAGCTTGGCTATGTTATGACCGTTTTTAGCACCTTAACGCCGCTGATTGTATTTATAGTAAAATACCGCTTATCGTTAAATAACTTACGAGAGACTATTATGTGCCAAGCCTGTGGAATGAATCATTTTGACGAAGATGACATCGACTATGATGATGAAGAGTTGATGGCAAGCTTGGAAGATAAGCCGACTTCACCTAAGACACTGGGGAATACTCAATCAAGCACGCTTGCACCGCGAAGCCTACAGCGCAGCAACGCAGCTGACCAGACTTTTACACCAACTACCGCTTAGAGTCATGAGTGGCGATAGCGAGTCATGATTAGATAAAAGACAACACAACGAAGTATTTGTACCCTACTAAAAAAACTTGCTATTATAAAAAAGCAAGGCTGCCTTTTAGCTTTGCTTTTTTTATTCAGTTCTTTCTTTAATCTGACCCTCTGCCTGTCGTCATGTTACGACAGCTTTATATGACTTATAGCTTTTATGAAGTAAGTGCACTACCTTTTAGTTATTCAACTTTTTGCCTTCCCTCTTTATTTACCGCGCCTAGCGCCCCTATCAAGATTGTCCTAGCACAGCTCAGTGCTGCTACTTTTTATCTTTGTCCGTATATTAATCCTGCTCCTAAACGTCTTACCCACACGCAACAAGCGGCTTTTTACTACCTTTGGCAGCTGCCTTATGCTAAAAAGCAGCGTTTGTTGATGGCTTATCGCGACTATCGCTGTCCTATCTCTGCACCCAAAAATCCTACCCTGCAGACCAACCCTTACTGGCAGTGGCTCGTCAGATTTGATCTAAGCGCTTGGGATATCAGGAAGCTTATTATTGATAAACCTTTTGAGGTACTAGAGACGACCTCTCGTACTCAGCCTAACCCGTTATGGTGTCACCAGCGTTTGGGGCAAAGCCAAACATTGCTTCCTGACGGTCAAACCGTCCTAATAGGCGGCGAATATGAAGATTGGTATGATCCTGACTTTTATATCTACAATGATGTGATTGTCATACCTCCCAATCATAGTCTGAACCACACTTTAAACAGAACAGAAAATAAGGCTGACATTGAGATTTACGGCTATCCTAAAGCGGTTTTTCCGCCTACAGACTTCCATACCGCGACCTTAGTCGGTGAGTATATTTATATCATCGGCGCGTTAGGCTATCCAAAGGATCGACGCTATAGCCATACGCCAGTTTATCGATTAAACACGCAGACTTTTAAAATTGAAGAAGTTGCCACGCGTAATAGCATGGGCTGGATCCATGGACATCACGCACTGTTAAAAGACAACAGAATTATTGTCTCAGGTGGACAGATACTGGCGGATGACAGTAGTCCACTATTGGATAATATTGACACTTGGGCATTGAATCTAAACACGCTCATCTGGAAGAATATTACCCAAAGGCATCGTAAATGGCGGCGCTTTTATGTTGCTAGAATGGATGGTGGCTGCTTAAACCTAGGTAAATACAGTCAACTTAATGATTGTCAAAACACTCATAATAGTAACCGAGCAGTCCTTCATGCCCTAGAGATTGAAGCTTGTATAGGCTGCCTGCCGGACTTGAACAGCTATCGTCAACTATTCGTACCACCCATCACTCATGAGACAGCTAGCGACTGGAATATAGGCAATGAGGTAGTAGACTACGATAAGACACTATTCATTGACGGGGTTAAAGTGGGCTACAAAAGTGACCATGAGTGCGTTCACGTCACTATCGAGGGCAATCTTTCAGACGATGTCGTTGAGCTATTGCAGCAAAACCTACGACACAAGCTATGCAAAGTTGAGAATATGGCATGTGAGGTGATAGCGCTTGAATAGTTAACCCCTTTATTCACTCTTTAATAAACAACAAAAGGGATACCGATTATGGTATCCCTTTGCCAATCTTATCTGTAAAAAGACAATATAATCAGCCTTATCTAGCAGCGTGTTGACCATTCGCCACGTGCTTAAAAAAGGCTAGATTATTTAGTGATTTTCTTATACTTCATGCGTTTTGGACCAGCATCTGCGCCCATGGTCTTTTTGCGGTAGGCTTCATATTCAGAGTAGTTACCGTCATACCATACTGGACCCTCTGGCTCAAAAGCTAAGATATGGGTAGCGATACGATCTAAGAACCAACGATCATGCGAGACGACCAGTACAGTACCTGGGAATACTTGGATGGCATCCTCAAGCGCACGTAAGGTCTCAACGTCCAAATCATTCGATGGCTCATCGAGTAAGATGACATTCGCGCCTTGTTTTAGAGTCTTGGCCAGTTGGAGGCGATTACGCTCACCACCAGATAGGCTGCCGACGCGTTTTTGCTGATCTTGACCTTTGAAGTTAAAGCGGCCGATATACGCGCGGCTTGGGGTCTCGTACTCACCGACAGTAATCATATCCAAACCGTCAGACACTTCTTCCCAGACCGTCTTGCTGTCATCTAGGTTATCACGAACCTGACCAACATAAGCGACTTTAACGCTCTCGCCTAAATCCACAGTACCGGTATCGGGGGTATCTTTACCCGTCATCATGTTAAATAGTGTGGTTTTACCCGCACCGTTTGGTCCAATGATACCGACAATAGCCGCAGGCGGTACATTGAAGCTTAGGTTCTCATACAACAAACGATCCCCAAAAGACTTGGATATATTGTTGACTTCGATGACCTTATTACCTAGGCGTGGACCAGGTGGAATATAGATCTCAGCGGTCTCATTACGCTGCTGGAACTCTTTAGAGTTAAGCTCTTCAAAGCGTTGAACCCGAGATTTAGATTTCGCTTGCTGACCTTTTTGATTTTTACGCACCCACTCAAGCTCTTTTTTTAGCGCTTTAGCAAATGACTCTTCTTGCTTTTGCTGCTCTTCTAGACGCTTATTTTTCTGCTCAAGCCATTCAGTATAGTTACCTTCATAAGGATAGCCATGACCACGGTCCAGCTCCAAGATCCACTCAGCGACATTGTCCAAGAAGTAGCGATCATGGGTAATGGCGACGATAGTACCGCTATAGTTCTGTAAGAACTGCTCAAGCCAAGCGACAGATTCCGCGTCCAAGTGGTTGGTCGGCTCATCTAAGAGCAGCATGTCTGGACGCGATAACAGCAAACGACATAGGGCCACACGGCGCTTCTCACCACCAGATAGCTTACTGACATCCGCATCCCAAGGTGGTAGACGCAGTGCATCGGCTGCTTTTTCTAGTTGGGTGTTTAAATTGTGCGCATCCCAAGCTTGGATGATGTCTTCCATCTTACCCTGCTCTTCAGCCAACTTATCAAAGTCAGCATCTGGCGCAGCGTATTCGCTATAGATTTCGTCAAGGCGCGCCAAAGCATCTAGCGCTTCACGCATGCCATCTTCGACATTGCCGCGAACGTCTTTATTGTCATCAAGCTGCGGCTCCTGAGGCAGGTAGCCAACCTTGGTACCTGGCTGAGCTCGCGCTTCACCACTAAAATCTGTGTCTACGCCAGCCATAATCCGTAGCAGGGTCGACTTGCCCGCACCATTGATACCGAGGACACCGATCTTGGCACCTGGGAAAAACGATAAATTGATGTTTTTTAAGATTTCACGCTTGGGGGGAACAAGTTTGGACACGTTGTTCATGGTGTAAATATATTGTGCCATTAAAACTCCATTAAATGAATGACTCAAATCTACGTCAATTATACGTATAACAATGAGAATAAGCTGCACGCATTATCGCATTGTGACTTAAGGTAAACAAGGTGACTTTGCACACCTGCTACTTAAGTTACCTGACGACTACCTCCTTGGCAGGCAGGGCAACTCCGCAAAAAAACCATCGACCTGCCAAGTTGGCAGTCACCTTGCTCGCTACTGTTCAAAATAAGTTTCACAATAGAGTAGCCAAGCGGTTTAGATCTAGGCCATCTCAGCCCTCATACCTAAAATAAGGGACTTAGCAAATGAATCAATACAGTTGTTAAGCAGATAAAAAACAAACTTTTGGGTACACTATAAATAAGCTCTGCTAAGCTGAGTTTTCCCGCTCACCAAGTCCAAATAAGGTATCTTTGAGCCACTATTCAACGCTAGTCACGCTTAACCTATATAATTTTGAGGGCCTGAAATATCTGGCTCTATATACGAGGTAGAAAATGAAAATCGATATAACCCATAATCAGCACGCCAACCGCTTTGAGACCACCATTAATGGCAAAACCGGCTACATCAGCTATCAAGATGAGGGTGATCGCTTGGTTTACGACCATACCATTGTTCCAAGCGAACTTGGTGGTCAGGGTGTCGGCTCTGCACTGGTCAAACATGCTTTAGATTACGCTGAGGCCGAGAATAAAAAAGTCGTACCGCAGTGCTCGTTTGTCGCGGCATATATCGATAAGCATCCCGACTATCAGCATTTGCTAATCTAGCTTAAATCGCTGAGCTATATTTAATACAGCGTTTAGTGATAACTCTAAAGCTAAGCTTACATCGAAGCTCAACCGGTTTATCAGCCTAACCTTTATTATAGCCACACCCTATTAAGTTAACCGTCAACCCACACATAACCAAAATCAGACTCACTCATTTTATTTTAAAATCATCAGGAGGGATTTTATGAGCCATCTCACCGACGACCAAGTCGCTTTACAATTACAAGACCTTAATGGCTGGCAGCAAGAAGGCAATGCTATCGTCAAAACTTACAAGTTTCATGATTTTGTTGAAGCCATGAGCTTTATGAATCAAGTAGCATTTCATGCCGAAAAACTTGAACATCACCCAGAATGGTCGAATCTCTATAATATAGTACAGGTTAAGTTGACCACTCACGATGTCAACGGTATTACCAGCCATGATATTCGACTGGCCAAGCGTATGGAGCAGATATTACAGCCCAAGCGCTTTTAACAAACGCTACCTTCATTTAACAAGAGTAGAACTTAAAGAGGACACTTAAAGAGTGAAGGCTAAGTAGATTTGGCCATTAAGCGCTGACTTAATGGCCAAATCACAATACATAAGTGTCTCCCCCTTAGGTATTGTTATGCCTTGGAATTTAGATAAGCAATTTGAATAGACGATTTTAATAAAAGTTTGCTCCCTTGGATTACGGCGTTAGTCCTAATACTACCAGTTTAACTCAACCTTATTTCTCTTCGCCCGCCCTCTTGCTGTAATAAACGTCCAAACCTCAACTGTACTGAACTTCAATTGTACTAAGCCTTAATTTTAGTAGCTGTTGTTTAGCACTGTTGTCTTCAATAGTTGATTTTCACCTTCCGAACTTAATGCAAAGGACTGATTTATGACGTTACCCCTCACTGCTTCTGAGGATTTGACTACCAATCCCTCTAGCTCAGCAGCGCCTAACACTCGTGATTACACGCTCATTTTATACGGGGCCACAAGCTTCGTGGGGCAGATTACCGCTCGCTACTTATCTGAGTTTCTGCAAGCTCAGCCTATCGACTGGGCTATCGCTGGCCGTCATAAAAATAAGCTTGAGAAGCTAAAGCAGGCTTTAATGGGTAAATCTGCAAAGGGTAATGATAACGCGATTAACAATTGTGCTGACGCCAGTGCTCATAAGGGTGATATGACGACGCCCAACCTACCGAATATTATCATCGCCAATAGCGAGGATGATGAGAGCTTAGTAGCAATGTGTCAGCAAGGTCAGGTTATCATCTCTACCGTCGGACCCTATCTTGAATATGGTGAGCCACTTATTAAGGCCTGTGTGCAGACGGGTACTGACTATGTCGATCTGACAGGTGAGACCATATTTATCAAAGACATGATGGATAACTATCAAGCGGAAGCCCAACGTAGCGGCGCGCGCATTGTCAACTCTTGTGGCTTTGATTCCATCCCCTCTGATTTGGGCGTTTACTTCACCCAGCAGCAAGCCAAGCAGCGCTATGACGCCCCTTGCTCTAGGATCGAAATGCGTGTTAAGAGTGCCAAGGGCGGCTTATCAGGTGGCACAATTGCCTCTATGGCGACCATCTTTGCTGAGGCCAGTCAAGACAAAGCTCGGCGTCAGCAGCTGGCCGATCCTTATTTGCTTAATGACGATCCCCAAGCGCCACAAGTTAGCCAAGTGACTCACTCCGTCCCCAGCTATGATGAAACGCACGAGTGCTGGTTAGCCCCTTTTATTATGGACAGTATTAATACCCGTATTGTGCATCGGAGTAATCAGCTATTGCACTACGCTTACGGACGAGATTTTAAATATGACGAGGCCATGTGGATGCCATCGGGACTTAAAGGCCGCGCCATGAGTTACGCCTTAACAGCGGGCATCGGCAGCTTTGCGCTAGCCATGAGCTTTACTAAGAGTCGCGAGTTAATCTCAGAGCATATCTTACCTAAATCTGGAGACGGCCCGAGCAAAAAAGAGCAAAATGAAGGCCACTTTGATTTAAGATTTTTTGCCACCACGACAAAAGGTCAACGTATTAACAGCAAAGTTACTGGCAATAAAGACCCAGGCTATGGCAGTACCTCAAGAATGTTGGCCCAAGCAGCTTTGTGCTTAGGTCAGGATACCAATAAGCGTGACATCAAAGGCGGCTTTTGGACGCCAGCAGCGGCGATGGGCGACGCTCTCACAGACCGTCTATGCCGATATGGGGTACTTAACTTTTCGTTGATAGATGACTGCTAGCTAGAGCAGTTTATATTAGTGACCAAGCAAACCCGATTCCAATAAGATGAGCTGTATTGCAGTACAGTTGGGAGAGGTTTTATGGCCTTTATAAGAGCGCCCAGTAAGTTAAATAGTAAGTTCATTAAAAAAACGATACAGAGATACGGGGGATAAATTTTTCGTAGCCTCTATTGGCGTGTTTGCCGCCAGCCAAAAAATTTATACCAGCTCTGCACTATATTACGATGACGCTATTTTATTTAGGCTCGATTATAGTGAAACATGGTTAAATCCAATATCTATTACCACAGGAAGTAGTAAGTTTTATTATTGGGTATTGTCATCACTTTGTTAATTTTCTCGCTTAGAAAAAGATAACGACAAGGTAGCTGATACATAAAAATACATTTCCTTAGCGTAATGACACAATTTATTTTTGTTATCTCAAGTAATATTACAACTATAAAAGCAAAGCTTTAAAAGTGATTACTTACTGTATAACTTAAAGCACTTTATTGAAATAAGGTAACTTATAGCAAGCTACTAGCAAGCTGCTTTTAAGTTGTCCTTGTGTTTTAGCCATTGCTAAATTCGATATATTGCTACACTTATTATTGCTGTAATTAGTTGATACTATCTATTTTTATCAGTGCTCTTTTTGATGGTAGTTTTCTATTAGAATCCGTGTGAATTAACTATAAATAATGATTGTTAATTACACTTTAGGCTGCCGTTATTGGTTGATCTTTAACAGCACTAAGCCTAAAGGATTTCAAGGGAATTCCATCATAAAAATTGAACGAATAAAAATACTAAATTCAAACGAACAATGTTAACTTTACTGAGAGGAAAAACAATGAAACTTACTGTATTAGCTGCGGCTGTGGTTGGCTCTGGATTTGCTTTATTTGCGGGTTCAGCAAATGCTGGTGTTACGACAGACCATCATGGTAATGTTGGTTACGACTCGTATGATGAGTGCGTAGCAGCTGTCAAAGATGGCTCTGCCAAATTCTATACTCCCTATACCCATCAACAGCCAAAACGCATGGCTGGTGAGACTTCAGTTAAAAAAATGGTTTTATCTGACCTTACTATCCCAAGCAATATAGCGGCGCAAATGCCGATCAACACTAGTGACTACTCTGCTGGTGCTTGTGATAAAGGTGTCGGTCAGTCCAATGGTCGCTATGGTGTCTCTGGCGTTCTAGTGGGTAAATATGTACCATTTGCCCCTGACATGCCAATCAACGTTTATATGAATCGTAATAAAGAAGTCGTCCGCGTTACTATGCAGCAGTGTGACAACCATTTTGGTGGTAAGTTTCCAACACCTGTAATTAGTGAGATTAAAGCGCCTAAACCACAAGTCGCTATCCAAGAAGAGCGTAGTGTTGAGCCAGTCATTACTGAGGTTAAGCGCGTCATCCGTCCTACCAAATATCAAATTAAAGAAGTCATCGTCGCACCTGAAGATCAAGTCAATCGTGTGAGTACAGAGGCTGGAACCGCAGTGACAGTTGAAGGTGAAGCACAAACTGTCTACCTTGGTAATCAGGTCAATCCTGCTATCTTAAATGAAGTAGAAGTGAATCAGCCTGTTCCTGTGATTACCGTACCAGACGACTCTGAGTAATAACTGCTAGTGAAGTCAAGTATCGTATGTTAGGCGCTAACAGACCTTGAGCGTCGGCTACTAGTTTAGCGACCTTACAATACTTCGATTTCGTTAAAGTTTTATTTACTAACTAAAAAGACGCCATTCAACTGGCGTCTTTTTTTGAACGCTGCAATACTTATCTATAGCCAACCTCCCCTTTAGCCAATTTTTACACAAAAATAAAAAACAGTCGTCAAATCCAAGGCTAGCCTATTTATAAGTAGGTGATGAATATTCAACACATACTAATGTGGTCTTTTATTAATAGCGAACAACAACATTAGCGCGAGCCTTCAATACTATTTAAAGCTGTGTGACACCAAAAAATCATAAAAGCACTTTGCAGATAGATAAATCAAGGTCACTTATTTACAAGTGAAGCTGGCCTGATTAGGTTAAATAAATAGAGATTTTTGCTATATTAATAGCGGTAATACTTACAAACCCTTTATAAAGCGAAAATATAATCGCTATATACTATCTATGAAACAAGGCGATACTATTGTGCGGTAGATGATTTTTAATTGTCTGTTTCCTATAGAGTAATAGCTACTGGGTAATAACCTAACGCTAGCTTTACATCAGCTTTATGTTAATCATGCGCTAACTGTGCGTAATATTAATTGTTAGTTAGTAGCCGATGACTGGTAATTGCATCATTCTTTATGATGACAACACTGTTATTCCAAGAGGTTATTGGTTATACCATATTCACTTTTAAGGAAATCTATTATGAAAAGTCACTCTTTTATGCCTACTACGTTATTCGCAGCTTTAATTGCCTTACCAGGTATTGCGTTTGCAGCTGATTATCAGCCAGCAGTTAATCAAGGTAATATTACTCCTGCTAGCGCTGCGACTATGGCTGCTCCCAATACACTCCAGCAAAAGATTCAAGGTCCGAATGGTGAACTATTAGCCACCCAACCAGGAGAAATAGACGCGCAAGACAATGCTGATATTGATGACGATAGCACTGATATAGATAGTGATGATGCAGAGGTAGATAGCGCTGATGTAAATAATGCTGAGGTGGATAATACCGGCGTCAGTGAGATAGACAGTGATAGCGAAAGTGGTAATGAGCAAATAGCTGCCCCTACTGTAGCGGCTAATGCCCCAACACAGCTTAATCAACAGCATAGCACTCCTGACTATGACCCTCTTATCCAAGGCGAGGTCAACCGTGGTAGTGTGACGCCAGCGGACCTACGCAACCAGTCTGCGCCTATTACTCTTCAAGAGAAGAAAAAGGGCCCTCATGGTGAGCTATTAGCGACCCAACCAGGAGAAGTACAATTGCAAGAAAATCGTCGGTTTAATGTGCGTTAATCATCATTAGTTTCATTATCGACCAAAGGTCTCATGATTGAGTAGAGCCAGCACTAATATAGCTGCTTAATACGAAAACCGAGCTATTAGGCGATTAACTGGTATAAGTTTTCCTAACTTGATTAAGTACGCTGACAGAAGCTACAAAAAGTCTATCTCAGTATCTCTGTCTTGTTTTAGATTGAATTTACTATATAGCATGTTGGCAGTTACTCATAAAAAAGGCAATCCATTTAATGGATTGCCTTTTTTATTTTCCCTCACAGAATATTACAGTTAGCTGCCATAAGGTGAGCAGGAGAAGCCGCAAAGCAGCGACTTGTCCATATTGCTGATCTTCGATTATTTCAATCCAGCTTCTTTTAGCAGAGCGCCCAAAGTGCCGATCTTGTTATCTGGTTTATCAGACTTACCCTTAGCATGACTGCCTTTTGCTGCACCGCGATTGCTGCGAGCGCCATCACGATTATCTCGACGAGCAGAACCACGATTTTGCGCGCCATTTGCGGCTGGCTTATTAGCGCCGTGGCGACGTTTACCGCCTTGAGCGGTGTCAGCTCCACCATGCTCTGCTTTGGCGTTCGCTCTATTGCTAGTCGCTGCTGCATTATCAGACTTTGCTGGCTTCTCAGGTTTCATAGTAAAGCCAATTCGCCCACGCGCTTCATCGACTGACAAGACGCGAACACTGACGATATCACCTGGTTTAACACGGTTCATCGGATCTTCTACGAAGTCATTGGCCATCTGCGAGATATGCACGAGACCATCTTGATGGACACCCACATCGACAAAGCAGCCGAAGCCTGTGACATTGGTAACGACACCCTCAAGCTGCATACCTTCTTCAAGATCGCCAATACTATTGACATCTTCTCTAAAGTTGGCAGTTTTAAACTCTGGTCTCGGGTCGTGAGCGGGTTTGGCCAGCTCTTGCAGTACCGCTGACACACTGACATTGTCATCATTTGCTGCTTCTAGATTGGTAGTATCTAGCGTATTAATGACGCTATCATTACCCAGCAGCTCTTCTAATGTCTTACCTGTCTTATCTAATAGCTCCTGAACCAGACCATAGCTCTCTGGATGCACGCCTGTCGCATCGAGTGGGTTCTCACCATCACGAATACGCAAGAAGCCTGCAGCTTGCTCAAAGGTCTTAACACCAAGTCGTGGCACGCTTTTTAGCTGCTCGCGACTCGTAAAGGCCCCGTGCTCTTGACGATAGTTAACGATTTGCTGTGCGACATTACGATTAAGACCAGCAATGTGGGTCAGAATAGCAGGGCTAGCAGTATTAACATCGACACCAACGGCGTTGACACAGTCTTGCGTGAC
Source organism: Psychrobacter pygoscelis (assembly GCF_004335015.1). Taxonomy (GTDB): domain Bacteria; phylum Pseudomonadota; class Gammaproteobacteria; order Pseudomonadales; family Moraxellaceae; genus Psychrobacter; species Psychrobacter pygoscelis. Next base: position 589,212 of record NZ_RQRU01000002.1, read on the forward strand.
TTTATCAAGGCTATCAGCCAATTGATTTTGGTTCACATCGTGCTGGTACTGCCCCACACCGATGGCTTTAGGGTCTACCTTCACCAGCTCCGATAACGGATCTTGTAGGCGACGGGCAATAGAGACTGCCCCGCGTAGCGAGACGTCTAGCCCCGCTAACTCGTCGCTGGCCAGCTCGCTAGCAGAGTAAACAGAAGCACCGGACTCATTAACCACCACCGCTTTAGCGGTAATGGCGTCATCAGCATCGATTACAGTCTTAATCATCGCGTCAGTTTCGCGGCTAGCAGTACCATTACCGATAGCGACAAGCTCGACTTGATAGCTCTTTAGTAGCTCGCCAATGACAGCTTTGGCTTCTTCAAGCTTATTGTCCGGAGCAAATGGATAGACTGTCGCCGTGGCTAGGTTACCCTCAGCATCACTCGCGACATGGCCTTGGCTATCGATGACCGCCATTTTGACACCATGGCGAATACCAGGGTCCACACCTAGGATAACTTTACGTCCTGCCGGTGCAGCCATTAATAGGTGCTGAAGGTTATTGGCAAAGACATCAATAGCATCTGCTTCGGCTGCCAGACGGCGTTCAGTCAGCAAGCGATGCTCGATGTGTGGTCGCCATTTATCCTGCCATAAGCTATTGGCAGCTTCTTGTAAGAACTCACGGCGCTCAGCAGGCTGGGCAGCATCAATCTCAAACTGGCTAATAATCTTTTCAATAAATGGCGCATCTTCGCCATCTACTTTGAGTACCAAGACATTCTCTTGACGGCCACGTAACATCGCCAATAAACGGTGGTTAGGCAATCGAGATAACGGCTCACTGTGCTCGAAGTAGTCAGAGAACTTCTCACCGACCTCGCGCTTTTCTTCATTGGCCAACGCCGCATTCATGGTTGCTGTTTTGGCAAAGCCAGTACGCAGCGTATCCAACAGATCCAGCTCTTGCGTCCACTCATCAATAATAATGGCTTGAACACCGGCTAGCTGCTTCTCGATATCGCTAAAATCGACTTCGATCTCATTGCCAGTATCATCAGTAATGGTCTCTGGTAGCTGATAGCCTACCAGTGCCTCTGCTGGAGTGATTTCTTCTGACTTTAGCTTCTGAGCTGCCGCGTCTAAGCCTGCAGCACGCGCTTTGGCAGCCAGTGAACGACGACGTGGACGGTACGGTAGATAAATATCTTCCAATTCAAGCTTAGAGGTCGCTTTATCAATACGCGATTGTAGCTCGTCTGTTAAGTTGCCTTGCGAGCTGAGCAATTGAATAATCTTAAAGCGACGTGTGGCCATGTCGCGCTCGTAGATTAGAGCCTTTTCTAGAGCACGCAGTTGCGTGTCATCAAGCCCTTGGGTTTTTTCCTTACGATAGCGAGCAATAAATGGCACCGTCGCTCCTTCATCAAATAACTTGACGAAGGCATTAACTTGCGAGGTCTTTATACCGATATCTTTTGCCAGCTTATCGTGAATAATCGCAGTCGTCTTGGCGTCTAACGCACTAGCGGCTGAATTATTCGCAGTGTTGTTGGCAGTATCTTGAGTAGAAGCAGTGTCAGTCAGGCTCATATCCGTATCAATGTTGCTTGAAATGTGGTCTGCATTATAACAAAAGTATCAAGAATAAAAATCCTTTTTACACGCTTGTTCAGTTGCCAGTCTATAACGAAAGCAGATTATCTCTATACTTTATCTAAAAAGCCCTCGCAAAGGGTCAAGCAAGCCCTTTGATTTCGGTACTTTATCCTAGAGGCATTAATCATATACGCCAATAATTTTGTAGCGCGTCAACTTTATAATGGACAGTACAATTTAACACTGAGTTCACCTCTACTTTGAAGATTGATCAAATAAAATAGCCAATCTAGCTAAGGACTTCTTAATTATTACGCTTAAGACAAGCCAATATAATCTGAGTAAACTAAGATTGCTTTACCGCCTAGTAATGATAAGCTCAACGAGGTAAATAAGTTAATAGTGACGCTGTCATTTCACCGAAATACTCATCAATAAGCCGATCAGAATTAAGTAACGTAACAACTTCCACCACAATTATTCTATTGATTGCCCTTTCCTGCTCTCTACAGCTTATTGCACTTGCCATAAATTGGCTCAGTTATACAGGTTAGTTCATTATATTAAACAAAGCCATACAGCATTCCTATGCACTATCCGTGAATTTACTGGCATAATCTTATACACTATTATTTAGTAGCATTATAATTGATAAAAGGATGTCCCAATGTCAGAGAACCCACAAGATACACTTACCCAGCGCATATTAGTTGTCGATGATGATGCTCGGTTGCGCTCATTGTTACAACGCTTTTTGGAAGATGACGGCTTTGTGGTGCGTACCGCGCATGACGGCAGTCAAATGGATAAGCTCATGCAGCGAGAGCTATTTTCATTAATCGTATTAGATTTGATGCTGCCAGGCGAAGATGGCATTAGTATTTGTAAGCGTCTTCGTGAAGACAATACCGATATTCCGATTATCATGCTAACGGCGAAAGGCGGTGACGCTGATCGCATTGCGGGGCTTGAGGCGGGTGCGGACGACTACCTACCCAAACCTTTTAACCCAAAAGAGCTATTGGCGCGAATTAAAGCCGTACTTAGACGTCAAAGCCGCGAGCTACCAGGCGCACCAAGTCAGCAAATCGAAGTCGTCGAATTTGGCCCATGGACACTTGATTTATCTACGCGAACGCTTAAGCGTGAAGGCAATGTGGTGACCCTAACCACTGGCGAATTTTCGGTTTTAAAAGCCTTGGTTCAGCATCCTCGTGAGCCATTAACTAGAGATAAATTGATGAACCTGGCTCGTGGCCGTGAATGGGGAGCCATGGAGCGCTCAATTGATGTCCAAGTCTCCAGACTACGCCGCTTAATCGAGGACAACCCCTCACAAGCGCGCTATATCCAGACCGTCTGGGGTGTCGGCTATGTGTTTGTTCCTGATGAAGCAGAAAGCTGATCAGCAACATGTTTGCCAAACACATTATTAAAAATACCCCGTGCACACTGCTGACGGGGTTTTTAGGCTCTGGAAAGACAACACTTATAAACCAGCTTCTGGCCTTCAAGACGGCTAACGAAGTGATGGCTGATGAGCGTTGGGCTTTGTTAATCAATGAGTTTGGGCAGATAGGTATTGATGCTCAGTTAATCGATCGTGCTGATGAGCAGCTTGCTATCCGCGAAGTCAGTGGCGGCTGTATTTGCTGTACCAGCCAGTTACCGCTACAGATTGCGCTAACTCGGTTGCTGGCTGAGCAGCAGCCGCAGCGTCTTATCATTGAGCCGACAGGACTTGCGCATCCCAAAAGCTTACTACAGCAGCTGAGCGAACCACACTGGCAAACCAGTCTATCGCTGCATGCCATCATTGGAGTGGTGAGTGCGCGGCAATGGCAGCAGCCCAAATATCGCCATCATGATGGCTATCAAGCCCATGTGCTTCATGCAGACTATGTGGTAATCAATCGTTATGAGATGCTAAATGAGACCGAAAAAGAGCAGCTCAGCGACTGGATTATCGACTTAAACCCTACTGCTACTTTGATCTGGTTAGCTAACGGTCAAGTTGAGAATGCCCCTAAGACTGTTGCCGCTAAAGCTATAAACTCGGGAACCATAGCGGCTAAGGATTTAGATAATAAGCCGACCTGTAACCCACCATCATGGTATGAGATCCTACAGTCACCGAGTCAAGCCCTTAGTAAGTTCAAGCAAAAACGCAGCACTGAAACGCGAATAGCGTTAAATATGTCTGGGCTAAGCCCGGCAAATACAGTCAGTATAGCGCAAAATGCTGATACCCATAACAGCGCACAAATTGTTGCCCCTTATCGCTATCATGACCGGCAGCAAGGAATGAGCGTAGGTGGCTGGAAGCTCCCCCAGCAATGGCAATTTGCGGCTGATGAGCTGCAAACATGGCTGCTGTCTTTGCCAAATTGGCAGCGAATTAAAGGGGTTGTCAATACCACCGAGGGTTGGCTGCGGCTAAATTTCACTCCAGACAGCCTGAAAACTATCGCTACTGAGCCTCAAGCAGATAGTTTGCTAGAAGTCATTTTGTTAGATAACATGGATGACGCCCAAGACGCTACTATTAATAAGCAACAGTATAGCGATGAGCAGTGGCAAGACTGGGATCGCCAATTAATTGAACGGCTGGCATCAAAGTAGTATTGATCAGTACAGCTAGCCTTACGGTCGGATTGCTCCATTAGAAACCAAAAAGCACTCACTATAAAGCGAGTGCTTTTTATTATCAGTTTATTGCTGATATCTATCAATGGTGCAATTAATGACTCAATTAACTACTATCTACAGCGCCACTAGCGTAACTGACTGTCTTTACTGCCGCGGCGATTAAACAGCTCAGCTGACTTAGCGGTAGCTTCAAGCTCACTCTGGCAGCGAACACAATGCTGCACCCCAGGCAAGGCAATACGCCGCGCCTCAGGAATAATCTCCCCGCACTCATCGCAATACTCAGCGCTCTCACCTTGCGGTAATAAACGCCTTGCGCGCGCTAACGCATCGTTTACCGTCGCGTCCATTTGTTCATGTTCAGCGCCATCACGCGCCCAGCCACCTGCCATATATACTCCTTAGCTCTGTCTTCACCGTATCACTATATCGTCGAATGTTGGCGATTAGTCATGATTTTAACAACTGTCAAATGTCCATTATTTCTATATTAGATGGAGGACAAATGCTACAAAATCAAGTCAAGATTCCATTAAATAGCTGGTTGTAACCATCAGTACAAGACTGGATAGTCGGAGCAAAGTCCAGACATAAAAGATAATGATAATAATTATCATTGCAAATTTACAAGTTATAAAATATACTATTGTTTAGTAAAACTATATCATTCATTAAATTATTCACAACCAAAATACTTTATTATTCTAAATTAACTTCATGAGGGATGTACTAATGGACACAAAAGTGACTGACCTAAAAGGATTATTCTTAGAACAACTTAGAGATCGCTATAACGCAGCCTTACAACAAGCCAAGGCCTACCCTGTATTGCATCAAGCGGTGTCTGATACCACTCTTGCTACGCTAATTGCAGATGACATTGAAGCCAATACCGCCCATGTGAAAAACCTTGAAAAAGTCTTTGCACAAATGGAGGAGTCTCCTGAAGGGGAAATCTGTGAGGGGACACAAGGACTGATCCACGAAGCCAGTGAGCTATTGACCTATGTCAAGCCGAGCAAGATACTTAATCTGGCTATTGCCGTGTCCATCCAACATGTCAATCATCATGATATAGCAGGTTATAGAAGCTGTCAGATATTCGCTAATGCCATTGGTGAGACGGAAGTGGCTCAGACATTAGGAAGAATGTTAGAAGATGAAAAAGCCACTGATAAAGGACTAGAGACCATGATGCAAGTGTTGTTGCAGGAGCACGAATCCTAAGATCGCTCCTAGCAATGTCATCGAGCTTCTCAAGAGCATTATGACGACTAATTTTGATTGATAACGATGACTTTTATTTTATAGTAAAGTTATGCTATTTACTTTGGCTGCAGTGCAATCACTTGACCACGAACCCCAATACTATCATCGCTCATTAAACACACATAGCTTGGCATTAGCGCCTCTGGTGTCTTAAGACTCATGGGGTTCTCACCTGGATAAGCATGAGCGCGCATATTGGTTCGGGTAGCTCCTGGGTTGATACAGTTGAAGCGTAGATTGGTCGTGGCTTGGGTCTCTTGGGTAAAGATATCGCTCATCCCCTCCACACCTTGTTTAGATAGCGCGTATGCACCCCAAAAGGCACGCGGGGTCGTCCCCACGCTGCTAGAAGTAAATACCACAGAGCCATTATCCGCCGCTTTAATTAGTGGCAATAAGGCTTGGGTCAGCATAAACACTGAGGTAAAGTTGACCCTCATCACCTGTGAAAAGATATCGACGTCATACATTTCAAGCGGGGTCAGCTCACCTAACACGCCAGCGTTATGCAAGATACCATCAAGCTGGCCTATCTCTTTATTGATTAGATTCTCAAGCTGCTGCATCTCCGCATAGCTTGCGCTCTCTAGATCCATCGGTAGCATGGCAGGCTGCTTACCGCCTTGGGCTTCGATTTCGTCATAGACACTTTCAAGCTTGCTTATGGTCTTACCGAGCAGCAATACGGTGGCCCCATATTTTGCGTAAGTCAGTGCTGCCACCCTACCAATACCATCTCCTGCACCAGTGACCAAGATAGTCTTGCCTTCAAGGCAATTGGGGCTTGGCTGATAGGTACGGATTTGCTCGTGGCTGAGAGAAGGTGTGGTGCTGATCGTCGCTTGGCTCATCGTCTCTAACTCAAAGTTTATGGATTAAAAAATACTGAAAAATGCGTAATAAATAAGCAGTCGAATTTACTACAATGATAGTGATAAGGATGGTGATACTAGTAGATGCCACCCCACTATACGGCTACGTAGTATCAACTTATAAATAATCAAACTGTGCTGACTTTAATAGTGCTGCTAGTGCTGCTGGTGAGTCAACTATAAAGTCCGCCCCCCAGTCTGACAGATTGGCTTGGTCTTCTGGTGGAATATAGCCATAGCTTGCCAATACGGTGATCATTCCCGCGGCATTGCCTGACTCAATATCACGAAGGTGATCGCCCACATAAATCACTGTACTGGCGATGCCACGTGGCAACCCCAGCTTTTCTAGAGCCAAATACATAGGCTCTGGATCAGGCTTTGTGTGACGGACATCATCGGGGCAAACGAGTACCGTACAGCGCTCTGTTAAGTCCAAGGCGGCTAGCAGCTTTTCAGCCAGATAGCGCGGTTTATTAGTGACGATACCCCAAGGTGTGCCATGACCTTCTAAAGTGCTCAATACTGAATCAAGCTGGTCAAACACGGAGCTGTCCACACAGATATCCGCTTCATACTCATCTAAAAACTGCTGACGGTAGCTTTGGAGCACCTCATCACTGATGGGCTGTTGATTGTGCGATAAGATGAGCTTGACCATAGCAGAAGCGCCCGCAGATACTTGCTCACGAATAGCACTGTCATCAGGGGCTTGCCAGCCATGCTGCTCGCTCATACGTTTTATAATCCGTACAAAATCTGCGGCGGTATCTATGAGGGTGCCATCTAAGTCAAACAGTACTGCTTTTACAAATTGGGTCATCAGTTAAGCTCTTCAATCAATAAATTAACACACCAAGAGGCCTATTAACTTTTAAATGGTTCAATAGTTAGTTTTGGCTAATACAAAGACCGTAGAGGCTAGACAAGGTCTAGAGCAGACAGGTGTCCTATTCACTCGCTATTCACTCGCATCGTGAGGCTTTTTAACCGCCATCATATAGTTCACATCCACATTTTGTGCCAGCCAGTAACGCTTGGTTAGAGGATTGTAGTGCAGCCCAATTAAGTCTTGACGGCTAAAGCCTACCATCGTTGCCATTTTATCAAGCTCAGCTGGGGTAATAAACTTGCCGTAATCATGAGTGCCGCGATCTAATAATCTCAGCACATACTCTGCCCCAATAATCGCAAATAAGTAAGACTTTGGATTACGGTTAATGGTAGATAGGACACAAACACCGCCTGGCTTTAGGAGATCAAAGCACGCCTGCACAATCGCACTAGGGTCTGGTACGTGCTCAAGCATCTCCATGCAGGTCACGACATCGAACTGTCCTTTATTAGCAGCTGCAAAATCTTCAGCGGCAATGTGCTCATAGCGTAGGGTAGCAAGACCGCTTTGCTCCGCATGCACGGTGGCAGCCTTAAGGTTCTCAGTGCCTAAATCGATACCCGTCGCATCAGCACCGCGGCGCGCCATTGATTCTGTCAATATCCCACCGCCGCAGCCAATATCGACGACGCGCAGACCTTCTAAATCGGTATTCATACCTGCCAAAACATTATCACTGATCCAGTTCAGTCGCAGCGGGTTTATTTCATGAAGCGTTGCAAAGGCCCCTTGCTTATCCCACCACTCATCAGCAAGTTTTGTAAATTTCGCAACTTCATCATGATCGACATTGAGATGTTGCGCCGACTTATCTAAAGACGGATTGCTGGTATTTGAGTCATCATTGTGCGTGGCAGTGGTCATAAAAAGCCCTTTTAATTTTGGCACTATCAATAGTATTAATGAACTAAAAAGCGACAGAACACACGCCAAATGCGGCGCTCGCTCCCTGTCTTTTTTCAATTATAATGCAATCTTTATATATTGGGGTAAAGGATTGTTTCTGATATCTCTCAAGTCGTGATGAAATAAAACAAGCTAACAGGGATACTACGTTTGCTTAAGAATTTTACGAACAAATCTTGCCCACAATTTTATGAGATACGTTATCATAGCATTATACAATTTTTAAAGATTTTGCTAATGGACTTCAAAAGCGGTTGGTATATTGCCAACTTTGCCTTGGCTTTATTTAAGGCTAAATCGCTGTCCATGATGCTCAATATCCATCTATCAACGTGAATTCAGTAAGGATGACGTATGAAACGCTTCGCTGCTTTAACCGGACTAGCGGCCGCTATTGGTCTTGCTAGTATGTCTGTCAATGCTGCTGACTACCAAGCTGGCAAAGACTACAAAGTATTGAGTAACCCAGAAAAAATCACTGATGATGTGATTATTGTTCGTGAATTTTTTTGGTATGGTTGCCCGCATTGCTATAACTTAGACCCTTATCTACAACAATGGGCCAAGACCAAAGACAAAGACGTCGCCTTCTTTAAGACTCCAGCCGCGCTAAACCCTGTTTGGGAAGCTAATGCTCGCGGATTTTATGCGGCGCAGCTCCTCGGCTATGAAGACAAAACCCATGATGCCCTATTCAAAACTATCCACGAAGGTGGCAAAAAGCTCTTTGACCAAGACTCGCTAAGTAAATGGTATGCCAGTCAAGGAGTGGACCGTAAGAAGTTTAATAGTCTGTACAACTCATTTGCCGTTGGTACTAAGATTGGGCGCTCAAAAGAAGGGGCGAAACGCTATCAATTGACTGGCGTTCCTGCGGTGGTCGTCCAAGGTAAATACGTGGTAACGGGTGAAGGTCCACAAGTGGTAAAAGTAGTAGACTACTTGGTCGATAAAGTACGCGCTGAGAAGCAATAAGCCAATATTAAATATTCAAACTGAGCGTCTGTGCGCCAGTGTTAGCATAAAAAAAACCGTCTATTGATAATAACAATAGACGGTTTTCTTTTGGCTGAAATGAACTTGAACTAGAATCAATGACTGCTCTAAGGATAAGCAAATATTCTAAACCAGACGTTGTCAGTTGATCAGTAGCCATAAGAGCATCAGGCTAAAGCAACCATCACCCAAAACTAATCCAGCTGCGATAAAATCGCGACTTCTTTGATATAGCTAACCAAATCCGCTTCAGACTCGGCCAGTAGCTCATCATCATTCATATGCTTGGCATATTCAATCCATAATAACAGCTGATAGAGACTGTTCTTTTCAGCCGCTTTAAACTGCTTGCAAAATAGCTTTAAGGTGCCATCATCATGGATATTTAAGCGAGTAATCCAAGACTCGACTTTAGCAGCTTGCTCAGGGCTAAAGCGGATTTGAAATAAGGCAGCTACCAAGTCATGGCGGTTTTCTTCACTAATTAGCTTACCAATACGCTTAATTTGTCGATTACGTGCATTGGCACTGGTAATGTCAGTAAGTGTGGTCAATTCATCCAAAAAGTACTCAGTCGCTGGCAGCTTTTTCATCTGTTTTTTAGACAGTTGGGCTAATGGTTCAGCCAAGCGCTGTAAGCGTTCATGGGCTTTTTTTAATTCAGTGCGAGAGACTCGCATGTCATGTTCTGACCAATCAATCATATAATATTCTCAGGTAACTAGGTTATTCGGGAATATGAGCCGTATTCTACTGTTTATAACACTTGACCCACTGCATACTACTAGTATGCACTATACAGGCCAACGCGGCTTCTCTTTATGCTTTGCAAAGACACTAAGACTCTTAGGCAGACTCTGCGATAGCGACTCATGGAGGGCCTCAGTTATAAAGACGGAGCGATGCTTGCCGCCGGTGCAGCCAATAGCTACCGTAACCGTATGGCGGTTATTATGCAAGAACTCAGGCAACCAGCGCACTAAGAATTGATGCATGTCATCTTTCATCTCTGCCACCTCTGGATGCTCATTGAAGAATGCAGCCACCTCAGGATCACAGCCGGTCTTTACTCGTAGCTCTGGCCGCCAATGAGGGTTGGGTAAGATTCGCACATCAAATACAAAGTCAGCATCGACAGGCAGGCCATATTTAAAACCAAATGATAGCAAGTTTATCGTCACTTGGTTGTCGACTCCGATATGCTCACGGATGCGCTCTTTTAACTGATGGACATTGTACAGACTAGTATCAATCTTGATATCAGCACGCTGAGCAATCGGCTCTAACAGCTCGATCTCTTTTTTAATCGCCGTCGGTAGATTGTAGACAGGGTTGTCTTTGGTCGCCATTAAAGGGTGGACTCGGCGGGTAGCATTAAATCGCGCCACCAATACTGGCTCTTGCGCCTTTACGTATATCACCTTAACCGCATTTTCACCAAAGAGCGCTTTGAGGTCTTCATGGATAATCGGGAAGTTCGACAAATCGGCGCGGGGCGTTCGGACATCGACGCCCAATGCGACCTTGGTAATTCCCCCTTCTCCAACAAGCTTGGCCGCCGCATCAGGCACTAAAGATAAAGGCATATTATCGATAGCGTAGTAGCCAAAGTCCTCTAAGATATTAAGCACAGAAGTCTTACCAGAGCCTGAGCGCCCCGAAATAATAAGCACTCGTACCTCTGAGTTCTTATCCCCTATCGAGCCTACGCTCGAGGTTGTTACATCCTTTTTATCCGGCGTCATTGGGTAGAGTCCTATTGATAAGTAGAGGGTTGATAATTAGTTACCCCTAGGGGCTGGCAAGATATTATATTAATCAAGGAGTGTTTACTTGCACTTCTTGATTGTCTAACAGTCGAGCTTTGCCAAGCCACGCAGCCGTTAAGATAACCAAATTCTTATCCTGATAAGCATCGGTGATATCCGATAAATCTTGAGTCTTAACTTCTAGATAGTCAACATTAAATCCAGACGCATTGATTCGGTGGATTGTCTCATTGATTAAGCTTTGTAAGTTACATAGAGCTGTCTTGTTATCGATAGTATCGAGCGAGCTTGACGCAAATTGATCAGAGTGAAGGTGTGCGCCTTGGGCTAACTTGTCAGCCAACCTGACCACTTCTTGATGGAGCGTTGGTGCAATCTGGCGCTCAGACTCAGTAAGGTATTGGTTGCGTGACGATAAGGCTAGGCCATCATCAGCGCGAACTATGGGCGCACCGATGATCTCAATATCATAGCTCAAATCACGTACCATCTGACGAATAATAGTAAGCTGTTGGTAATCCTTTTTCCCAAAGATAGCCATATTAGGCTGAACGATGTTAAATAGCTTACTTACCACTAACCCTACGCCATCAAAGTGTATTGGTCTAGACTTGCCGCACAGCTGCTGGCTAATCGTGCCAGTCAATACTTGCGTCGGTGGTGGCATCACTGGGTACATCTCACTAACGCTTGGGGCAAACACATAATCGACTCCTGCATCACTAAGCTTGGCCGTATCTGCCTCTAGGGTACGAGGGTAGCTGTCTAAATCTTCACCAACACCAAACTGTGTGGGATTAACAAAGATACTCACAACAACAATATCAGCATTCGCTTTGGCACGCTTTACTAGCTCGATATGGCCGGCATGCAGGTTACCCATCGTCGGTACTAGGGCGATGCTCTTGTCATTACGTAGTGGCTTTAGAGTGTCACGAAGTGAGGCAATAGTGGTAAAGGTAGTGGTCATCATTGGCTCCCGCTAAATTTAGCATTTGATAAAAGTATGACTGTTAGGATCGGTTGAACATTGGTCTTTGTAGCGGCAACTGACATGTTAAGGTATTGAGGTATATAAACAGTACTTTAATCAAGGCGACAAACGCAGTTAATAGTGAGAGTTATAAATCCAGCATACGACTATCTAGCCAACTCTTTCACAAAAGCACAATTACTCTAAAATCCTTATAACTATTAGGACTTTTGGGTATTCACTCAACGGACACTAACTATTTTTTACTACAAAAAATACGCCACTGCTAAATGTACTTAACAATAGCGCACCTTTGAGACTTAGCAAAACGATATTTAATTAAATTGATGTTCTTCTTTAGGATAACTGCCCTTAATTACTGATTGATGAAATAAAGAAAAAGCACCTTGGACACTGCGCGCTTCATTGTCCTCATCACTCAAAAAATCATGAACAAAGCGGGCAACACGTCCGTGGGTAACGCCGAGCATATCGTGCATGACCAACACTTGACCGTCGGTATCCGCGCCAGCACCAATACCAATCACTGGCACGTCTACAGCTTCTGTTACCGCCTTGGCAAGTGCTGCTGGTACACATTCAAGTAATACTATAGCAGCGCCAGCTTTAACCACAGCTTTGGCATCATTGATAAGCTGAGCTGCGCTATCATCAGACTTGCCTTGGACTTTGTAGCCACCAAAGACGTTAACCGACTGCGGAGTTAGACCAAGATGTACACAAGTTGGAGTGCCAGCGTTCGCAAGAGTGGTAACAATGTCACACAGCTCGCTACCGCCTTCAATCTTAATAACATGAGCGCCAGCCTGCATAACCTTACGGCTATTGGCAATAGCGTCATCAAGGGTGGCATAGCTCATAAAGGGTAAATCAGCCAAAATCAGAGCGTGCTTGTTGCTACGAGCGACATTGGCGGTATGGTAGACAATATCGTCCACACTGACAGGCAGCGTAGAGTCATGACCTTGTACCACCATGCCCAGACTATCACCAATAAGGATAGTATCGACTTCGGCGTTTTCCATCATTTTGGCAAACATTGCGTCATAGCAAGTCAGACAACTGAATTTTCTGCCGTCTTTTTTATATTTATTGAGAGTAGATAAGGTAATCATAGCGGCTCACTTATATGGTTAGCTTGAGCTTAATAAAACTGTTAGCTTAATATAATAAAGGAATCAGGTTATAGAGCTGGATTTAGGCCTAAATCAAAGAGCTAAGATGGTAGATTAGGATAATAGAGTCAGTCCTGACCAATCTTTGCTGGCAGAGAACGCCTGAATCGGCTGACCTTGGATGGTTAATCTTGGATTAAGCTCGGCCAAAGGTACCAAGACAAAGTTACGTTCAAATAGCCCTGGATGAGGGACCGTCAATGTCGGTAAGTCAATCTTCTCGTCGTCAATGAGTAATACATCCACATCAAGGCTACGCTCACCCCAATGACGTAAGCGTACCCGCTCAGCTTGGTGCTCAAGCTGCTGGCAAAACGCCAATAGTACAAGCGGTGTCAGCGTCGTATCAATCTCTACTACCGCATTGACAAAGTCAGGCTGGTCTTGGGGTCCCATCGGCTTAGAGGCGTAGAGTGATGAGCGCCTAGCATGGACAATATCAGGATGCGCCTTTATAGCCGCAAAGGCACTGTTAATATGATCAGTTGGCGCTCCTAGCTCGTTAGCCAAGTTGCCTCCTAGGCCTAGATAACAGCGATAAAAGCGTTGATCCTTATGCGAATTTAACGCACTAGAGTCATCGCTTATCTGCCTAGGGTTTGTGGCTAATTGCCCGCTATGGTGCTCCGATACAGTAGGATTGTTATGCATTAACATTAAGACTCTGTAGACTCACCTTGCCGCTCCGTAACCGTCTTGTCTGAGCTGGGCTGACGACGGCGACGCGTGGCTGGAACGAGCGAACTTTGCTGAATACTATTACTGGCTATAGGCGATTGTACGTCAGGCTCCGCAGTAACAGGACTTTTGGCCGTTCGTTTTTTTACAGCTGGCTTTTTATCGCTCTTTTGCGCCACTTTCTGCTCTGTCATCTGATCAGCTGTACGATTTGACGCGCGGCCGTTGGCTTTTTGCTTAGCGGTCGGCCGCTTAGCTTCAGACTGTTCAGCGGCTGTACTCGTCTTGGTCTTCGTCGCGGTTTTACGAGTGCGCGTAGACTTGCTAGAGGCTGATTCAGCTTCAACATTGATTGAAGGTTCAACGTTAGCTTTGGCTTTATTATTAGCCTTGGCTTTGCTGTTATTGTTACCACTGTTTTTAACATGGGCTTTACTGGCAGTAGCTCCAGTGTTGTTTGATGACTGCGCTACAGCGTCAGAAACCGCCTTATTAGAAGCTACTGCATCAGAAGATGCGGGACTAGAATTAGTTACCCCTTTGGTCTGTTCGGTTTGCGTCACCGTAGTACTTGGTATCCGGCGGCGGCGCTTACTAGGGACGCGCTCTTCTTTTGGTAGTAGGACAGCTTCGTGAGCTGCAAGTTTACTGATATCTTGTGAGATCGCTTTATCGCTAGTCGCTTTTGCTGTGCTTTCCTTCACAGGCTTAGGCGTAGAGCCTTCAAGGTTAACCACACTATTTGTGGCAGCTGACACAGGTTTTTCATGTTTTGCAGGTTTAGCTTGCCTTTTAGGCTCAGCTTTCGCTACCTGCTTAGCGATGGCGGCTTGCTGTGGTACCTGTTTGGCCATCTTTGCCGCATTGATAGTGAATAGTGGCTTCGGCTGTGAGGCCTCTCCCAGCTGATCACCAACCAGCTCGCCTAGAGACAACTTCTGTAGCTGCTCACGCTCACGAGCATAGTGCATATGTTGCGGCTTTGAGCGACCTTCTTGAGATTCAGCTGACCTTCTTGATGCCATTTTACTGTTGGTTTTATTCACTCTTCTATCAGAGCTAACTTGCTGATTATTATCACTATCTTGCTGGGTCTTTCTGCCGTTTGCAGACCTGCTTGACTGCTCCGAGCTGCTATAGGAACTTGCTGCGCTATCTTTAGTTCTTGATTTAGAGCCAGCGTTAGTTTCAGACCTATTTTCCGATTCAGACTGCGAGCTTGGCTGAGCGTTGTGCTCAATGCCCTGCTCAGCTGCTGCTAAGTTCTCATTATCAGTATTTCGAGCGCGATTACGACCGCGTCCACGACTGCGCTTATTGGCACCACGGCGCGCATCGCCTGCGAAATCATCAATTGCCTGCTGCTTTTGCTTATCTGATAATGTTTGGTAGGTCTGCCACCATTCACCCATGCCGTTGGTCGACTCGGATAATGGATTGGCGGCATCATCACAGTGCTCACGTAGCAATAAGAAATCAAAGGCCGCCCGAAAGCGAGGATGATCGGCAAGTTGGCTAATTTGATTCACTCGAGGGTTGGCGAGCTTAGGCTGCATGAGCCAGATATCACGAATGAACTGCTCAGCGAACTTCGGTATGGCTGTTTTGATGCGCTGACGATCGATGACTTTACTCGCCGCTTGCAGCTGGGCATCATGAAATGGCATGTTTTTCTTTTTAAACTTCGCCAACTGATAGAGATAATTGTCCCAAAGTAGCGCTGCATAGAAGAAGGCAGGATTGATACTTTTACCTTGAGCGATGCGTTTATCCGTGTTGATAGCGACTTGATTGACTAAAGCTGTTGGCGTCTCTGGTGGATAAATAATCAGATGACGAATTGCGCCAAATTCAAATAATAAAGGCAACAGAGGGACTAAGTAGCCACCGGTAAACATCTTTTGTGACTCATCGTACAAGCGATGCGGAGAGACCTGCTCAAGCAGTGACCAGTTATCATCATGAAACTGCTCTGAGAGCTCTTTATCAAAGTCAAAGCCAAGCTTAGCTTTAAATCTTAAGGCGCGAAGTAAACGCACAGGGTCTTCTTCAATACGTACTGGCGCATGACCTAATAAACGCAAGGTCTTATTCTCAATATCAGCCAATGCGTTACAAAAATCGTGAACGATGCCCTTAATAGGTTGATAGTACAGGGCATTAATAGAAAAGTCGCGGCGGGCAAAGTCCTGCTCGATATCACCCCAGACATTGTCACGCACGATCATGCCATCACTGGTGGTATGAGCATCGCCATTAGGCGGCGCGCGAAAGGTAGCCACCTCAATCATATCTCGACCTGAGTACACATGCGCGAGTTGAAACCGGCGACCGATAATCCGGCAACGCTTGCCGAATAAGTCTTTGATTTCATGCGGTTTAGCATCAGTGACAGCGTCAAAATCTTTCGGACTGAGTCCTAAAAGGTTGTCTCGCACCCCGCCGCCCACTATATAGGCTTCAAAACCACTTTTACTCAGTGTGGCAATCACTTCAATAATTGAATTGGGTAAGTCAGCTTTACTTAACCCCAACTGCTTGGCTGAACGTTCTGCCATGCATCATACTCCCTACGGACAATCAAAAGCCGCGTATCACTCTAAGTCGCTCAAGAGGACTGATGATAACGCTCGGCATATTCAGACGCTAGTGTAGCAAATTTTCGCCCATCACGGGCGCTGCTTACCTGTAAAAATACGCCTTTAAGCAGCATAGATAGCGATGAGCGCTTAATTTACTAGCTTATAAGACTCAGTTCAAACCTTTAAGCAAAAAATAGTACTTTATCGCACGCGAAGTCGATGTCGATTCTTTTCGATAGTTTTGTCGCCAATACCCTTTACTCGGGTCAAATCTTCTACTTGTGCAAAACCGCCAAACATCTCGCGGTAGAGAATAATTTCCTGTGCTTTACTACTACCCACCCCCTTTAGAGTGGCAAGCTCGCCTTCGCTGGCACTATTGATATTCACTTCAGCGTTATCAATGGTGTTTTGTCGAAAATTATCTTTTCTGGTCTCCTCAGATAGCAAAAAAGCGTAGGCAGCTTTAACATCACTAAAGCATTGCGTTGACTGATCCCCATTTACAAAATTATTGACGTTTTCAGAGTTGGCCATCACAGTCATTGAAGCCATAGCGCTGACCAGCACTATGGCAATAAAAAATGAACTTTGCCAGCCGCTATTCAATATACTCCCCGCTAATTTAACTAATTGCATCCCTAGATTGTTCAGACTTCATGCTGTTTCGACTCCTCCCATAAAGCGTCCATCTCTTCTAAGCTGCTGTCTTCCGGCGACTTTCCTTGCTCAGCAAGCTTGGCTTCAATATAGCCAAAGCGTGACTTAAACTTATGCACACAGGTCAGTGTCGCCGCTTCTGCATCAAGGTTTACTTTGCGAGCAACATTGACCAAACCAAATATACAGTCACCCAGCTCCTTTTCCAGTGCTAGCTGCTGATCCTCTGATAGCGGCTGATTATCTTTTGGCAACGCCGCTTTTAACTCAGCGATCTCTTCCTCCAGCTTTTCGACAGCACCTTCGACACCCGGCCAATCAAATCCAAGCTTACCCGCTGTCTTTTGCAGGGCCTGCGCTTGCATCAGCGCGCTACCTGCTTTGACACCGTCCAATTTGCGCTTAGGCTTACCTCGTGCCTCTCGCGCTTGATTCTCTATTGCCTTAATCTCATCCCAGCGCTGCTTTACTGCCGTATCATCTGCTAAGTTATCACTTTCAAAGACATGCGGATGGCGACGGATTAGCTTTTCTTGCAATGTGGCAATCACATCGCCCATATCAAAGCGACCTTGCTCGGCGTAGAGCTGGCAGTGAAATACCACTTGCAGTAACACGTCACCCAGCTCTCCTTTAATATCTTCATTATCTACGCCATCATCGGCTTGAATGGCCTCAGCAAGCTCATAAGCCTCTTCAATGGCAAAGGGGATTAAGCTATGATTGGTCTGCTTAATATCCCAAGGACAGTCTGCCCGTAGACGAGCCATAAGTGCTAGTAGATCTTGCATCTCTGACGTGGCACTAGGCGTTCCTGAGACGGGTTCGGGTGCAGTGACAGGATGATCTAAACGAGCCTTAGTCGTCATCAACTGGGGTAAATCATTGCTAGCAGTATCTGTCATAATAGAGTCCAAAAGCGGTAATGAATTCATTGGTTTTTAGCATTAGCTTATATTATTGGCTTGTTATATCAATGTCATTTAAACAGTGTAACATTTCAGTCATTGCCTTGTTTGCTCACCTATTTTTGTCAGCCAGTTATAGAGTAATCGCTGTATGGGGCATTAAAAATGAGCAAAAGCTCTCATAGAGACCTAAAGGCTATACGTAAAATGACTGATGCAGTCTATGGTATAAGATCGACGTTATAGTAGGATTGACAACAGTTTAGTATTATTAAATATAACGCTCAATGGTAATTATTATAATGACTAACACGATAATTTCTGAAACCACATCCTCTAAAGCCAACTCCTCTAAAGAAAAAACGTTAACCACTATTGCTGTCATCGGTGCCGGCTATGTTGGGCTATCCAATGCTATTTTACTTGCGCAAGCGCATCTGCAAACCAAGGTGATTTTATTTGATATTGACAGTCGTAAGATAGCACAACTACAGCAGCGCATCTCACCACTACAAGACCGTGAAATTTGTGAATATTTGGCAGACAAGCCCTTAAATCTGACCGCGACGGATGAAGCTAATGATATTTATGAATCCTGCGAGCTTGTCATTGTTGCGACTCCGACCAACTATGATGTGGCGTCAGGAAAATTTGACACCTCATCCGTTGAGGCTAGTATTCGCAGTGTGCGAGGGCAACACGCTACCGTACCTATCGTCATTAAATCCACCATTCCTATTGGCTTTACGGACAGTATGCGAGAGATATTCGATGATAATATTCTATTTATGCCAGAGTTTCTTCGTGAAGGCCAAGCGCTATACGATAATTTATATCCTTCACGAATTATCGTCGGTGCTACTAATGGACAAGCCGAATTTGCCAACTCGCTAATGGCCCTTTATCAAAAAGCCAGCCAATCCCATCGAGAGGGAATATCTGTAACCACGCTATTGATGCCACCGACCGAGGCTGAAGCTGTTAAGCTATTCGCTAATAGTTACCTGGCCACACGAATTGCGTTTTTTAATGAGCTTGATAGCTTCGCTGAGAAGCATAATCTAGATAGTCAATCTATCATTACTGGTGTCAGCTTAGACCCTAGAATTGGTGAGCATTATAACAATCCATCATTCGGTTATGGTGGTTACTGCCTGCCCAAAGATACCCAGCAATTAAAGGCTAACTATATTGGCATTCCTGCCAATCTTATCTATGCAATAGTCGATGCCAATAACACGCGCAAACGCTTTATCGCTAGACAAATAATCGATAAAAACCCAAATAGTATCGGTATCTATCGACTTAGTATGAAAAAGGATGCTGATAACTTCCGCGACTCTGCGGTATTAGATATTATTCAAATATTAAAGCAACATGGCATGACTATTCGAGTTTATGAGCCAGCACTGGCAACAGAGCATTTTGAGGACTGTGAGATTACCCCCGACTTAGCCACCTTTAAACAGCAAAACGATCTTATTGTAGCGAACCGTTGGCATGATGAACTGCTAGATGTAAAAGATAAAGTGTATAGCCGTGATGTCTTTGGCTATAGTTAACCCTCAATAATGAAGGATAATACTTCTATAATTCTGCGCTTTACTCTTACTTACTGTGCTTACATCTTATCCCAGTAGTGATTTCTTAGGGGCTATCCAAGCCGATAGCCTCGATTTGCCTAGCAATTTCAAGTAAACTCTGCAAATAATCCTATACGTGATAAAGCACTCTCCGCTTTGTACTTTGTAAGTATCTGCGTGGAGACGTGAATAATGAATAAGCAGCAAAACTCACATCAAAACAACCATAAATTAACCTTCATTCCTTTTAAGAGACGCTAATGAATTGCTTCCCTAATAGACCCATCACATCTTTTAAAGCCTATGACATTCGTGGAGAGTTGGGTGTCAATCTCGACGAAGACATTGCCTACCGAATTGGACGAGCATTTGCGCAGATACTAACGCAGCAGCGTTATAAGAGTGACTCATTTGCTCAACTTAACAACGCTATTGTTATTGGCTGTGATATTAGGGACTCTAGTGTGTCGCTTAAAGAGGCGACTGCCCAAGGTATTTTGGATGGTGGCGTGGATGTCATCGACCTCGGTATGACTGGAACCGAGGAGGTATATTTCGCGACCAGTCACTATAGCGCACTTGGTGGTATCGAAGTTACTGCTAGTCATAACCCTATTAATTACAACGGCCTAAAACTTGTTCGTGAAGGCTCACGACCAATCAGTAGCGATACTGGACTGGCAGATATTCAAAAGCTGGCAGAGTCTGGCGAGTTTACCCCCGAGAAAACCAAAGGGACTTTAATTAGCAAAACTGACAAGACGGCTTATATCGATCACTTAATGGGCTTTATCGACACTAGCAAGCTAAAGCCGCTAAAAATCGTTATTAACTCTGGCAACGGCAGTGCAGGACCAGTGGTTAACTTACTAGAGCAACGTCTAATTGAAGCCAACGCCCCAATAAAAATAATAAAACTGCATCATGATCCCGATGGTAGCTTCCCAAATGGGATTCCTAATCCGATGATCTTTGCGAACCGCCACTCTACTCAGCAAGCGGTGATCGAGTATCAGGCAGACCTAGGTATCGCTTTTGACGGTGACTTTGATCGCTGCTTTTTGTTTGATGCTGAGGGGGAGTTTGTCGAGGGTAGCTACGTGGTCGGTATGTTAGCCCAAGCGTTTTTGCAGAAACATCCGCATGAGACCATCGTTTATGATCCCCGGGTTATTTATAACACTGAAGCTATTATTAATGACTCTAATGGTCAGGCACAAATCAGTAAGTCTGGTCACTCCTTCATCAAGCAAGTAATGCGCGAGTCAGGTGCTATCTACGGTGGTGAGATGTCAGCGCACCATTACTTCCGTGACTTCTTTTACTGCGATAGCGGCATGATTCCGTGGCTACTCACTATTGAGCTGCTATCTACCAGTGGCAAATCTTTAACTCAACTGGTCAATGAGCGTATCGCAGCTTACCCTAGCTCCGGAGAGATGAACTTTCGTCTAACTGATATTGAGGCCCCAGAAATTATTAAACGTATTGAACATCAATTTGCCCATGCCAATCCTGAAAAAACGATGCTTGATGGGTTAAGTCTAGAATTTGGTGACTGGCGCTTTAATCTTCGCACCTCTAATACCGAGCCGCTAATTCGCCTCAATATTGAAACCAAAGGTGATGAAGCATTACTAAAAGATAAAATTGATGAGATTCAAGAGTGGCTTGAGGGTCAAGGAGCTGTTTTAGCTTGATAAGCAGAGTCAGAGTTAGACCGCGGGGTTGCCATTTACTAGGGCACGCCCCCGCTTTTTGTTGCAGAGACTGTCTCTTCCTTCAATGAATCAAAGGTTAGGGATGAGTTTTATAGTGATTATTTACCTCGGCCAATGCCAATATAATCACCGATAAGCATATCTATTTGACTATTTGTCAGTGCATTTTGGGCATCGAATACAGGAAGAGCGCCATCATTAATCGTACTTATTGGTACTTGCTGATAGGGTGTCCAAGTGAGGATAAATAAAGCTTGCGACTGACTAAGCCCTGTCTCTGGTTGAGCAATAAACTGTAGCAAAGGCTGCTCAGAATAGAGGCTTAATAGCTCTCCTTGAGCCTCACCAGCATAGACCTGAGTCGTAATATCATAGGACCACAATAAATTAAGCAGAGGATGAATAGCAGAGGCCGAAGTGCGTCCCGAGCCTTCTTTATAACTGCCCCCCCAGATACTGACCGTCTTACCCTCGATACAACCATCAAAGTATTGCCAAAACTTGCGAAATATCAGCTCTTTTTGATCATCATTAATCTGATCAACCGCATGCATTAATCGGTTCTCTACTCGCGCCTCACTGAGCGTTTGTTGTAGCGCATTAATCTCCGCCGGTAGCGTCTGACCACCAAACCCCCAACCTGCTTTAAGATAGCTCTTACCAATACGCTCATCAAGCCCCATGATCATCGCCACTTCAGTAATGTCTATCTGCTGATGATCCGCCAGTCTTGACCATTCATTCATGAAGCTAACTCGGGTGGCCAGCATATTCATAATGGCGCTTCGAGCAAACTCAGTAGTGGCAATATCAGTGATGAAAGTCTGCTGCGCCTGAGAAAGTAACGGCTGTAATATGGCGATCTTATGGGTAGATTTTGGTGTTTTCTCCCCCATCAACCATAGCTTAGGCGATAGCATAGAAGCGTAAGCTTTACCGTCTTGTAAGAATACAAAAGGTACGTAATAGACCCAAGGATAGTTACATTCTCGCGCTATAGAAGCAAACTTACCCAAGACATCAATACCACTTAAGATTAATGGGGCGGGCGTTTTAGAAGCCTTATTAAACTGAATAATCCAATCATCTGTGCCGCCAGTTTTCTGGGTCCAGCTGCTGGGCAACTCTGAATAAAACAACCAAAATAGTGCGGTCTTGTTAGATAAATCTGCAGATATTGACCCTAGATCTGCCTCTAATGACCGTACTAAAGGCTTTGGTTTGAACTCAGAATCAGGATTCGTCTTAAGCTGAGAAAACAACTCACTAGCGCTGCTCGGTACTGGGCATAGTACAATCTGAGTCTGACTGATATAGAGCTGCCATAGGGCTTGGAGCTGATGCTCAAAAGTATATGTGGCTAGCGTATGCTGCAACGCACTCTCGTCGACATACAAATAGACAGTTTGCTCTAAACTAGCTAACACTGTCGCTGTCGTAACCGCGTCAATAGAATGACCCACAATGACGCAGCTTGACATCCCTGCCATAGACACAGCTGGTGGCTTAGCCACCTTATTGATCTCTTGAATAGAGATACTTGGAGAAGATAGGTCAGATGCGCTCATGAAGTATTAAATCCTTCTTACTATTATAATTGATATTATCGTGAGTAGCGCCAGTTTTGACTATTCATCTATATAGGGATAACAGCGCCTATGACAGAGCTTGATACGATTTTATGTGCTGCAATAGCCCTTGAGTGGACTCATCTAGCTGCGCACGACCTACTTTATCGCCCACTTGCGCACCTTTTTTATGATTGTGCTCAGATATGACACGCTGACTCATCAACGCATCGTCCTCATTTACTCCACTTAATTCCTCAAAGACTTCATTAGCAACTTGCTTGCCCATCTCGACCCCCCATTGATCAAAAGGATTAATATCCCAAATGCTGGCCATGACATAGACTTTATGCTCATACAAGGCTATTAACGCCCCAAAGCTAGTCGGTGTTAGCTCATCTAGCAGCACTGTAGTAGAAGGCTGATTACCACGATAGCGCTTAAACTTATCCAACTCACTCTCTATTGCTAACGCAGGTTTGGCCACCGCCTTATTGCCAAAAGCCAACACTCGGCTTTGCGCTAAACAATTGGCCAAGGATAAATTATGCTGATGCCGTAAGTCCTCACTGTGCTCATCATTATAATGACGTACGCAAGCAATGAAGTCACAAGAGACTCGCTGCGTCCCTTGATGCAGAAGTTGATAGAATGCGTGCTGAGCATTTGAGCCAATCTCTCCCCATAATATCGGTGAGGTGGGGTAGCTTATGACCTCTCCAGAACGGGTGACTGATTTACCGTTACTCTCCATTTCAAGTTGGGTAAGGTAACTGGGTAAATAGCATAATCGACCATCATAAGGCAGTACCGTGTGAGCATGAATGCGTAAGAAGGTACTATTCCACACCCCGATAAGCCCTAATAATACCGGTATATTATTACCGAAATCAGCAGTACGAAAATGCTCATCCATCGCATGCGCACCAGCTAGCATCTCATAAAATCGTGACATACCAATTCTAATGGCCACTGCCAAGCCAATCGCTGACCACATCGAAAAGCGGCCACCAACCCAGTCCCAAAGCTGCAGCTGATGCTCAGGATGGATACCCCAAGCACTGACCTTCTCTAAATTGGCGGAGATGCCAATAAAGTGACGATGCAAGATGGCTGATTTACTTGCCATGGTCGTCAGTAGCCACGCTAAAGCAGTCTTAGCATTCGATAGCGTATCTACCGTACCAAAGGACTTGGAGGAGATAATAAATAGCGTGGTCTCAGGATCTAGGCGAGCCAGCAAACTCCCTAGCTGAGTACCATCCATGTTCGAAACAAAATGCACTCTAATATCACTATCCGCCCATTCATCCAAAGCTGTGGCGGCCATCAGCGGCCCCAAATCAGAGCCACCGACTCCGATATTGACCACGTCAGTCATTGCCTTACCGGAAAAGCCGCGCCACACGCCATTACGAATGCGCTCGACCAAATAAGCAGCACGCTCAAGACTCGCATGAATCTCAGTGACAATCTCCCTGCCCTCTACCTCAAGCGATATCTCTTTTGGTAATCTTAGAGCGGTATGCAGGGCGGCACGATATTCGCTACTATTTACCCTCTCCCCAGCGAACATCGCCTTAATCTTATTGCTCAATTGGCACTCATTCGCCAGTGCAATCAAAGCTTCCATAACCTCACTATCTAAACATTGCTTAGAATAGTCAAAATAGATACCTTGGGATTGAGTGCAAAAACTGTGAGCCCGCGCTGGATCATTAGCGAATAGCGCATCGATTGACCAATTCTGCTGGCCTAATACCTTTAGAGACTGCCAAGCAGGGAGTTGATCGGGCAATGGCAATTGATGAGACTGAACTGAGAAGCTCATTAGCTTGCTGCCGTTTCGTTGTTCAGCTGCTGCTCCGCAAAATAGATAAACGCGCGCATGTAGCTGCTCATATCGCCAGCATCAAAGCTATCGCCACGCATGGTCGTTACATTAACACCATCGGTGCTGATAAGCGCATCGATAGCATCAGTAAGCTGAATCTCACCACCGACTGAAGGCTTGGTGTCAGCAAGATAATCAAATATCCGATTGCTAAAGACATAGCGGCCGACTACTGCTAGCTTTGATGGTGCGTCTGCTAAATCAGGCTTTTCTACAAATCCTGCAACGCCAAAGCTGGCTTTGCTATTAGGCTGGATCTGATTTAAGTCTTCAAAAGATTTTAGCTTAGCAATACCGTATTTATGCACATCACTATCTGCGACCTCATTCACTAAGATTTGCGAATGATTCGACGCAGTAAACTCATTCAACATAAACGCTAAGTTATCTTGACTCATATCGGTGGTAAAAGGATTTAATACTACATCCGGCAGTAACACTGCAAAGTCGCTATCACCAATAATTGGCTGTGCGGCGAGTACCGCATGACCTAACCCTAAAGGTTTACCTTGACGGATCATCGAAATGGACACATCTTCGGGTAACCAATTAAGACTGTCCGCCAAGCCATCTTTACCCTTTTGGCGCAATTGGGTATCAAGCTCAGCATTAAGATCAAAGTAGTTTTCAATCGCGCTTTTTTGCGCATGGCCAACCAAAACAATATGCTTGATACCAGCAGCAATAGCCTCTTCAACGACGTAATGAATAGCCGGACGATTGCCAAGTGGTAATAGCTCTTTAGGCACAGATTTTGAGAGTGGTAGCATTCTGGTACCGAAGCCTGCGACGGGGATAATGGCGTATTTAACTGAAGTTTTCATGAGTTATACCTAAATTAATAGTGTACGCTTCTATTAAGAATAACTTATCTTAAATTTAGCTGGATAGTATGTAGATCGAAGTTCTAACATTCATTCTAAGCTATTTATTAATCCTCTTTATAAAATAGTCTGCGAAAAATTGATTAGGATTTTTTAATAACTTTTTTAACTTAGTCTTAATATTATAACGTTTATTAGACATTATATTGTAATTTAATCTATCAATGCTTTGAACTTTACGTGAAATTAATTCCGAGTCAATCTTTTTGTAATATTCAAATTCTCTTTCATTATCTGTACTATTTCTTACAAGGTAATCATCCATTCTGTATCTATCAAACAAAAAGCTATTTTTCAAATTAGAAATAGGGTTTACGTTAGAATGTACTTTCTTAGCATCAACCCTCAGAACATTATACACAATATTTACTGTATCACTAAGTCTCTCACTAACAAAAAATGAATAATAGTTATTTATAAGATAGGATAAAAAACAAATAGCAAGATTTTTATTGTAATGAAAATCATTATTCACTAGGTCAGTATATAAGTGATTTGCGTCATGCACTTTCATATTGACACCTGGTAAATGGCAAAAAACATCGCTAAAATAATATGTTGGCTTCGAATATATCATTGCGTAGATTCCAGCATCGTTATCCAGTAAAACTACACGATTGCTAGCGTCCATAAGTCCATTGAGATCATAGCTATTAACGCATACTATATTTTCTAGCTTTTTGTTACTCTTATTAGCTTTAGACAAGTCTTTATAAACCAATAACCATTCAGAATTGATTAGCTTATCCTCCAACTTTATAATTTCATTAAGAAACTTATTATACTTCATTACTTTTGCATGTGGGTAATTTTCACTATAATTTTTATTTGAATCAATAATTAATAGTAAAATTTTCTTTTTATTATACTGGGCTAAGACTGTATTTCGCAACTTATTGGCTGTCAATTCATTATCACTAGACCCACCTTGAATGCAATTCAATTTATAATTATTAATATATTTATAAGTTTCTTTTATTTGCTTCTCAGAAACAATATTTTCCCAGTGTTGGCTAGTAAAACACTTTATTTTTTTAATATAATCAGATGAAGTCACATACATAGAGTTTGGCAACGCTCCCTTACCCATCAAGTAAGTTCTAACTCCGTTTCTTTCAAACTCAAAGTATAATTCCTCACTTTTAGTATTTTCATATAAATCATTAAAAACCACACTTTTAATAGAGTACTTCATTATTAAACTATATATATCATTAACTACTATATTTTTTTCATCAATTATTAAGGGGTTACTAAAATAATGAAACAAGCTAATATTAAAGTAAAGTGGGTTATCAGTTAAAAACAAATCTGTTGGCTTACTTATATCATGTAATGGGTAAATTCTATTCGGAAACTTCGAATACCTCTTACTATTATCATTAAATATCTGGCGGTTTTTAGATATAATATCTGTTGAACGATGTTTTGGCTTTGGGTGCCAGATATGAAAGCTATAAACCCCCTTGTACGCTAATACATCAGAAAAAACTCTAAATAATACCTTCCACCCACTCCATTGTATCTGTTCTGAGTAAGGCCTACTATCATACTTAAAAAAGTCTCTAGGCTTGGTCACATTGGAGTGGTTTAAAAATCTTAATTCAAAATCAGAATCCTCAAAGCCCCAACCTTCAAAAATTTCATCAAACCCTCCAATGAATTTAGAAGTTTCTCTTGAACATATAATGTGGGAAGATGCAGCAGCAAAAAAATCAACCATTTTAGAACTTGGGTCAAATATTTCTGAAACAATATTATCATATATTGAACTACTTAAAGGCTGATATAATATTTTTGAATATATTTGAGAGAGATATACAACAGGTACAACTAGTAATGGATAGTGTCTCTCAATAATCATAGACTGAATTTGTTGGTTAATCCATATATAGAAGTTATGATGAGATATTAAGTCAATGTCTTCAAAAATTAGATAATCGGCTTGTGAATTTAATATCGCAATATTGCGAGCATGTGCAAGATTAAACAACTTTGAGTGAGTATCCACGTAAAAATAATGATATCCCTCACTTAGACAAATCTCCTTCAGTTGATTTGATACTGAAACTATTGAGCCATAATCAACCAAAAAGATGTTAAAGTTATCAGGAAAGTTATAATTCTTTCTAAGCTTTAACCTTTCAATAACATCATATTCAGCACGATCTCGTACTGGAATAACAATATCAACTGTAAATTTATATTTTCGATATTTGCAATTATTCATATCAATAACCAATCTAAGACGCCTCATTATTAATAGAATTTGATAATTAACCTTAGCCTCTTTAGCAAAGAAACATCACTTCACTAAATGATCTATGCTGTCAAATCCGTAGATTTAAACTTGGGAGATTGTAATCAAGTAACCTGACGATAATACTCTAATAACACCAGTTTTAGAGACTTCATGATCAGTCCTTTTTGAACCCTAGTTTGGAAATACCCCCAAATTCAAAACATTAAATAAGTAGAATTAAGCTCCCATATTAAGTTTCTGAATAGACGTAAAGCTACCATTACCCATATCGGGTTTCTCGGTATTATAGTCCTGTTTTCTTACTTGATCTCAACTCTCAAACAACTCTTGATTCAGCTAGTCGTATCACACAGTTTTGTAAAAGCGCTCTACATGTCTATTTTATTAAGTATTGTCAGGTTCACTGTATTCAGTGGCTATACCTTGCTGATCTGCATAGTTCTTCAGATCATGACTGATATACTCAGGACTATTCTTACATCGTATTTAATCAAATTACCACGTCATTCTATTAGGGTGTGTTGACATGTAGGAAATATTTGGTAATCGTATCCATATGGTTAGATTACATTAAGTGATGCCTAATGGGCAAAAATTACACCGTATCATGCAAGTAAAGATAGTGACCGAGGCAGAACAGCGGTAGATAACAGACTATATATCAAAACTGGTCTATTGATTATACGCACAGGTAGCCATGGTAAGACCTGCCTCTTGAATTTGGTAAATCGAACAGTATCTATAAACGTTACCGCAGATGGGTAGAAAGTGACAGGTTTAGCCACATATTTAACGCCCTAAATGAAACAGACTTAGAGTATGCCATGATTAATGGCACAATAGCCAAAGTCCATCGTCATGGACAGGTTGCAAAAGGAGGGGGGTCGTCAGGCAATCGGCAAATCCAGAGGTGGCATGACGACAAAAATCATGGCGATGGTTTAGGCGTTAGGTAATCTTGTTGATTTTACTCTATTAAAGAGACAACAGCACGATATTGCTGGTATTAAACTCTTGAGTAAATATAAATAATTTGGGATGTTACTTGCCGACAGAGCCTTTGATGCGGATTGGTTACTACTTGATTTAGAAGCTCATGGTAGTAAAGCTGTCATACCCCCTAAACAATCTCGTTTAAAGCAACAAGATTTTGATAAAGAGATATACAAGTGGCGTCATTTAATCGAGAACTTGTTTTGTAAGCTTAAAGACCCTAAGAAAGTTGCCATGCGTGCTAAAAAACAGATGAATCGTTTACTTCTAATCCCTATTTAGCAGCTACCTTTATACATTTACGTTAATTGCCAACACTCCCTAGTAAAAAGTCAAACGGCCCAAAATGTATCTTTGACTTAACGTACAACGAGTCATTATTACCTAAATAGCTTGGCATGAGCTTACGCAGCTATCTCAAAGACATATTACTGATAGTCATAATGCATTAGGACCTACCCAGAATAACGTTATTTTAACTCGTATAGGCAACTGAAGATTATTATCACAGTATATGCGTTACTGTTCAGCCAAAAAAATAAACGATTAATAATCACCAAGTATCTAGATCTGCGTAACTCCTATAGTCAATCTACCTTAAAACTGTAACAACAGAGATTATTGAATAACCGATTTAGATCATGTTTTAACCAGTCTTATCTTAACTTTATTACCTTTGCCTATTTCTTTTCAATAGGATTTAAATCGGAGCTGTAAGATGGTAGCCATAGCGCTCAATATCCGTGACGATTCAGTAATTTTCTAATTCACTGTGACTTATGAAAGCTGGGACTATCCATCACGATGACACATTTTCGATTGAGCTTAAGAATCAAGGTGTGTTTAAACCAATGGTAAACTGTCTTCCAATTGACGTTTGTTTTGAACTAGTCAATAGCAAATCAATGAAATTGGTTGTACGCTTTTGTTGCCAATTGTACTTGTCAATACAGGGTAGATCTTGAGGGGGTGTAGCCAAAAGCTCGTAATACTTCTTTCTCAAAGCCACTCTCTTCCATATAAACAATATAGTAACCCTAACGTTTATAATACTCAAACTTTAGTTGACATTCTAATCGTTTAAGCCAGCTTGCTTTAGGATATTCAAGGCTTTTTTTACGGGTATAG
Organism: Psychrobacter pygoscelis; assembly: GCF_004335015.1. GTDB lineage: Bacteria > Pseudomonadota > Gammaproteobacteria > Pseudomonadales > Moraxellaceae > Psychrobacter > Psychrobacter pygoscelis. The sequence goes on from NZ_RQRU01000002.1 coordinate 619,180, forward strand.
CCAAGCCGTTTAATGGCAAGCCCTACCCCAGATTTACTACAAACAAGTAGAGCAGCTCTTTAATAATAGTAATCGTCAGGATAACCGATAATATCTTGTTTAAGCGCTTCATCAGCTATTTTACGTGAAGACCTATTAGCTAGTTTAATACTGATATCTTTCTTCCAATTGGCTATTGTCGTTGGGCTGATACTGTAGAGCTTGGCAGCCTTACGGATATTCACTCCCTGCTTAAGTGATTCTAAGACTTTTTACGAAGAATATTTGGGGAAGTCATAATCTTAAATATGCTGCTGATAGTTTGGATGGATCGTGCCGGTTCTTAAGTGGACTGACTATATGTATATTTTTCCAGTTGCTTTTCACATAGGTATATATTTATTTTCAAAAAATCGTAGAATTCAGAACTATCAATTAGATCTTCAAAGATCACTTTGGCTTCCTTAAATTTTCCAATTCTATATAGTCTGTTTGCTTCTCGTAACATTGAATCAGTTTCTGAACTCAATTTTCCTACAAACTTAGTATCCTCAAGTTTTAAAAAACTAACTAAGTCATTATTTTGTACTTCTCCCGTTGAGTATGAAGCCGCCAAGTTCTCTCTAAGGACTTTAATATTATTGAAGCAACCTGTCCTAATATCAAGAACCTGATGTATCTCTTTGAATTTCTTCCATTCATTGTAGGTTGATTCAGATAACTTTGCTAACTCTACTAATTTACTAGTATCAATTAATGACAGATCTCCACAATGATCTACTAGAAACCTTTCAATTAGATCACGATTATATTTCGTATTTTTATTAGTCAGAGCCTCTTTTAATTCCTTTTTATTTATACATAAACTATATGCTCCCCGTGGATTCATAAACTTATCCACCTTTTCAATATTAGGGTTATAATATATTACTTTTAATCCCGCTGCTAATGCCTCTAAAACTCCAGATGCAAACCTAGAGACATAAAATTTACATTTATCTAACTCTTCATAAAAGGAGCCTTTAGTAACATATTCAGGATATAGTTGACCTTTATCAGCTGGATGCCTAGATATTACTGGTTCTAAACCTACATTAATACATGCCTCAATAACATCTTTGAGCCATAAATCTCTTTTATCTTCTAAAACTCCATAACTAAAATTACAGTTAACTAAAACTTTTTTTTCTGAACGTTTATTGGCTACTTTATTTTTATAATCGTTATAGATTTTTTGAACTCTCGGCAAACCCATTACAGAAAGATTTTGAGAACTATCAGCGAAGTATTTTTTATCAAAATTGCCAGGTAAAAATACATAATCACTACACCTATAAGCGTGTCTTTCTTGTCCGGTATCAGCATCTAGGTAGTCTTGAATTCCCTCAACAATAGTAGCTGTACAAATTCCAGAAAATTGTGCGCATTTAATTATCGACCTCACAATTGGATCCCAATCATTGAAACTTACTATGAGATCAGTGGGGCTCTGGGATAGAATCCAATTAGAATAACCTATTAGATTAATATCGAGCTCTTTTGCTTTTTCCCTTACTCTTTCATCTCGATAATGACAACTTAAATCAACTACTTCATAGTCAATACCACTATCAATTAAAATACCTTCTAATAGACTTATTGTCCAAACATGATAGTCCTTATGAGGCAAGAAAACCAACTTAGGATTATATCTGACTTTATAGTTACGAGAAAGCCACATATCGTTACAGCCGCTATTTATTGGTAAAGAAAGATTCTTAATTTTCTTGTCATACAATTGTAATACCGACTTAACCTTCTCTTCATAATATGAAACGTCATTTATATCAATTTTTTGTCGTTTTACACCTCTCATAATAATATCTTGAGCGTTTCTATATCTATATAAAAAAAGCTTATAACTAGGTAATTTCTCTATTAGAATATCTACTAAATCAATTTCATTTTTACCCGATGCCAAAGCCATTCCAATAAACTCAAAAACCCTGTTTGCTACATCGAATTGCAACTTGTAAAAGGATAAGGGTTTGTCATACAGGAAGGCATAGTCTTTCTCTGAATAGTCTTCATAGACTTCCTTCTGCCATCTGTATGAAACATCTAAATGGTTCAGTACATTCTGCCTAACCGTACTTCCACGCCTATTTCTATAGCATACAAGTTTATAAGGAGTGAGTATAAAATAATATCCTAAACGTAATATTCTTATCCAGTACTCATAATCTTCACCTTGTTGCTCTAATTTTTCATCAAATCCACCTGTTTTTTTTAACAGCTCAGTTATAAACATTGGTTGATTTGAATTAAAAGGACAAGCTCCACCTGATGTTACAAAGTCTTTATATTTAGAAGATTTGAACTCACTTTTCTTAGGAGGCTCCATAATATCTTCCGAAATAGTCTCGGATCCACAATAAGTACCTATAATCAAGTCATCATGAATCTGTTCTAAAGTAGATACTCTATACTCTAAAGACTCCTTCATCATTAGGTCATCTGCATCTAAAAAACAAATAAATTTACCTTTAGCGCGTCTTAACCCAACGTTACGAGCTGTACAAGCTCCTGAATTAGCCCTTAATGAGATTAAATGAAATCTTTTGTCACTAGAAAAATACTTTTTAAATATACCAACACTATCATCAGTAGAAGAGTCATTTACTACTATACATTCAAAATTATGCATAGTCTGATTTTGTATTGATAAAAGTGTACTTTGAATAAAAGATTGTGAATTATACATTGGTATTACAACTGTAACTTTTGGAGTCATTCTATGCCTCGAAAATAGGATCATGCAAGGAGTTGCTAATACTTCCACTAATATCAATACAACTACCTTGGATAAATTTTGATTTATCACTAGCTAAAAAAACCGCAAGTTGAGAGATTTCATGTGGTTCACCAATTCTTTTAACTGGATGATAGTTTTCTAGTCGTGTTAAAAGCTCAGGCTTACCATTAAACCCAGCTTTTAGCATATCTGTTGCGACTGCCGCAGGTTCAATTGCATTAACCCTAACTCGAGGCCCTAAATCAACCGCCATTGACCTAGTTAAAGCAGACAACGCCGCCTTACTAGTTGCATAAGCAACAAAATTTGGTTTAGTAAGTTTTGCATGAATACTGCTGATATTAACTACCGAGCCTTTAGCATTCTCTAATTGTGGTAACAATGACTGTGTTAGAAAGAAAGGAGCTTGCAGGTTTACGTTGAGTGTTGTATGCCAGTCAGATCTAGTAAGAGAGTTAACACTGCCAAGTATTTGTATGGCTGCATTGTTTAGTAAACAATGTAATTGATGGCTTGGTAGTGCTTCGGATATCTCTAAATTCTTATTAGCAGCATACTGTTCATTATTGACATAATCAGACAAGTTTAAAACTATATACTTTTTAAAATCTAAATCTGAGCAAGCTGCATCCTGTTTATCAGTAGCAATAACATGGTAACCTTCATCACTAAAAGCAGTACATAAAGCTTTACCAATTCCACCATTGGCACCCGTAATAAGGGCATAACGTGGCTTAATCATTTTTATCCAACTCTTTAAAAAACTTAGATAATTCTTCTAATGCCTTGTAACTGGCTCGTCTAACACCTTCAACGGTATTTGAACCATTGTGAGAGCCAAAAATACAATGAGGCATAGAGCGTAGGGCAGAATCGTTTGGTAATGGCTCTACTTCAAAAACATCCAAAGCTGCTGCTGTAATATGGTCAGATTGTAACGCTTCAATTAATGCTACCTCATCAATAAGAGGTCCTCGAGCGACATTGACTATCTGACTACCTTTCTTCATTAATTTAAGCGTATCTTTATTTAGCATGTGATAGTTATTTTTATTCAATGCACAAGTTAAAATTAAAAAATCCAACTCATCTATTCCTTCTGGCCAAGTTTTACGCGTCACATATTCAAGCCCCTTATTTCCTTCAATACTAGGATCGTAAGCCGTGACTGAAACATCAAACCCCATTAAGCGCTTAGCAGTATTAAAGCCTATATCGCCGAAACCAACAATACCTATTTTTTTGCCACTTATACTCATACCTGCTGGTTTAGGCCAGTTAAAGCCTTGACGGATCTCACGATCTATATAATATGTTTGTCTTGCTAAGCCTATCATTAATGCTATTGCCACATCGGCTACTTCCGAACCAAACATATTAGGAGTGTTAGTAATTGGTATACCTAACGTCTTACAGGCTTCAAAATCAACATTATCAATTCCTATACCCCATTTTACTGCTGCGCGTAATTTACCAGATTGAGCTTTGCTAAACACACTGTAGGTAGCAGGGTCATCGCCAATAATCCATCCATCATATTCTGGAAGCAACTTAATTAACTCTGCTTCCGATAGTACTTGCGCAGTTTTAGCGGCATGAAGTTCTAATTCCAATTCCTCTGCAGGTCCTATAAACTCCTCTAACATACCCAACATTGGGGGGCATGTAACCAAAACTTTTTTCATATTCCATTCCTTACTTGTTATTAATTAAGCCTTTATGTATTAAGTACTGTGCAGCCATTACTGCTTTTTCCCAATCATCTAGTGTATCAATATCAGAAGACTCTAGAGCAGGTGTAACCATCATCTTAGGCTTTTTACCAATTCTGGCATTAGTCTGATTAAAACTAGTTCTATCAAATAGATATAGATTAGAGTTTTCTTCGTACCATGGTTCTAGGTTTTGAGTAGGAATAAGGTTATTAGGGTCATGATTAATGGCAGAACAGTCTTCTCTATAAAGGCGAGTTTGAAGTTTATTTACAGTAAATAGGGAATCAGCTTCCCCATTATCTTGAGCAGTTGAGAACTGATGTATAGCTTTTCTGATAGTTTGAGAGCTTAAAAGAGGATTAGTAGTATGAGTCATTAAATAAATATCTGCATCAATATTTGCTACGTCGTCTGCTAATACTAGATTCATAGAGACATCATCCCCACAAATTTCTGGTTTACGATCTCGGATTAAAACTCGTTCAGTATATCCTAATCCGTTCTCTACTAGAATATCCTTCGCATCAGTATTGATAACAACTAAGTCAATTTCATCGAGTGCTAATAAACTATCTAATATCCATCTAAATAAAGGCTTACCGCAAAAATCTTTAAAATTTTTCCCTCTAACTCTTGTACTATTAGCTTTCATTGGAAGAAGAGCAACAATTTTTTTATTCATAATAGTCTTTCTCTATGTCTTTTGGGTAAAAATAATGGTGTTTCATTTTTGAAGAGAGCTTACGTGTCTCATGATTGCCTTTATAAGTACCCAAATAGTGCATTAGTCTAAACATTACAACTTCAGGAAGCTTACTCCAAAAAACTTTCTCTTTAATCGCAATTGAGGAGTCAGAAAGAACACTTGCCATAAAATATCGTAAAAAATCTTTTTTCGTAAAATGCAACTCTGGCATAATATGCCTCAATGCATAAGCCTCTCTCTCATACCTATTCCGTACTTGTTTCCAATTTTCATCATGAATATGATATACAGAAGCACGAGAAACATAAGCTATATCATAAGCTGCTTCCTTTAATTGTTTCGCTAAGTACATATCCTCAAGACCTGTAAGTTGTTCATTAAATTTAAATACCTCCCATGCTTCTCTTTTTATAGCTGAGTTAGCATTATTACAAAAATAACCTTTCTGTGGTATTTTATCGTAGGTTGGAAAATATTTATCAAAATGCTGATATTCTGAAAACTTGGTAGTATCTTTTCCTTCTTGCCTACCATAGCTATAACTTGCTTTATTTTCGATAAGTGGCTTTACAAGCTCATCTAACCAGCTACTGTTAACAGGCAAACAATGACCACTAATAAAAACTAAAAAATCACCTTTAGCAAATTTACAACCAACGTTTAAAGACCTCCCATATGTAAACTCTGATTTTTTGATATAAGTTATACGACAAGGATATTTTTTTGCAATTGTTAGCGTAGCGTCAGTAGATCCAGAGTCGACAATCACAACCTCCATATCTATAAGCTCACACTTCTGTGAAAATAATAGCGTCAATAGCTGGTCAAGATATTTTTCTTCATTATAAGTACGGATTACTATACTTGCTAACATACTAACTCCAAACTAAAATCCTTCAAAGGTATTCCTCTTGCTGAAAGCTTCACATAAAAAACTTTACCAGAATGTGGATACTTCTCTATCTCAATTGAAGTTAACCCCTCTCTTGCAGTAGTTATAAATAATACATCGTTATTAATGCCGCCGAAACAACAGCTCGAAGGTTGAGAAACAGGTAAATGTATTTCCTGAAGTTGCTCACCTTCGGGCGAGACACAAGCAATCTTACCTAAACCCCAGAACGCAATCCAGATATTTCCTGTTTCATCAACAGCTCCTCCATCAGGAGTTCCTAATGTATTAGATAAATTTATAAAATCTCGTCTATGGTTTAATTTATTAAAATCTTCCCAAATCATGCTTCTCTGAGTTAAAGAATCTGAAATAACTAATTTACTATTATTCAACCAACAAAAAGTATTAGGAATAGAAATACCGTCAATAATTAGATTTAATTCTCCCGATTTATCAATCGTATATACCTGACCTCTACCTAAGTCTGGTTGACGTTTCATTGTGCCAAACCAAAACTTACCATCTGGTCCTACGTGACCATCATTAGTTCTGTAACCCTTATCTAATTTGAACTTTAACATTGTCACATACTCACCTGTCAAAACATTAAATCTTACTAGCGCACTTTCAGAGATCAGCCATAAAATATTTTTAAATGTTTTATCAGTAGCAATAGCAGTAACTGTGTGAGGCATATCCCAAAAGCTAATCTCATTACTAATGCTATTTTTTGAATAAAGTCTATCAGCCAGTATATCAACCCAAAATAGGGTTTGAAGACTATTGTTCCAAAGTGGACTCTCGCCTAATTCATGTAATAAGGGAGAAACTTCATATAAATTTTTAGAAACTTCTTGATCGAAATGCACTCCGACTATTTTTTTTTTCAACATAGCCATAATTAATTTACCTCTATTATTTAACCAATAGCTTTCGTATCACTCTTAAATAGTCAGATGAAAATAAAAAAGATACGTATCATCAAGCCACTCAAGACTTAACTCAGAGTCATGGATATAAGCTGACGCTCACCTTAAGTGCATCAGAATATCTAACTAGAAATTCTATATTAGTGCCTCGCGATGTACCGATTCTGAACAGGATTGACTATATGAGTCAAGCGTGATACTGAGGTAGACTTCTCTAGCTTGCTATATCTACGCAAACAGAGTACTTATAAATTTCTTCCCAACATCACTGCAACCTTTTTAAATTACCTAAATATATTAGAGACAATATTTATTAATAGGATCTTTAACACTATGCTCTTATCTTAAATTGCTTTCTTTTAAAATTAATCGACTCTCTACTAAGTTTGAATGGCATAGTGAGAAGCTCAGTAGGTGATTGCATACTATCTACTAATATCTTACCCAGTCTATATGATAAGTGATTTTTTATTTTCTCTGCCTCATAAACATCTGTATATTCATCTAATTCAGGTAGATTTTTACTATTATTATTAAAAAATAGATAGTATTCTTTAGCTAACTCAAAAGGTAATTTCACTAACTTTTCAGGAGATTTTGAGTGCTTTACTATTGTTGAACCTAGTCGATAAGGAAGATCTTGTTTAACTCTTTCTGCAGCACCATAATATTTTCTAACTTCAGATTGTGCAGAGTCCAAAGAGTTTAACTCATCATTTTTTTTATCTTCTAAATTCTTATCTCCAATATAATACCTCTCTAGCTCTTCTTGTAATTGATGCATCTGTTTAATTACTATTTCATTTTCATGTTTTAAATCTATATTTTCCTGTTCTAGTATTACATCGTTAGATTTTTGAGTAGATTTTGAGCTTAATTCCTTCTCAATCTCTACAATTTCACTCTTTTTAGACAATAGCTCATTTTTAATCTGCTCGTTTATGTCTATTTGTTGATTAAGATTTTTACTTAATTCATTTATTTTATTATTTAAATTTATGTTGTCTTCTTTAATAGTATTGAGCTCTTCAACGATTGTATTTTTATTGGAATGGACACTAATTAAGGAGGTGACTAAATCCTCTAAAAGTGGCTTTTTAGACTTATAAATTGGATTGCTTGATTTGATAAAAGATTTTTCTAATAACTTATTATAAACTTGAATAGCCTTCGGAAAATATTTCAACAACTCTTCAATAATTAATTTTAACAATGGATCAAGAATATCATCTAATTCCAAAGAGGTAGACGTCGTTGGAATTTGCCAGCCACTTTTTAATAGTAAGGTAGGTTCTCTTTCTATTAAATTATCTTTGAGCTTAGAAAAGTATTTAAATGCCCCTATACCTTCCACAAGTAAGCAATCTTCATTATCCTCATAAAATGTCAATAAATCCTGATGATATTGAGTCCATTCTTCCATAATACTAACAATATCTGATAGTGAGGCGCTTTTAATATTTTGCAATACATATTTAGGGTGATCAAATATTAATATAAAATTTGCTTGTACTTCTATTTGCTTCCAATAGCTTAAAGCAGATAAATTCTTTTCTGACTCCCACCCCCAGTTTTCTAAGTCTAAATTAGCCAACAATAAATCCACTATGATATTATCTGCTAACTTATGATTAGCACCTGATTCTGACCCCTTAGACAATACTTTATCTAAGGTCTCAGTAACTTGATCGCAAGTGAGTTGATGTGTATAACTATTGACTGGCTGGCTAAGCCCTCTTTCGTACATCTTCTCCATCAACACTTTTGAATAAGACGAACGATGACCTACTTGGATAAAAATACTCATAAATAACTCTTGTTTAAGACTGAGATTATATAAAACAATATTACCAATTTAAGAGAATGACTCGCTAGTATAACCCTTAGGATTCTTACTTTGCCATTGCCAAGTATCACGGCACATATCGACGATATTAAGATCTGCACTCCAGTTTAGCAGCTCTTTTGCAAAAGCAGCACTGGCATAACAACTTGCGACATCTCCAGGTCTTCTATCTACAAATTGATAAGGCACATCTACGCCTGTAGACTCAATAAACGCATGAACTAATTCTAATACTGATGTTCCTTTCCCAGTACCAAGGTTGATAGGGAGAAAGCCAATAGCTTGATGATTGACTAAATAGTCTAATGCAGCAACATGACCATTAGCTAAATCTACAACATGAATAAAGTCGCGTACCCCTGTCCCATCTACAGTGTCATAGTCGTTGCCGAATATGCTTAACTGCTTGAGCTTCCCAACAGCAACTTGACTGATATATGGCATCAAATTATTAGGAATATCATTAGGGTCTTCACCGATAAGACCAGACTTATGAGCGCCAACAGGATTAAAGTAGCGCAAGCTTACTATATTCCAAGTTGGATCTGACTGTGCTAGGTCTTCTAATATATATTCAACGGTTAGCTTTGATTGACCATAAGGATTAGTACAAGACCTAGGAGCAGTCTCTACAATAGGAAGGGTTTCAGGATCACCATAGACAGTAGCTGAGGAAGAAAAAACAAAATTTTTGACACTGTATCGTTGCATGACTTCTAGCAAGTTAAGCGTGCCAGTCACATTATTCTTATAATATAGTAGCGGTTTTGCGACGGACTCACCTACTGCTTTGAGACCTGCAAAATGAATAACGGCAAAGAATTCATAAGTCTTAAATACGTGGTCCAATAAGGAATAATCTAATATATCCCCTTCAATAAATTCAATACTTTGACCCACAATACTCTCTACACGATGTAATGCCTCAATACTACTATTGGATAAATTGTCATAGACAACAATGTCGAAACCAGCGTTAATAAGTTCGATACAGGTGTGAGAGCCAATATAACCAACACCGCCAGTGACTAAAATTTTATTCTTCATAAGTATACTTGAGTCAAGTTATAAAAAAACACCCCATTATAGGGGTGTCTCTGTAAAGTTATCAAGGACATATTGCTGCTTAAGTATTACAGAAAGGTAACGACTACCAACCTGTAACTTCTTTAACTTTTTCACCGATTTTTGATGGGTCGCGAGTATAAGCGATGCCAGCATCTTCAAAGGCTTTAAATTTCTCTTCAGCCGTACCTTGGCCACCAGAGATGATCGCACCAGCATGGCCCATACGCTTACCTTTAGGCGCTGTTACACCAGCGATATAACCAACCACAGGTTTGGTAACGTGCTCTTTAATGTAAGCGGCGGCTTCTTCTTCAGCTGTACCACCGATCTCACCGATCAAGACGATAGCTTCAGTTTGTGGATCTTCTTGGAACAGTTTTAAGCAGTCGATTTGGTTCATGCCTGGGATTGGATCACCACCGATACCGATACAAGTAGACTGACCAAAGCCAAGCTTAGTGGTCTGCGCGACGGCTTCATACGTCAAAGTACCAGAGCGTGAGATGATACCGACTTTACCTGGCTGATGGATATGGCCTGGCATAATACCGATTTTGCACTGACCTGGTGTGATGACGCCTGGGCAGTTTGGACCGACCATTTTCACGTCGCCCGCTTGCTCAATGTAGCGTTTGGCTTTTAGCATATCTAGCGTTGGTACACCTTCAGTGATGACCACGACAAGCTTAACGCCCGCGTCTACTGCTTCAACGATTGAATCTAGTACAAATGGTGCTGGTACATAGATAACAGTAGCGTCCGCTTGAGTGGCTTCCATAGCTTCTGCCATGGTATTGAAGACAGGAAGGCCTAGGTGCGTTTGACCGCCTTTACCTGGGGTCACACCGCCGACGATCTTAGTGCCGTATTCAATCGCTTGCTCAGAGTGAAACGTACCGTTTTTACCAGTGAATCCCTGCACCAATACTTTGGTGTCTTTATCAATTAATACACTCATTTATAACTCCTAATTGGTTGCCCTGCCTGACTAGCGGCTAGGGCTTATATATTCTGCAATCAATATTTTGCAAGACTGTTAAAACCGCTATAGTTTACGCTTTTACAGCATCAACGATTTTTTGGGCGGCGTCTGATAGGCCTTGAGCCGAGATGATCTTCACGTCTGATTCTTCTAGTAGTTGTGCGCCTTTCTCAGCGTTGTTACCTTCTAGACGGACGACCACAGGAACTTGAACGTCAACTTCTTTGACCGCAGCGATAATAGCTTCAGCGATCATGTCGCAGCGAACGATACCACCGAAGATGTTGATCAACACCCCTTCAACACTACTGTCTTCTAGGATGATTTTGAACGCTTCAACAACGCGATCTTTAGTTGCTCCGCCGCCTACATCTAGGAAGTTAGCTGGTTTACCGCCATAGAGCTTGATGATGTCCATGGTGGCCATTGCAAGACCAGCACCATTGACCATACAGCCGATGTTACCTTCTAGAGCGACGTAGTTTAGGTCAAATTCAGAGGCTTTTAGCTCACGCTCGTTTTCTTGTGATTTGTCACGAAGATCAGCGATTTTAGCTTGACGGAATAAGGCATTTGAGTCGATACCGATTTTGCCATCAACACAAGCAAGCTCACCGTTTTCACGAATGGCCAGCGGGTTGATTTCAATCATTTCGATATCATTTTCGATAAAGGCTTTATAAGCGCCAGTCATCAATTTAACGAATTGATTGATCTGTTTGCCTTCTAGACCAAGTTTGAAGCCCATTTCGCGAGCTTGATAAGGCTGAAGACCGACCAATGGGTCAACTGTAACATTGAAGATCTTCTCTGGTGTTTCTTCTGCTACCTTTTCAATCTCAACACCACCTTCTGTAGAGGCCATGAAGGTAATGCGGCGAGATGAACGATCGACAACTGCACCAAGGTACAATTCATTCTGTACAGGATACATGTCTTCTGCGACTAATACGAAGTTGACTGGCTGACCTTCAGCATCAGTCTGGTAAGTCACTAAGTTTTTACCGATTAATTCTTCTGCGATTTGCTTAGCTTCTTCACGAGTCTTAGCGATTTTTACGCCGCCTGCTTTACCACGGCCGCCGGCATGAACCTGCGCTTTGATGACCGCCATGTCCGTTGGCGTTTTGTCAAATGCTGCTGCGGCTTCATCGCCATTATGAGCAATAATCCCTTTTTGAATAGGTAAGCCATAGCTTTCTAATAATAGTTTTGCTTGGTATTCATGTAAATTCATTGAATAAGTCCTTGTTGTTAGTACTCACACTCACAGCTTAATTGGTTTTATAAGCTGCTAAGGGTAAGTTAAGAAGAAATAGTAATAATACGCCTACCAAGTAAGACAGAGTCACAACCTCAAAACTGTCTTAAACTTGGCAAGGCGTTAACACTTTAAACTTTATATTACTTACGTTTTTTGCGCTGAATAGCATGAATCGCTCGGCCATCTGCTGACAAGGCAGCTTCATGAACCGCTTCAGAGATTGTAGGATGCGCAAAGGTCATGAGTTGTAGGTCTTCAATACTTGAAACGAACTCCATTGCGATCATACCTTGATGCACGATATCACCAGCACCCGCTGAGATAGCATGCATACCTAATAAGCGATCAGTCTTCGCATCTGCGACGACTTTAATAAAGCCTTGACCTTCACCTTGCGCTAGTGCACGGCCATTAGCGGCTAGGCTAAATGAGCCTGACTTAACGTCATAGCCTTGATCTTTAGCTTCTTGCTCGTTAAGACCTACCCAAGCAATCTCTGGGTGAGTATAGATGACATTGATAATCGTGTCATAATTGACCTGAGGCTTCTCACCATGGATGCGCTCGACCGCCATCATGCCCTCTTCCATCGCTTTGTGCGCAAGCATTGGGCCACGGACCAAGTCACCGATAGCATAGACACCATCTTGGCTGGTCTTGCATTGCTCATTGACGTCCACTAAGCCGCGATCTGTGAGTTTGATACCACAGTCATCAGCCAATAGCTTTTCTGAATAGGCGCGGCGACCAACACAAACGATTAGCTTATCAAAGCTCTCATCAGATGTTTCGCCATCTTTTTCACTAGTGACGACCACTTGACCATCTTTCACTTCAGCATTGGTCACTTTGGTATTGACGCGGATGTCTAAGCCTTGCTTTTTAAATAACTTGCCTGCTTCTTTAGCCACATCTTTATCTGCCGCAGCTAGGAACTCTGGTAAAGCTTCATATACTACGACTTCAGCGCCAAGACGACGCCAAACTGAACCAAGCTCTAGACCAATGACCCCAGCACCGATTACACCCAAACGCTTAGGCACTTCAGTGAAGTCTAAGGCACCAGTAGAATCGACGATATGCTCGCCGTCAGTTTTCGCTACTGGAATCTCAATAGGTACTGAGCCTGAAGCCAAGATAACGTACTTAGCAGTAATGGTGGTCTCAGATTCGTCTTCAAGCGCGGTAAATTTAACTTTTTTATCGCTGCCCTTAGCGTCTACTAGCGTACCCCAGCCTTGTAGCCAATCTACGCCATTGCCTTTAAGCAGCATAGCAACGCCGCCAGTAAGCTGCTTGACGATAGCTTCTTTACGCTCGAGCATCTTGGCAACATCAATGCTAACTTCGCCAGTTGAGATACCGTGGTCAGCCAGTTCATGCTGCGCTGCTTCATAACGATGCGACGACTCTAAAAGGGCCTTTGACGGGATACAGCCTACGTTTAAGCATGTACCACCAAGCGCAGGTTCGCCTTTATAAACGCGCTTGTCAATACAAGCGACACTCATACCAAGTTGACCAGCACGGATAGCGGCTTCATAACCACCAGGGCCACCGCCAATCACTACTAAATCATAATTATCTTTCATAGTTCTACCCACTGTTTATAAGAATGAGAAATGTAATAAAAATAATTGAACTTATAATATCGAAAGCATATTAATGCAAAAAGCTTGTATCAACTATCGCCGATACAAGCCTTGTGACCTTATAGGTCAAGTAATAGCAGAGTTGGGTCTTCGACCAATTCTTTGATAGTCACCAAGAACTGCACAGCATCTTTACCATCAACCATTCGGTGATCATAAGATAATGCCAAGTACATCATAGGTAGGATGACCACTTCACCATTGACAGCCATTGGGCGCTCGTTGATAGCATGCATACCCAAAATAGCGGTCTGCGGTGGATTCAAGATTGGCGTCGACATCAGTGAGCCGAATACCCCACCATTAGTAATGGTGAACGTACCACCAGTCATCTCTTCTAGAGTCAACTTACCATCGCGTGCTTTACCCGCGAATTCACGGATGCCGCTCTCAACGTCCGCCATGCTCATGCGGTCAGTGTCACGAAGTACAGGCACGACCAAACCACGGTCTGAAGATACAGCCACACCAACATCATAGTAGCCATGATAAACAATGTCATCACCATCGATAGAGGCGTTCACTGCTGGGAAGCGCTTAAGGGCTTCGGTAGCTGCTTTGACAAATAGCGACATAAAGCCTAGTCGCGTGCCATGACGCTTCTCAAACTGATCTTTATACTTGCTACGCATGTCCATGAGCGGCTTCATGTTCACTTCATTGAAGGTGGTGAGCATGGCTGTTTCTTGTGTCGCAGACAATAGACGCTCAGCGACGCGCTTACGAAGACGCGTCATTGGCACGCGTTTTTCAGTACGTTCACCGACAGACTCAGCTACAGGTCGGCCACTATCAGATTTGATAGAGCTGTCCGCTTTTAGGGTTGGGCTGGCCATATCTGCTTTGGTCACGCGGCCATTACGACCACTGCCTTGAACATTTTTTGGATCAACACCAGACTCTTTAGCCGCTTTACGAACTGCTGGGCTTTGGTCTTTATGATCAGCTTCAGCCTGATCACCTTGGCTTGGCTGTCCGCCATCAGTCTGTTGTTTTTTCTCTACAGGAGCAGCGACTCCTTTAGGATCAATAGTGGTGTCGGCATTGGCTTCATCGTTACTTTCTGAACCAGCGCTATCAGCGGTAGCACCAGCTTCAAACTCACCGATTAGCTCGTCTGATAGTACGGTGTCATCCACTTGTTTAACGATTTTGGTGACGACACCATCATCAGGGGCAACAACCTCTAATACAACTTTATCGGTTTCAATCTCAGCTAGTACATCATCACGACTTACTTGCTCGCCTTCGCTAACGTGCCATTCTACGATGGTACCGTCTGCTACTGACTCTGGAAAGACTGGGGCTTTAATCTCAGCCATGGAATGACTCCTTATGATATAAATTTTTATATATGGTGAAATTTGGCAGCACAATATTTTTAGATAAATAAAGGCAATTTAATTGGGTCACTATGTAATTCAACCACGTAATACGGCCACTTTTTACTTAGATCATATTTACTTAAGCTATTCTGAGCAACCACGTCAGGCATAATCTTTGACCCATCGATGGTGAGCTAAAATCAACCCACCATCGACTACTTCTTTAGGTCATTTTACTTTATACCAGCTGATCGACACTGACGCCTAAGCCGCCTGCAACAAGATTGCGCTGCTGCTGCGCGTGAATCTTCGGTGAGCCAGTCGCTGGTGCAGCTGAGGCTGGACGAGCAACAGGATCGACCACTTTAGCGCGAGTTGGGTGCGGCACGACAATGCGGAACATGTGCGGTGCTAAGTAATACCAAGCGCCCTGATTCAATGGCTCTTCTTGTGTCCAGACGATCTGTTCGAGGTTTGGATACTTTTCAAACTCTTGGATTAGGCGAGCTTCTGGCAGTGGATACAGCTGCTCAATACGGACGATAGCGACATGCTCAAGACCAAGCTCACGACGCTGCTCCAGTAAGTCATAGTAGACCTTACCGCCGCATAGGACTAGACGAGTCACCTTGTCATTGTCCATTTTATCCACTTCTGGCAATACCGTCTCAAACTTACCATTGGCTAGCTCTTCAAGCGCGGAGGTCGCTAGCTTATGACGTAGCAAGCTCTTCGGTGACATCACAATAAGAGGCTTACGAATAGGTCTGACTGCCTGACGACGTAGGGCATGGAATATCTGGGCTGGTGTCGTGGGCGTAATCACCTGCATATTATCTTCTGCGCAAAGCTGCAAGAAGCGCTCCAAGCGAGCAGATGAATGCTCAGGACCCTGCCCTTCAAAGCCATGCGGCAATAGCATCGTTAGACCGCAGACGCGCTGCCATTTGGTCTCACCGCTAGAGATAAATTGATCGATAACCACTTGGGCGCCGTTAACGAAATCACCAAACTGCGCTTCCCAGATAATCAGTGCTTTTGGCACGGTAGTAGCGTAGCCATACTCAAAGGCCAGTACGGCTTCTTCTGATAGCAATGAATTATAGGTAGCAAAGCGTGATTGGTTCTCACTTAGATGTGACAATGGCACGTACATGCTGCCATCATTCATATTGTACAGCTCGCTATGACGATGCGAGAATGTACCACGGCCCACGTCCTCACCGGTGATGCGTACCAGATAGTTGTCGTCGACCAAGCTGGCATAAGCCAACGTCTCAGCCGCGCCCCAGTTCAGTGGCTCTTCGCCAGTCTGCATAGCAAGGCGCTGTTCCACGACTTTTTGAACTTGGCGCTGAAGCTTGAAGCCTTCTGGCAGCTCTGCCATGCGGCGACCATAAGCTTTTAGCTTATCAATATCGACACTAGTGTCCCAGTCATCTTCTAGCTCATGACCTAGATAAGGGCTCCAGTCCACATAAAGGTCTGGATTTGGCTCACGAACGAGCGCGCTGGCGACATACTCGCCTTTGTCTAACGACTCACGATATTCGTCTTCTAGATTCTTTTCTTGCTCGCTATCGATAATGCCTTCGTCAATTAATTTCTTGGCATATAGAGCGCGGGTTGAAGGTAGCTTTTTGATGACAGAATACATCAGTGGCTGGGTAGCAGACGGCTCATCTGCTTCGTTATGACCGTTACGGCGATAGCAGAAGAGGTCGATCACGATGTCTTTATGGAACTTCTGACGGTAATCTAAGGCCAACTGCGCCGCAAACACCACCGCTTCAGGATCATCACCATTAACGTGCAAGATTGGCGCATGCACCATTTTTGCGACATCAGTACAGTATTCAGTAGAGCGTGCATCTTCTTGGCGGCTGGTGGTGAAGCCAACTTGGTTGTTGATGACGATATGGAGCGTGCCGCCTGTTGAGTAAGCGCGAGTTTGTGACATCTGGAAGGTCTCTTGCACCACACCTTGACCTGCAAACGCGGCATCACCATGCACAACAATCGGCAACACAAGGTTACCTGAGGTATCTTGGCGACGCACTTGACGCGCGCGCACTGACCCTTCTAATACAGGCGAGACAATCTCCAAATGCGACGGGTTAAAGGCGAGGGCCAAGTGCGCCTCTCCACCTGGGGTCATGACATTTGATGAATAGCCGTTGTGATACTTCACATCGCCTGAGCCTTTTTCAGGCTGCACTTTACCATCAAATTCGTCAAAAAGATCCGCAGGGTTTTTACCAAGGATATTCACCAAAAGGTTCAAACGTCCGCGGTGGGCCATACCGATGACCATCTCTTTAGTACCGCCACTACCAGCGCGCTGAATCAGCTCATTGACTGCTGGGATGAAACTTTCCCCGCCTTCAAGACCAAAACGTTTTACCCCAGTATACTTACGGGCCAAATACTTCTCTAGACCTTCAGCAGCGGTAAGACGCTCTAAGATAGAACGTTTTTTGTCATCGTCAAATTTGATATAACCTAGATTTTCTTCTAGGTATTTCTCCATCCAGCTTTTTTCTTCAGCCGTGGTCACGTGCATATATTCAACACCAAGATGGCGGCAGTATACCCGCTCCATGATGTCGATAATCTCTTTGAGTGACGCTTCAGATTTACCAATATTTAAGTCACTGGTAGGAAAGACGGTGTCAAGATCAGCTTCAGACAATCCGTGAAAAGCTAAGGTCAAATCTTCAACCTCTGCGCGTGGATGCAGGCCTAATGGGTCAAGCTGAGCTCGGCGATGACCGCGGCGGCGGTAAGCAGAGATAAGTTTTTGCACCCCCATCTGTTTGGGATCTGCCTGTGAGGAAGTACTGGCAGCGGCAGGAGCGCCTTTATTGGCTGATTGATTGCGGGCAAGTAATAAAAACTGATCTTGAATGGCATTGTGTAGCGCGTCATTATCACTTTCATATTGTTTGAAGTAACTTTGCCACTGGCTATCAACACTTTCAGGGTCTGTTAAATACTGTTCGTAGAGGGCTTCAATATAGCTGGCGTTATCTGCTGACAACTCAGTAAGCGCAGACGTTGCAGCGTCATTAGTGATTGTAGTCATAGTATTTTCTATTTGGATTGAGTGAAGAGAGTGTACAGTTTGATATTTAAAAATAAATGAATAGGTTAATTTTAAAGGCTATGGTCACGGTTGAATGTAGGCTATCCGTAACCTATCGTCATTCCATTAGCTCGATGATTGAGCGTTAGACTCGAGGACTTTTCTAGCCTTTATCATCTCGCTACCTTTTTACTGACAATTATTGCTCTACAGCTACCTATTA
This sequence comes from Psychrobacter pygoscelis, assembly GCF_004335015.1. GTDB lineage: Bacteria > Pseudomonadota > Gammaproteobacteria > Pseudomonadales > Moraxellaceae > Psychrobacter > Psychrobacter pygoscelis. The sequence continues at coordinate 637,643 of NZ_RQRU01000002.1, forward strand.
TCCTATGTAAATTTTATAACTAGCCACTTCATAAATGGTTACTTTATAAATAACTACGTTATTGTGCCGTAATTGTCATCAGTTATACAAGTTACATAGATTACATAAGGTATATAGTTAATTATTGGGAATCACTGGCTGTTATTTCAACTATATTTACATAACCACCTTGACATCACAACCATGTGGTAACTATTCAATAACCAAGCGATAACCTTGCAATAATCGGTCCTATTTCCATACTGCTCGATAGAGTAACATGTCAAAAAAACTCACCATAGTTTGTTTGCTCAATAGTTAGTATTTACCTAGTAAATAATCGTCATCATGCCGACGACTTTTTATCATACTCACTAGCAAGCTCTAAATACGGTCTAAAATTGCAATACTTATTGACCCCTACCGTGATTAACTCTTATAAAAAATGCCCTTATCAGTTGATAAAGGCACAATAAGTGAATTATTAAACAATAGCGTCGCTCATTAAGTCCACTAGCCCGCGAGATCAATCAAGAGATTACGTAGATGACCAATAGCGCGGGTCGGGTTCAAGCCTTTAGGACAGACACTGACACAGTTCATGATGCCGCGGCAACGGAATAAGCTGAACGGATCATCAAGACGGGCCAATCGGGCTTGAGTGTCACTATCGCGGCTATCAGCAACGAAGCGATAAGCGTTAAGTAGTGCTGACGGTCCTAAGAATTTATCAGGGTTCCACCAGAATGAAGGGCAAGACGTCGAGCAGCAAGCACACAAGATACACTCATATAACCCATTAAGTCTTTCACGCTCTTCTGGCGTCTGTAGACGCTCAGTCGGTGGCGCTGGCTGATCATTAATGAGATAAGGATGGATCTTTTCGTATTGCTCATAAAACTGATTCATGTCGACCACAAGATCACGAACAACCGGCAATCCTGGTAGTGGACGAATGGTAATCTTCTCCGGCAAAGTATTCATGTTGATAAGACATGCCAGACCGTTTTTACCATTAATATTCATACCATCTGAGCCACAAATCCCTTCGCGGCACGAGCGGCGAAAAGTTAGCGTCTCATCTTGCTTTTTAAGGCGTAATAGTACGTCAAGCAGCATTCGATCAGAGTCTAATAACTCGATTGAATAGGTCTGCATGTAAGGGGCTGCGTCCTTATCAGGATCGTAGCGATAAATCTCGATGGTGCGAGTACCTCGGCTCATAGTGCTTAACTCCACACGGCGGTGTCGACTGGCTGGCAATTTTGGTGAGCCTTAGTCTATATTCTCTTATAAACCAAGGCCTCATTGCGGGCGAGCGTCCACCAATAATAAAAGGGGATTCGTCATTGCTCCCAGTTATTAGTGAATAACCTGAGCAGATGACGTTAACATTGTTATCTAGCTGCTGTTAGCTTAATCTATCAGTAGCTTAATCAAGCAAAATTAATATACGCGAACTTTAGGCTCGACATAGTCTACTGTTAGTGGGCTCTTACGAACTGGCTTATAGATAATTCGGTTGTCGCTTGAATACCATAGAGTATGCTTCATCCAGTCACGATCATTTCGACCGTTTGGAGCATAATCATCGTCCTCTGGGCGATCGTAATCTAACACAGTATGCGCGCCGCGGCACTCATGACGATTGGCTGCTGATAGCATAGTCGCTTTGGCAACCTCATATAAGTTCGCTACTTCTAAAGCTTCAATTCGAGCAGTGTTAAACACTTGAGACTTGTCGTCAAGGTGGATGTTTTCGACCTTTTCCCCGAGTGCCAAGATTTTTTGTACGCCCTCATCCATAAGCTCTTGCGTTCTAAAGACGCTGGCATGCTTTTGCATCGTAGCACGAATCTCATCCGCCACTTCTTGAGCGTTATGACCGCTAGTAGACTGCTGAAGCTTGTTCAAGCGGCCCATTGTATAGTCAAGTACTCGTGGATCGAGTGGCTTATACGTATGATCAGCTTGATGATACTCATCAACAATGTGCTTACCGGCAGCGCGGCCAAAGACCACAAGGTCAAGTAGTGAGTTAGTACCTAGACGGTTTGCACCGTGGACACTCACGCAAGCACACTCACCAATAGCATATAGACCTTTGATCACTTTGCCTTCAGCATATAAGCCTTCTTCATCTGTACCCGCTTCAAGATCTGGAACCACTACCTGACCATGAATATTGGTTGGGATACCGCCCATCATGTAGTGGATAGTCGGGATAACGGGGATAGGCTCTTTGGTGATATCGACGTTGGCGAAGTTTTTACCAATCTCGAATACAGATGGCAAGCGCTTCATAATCGTCTCAACCCCTAAGTGGGTCATGTCCATGACGATATACTCACCATTAGGACCACAGCCGCGGCCTTCTTTGATCTCTTGGTCCATAGAACGTGAGACGAGATCACGTGGTGCCAAGTCTTTGACCGTTGGCGCATAACGCTCCATGAATGCTTCACCATCTTTGTTACGCAAGATAGCACCCTCACCGCGGCAACCTTCGGTGAGGAGTACACCTGCACCGGCGACGCCTGTTGGGTGGAATTGCCAAAATTCCATATCTTGCAGTGGAATACCCGCACGTACCGCCATACCCAGACCGTCACCAGTATTGATATAGGCATTGGTAGAAGCGGTGAAGATACGACCTGCACCGCCCGTTGCTAGTACCGTAATTGGCGATTGGAATACCGCAATAGCGCCAGTCTCTTGTTCGATAGCAACGACGCCATTGATGTTACCTGATTCATCCTTGATAAGGTCAAGGGCAATCCATTCGATAAAGAACTGTGCACCTTGTTGCAGGTTTTTTTGATAGAGCGTATGCAGTAGAGCATGACCTGTTCGGTCAGCAGCGGCGCAAGCACGTTGAACAGCTTTTTCACCGTAATTTGAAGTGTGACCACCAAAAGGACGTTGGTAAATAGTACCGTCTTCATTACGGTCAAATGGCATGCCCATGTGCTCAAGCTCATAGACGACTTTTGGTGCTTCACGGCACATATACTCGATGGCGTCTTGATCGCCAAGCCAATCTGAGCCTTTTACTGTGTCATAAAAGTGAAAGTGCCAGTTGTCATTACTCATGTTACCAAGGCTGGCACCGATGCCGCCCTGCGCTGCAACAGTATGCGAGCGGGTGGGGAATACTTTGGTGATAACGGCAACTTTCATGCCCGCTTCGGCAAGCTGTAGCGAGGCGCGCATGCCTGAGCCGCCACCACCAACGATGACCGCATCAAAGTTTAAAGTCTTGATATTACTAATAGTATTGTCTTGTCTAGTAGCCATGACGATTTCCTAATGAATACAAAATAAGGGCTGTAAGGTCTATCCAAGTCGTCGCTATTACTGTCGTCTTATGAGCGCTTTATGACGCATTAAAGTCGGCTTATAAAGGCCTATTTATTAAGACGCATTGGATAGACGTATACTTACTGCTCGTGGGACTGAAGGTAATAGATGAATCACTGCTTAATTAATTAGCTCACTATTAAGTGACAATGACAGTATTCACACCTAGGCCCCAAAAAATCATGATGCCCCAGAATAGGTAGACCAAGATAGCGATAATCATGGCCGCTTGTAGTATTAATCGCCATGCTGACGCTGCGGTACCAAGCTTACCTTTGGTAATATAGTCGGTAAATACGGTCCACATCCCAACCCATGCGTGGCCAGCAAGAGCAAGGATTGCTACCAAGCTAAATATACGCATTGGTAAGCTCATCATGAAGTTTACCCACTCTACATAAGTCACATGGCCATGGGTCAAAAAGAAGCCTAATAATACGAGACTATAGACAGCAAGTACGATCGCGCTCAGACGTTGAACGATCCAATCGCGTGAGCCTGATCCTGTTAGACCAGTGGCGCTTTTGATTCCTGAATCATTTTTTATCATTAGAACATCACCCATACGAAGGATAAGACAATTAAGACAGCGGCGATTGCTAAGCTCACAAACGAAGCCATTCGGCCTGATTTAAGCTCTTCATTGAATCCCATATCCGCAAATAAATGCTTGACGCCCATGACAAAATGATAGGCAATCGACGCTACAAATATCCAAGCAACAAAGCGAACTGCAATATTGTCAAATACGACGGCAAAACTTTCAGGCGAGGCCAAGGATCTCTGTAACAACCAGAGCATGACAGGAATAAGTAGGAATAGAAAAATTCCAGAGATGCGATGTAAAATAGAAGCTATCGCAATAGGTGATTTAGCATTGACGCTAATCACTTGACTTAAAGGTAGATTAATCGGTCGGTTGCTTTTCACAGCGGGCATCCTTTTTGCGGTTATGACGCTTATGCTAAAAAGAAATTTGGCAACTAAAATTTAGGCCAAATAATTTCTTAATCATCGCACAAGAGACGAATAGTGTAAGGAAGAGCTAGCTGACTTCGCTAAGATAATATATTACGTGTATATAATCAGGCAGTCATATTCTACCGTTATCATCACTCTGTAATGAGCCTTTTTCCCAACCTGCAATTAATCAATACTAATAAGCAGCAGAGAAGACACATCAGCTTAGAGCGTATAAATATCGGCAATCATTTATAAAGACTCACATTTATGAACAATCAGATTAACGAGACCTTAGACTACAAAAATCTTAGGCCGCGTCATCATACTACAATATCAGTACTGAATGACTTGAAGTCATAACATAACGCTCGTTCAATACTCAGTATCCCCTATTTAACCTAGGGCAAACTGACGCACATAAATTCATAAGTCTATATCAGGCACTAGTATATGCCCAGTGGCATCTCTAGCCCTAAGCACTTGTGATGATTCAAGTAACAGCCTATATAAGCAAACACTTGATACAAAGCTGAACTATATGAGTCTTTAGTTATCAACTACTCATAGATAGGGTTATCTTAAAATAATTGAATAACACACTACATAAACATAGCCTAGTAAACAAGGCGTAATATTGGCTAAACGGCGTTTAAGCGCAGTGGCTTAAACTCAAGGGATACCTTAGTTTATCAGCACCTGTTTAGCATTCACTAGCACCATACTAGATACTAATCACTTGCTGACTTTAATACTACCCTTTGGAGGTAGGCCGACCTTCCCTAGCTGGTCTGTATCGACTACCTGACCCTGTAACCCGCCAGACAATACAACCAACAATAAACTTGCGCATTGCTAGTCACTGGTACACCCAATACAGCCTAGGTCACCTTATTGCTGACACTCTATCGTCAGGATAAAGCCAGTTTGATGATCAAACTAACACTTAATAATTTACCAATTATAAAAGGGCTGACGCCTAATTACAAATATATTACCCAAACTTTCTATATAATTAGCGTTACTGTAACTGCTTGTATTATTCCTTAAATGACAACTTAAGTCTAAACTCCTAATAATCCTATAGTATCAATGCACTTGCAGATTTCTACCTCGGTAAGGTTAGCTATAAGTGAGTATCCTGAATTAACGTCACACAGCTAAGGCTCTATAGAAGCTTTACGGCTCTAGTCATGCACTGAGACAAGCTAAGACTGTTATTTTGTAGCTCTAAATGCGTTTTACACTAGGCTCAAGATACGACATTAATAAAAAAACTAATTCTAGCCTAATAAAAATGTATCAAAATGTTATCAAATCGAACGCCTCTATTAAGGGTTTTCACAGATAATTGCTGACCGCTTTTAGAGCTAAAACTCTATCATTAGGCTAGCTGAGCCTAACGACTATCTACTACTATAGTACCGTTCCTTATCCATGTTATTGTCTTTACTTGTTGTAAGGATATGCTTTAAGACGCTTGATTATCCTTAAGTTATATCTCTAGCTGTATATAACAGCTTATTTTAAAAGTTATTGCTTTATCGTTAGAATATGTTTGTGATATAAAAGACTGGCTAGTTAAGGTCTATTGTAGAATTAAAGGTGTCCACTAAGGGCGCTCTTAAAGCTATTTGGCCACTCACCTGAGTAAAGATTTCTTTCAAATGGTCGAGAATAACTGGTAATATAGCCAAATCATGTGTTTGCCTATATTTTATGAATAAAGCAAATATTATAGATAAAGTAAGCAGACGTGATGATCAAAGCTCAATTTCCTAAACCCTATGTTATAGTACGGTTGTAAGCCTCATCTTTTTCAATCAGATAATTGCTTTTTAGAAGGCTCTCACAGTCTGGATTGATAAGCCTAGCTATCAATTTACGCTTTTTTTAGTGCTTATAGTGCCTATAAATAGTAGAGGATTATCTGGCTTGATTATAGCGGGTCAGCTTAGCTATTTTGCCGTTCACATTATCTCTATCTATTGTTCAATTTATATTGAATCAGACGACAGGCGATTTACATTTGCTTGGCGATTTTGCAAACCCAACGTTCTTTAACAACAACGAGAGGAATTTATGTCTAACAGTAATGCGACGTTAACCGTCGATGGTAAGGATTACCCACTTCCAATTATTAAGGGAACACTCGGTCGCCCAGTTATTGATGTCGCCGCTTTTCAAGAGGCTGGCTTTTGGACATACGATCCTGGATTTAAAGTGACGGCTCCTGTTGAGTCAAAGATTACCTTTATTGATGGTGGCAAGGGCGAATTATTACATCGCGGCTACCCTATTGATGAGCTTGCTAATAACGCTGAATATCTTGAAGTTTGTTATGCGCTATTGCATGGTGAGCTACCAAATGCAGAGCAAAAGACTGACTTCTATGAGAAGATCCGTAAGCACTCAGGTGTCCACGATCAATTGCGCAGATTCTTTGAAGGCTTCCGCCGTGACGCGCATCCAATGGCTATTATGGTCGGTGTGGTCGGTGCTTTATCTGCCTTCTATCACGACGGCTTAGATGTCAGTGACGAGAAGCATCGTGAGATCACAGCGATCCGTCTTATTGCAAAAATGCCAACGCTTGCTGCCATGAGCTATAAATATTCGCGCGGCGAACCGTTCATGTACCCACGTAATGACTTTAACTACGCGCAAAACTTCTTGTATATGATGTTTGCCACGCCAGCAGATGTCGACTACAAAGACAACCCAGTGTTGTCAAATGCCATGGACAAAATCTTTACTCTTCATGCTGACCATGAGCAAAACGCTTCAACCTCTACCGTCCGTCTTGCAGGCTCTACCGGCGCTAACCCTTATGCGTGTATCGCTGCTGGTATCGCTGCACTTTGGGGCCCATCACATGGCGGTGCGAACGAAGCCGTACTTGAGATGCTTGATGAAATTGGCACCGTCGAGAATGTCGATGAATTCATGGAAAAAGTGAAGCGCAAAGAAGTGAAGCTTATGGGCTTTGGTCACCGCGTTTACAAAAACTTCGACCCACGCGCTAAGGTCATGAAAGAGACTTGTGATGAAGTTCTTGGTGCCCTAGGTATCAACGATCCTAAGCTTGAGCTTGCTATGAAGCTTGAAAAGATCGCTTTAGAAGATCCATACTTTGTCGAGCGTAACCTCTATCCTAACGTCGACTTCTACTCTGGCATCATCCTAAAAGCTATCGGTATCCCAACTTCTATGTTTACCGTTATCTTTGCTCTAGCCCGTACTGCTGGCTGGATCAGCCACTGGTTAGAGATGCACAGCACGCCATTCAAGATTGGCCGTCCACGTCAGCTTTACACTGGTCAAGCTCGCCGTGAGTTCGTTAAGCTTGAAGACCGTAAATAAGCCTTTATAGACAGCTTAATCAAAAAAATCCCGCTAGCCAATAGCGGGATTTTTTATGGGCAGTGTGAATGAATAAAGACTTAGCTAAGCATGGCTCTGTAGCTTTGTTCTATCAATTGGTGAGCTATTAACTCAATAACTTATCCAAAAATTTAATATTAATGAGTTGACACTTTAGCGTGCAAAAGCAACCAACAAGTACTGGCTAGCGAATCCACTCATCGCTCAAACTCCTTTAACATCTTTTCATATTTGGCAATTTGTTCATCATAATCTTTGATAGTGTCATTGAACTTAGCCATTAAGCTTTCAAACTCAGCTTGCTGATCTTGTTTCATGCGCTGCATATCAATTACCTGCTGCGCTTCTATCTGTCGCCAAATCTGCTGCTGCACAATCAATCGTGCCAGTGCCGGGCTTTTATCGTTCAGCTGCTGCGCCAATTGGGGCTGTTCAAACAACTCTGGCAATAAGGTGGTGATATTGATCAGCGTATCGACCTCTTGCGCGGACAAGGCTTGATTAGAATATAGGGCGGCAAAAGCGCTACGATAACGGGCTTTTATCTGCGCTTCATCCAATACTTCAGGAGGCTGCGGCTCTAGACTGACCTTTTTTAGCACTGTTAAATCACGCTTCCCAACCTCAGTGCTAAAGTTCTCTTCTGGCTCCGGTTTATTATCTGCGGAGCTTGGGCTGGTGGTGTCAGTTAACGCCGTATTATCACTAATTTCATCGGTATGTTTATCGTTAGTTGCACTACCATCGCCGTCGCTCGCTGTTAGGTCGTCAGAAGCATCGGCAACTTTAAGAGACTCGTATTCTGCTTGAAGGCGCTGCTGTAGACTGAGCATTTGCGTGACAAACTTTGGCTCGAATTGATCAATCTGTGCTTGTGCAGCCGGACTGGGGGTTACGGCTATTTGCTCAGTAGCACTGTGCCCAGAGCTATCTTGTGCGTCTGCCCCTGCTATCTGGGATGGTGACTCACGCTCTTCAGCGGCTGGTTGGCAGCCACTTAAACTGACTAAGCCAAGCACACCTATTAGCAGCCCGGCGGCAATAGGATGCAATAATGACACTGACGAGGGAAGATCACGACTAATCACGGTCTATTCCTATATTAATTTAGGTAAAGTTGCTAGAAATAACTCTAGCTCCTATCCATATAATGATTACTACAACTATTATGTCCACCATCGACAGCAATGCACCAATAGTTAAAGCACTACTATACTGCTAATCAATAAAAAACATTAATTATCATAAGTCTACGCTATATCAGTAGTATTCACGGATGTATTTTTAGGCGTATCTTTTGCTTGCAAAAAAGGGATACACTGCTGCCAAGGTCGGCAGTCTTGACCACGCTGTTGGCGAGTAAAATAGTCTTGAACCATTCGGGCTTGCTGCTCAATACCATAAGCAAAAAATGGCTTGCCCGCTTCAAAAACATAGCTATAGCGCCGATTCACCAGTGCGCCGCGAACCACTTTCAAGCCTTGTTGCAGCTGCCAGACGTGAGTTAGCTCATGAATAAGCCAACTTTGCTTGCTGAGTGCCTCTTGGCTAAAATCTTCTGTCCAGTCAGCCGGATGAAAGTATATATTGCCATTAGGGCTAACCGCATAGTTTTTGAGCACCCACCATGTCGTCTTTAGCCGTACATCATCTAGACAAATATGGTCGCTAAAAACTGACCGAGCCAGTGCTACCTCTCCTACTGTTAATGCTCGAGATTTACGCGGTGCAAACTTCAGCCGACACTCATTAATCACCGTAGTTATAATTTTTTTTGGCTTAACCTTTGATGTCAAATTTAAAAATGGCATCTTAGTCATCACAATCTCTCCACCCAACTTTACAGGTCGGCTCAACAGGTTTAATAAATGGCATTCTTAAGAGATTAAGTTCATTGTACTGGGTTAATCTTAAGCCAATTTTACTGCCCTTTAGCTGATAAGCGAATAAATAAATATATAAAAGAGTCTATATCAGTACTACACCATTCTGCCAAGATCTCCGTCAAGACATCTGATCTATCATCTAACCCTTCTAGCGCCCTCACAATAGCGCAGCTGTGCATTATAATTGATACGGTTAGCGCTCATAACTCATGGTTTTGCCTTGGGTTTTTGCTAGTAACATAACCTAAATTGCAAATATCGCTGCGGTTACTTAAGCTAGGTGCTGATTAAATTTGCGAACCCCATCGAGTGAACTATGGCTCACCCTTCCCCTGATATGCCCTTAGCTGGACGCATGCGCCCCACGTCGCTTGACGAGGTCATCGGTCAGTCGCACCTCTTAGCACCAGGCGCGCCGCTTAGACGGCTGGTTGAACAAGGTCATCTCCCCTCTTTAATCCTTCATGGTGAGGCCGGAATCGGTAAGACCACCATCGCCATGCTACTTGCTGATGCAGTCGGTCGACCATTTCACGCCTTGTCGGCGCTCAACACCGGCGTCAAGCAGCTGCGTGAGGTTTTGGAAGCTGGTGGTGGCTCAGGGGGGTTGGCGCTTGAATCCCCCGTAGTTTTCATTGATGAGATTCATCGCTTTAATAAAGCCCAACAAGACGCCTTGCTCGGTGCGGTAGAGTCTGGCGACGTTACCTTAATCGGTGCCACCACCGAAAACCCTTCGTTCAGTGTCAATAACGCCTTACTCTCTCGTTGTCAGGTCTATCGTTTAGAGCCGCTCAGCGAATCACACATCGAGACCGTACTGCGCCGAGCTATAGACCATGATATCGTCCTTAAAGAGTATGATATCGAGCTGGTAGCTCAAGACTTTATCAGTCAGTTGGCGCATGGTGACGCCCGAAAAGCGCTTAACCTATTAGAGCTTGCTGTTCAGACCGCCGATCCTAACCAATCGCCTATTATCATCGATCAAGACTTGGTTGCGAGTGTCGCCCAAAGTGCACTGGCTCGCTATGATAAGGATGGCGAGCAACACTATGACATGGTCTCAGCCATGATAAAATCTGTTCGCGGCTCAGATCCTGATGCTGCGCTGTACTGGATGGCAAGAATGCTGGTCGGCGGTGAGCCAGCCGACTTTATCGCTAGGCGTTTGGTCATCTTAGCCAGTGAAGACATTGGTAATGCCAACCCAAATGCCCTACTACTTGCTGACGCGGCATTGAGAAGCGTCCAATCCATCGGTATGCCTGAGGCACGAATTATCTTAGGTCAAGTCGTCGTCTATCTCGCAACCAGTGCTAAGAGTAACAGCACCTATAAAGCCATTAACGCGGCTATGAAGCTGGCTCAATCGGACGCTTCTGCCGTACCCTTACATCTTCGTAACGGTGTGACGTCACTAATGAAGTCACAAGGCTACGGTGCAGGCTATGTCTATCCGCATGATTATCCCAATCACTACTACCCACAGTCGTATCTGCCCGAGCAGCTTCAGGGTACTAGGTTTTACAATTATGCCGATAACAAACGTGAGCAACACAGTCAGCAATTTATGAATTGGCTCAAATCACAAGCCGCTAGCAATGACTAGCTTAGTAGAATTTCACTAATTAAAATGTCCGCAAATAAACTTCTCACCCTATCGTCACTGATTATTAGTGGGCAACAGGACATTAAACCCTTACAATCGACCTAAATTCAACTCACACTAACTTTTATTACTTGCAAATAAAGGTATACCCCAACTAAGAGACTTCCCATGGCATTAAATTCGATCCCTGAAATTATTGATGATATTCGCGCCGGTAAGATGGTTATCTTAATGGATGATGAAGACCGAGAGAATGAAGGCGATCTCATCATGGCCGCTACCCATGTTCGTGCTGAAGATATTAACTTCATGATTACCCACGCCCGTGGCTTGGTATGTCTGACTTTAACAGAAGCGCGCTGTCAGCAGTTGGCCCTACCGCTTATGTCAGACCGTAATGAGGCAAAATTCAGTACTAACTTTACGGTATCTATCGAAGCCGCCGAAGGTGTCACTACCGGCATCTCAGCGGCGGATCGCGCTCGAACGGTTCAAGCAGCAGTGGCCTCAGCGGCCAAGCCTGAAGATATCGTGCAGCCCGGCCATATCTTTCCAATTATGGCGCAAAATGGCGGTGTATTACACCGTGCCGGCCATACAGAAGCCGGCTGTGACTTAGCAAGGCTCGCCGGTTTAGAGCCAGCGGCGGTTATTGTCGAGATTATCAATGCCGATGGTACGATGGCTCGCCGTGATGACTTAGAGAAATTTGCTAAAGAGCACGACCTTAAAATGGGTACCATTGCCGACTTAATCACTTATCGCATTGCTAATGAGCAGACGGTAGAAGAGGTGGAGACCCGAGAGTTTGACACTGAGTTCGGTACCTTCACTCTATATCGTTTTCGTGAATTCGGCGCTGATGAGACCCATCTGGCCTTGGTAAAGGGTGACTTAAGTGCTGGTGTTAGCACTATCCGCGTCCATGGCTTCCACCCATTAAGAGATTTGTTTGCGGCCAATTGTGACGAGACAGGGCGAAGTGGTTGGAGTGTACAAGCGGCTCTAAAAGAGATTAGTGAGTCTGAGCGTGGGGCCTTGGTCTGGATTGGCAATCATAGCCCAATCGATATGGGCGCTGTCTTGGATAAAAGTGCCAGTAATCAGTCTGTAGCCACCATTACCGAGCAGCCTTATCGTAGTATAGGCGTTGGTGCACAGATTTTAAGATATCTTGGTGTTCGTGATATGCGCTTATTGTCCTCACCGATGAAGTTTTATGCGCTATCCGGTTTTGATTTAAACGTTATTGAATTTGTCGCTGCGCCTACTAGCTAACGACGTTATTAAGATGATAAAAAGCGCGGCCTTAAAAGGGCCGCGCTTTTTTGTATTCAGAGATGTTAGCTCTACCTGACGCGTTCCTATCGCTAGTTGCTATCAATGGATGCAATAGTTGCCATAGTCATAACTACGCGACTATACTGCCATTAATCTATTTAGACTAATGATAACTATTTAGAGCCAACTTGGCTATCGAAGCTAACAATCTGTTGACGCTCATCTTCTTGCCAAGCCACCTTTTGCATCGTTTGTGGATCTAAGCGCACCAATACCGATTCAGCTGTGGCGACAATTTGATTTTGTGATTGGCTAAAATAAGCATAACTCATGACCATACTGGTGTTACCCAGATGCTTGCAGCGCACCCCAATTTGCAAGGTATCAGGAAAGACAACAGGGCGTAAATATTGACAGCTAGACTGCGCTAAGACAACCTGAACGTTATCATTAAACAGCTCTAAAGCCTCTAAATAACCAATACGTGCAGACTCTGCATAACGGTAGTACACCACGTTGTTCAGATGATTTAGTGCATCCATATCGCCCCAAGCCACCACTTGCTCATGAACAAAGGCAAACTCAGACCGTAATGACGCGATTTGCTCTGCATGGTTGACTTGATTAGGGGCATTATTGATTGTCATATCACTCATAATATCTCATTAATATAGGTAGCTACTTGAAGGGTATCGGTATGAATTGGACTATAATATAAACTGGACTGTCTCTTAGCCCACTACTTGAGTCAAAAGTTAGTACTCTAACTATCACGTGCATGACTGCCTCGCTACACGATTCGTCTTTTGACTCACTCAATATCTAAATCAGTTGGCGGCAGTTTTGTCTTGATCTAGCACTTGAGATGTCGTCAATGTGACCTTAGTCGGTGGTTCAGCAATCAGTTTGCTAAGCCAATTAATGGCGTCTTGCATACTGGCTAAGTTAATAGTTTCTTGAGCAGGCAGTGTATCTGAGTCGTTGGCGGTAGGGCTATCGTTCATTTCAGCTAGATGCTGCTGTGACGTTGACTCCTTCGTTGCAGGGTGTGGTGCTCTGGTATCTTCTACAGCTTTATTGCTTTTGACCCTAGGTGCGGTTTTTGCTAATGGCGCTGTAGAATCGGTTATCCCCTGAAGTCGTCGAGCCTCCATACCTTGTAGAGACAGTAGCTGCTCTTTGGCTTGTTGCAGATACATAAGTAATAACGACTTATCTCGCATATTACTGGCCTGCATAGCCAGATTCAGTGTCATAATCGTTTCATGAACCATGACCTCATAAGTGGCCAGTCTACGGGTATCACTGGTTTGCTTTTCGCTCTCTGCTGAGGTGACCTGCTGGCGCAAATAACCCTGAATATCAGCGATGGCTAGGTTATGTAGCTGCCACGGGCTAGGCTGAGCGCTTTGGGCGAGGAGATTGTCAATATCGTGCTCAAGGCTTTGCTTAAGTACGATGGTCAATGCAGGTGCAATCTCATTATTATCTTGAGACATCTGCCACAGTAGTCCACGCAGCAACGACACGGCAGCTGGGTAATCACTATCTGTAATCAGCCTATCCGCCGCCTGAAGCTGGATTCGTAGCATATTCAATTGATTCTGAGCTTGACTACCTGTTGGCTGATTCTGGACGGGTAGTGTCTGCTGACTAATAGCGTACAGCCGATCATCCATCTCGTTCAGACGACTACCGACCTGTTCGCTGGTTTGCAGTCGGGTAAGCACTTCTTGCTCAAAACGCTGCTGTAAAATAAACATCCAGACCATCATAGCGATTAGCATTAGGATAAGCAGCCATTGTAACCAAAGCAGCAACTGTCCAGCTTTGCGGCGCTGCTGGGTTGGGGTCAAAGGCGGCGCTGACTCCGTCGATACGCTGGCCTCTTCAGTTGGTTGAGGTTTTAGAGTCATACAACCATTCCCTGCTCATTAACACGTTAATAAAACTGATAATATGATAAAAGATAGCTCGTTATATCAATTAAGCTGCATTCAATCTACCTGCCCACTACCACTCCAATAAATTAGATAGTGATAAAAATAAGCTAAAGCGTAGCAGCAGCCTTAATAATCTCATCAGGATCCAGAGACTCTACCTGCTGATATCTGAGCTGCCTATCGGCAAACAACCCAGCCAAACGCTGCCCTAAAACAATATAAACAAAATCTGCTAATGTAGGATATGAGGTCTCTGTACTTGGCTTGAGCAAATGCTGCCAATGCGCAAAGGCAGCACCACTACTAATAATGACTATGGGCACTATCGCCCACGGCGTATCAGCGCTACCTTGGAGATACTCTGTTAGCCAATTACGATATACCGTACTTGATTTTTTTGGCCAGACTCGCTCATACCAAGCAATACTATCGACCTGTACCCCGCGCTGTCTTAAGGTGTCAACCAGCAGCCTGCGCCCCCCCAGACCACGCCACATTAACACCCGATCCCCAATGCCAAGCGCCGCGATCAGGGGCATCTCTAGCATTCCTTCGTTATTAGGCTCTATAGGCTGCTGCACAGCAATACCTTGACGACGAAAGATATCAGCCGTAGCTCCACCCACCGCGACGAAGGTAGTGGGCAGCCAAGTCTGACTAGATAGGCGCTTCATAATAGCCGCTGAATCATTAGCGCTCTGCCAATACTTCAAGCCTAGTGCCGCAGCGCTTGGGCTTACCGTGACTGTCACCGCATAATCACCTTCTGTCCAGCGCTGCATCAGCGACTTATCATGAGCTGTCAGTGGACGTGGGTTTAATGCCAATAACGGTAGTAGCAACTCTTCGTACCCGTTGGCTTTGAGCGCCACTGATAAGGGTGCTGCGCGTTCAGTAGGCCGAGTATTAATGACGACCCTTTGCTGATGCTTACTCATGAAAGATACGCCATCTACACTATACCTCCTAAGCCTAACATCGTCTGTACCACCTTATGCGGAATAGATATTTTGTAATATCTGCTTAGCCCCTTTATCCAGCAGCTGCTGGGCGACTGCAATACCCAAATCATTGGCCAATTGCTCATTATGGGCTTGGGCGTCAGGGGTTGTTAATGGCTTTAGCCTAGTACGCTGCTCAGCTTTTAATAACACCGAACCGTCCGGCTCACCTACGCGGCCACGAAGCCAAAGCTCGTTACTATCCTCTAATACCGCAAAAGCGGCGATAGGGACTTGACAGCCACCTTCAAGATGACGATTCAACGCTCGCTCTGCTATCAAGCGAATTCGTGCTTTAGCGTCATTTAATGGGGCAAGCAACGACAGCACCTGCTCATCACCTTCACGGCATTCAATAGCAAGGGCACCTTGACCGACTGCAGGTAGACTAATATCGATGTTCAGCTCACTACGAATGCGCTCATCAAGACCAATACGCTGCAAGCCACTCGTCGCCAAGATAATGGCATCATATTCACCGGCATCTAGCTTACCCAATCGCGTCCCAACATTACCACGCAGCGTCTTGATGATTAAATCAGGGCGGTACGCTTTTATTTGGCACTGGCGACGTAGACTAGAAGTACCTACTACCGCCCCTTGAGGAAGAGCTTCAAGCGAGTCAAAGTTATTGGAGACAAAGGCATCGGTTGGCGCGGCGCGCTCACAATAGGCACCTAAGGTTAAGCCGGTTGGTAACACCATCGGCACATCTTTTAAAGAGTGCACCGCAATATCAGCACGCTTATCAAACATGGCTTGTTCTAACTCTTTAACAAATAAGCCTTTACCGCCAATCTTGGCCAGCGGGGTGTCCAATATCTTATCCCCTTTGGTGACGATCTTGACCAAATTGACCGTCAATCCTGGGTTTAATGCCATCAGCCTATCTTTGATATGCTCAGCTTGCCATAGGGCTAGAGGACTTTGACGTGTTGCGATATTCAACGTGGCTGCGGGGAGTGTTAAGTCAGATTCAGTCATAAAAATTAGTTACATCCAAAGCATTAGCGATAATTTAACGTGTTAGCTCATCAATTCTAATTCTGTCACTGCACACTGTTTTACATACGAATAAACCTTATGGCAGGACAAAAAAACACCCCTATTTAATCATAAATAAGGGTGAGATGATATAAATCAGTTGTTAAAGTCAGCGCTATAAAATTAAGATAGAATATCGTGAAGTCACTGTCTTAACACGCCCAAACTATAAGCGCTTTTTGAGCGGTTACATATTCTGAATCTTATCACGCAACACAGGTAAATGACGGCGGCTTACCGCTAGCGCTTCATCAATACCTTTAAAGCGTACTTGGTACTGGCCAGAATCTACTGTCTCCAGTAGGTCAAGATAGTCCAAATTAATCAGAGCATTGCGATGAACGCGGAACAGCTCATCTGCAAACTCTTGCTCTAGCTCTTTTAGAGTCTCATCAATCAGTACCGTACCTTCTTTGTGGCGGACTTTGACATACTTTTGATCCGCGGTAAAATAGTAGATATCTGATAAAGGAATAAGCTCCACACCGCGATGGGTCCGCGCCGCGATATGCTGACGCCGTGGTGGATTGGCAGTAGGGTCTTCAAGTTTTCGCAGCTCATTCAACTGCGCTGCATTTAAGCTTTTCGCTTTGGATAAGGCCTCAAGCAATTCATCTTTATTGACAGGCTTTAACAGATAGCCGATAGCATTGGCCTTGAATGCAGTAATCGCGTAGTGGTCATAAGCAGTCACAAAAATAATCGCTGGCGGGTTTTGCAGTTCATTAAGTGCCTGAGCACAGCGAACCCCATCCATCTCTGGCATACGAATGTCTAACAAAATCACGTCAGGCTGATACTGTTTTACCGCAACAACAGCCTCAACACCAGTCATAGCCTGTGCCACTACCTCATGATCTTCATCTTGAACAATTCTCACCAAGCGCTCACGCGCCAATGGCTCGTCATCACAAACCACAATTCGCATTCACAGCTCCTTCTATTTTATGGCAGTACATTTGTGCATTTATAACATATTATCATGATTTCTGTGTCAACACAGTGAAATTGTAAACGCTTCGTTTCTTTAAATTCTATGCCAAATTATTGCACATTATTATTGACTTAATTAAGTCTTTTTATTTTTAAACTTAATCGTGTAACGCTTAAGCTCTAAAGTGTTGCTCTGTTAAAGCCCCGCATCATGTAAAGGATAACTAATGGTCGTCTGCATTTGCTGCTGATTAATCTGACTTTTAATATAAGCGCTTTTCCCAAAATTGAGCTGAAGTCGCTTGGTTTGAATCTCGAAGTTTATCTGTCGACTGAGGTCTCGCTTGATAAATAAAGTCTTGCTAGGCAGCTGTACGTTTATTTCAATCACCACGCGGTGGTATTGCCAAGTTACCTCAATAGACATATAAATAGTCTCGGTAGTCATCTCTACCACACTCAATAATATCTGCTCTAGCACACTCTGTAAGGTAAGAGCAGTGATGACCATATCGTACATCATGTCATCATCAGGGAGACGCCAAACTACCTCAAGCTTATCCGTCAATCGGCATGCTTCGATTGAAAGGTAGTGCTGACATAGGGCGACCTCTTCTTCAAAGCTGATCTCTTTTGGACCATTGAAACTGGCGCGGAACAGCGCTGACACATGCTGTAATAGCTCAGCTGCCTTAGCCGGGCTAGACTCTATTAAAGAGACAAGCGTATTGATAGTATTAAAAAAAAAGTGGGGGGCGATACGCGCTTTAATAAGATCATTTTGCGCTGCCAGCTGCTGATCAAAGGCTCTTTTTAAAGCCAAAAGCTGTTGATAACGAGACGAGAAATGCAACAAAAAGACAAGGGTAAACCCGCCTGTTAATAGCCCATTCACTAATGTGTCTATAAGTATCCGCCGGCCACCATAGTTAGCCCAGCCTAGCGCATTTTCAATCAACATGACCAACACTTTGGCACAGACCGCACACAGGCATAAAATAACCACAATTCGAGCGCCCGCATCAATCGTATGCAGCCGCTTTAGTGTAGGGCGAAAATAGTCCACGATGATAAAGCCTGGAAAGACTGTGGCCGCAGTAATAACAGCAACCGCTAACAGCCGCTGCAAAAAAAGATACCAAGTGAATAACTCGTAACGCATCATTATGGTCAAAAATATTGACCAAGCAACCACATATAAGAACACCTGCCAAGGCGTTAAAAAACGTCTAAGATTGGGCACAAAAAACTCTAAACGCTCAGCTAGTAAGGTAGCCTCATCGTTTGCTATACTGCTCTTATTCTCATGACCTGACTTAAACCAATATGAATGCCACCACTTCTTCACAACTTAACAGTCCTAACCCGTCTAACGTCTCTAAGCCCACTACTGCCGCTGATTCTACCACATCGTCTGCTAAGCAGTCTCAACAAGATAGCACTGCTACGAATAAAGCACCGGGGCAGCAGATGTGGGGCGGCCGCTTTAGCGAGGCCACCGATAGCTTCGTTGCTGCTTTTACCGCCTCTGTAGGCTTTGATCAGCGCTTTGCTCGCCATGATATAGAAGGCTCTATTGCCCATGCAACGATGCTAGGGCAATGTGGCATCTTGGATCAAAAAGATGTCACCACTATTATCGATGGCCTCAAGCAAGTGCAGCAAGAGATCGATAATGGCGAATTTAACTGGTCGGTGACTCTCGAAGATGTCCATATGAATGTCGAATCGCGACTGACCGATTTGATTGGCTCAGTGGGCAAAAAACTGCACACTGGCCGTAGCCGCAATGATCAAGTAGCCACCGATATCAGACTTTGGCTACGAGAAGAGACGGACAATATTATTGAGCTACTTGTGCGTTTGCAATCTGGCCTTCTTGATTTAGCTGAGCAGCATACGGACACCATCATGCCAGGCTTTACCCATCTACAAACCGCTCAGCCTGTCAGTTTTGGCCATCATGTATTAGCATGGTTTGAGATGCTCAACCGCGATACCGAGCGTCTAATCGACACTCGTCGCCGTATCAACCAAATGCCCCTTGGTAGTGCCGCTCTGGCAGGAACCACCTTCCCTATCGACCGTACCATTACTGCTGAGCTGTTAGGTTTTGAAGGCATTTGCCAAAACTCTCTAGATGCTGTCTCAGATCGTGACTTCGCTATTGAATTCACTGCTGCCGCTTCTATATTGATGATGCACTTATCGCGAATGAGTGAAGAGCTTATTTTATGGATGTCAGCGCAGTTTGGCTTTGTACAGATCCCTGACCGCTTTTGTACTGGTTCCTCTATTATGCCGCAGAAAAAGAACCCCGATGTACCCGAGCTGGTTCGGGGTAAAGCTGCTCGTGTGTTCGGACAGCTAACCACTTTATTAACGCTAATGAAAAATCAACCCTTGGCCTATAATAAAGACAACCAAGAAGACAAAGAGCCGTTATTTGATTGTGTCGATACCTTGACAGGCTCTTTGCTAGCTTTTGCTGATATGCTGCCTAATATTGTCCCTAATAAAGACAATATGCGAGCAGCGACCATGAAAGGCTATGCCACGGCCACTGACTTAGCTGATTATCTGGTTCGCCGCGGCGTTGCTTTTCGGGATGCGCACGAAGTGGTCGGTAATGCTGTAGCCCTTGGGATTCAAGAAGGCGTCGATCTCAGCGATTTAAGCCTAGCGCAATTGCAGCAATTTAGCGATGCTATTGGTGAGGATGTGTTTGATTATCTAACTTTAGAAGGCTCACTTGCTGCCCGTGACCATCTTGGTGGTACAGCGCCTAATCAGGTAATCAAAGCAGTCGCAACAGGTCGTGAACGCCTAAAAAGATTTGCGACTTCGTCAAATTAACCGCACCTTGCTAACTGTTTTAAACTATGGATTACGGTGTTTTAATATTGAACCAAGCTCATAGCTTTACTTAAGAAATGGAAATGACTTATGACTGAGACCTTTGACCCAAAAGCGAATTTAGTATTTTGCCGCAAGTATCAGCAAGAGCTGCCTAAAATGCCACACCCACCATTCCCTAACCCAGCAGGCGAAGAGATTCAAAATACGGTCTCAAAAAAAGCTTGGGACGAATGGCTTGAGCATCAGACCATGCTGATTAACGAAAACCATCTTAGTATGATGGACCCTGAAGCCAAGAAGTTTTTGACCGAACAGCGAAATAAGTTCTTAGACAATGCAGACTATGAACGACCTCAAGGTTGGACGCCTGAAAGTAAATAATAGTTTGATTGTCAATTATTACTGTAACCCAAAAAACGCGCTATAACTATAGCGCGTTTTTTATACCCCTTATTAGGGCGTAGCTTTAAGAAAACTGACTGCTCATAAAATCTACTTCTCAGTGCCCAAATTCGATAGGTCACTGTCATCATTTTTTTCTAGTTTATAATCAGCATTCTTATTAGCATGAGCCTCTCGGGCGGCCTGCTGCTCATTCGCTTCTTGCACAGCCTTTTCTACATTGGCATAGTCTGAGTGACGAACATCCGTACCACTAACCGAATATATAACAAGCTCTGCAACATTGCGCGCATGATCACCGATACGCTCTAAGGCTCGCAGTACCCACATGATGTTGATGACTTTAGAGACATGGCGTGAGTCTTCCATGATATAGGTCATCAATGCGCGAATGGCGGACTGGTATTCGCGGTTGATTACCCCATCGTTACGCATGACTTCAAACGCTTGCTCAGCATTCAAATGCGTAAACGCATCAAGGGCATTGTGCACCATCAGACGCACTTGATTGCCCAGATGTTGGACTTCTGCATAGCCGCGCGGTGCATTGCCCTCCGAGGTAATTTGACTGGCCATCTGCGCAATCTTCACCGCTTCATCGCCGATACGTTCCAGATCTACCACCCCTTTGCTAATGGCCATCACCAAGCGCAGATCATTGGCCGTAGGCTGACGCTTGGCCACTAATAGTAGGATGTGTTCATCGAGCTCCACTTCCATATTATTGATATCATGATCAGTACTGATGACTTCTTGAGCCAGTACTTCATCGGCATCTGTCAATGCATGGATAGCCTTCGCTACTTGCGTAGCAACGCTGTCGCCCATATGCAAAAATAATTTGGTAGCCTCTTCAAGGTCCTGATCAAAGCTTTTGGAGATATGTTTTTCATGGATAGTCATAGGTCGTACCCTCCGTGTATAGATGCTGGCGACAGTACGCGCCTACTTGACCAAATGTGCTCAGCATGGTTTATGCCTAATTGCTGATATAGCTGTGCTAACGCTCTGCTACTCACAATCGTCTTCTTAGCCTGAACTCTTATCGATAATAGAGGGCTAGCGTCAGGCCATACGACCTATAGCTTCCCTCAGTCCCTCTGCCTAATTAACCACAGTATCAAAACACAGTATCAGACTGCAGTGGCAGCGAAGCTTACTTAACCGTAACGACCAGTAATATAGTCTTCAGTCGCTTTTTGCGATGGATTAGTGAAAATCTGATCCGTCTCACCCATCTCAACCATATCACCCAGATACATATAAACTGTATAGTCTGATACACGAGCGGCCTGCTGCATATTATGGGTAACGATAGCGATAGTGTAGTCGTGCTTTAAGTCTTCGATAAGATCTTCGATAGAACCAGTAGAGATAGGGTCTAATGCAGAGGTTGGCTCATCTAATAATAGCACCTCAGGCTTAGTCGCTACACCGCGAGCGATACAAAGGCGCTGCTGCTGACCACCAGACAACGACAGTCCAGACGCTTTTAGCTTGTCTTTGACTTCTGGCCATAGCGCTGATTTTTTGAGTGCCCATTCTACACGTTCATCAAGCTCAGATTTACTTAGCTTTTCATAAAGACGGACACCGAAGGCGACATTGTCGTAGATTGACATTGGAAACGGAGTTGGCTTTTGAAAGACCATCCCTACCCGGGCACGGAGTAAGTTGACATCCACTTCTTTACCTAGGACATTTTGACCGTCCATCATGATCTTACCTTCGGCGCGCATGCCTGGGTATAAGTCATACATACGGTTAAAGGTTCGAAGTAAAGTGGACTTACCACAGCCAGATGGACCAATAAAGGCGGTGACATTCTTTTCAGGGATATCAATATTGATATTTTTAAGCGCTTTAAAATCCCCATAATAGAAATTCAAATCACGAATTTCCATTTTAGCAGGTGGCATGTTTTGAGGCATGTCATCTAGCGTTTGCTTGGTAAAGCTAGCGGTATCTGGCTGCTCTTTTTGCGTGGCTGTAGACATCGGCTTATCAAGCAAGCTGCCATCTTTAACGCTAGTATTGTCAACTGGCGTTTTGGTAGCGTTTTTCTCTATCACATCATTCATAATTTCATCCAATTTAACTTAATTCAGAGTAACCCAGTCATCTCGCAAGCTCTGTACCAACAGCCGCTAGGTTATTTGCTATGGTCTTTACCACCGATAAACCGCGCAATAATATTCAATGTCAGTACGGCTACGGTAATTAATAGCGCTGCAGCCCAAGCCAAAGCATGCCAATTCTCATAGGGACTCATAGCGAACTGATAGATAGTGTTCGGTAAGTTAGCAATTGGCTGACTCATATCAGTACTAAAGTATTGGTTGTTTAATGCTGTAAATAGCAACGGTGCAGTCTCACCAGTGATTCGAGCAAACGCCAACAGCACACCTGTCGTTAGACCTGCTTTGGCTGCCTTAATCGTCACCTTAGTGACCAGCTGCCATTTTGGCGTTCCTAGTGCGTAAGCTGCTTCGCGCAGCGTATTAGGCACGAGATTAAGCATGTTTTCTGTCGTACGTACCACGACTGGAATGACGATTAGTGCCAATGCTAGAGCGCCCGCCCAACCAGAAAAGCTACTGCCTTTGACCATCAGCGCATAAATAAATAGACCGATAACAATAGAAGGTGCCGAAAGCAAAATATCATTCAAAAATCTAGTCACTTTGCCCAGCATACTACCGTGAGAGAACTCTGACAGATAGATACCAGCCATAAGACCAATTGGCGCGCCAATAAACAGTCCTGAGAAGGCCAGCATAATTGAACCAACGATGGCGTTACGCAGACCACCTTCACTCATCGGTGGTGGTGTATCAGCAAGGAAGATAGGCATCTCAACCATGCCTTGAAAACCTTCAACAAACAGCGTAATTAAAATCCAAAACAGCCAAAATAGACCAAAGACCATGGCAGACATGGCAAAGCCAAGGCCTAGCTTATTAATTAGCCGCCGTTTGCTATAAAGACTTTTGTTATAACGGTCTTCAAAGCGTGGTGCTGAATGAGGCATAGTACTTGCTGTAGGCATAAACTTATTATCCTATAATTCGATGGCTATTCTAGTTACCTGCTTTTTGATCAATCCGCATCAGCATTAGCTTAGAAATTGATAAGACGACGAAGGTAATAACAAACAATATCAAGCCTAAATGTAGCAATGATGCTAAGTGTAATTCACTTGACGCTTCGGCAAATTCGTTGGCAAGAGCTGAGGTGATGGTCACCCCTGAAGTGAATAAGCTTGGGCTAAGGTTAAAGGCATTACCAATCAAGAAGGTAACCGCCATCGTCTCCCCTAGGGCACGGCCAAGTCCCAAAATTACCCCACCGACGACCCCCGCTTTGGTATAGGGCAGAATAATCTTGAACATCACTTCCCAAGTGGTGGCCCCCATGCCGTAAGCGGACTCTTTAAGTAGGTCAGGAACGACGGAGAATACATCACGCATGGTGGCAGCAATAAAAGGGATAATCATGATGGCAAGTACAAGCGAGGCGGTAAACATACCTAGACCCATGGGGGCACCTTGGAACAAACGACCAATTACCGGCAATGGACCAATATGCTCGATAAACCAAGGCTGGATATGATCACCAAAGAAGGGGGCAAATACGAACAAGCCCCACATACCATAGATAATGGAGGGAATACCGGCCAGTAGCTCAATAGCAATGCCCAATGGCTTCTTTAAAAAAGCTGGGCAAAGCTCTGTTAAAAATATAGCAATACCAAAGCTCACAGGAACGGCAATTAAGATAGCAATGATGGAAGTCACTAAAGTACCGTAAATAGGCGCTAAAGCCCCATACTCATCAGCAACTGTATCCCAATTATTACTGGTATAAAACCCAAGGCCATACTCCTGGATACTCGGCCAAGCGCCGACAATCAAAGAAACTAAGATACCACCTAGTGATAAGAGCACCAGAATGGCAAAAGCTTTAGTTGCATTAACAAATATGGCATCGTAGCGTTTTTGTTTTGCAAGTTGCGAGCGTAGATTTGCCATAAGTGCCTCATCATTGAAGATTTTTAAATCAAGAAAACTGACAATTTAATAGGATTGGGATATTTGTTACTCGTCTTACCGCAATAAACGCTATGAATGTACAGCAGAGCTTTAAAACTAAGTAGCTAAGCAATGCTATAGCTAAAGATTACTGATCTTGGCTCACAAATTCATTGGGGTAAGACCAACCCAAGCAGATAGTCGATTTCGCTACTTGCTTGGGAGGTTTGGAAATTAACAAGATTTTGTTAACTTAGCTATAAAGTAAAAACAGCTCAAAAATGGACTAGCTTGGATAAACTGCGTTTAAATTAACGACAGTGTATCGTCAAGAGTTACTGAGCAGGCGTATACACAGGTTGACCATCGCTGCCTTTAACTTCGTTCCATTTATCTTTGAATAGTGCTACAGCTTTATCAGAGAATGGAACGTAATCAAGTGACATAGCATCGTCGTCACCTTGGGTATAAGCCCAATCGAAGAAGTTCAATACACCAGCAACTTGCTGAGGATTTTCTGGTTGCTTATGAACTAAGATAAAGGTCGCTGCCGCAATCGGCCATGCTTGATCAGTCTCAGAGTTGGTGATAACTTTATAAAAACCTTCTTGCTGTGACCAATCGATGTCACCGGCAGCGGCAAAAGTTTCAGCTGAAGGCTGAACAATATTACCAGCAGCATTTTTTAGTGCTACATGAGACATATTGTTTTGCTTAGCATAAGCATACTCAACATAGCCAATTGAGTTCTTCATACGGTTTACATAGCTGGCTACGCCTTCGTTACCTTTACCACCAGCACCAGTAGCAGTCGTCGGCCATTTGATAGTTTTATCAACGCCAACATTGTCTTTCCAGTCGCTAGAAACTTTAGCTAGATAATCAGTAAAGTTGAAAGTCGTACCAGAGCCGTCTGAGCGGAATACAGTCGTAATAGGCGCATCAGGAAGGGTAAGATCTGGGTTTAAAGCAGCAATTGCTGGATCATTCCAGTTACTGATATTGCCGAGATAGATGTTTGCTAGTGTCTCACCA
Organism: Psychrobacter pygoscelis; assembly: GCF_004335015.1. Lineage (GTDB taxonomy): Bacteria > Pseudomonadota > Gammaproteobacteria > Pseudomonadales > Moraxellaceae > Psychrobacter > Psychrobacter pygoscelis. The sequence continues at coordinate 663,353 of NZ_RQRU01000002.1, forward strand.
TCAAGCTTTAATTGACCTGGCTCAACACCATCGATATTGACAACAGGTACTACACCACCAATCACAGTCGGGAACTGAATAAGACCATTTTCTTCTAATTCTTCTGGCGTCATCGGCGCGTCAGAAGCACCGAAATCTACAGTTTTTGCGACGATCTGCTTGATACCACCAGATGAACCAATTGACTGGTAGTTGACTTGACCGCCAGTGGCTGCGTTGTAATCTGATGACCATTTAGCATAGATTGGTTGTGGGAATGATGCGCCAGCACCAGTGATATTCATAGAGACATTTTCAGCAGACTTAAACGTACCTGCTGGGGCAGTCGTTGATGTCTCTGCAGTAGTAGCAGGGGCCGTACCTTCCTCAGTCTCTACTACGGCAACATCAGTATCGGCTGGTTCTTTTTTGTCACAAGCTGATAGGGTAAGGGCGCTTGCCACAGCCACAGCTAGTAATGAATAACGCATGCGTATCTCCTAATTAATATTTAATTTTGAACTAAATTCTAGTGGGTAGAGTTAAGCGCTAATAATCTATCTTAGCTATTCATACCGTAAGCGGCATGTCTTTCAGAATGCCCTTATTGCTACTGGGCGTATTTTGACGACTGAATATGACAGTTTGATGAAATTGAGATAATTCTGTTAAATTGTTGTAACTAAGAATCGTTCTTAAATAACAATATGATACCCAGCGCTACTGTTTTATTTTATTAAATATCCCTTGTGCTAAAAGGGTTGTAGGATTAGTGGATAAGTTAATCCTACCGGTTACATTCATTTAATTTGTAACTGACTTAGACCAAGCAACAATTACTTAACTTTGCTAATATAGGGTCTCTGATTATTAAGACTCGGGGTGCAAGCTAACTCACGTTTGTTCGATTATTTTTGTAATTGATATTAATCGCAGTTAAGCTTGCTGAGACATCACCCGTTGCACCTGATGTGGTTAGTACCACCGTAGGGAAGTCGAAGTCGCCATTTTTTCTTTGTTATCCGCCGCTCTCACTATCGTCAGTGCTTAAGTTACCACTAGCGATAAATTACAGCGCTGAATAACGCGAGGACAAAATAGCCGTCTACCGAGTCTTTTATTTTTATATTCTTTATGAATTAGGACTCGCCATGACTATCAGCACTGATACCCAAGCCCCCTCCTCTGTGACCACAGCCACGCCTAATCCCCTAAAAACTCCCGCTCATCGCAAATCTACTGATGCGCGCTTTGAAGAAGAAGCTCGCGATTTAACACGAAGTCTTCCTGCGTCAAAGAAGGTCTATATCGCAGGCTCGCGCCCAGATATTCAAGTACCAATGCGTGAAATTACCTTGACCGACACCCCTATCGGTGGTTTTGGTCGAGAAACAGCCGAGTTCAACCCACCCTTTTATGTCTATGACACTTCCGGCGTTTATACCGATCCTAACGTTGAGATTGACTTAACCCGCGGCCTTCCCAAGCTTCGCGAAGGGTGGATTGAAGAGCGGAGTGATACCGAAAAGCTATCAGGATTATCGAGTAACTATGGTAAAGAGCGCGCTCGTGACATTACGACCGCTAATCTACGCTTTGGTCATATTGACAAGCCGCGCCGAGCGCTAAAGGGAAAAAACGTCACGCAAATGCATTACGCGCGCCAAGGGATCATCACCCCTGAAATGGAGTATATTGCCATTCGGGAGACGCAAAAGCAGCATGAGCTAACGGACATGCGTCAACACGATGGCGAGACTTTTGGCGCTAATACCCCTAAGATTATTACTCCTGAGTTTGTCCGCTCTGAGGTCGCTGCTGGCCGCGCTATCATCCCTAATAATATTAATCACCCTGAGTCTGAGCCGATGATCATTGGTCGTAACTTTTTAGTTAAGATTAATGCCAATATCGGCAATTCAGCACTCGGCTCCTCCATCGATGAGGAAGTCGCCAAGATGACTTGGGCAACGCGTTGGGGTGCGGACACTATTATGGATCTGTCCACCGGTAAGCACATTCATGAGACCCGCGAATGGATTATCCGCAACTCCCCTGTGCCAATCGGTACTGTGCCGATCTATCAAGCATTAGAAAAAGTTGATGGCGTCGCTGAAGACCTGACGTGGGAGATATTCCGCGATACCCTCATTGAGCAGGCGGAACAAGGGGTGGACTATTTCACTATTCATGCTGGAGTACTACTGCGTTATGTACCCCTTACTGCCAAGCGCTTGACTGGTATCGTCTCACGTGGTGGCTCCATCATGGCGCAGTGGTGCTTGGCGCATCACAAAGAAAGCTTCTTATACACCCACTTTGAAGATATTTGCGAGATTATGAAGCAATACGACGTTGCTTTTAGCTTAGGTGATGGTCTGCGTCCAGGCTGCCTTCAAGATGCCAATGACGAGGCGCAGTTTGGTGAGCTACGCACCCTTGGCGAGCTTACGCAAGTGGCATGGCAGCATGACGTTCAGGTGATGATTGAAGGTCCCGGCCATGTGGCGATGAACCGAATTAAAGAGAATATGGACTTGCAGCTGGAGATGTGCAGCGAAGCACCTTTTTATACATTAGGGCCATTGACTACCGATATCGCTCCCGGTTATGACCATATTACCAGTGCCATTGGTGCGGCGATGATTGGCTGGTTTGGTACGGCGATGCTCTGCTATGTCACACCAAAAGAGCACTTAGGCCTACCGAATAAAAAAGATGTGAAAGACGGTATTATTACTTACAAAATTGCCGCCCATGCCGCTGACCTTGCCAAAGGTCATCCCGGCGCGCAGGCCCGTGATAATGCCCTATCCAAAGCGCGCTTTGAGTTTCGCTGGGACGATCAGTTCAACCTTGCATTAGACCCTGATACCGCCCGCGAATATCACGATGAGACCCTTCCTAAAGACGCTCATAAGTCAGCCCACTTCTGCTCTATGTGTGGTCCTAAATTTTGCTCAATGAAGATTACCCAAAATGTGCGAGAGTATGCTGCGGGACTGCCAATAAATGATAAAGGCAAACCGCCAGTTACGCCACGTTCTGGCGAACTTACTGATGACAAGCACCTGATTAAAGAAGTCGATACTGACCTAGTCAATCAAGTTGGTGCAGCTAGCTTTGATGAGGTGCAAAGAGGTATGAAAGAGATGACGAAGAAGTATCACGAAGAGGGTCGGCAGCTTTATAAAGAGGTGTAACACTACTTTAAATTATTAGCCTATCATCTGATAAAAGGCTTGAACCTAGGTAATTAGGTTCAAGCTTTTTTATATAAACTATTAATTTAATTGTCTTTTATATGAGTCATCATCTCTTTTTGACATGAATATTGACCATTACACCCTCAACTCTAACCCACTGCTCTTTTTGTAGCCCCGTTTTAGCATAATCAAAGCCACTAACGAAGCCATTAAGAAACAACTTGCTTACCTGTTGATCAATCGCTATGAAGAAACAGTCTGTGAGCTTGCTAAAGAGGTTGTAGACAACCCATCAAATGATGTACCTTTAAGCTGCTCTAGTGGTATAGGTAACCTCAGCTACCAGTTTAATAAAGACACGGGTAGATTTGAGGTAGTTAAGGTTACACCTTAAGCTTCCCTTTATTTGATATTCTTTAGGCACTTGCTTCCCGATAGTCTGTTGTCTAAATTAACGCTTTATTAATATAAAAACTACTCTCATAAAAAAAGCTCCGATAAAGTTATCGAAGCTTTTTGCTGACCGTTATTACATCTGAGTAATTTTAGCTGGCCTGATTATACCTTCGAAGCCGAATAAATCTTATCGATTGAAGCGTTAATGGTATCTGCAAACTCGCTATCGGTCTGCGACTTTGCCAACCCTTCGGTAAAGGCACGCGAGAAGCTGGCGATCATACCAGGGTTCCGGCCTAATCTATCGCAGGCTTCATCACGGCTATAACCACCTGATAACGCCACAACTTTTAGCACGCGAGGGTGGTCGATGAGCTCTTTATAAAAGCCAGCTTCTTCTGGCAGTGTAAGCTTGAGCATTATCTGCTGGTCATCACTTAGGCGCTCAAGGTTACGTAAGATTTCAGCTTTCAGAAGTCCTTCAGCCTCAGCCTTGTCCTCGCTCTCGATACTCACTTCAGGCTCAACGATGGGCATAAAGCCTTTTGATAAGATTTGCTTGGCCACATCAAATTGCTGCTGAACGACTTTTTCGATACCCTCTGCTGTTGCCTTATGAACAACTGAGCGCATCTTGGTACCAAAGATAGGATAGGCTTTAGCTTTATCCAATAGCGCATCTAAATTTGGGATTGGCTTCATAACTTGCACGCCAGCCATTTGCTCAGCTAGACCCTTGTCCACTTTTAAGAAGGGGACAATACGCTTTTCTTCCCAAAGATAATTAGCGGTTGGCTTGCCATTGACTTCACGATCCATGGTGTCTTCAAACAAGATAGCACCAAGAACGCGGTCGCCTTTAAAGCAATCACAGGTCATAATGCGAGTACGCATCTCATGAACCCGAGTAAACATCTCTTCATCATTGCTGTATTCATTATCTTCTACGCCGTACATACGTAGCGCTTTGGGGGTACTGCCACCGCTTTGATCAAGCGCTGCAATAAAGCCAGGATCATTTTTGATTCTTTCTAGTTGTTTTTGATAGCTCATAAAGACTTCCTATTCAATCAATGGTTAAATTTAAGTAGACAAATTTGCTTGGAGCAGTTTTAAATTAAAAAAGTTAGAATTTTGCAGTGGCTAACAGATTATTTAGATGTTATTAATGTGTCAATCAGCGATGGTGATAATTTTATATTTTGTGACTATATTTCGTGCTTGTGTTTTCGGCTATATTTATCAGTATAAACATACCATAGACATTGCATAATTTGGGTATTGAGTTTGCTAAAATACCCTTAGCCTTATCAACAATAATTGTTATATTCCTACGCTTTATAGAAATAGCGTTTTATAGACGGAGCGTTCTGGTAGCGCGTCTATAGTCAATCAATCTATCTTAGATTTGACACAAAGCAGCTGCGATGAATTTTTTGATAAAGTGAAGACTTTAACGCCACAAAATACCACTATGACTAAGAGGGTTACAATACTCTTGTGATCAAGGGTAAAAGGGTAGAATGTCTCTATCATCACCTAGCACCCGCCAGTTTTTAACCTTTCAAACACATGAATCTTCTTTAGGGTCATTTTTGCTAATTAATCTATGCCTTAAGCTAACTTATGAGCGCTTACTATAGCCACACACCCATCCCCTATTTTACCAGTTTGCCTGCCGCACTAACTGCTGTCGGTCACTGCCCTGTTAGCTCCATGCACGAAGTCACCTTGCAGTCGCTATCCGGCGGTAGTATCAATGCCGCCAGTATTGCTTGCCTTGCTAATAACACGCAAGTGTTCGTCAAACAAAACCGCATCGCGGCCCTACCTCTACTAAAAAGTGAACTTATCGGACTCCAAGCAATCGCTAGTACTGGCGCCTGCTGTGCACAACCTTTAGCCTTCGGATTGGATCATGAGCTGGGGTGTAGCTTCTTACTGCTAACCATCATCAGAAGCTCAAGATTATCAATAACTCAGGCAACAGGTTGGGAGGATTTAGCGGCGCAACTGGCGACCTTACACCGCGCTGCACCGCCGCAACCTGCCATAAGTAAGCCTAGTGGTAATGCCTCTGAGCACATTGCAAAAGACAAAAGCTTAGTTTGGCAGTACGGTTGGTTCGAAGATAACTTTATTGGTAGCTTGCCCCAACGTAATAATTGGCAGACCGACTGGCACCAGTTTTTCGCAGAGCAGCGTCTCGGCTATCAGACCAAACTTGCCCTAGATAATGGTCGCATTGATAGACAGACATTGCGACAAATCGAGCAGCTACAAGGTCGTCTACCAGACTACCTGCCTGCTATTGCGCGGCCAAGTTTATTACATGGCGACCTATGGTCAGGTAATGCCCTAATTGATGATAACAACCAAGGCTATCTTATTGACCCAGCCGTCTATGTCGGCCATCCAGAGGCAGATATCGCGATGACGCGCCTGTTTGGCGGCTTTGATACGGTATTTTATAAGGCCTATACTGAGCAGCTGCCGCTACTGCCTGATTTTGAGGAGCGGCAGGATATCTACAACCTTTACCACTATTTAAACCATTTGAATCTATTTGGTGGCAGCTATCTTGGGGCAGTAAAACGTATTGCTCAGCGCTTTGGTAGCAGCTAACTCAATTAGCAACAAAGTCTGATCATCAAAAGCTAAAATAAACCAAAACAACTGACATTAACTAATAGCAGCTGTGGGCAGTGAGATTACAATCACAGTGCAGGATTAATCACTAGGTTTTGCTAAACTACGGATACTAATAAAGCGACAAGCTTGTCTTTTATCACAATTATCTTAATCCTAGCTTTTATATAGTAAGTTCATTATATAGTCAATCCATCTTAGATTTGACACAAGATCGCTGGAGGCAGTTTATACCCGCCTCAGTCATCTCGTGACTTCTAGCCAGTAAATTTATATCAGCCACTCTTTTATGTATCAGCTTTAGATAGGATTAACTATAAAAACAAGTTAGCGGTACTGGGATGAATTTTTCGCAGCCTCTATTAGCGTGGCCGCAGCAAGCCAGAAAAATTTATACCAGCACCGTATCACCATACAATGACTCTATTTTATTAGAATCGACTGTATTAGCGCCGGCTTTCTCTATCGCTGGTTAATACTCGTGCTGTGACTGCGATGCTAGTTATCTATGAAAAAAATCCTTAATTACTTTGAAAATCGGCTCTCGCCATTCCCTGATACGTCTATTCCACTACCTAGGAATGGACTAATCTCCTTCTTATGGGCCTGCACCTCAGGCTTACGAGGTTGGTTATTATTATTCATGATATTGACCGCAGGTATCGGTGTTTATGAAGCCATGCTATTCGCTTGGATTGGTGATCTGGTAGATTGGCTCGGTACTTACTCACCGCAGACCCTTTGGACGAATAAAGGGGACAGCCTACTGCTTATGGCAGCCGTATTAATACTTAGTCCAATCTGGATAGGCCTTGCCTCATTAATACATTTTCAAGTACTGCAAGGTGTGTTCCCGATGCAGATGCGTTGGCGCTTTCACAAGCGCATGCTCGGTCAGTCGATGCAGTTCTATCAAGATGAGTTCTCAGGGCGGGTCTCCGCCAAAGTCATGCAGACAGCGCTTGCGGTCAGAGATACCGTGATGACAATAACGGACATGCTGATGTACGTTAGTGTGTATTTTATTACCAGCGGGATTATCTTATTTAGCCTTGATAGCTTATTGCTCATACCGTTTGTGATTTGGTTGCTATTATTTATCGCCACAATGGTATTTTTTATCCCCAAGCTTAAGCATACGGCAAGTAGACAGGCGGATGCTAGAGCGCTGATGACGGGCCGTATTACCGATGCCTATGCCAATATTATGACCGTTAAGCTATTTAGCCATTCATACCGTGAGCTTAGTTATGCCAAAACAGCAATGCGCCAGTTCTTAGGGACGGTTCATGCCCAGATGCGCTGGGTTTCAGCACTGGAGATCGTCAATCATATTATTAGCGTCATTCTTATAGGCAGTACGGCAGTCATTGGACTGTATTTATGGCATAAAGAGGCTGTCGGCGTGGGAGCTATTGCCGCTGCCACTGCTATGGCTTTGCGTCTTAATGGCCTCACCCACTGGATTATGTGGCAGACAGCTAGTCTATTTGAGAGTATCGGTACGGTGCAAGATGGTATCAAAACCCTATCTGCGCCTCAGAGCATCGTCGATAAGCCCGATGCCGCTAAACTGGTCGTTACTGATGGCCGAATCGTCTTCGACCATGTCGACTTTGGCTATGAGAGCTCAGAGCAAAAGTCGATGATCAATGTCAATAAACCATCCCCTACACAAAAAAGTCAGAGACCTAATACGTCGATTGATCCGACAACCAACCAAGTTAAACTGCTTGATGACTTCTACCTTGATATCAAGTCTGGTGAAAAGATAGGTCTGGTAGGTCGTTCAGGTGCTGGCAAGTCTACGCTAGTGAACTTACTGCTACGCTTTTATGACGTGGATAAAGGTCAGATCTATATCGATGGCCAAGCCATTCACAATATTACTCAAGAGAGTCTTCGTCAACAGATAGGTATGGTGACTCAGGATACCTCACTACTGCACCGCACGGTCCGTGAGAATATTGCCTATGGTCAGCCTAATGCCACAGATGAGGAAATCATAGCAGCGACGAAACGTGCTCAGGCTTGGGACTTTATTAAGGACTTGTACGATGCCAATGGCAATACCGGGCTTGATACTCAAGTCGGCGAGCGCGGTGTTAAGCTGTCGGGTGGGCAACGCCAGCGTATCGCCATCGCTCGTGTCATGCTCAAAAATGCACCTATCTTACTATTGGATGAAGCCACTAGCGCGCTTGACTCTGAAGTGGAGTTCGCTATCACTCAGAGCTTACATGACATGATGGCAGGCAAGACGGTTATTGCTATCGCGCATCGTCTCTCTACCATTGCCGCCCTTGACCGTCTGGTGGTTATGGATAAAGGCCGTATTATTGAGCAAGGCAGCCACGATGAGCTATTGGCTCACGATGGTGTCTATGCACGCTTGTGGCATCGTCAAAGCGGTGGCTTCTTAGGAGAAGACGCCTAAAATAAACACGGCTAGAAAGTCGGACTTGAATAAGCGCTTGGCCAATAGCAATAAGCGAATCAAGCCCTAGTAAGCTCTTCTGATTTCTTATGATATAAGTTAAGAAAACAGGTCTATGATTGACCTGTTTTCTTAGTTTTTCTTAGTCTATGTTTTTTACATACTTACTCAGCTTACTCACTCCTTAACAGGCATAATTTGAGCAATTTATCCAAGCAAGCCTAAAACATATATCTATTATTTTTGCGTCTATTTAATGATACTGAGACCGGCATTGGCACACGCTTCATCAAGATGAGCACCAGGAGCGCCACCGACGCCTACACCGCCGATAATAGTATCACCGATTTTGATAGGTAGACCGCCGCCCAAGAGCAATAATCGTGAGTCCATATCACGAAGTGGATCTAGCTTTGGATTTTTCTCAATCATGTCCGCGTATTTAGTGGTCGGCTGCTTTAGCGAGACGGCAGTAAAAGCTTTGTGGTAGCTACTGTTCAAAGTATGCGGACCTGCATTTTCATTGCGAAACTGCACAAGGGGCGTGCCAGCAGCATCCACAACTGTCGCGGTGACTGAGTAGCCGTCACTTTTGCATTGGTCCACTGCTCTTTTAGCCACTTGAAGCGCGGCTTCACTACTAATGCTCGTCTGCGTCACTGTGGCAGGAACTTTAGCGGATGACGTTGGCGCTGCCTGCGCCGTTACCGTCAGCGCCGTTATCGCCGCCAACGCTGACAAATTAAAAAGTTTTGAATTAAAACGCATAATAACTCCTTGAGATATATCAATAACTACATGATAAATTTAGGTGGTTAATCAATAAAAGACTTTTAGCGAGTTAAATAAATTATACCTCGCCTTTTCTACCGTCTTAATTTAATCTTATCAGGAACATTTAAGCATTTTAAGATGTTTAGAGTATAGCTTTCGCTACTATTATTAGGCGGTTGGTTAGCTAATATGGGTCGATATAAGCGTATGGTTAAAGAGCCAAACAAACAGTTAATTAAATAGGTGCATGGTCAATAATAGGCACATGGTTAATATAAAACAGGCCAATAAATATGAATAATTTAAAAAGGAGCTTTATGACCGATATTAATACCTTAAGCAAGTCACTGCTTATCTTCGATCAAAATGCTCGCTACTATGACTTTGCCAATAGTAATGCTGCTAATCACTGCGCTGAGTTACCCTGCGCCCATTTTTATGGGGGTAATGGCTTCGCTGCTGGTGTCTATCAGCCACTATTTGATGAGCTTAGCAGATACTTTGATTTGACCAGTCTTGCCATGCGCGGTTATTGGTATGACAAGCCTACGGCTCAAACACTCACTCGAGAGCAAGATGCTGACGCGCTTATTGTCTATTTGGAAAAGAGGTACTCGCAGCCAATAGTCGGTATTGGTCATTCACAAGGCGCTACCGCGACGGCTATCGCAGCGGCCAAACGTCCAGATCTATTCTCAAGCTTATATTTGATTGAGCCAGTGACTTTTACTAAAGCACAAACTGTGATTTATAACTTAATGCCTCGGCGTCTAAAATTGGGCCAAGAACCCTTCAAAAGTACGCTAAGCAAACAAACAGACTGGGACAGTATCCAGCAGTATTACGAATACTTACGCAACCACCGAGCTTTTAAGCGCATTAGTGATCAGAATTTATTCATATTCGCGCAAAACAGCTTAGTCAAAAATAACAATGGTAACTATTCGTTGCTGTTCTCTCCCGAGCAAGAGCTGGCCAGCTACTTTGGTACGCCTTATATCAATGGCGCCCTAAAACAACTGAACAAAGCTGATTTACCCTATACCTTGATTATCGGTAAGCCTACTATTTTTATCAGTGATAAGGTTCGAGCCAGCTGGCAGCGTCTCGTGCCGAATGAACGTATTATTACCTTACCTGACTACGGCCATCTATTACCGATGGAAGCGCCCGAACAGTGTGCCGAAATTATAAGCGCACGCTATACTAAGATGGTAGAGTAATAACCCTATGACTGACCTTTTCCCGCCTGCACCAACCGATAACTTATTGCCCTACGATGGCCAAGTTAATGATTTAGGCATTGTCATTGATGACCCTAATAGTCTTTACCAAGAATTATTGACGACCCTGCCATGGCACTCAGATGTGGTCAGCCTATTTGGCAAGACCCATGTCACCACACGGCAGATTGTCTGGATGGGAGAAAGCGCCACTATCTACCAATACTCTGGCCACTCTCGGCAAGCAATACCTTGGTCAAAAACGGTGTTCCACGTGAAACAAATGGTTGAAAAGCAGCTGGCTGATATTGGGGTCGTAGTGGCGTTCAATACCTGCCTTTTGAACTACTACCCCACCGGTATGGACGGTATGGGCTATCATGCTGACGATGAAAAAGAGCTAGGGCCACAGCCAATTATTGCCTCACTATCGCTTGGCGCTACGCGAAAGTTCGTCCTTAAGCACAAAAAAAGCCAAGACAAAGTTGAACTTTATCTTGGCTCCGGCCAGCTCATCGTCATGCACGGTGATACCCAGCAGTATTGGAAACATACAGTGACCAAGACCAAAGCAGTATCAGAGGGGCGAATTAGTCTAACCTTTAGACAAACGCACACTGAGCAACGCTAATAAGTACTCAGTACGCCTCTAGATAATAAAGTACCAGTATTAGCCAACTATAAATAACCAAGCATTATATCTTTGATAAGCTATTAAAGCGGAAGACTTGCGTTCTTCCAGCATTAACACCGTTAATAAATACAGTATTATTCCTTTGCAGGACTATACCTTCAAATTTTCCGGTCATAGGACAGCTAGCACCACTAAGAGTCCCTGAAAAAGGATAGAAGTCTTGCTGATAACCCTCATCTTTAATCGTCCCTGAGAATTGACAATATTTTCCCATGTTTATAGTCAGTCTCTTAGTGTCTGCTCTATTAGTATTTGAGATATCTGCTTGACCAAAATTATATTTTGTCAGTGTACCTACACTACCACGATAGCTCCCTGTGAGGTTCGCTAGGCTTTTATGGTTCAGCTTAATATACTTTAGATCGTATACCTTCTTATCTATCGAAGCATCACTATTTGATAAATCTAGCGTTAATCTCGATGAGGGAACATACTGGACACTGGCTCTATAATTGCGAATGGTCTTAGCAGTTGAGTCAAATTCTCTAACTTGTGAGTACAGTTTCTTATCAGACTTAGATTCTAGTTGACCCGCAATAAGACTAAAGACTTCCTGGTTATAGGTATACTTGCCATTGACGAACGAATTGTTATAAAACCCAATGTACTCACCATTAGGCTTAACCATGAGATTGACAAGAATATCATCGCCATTATCAGCGGTGACTATCGTCTCGTAGTACCCTACAACATCTTTTGGTACGCTTGAATTCTTAGTCCCTGAATACTTCGGCGATACCGATGTTCCATCCTCAGACCCACCACATGCTGATAATAAAATAGCTGCTGACAATGTAGATATTATCGCTACCAGATTACGGTTCTTCATTAGTCACCACTCTTATGCTAAATAGTTATTATTAATTTATTGGTGTTGAGGCTTTAGAAAAATATTCAGCTAAATTTACAAAATATTCCCCTACTCCCCAACAAAAATCGTAGCACAAACAAATAATTTATTAAACATAAACCTATAGTTAACTGCAAATTAATTGAATGGCTCGATAGTAGACTATGCTGAACCACTTTTATCACTAATAAAAAAACCGAGCAAAAAATATATCTGCTCGGCAGCTATTAATTAGTCCGTTAATTTTAGTGAATATAACCTATTAAAGCCTCAGTCAATATGGGTTAATTCTTATCGGTTTTAAGCCACTTTACGATGTAAAAAACGCTCACGGTAGCACTGATGTGCGGCTTCACAGACACTGGCGGTATAGTTAGCATTTACCCCACCAGCGACTACCGCACCAACCGCAGGGATTAGTTGTGCCGCTTTAGTCTTAACCAGATTGGTCGCCACTTTGGTCGCTGTCTGCCGCAGCACACGTGACATTATTTCTTCATTAATCTTATTAAAGGCCATTTTTTCTGGCTCTCTAATTATGCTAAGCGTGTCATTCAGAGCCGCTTGGCGCTCATCAGCTGATGCAGAGGTCGCAATAGCCAATAATGAGATGGCGAACATCCGCTCGCCTTTATCACTCATATCAAAGCCAAAATACGTCGCATATTCACCGATAGCTCGCAGATTAGTACTAATAAGAGCAACAATATCTGCAGGGATACCTGCCCAGCCAATAATGCCAGTCGTAACACCTTGAGCACTGGTCATTGCCACATACTTACTTTTGAATAGTTTAACCTGCTTATCGACGATAGCGATAGGCAAGTTCTGGATATCTTCTAGCTTTTTAACCGTGGCCTCAGCAGCGATATCGCTGTCATTTTGATAACTCTCAATCACACTTGATACATCTAAGGTCCAGCTTGCTGCCTCACTTAAGGTCGTAAGGCTCTTCTCAGTCGCCTCCTTCAAAGTGTCACCGAACTGCGGCGCACTCATTACAGTATCTCCAGCTTTCTCAATAGATAGACTAATAGTCGCTAGTGCTTTCGATAGTAGTGACTGGTTAGGATGTTTCCAATCCTCGATTTGCTGACGAACCTCGGCTTCATAAGCGATATGATCTATGAATCCATCTTTATTAATGTCGTTACTGGTGTCAGTATCAATTTGGCTCATATCATCTCCAAGACGGTATAAATAAAATTTTAGGGCTAATCCTACTTAATACCCTAGCGCCTATGGTGTGTGATTGGCAGAAGCATTGAGTAAATTTGGTAATAATACTGTAAATTAAATCTCAATACATCCTAAGGTTTCGTTTACATTAACCTCTTGTCAGCTTGGTGCTTTAGCCCAAATATCTTAAGTATTGTCTGCAAAAGCTATCGAGCCTTAACCCTCGGTCGGTATCTCTAGTACAATTTTACCAAAAGCATGACCTTGCTCTAGCTCACGATGCGCTTTTGCCGCTTGCGCCAGTGGATAAGTTGATTGAATGCTTAAGGTCAACTCGTTATTAGCAACTTTGGTTAGTATTGCCTGCAGATCGTTAGCATTAGGCTTAGCGATAAAGCCTTCTACCCCAAGGTTTTTGTCCGCACCGGCTTGTTTGAGCTTATCTGCCCAAATTGAGGGTAGTACGACCACGCGCCCACCCTCTTTCACCACTGCCAAGGCGCGCTCACCTGCCTTACCACCGACCAAGTCTAGCAAGACATCAGCTTGTAAGTTAGGAAATGCTTGCTCTTGAGTGTAATCAATCCAGCCAGCAAGAGGCTCTAAATCGATCAGTTTGCTAAGCTTATGGTACTTTTCAGGAGAGCAAATAAGCGTAAGTTTTAGCTCATTATTAGCAGCTCGTGACATTAGTAGTTGTAGCGCTATGTGACCTACGCCGCCCGCAGGGGCACTCATGACCACATGCTCACCTTCTTTAATAGCAGCGAAGTCCAGTAGCTGCTTAGCTGTCGTCCCGACACAAGGCAATGCACCAGCCGTTTTTAAATCGACCCCTTCTGGTACTTGAGTCAGCAGCTCAGCATCTACCACATTGTATTGGGCATAGCAGCTGCCAGCAAAGGTCAATGCCGCAACTTTATCACCGGCGCTAAACTGCGGCGAGTGACTAGCGACGACGGTCCCTGCCATATCAAAGCCTAAAATAGCTGGCTCACCATGAGCGAATTGGTGTTTTTTGATATTGTCTGCGCCCCAGCCAAGACCTTGACGCGTCTTATAATCGACAGGATTAATGCCTGCATAAGCAATGTTTACTAATACTTCACCATCTTGCAATTGCGGTATTGGCAATCCTTGCTGATAAGTAAGCACATCAGGATCGCCAAATTCGGTTAAGGTGATGGCAGATTGAGATTGAGGAAGAGTCATAACTATTTCCTTAACTTTTTCTAAGCTACTATTTGTTAAACTACTATGGTCAGTCTAGGCTAACTTGGGCGCTGATAGGCAGGTGATCGGATAACTCAGACCAAGGCTTACCTTTATGTACCCACGCTCTTGTCACGCGTAGGTTACGCACGTAAATCCGATCCAAACTCAAGACAGGAAGCCGAGATGGAAAAGTCGGTAACAGCCGAGCATGACAACTCATAAAGGCTTCTGTCATATTAAGGCGATTGGCTAGCCGCTCACATGAAACCTTTTTCCAATCATTAAAGTCACCGGCTAGGATAAGCGGTTGATGCTGATCAATACTATCATTGACGTACTCTGTAATGGCTTTGTACTGTTTCTTTCGGTCATTTTCTAGCAAATTTAGATGCGCGCAGAGTACGACGACAGGACGCTCCCAACCTTCAGGGTGGACTTCACAGTGCAGTACTCCGCGCTGCTCAAGCTTATTCACAGTAATATTGACGTTATGCTTTGGGTCTAAAGGGTGTCGGCTTAGTACCGCATTACCATGGTGGCCATTATCATATTCACAGTTTTTGCCGTAGCTATGCTCACAGTTGAGAAACTCACCGAACCACTCGTATTGAGACTGGTCGGGATATTCATTGTATTTAACCACTCGTTTTAGATGCTGACCTTGCACCTCTTGCAAGCATAATATATCTGAGTTGACGCCTTGTAGGGCGCTACCCATCTGCTGAGTGATGACATAGCGATTAAGCGGTGACATCCCTTTATGAATGTTATAGCTGGTGATGGTCAAGTGGCTCATAATCGTTTTAATATCCGTAAAATAGAGAGTGTATGCCTGATGTCGATAGCTCAGTTTAGCAGCGCATCATTTCATTACTATTTACTGAGCGATATTGTGATTCTTGTTATTTAACTCTTCGCTGTTGCGCTTTAGCCACTCCCAACTATTCGCAGTACAGCTTGCACTTGTAGATCGAGTGCTCTTTTAGCTTAGTGAAAGACTAATCACTATATTAACTCATAAGGCTAGCCATAAGTCTTATCCAGATAATCGATAATATCCTTTGACTCGTACATTTGCGTACCCGTATTAGGATCGACAAAATAAGGAAACTGCATCTTGTCCTGAACTACCTCATTTTTAATTCTCTCACGCTTACCACCTTTTAGAGGTCGATATTCACCAAGGGTAAGATGCTTACTGCCAATACCGATATCTTGTAGACGCTCGCGGGCGACATTATGATTGATATAACCCAGCTCAAGCGCGCTAAGCTTCTCTCGAACCAATCGGCAAAATGGACTGGCCTCAAAGCCATACAGCTCTAATAACTGCTCCGGCTGGCCCCGAGTCTTGTTTTTAGCTGGATGCTTAGCTTTGACCCCGCGCATCAGTGAAGTGGCGCTGGCAACTTTACCTAAGACAGTGGCGCCATCATCGTTATCAACTCGGAACTTATCAGGCGTCTGACCCTCTGATGAGTAATGTGCAAAAAGATAATCAATAATATCCTGTGACTCGATTATTTGTTCGCCAGTATTCTCATCGACCAAGTAAGGTACTTGGGTCTTGCCTGTCAGCTGCTTTAACTGCTGACGATAAAGTTGACCCTTATGAGGGCTAGGGTGGCTCACATAGTCTAGATTCAGATGAGTCATGACCTCTCTGACACGGCGACAATAAGGACAAGCTTCATGCTCATATAAGATTAGCGCTTTTTCAGGTTGCTTGGGATGCGCAGTACCCATGATTCCTAAGCCGCCGCGTAGCAGCGTAGTAGCAAAAGCTTGTGTACTCTTGATAGCGTGTGTCAGATTCCTGATTGGTAATCTCATTAATAGCACTCCTTGTTATTAACGTTATTGAAAGGATTGAAGATAATATAAAGACGCAGACTGTGAAACAACGTCATCAGTTTTGCTTGATAAATAAAAGCTCTACAACAAAAAACCTACTTATGATTGACGATAAAAACAACCCTAGCTAGATAAAGAAAGACCAATCGCCGTAGGGTTGAATCAAAAAGTCTTTTAACTTAACCACTTATCTGCTTTACAGCTTACGCCATTGATCAAAAATAAAAAAAGCATTGGTCACTACTGAACCAATGCTTCTTCATTATCTCCTTACACTAATATCAACTATCAAATATTAGCAGGATAATATTAGTAGCGAGTGACTAGCGCGATGGGCTGCTCCTCACCCATAATGTCTTCAGGTAAGAAGACCACATCACCACCATTATGCATGACATGCTCGATGATGTCACCTACTGCATCGTCAGTCACCCCATCAGCGGTAGCATCGTCGGCGATCTGTAGAGTTTGTGCTTTTTCATCGATTGTTGCAGGCTGGATATAGCCTTTACGCACATATAGTGTCTCACCAGCACCTTGGAAAGCCGACTGATAGACTTCTTGTAAGTCCGTACGTAACAAGTCACTACCACGAGCCACATCAATCTCACCCAAAGCTTTTTCATGTAATGATTTACGATAGCTTTCGACGGCTTCTTGTACACCATCAATGATATGCTGCGCACTACCATCTTCGAGGTCTGTAACATTATCAACAGTCGCGATAATATTTTCAGGGCGGTCACAGACTTCTTTATAGAAGCTAATGTTACGCGCATCACCAACGATAACTAGTGGCATCTTATGATCGCCCCATAGCTCTTGAACACTCTTATCAACACGGTTTAAGAACTCTTTTAGATAGTTATCTTCATTTGAAGCTGCTGAACGGTCAGCACCGCTAGTGGTATAGAGCGTGGTGTTCTCAATTGGGAATGGGATGTTGTCCATATGGTTTTGCTGATCGTCATTCTTATCAAACTCCATCACCACTCTATCATTTGACGCTTCGATCAAGCGAGCATGCTGACGGGTAATAACAACGGCATAATAATGGACTGCGCTGGCCATATCACGGACTAGATCACGAGTGGCGAAACGATCAGAGACAATCACTCGCTCTTCGGTATCGAGCGGCATACGGATCACTTGCGCATCATCAACACTGGCAAAGATTGCTAAGGTATCAAGATTATAGTTATGATCTAGCTCATCCGTCTTAGCATGAATATTCTCTAAGATAGTAGCCGCTGTGCGTTTGTCATATTCGTTAGTAATGCGCTCTTCGGCAATTTTTAATTGGTTCTTTAACGCAATATGGTCTTGTTGATTGGCTGGATGCTCACGGTGGGTGGTAACAAAAATGCTCACAGCAGGGTTGGCAGTGGTAGCACGAAGACTCTTAAGAGTGGCTTTCATAAATTATCCTTTTAAATTTTAATAAGATTTCAAATGTCTTGTTTTTAGAGAGAAAAGTAATCACTAGTCAATCGACTAAACATCACATACTTAACATACAAGAAGCTATTGCAAAATAATGCTTTTCCTAAAATATGGCTCTCCGAATGTGATGACTAATACAGTCATCTAATATCCATCTAACATCAAAGAGACCTACTACAATGTGTAATACATCCTATTGATATTACTTTATCAAGCTTAATCCTTAAAGACCATAAGCTCTTTACAAGCAATTCGTGAACCTTTGTAATATATGTTAAAAAATTAGTAATTTTAGTTGTCGCGAGTATCTGATTTAGGTTATTTATTTTAACGGCTGACTTTTAATAACCATTCTTATTGACTCAAAGCTGACCCATGGTAATCAGTAACCAGTAAAAAGCGGAAAAATAAGCAATTGGATTCTAATCGCCATTCATTAAACTTCCATGTGAGTAGACTTAATTGGCATTTGGCTTGTATTTATAAGTATCTACACCCATCATAAATAATATGCTCACCCTATAGTTGCCCGATAACAAGTTAACAAGAATAATGATTGCGGCTATAGATAGATTTTGAACTGTGAAATTTCACTTTCAGAAGGGCTGCAACTATAAATCTCATATTCTAATTAATTGCTTTTATTATATAAATTATTTTGACACTACCCTATACCTTGGAAATAAACTATGGCTACCACAACTGATTCATCTTTAACCACTACTTTCGCTGATGCCCTACGTCTGGTTGATTTTGCTGATGTAACACCACCGCAGCTAAATCAACGTATTATTGAGGCCATTAATGACGCCAATAGTTATCTGGATGACTTGGAAACCAGCAGTGCAGACAGCATCTCTGCTGATACAGCTTTAGCAGATATTATAGAATTTGATCACATCAATCTCGCTATCGATCGCAGTTGGGGAATTTTATCTCATCTTAATAGCGTGACCAGTAATGACGAGATTCGTAAGGTTCATCACGAGCTACTGCCAACGCTATCTGCCTTTAGTACCCGCGTAGGACAGCATCAGCCGCTATTTTCTCGCTATCAAGCCATAAAAGAGGATAGAGATTTTTTTGCGTCCTTAAATCCTGCGCGCCAACGGGCTACCGAGCTTGCGCTGCGTAGTTTTGAGCTATCTGGCGTCGCCCTGCCAAAGGAGCAGCAAGCGCAGTATGCTGATATCCAAAGTCAGTTATCCACCTTATCTGCCAAGTTTTCGGACAATATTTTAGACGCGACGCAGGCCTTTGCCTTGCCTTTAGAAGACGCTCAGTTAGCGGGAATTACCGATAGTGGTCTTGCGATGCTAGCGCAGGCCGGTGAGCAATATAAAGCCAAGCTTATAGAAAAGGGCCTTAAATCAGCGATCCAAGTCCAAGCGCTGCCGACACCATATTATGTGGCTACGCTAGATATTCCTGTGTATCTGGCAGTTATGACGCATAGCGATGACCGCGGCTTACGGGAGCAGCTCTATAAGGCCTTTGTAACGCGAGCCTCTGAGCTTGACTCGCATACCAATGCTCAGGGCGAGTCTTTAAACAATGCCGATATCATGGCGCAAATATTATCGCTGCGAACCCAAAAGGCCAAGCTATTAGGCTTTGATAATTATGCTGACGTGTCATTATCTACCAAAATGGCGGACAACGCTGGAGTCGTCGAAACTTTTTTGCGTGATTTAGCGCAGCAGGCTACGCCATCGGCCAAGCATGATCTTGAGCAGCTGCAATCGGCCGCACAAGCTTTAGGTATCGATGAATTACAGGCATGGGATAATGCTTATGTCGCTGAAAAAGTGAAGCAGGATAAATTTGCCTTATCACAAGAAGAGATTCGTCCCTATTTTCCGCTACCAAAGGTCATCTCAGGACTGTTCAAGATAGTTAATACCCTATATGGTATCCGCGCCCAAGAGCACTCAAATGAGGTATCGCGCTGGCATGATGACGTACGTTTTTACCAGCTTTTCGATGCAGATGACAGTCTCATTGGTGGGTTTTATCTGGATCTTTATGCAAGACAAGGCAAACGCGGCGGCGCTTGGATGAGTGGCTTTCAACCGCGGTATGATTATGAGCCTGCTGGCACCGCTAGTTACAATCAATTGCCAGTGTGCTTTATGGTGGGCAACTTTACGCCGCCTAATGGTGACCAGCCAAGCCTATTGACCCATAACGAAGTGCTGACTTTATTTCATGAATTCGGTCATGGCTTGCATCACCTACTGACTACCGTCAATGTTGGCGACGTCGCGGGCGTCAATGGTGTTGAATGGGATGCCGTCGAGTTGCCCAGTCAGTTTATGGAAAACTGGGCTTGGAATAATCAGGGTATTGCCCTCATTAGCGCTCACGTGGACACAGGCGAGCCGCTGCCACAAGATAAGCTTGACGCTCTACTTGCTGCAAAGAATTTCCAAAGTGGCATGCAGACGCTACGGCAGATAGAGTTTGCGCTATTTGATTTACTGATTCATTCAGCGACGCCAGCACCTGATTATCAAGGCATCCTTGCCACTCTCGATGACGTGCGTCGTGACATTGCCATTACCCAGACCCCCGACTATAACCGCTTTGCCAATGGCTTTAGTCATATCTTCGCAGGTGGCTACGCGGCAGGATACTATTCCTACAAATGGGCAGAGCTATTGTCTGCTGATGCCTTTAGTAAGTTCGAAGAGGAAGGTATCTTTAACCCTAATACTGGCAAAGCTTTTAGAGAGCGTATCCTTGCTATTGGTGGCAGTCAACCTGCTAAGGTCAATTTCGAGGCTTTTCGTGGTCGTCCTGCCACTATCGAGGCACTACTTCGGCACAGTGGTTTTTCAGAGATTAATTCGGCTAACGATATAGATGAGGAGGTCTAATGCGTTATCAATCTAGTCGGCCAAAACGTCAGTTTTTGGCCGGCGTAAAGTGCCCGAAATGTGAGACCATGGATGCCATCGTTCAGGTTCGAATTTTTGAACCTGAAGCCGATGAATATATCGAATGTACCCAGTGTCAGTACATTGAGCGCCGCCCAGATCCTGAGCCAATTATAGAAAAAAATGCTCAGTTGGACCTTGTGCAGTCATCGGCTACTGGTACTAGCGGTGCTGTGAAGTTTATTCCTTAAACCAATAGATAGCTCTTAGTTTGCTATTTTATTTTTACGCTCAGTAAATTATTAAGAGACGACTTCAAATAAGGTATCTTATTCTTTACCTAAACAATGGTTGAATTTATAATAGCGGTAGCTATTTTATTAATTATGAAGGATTTAACGACTGCGCTTGAAGCTCAGATGGATATGATTTACGTCATTGACGAGTTTAATGTGCGAATAACGTTTTATTCACCATTAGGACTGATAATTATATGAAACAATCGACACCCAAGCATAGTCAACATTTATCGAAATCCAAGAATTCTTTGGAGCTTGATGACAGTGTGTTGAAGACAGATCAATCAAGACTAAGACTACTATTTAGCAGTCCACTATCGATTTTATTCATCGTATTAGTCCTGTTGCTTGCTGCTTATTTTATCTTTAAGTCACTGACGCCTTCCCAGTCACTTTCCTCGTCGTCTGTACTATCTCCTCAAGCTGATATAGTGGCTATCTTGCCTCATAAAGAAGTCAGTTTAAAGCCTACTGAGCCTGAGGATCAATCCGTAACGCTACTAACCGCCAATGAGGAGGGAGCTACTACGCCTGCAACGAACGACCCTACGTCAACTGCGCTTGATACCCCCCTATCAGCAACTAACAGCGATTCTACTACTGGTAATCCTCTAGTTGAAGATACCGCGAATTTACCTGAGCCAAGCGCTATATTAAATAGAGAAGTGCCAAAAGATAATAGCTTGATTAAAGAAGAGATTGATCGACTAGATGATGAACATAGCCGTCTAGTAGAATTAGAGGAATTGGCCCTTCAAAACAAACAGCAGATGCAAGATATTAGCCAAAAAAAGGCAGCACAGATTGAATTGCTTGAGCAGCAAATCGCCCAGTTAGAAGCGCAAAAATAGCTGCTCAGTTCAATAATCTATGGCTGTTAGCTACTGGACTATCTAATCAAAAAATTTAAATTGACTATAAAAAAACCGCCCCAGTTAGGGCGGTTTTTTTGTGGCTATGGGCAGGATAGATTACTTCTGATCTTGCTCAACACCTTTCATAGTCAACTTGATGCGACCACGATTGTCCACGTCTTGGACCAATACTTTAACCTCTTGGCCTTCAGATAGGTAATCGGTGACATTCTCAACGCGCTCATCAGCGATTTGAGAGATATGAACCAGACCATCGGTATTTGGCAATACGGTAACAAAAGCTCCAAAGTCAACGATACGCGCAACTTTACCATTGTAAGTCTTGCCCACCTCAACTTCAGCTGTGATAGCTTCAATCTGACGGATTGCTTCTTTAGTCGCTGCTTTGTTTTCACCAAAGATGCGAATAGTACCATTGTCATCGATATCGATAACCGCGCCGGTGTCTTCAGTCAGCTGACGGATAGTAGCGCCGCCTTTACCGATGACATCGCGGATTTTATCAGCACTAATTTCCATAACCGCATAGTTTGGTGCATGCGCGTTAATTTCAGTACGGCTGGTTGGCAATACTTCATTCATAGCATTCAAGATATGAATTCGGCCTGCATGGGCTTGTTTGAGCGCTTGCTCCATGATATCTGGGGTAATACCTTCAATCTTGATATCCATCTGTAGTGCGGTGATACCATCTTTGGATCCGGCTACTTTAAAGTCCATATCACCAAGATGATCTTCATCACCTAAGATGTCTGACAGCACCGCAAAACGGTCGCCTTCTTTAACCAGACCCATCGCAATACCAGCGACTGGTGCTTTCATCGGCACGCCAGCGTCCATAAGTGCCAAGCTGGCACCACAAACTGAGGCCATTGATGATGAGCCGTTTGACTCAGTAATTTCAGACACTACACGGATGACATATGGGAAGCGGTCTGAATCTGGAAGCATCGCTTGAACACCGCGGCGCGCAAGTCGACCATGTCCAATCTCACGGCGCTTTGGAACGCCTTCGCGGCCAGTCTCACCCACTGAGTAGTGTGGGAAATTGTAGTGCAGCATAAAGTGGTCTTGAATCGTGCCTGCCAATGAGTCGATCAAGTTGACATCACGGCTATTACCTAGCGTCGTTGTGACCAGCGCCTGAGTCTCGCCACGAGTGAATAGTGCTGAGCCATGCGTGTAAGGTAGTACACCGACCTGAATGTCTAGCGCGCGCACGGTATCAAGGTCACGACCATCGATACGCGGCTTACCTGACAAGATGCTGTCACGAACGGTACGATATTTTAGCGTATTAAAGATATCTTTAACTTGTCCCTCTAAATCAGCAAAGTCTTCGGACTCTGGATCACCGGCCAAGGCTTCAATCGCTGCTTGCTTGATCTCATCAAGCTTAGTGTAGCGCTCTTGTTTATCAGTAATGGTATAAGCGCTAGCAACTTGCTCACCAAACTGCGATTTCATTTTGTCTTCAAGCTCTTGATTCACTTCTGGTGGTGTGAACTCTTGCTTAGCCGTTCCGATCTCTTCTGCCAATGAGGCGATATTATCAATGACGATCTGCTGCTGTTCATGACCATATAATACAGCGCCTAGCATTTGATCTTCGGATAGCTCACGCGCTTCAGACTCAACCATAAGTACCGCAGACTTGGTACCTGCAACCACCAAATCAAGATCGCTATTGTCTAGCTGCTCTATCGTAGGGTTAAGTACGTACTCACCATCGATGAAACCAACGCGCGCCCCTCCGATAGGGCCATTAAATGGCGCATCTGAAATAGAAAGTGCCGCTGATGCACCAATCATCGCTGCGATATCTGCATACTGAGACTTATCTGATGAGATAACTGTCGCTGTGATCTGCACCTCATTGACATAGCCTTCTGGGAACAAGGGGCGGATTGGGCGATCAATGAGACGTGATGTTAGGGTCTCAAACTCAGTGGGTCGACCTTCACGCTTCCCATACGCACCTGGAATCTTACCTGCAGCGTACATTTTTTCTTGATAATTTACCGTTAATGGAAAGAAGTTCTGACCTTCTTTAGCTTCAGGCTTTACCACGGCGGCTACTAATACTGAAACACCGCCCATGTGAACGAGTACTGAGCTGGCTTGACGGGCAATGCGGCCTGTTTCTAGCACGACCTGTTGGTTGCCGTACTGAAATTCACGGGTAATAGTGTTAAACATTGTCTTATCTGTCATATATATTTCCTAATTTATGAGTGACTTACCTTTAGATTTTTAAACTAAAATTATATTAAAGCGATAAATTAAGCGATTTAAGCCGCTTTAACTTTTAAATACTTTTAAATACTGTATGTTTTTAAAGTTAATCTCTATACATTAATTGCTTACTATTTAACTTCAATTTCAAACTGAGTAATTCTATGTATTAATAAGCATGCATTGAGCAGTACCTATTAACAAGCGTCTCTTGAGGAGTACCTATTGAAAAGAGCGGACGATATAAGCTCATTTCTTGTGGGTTACTGTGAATAACAAAACTCTAAATTGCGAGTTATTTTACAGGGATTTGCAGCAATTGACCAATTATTCACTAATTCGGCGGTGGGTAGTTTTATTTGAGTTAAAGCAAGTAACAATAAAAAAATAGTAAAAAACTAATAGGCTTAATAATCATTTTAGAATCATACTGTTAAAGCTGTAACAATAAAAAACGGCGCGATATTTATCGCACCGTTTTTTCATATCAATGATACTCGACTCTCTACACTATTTAGCAAAAATAGCGTATTAACGACGTAGGCCAAGCTCGCTGATCAAAGTAGTATAGCGACCTAGATCTTTACCTTTTAAGTAATCTAGTAGCTTACGACGTTGGTTAACCATGCGAATAAGACCACGGCGACTATGGTGATCGCCTTTGTGCTCTTTAAAGTGACCTTGCAAGTCATTGATGCGTGCAGTTAATAGAGCAACTTGCACTTCTGGGGAGCCAGTATCGTTTTCGCCGCGCTGATATTGGGCGATGATTTGTTGGCGGTCAGTATTGGTTAGCATAAGATTTCTCCGGCAATGCTATTAGTAGTAGGCTAAGTAGCCATACTGCAAATAAAAGATAATAATCAATAATTCAGGACGACCCTGCATTACTAGAGACGACCTAGTTATTGATAAGAAGATAGTGTTCTTACCCCTCTTGGTAGAGGCATATAAAACTAAGGGACGGATTATAGCAAAAAACTGCTGCGCAAACAGCAGTTTTTATTGTTTAGTGACATTAATCACAAGGAAATAGACAGCTAGTTATTACCTTTGGCATCTTCTGCGTTGTCAGCAATACGCTCAGCAGCAGCTTTAGAGTTCTCATCATAGTTATCTTCTACTTGATTCTGTAGAGATGACTTTTGCGTCTCTGATTTTTGCTGTTCAAACTCTTTATCACTAGAATTAGTCATATAAGCTCCTTAGTTGGTTATGAATGCTCAACTTATTAATAGGATATCAGGTAGAGTGAAGACATTCTTCTTAATCTGCGAAGATAATCAATGAAGGCAAGATTAGCTACTTTAGACCATAGATCATTTATTACCCTTTTCATCTTCATTGAGACGTACAGCAGCTTCTTTAGCGTTTTCACCAGCGTTGCCCACTGATTCAGTCAGTGAGGAGGCTACTTGCGCTGCGGCATCGCGAGTCTCAGTCAAGTGGTCCGACTCTTTCGACGCAACATCCGGCTCTTCGCCGATTTGTAGACGTTCTTTAGCTTCTTTAAGGTTTTCAGTAGCATTACCGACCTCAGCGATCTCTAAATGCGCTGTTTCTCGCTTAGCGGCGGCCTGCTCAAGCGTGTCATTGTTAGTACTGGACTGACTCATAGTAATTCCCTTTAATAATGTGATAGCACACTTCTCTCATCCTCAAGAGAAGGGATTAAACCGTGCAGTGCTAAGCTGATTAAGACAATGCTTCATCAATAGCATTAACAAAGTCTGGAATATCTTCCGGTGTGCGTGAAGTAATTAGATTCCCATCCTTTTGTAGCGCCTTATCGACAAAGGTAGCACCGGCATTTTCAAGATCGGTTTTCAGCGATTGATAAGCGGTTAAAGTTTTACCTTTAGCAATGCCAATATTGATAAACGCCCAAGGCGCATGGCAAATCGCCGCAATAGGTTTACCCGCGTCATTAAAAGCTTTTATTAACTTTTGCGCCGCCTCGTTGCCACGCAGCGCATCAGCATTAATAGTACCGCCTGGCAGTACCACAGCGTCATAATCATCTGCATCTGCATCTTTAGCGAACAAATCGGCAGTAAAGGTATCGGCTTTGTCTGAATGATTCATACCTTGGACTTGTTGTTCATCATTAGTAGTAATCAGCGTCGTCGCATAACCTTTGTCTTTTAATTGGTTATTAACGTCTTCATACTCTGCTTGCTCAAAGTCGGTATGTAATAAAAAGGCTATTTTTTTCATATCAATCTCTAATTTATTTTAACTGTTCGGTTTCTCATACATCTCAAAAGACCAGAGAATAGTTAAATTCTTAACTTACTAACAAGTATAAAGGGGGGAAGGATAATGGGTATAGAGAGGTATAGAAATGAATTGTTTGACTCTGTTAGTTATGTTAGAGCCAAGTAACTGCTACTCGTATAGGAGGCCAGTATCGACCACGCATGGGTTACGTTAAAGCCCTAGTTGGTAGGCGTTGATAAATATCTAACGGTAATCGGTCTCAATCAGGTCAGGAGGAAATAGGCAGTACGCGGTAGCCTTGATACAAAAAGTACTAAGCTTGCATCAAGTGCACTTTACACTATGTATCCGCTATAATTTTCTTTGGCTGCAATCGGCCATTAATACTAAGCGCGGCCAATCCTACAAACCTATTATTACTATCCATCAGGCGGATATCTTTGACAGGAAGCTCTACTTGGGTAGTAATGCCAGTACTATCAGCGCCTGTAGGAGCGTCAGTATTAGAGCTAGTAGCAGCATCTGAATCGTTTGTTGAAGCCGCAATGGAGAGATAGTCAATAACGCTAGGTGTCAGCTGCTCATAGATGTTTAGCCGCTGACCAACACGAACACGCTGAACTTGCTCATCGGTCAAGACCAGTACTGGTAAATCATCGATACACGCATCGACGCTAAGTAAGTGATCAAAACGCTGAGTTAAGTCTAAGGCTTCAAGTAATGCTAACTCCATCGCATCTGCGACACTAAAGTCGCCAACTTGTGTTCGACGTAAGCTGATAAGATGGCCTACCGTTCCTAGCGCCTGAGCAATATCCTCACCCAGCACCCGAACATACGTCCCCTTAGTGCAAGTCACTCGCAGTCGCAGCTTATCGTTTGAGATGCGCTCTAGTTGGACTTGGCGCAAGGTAATAGAGCGCGGCTCCCGCTCCACCTCAATGCCAGCACGGGCATACTCATAAAGCTTCTTGCCGCCCTTTTTGAGCGCTGAATACATGGGCGGAGTCTGCAACTGCTCACCTAAAAACTGCTGAGCCACTCGCGCGCAATCACTATCATCAATATCAGGAATGCTTTGGGTCTCGATTATCTGGCCCTCAGCATCTCCTGTATCAGTACCTACTCCTAATTTAATGACCGCTTCATAAGACTTATCAGCATCTAGCTGATAATGGCTAAACTTGGTGGCTTCTCCTAAACAGACAGGTAATAATCCTGTCGCCATAGGATCCAATGTACCAGTATGACCCGCTTTTTTACTGTCATGTACTGGTGACTTAAATAGATACTTCACCTTAGAGACCACCTGCTGCGAGGTCAACCCTTGTGGCTTATCAATTAATATCACCCCAGAAACGCGCTGTTTTACTGCTTTAGAAGACGTGTTAGCCATAGTTTAGTCTTTAAATCTCTACTTAATCGTTAGCGGATTGATCTGCAACATCAGCAGGATTTGGTACGTTATCCTCATCGCTTTTTGCGACCGCTTTATTGATCAGATCCATCATATAGTTACCACGGGCCGTGACTTCGTCATAGTGAAAGCGCAATCGCGGTGTGGTCCGAGTCTTGAGACGGTGGCTAAGCTCAGTGCGTAAGAAGCCAGCAGCATTTTCCAATACTTTAAGGCTCTGTTCATGGCTGCTTTTGGTCATCGCGTCGTTAAGCTCAGGCTCCATAATAGTGACATAAATATCGGCATAACCAAGATCAGGGCTAACTTTGACACTTGAGATGGTCACAAATCCTGTCAATCGTGGGTCATTAATCTCATCACGAATAAGGACGGCAAGTTCACGCTGAACTTGATCAGCCAATCGTTGTAAACGCTGATTCATTATCTTTCCTATAGGTTCAAATGGGTGACTATCGCTTGCAAATAAGCTTTATGCAATAAATCATTAGTAATGATTATACCGCCAGTGACGGATAAATTTCGTAAACTACCGGAGGTTGTAGTCAAAGTTTTCTAATATTTGACTGTTTAACAGCTCATGGTTAATCAGTAGAGAATCGTTATAAAAAAAGACCTAGCAGGATTGACCTGTTAGGTCTTTAATAAAAGATCAATTGATAATTCTAGATGGTACGCTCAAACTCTTGAATTTCAAAGACTTCAATCTTATCACCGACTTCGACATCATAGCCGCGGACAGCAAGACCACACTCCATACCAGTCCGCACTTCATTAACGTCATCTTTATAACGACGTAATGACTGTAGCTGACCGGTAAAGATAACTTGGTCATCACGGAGTACACGGATTGGTTTATTGCGGTAGATAGTCCCTTCAACGACCATACAACCTGCAGCCGCACCAAACTTGCTAGAGCGGAAGACGTCACGAACATCAGCAATACCAAGGATTTTTTCACGGTGCTCAGGAGACAACATGCCACTCATTGCCGCTTTGACATCATCAATCAAGCCATAGATAACGCTATAGTAGCGAATATCGATATTGGCCTCATCTGCTTTACGGCGGGCGGCGCCATCGGCACGAACGTTGAAACCTAATAGTACCGCTTCGCTTGATTCGGCTAGTGTCACATCAGATTCAGAGATAGGCCCAACACCTGAGCTGATGACCTTGACTTTCACTTCATCAGTTGACAACTCATTGAGTGCAGCAAGTAAGGCTTCAAGTGATCCGCGAACGTCTGTCTTCAAAATAATATTTAAGAAAGAGACGTCGCCTTGACCCATCTGTTCGAACATACTTTCAAGACGAGTCTTATTCTGACGTTCAAGCTCACGCTCGCGCTCACGATTGGCACGGAATTCAGCCACTTCACGCGCTTTTTTCTCATCAGAGACCACTAAGAACTCACTACCAGCAGCTGGTGTCTCAGGTAAGCCTAAAATCTCAACAGGAATAGAAGGACCTGCTGACTTGATACGCTGACCACGCTCATCGATCATCGCACGTACTTTACCGTAGTGCTCACCCGCAAGGACTAAATCGCCTTGTTTAAGAGTACCTTTTTTGACCAGCAGGCTGACAACTGCCCCACGGCCTTTTTCAAGTTTCGATTCGATGACCACACCTTGAGCAGCACCATCATTTGGTGCTTCAAGCTCCATAAGCTCAGCTTGCAGACTGATAAGCTCTAAAAGCTCATCAATACCTTGGCCAGTCTTGGCCGAGACTTTCGCCATTGGTGTATCGCCGCCCCAATCTTCTGAGACGACTTCTTTACTGGTCAAGTCATTAAGAACACGGTCGACATCTGCCCCATCTTTGTCCATTTTATTAATGGCCACGATTAGCGGTGTACCAGCTGCGCGAGCATGGTCGATGGCTTCAACCGTTTGGGGCATCATGCCATCATCAGCAGCTACTACTAGCACAACAATATCAGTGGCTTGAGCACCACGTGAGCGCATGGCGGTAAAGGCCGCGTGACCTGGTGTGTCTAGGAAAGTAATAACGCCGCGATCAGTCTCTACATGGTAGGCACCGATATGCTGGGTAATACCACCAGCTTCGCCAGAGGCAACCTTCGTCTCACGAATCTTATCTAGTAGAGAAGTCTTACCATGGTCAACATGGCCCATGATAGTGACGACTGGTGGTCGCGTTTGCACATTGCTGCTACGCTCTTCGACCGCTTCATGCAGGTCATCTTCGACTTTAGTATCGCTGACCAGTACTGGGTTATGCCCCAGCTCTTCGACGATTAAGCTGGCGGTAGCTTGATCAATCTCGTCAGACTCACTAACCATCTCGCCCATTTTCATAAGTAGCTTCACGACTTCGCGGGCTTTAACCGCCATACGCTGAGCCAAGTCAGAAACGACAATCTTCTCACTAATCTCGACATCATGAACAATCTTTTCGACTGGTTTTTCGAACTTATGCTGACCAGCTTGTGAAGAGCGTAGACCATGACGGCGATTCTTCATCTCGCGCTCTTCTTGGTTCTTACGACGACGTCCTCGAGCCGCTGTACTGCTAGAGCCACGTTTAATCTCACGACGCTCTTTCTCAAACGACTCTTCTAAGGCATCACCGACCAAGCCTTCTGCTAATGGCTCATCCTTACGAACTTCGGCCACTGGCTCTTTATCAGAGTATTTACCCGCCATTTTACGCATCTGCTCAAGCGTGCGCTTTTGCGCTTCTTCAGCTTGTTTACGACGCGTTTCTGCTTCGAGCTGACGTAGACGCTCTTCTTCTGCCTCACGAGCTTCACGAGCTTTACGCTCAGCTGCCGTTTCAGTTTTTGGCTTCGTCGGTTTCGTTACTGCTGACGCTTTTTTCTTATCTTTTGACTTGATTTCAACCGCTTCTTTACTGCCTTTTTTAACCACAACAGAAGCCGTTACTTCATCTTTACTATCTTTATTCTTGCTGCCACCCAAGCTTGCTCGCATCGCTGCCAAGGTAGCCGCTTGCCGCTCTTCAGCCTGCTTTTTGGCTTTTTCACGCTCAATGGCTTCTTGTTGAGCTTTGGCTTTGGCTTCTATCATGGCTTGTTCACGGGCTGCCATTTCTTCAGCCACTTGTGCAGGATCTGGCTTTTCAAATACTTTTTTCTTACGGACTTCGACATTGACACTCTTAGACTTACCAGAGGAGCCAGTCACCCGCGCAGTACTAGTGGTCTTTGACTTTAGGCTAATGCGGCGTTTTTGCTGCTGACCATGGCTTTGTTTCAAGTATGCCACCAACTGCTCTTGCTCAAGTTCGGTGACTAGGTCATCCTCCCCACGAGCAGGCAGCCCGGCGTCCACTAGCTGCTGTTTTACAGCGCTAACGGTTTTTCTTACCATGTCTGCCAGTTCTTTGACGGTCTTATCTGCCATTGATTGTCACCTACTATCTATTGTGTGCTATATATTTAATTCAGCGTTTGGCTGATGTGTTTGCGTACTATTGTCACTGTATTTCTATTCGGTATCAAAAGAACTTGATCAGCTCGGCGGCATCAAAGTACTGATTATACACGGTGTAAAATGAGACTTTATCCTATTTATCGTAATGGTTCGGTTCATTTTACAAACTGCGGCTTATCGTTAGTTCAAAATACCGAGTGCGTTATGAATGACGGACGCTACTCATCAAACCAAGATTCGCGTGCCTTCATAATAAGCTGACCCGCTGTTTTTTCGTCAAGATCATCGATGTCTTCTAAATCAAACACCGCTTGCTCAGCCAGATCATCCACAGTGATGATGTCCTTTTGAGCCAATTTATAAGCCAAGGTCGTGGTCATACCTTCTAGCGCTAACAACTCTTCACTCGGCTCTTTCATGTTTTGCTGCTTGACCAGCTCATCAGCGATAACGACTTCTTTAGCACGCTCTTGAATCATGTGAATCGCGTCATCGTCAAGACCTTCAATATCGTAAAAAGTCTCAACTGGTACATACGCCACTTCTTCAATACTGGTAAAGCCAACATCAACTAAGGCTTGCGCCAAATCTTCATCAACTTCTAAACGCTCATAGAACAGGTCAATAAAGGCTTTGGTTTCATTCTGCTGACGCTCTAGATATTCAGACTCTAGCATCATGTTTAGCTTATAGCCGGTCAACTCAGAGGCCAAACGAACGTTTTGACCTTGTGAGCCAATGGCACGGGCCAATTGATCATTGGTACTAAAGACGATATCAGCAGTTTGGGCATCTTCGTCCAAAATAATGCTATTCACGTCAGCAGGCTCAAGCGCACTAATAATAAACTGCGCAGGATCATCTGACCAAACCACCACATCAATACGCTCACCATCCAACTCTTGCTGTACTGCTTGGATTCGTGTACCACGCATACCGATACAAGCACCGACGGGATCTATCCGATGATCATTGGTCTTTACAGAGATTTTAGCACGGGTACCCGGAAGACGTGCAACATTGCGAATCTCAATGATTTGCTCAGCGATCTCTGGCACTTCTTTTTGCATTAATGCCGATAGCATCTCAGGATGAGTTCGCGATAACAATAACTGAGCACCGCGATTTTCACGATTGACATGATATAAGATAGCATTAATTCGCGATTTAACCCGTAGCTGTTCACGTGGTAGCATCTGATCACGAGACAAATAGCCTTCAGCATTATCTCCTAAATCAATGATATAGCCATCACGAGTCTGTTTTTTAACTTCTCCAAACAACATCTCGCCAATGCGCGGCTCAAACGCATCCGCCACAAGCGCGCGCTCAGCTTCGCGGATTTTTTGAATAATAACCTGCTTGGCTTGAGTCGCAGCAATTCGGCCAAACTCGATCGATTCAATCTGCTCTTCTTTGATATCACCAATCGACCACTCGTCCTGATCAAGATCAGTGATGGCTAGCTGACACGCTGGCATTTCATGATCTTCGTCAGCGACGACAGTCCAATAACGATAAGTATCATAATCGCCAGTTTCACGGTCAATCTCTACGCGGATCGCCACTTCTGGCTGATCAGTATAGACTTTCTTTTTGGTCGAGACGACCAAGGCTTGCTCAATCGCTTCAAAGATGTCTTCAGGATTTAAGCCCTTTTCGTTACTGACGGTTTCTACTACCGTTAAAATCTCTCGACTCATGCTATACCTGTCCTATACTGACGTAAATGGTTTTTCATTAAAATTACTATATAAAAAGCTATTAATAAATTTTTACTATCTAAATCCAAGCTATAACCTACCGACACTAACAGTACTGGTAAATTAGCTGTCTTGATAAACTAAATTTGCTTTATCAATATTACTCAGCTCTATCTTGACGTCCTGATCCTCAGGAGTAGCCAACGTTAGGGTTTTGTCATCCATTGCCGTAAGCTGACCTGATATCTTACGCCGCTTCTGCTTTCCTGCACCGATGGCATTAATCAACCTTAAGTTCACGGTCTGACCGATATACTGGCGCATTTGCGCTTCTGAAAAAAAAGATCGGTCAAGACCAGGGGAGGATACCTCTAAGATGTATTCACCGGCGATAGGATCGTGAACCTCTAGCACCCCACTCACTTGATGGGTAACGGCTGTACAGTCTTCAATGGTAACTTGCTTACCGTCAGCCTGATCAGCTGGTAGCGCCTCAATGAATATTCGTAATAATGACTTACGGCCCTGAGCAGTAAACTCCACACCCCATAACTGAACATCACAGGCAGTAACCGCAGGGGCAATAATATCCATTAACTCGGTGACTTTGGTAGAAAGTTTCATACAACCCTTTAATTTATTATTTTGTCTATTAATTTTTAACCCAACTACCGGTTTATTTCGAGCGCGATGAGCTACTAATAATAAACCACATAAGTAATAAGTTGGACTATTAAGCTTATACTTAGCACACACGGCTTGGTACGTTATGTTTTCTCGTCATCATGCTCAAAAAGCAAGATGCCCTAAGCCAACTTGAACCAAATATTGTCACTAGTAATGATAAAAAATAGACAGCTGCATCCAAAAAAGATGCCAACGTAAAAGAAAGCTTAGCACAGCACTATGGCTTTAAATATGCTTTGCTGATATAACCAACATTTAGATACAAAAAAACCCACAGACATAATGGTGGGCTTAATCTTGCTGAGACTTTTGATTTAAATACCAGCTAAAAAATGATTAGTCATTCCAAGCTATAAAGTTCAGCTATGTCTTATATGTCTTTAAAAAGTGGTAGCGGGGGCTGGATTTGAACCAACGACCTTCGGGTTATGAGCCCGACGAGCTACCAGACTGCTCCACCCCGCAACAATTTAGACTGCGTATTCTACTTGGTAACTTCACCCTTGTCAACCCTTAACTTAATTTCTTTTAATTAAGTAAGCACTATTTACTCAGCACTTAGGATAACTTTAGAGTAATTTGGTGCGATTGGAGGGACTTGAACCCTCACGGCTTGCGCCACTACCCCCTCAAGATAGCGTGTCTACCAATTCCACCACAATCGCAAAATTTTTGCTCATCATACGCCAATGAGCGTTTCAGCTGACTTCATTACTCTATCTCATTGAGGAACTATTGAGATATGATATTAGTAATGTCACGTCAACCTAGATACCTTTTATTTATTAGTATTAGCTAGCCATTGGCTATAAATACTAGTAAAAGCACCACTGTCAAAACAGGCAGGCATTGTACTGGTTACCGTACAAAATAGCAAGACCTAATTAACCAGCTCTCGCAAGTGTCCACCAGTAATAAAATGAAACTATTCTGTGGAGTCTGTTGAGTCAGTAAGTGCCCTTGGGCTTTGCGGCGCAGATACAGGAGCATCTAAGCGAAACTGATCATTGGCTTGCTGACGCGCATGAACGGCTAAGGTCAGACTGGTAATAAAAAAGATAACCGCCAATATGCCGGTCGCTCGAGTCATAAAGTTAGCTGAACCTGCTGCACCAAATACCGTCCCAGAGGCTCCAGCACCGAAAGAAGCTCCAGCGTCAGCGCCTTTACCATGCTGGATCAAAATCAAGCCTATCATAGCAATCGCCACGATAATATGTAAGGCTAATACAAAGGTAAACATAACGTCCTCATATACTCAACTAGAGCATTTATATAAATAGAGATAAACCATCAAGACTTATCAAATAAGTCAATTAAAAGTAGCAGTGCTTTCAATTCGAACATCAATGAGTTTCGTAGATAAATCAATAACGCTTGATAGGATAGGGAAGCGAATACACTCAACACCCATTTTCTTTCAATACGCCTTATTAACTGATCAACGACGCCTAGGCAAATTTTTAGATAACTGAATATTAAGTTAAGTTGGTGAATATAAAATTATTGATACGAAAGATACCTAAAAAAGCTGCTTAACAAGTTAACTGAGTAACAAGGCTACTGTACATTACTGGCCTTAGCCGCTGAAAATGCTTCCGCAATCGCCAAAAAGCTTTCTGCGTTTAATGAGGCACCGCCAACCAATGCGCCATCGACACTATCGGCCTGGGCAAATATCGCTGCATTATCTGCGTTGACACTACCACCATATAGCACACACAGGTTATCTAGCTCACCAGCAGCGCCAGCGTATTGCTTGATCACTTGCTTAATATGGCTGTGCGTTGCTGTGACCTCTTCGACCGTCGGCACTTTACCCGTACCGATTGCCCAAACTGGCTCATAAGCGATAATCAATCGCTCAGCCAAATTGGCTTCATTGTTTGACTCGCTAGCATGTTCACTAATAATACGCTGAATGACACTGAGTTGATCTTCTAGCACTTGTAAAGTTTGCTCACTATCGTACTGCGCCTTGGTTTCGCCGATACAAAAGATGACGCCAAGCTGCTGACTTAGCGCATTGCGTAGCTTTTTTAGTAGTATATCGTTGTCTTCACCATAGTACTGTCGACGCTCTGAGTGACCTACCAGCACCCAATCCGCACCCGCATCACGCACCTGTGCAGCAGAGCAATCTCCAGTGAAAGCTCCAGTTTCTGCACTAAAAGCGCAAATATCTTGGGCGCCAAGAGCAACAGAGGTATTCGTCAGCTTGCTATTGGCTGCTGGCAAATGGACATGGCATGGAATGACCATGGTGTTGCACAGTGGCACGTCTCCATTTGGTAGCCTTTTGATGACGCTATCTAGCAATTCATCAACGGCTTGCAATGTTGCTGGCTGTTGCTTCCAATTTCCAATTACCCAAGCCTGCATAATATTCATACCCTAATTAAAGCTTTAATAACT
The DNA here is from genome assembly GCF_004335015.1 of Psychrobacter pygoscelis. Classification (GTDB taxonomy): domain Bacteria; phylum Pseudomonadota; class Gammaproteobacteria; order Pseudomonadales; family Moraxellaceae; genus Psychrobacter; species Psychrobacter pygoscelis. Next base: position 699,407 of record NZ_RQRU01000002.1, read on the forward strand.
AATGGTGACTTATCATAGCCAGCAACTTGCTAGCCAGACCTTTTTTAGGTCTAAAATACAGTTACAGTCTAAGTGTGCTATTACCAATGACTCGTGTGCTGACTTTATTTTGATTTGTAAGCCAGTAAAGGCTAATGAATATCTGCTAGTTTTCAGTACCCTACTTGGACTAAAATAGCACTTTATAAAGTAACGCTTTTCTCACTTAGAGGACAGTTTAAGGTAGTCTATTCAAAACCGCCTTTTAATCACAGCTGCCACTCATCCAAAGCAGCCTTTAGCTCCAACTAAGCCAATGATCAACTTCTTTTTTGAAAGGTCTGTTTAATAAAAAATTCTCTTTCATAAAATGCCTATTTGTAGAGCTTGTCTTTGTCAGTTTTTCAATGAGTCTTGTAGACTAATCTCTTTGCACAAGCCCATACTTAAAGGACTGTAAATAAAAACACAATCAGCACAGATTAACAAACGCGTTATTATATCAAATTTTCATCTGCGTCTATAGGGTCATTCGCGTATTGATATAGAAAGTACTAAATGCTAAGTAATTATGCTACGGTAGCTTATAATTTGCTTAACAATATCATCAACTAATAGAAATTCACTGTAAAATATACTTTAGAAAGCGGTAAGATACTACATTATGCTCGTAAGTAGCCTTCGGCAACCCTAGCTTGATGACGCTAGGTAGCATCTAGCAAAATAATATTTCGTTGGATTGATTCAAATAACACTTTTAGCTAAATATTAATCGCTTCTGAATCAATCCCTACTCGCAGCTCAATACTTTTTTTGGTATTTATATAATTACTATATCTGGGGAGTTTTTTATGTCCACGACAACCAGCAATTTTGGTGGACTAGCCCGTCGGTTGATTCAAGAAGGTCTGGTTAATCAAGAGCAGATGCAAACGGCGCTGACTGAGTCGCAGCAGCAGCAGCTTGGCTTAATACCTTATCTGGTCGAAAACAAAATCGCAGCCGCCAATAGTATTGCGATAACGGTCTCAAAGGAATTTAGTGACCCGTTATTCGATATCAGTACGCTAAATCCTGAGAGCATCCCTAAGGATTTAGTTGATGAAAAGATCGTACGTAAGTTTAACGCCCTTCCTATCTATAAACGGGGGCAACGACTTTTTGTCGCCATGAGCGATCCTTCACGGATAGATGCGATTGATGCTATCGCCTTTAACTCCAGGTTATCTGTTGAGACAATCGTCGTTGAGGAAGATAAACTAAAACAACGCATAGACAGCGTCTTTGCTGATTCTATGGACAACTTTAGTAATTTTTCTGAAGGTGATTTGTCCGTTGATATCGATGAACAGCCTGATTTAGATGCTGACACAAACGACGGAGTAGAAGAAGCACCTGTTGTGAAATTCGTTAATAAAATGCTGGTTGATGCCATTCGTATGGGGGCTTCAGATTTACACTTCGAACCTTATGAGAAAACATATCGCGTGCGTTTTCGTATTGATGGGGTAATGCAAAAGATGGCCAGCCCCCCAGTACAGCTCGCCAGTAAAATTGCTGCACGACTCAAAGTAATGTCGCAAATGGATATCTCAGAGCGTAGGATTCCTCAAGATGGTCGCATTAAGCTGAAGCTGTCTAAAAACAAAGCCATTGATTTTCGTGTGAACTCTCTTCCTACTCTATTCGGTGAGAAAATCGTTTTACGTATCCTCGATCCGTCTTCTGCAATGCTAGGAATTGACGCCCTTGGCTATGATCCCGATCAGAAAGAGATGTTTTTAGAGGCACTACATAAACCGCAAGGTATGCTACTGATTACGGGGCCTACCGGATCGGGTAAAACCGTTTCTTTATATACAGGTCTCAACATCCTAAATACGACTGAGTCTAATATCTCCACCGCGGAAGACCCCGTAGAGATCAACTTAGAAGGTATTAATCAAGTCAACGTCAACCCTAAAGTGGGGTTGACCTTTGCTCAAGCCTTGAAGTCCTTCTTACGTCAAGATCCTGATATTGTCATGGTGGGTGAGATTCGTGATTTAGAGACAGCAGAAATTGCTGTCAAGGCCGCACAAACCGGTCACATGGTTCTCTCTACTTTGCACACCAACTCGGCACCAGAGACACTGACGCGACTTCATAATATGGGTGTGGCCTCCTTTAACATTGCTACTTCTGTCAATCTCGTTATCGCTCAGCGCCTTGCGCGCCGTTTATGTAAAAACTGTAAGAAACCAACAACTCCGCCACGACAAAGCTTATTAGAGGTCGGCTTTACTGAGGCTGACTTAGACAATTCAGATAATGTTATCTATGAGCCAGTTGGCTGCTCTGAGTGCCGAAATGGTTATAAGGGGCGTGTGGGTATCTATGAAGTGATGAAAATTACACCAGATATTTCTCGTATTATTATGGAAAATGGCAATGCTATCGATATCAAAGATGCGGCACTCAAAAATGGTTTTCGCGATTTGCGGCGCTCAGGTATCTTAAAAGTACTCCAAGGCTTGACCAGCGTACAAGAGATGTTGAGGGTAACCTCAGAGTAATTTTTTCTAAAAATTCTTTAAGTTCACAATTTATTCAATAAAATGATATGCCATCAAGGCGCATAAAGAGGACAGTAAAATGGCAAAAGCCACTACTGAGATGCTATTGGACTTCATCTACGAAGGAACCAATCGCCGTGGCCAGCGTATAAAAGGCGAGACCACCAGTCGTAGTATGGACTTGGCGAAGGCAACCCTGCGAAAACAAGGTATCAAGGTTAAAAGTATCAAGAAAAAACCCAAGCCTTTATTCGAATTTAAAAAGCCTATTAAAGCTATCGATATCGCAATCTTTTCTCGCCAGTTGGCAACTATGATGAAAGCTGGTGTGCCTTTAACCCAATCCTTTGAGATCGTCGCAGACTCTCTAGACAACCCGACGATGAAAACTCTGGTATTGAGTATAAAGTCTGACGTCGAATCAGGAAGTACCTTTACCTCAGCACTGCGCCGCCATCCGCGCTACTTTGACGAGCTATTTTGCTCATTGGTGGAATCTGGTGAGCAATCCGGGGCCTTAGAAACCATGCTGGAGCGCGTCGCCACCTATAAAGAAAAAAGTGAGCTGCTCAAAGCAAAGATTAAAAAGGCTTTAAAATATCCGATTGCCGTTATCGTAGTGGCTATTATCGTCACTATCATCCTACTGGTTAAAGTGGTGCCAGTATTCGCTGATTTGTTCAGCTCGTTTGGTGCTGAACTTCCTGCTTTCACCCAGATGGTCGTGGGTATGTCGGAGTGGATGCAAAAATGGTGGTATATTTTAATTATTGCTATTGGTCTGGCTATTATTAGCTTTAAAGAGGCTAAAAAACGCAGTAAAGAGTTTCGCGATTTTTTAGACAGGCTCACCTTAAAGCTGCCTATCTTTGGCAACATTGCTTACCAAGCTATAATTGCCCGTTTTTCGCGTACTTTATCCACCACCTTTGCTGCGGGGGTACCCTTAATTGAGGCCTTAGACTCTACAGCCGGAGCCACCAATAACGTGGTATTTTATAATGCCACACAACAGATTAAGGATGACGTCGCCACCGGTCAGCAACTACAGTTTTCAATGCGATCGACCAACCTCTTCCCTAGTATGGCCATTCAAATGGTAGGCATTGGTGAAGAGGCTGGTAGCTTAGAAGAGATGCTTGATAAAGTCGCTACCTATTACGAAAATGAAGTGGATAATGCAGTTGACGGCCTGACCAGCTTAATGGAACCCCTTATTATGGCAATCCTTGGCGTCTTGGTTGGTGGCTTAGTTATAGCCATGTATCTGCCTATCTTTCAGATGGGATCGGTGGTCGGATAATGGTGATCGTACCTTTAAATAGTTATTTATCAACTGTTTCATCAGAAAATACAGTCCTTCTTTTTACCATTATTGGCTTATTAGGCCTATGTGTTGGCAGTTTTTTGAATGTGGTCATTCACCGAACGCCACTCATGATGTTTGCTGAATGGCGCCGTGAATGTAGTCAATTGCTCAGTGATCAAGCTGACATCCCTGCTGAGTATACGACGCCCATTCAAGCAATTGTTGTCCAAGATAATGCCATATCACTCAGCGTCCCGCGATCTCGGTGCCCAAGCTGTGGTCATCAGATCCGTTGGTTTGAGAATATCCCAGTTATTAGTTGGTTATTATTGCGTGGCAAATGTGCAAGCTGTCAGCAAGCGATTAGTGTTCGCTATCCCTTAGTAGAGATCGTTACTGCCCTACTATCGATACTAGTAATTTACCAATTTGGCGTTACGCTGCAAGGGATATCCGCACTTATTCTGGTCTGGACTTTAATAGCCTTGACGGGTATTGATTTTGACACCCAACTGTTACCAGACCGCTTCACCTTCCCTTTAGCTGGACTAGGCCTTGCTGTTAACTCACAAAGCTGGTTCGTCACTCCTACTGAGTCGATTTGGGGCTTATTATTGGGTTTCTTATCGCTATGGGTTGTGGTTAAAGTCTTTTATTTAATTACCAAAAAGCAGGGCATGGGCGCCGGTGACTTTAAGCTATTAGCAGTTTTGGGCGCTTGGCTTGGACCAATGATGCTGCCCCTGATTATCTTACTATCCTCTTTTATTGGTGCTATTATCGGTATTATACTAATGAGACGCTATGGTGAGAGTCGTCCTTTTGCCTTTGGTCCTTATATCGCAATAGCGGGTATTGTGGCGCTATTGGCTGGTCCAGATATTGTAAACTGGTATCTAAACATATACGTCTGATCGCTTTAGTGGTTAATAGTAAGCCAGTCTCTTTCGTATTTGCTCCCTTTATTTTATTCTTTGTTTATTAGACCGTATTCTCATGACACAATTTATTGAGCCTCAACATCTATCTTCTAAAGCCTTTACCAACTCTATATCTGAAACTCAAAAACTCGTAGTAGGATTAACAGGAGGGATTGGTAGTGGCAAAACCGCCGCTAGTGATTGGTTTGCGGCGCAAGGGATTGCCGTTATTGATGCTGATGTAATTGCTCGTGAGGTGGTAAGTAGAGGTCAACCTGCACTCGAGAAAATCCGAGACAAATTTGGTGATTGGGTACTGACTACTTCAGGTGAAATGGACCGCGCCGCCGTTCGGGCACATGTATTTACTCATCCAGAAGCGTTGATGACGCTAGAAGCCATCACTCATCCAGCAATCCGCGAACAAGCCAAAAGTGCTCTACAATCGGCCACCTCTGATTATGTTATCTTATCTGCGCCGCTATTACTGGAGTCGGCTGAGGCAGGGCTGGCCAGTTTATGCCAGCGAATCTTAGTAATTGACTTGCCTGAACACTTGCAATTAACGCGTGCTAGCAAGCGCGATGAGCAAAGTGAGGAGAAGATTAAAGCTGTCATGGAAAATCAGCTACCCCGTACTCAGCGCTTAAATCATGCTGACGATGTGGTATGTAATGCCGGCAGCTTAGAAGAACTATACGCTCAGCTTGCGCCGCTACATGACCATTATCAACAGCTTGCAGCCTCTTTTAATAAAAATAACGCTTTTTAAAAAGGGCCTTGCGCCTAAAAAAGCTAATGCTAGCGTACTGATAAGACTAATCTAAAGCAGATAGCAAAGCACTAGTATCAAAAAAACGCCCTGCTTCATCATACAGGGCATTGTCTTTACTCTATTTAGCGATCATTACTAACGGCCATACTAAAACTGTTAACTGCTAAAAATAATATTATAACCGCTGACGGACGACTTCATAGAGCGCCATACCTGTGGCCACACTGACATTAAGGCTTTGTAATTGACCCTGAGCATTGCCCGGCATTGGAATAAATACTAGCTCATCACAGTGCTCGCTAGTGAGCCTACGCATGCCCTCCCCTTCAGATCCCATCACCAACGCCACTTTACCCGTCAAATCACACTCATGAATAGGCTTAGCTTCATCATCTAACGCAGTACCAAAGACAAACACACCGGCTTGCTTGAGCTGACTCAGCGTTCGTGCCAAATTAGTAACGCTAATAATTGGGATCATTTCGGCAGCGCCGACAGCGACTTTCGCCACAGTCGGTGTCAGACTGGCAGCATGGTGCTTAGGACAAATAACAGCATCTACGCCCATAGCGACCGCTGAGCGTAAGCAGGCTCCAAAATTATGCGGATCAGTAATTTGGTCTAAAACTAATAATAGGCAGTCGTCTTTCGCCGCTAACGAATCAAGCTCAGTTTCATCAGCAAAACTCATAGGCCGAGCATGCAACACTACCCCTTGATGTTGCGGGCTAGCGCACAACTGAGTTAATTTGTCTTTTTGCGCATGTTGAATACTAATACCATTGGCCTGAGCCTCAGATATGAGCGCTTGAATACTGTCGTCAGACTCGCGACCTTTTTGGATAAAAAGACTGAGACCATCTAATGGACGCATTTTGAGTAGTGCATCTACGGCGTGAATCCCGTAAAAATAGGTAGGTTTTGCCATAATAATTGCTAAGTTCCGTCGCGAGACTCGCTCGTAAAAAAGGAATAAGATATTGTGCTGCCTAGTATTGTCAGGCTTGGGTAGCGCATGGAGAATACTAGCAGCCGCCAGGCTATCTCTTAAGATTAGCCTTCAAGGTGGCAAATATATTGAACAATCTGTTCAGTACGAAGGTTAAAGCCACTTTCGCCCTCTACCATAAACGATTGGCCAGCGCGGTAATAGCTAAAGTCTTCTTCACCATTGATCTTGACTTCGCACTCGCCGCTAATAATCTCAATGCGCTCTGAAGTATGCGTCTCAAAGTGATATTGCATCACCTCTTCATCACACGGCAAGATAATACCAAGCATCTTTTTACTGCCATCATCAAATGATACGGTATGGCTACTACAGCGCCCGTCGTAAGAGATATTTGCCTTTGCATCGACAGTCACATTGTTAAATTGTTCCGCTGACATAGTAGCCTTCCTTCATCGTTATAAACTAAATTATTCAAAAATAATTTGACAAATTTGATATGCTTTTGCGCCCTACATTATGGTCAGCACAAAATAGAATCGATTCATCATTGAATCCTACAGCGAGTGAAACTTCTCTATGCCGCTGAATAATAAAACCATCCAAAGGCTATAAAAGAACTATCTCCCAACCATACCCTATCAGTTTTAAAGCAAGCTCACTACAAACTGCTCTATGGAGCGGATTGCTCATCTAGATAACTAAAACCAATAGAGACACAAAATCAATAAAATAAAAAGGGTACTGCAAGTATTTAACTTGCGCTAGACTAGATAAAACAGCTTAAGATGTTAACCACTTATTAACAGCTATTAACCACATATTAACTTAATAACAGCTACGTAGCGATAATAACCAAAAGATAGACATAAAAAAATACATCTAAAGCATGAATATCCAACTTTACTATAAGTGGCTGTTAACCCCACACTCTGGTTGAGTTAAGTATCATATACCGTCATGTGCAGCTCAGCCTCAGGTAACTGCAGCCATTAAAAGACACTGTAGGTTAAGTTGCTTACCTGTTGTTCAGCTATTATTTAATTCTAATTGCTTGGCTTATTTCTTCAGTTATCTGGTAGCGCTTATCTTCGAATGCTGCCACTAAAGCTAGTCGTTAAAGCCTATAACCATCAAAAAAGCTAGAAAAGTTACTTGGCGTTAAGTAGGTTAATGCTAACATATTATCCCTATAAAGTTTATGACTGCTTGCATAAACTTAAGAGAATTTATCTAAAGTTGATACTGGCATAGTTGACACTGATAACTGTACTGACTGGTTGCTTTTCCTGTGCCTTATCGTTAGTCTAAGACCAGCAGTTATTCACAATTTTTGACTAGTAGCTTATGCTAGTTTAACGTACGCCTGCCTTTTATCTTATCCTATTGCAGTCAATGAGATGCGCCGATGCTCACATCCTTAACCTTACGCCAGTTTGCTTTGATCTCCCAAAATGAGCTTAGTTTTGCCGAAGGCTTCAATGTTATTACCGGAGAGACAGGCGCAGGGAAATCCTTACTATTAGATGCGTTATCCCTATGTATCGGTGAACGTGCTGACTCCAGTATGGTGCGCCACGGTGCGGATCATGCCGATATCTATGCCCAGTTTGATGTGGCAGGGAACAGTGCCGTCCAAAATTGGTTCGATGAGCAAGCCCGCAGCTATGAAGATGAGTTACTGATTCGCCGCCAATTAAGTAGTAACGGCCGCTCAAAAGCGTGGTTGAATGGTACGCCCGTTAGCTTGGCCGAATTAAAATCACTTGGCTCACTGCTCGTCAATATCCATAGTCAACATGCCCAGCAGGCACTACTTAAGCCGCAGTTTGTCATCGATTGGTTAGATGATATGGCAGGGCTTAAACAATTGGCCCAGCAGACAGCACAAGCTTACTCAGCGCATCAACAGTTAGTACACCGGGCTGAGGAAATCGCTAATCAAGAGTCGCAACGTCAAGATCGCATCCAGCTGCTCGAAAGTCAGCTGGCCGATATCGCCCCATTATTGACCGTTAATTATGCACAGATTGAAGCAGAGCATGAAGAGCTAAGTAATATAGAGGCTCTGATGTTGGAGGCCAGTCAAACGCTAGCTCTACTTGACAATGATACCGATGAGCCCGACGTCATGACGATGCTAGGCCGAGCAATCAAGCTTTGTGACCATCAAGTTAGCGTCAGCCAGACCTTCTCCCAAGCTTCCGAGCATCTTTATCTTGCTCAAGAGCAAATTAGCGAAGCCGTCGGTCTATTATCAGCCTATGCCGAGCAGCAACTCCCCGACCCAGAGAGACTTACTGAACTTGATAAATTGATTAGCCTAGGACATCAGCTCTCACGCAAGCATGGGCTGCCCGTGGCCGACCTTATCACTGAAGCCAATGTTTGGCAGTCGCAATTAGCAGCGCTCGAAAACGAGCCTAGCAGTGAAGCTATGGCTGAGCAAATCTCTGAAGCGTGGCAAGCATATCTGACGCTAGCACAACAGCTTAGTGAGTCTCGCCGTAGCGCAGCTCCTGATATTGGTAGTGAGTTGGTCGCGCAGCTGCAACCGCTTGCCCTACCCAATGCCCGCTGTGAGTTCGTCTTTACCCCCAAGGTAAATGAGCGCGCTTATAATGGCAATGGTATCGAAGATATCGAGCTACTGTTTAGTGCCAATGTGGGCATGCCCATGCAGCCGCTGCATAAGATTGCCTCTGGTGGTGAGCTGTCGCGCATGGCGCTGGTGATGCAAGTACTGCACGCCACGCGTCAAGACAACAATCTTGCCAAACCTATGCTTGTTTTTGATGAGGTGGATGTCGGTATCAGTGGCGGTACAGCGCAAGTGGTCGGTGAGTTACTGCGAGAGCTCGGCCGCAGTCAACAACTACTGGCTATTACCCATCAAGCCCAAGTCGCCGCTCAGTCCCATCAACATATTCTAGTCCAAAAACACCATGATGAGCAGTCACAAAGTGAGCTATATATCGTCTCGGGCGACGAGCAAATCGATGAACTCGCCCGTATGTCAGGTGGTATTACCATCACTGAAGTGACCCGCGATCACGCCCGTAGCCTCGTGGCAGCCGTTAGATAACCATTTAAATAGCAACTTAGATAATAAGATAATGGTCTACTATTTGCCCAGTCTTGACTTACCATCTCATAAAGCGCCGAAATAGAGTTGATAATTCTGTCTCAGCCCCCATTTTAAGGTACTGCTCCGATTAATTTATACATCATGCATGCTGGCTTCTGTTGCAGTAATCAGCTGCTTTAGTTCATTGGCCAACCAAGTTATCAATCGAGTACTTTTAAGTCGGTGAGCCACTTTTTTATTCACTATAATGCCGATATTTTTTATCAGAATAGTTGCCTATGCCTTTAGATAATTTGACCCATCACTTCTTAATCGCCGCACCGCAGATGCCTGACCCCAGATTCGAGCGCGCGCTTATCTATGTCTGTCGCCATGACAAGTATGGTGCTTTAGGTCTGCGTGTCAATCAACCTATCGAAGAGGCTCGAGTTGGTAAGCTATTAGAGGATTTGGACATTGAAGTTACCAACCCACAAGTGATGGAAGATCTGGCGCTAGAAGGCGGGCCAATGTATCCTGAAGTTGGCTTTGTTCTACATACAGGGCAGCCAAGCTGGGCGTCCTCATTTGCCATTTCAGAGAATGTCTGTATCACTACCAGCCGCGATATCTTGCAGCGCATTGCTGCCGGTCAAGGCGTCGGTCATTATCAGCTGTGCCTTGGTCATGCCAGCTGGGGTAAAACTCAGCTAGAGCGCGAGCTTGATTCAGGAGACTGGTTGGTTTGCCCTGCAGATTTAAGCTTACTATTTGAGACGCCATTTGAAGAGCGTTGGCACATGGCAGCTGATAAAATTGGTGTAAATCTAGACTTCCTGAGTAGTGATATCGGTCATGCTTGAATCTATAACTAAAAATACCTCAGGCTTAGCGCAAGTTTCTCAATCAATAGATGACGCTACGCCCAAAGATACCAACCTAGTCTTGGCACTCGACTACGGCGTCAAAAAAATGGGCATGGCGCTCGGTAATACTTTGACCCGTAATTCACGCCCGTTTGAAATTTTAGCCATGAATAATGGTCAACCTGATTGGGACAATCTACTCGGTATTATCGACAAATGGAAAATTCAGCATATCGTCGTCGGTTTACCGCTGAATATGGACGGTAGTGACTCCATGCTCTCTAAGCGAGCGCACAAGTTCGCTCGGCGACTTGCTCACAGACTTGGAGAGGAGCATCTGGCCGCTGACGTCGTCATGGTCGATGAGCGACTGACCTCGATTGAGGCGCGGCAGATGGCTTGGGAGCATGGCTGGATCAAGCATGAACGTGATCCTATCGATGATATTGCCGCTTGTATTTTGCTCGATTCTTATTTTTCGCAACAGTAGTGAGTTTCAATTAGATGCTGGCAATGCAGACAATCTGCCTAAGTCAGAAATTGAATCCTGACTTATCTGTTAATAATTACGGTAAAATTGCGTTACTATTCTAGCGATAATTAATGTTTGGCCCCCTATTATGACTGAGCAAGCACACCCAACAATGTCTCAAAGCCCATCAAAGAATGGCTCACAAGGTGGTTTCCCTGCTACCGCCCTTGCTCGGATTCGCGGCGCACAAACGCTAAATCGCTTCGCTATCTACGCTATTTATGCGGCTATTGTGGCCTTTATCATCTTTGGCACCATTGCCAGTATGAAGGCCTATCGTGATAGCGATGTGCTCTATATGCTGTTTTATTATTTGCCTTATTTGCTCGTTGGTTTAACCGTACCCATTACCCTCTATAACGCCTTTATTATCCTACGCTATCGGCTTAATCAGCCCTCGATGGTGGCCATTAGTATTGGTCTTGCGCTGATTATTACGCTAGTTAGCCTACTGTTTTCACTATCCGGCTGGCTCTGGCTGGGTATTGCAGCTTGGATGGGGGCAGCGTTTTTATTCAGTGCGAACTTTAAGCGCTTCTTTAAGTTCATTAATGAGCAAGGTTAAACTATATTCGCTGAGCAAGACTCGCTACTTCATCCACCTTTACTCTATCTAACCATATTAAATAAATTATGACTAATGCCACTAATACCTCTGCTACCGATATCCATCATCACCTTGACACCAAAGGACTGATCTGTCCTGAACCAGTAATGATGCTGCATAAGGTCATTCGAAAAGCCGATGGCGGCGAGGTGATTGAGATCTTGGCAACTGACCCTGCCAGTACCCGCGATATCCCAAATTTCTGCCGCCATTTGGGTCATGAATTGCTGCTGAGTGAAACGGTGGATAAGTCAGTGATTGAGGCTAGTGGGAATCTTACCGAAGGGAGCGAGGAAGTGACGCACTACGATGAGGTTTATCGCTATTTGGTTCGGAAGAAACGAGCTTGATAGCTCACCGTTAATGTCTGACTAAATATTCAGCTGTAGACTGCGCTCCATACACCGAATAAACGCCTTTCTTTGTTCTAGTACTTTTTAATCACCTCCCAGTATGGTGTAAAAAAGTACTCTTAGCGCATGCAAAAAAAGTATTCGAGTAAGGTCAAGTCTATTTACTGGTGCGTAGAATGCCCTCTACAAAGCTAGTAGTAGAAATAATTCTTATAATAAGCTTATCAATTTCTCATTTCTATTGAGTCCCCTATGAGCCGAGACCGTGCCGTTCAGCCACGCCAGCCCAAAGCTTTAGCCGTCGATGACGAGCCTGTCTATTTGACGGAGTTCCGTCAGGCGATGCTAGCGCGTGGGTTATCGACGCGCACGCGCAATGCTTATGTTCGTGATTTGCGCCACTGTGAGACGACGAACACGAAGGCATTGACCCAGTGGCAAGACAGCGATGTCATGCAATGCCTTGCCAAGCTCGGCCGCGATGGTAAAACCCCACGAACGATAGCGCGGATGCTCTCAAGCCTACGCCAGTTCTACTTATGGATGGTGGGCAACGAGCTGCGCGAGGACAATCCCTGCGAGCGCATCAAGACGCCGAAGATTGGTCGTGCGCTGCCTAAAGACTTGTCTGAAGCCGATGTCGATAACCTGCTAGCCGCGCCTGACACCAGTACGGCAATGGGACTGCGGGATAAAGCCATGCTAGAGGTACTGTATGCCTGCGGACTGCGGGTCAGCGAGCTGATGAACTTATCACTTGAACAGGTCAATTTAAATGCAGGTTGGCTACAAATTACGGGTAAAGGCAATAAGACCCGCTTGGTGCCGCTTGGGGAATATGCCAACGAGGCGCTGGAAGATTATCTTACCCATGCTCGCGGTGAGCTGGTGGCGCACTTAAAATCGGGCAACTGCCAAGCGGTGTTTCTCACTACCCAAGGCGGCTACATGACGCGGCAGAACTTTTGGTACATGATTAAAAAGTACGCCAAGATTGCTGGTATTGACAAGGACTTGTCACCGCATACCTTGCGCCATGCCTTTGCCACCCATCTACTCAATCATGGCGCAGACCTTCGCAGCGTTCAGCTACTACTTGGTCATAGCGACTTGTCCACCACGCAGATTTATACGCATGTGGCGACGGCTCGCTTGCAACAGCTTCATGCGGCGCATCATCCAAGAGGTTGAGCATCGTATATCTTAATTAACCAAGTCTTTATAGGTAATAAATATCATTAATGCCAAGACCAGTAGACTTATAGGCAACCAAGTATAAACTATGTTTTGCCAATCTTTAATCTGCTTGGCAGTGATACGCTCGCCCTTATAATCAAAAAAGGGCTGCTGCTTAGGGATGGGCGGATAGTATTGAATAATCTTGCGTTTGGCTCGATATAAATCGTAAGCTGTCCTAACAGACTGAAGAATCCCTATTAATAACACCAAAATCATCGAGCTTTCCCAATGCTCCTCTGAACTAAATATTTCCGAAATCAATTTTACTGCGATAGCAAGGTATAGCAGCCAAAATACAGTCTTTAACCCTATCTGAACTTTCCTGCTTAATTTGCCTTGAACAAATACTTCGTCACCGTTTTCGATGTCTTTGGCGAATCGCTCTTCATACGGTAAAAGTAGCTTTTTTGCTCTATTGCTGATATCCCAATTTTTTGGTAATAAGGCGCCACTGTGTGTCTTGTCGCCAATCCAAAGATATAGTAATAGCACCGCTAACAATATTATCAATATAAATCCAGCGAAATATATTGGGCCACTTTGAGCTTGGGCTATTGCGAGGGTAAGTGTCAGCATATTGTTTGGCTCTTTTATAGGTCATCACATAGCACTATGACAATCAGTTTATTATTTGCGAACTAAGGGCAATGATATAAGCTTTTGTTATTGAAAAGTATTATAGGTTTATTATTTTAGCGCTAGATTAGAATCGGTTGTGTGGGTACGGCAATAGCGGAACCCACGGCAACCCAAGTCAAATTCATCATAGATTGTCACCCACGCTACGGCTCTGTATAAAAGCTCTCTCCCCTCAACTTACGTGGTGCTCTTTAGCCCCGACGGTAGCGGTTATCCTGCTAGTCTGAGCGGGATGCGGTGACTAGAGGTTGAGGTAGTGTCGAGGCAACAGCAATGCCTCAACTCGTGACACCGCCCCGCTCGGACTGGCAGATAATAGCGAACGGCGGGATTGGCTGCAAAATACTCACCTTTACGCTGGGCTAAAGCATCAGCCTACGCGCCTTTTGATAATCTTGTGGCTGCAATGCAGTCGGGTTGGCGGTACAATAGTCGCACTATTTGTAAGCTATTTAGGCCAATTATGACTTTTAAGACCCACACGCCCCCTGCTGACCTGCTCGCCAAAGCCGAACGCTGGCGCGAAGACATTGCCTTTCGCCAAGAGGTGCTGGGCAAGCCATTTGATTTTACGACCACGTGGGGGATTTTTTCCCCGCAGCAGCTCGATGATGGTAGCTTGATGCTGCTCGATTATGTGGATTTTCAGGCCGATGATGACTCGATAGATTTGGGTTGTGGCTATGGCGTACTGGGTATGACCGCGGCTCGCGAGTGCCCTGAAGGGATGCACACGCTGATTGATAAAGACTTTATGGCGGTGGAATATGCCAAGCGCAATTGCGAGGCCAATAAGCTGCGTAATGTCGATGTGCATTTATCAAACGGCTTCAATCACGTGGCCAAAGACAAGGATTTTAGCTTGGTAATGTCGAATTTGCCTGCCAAGGTGGGTAAAGAGCAGCATTATCTATATTTGCTCGATGCTTATGCGCGGATGCGGCCGGGCGCGCGCTTTTATGTGGTGACGATTAATGGGCTGCGTCAGTTTATGAAGCGGGCGTTTACCGAGGTGTTTGGTAATGCTGATAAGGTCAAGCAGGGTAAGACTTATACGATTACCCGTGCTGTAAAAGAATAGGCTAGTTAGAATTTTGAGTTATAGAATGCGGAAAACCCACTTATTGAGTGGGTTTTTTATTGGGTAGAATTGTCTCGTTTACTAAGAAAAAGAGTAATCCATCCCCTGCCCTGAGTCAGGTGATAACGAAGCACTGCTTTGCCCTGAGGTCAGACAAGAGCTGTGCTCGCGTGCTCAAAAAGGAGGGGGCAGACTTGTAAGAACATCCCCTCCCTTTGTTAAAGGGAGGGTTAGGGAGGGATTATTACATCTGCCGCTTAATCAAATAAAAGCCAAAGGCAGCGCTGCCGATAATAGGCAGCAGCACCATAAATAGTGGTGAGATGCCAGTCGCTAAGGAGACAAAGCCGACCAAATCTTGCACATAGCTAAATAACAGACCAAATAATAAAGCGACGACAATTCGAAGCCCCAAACTATGCGTTCGCAGCGAGCCAAAGACAAAGGAACAGGCCACAACGACGAGCGAGAGGATAGCGAATGGCGACAATAGCTTTTGCCAAAAAGCCAGCTCATGCTCGAGGGAACGGCCGCCTTGAGCGCGCATAAACTGGCGGTGCTCATAGAGCTGAGTTACGGATAAGTCATCGGCCTTACGCGTGAGTAGGTAGACAGAACTTGGGGCAAAAGGCAGCCGTAGGATATCTGATGGCTTTTTCGATTGGCTAGCGTCACGGCTTTGATTGATGGTCAGCTCGGTCATATTTCGTAGTGACCACTGGTATTGGTAAACCTCTGCGGGATCGAATTGGCTTTTACGTTCAGGTTGCGGGGAATAGACACCGCCTTCAGCCCGAATGGCTGACTCAAGGTTGCCATTATTATCAAGGTGCCAGCGTTTGACCTCGCCAAGGTTGCCATCGGTGTCAGCGTAGTCGATATAGAGGACATCTTTGCCATCGATATTGAAGCTCGGTGCATCATCCGTACTGTTAGCCGCAGGCACGTATCTGGGTTGCACCGTCCAGTAGCCCCTCACTGAGGTAACCAAACTGCTGCTCTGATCACCACTATTTATCTCACGCGCCAACTGGTTGGTCGTGGGTAACACAAATTGATTAATCGCGAGGGCGATAATGACAAATAATAAAGCTGGCTGTAATACCCAAGCGACAATGCGCAAGATGCTCACGCCAGCAGCGCGCATAACGATAAGCTCGCTCTTATTGGCCAGTAAGCCTAATCCCACTACTGCGCCAAGTAAGGCTCCTGTTGGGATAAACTGCTCTAAAAAATAAGGCGAGCGGTAGAGAATGTATTTGAGCGCCTCACCCATCGTATAGGTATCTGATAAGGCATCTAGCTCAGACAAGTAGGAAAACACAAGTTGCAGACCCCAAAGCCCCAAGATGGCAGCAACAATTGCCAAAAAGGCATTGGTTTTGACGTAGCGTGCCAGCACTGGCATGGTGGCAGCAAGCTTGGGAATGTCGGTGGGTCGGTGGGCTTTTGTGGCTTTGCTACTGGATGCTCTATTACTTAACCCTTCATTACTTAACATGACTATCACCCCCCGCTGCTGACGGCGGTAAAGCTTGCACGCCTTTTCTAAATTTGACCCGATGATGCAGCCTGCTTGCCCAGTTTAGATACAAAGCAAAGGCCATAAAACCTATTACTACCCAAGCATTGGCCCACACGCTGACGTTGCCTTTACTGACCGCGTTTTTCAGGGAAATAACGGCCAACGCGCAGCTTACATACAGTAGAATCGCGGGGAATAGTCGTAGCCAACGCCCCTGTCTAGGTCGTACTTGCGCCAAAGGTACGGCAAGCATTGGCGCAATAATCATCAGCCAAGGCAAGGTAAAGCGATAGCCAATCTCGGCGCGCGCTGCTTGTATAGCGGGCGTTGCTGGCGAATTTGTCTTCGCAGTTGCGGCGCGCCAAAGGGGTATGATTTTCTGAGTCTCAATATTGTCTTTGGTCACCGTATCTTTTGGCGATTCACTCAAGCTGATACGGTAGCGCTCAAAGCCAACTTGGTTGTACTTTAGGCTGTCTGCGCCAATCTCATAGCGGCGGCCTTGATAGAGATCCAGCTGGGTAATGCCACTCGTAGGATCGGTATTAACTTGCATGGCCCGTTTGGCCAGGATAATGGTGTCTTTACTGACGGGTCGCGGGCTAGAGGAGGCTGTAACATCCTGATCAGAATTACGGCTCTTGGCGTCATCTTCAACATCTGGCGTCTGAATCAAGACGACATCTTGCAGCTCTTTTCTATCCTCGCTCAAACTACCGACATACAAATGATAATTGCCACTATTGATAAACTCATTGGGGCGAATAAGATCAAAAGCGCTGCTTAGCGCTTGCTGCTGCCAGATATTTTCTGACTCACGGACGCCCCACGGCTTACCAAATACTGACAAACCGGCCTCAGCGACGAATAATACTAAAATAAGCGGAATCATGAGCCGTGCAAGACGACCGCGTGATATACCGCTGCCATTGATAACAGCCATCTCGTTATCAACATAGAGCCTACCGAAGACCAGCATCAAAGCAATAAAAAAGGCCAAGGGTAATATGAGCTCTAAAAAGTAAGGTAGGTTATAGCCGATAATCGTAAACAGTAGGCTAACATCAAGGCCACCCTCAGCGGCTATACCAAAATAGCGAATCAGCCTGCCACCGAGCATCAGCACGACCAAAAACCCAAGTACCAATGCGGTATGGGTGGCTACTTCTCGCATCATGTAACGGCGTAATATCACGATAGTATCTCTTGGCTAACGGGGCAATCCGGTGCTAATGGTTTCATTGGTTTGTTAAAGCTTGGCTAGGCTCTAGAGGAAGCGGGGCTAATGCTAGCATGTTTTTGTCATCGCTTGCGCATGAAAGTGTTTGTAAAGATTACTATACCCTTGCTGCGCCTTGCATTAAGCTTTGGTATGCTACACTATAATATATTGATACTAGGGTGTGTCCGCATTTGCCAAAACAGATGTTTAATGGACTTAAAATGGCTATAGTTTTTATTAACTGAGCCAACCTTTGCAAATTTCTAGATAATACCTCTATATTTTCTGCAAAACTTCCTTTGATTGACTAAAATCACTCTTATTTTAAGCGTCTTGAGCTAATTGAGGACATACCCTAGGAAAAAAGTATCCCAATTATCAGATATCAGAATAGACATTAGATTAGATATCGGCACTGATAGTGCTAGATTTTAGATCTGATTTGACCCTAATCTTGGTAACGAGCGGGCTGGTCTTTGCTTTATTGGCCTACTTTATTATCTGCCAATACTCTGTGAGCAAACTAATAATCACCACCTATTAGCTACTATATAAATGCTACCAATAATCGTGACTGACATCGCTAATAAAAGGTATAGCTAATCCAGGATATCGCTATTTATTGCTAGTCATGGTACTAGCTGGCGCAAGTGCTGAGCTTAACATTCAACTTTGACAACCTATTTTATAACCCACTAAATACTAACTAAGGATGATTATATGAAGTTACAATTAACTCAATCCATAACTACAGAACACCCCAAAAAATTGCTTAAAAAAGCCCGACCACAGCAGGCTGGCTACTTAGTCGTCCTAGTCGATGACAAGCAGCAGTTATTAGGGGCGAACGCACTCTCAGACCAACAAGAGCGTATTGAGCGATTAATTAATGCGGCGAGTTTTGATGGTAAGGTCGGTAATACGCTAACCGATTATAGTATTGGTAGCGATAAAAAGTCTGCCAAGTATCCCGCTCAGCCACTATTATTGGTAGGCATCGGCAGCCAAGATAAGTTATCGCAAAGTAACCTACAAAAAGCCGCTAAAGCTATTTATCAAAACTTAAGCAAACGCTGTGAGACCGCCACTGTGGTCGTAGACAACAGCTTAGACGAGTCACAATTTAGTCAGTTTGCACTCGAGTTACTAGCAGCCAGCTACCGATTTGATAAATACAAATCTGAACGCGATACGCCAAAGCTCGCGTCACTGTCTCTACTCGCTGACAAATCGAAGCAAGCGACTATTGACTATGTCCAAGCGGTATTTCAAGGCCAAAGCCTCACTCGTGACGTCGCCAATGAGCCGGGCAATATCTGCTTCCCTGCCTATATGGCGGAGCAAGCTGAAGCCCTAGCAAAAGCCCACCCTGATGTCTTGAAAGTGACGGTCATCGGTGAAAAACAAATGCAAAAGTTAGGTATGGAGTGCTTTTTATCTGTCGCTAAAGGCTCTGTCAAAGAAGGCAAGTTGGTCATTCTGGAGTATCAAGGTAAGTCAAACTTTAGCGACTCTGTCGTTACTGCCGGTGTCAGCAATGGTTTGAAAGCAATGGCAGAAAAGCTTCCTACTAAACGTACTAAGAAAAAATCCAACTCAGCGACTGTAGATGCTGATGCGCCAATCGTTTTAGTTGGCAAGGGCGTGACCTTTGACTCAGGCGGTATCTCTATTAAGCCAGGCGCTGCCATGGATGAGATGAAGTTCGACATGGGCGGTTCAGCAGCCGTTCTTGGTACGATGAAGGCACTATGTGAAGCTCGATTACCAATTAACGTCGTCGGGGCGCTGGCTTGTGCTGAAAACATGCCCTCTGGTGAAGCCACACGTCCAGGCGATATCGTTCATGCTATGAATGGCAAGTCTGTCGAAATCTTAAATACCGATGCCGAAGGCCGCTTGGTACTTGCAGATACTCTGTGCTACGTTAAGCGTTATGCGCCAAAAGCTATCATTGATGTGGCGACCTTAACCGGCGCTTGTGTTGTGGCGCTTGGCCATGTTCGCTCTGCCGTCTATGCCAACGACGAAGATGTATTATTCGCGCTTGAAAACGCTAGCGAACAATCTGGTGACCTAATCTGGCATATGCCGATGGATGACGCTTATCAGTCGCAGCTCGACTCGCCTATTGCCGACATTCAAAATATTGGTGGCCGCGCTGCTGGCTCTGTAACGGCCGCTTGCTTCCTATCGCGCTTCATCGAAGAAGGTCAAGCTTGGGCGCATTTAGACATCGCCGGTACTGCTTGGAACTCAGGCAAAGATAAAGCCGCGACAGGCCGTCCAGTACCGCTATTTATGCAATACTTAAAGAATTTGGCAGATGCCAATGGTTAAGGTGCGGCAACTAAGCTATCGTATTGGGTTTATCCCCTATGCAAATTAGCTTTTATGTGTTGAACAATACAAACACCGCCAGTAGTGCCTCGAGTGAGGCGCTGCTGGATTTTGTTTGTAAGCTGACCCAAACTGTACTCAAAAAAAGTGAGCTGAGTTTGGTCATCGTCGATGATGATGCTGAGCGACTGGCTAAGCTTGACGCTCAATTATGGTCTTTTAGTGCAGAAAGCTTTATTCCGCATGCATTGCTTTTGGAGCCTAAGAGCCTCACTACTGAGCCTTTATCCTCTAACCCAGACACTCATCATGATACATTAGCAGCTGCCACCAGCTCCACTAATGCGCTAATGCATAATAAAGATTATCTAGTTGAATTGACTGCTCCCGTCATTCTAACCTCTGAGCTACCTATCGGCTTTGATGGTGCTGTATTAAATCTTGCTGCTCAGCCTTTATCACTAACTACTCCTAATAACACTCCAGATGATCAGAGTCACACTACTGAGCCACATCAGGCAGCGACTCCTGAGCGAGTGCTTGAGATTATTGCGCCTGACGAGGTAAGCAAGCAACAAGGGCGTGACAAGTATCAACATTATAAAAATCAGGGCTTTGAGCTTACCTACTACCCCGTAAACTAAACGTTACGCATCAATACGCGTTAATTTATGATAGCTAACGTCATTATGCTCTCACTTGCCAAAATCGGTATCAAACACTCCTAAAACAGCTATATTATTCTTTTTAATTTTTAGCGAGCCAGCCTTGCTTGTAACTTTCCAATATAATTTTCTCTTATTTCTGTTATCCTGCGTTTTTTTATGCCAACCTGATTACTATCAGTAATTATATTTTTGCATTTTGTAAATTAGTGCTACTATCCTGCTTGGAATAATTATTAAAAAAACCCAACGTTATTTTAAATAGGCTGAATTTATGCGATCTATTATTGCTCTTTACCAAAAAGTCGGTTTGGTGTCCTTGATTATCATCGGACTGATTATTGGTATATTAATTGGCTGGCTTGCCCCCAGTTTGGGTATTGCCATCGGTATTCTTGGTACTTTGTTTGTCGGTGCGCTAAAAGCGGTAGCGCCGGTTTTAGTATTTGTTCTGGTTATGGCCGCTATCAGCCAACATCGTCAAGGCAGTGAGGTGTATGTTAGACCAGTACTTATCATGTATATCTTCGGTACATTTTTGGCCGCGCTAACTGCTGTTACCGCAAGCTTCTTGTTCCCCACTGAGCTCACCTTGGTCAATAGTACTGTCGAGCAAATCCCACCAGCCAACCTTAAAGAAGTACTGACCACTTTACTTATGAATCTGGTAGCCAACCCAGTGAACGCGATTGCTAATGCCAACTATATGGGTATCTTAGCCTGGGCTTTAGTCATTGGCTTCGCCTTACGTCACGCTAGTGAAGGCACGCGCCTCATCGTTAGCGACTTTGCTGAAGCTATCTCAAAAGTCGTCAAATGGGTGATTGCTTTTGCTCCTCTTGGTATCTTAGGCTTGGTCGCTAATACTGTGGCTGAGACTGGCTTTGAGGCTCTATTTGGCTATGCACGCATTTTAGCGGTGCTGGTCGGCTGTATGCTCTTTATCGCTTTAGTGGTCAACCCTATTATCGTGGCGGTAAAAACGGGGAAGAATCCCTATCCATTGGTTTTCACCTGCCTTCGTGAGTCAGGTATCACTGCCTTCTTTACCCGCAGTTCGGCGGCTAATATTCCGGTCAATATGAACCTTGCTAGTAGGCTTGGTCTACATGAAGACACCTACTCCGTCACCTTACCACTAGGTGCTACCATCAATATGGCAGGTGCAGCGATTACTATCAATGTCCTAACCTTAGCCGCGGCGCATACGCTCGGAATCGAGGTCTCCTTTGCTTCGGCACTGCTACTTAGTATTGTAGCGACAGTCAGTGCTTGCGGTGCATCAGGGGTCGCTGGTGGCTCACTGTTACTAATCCCACTAGCTTGTAGCTTGTTTAGCATCCCGAACGATCTTGCCATGCAAGTGGTGGCCATTGGCTTTATCATTGGCGTCGTTCAAGACTCTGCAGAGACCGCGCTCAACTCTTCTACTGACGTGCTATTTACGGCAGCGGCCGATCCGAAGTTTTCGCGCCAGTCTTAAGCCAATAAAGCAGTAGTAAGATAACGCTCTAAATATCTATTGTATTGAATAATAAAAGGCCTCACTCTTCAATTAGAGTGAGGCCTTTTTCAATTATTACCTTCGATACTTATACCGACTACTTATGCCCATGCTTATTCAATATCTATCTCTATCACATAGCTACTCGACTGCGATGCCCACTGGCGTTTGAACTGACGTAGCTGCTCAAGCTCTTCTAGCAGCTCTAATATTAGGCCAATCGCTGGGACACTGGCATCAAAGTCACGACTTAATCGTGATGCTCGGCGGGCTAACGTCAATTGAAGTCCGCTAAACTTTTGCGCCGGACCAGATTGCAGCTGCGACTCATGTTCTACATCAGGGGTAATGATGTTCTCTTCGATAAGGGCAATGACCCAGCTGCGGTCTTGACCACAAGCGGTCACCAGCTCATCCAAGCTCATGATGACGTCATTTAATTCAGTGGATTGTTCCATAGTTATTGTCCTTTATCTCATATGTTTGGTAGTTCGATATCCTAGAGACCATGATTATCGAGTAATTTCAGCCTCAGCGAAGGCAGATTGTAAGGCCTCGTAGGCTGCGCGCTGCTCTTTGGTCTGAATCTTAGGATTAATGAGATTGATGGTTAAATACAAGTCCCCAGGCTGCTTCGCAGGAATACCTTTGCCTTTAAGGCGCAGATTGCTGCCTGATTTGATGCCTTGAGGGATGGTCACGCCATGCGTTCCTGCTGGCGTTGTTATGTTAATTTTGCTACCTAAAGCGGCTTCCCAAGGGGTAATATTAATACTCTGATAGACATCAGCGCCATCCAAACGAATATTATCATCGTGGCGAATTTTTACCTTTAAGAATAAATCGCCGTTTTCTCCTTGCCCCATACTGGCGGCCCCTTGTTTGGGTAGGCGAATCTGCTTACCTTCCACGATACCTTTAGGAATACTAATCTTTAGTGTTTTCTCTTTTTGGACTACCTGACCGTTGGCCTGACGCATAGGCACATTTAGCTTAATACTATATTCATCGCCACTGTATACCGAAGCCAAATCGACCACAATTTCTGCATGTTGGTCTTGACCTTTGGCGTCTTGAAAGCTACCGAAGTCGCCGCCAAACTGCTCAAAACCTGTACGTCCTGTAGTCCCAGCACTTTTTGAGCGGCCTCGAGCGCCACGACCAAAGGCTGAAAAGATGTCATCAAAGCGGAACGTACCTTCACCAAATGCAGCACCTTCACCAAACTGATCTTTGATATCCTCCCAAGCAAAGCCGCCACCTTGCGACTGACTGCGACCGCCAGTAAAACCGCCAAAGCCATTAGAGCCAGCATTGGCAAAGGGATTGGATTGCATCGCATCATATTCTGCGCGTTTATCCTTATCTCTTAGCGTCTCATAAGCATTGTTTAGCTCGGCGATTTTTTCGTCCGCATTCGGAAGGTCGCTGACATCAGGATGATATTTCCGGACCAGCTTACGGTATTTCTTCTTAATTTCTGCTTCTGTGGCGTCTTTTTTGACACCCAAGATATCGTAATAATTCTTTTCTGCCATAACCTTTTCCCTAATTTATTTATAACTCTAATCTTTAGCATATTTGGTATAGACGTTTAAGATTATAATAAGGACGCTTGAAATTATTTCAAAATCTCTTGTCCGCTCTGCTCTATCTCTAGGGGACTCTATCAATCCTCTATGCTATTCATTCTCTATACTATCAGTCCGGTGTTGCTATTACGCTCAGTCACAAAACTATAGTCAATCCTATTTAAAACTACTACGTAAAACAGTAGTTGGAATAACTTTACTGGCTAGACGTCATAAGATGACTGAGGCGGGCGTAAATTTATCCCAACGACTTTGTGGCAAATCTAAAATGGATTGACGATATACCTATCTTAGGTGCTCTATACGCACTTGCCTTAGTATTCTAAAGGCTTACTATTAATAGGTAGATTGCTACTATAAAAAAAGCCGTAACTATGAGCCAAGCACTAATAACGGCTATCAATAGTAGGCTGCCGACCTCAGTTAGATGCTACTTAGCGCCTGCTCTGCTTCTTCAAGCTCAGTCATCGCCTCAAGAAGTGCTTCTTCATGCTGTGCCTGCTGCTGCTCAAGCTCAGCCTGTTTATCAAGCAAGGCCAATAGCTCAGCTTTACGCTTATCTTCATACAAGCCGGTGTCTGCAAGCTGACCTTCAAGATCGCTAAGCGCGCCTCCGACTTCCTCTAAAGCGGCCTCGGCTTTTTCGATACGCTTACGAATAGGTGCGGTCAGTTTTCTCTGCTGAGCCGCCAGCTTACGCAGTTCCTCTTTACTTAGGCTCGGCGTACTCTGTGCTAAAGCAGACTTGGGCGACTGAGCACTGCTCTTAGCAGAAGCTATGGCGGGCGCAGCAACGACTGGTTTAGATACCGGCTGTGGCTCACTGGGCGTTTGCTTTAGCGCTTGTGACTGACTCTGTTTGCGTTTTTCACTCAGCCATTTACCATAGTCACTGACGTCACCATCAAACTCCTCAACAATACCATCATGTACCAGATACAGCTCATCGCAGACATTAGCGATTAGCTCTCTATCATGCGAGACCAAGACCACCGCGCCTGCAAAGCCTTGTAGCGCTAAAGTCAGTGCTTGGCGCATTTGTAAGTCCAGATGGTTGGTTGGCTCATCGAGCACCAATACATTCGGGCGCTGCCAGACGATTAACGCTAGCGTTAAGCGTGCGCGCTCTCCACCTGAAAACAGCTCACTTGGTGTATCAATACGCTCACCGCGAAAGTCAAAACTCCCTAAAAAAGAGCGCAGATCCGCATCAGAGGTCTTGCCTGCCAGACGTCTGAGCATCATTAGAGGCGTGGCAGAGGCATCTAAACTATCCATTTGATGCTGATTGAAATAACCAAGCTTGAGAGTATCAGAGACCCTATAGCTACCAGAGAGTAGAGGCAACTCTCCGACCAAAGCCTTGATAAGCGTTGACTTACCTGCACCGTTCATGCCCAAGAGACCAAGCCGTGTATCTGGGGTTACTTGCACTGAGACACGATGCAATAGCGGCGTCTCACTGTAGCCAATATCAGCCGTACCTATCTCTATAAGTGGTGAGCTCATGTGGGTAGGCTCGTAAAACTTAAAGGAAAAAGGGTTGTCAGCCATAATAGGGGACAGCTCAGTCATTCGCTCTAACTGACGAATCCGGCTTTGCGCCTGCTTGGCTTTGCTGGCTTTAGCACGGAATCGGCGAATGAAGTCTTCTAGGTGAGCTCGGGTATCTTGTTGTTTTTCAAAAGCTTGTTGCTGCTGTGCTAAGCGCTCACTGCGTGTTCGCACAAACTGACTGTAGTTACCAGAATATAAGGTGATCTTTTGCTGCTCAATGTGCAAAATATTATCAACCGTGGCATCCAAGAAAGCCTGATCATGAGAGATGACCAAGACCAAGCCCTCAAATTGCACGATCCAACTCTCAAGCCATAGTATTGCATCCAAATCTAGATGGTTGGTAGGCTCATCGAGCAATAATAGCTCAGCGCGGCTCATCAGCGTCTTGGCCAGATTAAGGCGCATACGCCAGCCCCCTGAAAACTCTGCTACCGAGCGCTCATGCTGCTCAGTAGTAAAACCAAGCCCTGCCATGATTTGTGCGGCCTTGGTGGGGATGCGGTAGCCATCGATTTCATCAAATCGTTGATATAAAGGCGCAATCTCATCATCACTCAATTGATCGGTATTCATGATCTTATCATTGAGACGATACCACTCTTGATCACCACTCAATACATAATCGATGGCCGATTGACTACTGGCTTCAACTTCTTGTGCCATATGTGCCACCTGCCAGCGATCAGGGATACTAATGTGACCAGCATCGACACTTAAATCATTAGCCGCAGGTCGCATCTGATTTAGCAGGACGGCAAATAGGGTAGATTTTCCTGTGCCGTTATTTCCGGTAAGACCAATTTTCTGGCCAGGGTGCATCTGAAAGCTCGCTTGCTCGAATAGCACGCGGCCATCACGGCGTACACTGACCTCTTTAAACTCAATCATGGGTGTCCTTGACAAATTTTTGAAAAGCCCAATTATGATATACTTATCCACACCTTTGATACTACCCCGGCACTCTATTTAGACAAGTAAATTTGTTGTTGAATGTAGATAATTGACGCCAAGTTACCCATAAACGAAGTGTTATTAAACCGAGGTCTTAGGAAAAATCTTTTATAATCAAAGTGGTACAGTCGAATTAATGTGTATAGTGAGGCAAATATGATCCCAACCATGACCTTAACCGATAGTGCTGCTAATAAAGTGCGGCGTCTACGCGAAGAAGAGGGTGACGATAGTTTAATGCTGCGAGTCTATGTGACTGGCGGTGGCTGCTCTGGGTTTTCTTATGGGTTTAATTTCGCTAATGATATGGGCGAAGATGATGCCAATTTCAAAAATGGCGATGTCACCTTAGTGGTGGACTCCTTAAGCTATCAGTATCTACAAGGCTCCACAATAGACTATACCGAAGGCTTAGAAGGCGCGCGTTTTGTCGTACAAAACCCAAATGCAACGACCACTTGTGGTTGTGGCTCTTCTTTCTCTATTTAATTAGTAATATCAATTATTAAGTTTAACTTAATTTATTAAACTATCTTGTGATAAAAGTGTTATTGATTGTTGGCAAGCCGTCCTTATGCTTGTAGAATACACCTTAGCTAAATTCTGCATTAATCCATTATTATCTCAAGTATTACCTTGAAAGATTAACTGTCATGGTTTTAATTTCTAAATTCAGTTTACACTTGTACTCTGAATTTACATTAAATTACCAATAATATCCTAAACATAGCAGCTAATCATTCAGATATTTTAAAATCGAGTTAATTGTGGTTAAATACTATCTGCAGGGTAAGTAATACACTGCGCTTTAGAAAGTTTTATTTATATAATACGTTTTAGTATGTTTGTAGCTTTAATAAATAATAAAATCTACGACGACCATAAAGCTATTTACATACATTATTATTTTCTACAAAGTTTTAAAAGTTATTTTTATGAGAAATTATTAATAGTAATTTCTACTTCAGGATTAGATTTAAAAAAATCTAACCTTTTATTTTAGTATTAGTTAACATTTTTATTAAGGATTTAAGTATGGCTAAGTTATCACTAGACGCATTAAATGAAATTGATGGTTTTATTGCTGCTGCTTTGGTCGATAGTGAGTCAGGTCTAGCGCTTGCCACTCTAGGTACCGGTATCGACCTTGAGCTTGCTTCTGCTGGTAATACCGAAGTTATCCGTGCTAAGCGCAAAGTTGCTGACGCTTTGGGTCTTAACGAAAGCATTGAAGATATCTTGATCACATTGGGCAAGCAGTATCACTTACTACGTCCCCTAGTTCGTAACGAAAACCTATTTTTGTACCTTGTACTTGATCGTCAAAAGTCAAACCTTGCTATGGCGCGTCACAACCTAAAAAGCTTTGAAACTGAACTAGACTTCTCTTAGTTCTTAGCTTGTAATTTATAGGTAAGCGATATGGTACTGATTAGACTACCCTCATTAGGTTACTACTAATTAGGCTACTGCTGATCACTAAGCCAATTACCATATAAGCCTAGAATTACTATACCCACCGTTTGGTGGGTATTTTTTTGCGCTTAATAAAGCTAATTTACCTTATCAAACACCCTCTACTAACAAGATAATATTAACTTACAAGTTAATAAAATTAAAATAGTATCTTAATTTATTATTAGCTTACTGCTTGTTGCTGAGCTAATTTAAGGAACTTTTGAATATACATAATTTGTAATCGCTCATAGTTTTTACTTTATGATTGGGCTAAACTGACTCGATAATTTTGGACAGGTTAGTGCAGCTGCGTTAAATTAGTGAGCAAGCTGCTAAATAGGAATAAAGCTTATTGACAATCGGTAAGTTGAGAGCTATCTCATCTACATGGAAATAAGTAGTTGCTAAATTTTTCATCGGCCACAGCGCATGTTACCTGACCAGATTTTGAACAATTGATGATATTTAATAAACAAGAGTAATGGCGTCCCATGAGTAATATTAATGAGTTCCAAGCTCCAAATTGGTTAAGCCCTCATCATTTGACAGGAATGCAGCGAGGTATCGAAAAAGAAGGCCTACGTATGCAGCCTAACGGCTTTCTGGCGAGCTCTCCCCATCCTGCCAAACTCGGCTCTAAGCTTACCCACCCATTTATTACTACGGATTACTCAGAGAGCCTCCTTGAGCTAATCACCGACCCTAAAGCGACGCCTAAAGAGACTCTGGCTATGCTAAGACAGCTGCATATTTTAGTCTATCAAGCGCTAGAGAATGATGAGCTGATGTGGCCATTATCGATGCCTTGTATGCTGGCCTCAAATGATGAAGACATTCCTCTTGCCGACTATGGAAGCTCAAATATCGGCAAGCTTAAGACCCTGTATCGTAGTGGTCTTGGCGTTCGCTATGGCAGACGAATGCAGACCATCGCAGGACTGCATTACAATTTATCCTTTGGCGATGATTTGTTTTCTGCTTGGCAGTCGCAGATTAAAGACTCAGATGGCGCAGATTCAGCAGCGAACTCAGCGACTCTTGAGGCGTTTAAGAACGCCAAATACCTAGGGCTAATTCGTAACTTCAAACGTATGACAGGGCTGGTACTCTATCTATTGGGAGCAAGCCCTAGCGTCTGCCCTTGTTTTTTGACGGGCCGTGAGCACGATTTAGTCCTACTTAATGATAAGACTTATTATAAGCCTGAAGCCACCTGTCTGCGTATGGGCAAACTTGGCTATACCAATAGTGTGCAAGAACATCTCGATATCCGCTACAACACATTGCCCGAGTATATTAAGGGTCTGCGTGCTGCGATCCAAACGCCGCATGAGCAGTTTGCTAAGCTTGGTGTCGATGATGAAGACGGCAATCCTATCCAAATTAACAACCATATCTTACAGATTGAAAATGAATACTACAGCCCTATCCGCCCCAAGCAAATTGCTGAGAGCGGCGAGTCACCAACCGAAGCACTAGAGCGGCGCGGTATCGCCTATGTAGAGTTCCGCGCTATTGATTTAGACCCTTATAGCGATGTGGGTATTCGCTTGTCCAGCGCTTGCTTTTTGGAGATATTGGCGCTGTATTGTCTGCTATCAGAGTCCCCTGAGCTGATGCCGGAGGAGGAGGAGCTACTGTCTAATAATGTAGAGCGCGTCGTCAATCGTGGCCGCGACCCTAATCTTAATATCTTAACCAGCAGCGGCGAGACTCCTTTTAACCAGTGGATGCAAAGCCATCTGGATAAAATGCTGCCTTTAGCCACATTACTCGACGCGCACCACGGGGGTAATGACTATCGAACGGCGTTGGCACTGATGCAAGGCAAAGCTCGTAATCCAAACCTAACGCTATCCGCGCAGGTAGAGTCAGACTCTAAGCAGCTTGGCAGTACTTGGCAGCTTGGCTTTACTCTGGCCCGCCAGCACCGGGCACTATTATTGCAACAAACCCTAAGTCCAAACACACAAGCAAAATATGAGGTGTTGGCTGAGAAGTCCATCATGCAACAAGCAGAGCTTGAAGCCGCTGACAGCGAAGACTTTAAGCAATTTTTACAGCAGTATCGCTAATCGAAGAACTGCTAATCGAAGTGCTGCTAATCAGTAATACTCATATCTGCTATCAAAGTATGATAAGTACTTCAATTTGAGAGACAATATAAGACTATAAGACGTCATAACTAGTGCGATCCAACAGAGGTTATCAAAGGCAAACTTCATGCGAAATCTTATGACTTATCGTGGTTTAAATTTATTTTTGGTGGTTATGGCGGTTGTAGCGATGGCTTTTGCTCTGCTATTTTTGCAGCGCTATATGGGCTTTGCTCCTTGTCCGTTGTGCGTATTTCAGCGTATAGGCTTAATGGTAATGGGCGTGTTTGCGCTATTGGCAGTGCTTATTAACCCCAAGCGTGGTGCCATACGCTTACTGCTTTGGCTAGGCAGCTTACTCGGTATATTATGGTCTACCTTTGTAGCGGCGCGTCATGTGTGGATTCAGCATCTGCCACCAGATCAGGTGCCGTCTTGTGGTCCTGGTTTGGACTACTGGCTTGAGGCGCTACCTATGCAAGAGGTCGTACATCAAGTGTTATCAGGCTCTGGCGAATGTGCAGTAGTGGCATGGCGATTTTTGGGGTTGAGTATCCCTGAGCAAGCACTGATTGTTTTTGTCTTCTTAACACTGGTCCATGGTGTTATTTTGCTAAGAATATTAAGAAAATAGGTCAATCAATGATGACAATCAGGTTATAGAGGACCTTGTGATGCACTTATCTAATCTAGCTGCTAAACCTTCTTTAACCCTGTCTACAGTTAGTCAATGCGTTGGCGCATCACTACTGATCTTGATATTAAGTGCTTGCACTCAATCAGAGCAAGAGGAGCCATCTTCACTGACTACTGATAGTAACTTGCCAACACAGCGTCAAAGTGCCGACTCGGCGCCTAGTGGCTCAATACTCAAAGCCAGTCAATCTGATACCAGCACTGTCAGTGAAGATGACCTATCTGGTAGCGCAATATTACAACCGCACTCCCCGATGATTGCTGACGCTACTAGTACTAATGAGCTTGGTGCTACCTTAATCGGGGACTACTCAGGCGTGCTACCGTGTCAAAAAGGCAAGGAATGTGAGACGATTGTAGAGCTTAATCTATTCGCTGATGGTGTAGCGTATAAGACCAGTCATCAAGAGCTGCCGCTACATTCAACAGAGCCCATCACCCATTCCGGCCCCTACCAACAAGCTGACAACATCATCACTATCGAATTTAATAACGCCAATACTGAGCGCTATTTGATTCATGATAACCAGCTGATATTGTTGCACAGTGATATCACTAATCCTGCAGAGCAACTATCGGCATTCGCCAATCGACCTTATATTCTATCGCGTCATTAGTAGTAAAAGCACCATAGCGTAAAGCCGATAACATAGCGCCTATGGCACAGATTTCATAGCGAAGCTTTAATAGACTAAGCGCAATAGAGCAAGACCTATGCGAGAAGCCAACAATAATTCTAAAGCCAGATTAGTACTCAGCTGATGTGAGTACACGCCGTATAATTGGGCGTTTTTTATTGGTCATCAATTGGGCGATGCATTACAATGTGTGCGCATACTATCCGCTATTCACCGATTTAGAAGACTCTTTATGCATATTCATATTCTTGGAATTTGTGGTACCTTTATGGGCTCACTAGCCCTGATTGCTCGTAGCTTAGGTCATACTGTCACCGGGTCCGATGCCGGCATCTACCCCCCAATGTCTACCCAGCTTGCAGCCGCTGGCGTGCAGATTCAAGAAGGCTACTTAGCAAGTCATCTCAAGCCTGCTCCGGATCTTGTGGTCGTGGGCAATGCCATGAAGCGCGGTATCGAAGCCGTTGAATATATGCTAGATGAGGGCCTTCCTTATACATCAGGACCGCAGTTTTTGTCTGAACACGTCCTTCAGTCACGTCACGTACTAGCAGTAGCGGGCACCCACGGTAAGACCACCACCACCACTATGCTGGCTTGGATTCTGCAGTATGCCGGTATCGATACTGGGTTTTTGATTGGCGGTGTGCCGTTAGTAGATTCAGACGATGAGCGACTACGGCAGGCATTTGCCCATAGCAGCTATCTTGGAGCCGATGACATCGATGGTCAGCGTGGCTATTTTGTGATTGAAGCCGATGAGTACGACTCAGCATTTTTTGATAAGCGCTCTAAGTTCGTTCATTATCGACCACGAACGGCTATCTTGAACAATCTTGAGTTTGATCACGCCGATATATTTGCTGACTTAAATGCCATTCAGACCCAGTTTCATCATATGATTCGGATGATTCCAAGCTCAGGGCAGATCATTATGCCCACGCAAACCCCTAGCCTAGAGGACACACTAGCCAAAGGCTGCTGGACCCCTGTCTGGCGCACAGCGCTCACTAAACACGAGCAGCAAGATCAACATCCTGCTACTGCTCAAACTAATGCCGACTGGCAAGCTCAGCTTATTCACGCGGATGGCAGTCACTTCCGAATCACCTTTAGTGCTTCAGACCCCTCCCAACTCAATCCTTCTGAAGTTGACCGCCAGCATAACGGCGAGGTTCACTGGGGTATGAGTGGCCTTCACAATGTCAATAATGCGCTCGTCGCAGTGGCGGCAGCTTTTGACGTGGGCGTGAGTGTTGCTACTGCCTGTGAGGCTTTATCTGCCTTTGCTGGTATCAAGAGGCGTATGGAGCTGATCGGCTCAGTAGAGAATGAGACGCGTAAAACCTTAGTATTTGATGACTTTGCCCACCACCCTACTGCAATCTCAACCACCCTAGATGGGGCTAAGAAAAAACTTCCAGGAACAAAGCTTTGGGCCATTATTGAACCGCGAAGCAATACCATGAAGCTTGGCATCCATAAAGACATCTTAGCAGAGTCAGCAGCGCTGGCTGATGAAGTGCTTTGGTATGAGCCTAGTGGTCTTGAGTGGGGGCTGCGCAGCGCCATCAGCTCGGCCCAGCAGTCGCTTGACAACCAACAGCAAGTTTTCAGCTCTACTGAGGCTATTATCGATTATATCGTCAAGCATATTGGCTCAGACGATGCGGTGATTATCATGTCTAATGGCGGCTTTGAAGGTATCCATCAACGATTATTAGCAGCACTAAAAGACAGCTAGTTTGTTATTTTTACCCACGGCTCTTTGGTTTATATCATTAATTTTATTCAAGTAATTTTTAGATTTGCTCTGGTGATGGTTACCATTGGTTAACCTATAAATGACGCAAAATTGCAATGGACATTATTTCTCACAGTTACCCTACACTGGTAACATAGACGCCTTACCTTTATGTTAATTACTGCTTTATAATTTTTACTAGAAAGTGGTGTGAACTTTGGTTACAACTATATTATTTAGTCACAACTGCGTTCGGTCACAATTATAATTGGATAATGGTTAACACCACAGCCGATAAGCTACACTAACCTACTCAGTTGTAAGGTGTTGTTATCAGCTGACCATTAGCAAATAACTATTTAGCTAGTAATTTAATAATTAATCAGGAGTCTTAATATGTTTAATATTATCTGGATGGTAATTATTGGTCTGGTAGCTGGTTTACTGGCTCGTGCTATTAAACCGGGTAACGATGCGATGGGCTGGATTATGACCATAGTTCTAGGTATCGCCGGTGCGGTAGTGGGTGGCTTTTTAGCCAGTATGCTCAATATCGGCGCAGAAGGCGGCTTTATGGGGCTAGTGTTCTCAGTTATTGGCGCTATCATTCTGCTATTTGTCTATGAGCTTATTACAGGCAAACGCCGCATATAACCAGCGGCGCTTCACGTCTTTTTGCTTCATATAAAGGTCTTGCCATCGGTAAGGCTTTTTTATTTTGGGCGGCTGTTGTTAATAGGTATGGTAACTGGCAAGGACAATAAATTTAACTTAGTCCTAAAATTTGCTAAAATATAATCATTCATCTTTTATTTATGAGTATAGATTTAAGCCATTATTGGCTTAACTTGCCATTTTATACTGCTAACTCACTCAGATAGCGTGCTTCAACGAGCACTCTAGCTAATCTGCCATGACGAAACGTTTTCATTAGAATTTCTTATTGGCGATCGTCAGCTTTTCTCAGTAAGCTACTAGTTAATATCTAGTTAGTTAATCATGTAGTCAGTTAATCTTTTTTTCAGCTAATAGTGAGGGCTCTTATGGCCTTATTACCGATTTTAAACTATCCTGACCCACGGCTTCGCACTATTGCTCAGCCTGTTAAAGAAGTCAATGACGAGATCAAGACCCTAATCAAAGATATGTTTGAGACCATGTACAATGCTAAAGGTATTGGACTAGCAGCCTCGCAGGTAGATAGACATATTCAGCTTATCGTCATGGACTTATCTGACGACCGTAGTGGCGCTCGGGTATTTATTAACCCAAAAGTCACGCCATTAGTCGAGGACAAAAAACCTTACGAAGAAGGTTGCCTGTCTGTCCCGGATGTCTATGATGAAGTCGAGCGTCCCACCAAGGTCCGTATCGAAGCTTTAGACGGCGAAGGCAATGCTTTTTGTGAAGAAGTTGAAGGGTTATTAGCAGTCTGTATCCAGCACGAAATGGATCATCTAAACGGTGTCCTATTTGTCGATTATCTATCGCGGCTTAAGCAAACTCGCGCACGTGACAAAGTACGTAAAGTCATCAAACAGCGCGAAAAGCAACTAGAACCTGTGAAAGCCTAGTCGCTCGGTTAGTTAGCCACTCAGCGACTTATAAGCAAGGTTGCACATTGACTGTTGCTAGTGGCCTTTATGAGTGCTTTGCTTTTATTCTTTATTATTACCTGATTAGTACCTGACCCGACTGCTCACTCTCTGACCGAACGCTCGCTATTAACCTCTAAAACTGTACCGTTAAACTCAAAAGCCTTACATTATTTTTGTAAGGCTTTATTTAATTCTACAGCTGTTTATTAATAGCAACTGGCATAAGGTTTTATTATAATAGCGCCATTATCGCCAAGTAGCCTAGCAACTCTCATCTTGTCTAGTCGAGACTATAACTTCTCACCCCTTTGCCCTCTCGTGTTTTCTCATTAAAAGGTTTTGACCATGATTAAAATTAATCAATATTTTGACCAAGCCAGCTGGCAGAAATTTACACAAGTGGCCAAAGAGCGAGAGACGCCATTTTTGGTGGTAGATTTAAGCCGGATTAAAAGCAAGTATGAGGAGATGGTAACGCTATTTCCAAACGCTAAAATTCACTATGCGATGAAGGCCAGTCCAGCCAATGAAGTGATTGGTTTACTGGCCTCGCTTGGTTCTAACTTTGACTGCGCCTCAATTTATGAATTGGATAGAGTGTTAGACAATGGCGTCGATGGCGAGCGCATCTCTTATGGTAATACCATTAAAAAAGCCGCTCACGTCAAATACGCGTATGACAAAGGCGTGCGCCTATTTGCGACCGACTCCGAAGCGGATCTGAAAAATATCGCTGAACATGCCCCTGGCTCAAAGGTATTTGTGCGGATATTGGTGCAAGGTAGTGAAACAGCTGAATGGCCCTTATCGCGTAAGTTTGGCTGCCACCCTGATATGGCGATTGACCTGCTGGTGCAAGCCAAAAAGTTAGGCCTAGTGCCTTATGGCATCTCCTTTCACGTTGGCAGTCAACAAAGGGATGTCGCGGCTTGGGATGATGCTATTGCTAAAGTTAAATACATGTTTGACTGGATGCAAAACGAAGAAAACACCAAACTACAAATGATCAATCTGGGTGGCGGTTTCCCGACCAACTATATCAGTGAGGTCAACCCACTTCAGGTCTATGCTGACGAGATTAAGCGCTATCTGTCTGAGGACTTTGACGAACAGGACATGCCTGAGATTATTCTTGAGCCTGGTCGCTCGCTCGTCGGTGGCTCGGGAGTGCTGGTCAGTGAGGTCGTTCTTATCTCACGCAAGGCTCATACCGACTTGACCCGGTGGGTCTATACAGACGTTGGACTATTTCAAGGCCTAATTGAGACCTTGGGTGAAGCCATCAAATACCCAGTCTATACTCCCAAAATGGAAACCTCTACTGAAGCCGGTACGGTGGTATTGGCAGGCCCTACCTGTGATTCGACGGATATTATGTATGAAGAGGCAGGCTACCAGCTGCCGCAAGAGCTAGAGATTGGCGATAAAATCTACTGGCTAACCACGGGGGCTTATACTAACTCTTACTCGTCTGTAGAGTTCAACGGCTTCCCGCCATTAGAAGTTGTCTATATTGATTAACCGTTGCTAATCGGTAAAAAAAGCGCTTAATCTATACGGATTAAGCGCTTTTTTGTGCTCGAGATTTAGTTGATAAAAGACCACTTGGCTTTAGTAGCAAGGGATTTTAAATCCCTTGTAGCTGGCCTGCGCATTTATAGCTGAAAATCTACACTTACATCTTGCGTCATCAACTGTCTATAAAACCGCTAGTCTTTTAATCCAAGCACGTCTTGCATGTCATAGCGGCCATTTGACTGACCCACCACCCAAGCGGCGGCTCGTACTGCACCAGCGGCGAAGGTCATGCGCACTCTTGCGCGGTGGGTAATCTCAACCACCTCACCATCAGCGATAAACATCACCGTATGATCACCGATAATCTCACCGCCACGAATGGCATGAATACCAATACTACCTGACGTACGCTCACCAGTCTGACCTTCACGGCCATAAACCGCTACCTCTTTTAGGTTTTGACCACGCGCTGTGGCAGCGGCATCGGCCATCATATAAGCCGTCCCTGATGGGGCGTCGACTTTGTGCTTATGGTGCGCCTCTAACACTTCAATATCAGCAGTCTCGCCAAAAGCTTTGGCCGCCATCTCAATCAGCTTTAACGACAGGTTCACCCCTGTCGAATAGTTACCTGCGTAAACAACGGGGATATGTAAGCAAGCATCGTTTAGAGCCTGCTCCTGCGACTCGCTTAAGCCAGTAGTACCTATTACCATCGCAACTTTATGCTTGGCACACAGCTGGACATTTTGCTCGGTGGCATCTGGCAAGCTGAAGTCTATTAAGACATCAATATCAGTCAATACTGATTCGAGGTTATCGGTAAGCTTGACGCCTAGCGCGCCGATACCTGCTAGCTCTCCTGCATCGACGCCAATCAAGGTGGAGCCGCTGCGCTCAATCGCTGCGGCTAAGGTAGTGGCTGAATTATCGTGAACCGCTTCAATGAGCATACGCCCCATGCGTCCACCCGCGCCAATAATGCCTATTTTGGTTGTTTCAGTCATCGTACTATCTAATCCAATTAATGTGAAATGTTGATCAGTATAAAATAATGTAGCAACTATATCATGATTTGAAATACTGCCCTATTTTACAATTCTCAATCTGCCAACGATATCAGTATAGACCGTTTAGACATTTTAAACATTTTAGAGGTATTAAACATAAAAAAACCCGTAAGTTTCACGTGAAACTTACGGGTCAGTATAGTCAATCCACAATAATATTGATACAAGGAAGCCGAGCGCAGCCTATATCGTAGTATGGCTAGTGAGGATGACACCGTAACCGTTTTATTGTGTGCCGACTATAGAGTCTTCTTAACGCGTTATTAGCAACCCTTAGTCAAATAGATCGCCAAGCTTTTCAAAGAAGGACTTCTTCTTAGGAGATTGATGCCCTTGATTGCTATCACCATCTAGGTGATCGAGCGTTTCTTGGAATTGACGCAGTAACTCTTTTTGCTCACGGTTTAGGTTAACGGGTGTCTCGACCATGATCCGGCAGATCAAGTCCCCTTTCATAGAGGTACGTACTGGCGTCACACCTTTACCTCGAACGCGAAGCAACTTACCGCTTTGTGTGCCTTCGGCTACCTTGATTTTAACCTTGCCATCAAGCGTTGGGATTTCGACTTCTTTACCCAATGCGGCATCGGTGATGCTCACAGGCACGTCCATATAGAGGTCAGCACCTTGGCGCTGGAATACGGCGTGCTCTTTGACACGAACCTCGACGTACAGATCACCATTTTGTACGCCTGCACCGCCTGCTTCCCCCTCACCTGCTAAGCGAACGCGGTCACCGTCATCCACACCCGCAGGGATAGTCACCTCTAGGGTACGCGATTTATCTTTTACGCCGCTACCATGACAGTCTGAACAAGGGTTCTTAATTTGCTGACCAGAGCCACCACAGTTGGGGCAGGTCTGCTGTACGGCAAAGAAGCCTTGCTGCATACGGATCTGACCCTGACCATGACAAGTCTGACAAGTGACCACGTCCGAAGCGTCTTTTGCCCCTTTACCATCACAGGTGCTACAAGGGGCTGGCGCTGTAAAGCTGATCTCTTTTTTACAGCCCCGAACGGCTTCTTCTAGCGTCAGCTCAATGACATACCGTAGGTCTGAGCCGCGACGCGATCGACCACCGCCGCCACGTGCCTGACCAAAGATATCACCGAAATTACCGAAGATATCACCGAAGATATCTTGGAAGTTACCCGCACCGGCGCCACCGAAGCCGCCGCCCATACCATTCTCAAAAGCAGCATGACCCATTCGATCATAAGCGGCTCGCTTATCGCTGTCGCTCAGTACTTCATAAGCCATGGAGGCTTCTTTGAATTTCTCTTCAGCATCAGGGTCATCTGAGTTGCGATCTGGGTGATACTTCATCGCCAGCTTACGGTAGGCCTTTTTGATCTCGCGCTCATCTGCCGTTTTACTGACACCCAGTACTTCGTAAAAATCTCGCTTGCTCATTGTCTCTCCTGTCATCCAAGCAGTAACACATCATCAGCTGACTCAAGTGGGTCGGGGATTATAGTTATCGCTAACAAGCTCTTTAACTGCTCGGTGCAAATAGTTCCACGTGAAACTATCTGTACCGAGCAGTCAAATCATTAAAGGTAAAACCCAAACTCTATTAAGTGCTTATCCTATAAAGTACCACTATAAGCAGCTTACAATAAGTTGGTATTTCACGTCGCTCATACGCCACTGTTAGCCTGTGCAAATCACACTTGCTGAAAGCCGTGTTACTGACTGATCAATTAATATAAGTTTGCGCTATTAATGGTGACTATCTGACTATTTATCAAGCAAAAAGTTTTATCAAAGTCGTTTTATAGTCAAAATTAGAACAAAAGTAACAGGTTATTGGCCGCCGTTCAGGGCTACGCCGACTAGCGACTTATCCCCTATCGATGCCATTATTTTAGACGATAAAAAAGCGCCTAAAACGAACATGTAGTAAGTTCAGTATAAAAATGATATAGCGGAGCTGGGATGAATTTTTCGCAGCTGTGCATCATATTACGATGACAATATTTTATTAAGACTCGACTATGAAAACGAATATAAAAACAAATATAAAAATAAGTGGCTTATTTTCCATATCAAACGGCACAATAAGCATGGTAATATTTGACGCTTAAGGTGACTTCACAGTGACCCTCTTATCCTTTATCTTTATCATTGTTTTTATTAGGAATAGCCTGCTATGAAAAAACTGTCTGCCCTCATTGTGCTGTTGATCGTTGCAGCGGTAGTCATCTACGCAGGTTCGCCCTACTACGCAGCCTATCAGCTCAAAAACGCTTATGAGGCTAGAGATGGGGCGACCATCGCAGCCGCCATAGACTATCAAGCGCTTCGACCACGGATAAAATCGCAACTGACCGATGGCTTTGCCGCCACGTTAACTCAGTATCCCATGGTAGCAGAGCTGGGTGGCACGGCATTAACCACGGCGGCCAATACCTTTATTGATAAGTCAGTCGATGGGGCCCTTACCGCACAAAATATTGAACGACTGATTCAGACTCAAGGTCAAGCCAATCAAGCGACCAAGGAGCTGGCCGCAGCATGGGCTATCGCGAGTAATAAGATTGATCTACAGAATCTAATTCAAGATATGATTGTCCACCGCGGCGATGTCGATGCAGTGGTTAAAGGTCAGATCGAGCAGATGATGGACAAGCAGGCGGCTGAGCTACAATCTAAAGCCGCTCAGGGGTCAGACAGTGCCCAGCCCACGCTTAGCTACTGTGGTGTTAATTGCTTTACCGTCTCGGGTCAAATAAAAGGCTATCCATTGACCGTTGAGATGCAGCGGCAAGGGCTTATCAACTGGAAGATAGTCAATGTCGTACTACCCTAGCACCTGCTATAAGTATCTTATTGAGCCAGTTTGTGCTAATTAACATGTAAAAACTCTAAGAACTCGGCGCTCTCAAAGCTGGCCTGATAGGGAGTGCCGTCTTCTCGAAATATCATCGGCGTGGCTATTACCACCAACCCTTTGGCCTTAAGCTGATTGGCCAGTAGGTTATTGGTTTTATCTTCTTCACCTTGGACAGCAGAGCAAGTATTGGCTACTTTTTGACCTGTCATTGCAGCATCTAAGGCTTGCTTACGAGCAGTGCTCTCTGTCTTACACCAAATCTGGCGCATGGGCTCAAACGACTCTTCATAAACGGGAAAGCCAATAACCTTGATGGTAATACCCTTAGCATTAAGCTTAGGGATGAGCTTATGAAATCGGCGACAATACGGGCAATTAATATCCGTCGCCACATAAACGACAGCCCGCTGCGCTGTAGTTGCAGGGTAGATAATCAGCTCTTGCTCATCCAATTGTGCAAATATCTGACGATTCTTTTGCCGCTCGAAGTTCTCATCCAGCTCATTAATCTGACCGTCTTCAATAGTGAATATCTCGCCATCCGTAAAAACGCTCGCATCGGTAGTGGTGATAAAAGGGGTCTCATCCACCGTCATGCCCCAAATCAGCCCAGGAATACTCGTATGGTATAACGGTATCTGCGCGCTCATGTTCTCTAGCATACTCATATTTTTAAGCATGGATTGGCGCAGCTCATCACTGACCGGCATACCCACTTGGCTCTGACTCGCAGGCTCGCTAGGTACTATCGTCAGCTTAGGACTAGGGTTAGGTTGCAGTGTGCCTTGTAAGGCATGTCGCCCATCGGCAGTAATATGTAAAGGCGGCATACCCTGCAGATTAACTTGATACATTGAAGGTAGCTCAGAGGGTACTATAGATAAAATAGCAGGTTTAATCCCTGCCTCTGTCAGCGTGCGGCGAATATGCGCCTGAATGGCCGTAACATCGGTAGACGTTACATGACTCTGGGCAGGCATATCTCTCGCCTTAGTAGCCATGTTAGCTGGTGACTTAGCCCCAGTAACCGCAGTACTGGTCGAATCTGCCTCTGTGCTTGCCATACTAGCAGTGCTGGCTAAGCTCAACATAACCGCTGCCCCTAGCGTGCCAGCTTTT
Source organism: Psychrobacter pygoscelis (assembly GCF_004335015.1). GTDB lineage: Bacteria > Pseudomonadota > Gammaproteobacteria > Pseudomonadales > Moraxellaceae > Psychrobacter > Psychrobacter pygoscelis. The sequence continues at coordinate 740,413 of NZ_RQRU01000002.1, forward strand.
ATCAAACCAACCCACTCTGGCTTTGCATAAGTAAATCTCTTTGAATAAAGGATCTTTGTCTTCATTGCTATTACCTTTTCATTAAACAGGCTTTGCTATCGTTCATCCTATTTAAGACTGATACGTAAAAGAGTAGCTGGTATAAATTTGCTGGCTAGACGTCATGAGGTGGTTAAGGCAGTCATAAATTTATTCCAGCGACTTTGTGTCAAGTCTAAAATGGATTGACTATACTATCTATTACAAACTGTATTTTTAAATCCTAAGATAACCATGGATAATCATAAGACTTAACTGACTTACTGCTTTGCTTGACACGATATTTTAGTGTTTAAAAACTTGTATCGTGACTTCATTGCTACGTTATATCTTCACCACTTTCGCTATTATGCTATGACTCAATTACCCATGACCCATTCAACCAACAATGCCAATACACGACAGACCACTATCCTAGACGGCGGTATGGGCCGAGAATTAGAACGACGCGGCGCGCCCTTTCGTCAGCCTGAATGGTCAGCGCTTGCGCTAATAGAAGCACCGCAACATGTCCTTGCCGCGCACCTAGCCTTTATTGCCGCTGGCGCCAATGTCATTACGATTAACAGCTATGCCATCACGCCATTTCACCTAGGAGAGCGATTTTATAGCGAAGGTCTAGCGTTGGCAACGACGGCAGCCAAGCTCGCTTATAAAGCAGTACAGTCGGGTAACAACGCAGTACCAGACGCAAGCCAAACATCTGCTCAAATTGCTGCTTGCTTACCGCCCCTATTCGGCTCTTATCGCCCTGATTTATTCAAACGTGAAGCAGCAGCGCAAATTGCAAAGCCATTAATCGACGCTCAAGCACCCTTTGCCGATATTTGGTTGGCAGAGACCGTTAGTAGTATTCAAGAGGCGGTCACGTGGTATGAGCTGGTAGCTAAGTTTGAAGGGGATAAAAAAGAGAACTGTAAAGACAACGGCGAAAACGATAAAAATGCCCTAGGTGCACAAAAGAAGAAGCCATTTTGGGTAGCGTTCACGCTAGATGACAGTGATTTAGATGCACAATTGACAGTGCAATTGAAGGAAGCTATAAGCAATACTGAAGTTGGTACTGACCCTATAGCCAAGCCAATGCCAGTCGTCACGCTACGCTCTGGCGAATCAGTCTCGGAAGCCGTCACTGCTATGATAGGCTTAGGTGTCGACGCCATATTGTTTAATTGTAGTCAACCAGAAGTGATGTTATCGGCGTTACAAGTGGCCAAAGACAGTATTGACCGCGAAGGTGGCAAACAACGGCTTGGGGTATATGCCAATGCTTTTGCGCCAAAGCAAGTGCATAAACAGGCCAATGCCGAGCTGCGTGGTATCCGCCAAGACACCACGCCAGAGAACTATCTGACATGGGCGCAGCAGTGGCGTGATGCAGGAGCAGATATTATCGGCGGTTGCTGCGGCATCGGCACCGAGCATATTGCCAAATTAGCAGCAGGGTTAGCGGCAGCAAGTTAGAACTGCGCCACCTCGTCTTCGGTCAAAAAGCGACTGTCGCCTTTGTCTAACCCTTCTAAGGTAATGCCGCCAATACTAGCGCGGTGCAGCTCAATGACTTTATTGCCAAAGTAAGCCATCATACGCTTGACCTGATGGTATTTACCTTCAGTCAATATGAGGCGCGCATGAGTCTCATCAATAAACTCTAGGCTCGCAGGCTTGGTCTTTTCATGATCGCCCTCTAGCAAGATACCTTGGGCGATCTTTTCTACCGCATTCGCCTGCGCCGCCTCGTCCATTGGATCGGCCAACGTTAATTCATAGACCTTTTCGTGTTGGTGCTTAGGGCTAGTCACCCGGTGTAACCAACTACCATCATCACTCAAGATAAGCGCGCCTGTCGTATCGACATCAAGGCGACCAGCAATGCGTAAGCTGGTTAGTTCAGGGACGGCGATAAGCTCGGTCACGATAGGGTATTCTTTGGGCTTAAGGGTACACTCAAAGCCTTCGGGCTTATAAAGTAAGATATAGCGGTTGCCCGTGGCGACAGATAGTGTCTCACCCGCCCACATGACCTCATCATTTAACTCATCGACGTGTAGACTACCGTCTTTGACCACCTGATCATTGACAGTAATCTCTGAAGCGTGCAGTACCTTTTTGGCCTCTTTCCGAGACAGCTCGGTGGCTTTACTGATAAATTTGTCTAAGCGCATTTGTGCTATCCTAATCTTAACTTAATAAATATCGTTGTATTGGCATCTTGCGCCAGTTTACCATATTCAGAAGTTATCGCCTTTTATCACCCACTCTTTTATTCTCTACTGCGCCTATGACTTATCAAACTTTAGCTCGACCAGTAACTGCTCGCCTTGAGATCAAAAAGTCTGAGTTTATCGCCTACGCCTACCCAGTCAATAATCGTGAGGAGGCTATGTTTCACGTGGAACAATTGCGTGAGAAATATCCTGACGCTCGCCATCACTGCTGGGCCTATATCATCGGTGACCCTGATAATACCACCAGTGCAGGCTTTGACGACGATGGTGAACCCGGTGGTACTGCTGGTAGACCGATCCTAAACGTGCTTCAACATAAGAGTATCGGCAATATCATCATCATCGTGGTGCGCTACTTTGGCGGGATTAAGCTCGGTGCAGGAGGTCTCACTCGCGCTTATGCAGGATCCGCGCAAGCTGCCGTTGACGAGATGCGACTCACCCCGTTCGTGCCAATGACGCAGGTGCAAATCGCGTCAGACTTCGCCAACGAATCGCAAGTTCGCTACGTGGTCGAGGACTTAGGTGGCAGTGTTGGCGACGTCACTTATAATAAGGCGGTCACCTTGACAGTCACGCTACCTGAGTGCGAAATTGAGACGCTAAAAGACCGTCTTGCTATGGATGGACAAGTGATTGAGCCGAAAAAATAACGCTTAAAATAGCTGGTTTTAATACTGGAGAATCGATTCAGAATAAGGCATGATAGGCAACAGTAATTTCAGTGACCAACTGTACACTAAAACTTATTGGTTTTGTCATACGTAGAGGGTATGATAATTCTAAACTGCATCCAGCTTAGTTTGGCATGACTGCCAACCTATCCATAAAATGCTAGATGCTCACAATAAGATGCCAAATTTGCCTTATTTATCTGAAGACATTATCCATGACACAAAAAAAGACCTTTACCGCGCCCGCTTTTAAGCCGCCTTTCTGGCTATCCAACACTCACTTACAGACTATCTTGCCCAAGTTCATCATGCCAGAAGCGCCGCCCTATCGCCGTGAGCTGACCTTGGACTCCTTGAATGAAAGCGAGGTCGCTTACGATTTTTATGATGTCGACGAAGCGCCACCTAAAGATGGCGATCGCTATCAGACACCAATCGTCGTACTGTTTCACGGCATGGAGGGCAGCAGCCTGAGTCACTATGCACGAACGCTCGCCTACTACGTCCACGCCCAAGGCTGGCACTTTGTAGTAGCGCACTTTCGTAGTTGCGGCGGCGTACCGGTACGCGGTAGAGTATTTTATGATGCAGGCGATAGCCTTGAAGTCCATCATTCGCTGCAATATTTGGCCAAACGCTATCAGACAGTCCATGCCGTCGGCACCTCCCTCGGTGGTAATGTACTCGGCAAATACATGGGCGAATACGGTGATGAGGCCCTTTGTGAAGCGGCGGCTATCGTCTCTGCCCCACTTGATCTTGCCTCCTCGTCCATCGCTATGGAACGCCTGCTAGGTCGCCGCGTCTATACGCCCTACCTGCTTAATCCTATCGTCGCCAAAGCACTAGGCCATCAGCTTAGTGAAGAAGAAATCGCTGGGGTCAAAGCCAGCCGCCGCATCAGTGAGTTTGATCAGGTCTTTACCGCCCCAAGGCATGGCTACCGCTCCAAAAACGAGTATTATCGTCAAGCTTCCGCCCTGCCCTACCTACATAAGATCACCAAACCAACGCTGATTATTACTGCCAAAGACGATCCGTTTTTGGGCGTGGTGCCTGACAATGGAGACATCTCCAACCAAGTGGTACTTTGCGAACCTAAACATGGTGGTCATATTGGCTTTGTCACTTGGACAGACAAGAAGTTCGATACTGACTGGTATCCCAAGACCGTCATGCAGTTCTTTTATACGACTTAATATTCAGCAATAAGACCCATATAAAATAAAAACGAGTGCTATTAAGCGCTCGTTTTTGCTATTGGCAACTAAAAAGTGTGACAGCCAAGGTGCTATAAAATACGCTCAAGGTTATTCAATAACGCTGCCATACTGTGCTATTTTAATTAGACTTTTGCCTGTATTTACCACTATTAGAGCCACATTATGTACCCTTATTTACGCTATACCACGTCTATTGCTAAAGCCATCGTCGCCACTAAAAAGGGCCAGACAGTCGATATCGCCGATACTGCTGAGATTACCCTGCGCTGCCGCCTAAACGACATCGACCCTTTCTTTGAGATGAATAATGGCCGCGCGTTGACGCTTTATGACTTTGGCCGTACTGACTTTGCCATTCGCACTGGCCTTGGCAAAATGCTACTGAAAAAGCGCTGGAGTCTGGTGGTCGCAGGCAGCACCATTCAGTATCGTAAGCGAATTCGCGCCTTCGACAAGGTCACGATTAAGACTCGTGTTGCCGCTATCGATGAGCGCTGGGTCTATATTGAACAGTCGATGTGGGTCAAGGGTAAGCCTTGCTCTTCTGCGGTATTGCGAACAGGGGTGACAGAAAAGGGACGCGTGATTGAGACTAAGCGAATCTTAGAGGCTATAGGCAAATCTGGCTGGGAGATGGCGCCGACGGGTTATGTGAAAGAGTGGATTGAGAGCGATACGCATCGACCTTGGCCGCCGGTGGGTTAGATTTTACATCAAACAGCTATCGGAACTTCATTTTCTTGTGTTCTTTTTTCATACGGAGGTAGCAATTTTTCTTCTCCATAAACTCATAAAAACTTATCGATTTCTTTAATACTACTTTCAGTTAGCTTATAGTACTTGGAAAAATCGTGGATAATGTGCCGGAACTTTGCAAATTTTTTCACACCTTTATTCTTGAATAGCGAAAAACCATCTTTATTTCTACGAGCGATTAAAGTTTTCTCAACAAAACTATCACAGATAGGATACGCATTTTTATTATGCAAATTACAGTATTTAGTAGCAAATGAATAAAAAATAATTTCAGCATTATTTTTTGGTTCGTATTTCATATCCTTTAGCTATTTTAGAAACTACATCTAGGTTACCTGCTATTAGCTTCTCATCAATATTAGAATTTAGTATATGTTTAAATAGTTTAAGAATACTATAGATATTTGTACCGTATAGTTCATTTACTACACAGATTTTTAGAATAATATCTTCTAAAACAGTATTCCTTTCTAATTCGGAAAATAGTTTTGTTATTACTTTATCTGTAGAACAGTATCGCTCATCACCGTCAAATTTATCTGTATATTTTTTATTAAACTATCTTTCACATTATCTAGTTCAACATTATTTTTCGTATAAATCCTTATATTTATAAATTTTAACCTTATGCATTAGAAATAAATGTTTTACTAAAACACAACTAGAGTAATTTATATTTTTTCTTTTACTTGCAACTCACGAAGCTTCTATATTTAATTTAGCCACTTTCTTATTAACTGTCTACTTTTTTCATACCCTGTATCATCACTGACATGTAATCCAATACTATATTAGTTAGTTCTACTAACCTCCTACTTCATTAAAGTGGATATACCTACGTTCTTACTATACTCTTTCCCCGTTAAAAGTATCGGTTTAAATAAGCTCTTTAGTTATACCTCTTGAGAGGTAAAGTGAATTTTCAATTTAAGACTCTATTAAAGTAACCTTTTAAAGCTACAACGCTCTAGCCAAATAAAATAAATAAAAAACCACCGCCAAATCCATGACGGTGGTTTTTTAATAATCACCTAAAACGTCTAAGAGCTAGCCGCTACCCTACGCCGAGTATACCAACTCAACCCCCAGCTCATTCAACGTCTCCCAGTAATTGGGATAAGTCTTGGCAACGCAATCAGGGTTACGTATTGAGATACCATCTAGCAACAGCCCTGCCAGCGAAAAGCACATGGCGATACGGTGATCGTCCTTGCTGTCAATTAACACGTTATCATTAGCCAAGCTCTTCAAGTCTAGGTCACCATACACCACAAGGTCATCGCCCTGCTCTTCGGCAAGTTTCGGATGGATATTGCACAGCCCTTCTCGAAGGGCGCTAATGCGGTCGCACTCTTTCACCCGTAGATTTTCAATGCCGGTAAAGCGAATTGGTTTACCGCAGAACGCTGCCATCACTGCCAATGTCGGCACGGCATCTTGGAACTGCGAGCCATCAATGACGTCGGGGAAATCAGGAAAGGACTGGATAAGGTCGAACACTCGGGCATCGGGCTGGGTCATGGCGCGTGGGTCACAGCCGATATCGATTTGACCACCGGTTAACGCTTCCATTGCCCAGATATAAGTGGCAGATGAGGCATCAGGCTCGACCTGATAGTCAGTAGCGCTATAGCTCTGCGGCTCAATCGACCAACCATTGTCTTCTGCCTTGGTCGTTACGCCGAATTTCTGCATTAAGTCTAAGGTCAGATCAATATAACCGCGACCACCAATGTGGTCATCTTGCATTGCGACTTTGAGGCCATTGGTGCCATTTGGGGCGAGCATCAACAAGGCAGAGACATATTGGCTAGATAAGTTAGCATCGATACTGACTTCTTTACCATCAAAGCCACCACGGCCGTTAATAGTCAGCGGCGGACAGCCCGTCTTGCAGGTGACGTCAACGCCGAGACTGGTGAGCGCGTCAACGAGTGGCATAATGGGCCGCGCGCGCATATAGTCATCGCCATCAATGGCGACACTACCGTCGACAAGACAGCTGATTGCGGTTAAAAACCGTGTCGCCGTGCCTGCATTACCGAGAAATATTGGCTGGTCAGGGGCCTTGAGCGACCCTGTTGCGATTACCTCGATGGTCGTCGGCGAGCTAAATGATATCTCCACCCCCATCAACCCAAGCGCGGTAATCATGACCTTGGTATCATCACTGAGCAGCACATGCTGTAAGGTACTTTTACCTTTTGATAATGCCGCTAAAACCAGCGCCCTATTGGTCAGCGACTTAGACCCTGGTACGCGAATACTGCCTTGGATAGGCTGCGGATGCTTTAGGACGGTGACATAGCTTGAGCTTGAATTAGCGTGAGAAGACAGTTCCATTGATATTACCTAAAAACGAATTTATAAGCGAAATTGACCTAGTATAGCTTGATTTAAAGCTATTTTTGAATCTCTATTCTCACGACTTAGTATGCATCGAATGATAACTGTCCATAACTTGCCAACATTCTTGTGACTCGATCAACCGACTACCATTCCTAGCAGTAAACTATAGCGCCACTAATTATTAAATAACTGCTTTTGCATTAGTATCTGACATCCTTGTCTATCGGCGCGCTTTACTGACCTTTAATACTATTATTTAGCTGTTGGCGAAATTCTATATACGCACTCGCTGTATCTTTTACTGCCTCAATCATCGGTACATGTCCGACTTCTGGCATCATTATTACCTTAGCGTTCGGCATCAGCTCCACCATCAGCTCAGCGGTCTCTGGTTTTAGTACCTTATCCTCTGTGCCCCAAACGATCAGCGTGGGAATATCGTGCTCAGCGACGACTTGAGCGCGCGTCTCTACATTATCTTCAAGCACTTGATCGATGATTTTGGCTTGCAGATCGCGATTGGCGATACTCTCTTGAGCAAAGACCGCTTGCACCGTCTTAGGAATATAAGGCGGCTTGGACATCACCAAGTCATACAGCGCAAAATAATCCTTAGCATTGTCAATTAATAGTGGATTATCTTCTGGGTCTAAGTCTTGAAACTCCTCACGCAGACCTACTGACCAAAAGCCGCCGCTGTCGAGCAACCACAGGCTTTTGACGTTATCAGGGTACATCGCTGCATAGGCGACACTAATGCCCCCACCCATCGAATTACCACCAACATGAATGGCCGAATCTAACCCTTTGGCCTGTAATAACTCATGCAACCGCTGCGCTTGGGCATCGCTGCGGTAATCTGCCTGCGCAGGCTTACTAGAATCACCAAAGCCTAGTAGGTCTGGGATGATGAGATGATAATCGCCTAACTGCTTTGCAATACGAGTAAAGTTGTCTTTATTACCGCCAAAGCCGTGAACCAATAATAAAGGCTCACCTGTTAGATTGCCGCCCTCTAAATAAGTTATCTTATCGCCGGAGGCTAGCGTAAAGGCTTTGGTCTCTAAATCGGACTTATGGCGTTCGAGCTGAACTAGCTTTTGGGTGGTGGCGACGGTAAGGCTATTGGGCGTAGTGCAGCCTACTATAGATAGATATAGTATGGCCGTAAGACCTAGGCGCACGAGATTATTAACAGGATTTCTATTCACAATTTACTCATTGCTTAGTGATTAAGACTCGATTAAAGCAGATTCTTAGTCGCTGGACAAGCGCGAAGTGAGAACTCGTTAGCGCCATCACCCTTTATCACGACCCTAACACTATTATCCTTAATCAATAATAACCATATCTCTTCGCTCAATTTTTCGGTACAGTAACTTGAGTGTTTGGCAGTCAGGGCATCAATGAAAGGAGAAAATAAGATGAGCTTGTTAGAACAATTGGGCATGAGCTGCCCTATCGTGCAAGCACCAATGGCTGGCGGAGCAACGACTCCCGAACTAATCGCAGCGGTCAGTAACTTCGGTGGGTTAGGCTCGCTAGGGGCAGGGATGACCCCACCTGAGACACTGTCCCAGCAGATTAATACCATTAAGTCGCTGACCTCTCAGGCTTTTGCGGTCAATCTAATGGTACTGAGCGAAACAGAGTCTTCAACCGTCGATACGGCCATGCCGCAATGGTTGGCACAGCACTATGCCGATAATGACATTGAGGTAGCGTTACCTAGTCGTCCTGCGCAAAGTTTCGCTGAACAATTCCAAGCTCTACTCGACAATCCTGTTCCCGTCGCTAGCTTTACCTTTGGCATTATCAACTTGGAGCAAGTCGCAGCGTTACACAAGGTAGGCAGCAAGGTCATCGGTACAGCCAACCATCCTTTGGAAGCCAAAGCTTGGGCCGATATTGGAGCAGATGCGGTTTGCGTTCAGGGCGTAGAAGCAGGCGGCCACCGCGGTGGCTGGCTAGCAGATAGCGACACCGACCCCTTAGGACTACTCACCTTAATCACCCAAGCCCGAGCAGTTACTAAGCTACCCCTTATTGCCGCTGGTGGCATCATGACTGGGGCAGCGATTAAAGCTGCACAAGCGGCAGGGGCGGAGATGGTACAGATGGGTACGGCGTTTTTGACGACACACGAAGCCGGCATTAACCGCGCTTATAAAGACACGTTACTCAAGGTGGCGCAAGGCGAGCGCCCTGCATTGACGCGGCTCACTAGACTGTTCTCCGGTAAACCTGCGCGCGCCCTCATCAATGACTACTTGACAACGTATGCGCAGTACGATGCTGCTCAGACCCTACCGCCCTATCCTCAGCTTAATGCAATGACGAGAAATTTGAGAGCCGAGGCTAGCCAAGCTGGCGATGTCGAGCAGCTATCGATGTGGGCCGGTCAAGGGGTAAGTTTGGTACGCTCAGAGAGTGCGGCAGAGTTAATGGAGCGATTGGTTAGAGAGGTGTAATCGAGTCTAAAGAAAAGAACGTCATCGAAATATGAGGCGCAACTGCTATAAAGGTTTCTAGCGTGCTACGAGTGTGCTGATAGAGGCTGTAAAAAATTCATCCCCGTACCGCTGTAGCGTTTTTATAACGAGCTTACTATATCGTAGTGGTCGTGATTAGAGCTTTGATTACTAAAAAACTTCTTGATGCCTAATTCAGGCGCGATTGCTTTTCCGATTGGCTTTTTTATTACCAGTCTAATGCTAAGAGTCTTTGGTTGATCATTAATGTGCTTGGCGACATTTTAGTAGTTAACATCAGTGCTGGTAGACGCAGATTGGCGTCAATTTGCCGCAGTCAGCTTTTGCTGTTGCCGAGGGACGAGGCGCGGCCATAGTCATGACAGAGCGTCTACCTGTGAGACGCATATTTCTCCCTGTCTAAAGATCTGAGATATTAAGGCCATTGTTTTGGCTTTTGCTTTTTTTCGTCTAATCTCTCCACATCTCTTTTTTGAATACCTTGACCAGCCAATCTGCGACAGCACGAACCCTAGCAGCGCGGCCGATATTGTTTTGTCTAGCGTACAAATCGTACAGTTAGACGCATTATTTGACCCAAACAATATTGCAGGGGCACGATATCCAAAGGCGGGCTGGGTCGGTATTGAGGACTGACGGGATTACGGATTAATAGTACGGTGCTTAGAATTAAAAAGCCCAAGCCATAGTAGGCTGCTTAAACCTGTCACAAGGATAACTATTAGCACGACTTTAGCTTCTTGCATTGTGATCCTGCCCTTTGTCATTAACATAGCCCTACCCAGCGTCCCTATTTCGTTCTATCGCAATTTGCTTTATAATTGGCGCCCCTCAGGTTCCCTCAACCCTGATTCAAAAAAAGGACTCTTATATGAGCACTCGCCCAACCATCATTGCTAGCCCCTCAAACCACCAAATCCCAACCATTGGCTATAACCGAGCTTTATTTTGGCTTATCGGTCTGCATATCTTTATCATTGCTGTCAGTAATTATCTGGTGCAGATGCCTCTCGAAATCTTTGGCTTTATTACCACTTGGGGCGCGATTACCTTTCCGTTTATATTCCTCATTACTGATCTGACTGTGCGAATATTCGGTCGGCAATTGGCAAGGCGGATAATATTTTTTGCCATGTTGCCAGCGCTGGCCATCTCCTATTATTTCTCTGTGGTATTCGCCAATGGTCAGTTTATCGGTCACGAGCATCTGCTCGATTTTAACCTGTTTGTCTTTCGCATTGTCTTAGCGAGCTTCAGCGCTTATGTCGTCGGGCAGCTTTTAGATATCCAAGTCTTTAACAAATTGCGCCAACTAAAGACCTGGTGGATTGCACCTCTGGCATCGACGATCATTGGTAATCTGGTGGACAGTCTGTGCTTTTTTGCTATTGCCTTCTACAAAAGCCCCGACCCTTTTATGGCAGCGAATTGGATCGAAATCGGCACGATGGATTACGCATTTAAACTACTGATGGGGGTGTTTATCTTTTTGCCGCTATATGGCGTGATATTAGCCAAGTTGCAGAAGCTGCTGGCAGGGAAATAAAGTTAGAATAGGACAATTGAGTAGAATACATTGAAGTCAGACAGTCTTAGCGTGGGTACAACGTAGTGAAACCTACGAGATAATAACTCCGAGTTCGAAGTGAACAGCATTATTTCTGTAAGCGGTGTATATAAAACGCCCCTAGATCCGCCTTTGCAAAGGGCGACTTTAACTCTATTTAAATTTCAATAGAGCTGACTTCCTTGCTTTTTAAAGCATGAGCGAGGATAAGCAAGTATCCTGTGAATACTTGCCCGAAGCGCAAGATGTAGAGCTATGCTAGAAGGGCTGGGGATAGATTTGCAGTTTGAACTTACAGCTTATATCTGCAGCTTGCTACACGCTAACGCTTGGTCACCTTCAACGGATATGAACCAGTGAGCGGCCACTCTCCACCAGCTCAATTCCCTCTGCTAATATGCCTCGCAGCGCTCCTTCAGTGCCTGATTCATAAGCACATAGCTTTGCTCTAAATCTTTAATTAGCCCGCCCATAACGGGTACAATAACGCCCTTGAAAATCTCGCCTTGCACAAAGGTCGTGCTGCCATCTTTATTGTCTTTGACTTCGAAGTAATGCTCTCCTGTGAAGATCGCTTTAAGCAGTAACTTGCCTTTCCAGCGAAAAGTGTCTTTTTCCCTAAATTCTAGTAACTTAGGACGTACTCTCAAGGTCTTGCCTTTGGGGGTAGTGATCTTAAGTTTAAACTTTTTGCCCACTTTATTGTTCGTACCCAAGTGGCGAATGGTCGGGTTCCACTGAGGATATGCTTGATAGTCTATCAAGACGCCCCAGACAGTATCGAGTGGGGCATTAATCCTGATGGACTTGCTGACTTCTTTCATAGGGCTTCCTTGCAAAGGGATGGTCTAAATTGAGACCGAGTATAGGAGATCATCAAAACGTTATAAAACCAACGTTAGCGTCTTAAAATAGCATTATTTCCTAGTACTAAAGCAATAATTTGTGGCGAATATTAGATATTATTTTTATTATATTCAGCTTTTTGCTAATCGTGACTGATTTTAGCAAAGGCTTAGCTGCTATTTATGAGTTAAAAGGGTCTTGATAAATAAAGGGTTTTAATGGATAAAGGTGCCGCTTGTCATGCGTATTCATGCTAAATATTATCGTTTAATTTTTACGGGGATGATGGCGATATTGATGTCGTTTATTATCTCGACCGTCTTGCTGTTGATCAAAATTGGTTGGAGCGATCACTTCATTGACGACTTGCTGCATTCGTGGAGTTTGGCCTTCATGGTCGCGTGGCCGTGCGCGTATATTTGTGCTTATCTCATCCAAGAGCACGTGCTAAGCCGCATTGAGTTTCATCGTGATGAGTGATGACTACCTCAGCAGCTTGCAAGCTTAAAACTTAGCCTAAATTAGCGTCTGTTAATAAAAACTCAACCGCTGCTTTTGCATGAATCGCCGTCGTATCAAATACGGGTATCGGGCTATCAGATTGTTTAATTAACAGTCCAATTTCGGTACAGCCTAGGATGACCCCTTGCGCCCCCTGCTCCGCTAATTGCTCAATAATTTCGACATAACGCTGGCGAGCAGTCTCAGTAAACTTACCTTGGCACAGCTCTTCATAAATAATGCGATGCACCTCATTACGAGCTAGCTCCTCGGGTACTATTACGCTCAGTCCGGCCTCAACCAAACGCTGCTTATAGAAGTCCTCGGTCATGGTAAAGTTAGTCCCCAGTAGCGCGACCTTGGTCAGTCCCTTCTCTTGAATCGCCTTTGCTGTCGCCTCTGCAATATGAATTAAGGGTAAGTCCGTTGCCGCTTGCACTTCATGGGCGACCTTGTGCATGGTATTGGTGGCAATGAGCTGCCCTTGCGCCCCTGCTCGCTTTAAGCGCAATCCGCTCTCCACCAAAATTCCTGCCATCGCTTCCCAATCGTTCTGTGATTGCAACGCTTCGATAGGGGCAAAGTCTAAGCTGTGAATGAGCAAGTCCGCTGAATGAAGGCCGCCTAATTCCCGTTTTACTCCTTGATTAATCAATTGATAATACGTTTGCGTACTCTCCCAGCTCATGCCGCCAATGATGCCTATCGTGCGTTGTTGCTGCGCAACCTTGTTCATAATCTTTCCTTATTACTATTAAATTTTAGCTATTACCTAAATCAATCAACTTAACGTAGCCTTCGCCTTGCGCGTAAAATGGCTGCGCTTTAAATTCGCCAATACTAATCCCGATAGAATCAATCCCATCGCCAGCATCTTCCACCAAGTCACCACCTCTCCGGTTAATAACACCGAGGTGACCATACCAAATACGGGCACTAACAGCGCAAACGGCATCACCTTTGAGGCGGTATTCTCGCTAAGCAGAAATGCCCACAATCCAAAGCCAATCAGAGTAGAAATATAAACAATAAAGCCAAGAGACAGCCATGATTTCATTGACGCCTCGGTAAAGGAGGCGACTTGCCAAGCAGCGGTCTCAAATATCAATGAGGCAATGGTCAAAATGACGCAGGCTATCAAGCCGCCCCACACCACCAATGACAGTGCCGATAAAGGCGCTGATATTGAAGCGGATCTCGAAGTTGATAGTGAAGCTGCATTTGCTACGCTACCCGCGAGTTCTGCGCGCAATAGCGAGGCCTGTTTGGAGGCTTGTTTAGAGGCAATGTTGCCAAAGCTCCAACCTGTAGCGGCAATCAGAATACAAATAAACCCAAGCAGCGGCATATCTCCCCCTAAGTTGGCAGCAATCACCGCTAGTCCCAATACGCCAATGACCATGCCGACTATCTGCATTCGGCTAACAGGCTCGCCCAGCATAAAATAAGCGAGCAGTACGGTGATAAATATCTGTAATTGCAAAAGTAAGGCGGTCAGGCCAGCCGAAGCCCCAAGGTGCATGGCGGTAAACACAAAGGCATATTGCATGACAAACGTGCCAATCGCATAAACGAATAAAGTGCGGTTAAACTTGGGCGGCCTAAGGAATAGTACCAGCGGAATGGCGGTAAAAAAGAAGCGCATGGCACTGAGCATTAGCGGCGGAAAGCTCTCAAGGCCCCACGCAATAAAGGTAAAATTAATACCCCAGATAAGGGTGACAATAACAGCCAGTAAAAGGTGAAGTGGGGTCATTTTTACCTAATCCTTATTATAATTGTTAATGGGTTAAGACTCAGACGAGATACTTATTTATCAATAATTTAGATCCACAACGACACCGCACAATATCCCGTCATCACTACAATTACTGCGTGAATCACTTTCATCACTCGCGGCAAATGCACCAGCTTTCGCAGCCAATGACCCCCTGCTGCCCACCAACCAATTGAGCCAATATTTATAAGGGCGCACATCATAAGCAGTGGCCAATTGTCCAGCCACAATCGCCCGTTATGCATCATGGCCAAGCTGGGCGCGACCATGGTCATCGTCCACGCTTTAGGGTTGAGCCACTGAAATAGCATGGCCTGCCCAAAGCTCAAGGGCAACTCACCAAAGCGCTGCTTGGCCGCACCCTCCCCAATTTTTCACGGTTTAAGGCATCGTTGACGATAGTGCTAAAGTCACTTCGTGCCATCTGATGGGTCAGCCATAATAGATACAACGTGCCAAGGATTTTAATGGTCAGCATGATGCTGGGATGATTGACGATGAACGTCGCCATGCAATAGCATTAAGTTATTTGGCCCCGGCGTGATTGAACTGACCAACATAAAGATAGCCAGTGCAGCCAAACTTCCGCTAAATCCTGTCATCGCACTAGTCCACATGACTGTCTCCATAACCACTTATCATAACTGCCTCTTATAATTGCTTTAAATAAGGACTAACAACGACTATAGCGCCTGCGACCATAACAGACCCTATACGGTTTGCTTAACAGTTAACAAAGTGTATAGTTAGTTTTACCCTAACAATTGCTTTGAGATAGTGGCCTAACTATGCCTGATGTTTATCAATTAAATCCTAATTTGACCAAGACTGCTGCGGTGCAAGAGTGGATTTGCCAGCGTATTGACTGGCACATCTATCAGCCCAATCAGCGCGTTCCCTCTGTGCGTAAATTGGCCCAGCTATTAGACGTGTCCAGCTTTACGATTAGCCAAGCTTATGAGCAGCTGGTCGCGACCAACGTGCTCATTGCCAAACCCAGCTCTGGCTATTACGTGCGGCCGCAAGCCATGACCAGCAGCCCGATAGAATCTGTCGTAGAAAAACCTGTTATCGACACCCGCTGGCTGACGCAGCAAGTGTTTAGCGACATTCCCCGTCATAGGGCGTCAGGGGTCGGCGTGCTCCCTAATGACTGGGTTCGCAATGACAAGATGGAGTGGGCCATCCGCCAAGTGACCCAGCAAGCCGACAGCTTTATCTATGATTACGGCGTGATTCAGGGCTATCTGCCGCTTCGTCAGCAGCTCGCGCAGCATTTGGACACTCTCGGTATGCAGACCAGTGCCAAGACCATCATCACCACAGCTGGGGTCTCGCAAGCCGTCACCGTTGTTTCACAATTATTATTGCAACCTGGCGACACGGTGATGGTGGATGCGCCCGGTTGGTTTTGGTTATCGAGTTGCTTGCAGCAGCAAGGCTTTACCGTCGTGGCTGTCGAGCGTGACCATCTCGGTCCTGATATTGAACACATGCAAAAGCTCTTTGCCAGCCATCATCCCAAGCTCTATCTGACCAATAGCGTGCTGCACAACCCGACCTCTTGTAACTTGCACCCTGCCCGCGCCCATCAGGTGCTCAACCTCATCCATGAGCATGACGCTTATATCTTTGAAGACGACTTATACGCCGCATTTGTACCGGGCGGTCAAGCACTGCGCTATGCCAGTCTCGATCAGTTCGAGCGAGTGTTTTATGCGACGGGGTTTTCAAAGTCGATGGCATCCGGCTGGCGCGTGGGTATGCTCGTGAGTCCAGAGCGCTTTATCGACGGGGTGCTGCGCATGAAGACGCTCAGCAATATGACCACGCCGGAGTTTGGCGAGCGCGTCATCCATAAGCTATGGACGCAGGGGGAATATCGACGGCAGCTCAATAAAGTACAGCAGCATTTGTACTCGGCGCACCAAACGTTGCGCGAGGCTCTGCCCAATATCGGTATTGAGTATCCAGAGCATACGCAGCCCGGTATGTTTATCTGGGCAGACACTGGGCAAGATACGGGTCAGTTGGCATTGGATGCTTATCAGGATGGTTGGCTGGTTGCGCCCGGTCAGCTGTTTTATCCGGACGCACGGGCGTCGACGCATTTGCGGCTGAATGTGGGGACGACTTCGAGTGAGTTTTTGGCGTGGTTGGGGAGGTATTTAGAAGAACGTGCACAGCAAACCGCTAAAAGCGATGCACGTTAGAGCCCAATGAGTCGGACGTGCACAAATTTTTCGATTATTTGTGCACGTTTTTCTAAATAAGCAAAAATTGGTAAAGAAAATTACTATGTTAATCAGCAATTATTTAACTGACTTCAGCAAGCCTATCAAACTGGTGATAAAGTTTAAGAACTGGTTGCCTCAACCCCTATATTTATAATTTTAATAAAGGAATAACAATGACAGAAACGCCTATAAAAAGTTACCACGGCTCATGCCTATGCCAACAAGTCCGCTTTAGTATTACCGGATTTAGGGGAACGGTCGGTAACTGCCATTGCACCATGTGCCGCAAGTTTCATGGTGCGGCCTTTGCCACTTTGGTCAATGTGGAAGGATTAACTTGGCTATCGGGACTAGAGCAACTCAAGGATTTCGTCGCGCCTAACGGTACTATCCGCACTTTTTGCTCGCACTGTGGTTCTAGCATCGGCTTTAGAAGTAAAGACGCGTCACTTGATGAGATTGAGATGGCGATTGCAACCTTTGATGAAGACTTGCCTGTTAATGTCGATGTACAAATCTATTGAGCTTATAAAGCCAACTGGAGTGAGCTTAGCCCTACTATCAAAACCTGTCTCGAAGGGGAGGCTTAATGACTCGTTAGGCTCAGCGTGAAGATTATCTCACCACCAATACGTCGGATAGTGCCTCTTTTCGTCCTCATTACTATTTATTACATCGCTACCTAAATTGTTGTAAATCAGCGCCACCATGACCAGCACTATAGAGCCTAGCAGCGTTGGCGTTAATAAAAACTGCCAACTGGCCCCGCCAATCATCACGATTAATGGGCTTCATCCAGCCCACGACAAATAGCCGATCGCTTATTTATAGTTGGGGAAGGGATTATGGTAGCGGCACAAACTGAGCAGCGAGATTTAGACTGGGATATTCATAGCACAGTGCGTATGCTCGTAGGACACGGCTAACTCATGCTATAGAAAACTAAAGTATAGGGTCATCAAAGACAATGCTCAAACCTCATTTCCAGCTGCTAGCCGACTATAATGCCAGCATGAACCAGAAAATCTGCGCCAGTATTGCTGAGTTATCAGATGATGCGTTATGGCAAGACAAAGGCGCGTTCTTTGCTTCGATTTTGGGGACGCTCAATCATATTATGGTCGGCGATTTAATTTGGTTGACCCGCTTTAACGGTCATCCCAACGATGCCAATGGTTTTAACGCTCTAAGTCAATTGTCAGAATTTACCTTACCGAGCCAATTAACCCAAACCCTCTATAACAGCAAAGAAGATTACACTCATAGTCGTCTTGAATTAGACAGCATAATTATTCAATTCATCAAAGAGTTAGCTGAGGTCGATTTGAGCCAATCTCTGACTTATACCAATAGCAAAAGTGCTCAATTTAGCAAACCCTTCTCACAGCTACTGCTGCACCTATTCAACCACCAAACCCATCACCGTGGTCAAGTGACGACTTTACTCAAGCAAATGGACATCGATGTGAGCGAGACGGATTTGTTGGTGTTGATTGATCAAGCATAGTTATAACCACCCCGCTGCAAGACAAGCTTACGCTTAAACGTTAGCTAGCTAAGTTGATAATTATTTGCAATTTATCTCTATATAAAGATAATTAATTAACTATTAATGGGGAGTGTCGCTTCCATTTTCTTGAGCAGCATATTCACAATAACCACTTCTTCCTGACTGAGTCCACTCAATAATTCATTCTCTAAAACAATATGTGACGATACGGCTTTTTCAATGAGGTGCTTGCCATCTTTTGTTAATTTGACCAATAAGCTACGTTTGTCTTCAGGGTTATCCACCCGTTCAATCAATTGCTTCTTTTCAAGATGCTGTAAGCGATTGGTCATCGTTCCCGAGCTGACCATCATACTGTCAAATAATGCGGTAGGGCTTAGGCAGTAAGGCTCTCCCGAGCGTCGCAGCGTCGCTAACACATCGAACTCCCAATGGTTCAGTCCAAACTTGGCTTTATAGTTGGTGGCCAACTGACGCATTATGATGACTTCAAGACGTTTGATACGTCCGATGGTTTCCATCACCTGCAATTGCTCACTGCCATAACCTTGCGCTTGCCACTGAGCAATAATTTGCTCTACCGCATCTGGAGCTTTGATATTATCATCGCTAACTGCTGCGTTTTGTTTCACTGCCATAATGACTTTCTCCTGATATAAAACCTGTCTAATATTATCTTGACATAGAGATAAAATCATCTAGTATATATTTATCTTAATGTAGAGATAAATTATGACACAGGTAGCGCCAAACCCCAAGACGTCTTCTAATTCCTTACCGCAACCAATCATCCCGCTAAGCACTTTGTCTCCTAATCCCCTTGAACCAAAATATTGGTTAAACACTTTATTAACGATGCTAGCACCCATATTTTGGGGAACGACCTACATCGTCACTACAGAATATTTGCCAATCGACCGACCGTTATTTGCTGCGTTATTCCGAGTATTGCCCGCTGGTATCTTATTGACACTATGGGCTCGAAAACTGCCCAAATCTCACCAGTGGCCGCGAATACTCATACTGTCATTCTTAAATATTAGCTGCTTTCAAGCTTTGCTATTTGTCGCCGCTTATCGACTGCCTGGCGGTATTGCAGCGGTTATTGGCGCGGTTCAGCCCTTGATTATTATGGCGCTAATCTGGCGCTTTGAGCATCAATCGCCTCGCTCGGTCGCCTTATTGGCTACTCTGGCCGCTATCGTCGGCATGGCCATGTTGTTAATTACGCCTGAAGCAGAATGGGACACAATAGGATTGCTCGCCGCCGTTCTAGGCGCCGTATCTATGGCCGTCGGTGTTTATTTGACCAAGCGCTGGAAACCACCGGTCAGCAATCTAACCTTTACCGGTTGGCAATTGTTATTTGGCGGTCTGATGCTATTGCCATTGGCCTTTTGGCAGGAGTCCTTTCCCACCAATCTAACGACGGATAACCTACTAGGCTATGCCTATCTCGCAATCTTTGGCTCTCTTATTGCTTACAGCTTATGGTTTCGCGGTATTGAAAAACTGCCCTCTGTGGCGGTGTCTATTCTAGGTGCGTTTAGTCCCATTACGGCGACCGTGATCGGTTGGGTGGTCTTAAATCAGCGGTTATCACTACTACAAAGCCTCGGTTTTATTATTGTACTGGTAGCCGTCTTTATCGTCCAACGTGATGGTAATAAAGCCAATAAGAAGCCTGTTAAGCAAGATAACGCCATCTACTCAACGCATTCAATCAACACAACTGATTCAACCACCCCAACTGACATCAATGTCAACAAGGAGAGTAAACCGTGAATTTAGCAGCGCTATTAAACCAAAGAACCGCCTACTACGATTATGACGCTAATGAGTCAGTTGACAGGCAAACTATCGAGCAGCTTGTAACCGAAGCGATGAAAGCACCGTCTGCTTATCACTTGCAAAATTGGTACTTTATTGCAGTGACCACTCCTGAACATAAAAACAAGTTATGTCAGGTTGCCTATGAGCAAAGGCAGATTCTATCTGCCGCTGTCACCTTTATCGTTTGCGGGGATATGGATGGCTATAAGCGCCTGCCAGCAGCCTTACAGCCAAGTATTGATATGGGCACACTACCACAGATCCTAGCGACCAGCTTTATTGAAGGGATAAATAACAGTCATCCTAACAACCCTCAACTTAGACGCGATGAGGCTATTCGAAGTGCTTCACTGGCAAGTATGGTATTGATGCTGACTGCTGAAAGTAAGGGGTTTGCGACAGGGCCAATGAGTGGCTTCGATATTACAGCACTGCAAGAGGCTTTTGATTTGCCTGAGTACTTACTGCCGGTGATGTTAGTTACTGTGGGAACAACGACTGTTCCAAGGTTTCCTTCTAAACAGCGACTGCCCGTCGTAGATAAGCTAACCATTCTATAAAATACGCCATTGGGTAAATTTTTTACTATCAAAACAAGGAGGCTACCCTATTAGACAGCCGCTATTGGTAAGTTACCCACTAGAAGCCTACCTTTATTTTACCCTTATCGAGTTAATCAGGAGTCGCCTGCAATGGTGCCATCTCTATTTAACAACCTAGCCACTTACAACACGCAAATGAATCAGCAAACCTGTAAGGCCCATCGCAGACTTGCCTAAGGAAGTGTTGTGGCAGGATAAAGGCGCGGAATTTACCTCCCTACTCGGAACGATGAACCATACCTTGGTCATTGACTTGATCTTGCGCGGCTCAACACCCATCCTTGCCATCCTGAGGGGTTTGATAGCTTAAAGAAATTGGCGGACCATCCCTCGATAGAGGGTATTCGGTAGGTATTATTTCCGTCGTTACCAGACTTCATAGAGGCTCGGCAGTCTTGTGATACGCTCATTTGCAATTTGGTTCAAGAGACGGTAGAGAGACCGACTACTATGAGCCATTGACCTGTCGCTAAAGTGCAGACATTAATAGTACTAATAACAATGCCGTTTCTGAGCCGTTTTACCTGCTGATGCAAGACTTATTCAACCACCAAACCCATCACCGTACTCACAGTGCCAGCCTGGCTTATTTATATGGATCGAGGTGGGATGAACACTGCTGAGTTGATACTGGCGGCCCATCAAATGGTTGGCTGCGCCCAGTCATTTGTTTAGCCCAACGGGTACGCATGGCACGCATGTTCGCTTAGATATATCGATGACTTCAGATAAGTTTTTAAAGTGGTTAAATGAAAAATTAAGAACTCAAAGTTAGTAAGTTGTTTTATATTAAGAATGTTAAATGTATAGTATGTATAAATTCATTAATCTTTAAGAGCTTAGTCATGCAAACTTTTGATCTTAGAAAAATTGTTACTGCTTCCCTTTTAGCTACCCCTTTTTTATTGACTGCTTGTGGGGGCGACTCTTCTGATAATGGTAGCTCATCTAGTAATAGTGTAGATGCATCAAAACCAACCAATCCAAAACCGACTAATCCAAAACCGACTAATCCAAAGCCGACTAATCCAAAGCCGACTAATCCAAAGCCGACTAATCCAAAGCCGACTAATCCAAAGCCGACTAATCCAAAGCCGACTAATCCAAAGCCGACTAATCCAAAGCCGACTAATCCAAAGCCAACTAATCCAAAGCCAACTAATCCAAAACCAACTGAAACGTTGGTGGATACGAACAGCTTGCCCACATTACCCAGTAATGATCAACCATTGGCATTAAACAAAAATAAGGCAGCTATTCAAACACTCGCAGACCAGGGCATTTATAAAGTCACATCATCTACTATTTTAGGCTTTGGCAGTGGTAAGTATGAGTGTGATGGGAAAAACACTGATGCCCTAGGCAAAACAATATATTGCCAAATCGTTACTCAGTATAAATATGATTCAGCCAGTAAAAATATCGTTTCAGTGAACTGGATATATGAACCAACTAAGCAAAGCTGGAGAAAAATCACCTTAATTCGTGATGACCGCAACTTTTATAATCCGTTTTTTCATGATTCTTATGGCTTGGTTAGTGATGGGAAAAAGTGGTTAACGACTAAGCTAGATTTGAAAAATACCCCTGCTGTTATTGACAATGGATCACTTGCCTATACTATCGGCGATGCCAAATTCTTACTGACACTACCCACCACATCATTAGCGAATAATCACTCAAGGGGCGTAACCTATTCAGCAGATGCCAAAAAGTATGTACCTCAAATAAACCTAATCAAAGGTGAATACCTTAGTCTAAATAAGCGTGGTACCTGGGATAAGAGTGATGACGGGAATGTTTATAAGACCTTAGGTGAGTATCGCAGTAAGCACATCTCAAAAGAGTCAGTGCTATGCTTTTATCCTATGGACTGGTCAGCAGGTATTGTATTTGACAAAAATCATTCTACTGCCACTCGATATAAGTTAGCTACAGGCTGTGGTACAACCATTAAAAATGATACAACGCCGGTAATGCTAACTGAAGGTGTTAAGACTATAGCAGATAAAAAAGTAATCTATCTTAGCAATGTTCCTAATAATTATCGGGCAGATAATACTAGTGGGAACCAGTTCTTATACGCTGTAGCGTTAAACTCAGAAGGTGTTCCTGCACAGGGTAAAGCTTATCAAAAAGGTTACGCAGAGCAAGAATTTACTCACGATCCTTACTTAAATCGTACCGCTGTACTAGATAGACTTAAAGTAGAAAATGTGTCAGTGGCTAAAAAAGATTTACCCTTTTAATGAATGGTTTTATACCTTTGGTAGTTAGTATTATTTAGGCCAAAAAACGGACACATTGCTTGTCCGTTTTTTTAATGCTATTTGGACAAAACTCCAGCTTACTTTTTCACTGACTACTGTCAGACTATGTGATAGTCAGTCGCCATCAAAAATGATTTGAATAAGTTCAATCCTGACACTGGTAACTTTTTTTCTAGCTGACTGTGAGCACACAGACAAAAGCTACGAAAATCCATCCCAGTGTCACTGAACTACTTTTAGAACGAAACGAACTCGCTATAGAACCCAAGCGATAACGCAATCGTTGTTAATGAAGTCATCACTGAATTACACGATGGGATCAAGCTGTTTACTGTACAAGGTCTGCCCGTATAAGTCCTTTAACTTTACGGTCATTGCTTCACTATTGCCATCAATCATCACTTCACCAAAGAACTGCATTCCCGCGCTTGGCGGCAAATTAGATTGACCTTCTTCGGGTGCTTTAACATATTTAAGCTCAGGACCAAAGGTATTATCGAACTTATTTGGGCCAAAAGTACCTGCATTTAATGGCCCTGATATAAATTCCCAAAAGCCATTAAAATCTTGGAATTGCGCCTTATCGGGATTGTAGTAATGAGCAGCCGTGTAGTGAACATCGGCCGTTAGCCAGACTGTATTATTGATACCGCTATGCTTGATAAATTTTAGTAAGTCTGCAATTTCATGCTCACGTCCCAGTACCGGACCATCGCCATTCGATGAGTTTTCAGCCACATCACCATCTCTGACCATCAAGCCAATAGGCATATCGGCTGCGATCACTTTCCAAGTCGCTTTGGAGTCTTTGAGCCCTTTTTTTAGCCAAGTAATTTGCTCGCGCCCCATATAGGCAGTGTCCTCACTGGGTTTGACTTGACGGTTGTCTGAGTTATCCCCTCGATAGCTGCGCATATCAACAACGAACACATCTAGCGACGGCCCATAAGGAATTTTGCGGTAAATACGCTCTTTTTCATCCGCTGACAGGCGCATGGGCATATATTCCATAAAGGCCTTTTTAGAGCGCGCCGATAGCAGCGGCATACTTTTTACTTTATAACGATCATCATTGGTCAAGAACTCATTGGGATACCAGTTATTGGTGGTTTCATGGTCATCCCACTGCGAGATTATGGGCACTTGCGAGTTAAAATGCCGAACGTTTTTATCCATTAAATTATAGATATAGTTACCACGGAACTCATCAAGCGTTTCAGCGACTTTACTTTTAGCTTCAGTGACAATGTTGCGCCAAATACTACCATCTGCCAGCTCGACACGCGCTTCAAGAGGGCCATCGGCATAGATATTATCACCACTGTGAATAAAGAAATCAGGTCTACTCTCAGCCATCGTGTGATAAATTTTCATTCCACCGATTGACTCATTGATGCCCCAGCCTTGACCTACCGTATCACCTGACCACTGAAACTTAATATCCTGTTTTTGCTCTGGCGCAGTTTTGAAATGGCCTTTCACAGGATAGCTCTCATTCTTAGCTCGGGCTAGGTCGCTATAACTCACTCGATAAAATATATGCTCGCCAGCAGGTAGACCTTGTAGATCTACCGTGGTGGTAAAGTCATTTTCCGCAAATGCGGCAGGGCCTACCACGCGCTGGACGGCTTTAAAACTCGGGGTAGTGGACCACTCGACTATCATTCGAGCAGGTCGATTGGTGCGACTCCAAATCACTGCCCGACCATTGACAACATCACCCGATTGCACGCCATAAGGTATCAGCGGGCGATCTGGTTTGATCGCAAATACAGAAGTAGACCCTATGGCTGTCCCGGCTAGCGCAGATAGCTTTAAAAAGTTACGACGATTACAAGACATTACTTATCCTCAATGATTAATTGTGTGAAGCCACTCAATTCGCTAACAGCAATCCTATCTACCCTTATCTAGATTGTGTGAATCATCTTAAATCGTTATTGTTAAGGTTTAATGTAGAGCTCAAAGATTTAATCGTCGCTAACTTTGCAATGTGGATTATTTACCTGCCTTTTTAAGCAAATTAAGATACTGATTTTAATACACTGATTTTAATAATAAGAGCTTAGTTTTTAACTCGCTTGCTATAGGGATTATCATCTTGATGATTGCTTAGCGGCTACCTTTATAGCCATTCATTATCAACACCCACAAAAAAACCAGCCAACATTCCAAGATGTCGGCTGGTTTTTTATTGTCTAAACCTGTCTAAATATCAATAAGTCGAATTAATTATTCAGTATTTGAATCAACCCTACTTTGACACACCTTCTAATAACTGGAAGGGAAAAGTCACCACGTCAAAGGCCAAAGCAAAGGGTAACATGACCAGCTTCTGCGCGCCGTTTGGCCCCTTTTGTGACACTTGCGCCGCTTGTGCTTGGGTATAAATCGTCACCGGATAAGGTTTAGTCAGCGCTTTGTATTTGGACTGAATTAGGCTCAGATTACTGACTTGTGGGTAGACGCCGCCTTTGATAGGTACAGTAAAGCAAAAGCGCTGCGCGCCGATACGGCTGTCGCTATTATTGGTACACTCCGTCCCGCCATTTTGTAAAAAGAACTGATAATCTGAACGTTTAAATTCATCCTTTAGCTTGGCATAAGACAGCTTCATCTGACCTTGAAAGTAGCCATCATTTTTAGGCGAATAAAAAGTCATATCGTTATCGACTTGGATATTTTGCGGGGTAAGGTTGGTCAAAATATTGACCATCTCCGGCCCGCCTTGGGTGAGTACGTAGCTGTGCTTTTCACCAACGATAACCACGCTATTGCTAGGCATATTCGCCAGCGGCTGCGCAGGACGACCAAAAGCAACCAGTTGATCTTCAACCAAAACCTGTTTTGCAGTGGAGTTACTGACAGCGCTGCTATTCGGAGTTTGATTTCCCTCTAACAACGAGCTAGTAGCGCAGCCTGATAGGCTCACCATCATAGCAACGGCAGCTGACTTACAAACTAACATTTTGCTGGCTGATATACCTTGAGTTTTCATTGTCTATTTCCTTATCCTTGACTAATTTGAGTATCCTATCACCGTTTTTATAACGTTAACAATCACTTATTCGTAGTTTTAAAGCCAACGTAATTTACAGATTATATGGCAGAGGTCATTGCCTTAGACTTAATAAGCCCACTACAGTACTGCACTCAGTAACATCTTTATTAGACTGTGGTTACCTTCTAACAGCCTGTCTATCAAGGCGTTATAATAATATTTGCACTGTAATGCCTGAATTTATAGGGCCACACTAGTAAAATATAGTCAACCCATTTTAGATTTGACACAAAGTCGCTGGAATAAATTCATGCCTGCCTCAGTCATCTCATGACGTCTAGCCAGCAAATTTATATTAGCTACTCTTTTACGTATCAGTCTTAAATAGGATTAATTGTATATGGTATCTAAGCCCCTATTTGTGGTAATAATAGGCATCATACCAAACAATAAATCGAACAAAACTTCACTATTGACTTGTCTCGTAAAAATAAAACCCGCTACTATGTGAGTAGTAGCTATATAGTACACATATAGAAAGCTAGCTAAAAAGCGATATAAAAAGCTACTTTTTTATTCACAATAATAACAATCACTCCCACCAGACCCTACTTATTGGCCGTGAACTAGCGATTGTTAATGATCAATAGGTATCCGTCACCATAGAGGCCGCTATGACGCAGCAACGGCGAACTATAGACAAGCTCACCGCCCAAGGTATCCTTCCACCAGAGCATGCCAATACCGCTGCCTCCTACCTTGAGGTATACCCTAACAAGCGAGATTGGTTAGCCTTTTTTGACAAGGCATTGCTTATTATCGGCGTGGTTGCACTGGCATTAGCACTGGTATTTTTTATCGCTTATAACTGGCTGTATCTGGGCAAGTCGGGTAAATTTGCCTTAGTTGAGGGCGCTTTAGTGCTCACTATTGCTGCTTTTACATTTTTGGCCTATCGGCGCAAGTTTCAGCTGGCCCAGCAGCTACTACTCTTTATCGCCAGTATTATCACCGGTAGCTTGCTCGCTCTATTTGGTCAGGTGTATCAGACAGGGGCTGATACGTGGCAGCTGTTCGCCAATTGGGCATTATTAATAGTGCCGTGGGTAGTGATCGCTCGCATGCCAGCACTTTGGCTATTGTGGCTAGGGCTTATCAATGCCAGCCTGATGCTCTACACCGCGGTTTCGACCTTCTTTGGGGTCAATTATTTTAACCAGGCCTTCGTCTACCTTGTTACCTTGACCGCCCTTAACTTTATCGCCCTTAATCTTTGGCTGCTTTGGCTGGATAAAAAGCCAACTACTGACAAGGCGCTTATCAACATTCCTAGTAAAGTTCCTAGCAAATTACCTAACAACGATTTATCTAACAACAATTTATCTAACAACAATTTATCTAACAACAATTTATCTAACAACAGTGCCGCAACAAGCAACGCTCTCAATGTACAAATTGGCTACCACTGGAGCACCTATGTTGTCGGCTTGCTGAGCACGTACTGGGCGACCCGTCTCGCTATTGTTGACGTCAATCACAGCGTTTCACTCACGACTATAGCCTCTATCCTCCTTTGGATCGCTTGGAGCGCCTTTATGTTTTGGCGCTTTTATAAAGCTCGAATTGATTTACTCATGCTCACCTACCTTTGCGGCTCAGGTGTCGTTGTTATCATGGTTTGGCTGGCGAACACCTTGCTTAGGCGCTGGGACTCAGGCGGCTTCCTGGTATTGGCTCTGCTATTGATCGCTCTTAGCTCAGGCGCGGTTATTTGGCTGCGCCGCGTTGCGCTTCAGACCACCACGACCACTACTGAGCTGCGAGGTCATTGTGAATAAGCGTCAAATGGATGATACTACCGCCAAGCTACAGCAGGTCGGCCTTATTGAGCCCTCGCCCCAATCTGATCCCGTCTTATCAGCTCATACAGTTGAAGATAAGGCTGATGATACCCCTTGGTTTTTACAGCTGTTTCTCGGTTTTAGCGGGCTTATCTCAGGCCTATTATTGATTGGCTTTTTTGTCTTACTCATGTCCTCAATCCTAGACGATGCTAGCGCGCAGCTTATCATTGGCGTCATCCTTATCGGCGCAAGCTTTGGGCTATTTAAGGTAAGTCGAGGGCGCAATACTTTTTTGAGTAGCCTCGCCTTTGCCATTAGTATTGCCGGTCAGGGATTTTTAGCTGCGGCCCTGATTAGCTTTGATCTTGAGATGCCGCTGGGCGTCTGGCTATTTTTGCTAGTGCAAGCCGCGCTGACCATCGCTATGCCCAACTTTCTACACCGATTACTAAGCAGCTTTATCACTTTGGGCTGCTTGATCTACCTGTTTAACTTTTATAATGCCGCTGAGGTAAGTTTGGGACTTCTAGCGTTAATAACCAGTGCCGTTGGACTGAATCGCTATGCTATCTTGCGCAGTGTCCCTGTCAATTGGCGCGCCGGTATATCAGAGGTCAGCCGAGCTATAAGCTATGCCAGCGCGCTTATGCTCTTAATGGTCTCAGTCTATTTTATCGCTGCCGAATTTGGTCACGACATTGTCGGTCATGGCGCTATTTTTAGCTATCATTACCCTTTGGCGCAGGGGCTGCTTATTTTGGCGAGTTTATATGCCACGCATCTGATATTACGGCGCTATAACACCAAGCTGATCTCCCCTTCAGGGCTTATCATTATCTGCGCCATCAGCGTCTTAGGTATGATTTCTGTCTATGTGTCTGGGCTACTTGCCGCGAGCCTGGTGATCGTTATTGCAAAGGCCAATAGTCAACGAGTGCTAATGGCGCTGGGTATTCTCGCCTTAGTGGGCTACGTCTTTTGGTATTACTATCAGCTCGATACTAGCCTACTGCTTAAAGCCGGATCAATGCTGCTCATCGGTGTAGGCATGTTCATAATGCGCTGGTTATTGGTGAGTCAATATTTCAATATTGGTAATAATAATGACGCTACAACTGTCCGAACGCCCGCGCCTATCCACCGTGAGGAGACCTCATCATGAAGACTGAACGACAAGCTGCTCATGTCGATGCACCGCCCAAACCTCCTCGCCGTCCCGACCCCTTTTGGCAAAGGCGCTCGGTAAACATTGGCATAGCCTTACTGGGACTCGTTATTATTCTGGCTTTAATGAATACCACCATCGCTAAGTATGAGCTGCACCTTGCTACCGGCGATACTGTCCTATTGGAGCTCGCCCCTGTCGATCCACGCGGCTTTATGCAGGGTGATTATATGGCGCTCAGCTTCGCCATTGATGATGATATTCGTGAAGCATTGGGCAAGCAAAGTGATGACTTATACCTTGAAAATACCGAAGGCAAAGTCATCGTGAGCAAAGATAGGCATGACGTAGGTCACTTCGCAAGATTAGTGAATAATTCGGATGCCGAGAAACTTGCAGACAATGAGCTGGCGCTGTATTACCGCGTGCGAAATGGTCAGGTGAAGTTCGCCACCAATGCTTTCTTCTTTCAAGAAGGGCACGGCGAAGCCTATGAAGAGGCCGAGTTTGGGATATTTCGTGTTAATGACAAGGGCGAGCCATTATTGACAGGGTTGGCTGGGGATGATTTTGAGGTGATTGCGCCGGAATGATGGTTAATGGAGAGTACTATAAGTAGTAAATTAAAGCTACCCGTTGAAGCGGTCTTTGATTTGTCGGATATCCTAAAAGCGGTAGATGGGAAATTGAAGGCTGGTAAGCAGGGTACGGTGCTGTTGAAGGTTTAGGTTTTTGGTTCTTCTTTAGAGTCAGAGTGAGTGGTACTCACTCTTATTACTAAAACCATAACTTGCTTTTATCCGAAAACAATTTGACTAAAGCAGAAGTAAACTATTTATCAGCCTTACTTTGTCTAACTTACATAGAAACGCTACTCAGCTACGCCAATAAAATCTTTCAGTATAGGTCCTAACTCTTCATCTTCAATAATGCACCAACTTATAAATGAACTATATGGAGACGACGGTTTGAGAAGTAGTTTGATTCTCTCAACAGCAATTGTCTTTTCTTCTGGTAAAGCCATTGGGTCATAGTATCTGTTTAACTGCTCTAAAAGCAGATTGTATTGATCAAATACTTTCTTCCTTAAAAATGCAGATGTAATCGCTTTGTTCGGTGTGTGTTTACTGTTAAATACTTTATCTAACAATTCAGCTGTTAGCTTAGTTTTATCGTCATCGAGTTGAGCTTCAATTTGAAGTTTTTTTGCATATGGAGTTGATGGAGGTAAACGTTTAATAGCTCTAATCACATCTGTATTAGGATCACAGCAGTCTAGAAGATCATTGTACTTAACAAGCTTTATATTATTGCAGCGTGAACAGGAGAGGTTCAAATTGCTCCAATCAAATTTTAAATCTTCATTTCCTTCATGTGGTACGAAGTGTTCAACATTAATGTCATGAGGCTCCCTAGTTTCGCAAATATAGCACTTCTTGTGGAATACTTTGTTTAAAGCTTCCCATACATCTTCAGAATCATACTTTCGTCTACTGGCTAGTGAGACAGGGGTCGTTCCATTCCTTACCACATTAAACATACTACTACCCCTTTGCTTTGTTTATTACTAATTTTGCCGAATTAACAAAGTAGAGCGATTCAGAATCTAAAGAATCTTCATCTTGGGGTAACTTATCTAAAAGTGCTTGGACTTCCTGAATATCAATCGGATGCCTTTCCAAAAGTTTAGCGAGTGCTTCGATATTTTGTTGAAGCAAGTTAGAAATTGGAAGTACCCCAAACAAGCCTTCAAGTACAGCTTCGTACGAGTACATAGATAGATCTTCAACTTGCTCTAGCTTTGATAAATCATAAATAACGGCGTCTTTAACAGATGAAACAACAAATGGTGAATGAGTAGTAACAATAAACTGAACTTTAGGGAATGCCCCTGTTAAAAACGATAATATCTTCTTTTGTAGCGATACATGAAGGTGGGCGTCTATCTCATCAATCATAACGATACCAGTTAATTCTTCTGGATCAATAGCACGTAATGACACCTTAGTAATCAAGTCAGCATAGACTGCCATAATGGACGAAAAGCCAGATGACAATGTTTGGAATGTATAAGGTTCTTTGTTTGGCTGATGTAGCTCAAAAGAGAATGAATCAGACTTAAAAATTAGTTGAAGTTTATCGTCTTCAAAAAGATTCTGTAAGTCAACCTCTAACTTATTGAACCATTTATCAATTCGAGAAGCTTCTTGAGGGTTATTGTTGATTTTTTCCGATTCGGAAAATGCTTGATTAGCTTTACTTGTTACTAGAAACTCTTCAAAAACTGAAGAAGTAGTAGTTTTTTTATGTCGATTAGAGACTGTTTCTCGGTCTTTATCCTTTAAACTATTGATTGAGACGACAGAAGATGGTTTTAGAATATCTGACTTCCTTCCTGCCTCAAATTGGAGAAGAACGGCCTGAAAACCTTTATACTTTAGAATAAAATTTTCAAGGTCAGATATCTCGATTAAAGAGTTCTCTAATTCTACTATTTGTCTTTTCGCGTCTTCTATTTGATTCGCATAATACTCATAATTTCTACCTATCGAACCCTCAGGCAATATAGCTTGCTCAAAGGCCTTAATTTGTTGCTTAAGTTTTTGAATAGTAGAATTTTTTCTATCAACTATTCGATCCGCTAATTTGCTGTAAATAAAGTTCAGTAACTGAGTTTTACCACATCCATTTCCGCCAGTTAAGATTAATGTCTTACCATTGATATCGATATCCACTTCTTTATTAGAGTAAGGAATCTTTGTTTTAATTTTAGTTAGATAGCCTGACATAATGTTACCTCAATTGATATTAGCTAATATTGTATATCATGTGATTTACAGTAATGCATTTGAATTAACGAAAAATTGATAGAAAATAAATGACGGCTTTGTATCTACTTACTGAGTTTTTCTATACCTCATATAATCCTATCTCCACCAAACTAGATAAGTTGTCAACACACTTTTTTCTAGACCTAAGTTCTGTCGGATATGGAATATTATCATGTGTAATTATTTAACACATAGTGATAAACAAACGTGTTAGTGAATCACTTGAGACTTCCCGAAAAAGAGCACAAAAAAGCCTACGCTATTGTAGGCTTTTTCGATTATCGGCAACACTTAAAGAAAGATTATTCCCACTCAATAGTCGCAGGTGGCTTGCTCGAGACATCATAAGTCACGCGAGATACATCGGCAATCTCATTCATGATACGATTGCTCACCGTTTCAATCAGCTCATACGGCAGATGGGCAAAGCGCGCGGTCATAAAGTCCACAGTTTCAACCGCACGAAGCGCGATAACCCAAGCATAACGACGGCCATCACCGACCACGCCGACCGATTTGATCGGCTGGAAAACGGCAAAGGCTTGTGCGGTCTTCTCATACCAGCCCGACTTCTCTAGCTCCTGCATAAAGATAGCATCGGCTTGACGCAAGATATCCGCGTATTCTTTTTTCACTTCGCCCAAGATACGCACACCAAGGCCTGGTCCTGGGAACGGATGACGGTTGATCATTTTTGACGGTAAGCCAAGGGTAATGCCCAATTTGCGAACTTCATCTTTAAATAAGTCACGCAGCGGCTCGACTAAGTCAAAGGCCAAATCATCGGGCAGACCGCCCACATTGTGGTGGCTCTTAATCACATGCGCCTTACCTTGGTGCGACTTGGCCGACTCGATGACGTCAGGGTAAATAGTCCCTTGCGCTAAGAACTCCACTGGCTTGCCATCACTGTTCGCACTCACATCACGAGCGGCATCAGCGAAGACATCGATAAAGGTCTTACCGATGATTTTACGTTTCTTCTCTGGATCAGTCTCGCCCGCTAGCGCTTCTAAAAAGCGATCTTCAGCATCGACTCGCACGACTTTGACGCCCATGTTTTCTGCGAATACTTGCATCACCTGATCGCCTTCGTGCAAGCGCAGCAAGCCATTATCGACGAACACGCAAGTGAGCTGATCGCCAATCGCTTTATGTAGCAGCGCCGCTACCACTGAGCTATCTACACCGCCAGAGAGTCCAAGCAATACCTGCTTATCACCGATTTGCTCTTTGAGCTGGGCGACACGCATATCAATGATGTTATCCGGTGTCCAGTCGCCCGCGCAGCCGCAAACGTGATGTACAAAGCGCGATAGCAATACTTGACCTTGTAGGGTATGGGTCACTTCTGGGTGAAACTGCAAGCCGTAGTATTTTTTATCTTCATTGGCCATCACAGCGATAGGGCAGCTTGGCGTACTGGCGACGATATCGAAGCCGTCAGGCGCTTCAATGACTTTATCACCATGACTCATCCACACATGCAGTTTGCTTGGCTCGTCTTCGATATGCTCGAGCAGCTTACAGTCACCCGTCACCTCGATGGTCGCCGCGCCGAACTCATGCACGTCACTGGCGTGAACCTTACCGCCAAAGTGATCCGCCATCGCTTGCATGCCGTAGCAAATGCCTAAGATTGGCACGTCTAAATCAAAGATTGCCTGATTGATCTTTGGCCCGTTTTCATCATGCACGCTCTCTGGACCACCCGATAGGATCACACCCTTCGCACCGAAGTCCTGAATACGCGCGGTGTCGATATCGTAAGGGTACATCTCACAGAACACACCCGCCTCACGCACACGGCGCGCGATCAGCTGGCTATACTGCGAGCCAAAGTCGATAATAAGGATGCGGTCTTGCTTGATTGCGGGGGTGGCTTTTGAGGTGTCTTGGGTAGCAGGCGTTGCTGTCGTCATAAGGCAGTGTCCATCAATGAGGAAAATATTAAAGAATCCGTCGATGCCAAGTCATGATCAAGACATCGTAATAAGTCGTGGAATTGATTGGGGCTTATTTTAACAAGATTCTGCGCTATGATGGTGATTGGATGATGCAGATTGTGTCACAAGAGCGCTAAAAGTTCGACTAAACCGCGCCGCCTTTGTAATGTTGCTCATCTTGCTTCACTTTTTATAGCTTGCTCAACAGGAAGACCGCTCAATGAAATATACCAAAACCTTATCTACTACCCTTTTTGCCACTTTGTTGATACTGAGTGGTTGTCAGACAGCGCCGACAGATACAGCAACGACAGCTATAGCGCTTAAAAAGACAGCCTCCTTAACCGCTGCCGACTCTCAATTAACAAAGGGCCTGATGCATATTGATGACAACCATGCCGTCTTAACTGTCGCTCCTGATACCTATCTTCTCGACAGCTTCGTGATTCCCTTCGCGCAGCCTTACTATATTTTAGTGCGTAAGCAAGACGGCAAGCCCTTTATCAAGCATGCCGCCGAAGTCGTCGCCATTGACTATATTAAACCTCGCGGCTGTACCGAACCTCTAGTACGCCGACCAGACCTCGACAAGCAAAGTGCGGATGCTAGCCACTATCTTATCGGTGTGGCCTGTTAGCATTGGCCTCCAAACAAACTAATTAGGTTTAGTAATAATCATAAAGGACCGCAGCATAATTAGTATCAAGTCACTTTTGATATTCTTTATCATCGTATTTTTAATCTCGTTTTTGCGGCAGCAAGATTTGATAAAGGTGCTAATGGCAAGTGTCATCACGACGATTCTTTGCTATTATCCTAGATAAATCATTAACTTATGTTTATGAGAATCGCTATAATAATTAAAAATTACCAATCTCAACTTTGGATAACGGTAGCAGACTATGGAAAGCAAACGAACCTCCCTAATCAATGATGACTTCAGAAACAAGGCTTTCATGCTCAAAGCCCTAACAAACCAGAGCTTAGCCAAAGCTGCCTCACTGCCGCTACTTTTGGGCCTGTTATTACCAACGGCTTTACTCACCACCAGCGCTCACGGCGCGCTCAGTAATGCCAACGATGACTTCGCAGATGTGAGAGACGCGGCCAGACATAACTTTGCCAAAACTAAAGACGGCTGTTATCTCTACAAGCCCTTGTTAAGTTTCGGCCATATTGTCGAGTGGGACGGCGCTTGTCCCAACGGTTATGCAGACGGTCAAGGCACCGCGAAATGGTACAACAAAGACGGCCTTGCCAGCACTTATACCGGTACTTACACCCGAGGCAAGCTCCAAGGCAAAGGCCGCATTGATTGGCACATCGAAGTCGGCTGCGAGTATGACTATTACGAGGGCGAGCTTAAAGACAGCCAACCTTTCGGCCAAGGAACTATGCGCTTTACCGATGGCAATCAGTATGAAGGCGGGTTTGCCCCCCGAGGTGAGACCACCACCGGCATCTTTACTTGGGGACCCGGCAGTGACTATTACAGCGACCGCTATGAAGGCGAATTTTTAAATGGCAATTTTCACGGCCACGGTGTCTACACTTGGGGCGAGCACAGCTATTGGGCAGGTGACCGCTATGAAGGCGAATATCGAAAAGGCCGACATCATGGCTATGGCACCTATACCTCAAGCGACGGCACCAGCTACGAAGGCAATTGGGAAAATCATGTTAAGTCCGGCTATGGGAAAGTGAGCTTTACCGATGGCAGCGTCTATAAAGGTATATGGAACAACGACTTCAGCCCCAATTATGGCATTCGCACTTGGCCCAATGGCGCACGTTACGAGGGCGAAACTATGGACGGTACGCCACATGGTCGTGGCAAGATGACTTACCCAAACGGCATTACTTATGAGGGCGACTTTGAATATAGTCAACGTGAGGGCCACGGCACATTGACGTACACTGATGGCGCTTGGCTTGAAGCAGAATTTAAAGATGACGAGCCCAATGGCCAAGGTATCAACGTTCGGGCTAACGGTATCCGCTATGAAGGGCAATTTCGCGGCTACGACGCTTGGGGCTTTGGTCATCTTACCGTGCCAAAAGCGGCCTTTGATGATGACAAACGCGCCAAAAATGGTGTCTGGCAAGGCGATATCTTTGTAGAAAAAGGCTGGTTCTACGACAATAAGTTCAAGTTCCCCTGTGATAGCTATGAGCACTGCCTTGAGGTCGCAGAGGGCAATCCTGACTATCAGCAGTATATGGATTAAACAAGATCGCCCACATTCCCTATTTTATCTCTGGAGCTAATCCTGCCCACCGCTATTATCTTGCACCCCCCGTGGGCTGCTTCCTACAGGCTGGCAGTGTTCCTGTTGCCTCGAGACCCCTGCCAGCCTAAGTCAGCATGCCCACGATTGATACAAGGATAGCCGCTACAGTCAGGGCTAAAAAGCCTAGTTAAGGCGTGGCTTATCCTGCTGCATAAAGCCGCAAAGAAGACAGCCTTTAAGGACGCCCTCTCAAGGCTATTTTTTATAGCCATCAAGCTTACAGCCATACCGACTCACCTCCCCTTGACGGCTTTCCTGCTCAGTAGTACCAACGTCGGTAAAAAATACCAAAAACACTGATGCAACCAAGCTAGCAACGCCCAAAGACACCACTATCTCCATAATACTGTCGATAGATTTTCTGATATTCAAAAACAGTAACGAGACTACCTTTACCGAGTTATCGACAGTCAAGAGTCAATGAGGTGTTATAATGCCACGGTTTTACTGCCATTGGTTGGGCTTATGCCCAAGACCGGTAGTAAGCTTAAGCGCAAAGGTGACGTAATTATTCCTAACGAGAGTCGGCTTAAAGCAGGATTTAAAGTCGATTGAGCCAGATAATAGCTGCCAATAGTAGCAGCGAGAGACTATTTTGTGATCTCGCTTTGCTATTTATGGGGTGAGTGGGTCAGCCACATCAATATTTACTAATGAGACTGACCATCCCCCTATCAGGCACGCCTTTTGGCAAGGCGTTACCTTTGTGAAGGAGCACTGATGTTGTGACGCGACGTTTAAGCTTGTCTATGACCGCTCTGAGTACAGCGCTCCAAGTCTCTCAGACACCTCAATAACAAGAATAATATCAAAGCGGACGGACTGGCGGCTTAAGCAGTAAGCTCGACGACTGGCATCAGTATTTTTACTATGATGATGTATTTATATCTTTAATACAGGAGAAGCACATGGCTGACTCTGGTAAGCAGCAAGACCACCGAAAGTCTAATCTAGGCGCTAAGATATTCTCTGAAAAGACCCATTCAGACTTTACCCAATCCCAGTCTACCCACCACCGCCCCCCACATTTGGGGACGTTTAATGCAGATATGCAGATACCGCAGCGCAAGCCTGATCACGAGCCTGATACTAGGATTGATAAATTCACCTTTGGCATGGTATTGGCGATATTGCTGGCTATCTGTCTGCCTTTGATTCTCTTTCCTGAACAGGGCAAAGCTTGGGTAGAGCTCGCTAGGGCCTTTGTCACGGACAACTTTGGCTTTGCCTACTTAGCCTTTGGTGTCGTCGCCATCTTATTTGTCACTTATATCGTCTTCTCTGACATTGGCAAAATCAAGCTGGGACGACCTGAAGAGACTCCTGAATTTGGCGACTCCTCTTGGGCAGCCATGTTATTTTGTGGCGGTATTGGCGCCAGTATTCTTTACTGGGGCCTTATTGAGTGGGCGTATTATTACCAAGGTCCTCCGTTCAATATCGCCGCTGAATCGCCAGACGCTATTCGCTGGGCGACCACCTACGGTATATTCCATTGGGGACCGGTGGCTTGGGCCATCTATTTAGTTCCTGCTATTGCTATCGCTTATTTTTATTATGTGCGCCAGACTCCGGTACTCAAGGTCAGCCAGACCCTGATGCCATTATTGGGCGAGAAACTGGCCAAAAGCAGATGGGCTAAGATGCTCGATGTGTTGTTTGTCTTCGGTATGGTCGGTGGCGGTGCTACCACGCTAGGTCTGGCCTCGCCGCTGATTAATGAGGGCTTATACAACCTCTTTGGCCTACCCCGTACCGCCATCATGCAGATTGTGGTACTACTGGTCACCACGGCTATCTTCGCCTACAGTGCCTACCAAGGTCTCAAAGGCGGCATCCAAAAGCTGTCAAACATTAACTTTTACTTGGCGATGCTGCTGCTACTGTTCATCTTGGTCGTCGGTCCGACCGTGTTTATTTTGAATACTGGACTGGAGGCTTTAGGTCGCTCCATTACTGAAATGCCACGGATGATGACCTACATTGAGCCGTTCAAAGACTTTAGCAATTTTGGCTTTGAGCACACCACCTTCCCCCAAGACTGGACAGTCTTCTATTGGGCTTGGTGGCTGGTATTTGCACCGACTATTGGCTTGTTTATTGCCAAGATATCTAGAGGTCGTACGATCCGTAATATGGTCATTGGCTCTATGTTCTACGGCTCCCTCGGCTGTGCTATGTTTATGATTATCTTAGGTAACTATGGCTTGTATTTACAGTTGACCGGTGCGGTCGATGTGGTCAATATCCTAAATAACGAGTCTGCCACCGCCGCTATCTTTGCTATCTTAAATAACCTACCCATGTCCTATGCAGTCGTGGCGGTATTTACTTTCTTAGCCACTATCTTTACCGCAACGACCTTTGACTCGATCTCTTACATCTTGGCCTCGGTGGTTCAGATCGAAGTCGATGATGAGCCGCACCGCTGGAATCGCCTATTTTGGGCTTTCACCCTCTGTCTGTTGCCCGCTATTTTGATGTTCTTAGGCGACCTTCAGACCTTGCAGACTGCCTCGATTATTGCCGGTGCACCACTCATTATTATTCTATCGATGATGATGATGTCCGTGGTCAAAGCCGCGCGCTATGACTTATTCTATCAGCCAGATTACAACCTCAAAACCATCCATATTGAGGAGCTGCCTGATACGTCTCCTTGGGAGCAGGGGCAGACTTCAGAAGCACCTGAAGGCTCTGTGTTGCAGCAGCATGAGGAGTGGGAACAAATGCGCGAAGAAACGGAGCAAGTTAACTCTGAAGAGAAGTGATATGAGACTATGCGTCATTAACAGTCTCTCTTAACACAATGAGCTGGGTAGCATGAGCTAACCCAGCTTTTTTTGTCAATTATTTGTAGGAGCTAAGCTTAACCATCAAAGGCTAGAATTAATATATTGCTAACACGGTCAGTAGCTAAGAGATGCAGTGTTCAGGAGGTTCAATAGCTAGCAGATAATGTGGCTAGGAGACAATGTATCAAGGCTGAGCATTGGCATTGACACACCTAGGCACTCCGCCAGCCACACCAGTAGCCTTAACTATCAGAACATAAAGCCCTTAAGCTGGCTAAATGTAAAAGATCAAGCTTGCAACATTAACCTTGCAAAGCCTTAGACATACGATTTAACCCTTCAATAAGCACTGCTTTAGGACAGGCCACGTTCAAGCGCATTTTAAGGTGTCCCTCCTCGCCGTATTGACTACCGGCACTCAGCTCAACTTTCGCAGCGCGAAGCTTATCATAAAGCGCTTGATCATCCTCGGCATACGCTGAGCAATCGAGCCATATTAGATATGAGGCCTCTGGGCGCATGATCTTAATGTCGGGCAGGTGCTGCTCTAAAAAGTCACAGGCCATGTCGATATTGGCTTCAATATAAGTTAACGCCTGCGCCAGCCACTCCTCGCCTTGCTCATAAGCGCTACGTATCACCTCATAAGCAAATAAATTGAGATCATGCTCATCACTTAAGCGCTGCTGCTGGCTAATTTGCTCAATCAGCGTCTTGTCTTTAGCGAAGATCATCGAGCCTTTAACGCCCGCCACATTGAAGGTTTTGGTCATTGAGGTGAGGCTCGCCACCTTGTGCTCATAGCCTTTTGCTAGGCGCAAAAAGGGTGTGAACTCGTGACCACTCAAGGTCAAATCTTGATGAATCTCATCGCTGACTATCGCCACATCATACTTTTTGCATATTTCAAGCAACGCCTCAAGCTCAGCCACTGTCCACACACGTCCACCTGGATTGTGCGGATTACACAGCAAAAACAGCTTCACCTCATGCGCGGCTATCTTGGCTTCGATATCGGCCAGATCTAGCTGATAGCGCCCTTCAGCTTCTCTTAAAGGCGAGAGGATAAGCTGCCGACCATTATCCCGAACCTTGCTCATAAAAGGCGCATAGATAGGGTCATTGACCAATACGGCGTCTCCTACCTTAGTAAAGACTCTCAGCATCAGTGCTAAGCTTGGTACTACGCCATGAGAAAACAGGATATTCGCTTTATCCAATGCCAGACCATATCGACTGCCATGCCAATTTATAATGGCTTGATACAGAGCCGTAGTGGGCTTGGTATAGCCCAGTACGCCGTGTTGGAGCACTCGCTCAATGGTATTGACGATGGGCTGCGCTGCTCTAAAGTCCATGTCCGCCACCCAAAGCGCAATGGTGTCATCGGTGTAGTGCCACTTCAGCGATCCGGTATGGCGTCGGTCGATTGTCTCATCAAAGTTGTACAGCATAGGCATTCTCTTAGTGGGTCCTTTTAGCTTATTATCAACGGGGGTTTAAGAGAGCCTGACAGGGGATACCCATCAAGCAAAATACTGGCTTAGAATATAGGAGGATTGCGCCGGTTTCCAGTGGGGTTGTTGCGGTTGTTTGGAGGTTTTGGCGTGTGCTGGGCGGACTGGTAGGGTGGCGTTAGTTTTTCAGGCGCTCGTGAAGAGTGCAGGTAAAACGTAACCCACCGTTGTCAGTGAACCTAGTTATAAATATCAGGTGGATTGTGCTGTCGATAGCCTGTCTTACATATTTGCCAGTCCTTTCTATATTTGCCTAAAGTTTTCTTTGAGTTTTAATAAGACAAAATAGGACAAGTGGGTATTTAGGCTCATTTCTATCAGTAAATCCACGTCACTATCTTCATCAAAATCATCACGCAACGCTACCCTAAATACATACGGTACTTCCACTAGATAACCAGAAGTCGCTATACGGATTTTTTGTATGGTTGACTCGAATTGATCATCTAGGAGTGTTTAGTTGGTCAAATTCATGACAGCGTACCGAATAAGTAATTGGATTAAGCTATCATGCTAGCAAAATTATGTTGAGAATGGGGATGGCTGGTATCTGACTCTAAATACCCAGTAAAATATACTTTTACTAACCTACTACGACTACTAAAAACTCACCTTTCCTTCGTGATAATATTAATCATAAGAATTAGAATTTGAAAAATATTCTTAGAGTTAATATATATGGATAGCTATGACTTTTGATTTTTACAACCTATTAACACCGACTGAATTCGAGAATTTATGTCGAGATGTATTAGAAATTAGAGAAAACCCTTTAACCTTTCGCACTTTTAATGAGGGACGCGACGGTGGCATTGATATTAAATGTACTAATTCTTCACATTTAATCATTGGGCAATGTAAACATTATGATCCTAGTAATTTTAATAGCTTATTTAGCAGTCTTAAAACTGAATTAGAAAACTGCGTAAGATTAAAACCTGATAGATACATTATTTGTGTTAGCAAAAAACTGAATGTAGCGCAGGTAGACAAGGTTCGTTCTTTATTTAAGGCTTATATACACAGTGATGAAGACATCATTGATGGGGTAAAACTTAATCAATACCTTTCTAGTCTAAAGTATAAAGATATTCTTAAAACCTATTCCAAGCTTCTTGCGCCAAATCAATTAATTCATGACCAACTACTTGAAAAAATAATTAATAAAAAGTACCACCGTCAAACAAAATCATCCTTAAATAAAATTAAAAAAAAGCAGTTATTATTTCATCAAACCAAACACATAAAGCCTTGTATTGATCTAGTCGAAAAAAACAGAGTATTAATAATCACGGGCAATCCAGGTGTAGGAAAAACAACGGTGTCACAGATTATTAGTCACTATCTGATTCATTGCCATAATATTAAAAGCTTTTATTTTCTATCCGATAAATCAATGGATGAAGTAGAGTCATTACTAGATGATGATATAAAGCAGTTAATAGTCATAGATGATTTCTGGGGGCAAAACTTTAGCCCCTTATATAAAAAAAACACACTATTAAATAACTTTGTTCGTATTATCGAAGACGTTAAAAATAGTCCAAATATTTTTTTAATATTAACGTCTAGACAGTATATTATTCAAGATATCATTAATTCTGCTGATGAGCAGATTAAATGGGTGCTAAATAATGAATTGTTTACTATCAGTATTGATGACTATAGCCCTGAGGATAAGGCTAGGATATTTTTAAACCATTTAAGGTTTTATGATTATAATAAAATTTATTTCCAGATGCTTTCTTGGAAGTCCAGTAAACTTGAATCAATTGTCCATAATCGGAACTACTCACCCCGACATATAGAGTTTTTTCTTAAGCAACATACTAATAAGTACTCATTTCACCCAATAGATTTCTTTGATGATTTTTTAGACTATCTACGCAAACCCACTACCTTCTGGAATAAAAATTTTCATGACCTAAATGATACCGCTCAAATAATATTGATTACTTTACTAACCTGTGATGACCCCATAGAAATTCAAGATTTAGAGAAGGCTTTTAGAGAAATTGCTTTAGATGCTAATGTTCAAGAAGAATATGAAGCAAAACCCCGTTATTTTTTCGATGAGCTTAAATTATTAGAAGATTTCTATATCATTACTGAAAAGGAACCATATAGCCCTTACACCTTAGTCTACTTTCAAAGTCCGGGCATTAAAGATTATTTACTTGAATATCTA
Source organism: Psychrobacter pygoscelis (assembly GCF_004335015.1). GTDB lineage: Bacteria > Pseudomonadota > Gammaproteobacteria > Pseudomonadales > Moraxellaceae > Psychrobacter > Psychrobacter pygoscelis. The sequence continues at coordinate 782,895 of NZ_RQRU01000002.1, forward strand.
AGAGGGGAAGGTAATTTTTGGGTTAAATATATTATCAAAAACGCTATATTTTTTAATCAATTAATCTTAATTTTTGATACTAAAGAGGAATATTATAGCTCTGATAGCAATGAAAAATCTGCCACCTATGGTAAGAAAATTGTTCTTACATCTAGCCAAACGTTATTATCAAAAGAAAAGATACTTAATGAATTTAATGATTTAGGGTTCAGTAATGACACTGAAAGTGCAGCATGGCAGTCATTTAGTAAAAACCTTACTTCAGAAGATGAAAAGTACTGGAAGCTAACTATTATTCATCGACTATTCAATGATGAAATAAATAAAGACAAAGAGATCACAGCTTTTATACTAACCGAGATCTCTAAAGATATAGATAAATTTAGGAACAAAGAAACCAACAGTGTAGTTCCTGTACCTTCAATGCACCAATTCCCTTATCTAATAGAAGTTTATAGAAAAAAATTAGATATAAAACCTATAGAGCTTATTGATTATTACCACCAGAGTATTACCTTTTCAGATTTCTATAATAGCTTCTATAAATTTAACGATATATTCCCCTTAGAATTTCAGAAGTACTTGAGAAATAATATAAAAAAAATTAGAAAAAATATAAGATATTTAGTTGTTGATGATCTTGAATGCTATGATTATGGCGATGACTGGGAAATTGGTTTGATGGTAGAAGGTGGTGTACAGGAGTTATTTCATAAATATGGGATGCGGTTAACTAAGAAATTTGTAGAAGATGTCTATGAAACCACAGGGCATTTAATCCATGGTTTTCCAGAATTAAAACATACGCCACTTGCATCAGTTAATCCTAATGCCGTAAGCGAGACTAAGGTTATTGAACCTGACTATCAAGTGCTTATTGATGAGTTTTTACCAGACGATGAAGTAGAACCATTTGATGCTGGAATTTACTTAGATGATAACTTAAAAGATCACCCAAGCTATGGAACTATAAAGGCTCAGTTAAATAGCGCATCGGCTATAGTTCATTCCTATGCTACTAATAAAGATTTATTTTTACTTTATATTGATTATATGTCAAGTACCCAATCGAATGACTCTAACAGTGACTATACTTTTTTCTATGAATTCTTAGATTATTTATGTGTTCTTCAAACCTTAGATTATGATACCACCCATGAGATATTGATAGAACTGGCACTTCTAGGCGATTCAAACGATGGATTCACCCGAACGCAAATAAACGACCTTATAACCAAGTTAAATGTTCAAATCGATTTATCTAAATATCTGGAGAAGTTAGAACCACTTATAGTTAATGAGAAGCATTGGTATCGGTTTAGTTGTCCTAATATTCAAACTGTACTCAAAGTAAATAAATTTTTAAAACTGAACAATGAAGATTACATTAAAGCCATTGAAAAGCAAGAAAATTATGACAATATCTTCGATATTCTTTTTCAAGCTGATGCTAACAAACTAGTAAATTTAGTTTTTATGCCTAATCTTAAAGGATTAATTGACAGCCTTGATCATAGCGATCTTAAAAGCTTAGCTCTTTCCTTTATTAAGCTTATAGAATTTGAGATAGAGCTAGAGTGGGAAGAACAAAATGCATTGATTCATTACGGTAGTACAATGTCAGAAAAATGTGTTTTTACTATCTTAGGTTATTTATTTTATGGTAATAGTTGGGAGCCAGACTTTACTCCATTTTTAGAAATATATACTTCTGATGATGATTATATTAATGATGACTCTCATAGTGAAATATATAATTATATTGTAGCTAATTGCGAGTCTCATACTTACACTAAAGGTAATGAGAATAAAGAAGTTATTTGTTTCAAGGTTAAGTTATTTGATTGTGCTAGTAATAATGACGAGTTCTATCGATCACTTGAAAAAGTTGGTTTAATTAAATATATCTTAGATGTGGTACAAAAGACTCAAAACTATATTGAAGATAATACTATTAAAAGTCCTAGCTTATCTCAATATAGTTAATGTCATTGATATTGTTTATTTCCCCTTAAACTCAGCCTGTCTCCGCTCAACCATCGCCATAACCCCCTCTTTGGCATCCTCGGAGTGAAACAACGGCGGCAAAAAGCCATGAATATTCGCCAGTGCCGCCGCTGCCCCATTACGACTGGCATCCTGCGCCGAAGACAACAGCGCTTGCACCGCCAGCGGCGCGGCTTGGCTAATCTCTTGCGCCAACTCTAACGCTCGATTAAATTGCTCGCCTGTTGCCACTACTTCACTGACCAGATTGAGTCTATCCGCAGTCGCGGCATCAAAGGGCTTGCCGGTGAGTAGATACGGCATGGCCTTCTGCCAACCAGCTGCCGCCACAAATCGTACAGTCGCGCCGCCAAACGGCATGATGCCGCGCTGCACTTCCATCTGCGCGAAGTTACAGTCCTCGCTAGCAATGACCACATCACTATTAAGCATCAGCTCAATCCCGGCGGTAAAGCAAGTACCCTGCACCGCGACGACAACGGGCTTGGCTCGCAGCTTGCCACTGATACCCCACGGGTCGATCTGCGTCTTATCAAAGGCAAATACCCCTTTATCGAGCTTGTCTTGTAGCTCCATCAAATCCAAGCCTGCCGTAAAATGATCACCATGCGCAAATATCAGCGCACAGCGTAGCTCGCTATCATTGTCGTATCGGGTCAGCGCCTCGGACAGCTGCTGAATCATATGACTGTCAAAGGCGTTGCGCTTGTCGGCGCGGTTAAGCCCAATAAGGCAGACATAACCTTGAATCTCATAAGTCAGTCTTGAGTATTCGCTGCTACGTTGTGGCTGATTATTATTATCGATGCTCATGATGCGCTTCCTTTGTCATTATTTTATTGATAACTGTCCTTATCCAATATAGTAGGCATTAAGGGTTAGCGCAAGCAGCACGCTCATTACCTGCCTGACACTATAAGCAAACCGTATTACTAACCTAGGCAGAGGTAGACATTTGATACGCAAGCAGTAAGTTAGCGCCATTTATACCGTTTCACAATCGCATCAATCCCCTTTAAGCCGTTATACTAACTCTTGGTAGCAGCATCAAATAAACGCTTCTAACCTCTTCTTTTTTGGGAGTCACCAGGTGACGAATGAATAAGCAAAACGCAGCATATTGGTCAGCCCAGGGCGCTAAAGTCATTATTTGTAGTCTATCTTACGCGCTACCTATCTACGGGTTTGCCTTATTGTTCCGCCAACAGCTCCCAGACTTAACGGGCATGTATTTGGATTCGGCATTTGGCTTTACGTTGCTTGGTACTTTGCTTAGCGTGATATTTTTATGGCTCTCACCGACGTATTTTTGTAAGCTTGGCTATAAAATTAGCGTTATCTTGATATATATAGCGCTGTATTCACAAGCCTGTATTGGCACTGCTTTTGATCATAGCGTGGCTTTTGGCACGACTTGGTCCAATCTAGAGGTATTATCGGCGTTGGTATTGCCTCACTGGTATTTTTATCTGTTAGGTATTTTTGGTGTTATCAGTCACTATTTGGTTCAGTGCGCATTAGCAACACCAAAGCTAAATTACTCCATGAAAGAATAGAACCAATAGAACGAATAAATAGCGTGCTCATCATAATATCAGAGCGGCGGCTTACGCTTGATGATCACGAAAGCGGCGATACTGGTAAGTCCATTAAACGTCGGTTTTGATAATTGAGGCCACACCCTAGCAGGTATCGCGATATAATAGCTGCCTAGTAACGAATTCCTCTATTTACCCGGTCTCACTCTTAACTCTTATACCTTTTATACCATCACTGCCACCTAGCCATTCTCTATTTCTCTTTAATCATTAAAGTTGCCCATCATGACCACAAAGCCAAACCACTCAAAAAACAGCCACTCAAACAATAGCCACTCACAAAACAGCTCTTCAAAGAATGCTGATAAACCACAGAAATCAGCGGCGAATAGCGCAGCAAGCAGAAAAGGTAATGCGTCTGGCAACCAATATAGCCATCAAGCCAAGGCAAAGCCGCAGTCGAGAGCCTATTCCGCAGAGGGCCGCGCTGCGCAAGCAAAAGCTAAATCGGCTGCCAAAGCACCTGCCTCTACGCTGCACCCGCGCAACCCGCACCAAGGCCGTTACGATTTTGAAGTCTTAACCAAAGCTTTCCCTGAGCTAGCCAAGTACACCATCACCAATCCAAATGGTGAGCCGACGGTGAATTTCTCAGACGCCAAAGCGGTGATGACCTTGAATAAAGCCCTGCTCGCACATCATTACGGCGTCAAGCTTTGGGAGCTGCCAGAAGGCTATCTGTGCCCACCTATTCCGGGCCGCGCTGACTATATTCACCAAGTCGCAGACTTACTCAAGAATAACCCTGCTGATCATGTCAGTGAACTGCCCGAATCAGGTCAACGTATCCATGTGCTAGATATTGGGGTGGGAGCCAGCTGTATTTATCCGATCATCGGCTCACAAAGCTATGGCTGGCGCTTTACCGGCAGCGATATTGATCCCGTATCGGTCAATACTGCTAAGACAATTTGTCAGGCCAATCCCAATCTTAAAGACTTGATTAAAATCAAGCTACAAGACGATCCTAAGTCCATTTTTGCCGGTATCATTGCTCCAAAAGATTACTTTGATCTCACGGTCTGCAACCCGCCATTCCATGCTTCACTTGACGAGGCGATGGCAGCCAATGCCGCAAAAGAAGCGAAACTTGCCAAAAACCGTCTGCGCCGTGGTCAAGGTGTGGTTCCTACTGCTAAAAACAACCTAAACTTCGGCGGTCAGCAATCAGAGCTTTGGACCAAAGGCGGTGAGGTTGCTTTTATTAGTAAGATGATTAAAGAGAGTAAGAATTTTGCTGGACAAGTGGGCTGGTTTACCACTCTGGTGTCGAAGTCTGAGAACTTAAAGCCGCTGATAGAGTTGGCTGAGCGCACCGGTGCACGAAAGGTGACGGTGCTGAATATGAAGCACGGCCAAAAGATGACGCGGATATTGGCTTGGCGCTTTGCGCTAAAGCAGTAAAATGTACTCAAGGGTAGTAAAGCTTAACCTAGCTAATGGTAGCTAATACCCATAGCAGTTACCGACAAATCCTTGGTGTTATAGAGCATTCTATAGCACCATTTTTATTGCAATAGCAATAAGTACTAACCCACCCAGTATCTCCGCTTTATCCTCAAACCAAGTACCCGACTGACGACCAAGATAGACGCCAATAAAGCTACATATGGCAGTGACGAGGGCAATAATCAGGCAAGCGAGATAAGCATTTAAAGCCAGCAAGTTTAAAGTAAAGCCAGCGGCCATCGCATCGATACTGGTGGCAATCGCCAGCGATAGCATGACCTGCTGACTGACTCTTGCGCTATTAACGCGCTCTTCTTCATTAGCATGGTCGATAAGCTCATCGCTATCTTCTGATTTTAGCGCTTCATAGAGCATTTTTATGCCTAAAGCTAGCAGAATAATAGCGCCAATCCATGGTGCTGCTGAGGCCAATCAGCCGAGCATCACTGCCCCAAGTAAGTAACCCATTAACGGCATTACGCCTTGAGCAATACCAAAATATAGCGCCGCTAGTATGGCCAATCTTAAAGTATGTCTAGAGGACTTGGCCGCCAATCCAATCGCTACCGCAAATGCATTCATTGCTAAAGCAATAGCTAACCAAATAATATCACTCATTTTTTATAACTCGCTGCCTATCCGCCTCTATAGTTATAAGGGATGGGGGTGGCTACTTATCTCAGTGTTGACGCCAAATCAGGACGAACAGTAAGGACAACCGCTAAAAGTTTCACGTGAAACCAAAAACACCGCTTTGATAATCAAAGCGGTGTTTTCACTATGGGCTATACCGGTGAGTCAGCCTGATCTGAGCGCTAAATATCGAGGTTTGATACCGTGAGCGCGTTCTCTTCAATAAAGGCGCGGCGCGGCTCGACATTATCCCCCATGAGACAAGTAAATAGATGATCAGCAGCGATAGCATCTTCAATGGTGACACGCAGCATACGGCGATGCTCAGGGTCCATCGTCGTGTCCCAAAGCTGATCAGCATTCATCTCACCCAGACCTTTATAGCGCTGGATAGCAAGGCCACGTCGTGCATCTAACATCACTTGCTGCCAGAGATGATCAAAGTCACGAAGGACGGTTTCTTTATCACCACGGCGAATAAAAGAAGTCTCCTCTAATAAGGTGTTCCATTGCGCTGACAAACGCATCAAACGACTATATTCGCCAGAGTTGATAAAGCCGCTATCGAGCAGATAATGCTGAGCTAATTGATGCACATAGATAGTGATACGGGGTAGCCACTGCGCTTTGGTCGATATTGCCTCAGCTTCTGAGGCACTTTGGTCAGTAGCCTCAGTATCGTCCTCTAACAGATCCACCGCCTCTTGGTCTTGAGCTTTTACTTTTGCATGGATATTATCCAGCTCAATCTCAGGACGCAGATCGATACCGAAGTGATCAAGCTGAGTCTGCAGCTGAGCTGTCCACTCTTCCATCACAGCGCGGTCATACGTCATGTCAGTGGTCAACTTAGGCACATGCGTAAGGGCATCAAGTAAGATAGCCGGATAGCGAATCTGCAATCGGGCCTTGACCAGCTGGGTTTGGTTATAGTCGTTGAGCAGACGCTCTAATGCTTGGCCTGTAATCGCAGGCGCATCTTCATTAATGTGCAGCTTGGTATCATCAATAGTCGAGGACAAAAGGTAGGCTTTAAGCGCTTCATCATCTTTTAGATACAGCTCTTGACGGCCTTTTTTAATCTTATATAAGGGCGGCTGAGCAATGTAGATATAGCCACGCTCAATCAGCTCAGGCGTTTGCCGGAAGAAGAACGTCAGTAGCAAAGTGCGAATGTGCGAGCCATCGACGTCGGCATCGGTCATGATAATGATTTTGTGATAGCGCACTTTATCGGGGTTGTACTCGTCAGGACCAATACCGCAGCCAAGCGCGGTAATCAACGTGCCAACTTCAGCAGAGGACAGCATCTTGTCAAAACGCGCGCGCTCAACGTTTAGAATCTTACCTTTTAGTGGCAAAATAGCTTGCGTCTTACGGCTGCGTCCCTGCTTAGCAGAGCCACCCGCAGAGTCACCCTCCACAATGTACAGCTCAGACAAGGAAGGGTCTTTTTCTTGGCAGTCTGCCAGCTTACCCGGTAGTCCGGCGATATCTAGCGTGGTCTTACGCCGTGTTAAGTCACGGGCTTTTCGCGCCGCATCACGAGCGCGGGCAGCATCAATAATCTTACCGGCAATCGCTTTGGCTGAGCTGGGGTTCTCAAGCAGATAATCATTAAATTTATCATGCATCGCCGATTCGACAGCAGACTTTACCTCGCTTGAGACAAGCTTGTCTTTAGTCTGGCTGGAGAACTTAGGATCAGGAACCTTGACGGAGACGATAGCGGTCAGACCTTCACGCGCATCATCACCGGTGGTGTTGACCTTCTCCTTTTTCATCAGCTTCTCAGCATCCATATAGCTGTTTAGGCAACGCGTTAGTGCCGAGCGAAAGCCTGATAAATGCGTACCACCGTCTTTTTGCGGGATGTTATTGGTAAAGCACAATACCTTTTCGTTATAGGTATCTGACCATTGTAGCGCTGCCTCAACCGAGATACCATCGTCTTGCTCACTGACAAAGTGAAAGACCTCATTTAAGGTTTCTTTACCGGCGTTGATGTAGGAGACAAACTCAGACAAGCCGCCTTTGTGCTCAAATTCATGACGCTTATCGATACGCTCATCGGTCAGTACAATACGTACGCCAGAGTTTAGAAACGACAGCTCACGCAGACGCTTGGCTAATATCTCATACTCGAATATCGTCCCAGTAAATACCTCTGGGCTAGGATAGAAGCGAATCTGCGTACCGGTCTTATCAGTCGCTTCGAGCTGCTCAATATCGCCATCAGGAACACCATCGCTATAGGTTTGCTGATAGTGATAGCCTTCTCGCCAGATATGCAGCTCAAGCTTTTTGGACAAGGCGTTAACCACAGACACGCCAACCCCATGCAAGCCACCTGAGACCTTGTAGCTATTGTCATCGAACTTTCCACCGGCGTGCAGGACAGTCATAATGACCTGAGCGGCTGAGACGCCCTCCTCAGGATGCACATCGACAGGGATACCGCGGCCGTTATCCATGACGCTGACTGACTCATCCTCATGGATAATGATGTCAATCTGATCACAATGTCCGGCTAGAGCTTCGTCAATAGAGTTATCGACCACCTCAAAGACCATATGATGCAGACCAGTCCCGTCATCGGTATCACCGATATACATGCCAGGTCGAACTCGGACGGCCTCTAGGCCGCGCAGTACTCGAATGTTTTTGGAGCTGTAGTCTTCTGGCAGCTGCTCAAGCTCTGCTTCGGTTAAGATATCGGTATCGATAGGGGGCTGTTGCTCACTCATGGGGATTCCTTTATTAAGGAGGATGTCAATGGACATCAATATTTTGATTCAGCGGTTGCTCTGGTCTGCTCATTTGCTCACTCAAAAGTCTTTTATGCAAAAGCCAGCATTTGGTTAGCTCAGCGGCTGGAGGAACCCATAGCTGATAGGGTAAGACTCGGGGTAAGCTTGATAAAAATGATCAGGAAATTCAACCAACAAAAACATAATTTTTTGATATCGGATTATAGCATTTTTTCGCCCCTACGTCATATTTATCCGAGTTTTTCGGGGGATTGAGCGATGACTTTGAGCCGCGATTTTAACCACGACTGATCAAGCGAAATAGCCTTATAGATACTTTTATAATTTTATTTTTATAACTTTATACTGATATCGATCGGATCAAGGTAAGAATAATACGAAAAATAAAAAGAGGGAGAAGAAGACGGACAAGACAGTGGCTAAAGCGATTAACTTATGTTTCAGCCCAGGCTATAGTGCCTTGTTTCACGTGAAACAACTTATAGTCTGACCAATATTGCTCTAGGATGGGCAATATCTCGCGAGTTAAACTGGTAACAAACACTTGGCATGGTAGCTGAGATAGTGTCGATAACATGACCTGAATAGCATGCTCATCAAGCTCTGCGGTAATATCATCGAGAAGCACGATTGGGGTAAACCTAAAAGGACTATCAGTAGTGCTGGGCACTTGGGCGCTATTATGCTGATTCTTACCGATACTCTCGGCAGTTAAGTCCTGCTCAGTTGCAGAAGTTTGCTCATAATCTGCTAATAAAAGCGGCAACTGTGACAGCTTCAATGCGGTAATCAGCAGCTTTTTCTCACCGCGCGAGAGTACATTGGCCGCCTGCTCTTTGATCGTGGCTGTGGATAAAGGCTGCTGACTGTCGTCATGCGCATGATGGGAGTGCCAATGCACCTGAATATCGGCGCGGTGACTACCAATCCGCGTAAAGCCTTGTTGCAAATCTTGAGTCATACGGGCTTGTAGCTGCTCATCAAGAGGGTGATCCGCATCATAGCCAGGAGAGTAACTTAGGGTCAGCTTGCCGGCATAACTGGGCAATAAAGCTTGTAGACAGCGCGCAAAATAAGGCTGCCAAGCAGCAAAGACTTGCTGGCGATAATGATGAATGAGCGCGGCATGATTGGCCAAGCCTTTGTCCCAAGCCGTTAGCTCTTGGCGCTGCGAAGCTGACAGCTGCCGGCTTTGCTTGAGCAGTCGGTTGCGCTGCTTGAGTAGGCGCTGATAGGCCAGCCACTGAGAGTGAAAGCCAGGTTTCATGTGAAACGCGAGCCAGTCTAATAGCTGTCGACGGCTGGCACTACCTTGCTCTAGCATATCCATCGTCGAGGGATCTATCAGCAGCGTGGGCAATTGCTGGGTGAGCGGGCTTTGCGTGTAGACAATATTTTGATTGAGTCTGAGTGCAGTGGTGGCATCGAGCTGTTTTTGAATGGCTAGGGTGGTATAGTCACTAAGGGTTGCATGCACGGTGACCATCGGCTGATGGTGCTGAATATAGCGCTTGGGCTGATGATGGCGAAAGCTTTTGCCGCGCGACAATAGGAACACCGCTTCAAGCAAGGAGGTTTTGCCGCTACCATTATCCCCAATAAACACATTACAACGTGCCAATGAAATATCGGCACGAGCAATATTGCGTAAGGCAGTCACTTGCAGACGCTGTATCATAGTCGGTCGCCAGCTGATGAGTAGCTAAAGACAATAAACGATTTAAAATAGGCTAAAGCACTCAACAGCTTAACTTGAATAAGCAAAATAAAGACTAGATACGCATTGGCATAATGACATACTGATGTAGCTCATCACCGAGCTGATTGACCAGTACCGAGGCATTGGACTGACTCATATGCATCTGGACGTCCCCTTGCACCACATCCAATACGTCTTGTAAATAGGCGGCATTAAAGGACAGCTCAATCGGCTCACCATTGAATTTGACCTGCAGCATCTCAACCGCTTCATCTTGCTCGGCATTATTGGCGCGGACTTGGACATTACCATCGGCAGCAAAGCTAAAAACCACACTGCGGGACTTCTCATTGCTTAAAATAGACACCCGGCGTAGTACTTCAGTCAATTTTTCCTGATTGACTAAGGCCAGCTTGTCACTACTGTTGGGGATAACACGGCGGTAGTCAGGGAATTTGCCATCAATAAGCCGCGCAGTGAAGGTTACCATGAGGCTGTCGCTAATCTGACCAGTACTATCAACATCACCAAATGGTAAGGTGACTTGCAAAAATTCGCGTCCAAAGCTTAGCGTGAGCATATTGTCTTGATCAGCCAGTAGCTTGGCAAGCTCGGTGGACAAGCGCTCAAGTTCAATGACAGCTTTTCGCGGCAAGATTGCCTGCATACTGATCTCATCATCGACATTGACTGCGGTTCGCGCTAAGGCCAAGCGGTGACCATCTGTCGCTACCGTGGTCAGCTGGCGCTGATCTAGCTCAAATAGCATCCCTGTCAGATAATAACGCACATCTTGAATGGCCATAGCAAACAAGGTCTTGTGCATAAGATCAGACAACTTGTGCCGACTAATGGTCAGTGGCGTGATATGTTCAGGAGAGCCTAATGTGGGATAATCTTTGGCCGGCAAAGTGCCTAATGTAAAGCGGCTTTTACCACTGGTCAACAGGCAGCGTGCATTGTCCTGAGCCGCTAATTGAATAACCGATTGCGCCGGCAGCAGCTTACAGATATCTTTAAGCTTCATGGCAGGCAGCGTAGTGCTACCTGGCTGCAAACAAGCACCTTGCGGTAACTTCAGCGTCGCCATCAGCTCTACCTCAAGATCAGAGGCCGTTAATACTAAGGTCTCAGGAGTGACCTCAAGACGGATATTACCCAGTATCACCATATTATGACGCTTATCAGCGGCCTTAGCGATTAGGTTGATAGCTTTTAGTAATAACTCACGATTAATCGTTAGCTGCATAATAAATACTCTTATCTTAAGATTCTTTGACTGGTGACGTTTTAGTTATTTTTCGCACCAACTAGGATTGAAATAGCAATCACAATAGTCCACTCAATTCGGCGCGCCTGTTATCGCAACCTCTCAATTCGGTCATTCATGTTAATGTTAGCTAGCCACTGCACAAGCAGCTCATAGCAGCTTCAATCTAAAAAATTAATACCAGTACCATGCATGAGCTTATTGGTATCTCTTTTATCTTCGCTTAACGATACCGCTAACACAGACTGAGCTTACTGGCTAAGCTTGTGGAAAATACCTAAAAATAGCTGCACTTAGTATAAACCAAATCCCTAACAGTTAACACGGTGCTAAACTTACGAAATTATCAGCAAGCATCAGTTTGGCCTATTCCCTTTTCTATTTGCCCTAGCGTAGCCCTATCACCAACAGCCTAGCGCATCTTTAACGCACCCAGACACGCCCCTTACCCTGCTTGTAGCATCATCGCTAGGGACTTGTAATCTTTATCCAATACTGGGTCCTCGGCGCGCAGCTGGGCCACCTTATCGCAAGCATGCATCACCGTGGTATGGTCACGACCTCCAAAAGACTGACCGATATCTGGAAAGCTATCCCCTGTCAGCTCACGCGCTAGAGCCATGGCAATTTGCCGAGGCCGAGCGATACTACGCGTGCGCTTTTTCCCCATTAAATCCTTGACCGAAACATCATAGAACTCGGCCACTACTTTGCGAATATTATCCATATTCACCGCTTGTACCCGCATCGCTACGATATCCTTTAGCGCGTACTGCACCATCTCAAGAGTAATCGGCGCACCGGTAAGATTGGCGTTGGCAACCACCTGATTAAGCGCGCCTTCGAGCCGTCGCACATTAGACACCACATTCTGGGCGATAAATAGCGCGCACTCTTTGGGCAGCTCGATACCTGTGAGTGCCGCTTTTTTCTGGAGTATCTGCATCCGGGTATCAATCTCTGGTGGCTCGATGGGCACTGACAAGCCCCAAGAAAAGCGTGAACGAAAACGCTCATCAAACTCTGTCAGTTGAGAGGGATGACGATCAGAGGCCAAAATAATTTGTTTGTCGCCTGTGGTGAAATCTGCAAATAAAGATAAAAACTCATTACTGCTTTTTACTTTTCCGGCGAGCACATGAATATCATCAACAATTAATAAATCAACTTTTTTTATTTTTTTCTTAAATTCTTCAATTTTATTATTTCGAAGTGAATAAACCAATTGATTAATAAATTTTTCAGAAGTGAAATAATAAAAACTACGTTGTTGTTTTAAATAACGATGTGCCACTGAATGCATTAAATGCGTTTTACCTAAACCTGAAGGGGCATAAATAAATAAAGGATTATGACGGTTTTGTGATTGACGCTTGGTTAATTCGTAGCAGGCTTTATAAGCTAAGTTATTGGTTTTACCAGTGACAAAAGTGTCAAAAGTAAAGTCAGAGTTTAAGTAACTTAGTGACTTGGCATCGGCAGAGGATATCTGACCGCTGGGTAACACATCAGCAGCGCCTGAGGCTAAGTTCGTCCCCAATCGTGCATCAAATCCTGTAGTCGCTACAGGATTTTGTGACATTGCCGTACTGGCGTCAGTGGTCTGCTGCGGCGCTAACGCAAACTCCGACTCTGCAGCGGGTATTGAAGCTTTATCCACACGCACGATAACTTGCTTGATCGCATCTTTGCTATGTTTTGTAACCAGCTGCTCAATATCTTGCAGATGATTTTTGCGGACATAGTCAACAAAATAATCATTGGGCGCGCGAACGATGAATACTTCACCCTCAATCTGAGCCGATAAGGGCCTAAGCCACATAGTAAACACGGTAGGTTTGACTTGATATTTAAGATCATCAAGGCACTTATCCCACAATACCGCTGCTTCTAACATACTACCTGTCACCTTCAAATATATTTAGAGTTTGTCTATTTAGCCCATGACCAATCAGTTAGCAGCACTAACCCTTTATTAACACCCATGCCATGACAACGAGGCCACAATGACAAGACGCTATACTGAATAAACGCTCGCTAACTGCTCAGCAAGTCAATCAGCAATAACGACCCAATAAGTGCTCTGAGTCGGGGAGGGTGCAATGTAGCATATTTTGCCTGTGGATAAAATAGTTATTTATTGTGGATAAGTTTGGGGATAACTCTGGGGATAGTTTGAAATCACGAGTTATCCCGAAGTTGTACCCAGGTTATTCACAGAGTTATCCATAGTTTAAATATATGATATATATAATATTTTTTGCGTTATCCACAGGAATACAACTCACTAACAACAACAATAAATACTTATTAATTAGTTATTATAGGGACGTTTCTTCACTGTGGATAACTTAAACTTCAACAGCAATCATCAGCTAATAAAACAGTGTGATAGTAAGCGTTAATACTGCAATATTAGCTGTCTGTTTGATATTGTTCTTAGAGTCATAGGTCTTGTTCATGGGAAGTAGCGATCCTTAATTTTAGGAAACAGCGGTGGTTTCTATTATCAGCAAAGCCGTTAAATGCAGTGAGTTCAATATAAAAAATAGCAGTTCTAGAGTGAATTTGTTGTAACGATTATCAGCTTGCTTGCAGTCAGCTAAAAAATTTATACCCGTACCCTACGCGACTTTATTGATATCTTTTCTATGGTGTATAACCTAGCTAGTTTCAATAGTGTAACTAATCTAAATTTTTAGATAATATAAATAATAAGTTGGAACTGTTACCCCCAGTAGCGCTCAATAATCATAACCTAGAGTGCAGCTATAACTCTAATCAGTCATTGACCCTGTTACACAGCAATGATATAATTCTGCGTTATTGCCATTTTTAGTTAACTGTTTACGTATTTACATAGGTGAGTTATGAAACGTACTTTTCAACCCAGCGTTCTTAAACGCAAACGCACTCATGGCTTCCGTGCTCGTATGGCCACCAAAAAAGGCCGTCAAGTTTTAGCACGCCGCCGTGCAAAAGGCCGTCATCGTTTAACGGTTTAGTAAGTTTGAGTAGTTAGTAGCAATAATTAGTAAGCTGCTACGATCAAAATGACGCCTTTCGGGGCGTTTTTTTATGCTCGAAACTTTTCGAAACTTTGTTGCCTGTGTTAGGGTTAGCGCCATGTATGCAGAGAAATGACAGTGGTCGCCAGCCATTTATGCTATCTTCGTTTAAGCTAGTTTGTGTGTTTGCTTATTTGTGCCTTGACGCAGGTTGGAAACTTAATTGTCTCCCGCCCTGTCTTCTTTTCTTCTAGATAAAGTTACTTTTTATGCCAGAGCTGTTCACTATGACAAACCTTGCTCCTGATGCCACCTTTACTTTTACCAAAGCGCAGCGCTTACTTACGCCTGCAGCATTTCGCTACGTATTTGACGCCCCTGAACGTAAGCTGCATCAAGCCCATCTTATGGCTTTCATTCGCTCTAATGAGCTGTCTCACCCTAGAGTTGGTATGGCAATAACGAAACGAAAAGTACCTACTGCAGTAGCTAGAAATAGAATTAAGCGGCATATCAGAGAGAAATTTAGACAGCAAGCTGCACAATTAGAAGCCGTTGATATTGTTTTTATTGTCAAAAAATCAACTGATGATTTAGATGATAAAAATTTAAATAATCAAATAAATAATATTTTTAAAAAAATAATAAAAATAAATAAATGAATTTTTTAAAAGAAAAGATAAATAAATTTTTCTATTATTTATTTGATAAGATTATTGGTATTTATCAATTATTTATAAGCCCATTAATCCCAGCAAGATGTCGTTATTATCCTACATGCTCAGCTTATGGCCGTCAGGCTTTAGCTTGGCATGGGGCTTGGCGCGGCAGTAAATTAACTTTTAAGCGAGTTTGTCGTTGTCATCCTTGGGGCGGACATGGTGTGGATTTTGTGCCTGTGCCCTTATATCAATATCATTATCGATACCTGCAGACCCCTTTGCAGTTGCCGTTAAGCTATCGCCATTATGTCTACCTTCCGACCAGCAGTTACGCGGCGCGCTTAAGCCAACTTATGAATAATAGCGCCTGGCCTTGTTAAGCACTGATATTTAACGCTTGTCTCTGTTAAGACATAGAGGTATTAAGCCTGTGTGCTTGATAAGCCAGTACTCACAACGAAAGCTCTTTTAAGGTTTGCTAGATATGGGCTGATTCAATGAAGCTTTCAGTGGCAGCTATGATGCTACGTAGTCTTTGGCCGAGCGATGTAGAGGCTACAAAATTCACTTTGGTTGATTGACTATAGACAGATAACCAGCTGCAAAGTAGCTGCGGCAACAGGCACTAAATTGTACCGCTGCCTATAGGGCTACGGGCATCAGTATCAATTACTGCGTTTTTTTAGTAAAATGAGCACCATTTTATGTAATTAGACTAATTGTCCTGTCTTAATCTGGTCTTATTGATGACTATGGCTGCTGATGTCACACAGCGCTGCAGTGATTGATTTTGTTAAGTAGTGATGCAATAAAGTCAGAACCACGTCTGGTATTACATGCCCTAATTAATTCTAGGAATGCTCTATGCAAAAGATATTTCGAGTGATGATCATCATTGCGATGTTGATCACAGCTTATCTGCTAATCTTGGCTTGGCGCGATGATTATGCCAATGCGCCAGTAGCGGCAACGGCTCCCGAGACGGCGGTAACAGTTGGCTCAGATATTCCTTCTACTACCGGTGCAGCGGGTGATATTCCGGTGCACACTATCCCTACTGGGACGGCAGTGAGCGCCGATGTTGCAGCAGCTAGCAGCGCTAGTGCGGCTCAAGATAATGGGTTGATCACCGTCACTACAGATCGCTATGATATCCAAATCAACCCCGAAGGCGGTGATATTGTCTACGCTGCGTTAAAGCAATATAACGCTACTTTAGACAGCTCTGAGCCTTTTGTATTGTTAGAGAATAATAGCAATCGTGTGTATGTCGCTCAGTCGGGATTAATTGGTAAAAATGGTATAGATACTGCGGCTGGCCGTGCCAATTATCAACACAGTGCGACCAATTATGTCATGAAGGAAGGGCAACAGACGCTATCGGTACCGTTGACCTATACAAAAGATGGCGTGACTATTACCAAGACCTTTACCTTTACCCATGACAAGTATCCTATTGATGTCAGCTACACCATCCAGAATGCGTCTAGCAATCCTTGGGAGGGGCAGTTATTTGCGCAGTTAAAGCGTGATGACAGTAAAGACCCTGGCATGGCAGACAAGGGCGCACTAAGCATGGCTACCTACTTAGGTGGTGCTTGGGGAACCCCAGATGATCCTTATAATAAGCTCAAGTTTGGCAACTTCAATGATGGTAAGTTAACGACTGCCAGTGATAAAGGCTGGGTGGGTATTGTTCAGCACTATTTTGTCTCTGCTTGGACACCAGATAACTTTACGGGCAACTTCTTCAGCCGTGAGACAGGCAATGATTACTTCATTGGCTTTAACAGTCAGCCTATCGTCATCGCTCCGAATAATCAGACCACGTTAACCGCCACCTTGTATGCGGGACCTAAGGTACAAGAAGAGCTAAAAGACGTGGCTGTCGGGATGAATAAGACGGTCGACTACGGCTTATTATGGCCTATATCCAAGGTTTTGTTTGCCCTACTTGATGGTATTCATAAGCTAATTGGCAACTGGGGCTGGTCGATCATTGTCTTGACAATACTGGTGAAGATTGCCCTCATGTGGTTCTCAAATAAGAGCTACTATTCAATGGCTAAGATGCGTGCCATTGCGCCAAGACTTCAGGCTCTAAAAGAAGAAGCGGGCGATGACCGCATGAAGATGTCGCAAGAGATGATGGCCATCTATAAAGAAGAGCAAGTCAACCCAATGGCGGGCTGCTTACCGATTTTACTACAGATGCCTATTTTCTTAGCTCTATATTGGGTGCTGGTTGAGAGCGTGGAGCTACGTCACGCGCCTTGGATATTGTGGATTCATGATCTATCGGCAATGGACCCTTGGTTTATCTTACCGCTGCTCATGGGAGCCTCGATGTTCATTCAGCAGCAGCTAAACCCGCAGCCTGCAGACCCAATGCAAGCCAAAGTGATGAAGTTCTTACCTATTATCTTTACCGCTTTTATGTTGTTCTTCCCAGCAGGCTTGGTGCTTTACTGGACTGTCAACAACCTATTTAGTATGACGCAGCAATATATCGTCAATAAAAAGGTAGAAGAAGAGCAAAAGCGTAAAACCGTTAAGGTGTTAGATTAAGGGCTATTAAAGCAAACATTAATAAGGTGCTACTCATAAAAAGACCATCGCTACTGCGGTGGTCTTTTTGTATCAATCGCCAGCTCGTTGCTTTTTAATTGCATTATTACTAATCCCCTTTTATCGCCCCTTTATCCTCTCTGGTTATCTAGGTTACTCAACCAGTTAACTTTTGAGCTTTGTTTGCGTAGCACTAATGGATAGTAATGCGCTGGTGCGGCGCAGTTTATTTTGTCAGGGCTGCAGTAGCTGTTTATAATACAGCTTTGATTACTATTGAGATGACTTGTGACCGCCGCCCTTTTTGCCTCCTCGCAGAGTTTAACTCAGCCCCCTACCATTGCTGCTATCGCCACGCCAATAGGTCGCGGCGGTGTCGGTATCATTCGTCTGTCAGGCAGCAAAGCCTATGACATCGCATGTAAGCTTACTAACAAAAGCAAATTCACCCCAAGGCTGGCCAGTTTTTGCCGATTCTATGATGCTCAAGGTCAGGTAATTGACGAAGGTTTGGTGTTATATTTTAAAGCACCGCACTCCTTTACTGGCGAAGATGTGATTGAGCTGCAAGGTCATGGTGGTATGATCTTGCAAAATCAGCTACTGGCGCGGGTGTTTGATTTGGGCGCTAAACAAGCCGCAGCTGGTGAGTTCTCTTATCGCGCTTTTGATAATGATAAGCTTGATTTACTGCAAGCCGAAGCTATTGCTGATGCGATAGATGCGACCAGTGTGGCAGCAGCCAGTAGTGCTATCCGCTCCCTTAGCGGAGAGTTCTCTGCACAGATAAATGACTTACTTGAGCAGCTTATCAACGTAAGGCTGCACGTCGAGGCGGCGATTGACTTTCCAGAAGAAGAGGACGTAGACTTCTTATCTGATGGGGTGATTGAGTCGAAGGTTAGTAACATTCAAGCTCAAATCCGGCAGGTATTAGCAACGGCTCAGCAAGGCCAGCTGCTCCGCGATGGTATTGATGTGGTGATCGCAGGTAGGCCAAATGCGGGCAAATCAAGCTTACTCAATCGGCTAGCCGGACAAGAAAGGGCAATTGTTACGGAGATTGCTGGTACGACGCGCGATACCTTGCAAGAGACGGTAGTACTCAATGGCTTAACTCTGCACCTCACTGATACCGCCGGTCTTAGAGAGACGACAGATACAGTAGAGCGCATGGGTATTGAGCGGGCGCGCCGTGCTATCGATCAAGCCGACTTATTGCTGCTGGTCTATGACATTACTCAAGATGCTGATCCTCTGGCACTTGCCCAGCAGTTATTTGGTCAACTACCATCCCCTGAGCGCTTGCTAATCATCGGTAATAAGTGCGATCTATTAGCGCAGTCGCTAGCAGCGGTAAGCGAGATAAATGGCTATCAACAAATCAATGTTTCATGTGAAACATCGCAAGGAATTGAGCGGTTAATTGATGGCTTATGTGCTAAGGTAGGCTTTCATCCACCTGAAAATAGTATGATAGCGCGTACTCGGCATATCGATGCGCTGAAACGTACCGCCACTCATTTAGAGCAGGCTTATGAGCAGTTAACCGTGTTTGCTGCTGGTGAGTTGGTGGCGGAAAGCTTGCGTCAAGCGCAAGTTAGCCTAGGAGAGATTACGGGACAATTTAGTGCAGATGACTTACTAGGAAAGATATTCGGTAGTTTTTGTATTGGTAAATAGCCGATGGATGAATATCAGGTTGCTAAATAAAAGCGCTAAGGCTGGCCTCTGTCAGAGGCTACAAAAATTCATCCTCGTGGCACACCGGCTACTTTTTAGAGTGAGCTTACTATATAAGTACCTATGTAATAAGTACCCATGGCATGGAATGACCATGGTGTTGCACAGTCTATATAAGTACCTATGTAATAAGTACCTATGTAATAAGTACTTATGTACTTTAGATCTTCTTCAAGCCCATTAATTTTCACTCATGCTCAGTAAGAGCTTTACCAGTTAGGATCTGTCATGCACTGTCCCTATTGCAACGCTTCTGAAACCAAAGTTATTGACTCAAGATTGGCAGCAGAAGGTGCTCAGGTGCGTAGACGGCGTCAGTGTAGTCTATGCCAAGAGCGCTTTACCACGTTTGAGATGGTAGAGGTGGTTATGCCGCGAATTATTAAGTCTAGTGGCAAGATAGAACCTTATGATAATGAAAAACTTCGCCGCTCTATTCAGCTGCCGCTGCAAAAGCGCCCTGTCACCACCGATGGTCAAGAAGGTATGATTAGCCGCATTGAAAAACGAGTCCGGCAGATGGGTGAGCGGGAGATTAGCAGTAAAGTTTTAGGTGAGATTGTGATGAGCGAGCTAAAAGATCTAGATGATGTCGCCTACGTACGTTTTGCTAGTGTCTATCGCGACTTTCAGGATATCGAAGCCTTTAAAAAGGAGCTGGCTAATATTCGCCCAGATGATCTAACCTAGTGGCCTATAGTTTTTAGGTTTTAGCTCATACTCCCTCAAACTCTTTGTCGTTGCAAACCGCTGCTTAGCTAATGTTAATGTCACTTTTACTCTTTCTTTAACCTGTGAGTCGATATGTCAGCTTCTATGAACCCGAGTCTTTCTTCATCCGCTGCCCTCACAGCGCAAGATAGCTATTTTATGAGCCTCGCTATCGAGGTGGCAAAGCAGGGCTTATATACCACGCGGCCCAATCCTGCTGTCGGCTGTGTCATCGTAAAAAATCAGCAAATTGTGGGTCAAGGCTTTCATCCTCAAGCGGGTCAGCCGCATGCAGAAGTCTTCGCGCTAAAGGAGGCGGGGGATAATAGTATTGGGGCGTGTGCTTATGTCACGCTAGAGCCGTGTAGTCACACCGGTCGAACGCCACCTTGTGCAGCCGCGCTTATCAAAGCGCAAGTTGCTAGAGTTGTTGTTGCTGGATTAGACCCCAATCCTAGTGTGTCAGGCCGAGGTGTTGCTATGCTAGAGGCGGCAGGTATCGAAGTGGTCGTTGGGGTAATGAAAAAACAGGCTGAGGCGCTCAATCCTGGGTTTTTGCAGGCCATGCGTACCGGCCTGCCTTTTGTTCGCCTAAAGATAGCCAGTAGCTTAGATGGTCGGACAGCCATGGCTTCAGGAGAATCCAAATGGATAACCGGTCCAGCAGCTCGAAACGACGTACAAAAGATTAGAGCGAGGAGTGCGGCGATTATTACCGGTAGTGGTACAGTAATAGCGGATAATCCTAGCTTAAACGTGCGCTCAAACGAGCTAGGGGTGGATGTGAAACAAATACCCCAACCAAAAGTAGTGGTGATCGATAGAAGGTCACGACTTAGTCACACGGCTGACTATGAGGTTTGCCAGCGCTCAGACACTCTTTTTTGGCGGCAGGACGACTTGCGAGCGCTACTGCAAAGTCTGGTAGCTGAGTATCAGTGTTTTGATGTGTTGGTAGAGGCAGGAGCGCAACTAGCAAGCAGCTTTTTGCAAGCCCGATTGGTCGATGAGCTGATCGTTTACCAGGCTCCATGCTTGCTAGGCAGCACTGCGCGGCCGATGATGCAATTCGAGCTTGCAAGCCTCACCGAGCAGTTGAGATTCCAGTGTGTCTCGCATACCTTAATTGGTAACGATTTAAAGCTAGTATTTACCCCACTGTGAAATACTGCGCTTAGTTTTGTAAGTTTGCACAGTGGTCAGCCTAATATCATTTGAGCATTGCAGAACCACTTTCAAGAGTAAATGCCTAATAGGGTCACCATGAGTGAAATCTAACTGGTATTTTAATATATTGCTTCGACACTCAACTAGATACTGAGAGATTGATCAAAAAACTACCCACTAAGTTGATATTCAGCCTGCTCAGTACGCTTAACATTTGACTGCATTTATCGCGACTAAGATTTAAGGATGAGGCCACGATATAATAGGCTAATAAGATATCCACAGTTGGCCTAACTTATACCAAGCTTTATTTAAAAAATATTAGTTTCACGTGAAACTGGGGATAACTGGGTTTCATGTGGAACTTTTATAAGGCTAGCATTAAAGTTAGTTATCATTTAATAGCTTGATTTTAAAGGCGTGTAGACATAATGGTCTGTGATTAGAGGTAAAACCCTTAATTATTGTGCAGCTGTGGATAACTTCGGGTTTCACGTGAAATTTCTATAAAAATTCGCTCTCAATTAAAAGTTATCCACAGCCATGTTCTGTATTGTGTGATGCTATGAGCTGTAGCGTTAAACTTAAATTAATCAGCAGTATTTGCGTAAAGGGTAAGAGCGGCTATAAGCTCAGCGAATTAGGTTAAATCTATGCTGGTTTAACGCAGTTAAGGCGGCAGCAATTAATATTTCAAACCTTTATAAAGGAAGCATATGTTTACTGGTATTATTGAAAGTACAGGCGTGATAAAAGCCCTCTCTCCGCTAGGGGGTGATATTCGTCTGACCGTAGAAGCCGCTGCTTTAGACTTAACTGATGTATCTCTTGGCGACTCAATAGCCTCAAATGGGATATGTCTGACAGTAGTCGCATTATCTGACACAAGCTACTCCGTAGATGTTTCACGTGAAACTCTAGCTAAGACGGCCATGCAGTGGTGGAAACCAGGGGACAAAGTGAATCTAGAAAAGGCCATGCTGCCTACCACTCGTTTTGGCGGACACATTGTCTCTGGTCATGTCGATGGTGTCGGTATTATCAGCCAGCGTCGCCAAGATGCTCGCTCAATCTATTTTGAGATTGAGTTGCCTGAGTCTTTAGCTTATTACACAGCGACTAAGGGCTCGATTACGGTAGATGGTATCAGCCTAACCACTAATTTGGTAAAAGATAATGTGGTCTGTCTGAACATTATTCCGCATACCGCCAAAGTGACTAACATCGAGCAGCATTGGCAGGTTGGTAGTAAGGTCAATATCGAGGTCGATGTCGTCGCGCGTTATCTTGAGCGTTTGCTACTAAAACAGCAGTCACCGAGGACCGGAGCATCAAGCAAAGCTGATCAGTCGTCGTCTGGGCTCACGGAAGCCTTTTTGGCAGAGAATGGTTTTATAAAACCACGATAGAGGCGTAATAGTGGATTGATGGACTGGCGCAATAACACTGTCAGTAAGCTTCGGTGCCGGATTGACCACATGTCATGCGAACAATCTGCTGATCCTAACTCCAACACTGAGATAGAGCGCTTACTTGGCATAATTATGCTACGCTAAATGTCAATGTTATCGCTAGAGTTGTGAGTTAATATTTAACGCTAAGGCATAAGTTATATAGTCTAGCTTGAGATAGCGTAACTATATTCTTTATTGCTAAGGCTTATGGCTTACTAGAGGTTTTGATTGATACTTTGACCGTTAATATAAAGGTTATTTTTTGAGTGTATTCTTGGATTTAGGCTTTTTTAGTTTTATTGTGGCTTGACTATATTTACTAACATTATGACCTCTTATTATGTCCACTTATATGGTCACTATTTATACCCTTTGTTGTAAGCTAACCTTATAATAAGTTTACCTTTTTCTTGATATCAGCCCTTCAGGACGACGCCTTTATGAAATTCTCGCCGACGGTTAATCATTCCTTAATCACTCGAATACTGCCCTTAGCGGTACTGACAGCCTCATTAGCCGCGTGTGGTGGCGGTGGCGGTGATTCAAGCCCTGTCCCTACCACGCCCTCTGCCCCCTCCGATACGGCGCCGACCCCTAAACCTAACCCTCCTCAGGGCGGTCAAGTCGCGAAGCCTGATGAAGTGCTTGTCACGCCAGTTGCTCCCTCTAAGCCAACCAACCCCTCTAAACCAGCTGAACCCTCTACTGATCAACCTCCGCCTTCTACGCCATCTTATGATGGTATTACCATGACTCAAAGCGAGCGAGCGGTATTTGAGCGCTTAAATGCGCGGCGAGAGACTTGCGGCTTTGGTGGTCTAAATGCGAACTCAAAGCTGATGATGGCGGCCAACAACCATACCAACTACCTGCTGCATATGACTCAGTTTAGTGCTCAGCCCTTTCAAGGTCACTATGAGACGGGTGTTGACGAATTTAGTGGCACTAAAAACCCCTATTACTCAGGGCGAGCAGTGGCTGATCGCTTATCTACTACCTCGAGAAAAGGTGCCAAAGCGGTAGCCGTAAACTATCCTTATTATACGGTTGCAGAAAATCTATCCTTTTTGAGATTCAATGATACATACTTTGACAAAAATGGCGATGAGCAACTTGCCTTGAAGGGTATTAATGGCTTGCTGGCAGCACCGTATCATATGGCGAGCTTACTGAGTCCAGAGTTTGCTGATATCGGTATAGGGTATGGCCGCACGCCAATGAAGTCGCCGTTTAAATTGGAGGGTGGTGGTAATACTGACGGGCAGGCCAGTGTGCTTGAGATGGTGTTAGCGGTACAAAGAGATAATATTAGAACACCGCCCAATCAGGTCATTAGCTACCCGTGTACAGGCACAGTCGGCACTCAATATGAGCTTAAACATGAGTCTCCCAATCCCTTTAGCAATACCAATCGAAACTTGGCAAAAGACCCCATTGGTCAGCCAATTTTTATCCTAGCCAATGGCAGTCTAAGAGTGAGCAATTACAAGATGACTGATGCGGCGAATAATGAGATTGCCCTTCAGGCGCTCACTGCAAAAAATGACCCCAATCATATATTAGAGCCGACGCAGGTCATATTGATGCCACTCACTGCGCTACAGCCCAATCAGACTTATCGGGTCACCTATCAGGCCTCTGTTAACGGTGCTAGCTCAGAGCCGTATGAGGTTATCTTTAGCACTAAAGCGCAATAATGCGACTAATCGTGGCAAGCAGTCTCTAGTTGCCCTTAGCTTATTTGCAAAACCCTAGTCGTTGTCAGCTAACTGCTAGGGTTTTTTAATAACTAGAATTTGTCATGTTCTAATTAGTGGGGTTAGGGTTATGCAAAAACTGCTTAAGCACAGTGGAGAGCTTGTCTTTATTCAGTGGCTTAGCGAGGAAGCTATTCATTCCCGCTTGCAGGCAGGCATTGCGGTCCTCATCCGTGTCATTGGCGGTTAGCGCAATGATAGGAATGTTATTGTTATCAGCACGGATCTGTTCGGTGGCGGATAGACCGTCGAGAATAGGCATGCGGCAGTCCATTAAAATTAACCCAACTTCGTTAGGGTATTGATTGAGAGTCTGGATTGCTGCTGCGCCATTTTCTGCGACGATACTACGGTAGCCAAGCTTTTCAAGTACTTTGCAGGCGACTTTTTGATTCATAGGATTGTCCTCAGCTACCAAGATTAAAGGAGAGTCAGGCTGAGTAGAGTGAGCGTTAGAGACCGCGTCATCGCTGACGACATTAGAATCAGAGTCATACTTTATATCTGATTTATCTGTGTCACTAGGTGGTAAAGAAGGCGTAGTTACCGTTGGCTTGGCATTAACATTGCCATTGTTATCAATATCGCCATTATCCTTGAGGTTATCAGCCTCTCCTTCTAAAGAGGCGAGGAACTGATTTAAAGACGCTTGAGCGTCGTTAGCGCTGGCTTGGCTGTGGCGCTGCCAAGTCGCTTGAGAGAGGCGGCTTATCTCTGAGATTAAGTGGCCCACATCTAATGGCTTGGCTAAGTAGCCATCGAATTTTTCAATAGTCTGAGAGGCAATACCACGCTCTGGCATCATACTGACGAGTATCTTAGGTAATGCTTCGTAATGAGCAAGCGGTTCAAGCTTGCTAGTGTCACTTTGCTGATACAGCTCGTAATCGATAAGTAAAATAGTCGTTAAGTTCGCATTAGCGGCGTTGGTTAATTGCTGGGAGACACTCTGAATGCTTGAATCATCAATGCTAGTGCGAAAAATAGCAGGAATGAGTAAATAGTTACAGAGTTGGCTTAGATAATGAGCGCTAATCTCTTGCTGAACAAAAGCCACCAAGAAGGTAGATGATAAGTCTGTATTAAAGAGATAGACAGGCTGGTAAGAGGGTGTGACTCTAGGCAAGCATAAGCTAAAAGTGCTGCCGACATTAGCGGTGCTGTCTAAATGAATATAACCACCGAGTAACTGCGCAAAATTATTGGAAATAGCCAATCCCAGTCCTGAGCCACCATACTGCCGACTGATAGAGTCGTTGGCCTGATTAAAAAAGGAGAATAGTTTCTTTTGTTCTGCTTTTTCGATGCCAATACCTGTATCTTTCACACTAAAGCACAACCACTGCTGATCGTTGTTGGTTAATGGACAGTTTGCCGCTGGGTTAGGGGGGCCTGAAGTCTGAGCAGAAGCAGACGACAAATGCGCAATAACGCTGCTGTTGGAAGCTAAGTAGGTTTGACTGTGGGACTGGTTATAAGGATAGGTCTGTGAGGTTAGCAAAGCGTTACTGGATGCACTATTGACACCAGAATAGTGCTTATGGGCTTTACTAGGCGGCACATAGCGCGAGTCATCTGCCATCATAGGCTCAATAATCAGCGCCACATACCCTGATTGGGTAAACTTGATGGCATTGCCCACTAGGTTCATGAGTATCTGTCGCAGTCTTCCGGTATCTGTCTTTAGGTATCTTGGACACTGCGGATCAAAGAAATAATGTAGCTCAATGCCTTTTCGTCGAGCATTGCCTACCATCAGCTCACAGACCTGCTGACACAGGCTCAAAATATCGACCATTTCTGACTCGATTTTTAGCTTGCCCGCATCCATCTTTGCCATATCTAGCATACTGTTTAGCATGGTCAGCATAGCTTGGCTGCTCTGCTTTAGCGTCGCAAGAGTCTCTTGTTGCTCAGCCTCTAAATTGTCAGAACTGAGCAACTCCATCATGCCTATCATGCCCGCAAGTGGGGTACGAAGCTCATGACCCATGACTGACCACAGCTGCTCGAAGTCAGTTAAGCGGGTCTGTTGGCGCTGCAGCTGAGAATAAGCGTCATTGATTTGCTCTGTAAACACATTGATATTGCTCAATAAAGCAGTAAATCCATGAATCTGACCATGCTCTCCAAACCAAGGCATAATATGCAGCTGATAGGTTTGATTGTCTTCTAAACTTTTGACTAAGAGCGTTCGGGTCACTCGCTGAGCGCTGAGCTTGGTTAAGGTTTGGTGCGTGGCTTTATCGATTCCAGTAATAAAGTCGGTTAAGGTATAAGCGACACCGCGCTGAAAAGAAGTGGCAAAAACTTGCTCAAAACGCTGGTTGAAGAAGCTAATCTGACCATGGCGCTTGATAGTCAGCATCGGTAAGGGTGAGTGATCAATCAGTCGATCCAAGCGATGGGTTAATAGCTGAGAGCGGCGGTAATTTTTATGCAGATGGTAGTTGATTCGACTTAGCGCATGGCCCATTCGCAAAAACTCTTTTGTGGCATTGGACTGGGTAAACGTCGGCGGCGAATAAATCTCTTTAGAGTATAAGGAGAGACCTTCGGTGTATTGAATCAACTGCTCCCACTCGTAGCGCCGCTTCAATACCAAAACCAGATAAATCATCAATAAAGTAAAAGCTACTAATAAAGGCAGCCAATAGCGTAAGGATGTCCAGTGGATAGTAGCAGGCGGGTGATATATGTTGACATGGATTTGATAACCATTCTCTAAGTCTATCCAGCCAGATAACTTGGCATTATCGATCGTGTACTGATTGTCCTGATGAAGAGGGGTAGGCAGTGGCAGTGAGCTGTGTTCACGATTGTCTTCATCAGAAAGGTAGTAGTTATAAATAAAGGTCTGGCCTGAAGGGGCCATTGCCATCAGCTGATAGCTAACATCTTTTAAAAATGGCTTTTTTAATAGGCTTTTCAGCTGGGATTGATTGCTGACATCATGGTCTTTTATCTCATGAACTAAGCGCAAAAATAGAGTCTGGCTACGTTGATGCTGCTGTTCTATAACGGTGATATAAGCCAAATAATAATACATTGCCAACATAACCGCGAGTGACAAAATATAGAATCTAAATATGCGTTGTAAGGAGGGTTTTTTTTTCATGAAAGTATCGGACCCGTGAGTCAAACGCAGTGTATGGCAATGTAATAATGGACTTAGTATAGCATTGTCTAGATAAGCTCGGCATCGCAAAGATTGAGCCGTAGCGATATAAGGCAAACTGCCCTATAATGCAAGCATTAGTATTCATTCAACAACCTTGATCATCATCAATTAGCCTATGACCATGACGCACCCCAACCGTTCTAATAGTGCCACCAAGCTTAGCAATACCTCTACGGCTAACGCATCAGCGGTTAGACGCCGAGTAATATTTGCTGGAACGCCAGAATTTGCCGCCAGTAGTTTGCAAGCTCTTATCGACAAGCAAGCTGAATTGAATCTTGATATTGTGGCGGTATATACCCAGCCCGATCGTAAAGCAGGCCGTGGCCAGAAGCTAACTGCCTCACCAGTAAAGACCCTAGCATTGGCCCATGATATCCCAGTAGAGCAGCCTTCAACCTTCAAGAAATCTACAGACGAAGGCAAAGTTTCACGTGAAACTTTAGCCAACTATCGACCAGATATTATGGTGGTCGCGGCTTATGGGTTGATACTTCCTACGGGCGTTTTGGCGATACCGACCTATGGCTGCTTGAACATTCATGCCTCACTATTACCTCGCTGGCGAGGCGCTGCACCTATTCACCGCGCTATCTTAGCGGGTGATGATAAGACGGGCATTACCATCATGCAGATGGATAAAGGGCTAGATACTGGAGACATGCTTTACAAAGCTGAATGTGCTATCTCAGTAGAGGATACTACCGCAAGCTTACATGATAAGTTGGCAGAACTTGGTGCACAAGCCATTATTACTGTGCTCAAAGATTTGGATGGTTATCAAGCGAATGCTGAGCGTCAAGACGATAGCTGTGCCAACTATGCCGAAAAGCTGAGCAAAGCCGAAGGTGAGATTGACTGGCATCAACCCGCCGATACCATTGAGCGGCAAATTCGCGGTATGTATCCCTACCCAAGTACTTATACTTTTTTAAAAGAAGATGATAAGCTCAAGCGGGTCAAGATATTGGCAGCTATGCCAGTCAATCAGAGTCAAACCACTGTGGCACAGCCTGGTAGCATTATCAGTGTGGGAAAAAATGCTATTTTGGTCGCTTGCGGCAAGCAGCAGCAAGCCGATGACATGGCAACTACCTTGCGATTGACCGAGCTACAATTTGCTGGAAGCAAAGCTGTCACTGCTGAGCAAATATGCCATGGCAACCAGCTAAACGACGGTGATAGCTTTCAGTCATCAATGCCGCAGGCGACGGATCATAAAATAGGGCGTGATGAGATATGAGCAAGCTAGGGGTCAATGTTAGGGCTAAGGTGATTGAGACACTGCTCGCCATTCAGCAAGGTCAGTCTTTGAGCGGCTTATTAGACCCGCTACTGAATAGTCTAAGTGGTGACGATAAGGGCTTCGCGCACGCGCTGCTACTCACTACATTACGTCAATGGCATGCGACCAGCAGGCTGCTCGACTCATTAGCTGACAACCCCATTGAAGAGCTGGCAGTACGAACGACCATTCAAGTCGGTTTTACCCAGCTGCTATATCTACAGGTTGCCGATCATGCGGCCATCCACGAGACCGTAGAAGCGGTAAAACAGCTTGATCTGGCGCGCGCGTCTGGTCTAGTCAATGCAATATTGCGCAAGGTCGCTAAAAATACCCATAAGTTCCGCAAAAAATGCGATAAAAATCATAGCTTACCCAATTGGCTGGCTCAGCGGCTGAAGACGGACTGGCGTGAGCAGTACAGTAGCTTGACACTAGGTCTACGCCAAGCAGCGCCGATGTTTTTACGGGTTAATTTGCTCGAATCTGATGCCACCACCTATCTAGCAGAGCTTAATGAAGCAGACATCAAGGCAGAGGTTCTCACGCTTTGCACCGGCATTAAGCCAACTGCCAACTGCTCTGATACTGCACAATCTGAGGGGCTAACTGTTCGCCAAGAGGTGATTCATCTGCAAGAGAGCGTCGCTGTAAGTCGATTGCCATATTTTGCTGAAGGCATGGTCAGTGTTCAAGATGCCCATGCCCAACTGGCTGCCCCCATCATCCACAGCTTGATTAATCATAAGGTTACAAGTCAAGAAGATAACCAACCACGCTCATTAAGGCTACTTGATGCTTGCGCGGCACCAGGTGGCAAGCTTGCCCACTGGTTAGAATTACTTGATTTGGCGCTTAGTGACAACACCATTAATAGTGATAAGTTTCACGTGAAACAAGCCAAGCTACCTGTGAATCAAGTAAGTCTAACCGCTATCGACAATGAGTCAGCACGGATTACACGTATCTTTGAGAATTTAGAACGGCTGCAGCTACCAAGAGCAATGTCCAAGCGCGACTTAGACTTGGACATTGTCTGTGCCGATGCGACGCAGTGGCAAGTCAAGCAGGCAGAGCAGGCAGGCTTTGATGCTATCGTGTTAGATGCGCCTTGCACTGCGACAGGTGTCATCCGCCGTCACCCTGATATTACTTTGCTGCGCAATGAAGCCGATGTCGCGCAGACCGTCACGTTGCAAGCACAAATTTTGGACAATCTGTGGGGGCCGCTCAATACTGGCGGTTACTTACTGTATATCACCTGCTCTATTTTGAAGGCCGAAAATGTCGAGCAGATGCAGGCATTTTTAAGCCGTCATAACGATGCGATGGTTGTTCCCTTTGCTGGCGAGGACTGTAATTGGGGAATTGAGCAAGCCATTGGGCGTCAATGTCTGCCGGTCTATCAGGATGAGGACCATAAAGGTGGTGATGGTTTTTATTACGCCTTGCTGCAAAAGAGTGCGTAAAGATGGGAATAAGCTGACCATTATGTAGTGCTAAAATAAGCGGCGACCTGATATCTTCTATTCTATGCTTGCCGTAAATGGTATTGCTTTTGATAAATGGTTAGCGATTTTAAGAAGTAACAGCAAGATTAGTTTTTTTATATTAATGATAAGTTATTGATTTTATTATATTTAATAATTAGTAAGTAACACTTCGTATGTCTAAAGGATGAGCGAATAGTTGTAACTTAGTGCGTTTGTCCTCCCTATCCGAAGCCAAAATAGCCAAATAATTCGTAATTTATAGGATGATTCGATGAAATATATCAGTACCCGTGGTCAGACAGCACCGATGGACTTTAGCGACGTACTCTTAATGGGATTGGCCCCTGACGGTGGCTTAATGTTGCCTGAGTCTTACCCACAAGTAGATAGCGCAACGTTAAATGACTGGCGGCAGATGAGCTACCCTGAGCTGGCATTTGCGATTATGCGCTTGTTTGCTACGGATATTGACGAGGCTGACTTAAAAGATATCGTTGAGCGTACCTATACCGAATCGGTATTTGGCACAAGTGATATTACCCCAGTTCGTAAGCTTGAAGATAACCTGTATATTTTGGGATTATCCAATGGTCCAACGTTAGCGTTTAAAGACGTGGCGATGCAGTTTTTGGGTAATGCTTTTGAGTATGTACTGAAGAAAAAAGACGAGCGTCTGACCATTATCGGAGCGACCAGTGGTGATACTGGCAGCGCGGCAGAATATGCGCTACGTGGTAAAGACAATATTGAAGTATTTATGTTGTCGCCGCAAGGTAAGATGAGTGCCTTTCAGCGCGCGCAAATGTATAGCTTAACTGATGACAATATTCACAACATCGCCATTAAAGGTATGTTCGATGACTGCCAAGATATTGTCAAAGCTCTACAGCAAGACGCTGATTTTAAAGAAAAATACAGCCTAGGCACCGTCAACTCAATCAATTGGGGCCGAATTCTAGCGCAGGTGGTTTATTACTTTAAAGCGTATTTTGCAGTAATGGATTCAGCTGTGCAGGATAGCGATAAAAAAGTAAGCTTCTGCGTGCCCTCGGGTAATTTTGGTAATATCTGCGCCGGTCATATTGCTCGTGAGATGGGATTACCTATCGATCGTCTCATCGTTGCCACCAATGAAAACGATGTGCTCAATGACTTTTTTAATCAAGGCGCTTACAACCCGCGTCCTGCCGATAAGACCTATGTAACATCTAGCCCGTCAATGGATATCTCCAAGGCCTCTAACTTTGAGCGCTTTATCTATTTGCTTCTTGAGAGAGATACAGACCGCGTCCATAGCCTATTTGATGGGGTAAAGTCTGGTAAGGGCTTTGATTTATCTGATGTGATGCAGACGGTTAGTTCGCGCTATGGCTTCGCAGCAGGTAAATCGGCGCATAGTGATAGGCTTGCGACGATCAAAGACTTATATGACAATTATAATGACCTTATCGATCCGCATACAGCTGATGGCGTCAAGGTCGCGCGTGAGCTTCAACGTGAGGATGAAATTATCATTTGCGCCGAAACTGCATTGCCAGTGAAGTTCGCCGAAACTATCTTTGAGGCTGTCGGTCCGATAGATATTGAGCGTCCTGAGCATACTAAGGGTCTTGAAGACTTGCCGCAGCGTGTCGTCGAGCTTGACAATAAGCCGAGTCTGGTAGCCGATGAGATTCGCAAAGTAGTCGCTCCCAGCGCTTAAGTTTAGTATGACTAGCATTTGTAAGCGACAATATCAAAGATAACTTATCAATACTTTAATGGACGAGTTAATGTGTTATTAGAGCTGAGCACTGCTAAGATTGCACTGGCTGATAGCTTCAATAGCTGGTGCATTTATTCTACTAAACTTTAACGAAGTGCTGCTGCGAGCGATGCAAGTTTATCGTCAATTCTGTAGAATGAGTATTCTTAACAAGAGTCGCTGAAATTAAAGATAATTTTGCCAAAATATTCGAGATTGTGACTGTCATTGTGCTATTGTTAGACATATTGTAAATTTGATCAAACTGTTGGTCAGTTAAGGTTATTGATAGCGGACTGTTTTAAGTGCTAAAGCTAGCGTAGAGCTATCATCAGACCATCATTATGATGGCGTAATTGGTCTACTGTTCAATGTGAGCTATCGAATCATACGCTGTCTATTAATCAATCATGGTTACTCTAGCAGGTCACAGCCTACTTTATGGATAAAACATCAAAAATGACTAAATCCCTAAGCAACAATACAGTAAAGTCGCCATTATTTAGACGACTATTGGCCGCCAGTATCGCTGGTGCTATCCTGACGACGGCTTTGACAGCCGTCCCCGCTAGTGCTAACAATCCTGAGCCGACGATTAAGGCTGACGCACCCAATCGCTATACAGTCAAAAAAGGCGATACGTTATGGGACATTTCTGGACGTTATCTAAATAGCCCATGGCGCTGGAAAGAGATTTGGGCGACCAATAGACAGATTAAAAACCCGCATTTAATCTATCCTGGTGATACGCTTATTATGTGTATTATCCAAGGTAAGACTCTCGTCGGTGTTGATACTGGCGAAGGCTGCGCTGGTATTGAAAGACAGCTAAATGCGCCGGCGCCTACGCAGTCCGTAACCATCACTGAGTCAGCAAATAGCATCCCGCCAATTCCCCTATCGGCTATTCGGCATTGGTTAGACAATACGCTTATTGTGAACCCTGAGGATTTTGCTACCACACCTTATGTGTTAGCTTCTAAAAACCGTAACTTAATTACTGCCAAAGGTGACAAAATCTATGCCAAAGGTGTGCCTCTTATCGTCGGTCAGCGCTATGGTATCTATCATGAAGGCGACCCATATGTCGATCCTAAGACGCAGCAGGTTATTGGTCTAGAGGTCACTCAAGTTGCGGCAGGGGTAGTCACCTCAGTCGCGGCTAATGGCGTATCAAGTATCCAGTTGACGGAGACTTTGGGTAAGGAAGTCCGTGAGGGTGATAGAGTATTCGTTGAGCTGGGTAATAGCGTACCACCAGTATTCTATCCTGCCCCTGCCAATGTCGATCGCGGTGGTCTTATCGTTCGGGTTATGGGATCGATTGGCTCAGCTGCCAAAGGTAGTGTGGTCGCCATCAATCTTGGCAGCAATAATGGCGCTAAGCCTGGGGATGTGTTGACGGTCTATCGCCGAGGCCCTATGGTTCGTGATATCAGAGACAATGACGCTGCGGTTCGATTACCTAGCGAGCCTGCAGGTATGGTTATGGTATTTAAGAGCTTTGACAATATCAGCTATGCCTATGTCTTAAGCTCAGAGCTGCCATTAAATAAAGGTGACCAGCTATTACCCCCACCTAATTTATAGTTTGCAGCGGCTTTACTAGGGTCTGTTCAGCCCTGAAACAGACCCTAATCTATGAGATATGATTGGACAACATAAAGGCAAGTTCGCATTTAGCAATATTGCCCTTTAACGAAGTCAAAGTAGCTTTTCATCAAACTTTGTGAGTTTCTAGATGCTATGTAGCCCGTGCATAATCATCTGTGCATAGTCTTTGCAAGAGAGTCTTGGAACGTCTAATTTGATCGACAAAGCTTATGTTAAATCTCGTGAGTCAAATGACAATATAGCGCAAAAGTGAGAGTACAACTATTTGTAAAGAATAGACGGCTAGCAATAGCCTCGAGACTGGGTGAGCAAATCAATTTAATCTATTAAAGTGGTGCTAATGAAGCTACCTATATCGCGAATATTGACCCCTGCAGCGTCGTCTTTACCGATATCTTCATCGGCACCCTCTTCATCGTCTTCTTTGACAGCGGCTCAACGTGATATTCTGATCTTATGGCATCAAGTCAACGCTTCGTTATCGGCCTATGCCAAGCTTATTGATACTTTTGGCTCAGCGACTGCCGCGTTATCTGCATCACGCAGTGATTGGCAGTCGCTAAATCTTCATCATAGACATCTGAGCCGATTTGATAAGCGCAGCTTAGCTGAACAAGCCACCGCCGCGACTGAAGAGGCATTAAATAAAGGTCAGTACCATATCCTCTTCAAAGGCGAGCCTGAATACCCCGCAAGGCTAAATCAACTTTATGACCCGCCGCCGATACTATTTTACCGTGGTAATCTTCTCAGACTGCACGAAGCACAAATTGCTATTGTTGGCACACGAAAGCCGACACCACAAGCACTAAAAATAACCTTTGATTTAGCGCAGTATTTAGCACAGGCAGGTTACGTCATTACTAGTGGCCTTGCTATGGGCGTTGACAGACAAGCCCATTTAGGTGCGTTGGCGTCAGCAGAGACTTCGGCATTGGCAGTAGACAACGATAGCTACTGTGGCCGGACTGTTGGGGTGATGGGTACGGGGATTGATGTCTGTTACCCCAAACACCATGACGATTTATTTGCACAAATTATCCACCAAGGCGGCTGCTTAATCTCAGAGTTACTGCCAGGAACGCCGCCGAACAAACATACCTTTCCTCGGCGTAATCGCTTAGTAGCGGGGTTGAGCCTCGCCACTGTCGTCACCGAAGCCGCTGTTAAGAGTGGCTCGCTGATCACAGCTAGGCTGACCTCAGAGCAAGGCAAGCAAGTTTTCGCGATTCCCAGTCATATCGATAATTCCAATGCTGAAGGTTGTCATCACTTGATCCGGGAGGGAGCGACGCTAGTCTATCACCCTGATCAAATCATTGAAGATGTCCAGATCCAAGAGGGGCGATCACCCCGTGCAGCCACCTTAGTAGCTCGTCAAAAGCAAACCAAAGATCTGGCTAAAGTATCGGGTACTTCAAATTCGCAGTCGGCTTCTGACCAAGCAACAAATAGGGCATTTGACGATTTGCCTAAGTCGGCCCCTACTAGCCAAGTTGATATACCAGCACACTTAACCCAGCTTTTCGCGCAGTTAGACTGGTCAGGTCAAGACTTGGATGCACTTATTGCCGCCACGGATCTGGATACGCCAAGTGCACTTAGTCAGTTGATGGAGCTAGAGCTTTTGGGCGTCGTTACTCAGCAAGGTGGCCGCTATTTTCGGGTATAATCGCCGGTACTGTGCTTACTGCATTTCTTAATCCTACTCATTTTGCTTTTACTATTAAGCCCTGCTATGCCAACTTCAAATGATATTAACGCGACTCACTCTACTGCCAGTAGGATAACTCGGTCCGCTACTGAGGCCGCCGAGATGTTGAGGCAAGGGGCTTTATTGGCTTATCCTACTGAGAGCGTCTGGGGTATTGGCTGTGATGCTTATTGTGAGGCCGCCGTTATGCAGGTGTTGACCATTAAGCAGCGGCCTATGGATAAAGGCATGATTGTTATCACTGATAGCGCCGAGCGCATCACAGCGTTGCTGGCCGGACTGTCAAAGTCACAGCGTTCACAAGTGGTGAGTAGCTGGCAAGATAATCATCGGGGGGACTTGCAGCAAGCCCAGACTTGGCTGCTACCCGTACCTTCTAGTCTAACGGTATCTGTCCCAAAATGGATCACGGGTCAGCACCCGTCAGTAGCCGTCCGAGTTATTACTCATCCGCTAATCCGCCAGCTTTGTGCGCAGTTGATTAGTGAGAGCAACCCCTTCGGCTTTATTGTTTCGACCAGCTGCAACCCATCAGGGCAGCCACCTGCGACCACCATTAATGAGGCGTATGGTTATTTTGGCAAGCAAATTGGCTACCTTGATGCACCGACTTTAGGCTACACGCAGCCCAGTCGGATTCGTGATGCATTAACAGGACAGACTATTAGATAAAGGGGTAACGTATGATTGTGATAATTCAATTAAGTAGATTTTAGTTATTTCATTATTGACAGAAATAAAAGAATAGTGCATGATGGTTGGTATCAACTGTATTTATTATTAATATTTACTCTTTAGTTCGACCCATTAATAAGAAGATCTTAGTCATGAAATTAAATCCAGCGACAGAAAAGTTTATCCTACATTGGGGTGAGATGGGCACCCAATGGGGGGTGAACCGAACTATGTCGCAGATTCATGCATTACTATATATTATTGGTAAACCGTTAAATGCTGAACAAATTACTGACACCCTAGGGGTGGCTCGCTCAAATGTCTCGACCAGTATCAAAGAGCTTCAGAACTGGGGACTGGTTCAAAAAGTCTCTATTTTGGGCGATCGCCGTGATCACTTTACCACCAATACCGATGTTTGGGAGTTGGCACGAATCATTGTAGTCGAGCGGCAAAAGCGTGAATTAGAGCCGACCGTTAGGTTCTTACAAGAGCTGATGGACAGTCCTGAATTTGATCAAGAGAATAAAGAGGTAAAATCACGAATTCGGGAGACCGAAGAGTTTGTTAACACGCTTACTAGCTGGTCGTCAGAGATGCTAAGACTACCGACCAGTACTCTAAAACGTATTTTAAAGCTTGGCGCTAGTATTAAAAAGTTCTTACGGTAATCACTACCTATTAAATAAATAAAAAATTTACTTATATGTTTCAGTATTAACAGAAATTTATAAAAATATTGAAAGTTT
This sequence comes from Psychrobacter pygoscelis, assembly GCF_004335015.1. Lineage (GTDB taxonomy): Bacteria > Pseudomonadota > Gammaproteobacteria > Pseudomonadales > Moraxellaceae > Psychrobacter > Psychrobacter pygoscelis. The sequence continues at coordinate 819,847 of NZ_RQRU01000002.1, forward strand.
TGATAAACTTAAGTTGTTGGAGCAAGGCAGTTAGTCTTATCTCTATATAGTACTACCGCCATGGAGCCACAAGATGAAGGTCATCAACCGCGATAGTCATCACTTAGTAGGTAATGCGTTGAGCGATACAGATGCCGCTAGTATGCAATTGTTTCAGGACGAACTAGCCTTTACTCAGCCGGTTCAAGACCCCCAGAGTACTAATGATAAGGGTTACCCTACGTCTAGTGTCATTATGAAATATCTATTTTTTGGTGGGCCAATCGGCGGCGGGTTAATAGGGCTGCTAATAGCGATTTTTTTTGGCAATGTTGCCGCTGTGATCATCATTCCCATCGCCATGAATTTATGGGCTAGGTTTAGGTCTGATTCCGGCGCTACTGACAGGAATTGGAGCAGCATATTTTAAGCTGAAGCGCAGTTATAAAGGTTTGGGCTGCGTAGCTATTCTAGGAGCATTGATCACTATTATTTATGCCGCCTTATTTGTGATTTGGGGTCATGTTGGACCAAATTATGCTGCCATATTAGTTGCGAGCGTAGTATTGGGTGCGCTAAGCGCCCTACTTACTGGTTTATTTTCTTTACCTAAATCACTGATTCATTCGGCTGGATAGCCGCCAAGTGTTTAAGTCAGTGCTAGATCTAATATTCACAGCAATGGGTTTAAAGCTTGATTCCTCTATATTTGCAGGGCACTAGTGCCTAAAACGAGCTTTGACAACGACTAGAAAAGAGTCCACGATATTTATAACGGAATACATTATTTTAATGGCTAGAATCAAACAAGGAATGACTTATGAACATCTTAATAAGTGGTGGTAGCGGATTTTTAGGCAGTGCTTTTAGTGACTGGCTGCAGTCAAATACTGGAATGCCTGTTCATATTACTTGGCTCACCCGTGATGCCAGTCAAGATCATCCTGATTATGTTGCGATGATGAGCTATGACGAGTTACAAACGACAGCGCTTAAATTCGATGTCATTGTTAACTTGGCAGGAGCTGGGATTGCAGACTCGCGCTGGTCAGATGAGCGTAAGCAGCTATTACTAGACAGTCGGCTTAAACCTACGCAAGCAATTCTTGACTATATCGCTCGTGTAGAGGTGAATCCTAAGCTATTGGTGAGCGGTTCTGCAATTGGCTGGTACGGAGCACAGGGACAAATGCCGCTTAATGAAGACAGTGGCTTTAAGACAGATTTTGCCCACGAGCTTTGCGCTACTTGGGAGCAATTGGCTATGAAAGCGACAGATTTTGGCGTACCTGTCGCCATCGTTCGCACTGGTGTCGTTATCCACCCTGAGGGCGGGATGCTGGCCAAACTGCTGACCCCATTTAAAATGGGTGCAGGCGGCAAGCTCGGTAACGGTGAGCAAATTATGAGCTGGATTAGCCGGACAGATTGGATTCGCGCTGCATGGTTTATCATTCAGCAGCAACTCTCCAGTGCATCTGCAAGTGCAGAAAATGAGTCTGCGAGTACGACAGTTTATAACCTCACCTCACCCAATCCGATAACCAATGCCACTTTTACCAAGGCGGTAGGCAGCTGGCTTCATCGGCCAACAATTATGACTATGCCCAGTCCTGTACTAAAGCTGATGTTCGGTGAGATGTCGACATTGCTAATCGATGGTCAAAAGGTGCTTCCGCAGGCGCTTCTTAAGGCAGGGTTTGTCTTTGAGCAACCAACAATTAAAGAAGCACTTGAGGAACAGTGAGTAGAATAGAGGGATTTTACTGATCGATGAATGCTTTGTTTCATGTGAAACACTAATTAATAAGTTATGATTGACCAATCTAAACTAGCATCAGGCAACTATGAGTGAGAGTCAATAAACACATTTGTTCCACGTGAAACAATATAAAGTGTCCGTAATTGTATAGTTTGATATACAGGTTAACTGTAAAAGTTAGTAGTCAATAAGGGCTGATAAAAAACAGCTAAATCAGCACTGATTACGGTTATCACAAGACCGAGACAACGCTATCAAGTAGCCCTTATTTATCACGTAGGGTCACCATAATCTTCGCAGTACTTGATGGTATAAGCGCTGCGTTATCAATGGACTCATAGCACTTTTTAAGTATTGACTTGTTTTTTACCATAACACTTCATTATTGATAGAAATAAATAAAATCTATAGAGCAATGGCTATAACTAACTAGGATAGCTATTACAGTACTGGCAGGTTATCAATGTAGACAGTCGAGGCAGCGCTATGCTATTACCAAAACCTCCCAACTATTTATACCTCAGTGTAGCAACGCTATGGTTATACAGTGGCATTGTTCCCGTATTGTTCGCACCAGTACCTTCACTTGAGATGTTGATGCGATTAGGAGTAGCGACGCCTTATAGAGTGCCACTATTTATAGTAGCAGCTATATTAGACGTCACGTTGGGCCTACTGATTTTGACAAGGAAATCCAACCGTGCTTGGCTATGGTTATTACAGTTTTTTGTGGTAGCAGGTTATAGCATTATTGTTGGTGTGGCATTACCAGAGAACTGGATACATCCTTTTGCGCCTTTGATTAAGAACATTCCCATCATGGCATTACTATTTTATTTGTATCAAGTGCATTTATTTAACTATTAATTTTTAACTATTAATTTCTATTTGTACTGAAATTTATGAATAAAAATACTGCGAACTAAATAGTAAATCGAGTGACTCGTTTATGCGTCATAGCTCGATCGGATCGAATAGCACTAGGAGGCAATAGTTTATGACACTCTATCTCATTATTAAGACCTTACATATTCTATCTGCCACTTTAATTATGGGAACGGGATTGGGAACGGCGTTCTATTTATTTGTCACCAACCGTAGTGGCAGTATTCCCGCCCAGTCGGTGGTGAGTAAATGGGTGTGCAAGGCTGATTGGTGGTTCACGACCCCTGCTGTAGTATTTCAGCCATTATCAGGGTTATGGCTAGCCAACTATATTCAGATGCCCCTTACTGCCACTTGGATTTGGCTCTCCTTTGCTTTGTTTGTCTTTGCTGGACTTTGTTGGTTACCCGTAGTGGTCTGGCAAATAAAGATGCGAAATATTGCTGCCGAGACGCTAGATAGTGAGGCTTCCGAGCTACCAAGTCGCTACTGGCAATTGGCGCGGCGTTGGGAGTTACTCGGCTACCCTGCATTTAGCGCCGTGATTATGATTTTCTTCTTAATGGTCATAAAGCCAATGTAATATTTATGAAGGAGTAATGGGTGTGACTGCTAGTAGCAAAACCAGCAAAACCAGCAAAACGATATTATTGCTAGGCAGCTCGGGATTTATAGGTCAGCAGGTAAGGCTACGCTTAGCTGCAGCAGGCGGGCTATTGCGCCTGCCACAGCGCCAGCAAATTGACTTCACTAATCTAGATATGTCTAGTATCGCCTCATTACTTCAAGGTGTCGATGTGATTATCAATATGGTGGGCATTATGAGTCAGAATAATACATTGCTAGAGCAGGTTCATCATCACGCACCGCGGCAGATTGCCGCACTCGCTAAGCAGGCTGGCGTTAGTCACTGGATCAATCTATCGGCTTTGGGTGCGGCGGCCAGTCACAAGGTCGCCTTTGTCGGCAGTAAAGGTCGCGGAGATGCGGCATTAGGCCAGTTAGCAGATGATAACTTTCAGGTCAGTGTGGTTCGACCATCCCTTGTATTTGGTCGCGGCGGTGCCAGCTGTGAGTTATTTATCAAGCTTGCTCGCTTACCCGTATTGGCCATGCCAAAAGCTGGCGGCTATAGCATTCAACCCGTGCATGTCGATGATGTGGCACAAGGTCTAACCAATCTAGCTCTCGGCTCGGCCTTTAATGCAGCAGCGACCACGATTCCCTTTACTGGAGCAGAGGTATGTACGGTCGCGCAATATATCCGTATGCTACGGCAAAACATCTATCAGCAGCGTACTCTGACGGTATTATCAGTGCCGATGAATGTCGCTAAAGTGGGCGTTACCATACTCAGTTGCTGCACCGACAATATGATTAGCCTAGATAGCTTGACCTTACTAACAGAAGGCTCAATAGCCAGTAATCAAAAATTTACTGAGTTATTAGGGCGCTCCCCTTTAGGCTATCAATCCTTCATAAATAGATGATCCACATAATTTTATAGGGATAAAGTTTCACAGGAGCAATGTTTTATAGAAGCAATGTTTTATAGGAAAAATAGCTTTATAAACTTCAGTTTTGACAGAAATAAAATAACATTGATTGTATTGAAGTAGGGCTCTAGCTCTCTTTTCACGGCTTGCTAACTATGTAGGGTTTACCACCTATTAAGGAGCACATCATGCAGCATCCTTCGCTCACCAATATCCAGTGGCAAGATCTACGCGCACTAACGCCAGTTGAAGCCACTTATAACGTGGTGCTGTCCTTTCCATTTTTGTTATTGTCATGGTATTCGGCACTGCAAAGCTGGTGGCTAATAGCTTTAATTGCTTCATTTTTCTTTTTTACTGCGGCGTTAAGGCAAGCGCACGATTGCTATCATCGAACGCTTGGAGTGAGTAAAGGTGTCACTGAATTCATGCTATTTGCATTGAGTGTCACCATGCTGTGTAGTACCCATGCGATTCGCCAAACTCATCTCAACCATCACCGCGACCCACTTGGTGATAGTGATGTCGAGGGCAATTGGGCGCGCTTGCCTTGGTATCAAGCTATCCTAGGTGGTGGCTTTTTCTCTATTGCCATTCAATGGTTTGGTCTTACTCATGGCAGTCGGCGTAGTCGTTTGTTGGTAATCGTCGATATGCTGCTCATCGTAACAGTGATCTTGGCAGCACTTAGTACTCGACATCCTGTGCTCCTCTATCATGTGCTAGTGATGATAGTGGCGAATATGCTGGTCGGATTCTTTGCGGTTTGGAGTGTGCATCACGGTTGTGACGAGGTGGTGTATGCTAGAAGTGAGCGCCACCCACTGATTAACTTATTGACCTTCAATCTGCTGTATCACATCGAACACCACCTGTTCCCTGCTGTCCCCACCAATCATCTGCCAGAGCTTGCCAAGCGCTTAGATGCAGAAGCGCCGCAGTGGACGCAGCAGCCTGTAGTACCGCCTGTCAGCAAATTAAGCCGACAACCCCATGCTTTTTAAATGATAACCTTAGGAGATAAGCAATGACTATTCGTACTACCGCACCTATCACTATGTACTTTGACGCTGCCTGCGTCGTGTGCAGTACCGAAGCGCAAAATATGCAAGCACGCAATCCAAGTGGTATTCGCTTAATGCCAGTGGATGAGGGTATTGATGAGCTAACGGCGGCTGGCTTTAGCCGTGCTGAGGCCATGACTTATCTTTGCGTACGAGGTGGCGACGGCAACTGGTATACGCATATGGATGCGGTCAGGCAGTTGTACACAACTGGCGGCGTAGCTTGGGCTAAGTGGCTTTATTTGCCTGTGGTAAAACAACTCGGCGACGTCGCTTATCCCTTTGTCGCGCGCAATCGCTACCGCATTCCGAACTGGGTGACCCAGCTCATTTACGGACAAACAGTGATGAAGCATTGTAAGGATGGCGTTTGCAATGTGAATCCGGCAAAGCGTTGATTAGCGGCGTCTTGATTTTAGGGAGATGAGCATCAGATTGTTCAATGAATTTTTCTTTAAGCAACAGACGGTAACTAGCGTAATGAGTGCTACTAGCACAGATAAAAAACTACCCGTAAAAAGAGTGCTAAAGAAGCTAGATAAAAAAGGGTCATGGTATTCACTGATCTTTAACCATTCTTTGGTTATAAAGGTAGCTGCCATGCCGGCCCAAATCTCTGGCACTATGAGCAGTTGTAACGCTGATTTGATATAGACGCCTTTGAGCATAGCGTCACGGAGTCTGAGCATCTTTATATTGATTAAATCTAGCCACCCATAAATAGGATAAAAATAGCAACGCCAACTAGGATGCCGCCGATACTTGCTAGCGACGATGGGAGCAATATAGTGGTCTAAATAAAGCTAGTAATCGCATTTATACCCACCCAAAATGTCCAAAATCTCCAACGAATAGTCATCCAATAGCTCTCCTGTATCCTGTATAGATACGGCCGCCCTGTGTAGATACGGCAACCTAACGGCGATAAGAATACGAAACGCGTGAATATTTCGAATGCAAACCTTATGAAAAATTAGTGAAATTCACTTGGCTATCCAGCAATAAGAGAGATTGTGATCTAAGATGGTGCTACCTACCTAATGACGATCCTTAAACCATGTGGTTATTATTTCTTCTTACCCAGCTGCTCGCCCTCGTCACTACCGTCATCCTTTGGTGGTTTTGTCAACCAAACAAGACTGTCAGTAAAGTTATCTTAGTAGGTAGCATTTTTATAATCAGCAATAGCGTTTTATTTTATTTCTTTAATGGCTTAGGGCATGAGCGCTTCCGCATTTATCTAATATTTAGCATTTTGCAAGGCTTTATGGTCTATGCAGCCCTCCTTACTGCTATCATTGCGCTTATTTATTGCAAGCTACTCAGACAGCCTGTACGGCCTAAGCTTGCTCGGCTAATAGCTTTAGCCATATACGTGAGCATCGCTGGACTCGCTGTATTTAATGCATATTCTCCTGTGGTGAAGCGGCTTACCGTCAGTACCAATAAGCCGTTGGCTAAGCCTATGACCATAGCCTTGGTGTCGGACACCCATCTAGGCAAATGGTTTGGCAATCGGCAGATAGACAACTTACTGGCACTAATTAATGAGTCGCAGCCAGATGTCGTGCTGCTGGCAGGCGATATCATGGATGACACGACAATCTATTATGACAAGACTAATATGCAAGCGCGCTTCTCCAAGCTTGAGGCGCCGCTTGGCGTCTATGCCGTACTGGGCAATCATGATTATCTAGGGTATCAAGATGAGATTGCTAGAGAAGTCACCAAGGCAGGGGTTAAAGTGCTAGATGATGAGGCGCTACTATTAGATGGGGCTGTATGGCTGGTGGGGAGGCCCGATGATAGTGACCGAACCAGACTGTCGGCAGAGGCATTACTGGCCAAAACTAAAGCGGATGAAGGGGCTGAGGCAGATAAGCCGGTAATATTTTTGGAGCACCGCCCATCACAAATTGAAGCGATCAGTAAGTTGCCGATCGATTTGCACATGTCAGGGCATACCCATGGTGGTCAGATATTTCCGCTAACGACTATTATGCGCTTGACTCGGCCGCTAGCTTCAGGGAGTAAGATAATCAACGATACCCAATTTGTGGTGTCGTCAGGCTTTGGTATCGGTAGCGTCCCTTTTAGATTGGGTACACGCTCAGAGATTTGGCTAATTACTCTACAACCCGCCAGCTAGCTCCCATGCTCCCACGATGCTTATAGCTGCCGCAATGCACAGTTAGGCAAGGGATAGATTAACAGCGTTGCTAATAGTCTACGGGTACTTGATAGCACTGACGGGTAAATAATTACTTGCTGTCGTTATAACGTGGCTGAAGCGATTGGGGGACTAATTAAGTTTTTTAAGCTAACTGTGGCCCACTCTAGATTTAAATCGCTTTATTCTAAAGAAACCTTCTCATCTCCTAATCTGCTTGGTAGTCAAGCCATAACATCAGTAAGAGACATCAGTAAAACACCAAACCTCAAAAAGCCGATTAAGTATCGGCTTTTTGAGGTTTGGTACAAGTGAGAGCTAGAGACTGATGACAGTCTCTAAAATCTCTGTAGCCCTTAGTGCATTTATGCTTTAAATGCCTGCTGCTGCTTTAAAGGCCTCTTCATCATAACTGTCGTCATGGGTCACGACAATGGAGCTACCTACATTTACGTTTACCCACTTTACCCCCTGAATATTGCTGGTCTTTTCTACCAGCTGGTCAGCGGCATCTTTACTATCAATAGCGTGGTCGTATTTAGTTTGTGCCATATTGGTCTATCCTTAAAGTTATAAAAGGCTTATATCTTAGCCTTGAGTTAATTTATCTTAATCCAGTGACTTCTAATAACATCCAGTGATTTACGATGTTATGTCTATTGATATTAAGAGCAACGCTCTAATCAATTTATATCAGTCACCACCACTGATTATTAGCTATAAATCTTTATTTGTTTAGGGACGATTTGAGCGCTTAAATTGCTAATCAAACTAAGCTTCAAGCCCAAATATCAGCTTTAAATAAGTCATCAATATAGACTAAACCCTTGATGTAGTAAGGTTTTAAGCGTAATAGTGCAGTAGCTTTATTACCATAGCAAAATCAGTGGCGTACCGATAGTCTCTTTATCAGCAAATTAGCCATTTAATCGTTTTTTGAGTTTTTCTGTGTTTACTCAGTGGTAGTTTCGGACCACGCTCCCGTAATGATTTTACTTTTTATAGGGGGGTTGACAGGTTGATAATAAGAAGCGGCTGCACCAAGCGATAAAAGGCATCAATAATGTCCCTAACTTCTTGCTGCCTATCTCTATGAGCGCTCATAAAATGCAAAAATCCATGCGGCGCACCGTTGATAGTGTAGTCCAGGTGGTGCTTTAAGTGCTAAAGCTGTCTGAGGTGATGATACGTGTGATTATAAGACGATACGTGTGATTATAAATAGCAACTAGCGAAGCCACGAATAACATAGCTATATATCAATAAAAGTTGTATCAATAACTTAAAGGAGTGGGTCAATAAAATAATATAGTGTGGCTATCTATATTGATGATTACTTTGGTCAATAGGATGTTAAATGGCAAAACATTACCAAAATGCTAACAAATACTCTGAATCAAGGCTTGAAATATTGCCTGATGACCTTTATCAATCATTTAACGAGATAGAAGCGTACATAGCGAGCCAAAAGCGCAGATTAGCAATGCTAAGTCAGTGCTAGCATTATTTGGATAGATTTTTTATTGTTAATAGCAGTACATTGCTTGGTACAGCAGTACAGGTTGCGCTTTGTATTACGCTATGACACAACCCATATATGACAGCGCCTATAAAATCTACGTGGTGAATAGCAGTAGCTACCTTACGTAGGGTTGTTTTTCACCGCTAAAGTTTGCCTTATATAATTAGTATTCATTCAACAGGAGTAATCATGAGCGAACAACCTTCACAAAATCAGCCCAATCATCAGTTTGATACCGAGAACCCAAAAGCGGCACAAAGCAATATAGAGCGTGAGGGCACAGTGCTTGAGCAGACCCTCGAAGAGTTTGATCCTACGCAAAATAACGGCGAAAAAACCACGATCGATAATGAGATCGACTTAAGCGCCTATGAAGCTCGAATTGCTGAGCTTGAAGGTGAAGTGAAATCAGCCAAAGAAGGTCAAGCTCGCGCTAATGCGGATGCTTATAACGCGCAAAAGCGTATGGAGCAGGAGACTGAAAAAAGTCGCAAGTTTGCGCTACAAAAGTTCGCCAAAGAGCTGCTAGAAGTGGTCGATAATCTAGAGCGCGCTATTATCAGTGTGCAACAAGATGACGACGCGGACGATGCTATTATGGAAGGCGTCAAGCTTACGCACAAAACCTTCTTAAATGTCTTGAATAAACAAGGTGTTGAAGTCGTCAATCCAGAAGGTGAGAAATTTAATGCTGATTTTCATGAGGCGGTAGGTATTGATCCTGACGCTGCTGCCGATACCGTCGGTGAAGTTTTACAAAAAGGCTATACTCTAAATGGCCGCTTACTGCGCCCAGCCATGGTTCGAGTGGGTCAGTAGTTAGTTTTTAAGCACGGTAATAACAAAAAAATCACATAAAAGGCAGGATTTACTCAGGTTATGTCTTGAAAAATCCACCTTTTAAACCGATATAAATAAATAACAAACGAGGGCGTTAACCATGTTGTGGATACATCTTGTGAAACACGGCAAGTTGACGATACCTTTATTACCGAAACAACTCATGCCTTGCATGAATATTTAATAATTTAAATAGTAATCAAAAATTGGAGTAATAATATATGGCTAAGACAATCGGTATTGACCTTGGTACGACCAACTCCTGTGTCGCTGTAATGGAAGGTGACAACGTAAAAGTTATTGAAAATGCTGAAGGTACGCGCACTACTCCTTCTATCATCGCCTATAAAGACGGTGAGACACTAGTCGGTCAGTCTGCTAAGCGTCAGGCGGTCACTAACCCTAACAACACTTTATTTGCTATTAAGCGTCTAATCGGTCGCCGCTTCGATGACAAAGTGGTTCAAAAAGACGTTGGTATGGTACCGTACAAAATCGTCAAAGCAGACAATGGCGATGCTTGGGTAGAAATTAACGGCAAAAAAATGGCACCGCCGCAGATTTCAGCTGAAATCCTACAAAAAATGAAGAAAACAGCTGAAGACTATCTGGGTGAGAGCGTCACTGATGCGGTAGTTACCGTACCTGCTTACTTTAATGACTCACAGCGTCAGGCAACTAAAGATGCAGGTAAAATCGCTGGTCTAAATGTAAAACGTATCATCAATGAGCCAACCGCTGCTGCCCTTGCCTATGGTATGGACAAAAAGCAAGGCGATCGTACTATTGCTGTCTATGACTTAGGTGGTGGTACCTTTGACGTGTCAATCATCGAAATCGCTGACGTTGATGGTGAGCAGCAGTTCGAAGTACTGTCTACCAACGGTGATACTTTCCTTGGTGGTGAAGACTTTGACTCAGCATTGATTGAGTTCTTGGTTGACGAGTTCAAAAAAGAGCAAGATTTCAACCTAAAAGGTGACGCGCTAGCGATGCAGCGTCTAAAAGAAGCTGCTGAAAAAGCCAAAATTGAGCTATCAAGTGCGCAAAGTACTGAAGTGAACCTGCCTTATATCACTGCAGACAGTTCAGGTCCTAAGCATTTGGTGGTTACTATCAGCCGCTCTAAGCTAGAAGCATTAACTGAAGCGCTAGTACAGCGCACTATGGAGCCTTGCAAAATCGCTCTTGAAGATGCTGGCCTGAAAAAAGACGATATCGATGATGTCATCTTGGTCGGTGGTCAGACTCGTATGCCATTGGTTCAGAAAAAAGTTGAAGAGTTCTTTGGTCAAGAGCCACGTAAAGACGTGAACCCTGATGAAGCGGTAGCTGTTGGTGCGGCGATTCAAGGTGCGGTATTGTCTGGTGACAAAACTGACGTATTGCTACTTGATGTGACTCCGCTAACCCTAGGTATTGAGACTATGGGCGGCGTAATGACACCGATCATTGAGAAAAACACCATGATCCCGACCAAAAAGTCGCAGGTGTTCTCAACCGCTGAAGACAATCAGCCTGCCGTAACCATTCAGGTCTATCAAGGTGAGCGTAAAGTTGCTTCCCAAAACAAATTGCTTGGTCGTTTTGACTTGACGGACATTCCACCAGCACCACGTGGTCTACCACAGATCGAAGTGACCTTCGATATTAATGCTGATGGTATCATGAACATCTCTGCCAAAGATAAAGGTACTGGTAAAGCACAAAGTATCCAAATCAAAGCAGACTCTGGCTTGTCAGATGAAGAAGTCGAACAAATGGTCCGTGACGCTGAAGCTAATGCGGCTGAAGACGAGAAATTCGCAGCCCTAGCGCAAGTGCGTAACGAAGCTGATGGCCGAATCCATGCGATTCAAAAAGCCATTAAAGAGGCAGGTGATAAGGTCACTGATGAGGAGAAGAGCACAGTAGAGTCTGCCATCTCTGAGCTTGAAACTGCAGCGAAAGAAGATGACCATGACGACATCAAAGCCAAGCTTGAAGCACTAGACAACGCATTCTTGCCAATCAGTCAGAAGATCTACGCTGAAGCAGGTGCCGCTGGCGGCGCTGAAGGTGTTGATCCAAGCCAGTTCCAGCAGCAAGGCGCTGATCAAGGCACTACTGCCAATGGCGCAGACGATGATGTGGTAGATGCTGAGTTTACTGAAGTAAAAGACGACGACAAGTAACTAATGACTTGCTAGCCTAGGTTAAAATCCTTTTGGGCTAAGTTAAAAGTTAAGTCGTGATAATAAAGCCGCTCCTATAGAGATAGGGGCGGCTTTTTTGGTCTAAAGTTAACGATAAATTTAGCTAAGGCTTTACGGCGCTGATGATGAGTGCTTCGTAGGTCAGAGACACGCTATCTGTATTACCACCTATATTGTCAGCTTTATCGTCATTAGGGTAACTAAACCGTTGGCGATATTGTTGATCGAATCTCGCCAGTCGACTTTTATTCCAAAAGTTTTTATCTCTTTGTTGGGATGTAGGGGACACAGCCGAGGCAGTAACACCGGTATTCTTAAGGTGGCGTAGCACTTCATACGGCGCTGTAAAGCTGAGCGTACGCCTATGAGGAAGGCAGTGAAGTACCTGAAAGCCAGCTTGATGCAAGGCGGCTTGCCACTGCTCAGCGCAGGGATAATCTAGTCCTTGGCCTGTCAATGATTTTACCTCATGAAAGTGCTGCGGGGTAAAGGTACTAAATAGCAGCTGACCGCCACGACGTAGTTGATGTGCAGCTTGAGTGATAAAATCTAATGGCTGATCAAACCATTGAATAGCGTTGGCACTCACTATTAGACTGTGGCCGCGCCCTAAGGCGCTGGACTCATAATCTGTGACTTCACCATCGCCGATATAGACCGTGGCAGCAGGGATTATCTGCTGCAAAATATCGCTATGAACTTGACACAGCTCATTAATAATCCAGCACTCTGACTGGATGGATTGTGCGAGCATGCGGGTAAGCTGGCCACTACCAGCGCCAATCTCCAAGACACTCTGCTGCTTGGGCGTCATGATTAACGCTGTCAAGCGTTGACAGATCTCTTTTTGAATAGCGGCGTGTTTATCATAGTGCTGGGCACGGGCAAAGCGGGTGGCAATAAGACGCTTTCGAGGGCTAAGACCGGGTTTCAGAGTAGTATCCTTACCATGGCGCTGTACCATGGTCTTTTGCGTGGGTTGGTAAAGTATTACTATTAAAGTGCGGCTATCAATGCTTGATGCTCGCCATCATCAATAGCTGCATTTAATACCAGACGAATCCGTGCGCTACCTTTGGGTACAGTAGGTGGCCGGATAGGTAAGGCATAAAACCCAGCTTCACGTAGCTCAGTCGCTTTATTGACTGCGGCAGCATTACTGCCCAAGATATAAGGCACAATGTGTGAGTCTGATGGGCAGTCATTCGAGCTAATTTGGTTGATAGCCTCTTTTAGAGCTGCTGAGAGTCTGGCTAGTCGCGCGCGCTTGTAGGTGTAAAGCGGCATCTTAGACAATATAAATCGGCTCCAAGCATGGTTGATTGGGGGCAGCGCCGTACTATAGATGAGCGGGCGCATGGTATTGATGAGCCACAATCTTACGGTAGGGTGGCAGAGCACATAAGCACCCATTGAAGCCATGGCCTTACCAAAAGTGCCAATGAGATAATCGATATCTGTCAGCGTAGCCGTTTGTTCTGCTAGGCCAAGACCAAAATGCCCGATAGCGCCGACAGCATGAGCCTCGTCCACATACAGCTCAATACGCTCGTCGCTACGCTTGATAGTCACTAAGTCTTTTAAGTCTGCAAAGTCGCCATCCATACTAAACAGACTTTCGGTAACGATAATAATGCGCTCATAATCCTCATTGGCTTTAGCAAGTAATTGGCGCAAATGATGATGGTCGTTATGGCGATAACGCTTATAATCGCAGCGGCTTAATTGAATTCCTTCTATAATACTGGCATGCACCAGCTTATCCGCCAAGATAAGCGTCTTTAAAGGTAGCTTTGTGAGGGCAGGTAGTAAGCCAACATTGGCATGATAACCACTATTAAAGACCAATGCTGCGCGCGGGCAGGATAAAGAAGAAATAGAGCCGTTCGCTGATACGGCTAAATGAAACCAGTGGACAAGGTCTTGCTCTAAGCCGTCGGTCTGCTCATTATTGCCGGTTAATAATCTGGATGACGAGGCGCTAAATCTTATGCTATTGACGTCAGTAGTCTGCCAAAACTCGTCTATTAATTGATTATCGGCCGCCAGACCTAGATAGTCATTGGATGAGACGTTAATAAGCCGCTGTTGATTGGCGACTATATAGCGACCGTCATGGTGCAGTGGCGGTATAGCTCGCTGCTGGTCGGCTCGGCTTAGCTCGGTCAGTTGGTCTTGATAATCATCTAGAGCAGTCATGGTCGAGGCTCAATCAAAAGGAAGTGAATAAAAATTAGAGAGTAGCGCGTCCGTGAGCTAAAATCACTAATGAAGTAGCTTATTATATATTGCTAATGCCTGCCTTTATAAAGATCCTCTTTATATTTAGCCAATGGATAGCAATTTAACCAGCGATTGATAAAGACTTAACCTATGATTGTTGCGTAATTGCACAATAACGCGGTAAATGTAACACTTAATTTCATAAGCCCGTCTTTGTAACTATTCAAACCATAAACAATTGCAAAACTTAACGCCCAACCTATCAAACACTGACAGAGTGCTCGAAATATTTTGTTACTATGAATTCATCGTTAACAAGCAACGAAATTAAGCAGTTATTTATAAGTAACTTCTTATTAGAACGCTTTAATTAGAAATCGCTTAATCAGACTGCTTGTATAATTTACTTAAGGAGATAACGATGAATACTTTACAAAAAACTCTAATCGCTCTAGCAACTGGTTCATTACTAAGCGTAAGCGCTCAAGCTGCTGTAAGTTATGCAGGTCAGCCTTATGTAGGTGTTAAAGTTGGTCAGATTGATGCTGATACTGATCTAGGCTCATTAGATAAGTCTACTGCATACGGTGTCTATGGTGGTTACAACTTTGATCCTAATGTTGGTGTTGAAGTTGAATATCTAGGATCTGACGATTCAGATTACACTTATACCAAAAATGGTGTTACTAGCACCGGTGAAGGTGATGTAAAAACGTATGGTGCTTATGGTACTTACCGTTATTACCTTCCTAATATGAGTGGCTTATACGCTAAAGGTAAGCTAGGTGTTGCCAAAACTGATGTTGAAGCAGCAACTACTCCAGTAAAAGTAGGCGACAGAAACGTATCTAGAGCATCAGTAGATTCAAGCTCAACTGGCATTGCTGGTGGCGTTGGTATCGGATTTGCTCCTAGCGCTAACGTTGGTATCGAAGCTGAATACTCAAAAGTAGGTAGTGACGCTGATCTAATCAGTCTTGGTGCTCATCTTAAATTCTAATATTGTCTATTAATGACTATATATGAATAACAAAAGACGGTTGCAATTGCAGCCGTTTTTTTTGGTTAAAATAATTGTGGTCAAATTATGCTACATTAATTAGGCAGTTATTAGCTTTTATAATGATTATGCCAGTCAATCATTAGCATAAGGAATTGCCTATACTAGTATTGATTTATAGTCTAATAAAGCACGAATGGGGAGAGTCAAATGATCATTGAACCATGGCACTGGTTGGTACTAGGAATGGTGTTGGTTATCGCAGAGATGTTCATTCCAACATTTGCAAGTCTATGGTTTGGCCTTGCTGCGATTATTGTCGCTGCTTTAGCTTGGCTGCTACCCCTTTCTTTGTTTGCCGAGATTCTTATCTGGCTCATACTGTCTGCGGTGTTTGTTTTTGCTTGGTTTAAGTATATTAAGCCATTATCGGTAGACCGTACCAAAGCTGGCCTTGGCGGGGCAGTGATCGTCGGGGAGATTGGCATGATTGTCGTCAAGCCGCGTCCTGATCAGGTGGGTACTGTACGCTTTAATGTGCCCATTGTCGGTGCGGACGAGTGGCGTTGCCGTACCCGCGGAGAAGAGGTCGATATCGGAGATCGGGTTATAGTGACCGATATTGTCGGTAATGAGCTGGTCGTTAGTCGTGCCAAAACTATGGCAGAGCTGAGCTTGACTCAGAATAATAAAAATCAGTAGGGGCAGATTATGGGAAGTTTTAGTATTGTCATGTTAGTGTTAATAGCGCTGGTGGTATTCACCGTGTTTAAAGGGGTAAGAATCGTTCCGCAAGGCTATAAATGGATCGTTCAGCGCCTTGGTAAATACAGCCAGACCTTAGAGCCAGGGCTGAATATTATTATCCCTTATGTGGATAATGTTGCCTATAAAGTAACGACTAAAGATATTGTACTAGATATTCCGTCTCAAGAAGTTATTACCCGCGATAACGTCGTGATTATTGCCAATGCGGTTGCGTATATTAATATCGTCCGGCCGGATAAAGCAGTTTACGGTATTGAGGACTATGAGTATGGTATCCGTAATCTAGTTCAGACCTCTCTGCGCTCGATCATCGGTGAGATGGATCTGGACAACGCCCTCTCAAGTCGAGATCAGATCAAAGCATTACTTAAGCAAGCTATCTCAGAGGACATCTCAGACTGGGGCATTACGCTAAAGACAGTAGAGATTCAAGATATCAACCCGTCAGCAACCATGCAGATGGCGATGGAGGAACAGGCGGCAGCCGAGCGGCAACGCCGAGCGACAGTTACCCGCGCTGATGGTCAGAAACAAGCCGCAATTTTGGAGGCCGATGGTCGACTAGAAGCCTCGCGCCGCGATGCTGAAGCGCAAGTGGTCTTAGCCAAAGGGTCTGAAGAGGCCATCCGCCTTATCACCAATGTGGTCGGTGAGGAAGAGATGCCTATCGTCTATCTACTCGGTGAGCAGTATATCAAGGCAATGCGTGAGCTGTCAGAGTCAGATAACGCTAAAATGGTGGTACTACCTGCTGATATTTTAGGTACAGTTAAGGGGCTGGTCGGCGATAAGTTAAAGATTTAACGGCAGCTGCTCACAGTATAGCTTGAGTTGTCTTAAGGCTGTCGTACAAAGTCCGGACATAATTGTAGGTGGTTAGTGATGGTTAACTGCCTATTTTTTTGCATTACTTTTGCATCACTATAGTCCATTCATTCACAATAATAGTAGTACAAGGAAGCCGAGCAGAGTGCTAAACAGAATGTTCTTGGGCTTCACTGCCGCAGTAGCCAGCTTATTTACGATAGCCTCTGCCAGCCTTCAGGCGCAAAGTCAGCAGCAAGCGATGTCATTTGTCCAAGGGTCGCCGCTACCTTATAGCTTGCTCGACAATAGATTGTCCAATCGTCTTTAATGTGAATAAAAAGCGCCTAATCTCAGGCGCTTTTTTGGGTTACACAATTGTTTATGTTTAAATCACATTATTATCTTAAATCACTTTCGAAAATCTATCCTTGGACTTACTGGCAAGATAGCTGTCAAACACCATGGCTACGTTGCGTGCTAGCAAGCGGCCTTTTGGTAGGATACGAATGCCAGCGGCGTCCATATCGATAAGTTTGTCCTTTTGCATCTCGCCCAATTGAGCAATATCATCGATAAAGTAGGTAATGGCATCGATGCCAAATTGCCGATTCACATCTTTAAAATCGATATAGTCATGACAGAGTAGATTCATAATGACGTAAGCACGCAGACGGTCTTGAATACTGGTTTTGATATGTTTTACCGCAGGCAAGCGGCCACCATTAATAGCGGCTTTATAATGCTCCAGTGACACATCGTTTTGCAAGATGTGGCTCGCATTGTTGCCTTTACCGGCATAAAGGGTGCTATTAATCTGACTAATGGCTGAGACGCCAAAGCCGAGTAAATCACAGTCGCCCAATATCGTGTAACCCTGAAAGTTACGATGCAGCTTGCCTTCACGCTGGGCTATTGCTAGCTCATCATCAGGCTTGGCGAAGTGGTCTATACCAATATACTGATAACCTGCATCGCTAAGCGCTTTAATGGTATTGCTAAACATTGTGAGCTTTTCAGCGGCGCTAGGTAAGTCTTCGTCTTTGATCTGCCGTTGCGCCTTGAAGCGACTAGGCAGATGCGCGTAGTTGAATATAGATAGACGGTCCGGGCTCATCTTGATGATACGGGAGACGGTATGAGCAAATGTCGCTGGTGTTTGATGCGGCAGACCGTAGATAAGATCGATATTGATGGAGTTAAACTTGAGACGGCGAGCCTCGTCCATAACGCCTTGAATGAGCTGTTCAGACTGCACACGATTGACAGCAATCTGCACCTTATTGTCCAAATCTTGAACCCCGAAACTGACGCGGTTAAAGCCAAGCTTGCGTAGGGTTTCAAGGGTGGTCTCACGAATCTCCCTTGGGTCAATCTCTATCGAATAGTCGCCCCTACCGCCTTGCTCAGAAGGCAAGTCAAACTCAAACTGTGACTGCAAAAACTCCCACAGCGCCACCAACTCAGCATCAGTAAAGAATGTCGGTGTCCCACCACCTAGATGTATTTGCTGTACCAAGGGTTTTTTTCCAGACACTTGATTAGACTGTTGCTTGGACTTAGGCGGTGTCAGTAAGGCACGCTTTTGTCTAATCTCGGCAAATAGGTACTCTAGGTAGTCGCCTGCATCGCTGTTCTTTTTAGTAATAATTTTATTACAGGCACAGTAGTAGCAAAGATGCCGACAAAATGGAATATGAAAATACAGCGATAAAGGCGTATTGGGATCGCGGCTGGTAAGAATATCTGCTTCGATTCCTGCTTCAATTGCTTGGAACTCTAGCGCGGTGGGATAGGAGGTATAACGGGGGCCAGAGCGATTATATTTTTGGATTAAATCTTCATCAAATATCAATTGCTGCACGGTGTCTGATGCCTCCGAAAACTGACGCTTTGCGTACGGACTAGTCGGTGTGAAGTTGGGGCGCTCAGTAGTGGGCGGCAGATTGGCTTGATCAGAAAAATTGGTAGAAGATATAGTCATGGCAGCTGTCTTATTAGATGGCGAAGGGCGAGAGTAGAAAGGAGATAATTGAGCAGTTAATAGTGACTATTATAGCAAATTCAGACAATCCCATAAATATCATATGGGGTTACGCCTTTGGAGGTAGAAGATATGGATAGGTATAAGATTGATAAGAAAGCGTCGATGACGACCTGCTAGCTACTTACTACCGATATCTCTAGACGTTTGTAGAATAGTTGTATTCGACTCTCTTGTCCTAAGAGTAAGTAATCCTAATAGGTCATCGCACCTTAGACCTTTTAATAATATAAAAAAGGGCGTCTTAAACCACAAAGACACCCACATCGAAAAAACTGCTTTAGTTAAATTAGTTATCTTGGTACTACGAAGCCACGCACATTAGAGGCTATTTTTGAGTAGCGCCTTGGTAATAAGCTTGCCAAAGTCATTTGCCGCCAATGGACTGGCCGCTGTAATGAGCTTGCGGTCTTTTTGACAAGTGTTGTCAGCTTTTTTATTGACCACTTTAACGCCTAGTTTTTTGAGTTTTTTACCAAATTTCCAAGGCATAGGTCCTGGTAGATAGCCGACTGTCGGTGTTTTACTGTCAACCGAATCAGGGAAGGCCGCCATCTTATAACCTTTATAAACAAAGTCCTTTTTACGGCCAGTTTTATCCGCTGCTAATAGAGCCGCAGGGCCATGACAAATGGCAAATACGAACAGGTCTTTCTTAGTTACCCATTCAATAAGCTGACCTACGTCTTCGTTCTGCGGCAACCCCAGCATCGCGCCATGACCACCGGGAAAAAACACTGCCAAATAATCATTCGATTTAGCCATCTTATGACTGACAAAATTATGCAAACTTAGCGGCTGGTCTAACTGGCTACGATAATCATCATAAATAGATTTAACCGCCTCATCTTTTTCTGGCATTGCCCATTGCTCAATTTGTACTGGCTGGCCGGTTGGTGTCGCGATATCGACATCGAAGCCTGCTTTTTGTAAATGTAGCAGCGGTACAAACATCTCTACGGGATGATTGCCAGTAGAGAATTTCTTACCGTTTTTCATGGTCATAAACTGCTCTTCGGTACAAACCATCAATACCTTTTTATTACCCTGATAGCGAAGGCGGTACTCACTGTCATCATAGTCTGTCTTATTTTGGGTAGCCAGCTTAAGCGCAGTGGGTGAAGGCTCATAAGCCCCATCTTCGGTGGGCGTTGGTTTCATACCTAGTATTTTCTTAAGCATGTGTGATCTCCTAAATTGGTGATGAAGTTAATGACTCTATCAATAAGTCACGATGATTGTAGAGTAATGACAAATGGTCTGGATATATAGCAGACTTTTGTAGTGGTATTAAAGCGCTACAAAGTTTTTTTGCCAAACTCCTAGCAATCTTCTATTATCAATAACTTGTAAGAAAAATTAATCAATCAATATAACAAATAAAAATAACCTAAGGTATGCTATGTCATTTGCTCAAGTCCATACCCGCTCCGTCGTTGGGCTGCATGCACCAGAAGTCATGGTCGAGGTTCATCTGTCGCAAGGCCTACCTGCTTTAACCATTGTGGGATTGCCTGAAGCCGCCGTTCGTGAGAGCAAAGACCGCGTGCGCTCGGCAATTATCAATTCTAACTTTCAGTTTCCTAATCGCCGCCTGACGATTAATTTAGCCCCTGCTGACCTGCCTAAAGACGGTGCACGGCTGGATCTACCTATCGCTATGGGTATTCTCGCGGCTAGCGGTCAGATTGAGCCGGACTGGCTGCATGATTATGAATTCGTCGGTGAGTTAGCATTAAATGGTGACCTGCGACCTGTGGCAGGTAGCTTGGCGGTAGCGCGGGCTATTAAGTCGCAACATAATAAGGGCATTAAACATAACCAAGACGCAGATAGCAGTGAGATTGATAAGGGTACGAGAAGTAAGAATAAAGAAGGGACTAAGAAAAGTGCACCGAGAAAACTTATCGTCCCTGCCGCCAATGGGGTAGAGGCCAGCCGTGTTGCTGGCGTGACTGTCTTTGCCGCGCCAACGCTCAAAGCAGTCTGCGAGCACTTACAGGCCGAGCATGACTCGTCACGCTCGGCACAGGCGACCGAAAATCTACTCAAGGCGGTAGTGGCCAAGGTTATGCCTATCACCGTCAACTACAAAGTTGACTTGGCTGATGTCAAGGGTCAGCATCATGCTAGGCGCGCGTTAGAGATTGCCGCTGCGGGTGGGCACTCGTTACTGTTTACCGGACCGCCCGGCTCTGGTAAGACGCTGATGGCCTCACGGCTGCCGACCATCTTGCCTGACCTCAGTGACGAAGAGGCGCTTGAAGTTGCCAGTACCTATTCTGTGGCCGATACCGAATACCACTATGGCACGCGGCCCTTTCGAGAAATTCACCATACGATTTCGGCCGTGGCTTTAGTGGGCGGTGGCTCGCGGCCCAAACCCGGCGAGATCACCTTGGCGAATAAAGGCGTGTTGTTTTTGGATGAGATGCCCGAATTTGACCGCAAAGTATTAGAAGTATTGCGCCAGCCGCTAGAGTCTAAGCAGATTACCATTAGCCGAGCCAACCAGCAAGCGACGTTCCCTGCTAACTTTCAGTTGGTCGCTGCCATGAATCCTTGCCCTTGCGGCTATCAAGGTGACCCTTCGGGGCGATGTCGTTGCCGTCCAGAGCAGATTCAACGCTACCAAGACAAAATATCAGGACCACTGCTCGACCGAATCGATTTGCATGTCAACGTGCCCGCCTTGCCGATTAGTGATTTGCAAAATGCCAGCAGCGGCGAGGCCTCAGAGGTAGTGCGCGAGCGCGTCACCCAAGCTTACGCGCGCCAGCAGGCAAGGCAATCCAAACCCAACAGCGAGCTGGCCCCTAGCGAATTAGACGCTATAGTGGCTCTTGGTGAGGCGGAAAAGCAGCTGCTACAAGTGGCTCAGTCGCGTCTTAACCTCTCGGCTCGCGGTTACCACCGAGTGTTGCGCGTCGCCCGTACCATCGCTGACCTTGCGTCCAGTGAGGTCATTCAAGCTGGCCATTTGACCGAAGCATTAAGCTATCGCGGGAATTAGGCTTTTGGCTTTGCTGTTGTCTCGGGACGAGGCACGGCCATAGCTTGGTAATAGCGCTTACCTATGAGCCTTATATCAGTAAATCCTCTTTAAAGGATTTACTCTTGCAAACCTTGAGGAGGATTAAGCGAAACGCTGTTTCGCCCGACGCAAGACAAGGGCTACGTCCGCAGTGTGCAGTGCTTTGTCTTAAAGGCTCTCATCCCTCTCTAAAGAACCCCAATAGCAAGGCCATTCTTTTGCTTTTTTGTCTTTGGCTATTTTCTTTACTTTGTTCCGCCCGCTAGCAATCGGAGCAAAGTAAGTAAAAGCGCTATCAGACGCGATTGACCGAGTAGTTTGCTAAGACAAAATCGACCAAATTTTGAAAGCTGTCAAAAGCGGCGGTTGGCGCAAAGTCGCGAATGTCTTGACCGTAGTTGTAGCCATACGTCAGCGCCAAAGTGTCCATTCCTGCGTTTTGCCCTGCCAAGATATCGTTCTTTGAGTCGCCAATCATCACAGCTTGCTCAGGGGCAATGGTTAGCTGCTCGCAGACGTGCAATAGCGGCGCAGGGTCGGGCTTTTTGCTCGGTAAGCTGTCACCGCCTAAAACTTCGGCAAACAGTCCGTCCCAACCGAATGACGCCAGTATCTTCGGCACAAAGCGAATGGGTTTGTTGGTCACCAGCGCCAAGGTAAAGCCAGCCTCCGCCAACTGCTTAAGGCCACTGTCTACGTTTGCGTAAGCGACGGTCTCCTTGCCGCTTTGCTTGGCATAGCACTCAAAAAACAGCTCTTCGGCAGCGTCCGCTTCTGTGGTGGTCAGCTTATCGCCTACCTCGACATCGCCAACCAGTGCGCGCTCTACCAGCAGACGCGAGCCATTGCCCACCCAATTACGAATATCTGCAATCGGATAAGCGGCACGGCCAAGCTCGGTCATCATCGCATTAATCGCAGCCGCCAAGTCAGGAACGCTATCAATCAACGTGCCATCAAAATCAAAAATCAGTAGCGATTTATGTTGGCGGTGATTTGGTTTGTTAGTGGTGTCATTAGCCATAGGGTTACTCAAAGTTATTTTAAAAGTGGCATCAATGCCAAGTATATGCTATCTATTTTTTAAAAATTAGGGTTTTGCAGAACTGCCCCCTTCCTTTGATACCTTTTATAAAGGTAGGGTAGGGGTGGATTTCTATAACGCTTAATCTATTATATTTGCAGTTGACTCGGGACTGTTTTAGCCTCCCTAAGTTACATCCTTATATTTGTCTCGATGGGCCTTTTTCATCGCCAGATAGGTTTTGTTCTCACGGCACAAGTCCCACTTTTCTTTAAAGATGCGCGCGGATTCTGCTTTGACAGGGTCTTCTTCTTGCCGAGGCAATTCGTCACGGCCATGCGCGCCGCTTTGGCCTTTTTTGTCGTCAGGGACGGGGCCGTCATACTTTTTGCCGCCTTTATGATTGGCGTATCGGCGTGCGCGGGTAAAGCCCATCTGCAAGAACTTTCGCGCCATATCAGCGCCCACGAAGTCCTCATTGTCCAAATAGTCTAGAAACATCTGATAGATAATATCGCTACTTTGGGTCGCCACGTCAGGAGTGGCAAAGCGCCAGTGCGGCAGTATCTCGGACTTGTACGGCTCTACCAGCAGCACGCCCTGCTCGCCGCGACCAACGCGGTACAGCTCAGGGTGCTCACGCAGGTTTAGGGTTTTATAGTCTAAATCGTAATCAAATTCACGCATATAGTCGACCCACAATAAAACTGTTACGGTGTCATCCTCACTCGCCATACTATTGACTGTATAGCCTGCGCTCGGATTCCTTGTACCAATATTATTGTGAATTAACTATAGTATCGGTAAGGATTGGGAGAGAGGATTGAAAATGAGTTTCCCAGTATAATGGCTAGATTAGCTGGGTAAGTTATCAGATGTGTAAGCAATGGATAATTTACCGAACCACTAACTAGGATTCTTATGAGACGTCACGCTTTACCATTAATGGCGAGCCAACTGCTAGCTGCCACCAAGCTTGTTCTAATGGCTACACTGGCAGTCGTATTGCTAGCCGCATTGCCAATGCTGAGCGCTACCGAAGTCCAAGCTGCATGGCTGGAGAAATTAGTACCCGCTGGCGAGACCTATACAGTGACTGCGACCGACCGTGATGTGGCGTTTTTAATTGACGGCTATATCTATGATGCGCGTAAATTTTGTTATTTAAATACAGGCGATAGGGTAGTGTTTTTTGAAGGTCGGCACGGCATTGATTATTATGCCACGCTGTATGATTTGGACGCGCGCGAGCGTTGTGAAGTGCTGCTTCGGGGGCGTTATTATGGAGAATGAGAGTATGGGGTCAAAGGTTAAGGAAGTAGACGCAGCTAAAAGTGAGTGATATATGATATCATGTACGTCAAAATGACCCACAAATTAAATGGGAACAAAAGTTATGCTAGCCAATGAACGTATTAATATACGCACCACGACGCAGGCCAAATCAGCCATAGAAAAGGCCAGTAGCTTGACGGGAGTCAGTGTCAGTAGTTTTATGGTGGAGGTTGCCTATCAAAAAGCGCTAGAGACTATTAAGAATAGCCAACGCATCCTCTTATCTGACTTGGAGTGGCAAAACGCCGTCACTTTACTAGATAAGCCGCCAGAACCTAATGACAAGATGACAGCATTGTTTGAGCGAGGTTATAAGGTTGCAGATAAGTAAGCTTGAAAAGACTCATAATAGAAAGGCTTTTGATTGTGGTAATGAGCCAATCAACCGCTTTATTAAGCAGCTTGCCAGCCAAATGCTCAAACGTCATGAGGTAATCATCTATGTTGCTCATGAGGGTGAGACAGTCGCAGGATTTTATACACTATCTGCTAATCAGATAGAGCAAGCAGATGACCCCAATACGCTAAAGAAACAGTCCAAGCATACGCCTATCCCCTGTGTCCTACTAGGTCGCCTTGCAGTCGATGAGCATTATCAAGGACTTGGCTTAGGGGGCGACTTACTTCTGCATGCCCTTAACACTACTAAGCAGTTATCCCAAACCCTTGGCATTGCATTTCTGGTTGTGGATGCTAAAGATGACACAGCGAAGTCATTTTATGAAGCGTATGGGTTTATTGAGCTGCAAAATCAACCACTACGACTTTGTTATCCCGTAGCAAGTATTCCAGAAGTAGGCGCTGGCTGATAATGCTATAAGAGTCACCACAGCTGCCAAATTAGCCGATAAAAGAACAGACTTACATAGAGTATAAATCTTAAGACACAAAAAAACCCCAAACGGGGGAGTTTGGGGAAAAGGTGGGGTCAGCAAATAAGCCAATCCAATTTTTTAGTATCTGATCAAACAAATGGTGGCTCGAGGCAGGATCGAACTGCCGACACACGGATTTTCAATCCGTTGCTCTACCGACTGAGCTATCGAGCCGTATTCGTTTGAGGTCGCTATTAAACTAGATATCGGAGTCAGTGTCAAGTTATTTTTAAGGTTTTTATTATAAAGCGTTTCGCTAATAGCACTATTACCTTAGTTTTTTGACTCTATACCTATACTGGCTATAAAACAAGCCCACAAATGTCTTTATTAGTTTGCCGTCAGCATCTCGTACTCAGTCATAATTCGATGAATTTCGGTGTCTACTGGCACAAAGTGGCGAACGCCTTTTTTGACTTCAGCATCGTAGACTTGCTTGATAAACTTGCCCTCGATACCGCGATTGGCATTTTGTGGATGCACGGCTAAATATTGTAGCCTGCGTGTGTCAGTCTGCTCGTCATCAAAGCAGCCGACCACGGCAATAGGCTTATCATTAAACATACCCACATAAAGTATCGCCCCACGCTTAAACGCTGCCTCAAGCAGCTTCACAGTGGCTTCACCTTCTACGGCGTCCTCAGACGAGTCTTGATTCTGTGTATAAAGCTTAGCAATTCGCGAGCGTAGCTCATTATCTTGGGTCATTTCACGCATCAGCGGCGCATCAAAGGTATTTATCGCAACGGCTTCTAAAGGCATCTTATTTTCCTAATGTCAGTCTTAATATCATTAAATGCTCAGCGCGAAGGCTAGTGATGCCAAATTGCGCCAAATTGGTTGAATCAATGCCAGTATTTTACCAAACATCACCTGCCAGCATGGCGTAAAAACGGTGCGTTTGTTATTATCACAGCATTATTCCCATTTTACTTTTCCTTTTTTCCACTTTTAACGCTATAAGCCTAAAACAGCGAGTCAGCCATGAGTTCTCAGCCAAGCCCCAATATTGAGTCTAGTTCAAACCCTTCTGGTCGCCATGACCGTATCGCTACCGTCGAGCGCATCACCGCAGAGACCCAAATTACCGTTACCGTCAATTTAGACGGTACTGGTCAAGGTAAAGTTGATACTGGCGTGCCATTTTTAGACCATATGATTGACCAAATTAAGCGTCACGGTTTGTTTGATTTAGACATCACCTGCAAAGGCGACACCTTTATCGATGACCATCATAGCGTCGAAGATACCGGCATCACGCTAGGGCAGGCCTTTGCCAAAGCTTTAGGGGATAAAAAAGGCATCCGCCGCTATGGTCACTTTTATGCGCCACTAGACGAAGCATTATCGCGCGCCGTGGTCGATATCTCGGGTCGTCCAGGCCTGCACATGGACATTCCGTTCACCCGTGCTTATGTTGGTAAGTTTGATGTTGATTTATTCAGTGAGTTCTTTTTTGGTTTCGTCAATCATGCGTGGATGACGGTGCACTTGGACAATCTAAAGGGCAAAAACAGCCATCATCAGATTGAAAGTACCTTCAAAGCCTTTGCTCGCGCCCTACGCATGGCCTGCGAGTATGACATGCGCGCCCTGCACACCTTGCCATCGACCAAAGAGGCGTTGTAAGCGATGACTAAAATAGCACTATTAGATTACGGCATGGGCAACCTACACTCCGCCAGTAAAGCCCTAGCTGCTGTCGGCGCAGAGGTGTCTATCACCAACGATCCAAAAATAATCCAAGCAGCAGACAAGATTGTCTTCCCAGGCGTGGGTGCTATGCGCGATTGCATGGCCGAAATGCGCGCGCAAGGTATCGACGAGGTGGTCAAAGACGCGGTATTTAACAAGCCCGTCATGGCCATCTGTGTGGGTATGCAGGCGCTCTTTACTGAGTCGCTTGAAAACGTACGTACCCCCTGCCTTGATATTATCAAAGGTCAAGTTATCAAATTTGATGAATTGTGGGTGGACGAAGCGGGCGACGAGATTAAAATCCCACATATGGGTTGGAACACCATCTCTGGCATGGATTTAAGTCATCCGCTTTGGCAGGGCATCGACGACCACACCCATTTTTACTTCGTGCACAGCTATTACTGCGCGCCCGAAGATGAGTCGGTCATCGCCGCCACTTGTGACTATGGTCAGCCGTTTTGCGCTAGCGTCATCAAAGACAACCTGTTCGCCACTCAGTTCCATCCCGAAAAAAGCCATGACGACGGCCTACGCTTGCTAAAGAACTTCGTCGAGTGGAATGTTTAGGAGGTAGAAAGGTGTGAGTTAGCTGGGCTAAAACAAGGCAATCAGGCGATATGCGAAGCCCCAAAGACCGTATCCGTCATGCTCTAGGCTTTGAGATCATCGGCCTGCTGATCTTTGCGCCGCTCGCCACCTTAGTGTTTGGCTACGAGCTGCACTCAATGGGCGTCATTGCCATAGGCGGCTCGATTACCGCCACACTCTGGAACTATCTGTACAATATCCTCTTCGACCACGCTCTGCTCAAGTTGCGTGGTAGCGTTCAAAAAAACCTTCCCATCCGTGTACTGCACGCTCTCTTATTCGAGGGCGGTCTACTTATATTGTTTATGCCGTTTATTGCTTGGTATCTGAGCATCACCCTGTGGCAAGCCTTCATGATGGACATCGCTATGGCCACCTTTTATGTGGTCTACGGCTTTTTCTACAATCTCGCCTATGACAAGGTTTATCCTGTTGCTATAAGCCGCTAAAGCTCAGACGATTATCGCGCCACTACTGTCTTAATTAAAGGGTTTTTAACCCTTGTGCCTTTGTCACCAGACGATTAAAGTAGGGGAACAAAAGTCTGTAATTTAGCAAATAGTCGCTTCACTAAAAGATAGCCTCATTAAAAAACAGCCTCATTAAAAGAATAACAGGGGCAGTCAACACGCTTAAGGGCAATCGTGTCCAATTTTTGCTTAATACTATGCGAGGTTCGCTTTGAATTTTCAGTCTCTAAAGATGGGTTTGGTCCATGCCACAGGGCTTGAAAAAGATGCATTACACATCTATGCAGGTATGGGCATCTATCTGCTGGGTTTGTTTGTTTTTCGACGTTTTAGGGTGAATAGGGGTGTACTAGCGCTGCTGATTACCACCACAATCGCCTTATTGGCCGAGGTGCTAGACCTCATGTATATCGGCACAGCGCATGGAGTTGGCCCAAAGGAGATTGCCGCTAGTGTCCACGACATTATCAACACCTGCCTATTACCCTATACGCTATTTGCGCTGAGCCGATGGACGACGCTGTTCCAGACGAAAAGGTAGGGTGTTTTATTTTAGCTTACTGAGTAGTTGGAGCTAATCCTGCTTTCCGCTATTATCTTGCCCACCCATGAGAGCGGCGACTAAGACGGGTCAGATTCCTGCTACCGCGAGACTCTGACGCGCTAAGTCGCCACAATCTCATGGGTAGACAAGGATAGCCGCTGCAATCAGGGCTAGCGGTCACATCTCAATATTATTGATGTCTATCAAAATTTAAGACTGGCTATAAATTCTGAAACATAGTCACATGGCAGCCCTGCTGATTAGCGCTATTCAATATTTCATCATGAGGCAAAAAGCGGTCGTTATTCTTTAGATTGGGCATAGGATGAGTATTCAGAAATGGATTTTTGGGAGAGGGGAAAGCACTTTATTTGGTGGGTTACGGTATCGCTAACTCACCCTACGCTTACTCATCACATATATCAATGAGTTACGACTAATTACTTCATACTAAATTCAACGATAAACTAAACATAGCGTAAGATATTCCATCAGATAAAGCTATAATTATAACCATAGAAAGCTAACGAAAATATAGCAAAAGATGTCACCAGTAGACAAAGTAACTTAAAAGAACTTAAGTTCATTGAGTTAAGCGCTAAATCACCGTAAGCTCTAAAAAAGATTAACAACGTAAAAAAAGTTACTAGAAGCAGACCTAGACTAGTAGTAATAGTATTTTCTTCAGTTGCTCCTTTAGCTAGAGTTGGAACTATATCTAAAAGACTAAGAATTAACATTAACCAGGCTATATGGTCAGTCAGAACTCTAAAGTTTAAATTACCGGGTTTAACATTGAAGAAGGTATTAAACTTTTTTTCCAAATCTACACTATTGTATTTTTTAGATAACACTATTAATGACGCTGCAGTTATTATTAAAAATATTATTAGGAATAAAAGGTATTGGCTCTGGACTTTAATTAGTAAGTTCATCGTGTATAAGGCTTTAAAGTATAATTAAATTTATATAATATACTAGAAGTTTTTAAAATATTAAATAATTTTAGAAGCTTTCTAAACCATCCCCCTCACTCTCGCCATAATCCCTTTACCAATCACCAAGCGCACATAGCTAATCGCAATAATCAGCAACACCGCCATTAGCATCAATGCTCCCAAACTAAAGCTACCCCACGGCACCGCAAAGCGCAAGTCAAACCACTGTGTAATAACCACCCAAGCGGCGACGCCAGCACCTAGCACAGCGATGACGCCCGCGCTCAGTCCCAGTAGGCCAATCTCCAGAATATTAATCTTATACAGGTCGCGCGTCTGCATACCGAGCAGGCGGAACGAAGCGCTGTCTCTTAGACGGTCTTGGGAGGTAGAGAGCAGCGATGTAATGAGTACCATAATGCCGGTGATCAACGCGAGCAGGGTAAACACTTGCACAAGGCGGCTCATCTGCGCCACGAAGCCTTGCACCTGCTTAGCAATCGCACCGCCGTCAATACTGGTAATAGCGGGGAATTGGCGCGCAAGGTCAGTTTGGAGTTGTGGAATATCACTTTCTGCGACTTTGGTGGTGGCAAATTGAATTTGCGGCGCATCCGCCAATACCGACGGCTCAAATAGGAAGTAAAAGTACGGGCTGGGACCGCGCTCATAGCGCTGACGGATACTGGTGATTTGCCCGGTGATTTCTATCCCTTGAATATTAAAGTGAACGCGGTCGCCAAGACCGACACCGAGCATTTCTGCAGCCGTGTCTAAAATGGATAGGGGCACGACCGAGTCTAAAGCGCTCTTCGTTTGCACTGTATTGCTACTATTTTCAGGTGTTTCAGTAGCTGTAGCATTCTCGATAGGCGCATAAAGCTGGTCAGCTTCGACCGACGATACGATAAATTCTGTATCCATGACCGTATCAGAGTAGCTTAAATTAAAGATTCGCGTGGGGTCATCACCCGTACCAGAGTCAATGTCGCTAGCTTTGACGCCACCTGCTTCGCTAATACGCGCCCGAATCACTGGATAATAGGTAATGGGTGCGTCAATCATGGCGTTCAACTGCTCGTGCTGCTCGCTTTGTACGTCAAGCAAAAATAGATTCGGCGCGTTTTCTGGATAAGCATTGACGAATTGGGTGTTTAAGCTGTGATTGAGTAGGGTAATCATGGTCAGTACAGCAACGGATAAGGCCAGCGTAACGAAAAACAGCCCCGATTGATTGCCCTTGCGCGATAAGTTATGAATTGCCGTTCTTGGCATCCAGCCAAGCTTGCCCTTGCTAGACAACTTATTGAGTAACCAGAGCCAACCGCGTGCTAGTAACCAGAAGCTGCCTGCCAATAGCAGCATACCACCGAGCATTTTTAGCCCAGTTATGAGGGAGCTAAATTCAAAGGCGAGCAGGCCATAAGCGGCAAGCAGCACCAGCGCATACCAATATAAAGGCGGGTGCTGCCGGGCGTTATTGGTCGCTTGCTGGAGGACGGCAGAGGGTTTGGTATGGGTGACGGCGTAGAGACTGTGCTGGACGATAAGTAAGGTGATGACCAGAGCCACCACGCTGATTTTAAGCACGCTGAGCAGGTTAATAGACAAGCCAATATCGGCAGGTAACACGGCGGTGAGGTATTGCGCGCCGAATTTGAGCATGACGATACTGACCAGCACCGACCCCAAGCAAGCGAGCAATGCCATAGCGATAAACACCTGATAATAGCTGCGCTTGATGGATTTGACCGACTCGCCCAGTGCGCGGCGGATAGCATTAGACTTTTGCTGTAAGCTGACAAAGGCTTTGACCACGCTAAGCAGCGCCACAGCGGATAAAAACAACACGGCGATGACCAGCAGCTTTAAGAACATCAGCACGTTGTCGGACACGCGAGTCACTGAAGTGTCCGTATTGGCAGCGTCCGTGAAGGTGATGTCGTCCTGAGCTTTTAGCAACTCTTGGAGCTGTGATTGCTCAGCGGTGATGGTCTCGGGTGTCCCTGCCAGCTCAATGCGGTAGTTAATGCGGCTGCGTTGACCGAGCAGCTGGGTGGCGGCCAAGCCATCGTTGGCCATTAGCACGCGCGCACCAAAGCCAAAGGCGGTCAGCGGTCGGTCTGGCTCAGCGAGCAGCTCGTCAGCAATGGTAAAGGTGGCCTCACCAATCTTCACCTTATCGCCGATACGTGCGTTTAGCCCCGTTAGGACTTGTGCCTCGACCACCACTGTCTTTGCCCCGAGCTGTTGCCACAGCGGCTTACCGGAGGCCAGCTCGACCTCACCATACAGGGGATAGTTTGGCGATACCGCTTTGATACGAGCAAGTAGCGCCTGTTCGTTATCAGCGGTCGCCAACGAATCAGACGACCCTGAAATCATCGCATTAAATTGATAATCGTAGACGACATTATCCGGCTCAAAGGGTTTGACTGCCACCAGAACATCGCTCGGCCATGCTTGTTGACTGGTCAAGATAAGATCGCCCCCGACCAGCGCTCGTTGGTTGTCCGCCACGTAATCGCGCACCGACTGCTGGATAGAGTCGAGCGTCAAGAAGGTGGACAGCGATAGTACCATTGCTAGCAAAAACAACAGCGGATAAATCCAATGTTGCAGCCAACTGCGCCGGACAGCCTTATTGCCTAATGGAGAGCTGCCTAATGATGAGCTGCTTGGATTTGCAAAATGGTTGGAGGACGATGACGGCGAAGCAGAAGGTTTACTCATAATGGCGGGTCTATTCAATGTTTGACGGGAGTCTGATAGGATTGCCCCCTTCCTTTTCCAAAGGAAGGGCTGGGGATGGATTCTCTAACCTGCCACCCGACCATCCACAATAGTAATCACCTGATTGGCATGCTCAGTCAAAGCAGGGTCATGGGTCACCACCACCAGTGCCGTGCCAGATTGCTGTTGCAGCTCTAACAGTAAGTTCATCACTTGCTGCGCGTTTTGCTCGTCCAAATTTCCGGTAGGCTCATCGGCAAAGATAATTTTTGGCTTTGCCACTAACGCGCGCGCGAGGGCAGTACGTTGTTGCTCCCCGCCAGACAGCTGATGCGGCAGGCTGTCACGGCGATGCGTTAGCCCAACGGCAACGAGTAATTCCTCGACCCGATTGGCGTCAGAACGCCGAGCAATATCCAGCGGAAAGGCGATGTTTTCAGCTACCGTCAGTGTCGGCAGTAAATGAAAAGATTGAAAGACAAAGCCCATATCTTGCTGGCGCTTTTGTGCCAAAGCCTCCTCACTCAGTTGGGTTAAGTTTTGATTGTCCAGCCACACTTCTCCTGAGTCAGGATAGTCTAGCCCAGCGAGCAGTCCTAATAGGGTGGATTTACCCGAACCAGATTTACCCATAATCACTGCAAACTCACCAGCAGCGATACTGATATCTATCCCTTTAATGATATCAATACGTTGGTCACCGACCGACACGCTTTTACTAAGATTGTTGGCGTGAAGCAATGGTTGGCTGTCTGGCTTATGGTTTGATGTGACAGGGTTTGTCTTAACGTCGAGCGTAGCAGTCATTATGAAGTCTCAGCAGTGGTAGCAGTCGATAATTGAGTGTCAGGCGACGATTGATTTGAGTCAAGCACTTGCGCCAGTGTGGGCTTAAGCACAGGCAAGATGTTGTCATTGACGATTATTGTATAACCGTCCTTGGTCGGGTGGATAGCATCGTCTTGGTTCAGCTCACGATCGGCGGCCACGCCATCTAAAAAGAACGGAATAAAGGCCACGCCAGTGTCTTCAGCGATACGTGGGTAGATATCTGAGAACGACTTAACGTACTCATTGCCCATATTGTCATAGACTTGCATGCCGCCCAAGATGACCGTACTGCCGCCCGCTTGCAGGCGCTCAATGGCGGTGCGGATATTTTTCTCGATCATCGCTACCTCAATACCGCGCATAGCATCGTTTGCGCCCGTGGTCAAAATCGTAATATCGGGCTTGGTCTTCATCACCCAGTCTAGACGGTTGACCAGGCCAGTGCTGGTTTCACCGCTTAGCCCTGAGTTGACGACTTTCGCATTGACATAACCGGCTTCATGAAGCGCGGCCTCTAACTGCGCAGGATAGCTGTCTTGCTCTGCTACGCCAAGCCCTTCGGTAAGCGAGTCGCCCAGCGCTAGGATAGTAATAGGCTGGGTAATCGTTTGCTCCGCACTTTGCGAATTGTTTTGCGCGCTATTTGTACTCTGAGCAGTGCTATCTTGAGCAATAGCCTCTTGATTCGCGCTGTCCTGAGTGGTTGTGTCTGGTGCAGGCTGGCAGGCCATCAGTGACAGGCTACTAAATATGGCTAAGCTCAAATGCTTTATTGAGGTCGAGTGCATAGGGTGCTTTCCTTTAAATCTTGTCATGACGCTGTCCCAACTGCTTAGATAATACCAACATAACGACTGCGCTACTGACGGTCATTATTTATAGTCAACTTAAAATAAAAGTGTCAAGAATAAATTCTAGCGTGAAACTAGTATAAGTTTTATTAGCTTGCTGCAGCTTCACAGACATAGGCGTCGTAAAATTCATCCCAGTTTTGCTTATATTCTGTTAATACTCTTTAAAAATAAGCCTACTACATAGTAGCGTTTTATTGGCCTGTTCGCTGTCTAGAATTGGTTATGGCATGAGAGAGTTAAAGTTAGCCATATAAGAGTAGGGGAGAGGTAACAAGGGATACTAAGTCAGACGATTAAACGCGCTTCTATAGTAGGATAGATTGGCAATCAATCAGAGCGTTAGTTAGCTTTGCTTAGACTGGCGCTGTTCGCGTTGGCTGAGATTGATACTATCTGAGGGATCTTAAAAATAGAAAGTTTTTTGGCAGGCGTAGAAGACTTGTAGTGGTGAGGCTTTGATTTAGAAGTGTCTGATAGATCTGAGTTAATACGCAAACGCCAATAGCTTATTGAAATTAGCGTATTAACCGCTCATTTTTATTCCTGAATTAAGATAAAAGCGCTAATCTATACTCTGGTCTAGCAGTTTACAAGCTTCTGCTTTTCCTTCAACGCCATCACTATCAAGCGCTCTATCAGTCGCTTCGTTATAGGCGTTAAAGAGCTTTGCTTTGATGGCGGCCGATGTGCTTTAAGGCGTCTAAAAACATGACAATCTTCTTTTATCTTCAATATCGTATTCGGTAACGAGCTAACGATGATCATACAGCTCACGCACCACTTCGCCGATGACTTTTATACCCGCTGTTAGCGTTTGCTCATCGGCAGCGATACTCATGCGGACACATTCATAAGCATGTGGGAAGCCCTCGATATCCAGTCCCGGATAGAAATATTCACTCGGTACGATGAGCGTGTTTTTGGCTTTCAGTCGATCATAAAGCTCAGTCGTAGTGATGGGCAAATCTTTGAACCACACCCAAAGGAATATAGCGCCTTCAGGCTTGTGGATAAATACTGGATAGTCGCCAAGTTCAGCTTTTATCAGGTCGACGGCTCGTTTGGCATTCTTAGCATAAAAAGGCTTGATGGTATCATCACAAAGCTGCTTTAGCGTGTCATCTTCAAATAGCGGCGTGGCAACAGCAGCGCCAAAGCGTGTTGGTGCTAAGTTCACCACAGCATTCATGCTACTGATGGCTTTAATAACCTCAGGATGAGCGACAACGATGCCGGTACGTACGCCAGGCAAGCCAATTTTGGATAGGCTAAAGCACAGGATGGTATTGTTATCCCAATGCAGTTTTACATTAGGGTAGATGACATTGGGAAACGGCTCACCGTAAGCATTATCGATAATAAGTGGTACATCGTACTGCTTGGCGATATCGACTAGGGTGGCGATTTCTTCATCCGTCAATACGTTACCTGTCGGGTTGGTTGGACGAGAGCAGCAAATCGCGCCAATTTCACCGTTTTTTAATGCAGGAAGGTCACGCAGGGCATCAAAATCGACACGATATTTATAAAATCCTGACTCGCCTTCATGAGTGACCTCTTCAATCTCTGGTTTAATAGCGATGAAGTGCTTGCCGTCTATCTGAACATCGCTGTAACCCACATATTCGGGGGCAAGCGGTAGTAAGATAGACTTAGTGACCGTCTCGCCGTCGTCCGCTGCAAATTGACCACCAAATAGGTTAAACAAATAAAAGAAAGCGTTTTGCGAGCCATTGGTCAGCGCGATATTGTCGCGGGTCAATTGCCAGTCATAATGCCGATGAAAAAAATCGACCAAGGTATCGATAAATTTGGCATCGCCTTGCGGATTTGAATAATTGGTAATCGACTCAATAGCCGAGCTACCTATTCCGCCAGCCCCTAAAGAATTATAGGCCTTTAAGTAGGCTTCGTTTACCTTATCAATGCGCGCAGGATTACCACCACCTAGTAGATAAACAGGCGTCTCACTACGCAGTGCATCGCCCAAGTCATCCATAATCTGCGAAAGGCTACTGGGCTTGGTGAATTGTTGACCGTATTTTGAAAACTTCATAAGAGCGTTGCCATGATAGTTAAGTAATAAGAAAATTGCCCTCAGTATAACAAACCTTCGGTACAAGTCTTTACTGGCTTAGCCAGCAGTGCTGACTCAATCGGTGGTTTTAGGCCTTGATATCTTGTTTTTATTCAGTAGCTTTACCATCAATCATAATGGGTCTGCTGGCGAGCCAAGCCATACCTACATTGAGGACCATGAGAATGAGTAAGAGCAGGAGCGGCGTATCCCAATTGCCCGTTTGTTCGTGAAGCCAACCAGTACCTAGTGGGCCAAAAAAGGCGATTAGGTAGCCAATGGTCTGGACCATGCCGGACAGTTTACTCGCCTGATGGGGGGTATAGGTGCGCAGCGAAAACAACATCATACATAAGGTGAATATTCCCGCACAGCCGATGCCCATACAGGCAGACCAAACTCCTGCTAGCGAGATAGGCAAATAGGCTATTCCTAATGCACCAATGACATTAAAGAGAGAGGCTACCACTGCCACTATTTGGATAGATATCCCGCGTCTGATCACCCAAGTCATACTGATAATAGCAATGGGGGCCATAAACTGAAAGACCGAGGCCATATGACCGGCTTTAACTTGATCAAGGCCTTTACCTGCCAAGATTGAAGGTAAAAAGCTAGCGACGATATAAAACATTACCGATTGCAAACCCATAAACATAGCCATCTGCCAAGCCAGCTTTGAGCGCCAGATAGCAATGTCTTCACTGGCGATGGTATCCATTGATTGCGGGAGACGATGTGAGGAGCCAAGCTTGACGCGTAATAGTATCCAAAAACCTATCGCTAAGATACCTAGCCCTGCCCAGCCGCCAAGCGCCCACTGCCAGCCGACCTTCGTCGTTAGTGGATACAAAACCCCAGCAATCAGACCAGCGACCAAGGTCATGGTCAGACTAAATATCCCCGTGATTAAAGGAATGTTATTGGGGGTGCGCTGCTTGATAATCGGCGCGGCTAAGGTATTGGCGAAGCCGATCGCTAATGACAACATCATAGTGCCAATCAAAAATCCTGTCCAAGTGTCCCATACCGATCGCAGTACAATACCCGCTGTCAGTAGAGTCAACATCACGATCAGCGTATTCTCTAAGCCAAAACGCTTGCCAATAGTCGGAGAAACCAACGCGCCTAAGGCGAACATTAGCATCGGTATGGCACCAAGCCATCCAATCTGAATCTCGGAGATCTGTAGCGCATCTTGTACCACAGGAGCGATGGAGCCGAGCGCAACGATAGGCGAGCGCATATTCGATGACAGTAGCATAATAGCAACGAGTACTAGCCAGAAGGTGAGTCGCGGTGACGGTGTGGCTTTGGCGGTAGTCGCTGCCTTATCAGACTGAGCAGAGCGGGAATATTGAGACATAAATAACAGACCACTTTTAAGATTTTAGAAGTCAATTAAGGCGGAGCAAAGGCGGAAGGACAAGTGGCTTAGAGCACCTTAATGACCGGATCAGTTTCAGCAAAAAACCATCGCCTTGATAGCGATGGTTTAATAGCCGATTGGGAGTGTCTTGTGAAGCTAACTATTTGGTGACAGGACGACAATCGGATAATGACAGTTATCAAGTTACTGGTAGGGCAAACAATAAAGTCAGTAGCGGTATTAGTAGAGACATCAATAGAGAAGCGCTTCGACTACGCAGCGTTAA
Source organism: Psychrobacter pygoscelis (assembly GCF_004335015.1). GTDB lineage: Bacteria > Pseudomonadota > Gammaproteobacteria > Pseudomonadales > Moraxellaceae > Psychrobacter > Psychrobacter pygoscelis. Next base: position 857,258 of record NZ_RQRU01000002.1, read on the forward strand.
TTTTGAACGCGTATTAATAGATTATAAAGTCAGATTGTTAGCTATGAGCTACTTTAGACAGCAGATCTACCCAGTTGTTTGGCTTTATCAGCATTAATCTGTGCTTTTTGCGCTTCAGTAATACTGTCGCATTTATTGGGGTCATCGCCGCAAAACTGGCAAGTCTCATCACCCATAAGATTGGCCACGCGTCCGCAAGAGCCACGTAGTGGTTCTTTTTTGATCATATAGCCAATGCCCATGAACAAAAAGAACAGCACAAATACAGCAAAGGTAATGGCAAGCATGGGAAGCAGTTGGGTTAGCATAAGAGCACCTAATGACAATAAATGTAATACTCGGATAGCAATGGCTTGGTAACAGATTTGACTTAACCAAAGCTACGCATGAGTAGAGTCACAGACTTTAGTATAGCAAACTCCGTACTAAATGACATGGATGAGAACGTAACTGGCTGCCCCTGCTAGATAGCCGACAAGCGCCAGACCACTGATACGCTTAAGATACCAAATAAAGGAGATTTTCTCCATTCCCATAGCGGCTACGCCCGCAGCAGAGCCGATGATAAGACAGCTGCCGCCTGTCCCCGCGCAGTAGGCCAAGAAGTGCCAAAAAGCCCCATCTTGCAGAAACTGGCTTTGCCGTGTCAGCTCACTACCGCTCAGTCCCGTCATCGCCCCTTGATCCAATAGTGGATACATCTTCATAGCGCCCGCGACTAGAGGGACATTGTCTACTAGTGAGGATAGCAAGCCGATTAATACATTGATGACATAAAGGTTGCCAAATGTACTATCGAGTAGGTGCGCCATATCGGCCAAATGACCAGCAGTAGCGAGCCCTGAGACTGCCAGTAATATCCCTAAAAAAAACAAAATACTGGGGATATCTACTCGCTGTAATACCCCAACGACAGTAACGTGCTGCTTGACATACCAATCTTGGTGACGGTGGGTAATCTCGGTGAATATCCATAATATGGCCACACCAAATAAAATCCCCATATAGGGTGGTAGATGCGTTAACGTCTTAAACACAGGCACAAAGGCTAATGCACCAAGACCCAGTGCTAACACAGCGCTGCGCTGACGACTACTAATAGGCAAGTCGTTCGGCTTTTCGTTAATATTAGTGGCTTCGCTGCCTTGAATAGCTTCATTGCCACTGGCGTGATTACTGGTAGGTAGCGATGAAGCCATTGAGTCGTTGGGCGATAAGCTAGTATTTGCTGCTGCTATCACAGGTTGCCCTTGACCTAAGTAATTGCTACTTGAGGCTTGCAGCACAGCTTTTTCTGGAGTAGGACGGTAGACTTTTTGTCCCTTGAACATCATTGTCAAGATAGCCAGCGGCACAGTGGCGGCGATCAGACTGGGTATAATAAGGTCGATAATAATGCGATTAGCGGTAATCTGATTGCCAATCCACAGCATGGTGGTGGTCACATCACCAATGGGTGACCAAGCACCGCCCGCATTGGCACAAATAACCACAATTCCGGCGAACCACCAACGCAGCTGCTTATCACCGATAAGCTTGCGAAGCAGTGATACCATTACGATGGTGGTGGTTAGATTGTCCAGAAGTGCGGAGAAAAAGAAGGTTAAAATGCCGATGATCCACAGCAAGGTCGTGGCATTGGTGGTCTGAATGCGACTGGTGATAGCGTCAAAGCCATCGTGAGCATCGACCAACTCGACGATAACCATAGCCCCCATCAAAAAGAACAATATCTCCGCAATCTCAGCCAAGTGATGGCGCAGCTCGGTATTAATCAAGGCAGAGACGCTATGAGCGCTGTTAGTGGCCTCACTGACATGAGGTGCTAGCAAAGTATCGGCACCAATCACGAGCAGTGTCCAGATAACCACGGCTGTAAATAGCGCCGAGGCCGCCTTATCAATATGGAGGTTATGCTCCAATGCTATTGCTAGATAACCCAATACAAATACCACGGCCATTAGACTATAGATCATGTCGTGTCCTTTTTTATTGTTATTCTGGTCAACTGGTCTTAATTTTTCAGTCGAGCTGTCCCTAGGGCTTATTCTTAGTCTTCTATTCTATCGGGTATTTGATGACGATTGTGGCATAATTGTTTTATATACCTAGTCGTAATTTTTATAGTTGTGACTTTGCGTCTTATTCTTTTTACTAATTTATCCTTCTGGTATGAGAGTAGTATAGAGCCAACAGTTGGATGCAAACGCTCATAGAGTAGCGAATAGAGGAATTTTGCTCCCCCTCTATTACTAACTCTCCTTATTTCGAAATATCCTTACATAACCAACCGTTGGCTAAATAGTCAGAAAGCTCATATTATCTTTAATGGGCTTTATTACTTCTACGAAAAGCCTCCATAGCTGGAGTCTCTATCACTTGCCAATCTTCGATATTATCCGTCTCAGTATTGAGACCTGCCCGAGGAACGACAAACAACGCCGCTAGATTCTGCTGGCTAGCGACGTCTAAGGCTTGCTCATAAGGCATGGCCGTCAGCGCTGTTGCCCATGCGTCTGCTAATGCCACAGAGTCCGCAGCGACCGTTACCGAGGGGGCGCCGCCTCTGACAGGAGCGCCGCTAATAGGATCGATGGTATGGCTATAGCTAACACCGTTGAAGATGACTCTGTTTCGATAATTGCCGGAGGTGGCTATGTGCATTTGCTGCTCGGCGTGATCAGGCTGCCTGATAACAGCAATGGTTTTTCGATTGCTGACCGTACTATCAGCTAGCGGCGCATCTATAGCAATCTGCCACGGTCGCTGTTGGTCATTGACCCCTGAGGTTGCGACCTCACCCCCAATCTCGACCATATAATTGGTAATCTTGTAGTCATTTGCTAATACGCCTGCAATAGCATCGACCCCATAGCCTTTAGCAACAGCAGAGAAGTCAAGAGCGACACCATCTTTGTCTTTACTCAGTTTATTGTCAGAGAGCTTGATACCATCAAAGTCGATGAGGGCATTTGCAGCAGCTATAGCTTGCTCAGTGGGGGGATTCTGTAGGTGATCCACGGTCATCTTACCGCCAAAGCCCCATGCTTTGACCAACGGCATGACGGTAGGATCAAAGGCACCTCCAGACTGAGTGTAAACCTCTTTCGATACGCTCAAGACCTTGATAAAGTCGGGGTCTACAGTCAATGGCTGTCCGGCTGATAAGCGATTAAAAGTTGAAATGGTAGAGTTGTCTTGATAAGTCGACATGCTGTCATTAATCTGGATGAGGCGCTCATCGATGGCTGCTTTGATATCGTCTGCATCGGCTTTGCTAGGCTCCATATAGAGGATATGATAACTAGTACCCATGGTTTCGCCTTCAATATAACCGTATTGTGGAGACTGCTGACAAGCGCTAAGCGTGAATATATAACAACAAGAAAAACACACCGCAGTGCAGATTTTAGACAGGGCATTCATAATAATTCAATCCAAACTTTGAATGGCAATTAGATAAATAAGAGACAATAGACTCAAGTAAAACAGAAGAGACAGCACAAAAAAGAGAGCATCTTAATCGATACTCTCTAGCTAGTTTACCAAATAAAAAGTTGAAGTTTGTAACTCAGCACAGGGATTATTTTACGGTTGATTGCCGGACCAATTTATATAGTCTTGTAGGAGATAAATTATTCATCATTAATGCTAGCTTTTCCTTAGGGCCAGCTACTACGATATATTCTTGACCTTTATTAAGGGCCTTGGTCACATGTTTGGCGAAATCACGAGCACTAATCCCTTGATCGGTGGCAGTGTCCATAGTGCCTTGTGGTTTGCCGTCGCCTGTCAAGGCATTGATCGATACATTGGTCTGGATAAATCCTGGAAAGATAGTCGCTACTTGAATGCCTTGATCATACAGCTCGGCACGTAAGCTATTGGCCCAAAGATGAATGGCGGCTTTAGCAGCACTATAAGCACCGCGGTACTGAGTACCTATCAAGCCAGCCACGCTTGAGACCATCACCACCTTCCCCCCACCTTGAGCAATCATATCTGGCAGTACCAATCGGGTGAGCCTAGTCTGAGCAAAGTAATCGACCTCCATAATCTTGCGCTCGACTGCCTCAGAGGTCTCCATAATCAATGAGCGTTGGCTAACACCAGCATTATTAATCAGCCAGTCTATTTGTCCAGTTTGTGCTTTGAGTAAGCGATATGCTTCTTTGGTCTCTTTTTCATTAGTAATATCAAAAGGAATAACGAGGTGTTTTTTACTATTTTTGCAGCGTTTTTTTACAGCTTCTAGCTGCTCATGGTTACGACCACTAAGGACAATCCTAGCGCCGCGACGGGCGAATTCTACTGCCAGTGCTTCACCAAGTCCGCTTGAGGCACCCGTTATCCAAATGGTTAGTTTTTTAAACTTTATCTTCATAAGGGTCCTTCCTTATTACTTATTGAGAGGTGACTACTATGTCTAATTATGACTACAAACATGATTATAAAAAGGCAGATTTCTTAGCATAGCGGTTTTACGGTGAATAATCGACTCATTTTTAATGCTGGATGGTCAATCAGCCATAGTCCTAAAAGACTTACAAATGACTGATAAAATTCATGCCCATTAAAGGCTATCCAAAAAAATAGCCTTCACAAAAAAGGGCATCACTAGGATGCCCTTTTTATTAATGAACTGACTTGAGATATTGTTTAACCACCAAAGTCATCGAGTAGGATATTTTCATCTTCAACCCCAAGGTTGTGGAGCATATCGATAACCGCGGCATTCATCACCGGTGGCCCACACATGTAGTACTCACAGTCTTCTGGGTTTGGATGGTCTTTTAGGTACTCTTCGTACAAGACGTTATGGATAAAGCCAGTGTAACCTTCCCAGTTGTCCTCTTCTAGAGGATCAGATAAGGCCACATGCCATTCAAAGTTGTCAAACTCTTCTGCGAGTTGGTCATAGTCTTCGACATAGAACATTTCGCGGACAGAGCGCGCTCCGTACCAAAAGCTAATCTTACGATCTGAGCTTAGGCGCTTAAGCTGATCAAAGATGTGTGAACGCATTGGCGCCATACCAGCACCACCACCGATAAACACCATTTCAGCTTTAGTATCTTTGGCGAAGAACTCACCATAAGGACCAGAGACGGTCACTTTATCACCAGGCACTAGGCTAAACACCCAAGAGGACATCTTACCTGGTGGGATACCTTCAGGGCCACGAGGTGGTGGACTAGCGATACGAATATTAAACTTAATAAGACCTTTTTCTTCAGGATAGTTGGCCATCGAGTAAGCACGGATGACAGGCTCTTCGACTTTAGACACGTACTTGAACATGCCAAATTTCTTCCAGTCCTCGATGTATTCATCGCTGATGTCAAAGTCTTCATAACGCACTTCATGTGGTGGCGCTTCTAGCTGAACATAACCCCCAGCGCGGAAGTTCACCTCTTCGCCTTCTGGAATCTTTAGTACCAGCTCTTTAATGAAAGTCGCAACGTTATCATTAGAGATAACTTCACACTCCCACTTTTGCACATCAAAGAACTCAGGATCGATCTCGATTTTCATATCCTGTTTGACCGCCACTTGGCAAGCCAAGCGCATATTATCGCGAATCTCACCTTGAGTAAAATGGCCTTCCTCAGTGGGCAAAATAGAGCCGCCACCTTCAATGACGCGGCAGCGGCACTGTGCACAAGTACCACCCCCACCGCAGGCAGAGGAGAGGAATATCCCTTCATTGGCAAGCGTTTGTAGTAGTTTACCACCAGCTGGTGTGACCACATCATTGTCGGGATTATCATTGATATGGATGGTAACATCACCTGAGCTGACCAGTCGTGAGCGAGCAGCCAAAATAATGGCGACCAAGCTCATGATGATCAAGGTAAACATGGCGACGCCACCAATTGCCGTAGCATAATCCATGAGAAGGATCCTTAATCTATGGTCATAACCTGTCTATTGCAAAATTTATGGGTTATGACCTTTATAAATGAGTTGAATAGCTAAATAACCAGTTTTTAAGGGTTATATGGACATACCGCCAAACGACATAAAGCCAAGTGACATGAGGCCTACCGTAATAAAGGTAATGCCTAAACCTCGGAGTGGGGCAGGGATGTCAGAGTACTTAAGTTTCTCGCGGATACCAGCCAGCGTGGTAATCGCCAAGGCCCAGCCAAAGCCAGCACCGACACCGTAGACAACCGATTCACTAAAGTTGTAATCACGCTCAACCATAAATAGTACACCACCTAAGATGGCGCAGTTTACGGTAATAAGTGGTAAGAAAACCCCGAGTGCGTTGTACAACGCCGGTACAAATTTATCCAAGAACATCTCAAGGATTTGGACGGTTGCCGCGATAAGGCCAATGTAGCTAAGTAAGCCTAAGAAGCTTAAATCGATATCAGGGAATCCGGCCCAAGCTAGTGCCCCATCTTTTAGGATGAACTGAAAGAGTAGGTTGTTTAGTGGCACGGTAATGCCCATCACTACGATAACTGCGACGCCAAGACCGATAGCGGTAGAGACCTTCTTAGAGACGGCCAAGAAGGTACACATGCCTAAGAAATAGGCCAACGCCATATTCTCGATAAAGACCGAGGTAATAAAAAGACTAAGATAATGACCCATTAGTGACCCCCTCCGTGCGCCATGCCTTTAGACTGAGGCTTCATCACGTATTCTGGCTCTTCAACTTGTTCAGGCTTCCAAATACGAATAATGGCAATGAATAATGCAATAATAAAGAACGCTGAAGGCGGTAATAGCAATAAGCCATTAGGCACATACCAGCCACCATCAGTGACGGGCTGTAAGAGCTGAATGCCAAACCAGCTGCCGTTACCTAATAGCTCACGAATTGAAGCCACGAACAGCAATACTGCTGAATAACCCATACCGTTACCGATACCGTCTAGGAAGCTTGGCACAGGTGGGTTGCTCATAGCAAAGGCTTCAGCACGGCCCATAACGATACAGTTAGTAATGATCAAGCCGACGAATACCGATAGACCTTTACTAACGTCATAAGCCACTGCTTTTAACACCTGATCGACCAAGATTACCAGTGAGGCAATAATGGTCATCTGAACAATAATTCGAATACTGGACGGAATCTTGCTTCGAATAATAGAGATAAAGAAGCTTGAAAATGCCGTTACCAAGGTCAATGCCACACACATTACTAAGGCATTTTGCATGCTCGTCGTAACGGCCAGCGCCGAGCAAATACCCAATATCTGTAGCGCGATAGGGTTATTGTCAAATATCGGCGTGGTTAAGATACTTTTTGGATCTGCCATATTAGGCCTCCTTGTCGCTGGACTGCAGCGCTATAGGCGTGGTTTGGCGCGGCTGACTTAGCATGGCTTGAGTATCCCCTGACACCTCTAAGCTTTTACCGCTTTCTTTACGTAAATAATCTAGATAAGGCTTGTAGCCTTGCTCACCGAGCCAAAACTGAATCATATTACTCACGCCGCGGCTGGTCAAAGTCGCACCGCTAATACCGTCGACCCAGTTCTCTTTGGGGTTACCAGCTTTGGTAACACCGGTCGCGACATTGCCTTCATCATCATAAGATTGGATACCATCCCACTGGGCACGCCATTTTGGCTCTTCAATACGGGCGCCAAGACCTGGGGTCTCTTTGTGAGAATAAAAACTAATGCCTTTGATAGTGTTTAGATCACTCTCTAGTGTCAAGAAACCATAGATAGTACCCCAAAGCCCGTAACCTTTAATAGGTAAGACGACAAGCTCAGGATTACCACTAGCGTCTTCTTTAACATAGACTTTAGCGTATTTAGGTTTCCGGCCAATTCCCGCCGGATCGTTATCGCCTAAGTCTTCGCTAAGCGCTTGGTTCTTTGCCGCTTGGCTATCATCATAAGTGTTGCGGTCAGCGATACCGACTTCGGCCAGCTCCTCATCACTTAAATAATTACCTTGATTAAGATCGACAATCTTGACATCAAAGTCCGCAAAACGCTCAGCAACATCATCATTAGTATCCTTTTCAGGATCGAATAGATCAGCGGCGACTAAGATATTTTTGTTGCGGTCAAGACGGCTATTTTCTACCTGTGCTGGCTTTAGCCCCACAGCGACTGCAGATACCAATACTGAGCAGACCAGACAAAGTGTTAAAGCGACACTGAGGGTCTTAGCATTACTGTTAGATTTAGTCTTGGGCTTGGACATAGCGAACCCTCCGTGCAGTTTGGCGTTTGATATTTGCTTGGGTTACAAAATAATCAAACAATGGGGCAAATAAGTTGGCAAACAAGATGGCAAGCATAATGCCCTCTGGGAAGGCTGGGTTGATTACGCGAATTACGACGGTCATAAAACCAATCAAAATCCCATAAGCCCAGCGGCCTTTATTGGTATGCGCGGCTGATACGGGATCAGTCGCCATAAATACCGCACCAAAGGCAAAGCCACCAATGACCAGATGCCAATAAAATGGCAATTGCATCATAAGGTTGTCATCACCGCCCACTAAATTAAAGATAAGAGAGGTAATAACCAGACCTAGTACACAGCCTGCCATGATGCGCCATGAGGCGATTCGAGTCCATAGCAGACCAATAGCGCCAATCAGGATAGCTAAGGTAGAGACCTCACCGATACTGCCTTGCATGTTGCCTAAGAAGGCATCGGCCCAAGTGATGGCATTGCCATACACGTCGACGAACTGCTCGGGAGTCACACCAAGTGCGGCTAGCCCTAGCGGCGTAGCACCAGAGAAGCCATCGACCGCGGTCCATACCGCATCACCTGACATGTAAGCAGGATAGGCAAAATATAGGAACGCACGACCCGATAGAGCAGGGTTCAAGAAGTTTTTACCCGTACCACCAAAGACCTCTTTGGCCACGACGACACCGAAGCTAATGCCTAAGGCCACTTGCCATAATGGAATATCAGGTGGTAGGCACAAGGCAAATAGTACTGACGTTACAAAGAAGCCTTCGTTAACCTCATGGCCGCGAACGACAGCGAATATCATCTCCCAGGCGATACCTACGGCAAAAGTGACAATGTAAATGGGCAAAAATTGCATGGCCCCATAAACAAAGCATTGCCAGATACTATCTGGGTTGTAGCCCACCATATCGGTGATGATAGTGCGCCAGCCATCCGGTTGAAGACCAAGCTGGGTAATCGCAGTCAGTGCTTGATGACCGACGTTATACATACCCCAAAACATCGCTGGGAACGTACATAACCAGACGGTGATCATGATGCGCTTTAGATCGATACCATCACGAACATGCGCCGCGGAATGCGTCGTAATATTGGGTTGACGCAAAAAGGTATCGAGGGCTTCAAAAACGGCGTAGTACTTTTCGTATTTACCTCCTTTGGCAAAGGATGGTTCCATACGATCGAACATATTGTGTAAAAATTTCATCTAAGTTAGCCCTCTTGCTCGATGCGAGTTAAATTGTCACGCAAGATATCACCGAACTCATACTTACCAGGTGATACAAAGGTACATAGTGCCAAATCTTCCTCATCAAGCTCTAACACGCCCAGATCTACAGCACTCACGATGTCCTCGACAATCAATGCGCGTAGTAGCTGAGTGGGTAGATAGTCTTGTGGCATAACTTCTTCATAGACACCGATCGGCACCATCGCTCTAGGTGAGCCATTGGTGGTCGTCGTAAAGTTGAATTTTTTACCACCGAAGAATTGTGAGATATAGATGGGCAGCTTTGAGAAGCGGCTCTTACCAGCACTAAGGTAGTGAAAGGCAGGGCGCTCATGTCCCTCAGCTAAGACAGATATCTGATTATGGAAGCGGCCAAGGTAAGCTGTTGGGGCGATGGTCTTGCGCCCCGATAACACTGACCCTGAGATAATACGGTTGTCACCAGCGACAAGCTCGTTCTTGGTCATGGCTGTAATATCTGCACCGCGTTCTGTCACAATAAGGTGCGGATTTTTTACCGAAGGCCCTGCTAGGCTGACCAGTCTTCGAGTGAACAGACGACCCGTGGTGAATAGTTTGCCGATAGCAATAACATCTTGATAGCCAATCGTCCAAACCGTTACTTCACGGCTGACTGGATGCAAAAAGTGAATGTGCGTACCAGCTAGACCCGCTGGGTGCTTACCTGAAAAGGCATGGTATTCAGTGCTGTTATTTGGCGCAGTCTGCGATAGCTTTGGCAGTTGGGCTGCGCCGTCATGGCAGACATAAGTCTTTGGGCTCAAGGTCGACAAGACCGCTAGGCCGTCGTTGAAGGCTTGCAGCTCCTCATTGATCAGCAGCATAGGATCAAAGCTTAACGGCTGAGTATCCATAGCGGTGACAAAGATCGCACCAGGGCGAGTGCCGATGTCTGGACTACGGCTATAAGGCCGCGTCCGAAAGGCAGTCCATTCGCCGGACTTGATGAGCTGAGCTTCGACTGCTTCAGGGTCTAATCCAGCAAGCTTATCAGAGGCATAACGCTCGAATTCAACTTCTTCACCATTTGGATCGACAGCAATCACCAAGCTTTCAAAGACCCGGCGCTCGCCGCGATTGATGGCGACGACTTTACCTGCAGCCGGCGCGGTAAAGATAACTCCAACGCGTTTCTTATCTTCAAAGACTGGCTGACCTTTAGCAACCACGTCCCCTTCAGTGACATTCATCGTAGGCTTCAATCCGACGTAATCATAGCCAATAATGGCGACATGAGAGGGACGATGCTCAGTGATATCACGAGAGGGTTGGCCTGCAATAGGCAAATCCAATCCTTTTTTGATGGTAATCATAAGCGAACACTTATTCCATAGTCTAAACGATACCAGACGTCCTGTTTGGTATGACTAAAGAAGCCTTATAAGCCTCCTTAAGCATTAAGCAAAGTAGGCCTTAAAGCGATCTTTTTAAGAGTATCAACGCTGATTCTGCTTCTAAAAAACAGACTCCTTTAACAATATATACATATCGCTACGTCAATATCTTAGTCGATTACCATAGTGGCGACTGGCTACCAAGTTTGTTAACACGCTAGTTCAATGAATGACCATCAAAAATTGCCTACAGTCAGTTCACTAAATACGTGAATGTAAAATATAAGAAGAATTGAGCAAATGTATTACAGTTACAAATAGGATAAAACGATAACGCCGCAAAAGCTTGCACAATGACACACTCGCTTTTGATTACGTCTAATTTAAATATATCTGCTGGTAAGCGCGATATACTAAGCCCTTGTAAAAATGCATAATTTCAATGGACGGGCTTAACTAAATAAGGTAAAACAGAGCGCTACTGCCTGTGACGTTAGATGTGAGGCAGTCAAGCTAGCTCATCTTTCCTCTACCTTAATAGAGCGTAGTTGAACATAAGCACTTAGTTTGAAGGCTTAATTTATAGCAATTTTGAAACTGTAGTGAGCATGTTTCGAGTGTGTCATTACGAAAAATACCCACGATTTGACCTAGGATTATACGATAAATTGCCCTAAAATTGCCAGTTAGTAATTAAAATTGTTTAAGGATGCTAGCAGGATAGGCCTTTGAGTAGCGCTGAGAGGCTTATCAAAAATCGGGATTTATTGGATTTAATATCAATCCATCTTCTATCATTATAAAGCCCAACTGACGTTAACTCTATCACTGAATAAGCGATATTAAAGATTTAGAGTCATGGGCTTTTGCTATCGGTAGCGGTTATTGTTGTCCCAACTTACTGATTCACTGTTTCGTACATTCATACTTATTTATCACACCCTAAGGAAAAGATATGCCAACCTCCCCTGTAATTATCCCCGCTATTGACTTAAAAGATGGCAAATGCGTACGCCTAAAACAAGGTCGTATGGAGGATGATACAGTCTTCTCAGACGATCCGGTCGCTATGGCAGCGCGCTGGGTTGAGTCAGGAGCTAGGCGTCTTCATCTAGTAGACTTAAATGGTGCTTTTGATGGGACGCCAGTCCATAAGTCGGTGGTGACTGATATCGCCAAAGCCTATCCCAAGCTGCCTGTTCAGCTTGGCGGCGGTGTGCGTTCGCTGACGACCATTGAGCACTATCTTGCTGCTGGGCTAACCTATATTATTATTGGCACTAAAGCGGTCGAAGATCCTGCATTTGTCGAAGAAGCTTGCCGCGAGTTTGCTGGGCATATTATCGTTGGTATCGATGCCAAAGACGGTATGGTTGCTACCCATGGTTGGGCCAATGTCACTGATACGAAAGCCACCGAGCTGGCCAAGCGTTTTGCCGATGCAGGAGTATCCTCCATCGTCTATACCGATATTGCTCGTGATGGCATGATGCAAGGGGTGAATGTCGAGCAAACCGTCAATTTGGCCCGTGAAGGTGGTCTGCCCGTTATTGCTTCCGGTGGCGTTACCGACATGAAAGACATCGAGCTACTAAAGCCTCATGGCGACTGTATCGAAGGCATCATCACTGGCCGCGCGATTTATGAAGGCACGTTAGATTTAGCTGAAGCTCAAGCCTACTTGGATAGTTAATCAGTTATTGTCGTCGAATCAAATCTAACCCGATGCAACTACAACTATCATGGGCAGATCACCGTCACAATTACCAAAACATAGGCAACTTTAATGGACTCTAACCCCTTAGATATTAACTGTCGTAAGCGTGGCAATGTTGCTTATAGTAGTGAGGATATGATGAGTTTTGCGACAAAGATGTGTGAATTACGAAAAATATCCTTGTCGACGCTAACGCGGTCACTATTTATGCTCTGGCTCAGCACTTTGCTAACCGTGCTGCCGATTACTTTTAGCCATGCTATTGCTGAGGAGCTTATTGCCGCTGATACCGCGTTAAATAGTGCTACAGAAGAGTCAAATCTGCCCCCTGTCTCTTCGACGACTAATGATACGACGATAGAGACGACCCCAGCCCCACAAAAAGATCAAGAAATCCGCCAGCGTATTTCAGGGATATTTTCAGAGATTGAAGGCCTCAATGGCATTACTATCAAGGTCAATCAAGGGGTAGTGACCTTGGGCGGTGAGGTCCCGAACGAAAAAAAAGCCCAACAAGCCATTAATCTGACCAATCGGTTGAGTGATGTGGTGACCGTTGAGGATCGCATCAGTCGAACCCTCGATGTTCAAGATAACGTTACCCCAGTCGTCAAAGGTTTGAAAAATCAAGCCCAAGGTCTAATAAAAGCCTTGCCTTTACTGCTGGTGGCGATTTTGGTATTTGCCATTGTGACGTGGTTCGGAACTTGGATATCTAGGCGCAATCAGCTTTGGCAGCGGCTCACGCCTAACCCATTTGTGGCTGAGCTACTCTCGCAGACCATCAAGGTGATCTTTATTATACTTGGGCTAATCCTAGGCCTTAGTTTAATGGGTGCTGAGGCCATTATTGGGACGCTGCTTGGCGGTGCAGGGGTCATTGGTATTGCCGTTGGTTTCGCGGTTAAGGACACCATTGAAAACTATATTTCCTCCTTGATGCTCAGTGTGCGACAGCCTTTTCGTGCCCGTGATCACGTGGTTATCAATAATCAAGAAGGTATCGTCGTGCGATTGACCTCGCGGGCTACCATCCTCATGACCTTAGATGGTAACCAGCTGCGCATTCCCAACTCTGAAGTCTTTAAAGGTACTATTCTTAACTACACCAAAAACCCAGAACGCCGCTTTACCTTTGAGCTAGGGGTCGATGCCAATGACGACCCCATTGCTGCTATTAAGGTTGGCTTAGATGCGATCAATGGTCTAGGTTTTGTGCTGAGCAAACCTAAGGCTATCGCTATTATTACCCAAGTGGGCGACTCTAATATTGTGCTAGAGTTTCAAGTATGGGTAAATCAGGCAGAGACAGACTTTTATAAAGCCCGCAGTATCGCCATTCGAGAAGCCAAGCATGCACTTGAGAATCAAGGATTTAGCTTACCAGAGCCTATCTACCGTTTACGCTTTAATACTGATGTCGAAGACGCTATAAAAACTTTATCTCCAGCGCTGCAATCAAGCGAGTCGCCAATAGGCGCTACCGTAACTACGATTGACACCAAAGACTCTAGCGCTTCAGGAGCAGCAGATACGGATGATAAAGAGAAAATTGAAGCCAAAGCCCGAGCGAAAAAGGTACTTCGCGGCGTAGAGGCAGAAGAGGTATTAGACGCTCGACCAGATACCAAGCTAATGGAAAAAGTAGAACAAGAAATTCAAGAAAATAGCGGGGATGATGATCTACTCAATAGCAATAGTCCCCAAGAGTAACGCCATTTGGATAAAGATTGGCTAGGTAAGATAGTTTAGATAAAAGAAATTTATACAAGGACGACTTTGCCCATGTTGTGCTATAAATTCTAAGTGATTTTAGTCAAATTTTTATAACTATCTATTATTTAACAAATTTTATTCATATAATTATTTTTAATTTAATATTTGCTTCTTGATTAAGGCCCATCCTATGCCAGCCAAACTCCTCATTGTTATCGCCATCTTAGGTATTGCTGGATTGGTGGTTTTTAACCTTATCAACACTCCCAAGCATGACCTTGCCACTGCTGAAGCGGATACCGTTAATGAATCTTCAGCCTCTGTACAAAGTGATGAGTCTATAGCAAATAAACCACTGGGGCAGCAACCTAAGGCTATGGTAGACCAAGCAACTGCTGAAATAGAGCGTGCGCAGCAGATAGAGCACGATAATATGGCGCAAATGGCCTCCGAAGCTGCTCAGTAATCTTGTTAAATTTTCCTAATTTCCACTTAAAACAGACAAACGAGTAAGCAATAAAAAAGGCTAAGAGATACTCTTAGCCTTTTTTGCGAATAATATCCTAACTGACTATATTAATCATTGTTGGTCTTCTTGCTACGACTGCGGCGACGTTTCTTCTTCGTCTGATTCATCTCGCTAGATCTTAGTTTTTCAACCAAATCAAAGTCGATCTGCAATAAGTCCATATTTACGCCAGCAACTTTTACTTTAACCAAATCGCCTAAGCCAAATAATGTGCCTTTGTCTTTACCAATCAGCTGTTGCTGCTTTTCATCGTAGACAAAGAAGTCATTGCCGACATTGGAGATATGCACTAGACCATCGATGAATAGATCGGTTAGGGTGATGAATAAGCCAAAGTTGGTCACGGTCGTCACCACACCGTCGAACTCTTCACCGACATGATCTTTCATATAATGACACTTGAGCCAAGATTCTACGAAGCGCGAGGCTTTCTCTGCTCGGCGCTCTGTGTCGGACGTCTGCGTGCCAGCATCGGACAAGGTGAAGTCCATTTCTGGCTGTTTCTTGCCCGTTACCTTAGCTTTAATAGCTCGGTGCAGCATAAGATCAGGATAGCGGCGAATTGGCGAGGTAAAGTGGCTATACTCGTCATAGGCTAGGCCGAAGTGACCAATGTTCTCTGGTGCATAGTTAGCCTGCATCATCGAGCGTAGTAGCATACTATGGATGCTAACCGCATCTGGACGCTCTTTGGTCGCTTCAATAATCCGCTGATAATCTGCCTGCGTTGGGTTTTCCTCTGGGAAAGAAATACCGAAGTTTTTGGCATACTCATGAATGCGCATGGACTTTTCGCCATCCGGCTTATCATGGTTACGATACAATACAGGCAGATCATGTTTTAAAGTAAAGTTAGCAGCGCAAGTATTGGCTAGCAACATGCACTCTTCGATTAGCTTTTGCGAGTCGCCACGAGTTCGCGGCAAGATAGCAGCAATACCGCCTTCTTCATTGAACTTAATGTAAGTCTCAACCGTCTCAAATTCCATCGCATGACGCTCAGCACGCTTTTGAACCAATAGGCCATAAAGCTGATGCAAAGTATCGATAGATTTTTTGACGTCCTTATTACCTGTTAACGACTCAGGAATGCTTTTATCTTTTGGATTATCAAAGTAGGCATTGACCTGATTGTAGGTCAATCGCGCTTTTGAATGGATCACACCAGGGTAAAACTCGTAGCCTGTGACGTTGCCTGCCCGCGAGACCTTAATGTCAGCTACCATACATAAGCGGTCACGATTAGGGTTTAAGGAGCATAGCCCGTTAGACAGGACCTCTGGCAGCATTGGTACGACATGATGTGGGAAATAAACAGACGTACCACGCTCATAGGCTTCATGGTCTAGAGCAGAGTTGGGTGTGACATAATGACTAACATCAGCGATAGCGACGACCACTCGGTAGTTACCACCAGAGCGCTTTTCAGCGAATACGGCGTCATCAAAATCGCGGGCGTCTTCACCATCGATTGTGACCATCGGTAAGTCGCGAATATCTTTACGACCCTTGATGTCTTTTGCCGTAGGCTCTTTGTAGCTATCCGCTTGTTTTAACGCTTCTTTACTAAACTCATGCGGAATATCATAGTTGAGCAGGGTAGTCTCAATGATGACTTCACGGTCGTTGTCGTCATCCATGATATCGACGATTTTGCCTGTAGCGAACTCATGCTGGTTCGGCCAGTCAATAATATCGACCTTGACTGGTAAGCCCGGTTTCGCTTTTAGCTCCTGAACATTTTCTTCAGTCACTGTGATTGGCTGATGATTATTAGGGCTTGATAGCTCGACGCAGTAGCCTTCATCATCTTGAGCTAACGTACCAATAAATTGAGTTTGCTGACGCTCAACCACATCGATAATACGGCCTTCTGTGCGGCCACGATTATCGGTAGTCGTACCGATAGCATTGACCGTATCGCCATTAAACACCCAGCGCATTTGCTTCTCATGCAAAAATAGATCAGGCATGTCATCTAATACGACGAAGCCAAAGCCTTTGGCATGTGCCGAGACGGTACCAGTGACGATATCTTGCTTGGTGACCGCGCGATACCTATACGGTCTACCTTCACGGTTCACTTGACCATCGCGGGCCATAGCCTTAAGACGGTTGCCTAAGGCATCGAACTGGTCCGCGTCTTCAATTCCGAAGGCTTCGGCCAGTTGTGGCTGCGTTGCTTCACCCAAATCTGCCAAAGTCTGTAATATTAATAGGCGGCTTGGGATAGGGTTGTCGTAGTTTTGCGCTTCTTGTTTGGCGTTTGGATCATTCCAAGTCATAGGTTTCCGTGTCTGTTCTTTTAGTGTCTAAAGGAGGCTATCTGGGTGTTGGAACGCTATAACTTTCCTAGTTAAATGCTAATTAAAATAGGAGGTTATCAACCAAGCGTGGGAAGTATGAATAGTTCACCAAACGAAGCTGATACCGGGGTATAACTATAGCGTTCTGACTTTATCACGTTATCTTACCACAAATTGTAAGGAGACAAGATAGCTTAGCGTTATTACTACAAGTAACCGCACTACTGCCTTAAATTTGAGACAGATATCTCAAGCTCGTTAAGATATCTGTCTGGTGGTCAATCGCTAAGCTAAGCGGAAGGTAAGTAAATACACGATAAGAGGTATTCACTCCCACTTTGCTGATTTAAAGTCTAACCTCACCCAATTTTTTGGGTTCTTCATTTAAGCTTTTACTGACTTCAACGACAGTCGTTTGGTTGACTCTATCTAAGTATTTATTAGCTTTACCGACTTCATCGGTCAGCACATTGACCGTTTGCTTCATGCTATCGAGCGCTTCGATCTTGTAGTTACTGATCATATCCATGGTCTCATAGATATTATTAAAGGCGTTCTGAAGGCGCTCAATCTCAATAGTGTTTTCGGTCGCTTGCTTATGAATATCGCCTGTTTGTTGTTTTAGCATGGCCGAGGTCGATTCAATTAGGCTGCTAGTAGTACGGTTCAAGGCATTGATTTGATCGAGTACCAGTTTCTGATTGGTCAAGGCTTGGGAGACCATTACCGCAGTACGTAGCGCAGAGATGGTGGTGGTGGTGGCCCGGTCGACACCTTTGATCAGCTCCAAATTGTTTTTACGGATCATATCCAAAGCAAGATAGCCCTGAACATTGACCGCCAACTGAGTCAAAAAGTCTTGGTTTTTTTGGCGCACGTAAAACAGCATCTCTTCTTGCACAATTCGAGCTTTTTCAGGATCGGTAGCTTGTAGTTCGCTAACTTTGTCTTCAAGCTGAGCATCGATTTGCTTGCCTACGTAGATGTACTGACGCAAAGACTGCATCATCGCCCACATATTGACTTTTTCTTGTTCGATGACCGCATTATCTTTTAGTAGCTCGTCTTTACCATTATAGAGACTCTCAACCACAGCATTAATATGCTTTTGCGAAGACTCATACTGGCGGAAGTAGTCTTGGACCTTATTGCCATAAGGGATAATACCTAAGAACTTACGCGTACCGCTCATTAGCTCTTTTTTACTAGGATCTAAGTCCTCCACAATACCGCGCAGCTCAGTCAGTGACTTAGCAATTGGTGATTGATCAAACAAAGAGGCATTCATGCTTTTTGCTGGACGGTCGAGCATGCGGTTCGACATCTGCGCTGAGGCGCGAATCTCAGCGTTACCCATTTGATGGATAGCTTGAACCTGCTTATCAAAGTCTGGCGTGTTTACAGGATTTGATAACACATGATTGACGAATTCATTGACCTTTTGATTAAGCTCAGGGATTTGGCTATCATCAAGCTTGACCATTTGATCGGCCTCGCTTTGTTCAACCACTTGCACGGGCTTGGGCGGCTCAAGGGTAATGGTAGGTTCTTTATCGGACTGTGGTGGTGTCAACTCTTGCATAAAATATCCTTTTTATAGTTTGATTAATTTAGGGGGGTAAGGGGGTAGTGAGTAAGCAGCATCTGCTAAGATTCAGCGAAGAGCAGGTGGCTAACTCGTCATTGCCGGGCTTTATAATTGTTATAATTCAATGCCACCAGCTAACTAATCAGTCAATACTGCTCAAAGATAATAAACTGCAAAGCCCCTAAACGCCAAGACTTATAATCTACTGTATTGCTCTGGTGGTATCTAGTGTAATTACTTAACTATTTGTAGTTCGCTTTTATGAGCAACCATAATTATAGTTACTGTTAGCCTATAACTTGTATTAAGAGTAAGCTTGGTTTAACAAAAACAAGTCTACCATAGCAGCTACCACCCTAATAACAGCTCGCTAAAAGCAAAAAAAGCCACTTCAAACTCGAAGTGGCTTTTGGGTAAGCAAGATAGGCCGCTTAATGACACTGACCTAGCAAGCTTGATTACTACTCATGACACTATTGGTCTATTTCTTACGTGTTGGGCCAAGCAGCATGCCCATCTGACGACCTTCCATCTTAGGAGGCTGTTCAACGTTGGCAATATCAGCAGTATCTTCAATGATACGCTCGAGCTGCTGACGACCGATGTCCTGATGCGCCATCTCACGGCCGCGGAAGCGAATAGTAACCTTGACCTTATCTTGGTCTTCTAAGAAGCTAACGATTTTACGCAGTTTTACCTGATAATCGGCCTCTTCGGTGCTAGGGCGTAGCTTCATCTCTTTCAGCTGCGTCTGCTTTTGGTTCTTTTTCGCCTCTTTAGCTTTTTGCTTTTGGTCATACAAGTAGCGTTTGTAATCCATTACTTTGCAGACCGGGGGCTTGGCATCAGGAACCAGCTCAACCAAATCCAGATTGTCATCACGAGCGGCTTGGCGGGCAGTCTCAATATCGACAACGC
Organism: Psychrobacter pygoscelis; assembly: GCF_004335015.1. GTDB lineage: Bacteria > Pseudomonadota > Gammaproteobacteria > Pseudomonadales > Moraxellaceae > Psychrobacter > Psychrobacter pygoscelis. Next base: position 876,805 of record NZ_RQRU01000002.1, read on the forward strand.
CCATTTGCTCGCCGTCTTCTTTAACTAAACGGACTTCTTTTAGCTGGATCTCTTCGTTGATGTTCAAACGGTTTGACTGTTTAATGGGTATTACTCCTCATCAGTTTTAGGTTGTAGTCGACCCTTTTGGGCGACGGCTTTCTCTACTAATTGGATAAAGTCAGTCACAGACATCACGCCTAAATTCTCGCCTTCACGAGTTCGTACGTTGACTTGTCCAGACTCGACCTCTTTGTCCCCCAATACTAGCATATAGGGAATACGCTCTAATGTTCGTTCTCGTATCTTAAATCCAATCTTTTCATTACGCAAGTCTGTGATTGCGCGTAGGCCAGCGGCTTTAAGCTCACTCACTACATTCTCACAAGCTTCGGCCTGTTTATCAGTGATATTCATCACCACTACTTGCTGCGGCGCTAGCCAAACTGGCATCCAACCGGCATAGTGCTCAATCAGCATACCGAGGAAGCGCTCAAACGAGCCAAGGATAGCTCGGTGTAGCATAATTGGCGTCTCACGCTCGCCGTGCTCATTGACAAATTCGGCCTCCAAGCGCTCAGGCATATTCGGGTCAACCTGAATAGTACCGCACTGCCAGACGCGGCCTAGGCAGTCTTTAAGACTAAACTCAATCTTCGGACCATAAAATGCGCCCTCACCAGGTAAGTACTCCCAGTCAAGCCCCGAGCTATCAAGAGCGTCAGCTAGGGCTTTCTCAGCAATGTCCCAAGACTCATCACTGCCCACCCGTTTTTCAGGGCGTGTGGACAGCTTCATCTCGATATTATCAAAGCCAAAATCGTCATACACAGCTAAAGTTAGCTTAATAAACGCTGCCACTTCCTCTTGAATCTGTGCTTGGGTACAGAAGATATGCGCATCATCTTGAGTGAAGCCGCGAACGCGCATCAGACCATGCAATGAGCCAGATGGCTCGTTACGGTGACAGGAGCCAAACTCAGCCATACGTAGTGGCAAATCGCGATAAGACTTTAAGCCTTGATTAAACACCTGAATGTGGCAAGGGCAATTCATTGGCTTTACCGCATAGTCGCGGTTTTCACTAGCGGTAGTAAACATATTGGTCGCATAGTTGCCCCAATGCCCCGATTTTTCCCACAAGCTTCTATCGACGATTTGTGGTGTCTTAATCTCTTGGTAGCCGTTTTCGCGCTGGACTTTACGCATATACTGTTCAAGCACTTGATAAATGGTCCAGCCGTTCGGATGCCAAAACACCATGCCGGGTGCTTGTTCTTGCATATGAAATAGGTTTAGCGCACGGCCAATCTTACGATGGTCACGTTTTTCGGCCTCTTCAATGCGCTGGATATACTCTTTGAGCTGTTTCTTATCTGCCCACGCCGTACCATAAATGCGCTGAAGCTGCTCGTTTTTAGCATCGCCGCGCCAATAAGCGCCGCTCATCTTCATCAGTTTAAATACTTTCAAAAAGCGCGTATTTGGTACATGCGGGCCACGGCACATATCGACGTATTCTTGATGATGGTACAAGCCGAAGGCCTCTTCACCCGGCATATCATTAATAAGCTTTAGCTTATAATCTTCGCCGCGCTCTTCAAAGATAGCGATAGCCTCATCACGCGGCGTCATTTTTTTGACCACGTCATAGTTTTGCTTAATCAGCTCCGCCATGCGTTTCTCAATAGCTTCCATATGCTCAGGGGTGAACGGCGTCTCGCTATAGATGTCATAATAGAAACCATCTTCAATGACAGGCCCGATGACCATCTTCACCTCAGGGTACAGCTGCTTGACCGCATGACCGAGCAAATGCGCACACGAGTGGCGAATAATATCCACACCATCATCGTCTTTAGCGGTGACGATTTCTACACTGGCATCATGGGTGATAGGGTCACAGGCATCTACTAACTGACCGTCGACACGGCCAGCGATGGTTGCTTTAGCAAGTCCAGGACCGATACTCTCAGCCACTTGCATTACAGTTGTCTGACCCTCAAACTCTTTCACGCTACCATCAGGTAAAGTAATCGCCACCATAATCTTTTATCCACCAGTCTCATTTATCAACTCAGTTCGCACGCCCCACTATTATAAATAGCACTGACCCACAAAACCAAAAAACGCCGACGATCAATCGCCAGCTATAACCTTCTACAATATCATACTATATGGGGACTATTATAAACTATTACTAGCCAATCCTGCTATCCGCTTGTATCTACCATGCCAGTCGGCGTGCGTCCTACAGGCCAGTCGCATTGCTGTTGCCTCGACACTACGCCTGACCTAAGGCCGCAGCGCCGCCTATCACGTTAGGATACCGCTGCTATCAGGGCTAAGAAGCCTTGTTTGCCGTAAGTTCTATTATTTAATCAATTAAGTGTTGGGTATCAGACTTTTAGAAAATCCCCGTTAAGGCTAATTTAAAAAATAGCTCTCTTGCACTCGGAGCAAAGCAGTGCTTTGCTTTAGTCCTCGTTCAGGGCTAAACCGCACTCTAAGGTGACCATCAAACACTAATAACCGCTAAAAATTCCTATTTAAAGGAATTTTCCTTGCGAGCCTAAAATTGCAGTGCAATTTTTATACGGCTCTCATATCGGGGCTAAAAGCCTTGTTTGCTGTGATTTTGACTATTTAATCAAGCAATCGGTTGTGTGGCTGAGTTGGGTAGGCTGGGGCTTTAACTCAGTAAATTAAAAAGCAGGATTTAATGAATGGCGTAGTGTGGGGGCTTACCCACGGAAAGAAAGATAGTTATCTATATAAGAAGGCATTTCTATCTATCATAAGAAGGCATTTCTATTCATAAGCAAGGAGAGTTAAGAAAACAGGCATACTTCTTTATATAGTAGAGCTTTTGTAGGGTGTGCTTCACGCACCAACCACTAAAGAAAGTTTAATGTTTTAGTAAATCTCAAAGGTATTTATCTGCCTTAAGAAGAGTGCTTAGAAGTTAAAGTTATTAATTATTACATGGTGCGCCGGGCGCACCCTAGGCACTACCTTCATATCAGACATAGCATCTATGTAGATATAGGGAATCATAGTTATAGTTATAGAACCGTCCCCCCTCCTTTTGAAAAGGAGGGGCAGGGGGAGGATTTATATTGGTAGATATGAAGCGTCTAAATTAGAAGAGGATTCCAAACCAAAAAGCAGCTTCCTAGAGCCATATTTGAGCTTAAAACGGCACAATTCTGGTTAATTGCATCTAATTTGAACTAAATCCAAACAAACTTAAAAAAGTTCTTGACGGAGGAGATAAACTGTATATAATACGCCACCTATCGAGAGGGAAGCGAGTCGAAGGTTAGCCGAATGGGTTAATTTTGAGGCAAGCGAAGTGAGGAATTTGAGGGGTTGGTGATAACCAAGCTTTTCAAATAAATCAAAAAACTTCTTGACAGATAAAATAAAGCGTCTATAATACGCACCTCATC
>NZ_RQRU01000030.1 GCF_004335015.1 Psychrobacter pygoscelis
AGCCAACAACGCCACAGACAGTGCGCCAGTGGTTTACACCACCGAAGATGGCACTCAAGTCTATAAATCAGGCAACACCTTCTATACCGATGCCGCAAGAACGGCAGGCAATGAAGTGGATACTGATCAGACGCCTATTATTACCAGCGTTCAAAGCGCAGATGGCAGCACCACAAAAGCGACCAAGCTGAGCAACGTCGCAGCAGGCACCAAAGCCACAGACGCGGTGAATAAAGGTCA
>NZ_RQRU01000031.1 GCF_004335015.1 Psychrobacter pygoscelis
CCACCTCTTCGCTGTTATAAACGTCGTCAGCACCGGTGCTTTCAAAGCCAATAACTGGGGCAGTTGGCGCTATGGTGTCTGCTTGGGGCGCTCTGTCAGTAACGTTAGGACTGGGGTTACCGGCGGCATCAGTGACGCTAGCGCTAACCTCAGTGCCCGGGGCAATCTCAATGGCAACTCCGTCGTCGATGATTGCTTGGGTCACGGGGGCGACTTCACCGTTAACTGT
>NZ_RQRU01000032.1 GCF_004335015.1 Psychrobacter pygoscelis
CCACCTCTTCGCTGTTATAAACGTCGTCAGCACCGGTGCTTTCAAAGCCAATAACTGGGGCAGTTGGCGCTATGGTGTCTGCTTGGGGCGCTCTGTCAGTAACGTTAGGACTGGGGTTACCGGCGGCGTCAGTGACGCTAGCGCTAACCTCAGTGCCCGGGGCAATCTCAATGGCAACTCCGTCGTCGATGATTGCTTGGGTCACGGGGGCGACTTCACCGTTAACTGT
>NZ_RQRU01000033.1 GCF_004335015.1 Psychrobacter pygoscelis
GGCACAGCAGATGGTGAGAACAACCTAGCTGTCGTGAAATCCGGCAACACCATCAAATACAGCCTGAAGAAGACGCTTGACTTAGGTGATACAGGTAGCGTAACGACTGGCAACACAGTGACTAACAATGCCGGTGTTACCGTTAATGACGGAGCTGGCAACGTCAGTGAACTAACAGCGGCAGGAACAGAAGTTACCGATGGCAACAACACCAGCAG
>NZ_RQRU01000034.1 GCF_004335015.1 Psychrobacter pygoscelis
TGTGAAGAAATAACTTGCGCCCTGATGATAGTGCCTTCGATATTGCATGGTATTCTACAAATAGTAGGGTAGAATTAATTTTAATCTATCATGTTGGGTGTCGCAAGCTCCACCCAACCTACCTACTGATTGTCCAAGTGCCGCTAACTAAAGAGCAGCAAAAGGACAATAAAAACCTCGTCAACGTCATCAACACCATGGCAAACCAACCCGGCTAT
>NZ_RQRU01000035.1 GCF_004335015.1 Psychrobacter pygoscelis
TGTGAAGAAATAACTTGCGCCCTGATGATAGTGCCTTCGATATTGCATGGTATTCTACAAATAGTAGGGTAGAATTAATTTTAATCTATCATGTTGGGGGTCGCAAGCTCCACCCAACCTACCTACTACGGTGTTAGGCTCACTCGAAGTGCTATTTGTACATCTTCGCTCGCCTGCCTTGTACCGAATTTATTTGACTCTGGCTATATAACTTAAAG
>NZ_RQRU01000036.1 GCF_004335015.1 Psychrobacter pygoscelis
CATGTTTTTGCTCAGTACTATTGACAATGTTGTCGCCTGCAATTGGTAACGTGGTCGTAATCATTGGCGCTATAGTATCTGCTTGGGGTGCTCTGTCAGTAGCGTTAGGACTGGGGTTACCGGCGGCGTCAGTGACGCTAGCGCTAACCTCAGTGCCCGGGGCAATCTCAATGGCAACTCCGTCGTCGATGATTGCTTGGGTCACGGGGGCGACTT
>NZ_RQRU01000003.1 GCF_004335015.1 Psychrobacter pygoscelis
TGGCGCAGCGATTAAAGCGGGCGACACAGTAGATATCGGCACAGCAGATGGTGAGAACAACCTAGCTGTCGTGAAATCCGGCAACACCATCAAATACAGCCTGAAGAAGACGCTTGACTTAGGTGATGCAGGTAGCGTAACGACTGGCAATACAGTGACTAACAGTGCCGGTGTTACCGTTAATGACGGAGCTGGCAATAAGACAGTAACAGCAGCAAACGGTATGACGGTGATTGATGGTAATGACAATGGTGCTAGATATGATGCACAAGGTTTGACATTTATCAATACCTCGACAGGTGATACTTTATCAGGTGTGCCAAGTGTCACTAAAGACGGTATCAATGCTGGCAAAACCGTCATTAGAGACGTTGCAAGTGGTCTTGAAGGTAAGACACTGGATGCAATAAAAACCGAAGGCTCAAGCAGTGCGCAGTGGAGCAATGCCGCTACGGTAGGTGATCTGACTCAAGTACAGAGCAATGTGACTAATGTCAGCCATAACGTTACTAACGTGACTCAAGCTTTGGGTGGTCAAGATGACAGTTTGGTAGATAAGCAAGGCAACCTAACTAGAGAAGGTCAGAAAGCGTTAATTACCTATAATGTCGCTGATCAAGCTGAATACGTGAATAACTCCGTTATCGGAGCGATTAATAAGATGAATGAGGAAGGTATTAAGTTCATCCACGTTAATAACGAGAATCCTGGCACCGAAATACCTAAAGAAGGATCGAACAATATAGATTCAAGCGCTGGCGGTGCCTACAGTACAGCTATTGGTTATCAAGCTAAGGTCGGTTATCAAGCGGAGAACGGTATCGCCATTGGTAAAGGCTCGACGGTAACAGGCTCTGACAGTATCGCCATTGGTACAGGTAACGAGGTTACTGGGTCAGGATCTGGTGCTATCGGTGATCCATCAACCGTTAGTGGTAACAGTAGCTATTCAATAGGTAATGACAATAAGGTCAAATCAGATAACAGCTTTGTCCTTGGTAATAACGTCAGCAAAACAGCAAATAATTCGGTGAACCTTGGCGCGAAGTCAGCAGCTTATACCGAGGCTAATAAAGCAACGGCAGGTACCACCGAATATAAGCAAAGCAAGATTAATGGTGATACTTATAACTATGCAGGCGGAAACGCGGCAGGTGTAGTGACTGTTGGTGATGCAGGTAGCGAACGCCGTGTTCAAAATGTCGCAGCTGGTTTGATTAGCGCAGACAGTACTGATGCTATTAACGGCAGTCAGTTATATGGCACTAATAAAGCTATCGAGAAGCTAGCTAACAATATCTCATCTACCTCTGGTAATGTCAGCAAAGGTCTGAATATTGGTGATGGGTCATCTGCTAATAACTATCAGCTTGGTGAGACAGTTAATGTCACTGGTGATGATAATATCAGTACTCAGACAACGGCAGATGGGGTGAAGGTCTCGCTTAATGATAATATTTCTGTCCAGTCAGTCACTGCAGATGACGGTAAAGGTAACGTTACGACCCTAGATACTGCCGGTACTAGTGTTAAAGATGCAGCGGGTAATAGCAGCAACTATGGTGCTAAAGGCACGACAATAGCTGATGCAGATGGCAATCAAAATATTACTACTGCTAAAGGCGCTACTGTTAAAGATGCGGCGGGTAATAAGACCACCTCTACAGCTGAAGGCGTAACGGTCACTGATGGCGAAAACTCTGCCATATACAGCTCTAAAGGTATTACTTTTGCCAATAATAAAGGCAATGACAATGTGAATACTAATGGACCACAAGTGACAGTTGAGGGCATTAGCGCTGGTGACTATGCCGTGACCAACGTCGCACCAGGTAAGGTCAGCGAAGGCAGCACCGATGCTATCAATGGTGGTCAGCTGTACGAGACCAACCGCGCTATTACGCAGGTGGCTAATGGTGTCAACGAGCTTGGCTACAAGCTTGATGGTGTCAGAAAAGAGGCCAATGCGGGTATCTCATCAGCAATGGCGATGGCCTCTATGCCGCAAGCCTACTTACCAGGTAAGAGTATGATATCTGGTGGTATCGCAAGCTACAACGGCGAGGGCGCAGTGGCAGTCGGTGTCTCCAAGCTGTCTGACAATGGCCGCTGGGTATTTAAGATTAATGGTTCGGCCGATACCGAAGGCAATGCAGGTGCAGCTGCTGGTATAGGCATGCACTGGTAAGTTGGACGAGACTTTATCAGGCTAGTAGGACTGGGGAGTACTCCGGTACTACTAGCAGCTCTTATATTAGTTAATCAAGGAATAAAAATGAACAAGAATACCCAAACGACCAGTGTATTAAAATCTCTAGCGCTAGCAACGACACTTACGGGGCTACTACTAGGGACGGGCTGTACCAGCTCACTCAGTAGTAACATTAGTAGTGAAGGTCAAGTGGCTACCTCAGACTTAGTATTTCCTGAGTTGCAGCAAGCGTGGCAAAAAGATGGCCAGTTTCCTAACAGTGAGAACTTAAGTAAAATACGCCCAGGTGTCAGTAAGGATGATTTGTATCAGCTTATTGGCCGTCCACACTTTAGTGAAGCGCAACATGCTCGTGAGTGGGATTATATCTTTAAGTTCTATCAAGAAGACGAGTCAATTAAGGTTTGCCAATATAAGGTCATCTTTGATAAAGACTATATAGCTCAGCAGTTTTATTGGCAGCCTGCAGATTGTGCCAAGTATGCACAGATTGATAAGCCTAGCGAGTCGGCTCCAGTTGTCGTAGCGCCAGCTGTTAAAGAACAAATCAATTTGGCTGCAGACACGCTCTTTGATTTTGATCAATGGCAAACTGAGTACATGACAGCCAACGGGAGGCAGTCACTTAACGAGCTTGCGGCCGTGTTAAGACGCTATCAAAATCAAGGTAATAGCCAAGTTTCAGTGATAGGGTATACGGACCATTTAGGTGATGATGCTTATAACTTGGAGCTATCTAATCAGCGCGCGCAGACAGTGCGTCAGTATCTTATCTCTCAAGGTGTCGATGCCAGTACCATTACAGCAGCGGGAAGAGGTGAGGCCAATCCATTGGCGCAATGTTCAGAGGTGAAAGGTCAAGCGTTGATTGACTGTTTACAACCAAACCGCCGAGTAGAGGTCATCGTCAAGGTTTATGATCCTCAGTAAGCATTTACGCCCTAACTTATCATGACAGAAACTATCGTGATAAGAGTAGTACTCTCTATAGGTAAAAACCGTTGATGATAATCAGCGGTTTTTTTTATAGGTTGAGGGAATTTTAGATTAAAGTGCTAATTTTTAATCAATTAAAGATAAAAATTAATGTTTCTTAATAGCTGAGGTGATTTTGATTAAAAAATAGAATTTATTTTAAATAATAAGGCAATTTTTGAGGTAGTGGACTATTTTCATAAATTAACTCGGCTTATAATAGTTACAAAATAGTCAATATATTATTTGATATCTTTTGAATTAAGTGGCTGATAATTTTAAGCTTGTACTGTTTTTCAACCAGCGCCCACTTCTTAGAAATCTAAAGTTCCGGGACTATTTTACCCCCAATCAACTCAGAATTTATCCATGTTGAATGTCTTGAATCAGCGTCATAATCGTCGTTGGTTGATTTTTATTGTATTGAAATCATCTTGAAGCAGCTGTGTCTAATTAAGGCATGTTTTGATTCAGAATTGATGATGACTTTATGGGAAAAGGATTTTTTATGTCAGAATTACAACCCCGTAATAACCTTGATAGCCATATTCCGCATGATGGCAATGAATATCTGTTTACAGATACCTTCCCTAAGGGCACTGGCAAAGGACTGATTATCTTTGCTATAGCGGCCATTATCAGCGTTATTATATACAATGTACTGCCCTTTGATACTAACGCCAATAAAGGCTTGGCAATGTTAGTTTTCATTGGAGCGTTATGGTTAACTGAGGCCGTTCATGTCACTATTACGGCCATTTTAGTCATGATTATCGGTGTGGTGATTGGTATTCCTGATTTCGATACTACCAGCGCCCTTGCCAGTTTTTCTAATCCCATTATTTATATCTTTTTTGGTGGTTTTGCTCTTGCAGCAGCACTTCATGTGCAGCAGCTAGATCGTAAAATCGCTTTGAAGATTATCTCTTTATCAGGTGGTAGATTAGGCACGGCCGTGCTATTAATATTTTCGGCGACGGCTATCTTGTCGATGTGGATATCCAATACGGCTACAGCTGCTATGATGCTGCCGCTTGCCATCGGTATGCTGTCACAGGTTGACCGCGAAAACGACCGTGGTACCTTTGTATTCGTGCTACTTGGTATCGCTTACGCCGCAAGTCTTGGTGGTCTAGGGACCTTAGTAGGCTCACCGCCGAATGCCATTGCCGCAAAAGCACTTGATCTTACCTTTGTCGATTGGATGAAGTTCGGTATTCCAATGATGCTGGTTTTGACACCACTGCTCATCGGGGTGATGTATCTGGTATTGAGACCCAATCTTAAAGTACAAATCAATGTGGAGCATTCGGATGACATTCCTTGGACGCTACCTAGAATCCTAACCATCATTATTTTTATTCTTGCTGCTGGTTCGTGGATAATGAGTAAGAAAATCGGAGATGCTACCGGAATTGCTAGTATTGATTCGATTATTGCTTTAGCCGCTGCGGCTGCAGTGGTCAGTTTAGGCTTGGTATCTTGGAAGCAGGTCTCTGATAATACGGATTGGGGCGTGCTCATGCTATTCGGTGGAGGTATTGCACTATCCAACGTCCTTGAGCTATCAGGCGCTTCATTGGTAATGGGGGAGACTGTTGCTAGTTTGTTAGTCGCCGCTCCACTATTGCTGGTTATGATAGCTATCTCAGCGTTTATCATTTTCTTGACGGAGTTTGCTTCTAATACAGCGTCAGCAGCTTTATTAGTGCCAGTATTTATGGCGATTGCTCAGCATATGGGACTGCCTGAAGAAGTCTTAGTATTGATTATCGGGATTGGCGCTTCTTGTGCCTTTATGTTGCCTGTGGCCACTCCGCCTAATGCGATTGTCTATGGTACTGGTCTTATTAGACAAGCGGAGATGGTTAAGGTAGGTATCATTCTAAATATCGTGGCTACTATTGTTGTTGGTTGCTGGGCATATTTCTTTTTGATGTAATGCCGAGTTTGCTTATCAGTTGATTGGCATGATATTTATTACATAAAATCACCGTTTCTTCTTATCATATTTTGAGATGTTAACTGAGTCAGATACTAAAAGTATCTGGCTTTTTTTATGGTCAACCGCTGGCTAAGTCTGCAAAAAATTCATCACAGTACCGCTAAATCGGTTATTAGTAAACTTAAGTTTGTTATTTATTATGAGCTTGTATTAATTTCTGCAACTATTTGTTATAGTATTACAAAAAATTTGCAATATTATTATATTAAAGGGAATTAATATGTCTAAAAATTCATCAAATCATCAATTTGCGACCCCGCCACCAGACAATACTCGTGAGAGTCCGGATAATGACCCTTTTCCAAAAGGGACGCAAAAAGGTCTAATTATCCTAGCTGTCGCGGCTATTATCAGTATTATTATTTTTAATACCCTTCCTTTTGAGACTAATGTCAATAAAGGTCTGGCAGTGTTGGTCTTTATTGGGACATTATGGCTTACTGAAGCCGTGCATGTCACTATTACTGCTATCTTGGTCATAGTCATTGGGGTCGCTGTTGGTATTCCTGACTTCGATACAACCACGGCACTGGCTAGCTTCGCTAACCCAATTATCTATATCTTCTTTGGTGGCTTTGCTTTGGCAGCGGCATTAAACGTTCAGCAACTCGATAAGAAGATTGCTCTTAAGATTATCTCGCTATCAGGCGGCCGACTAAGCACGGCAGTGATCCTTATTTTTATCGCTACTGCCTTGCTATCCATGTGGATATCGAATACGGCTACGGCGGCCATGATGCTACCGCTTGCTATCGGCATGTTGTCACAAATCGATCGTGAAAAAGATCGGGGTACTTTCGTTTTTATCTTGCTTGGAATTGCTTATTCAGCGAATCTTGGTGGATTAGGAACGCTAGTGGGCTCACCGCCTAATGCTATCGCTGCCGAGGCTTTGGGCTTGACCTTCATCGACTGGATGAAGTTCGGTATTCCCATGATGTTAATATTGACGCCATTGCTATTAGCAGTCATGTATTTTGTCCTAAAACCCAACTTAAAACTGCGATTCAACCCATCACAATCAGAAGCTATCCCATGGACCACGCCGCGGATTCTGACGATCATTGTTTTCATATTAACGGCAGCGTCGTGGATTATGAGTAAAAAGCTCGGCGCGATGTTTGATATCTCCAAGATGGATTCTGTCATTGCTCTTAGTGCTGCCGCAGTCGTAGTCAGTGTCGGGCTAGTATCTTGGAAGCAAGTGTCGGACAATACTGACTGGGGCGTACTCATGCTATTCGGGGGCGGTATCGCCTTGTCCAATGTACTAAAGTTCTCAGGTGCCTCTTTGGTCATGGGCGAGACAGTTGCCAATGCCTTAATTAGTGCTCCACTAATATTGGTCATGTTAGCGATTGCCGCCTTTATTATTTTTTTAACGGAGTTTGCTTCCAATACCGCGTCAGCGGCCTTGCTAGTGCCAGTGTTTTTGGCTATTGCTGAACAAATGGGTCTACCGCATGAAGTGCTGGTGATGATTATCGGTATCGGTGCTTCTTGTGCCTTCATGCTACCAGTAGCCACGCCGCCAAATGCCATCGTCTATGGGACAGGGCTGATTAAACAGTCTGAGATGATCCGCGTAGGTATGGTTCTAAATATAGTGGCGATAGTGTTAGTCGGCTGCTGGGCTTATTTCTTTTTGTTATAACTAGGCCTGTCTCAATAGAGCAAAAGACTATACAACAAACCGCTGAGTTCATCAGCGGTTTTTATTTTATAGCGCTTAACAAGGCAAGCTGATAATAAAACCAAAATAACCTAAGCAAATATTATAGTTTAATTCACTTCAGTCATGATGAGTTAATTTGCCTCATTCAGCCAAACCCAACCATTCTCAAGCCAAACCATGACGGTAGCAAGCTCTATGCCATGATCCTCATTGCATAAGTCGGCTTGCGTTAACGACTCGCCATCCGCCAGCTGTCTGAGCAATGACGCCTCGGTGCAGCTAAGACCATCAAGACGTTGACCATTGGCAAATAAAGTACACTCGCCATCAATATTGCTATAGAGCAGTCGGCTACTATAATCAATATGGATCGTTGCCCCTTCTGCTAAAGCATGCGCTAATTCATCAGTATCGATAGTCTCTTCGGGGATTAGCAGATCGTATTGACGCTTACTCACAACTTCACTCACCGCTTGACGTATCAAATCATCGCCACGCTCAGAGGTTAGCATGTCGATTAGCTGGGCTTTGATTTGCTCAATACTATCAGCTTGTAGTTGACCTGAAGGCTGAAGAGATTGCTCAAGTAGCATGGGCACAAATAATGCCTGCTCACTGGTCGCCACATCAGCTAAGCTGTCGAGTATCTGCATTAGGTTAGGGCGACGAAAACCAAATGAGAAGGTCAAGCAGTTATCGACGGCCACCCCGTAATGGGATAATTTGGGCGGTACATACAGTACATCGCCAGCTTCTAATACGTCATCAAATATAATCTCGCCCATATCATCAAAGATTCGAATCGGCTCATTTGGAATAAACGCCGTAGTCTCATCGCAGTATTTGCCTAATTGCCAGCGTCTGCGGCCAAAGCCTTGCGCTAAAAAGACATCGTAGTCATCATAATGTTTGCCAACGGAGCCACCTTCAGGGGCAAAAGAAACCATAATATCATCACGTTGCCACTGCGGGATGAAGTCAAACGCTCGCCACAGCTGCCCCAGCTCCGGTGACCACTGCTCTAAGTTTTGCACCAGTACTGTCCAGTTGCTATAGTTCTTTGTGCCTTGACGGCTACTATTATTGGTCTGGGCAAGTAGCGGTGCAAAATCATCCTCATTCAGTGGTGTCTTTTTGACCGTCCACTGCGGCGTTGAGCCTTGCGAATTATTCGGCTTATTTATCAAGAGACGGGCAAGCGCTTCTTCATCTAAAGCTAAGCCCAAAATATCTTCAGGTTCGAACATGCCGATCAGCTGGGGCAGTCCTTGCTTAATCAGGAGGGGTTTTTTTTGCCAGTATTCAGCTAGAAACTGGGCGGGGGTTATGCTATCGGGTAAACAGAATTTTGGAGAAGTCATGGGTAAATCCGGATCGTTGGTCTATCAAGGTAGTTAGGTATTGTTAAGAATTCAGAAGTAGAATAAAAATAATAGGCAGCTTTAGAAAAACAGGTGAATGGTTTATGATTGCGTTAGCAACTGGCTTATAAAAATGAGCTGTTCAGTACGATACTTTTAATCCTATGGCGTTAATACCATACCCCTAATATTAGGAAATTTATGAAACCCTTTGCACTTATTATAATGCTTATCAGTACTTTATTTCTGCAGGCTTGCGTCCACAAGATAGTCACTGTTCCGGCCAAGGTAGCCTATAAAACCACCAAAGGTGTGGTCAAAGGAACTGTTGCCGTAGGTAAAGCCATCATTCCGGGTGGAGATGACGATGAAGGCGATGATAAAGGTAAAAAGAAGAAGTAGCACAAAGCGCTAACGACTCTAATTAACAATAAAGACAGGTTAGCAAGTCCGCGTTTATAAGAAGGCGGACATTGTCTTGCCTGCTATAAACCAATTGTAATATTAACTTGATCTAGCCAAGCGATATTATAACGCAGCAACCTTGTACAACCCTAATCAAATTCCCCTCTAGTAATAATGCATAAGATAGCATTGGATAAAAAGCTACAACCACCTCTTCAGTATACCCATGAAAAAGAGTAGTGACATTTTCTGACTATCCACAAATACGGCAACGAAGTTACTTAAAAGACAGCTAACAGAAACTAATTGTTCTAGAAAAAATTTAACAACAAGATGTTTGCTCCACAACTAACGAAGCACTCTTTTTAACGGCGTGAAGGTATAAAGGACAGCACTAATCAGGCCGCCTAACAATGCCAACGCCATGTCTTTATGAGCGTCCCACATATCGCCTTGTTGACCATTATAAGCTTCTGCATCCTCTGCAGATAAGGTCATCGCAATACCCCATTCAAACAACTCATAGAGCATGCTTGAAGCCATATTTAGTAGTAGCGTAATGGCGATAAGCTGACGCGGGGAGGGTAGGCGTAAGATAGCCTTTAAGCCATTGTACATCGCCGCGAATAACAGCAAGCCATAGCTAAAATGCACCAGCCTATCGTACATATTGCGCTGCCAGCCAAAGTAGTCGGTTAACTTGAAGCCCAATAGCGCATGCGACCAGTCATCATAAGGCACATATGAATACAGATAGCGCGCACCAATGATATGAATTAGCAAAAATAACATGGAGAGACTATAAGCATGGGTGCCAATAGATAAATAACGATAAGCCGTAAGCATCATCGCCATAAAAATCAAGGTACCAGCTTGATGCAAGAGGTAGCTTGACCATTCTAATGGCTCAATGCTGGCAAGCAGCATGACTATAATCACTACAAAAGAGCTAACTAGAACAGTTTTAGGCCATTTAAGCATGGTTTATGACTTCCAAAATGCTATTAGGTGAACACTACTTCCACGTTGTACTCTCACAGGCCTATCCTTAGCATTTATTAATAAAAAAAGCTAAGCGTCTTAAACAACGCTTAGCCAATGATAATAAATGAAACTTTTTAAGTAGCAAACGCTTACTTTTCGTTCAGGTTAGCGATATGCGTATCGATGGCGCGTGCTTGCTCAGCCGCGTTACCGGTATAAGTCGCTGGTGTCAGCTCGCGAAGGCGTGATTTAGCATCTTCAGCGACGGTATCTAGTTCGTTACCATCTACAAAAGTCAGCATGTCGTCACGAGTCATCGCTTGACCACGAGTCAAGGCTTTAAGCTTCTCGTAAGGATTCTCTACTCGGTAGCGACGCATCACAGTTTGGATAGGTTCAGCCAGTACTTCTTGAGCATTGTCTAAGTCGCTATCAAGACGAGCAGGATTCACTTCTAATTTACCAATTCCTTTTAGGCAGGCGTCAAAGGCAATCATACTTTGGGCCAGTCCCACACCGATATTACGTAGTACCGTCGAGTCGGATAGGTCACGCTGCATTCTTGAAATGGGCAATTTCTCGCCTAAGTGGGCAAGCATAGCGTTAGCAACACCTAGGTTGCCCTCGGAATTTTCAAAGTCAATTGGGTTTACTTTATGCGGCATGGTAGAAGAGCCAACTTCGCCCTCTTTTAGCTTTTGCTTAAAATAGCCTAAGCTAATGTACTGCCAAATATCACGGTTAAAATCGATCAATACAGTATTGAAGCGGCGCACGGCGTCAAATAGCTCAGCGATATAATCGTGCGGCTCAATCTGCGTAGTATATGGGTTAAAGGTCAGCCCTAAGCTTTGCGTGATGAACTGCTCTGCCACTTGTTGCCAGTCGATATCAGGGTAGGCTGAGTAGTGAGCATTATAGTTACCGACCGCGCCATTAATTTTACCTAGCAGCTCGACTTGTTTGATTTGTTTAATTTGCCGTGCTAGACGATAGGCGACATTGGCTATCTCTTTACCCAACGTAGTCGGGCTAGCAGTCTGACCGTGAGTACGTGACAGCATCGGCTGATCAGCATGGGTCTTGGCTAGAGTAACAAGGGCGTCGGTAACTTGCTGCATCTTATCGAGAACGATGGCACGGCTGTCTTTAAGCATCAGCGCATACGATAAATTGTTAATATCTTCTGAGGTACAAGCAAAATGGATGAACTCAAGGCTGTCCTCAAGCTTGGCATTACCACGGAATTTATCTTTGATGAAATACTCAACGGCTTTGACGTCATGATTGGTGGTTTTCTCAATATCTTTAATAGCCTGAGCATCCGCCTCACTAAAGTTGTCTACAATAGCGTCTAGAAAAGCTGTGGTCTCACTATCAAATGTGTCAAGCTCCGTAATCCCCGCATTTTTAGCTAGCATCTGTAACCAACGAATCTCAACGGTCACTCGAGCTTTAATTAGTCCGAACTCAGACAGATAGGGTCGTAAGCTATCAGCTTTACTCGCATAGCGGCCGTCGATAGGGGAGAGTGCGGTAAGAGGGGTCATAATAGTGCCTTAGGTATTGTGGGTTGAAATCAATAATGAGGTAAGCAGATCAATTTTAGGGCATTATTATAACAAGAGTTAGCATAAAATAGTGATGAGTAATAAAGTGTAAAGTAATTTACTAAAGTTTAGAAAGCTGTTATATTTCAAGTACAAAGCAAGCAAGCTAGATATTAGTTGGGCTTTATTATAATTTACGCATGTAAGGGATAATTATGAAAACACTGACTGGAATAGTGTTGTTAGGAGCGGCTTTAGCTTTATCAGCTTGTGGCGGTGATAGTGACAGTAGTGGTGATACTAACAGTTCGAGTTATAGAACCTTTGGTAAAGTGTTGCCTAAGACTACTTGCAAGGTTGATGGTGCATTGGTCGATGTGCCTGCAGAAGGTTGTGTGTTCTCACTGCAGTATCCCTCACAAGGAGAAGACGTCACTTATACTCAACGGTATCAATGTATAAAAGATAATAAGGTATCTGACGGTACGGTATACGGGTACTCACTAAGCTTTGGTAAATATTACTTTAGATGTGCAAGATAATTTAAAAGGAGAATTTTATGAAAACACTGACTGGAATAGTGTTGTTAGGAGCGGCTTTAGCTCTATCAGCTTGTGGCGGTGATAGTGACAGTAGTGGCAGTTCATCCACTTCATCGTTTAAGAGTACCATAGCAAATGGAAATCAGTACAGTTGCCCTTCAGAAGCGGCAATGAAAACATGTAAAACCGACTCTCAGTGTAAAGCTGATAAATGTACTTTAACTAAAAAAGTAACCACGCCTTCAGATACAACCACCACTACAGCATGTAAAATCTCAGGAAAAACGGTAACCGGCTACAATAATAAGAGCTGCAAATTTGTAAACAGTAAGGCTGATGCCAATATAATTATTACTTGTACATCAGGTCAAATGCAGCTTGATGGTAATGTCGGAAACTTTAACAGTTCAGGAGGTACTATATCATCAGGAACGCCTATTAACGATTATATACTACAATGTCCCTAGTTTTAATGAGTTTATTTATAGTTGATAACGTGCTGATACTCACTAGATAGTTGTTAGCGAATATGATGAAATAAATAACATCATGTTTGCTAAATTAAATAAAGGTGAAAAATTAAAGTATTGACTTCATAGTGAGCCAATACTTTTTTTTATAAATGAAACCTATTGAATATGAAAAATAAAATTATCCTACTCTCTTCTATCTTAGTTGCCTTTTTAGTAGGTTGTCTAACGACATTTATTGTTATGACTAAACGGCAGATGGATGAGGTTATGCAAGCCAAGCAGCAGTCAAGCTCAATGGCTCAGCCGTCCGTGCAAACCTCTGATGCTAATTCATCAACGACTATGACAGATAATAAAGCGCCTACAAGCAGTGACAACGTAGCATTACCCTCTATAGAGAATATTAATGCGTCCGGCGAAGCATCGATTAATGACTACTCAGAAGCGCAAGCGAAACAAATTATCGATAAGATGCCAGACTACGTCTTAGGCCAGTATGTCGATAAGTTTATGACCAAAGATGCTAGCAATGTCATCATCGATAAGCGCCGGTTTGCTGAGCGCGCGATTGAAGAGCTATATCAGCCTAATGACAATCAACGCTTGGTAGGGGAGGTTAGGCTGTCGTTGGATCCCACCATGCCAGCAGCTTCTGTGGACACATCCACTATTAATAAAGATGCTAAAATTTATGCGCATTTAGATACCAAAGGTCAAGTACCCGCCAGCCCGTTTGTATTTGTAAAGTGGGTCAATAATCAGACAGGTCAGGTGCTGCTATTTGAGAAAAAAGACATCGTCGCAGATAGCAATCAAAATTGGGTGAGCTTCAAGCCTTACGATGGCTGGCAGCCTAGTAGCTACGATATCCGCTTTTATCAATTCACCTCTGAGCTGCAGCCTGTCGCCCAGCTAACTTATAATATCTATAACGTCACTGAATAGAGCAAATTCTGATAGTAGCATTGCACAGTCTTATCGACTACGCCTCTGCCCATTCTAGGAACACAGTGTCGATCTTATTGCCTATCTCACAGTCAATGCTATTTCTAGCATTATGACTTTATACATTCAATCATCAAAAAAGTGCAACCGATTATGATCGATTGCACTTGATAGTTAAAGACGGTTACATGTATGGCAGAGCGTCTCTGCTAAGTAGCTTTATTTAGTTATAAAGGCCTAATTTAAAACACCATAGGCTACTAGAGCATCTGCTGCACGTTTAAATCCGACAATATTAGCACCAGCCATATAGTCGATACAAGGTGTGCTCTCAGCTTGCAGATGCTGAGTCGCGCGCGCTGCATCATCATGAATGTTCTTCATGATTTGTCTTAACTGAACGTCTAATTCTTCAAAGCTGCGATACTGGCGTACTGAGTTTTGTGACATCTCAAGACCTGATACTGCGACGCCGCCTGCATTAGCAGCCTTACCAGGGGCATAGTGTACGTGCTGCTCTCGAATATAGTCGATAGCAGCAATAGTCAATGGCATATTAGCACCCTCGACCACATACTTAATGCCATTAGCGACCATTTGCTCAGCTTCAGCGATGTCTACTTCATTTTGTGTGGCACAAGGCATGGCTATATCACCTTTTATTTGCCAAGGTTTTTCACCAGCAAGCCATTCGCCGCCAAACTCTTCTACATAATCTTTTAGAGGTTTACGCGCCGCTTTTTGATCTTTAAGCCAGTCAATTTTTTCTTGGGTAAAGCCTGCAGGATCATGCAAGGTCCCTTGCGAGTCAGATACAGTCAATACCGTGGCATCCAACATCAGCGCTTTTTCTGCCGCGTGCAATGCCACATTACCCGCACCTGAGATCAATACTCTTTTATCAGTGAAGGTCTCGTTTTGTGCGCTTAGCATATTTTCTAAGAAATATACTGCACCATAGCCCGTAGCTTCAGTACGGATTAAGCTACCGCCAAAGCCGACACCTTTACCGGTCAGTACGCCGCCATATTCATGCGTGAGGTTTTTGTACATAGCAAACATATAGCTGACCTCACGACCACCCACACCGATGTCGCCAGCTGGCACATCGATATCTTTTCCGATGTACTGATAAAGCTCACGAATGAAGGCATAACAGAAGCGGCGGATCTCATTATCTGATTTACCTTTAGGGTCAAAGTCAGAGCCACCTTTTGCACCGCCCATCGGTAGTCCGGTCAGTGCATTTTTAAAAATTTGTTCGAAGCCTAGGAACTTTAGGACAGATTCGTTTACGGTTGGGTGAAAACGTAGGCCACCCTTGTAAGGACCTATAGCATTACTAAACTGTACGCGCCAGCCTCGGTTTACTTGAATATTACCCTCATCATCCTCCCAGTTCACCCTAAAGCTAATCACACGGTCAGGTTCTGTCAAACGTTCAAATACTTTGAATTTGCTATAGTCTGAGTTGGCTTCATAAGCATCACTAATGGAGCTGGCCACTTCTTTTACTGCCTGAATAAATTCAGGTTGGTGCGGGTAGCGGTTTTCAAGGGATTGAATAACATCTTGCATGCTCATCGACACGGGTCCTTATTAAAACTATAAATAATGGCTTAATAAAATGAATATGAACCTTAATAATTTGACATTTTATAATCTCTAAAAAAATATGATTTAGGGCAAAAATGAGTATTGGTTCATAGGTATTTTACAGTTTTAAATAAAAATTCAATAGTAATTATTTGGAATTATTTAATAAAAAATTAGCTTTAATTCAGTATTTTTGCCTAAGTATAGTTAAAGTAATAAAAATTAATTATTTTATTTTAAATAAAAATTAATTAAAATTAAATAAAATACTGTTAAATAGATTTTTAAATAAAGGTTGAATAATTATATGATATTAATCAAAGGCTTGATTTAATAAGAGCTTACTAAAATGGAGGGCTGGTTAACAAGGGGAATTTTTTAACACAGCAAGATATGGTTAATCTAATTAAAGACCGCTGCATTGATGAATCATTGGCAAAAGTCTTTAGCCAGCAGTTGCGACTTTACGTTTCGCTAATACTTGGTCATTAAAACCAATTGCTAAGCTAATTTAAATAAAGCTATTTTTTAAGTTCAAATCATAAATATAAACTTTTATTTATTAAAACACTTGGGTAAAGTAGCAAAACGTTAGCTGCTATAGTAAGTTCGTTATAAAAATGATACAGCGGTACTGGGATGAATTTATCGTAGCCTCTGTCGGCGCGTCCGCAGCCAGCTAGTAAGGTGTATACCAGTGGCACATCATATTACGATGACTTTATTTTATTTAGACTCCATTATACCCCTAGTTCTTTAGCCTAAGATTAAGGAGCTAAGGGTAATTTGTTCTACTGATAAGTAGCTGATCAGAAGCGGTGGTGGCTAGGTTAGTCATTCATCGACCGCACAAATGACACCACCACCTAAGCACACTTCATCAATATAGAATACGGCCGATTGACCTGGGGTAACGGCGCGCTGGGGGTGGTCAAATACAGCTTTGATTTCTGATCCATCGTCATTCAAGGCTTTGACATAGCACAGCTGATCGGGTTGACGGTAACGGGTCTTGGCTGTGCAGTGCAGTCCTTGTTCAGTAAAGATGTCATTTGGCGCTTTGCGCGCGACCCAGTCAAGCTTGTAGGCTTTGAGTGACTGACTCATCATCATCGGGTGCTCATGACCTTGACCGACGATTAAACGATTATTATCCAGATCTTTTGCTAGCACAAACCATGGCTCATCAGGGCGGTCTTTGACACCGCCAATCCCGATACCGCCGCGCTGACCAAGCGTGTAGTACATCAAGCCGTCATGCTGACCTAAAGTTACGCCATCGTCGGTGACGATATCACCAGGCTGGGCAGGGAGATACTGCTGTAAGAAGTCCTTAAAGCGGCGCTCACCAATAAAGCAAATACCGGTAGAGTCTTTTTTCTTTGCGGTAATCAGGTCGTGCGCTTCTGCAATGTTACGCACTTCAGGTTTTTCTAATTCGCCGACGGGGAACAAGGTCTTGGCAATTTTGTCACCGCCCACGGCATGCAAAAAGTAGCTTTGGTCTTTATTGTTATCCAGACCACGAAGTAGCTGAGCCACTTTAATACCATCTTCGTTTATGTAGTCGAGGCTTCGGCGGGTGTAATGACCGGTAGCGATATAGTCAGCGCCTAGGGTCAAGGCGTAGTCTAAAAATGCCTTAAATTTGATCTCTTTATTACAAAGAATATCAGGATTGGGTGTGCGACCGGCTTGATATTCGGCTAAGAAATGCTCAAAGACACGGTCCCAGTATTCCATCGCAAAGTTAGCCGTATGTAGCTTGATGCCGATGTTGTCACATACCGCTTGAGCGTCAGCAAGGTCTGCCATTGCGGTACAATACTCGGTGCCATCGTCCTCCTCCCAATTTTTCATAAACAAGCCTTCGACGATGAAGCCAGCTTGTTGTAGTAGCACTGCCGAGACCGACGAGTCCACCCCACCCGACATACCGACAATGACGCGGGTACTGCTAGGGTTAGGGATATCGACCAAGCTTAAAGGCGGTAGAGAGTTAAGAGTAGAGGCTGCGGAGGTAAATAAGGAATCAGACATAAATAATTGGCGCTAAGCTGTGTTAAAATTCGAAGTCAATTATAACATTGATACGCTTAAGATAGCGCATTGAGATAGCGGTGTTATGGTATCTGATATGCTATCTTGTGCAGTAACAGTTGGCGAAAGGATAAATGTGGGTATGATTAAGATTGGTCAAGGCATTGATGTGCATGCGTTTCATAATAATGGTCAGGCCAAACAGTTTGTTATCTTAGCTGGTGTCGAGATTGAGCACACGCATAGCTTGTTGGCTCATTCTGATGGCGATGTCGTAGTCCATGCTTTAGCCGATGCGCTGCTAGGAGCGTTAGCACTTGGCGATATTGGTCAGCATTTCCCAGACACTGATGAGGCCAATGCTGGATTAGACTCGCGGATACTGCTGCGCCATGTCTACCAATTGGTGACGGAGGCTGGATATCAGCTTAGCAATGCCGATATCACCGTAATGTGTGAGCGGCCTAAGCTTGCCCCACATAATGCAGCGATGCGACAAAACTTGGCAGACGATCTGTCGACCAGTATCAACAACATTAGCATCAAAGCGACCACTACCGAAAAGCTTGGGTTTACAGGTCGTCAAGAGGGCATAATGGCCAGTGCGGTGGTATTGTTAGTGAAGGCGTCTAACTAGGATAAGCCTACCTAATACACACAAAATACGGTTTTATTCCTCACTAAGAATACAGTGTGACAGTTGTAATATTATCAAGCGCCCCCATATTTTTAATAACCCTAGACTAGAATAGTATTTTTAATCTTGCTGGCTAGCGCTTATTGATTGAGCAGATTGACAATCTCAACTGAACGTTAGCTATAAAACCAACCACTAAATTATTTTATCTATAAGGACTATTTATGAGCGATCAGCCACAAAGCAATGCAGCAGACATGGACATTGAACAGCTAATTCGTAACCAAATCGCTGAAAATAAAGTGATTTTGTACATGAAAGGCACACCGCAGTTCCCACAATGTGGTTTTTCTGCTAAAGCCATTGAAGTATTGACTCAAATTGGTCGTCCTTTTGCTTTTGTTAATATCTTAGAAAATCCTGAAATCCGTGCGACCTTACCAAAGATCGCTAACTGGCCGACATTCCCGCAGTTATGGATTAATGGTGAGCTAATGGGAGGGTCAGATATTATCTTGCAAATGTATCAATCTGGTGAGCTTAAGCCATTGGTTGAAGAGCATAGCCCTGCCGCGTAAGGTGCTGATTTGACTTGTTGATTTATTAGACGTCAGTATTTGACCTAAGCGATGGCAGCATCGCTTAGGTTTTTTTATGAGGTTAACTGGCTCATTGGCGTTATGCCCTTCTATATCTATAGCTGATTTAAATGACTTAAGTTTGAAAGCAATAGATTCGTAAGCTTCATTAATCGCATCGCTTGAGCGTAACCAAGTATTCTCACTATATAGCACTAATATAGTAGCAATAAATGGCAAATTTATTGCGTCCTCATCGTCCCAATAGAGACCATATTTATGACCGACAATCTATCAAATACGCCCAATTCAGCCGAAACCCTAGAGCAAAAGCGTCAAAGACTGCAAGACAGGTCGGTGGAGATTATTGAGATCGCAGATAATGAGCCTGATTCAGCACTGCGCTGCATTCACTTGCTCAGCGTGGCGGGCGGCGCAACTGCTGGTACGTATAAGGCTATCGAACGACGTATCGTCGCTGATCAAGATACTTATGGCGCTTATCACTTGGCACTAATGGCGCAAAATACTTCAGACTTACCTATTGATGCCAGACAGCTGATTACTATGGTGGTCGAAAAAGGTGATAATGAGCAGCTATTATCCTTGCTCAAGAACCTACCTATCCCGCCAGTAGAAGCGATAAAATCTCGAATAGTCGCCAGCAACGATGGAGATGCGATTGGAAAAATGAATGCTTATTTACAAGTCAATCCTGATGGTTATGGCAGTCAAGTGAATATCGCTAGTGGTCAAAAAGATCGCATTGTACCGTTGAGCCCTAATGAGTAGGAGAGTGAGGCTACGGCGAGAAAAGTCTCAAGTGCAAGGTAGCAATGAGTTCAAGCCGCAAGCCAAAGTCAAAAGCCCACAAAAGGTATGATTGATAGCATTGTCTTTGTATAGAAGTCATATATAGATGCAGCCAAATTTGTTATAATGTTCTCCCTTAATCTAGGTAATCAATCCAAGCAGTCTTATAGCACTTAATGCTATAGGTACGCGTTAACTTCCTACAATTTGTTAATCTTAAGTAATCTAACAAGCAATCTAATGACAAGCTATCTGAGCTGGTCGCAAATAGCAGCGATACTTAGATAGCTAAGTGTTAGGTAAGCAAGCGAGGCACACATGCAATATCCAAAAACTTACGATGTCGTCGTCATTGGCGGTGGTCATGCAGGGACGGAAGCGGCTCTAGCATCAGCCCGCATGGGTGCGAAAACGCTACTACTAACGCATAATATCGAGACCTTAGGGCAGATGAGCTGTAACCCAGCCATTGGTGGTATCGGCAAGTCGCATCTGGTCCGTGAGATTGATGCGCTTGGCGGCGCTATGGCACTAGCGACTGATAAAGCTGGTATCCAGTTCCGTGTATTAAACAGTCGTAAAGGCGCAGCTGTTCGGGCGACGCGCGCGCAAGCCGACCGTATTCTCTATAAAGCTGCCATTCGCCATACGCTTGAGAACCAGCCTAATCTCGACCTATTTCAACAAGCCGCTGATGATATCTTGGTCGAAAACGGCAAAGCTACGGCGGTAGTTACTGCGACAGGGATTATATTTCGCACCCAGACTGTCGTTTTGACCTCAGGAACCTTCTTGGGCGGCGTCATTCATATTGGTCTGGATAATAGTAAAGGCGGCCGTGCAGGAGATCAGCCTTCTATCAAGCTTGCTGAGCGTCTTCGCGAGCTTAAGCTGCCAGTTGGCCGACTAAAAACCGGCACGCCTGCGCGCATCGATGCCAGATCAGTAGACTTTAGTGTCATGACTGTACAGCCTGGTGACACACCACTGCCAGTCATGAGCTATATGGGTGATGTGAGTATGCACCCAGAGCAGGTGAATTGCTTTATCACCCATACCAATGCCCAGACGCATGACATTATCCGCCAGCACCTAGACCGCTCGCCTATGTTCTCCGGCAAGATTGAAGGGGTAGGGCCACGTTATTGTCCTTCTATTGAGGATAAAATCCACCGCTTTGCGGACAAGGATAGCCATCAGATATTCATTGAGCCTGAAGGTCTGACTACCAATGAGCTTTATCCCAACGGCATCTCAACGAGCTTGCCATTTGATGTACAGCTAGACTTTATCCATACCATGAAAGGGCTTGAAAACGCTCACATTACCCGTCCAGGCTATGCCATTGAGTATGATTATTTTGATCCGCAGAACCTCAAGCCAACGCTTGAGACCAAATCTATTGATGCGCTATATTTTGCCGGTCAGATTAATGGTACGACAGGCTACGAAGAGGCTGGCGCGCAAGGTCTATTGGCAGGTATTAACGCAGCTTTAGCCACCCAAGACAATCCAGTTATGGAGACATGGACCCCACGCCGTGACCAAGCTTATCTTGGTGTCTTGGTGGACGATCTAATCACTCACGGTACCAAAGAGCCGTATCGCATGTTTACCAGTCGTGCCGAATACCGCCTATTATTGCGTGAAGACAATGCTGACCAGCGCTTAACTGAGACCGGTCGTAAGCTTGGTCTTATTAGTGATGAGCGCTGGCAGGCCTACCAAGATAAAATGACTGCGATTGCGACCGAATCGGCACGGCTTAAAGATCTATGGGCAGCGCCAAATAATGAGCTGGGCGCTAGAGTTACCGAGCAGACGGGAGAGGTACTAACCAAAGAAGCGACTGCTTATGATTTGCTAAAGCGGCCGCAAATTAACTTTACTGATATTGCTGCTATTACTGGCTCTACTGTCGCTACCCAAGTGGGTGAACAGATAGAAATTTCAGTCAAGTATGCAGGTTATATTGATCGTCAGGCCGATGAAGTAGAGCAGATGAAGCGTTTGGAGAATACTAAGCTGCCAGTAGATTTTGACTACTCTGTGATCTCTGGGTTGTCCAATGAGATTGTACAAAAGCTTGCTCAGGTTAGACCAGCCACCCTAGCTCAGGCTGGTCGTATCAGTGGTGTGACGCCAGCAGCGGTACAAATACTGGCGATGACTGTTAAGAAACAAAAAAAGGCTCAAGCGGCATTGAGTGAGTCATAAGCTAGTATAACCACAGCTAAGCTTACCCATTAACTAAAACCAGTTACCAGACGATGGAGCACGATTATGCCTTACGACAAGCTGTCAGATCTGCCCGAGCAAGTCACTGCTAATCTACCTAAGCACGGTCAAGAGATATTTCTGGCGGCATTTAATAGTGCTAGCGAGCAGTATGATGATGAGTCACGCTGGTTTGCCACGGCTTGGGCCGCTGTCGAAAACGTCTACCAAAAAAACGACGATGGTAAATGGGTAAAAAGACCTGATCATAAATAACGTGCTATTGCGCCTAGATTGGCCTTAATAAGCGTCTTCTATTTAATAGGGACCCTAAATGTCTGCTGCTATTATATTTGCCTTAACGATTGTCCTGCCCAACCTTGTCTTGATGGGGTTGGGTTTTTTTATGCAGCGCCAAGGTGAGATCAGTAAGCCTTTTATCGATCAAGCTTCCAAAATGGTGTTTAATTACGCGCTCCCTTGTCTGTTATTTTTTAGCGTGGCAGACAGTAAGGTGGACTATAGCCAGCAGCTGGTCTTAATTGGCGCGGGGTTAGTCGCCACGCTACTACTGTTCCTCGGCTCTGAGCTGTATGCCAAGTACTTTGTGAGTGCAGCGGCAGACAAAGGCGTATTTGTCCAAGGTGTGTTCCGCAGTAATATGGCAATTATCGGTCTGGCTACGGTTGCCAATGCCTATGGTGAGACCGGCCTTAGTGTCGGTGCGGTATACATGGGTGTCTTGACTATTGTCTTTAACATCTTAGCGGTCATCACCTTAAGCCGTGTATCGACGCAAAGTGTTACCACTTGGCGTGGCCGCGTTACTTTAATTGTGAAAAAGCTTATTGGCAATCCACTGATTATTGCTTTAGTGGCGGCTTTTATATACAAGGCGCTGTCTTTGCCGCCATTAACGGGCGTGATTCATCAGACTGGTGATTTGCTATCGGCTATTGCGCTGCCATTGGCGCTCATCTGTGCTGGTGCGACTATAGATTTGAAGTCCATGTTGCACCCATCTGGACTATCGATGCAGGCGAGCATTGGTCGGATATTTATTGCGCCACTTGTTGCCATTGCCGTCGGTTGGGGCTTTGGCTTATCAGGTGTGCATATGGGGGTGCTGTTTTTAATGGTAGCGTCACCGACCGCAGCTGCTAGCTACGTGATGGCTAAGGCAATGGATGGCAATGAGATACTTGCTGCTAATATTTTGGCTTTTACCACAGTGGTGTCATTATTTGTTATGGCAATCGGGGCGGCAGTCTTACGTGCGATAGGATGGATGTAGGGTATCACCTCAACCAAATCGTGGCAGACGGCATTCTAAAGTCTATATCGTTTATAACAACTCTTCTGCTGGTAGACTTGCCTCAATTTATCTTGATTTAATAAGTAAGTTCTGTAACTCTAAAAAAGAGAGTATGTAGAGTTCTGCGGCGTATTTTAGCCAGTATCAACGTATTTATCTTACGTTAGAATTAGTAATTACTATAATTAATCTTGATTTCTGTTTTATAAAGGTCTCAAATTTTAGCTACTAAAAAACCCACTTATCTAAGAGGGTTTTGATTATTAACAGTCCAGTAATTATTATTCACCAACAAACTTCATTCTATCCTTATCATAACCATATAAATTAAATTTGGAGTCAAACGGCTGCTCTAGATCCACCAAAGGCAATGAGATGACAGCGGTATTTGACATGCTAAACTTATTAAATAAGCTTTTCTCATAATCTGAATTTATTAGAGTTAAAATACCTTCACTTTTCTGCTGCATGCGATAAGTAGCATTTTGGCCATTAAATTTAAACTTAATATCACACGATGGTGTACATTTAACGGCTTCAGGCACAAAAATAACTACTCTTTTTGATACGCCATCACTTGCTGTTTTTCTCTTTTCTAATTTTACCCATGTCTTTTGTTGTACATTTGGGTATTTAGGGACTGTATAAGTGTTGATAGCATAGATAGTAGCTGTTTTCGAGAATGTTTCTCCATTAAGAGCAGTGGAACCATACTTCCAGTCAGGTTTATCTTTTGAACCATTGTTAGGGTTAGTAACGTGACTAGTAAGCCCGCTACCAGCATTTGGTGTATCAGGTAAAGTATCATAGCCACCCCCACACCCCACCAATAATATTGCTACTGTCACTGATAAAATCTGTTTAGACATTATCTTATACCTTGATATTATAGTTGATATAGCGAACTATAAATCATAGTTTAATTTTGAGCAATGTTATAATTATAAATAAGTTACTATCATAAAAAGATAGTAGCTTGGAGATGTTTTCTATAATCTTCAAGATGTTATAGATTTTCATATCGCTTATTAGTCAATGTATCTTTGATAAGTATTTGGCGCAAGGCTTAATTCACCAATTCAAATATCTTAAGCTCAGGCACTAATTCAAGAGAGCGAAGCCGCGCTGATTGCTCATAAATATTGGCGGTGACAATCATCTCATCTGGTTGATGTTCATCAATAAAGTGATGCAGTAGAGTCTGAACTCGCGGTACAGTACCAACGAACGATACCGACAGTGCCTCATCTACCATGGCCTGCTCGGCGGTACTCCAAAAGCCGTCCATACTAGCGACAGGCCTAGGAATCTGACCACGGCCGCCCCGGCGCAGGCGCACGAAACTTTGCTGACTCGAGGTAAAGTGATAGCGCGCGCTGGCCTCATCATCAGCCAGTAGCAGATTAGCCGCGAGCATAACGTAAGGCGCAGCTAAATACTCAGATGGCTCAAACTGCTCGCGATAAGTGGCAATCGCTTGGGTCATCATACACGGTGCGAAATGCGAAGCAAAGGCATAAGGCAGGCCAAGCTTAGCAGCTAAAGTCGCACCAAACAGCGACGAGCCGAGTATCCAGACGGGCACATTACTATTCGCGCCCGGAAAGGCCTGAACCGGACTGGTATCTGAATCCTTGCCTAAGAAAAATAGCAGCTCTTGAACGTCTTGTGGAAAGCGGTCGGCATCTTGCATCTGTCGTCTTAGCGCGCGGAAGGTCGCCCCATCTGTTCCTGGTGCGCGGCCAAGCCCTAAGTCAATTCGGTCACCATATAATGCTTGTAGCGTGCCAAATTGTTCAGCCACCATTAACGGTGCATGGTTGGGCAACATCACCCCGCCAGAGCCAATGCGAATGCGGCTGGTCTGACTACCAATATGCGAGAGTAATACCGAGGTCGCAGCACTGGCAATACCCGGCATGTTGTGATGCTCAGCTAGCCAATAGCGCTTTAAGCCGATTTGCTCTGCTAACTTAGCAATTTGAACGGTTTGCTCAATACCTTTAGCAGCCGTACTGCCCTCAGGGACAGGCGCTAAATCTAAAAAGGACAATGGAATGCTCATGGCAGCCTCTTTAATACTATCTATTATGAGTCAATGTTAGCCTACGATATGCTTACTAGCGGCCTATATTTCAATATAAAACATACTAGAGTAGTAATTCATAACAAAAAACAGGTGCTGATAGTGATACCTGCTTGGTTAAGAAAGGTTAAGTTAGAAGGCTGTGGCACTAGTCAGCAAGCTGCTAAGCTAGTACGTAATCACTGATCTTAATACCGCCTGAACCACACTAGTGACTAGCGCCCAATAATAAGGCGAGTTTCCTGAAGCAGGCTGGGTAGGTTTGCTATTACGGATAGCATCATTATCAGCTTGAGTGGCTATTTAGTCCATCTTCTAGCCGCAGTAAAGCGAGTACATCGAGATGAGTGAAGAGGTAGCAGGAGGACTATCTGGGTTTGTAGACAGTAGTAAGGCAAGTTTTGGTGAGGATGGTGAGTAGAGATAAACACTTATGCGTCAAGATAAATATAGAAAAAAGTTAACGCGGATTTATAAAGCGATGTTTAGAGGATAACTAAATTAATTAATGCTTTGGTGAGTATTGCTTCAAGAATTGTTTAAATTAAAACAAAATCAACAACTTTCATCGCATTTTTACCTAGATTCTATTGGCACAGCAAGCGGTTGACTATTTATTGGTGTCCGCTTGCTGCAGATATCGTTAAGATTAAAAACTAAATACTAGGTTATTCTTCCAACAAAGGCTCAGATATAGACAAATATTGATCACTTATAAAGCCAGAAGCTTGTATAACGTTATCCTACATCCATGTAGCAGCTTATCAAGCTAAAGCAGCTGTCTAGAGACTATAGTCAATTGCTTAACTCTTTAAGGTCTTAGTGTGTCGCGTTCTACCGACAAAGCCAGCCACTATTTTGAACCATTATTTTGGATCACTGTATTAATTAGGATATTTGTAACAAAAGTCTGGTAATTAGGAGGGCTTACTAAACTGATTCTGACACAGCTCAATAAAGGCGCGGCCGTATTGGCGAATCTCAGCATCATCTCGTACCGCCATCCAGCTAGTAAAGCGGCCAAAGTGTGATACAGGTATTGCCGTAAGGTTAGGATAGTGGCTTGGCTCAAAAGCCATCTCTGCAATGATACCCACACCTAATCCTAAGCCGACATAAGTACTAATAACATCAGCATCTAGCGCCGCTAGAACAATCTCAGGCTCTAACCCAGCTTCACTAAAGACTTTGTCGATGGTATCTCGACCGGTAAAACCGCCGTGATAGGTAATGATCGGATAGCTTGCGAGGGTGGGCAGATCAATCTCGGTCTCACCGGCAAGCTCATGATCTTTGGGCACGATAATACGGTGTGACCAGTCATAATAGCGATGGCAGCGCAGGTAGCTATTATGTAATAGAGACTCTGTTGCCACGCCGATGTCTGCCTGACCACGAATGACCATTTGGGCGATGGTCTCAGGGTCTGCTTGCTGCAAGATAAGATTAACTTTGGGATAGCGCTCGCTGAACTGTTTGACGACTTCTGGTAGCACGTAGCGTGCTTGTGTATGTGTCGTGGCAATGGTGAGAGTGCCTGTCTGTGGATTATTAAAATCTAGACTTAGATTTTCTATTGTGCGGATCTCAGCGAATATTGCTTCGATATGTGGTAATAATGACTCTCCCATAGGCGTCAGCCCCGTTAAGCGCTTACCTTGACGGATAAAGACCTCAGTCTTTAGCTGGTTTTCCAAGGCGGCAATATGCTTGGATAAGCTTGATTGACTGGTGTGCAGGACATTAGCTGCTTGACTAAGATTATAGCCATTGACCACGGTATGCCATACCGTCTCAAGCTGCTTAAGCTGGATTTGTAAGTGGCGCTGATTGACGACAACATTGATAGCCATAAGGGTTTCCTAAAATAAACGGTGGTGTAGAGTTATAAATAGGGAAAGTAGAGGGAAGGCATTAGTTAGCCTGAAACAAAATTTAGCCTGAAATAAAGCATAATAAAGTGAATAAATCGTTATTCTTAAATTTACTAAGGGCCTCAGTCTAATGGTAATATTATATTCTAATAAATTATATTTTAATATTTCTATATTCTGTTAACGAATAAAAAAGAAGCCACTTATTAAAGTGGCTTCTTTTAGGACAATAACTTATATAGATTGGCTTTAGTCCAGTTAATGGCTACTTCACATCGAAGCGGTCAGCATCCATCACCTTGACCCAAGCTTTGACAAAGTCTTTGACGAATTTCTCTTGGTTATCGTCTTGCGCATAGTGCTCGCTATAAGAGCGCAAGATTGAGTTAGAGCCGAAGACTAAGTCAACGCGAGTGGCGGTCCATTTCGTCTCACCAGTGCGGCGGTCACGAATCTCAAACAGATTGTTGTCCGCAGTTTTCTGAACTGGATTCCAAGAGTAGCTCATGTCGGTCAAGTTGACAAAGAAGTCATTGCTAAGTACGCCAACGCGGTCGGTAAAGACGCCGTGCTTGCTATCACCGTAGTTAGCACCAAGTACCCGCATACCACCGATAAGTACTGTCATCTCAGGAGCGGTTAGTCCCATGAGCTGAGTGCGGTCGAGCAGTAGCTCCTCTGGTGAGACGGCATATTGCTCTTTGACCCAGTTACGATAGCCATCGTGTAGAGGCTCTAAGTCTGAGAATGAGTCTGCATCTGTCATCTCGTCAGTCGCATCGCCGCGACCAGGGGTAAATGGTACGGTGATATCGACACCGGCATCACGAGCAGCGGCTTCGACAGCAGCGCTACCACCTAAGACAATAAGGTCGGCAAGGCTGATGGGCTTATCAAGGCTGGCTTGGATGTCCTCAAAAGTAGCGAGCACTTTTTGTAGACGCTCAGGCTCATTGCCTACCCAGTCTTTTTGCGGAGCTAGGCGGATTCGAGCACCATTCGCACCGCCACGATAGTCAGAGCCTCGGAAGGTGCGGGCGCTGTCCCAAGCTGTGTTGATAAGCTCTTGACGGCTAAGGCCTGAGTCTAATAACTTGGCTTTGAGCGTGGCAATCTCATTAGCATCCAAAGTATAGTCGACACTGGGGATGGGGTCTTGCCAGATTAAGTCTTCACTTGGTACGTCAGGGCCGATGTAGCGGCTCTTAGGTCCCAAGTCGCGGTGCGTAAGTTTAAACCAAGCTCTAGCAAAGACTTTTGAGAAGTATTCAGGGTCGTTGTAGAACTTTTCTGAGATTTTACGGTACTCAGGGTCTTTGATCATCGCCATATCAGCATCAGTCATGATAGGGTTACGGCGCACGCTTGGATCGTGAGCATCGACCGGCATATCTTCTTCTTCAATGTCGATAGGCTCCCATTGATTAGCACCTGCTGGACTCTTAGTTAACGCCCAATCATACTTGAATAATAGCTCAAAGTAACCGTTGTCCCACTGGGTAGGGCTGGTAGTCCAAGCACCTTCAATACCGCTGGTCACAGTGTCGCCAGCATTGCCCGACCCTTTGGGATTAATCCAACCAAAACCTTGGTCAGTGATGTCAGCTGCTTCTGGCTCATCACCAAGCTCGGTGGCATCGCCATTACCGTGACACTTACCGACGGTGTGACCACCAGCCGTTAGCGCTACTGTCTCTTCATCATTCATTGCCATGCGGCCAAATGTTGTGCGGATATCTTGCGCGGTTCTGATAGGGTCAGGGTTGCCGTCTACGCCTTCTGGATTGACATAAATAAGGCCCATCTGCACAGCGGCAAGTGGATTCTCTAACGACTCACGATTGTCGTCATTGTCATAGCGCTCTTCGGTTGGTGCTAGCCACTCGCGCTCATTGCCCCAGTAGATATCCTTTTCAGGGTGCCAGATATCTTCACGGCCACCGCCAAAGCCAAATATCTCTAGGCCCATAGACTCGTAAGCCATGTTGCCCGCTAGGATCATAAGATCGGCCCAAGATAGCTTATTGCCATATTTCTTTTTGATCGGCCAAAGCAAGCGCCGAGCTTTATCCAAGTTGGCATTGTCAGGCCAGCTATTTAACGGGGCAAAGCGCTGGTTACCTGTATTTGCGCCGCCGCGGCCGTCAGCTTTACGGTAAGTACCTGCTGAGTGCCAAGCCATGCGAATCATCAAGCCACCATAGTGTCCCCAGTCTGCAGGCCACCACTCCTGCGAGTCTGTCATCAAGTCTTTGAGATCTTGTTTGACAGCGTCTAGGTCTAATGATGCAAACGCTTCTGCGTAATTAAAGTCTGGGTCTAAGGGGTTGGTCTTGGTATCATGCTGGTGCAAGATGTCTAGATTTAACGCGTTAGGCCACCAGTCAGTCACTGAGGAATTGTTTAGCGTATGCGCTTGATGCATGACGGGGCAGCCGCCCATAGCAGGACGCTCAGGAGTAGAGTCGCTGTCTACATTTTCACTATGGATGGTAGGGCCAGAATCATCACCAATCTCAGCACGGTCTACTGAGTTTAATGGTTGATTGTTTGGGTCAGTATGGTCAAAAGGGCATTTGCCGATTGGGGTGTTAGTATTGTTTTCCATCATATAATCCTTGGCTGAGGGTTAACTTAGCTGATAAACAGGGTGTTGTTGATTTGTTGAATATAATACATTCTACATAGTGATTTGGATATTTAATCAAACCCAATTTATATATTTATATAATAAATCAATCTTTGAGTATAGATTAATAATATGAAACTCTATGCGCGTTATCTTAAGCTCAAAGGACTTTAGCAATAAGAAGGCGGTGTGCAAAAGATAGGATAGGCTTTGCTTAGTAGTCAAGAAGTAGGCTAGTAATCAACAAGTAGCAGTAACGGGTTAGAGTCCGGTGCAGCTTGATAGCTTAGAGGTAAAATGGTGATAAACTGAAAATAGAATGATAAATAGGGTGGTGGAGATATAGCGGATAGCTAAAATCACTGACTTAAAGATGCAAGAAGAGCAGCTCATCTGATATTTTGCTAAATAGCGCCTATTTAACTAATTAGTGGCTTTATAGTGTTAGGGTAGCTAGCATGCACTATAGATGGCGGATAGACTTTCAATACTGAGATATTACGGATTGATAGGAATATTGTTTTTAGCATAAATCCCAGTGCGTGCTCAGCGCATCAACACTGGTCATTATAAGAATTCTCAAGTACCATAGCTAAATTTGCCATTCATTACTGAATTTAACTGTCTATTAAGACTGCTTTTATTAACCTGTTTCTTCTCGTTTATTGAAGAGGGTAAAAATAGAAGTGATGTTGAAGTAGACTCGATAATGGTAGTGACTTGACTTTAATAACGACTTTAATACCTTTCATTAATTACCCCCATTGGTTAGGTTCCGCCACTATGTCCGCAACTCCAAACTCTGATCTTCCTGTAGTCGCTCCAAAAAAATCGTGGTCTGAAGCTGCTAAAGCTTATCTTGATAGCCGTGCGATTATCATGCTGTTCTTAGGCTTTGCCGCTGGTATCCCTATTATGCTGATTTTCTCCAGCCTGTCGTTATGGCTGCGAGAAGCTGGTATTGATCGCAGTGTTGTGACCACATTGGCTTGGGCTGCATTACCTTACTCATTTAAGTTTATTTGGGCACCACTGATTGATGCGATCCCGTTACCCTTCTTGACCAAATGGCTGGGACGCAGGCGAGCATGGATGCTGGTATCACAGGTACTTATCATTATCGCCATCTGTATCATGGCTAGTGTCAATCCTATCAATATGGATGTCTTGACCTATATGGCTATTGGCGCAGTGTTGCTAGGATTCTCATCAGCGACGCAAGATATTGTTATTGATGCCTATCGTATCGAGTTGGCACCACCTAGCTTGCAGTCAGTACTTTCAGCAATGTATACCGCGGGTTATCGTATTGGTATGATTGTCGCCGGAGCAGGCGCACTGTATTTAGCCGACTATTTTGGCTCAACAGAAGCCGCTTATAGCTATGATGCGTGGCGTTATACCTATTTAACGATGGCTGCAATCATGGGAATAGGGGTGGTAACGACTTTAGTAATCCGTGAGCCTATTAGTTCGCAGATTAGACTTGAGCACAAGTCGACTGATTATGGCAGATTGGTCTTGGTATTTTTGTTTGCGGTATCTGCATTTGTTATGACGTTCTTCTACTTTGGTAAGCTGCTGCCAGAAACGGGTGGTATCGTTTTAGCATTTTTATTTGAAGTTTTGCGAATGCTTGGTAGTTTAGCAACAGCTCTGATTGTGGGGTATGTGCTGGTCATGGCCGGACTGGTCAATAAAAAAATGGCTTATACCACTTGGATTGAGCCTATCGTTGATTTCTTTCGTCGTTATGGTAAAAAGGCCCTATTGTTACTCGCTCTAATCGGCCTGTACCGAATCTCTGATATCGTCGCCGGTGTCATCTCTAACGTCTTTTATCAAGATATGGGCTTTAGTAAGACGGATATTGCCACAGCCGTTAAGCTGGTTGGGGTAGTAATGGTCATCGCTGGAGGGTTCGTAGGGGGCATATTAGCGCAAAAGATGCGTATTATGCGGGCGATGATGGTTGGAGCGCTCTTAGCTGCAGTCAGTAACATGCTATTTGTCTTGCTGACTTATCATCCGGGCAGTTTGCCAGTTATGTATACGGCCGTTATCTTTGATAATTTAGCAGCAGGATTGGCCAGCACGGTATTCATTGCCTTTTTGTCAGCGCTAACTTCAATTCGCTTTACCGCAGTGCAATATGCAATCTTCTCTTCCTTGATGACACTATTTCCCAAAGTCTTAGGTGGTTACTCGGGAAGTATTGTCGATAATATGGGCTATCCGTTCTTCTTTACTTTTACCGCTCTAATAGGTGTACCTATCTTATTAATAGTATATTTGACCGATAAGTACATCGTGATTGGTGATAACGATGACATTTATGGGGATGAGCCTACAGCGTCTACCAAGCTTAGCAAAGATCCTAAGTAAGCTATATCAAGTGGTAATATGACTAATAACAATCTCGAAGACTATTCTATAAAAGCCATCAAGCGTCGGCAGTACGATGACCTGCCGGCGCACTGGGTTAATGATTGGTTACTGCATGTTATTCATCAACCGGCGAGCTTTCTCATTACGGACAGTGACTATTGTCTTAGTGACGAGGAACTAGCCTTGTTTGAAGACGGTATTAAGAAGATGCAGGCAGCTATCCCTCTTGCCTATCTGACAGGCAAGCAAGCGTTTTGGTCATTGGAGTTTAAGGTAAACGAGCACACGCTGATACCAAGACCTGATACTGAGATATTGGTCGAGCAAGTATTGACGTGGATAGAAGCCAATGTCAGTGTAGCTGATACTCGCTCGCCCAATCAAAATAGCCTAAGCAATATTTTGAACGATTCTACTCCTGCGCAACCCTTTCAATTATTAGATCTGGGTACTGGCAGTGGCTGCATTGCTGTTAGCTTGGCGCATGAGTTAGGTTTACAGTCAAAAGACTGGCAGGTGACAGCGGTAGATTATACAAAAGGTGCTTTAGACATTGCTAAGCAAAACGCTATTTTGAATGACACGCCTAACGTTACCTTTATCCAAAGTGATTGGTTTAGCGCATTGCCTAATGATATTAAGTACCAAGTCATCGTCTCAAACCCCCCTTATATAGACCCTGTAGATCCTCATCTCAATAACCTCAGTGCAGAGCCATTATCAGCTCTCATAGCCGATGATAAAGGCCTTGCTGATATTCAGCGGATTGTGAGTGGGGCAAGAGACTATCTCGTTCAAGGTGGCTTGCTCGCGATTGAGCACGGCTATGACCAAGGCGATGCCGTGCAGCAGATATTTATTGATGCGGGGTTTGCTAATGTACAGACTGTTAAGGATTATGGCGGCAATGATAGGGTAACGATGGGGCAGAGCGTTTCAATAATCTGATACTTGGTTGCGTTATTGAGTTAAAAAACGGCCTTTTAGGCTGTTTTTTATGATTTGGCCGTAGTAAGCCAAAAAAATGTATACCAGTTCTATATTATATTACGGTGACTTTATTTTATTTAGACTCGACTACACGTCTAGGACTATTATAAAAATATGATTAGTCATTAAATTAGATAAATAGCTCTACTTATATTTTAGATTTATTTATGATAAGAGGTCTGATAATTTTATGTGATTGCATCATAAATACTTGTACATTTTTTATAAGCTTATTTCATGGATATTTCCAATGCAGCTAGAAGTAGCAGGATTATATTAATAATAAATTAGACAGTACGATTAATTTCTAGCTTGATCTGTGACGTTTTTAATAGGGCTATTTTGCAATTCTAGTTTTTTGCATTCAATAACTATTTCTGTGTCTCCTAATAAAAATAATGAATGCACAATATTATTGTCAGACGTTACGTCTATTTCATGGACCATTATAGTAATTGGTACGATGTCACAGTTGATACGAATATTTATAATATCAGAATAAATGATTTCTATTAAATCTCTTCCTTCTCTTTGCTTGATCTCTAGTGATAATCTATCATGCTCTAAGTCATAATCAATCTTTTCGATTATTCCTCTATTGAGAGTCTTCTCTTTATTATCTATTCCGTTTAAATCACTTGATAATATTGGGCTTAAGTCCTTTCTGCGGTTAAGAATATGAGGCACTACCTCATTATAGTAGTACGAAAAATCCCAATTATGAACTCCATAAGCTTCTTTAGAGTGTTTGATATATTTCATTGTAGCTATCCCTACATGATGTATTTTGGTGATAATCCAAATAGGTGTCTAAATTTAGAGTCAAATAACAAGTATAAGCTGCTATTGTATTATGCCAGCAATCCACTAATTATCTAATCAAAAATAATTTAATATTCATGATTTTAAGTGGTGGACGCCAAGCTGGCTAATGTCAGCATAAGCCTTCTTTAAATCGTCATAATTTTTG
The DNA here is from genome assembly GCF_004335015.1 of Psychrobacter pygoscelis. GTDB lineage: Bacteria > Pseudomonadota > Gammaproteobacteria > Pseudomonadales > Moraxellaceae > Psychrobacter > Psychrobacter pygoscelis. The sequence continues at coordinate 33,261 of NZ_RQRU01000003.1, forward strand.
TTCTCCATTCAAAGTAAACTAAAGACTAATTCAGTCATTTAAATAGTATCAACTACCAGTAAATACCCTAACTAATATTTATTATTAAGTTTAGACTGATAAGCTGATATGTTAACTTAACGATATATTTAAATAACCAACACTTTACACTCTAACTATACCTAGGAATTACAAATGCCAGATTGGTCAGAAGGTTACGTGAGTGATATTAATTATACCTACGGATATTCGTCAGAGCTTAATCCCAATAATATTGTGATACCATTCTTGATGGCAGGAATAAAGCCACCTTTAGTGACTCAGGCGTGTGAGCTAGGATTTGGGCAAGGTGTCTCACTGAATATTCATGCAGCGGCATCAGCGGTGCAGTGGTACGCTACCGACTTTAACCCAGCACAAGTTTTATTCGCCAAAGATATGGCAAGCGTCAGCGGTCACGATGCACAAATATTTGATGAGTCGTTTAGAGAGTTCAGCGAGCGAGAAGATTTGCCTGAGTTTGACTTTATTAGTCTTCACGGTATTTGGGCATGGGTGTCAGCTGATAATCAGCGCCTTATTGTAGATTTTATCCGCCGCAAGCTTAAGGTCGGTGGGGTAGTATATATTAGCTATAATACGCTACCAGGCTGGACGACGATGTCAGCACTTCAGCATATGCTCAGCGAGTATGACCAAGTGATGGGTAGCCGAAAGGCGTCAAAGGTGGAGCGAATACATCATGCGTTTGGCTTTACGCAGGCGTTAATTGATCAAAGTCCCTCTTTGATTGATCAATCACCATCGCTACCAAAGTGTGTTCAAAATCACAGCAAGAAAAACGCCGCTTATCTGGTTCATGAATATCTAAACCGTGATTGGCAAGCACTATATTTTTCTCAAGTCGCAGACGCGCTATTGCCCGCAAAATTGACTTATGTGTGCGCTGCAAATTTCTTAGAAGACTATCCGCCGAGTAATCTAACACCAGAGCAACAAGCGATTTTGGCTGATTTACACGATCCGATATTTATGCAAAGTAGCAAAGATTATATGCAGAATAAGTTCTTTCGTCGGGACTTATGGGTGAAGGGCGCGCGGGAGCTGTCGAGTCACGAGCTTAATCAGTACTGGCAAAACCTACGTTTTATGCTGATTATCAATGCAGATGAGGTTAAGTTTGAGGTGACAGGGGCGGCAGGAAAGGTCGAGCTACAAAGGAGGATTTATGAGCCTATTATTGAAGCTTTGAGTGACTATCAGAGTCATAACGTTCTCTCTATTCGCTCCCAATTATCAGACGACTTCTCCGTCAATTTGTTGTATGAAGCCTTGGCTGTTTTGCAAGCAAGCGGCGTTATTGCCTTGGTTCAGGATGAGGCGATTGTTCAAGGGGCAAAGGAACGCTGTAACCGGCTTAATAGCTATATCATGCGGCAAAATATGGCTGGTAAGCCAATAGGGTTTTTAGCCAGTCCCTTAACTGGCGGCGGCCTGCACATTGATAAGATATCGATGATGTTTTTATTCGCCTATACACAAGGGGTTAAGGGCACTTTAGGCGTTAATAAGCTAAAAAATGGTGAGGATACGCGCGCGCTCGATGAATGGGTCGTTGCAACTTGGCAACAACTACAGAGTCTAGACCAATGTCTGATTAAAGAAGGCAAGACGTTATACGGAGAAGCTGAAAACCTAGCGGAGCTGCGCAGGTTGGCGCAACGCTTTAGTGAAGGCATTCTGCGAATTGCCCAACGATTACAGATTGTAGAATGACTGGTTTGTCTCTAGTTAACTTTTAGCTAGAGATGAATAAGAGATAAGTAATTGATGAATAAGTGATAAGTGACAAATTCATTAGGGTTGATAATTGATAAATTCCAATAGCCAAGTGCTGACTTACTTGGCTTTTATAAGGCGAGCAAGCTCTTTTTACAGTGAGTGACTCCAGCCTAAAATTTTAGTAAAAATTCTCCGACTTTTTTCATGATATAAGTTATCATTTAGCTTATATTTTATTCCTAATGACCACTTCTTGTACTCAGCCAGTCTCGCTGATGCACTGCTACTCACAAGGTTTACATGACTCGCTTACTATTACCTTTAGCCACAACCTTTTCTTTAAAAAGTCTTAGCGCTTCTATGGCGCTTATTACTGTACTTGGCCTGACAGCGTGTGGCGGCGGTAGCTCTGGCACTACCAATACGAGTAACACTGGCTCTGGTAGAGGCGAGCAGGGTGATGCGACAGTGAGACCAGAGCTGCCCAACAAAGGTAGCGATAATAATGATAGCTCGACGGGGTTAGGCGGCTATACCTTAAAAGGTGATGTTGCGAAGCATATTCGAGTAGGGGAGTCTGCTGGATTTTTGGCAGTACAGAAGCAATCCCAAGATGCAGACTTTTATGAATGGAAAGTGCTGTCACCAAACGCTAATAAAGTGCGAATCAGCGCCTCACATCAGCCAGCAAGCTCGTTTACTTTTTTAGCCCCTGGTACTTATTCTCTTCAGTTTACTGCCCAAAAGCGCAACCAATATAATCAGCTCAAGCCAGTGGCTACCATTAATTACCAAGTAAAAGTATCCGCCGACAAGGCACGGGCCTCCTTAAAAGCTGACCGAGCAGCTCGTAGCGGCGCTACTGTCAATCTATATTTTGATACTGGCGCGTCAATAGACAGTAATGAGTGGCAGATTCGCCAGATTCAAGGAGCTACCGCTAAGATTACTAGAGGAGATGATGGGGCAACTGCTGTGGTTAGTCTACCAGAGACCAATCATGAGCAAGTGCTGGTCTTTGAAGCGCAGCTCAAAAGTAATCCAGCGGTTAAAGATAGCGCTTATGTGTTACTTCAACCTACTAATGGCAGCTCTGCTCCGTATTTTTGTCAGTCACCAAGCTCAGGTGCTTACTGCCTACCGACCACTCCGCTCAATCATCATTATGCTTACAAAGCAAAATCACCCGTCGCCGATATCTTAGCTGACTGCGTCATGTCGTATCAGGTCAATGAAGGGGGTATGTGCCACTTAGCATATTTACCATTTATTGGTCAGGTGAACCCCGAACCCTCTATCGATGACATTATGGATAGGGTGGTGGTGTCTCATGATTGGATGGGTAAGAACTTTGAGCTGTTCTTACGTCAATATGACCGTCATGATGATTTTAAGCGGTTGCTACGTAGTGCGACGGCTATCGTTATATCGGACAACGTAAAACCCTCCTTTTATTGGGGGGGTACAGGGACGATGTATTTAAGTGCGGATTATCTTTGGATGACGCCTGAGCAGCGAGCGGTACTGAGTAGTCCTAAGGACTACCGCGCTCAGTATATGCAAACCTTTGATTATTTATTCGACTTTGATTATGAGAGAAATAAGCAAAGCGTCATGTTTAATTCAGACTACTATCCAAGTCTTAATAAGGGTCGAAGTCTTGAGACAATTGCGCTGCCGCTGGCCAGTCTACTTTATCATGAGCTGGCGCATGCCAATGACTACTTCCCGCAGCAGCAGCTGCATCGAACTGATGGCTATAGCATAGCTCAGCTTGCAAAGCTTGCACCCTATGAGCTCATTAGTGATAGCAGTAGTGTCTCAAATGATTTGACCAGTAGCTATCCATTGACCAATGGTATGCTTAAAGGTCTAGCGCAGGTATGGTATGGTGGGCGTACGCCAACAGCGATACAGCTCAACTATAAAGGTGAGCAGGTAGCAGATGCTTACTTTACGGACCGTGCTAATGATGAGTATGGCTATTATACGGCGCAAGAAGACGTCGCCATGCTGTTTGAAGAGGCGATGATGCTGACGAGGTTCGGGGTCAATCGCTATTCGATGTTGATGGACAATAGCCAATCGGTTCCCACAATCATTCGAGGACAAAAAAATCGAATCTCTGACCCAATGATTAATAATCGAGTCAATCTTGTGACGGCTAAGATACTACCTGAAGTCGCGCTAGAAGTCAGCCGAACTCTTGATTCCATACAGCCTACCGAGCTATGTGTGGGTAGTACTTACTTTGAATACTATGATACAGACTGTCGTCAGCCAAACCTAGCTAAGCCGCAGGCAATGAAGTATAGGCAGCTGATGCAAAGACAAAATGTCGATGAGTTTGGCCGTCCTCAAGGTGCACCGCGCCATCACTCACCGCAAGTTCTCTTGCCACCAGATTTTCAATAGGATTAACTCGACTCTAGTTTCATTGCTGGCTATGCATAACTTTTTAGAGTATTAAAATGGCCAGTCCAATCTTCTTAAACCGCTTAAAGCGCGCTATTATGATGAATATCATTGTAATAGCGCGCTTAAAATGCGGTTTTTTATTTTGTTACGTAGCTTTTTATTTTAAAGTTGACTCTAAGAAGTACCGACCATATCATCTTATTGCCAAAAAGATTAAACTACTATGATGTTTAAGCATGATTATGAAAAGCCCCAAGTTAGCAGTAATAATATCGAGCAAACTGGCGTTAAGTCAGCTGGTACAGCGTTAACTGCTACCGAACTGAGCGACGCTGAGCTAATCCGCTACGCACGACAAGTGCTACTTGAGGGCTGGGATATCGACGCTCAGATAAGGCTCAAAAATAGCCGTGTTGTTATCGTTGGCGCAGGTGGGCTAGGTTGCCCTGCAGCTGAGACGTTGGCCCGTGCAGGTGTTGGTCAAATTCATCTGATCGATGATGATGTCATTGAGATGAGTAACTTGCAGCGTCAGACTTTATTTCGACCTACCGATATTGGTGAGTTTAAGGCCAAAGTGGCGGCACAGACCTTACAGAGTATTAATGAGCTTATTAATGTCAGCTATGAGGTTGCGAGAGTAGATGCAACAAATGCAGCGCAGCTATTAAATTTAGAAGCTGGCTCGCAGCTTCGTACGATACATGGGTGTCCGAATTTATTGCTTGACTGTACTGATAATTTTGCTATCAGAGACCTGCTAAACCGTTTGAGCGTGCGTTATAAATTACCGCTATTGTCGGCCTCAGCTATTGGAATGATAGGTCAGTTGGCCTTGTTTGAACCTAGTCTGAACACGGGCTGCTATCATTGTGTCTTTGGAGATAGCATTCAAAGTGCGTTAAGCTCGGCGTCTCAAGCTGATACTGAGTCTTTTGATGAGCGTACTTGTGCGAATTCAGGCGTGCTTGCTAGTACCACAGCTCTCATGGGCGCGCTACAAGCCAATACTGCTTTGCAGTTTTTAGGGCTACAGTCAAACCCACTAGCCAATAAGCTGTTACTTTGGGATGGCCTGCGAATGACGCAGCGACTCATAGGCTATCGAAAAGACCCATCTTGTGCGGTTTGTGCGTCTTATTAATAGGTGATAATACTGACCTGTTAAACACTCTGTTGAGAGCATTATTAGCCCTTTAAATTTACCTTCCACCTTATTTTTTGATTGAATATTATGACTCAAGCAACTAGGCCGAACCTATTTAGGCACTCATTTAACGTACTAAACCGTGTGCGACAGACGGCGAGCGTGGCAGGGCTATCTGCATTACGCGTGGCGAAAGGCGAGCGTCCCGATGCTAGGCTATTAAAAGAGACCTTCGAGCAGCTGGGTACGACCTATATTAAAATAGGTCAGTTTATCGCCAGTACGCCCTCATTGTTTCCCCGCGATTATGTACTCGCGTTTCAGGATTGCCTAGATCAAACCACACCAATATCTTATCGCTATATCGAAAAGGTGCTAAAAGCAGAGCTTGAGCGAGATGGTCAAACCTTGGACAGTATCTTCAAGCATATTGAAGAGCGACCATTAGCGTCTGCTTCAATCGCCCAAGTGCATGCCGCTACTCTTAAGGACGGTACTGAGGTAGTCCTAAAGGTTCAGAAGCCGGATGTTGAGACCATCATGCAGACTGATTTGGGTGTGCTTCATGGTGTCACCAAAATCATGGAAATCATGATGCCCTCCATGAAGTTTGCTAGTATTGCGCCGATTATTGATGAGATTCGCTTGCGTATGTTAGCTGAGACTGACTTTATCGCTGAGGCGCAGAATATCCGCGACTTTCAGCAGTTCTTACAGATGACCGGCAATCAAAAAGTAGTAGCACCAAGCGTTGTCGATACGCTTACTACTAAGCGAGTATTGACCATGAGCCGATTGCACGGTGTGTCGATGGTTGATGAGGTCGCTATGCGTCAGTATTGTGACGATCCGGCCCAAGTTATGGCAGATACCTTGAATACTTGGTTTGCCAGTCTGATGCTGTGTAATAGCTTTCATGCCGACCTTCATGCGGGCAACTTGATGCTACTTAGCGATGGGCGAATCGGCTTTTTAGACTTTGGTATCGTTGGCAAGCTAGCGCCAGAGAGTTGGCGCGCTTGTATGGGGATGATGCAAGCACTTCAAAGTAATGACTTTGAGGCTATGGCTCATCACATGATAGATATGGGCATGACTCATGAGCGCAGCCAAGTCGATGCGGCAAGACTGGCGGCTGATCTTGAGAAGATGATTGGTACTATCATGGCAGACGATAAGAAATATACGACAGGAGCGCCGTTTAACTCTAAAGACCAAGCCGATGAGCTGAATAAGATCATGCTAGAGATCGTCGAAACCGGTAAGCGTCATGGGTTACATTTCCCTCGTGATTTTGCCTTACTCACCAAGCAGATGCTCTACTTTGATCGCTTTATGCGAACTTTAGCGCCCGATATGGATATGTTTAGTGACAGCCGAATTAGCTTGGTGCACGAAGAGACTAAATAAGCGAGAGTCGTGAGCTGGTATCGATGTCAAAGTCCGAGAATATAGAATGCGTAAGCACTGGTAGTGGCTAGTAAGATTTTCTGAGCAGTCAGCGCTGCAAATGGTTGCCCATGGGTTAAGCTGACTGCATAGATCGATTATTTATTAGACGACACTCCGATGAAACACTTCACGTAGCTCAAAGCTGGTATGGACTTGGCTTACGCCTTCAATTCGATTTAATCGGTGCAACAAGAACTCCTCATAGTGCGCCATATCTCGAACCATGACTTTAATTAGATAGTCCTCGGTGCGACCGGTAACAATACTACAGCTGACAACCTCCTCAAAGCTTTTGATCTTTTCTTCAAATTGCTCAAATCTTTCTGCCGTATGCCTATCCATACTGACGGCAATAAACACTGCCAACTGATAGCCGAGCTTCTGCGGGTCGGTAGTGGTATGGTAGCCGGTGATAATGCCTGCCTGTTCAAGCTGCTTGATGCGCCGAGCACAAGGGGTAGCAGATAAGTTGACCCGTTCTGCAATATCGGTGATACTCATTCGCGCGTCCGTTTGTAGTAAGGCAAGAATTTTTCTATCTATAGCATCGATGGCTTGGTGATTAATTTTATCATTCATGGTTAAGTCTTAAATTTAGGGTAATACACTAATTATAGCGATAATTTAGTGAAAATACGCTAATAAATCTCAATTAATAGTATTTATTGCCGGTTTTCGCTAATAGCACTTTGCTATAATATGCTTATCAATCGGGCTAAATGCCTATCCATCTGTCGTGAATAATAGCAAGGATCGAATCATGGGATCACCAATCACCGCTCAGCCAAAAATCACACCAAAAAACGCAGCATTTGATTTTCGTAAATACCGTCCTTTTGCCTTTGCGCCTAAGCTTACAGATAGAACATGGCCAGATAAGGTAATCACCAAAGCACCAATCTGGGCGAGTGTGGATCTGCGTGATGGTAATCAGGCTCTGATTGATCCGATGACCATTGAACAAAAAATGCGCTTCTTTAAGGTATTAGTAGAAGTGGGTTTTAAAGAAATCGAAATCGGCTTTCCGTCGGCGGCTCAAGTCGAGTTTGACTTTACTCGTAAGCTTATAGAAGAGGGTCATGTACCAGAGGATGTCACCCTGCAAGTGTTGGTCCAAGCTCGTGAGCACTTAATTAAGCGTACTTTTGAAGCCTTAAAAGGGGCTAGGCGCGCCATTATTCATGTGTATAATTCGACCAGTCGTGTCCAACGTGACAAAGTCTATGGCAAGACAAAAGAAGAGATTAAACAAATCGCGATTGATGGTGCGACCTTGGTTCAGCAGTATGCCGCGATGTATCCAGAGACAGAGTGGGTCTTTCAATACTCACCTGAGAGCTTTAGCCAGACCGAGACGGACTTCGCTGTAGAAGTTTGCGAAGCAGTGTGTGAGGTTTGGCAGCCGCAGTCGGGTCAAGCTGTTATCCTTAATCTTCCTGCTACTGTAGAAGCCTCTACGCCGAATGTCTTTGCCGATCAGGTTGAGTATTTCTGTCGCCACTTATCTTGCCGTAAGGATATTATTATTAGTTTGCACACCCATAATGACAGGGGCTGCGGTGTAGCGGCAGCAGAGCTAGGTATCATGGCGGGTGCGGATCGTATCGAGGGTACGCTACTGGGTAATGGTGAGCGTACGGGCAATATGGATATCATGGTTACGGCGATGAATCTATTCAGCCAAGGCGTAGATCCTGAGCTAGATTTTAGTAATATGAGTGAGATTGTCCAAGTGGTGAGCGAATGCAACAACTTGCCGCTGCATCCCCGTCATCCTTATGTGGGCGAGCTGGTCTTTACCGCCTTTAGTGGATCGCATCAAGACGCCATCAAAAAGTCCTTGGATTATAACGAGAAAAACACCGATATCACTGATAATCACTGGGATGTTGCTTATCTGCCCATTGATCCGGCACATATTGGTCGTAGTTATCAAGACGTTGTACGTATTAATAGTCAATCAGGTAAAGGTGGTGTCGCTTATATCTTACAGCGTAATTATGGCTTCAATCTACCACGTTGGATGCAGATCGACTTTAGCCGTGTGGTGCAAAGTCAAGCAGAAGCAGCGGCGCGTGAGTTACAAAATGATGAAATCCTTCATACATTCGAGCAGACCTATTTGCAGCAGTCTGACTATGAGCTACTCGACTACAGCGTCAATAATAAAGCTGGTGCCGTGCAGTTTAGTGGTCAAGTAAAAGCACATGGCGAGGTTATTAATATTGAGGGTACGGGCAATGGTCCATTATCATCATTTATTGATGGCTTAGCAAAGTATACTGGTAGTGACTTACATATTATCAATTATGCAGAGCACGCTATTAATCCGCACCATTTGAACTATGATGAGTCTGAGATTGATACTGACCGTGAAAACAAAACTGATGCCAATGCGGCGGCTTATATTCAGTTAAACGTTGATGGTAATGTATTCTCGGGCATTGGCACTTGTACCAGTACGGTCTCGGCCATGCTAAAAGGCGCTTTGTCTGCGTTGGCTCAAGCCCCAACAAGTACTAGCGCTTAGGCTTTAGTCATACTATTAACGCAAGCTCTACTAGCAACAGCTTTAGCAGTAGAAGCTCTATGTATATCAGTATTATTTAAATGTAATTAAATCAAAGCGATACCGCGCTAGGTGTCGCTTTTTTTTGACTTGATAGCTAACCTATCGTCAATGCTAAATACAATAGAGTCTTACAATACGGGACTGGTATAAATTTTTTGGTGTACTACGGGCAAGCTGATAGCGGCGGCAAAAAGTTTATCCCAGTAATGCTATATTATGTTTATAAAGAACTGCCAATAAAGGTTAGGGTATATGAGAAAAATAAATAAGCAATTAATGCGACATTCTGTGTCGTGTTGATGATGATTTTTGTGACATCTTATCTATTTTAGGTTGTAATTTGTAGGTAGAAAGCTTACGCTAAATCGACTGATACTTTGACTTATAAGAGTAAATATGGAACCGACTTCAATTACTGCAGTGACCTTAGCGTCTATATTATCGTCACTTTCAGCAAGTGATGCCCCAGTAAGTAAATCTGTCATTAGTACTCATATTAGTCCTGCTATTGCAGGTCAATGGGAGATTGAACTTGATAATGCAGCAGCATTTTCTGACGCTGCTAGTGCCATGATTGGCGCTACCGAGCCTCAAGCTAGTCTCTCAAGCCTCCGTGATACACAGCCGCTTGAATCTGGCGTTATTGAGCGCGATAAGGTGGCAGCTAATGAGTCTTTATTACAAGCTCAGACATCAACAACAAATTCTGATCTACAAAGTACTGCTCAGAAGGTTTGTCGTGAGCGCTATAATTTTGGAGCAGACAATAATGTCTGGGCTGTTAGTGGCGACGAGTGGACTTATGGTAAGTACTTAGTGACTCATCCAGAGCAGGGGTTGCCGATTATTGCTATCAAGACTATTTATGATAATAATGAGGTGGACTGCTCGGGCAATCAGATCGATCAGACGGGTGAGGCGATTGTTGCTTATCTTAATCATCAAGGCAATCAGATGCAGTGGTGCGCGGATACTGAAGGCGAAGAATGCTTTATGACCTTTCATCGTATCTTACCGTAGGCGTGGCCTATAAAAGACGATATTGGTAGCTACAATAAATCTAGTATAGAGCCATTCACCTTCCTTTGAACAGTCTTCTGTTTGAAAACAGTAGGTTTAATTTCTGGTTGTAGGTGAGTTAGGAATACGTTGATTAGATATACCACGGCTAATACTAGTTTAAAGCGCATAAAAAAGCCCTTTTTTAAATTTAAAAAAGGGCTTTGCTTATTGTGGGATAAGAGTAGTGAATTTAAGCTTTTTCCGTAGAGGGCGGGTTCTCAGATTTTTTGGTAAGCAGCTTATCTTCTAGGTAATGAATGTTTTGTGCCTCGGTGGTAAAGGCTGGATCAGCGAGAATAACGTCGCGATGCAGCGCAATATTGGTCTTGATGCCAGATATAATCAACTCGTCTAAGGCATGAAGCGTCTTTGCCACGGCTTGCTGACGCGTTTGACCATAGCAAATCAGCTTACCAATCAGAGAGTCATAAAATGTCGGAATCTCATAGCCTGGGTAAAGGTGCGAGTCAAAGCGAACTCCAGCTCCGTTGGGCGTAAATAATTGATCGACTGTTCCCGGACAAGGCACAAAGGTAGCCGGATCTTCAGCATTAATCCGGCACTCAATGGCATGACCGTGAGCGACAATTTCGTTCTGACGGTAGGACAGACCATAGCCTGCTGCAATCTTTAGCTGCTCAACCACGACATCGATGCCAGTGATCATCTCAGTGACGGGGTGCTCTACTTGGACTCGAGTGTTCATTTCAATAAAGAAGAACTCTCCATCCTCATACAAAAACTCAAACGTGCCAGCACCGCGATAGTTGATAGCTTCACAAGCCTTGACACAAGCCATTAGCGTAGGCTCGCGAACATCATCAGGAATATCAGGCGCAGGGGCTTCTTCAAGTACCTTTTGATGACGGCGCTGCAATGAGCAATCGCGGTCATAGAGATGGATAGCATTACCATTGCCATCACCAAGTACTTGAACCTCGACATGACGTGGGTTTTTTAGATAACGCTCCATATAGACGGTATCATCACCAAACCAAAGCTCCGCCTCTTGCTTGGCTGCTTGTACCTGACTAATGAGCTGATCAAAATGCTCTACGATACGCATCCCACGGCCACCGCCGCCTGACGCTGCTTTAATCAATAGTGGAAAGCCGATATTGCGTGCTTGCTCTTCAGCATTGTGTAGGTTGACAGTACCTACTGATCCAGGAACGGTAGGAACGCCTGCTTTTTTCATCGCATGAATGGCAGAGACCTTGTTGCCCATCAAGCGAATATGATCAGCATGCGGTCCTACAAAGGTAAGACCTGCCTCTTCTACCTGCTCAGCGAACTCAGCATTCTCTGACAAAAAGCCATATCCTGGATGGATAGCATCAGCGCCAGTAATCTCGGCTGCTGTTAACAAGGTATTGATATTAAGGTAGCTTTGATTAGCATTAGGCTTACCAATACAAACAGCTTCATCGACGAAGCGCAAATGCATTAGATTTTCATCTGCTGTTGAGTAGACGCCTACGGTTTGAATGCCTAGCTGCTTACAGGCCCGAACAATGCGAAGGGCAATCTCCCCTCTATTGGCTATCAGCAGTTTTTTTATCATGCGAACATCCTGTATTAACTTTATCCTAGTAGAATGGTAATTGGGTAATGGAGCATTAGGATAATTTAAGCTTTGTAGCGAATAATAGGTTGACCAAATTGAACAACGTCTGAGTTATCGACCAGTATTTCGTCAATCACCCCGCTTTGGGTTGCTTCAAGAGGGTTCATAATTTTCATCGCTTCAATGATACCTAAGGTATCACCGGCTTGAACTTTTTGGCCGACTTTGACAAAAGGTGGGTCATTGGGACTAGGGGCGCTATAAAACACACCGACCATAGGGGCAATCTCGACGCTGCCAGGATTAGTAGGGCTGGTTTTTACCTCAGGGCCACCAGCCGGTAGGGCACTGGCTTGTGCGGCCATCATCGTCGGTGCAGGCGTGTCGTAATGGCGGGTGAGACTAATGCTCTCCTTGCCACTACTTACCTCAAGGTTGACCAACTCATTTTCTTCCATAAGCGCAATTAGGGTGCGAATTTTTTCAATGTCCATAATTAGGTAGGTGCCTTGTGCCTGATAATGAAAATTACAATAGGAAACAAATCCTAAGCTATTTTATTTGTGGCGTGCGTATTAATTTTAATGCAGATAATTTACTGCGGCGCACGAGTGTAACAAAATATTTATTACGTAGACGTTAATGATACCTATTTTTAGCAAAATGAGCAATCGATGTACAGGTGTACACTTATTATTTTTGTTAATTACTTTGCCTAGCTTAAAAATCTTTTTAAAAATTGCTTTAGGATTGACATTTATAGCAAGTCCACGATAAAAGCAATATAGCGGTACTGGGATGAATTTTTTGCAGTCTCTGTCGGCGCGGCGCGCTTGCAGCAAGCCAAAAAAGTTTATACCAGCTGCGCATCATACTACGATGACTCTAGTTTATTTAGACTCGACTATATTGTAAGGTTAGTTATTAAACAGTGGCGACACAGTGACCCGCTGGCATTAACGGGTATTTTTGAGTACCGCCACCGAGGAGGATTTAAATCACTAATCTCTACCTTGTCTGGATCATTCTAGTCTGCTCCAGCGATTGGTCTATCGAGGGTATAGAGACCGAAGCGCTCATTAATGCGCCGTTGTTGATGACGTAATCTTAAGCTAAGCAGTAGCGCTGATAGAAATAGTCCGGCGACCAATGCCATCCAAAAGCCCTGTGCACCGATATCGGTAAAGCGGACGAGATAAGTCCCTAAGGGCAGTGCCACCAGCCAATAACAAAATAAGGTAATCCACATCGGCACCGTAGTGTCCTGCAATCCGCGTAAGATACCAGCAACATTCACCTGCCAACCATCGAATAGCTGATAGGCAAGGGCAAAGATAAGCAGATGAATCGCTTGGGCTTGTACCACCGGATTGTCAGTAAACAACGCTGCAAGATTGGGACGGAAGAACCAAACCATAACCATCGCTACGATAGCGATAAGTATGGTCCAAATTAGCCCCGTTGCTTGGACATGACGTAGGGCAGTGAAGTTCTTTTCACCGAATCTATTAGACACCATGATGGTTAATGCCATAGCAAGCGACATCGGCACCATAAATAGCTGAGAGGTGACAGCTAAGGCAACTTGGTGTGACGCGACGGCAATCTCACCAAGCGGACTAATAACCAACGAGGCTAAGCTAAAAAGACTGGCTTCAAAGAATATCGAGATACCAATAGGAATGCCTAACTTTAAGAGCTTTTTGATTTGCGCTCGGTTGGGGCTAGCGAAGCTATAGAAAAATCGAGTACTGGCAATGGCCTTTTGGCGAGAATAGTGGGTATAAGTGCCTAGCAATAATACATTAATCCACAGTACCAGTGCGGTAGCAACGCCGCAACCTGCGCCGCCCATCTCGGGCATACCGAATAATCCATGGATGAAGATATAGTTCAGAGGTATGTCGACCAATAGCCCTACTATACTGATAATAGTGACTGGCTCAGGTCTTCCTAGGGCTTCGCAGTAGCTGCGCAGCACTGCATAAGCCGCGATCGCAGGGAAGCCAAAAGACACACCGTGAAGATACAAGCTGGCTTTAGGAATAATATTGGCCGGTACGCCCATTAGCGGTAGTACATTGGGCATTAAATTCACCACAATAAAGCCTATCACACCTAGAACTAAGGCGGCCCAAAGCGACTGCTGAGTAATATGCGGCACGTGATGGGTATTATCCTGCCCGACGGCTTCGCCAATGAGTGGTGTCGTCGCAATCAGAATGCCGGTAGCGAGTAAGAATAAAGGCAGCCAGATACCCGAACCAATAGACACGGCGGCCAAATCAAGTGCTGATACTTGACCGGCCATAATGGCATCGACCACGCCTAAAGCCGCTTGGCTAAATTGGGTAATCAATATGGGCAGTACCAGCACCCAAAGGCGACGACTGTGCTGAGTAAACTGGGTTAGATTAAAATCCGTGAGCATAAATAAACCATTCAAAACGTCGAAAATAACAATAAAACAACCTGCCAATCTATATCTAGAGAGGCAGGTTAAATAGTAACTAAGTGCTAATATCTCCAAGCTATCATTGGGTTAGTCATGCCATTAGAGCGTTTGCGGTAAATCGATAATAACAGCCTGATAACCAATAAGGTCGTTATCTTGATTAAAGGCCTGAACGACGAAGGCATAGTTAGTCGGTGTGTCGGTTATAACTGGTGCAAACTGACTTGTACCATCGGTAAAGACTTGATTGCGCTCGTAGCCATTTGCGCCTGCTTCAGCTTTGTTAACATTAATTTGGCTTACTAACACGCTAGTGGCATTGGCTGGATTGTCCCACGTCAGTCGCGATTGGCTGCCATTGCCTACTATGTCGAGATTAAGCTGACCGCGCTTATAATCTAGAGGATAGGTGACAAAGTTTGAGCGTTTACTTAAGGTATAAGTCACGTCACAGCCCTCATTACCTGAGGATAGCTGCGTACGACCAAGGCCATCTTGGTACTCAAAGCTACCGCTCCAAGGGCTACCAGTAGCAGCTTTATCAAAGCTACCACTGAAGGTCGATGATAGATTAGGCGTTTCAATACCTAAGTCCCTAACGTACTTCACATCCAAAAACTTCAAAGAATCAAGGCTGCCGGATAACTGACCCACGATCGCTTTATCTACTTTGACCGCACCGCCAGTGCCTAGCGTTCGGTTTTCTTGACAAGGCTGCTGCTGATAACTGATTCGGCCGTCGACACTACCTGCGGCATCTTTACTAATATCAAAGTAGATTGCACCGATATCGATATCTGCTGCATCACCATCGTCAAGCTCGACGAAATGACCTGCGTATAGCCCGCCTTTACCACCTTCGGGGGTGATTTTGTCCAAGAATTTATCAAGACTTTCTTCAGATAAGGATACAGACTCTAAGACTTTAGCCATACGTTTTTCTTCTGGCGACAGCTTGGCTTTGATACGCTCATAATCAGCGGTAACTTGCTTGGCAAAATGCTCATACTCTTTTTTTACCTTGTCGCTATCACTGCCACCGCAGGCACTAAGCGCTAAGGTTACGAATACAGCCATTGAGCTTACAGCTAAGACAGAGCGGTTATGATTTAGCATATAAAGTATCCTTTTTATCTTACCATTTGCAGCGACTTAGTAATGGCAGTGGCTTATATAAGCTGCGCGCCTAAGTCGAATGGTAATTGAGTAGAGTATGCTCCAAAGACGATATAAGATGGAGTATAGTTAAGTGATGTGATTGATTTATGAAATAGAGTTATTATTTTTAATTCACTTAGGGGTAATAAGAGCGCCCTTATATTGGCGGCTACTATTATAGCACTGGCCAGTATATTCGGCTAATGCTTCGCTTTAACAGATTACTTATGCGTTATTTTAGCAATAATCTGTTAATTATTAAGGATTGAACAATCAGCTACAGATACTAGCCGTTACCTACCAGTTTAGAACCCTAAGTAGTGATTGTACAGCAGCGGCAGACTATATTAGGTCGGCATCTGCAGCTGCTGTCATAATAGCTTGCCAGTGTCTGGCCTCTAACGGCAGTACTGTCAATTGCTCACAGCCTTTTCGTAGTAGTAAACAATCCTCTAGTGCCGGAATATCTTTGAGTGTGGACAATGGCAGTATGTCAGCAAATGCATACGAAAAAGCCACATCGACGACATACCAGCGCGGCTTGTCTTGCAGGGCTCTAGGGTCGTAATGTCTACTTTCAGGGTGAAATTGGGTCGGATCAGGGTAGCCTGCTCGCGTGACCGTCACCACGCCTGCAACACCTGAGGGCTTAGCGCTCGAGTGATAAAATAGTACCTGATCCCCCACTTGCATATCGTCACGCATAAAGTTGCGGGCGCGGTAGTTTCGCACACCTTCCCACATGTCACTGCCTTTTTGTTGCAAGTCACCAATGCTGAAACACTTTGGGTTGGATTTTATGAGCCAATGTTTATTGGTATTACTGGTAGCTGTTATGGTCATTTTAGCAAAAGCTCCTTAAGTCAAAGCTATTTAATACAGCGCTGGGTTGAATAATGGGGCAGACCCACCATAATATCGCTTAACCGCATAAACTGCGGCTTGTGTCTAATTTCTAGCAATAAATTCTATTACAATCTGCTCCTAGATGAATAGTCAGCGCTTTTCTTTACTGACACTAATCGTTATCCTAATCATATTTTTGAGGTACGCCGTTTTATTATGTTGTTATCTGTTACCTCCATTCCGCTTGCCTTATATATTCATATTCCTTGGTGCGTACGTAAATGCCCTTATTGCGATTTTAACTCTCATGAGCTTAGCACTACTGGGGATCATGCAGCGCTCTACCGTACTTACGTCGATGCGCTATTAGCAGATGCATCGGCTCAAGCCCCATGGCTTCAGGGTCGGCAGATACGCTCGGTGTTTATCGGTGGTGGCACGCCTTCGCTATTACCCATCAATGAGTATCAGCGATTGTTTAACGGACTGCGGATGAGATTGCCATTTGCAGGGGACTGCGAGATAACGATGGAGGCCAATCCTGGTACCTTAGAGTATGCGCCTTTTTCACAATATCTCGATGTCGGTATTAATAGACTGTCTATAGGGGTGCAAAGTTTTGCCGCCGAGCAGCTACATAAGCTTGGTCGTATTCATGACCCCGAACAGGCGAAGACAGCAATCACTCAAGCGCGAAACGCGGGATTTAAGCGGGTTAACGTAGATATTATGCATGGTCTACCTCAGCAGACAAGCTATCAGGCTTTGAATGATATTCAGCAAGCCCACGATGCTGGCGCGACGCACCTATCCTGGTATCAGCTAACCGTCGAGCCTAATACGGTCTTTTATCGTGATACTCCGCTGCTGCCCGATGATGATACATTAGCGGATATTGAAGAGGCAGGACAACAAAAGCTGCTGAGACTTGGTTATCAGCGTTATGAAGTATCCGCCTGGGTCGGGCCGCATGATAAGCCATGTCAACATAATTTGAATTATTGGCAGTTTGGGGATTATTTAGCCATTGGTGCAGGCGCGCACGGTAAAATTAGCTTGGACGCTGCTAAAAATAGTGATTTTATAAGTGGTAAAGTTATAGATGGTCTAGCGACTCAGGATAATAGCAGTCAAATTGCTAGATTCAGTAAATCGCGCTTACCCAAAGACTATCTAGATCAAACCAAATGGCACTCTTGGCAATCTGAATCATTAGTAACTAAAGAAAAGACAGCCAATAACTGGCCTAAAACGGTTGGCTTTGAATATATTGCAAAAGATCAGCTGCCTGCTGAATTTATGCTCAATGCTTTAAGGCTTGATGCTGGGGTCTCTTGGCAGACATTCACGCAGCATACTGGATTAGCGCGACAGGCTATCACTCATCAAGTATCTCGATTAATTGAGCAAGGGCTACTTGCGGATAACCCTGAGCGTCTGGTGACGACTGATAAAGGTCGCCGCTATCTGAACCAAGTCCTATATGCTTTTATCTAATGTTCCGAGCGACAGACCGTCTAAGGTGCTTCTAATTTATAATTACTGGCTTAAAACTACTGTTGATATGAATGGCATTACTTATCATTAAATTTTAGCATTAAAAAAACCCACCAGAAGATGGGTTTTTTTAATGCTAAATCTTTCTAACGATAACCTAACTGACTTAGTTGTCTTTACAATCTCTTAGCTTGGAAAATGACTAGCAGACTTAAAGACAAGCGTAAGTAAGGATAGGCTGTTATCTAATTTAGATTTTGTTTTCAACTTTTTGAGCGCTGTCAGTTACTTTCTCGCCAGCATGCGATACGTCTTGACCTAGGCCTTTGAAAGTGTTGCAACCAGTAAGAACAAACATAGCCGCTAAAGATGCGATGATAACTTTTTTCATAATAACAACCTCTATTTAAGTAAAAATAACCGTTACTTTGGTACTTTATTTAACCAAAGTAAAAGCACTCTTGAAAGGCGCTTGCAATAGCCAAGTAAAATATGAGTAATTATCTGTCTGGCTAAACAATGAGACTATCAAAATTAAGGCAAACAGAAAAAACAACCCTTACAAATGACTAAAGTCCGCGTTCTCATTTGAGTTATCATAGTGAAATGAAAAAAAGATGCCCAGTATCAAAATGTAATTATCGCCATAAAACTGTAACATATTTTTTCAATAGGTCAGTCTTATTGAACCTTGTTCTATGGCACCTGTCTGAAATAACGAGTAAACATTTAGTAAATCATTGAATAAACTGTAAGAGCCATTTATGACCATTCATATCGTATTAGTCCATCCTAAAATTCCTAACAATACTGGTAGTATCATTCGTTTATGTGCGAATACTGGGGCGCAGCTGCACTTAGTTGAGCCATTAGGGTTTGACTTAGAAGATAAAAAGTTACGCCGCGCTGGTCTTGATTACCATGAATATGCGCGAATGAAGGTGCATAAAACTTGGGAGGACGCCAAGCTGGCTTTGCAAGCGGCAGATTGTAGGCGCATGGTTGCTCTAACCACCAAACTTAGTCAGCCTTTTTATGATTATGACTTTATGGCAAGCAGGCAAGCTGATAGTCCGGTTGCTGAACATTTTGCTTTGGTGTTTGGTTCAGAGACAGCTGGCTTGCCTGAGGATATTCGTCAGGATATTGGCGCTGATAACTGGCTGCGACTGCCTATGCTGCCAGAGTCGCGCAGTTTAAACTTGGCCAATAGTGTGTCGATCTGTCTTTATGAAGTGTGGCGACAGCAAGGTTTTTTTGGAGATGAAGGTCAGAGCACTGGCTATGATAACCTAGTGCCTTTTAGTCCAAAGTAAGCAAGTAGTCCAAAATAAGCAGGGTTACAAGCAGTTAGGCGGTTTGGGTAGCCCTGCCAAGCGGTTAACATGCCGCGCTACCAATCCAGTATTGAACAACCCCTGCAAAGTTTGGTTGCTAATGTCGTCATCCGGTAGCGTCTTCATAAGATATTTGATAAGAGGGCGCGTCGCTGGCGGATGATTAAATTCATCGTGAAAGGCGCGTACCTGCATTAAGATACGTAAGTGGAGCGGAGTAAGCTCAACTGCTAGGCTGTCGGCAAGCTGCTGCGCTACCTCTGGAGTCCAAAGGCGATGGTCGCACAAGTGCCCCTCTGCATCGAGCTTAATAGTCACGCCCTCTGCGCTATTAATAGCAGCGGCACTGCTAGTAGCATTTGCAGCTTTAGTCATTGATTGCGTCATAATTCTCTGGTTAATAATAGTTAATTGATAAAATAAAAGTTACTGGTAGTGGTCTAACGCCCTAGTAAAACTCACTAGATAAAGTCCTAGAAACTAGGCGAGAGTCACTACCTTATCAAATGCTAAATTATCTGTTGCTGTAGCAGGCAGGGTTAAGGCTACCCAAGCTTCATCAGTCAATACTTGACAATTTCTACCTGACATATTGAGCAGTTGCTGAGTTTTACTGTCTAACGTTTCGATGTCTGTTTGTAATACATATAACTGTTGAACGTCACGGATCTCACTGTCCGCTATATAAGCGTCAAGCCAGTCTATGTATGCGGCAGACTCACCCAATAGCAATATACTATCAAAAGGTTGCCACAGCATCTCAAGGGCCTTAATCTGTGATTTAATCGTCGCCAAGTTGCCATGGAGTTGGTATAGAGTGCTCATAGATATCACTTAGTGTCAAAAATAAAATAGGGAGGCTATAAGCCAGGCGTTTAAGGTACTAGTCTAATATCAGCGATTAAAACGTCAGAATCTGCTCAAACTCACTACTATCAATGTCGTCAGGAACCATTGTCAGCTGAGCCGCTAGTGCTTCTGGCAACATACCTATTGCCCAGCCACTAAATACATCGTCTGGCAGCCAAGCGGGCGGAATGTCGTACAAGTCTAATGACTTTATCATACCCGCCAAACGCGATTCAGGTTGTATCAAATAGCCAAATACAGGAGCGTCTAAGTAGAGCTGGATGGTGTTGCCAAATGTCGCTAGTGTTAAGGCTAAGGCGCAGCCTTCATAGCTGGCAAGCTCGGTCGGTGTAGTCAGTTTGATCAGTAGTGCCATTTCAGTACCTTTTTATTATGGGCTATTAAATCAAAAGTCGCTTGATATTAATTTTTTTCAGCTCCAATTTTGTGGTTTAAAGTCTTTTGTTTAAAGCCTTTTGTTTAAAGTCTTTTCGCGCTGGGAGGATGGTTTTAGGGTGGGTTAAAACTGTATTACCCGCTCAGCATCGCTCAGCAGCGTCGCCAGCTCGCCAAGCCCAACCAACGAAAATCGTGCGGCAAGATTGCTTAGCTCAAGTCTGCCACACTGTTGACTATCATGAACCTTGATATTACTTGATGGGCTACTCACAGCCTTATTAGCATCATCTTTCTCGCCGTCTTCATGACTTGAGTCATGGAGGTCGTGGTTCTCTAAGCGAGCTTTTAGCTTGTGCCGCCGAGCATTATCTGTATCTGATATACCGCGAGCTAAAGCCGTACTAACACACACTGGTAGGGCCAAATTATATCGTTCAGCTAGGCGTTGCCAGCCATTAGTAATGTCGAGCTGATCGGCTGTCTGCCAGTTAAAGCCATTGGCAGTGCGCGCCCCATCTGCATAAAAAAATACTTTCAATATATGAGCAGTGTCGTCATTCGCCGTTGAGTCACGGTTACTTAGCTCAAGTAAGGCTTGCGCATAGCGTAAGGCATGCTTTGCTAAAGGATGAGATGGGTCACGAGTAACAAGTAAAAGGATAGCGTTATCCTTAGTTGAGGTCTGGGCAAGCGGCATATTGGACTCACTAAAATGGTTGAGCATAAAGAAGTTATAAAATTGACAATTGTCTATTAATTATCTATGTATAAATGAGTAACTATATAGCTTAGTTAATCGACCGTACTGACTATAGTGATTGACTCTCTATGACTAAAATTCAAGAGTGATAGCTAAATACTACCTATTATGGCAAGTCGGTCGGCATTGCGACAATAAAACTTATAGATAGGGTAAAAACTAAAATCATGCGCTTCGATGCTTCGATATTTATACGCTTCGATTTTTCAATATTTACTGTCGTGATCACTAGATTCAAACATTACTGCCGCGCTCACTCAGTCTAAACATTATTAGTCATGGATAGATATCACTATAAATAATCTGGACGTCATAGTATATATCTAGGCAGACAACTAAACTTTCGTTAATAGAATAAATCGCCGGGGTTAAAAAGGGGTAAATCGTCATGAAACTGCGATAAAACTGCCATGAAACTGTCAACTTCCCTTGCTAGGGTGAGATTATAAGCGCAGTAATGGAATAATAGTATGACAACAGTTACTTATACAACGAGTCACACGGATCATAAAAATGACAGTTCTTTGCCGAATAAATTGCGGCAATTAGCCGATAATAGTCAAGTTAATAAGCTGAGTAGTCAGGCTGTTAAGGCATCAATTGATTCTCAAGAGCAACAAAAGCCATTACATATTGTACTGGTCACTGAGACGTGGACACCCGATGTTAACGGGGTGTCACTCAGTTTAAAGCAGCTGATGTGTCAACTTAATAATATGGGTCACACCATCAGCTTAATCAAGCCTCAAGCCATATTTGGGCAAGACAAAGACAAAGCGCCGAGCCTCTCAAATGACTTTATTGCTAACTTACTCACCGTCAAGGGGATGCCCATCCCTCGCTATCCAGACTTACAGTTTGGTATGCCAGCGTATCATAGCATTAAACGCTACTTGTTAGCGCTGCAGCCAGATATTGTGCACATTGCCACAGAGGGGCCGCTAGGGCTGGCGGCTCTTATTGCGGCCAAAAGCCTTGGTATTAAAGCGACAACTGGCTATCATACTCAATTCCATGATTTTAGTAGACATTTCGGCTTTGGTATAATCGCTCGACCACTGATGGCTTATTTTAAGCGCTTCCATAACTGGTCAGATGCAACGTGTGTGCCCAGTCTTAAGACGCAAAACGATCTGGCGGAGCTTGGGTTTAAGCGATTAGTGCATGTCGGCCGCGGTGTCGATATTGCTAGATTTAATCCGAATAAGCGCTCAGAGGCACTGCGTAAATCATGGGGGGCAGGGCAGCAGCACACGGTGCTGATAATGGTCAGTCGATTGTCTCCTGAAAAGGGGGTAGATATTGTTATTCAGGCTTATAAGTCGCTACAAGTTCAGCAGCTACATCGAGCTAGCAAGTTGGTCATCGTGGGTGATGGTCCAGATAGGGCAAGGCTAGAGACTATGGCCCAAGATAATGAGGATATTGTCTTTGCGGGGGCGCAAATGGGCGAGGCATTGGCTCAGCATTATGCCAGTGGAGACGCTTTTGTCTTTGCTAGTCAAGTTGAGACTTTTGGCAATGTGGTTACTGAAGCAATGGCGAGCGGCTTACCAGTATTTGCATTTGATGACGCCGCGGCTGGTATGTTAGTCGATACGCAGTGTGGCAGTTTAGCAAAGCTTGGCAATATCCAAGAGTTTGTAGAGATAGTTACGGCCATGCCGAAGGTTCAGCAGCTTAAGCGAGCAGGGGTACAAGCCCGGCAAAAAGTACTGGGTATGTCATGGGGCAGACCAGCGCAGCAGATGCAGTCGATGTTCAAGGCGGTTATCGATAATCATTCTTGCAAGGCTGCAACGACAGATTTACTCAAGACCTCAGGTTTTAATCGTGATGGTGTTGTAACCGCAGTGCCTAGTGTAGTCAAAGCCAGTAAGATTGCTTCTAGTAAGTCGCAAGTAAAGACAGGCGCTTTACCTGTTGCTACGCCTGCCTTAGACATTGATAAATTAGACCCTGATAAAACAGACCCTAATAAAATAAATACTGAGAAGACAAACCCTAATAAAATAGTTACGGAAAAATCAGATACTAAAGATCAAAAAGATAACTTAAAAAAAATATCGATATTGATAGGGCAGGCGGCAACGAAAAGTAACCGTCAATACAATGACCAACAACTTATTAATCATTCTACTCATCGCAGTGACCAAGTTCGACCTAGGCTTTCACGCCCGAAGCAAGTCGTCACTCCGATAAGCGCTTATTCGTCGTCCGCTACTTATCCTTTCTGGAGTGAATGTCATGAAGATACCAGTGCTAAAACGGCAATCAGCACAACCAAAGAGCGAAAGGCTTCAGACCCAGAGTTACACTAGGGTAGAGGACACTCGCTTACTAGCCAAATGTAGCTTATCTCGAGCTGGCGTTACCATGCCTTGTCCTCTATATAAGTGCTCCGATAGCACAAGCACACTTATACCCACAGAGGGTAAGACGCGTCGATTATCTGCAGCAAATCGATTGGGCAGTTGTCTTAATCCTAGTGTTGGTAGAGATATTACCGCAGGCAAATTAAAACACCATGACCAATCAAAGCCTGATCTAGTCCCTGCGCATCCTTTTTTAACTTACTTAAACGACTATCCTACTATTGCAGCGACGACCAACCAGCTATTAAGTTGGGATACTTCACTCTGTATTCATATCAATCGTTATTCGAGCTACCAGCGCATCGCCACATTCTTTAAGTCGGTCAGTCGACTGGGGGATGGTTGGTTTTGGGGCAGTATGCTTATGGCAGCCTTGGTCCTTCAGCTACTATCAGGTGCTAAGGGAGTAGCAGCTTGGTTACCAATCCTAACCATTGCTCTAACGAGTGCGGTAGGTGTGGGGCTGTATAAGATATTAAAGGTCAAGACGGTTAGGCCACGCCCTTACCAGGTTCATCAAGTGATCATTATGGGGGAGCGCCCCCTTGATGTGTTTAGTTTCCCATCAGGGCATACCCTTCAAGCGGTTTTATTTACCTGTACGCTAGGTAGTTTTTTTCCGATACTATTATGGATTATGATACCGTTTGCTTTATTAGTGGCATTATCGCGCATGGTTTTGGGTCTTCATTATCCTACCGACGTGGCCATAGGGGGCATGCTCGGTGCTGGATTGGCACAGATGTCGCCATTTATTCACCGTTTGTTGACGACGATATTGGTGGGATAGCGAATAAACCATTAGTTAACCAGCTGTCATCATGCTGCAGTTATTTTTAGTCAAGTTGGTCATATATATTGCGATGATCACTCCTATAAACGACGTAAAGTATGATAGTCTGTTAGGCTACTGCAGCTAGGAGCCTTTCGCTATTATGTCATCTGCTATCCATTCTGACCCATCTTCTAATAGACCTCACGTTCAACCTTCATTTTCTGGGGCTTCATCTTCCCATTCACCGACTCCTGAACAAATTAACAGTCTTGAGACTGCCAGCGAGTTCGCTTTTCAGATTTGGGAAAATAAGACCACTTCATGTCAGACTTTCTTGCGCAGTTATCCCCTTCAGACGACTCTCACGCATCAACAGATTGATGATCTGATTCAAGACTATACCCTAAACGATGATTATGAAGTCGCTGATGAAGCAGGCGTCATGAGCGGTCTGCGTCGCCTTAGAATGCTATTAATGATGCGCTGGATTTGGCAAGATGCGCTTGGCTTTACGACACTTGAGCAGCTGACTGATGAGCTGTCAGAGTTTGCAGATGGTTGTGTGACCTTTGCTAAAGACTATACTTATAAGCGCCTGGTCGCTCGATATGGACAACCGACTTTTATAGATGCCAAGGGCAATAAACAAGTGGATGACATGGCTATCATGGCCATGGGTAAGCTTGGTGCTAAAGAGCTTAATCTATCGAGTGACATAGATCTTATCTTTGTTCATCAAGCTAATGGTGAGACTGATGGTGATAGGGCCAAAGGCACAAAGTGTATTGATAATAAGCGCTTCATGACTCGTCTTGGTCAAGGGATTATCAAGTTGTTAGACGCCAGTACAGCTGATGGCTTTGTATTTCGTGTGGACATGCGCCTGCGCCCTTGGGGTGATGGTAGTGATCTGGCTATTCATCTCGCTGGACTCGAAAAATACTTTGCCAAGCATGGTCGAGCTTGGGAGAGGTTCGCTTGGTTAAAAGCCCGTGAGGTTAGCCGTATCGATTCAGGCTTTGCTGAGCAGCTCGAGGAGCTTATCAAGCCCTTTGTATTTCGCTATTATGTTGATTTTAGCGCCTTTGCAGCACTTCGAGAGATGAAGTCGCTTATCATGAATCAAGTGGCTCAACGTGAAGATTTAGATAATATTAAGCTTGGTGCAGGTGGTATTCGCGACATTGAATTTGTCGTTCAAGCCTTCCAGCTTATCTATGGTGGTCGCCAACCTCAACTACAGGTCAAATCATGTTTAAAGGCGATGAAGGTTCTACAGCAGCATGATTATCTAGAGCCGCAGACCTACCAAAATCTAGAGGCGGCTTATCGGTTTTTACGCCGCTTAGAGCATGGGATTCAGGCTATCTATGATCAGCAGACACAGCGATTACCCAGCGAAGATAAGTGGCGTCATAATCTAGCGATTACTTTAGGCTTTGAGGATTGGCCCGCTCTTATTGACACGCTAAATAGCCACCGGCATAATGTCTCAGTGCCCTTTGAGCGCATGGTGACTGAGCGGCAAACGCCTAGTATTCAGTCCTATGGAGAGGAGCAAGAAGATTCGTTTGATAAGCAGCTCGAGCAGTTAAACAGTCTACTGACTGAGGAAAATCGCGAACGACTTCAGAGCTTTTGGTCCTCAAAGATGGTGGCCAATCTAACCGAAGAGGCCAAAGACCGACTTAATAAAGCTTATCCTGTTATCGTCCATGCGCTGCTAATGCAAGAGTCGCAAAAGCAGCTGGCAAATGTCGCTGTTCCGCGGCTCATTACCCTACTTGAAGCCATATGTCGCCGCTCTATATATCTAGTGATGATCGCGGAGAATCCTAATGCGACAGTTAGTCTGATTCCGGTGTTGTCGGTGAGTCCTTGGATAGCTGGAGAGTTGGCTCAATATCCCGTCTTGTTAGATACCTTCTTGCAGCAGCGCTATCGCTATTTGCCAGATAAAGATGAACTAAGAGACATTTTGCGCCAACGGCTATTACGGGTCGAGCCTGACGATGAAGAAGAACTGCTCAGTGTGCTGCGCTTATTTAAAAAGAGCCAAGTGCTTGCTGTCGCTGCCAGCGATGTGATTGCAGAGCGGCCTATTATGCAAGTGTCAGACTCTCTGACCTATATCGCAGAAGTCGTGGTAGAAGCAGCACTGGAGCGGGCCTTCGCTAGCTTAGTGAAGCGTCATGGCTATCCGATCGCCCATAATGGTGATCCAGTGACTGAGGCCGACTGTGGCTTTGCCATTATCGGCTATGGCAAGCTTGGCGGTCTTGAGCTATCGTATTCTTCAGATTTAGATTTGGTATTTTTGCACCAAATCAAAGAGCAAGCCATGACGACTGGCAATAAGTCTGTCAGTGGTATGAAGTTCGCTGCGCGCTTGGCACAAAAGCTGATGACCTATCTCAATGCTCAGACACGCGATGGCCGTGTCTATGAGATCGATATGCGCCTTCGACCTTCTGGTAATGCGGGCATGATGGTCGTATCCAGTCACGCTTTTGAGATTTACCAGCGAAACAAAGCTTGGTCTTGGGAGCATCAAGCGCTCGTCCGCGCCCGCGCTATTTGCGGCGATAGAAGGACCATAGCACGCTTTAATGATATTCGCCGCGAGATACTGACCTTGCCGCGAACGATTGAACAAATCCGCGCCGATGTCACCAGCATGCGAATTAAGATGCAACGGCACTTAGGCAGTGATAAATGGGCACAGCAAGAGGGCAAGTTTCATCTAAAGCAAGATGCTGGCGGTATTATTGATATTGAGTTTATGGCGCAGTTTGCCGTACTTGCATACGCTCACGACTATCCGAGTCTGACACGATGGACAGATAATGTACGGATATTCGCTATGGTATCCAAGCTAGGTATCTGGCCACAAGAGACCTGTGATGCCCTTACCGATGCTTATCTACGGATTCGAACAGCGACGCATCAGATAGCTTTGTCTGAACAGAATCGACTGGTAGAGGAGTCTGTGTGGCATGAGACACGCAGATTGGTTCAGGATCAGTGGCAGCGCCTAATGGGCGTTTCAGAATCTAGTAAGTCTGATAATATGAACTAGATCATAGGGTTAACGAGTAAAGCGGCTAACCCAATAAAGTAGTGGTTTGGGTTACTAAAACCTCAAGTCAGTTCTAGCTAATGCTATAGCTAAGTACATAGCAGCGTGAATATGCGCATAACTGATGCAAAGCAGTACGCTAAAATGTATGGCGTAGCCAATAGTTTAGTAAGTTTAATCCAATTGTTTTAAAGCAATTTTATGACGAATTGGTAATAGTAAGCGGTAGGGATGATGGCCTTGGAGCTGTTTTAGTTCATAGCAAGATAACTAAATTTTTATAATATTTATGAGTGGCAATGCTATAATTAATCCCTTTAAAAATAATGTAGTTTCTCGGTACTTATCGTACCGAACAATAAGAAATCTACCCAAATAGCTGGTTAGCTATCAGTAGATAAAGATAAGGATACAATTATGAATATGGCAACCGCCGACGGCAAACTTTGGTTTAACGGTGATATTATCGATCAACCAGATGCCAAGATTCACGTATTAACCCATAGCTTGCACTATGGTATGGCAGTGTTTGAAGGTGTTCGTGCATATCAGACAGATGATGGCCGTACGGCGATATTTCGCCTAGCTGAACACACTGAGCGTCTGCTGGGTTCTGCTAAGATCTTTCAGATGAATGTAGCATATGATCAAGCGACGCTTGAACAAGCACAAAAAGATATTATCGCCCAAAATAAATTCGAATCCGCTTATATCCGTCCTCTTATCTGGGTCGGTGCGGAGAAGCTAGGCTTAGCCTCGCATGACAACAGTATTAACACTATGGTTGCAGCGTGGAAGTGGGGTGCGTATCTGGGTGAGGAAGGTATTCAAAAGGGTATCCGAGTTAAGACCTCTTCTTACACCCATCACTTGCCTAATGTGACTATGTGTAAGGCAAAAGCCTCTAGTAATTATCCTGTATCTATTATGGCCAATCATGAAGTCACTCGTCATGGTTATGACGAAGCTATCTTAATGGACCCACAGGGCTATGTATGCCAAGGTTCAGGTGAAAACTTATTCTTAGTGAAAAATGGCGAGTTACACACGCCAGACCTTGCTGGTGGTGCGCTTGATGGTATTACCCGTCGTACGATTATTGAGTTTGCCAATGACTTGGGAATCAAAGTTCATGAGCGCCGAATTACTCGTGATGAGTTCTATTTAGCCGATGAGATATTCATGACAGGTACCGCCGCTGAAGTGACGCCAATCCGTGAATACGATAACAGAACGATTGGTAACGGTGGTCGTGGTGAGCTTACTGAGCAGATTCAGAGCCTATACTTTGATGTCGTCCATGGCCGCAATGAGAAGTATATTGATTGGCTTAGCTTCATCGATGGCTAAGTAATCATAGTGATTCAAATCTGTTTAAAACCAAAAAAACCTGCTAATTAGAGCAGGTTTTTTTATAGGGCTGATAATTAATACACGGATTAATAAATATAGCTCATGCTACTTAAAACTGATACGTAAAAGGTAAAAGCGTAGTTGGTATAAATTTACTGACCAGAAGTCATGAAATAACTGAGGTGAGCATAAATTTATTCCAGCGACTTTGTGGTAGATCTAAAATGGACTGACTATAAACGAAAAGAAAGATATTTTAAAAATAGTCAGTTGCTTAAGAGTTAATTAAGATTTTTTTATGATATGAAGTCGTGAAGATGACAAAAGCAACCTACCAACCCACTGAGCGCACCGCGTACTTTTTACATAGGGCGGCGAAAGCATCACTTATTAACCATTGATATTCTTGCTCGCGGGCATCCTTAATCTCATCCTGCCAGTTGTTGTCCGGAATGGCAGGATGACACATAATTAAGGGCAGGCGGGTGCGGTGGGTTATTGTGGCATCATTATTTTTTACTTCAGTCGATTTAGGACAACGTGAGAGCCAGCCATCCCATAGTTTAGCCAACTTGTCTTGGCTTGCATCGAAATCATAAGCACCGCCAAAGCATAAATTAGTATGAATACCGCTGTGCTGGCACAGCTGTTTCCATGCATGACCCCCTAAGATATAGATAATCCATGATTTCATATCATTAACTAGTGGGGTAGTAATTCTGGCTGCCACATAAGGTTGGGCGCGGTTGCTGACAGCATATCTATCCTTTAACACCGTAGCCAAACAGTCTCGTACTACGGGGAACTGATGTACATGCTGATGGCCATCGATGAATACTGGATGCTGGTTAAATCGATCTTCAAAGCCGTCAAGTTGACGATGGATGATGTCTATTATTTCATGGCGCTTTAGCCGCCGCAGATAGCTAGCAATGATTATCGCGGATAGAGAGTTTTTGATAGAGGATGGATATATTGCTGTGAAGTCTAAATGGAGACCAATATCGATATCTAGCGCTGTTAACGAGCGGATTTGAGAGTCACTTATCTCTCCGCCAGCCATATAGCTGGTTGAGCGGATATGTCTCATGCCGCCCAATGCGATTACGGCCTCATTTACCGCATTGGATAAGCCCAAGTCGTCTACATTGATGATGACATGGCGCTGAGATGCTACTGGATTGGTCGGATATTTAGTCGATAGGGTCATTTTATAGCTATCATAATCTTTTGAATTTACGCGCTAACGCTCTTCAAGCACTATTATTGTAATGTTATATTCTATTACTAACTGCTTGTTATTTAAAAGCCCAAAGCTTACCCAATAGAAAACTTAAAACAGTCACAATGCCTGTCACTATAAACCAAATTAGCAAATAGTAGGCGTCGCCTAACCAGGAAAGACCGAGCACAAACAAGCCTTGATTCAGCGCAAATCCTGATATAGAGCTGGCTAACCACTTGATAAGCCTACGGGCGACTAGGGTAGGGTTATTAAGATTGCTATCGCGAAAGGTAACTGTTAAGTGCCCAGCGAAGCTCACTATAAAGGCGATGATAAAAGCCATAACATTGCCCCAAGCGGGCGCGATGTCAAAAACTGATACCGCTAGGTACAGCACGAGAAGATGAACCAACGCTGCAAGACTGCCCATAATGATGAACTTAAATAATTGGCGCGGCGCATACTCAGTCATAAAGTCGAACTCTTAAGAGGGGTAAATGTCATCAATGGCCAGCTTAGCTAAGGGCTTAAGTCTAAGGGGGTTTATTTATAAGCTCTAAGCTAGTCGATAGGCAGCTTAGGAGCTACTCTTGCAAGTGAATCGGTATTGCACTCGGCAAGTGACTGATCAGCCGCTACAGAAGATAAATTTGCCACACCAAAAGCTGAATGAGTATGGGCAATATCCACGTTACTTATAGTCTCATCAATCAGGTACAGAGGTCGCTGCTTGACCTCTTCATAAAGGCGACCAACATATTCACCAATAACGCCGATACACACCAGCTGGATACCGGTCGAAAACATTATACCAGCGGCTACCGTCGCCCAGCCAGCCACATCATTACCGAATAAAAGAGTCTCGATAACGATATAACAGCCGTATAAAAATGCCAATAGCGAGACGATAAAGCCCATTCGTGAGATAAGGCGTAAGGGTCTTTGAGAAAAAGAAGTAATACCAACTAACGCCAGCTCAAATAGACTACCGAAGTTAAATTTACTCACACCTGTATCACGGCTGGCTGCAGTAAACGGCAGATACACGGTCTGAAAGCCGACCCAAGCGTAGAGTCCCTTCATAAATCGTTGGCGCTCTGGTAGCGACATTAGCGCCCGAACCACTTTTTGTTTCATTACTCGAAAGTCGCCAGCATTAGGACGAATTTCATAGCGCCGCGTGTCTTGAATCAAGTGATAAAAGCTGCGTTTGAAGACTTTGGCGAGATGACTCTCGTGGGGGCGATTGGCTTGAATGCCAGCGATCATATCGATATCTGCTTGCTGCTGCATCATCGTGATCATCTGCTTCAATACTGATAGAGGGTGCTGGCCATCAGCATCTAACATAGCGACATAATCGCCCGTCGCATGAGCCAATCCAGCGCTTAAAGCCGACTCCTTGCCAAAATTACGCGAGAGCCGGATTAGCTGAAGTTGAATATTATCTGGGCACTTTGCTATTAAGTCCTTTATTACTTGCTTGGTATGATCCAGACTGCCATCGTCCACGACGATGATCTGCTGGTAACCGGGCTGCGCCTCTGCAAAGCTAAGCACTTTCGGTAAAAACTCGCGCAAAGCATCTGCATCGTTGTAGGCAGGCAAGATAATCGATAAATAGAATTGTGAGTGGTTCATTAACAAATCAAGCTACCATCAATAAGGTTTAAATGAATAAGGATAAGTCTTATACATAGATATGTGAATTATATAGCAACTGGTCGTTAGCTCGCTAATTAGAAGCAACAGAACCAGTATTAGCCGCACATGACTTCGGTACAAAAGCTTGCCAATTCACTACTAAAGGCTCGGCTTGAGGCTGATGTGGCCAGATAAGTGTCCACTGACCCTGATAGTAATCAAAAGATTGATCTTGGCTTGCAAAATCTTTTGAAGACTGAACCTGAGCGCCGTTGATAGTGTTCAGTAGTGGCAGACTGACCTCATCTTCCTCTTGTGCTAATACTAGCGTCCCATACTCATTCAATCTTGATGAGGTCATCCATGGAGAGTGGTTGGCCGGTCCTGAAATCATCTGTGAGGGCCATGGCTCACCCGAAGGAGTATTCATCGCCACCAAAGCACCGAGCCAGCGATCTCCTGAGACGCTATCTAGTGGACAGCTGCTAATATTGCTCCAAGTAGTGTACGCTTGCTTGCTCAGTGCTTGCTCAGGCCAGTCCATTCTTGATGGCTTATCACGTAGGCTCTGACCAAAGGCCAGATAGGTTATCATCAATAACGTCACGATACTTAGCCAAATGACGATATATTTTAACAATCGTGATTGCACCTCTCTGAATTTGCTTGGCGCGATTATACCTGCCAGCAGTAGGCCAGATAGTGACCACATGGGCATACCCCACATATCACGCAGCCCTATACCGAATATTAAGCTTAGCACGATTAGTAGCAGTAGCGGTGCGAACCAGAGGTAACTCATCAGCGATAAAGTTTGCGGTTTAGGTGCTGGTTTAGAGATGCCGAGAGCATCGTTAGCAGCAGACGTTTTGACGCTTGAGAAGTCAACTAATGACTTGAACAACAGCTGCTTGCGAGTAACTATTAGCATAACTAATAGTGGCACATGGGCGATGATTTGACTTAGCGTAAACCCCATCCAGCTAAAGTGTGCCGCCAGACTTCCCCCTTCATTGCTATCATGCGAGCGACCGTTGGCATAGGTGAAGGGCAGCCACTCATGTTGGTTAAGCCAATATAAATGTGGGGCGAATAGAGCAAGCATAATAAACGCTGCCAACCACGGCTTTGGCTGTTTTAATAATCGCCACTGATTGGGTAATAATAAATATAGCGCCATCGGAATTAATAAAAACGCCACGCTGTACTTGGTTAACATACCAAGACCGCCTAGTAAGCCGAGAAGCACCCAGTCGTGGTAGCGGTTATTGGTCACGCTCAGGTAAAATAGCAATGATAGTCCAGCCCAAATCGGAAACTGTGCCACATTGTGATTAAATTCAAGACTTGGGTAGCTATAATAGAGGACACCTAAGGTTAATACGCTTCCCAGTAGCGCTCTGTCAGCGCCCATGATTTTCTTACCCAGTATATAGATGGGGATTAAGGTCAAAATTACACAGAGCTGACTGAGTAGATAAGGCCCAAAATGGCCAAAGAGCTTATAAAAACTGAATAAAACCCATGAAGACAACGGCGGGTGCTTATAATAGCCCCACTGAAATTCGCTACCCCAGTTGATGCCTTCACTCACATCTAATGGCACACTACTGGCTAATAGTGCAGGTGCGATACTCCAGATGAGGAAGTACAATAGAAAAAAACTTATATAAATAATTTTTAGTTTTTTGCAATTTGGCTTAGAGTGCTGGGTATCAGTAGGAAACATTGTAAAATTACCTGATAAATATCAATATTATAACTTTTTAGCAATAAGGAATTGGCTTAATATGCGCCAAGTAGTAATTAGTTTAAAACAGTCATCAATCAGAAGACAGCATATAAAAAAACAATTTGAGATGCTCAATATAGATTACGAGTTTTTTGATGCTATTAACAAAGATAGAGCTTTAAGCACTTGTCATGATCTTGGTTTAGTTTTCAATAACACGCTGGCTTTAGGTGAACTAGGATGCTTGTTAAGTCATATTCTAGTCTGGAAACAAGCTATGGAGAATAATGAGCCTTATGTAGTAGTATTTGAAGATGATGCGATAGTTAGTCCAAATTACCCTTCATTTATAAAAGAAAAACTTGATGAGTTGATGGGAAAATATGACCTATTGAAATTAGAGACGATGAACTATAAGGTTCTATTAGACGAAGCTGTTGATGGATTTAAAGATTACAAGATTCAGCGGCTCGCAAGTCATCATGTGGGTACGGCAGGGTACGTCATAACTTCGAGTTTGGCTAAAACAATTATTGATGAAATTAGAAATAGTAGAATCACTAAACCTATCGATTTATATCTTTTTGATGCTGAAGCAGTAGGAAAAAGAGACGTGTTTCAGATAGTTCCTGCATTAGTTATTCAAGAAGACAAAATTAATACAGATAGTTTGCACTTAATGAGCGATCTGGAAAAAGAGCGTAGAGCATTTTATAACTTCAAAAACATAAACAGTAAAAATGTAAAGCCTAATCATATAGCAAAAATCAAGCGTGAGACAGCAAGATTAGCCGCACAGATAAATCCAAATAATTGGAAGAAAAATTATACTAATTGGCGATTCAAAAAGCTATCATCAATAATTGAATTTAAATAACAGACATATTTAATAAGATAGTATATTTGCTAAATAAAATCTTGGTTTAAAAGCTCTTTTATCTTGTTGTACTGTTTGGTTTTTAGTCCATTATTTTTGTGAAGTATATCTTTTTTCATTTTTTTTGCTTCTCTTGAAATCAACTCTTTTAATTTGTTTGAATATTTTGGCGATCTTAAGCGCCATTCATAATCTGTCAAGATATTAATCTTAGTGTCGGTATAATAATTTTCAAAAAAGCATACATAATCGTTGGTATATTTTTCGGTTAAATAATTCTTAAGTCGCCAAGGCTTATTCTCACCAATAAAATGTAAGATATAAGGTTGATATTCATCTATTAAATTAATGGTCAATTTATGCGTCTGCCAGTTAAACCTAAAAGGCAACAAAGCAATATCAGTCTTTAAGGCCCCATTTAAGGCAGACTGGTCATGGCATTGGAGTTTAGCTATATTATCAAACGCGTAGTCGAGGACCTTATCGCGAATCTCTTGATTGAGATAGTTTTTAACATTAAACACTAAGACGCCAGAGTTTCTATAGATGTGGTTATATTCATGATAATGTTTAATATAACCTTCAATTTTTTTGAGTTTACTGTCTTTTACAACTTTCAACTGTAACTCAGAAATATCTGGAGCAGCAGCTACTGCAAAGCTCTCGTTAAAGCCTTCTATGACCGTAAATATATCTTTACTAAATGGCTGTAGGACATAAATGTCAGCGTCAAGATAAATAAGGTATTGATAATCATCAGCCAATATCTCTGGTAAAAATAATCGATGATAAGCTGATAGGCTTAAACGGCCAACAGGCAGTGCCTCAAGTCCATTTACCTCAATCTCAATAAAGCGAATATTGGACGCTATAAAAGATTCTGGAACTATAGATAGGTCAGGAAGACAAATACAAATGTCCAAATCAAGGTTCGGTTCGAGATTGATAATCTGGTTAGCTACAAATACAGCATAGGGCAAGTAATTATTGTCTACACTAAATACGATGGCGTTTTTAAACTCAGCACTTCTAGATTCTTTAATAATCTTAGCGAATAAATCAACTTTCATTACCGTTACCCATGACTACAATCAATACATTAAAAACTAGCTAACTAAAAATAAAATTATCAATATTATCAAAGATAAAGTGCCAATAATGATAAATTTATTACGCCTGCGGATAAGTTGCCGCTTAAGCTTGGTCTGGCCACGACTGGCCTGAAACTGTTCAATAAAAACGTCGCCATCATACTCTCTATCGAATATTTTGATATAGCCAAGTGGTAGTGACTCAACCTGCAAGTCATCTCTACACAGCCGCATCGCTGCATCAAAGCTATCTTGATCAACCATAGTTCTATTGCAATTGAGCTGCTGCTGACACCACTGCTCGACAAAGCTTAAGGTAGCTGGGCAGTTTCTTAGAAATATCGTGCCGGTTAAGTAGTCATGAGACATCCCTTTTTGCCTATGAGTCTCATAAACACCAATGTCAGCCGAGAGTCTATCGAAGTAATCTAGTGGCTTCTTTACCGCAGCATCTGCATCTAGGTAAACTATATTGTACTTAGGGAAATGCTTTAAGCAGTGCAACAAAAAATGAGGTTTAGCCCGAGTATTAGCTTCCCAGTAGCCTTGGTCTGCAATAGGCTGCAAATAATAATTAATATCTAGAGCTTCTAATGAGGCCTGCAAACCTTGGACATTGATTTCATAACTGGGTGTAAAAAAGCAGCAGATGATAAAAGACTGGCTCTGATTATCCACAATCTTAGCAGGTTGCGAGAAGTCTGAATAGCTGGCCGGATTGCAATCAGTCATGAGTATAGGTTACTTATTTATTGGGACTTAGGAGATTAGAGGAGATGATTATTAATAATTAGAAATTAGGGGCTAATAGGAGTATCGTCATCCCACCAGCGATTGCGCGGTTTTTCATGACGCGCCCGAAATCTCGTATAAGCACTGCCGCGCGAGTTCACTCGCTCAAAGATATTTAATAGAATCTTGCCTGCTAGTGGCCGACTCTTACTAAGATCATCAATACGCCAGCGCATGTTCCGTAAAGTGTCATCGACACCGATTCTAAAGCTAGGCAGCTCATCGAACAAATCAAAGCAATTGTCTCTTGTCATGTTAAAGCGCTGCGCATCGTAATCCACTTCAGTAGTACTATCTATATCGAGCAAGAAGCGCTCTGTCTCGTACAGCTTAATAGTATTAATGAGGACGACAGCGTTCAGACATATGGCGCGAACGGTCTCATCAGGGTCATGATCAATAAAAGTATCTACTGCTGCGATAAGCCAACGCATATTTAAATGCTCTAGCAGGAAGTCGGACTCAGACTGCCAAAGGTGCTGAAAGCGAGCAAAATTCTCAGCAATATTAGCTTCGCGGCGCAGTAGAACGATTAAGGTCGCATGATAATAGCAAATTTCAGGTTTACCAATAAAATTATTTTTTAAATGCTCTAAATGTTGGGTTAAATCTTTAATCATATAAGATTGGAAGTTATCTGGCGGGGTGCCTGGTATGATCGTATTTTTTAGAGCAGTAAGGTCCACAGCTGAGAGCTGTTGTGTTATTTTTTTTGCGCCTTGACGCTTTTTATAGCGATTTAGGTTAAATAAATTTTCTAGAGTCGTTTTTTTACGGGCTGCCATGATGCTTCCAAATAACTGAACAATTACTGATAAGGAGGTGACTTACTGATGACCCTATCGCGAGTGAAGCGGCGCTGCCACTTGTTTGTTATGGGCTAAATATTGTAACTAATTATTATAATTAAGCCTTAGCAATATTATAAACGATTTTGCTAAAAATTTTTTTAGTTAAAGTACTTTGTCTTAAGTCTCTGAACTGAAGTATTTAAACGGTCTATTAAACGAGTTAGCTTTTATAAAGACTAAACAGGGTTGAGAAAAGCTCACTTCAAGAATCAGTCTCTACTTTAAGGCTACTAAATAAGTCTTTGGAGATGGGAGAGTGGTTAACGACTTTAACACCATGCTCGTCATAAACACGGCCTAGCAGGTCAAACGAGGGCACGATTCGATCAGTAATGGCTTTGTCTAACTTACAAGGGGCACTGTTGTCTTTACTCTCATAAAATCGCGGTTGATTACTGTTTAGCAAGTCAATACCGAATAGATGAATAGCAGAGGCTTGACGCGAAAAGGCCAACTGTGCAGCGACATAAGCGACAGTGCCAGCTTCAACGAAGCCGTGACTCATATCTAGTGAGACGCCGATAGGGTAGGGCTGCTGCTTACTATCGATAACGAAACTTGGATGCTGGCTAAAATGACTTAGAGGTGTCTTTTTGTTGAATAACTTGTCAATAAAGGCAAAGCGATTTAACCACGGTCGATGCCAAGGTCTGTTTACTTGTACGCCCCAAGGTCTATCAACTGGGAAGATGAGCCGAAAGACGGGGTGATAAGCCATTACCAATTCGGGAAGACAGATGGCAATAGCCTCAAATACTGCCAAGGTCGCGTAGAGCGGCTGCCCTGAATAGTGAGCAGATAGTATCTCAGGATGGTGATTAATAAAACGAGCGTCACTAATCACATAACCAGCAACATTGCTGAACGGATGCTCTGTAGTCAGACTGATACTACCATTAACGAACAGACTGGGCTGACGGAGTCTAGCGTCAGTAAACTTTAGCTCTGCAATAGAAGGACCAGAAGCAAATATATTGACAGGCTGCTGATGTAGACTTTCCTGCGCGTGCTGCGCATTAAAGGTGCTAATTTGAAAGATATCACCATTAGCAGTGATGTCCACAGAAGTCGGTAAACCCATAGGTAGTCCCAATGATAGTCAGCGTTAAGGTAAGCCAAATGTACAACCTAGCAATAGATACTATTGCCAGTAATCCTTTAGCCAAGGACTAGGCTTGACATGACGATACCACTTACCGCCGCCACCTTGAATGGCGTCTGGAGGGTTAATCTCGCCGTGAAAGATAACGATTTTGGCATTAGCAGGCAATTTAGGAGCTTTGATAAAGCTATATGGAAATGGCTGAATGCACTGATACTTAAAGCTCACACACCATGACTTGTCCCAGTATTCTAAATGATGGTGTTCACGCAGGTAGTTAGACAGATAAGCTTGCTCATGACGTACCTCACCGCTAATCTTTGCAAAATTCTGCTCAAAGTTATTTAGAAGGTTAGGGTAGGTGTTTTGACCAATCTTGAATCGATAAACCGAGCTATTGCCTACCATACGCCAAGGTTTTTTCCAGTCACGTATAATGACGACGCTGTCTTCATGAGCTGCTTCATAGTCAAAAAAACAATCGATATCATCGACAATGACAATATCAATATCCAAAAATAACGCCACGCCTTTTAAGTTGTATAACTGCGGTGCAAAAGTAGTAAGCTTCTTCCAACCGCGCTCAGGCAGTCCAGCTGGCAAGTTTAATTCTGGGATAGGATAGCATCGCACTTGGGGATCGATACCTTTGTCATCATCGGTTAAGCAAATCATCTCAAAGTCTAAACTAAGATGCCGCTTGACCATATTATAGAGACGGTTGACATATTCAGCGCCATACTTATCGCCCCATTTCATGCAGATAACGTAGCGATTCTCTTGTGTTGTTGAATCTTCCGATGTGGCTGCGGATTTTAGGGTGTGATTAGAGGGTGAGGATGACACTATCGACATAGAATATCCTTAATAGGAAGGGAGATGCGAAGGAGTTTAGAATGATGAGACAGTTATCTAGATAACCGTCACGCTGACTGTCCTTAAAAGAGACCAGATATTAGGACTGCTCCATATCAGGGTCGCTACTGGCCGTTGCACTCATCTTTAGCTGCTGACGATACGCTTCAAGATCGCTGCTACTACTCTTATAAGGGTTGCCCAAGTCTGGCAGGCGTTTAAAGCGTCGATAACCCCAAATATAATGGGTAAAGTTATCATTAATAATATGCTCAATAGCGCGGTTAAGCGCTGTCGTAGCTACCTCTACATTACGGTCATAGAGAGATTCATCGTTGAGATCATAGCAGTGAATATCGAAGCCTTCACCATCTTGTCTACGGACGCAGGCTAGCCCGACCAGCGAGCATTTGGTCTTAGCAGCCAGCTTTGGTGTTAGCGTACTGGTTAAGGTGTTGACGCCATAAAATGGCACAATAACCCCACCAGAAGGGTCAGGGACGTGATCGGGTAAGATAATACTAAAGCCACCTTGCTTTAGCGTCTTGAAGACAGCTTTGACGCCAGTCGCATCAGTAGGCACTAGCGTTGCATTTAGGCGTTGACGACCGCGCAAGACAAAATCATTACTAATCTGACCTTGGACTGGCTTATACATAATAGTAGGTGCACCAAATTGGTTGAGCCAAGCGTTCATCATCTCCCAAGTACCAAGATGAGGAACGATGGCCAGCATACCATTAGGATTATCAAAGGCGGCGGTTAGTAGCTCTTGATTGTGAATTTCACGAATTTGCTTTAGGCTCCACTCAGATGGCATAGCCCAACACTTTACCGACTCAACACTACTCAAGCATTGGTTGAAGACAATCTGACGCGTTAACTTGTCAATCTCGTCATCGGCCATCTCTGGATGTACCAGTTTTAAATTAATCCTGATGGTTCGCACCACGCTTAAGCTCGGACGATTTAAGATAGCCCGAGCGACAAAACGTGCCAGCATCTGTAAAACAGACAGTGGCACGAATTTGAAGATTGAAAATGGATTCATAAATAATCGTTGGCAGTAATAACGAAGTATGCCGATATCTACCGGATACTAAGCATTAGGCTTGCCTTCGGTAGTGGCTTTTTCACGGGTCCGAATCCCAAGCTCGCGAAGCTGCTTGCTATCAACTTCTGCTGGGGCTTGAGTCAATGGGCAATCAGCCGTTTTGGTTTTAGGGAAGGCGATAACATCGCGAATTGAGCCAGCACCCACCATGAGCATGATCAAGCGATCAAGACCAAAGGCGAGACCACCATGAGGCGGCGCACCAAATTTTAGCGCATCTAGTAAGAAGCTGAATTTCTCATTGGCTTCGGCATCGGAGATACCTAAGGCATCAAATACTGCTTTTTGCATCTCTACCGTATTGATACGTAGACTACCACCACCAATCTCAGTGCCGTTTAAGACCATGTCATAAGCGATTGACAATGCTGTCTCTGGGCTTTGTTTTAGCTCATCGACCGAGCCTTTAGGCTTAGTAAACGGATGGTGCATTGAGGTCCAGTTGCCATCGTCGGTCTCTTCAAACATTGGGAAGTCGGTGACCCAAAGTGGCGCCCATTCACAAGTGGTCAAGTCTAAATCAAGACCAATCTTTTGACGAAGAGCACCCATCGCATCATTAACAATCTTAGCTTTATCAGCACCAAAGAAGATAATGTCACCGTCTTGTGCAGCTGTACGCTCGATTAAACTAACCAAGACGTCATCGCTCATATTCTTGATAATAGGCGACTGAAGACCAGACTCTTTGTCCACGCCATTATTAATATTGCTAGCATCATTGACTTTGATATAGGCTAGACCACGAGCGCCGTAAATTCCTACAAATTTGGTGTATTCGTCAATTTGCTTTCGTGATAATGAACCACCATTCGGTACGCGCAGTGCGGCAACACGGCCTTTAGGATCATTAGCTGGGCCAGCAAATACTTTAAAGTCAACGCCTTGCATAAGGTCGGCGACATCAATCAGCTTTAGAGGAATACGTAGATCTGGCTTGTCAGAAGCATAGTCACGCATAGCATCAGCGTAGGTCATGCGGGGGAATTTGCCCAAGTCGACGTCAAGCATAGTCTTAAATAGGTTTTGGATAAGACCTTCATTAATGTCCATGATTTCTTCTTCAGACAAGAATGATGTCTCAATATCCACCTGAGTGAACTCAGGCTGACGATCGGCTCGAAGGTCTTCATCACGGAAGCATTTTGCGATTTGATAATAGCGATCAAAGCCGGAAACCATTAACAGCTGCTTAAATAGCTGTGGAGATTGTGGCAAGGCAAAGAAGTTACCTGGACGAGTCCGTGATGGCACAAGATAGTCACGAGCGCCTTCTGGCGTAGCGCGAGTTAAAATCGGC
Source organism: Psychrobacter pygoscelis (assembly GCF_004335015.1). Lineage (GTDB taxonomy): Bacteria > Pseudomonadota > Gammaproteobacteria > Pseudomonadales > Moraxellaceae > Psychrobacter > Psychrobacter pygoscelis. Next base: position 74,706 of record NZ_RQRU01000003.1, read on the forward strand.
GTTTCAACATCCAAGAAACCATGATCATCAAGGTATCTGCGGATGGTTGAGGTGGCTTTAGCACGGAACATCATGCGCTCTTGCATCTCAGGGCGACGCATATCGAGATAACGATATTTAAGGCGCAGATCTTCTGAGACCGTTGTATTGTCGTCATTCAATGGGAATGGCGGTGTCTCAGATTTAGCCAAGACTTCAATCTCTTTACCCAATAACTCAATCTGACCGCTGGTCATATTTGGGTTTTCCGTGCCTTCATAACGGCGGCGAACGCGGCCAGTAATCTTTAGCACATACTCAGGTCGAACTGCATCTGCGGTAGCAAAAGCTTCAGGGGTGTCAGGATCAACAACAACCTGTAAAATGCCTTCGCGGTCGCGCATATCCAAGAATATAACGCCGCCATGATCTCGGCGGCGATGCACCCAGCCGGTTACCGTAATAGTCTGATCTAGCAGCTGTTCGGTGACTGCTCCGCAATACTCGTTACGCATCATAAATTTGTCGTCCACATTCAATTGAATACAAAATAAATAAACAAGAAGTAAAAATAGGAATTTTTATCAAACGACCATTATGCCCAATCTTATGCTTTGATACAACCGCGTGCCCTTGAAATTCATTCAAGCGAGTCGCATATTAGGACGATAACCTTGAATAAACGATGACTAAATAATAAGTCGTAATAACTGTAATACCTTTTAAAAGGACTCTCATTATGTTGTTCCATCCGCCAAAAAACCCTGTTGAACTCAAAGTTATCCACTTAAATAAAAATCAGGCGCAGCGCCGAAAAGACCTTTTGGAAGCCATGAGCGATAAGCACGGGCTGAAACAACTCAAAAAACGCTTGGCCAAAAAAGCAAAGAAAGCTCTAAAAGACAAAGCACGCAGCAAAGACAGTGATAAAGATAAGAGAGTATTCGTTCTGGATTTTGATGGTGATCTAAAAGCAAGTGGGGTCAAGCATCTGCGCGAAGAGATCAGTACCCTTATCAGCACTGCCAATAAAGGGGATGAAGTCGTCGTGCGCCTAGAGTCAGGTGGCGGGCTGGTCCACGGTTATGGACTAGCAGCAGCGCAGCTGGTTCGCCTAAAAGAGTCTGGACTGACACTTACCGTTTGTGTGGATAAGATAGCAGCAAGTGGCGGCTATATGATGGCCTGTGTAGCAGATAATATCCTAGCTGCCCCTTTTGCCGTCATCGGCTCTATTGGGGTGGTCTCACAACTACCAAACTTCCATAAATGGCTCAAAAACCATGACATCGACTATGAGATGTTTACCGCGGGCGATTATAAACGTACGGTTACGGTTTTTGGTGAAAATGATGATAAAGATCGTGCCAAATATAAAGAAGAGCTAGAGCAGACGCATACCTTATTCAAACACTTTGTTAACACTTATCGCCCCAAGCTTGAGTTGGATAAAGTCGCTAATGGCGATCACTGGTACGGTGAGGATGCCCTGCATTTAAACTTGGTAGACGAGCTTAAGACCTCGGATGCTTATTTATTAGAGCTTATGGAAGACCATGAGGTCTATGCCCTGCATTCCAGACAGAAGCCTACCCTGGCTGAGAAGCTAGGCTTTGCTGGAGCGGCGCAGACAGCAGTGAATACGCTAGTCAACTCTACGATAACTAGCGCTGCGCAAAAGCTGCCAGAGCTAATGGCTCAGCTAGACAGTGACAGCCGATTTAGTCGCTAGCTTATCTATAGTCAGTTGGAATAAAGATATTGGTATTAAGCTGCCTAACAGGTCGCCGCGTAAAATAGCGGATGAAGCGCTTAAACAGGACATTATTGATTATCCTGATGCTTACCATTACGAACGAGCGGCTCGACTTGGTTACAGTAAATCTGGCATAGCGTGTGCCATGAAACGGCTTGGCTATACCCGTAACAAAATGCCTTGAACATCCTAAGGCAAACGGGCTGAAACGATTAGGGTGTCAGCTAAAACTTAAGTATTATAAACGTCAAGGCTACTCCATCATTTATATGGATGAGAGTGGCTTTGAGACGGAAGTATTACGAACTTTTGGCTACAACCCACAAGGTCAACCATGCAGCGACAAGTACAACTGGCGACAAAGAAGTAAAACCAATATTACTGGCGCTCTATACCATAAGGCTTTGTTTGCCGTTGACTACTTCAAAACCAACATCAATTAGAAGACGGTTTACCATTGATTTAAAAAACTCACCTTGATTCTAACGCTCAATCGACAATGTGTCATCGTGATGGATATGAGCGAGGATGTAGCAAAGCACTGCTTTGCCCGAGTGCAAGGGGAGAGCGTTACTGGCTATACTTACTTATTTCCTACGAGACTTACTTATTTCCTACGAGTCTCTTTATTCGTTAACTTATAAGGTCAAATTTATAATCTTAATTATGAAGTGGTTCGTTAAGCTTCTTTAAAGAAAAAGTAATCTGCTATTTTAGAAAGTAAAGCTAAAAGTAGTATTGCAAATAACATCCTACCGAAAAGAATGACCCAGATATCAGCACCAAGCAAAAACATGATTAAAGTATCCTCAATCAAGGAGTGCAAAAGGGATAAAAAACTTAAGGACATAAATAAGTCTCTTCGACTAAATTTTACTTCACTGACCTTCTGCATAATTAGTCCACCACCGTATGAGAGGCCAAGAAGTAACCCTATGGTGGTCATGGGCGCTAACAGAGGATTCTGACCTGTAATTCTCATAAAAGGTTCTAGTTGCCGAGAGAGCCATTTAATAATACCCACCCGCTCAAGAAAATCTATTGCAAAATTTATTGCTGTTATAATAATGAACATTAGAATCATTATTTTAATGGTCCCTTTTATCCAGTGAAGCCAGCTGTCATCTACTGAAGCTTCTGGCATCCAACTAACACTCACTGGTTCTTGCATAATGCCAAAAAAATTAAATAAATAATTTGCGCAAATACCATAGGTCATTGCAGCAAATACCCTCAGTAGTCCTGTAAATATTGCACTAGCTCCAGCTGCTCTAACAACAGCCTGCTCTACTGGCAGAGCATGCGCAAAAAGCATAACTGAGCTAAGAATGCTTAGTTGTCCAATTGTTAGTTCATTAGTAGGAAGTAGTGTCACTAATACACCAATCCCACCATAGAGATTCGTCAATAAGGTGATTGCCCATATTATTCCTGCCTCACCTGGTAACCCCATAGCTGCTAAAGGGGGTGAGAGAAGTTCACTTAACCAACCTGCTACTCCAGCTAATTCTAGAATTCGTGAAAGAAGCATCATAGGTAACATGATTTTTAATAAAAACGATGTTGTCACTAGAGATTTCTTTATTACACCAAAAATATAAACCATTACCATTTCCTTCCTTACTAACTAGTACTGCCGAATTTGAGATGTGTGGTGTTATACCAACTTATTATTTAGGATACTTCAGTAGCTCTTTGAGTTATTAAGTTTTTACTAGAGCGTTTGTTTCGAACCGCCATGACGCATTGCAAGCTCAAGCTAGAGTTAATTTAATGGCAGAAAAATTTGCGTAAATAGGTCGAGATAGATTGTTTTATTATTTTTTTAGTTAGTAACTACTTTAAATTTCTATGATGATGACATTTGATATTATGCTTTTAACAATGTTCGGCCATATACTTGCTAATATTATTTCCTCAAATGATTATTTGGACTTCAGAAGTTCATAGCTAAAAAGTACTTTGTTATGGCTATATATAGGCTGGCAGCGTATGGTGTTTACGATAGGACTATCGGTTGCTAATGGTACATATTAGCCAGTCCTATTATCCTAAAAGCTCAATATTAATACTCAGTTTTTAGGATAATACTAAATTGGTTTTTATCGACTTATCTGACGTCGTACTTTGCCCAATAACTTGAGCTAAGTATATCGTTAGCTTTTTAATATCTATCTTATTGAGCTAACTTTAGTGCTTGCTCTTAATTCTGAGTATGAAAAATAGGCCATATTGCAACAACTATCTGCCCCCAGTAGAGAAAGAGAAACGCTACTTCAATTAAAACCTCTTAACCATTGTCTAAATTTATTTGACCACTACATATCGATAGCACCGCAATCAACTATTAATATCTTCTTGTCGATCAAACTAGGATGTACTATTCATTTTGATCTCTCTTATTATTTTTTGGGTAATTACTCCAGTAGTTTGAGATTATTACACGTATCAATAAAAAGCCCCGTTACCTTAAGTAACGGGGCTTTTTATTGATACAGGGCTAAAAACTAATTAATGACTTGAAATTATTAATGATAGTGAGAGGCACATATCCTGTTAAGAGCCGTTTTCTAACTGATGTTTTTCTCGTAACTTCTGCCGCAGCACCTTACCGACATTAGATTTCGGCAATTCATCGATAAACTCAATATAACGTGGGCACTTGTATCCGGTTAGATTGTCTAGCGCGAAGTCTCTGATTGCCGCTTTAGTTAGCTGTGGATCTTGACGTACCACATATAGTTTGACAGATTCGCCTTGACGCTCATTAGGAATACCGATGGCGGCAACATCACTAACGCCTGGGCAATCTAACATGACTTCTTCCACTTCATTAGGGAAGACATTGAAGCCAGATACCAAAATCATGTCTTTTTTGCGATCAAGGAGGGTGATATAGCCGCGCTCATCCATACTAACGATATCGCCCGTCTTAAAATAGCCATCAGCAGTAAAGTAGGGGGTATTGTCCTTTTTGTAGTAGCCTGAGGTGACATTCGGCCCTTTAATACAAAGCTCGCCTGGCTTATTAAAGCCCACATCTTGATCATTATCATCGCGTATCACAACATCCACATTGACACCTGGTAGGCCAATGGTGCCATTGAACTCTTTGTCAGTGATATTGTTGGCAGTACCGACGGCGACGCCCTCTGTCATACCCCAACCTTCCACCATCGGACAACCTGTCGTCTTAAGCCACTGTTGGGCGGTCTGTTCTGTAGCGGCCATACCGCCTGCCTGAGTCACTTTTAATGAAGAAAAGTCTAACTGGCTAAAGTTAGGCTGCTCGAGTAGCCCCTTAAATAGAGTATTTACTCCTGGGAAGATATGAAAGGGCTGTTTTGATAAAGTTTTGACAAACTCTGGCATATCGCGTGGATTGGGGACGAGTATGAATGTATAGCCCGCCCGCATTCCCAATAAGGCCATCATAAAAGCGAAGATATGATACAGCGGTAGCGCCATAACCATATTGATATATACCTGATTGATATCTCGTGTCGCCGGTCGATACCAGGTTTCGGACTGTAGCGCAGCAGAGATAATATTTTTATGGGATAAAATGGCGCCTTTTGATAATCCGGTCGTACCACCAGTATATTGTAATATCGCCGTTTTATCTTGATCCATACGTGGTTGATTTAGTGGTGTATTACGGCCTTTTTTTAATACTGATGAAAAACTATGTACAGTATGCTTATTGTTATTGAGCTTATATTTGGGCACTAAGCGCTTGACTTGACGAATGACTATATTGACGAGCATTCCTTTCATTCCCATCATATCGCCCATTTTAGACAATACGATGCGCTCGATATTGGTCTCATCAACCACCTGCTCTAAGGCTTGAGCAAAATTATCGATCAAAAAGATAGTCTGCGCTCCCGAATCATTAAGCTGGTGTCGCAGCTCTCGACCGGTGTATAAAGGATTGATAGGAGTACATATATAACCGGCGCGTAAGATGCCGATCATAGTGGGCAAGTACTGTGGCACATTGGGCATCATGAGTGCGACGACGCTACCTTTAGGTATTCCTTCGGCTTGTAGCCACGCGCCAATAGCAATAGAAGCCTTGTCAATATCGTCATAAGTGTGCGTCACCCCCATACAGGTGGTGATAGGGTGTAGGCGGTAACGGTTAAAACATTCTTCAAAAAACTCTGTGGCGTTTTGATAGATATCAGAATTAATCGTCGGTGAGACACCATCTAAATACTGTGCTGTCCAGAATTTTTCCATAAATAAAGTCCCCTGTGTTACTAAATACAGAACGGTCAATTTATGCACTATTATCGGGTACTAGTATTAATAACTTGCACAATAAAAGTGGCTACAATAGTCGTACTGAAGCAATATTATCTAATAAGATAAACGGCTGATATTTAATATTAAAAAGATTATCTATTGTAACTAAAGCGGTAATCAATGTAACGGATATTTTTCAAATATCAGTCATAAAAACGTCTGGTATGAAGCCATGAAAGCTTCTACTAGCATAATTCACAGTAAGTTGTGGCAGGTCAAGTAGTGACTTCGATGGGGTTGAATTGAATCTTAGGTTAAATAGCGATAAGGATAGAGGTTAATCATAGTTTAATACTTGCGCAATAGCGTCACGAAGCTGAGTAGGCAGCCGTGCGGGTCGAATATTGGTTGCTGTACGGCCACTAGAGGGCGTGTTATTTGACGGTATTCGCTCATTACAGACACAAGCAATAGTAATCTTAGCTTGACTAAGTAGTAGGGATTTTTGATATTGTAGGTCTTCTATGGGGCTTTCAGATGCGTCTAACGCTTTAGCAGTTGGTGTAATACTACTAGAGCTTGGGGCAGCGCTAATAGAAGCTATCTGACAGCTGTCAGGCTTGACTGATCGGTAGATGCTTTGCTCAAATATAAGACTAGCAGGTCGCACCTGGATATTGTCTATGGTGACGATAATGGTTTCATCCAAGACAATGGCCTGAAGATACTTAAGCTGCGCCTCAGTGACAACAAAGTGATGCGGGCGATGCTCATGCTCATTATTAGAGGTATCAGCGTCACTGATGGGGTTAAAAAAGTAAGCTGCTAGTCCTAGGCTGGCTAGCCAGTCGCGGCGGCAGTGCTCATAAAAGCTTAAATGATTGGCATGATAGACGATGCCGCCTGCATCAGTATGATTGATATATATTCGGTACGGGAAGCTAAAGATAGGTAAGCTTGGTGCTGTAAGTGACATAAAGAGTGGTGATCCGTTATGATTCAAAAATAAGGATTATCTTAGTTAGAATGACACACTGACAAGAGAGCTAGACTGAAAACATCATTAGCACATGAATAGCTAGGAAGGCTAAGATGGCGCAAAAACGAGTCAATAACCGCCATGTTTGCTATTACGAATCAGCTCTTCATCAATGCTTTGAGTCGATAAGATACCCTGATTAAGGGTAATAGGTAAAGTGTGAGTCATAATGCGAGCAAAAGCCGCTAGCGACTCTACCCGCTGTTGGCTACCGAAAACTAGCAAAAGCTTGTATCATAGCAGACGCTTATCTTGCTAGTCGCTACTGAGCTTTATCGGGCGATAAGCAAATGCTCTCTTTTAGTAACTTCCAATAAGTGAATAACCAGTAAGAATTACCAAATTAGCTTTATAAATTTAAATGAATAGGATGTGTAATGACGCGTTTCGTCAGTTTTAATATTAATGGCATTAGAGCTCGCCAACATCAGTTAGAGGCAGTCAAAGATATTATTGACCCTGATGTCATGGGCCTACAAGAGACCAAGGTTCACGATGAGCAGTTTCCTTTGGCAGCCGTAGAGGGGCTTGGCTATCACGTCGAATACTTCGGTCAAAAAGGACATTACGGTGTGGCCCTCCTGTCAAAAGTAGCGCCTATATTCGTCCAAAAAGGCTTTCCAGGTGAAGCAGATGACGCACAAAAGCGCTTTATTCATGCAAGGTATGAGATGGATGGCCGCAGTATCGACGTATTAAACGGCTATTTCCCGCAAGGAGAGAATCGCAGCCACGAGACCAAATTCCCAATGAAGCGCGACTATTATGCCAGCTTGACTGCCTATATCGCTGAGCTTCAAGCTGAAGGTCGAACCCTAATAGTAATGGGCGATATGAATATCGCGCCGCAAGATATTGATATCGGTATTGGTGAGGTCAATGCCAAGCGCTGGCTCAAAAAAGGCAGCTGCTCCTTCTTACCTGAGGAGCGTGAGTGGTACGAGACACTCATGACGCAAGAGCTATTTGACACCTATCGCTTACATTATCCAGAAGATGCCAGTCAGTTTAGCTGGTTTGATTATCGCAGTCGTGGCTTTAATGATGAGCCAAAACGTGGGCTACGTATTGACCATATTCTTTGTACGCCTGATATTAAGTCGCATTGTATCGATGCCGGTATCAGCTATGAGCTGCGCGCTATGGAAAAGCCGTCAGACCATGCACCTATCTGGTCGGCATTTGACTTTACGAAGTAGAGTAGTGGCTGATTTGTAATGGTTGACAGTAGCGAGTCAAGGGTTACCCTTCACAAACTAGCGCTATAACTTTAAGAGAGTTAGCTGACTACAAATATCTGAGGTAAAGATAAAGTCTTTAAACCGTCCTCATAAATACCTTAATAAATTATAAATTACCAATTAATAAGGATTGCTTATGCCAGTAGGAAATATTGCTCCGCCAGATACGATTTATGCCATTAATGGTGTCCGCCTTGGAGTGAGCGCTGCTGGCGTTCGCTATCAAGACCGAGATGATCTGGTACTGATCGAAATTACTGAGTCTGCTACAGTAGCAGCGGTGACGACGAGTAATGCTTTTTGTGCAGCGCCAGTGGTATTGCTGCGCGCGCACATTAAGCAGGCTAGCCCGCGTTATCTTATCATTAATACTGGTAACGCCAATGCAGGGACAGGAGAAGACGGGTTAAGACGAGCGAAGGCAGTATGCGCTGCTGTCGCTACTAAGCTGTCAGTTACCCCTGAGTCTGTATTGCCTTACTCGACTGGTGTCATTGGTGAGCCACTTAATGATAAGGCTATCGTAGAGGGTCTTGACGCTGCCAAAGACAATCTGAGTGCTGACAACTGGCCCAGAGTAGCAAAAGGAATCTGTACTACAGACACCATCGCCAAGCTCGATAGCATGCAGATAACGATGGATGATGGTCAAGTGTACCATGTTACTGGGATATCAAAAGGCGCAGGCATGATCCGCCCAAATATGGCGACCATGTTAGGTTTTGTGGCCACTGATGCCAATATTGAAGCTAAGCTGCTACAAGAGATGCTCACTAAATTGAGTAATGAGTCATTCAACCGCATTACCATAGACGGTGACACCTCGACCAATGACTGCTGCACCTTGATTGCTACTGGTAAAGCTGAAGGCGAGTGCATCGATAGTGAGCAGCACCCCCATTACAAAGCACTTTATCAAGGTTTAAAGTCAGTATTTGTACGTTTGGCTCAGCTCATCGTGCGCGATGGTGAAGGCGCGACAAAATTCATTACCGTCACCGTGACGGGTGGCGAGACTACTAAAGAGTGCTGTGATGTTGCTTATGCGGTAGCTCACTCACCTCTGGTTAAGACGGCATTCTTCGCCAGCGATCCAAATTGGGGCCGGATCTTAGCAGCAGTAGGTTATGCTGGAGTAAGAGACTTGGACACTAGCAAAATTAATGTAGCACTTGATGAGGTGACTATATGTGAGCGTGGTGGTCTGGCTCCAGATTATACAGAAGCTGCTGGTCAGTCAGTAATGAGCCGTCCCGAGATCAAAATCCATATAGACTTAGCGCGTGGTGACTCTCAAGATACAGTCTATACTTGTGATTTATCATATGATTATGTCAAGATTAATGCTGACTATCGTAGTTAACGCTGTGAGGATTATTTAACGTAAGTTTTAGTCAAAAGTTTTGATACACAATAGTAAAAATCTTTTTGCAAAATCTGACGTTACGTTACAAAGCAGTTATAGATGATACTTTCCATCCTGCTTATACTGGCGACTATGAAGCTTTTAGTAGACGTTATTTGACTTAATATCATAAAGCGTATTACTAAGTTTGAATTTACTATCGGTAAGGGTTAGCAGGTACTGTGTAAAGGTTTACTCAAGTCAGATTTATCTAAATGACAGTTTGGCTTATATAAAACCTAAAATAATAGTATCGTCCCTGCTGACTTTTATTTAATTATTGAGGATAAAATTATGAAAAAACTAGCTATTGCTGCCCTAATGACTACTTTTGCACTAACTGGCTGTGCCACTAATAATCTAGCTAACGAAAAAGTTATGGTTGTTGAAGGTCAGCCGATGAAAGTTAAAGTTGTACCAATTTCAAGCTTTAAAGTTGAAATCGCCCCTCGTAAAGCAATCTGTGAAGTAGTAAATAGCGCAGGTGACAAGGTTGAATCAGAGTGCATTCAATACCGTCAAGCGCATCAAAAGAACTTTAATGCGTTAAATGGCTCAATCCAAGGCTTCACTTATGAGCCAAACTACCGTTATATGCTTGACGTTCGTCAAGAAGCAGTTGCTGATGAAGCTTCTGGCGTAGTTCGTCCAGTTTGGATCTTGAATGACGTAATTTCTAAAGTATCTGAGCCTACTATTGTTCAATAGTTAGTGTCTAATAATTGTCTTTAAACATTGGTTATTTTTTAACTAATAAAAAGATAGGAAAAGGCTCTTAATGTCAATTAAGGGCCTTTTTTTTGCGTCTGCTATTAATCACAACCTCTCGTCAAATTAAGCTTACGTGGTAGCTAGGAGTGCCTATATATAGCACCAAATACTATAATCAATCCATTTTAGACTTGATCCAAAGTCGCTGGAATAAATTTAGGCTTGCCTCAATCAGCTGCGATCAGTCAATAGCAAACTTAAAATCTTATTCAAAGTAGCTTATTCAAGGCAGCTTAATTAAAAAAGCTAGCACTGACTATAATTCACCGTTACCCCAATACTGGCGGTTGGTATTCGGCTATCAGCATAAACGGCCAATCCACCACGAGCTGTTTCTTTATATTTGTCAGACATGTCTTCGCCTGTCTGCTTCATCGTCTGAATGGCTTTATCGAGTGAAACGCAGTGCTCACCATTACCGCGGTAGGCAAGCCTAGCCGCATTAATAGCTTTCACCGCTGCCATAGCATTACGCTCTATGCAAGGGACTTGAACCAGACCGGCAATAGGATCACAAGTTAAGCCAAGATTATGCTCAATGCCAATCTCAGCCGCATTGAGGCATTGAGCCACACTACCACCGAGGATATGTGCCAGTGCACCTGCTGCCATTGAGCAAGCGGAGCCGACCTCACCTTGGCAGCCCACTTCTGCCCCTGAGATAGAGGCATTTTGTTTGATAAGGCTACCGATAGCAGTTGCTACCAGTAGAAAGTCATGAGCACCACTGACGCTAAAGCTCTCGTCGAAGTCTCGGTAGTAATGAAGGACCGCAGGAATGATTCCTGCGGCGCCATTGGTGGGGGCAGTCACGACTTTACCACCATTGGCATTTTCTTCATTCACTGCTAGTGCATATAGATTGATCCACTCCATGGCTTGAAGGCGGTCATTTTTCGCTTCTGGCCGATCCAGCTCTAGTGTCAACTGCTGATACAATGCGCTGGCTCGTCGCTTGACATTTAGACCACCTGGCAAGACGCCAGCGGTTTGGCAGCCTTGACTTACACACGCCTGCATCACTGCCCAAATATCATCAAGATAAGCGACCACTTCCTCAGAGCTACGGTAATGGCATTCGTTGGCCATGACCAGCTCGCTAATACTGAGATTATGCGTTTGGCACTGCTTGAGAAGCTCTTCTGCATTATTGAAAGGATAGGGGATAGCGCCTATCGAAGGGTTGGCAGGATCAACCTCTGGGTTATCAGCGTCAGCTTCATTAATGACAAAGCCACCACCGATGGAATAATAAGTCTGCTGAAAAGTCGCTCGATGCTGCGTAGTATGATCACTATTCGCCGCGGGATCGGCAAATATTGCTCGTAGGGTCAAGGCATTGGGATGGTAGGGCAAGACAATATCACTATGCCAAAATATATCACGCTCAGCATCAAATTGAATATTATGTTGACCAGCTAATGACAGCAGCTGCTCATTATATATGGGTGCAAGATAGTCCTCAGAATAGCGAGTATCAATTGTATTAGGCTTATGACCTTGTAGTCCCAAAAGTATTGCTGTGTCGGTCGCATGACCTTTACCAGTCGCTGCTAATGAGCCAAATAATTCAACCTCAATCTGCTGGACAGAGGCCAGATCAACCTGCGATTGTAGAGCCGCTAGGAATGTATTGGCGGCTACCATCGGCCCGACAGTGTGGGAGCTTGAGGGACCAATGCCAATTTTAAAAAGATCGAAGACGCTAATCATAATTATATATCGATGCCTAAAAGTTGAGCATAGCATAACTGATGCGATGCATTTAAACCAAATGTTTCGTCGCCCCAAGGATGTTAACGCTTAAGGCAATAGTGAGTATCACTGCGGCTGAATTGGAATCAATAAATAATGGTTTATTTACAAGGGAGCGCTCATTGTGGGGACTAAGGACATGGATTTCAAAGGGTATGATGGGTTATACGTAGATTTGATGATTTAAATAAATGATGGTGAAGGTGAAGAGCGGCGCAGCTAATACATAGCCCTTTGGTCTGCCTGCTTTCACTTTAACCTCGATGCTCATGAGTAGCGTGATGGCTTAATCGATGAATACTGCTAAAGTGCTCAATGAAGAGGCCACTTAGCTGAGGAATAAAAACGTTAGGAATGTCATGACCTAAGCCTTCTATTAGCTCAAATCGTGCCTGCGGGATAGCTTTGGCAATAGCGCGGCCATGGGACGGTGACAGTAGACTATCGTCGCTACCATGGACGACTAAGGTCGGCTGATAGGTACGAGCATTGTGCTGGGTGAGTGAACCGGTAGCCATTACTGCCAGTAAATGTCTGGTCGTACCCTTCGGATAAAAGCGCCGCTCGTATAATAATAGCGCCTTTTGCCGTGCTCGTGACTCGTCAAAGTGCTGAGTGGAGCCAATCTCTTTTAACAGTGCCACTGTATGAGAGATCACGGCTTCGACATCCTTTTTGGGCGGCATGGGCCGGGTCAATTGCCGTAGGGAGGTCAGCTTGGGAACAGGTAGTAGAGCGCGATTGTTACTGGTGGCCAGTAGTCCTAAGCTCAGCACACGCTCCGGATAGTCTGCAGCTAAGATCTGGGCAATCATCCCGCCCATTGACATACCTAGGACGTGACAATGATCTATCTGAAGTGCATTAAGCAATTGATGCGTGTCTTCTGCCATATCAAAGAGGTTATAAGGGATGGGGATGGCATCTCCTCGCTTTGGTAGGTTGATACCAAGCTTAAATTTGGAGACGAGTCTGAGCTGCTGAATAAAGGTTTGGTGCTGCTTGGTGAGCTTGTTTTTGTGCTTAAGTTTACTCGACTTGCCGATATCTCTATTGTCGAATCGAATAACGTGGAAGCCTGCCTCTATAAGCTTGTGACAAAAGTCGTTAGGCCAGACTAGTGACTGCGCGCCGAGGCCCATAATTAGCAAAATGACTGGCGCTTGAGGATCACCGCCGCGTTCAACATAGAACTTATACTTAGGCGTTTTTACTTTATACGCTTTCATAAAATCAGCGTATTTAGAGGGACGTGCAGTGATCTTGTAGCGTGGAGACTGAGTTTTCATATATGAGGTAGCCGCTTAGCTGCGTTTAACGCGCAACGTAGGAGTAAATTACTAAAAGTGAGGGTTAAAGTAATAACTATTGGGTTAAAAACATCGCTAAAATTGTCGTTATTAGGTACAATCCTCTCGTTAATACTAGGGTCAATTTGTATCCAGCCCGAGAGCTACTAAAGCTGCTGTGTTTTAAGGGTCTTATGACTATCTTGATAGCGATATCAGTATCAAGGCGATTAGTTACAAGGTAAAGAATTGACAAGATAGCTGGTTACAAGCTGATGACTAAGTATCAAGCTAGCAAGGCAATATGTCACTTTGATGACGCGATTATGCTAGCCTGCTTATTGAAAACGTTGTTAATAGCTAAGATAGCCACGGCATCTATCTAGTACATTGATAGTTAACAGACTTTGGCTGGTATAGACTGACTGAGAATAAGTGATGCAGCTCAAGCCGCGTTATGGCAGTTATTATAGTCAGCTATAGGCCATCACTGCTCTAATCTAGATCTGCATACTTAATATCGCTGCATTAGTTTTAACTATTATTCAAAATAGCCCGCGATTTAGCATGGCACTCTGCCACCCTCTCTTCAAAGGAAACCTCTATGGCGCAAGATCGTCCCACTGCCGCACAAGACACAGTATCAGACCATTCGAGCCACTCATCGTTACAGTCCGCAAGACCACTAACCGAGTATAACCCTGATTTTGAGAATGGAGAGTGGTTTCCGACTTGGCGTCCCTTTCAAGGTGATCTTGATACGCACGCGGTAGCCATCAATGAATACCTGCCTGCTGGCAAGAGTGTGCTACTCGGTATTCAGCATACCTTTGCTATGTTTGGTGCTACGGTCCTAGCGCCATTGCTAATGGGTTTTGATGCGAATCTTGCCATTCTCATGTCGGGTCTGTGTACGGTGATGTTCTTTGTGATTACTGGCGGCCGGATGCCAAGTTATCTTGGATCAAGCTTTGCATTTATTGGTCCTGTGATTGCCGCTTCCGCTTACGCCGGTAGCGGAGTCAATACTAATTTGAATGTCGCGCTCGGCGGTATCATGGTCTGCGGTATCATTTATGCGTTAGTGGGATTGCTGGTTATGAAAGTCGGCACTGGTTGGATTGAGCGCCTTATGCCGCCAGTGGTGACAGGGGCGATCGTCATGATTATCGGTCTAAACTTAGCCCCAGTGACCGTCCAAGGGGTCTCGGCCAATCAGTTTGACGCTTGGATGGCGACGTTGACGGTACTGCTTATCAGTAGTGTCGCTATATTCACTCGTGGTATGCTGCGTCGGTTGCTACTCTTGGTCGGCTTGATATTGTCTTATATCATCTATTATGTCGTCACCAACGTGCTAGGATTTGGTACACCCATTGACTTCAGTGGTGTTCAGCAAGCTGCCTGGATCGGTCTACCTTCCCTCCATACGCCAACATTTGAATGGAGTGCTGTGGTACTGATTGTACCTGTGGCATTTATTTTGATCGCTGAGAATTTAGGTCATTTTAAAGCGGTTGAAGGAATGACCCGATCCCGAGTGACTCCCTATATCGGTCGAGCATTCTTCGCTGATGGTCTAGCGACGACATTTTCCGCGGGTTTTGGCGGTACTGGTGTGACCACTTATGCAGAGAACATCGGGGTCATGGCAGTGACTAAAGTATATAGTACAACTATCTTTGTGATGGCTGGATTTGTGGCGATCTTGCTCGGTTTATCCCCTAAGTTTGGTGCTATCATTCAGAGTATCCCGCCTGCACTACTTGGTGGCGCCTCTATTGTCGTTTTTGGACTTATCGCAGTCGCCGGGGTCAAGATTTGGATTGATAATCATATCGACTTTAGTAAAAACAGCAACCTAATCATAGCGGCAGTCACGGTGATTATGGGAGCAGGTAACTTTAGCCTGCATCTTGGTGGTTTTGACCTTGGTGGTATCGGTACGGCAACTTTGGCAGCCATTGTTCTAAATGCGCTATTTAACCGTCAGTAGCATGTGCAACTTATATTTGTAGCCGAGCTACAGCAATTAACTCAGCAGTAATTAACTCAGCAGTAATTAACTCAGCAGCAATTATAAGTAGTCATCAGCTAGGCGCTATTATTACCCTATCATTTTTAACGTCTCATGACGAGAAAGGTGGTGGGGTTTATTTTTGCCGATAAAACCTTGCAAAAAAGCGATAGCGTTTAAGCTTGGAGTTCTCTTGCAGGGACTTTGGCTTTAATGAGCCTAAATAGATGGCTAGCATGGTCAGCGCCGCCCCAAACCACTGTAGACTATCAATAGCTTTTTGCAGCCAAAAATAATCAATGATCAGGGCAGCGATAGGCTCGCTTAACAATAGCAGACCGGTTAGTGCTAGTGACAGCTTGGGGATGGAATAAGCGATAAGTCCCCACGCCAGACATTGCATCACCGTCCCATAGACAATAATCCAAGCAAAATCCCCTAAAGTACTGGGCAGTAAATGACCGTTATCGATAATTAGCATAGGCACTATCATCGCAAGACTACCGCCGATACTAATCCGCTGCATCAAAATAAAGATAGGCGTTGGCGCGGCATCATGGGTGAGCCGAATGAAGGTCATCGAAGCCGCTAGCATCGCTCCTGATATAATACCGGTGATGAAGCCTTGGGCCGCATCAGCATTGTAATCAAACTCAGGACTAGCGATAAAAGCAACTCCGATTAAGGCAATCAATAAGCTAATCAGCTGCAATATCGTCTGGCGCTCTTGAAATAGTATGAAGCCAAATGCCGCTAAGAAAAAAATCTGTAAGCTATTGAGCAGGGTCGATATCCCTGGTCCCACAGCGTAGATACTCTCGTGCCATAGTGCCAGATCAAATCCTAAAAATGCGCCAGAGAGTAGAGCAAATACTAAAGCTCTGCTAGAGGTAGGCTTGGCTTGCTTACTAATGGTCGCTAATATCGTGAAGACGATGCCTGAGATAGCCAGTCGCCAAAATGCCATAGCAAAGCCGCCGACATCGACATGAGCAACGATAAGACTACCAAGACCAAAGATGATACAGCCAATAATTAAACCAAGGGTAGCAGACTGTGAGCTACTGACCGCCATTATCACATCCTTATGATTGTCGATATTTATAATAGCCTGTTGGATGATAGAGCAGCACTCATTAAGGGCAACACTTAATAAATTAGACTGCGCTTAATGTAAATTGCCTTAGTAAGATTTTACCTCAAAGCTATATTTATAAAAGATATTTTTTAGTTAACCATTGCCTTGAGAGACTTCGCCCACTTAATAAACCTGCGACACGAAAACATGTAGTAGATTTATCGGAAAGGTCCAAACTCATTTGCTAAAATTTAATGACTCTAGTTTTAGAATTAACTATAGCTTATCACCTGTATTACAGAACCTATATTAGGGTGTAACATAAAATTTGTTAAATTATGGCAATGGTTGGGAGAGTGGTAGTTAATTTTTACTTAGCCCTACAAAAACAATAATATCTTTATCTACAAAATTAACCCTTAATAAATAGAGACCTTGATGGCAGTGATGATATTAAGACGATTCACCCGATCCCTAACGCCGCAGACATACTTTCTCATCGCTATGCTGGCTATTAGTACCGCTATGGTCAGTACTTCTGGGCAAGCTGCAAGCTGCACCCTCCCCAAAAGCTACTACAAACATGTCTCCTGTACCAATGACTCCCACTACTTTTTGGCGATTAGAGACTCTGGAACCCCAGTTGCTCTAATCAACAAAGCCGGAAAAAAGGTAGTGGACTTATCACGCTATCAAAAAGTTGCGGCAGATAAGATAAGTGGGGGATTAATGCCAGTGCAGCGGCAAAACAAAGTCGGCTACCTCAATATGCAAGGCCGAGAGACTGTACCGGCAATTTATGACATATTATTGAATGAAGCGGGAACCAAGGGCTGGGCGAGACCAGTATCAGAGGGGCGTATTGTCGTCAAAAAGAATGACAACTACGGGGCGATAACAACAGGCAATAAGGTGATCATTCCATTTTCGTCAGATATTATTAGTATAGCTGACTTTAAGGATGGTCGAGCGCAAGTGAATAAGCGTGGCAAAGGTGTGCAGTGGTTTGATAAGCAAGGCAACATTAGTCGCTCAGCACCAGCCGCTCAGCCGAGTCAGGCCGCAAGCAAGACTGCAAAGGCTAAGTCAGGCTCCACTGCTCAGTCTGCTGCTACCAGCGCGGCACAATCGACCTCAGCATTCACCACCCTGTATCCGCATCAGCAGGATGGCCGCTGGGGGTTTGTAGATGATAAAAAGGTCACTATGATTACTTATTCATTTGAAGAGGTAATGCCGTTCTCAGAGGGACTAGCTGGCGTGCGAATCGCTAATAACTGGGGTTTTGTTAATCTCGGTGGTGAGCTGGTCATACCATTTCGCTTTGACGATGCCGGGGTAGATAAAGATGGTCGCTATGAAGGCGTCAAGCCCTTTACCTTTAAAAACGGCAAAGCTTGGGTGGGTAGTCTCAAAAATGGCAATAAAATTTGTATTGATACTCAAGGGACTAATGTCAGTTGTTAACCATTATTAGCTGCTGATTAGCAAGGGCTTAACAATAGCCTTATTTGCCTTTTACCATTATTCACCTTTTAAATGGGCACAGATTTTATTCACCAAAAAAGGCTGATAGTAGCAGGCTAAATCATGCCCCATACCATTGACAAGCTGAAAGGTGGCATTGGGGATGCTGCGAGCGACATCCTTACCGTGCTGCGGCGGAATAAGACCGTCTTTGCTGCCATGTATGACCAGAGTAGGGGCCTTGATATTTCGACTATGATGACGGATACTGCCGGTCGCTAAAATAGCGTGCAATTGCTGAACAGTGCCAGTGGGGTAGTAGCTACGCTTAAAGTGCAGCTTTGACTTATTCTGAACCAGTTTTTCGTTGATGAATCCTGGTGAGCCGATGGTTTTGACAAACCAAGTACCATGATTGATGATATCTTGCTCTTCTTTACCCGCTGGACGCTTGATCAAGGTATTAAGCTGTTTGGGCTTAGGCGGTAGTAAAAAGCCGCGATTGGTGGTTGTGAACAGCAATACCAGCTTATTAACCAGCTCAGGATGATTGGCCGCCACCAGCTGAGCAATCATGCCGCCCATAGAGGCCCCAAGTAGGTGTAACGGCTGATTAAGCTTATCCAGTCTTAGAGCCTGCACAAGATTGATCGTATCTTCAGCCATTTCAGCTAAAGTATAAGGAACCGGTTGATCACTATTAGAGAGCCCAGCTTGTAGACGCAGCATCATTTTAAGCTGATTGACTTTCGCGGTCTTATCATGGGCAATCTTAGAGGACAGTCCTATGTCGCGATTATCAAAGCGAATGACAAAAAATCCGGCATCAATCAACCGCTTAATAAAGGTGTCGGGCCAAAATAGCATCTGCGAGCCTAGCCCCATAACGAGTAACAATATAGGGTGTTCAGGATTGCCACCGCCTTCCACACACAGCTCAATATCATTACCGATATCAACCATCGTTTGATACATGCCCTCAGACAAGTCGGAGGGATACCAAGTGCGCGCACCAAAGCAGCGCCACTGCGGCGTTGGTAGTGATGATAAACCATCGGTAACGGAGTCTGAGTCTGCTCGTTCGCTAACGTATGTCATCACTTCTCCATAGCCCCATTGGGCAATTAAACTTCTAACATCTCAAAATCGAGTTTGCCGACACCGCACTCAGGGCAGGTCCAATCATCTGGGATATCTTCCCATTTGGTCCCTGGAGCAATACCCTCTTCAGGGCAGCCAAGCTCTTCATCATAAATCCAGCCACATACGATACATTCATAACGCTTCATAGGGTTTCCTATTTAATAATTGCTAAAACAAATAACTTAACTATAAGTCCAATCACAATTGCCCAACTTGAGGCAGTCTCAATAGTCTTGATATGGTCGACTATATACTGCTAAATATCACGGACTCAATAGGTTCTATATAGGGATAGGTGATGGAGAATTAAAGTAGTAATATTTTACCATAAAGTCAGATCAAGCATGAATGATGGCTAAGCAGCTATTAATAAGCTAATCCCTTGAACTAAATAGTATTACAGGACTACAAGCCAGTAGATATTAGCTCGGCAGTCAAGCAATTGTAAAACCAATACTGCAAACAAGTAACTGGACTGAATGTGCTGGCTAAAATAATTAATAGATCAAGCCTAATGATTCAAGCTTAGTGCTTTTTGCTCAGTCATGCGAGCCAATCTGCTACCTCTCAATGACAAACATCGCTTCGCAACATACACCGATTAATCACGAGAAAAGCGCCATAATACTATAGCTTGTCTTATAGCTTAGTTACGCTAAGGGTGTGGAATTACTGCGGAGCTGTGGTAATATGCGCCTGCATTAGTGAAGCAGAGAAACGCCGATTATCTGCAAGTTTAGGTGGCTTTTAGTTATATTTATAAATAGTCATAGGGCTACTGATTTAATAGCCAGTTGGTAGTATCTAACTGGTCAGGACAAACAATCCAGAGGTAATATGAGTAAGACTGAGCAAGTGCAAGCGCTATCAAATGCCGATGACAATGACAATGGACAAAGTGAACAGTCAGGCTTGTCGGCCAATCATGAGTTTTGGGACGTCATCAGGACAGTTCCTGACTTTCCCAAGCCTGGTATCGATTTTTATGATATTACGCCGCTACTAAGGACACATATTGATCCGGTGATTGATGCCCTTCTTGCTGCGCTACCAGAAGGCTTGCTCGATGAGGTAGAGTGTCTGGCAGCTATTGAAGCTCGCGGATTTGTATTTGCCAGCTTACTGGCAGGTCGCCTTGGTAAGGGTATTATCTTGCTCAGAAAGCCTGGTAAGCTTCCTCCACCTGTGGCCAACAAATCTTATGCTCTCGAATATGGTAATGATACTCTAGAGATGCA
Organism: Psychrobacter pygoscelis; assembly: GCF_004335015.1. GTDB lineage: Bacteria > Pseudomonadota > Gammaproteobacteria > Pseudomonadales > Moraxellaceae > Psychrobacter > Psychrobacter pygoscelis. Next base: position 95,135 of record NZ_RQRU01000003.1, read on the forward strand.
AGATAATTTGCCGCCTGCCAAAGTATTACTAGTGGATGATATCTTAGCCACAGGTGGCACTTTGACTACTGCTTATGAGTTATGCCGTATAGCCAATCATGATGTCTGCGGTGCCTTAGTCTTGCTTGATTTAGTAAATTTACATGGTGAGTTTCCTGCCCCAGTGTATTCTGTATTGACCGCCTAAAGCATAACCTTCTTATACGATAAAGCCCTACTAACTCACTAGTAGGGCTTTTTTTGAGGGGAGATAATGAATTAATATTGGTTAAGATAAACAATATATAGACATGCAGGTACAGACGGTAATCGCATCAATTAGTGACGTAATCTGTATGTTGTATTATTTTTTCATTGCTTTTAGAGTATTGGCCAACTCGTCCCTAGCCGCAATAAACCCATCAATGCCTTTTGGCAATAAATTCTGTGTTACTTTATCTTGCTGATAAGCAGCGTCAAAATCGACTTGGTTTAGAGTGACCCTGTCCATATTTTTCATCGCCATGTCAGGAGATAACTGCCGTGATACCTCAACATCCATGTTTGCTAAGCTATCCAGTAGCTCAGGGGAGATGGTCAATAAATCGCAGCCTGCCAGCGCCAATACCTGCTCAGGGCTACGGAAGCTTGCGCCCATGACCTGAGTGTCGTAGCCGTGCTGCTTAAAGTATTGATAGATAAGCTTGACAGATTGCACACCCATATCATCCTCAACTGGTACGATCTGACGGTTTTGTTGGCGCTTTTGCCAGTCTAATATACGCCCAACAAACGGAGATATTAAGGTCACGCCAGCATCGGCACAAGCTACGGCTTGGTGCTGACCAAACAGTAGGGTAAGGTTACAATGGATGTTTTGTTTTTCTAGAATCTCAGCGGCTTTGATACCTTGCCAAGTAGCTGCAATCTTGACCAAGATTCGCTCAGGATCAACGCCGGCTTTAGCATAAGCTTCCATAAAGGCTAATGCTTTGTCCACAGTCGCTTCGGTATCATAAGACAGACGAGCATCAACCTCTGTGGAGACGCGACCGTCAATCAACTTGAGAATATCGCAGCCGATTTGAATGGTAAGCTCATCAATAACAGCATCAATATTACCGTTAAAACGGTTTAGATTGTCTGAAAGTAAGGCTTGTTTATCGGGATGAGTCAAGGCTTTGGTGATGAGGCTTGGGTTGGTGGTGGCGTCCACTGGCGCTAATCGCTCAATCGCAACCAAGTCACCCGTATCAGCGACGATAGTGGTCATGGTGCGAAGTTGTTCAAGTGCATTCATAAATCATCCTTATTAAACGTATTTTTAGCCTTTACTGTGTCAAATTTTTGCGTCATGCATTGGTTGAAAGTTGAGATTATTAACTAGTATAACGGATCAAGCGGTTGTTATAAGCGCGCTAATCGCTCATCTGCAAGCTATAGCAACCAGTTGCTGTCATGGTCTGGATGTATGGGTTAGTGCCATGAATGATGGGCACAAGCTTTGAGCAATAGCTCAGCTATAATCTCTAGCATTTAGCCTATACTTCCTAATTGAAAGCTTGATGTGCTCAGGGCTGAGCTTGATAATGAGCATAGTAACACCCTTTATCATCACAAACTACAATCATCAGGTAGCTCACTGAGAGTACTAACGAAGTAAGATGGCGATAACTTTGTCACTCTCAGCTGCTTGACCAGTCAAGCCTATAAAATACTATCAGGCTATCATGACTGAGTAATGAAACGATGAAAATATTATTTTGCTAATGGGCACACTGCAAGGTTTTTGGTATAGTAAGGGCGAATCTGACAATAGCGTTAGAGAAGGTAGCAAAAATACTGAGCAGTTAAGCCATAGCCATCTTTATGGCTCTTAGCAAAAGCAGATACACATCAATAAAGAGCGATACTAATAGCTAAGCTGGTGGCAATATACACAATCAGTCGAATTGGTAATTAAATTATACAGTTGAATGAGTTTTTGAATAAATAGTCGAACAATAAAGGATAGAGGTAATGAGCAATCAGTCTGAATCAGCAAACAAGCAAGACAATAACGCAGATCATAGTGACCGTGACGCTCAGGCAACGGCCAACAGTGATCAAGGTTTTTTGGATATATTACGGCAAAAGATAGATTCGGTAGATTGCGAAATCCATTCGCTAATTAATGAGCGTGCCAAACTGGCTCAGCAAGTCGCTACAGTAAAAAAAGACCATGCCAGTAGTAATGACAAATCTGCTCATCCTATCTTCTATCGCCCTGAGCGTGAAGCACAAGTCCTTAAGGCCGTTATGGCACGAAATACCGGGCCTATTAGCGATGAAAAAATGGCGCGATTGTTCCGAGAGATTATGTCAGTGTGTTTGGATTTAGAAGCACCGCAGCGTATTGCTTTTTTAGGGCCTGTAGGCACCTTTACCCATGCTGCCGCGCTAAAGCATTTTGGTAAAGCCGCTGATACTGTCCCGCTTACCACGATTACTGATGTGTTCCGTGAGGTCGAAGCTGGTACGGCGATGTACGGTGTCGTACCTGTTGAAAACTCTTCTGAAGGGGTAGTCAACCATACTCTAGATGGCTTTTTGTCATCGACCCTTAAGATTATCGGTGAGGTAGAGCTGCCTATTCATCAGAATTTTTTGGTGGCGGAACATACCAAAGTCGATGGCTTAAGCCGCATATACTCGCATCAGCAGTCACTAGCCCAGTGCCGTCACTGGCTTGATGTCAACTTCCCCAATGTAGAACGCGTCTCGGTATCCAGTAATGGGGAGGCTGCACGGCGTCTTAAAAATGAGTGGCATTCAGCGGCTATAGCAGGAGACGTTGCTGCTGCTGAATATGGTCTGCACAAATTACACGAAAACATTGAAGATAACCCTAGCAATACCACGCGATTCTTAATCGTCGGTCATGAAGCTATCGCCCCTTCAGGTCAGGACAAAACCTCTATTGTGGTCTCAGCGCACGACAAAGCTGGGGCATTAATTGAGATACTAAAGCCACTATCGGCGCATGGGGTATCCATGACCAGTATCGAGACGCGACCTGAGCGCCCGAACAAATGGGCTTATGTCTTCTTTATTGACATGAATGGTCATATTAATGACCCTAACGTTAGTGCTGCCATTGCTGATATTCGTCCCTTGGTCAAAGATCTACGCATATTGGGCTCATATCCTAAAGCCGTTTTATAGTTTAGCTGAGTTATCAATCGTCTGATTTTCATTGAAAGTTATCCCAAATTCGTGTGCCGGCAAAGCGTCGGCCATTTGCCGCGATCTAAAGTCTATCGCATGGAGAAAAATGTGCAATTAACCCCCGCTTATGACAGTATCTTATCCATTCAAGCTTATCAAACGGGCAAGCCAATCGAGGAGCTATCTCGTGAGTTTGGTATTCACGATGTCGTCAAGCTCGCCAGTAACGAAAATCCAATGGGCTGCTCCCCGTCAGTAACACTCGCTATTACTGAGCATTTGAGTCAGTTGGCTCGCTATCCAGACGGCAGTGGCTATTATTTAAAGCAGGCCATAGCGGACTTTACAGACGTTAATGTTGACCAAATTACGCTAGGTAATGGCTCAAATGATATCTTGGATATGATTGCCCGCAGCTTTGTGAGCAATAAAGATGCCATTGTTTATAGCCAATATGCCTTTATCGTCTACTCAATGGTAGCGAAGATGCAAGGGGCAAGAGGTATCGAAGTACCGGCCAAGCGCTTTGGCCATGACCTTGATGCTATGCGAGATGCCGTACTTAATAATGACAATGTCAAAGTGGTATTTATCGCTAATCCAAACAACCCAACGGGTACGCTGCTGACCACTGATGAGCTGCGTGAGTTTTTGCAGGCCATTCCTGAGCATGTATTGGTGGTAATCGATGAGGCTTATATTGAATACAGCCCAGAGAGTAATAATCGCGGTTTACTAGACGAGTTTGAGCAGCTAATACTGGTTCGAACTTTTTCAAAAGCATACGGTCTTGCAGGACTGCGGGTTGGCTATGCACTATGTAATGCTGAAGTTGCAGCAATAATAAACCGTATCCGTCAGCCTTTTAATGTTAGCCGTGTCGCTCAAGCAGCAGCCCAAGCAGCGCTGTCAGATCAAGCATTTATTCAGCGAGTGCAACAGACCAATCAAGAACAAATGCAGTGGCTAGCGAAGCAATTTGACGCCCTTGGGTTAGGCTTTATTCCTTCGTACGCTAACTTTTTGATGGTGGAGGTCGGTGATGCTAAGACCGTCAATCAGAAGCTAATGGAGCAAGGGGTTATCGTTCGTCCATTGGCAGGTTATGGCCTTGAAAATTGGCTACGAATCACCGTAGGCTTGCCAGAGGACAATATTAGACTGATTGATACCTTACATTCTGTCTTAGTCTAATAGCTTAAATAATGAGCGGCTAAACCGTTGCTAATTTAATTCGCCTGTATCATTATCCCAAAAGAAGTTTTAAATATTGTTCTAAACATAGTTTTTTTAAACACTGTCTTGAGTGAGCCTTAGTGAGTAATACATTGTCATTACCCAATCCATCTTTATCTGCTGATATCGAGGCAGATATTGAGCCCTATCATCGGTCATTGTCATCATCGAATCCACTGTTTAATAAAGTGATTATTATCGGTCTGGGCTTGATAGGTGCCAGCTTAGCGCAAGCAATAAAAAACAATGAGCTGAGTACAAAGATTGCAGCAGTCGATCGACATAAGCCAAGTATTAAGGCTGCTATTGCTGAGGGGGTTATCGATCAAGGTTCTGAGGTGCTATCAGAGGTAGCGAGTGGCGGTGACTTAATCGTTATCGCAGTACCAGTCAAGGCTGTACAAGGTGTATTTGTAGATATCCAACAAGCCATACAGACTGGGCAGCTAGCAGCGAGCTGTCTTATTAGTGATGTCTGTAGTACAAAGATGACAGTAATTGAAGCAGCAAAGGCAGTATTTGGCGATAATATCCCGGCTGGGTTGGTTCCGGCTCACCCAATAGCGGGGGCTGAGAACTCTGGCTATTATGCTCGGCGCGCCGATTTATTTGTTAATCATAATGTCATTGTCTGTCCGCCCAGTAGCGCAAGTTGTCATGCCATTGAAAGGATAAGTAGGCTGTGGCAAGCTGTGGGCGCAGCAGTTATGACAATGTCGCCTGAGCACCATGATAAGGTGCTAGCGCATACCAGCCATCTGCCACACTTATTGGCTTTTAATCTGGTCGGTCAGCTGGCAGATCATGACGATAATATGGACATCTTCCGCTATGCCGCTGGCGGCTTTCGAGACTTTACTCGAATAGCGGCCAGTGATCCGGTTATGTGGCATGATATCTTTTTGGCCAATCAGTCGGCTATCGTTAGTGCACTAGATGAGTTCAGCGATTATCTGGGACAGCTGCGTAAGCTTATCGTAACTGAAGACTCAGTCGCTATATTAGGGTTATTGGGCCGTGCACAGGCAGCCAGACGTCATTTTGGCCATATGCTGACCAGTACTCCTTATACTGCTACGGAGACGGCAGCGGCTTCGTATATTATTACGCCTAGTCGGTGTGTATCAGGGACGATTGCTATCCCTGGTGATAAGTCTATCTCACACCGTAGTATCATGTTGGGTAGCTTAGCGACCGGTACGACGCGGATTAAGGGTTTTTTAGAAGGGGAAGATGCGTTAGCAACGCTACAAGCGTTTCGGGATATGGGCGTAACCATTGAAGGTCCAGACAATGGTAATGTGACGATTCATGGCGTCGGTATGCACGGTCTTAAACCAAGCAAGACACCCCTGTATATGGGCAACTCAGGCACCAGTATGCGCCTGCTCTCAGGCATACTGGCCGCGCAAGACTTTGATAGCGTATTGACGGGTGATGTCAGCCTATCGCGGCGGCCAATGGAGCGCGTCGCGGCACCATTACGTGATATGGGTGCACAGATTCAGTCAACGGGTCAAAGAGGCACTGCGCCGCTGAGTATCACTGGTAGGGCGAAAGTTGGCAGACCGTTACAAGGAATAGAGTACTCTATGCCAGTAGCGTCAGCGCAAGTGAAGTCTTGTTTGCTGCTAGCCGGGCTTTGGGCCAAAGGTACGACTACGGTGCTACAGCCTGACGTTAGCCGCGATCATACTGAGCGTATGCTCAGCGCTTTTGGCTATCCTGTAAAAGTCGAGGGCCAACATATCAGCGTAACTGGCGGTGGCTCACTGAGCGCATGTGATATCGCTGTGCCAGCTGACATATCTTCTGCAGCCTTCTTTATGGTGGCTGCCGCAATTGCCAAGGACAGTGAGCTGACCTTAAGTCAAGTTGGTATCAATCCGACACGCACTGGAGTTATTGAAATATTGCGGCAGATGGGAGCAGATATTGCGTTAAGTAATCAGTCGCAAGTTGGCGGCGAACCTGTAGCTGATATTACTGTTCGCTCATCGAATCTACAAGGGATTAATATTCCGGCGTCTCTAGTACCTCTCGCTATTGATGAATTTCCAATATTATTCATAGCGGCAAGCTGCGCTCGGGGCAAGACTGTATTGACGGGTGCCAAAGAGCTGCGAGTTAAAGAGTCAGATCGCATAGCGGCTATGGCAGAAGGTCTAGAGACACTAGGGATAGACTGCTGCGTCACTGAGGATGGGATTATTATCGAAGGCCGCGGCAGCAAACACAGTCATGATGCTATATTTACTGGTGGTAGCGTTGCCTCATATCATGATCATCGTATCGCCATGAGTTTTGCTATTGCCAGCTTACGTGCTAGCGATACTATCATTATAGAAGGAACAGAGACGGTGAATACTAGCTTCCCTGGGTTTGCTGAGCTGGCTAATAGTATCGGACTATCTATAGCGACTAAATTAGCATAATTTAGAGTAGAATCAAGCATTGAAGTAGCAATTTAGTCGTCACTGATTGGAGCTATACCAAGGGTATGCTTAGCGTTTGAATTTCATTACTCCTAAGATATTTTATACTTCTAATCCCACCTTTGGTTATATTTATAGCCTTTGTTAATCTATTCCGCATCCAGTGATGGGTGCGTTATTTTTTTGGTAGTTAGCCATGACCACACGAACAGTGACTAAAAAGCGGACGACCCCTATCGTCACCAGTAAACAAGGGGTGCTTACCGCCCTGACAGCCTTTATTATTTGGGGTGGGTTTCCTTTATATTTTAAGAAGTTAGCTGCTTATAACGCTACTGAAATTATTGGTCATCGTATTGTTTGGACCTTCGTCTGCGTGACTATATTTATGCTAGTCAATCGGCGCTGGCAGTGGTTTAGTATTTTAAAATCCCAACCAAAGTGGCTGGGTGTGACCTTCATAGCAGGCCTTATTATTGCGACCAATTGGTTGACTTACGTTTGGGCAGTCAACCATGATCGGATATTAGAGGCGAGCCTTGGCTATTTTATTGGTCCACTGGTGGGGGTGGCTTTGTCTATGCTGCTATTTAGAGAGCGTCTGCGCCCCCTTCAGTGGATCGCTATTGGCTTTGCTTTATTGTCAGTGGCGATTCAGATTGTGATGATTGGCAGTCTGCCGTGGCTGTCATTGATATTAGCATTTAGCTTTAGTATTTATGGCACGATTCAACGCCAGACACCGTTGACGGCGATTGATGCGATGTTTGTCGAGACAGCCTTACTGGTGCCTTTTTGTATTGGTTGGTTTTGGCAGGCAGATGTGGCCAGTAGCCATCTGCAATTTTGGTTCAGTAGTAATATTTGGTTATTAATGTTGGCAGGCCCAGTCACACTGATACCACTGCTGCTCTTCAATAAGTCTACGAAGCAAGTCGCTTATAGTGTCTTAAGTTTTATGAATTATCTTACCCCAACGTTTATTTTCTTCTTGGCCATATTTTATTACCATGAACCATTTGACATGCATAGACTGGCCGTATTTGGACTAATTTGGTTAGGATTATTATTGTTTAGTATCGACCTTTGGCGCAATCGCCCTAGTAAGCGACTAAGCTAGGTCATATGCTAAGTTAAGTCCTCAATTGGCTTATGCGGTTTAAAATGAGATTGGTTTTGTTAGTCAGCGGCAGATCTTGTAGAAAATATACCCATATTATCTACAAGATTATAAAGATTGACCCTGTTAATTACCATTTTAAGCTCATTAAATGTCAGTGCTAATAAGTAAGGATTCGGCTTCATATAGTTAGTCCTATTTAAAACTGAGACGTAACAGAATCGCTGCTATAAATTTACTGGCTAGAAGTCATGAGGTAACTGAGGCGGGTGTTGATTTATTCTAGCGACTTTGTGTCAAATCTAAAATGGATTGACTATACTGTAGTTCAGTTAATAACCTTAATGTTTATTGGAGTATTTACATGCCATCTTCTCAGAGCGATATTGTCTTTATCGAAGGGCTCAAAGTTGATGCAGTTATTGGAGTTTATGAATGGGAGCGCAGTATCACCCAGCCTCTTATTATAGATATTCAAATGAGCACTGACATTTCTGCTGCTGCTGCCAGCGATGATGTGACAAAAGCTATCAACTATAAAGCAGTTTGTGATGATGTCACTAAATGGTGTCAACAGAGCCGCTCTGGATTGGTTGAGCATTTGGCAGAGTATCTAGCTACTCAAGTATTAGCAAATTACCCTTGCTCAGCCATCACTATTAAGGTCGCTAAGCCTACGGCAATTAGCGCTGCTGATGCTGTAGGAGTACAGATCACCCGCTACACAGCTTAGCTATTGAGATGTCATTAACGTCAATAACCTTGAGACTACCTATGTTAGGGACTTAAATGGTTGATGGTCATTCGTCTAGCGAGTAGATGAGTCGTCTGTCAGTCGTATAGTTAATTATTGATGAATAAACAGCTATTTAATAAACAACCATTGCGTCACTCTATCAATATTAGTGGTAAATCGCTAAACAGAGAGGTCAAATAAGACATGCTAACTTGCAGAATCAAAGCATTATGAGAATAGAAAGCTGCGATAATGCGGCTCAAAGCAATTTAGCTTCTAGCGAGAATTTATCAAAGTCTCTTATCGATGAGTTGCTCATTGCTATGGGCAGTAATGATAATGCCGCTTACTACCTTCCATTGGCGCAGGCTAAGCTTGAGCAGCTTGGTAGCATTGTATTAACTGACGCCCTAGTAAACCCTGACTTTACGGCGACCGCTCAGCATCCTAAACCTGATTACACCAATCAATGTGTTTATCTTAAGCTGCAAAAGCCGCTAGATTTAGCGGCATTAATTCAGCAGTTTAGACAAATTGAGAATGACTGCGACCGAGCAAGATCACTTGATGCTACCACAAATAGTTTATCTCATGTAGTCAGCCGCCGTGATAAGCAGCAATGTGCTTCGGACGCTCAAATATCAGAAAAGATAAAAAAAGTGAGTGTGGACATAGATATATTGGCATTAAAAGTAGTTGGAGAGCCATCGTGGCAGATATCAAAGCGGCGGCTGCCGTTTAAGACTCATGAGGTTATTGGTCTTACTCAATTGCTCCGCGAGCAAGCTGTGGACTTTACAGCGCTTATTCCTTATCTACGAGCTAACCATATCTATAGTTAGCTCATCATCTAACACTTAGCGATACTATTTATCCGGATAAATAAAAGACTGGCGGTCAAAACGACTCACCAGTCTTATTGATTAGCACGCTACCTTGCTACGCTGTCAGACTTACTGCGCCTCGGATGACAGCCGCGCAATAAAGGCTACTTTTCTTCTAGTACATCCAAGTCTTTGGCGGATAGCTTCTCATAATCCTTTTGGCAAAAATCTGGATCTAGGCGACAGATAGCAGCTTGAAGCTCATCGAGACGGGCTTCTGATTGCTGAATATGCTCTAGCATTTTGGCAAAGGCCTCTGCCACGGGGTCCTGCACCCCCGGCCCCAGACCATATGCTTTAAAGCCAAAGGCTTCTGCCAAGCGCATCTTTTGACACTCTGCCTCATTTAGAGGTTGTTTTGGAGTTTCATTCACAGCCAGCTCCTCTTGGTTAGAGGGCTTGTCCATCTTGACGCTCTCTTGACGCTCTGTGGCGGTATGTTTTTCGTCTTGAGGCTTGGTAGCTGGCTTACTGATAAGGTTACCTTTTTCGTCATGATGCTCTGATATCATTCTGGCGGCACTACCGACCATAGTAGCCCCTGCGGGCACCGGCTTTACCACCACCGCATTAGAGCCTATCTTGGCATTTTTACCTACCGTAAAAGGCCCCAATACTTTTGCGCCAGCCCCCACCACCACGCCATCTTCTAGAGTAGGGTGACGCTTGCCTTCATTCCACGATACGCCGCCTAAGGTCACACCGTGATAAAGGGTGACATCATCGCCAATTTTGGCAGTCTCACCAATGACCACCCCCATGCCATGGTCAATAAAAAAGCGCTTACCGATCTCAGCTGCAGGGTGAATCTCGATACCAGTGAGTGACCGCGCGCCGTATGAGATGGCCCGAGCGATAAACTTTTGATCATGTTGCCATAAATAGTGAGCACCGCGGTGTAGGATGAGCGCATGAATACCCGGGTAGGTCAATAGCACTTCAGCGGTATGCCGAGCGGCTGGATCGCGGTCAAAGACAGCAGCAATGTCTTCTTTCAGCTCATTTTTTATAGCAGTAAGTGATTTTAGTAAAGATTTTGGTGATCGCATGATGTGTCCTGTTGCGCCTAATGGCCGAGTGCTCTGGCTATTTGGGTAGCTTAGCAAGAATAGCACTTATGAGTTGAAATTCTTTTTGGTCCAGCTGAAGTCGAGAGGTCATCCTTGATAAGCGCTGGGGTAGGGCGCGCAAATCCTTAGGATTGGCCAATTGTAATTGTACCATCAACTGCGTCAAGCGCTCATTAAGTTGTTGCGCTTGCTGATGGGTAATCGCTGGTTCATCCCATTCTTGTCGCAGCATGACGGCAAGTTGGTGCTGGCTATCATTAGCCGTGCAGCCTTGCTCAAGCTGATGCGCTTGTCGTTGATTTGCCTTTGAAGGGATAGCTTGCTGCGCCATCCTAGCAGAAACGTGGGATTGAATCTCGGCATAGATAAAGCCAGCAATCACTTGGACCGCTGCTGCGACATTCAATACCGGATAGTCAGGATTGGCTTGAATCTGAATATGATAATCTGCGAAGGCCAGCTCTTCATTGGTTAAGCCGCGATCTTCACGCCCGAATAGAATGGCAATATTAACGGGTGGATACTCTATAGTAGATGAGTCTTGCTGGTCACTAGACTGATTATCCCTTTCCGCGTGCTCTTCAATAAAGCGGCGCATAATAGTAGCAGCTTGAGTGGGTGTTACTACTGGTCTTGGCAGATGCCGGCTGCGACTACTGGCTGCAAATACTAGCTGGCAGGACTGCAAGGCTTCGGTAAGAGAGCTTGTCACTTGAGCGTCGTTTAGGACCTTAAGACCACCAGCGGCATGTGAGACACTGCTGTCATCAATGGGCAGCTTAGGCTCAACCACCGTTAACTGTGACAACCCCATCGTATGCATAGCGCGTGCTGCCGAGCCAATATTCGCAGGTAAAGTGGTGTTAACCATAACCACTTGAATACAGCCTAGATAGTCAGGTACTGACATCACAGGTGAGTTGCTATCAATGCTGCTGCTAGTGTGTTTATCGATCGTATTGATATTGGCCTCGCTAGTTATTGATTTATTGATTGTCGAGTCAGTGGTCGTTGAGCTATGGGTTGTTTAGCTACTGGTTATCGAGTTGCTGACTAGTATGCTTTTTGTGCCACAGTATGGTTGTCAATCCCATGGTGGTCAATCTTAATACTAGCAGTTAGGATTATTGATGGCCCAAGCGTTGGTTTATCTCCTGCTGAACCAAGTATAGAGTATTCTCGATACTGTCCAGTAGCGCTGCTTGGGCACTGATTTGTTGCTCGCGGCAAGCCTCTTGAAGCTGATGACACAGCTGAGCTAATTGAGTAGCGCCTAAATTAGCGCTAGCGCCTTTAAGGGTATGGGCAGCATCATATCCAGTCGCATTATCATTGTTAAGTAAGGCGCTGCGTAAGGTAGTCAGCCGAGCTTGACTGTCTAAGATATACGCTTGAACCAGATCATCAAACTCATCATCGAGTAGATCGCGCATCTCTTCAAATTGTTCAGAATCGATTAGCGAGCGATCCGTGTTATCCGTAGAAGATTGCGACATAACAGCTCCTTAAATATATTTGCTTTATTATTGCCAAGGGTTAGCAATAAGTCTTGGTCGACAGTAGTTATTCTATGCAGAAATAGCTGACAGTATTATTATACACCTTAAGTCTGTGGCATAAAACGAGGGCACAACTGTCTACCCTGCTCATAACATTCTGTTAAGAGTGCTTTAAGAAAATCACTTTAAGAGAAATGAAAATGTAAGTTCTCTTCAGCGACGATAGTTTTTAGTCCTTGAATATTGTCATCGTTAGGGTAGAGCCGCCAGTGGTCTGATAGGCTAACATTGGCAATACCGAATTCTTCATAGATACTTAGCCCTAGCGGTAGGCAGCCATCTTGGGTATTTTTAGCTATACTCGATACAGGAGCGCTACTCAGCGAAGCGTTCTGCATTAGATCATTGCCCTGTTCGTCATACAGTCCGGGGGCATTCATGCTACTGGCATCAGCAAAATAGTCAGCCTCGCTATCATCGTCGCCGTGGTCTAAGAGTTTGGGCGTAATGTCAGGCTGAGCCGACTTGAGCAAGGGCTGAATACGATCGAGTAGAGCGACATCTGCTGAATGGACTTTGATACTGATTTTCTTAATCCAGCGCAGGCGAGCCTCTACCATACTCAGCACGTCTTCTAAGCGGGCGAATAGCCTGCCATCTCGCTCACGGATACTGCCTTTGACGACGACGACTTCATCAACTTTTAGATTGTCTTTGAGCCGATTAAAGCGCTCGGCATAGCAGCTAACCTCCAAGCGTGAAGTGCCATCATCCAAGGTAATGACGCTACGGTTACCAAAGTTGGCAATATCCATAATGAGACCGGAGAAATAACAAGCGCCATTATAGCCTGTGTCGGCTAGCTCATCTAAACGCGCACCGCCAGTGTAGCGCTTTAACTCTTCTCGATAGATATCAATGGGGTGTCCAGTCAGATATAGGCCCAAAGTGTCTTTTTCGGCCTTTAGTCGGTGCTTGTCCCCCCAAATTAGCTCAGCTGATGATGGTAGAGGCGGCGCTGCAATAACGTTATCATCGCCGCCAAACAGGTCCATCATGCCGATCTCTTGATTCTGCCGCGCTTGCTCTGCCGCTTGCACGGCATTAGGCAATTGTGCCATCAGTGCGCCGCGAATCTCAAAAGCTCGGTCTGCTGGTAAGTCTGGTCTCAGGGTGGCAGCGAAATCATCAAAGCAGCCAGCTCGCACTAAGGCTTCTAGCGTACGCTTATTGACCTTTTTGATATCGACGCGGCGACAGAAGTCATATAGGTCTTTGAAATCGCCTTCTCGTTTGCGCGCCTCAACGATAGATTCGACAGCACCTTCGCCCACACCTTTAATAGCGCCAAGGCCATAAATAATATTGCTGGCTGTGTCAGCAACAAAGTGCCACTCACTACGATTGACCGAGGGGTTGTCTACGGTCAGGCCGAAGTTCTCACGGCAGTCATTAATGAAGAAGACGACGTTGTCCGTGTTGTTCATATCTGAGGTCAGTACCGCCGCCATAAACTCAGCAGGGTAGTGGCGCTTTAGGTAAGCGGTTTGATAGGCCAAAACGCCGTAAGCAGCAGAGTGTGATTTGTTAAAACCGTAGCCCGCGAACTTCTCCATAAGATCAAAGACACCGCCTGAGGTCACCTCATCGATACCTTGAGCCGTAGCACCAGTGACGAAGATGTCACGCTGCTTAGCCATTTCTTCAGGTTTTTTCTTACCCATTGCTCGGCGCAGCATGTCTGCCCCGCCAAGACTATAACCTGCCATCACCTGTGATATCTGCATTACCTGCTCTTGATAGACGATAACGCCATTGGTGTTCTCAAGGATGGGCTCAAGATTTGGGTGATCGTACTCTACCGCTTCACGGCCATGTTTTCGATCGATATACATCTCTACCATGCCCGCATCAAGTGGGCCAGGACGATACAAGGCACACATGGCGATGACGTCCTCAATGTTAGTCGGCTTAAGCTTGGCAAGGTACTTTTTCATCCCCATACTTTCAAGCTGAAAGACCGCGGTAGTCTTGGCATCTTGCAATAGCGCATAGGATTGCTTGTCATCAAGTGGCAGGTCTTCTAGCACAAGTGCAGCCTTGCCTTCTTTTTGTCGGCGGCGGTTGATATTTTCTACAGCGGCGTTGATCACCGTCAAGTTGCGTAGTCCCAAAAAATCGAACTTGACCAGACCGACAGCTTCGACATCGTCTTTGTCAAATTGACTGACGCGGTGACCTTCTTCATCACAATAAATGGCACTAAAATCAGTAATTCGGTTGGGTGCTATAAGGACACCACCGGCGTGCTTACCGACATTTCGGGTGATGCCTTCAAGCTTGATGGCCATCTCCCAGATCTCGTTGGCATCTTCATAATCCATATTGTCTGGATTGGACAGCAGCTCCTTGAGCTGAGGCTCTTGCTCTAGAGCGTCTAAAAGAGAGATACCAGGTGTCTTCGGGATAAGCTTGGAGATTTTGTCAGCTAGTCCGTAAGATTTACCTTGTACTCGCGCCACATCACGTACGACAGCTTTGGCAGCCATTGTACCAAAGGTGATAATCTGCGATACGGCGTCACGACCATATTTACTGGCGACATAGTCAATCACTCGATCGCGGCCTTCGATACAAAAGTCAATATCAAAGTCGGGCATGGAGACCCTTTCTGGATTCAAAAAGCGCTCAAATAGTAGATCATAATGTAGCGGGTCAAGATCGGTAATATTTAGTGCATAAGCGACCAAAGACCCTGCCCCTGAGCCACGTCCTGGCCCTACTGGTACGCCATTGGCCTTGGCCCAGCGGATAAAGTCCATAACGATTAAGAAATAACCGGGAAAGCCCATCGAGAGAATAATACCCAGCTCATGCTCCAGGCGCTCATCGTAAGGTCGGCGGATCTCATCCCAGTCATCACCACGCTCAGCAGGAGGGTAGAGCTTGTCTAAGCGGGCATTAAGACCACGCTGCGACTCATTACGGAAGAAGGACTCAATGGTCTCACCCTCTGGAACCGGGAATTCAGGCAAGACGTTAATACCGAGGGTCAAGGTGACATTGCAGCGCATAGCAAGTTGCATGGTATTGTCTACAACTTGCGGCAAATCTTCAAATAAGCTCTGCATCTCAGCTTGCGTCTTTAGATACTGCGCGTCAGAGTACTCTCTTGGCCGATTGGGATCAGCAAGCACATAAGAGCCAGCGATACAGACGCGAGCCTCATGAGCGTCAAAATCCTCTTGATGCAAAAAGCGCACATCATTGTGGGCGATAATAGGAATATTATGCTGGCTGCCAGCGTTAATAGCGGCTTCGATAAAGGCGTCTTCATTGGCTCGATTAGTGCGCTTAATAGCGAAGTACAAGCGATCTGCAAAGCTGGCTTGCCATTCATTAATAAGCGCTGCTGCCTTTTCAGGTTTAGCGCCTAACAGCATTTGACCCACATCAGACTTTTCAGTCAATAACACCACAACACCCTCAGCAAGCTCAAGAATTGCGCTGCGTTTGACGATAGGGACCCCGTGATTGGCTGGATCGTTCCGCCCTTCAATATAGCCCGCGGAGACTAGCCGAGTAATATTCTGATAGCCATCATTATTTAGCGCCAACAAAGTCAATCGTGTTTGCTCATCATCCATAATGACTTCAGCGCCTATAATGGGCTTAATCCCTGCACCAAGACAGGCGCGGTAGAATTTGACAGTGGCATACAAATTCGACAGATCTGTCAGTGCTAGCGCTTTTTGCCCATCTGCGGCAGCTGCCTTCACTAGCGGCTTGATGCGCACAATAGAGTCGGTGATGGAGAATTCGCTGTGAATGCCAAGGTGTACAAATGCCATAAAAGACTCTTAAAGTTAAACGAAGATTGTTAATCAAGTGACTCAGGTAGAACAACACTACAGATAAGACAGTAATTATAAGAAATAATAAAAGTAATATTATAGCTTAAGATTCGACTACGAGGGCTACGATAGCGGCTGAAACTGAATATCAGAATGCAAGTTTTTAACGGTCGAAATGATAACAGATAACCACGGTAATATCAGCCTGAATACCAAGGAGCTAGACTAAGCCGCGCTGGTAGTACCACTAATTTGTCAAGTGGCTCTAAAGTAGATATGGCTTGGGTTAACTAGGTAAAGGAGACTGACGATAAAACTTAACCATAATCTCGTAAATCTCAGGATAAGCCTCTACTAGAGCAGCTGGAGTTTCAAAAAATACTTCACTAAGCACAGCAAAAAACTCAGCCGGATTGCTCGCGCCATATCGATCCAGTCCAGGTTTTGGATGCCTCTGAAAGTCTTCAAACCCTTGCGTCATCGTCTCAGTCCACCTGCTAGGGTCCATGCCTGGTTGTAGTGGAGGGAAGCCATTGGCACGGCCGTTGAGCATGTCGAGCTTGTGCACAAACTCATGGATGACGACGTTGTGACCATCTCGCACACCAGAGTGCTGGGCATCCTGCCAAGATAGGATCACTGGACCACGTTGCCAAGCTTCACCGCTACGACTGTGATGATTCTTATGCACCACCCCTAGCTCATCGGTGGTACTGCTGTCATTGATGAAGGCTTGTCGATAAACAATAATAGAAGACCAACCTGAATACCAGTCAAGCCCTAGATGTAAAATAGGCAGGCAGGCTTGCAGGGCAATAGATTGTCTTACCTTGTCAGTGATCACAAAGCCCTTAGCTCCGGTAAATGACTTGTCATGCAAGAATAAGGTGGCTATCTTGAATAAGTGGCTTAACTCAGCGTCTGTTAGTCGGTCGAGTATGGGGATTTGATTGGCGACTGCCTGCCAATCGGAGGTGGAAAATTGACTTTGTGCCAGTATCCGCTTTTCTCGCCAGTCTTTGAATATACCGAACATTATTTATCCCTTTTATTTTTTAACGGACTATAGCGCCTGTAAGTTTCATTAGTCTTAACTTTCAATACAGTTTTGGTGGCAGTTATGACCAGCACTCTGTCATGTTCGCCAGCAACAGATCAAGCAATCAACTCATTTGTCAAACTGGAGACTTAATATGAGCACTATGTATAAAGCTGTATTTGATGACTTTGTTCAAGCGCAGAACACAGTCTATCCACAGGTTGTAGCAGAGCTGACTCAAGGCCGCAAGCGCACACATTGGATGTGGTTTGTCTTTCCGCAGCTGATAGGGCTAGGCCATAGTGCAATGGCGCAGCGTTTTGCCTTAGATAGCCTAGATCAAGCAAAAGCTTATTTGCGCCATGAGGTGTTGGGCACACGGCTATTAGAATGTGCAGAGCTATTGTTGGTCCATACTGATAAAAGTGCTCTAGAAATTTTTGGCAGCCCTGATAATTTAAAGCTACACTCTTCACTCACTCTATTTGCATTGGCAGCGGATAACGGCTCAGTATTTGAGCAGCTGCTACAGCAGTTTTTCTTAGGGAGATATGATGCAAAAACTTTGGAGATTTTAGGGATGTGACGCTATGTCAAATATAGTAAAGTCCAGCGGCTGTAACGAACAGCTTTATTCAGTTAAATCATGATTTATTCAATAGACGCTTATAAATAAGTGCTGATGACTGTCTACGAGGGGACGTGCCAGATGACTAAAATACTGTAAACATAGCCACTCATCATCACCGTTCAAGCCCAGTAGTTGCTACTGCTTGACTGAAATAAATTAGTCTTCGATGGACTCGGTGTGGTTCATTGAGACTCTTCGAATATATGTATTACATTTTGTAGATGTTTCTTCATCGCATCGTGAGCTGCTTGAGCATCCTGATTTTGAATGGCGGTTATAATTTCTTGATGTTCCAGCTGGGAGCGTAAAGGCATGTCTTCGGGAGTGTATAGGCTGCGCAAACGGCTAAAAAAGTCCGTGTAATGTTTACTGAGTAAGAAGGTCAGAAAAAAAGCGTAGGCATTATTTTGGCTAGACTCGGCAATACGGATATGAAACAGACGGTCACCAATATGTTCAGTTGACTGCTCCAAATTATCCCGAACATTCATCAAAAAAGCTTCCTTGATATCTTCTAATTGTGCCTCTGTACGATTTTTAGCAGCCAACTCTGCCAAATAAGGCTCAATCAGTAGTCGCGCTTCCAATATTTCGAAGGGCGTAATCACCGCGTCTTCTTGTAAGTGTGGAGACAACAATGGATGCACTGTTGTGTTAAATCCTGTCTGTGGATTGGCAGTATCTTGATGATCGTTGATGACATATACACCACTACCTAATTTAACCTCAACAATGCCGTTGACTTCTAAAGCAATCATAGCTTCTCGTACAGAGGTGCGGCTGACACCTAGCTGCATGGCTAAGTCTCTTTCAGGGGGCAGTTTAGATCCTACCTTATAGACTCCGGCTTTGATATCTTCTTGAATTTTATTAAAAATATTTTGATAAATACGAGTTTGCTGCATAAATTTCAACTTAAATTAAAATTGGTCTTGCCAATAATAGGAAAATATTATAAATTGGCTGGACCTTATGAGAGTTTTTAGTTGTCTGGATCATAAATTGGTCCGTTCAATTTTGAGCTTAACTTCTTATTATAAAGTAAAAGTCAAGGATGAAAAATGAGATTGCTAAATAAAACTTGTGTCATCACAGCAGCTGCTCAAGGTATTGGTCAGGCCACCGCCATTGCATTTGCGCGTGAGGGAGCGCATGTTATTGCTACAGATATTAATCTAGAGCTGCTAAATGAGCTTAAAACACAGTTTGACAACATTACAGTGGAATACCTAGATGTCACTGATAAAGAGCAAATAGATGAGTTTGCAAAAAAATATCAAAATGTGGATGTATTGTTCAACTGTGCTGGCTGGGTACCTGCAGGTACAATCTTAGAATGTGACCAAGATCAGTGGGATCGAGCATTCAAGATCAATGTAGATTCGATGTACCACATGATTAAGGCCTTTTTACCAGCGATGCTAAAAAAAGGCAATGCTTCGATAATCAATATGTCTTCTGCCGCATCTAGTATAAAAGGTGTCCCAAATCGCTTTTCTTATAGCGTCACTAAGGCTGCCGTTATTGGCATGACTAAAGCTATTGCGGCAGACTATATTCTGCAAGGCATCCGCTGTAATGCGATTTGTCCAGGTACCGTCGATTCACCATCTTTGCATCAACGTATTGAAGCGCAAGCGAAAGAGCAAAATAAAACCGTGGATGAAGTATACCAACAGTTTGTGGCACGTCAACCGATGGGCCGAGTCGGTAAAGCAGAAGAGATTGCCGCTTTGGCACTGTTTTTGGCCAGTGATGAATCTGCGTTTACCACAGGTACAATCAATATGATTGACGGTGGTTGGTCGAATTAGTCAAATTAAAGGCATATTTGATTGATTAAAAAATGAAGGCAATAGCGAAGCAATAAGCTATTGAGGGTATTTAGTCAAAAATGAAGTGCTAAAGGAATAAGCAATGAAACTTTTAAGATTTGGTGCAAAAGGGCAAGAAAAGCCAGGTATTGTGGATCAAGATGGCAACATCCGTGATTTATCGGCTGTAGTCAGCGACATTCATGGTCCAGTGTTAGCAACTGAATTAGATAAAATCCGTGCTTTAGATTTAAACACATTGCCGAAAGTAGAAGAAGGCGTACGTATTGGTGCGTGCGTTGGCAATATAGGCAAGTTTATTTGCATAGGCCTAAATTATTCCGATCATGCCGCTGAGACAGGTGCAGAAGTGCCAGCAGAGCCTGTGGTATTTAATAAATGGACCAGCGCAGTGGTTGGACCAAATGATGATGTGGTTATCCCACGTAACTCCCATAAGACTGACTGGGAAGTTGAATTAGGTATCGTCATTGGTAAAGACGGTAGCTATATCGACAAAGAACAAGCCATGGACTACGTAGCGGGTTATTGCGTAATTAATGATGTGTCTGAGCGTGCCTTTCAACTTGAAGGTACAGGTACATGGGATAAGGGCAAAGGCTGTGAAACTTTTGGTCCAACCGGTCCTTGGTTGGTGACCAAAGACGAAGTGCCAAATCCGCATAATTTGAAAATATGGTTAGAAGTAGATGGCCATCGCTATCAAGATGGTAATACTAATACTATGATCTTCGATGTACCAACCATTGTCAGTTATCTTAGCCAATTTATGGGCCTACGAGCGGGTGATGTGATCTCGACGGGCACTCCACCAGGCGTAGGTTTGGGTCAGACTCCGCCCGTTTATTTGAAGCCCGGTCAAGTGATGCGTCTTGGCATTGAAGGATTGGGTGAGCAGCAGCAAAATGTGATTGCTGCCGAATAAACATAACTCTCCTCTGCAATCTTAAGACAGCCTCTTATTTATCATTTACATTGTATTCAATGTCAATGAATAGGGAGGTTGTGTCTTAAAGAAATGTTTTTTACAAAAATTGTTTTTACCAAAAATGACGTTAAAAATGGATTTTTACAATGCTTAAAATTACAGACCTTGAAGTCTTAGACATCAGATTCCCCACTTCTCAACACCTAGACGGCTCGGATGCCATGAATCCTGATCCGGATTATTCTGCTGCTTATGTCATTTTAAAGACAGACAATGATGCGCTTTGCGGTCATGGTCTGACTTTTACCATTGGCCGTGGCAATGAAATTTGCTGTGCTGCTATTGAAGCGATGCGTCATTTGGTGGTTGGCTTAGATATTGATGAGGTTAAACAAAACCCTGCATTAATGTGGCGTCATTTGACGTCAGACAGTCAATTGCGTTGGATTGGTCCAGACAAAGGGGCCATGCACTTAGCGACAGGCGCTGTAGTTAACGCCATTTGGGACTTATGGGCAAAAAGTGAAGGTAAGCCGGTATGGAAACTGGTAGCTGACATGACCCCAGAACAGGTGGTGAATTGTATTGACTTTAGTTATATCACCGATTGTATTACACCGGATGAGGCGCTGACATTATTAAAAGCGAACGCAGTAGCTAAAGACCAGCGTGAGCAGACGCTACTACAAGAAGGTTATCCTTGTTATACCACTTCTGCAGGTTGGTTGGGCTATAGCGATGAGAAACTAGCACGCTTGTGTCAAGAAGCGATAGACGAAGGCTTTAATTACATTAAGTTAAAAGTTGGTCGTAATGTCGAAGAAGACATTCGCCGCGTGAGCATTGCTCGTGAAATTATCGGTCCAAACCGCCATTTGATGATCGATGCCAATCAGATTTGGGAGCGTCAGGAAGCCATTGACTGGGTAAAAAAATTGGCGTTTGCTAAGCCTTGGTTTATTGAAGAACCCACCTCTCCAGATGATGTAGAAGCTCACCGCGCTATCCGTCAGGCCATTGCTCCAATTCAAGTGGCCACAGGTGAGATGTGTCAGAACCGTATTATGTTCAAGCAATTTATCATGCGTGAAGCCATTGACGTTGTTCAGATTGATGCCTGCCGTATGGGTGGGATTAATGAAGTGTTAGCTGTGTTATTAATGGCAGCCAAATACGGACTGAAGGTATGTCCACATGCTGGCGGTGTAGGTCTATGTGAATATGTTCAACACTTGTCCATGATTGATTACTTGTGGTTCTCTGCTGAAAAAGATGACCGTGTCACTGAGTTTGTCGATCATTTGCATGAGCATTTTATTGAACCATGTGTCATTGAAAACGCAGCCTATATGCCACCAAAGCTACCAGGTTTTTCGATTGAGATGAAGGCTGCGTCTATTCAGCAATATTTATTTCGTGAATAGTCATAAATATAAGACAGGTCTAGCCGTTTTAATAGGATGTAGAGCGACTCATATCAAAGGATGATTGATAGGCGAGTAATCAAGGAGGATTTGCAGCAAAAACTGCAATGAGACTTTCTCGGAGTGATTCTTTTAGGGTCAGCGGGATCATCAGAAGTATGGGAAGCGATTAACAAGGAGTGTTAAGTGATCGATAGCCATTTACATTTTTGGGAATATTCTGCGGATGAGTTTCCTTGGATTCAGGGGGATTTAGCTCCTATTGCCAAGGATATGCTACCAAAAGATTTATGTCCGCAGCTGACGGATAATATCGATGGCATTATTGCAGTACAGGCAAGACCATGTGCAGCGGAAAATGACTATCTCAGCGACCTTGCACAGCAATATGCGCTGATCAAAGGGATTATTGGTTGGTTCGATTTTGAACAAGATGCCGATATGCAGTTAGATGCATTTAAGCGTAATCCGAAGATGAAAGGCTTTCGCCATATGCTCCAAGATGAAAAAGATCCTAGTGCTTATATGACACATCATAAAGGATTCAATTTAGGGGTTGAAAAAATTCAGCAGGCAGAGTTGTTATACGGCGTCCTAATTCATCAAAAAGATCTTGATGCAGCGGTGCAGTTTTGCGAGCGTCATGACCGTTATGAGCTAGTGGTGGATCATTTAGCAAAACCAAAAATGTATAGCAAAACAGGTTTTGATAGCTGGGTCAATATGATGCAGCGACTTGTACCTCTAAAGCACGTTAACTTAAAAATTTCGGGCTTAGTGACAGAGGGTGGTCCTAATTGTAAAGCTGAGGATTTTCAAGCTCACGTTGATACGGCATTAGAGCTATTTGGTCCAGAGCGTTTGGTTTGGGGCTCAGATTGGCCTGTGTCCTATGCCACGCACTCATATGCTAAGTTAATGGATTTTTGGCAGCAGTGGACGCGGCACTGGAGTGAATCAGAGCGGCTACAAGTTGAAAGTGGTACGGCCCAGCGTCTGTATAAGTTATAAACAATACAGCAGTCATTTAAACCATTTAGATCAATCAACTACTTAGATCAATCAACGACGAAAACTGTGAGCTCTGAATCTTTACAGCGATAGAAAATAAATATAGGAGTACATTTTAATGGATTTAAAACTTAACAATAAAGTATTTGTGGTCACTGGCGGTGGTGCGGGAATTGGCGGCGCAATTAGTTTGACCTTGGCGCAGGAAGGGGCTGTGGTAGCGATCTTTGGCCGTTCTGACTTGAAGCCAGAGTTTATTGAAGCCTTAGATGCACAGCAGGCAGTTTACTCTTTTCATCAGCTCGACTTGAGGGATGAAGAAGCCTGCAAACGAGAAGTTGAAGCAGTGATTGAACAGCATGGTCGCATTGATGGCCTAGTGAACAATGCCGGTGTCAATGACAATGTTGGGTTGGAAGATGGCGTTGACGCCTTTAAGCAGTCATTAGATAAGAACCTGATTCACTACTTCATGATGGCTCACTACTGCATTCCACATTTAAAAAACAGTAAAGGCAGCATTGTTAATATCGGTTCTAAAGTGGCTTTAACCGGTCAAGGTCATACCAGTGGCTATGCAGCATCGAACGGTGGTCGCTTGGCTTTGACCAGAGAATGGGCGGCGCAATATCGCAATGACGGTATTCGAGTAAATGCAGTACTGCCAGCAGAAGTCATGACACCTTTATATCAACGCTGGGTTGATAGCTTTGATAACCCACAGGAAAAACTTGCACAAATTACCAAAAATATTCCTTTTGGTCATCGTATGACCACAGTTGAGGAGATTGCAGACACCACGGTATTTTTATTGTCAGAACGTTCATCGCATACCACAGGCCAATTGCTGTTCGTGGACGGTGGCTATACACACTTGGACCGTGCATTGGATTAATTTAATTAAATTAAACTTTGAAAGCCAGTGCCGATAAAATAACTTAAGCAGGAGAGCTTAAATGAAACGCTATTGCTTAGCGCTTGATCTAATAAAGGATGCGGAAAAAATAAAGCAATATCAGGAGTTCCACCAAAAAATTTGGCCTGAAATTGCTGATAATATCAAGCAGCGTGGTGTGCTAGATATGCAAATTTGGCAAGTAGAAAACCGGCTGTTTATGATCATGGACACTCGAGATGATTATGATCCAGAAGTAGCCAATAAGATTGCTCTATCTGAACCGAAAAACGTGGAGTGGGAGACGTTGATGTCTCAGTTTCAGCAGCCACTACCAAGTGCTATGGCAGATGAGAAATGGGTTGAGATGACAAAAATATTTGATTTGAACTCTTAAATTGATGCAAGGACGAAATAAGGTATAAGGATGTAAAATATGAAAGCGAAAATAACAGAACCACAATTCAGATTGGGCTTTATGTTGGTCACTACACTGTTCTTTATGTGGGGCCTATCATATGGTTTAGTAGATGTTTTAAATAAGCATTTTCAGGAAGCGCTGCATATTACTAAGGCGCAGTCAGGCCTAATTCAGGCGGCCTATTTCGGTGCTTATTTTGTCATTGCGTTACCTGCAGGTTTGTTTATCAATAAAAAAGGCTATAAAGCGGGTATTATTTTAGGATTGTCCTTATATGCCATTGGTGCTTTGCTATTTGTACCGGCAGCAATGCAGTTAACGTTTAGTTTTTTTCTTTTTGCATTATTTGTACTAGCTTTGGGATTGGGCTGTTTAGAAACAGCAGCCAATCCGTATTCAGCGGCACTGGGTGACCCTACGACAGCAGAACAACGCTTGAACTTATCTCAGTCATTCAATGGTCTTGGTCAATTTTTTGGCCCACTAATTGGCGGTTTATTTTTCTTCAGCGATAGCGGCGTAGAAGCCTCAGGGGATTTTACTGCTGTCACTTACACCTATGTCGGCATTGCGGTTATTGTGATTATTTTGATTGCATTATTTGCCAAAGCCAACCTACCGGACTTACGTGAAAGTGAAGCAAAACTTGATGCAGCTAATATTAAAAATAGTAGCGCCTCATTGTGGTCATATAAAGAATTTAAATTCGGCGTAATTACTCTGTTTTTCTATGTGGCAGCACAAGTTGGTGTCGGGGCATTCTTTATTAACTTGATGGTAGAAACGTGGCCACAAAGCTCAAGCCAGCAAGGTGCTTACTTCTTGTCCATTGCGATGCTTGCCTTTTTGATTGGTCGCTTCATTAGTACAGCACTAATGTCCAAGATCGCTGCAAATAAATTATTAATGATTTATGCCATAATTAATACAGCGCTTTGCGCAGTGATTCTTTCAGGTACTGACTATGTTTCGGTAATTGCTGCAATCTCGGTTTTCTTCTTTATGTCGAGTATGTTCCCGACTATATTTGCAATGGGTGTGAAGAATCTAGGGTCTAAAACTAAGATTGGTAGCTCGTTTATGATCATGGCGATTGTTGGTGGTGCTGTGATGCCATACTTCATGGGGAAAATGGGTGATCACTTTGGAACACATGTTTCATATGCATTACCATTAGTGTGCTTTCTCATCGTGTTTGCTTATGCTTTAAGCTACAAAAAAATCGTGCCAAACTCAGCGAATATTGCAGCTAATTAAAGTAGTGCCTATATGGGCAGTTGATTATAATTAATCCATCGCGATTAAGCTGCCTAACTGCGATTGCCACCCCAAATCTAACCTAGCTTGCTAGGAAGGACATAGAAAAACCTCTTAGCCTATGAGGCTCTAAGAGGTTTTTTTATGTCCAAAATTGTCTTAATAGCTAGGACGTGTCCTTATTTTAAGCTTCGTGAGCTAATTGAGGGTATGCCCTAGTAGATTCTAACCAAGAATATATTCTTCTACTACTTTCTATAGTTGGCCCACAGTAAAGCTGTTACGTTGTCATCCTCACTAGCCATACTGCTGTATAGCCTGCGCTCGGCTTGCTTGTATCAATAAATAGACATCATTAAACACTTAGGCCGACGTTTATCAGGGTTTTAGGCAGGTTGAGGGATGTGAAGGGGTGTCTAAATATAATAGATGGTGCGCTCACCAGGACTCGAACCTGGATCGGTCACTTAGGAGGCAACTGCTCTATCCTGTTGAGCTATGAGCGCAAAATAATGACGATCTATCAGTAATGTTAAATTGTTAGAAAGGCCTATTTAAAGGTCAAAGTGAACTAAACCAAGCTATTGTAAGAAAAAGTCTTAAATAAAGCAATGTGCAAACGCTGATAACTGGCCTATTATGGCGCTACTATAAGAGCATTACTAATCATCACAGTAATAAATAATGCAGCTTTAGTGCTACTGTTAGCGCGCAAGTGCTGATTGCTCCTAAAAACAGCCATAAATAAAACAGCAATAGCCAAGGCAGCAAAAAAGCTATGGCTATTAAGAAGTCTTGATGCCTGAATCATTAAATAGATCCGCGACTTGGTTTCGATAACCATCAATATTGTCATAACCGAATTGGACAAAGATATCTTGCCCCATACTCGATAGGAGATAGTTACGTAGACTAATAGCGCCCGGTTTGTCAGTTAACTGAACCCCCATTAAGCGCTGCTTTTGTTGCAGGCTATAGCTAAAAGGCCGCACGTAAGATTCGGCTGCCAGTAAGCTCTGACTATCGTCGTTAGGCTTATTGGCTATGCTTTGGATGCGGTCTAGAGTTTGAGCGGTAATCGGCTGCGCGAAGAGGAGAATGTCTTGATGGTGCACAGCGCAATCCTTACTTATCGGTGCTGAATTGGTATAAGTCGCTACCACATTTAAATCTGTATAGCGCTGTTTAAAGCTTGTGATAAGAGCATCCAATGCGGGTTGAATGCTACGATCGGCACACAGCTGAATATGAGACGACGTGGGGTTGACAGTGACAGCCTGCGTGTCAGAAGTCACTAAACCCACAGTTTTAGCGCTAGTAAAACTGTCATTAGCAGCGGCAAGAAGGTCTGCACTGGTGGCAGGAATCGGTAGCGGGTTGACATTCAAGCTATTTCGTTGCCACATCCAGCTTAAGGCAGCCATCAATAAGGTCGTCGTCAATAAAATTAGGCCAATCAGTATGGCTTTGATTTTTTTCATACAAGCAGTCTTAATACAATCAAGTTAGGGCAGAGAAGGACGACATAAAGATATCATCTAAAATCGGGTGTTAACGACGTCCAAGGTGGTGTGAGTGGACGACTCAGCGAGAATGCAGAACTTCATCGGCAAGCTCTGCCAACATATCGTCAAAGATATTGCCACTGGAGGGTTGCGTTGATTGTTTTGCCCTGCTCTCAAGCTGACCTGTCAAAGGTGAATCAGTCGTTTTGTTGGTTGGAGTAGTATCTATCGCTGGCGCAGGCGTATCTTTATCTTCGCTTGATTTGGCATGACCGGCTAAGGGAGACTCGCCTTTGGTAATAATATCTTTTAGCCAATCAAAACCATGGGTTAGCCACCAATCTTTAAACTTAGGGAAGCTAGTGCCATGCAAGTTTTTAGGCAAGTCTAGCGTTCTAAGCTTACGGGCTAATTCAGTATCTTCAATATATTGATTGTGGCTAAGGAATAAAGCATTTGGATCACCACGATAGGCCTGCCTACGCCACCAAGAAGCCACATCAAGCTTCATTCGAGTCAGCTGCCACAGCTCACCGCCATGATAAATCACATAGCATCGCCGCTCGGGGTGGACAAAAATGGCATCAACAGGACGCAGTGGCATAGTCAGGTTACCTTAGTCAAAGTTGGAGACGTCGATCCACTTATTAAGGCAGATCAACAATTGAAAAATAACACTTAGAAATAAGTTAAAGATCACACATTAACGTAAAATTTGCAGCTTATGATAGCATGACTCTTGAACAATCCTCAGCAAAGCCACATTATCTTGCTCACAATCAGGCATTAATAGCATGAGAACTACTGATTTATAGTCTTTCTTTAAATTCTCAAGTCAATTCTAACGCGCAACGCTAAAAATATAATGGCTGAAGATGCAATCGATAATTCTTACCTTTGGAGCGGTATGGATTAAGCACTATGCGACAACTACTGTCGTAAAGGGTGCGATTTGCCGGTCATTTAATGGCCACTTACTAGTATTTTAACAAGGTTCGTGGCACTCTATTTTACTAGAAGGGCATTTTGACTTTATATCTTCTAAGCTCAGTATTTGTAAAAATATCAAAAAACCACCTCTAGATTATTTTAAATTATTGAATAGATTCGTCTCTTAATGCTTATCAAAGTAGCTTCTAGTTGTCGTTGTAGGATATGGCTATAGTCATTCCTGTTTAAAAAGCTCCAACACGAGTCACTGCTATACACCCTTTGGCTAGTGGTCATGAGAGGCCCAAGGTAGGTGGATAGCAGTGACTTTGTGTCAGAGCTAGAATGTATTGACTATCGTCCAAACATTACAAGATGCAGCCATTTGATTAGAGCGTTATCCTAGGTTTTATTTATGTTTACCATTATCCAATCCCACCGCACTGAGCGTTTGGTTTCGCATTTGCTCAAAGCTTACCAGTCTAAGCAACACGCTATCTTTGATGAGTTTATAGTTATCGTGCCGTCGATGGTTTTGGGCGATTGGCTGGATAAGACTATTGCCAGCCGTGCGGGGATTAGTACGCTAGTGACGACTAAGTTTTGGGGTCAGTATCAGTGGACCCTTATGCAGGATGTGCTCTCGAAACACAACGCTTGGCTTGCTGAGGGTAACCCAAATACACCTTTATTAAATGTACCCGAAGTTGCCGTTCTGTCGACCACGGTAATGCAGTGGCGATTGTTTGGTTATCTGACTTATTATCGCCAGAGTATTATGGAGGATGAAAGTCATCCTGTGCACCCCTTGTTAGAGTCATTGCTGGGCGATGATAGTGACCCGGTGCAACAGGAGACGCGGCTGTGGCAACTTGCTACCGATCTTGCTCGGGTGTTTAACCGCTACCTGACCCACCGAGATAACTGGCTCAACTCATGGTCAAATAATGAAGGCCTTGATGTCGAAGCTATGATTAAAGAAAAAGATGAGCTATCAGAGCGCTTTGACCAACACGCCAGTCAAACGCCACCTTGGTTGACTGCTCATTATTGCGAGCTTGAAGTGGCGCAGCGTCATCTTTGGCATCATCTATTTGCTGGCGTGCACCAGCATCGAGTAGCTATTGAGGAGCTGTTTTGGCAAGCATTAGAAGACAATCAGGCTAATGAGCGCCAAGCCTTGCCTAAGGCGCTACGCATTTTTACCATTCAGCAGCTGCCGCAAAACGAGCTGGACTTTTTGCAGCGTCTGTCGCGATACACTAACATTACCTTGTTACATTACAATCCCTCTAAGTTATTCTGGGCAGATATTGTCGATAAAGTCTGGCTTCAGCGTCAAAAAATTATTAATCCAAAGAGTGTATTCCTTCGTGATCATGGTCATGCACTATTATCACGGTTAGGCAAGCAGTCGCGAGAGACTTTCGCTATGCTGGCAGGTCTTTCGGGAAACGAATTTCACGACGATATTGTCATTGATTGGCAAGATAGGTTTACGGAAGAAGATGACCCTGACTATGAGTCCGAGTATAAACAAGCAAGCTTAGCGTATTCAGCAACGGATAGCAGTGGCGCTTGGGCAGACGACTATCCCCATGACAGCTTGCTGGCGCGACTGCAAAATGACGTGTTGATGTTAGATGAAGCGGCGACTCAGCAAGCCACAGTGGGCCGAGTCAGTCAAGCGTTGGGCGAGCAGTTGCAGATGGACTTTGCCGAACTTGATGCCGAGCCTGATGATTGGCATTCAGACGCTACGCTGCAACAAAAGCGCTTTGTAAAGCATCGCGAATGGAATGTCTCAGAGCAAGATAATAGCCTAAGCATTCACGCTTGTCATAGCTTACAGCGCCAACTAGAGATCTTGCGCGGTATGATTGGCCGCTGGCTCAATGAGCGCAACCCTGATGGCAGCCGACGGCACGTCTCAGATATTGTGGTGCTATTACCTGATGTCGATCGCCACCATGCCTTAATTAATTCGGTCTTTGTCGATGGAAAAGGTCAGGATGGGCTAACGCTACCAGCTAAAGTGACGGGTGTTGTCGATACGTCTATTCGTCAGCTGTGGGAGGCTGTTAGCGGCTTTTACCGATTGCTTGGCAGTGAGAGTGCACGGTTTGAAGCGCCTGAGGTTTTGGACTGGCTCATGCTGCCGCCGCTGTACGAGAGCTTTGGTCTTACTCATGAGCAGATGAGTCGTGGTTGTGATCTATTAATTCAAGCCGGTTTTGTACGTGGCTTCGATGAGCAGCACCTGCAGCAGAGTCTAGACACCCATGATTATGATTATCGCTTTAGCTTTGCCCATGCGCTAGACAAGTTGACCTTAGGGCTGATCATGCCTGAGGCGAAGGTGAATGCTAGTCTTTATCCCTTACAGTGGCCCGATAATGTGCTACCCGAGAAGACCCTACCACTAGCTGGTATCAGTCTAGATGACGCGCCGTTGATTGAAGCACTGTGCCGCATTTATCAAGGGCTTGTGGCACGTCGAGATGACCATAAGCAACGCTTACAGGCTGAAGAGTGGCTTAAGCAGATTGAGTCGCAAGTGATCCATACTTATTTCGCTGCAGTTGACCAAACGCGTAGTATGCGGGCGATTTATCAGGCCATGAACGGCTTTAAATCTAGTCTGCGTGCCAATCGCCATTATAGGCATTACAGTAATACTGATGGCGCTAATGATGAGGCAAATAACCTTGAGCAGCGGCTTAGCAATGTCGAAAAACTGCCGTTGAAGCTGAGCTTTATGCTCGACAGTATTGAGGATGAGTTAGAGAGTCAGCAAGTCAGTGCCGAGCCGACAGGGGTAATTACCTTTGGTCGGTTTGGTGCTCTGCGCAATGTGCCCTTTGGGCTGGTCGTCATGTTAAATATGAATATCTCTGAGTTTCCCAATCGTGACCGTGACAACCGATATGACTTAATGAAAGCCGGGATAGCACAGCGCGGTGATCGCTTTAGTGAAGATGATGATAATGGCGCGTTTTTAGACGCGCTACTGTGTGCTCGCTCTGCCTGTTGGATATTTTATAATGGCCAAAGTCTCACTGATACTCATGAGCATCTACCGGCCAATCCCGTCAGCGAATTGCTACAGTTCTTGCAAGGTGAGGTCAAATGGCAATGGCAACCGCTTGATAGCGTAGGCGCTGGTGGAGGTATAAGTAGTGAAACAGATTCGGCAACGACTGAGCAGATTCAGCGCTACTTACCCAAGCTAGTAGAGCGCTGGCTTGTGACGCATCACCCTGCACTGCCTTTCGCCCGTGATTTATTTGAGGTAGACAGCGCACTCTTTAATGACAGCCATGTGTTGAATAATGGCAAGCGTTTAAACGCTTGCTCAGCGACAAATGCTAGTGAACCTCTAAGTATAGGACAGGGGGCGGATATCGATGCAACTGTTGGTAATAACGAAACTAGTCATAAAAACCAAGTTAGTAATAAAGCTACTGAGGATGACAGTTGGCGACAGTTGCTCGATACTGCCATGCAGCGGACGAAGCTAGAACAACGTCGGCAATACCCTCCCGCGAAGGTCTGGCAGTCGGTGTTTAATGAGCTGAATAAGCGCAAGATAAATAATAACGGTAGGGGCAAGAGTTATGATGAATACGACGATGTGACAGTCAGAACCTCTGCTCCTAGTATTGAACGGACGGTAACGCTACCGACGCCGCCACAATATCGAGCTTTGGCCAAGCTACTAGGTAATAACTCTAGTTACTCACAGGCTGCTGAGCTCACTAATAAAGAGTTGGCAGAGATTGTCAAGCTGGTTAGTGTTGATAATCATCATCTTACTGAGGCAGAGCTTGCCAAAGCGCTGCGTCAAAGTATCTTTGCCATTGAGCAGATAGATATTCAGTCGCTGCTATGGCAAGTACGCCATCCTGCCAAGCAGTTTTTACGTGAGCAGCAAGTGCTGATAACTCAAACAGAAGCGTCGCTATCACGGCAAGAGCCTCTGTCATTGGATAGTCTTACCCGCTATCAAATCGACGATGAGCTACTAAAGCATCTACATGCCAATCATACAAGTGATCCAGATTCTCACGAGTCTTCCTCTACTAGTTCTGCTACCAGTCATAGTGCCGATGATAATCTTCAAGTGCTAGTGTATGACAAAATGATACCGGCAGGGGTCGCTCGGCAGACGACCTTAAGCCATCAACTGGCTAAGCTACAACGCCAATGTGATGACTTTAAAGCGCAGCTGCAAAAGCTGGACATTGATATAGACAGCCCTGATTTCCCTGCTGCGGGGGAAAGCTTATTGACCCCAACCCAAGAGGTGACCACCAAGGTTAATCTGACCCAAGTTTATGCAGCGTTATCTAAAGACGCTCAAGCTGAGTCTTCTACTGAAGCTACTGAGTCTAAAGCTATTGGCTTAGAGGTGATTAAAGAGTGGTTGCCCAACGAGCTTTCGCTAAAAGGGGCGGTGCCTTGTGCAGAAGCTACAGAATATAAAGTCTGGCTAAATATACTACCAAACTCTGCCAGCCCCAAGCATTTACTCCGTTTTTGGCTGGCACATCTTTATTGGCAAGTGGCTCGTCATACCACACCTGCACAAGTTGCTACAGATAATGGTCGCAGTATTTGGCGTTTTAATAGTAGCAGCTCGCAAGTTAAAGCCTATAAAGATATCGTAACCTTCGAGCTGAAGCCTATTATCTACGAGCAAGCGGTCATGCAGCTGATAAAATGGGCAATTTTTGCGAATCTTGCAGGACAAGTACCGATGACCCTTTTGCCAAGCTATGCGCTGATTTATCTTGATAAAGTCAAAGAGGCCGCTACACCAGATAAAAAGACAGGTGAGGTAAAGGTTTATTATCCAAAACGCAGTGATTTTAGCGACTGGCTAGCACCTGGGTTTCATGCGGATACGGTTTACGATACCTGCTCGCAGCATGCCATCTGGCAGTATGTACTGCTAGGGCAAGGCGATGTATTTTCTGCGTTATCAACGTCATTAACTACGTTGGCTGTGCCTATGTATCAGCCTATGTTTGAAGCCCTTGTACCCATAAAAGAATAGACAGGGCACTGTGCCAGCAGAGGGTAATAGAGCTGCAATTTATCCTTTGCTAACGCGCTATAGACTTTACTGAAATGACCACTATGACTCAATAAGACCTAAAACAACGATATGACCACTATGCCGCCAACATCTCCTCAGTCTTCTCCTGAGACTTTAAATCCAGATAATAACGCTGGAGCTTCGGCTTTACAGGTGCTCAATGACAAGCCTCCAGCAGTACGTATTGCGCTGACCGGCGAGCATCTGATCGAAGCCTCTGCAGGCACTGGTAAGACGTGGACATTGACCGGTATCCTGCTGCGCTTGTTAATTGAAGCTAAGCGTCCCCCTGAGCAGATTATCGCTACCACCTTTACTCGGGCGGCAGCAGCAGAGATGCGTCAGCGTGTGAATGACCGACTGATTGATTTTTATCAAGTGCTGCAATGGGTTAGTAGCTTGCAGGACAATACCAATTATAGGGAGGCGTTATACCCTGACGCCTTGCAGGTGCTGCCTGAGAAGAAAAAATCGTCTCATAAAAATACAGAAACGGATAAAAAAATATTAAAGATTAGCCCAGTTGAACGAAGCAAGCTTGAAAAAGTACGAGAAGAGTGGCTGCAAGAGCAAGCAAAGCTGGCTGGCATGAGTGAGCGTGTGAATGACCCTATTAACTTACACTTGGTGGGATATTTGCTCGATCATGTGACGACCTATCCTTTAGCTGAGGCTATTCGGCGTACCGAGCTGGTGCTGACGACTTTAGATAAGCTGTTCGTCGGGACACTAGACAGCTTGGCACAAAAGTGGCTGTCAGAATATAGCGCAGAGACCGGCTATCGCCAAGGCATGGGCATTACGGAAGATGTTGAAGTCGTGACAGATGGTATTATTCATGATGAGCTACGCCGGTTTCAGAGTCAGCTTTATTATGAGCAGCCTAAGATTTATCAATTGCTGCAAGAGCAGGGCAAGCTGACGACTATTGACGATCATCGTCAAGCGGTTAATAAAGCGTTGACTTTTATTTCTGCGCCCATTGATGAGGTCAAGCTGGCTGATGCTTTTGATTTTGCTGAATTAGAAGCGCTTCTAGAGAGATTTATAGCATTAGACTTCCAAGATATTGAGCCTTATTTTGATAAAGAATACAGAAAGTCGCAAGGTATAAGAGGCCGGTCAAATTTGGACACCAGAATTACCTACATAGCTGATATTCAAAAGGCTGTATGTCAGTATGGTTATGTTTTTTATAATCATTTAAACGACGATGCCAGTAAGATTTACCATGCAATAAAAAGTGTATTTCCTGATACAGAAGGGAAGACGGTAGGGTTTAATAGTAAAACTGAAGAATCTCATAATACATTTATCAACCTAGAAACCATAAAAACCTTAAAAGCAATTCACGATAAGACCGATGAGTTAGACGAGTATTTAGACAACATAGTCACTAATCTCAACCGCAATATTGCCATAAGCGTGCGCAAGAAGCTGGCCAGCATTTTAGAAGAGCGCAACGAGACCACCTTTACCCTACAGATGGTGCGTCTTAACCAAGCTTTATCAGGTAGACAAGGGCACAAGCTCGCTCGCTATATCCGCCACCATTATCCAGTGGCTCTAATTGACGAGTCGCAAGATATTAATGGCGAGCAGGCGCAGATGATTGAGCGCATTTATCTGCCTAGCCAGACCAATCCTAACCCTACTCATGAAGAGCTGTTGAATAGCGCCAGTAATAATGCAGTTAACAATGTCGAGACAAATAGCCAAGCCGTTGATAGTAGCAACAATGAGAGAAAAATAAGCACATTTTTATTGCTGGTCGGCGATCCGAAGCAGGCGATTTACGGCTTTCGTGGTGGCGACGTGGCCAACTATAACTACATGAAGGCCAAGTTTACCAGCAGTATTATGACGCTGAATCTCAACCGTCGCTCTAACGCTTACCTAATCGATGCATTAAATCATTGGTTTGGTTGTCCATTACCGCTAACTACAAAAGGTAATAGCAGTTCACAATTTGAGCTAATAGCCAATGATAAAAATAGCCTAAGTAAAAAAGAAGAACATCATGTCGCCTTATCAGAGCTTGGCGAAAATATTCACTATCAATACATTGAAGCCCATAATCAAAATACCAAGTTGTCTTGGCAATCAGCAATAGAGACAGCTAGTGATTCAGGCAATGATGATGTAGGAGTAGAAAGTCAGCCAGCCGAGCAGCCTTTACCGCCTACTATTCAAGACCTGCTACCGACTAAGCCGCTCACTATTATTCACCTGCCCAAGGATGAAGCAGACTACGATGAAAGTGAAGCAACCGCTCTACATATCGCCTCACTACTCAAGAGCCAGCAAACCATTGATGGTCGTCCGATTCGACCCAGTGACATTGGGGTATTAGGCAGAAGAAAGCTTGAGCTGAAGCAAATTGAGGCGTATCTCACTAAACTCAATGTCCCGACCTTAAGCACTAGTGAAGTCAGTATTTTTGAGACCATGATAGCGGCAGATTTAGTCGCACTAATGGAGGCAATGCTGCGCTCATACCGCCGCGACACCATCAACCGAGCGCTTACGAGTCAGTTTTTTGGCTTAAGCCTACGTCAAGTCAAAGCGATGATGGCCAGTCATGACCATCATGGTGAGGCAGACGATGATCTGACAGTGGGGAGTGGTCTTACGGATCATGCACCTGAAGATCGAAGCTCACAATGCTACCAAGACTTTATTACCCATATCAAAAAGGCGGCAGAGCTTTGGCAAAAGCGCGGTATATTGCCTGCCTTGCATCATCTGCTAGGGGTTAGTCCGATCCATCCTAAGGGTGCTTGGCAGAGTCTGGCGTCGCTACCAGACGGTGAGCGCCATATTATGGATCTTCGTCACTTATTAGATATCTTGGCGCAATACAGCATGAATATGGGCGAGCATGAGTTACTGTCTTGGTACAAGCAAAATATGGAGGCCGCGCCTACGGGAGACTGGGCCAAACAGCAGCCACTCCCCACCGAGTCAGGCGTTCAGCTAATGACTATTCATAAATCTAAAGGTTTAGAATTTCCTATCGTCTATGTATTAGGTATGGATGCGGCCAGCAATGAGGCGGGTTCGCGTGAGAAACATGGGTTGTATTTGTATAATGTAGAGACCAAGGAGAGCGAACAAGCCATAGGTTGGCAGCGCCGCTTGTCACCAGTTAAGGGCAAGCCGCACGATGAGAACTTTTTTACAGATATAGAAACTACAGAGAACTATAGCGAGCGTAAGCGGTTGGGGTATGTGGCCTTTACTCGGGCCAGTGAGCAGCTTTATATTGTCCTAAAAGACCTCTCTAAAAAGACAAAATTGACGAGTAGACCGGCGTTTTTTTGGCTGAGTTGTGATGATAAAGAGCTGGCCTTACCCGAGAGACTAAAATCCCAAGTGGGCTGGCTAGCGGGCAGCAAAATCTTTGACTATCATAACTGTCAAAAAGACAGCAAAAAACAGTCCTCATTAGCAATCGCTACACCCTCTAATGAAATTAACGACGTTACCCGTATTCCTTACCCAAATATAGATACGCTGATGCCCGATAAGTTCTTTTATGGTTGGGCAAAGACCAGTTTTACCGCTTTAGCACGGCAGCTAGGGGAGCAGAGCCAAGACTTAGCGGTTATGGATGAGCGCATAGATGATGACCTTTATATCGCGACTACGCCCAATTGGGACAATGCGGCCACCTTAGCTGCTGAAGATGATTGGGCAGCGCTGAAGCCTGTAGACGATATACGCTTTAGCTTTGTCAAAGGTGCCAATGCAGGTACATTTCTGCACCAAGTTTTCGAAAAGATAGACTTTACCGAGCAGGCTCTATGGTCTGTGGTAATTGATAAGGCCATCCGTGACTATCAATTGCCGATTCACTACGCCAGTCAAGAACAGCAACGCGTCATCTTAAAAAATAAAAAGGACAAGACACAAGATAAAAATAAAATAGACGATATGCATCATAGAGATCTGAAAAATTGGATAGCAGAAGTGTTAGAGACACCACTACTAGCGTCCAATCAACCGCTAAAAGCGATACCCACTAATAAACGCTTTGCCGAACTGAGCTTTAATATGGGTCTGTCTGAGGGATTTCGCGCTGAGGCCATTAGCGATATCTTTCGTCAGCATCTAGCAGATGATCCTGATAAGCATGTGGTGTTGACCAAGCATAATATCCCGCATCTATACCGCTATCTACGCGGCGAGATTGACTTAGTCTATGAGCACGCTGGCAAATATTATGTTGTCGATTATAAGAGTAACTATTTAGGAAATAGCCTAAGCAATTATAATCAACATACTCTATCTGAAGCCATGAGCAAAGCCGGATACTGGCTGCAAGCCGCGATTTATCAGGTCGCACTCCATCGTTTTCTCTCTATCCGTATTGCAGATTATATCGGCAATGAGCACCAGTACCTCGGTGCGGTAGAGTATGTCTTTTTACGTGGGACCTTAGCGCCTTCTTTAGAGAATAGCTCTGAGGCTCAGCAGACTCCGAACAACAGCCAGACAATATTGTCACAGCAACGCTTTGGCTTAGTTAAATGGGAAATTCCTATCGACTTTATCAAAGCCTTAGATGCAGCGTTTGGTAAGCCAACTCGCTAATGACACCACATTTATTACCAAAAATCAGTGACACTCATATGAAATCAGCCAATAACATGACCAATCCTAATACTGTCAGCCAAGTACCTCAACCGTGGGCGCATACGATCAGCGACTATCTATTGCAAAGAAGAGCGCAGAATAAGCAAGCTTACGAGACGGCTTTTATAGGGCAGGGTAGTGCTGCGATTATTGAAGATCTAGACGGTCAGGTGAATGATTGGCTGTTTAAAGCTTTATTTATCGCTTTAGCACAGCAGTTGGAAGAGGGACATACAGTATTGGCGCTTAGTATAGACAGTCATCCTGATAGTGAGACTAGCAGTGCTGTGAATACGTCGGCTATGCTGCATACTTGGCAACAGCAACTGCTGACTACTTTGCTATCGCCATTGTCAGACTATCTCGATAAAGCAGTTCAGCCTACTGGGGATAGTTCAGACCTAAGCGAAGAGGATAAAGCGAATGCTAATCTAGCTACAGACTCGTTAGGTGAGTTATTAAGGCGATGGCCGC
Organism: Psychrobacter pygoscelis; assembly: GCF_004335015.1. Classification (GTDB taxonomy): domain Bacteria; phylum Pseudomonadota; class Gammaproteobacteria; order Pseudomonadales; family Moraxellaceae; genus Psychrobacter; species Psychrobacter pygoscelis. The sequence goes on from NZ_RQRU01000003.1 coordinate 133,244, forward strand.
AAGTCATCGTACAGCTGGCTCTACCGCGGCATGAGAGTAAGATATTGACGGAGCGCTATGAGTTAGGGTGCAAGTTATATGACCACTTCTTACGTATGAATAAGCTCGATGGTCATAGCCGAAATAGCCTAAGCAATTTTATTCAACTTATCCACGATAATAATCTATTCGCTGATACCCGTACCACTGATACCACGCCCATACGATTTAAAGTAATTAATACTCAAAATAGCCTAAGCATAACTTTATGGCTTCAACGAACTTGGCAAGCAGAACACACACTAGCCAAAAAGATTCAACAAATTAGTACTTACCCAGTCACACCATTACCTATCACTGTAAATGAACAACTAAATACAGAACAACAAGCAGCGATTGACATGGCCAATAACAGCGCTTTTAGCATTATTACCGGAGGACCGGGGACAGGGAAGACCTATACAGTAGCGCAGTTGGTCATTGCGCTTAAAGATATGCAAACTACTGACTCAACAGCTAATGAGAAGCCTAAGCGCGCCACAAAAGAACAAAGTGCCAGTTTGGCATTGGCTGCTCCTACAGGGAAAGCCGCCCAGCGGATGCAAGAGTCGCTACAAGTAGCATTAGATAGCGCAGGCGTGAGTATGCAACTGCAAGAAGCTAAGACCATCCACCGCTTGCTCGGTATAGGGCAGAGTGGGCGACCGCGCTACCACGCGGACAATCCTCTGAGTGAAGACGTCGTCATCATTGATGAAGCCTCTATGTTAGGGGTGGAGCTGGCCAATCATCTAGTCAGTGCTATCAAGCCTGGCGCGAGACTCATTCTTTTAGGAGATGCCAATCAGCTTGCCGCAGTTGATGCTGGGGCCGTACTAGCAGATTTATGCCGCATTCCTATATTGCAGTCGATGCACCAAGAGCTAACAGAAAGCCGTCGATTCAGTAGTGAGTCGGGCATTGGTAAACTTGCAGCGCAAATCAATAGTCCCACTACTGATGTGCCAGCGATATGGCAGCTGTTTGCAAATGATGATGCTTTGGCCTTTCAGTCGGTCAGAGCCCGAATTGATACTGATAATGGCAGTATTGATAATAATCAAAATATAAATAGCCTAAGCAACTATAAGATTCTCAAAAACCTATCAAAAAACTACCAAAATTACGTAAACAAAATTCAAAATTTATTAACAACATCATCCACCGCAAAATCTGTACCTAAAATTGAGCCTATAACCTTTATTAACGAACTTTTGAACACGCTAAATCAATTTCGTATCCTAACAGCAGGACATCACGGCCGTTGGGGCGATCATGCTTTGAATAACTACTTGAGCGACTGGCATATTAGTGAATTAAAGCTGCCAGTGTCGAATAGTCCTTGGTTCCACGGGCGTCCAGTCATGGTGTTGCAGAATAGCTATGAGCTAGGCTTATTCAACGGTGATATTGGTATTTGCTTGCAGACCGAGAAGGGGCTTGAGGTCTTTTTTGAAAATAAACAGCAAGGTATCGCGGTCAACTTATTAAATGACGAGATGATTGCCACAGCCTATGCGATGACCATTCACAAGTCACAAGGGTCTGAGTTTGATCATGTAGCGATTACCTTTGATGATAGCAATGCGCGGCTACTGAGTAAGGAGCTGATCTATACGGCTGTGACCCGTGCCAAGCAGCAAGTTAGTATCTATAGTACGCAAACGGCATTTGCGCAGGCTGTTAGTACACCGACAGAGCGCCAAACCGGGTTGGCTTTGCAGTTTGATAAAGAATACAAATAGATAAATTGTCTTATAGCCTCATTACAAGCTATTAATAATTATCAACATACGTAGTAGTATTAAGGTTGAGTATTTAACGGTAATAAGGGATTATAATGAATTTTAAGACAGCTTTTATCGGCAGTTTTTGGTTAGTAGGTGCTTTTACATTGGCTGCATGTGGCGGCGGTGATGATACCAATTCAACAATGACTAGCGCTCATACGGGTGGTGGTAACGAGTCAAATCGTGGTCCTATTGTGAATAAAGAGCTTAAGTACACCACTTATGATATTTATAGTGATGTCGTTAATGATAAGTATAAGAGCGCTTGGGGAAAATTAAAGTATTCGATTACGGAAGATGGCGTTCGAGAGGAGATATCTACTGTTGTCGGTAGCACACCTTATAAGGACACTCATAACTCTAATAATGAGGGTTTGGACTATTATGCAGGCGATAATTTCTTTATAGCTACCTCTGAAGATTGGGATAATGCGAGTCATAAGCTTAGCTTTGTAGATCACGATACCTATAAGTTGAAAATCACTTCTGATAAGGCGTCGATTACTAGCAATTATGATGTTCTAAGTTATGACATAAGTGGTGCTAAAAAATTGCCTGACAATGCAAAAACAGGTATTCGTACTGATTTGCATTATCCTTATTTCCCAGCGAATGTTACCTTTCCCAAAGGATCGCAATGTTACATCCTTGCAGAGACACCTGAGCAAAGCTATTATAGTTTTTATAGCACAGCAGAACGTGATGACATTACTCTAGATCAATGGCTAGCGAATAAGAAAAAAGAAAATCGAGTTACTAATGACGGCATTAAATATAACTATCAAGTCAATAATTTAGTTAAAGAAAAAGTAGGTCAGAAGAACAGTTTGAACGCCCTTCGATTCACCGATCAGTATGGAAAAATCCATGCTGCCATTGAATTTAATGGTTTAGTGTACAATGCAGACTATCTGCAAAAGGGAGTGAAAGAAAAGATTGAAAGCGATCCTAAAACCCAACTTGTCAATTGCCGGTTATATAATGATATTGCTGCTGACTTTATAGAAAAGCAGATTAAAGCTAACTATAAATAGCCCGATCTATCCATGATGGGTAGTAAAAGTAGTCAATAATAAATAAGCACCCAATCTTGGGTGCTTGTTTAGTAGCAATTGTAGGCTAAATTTGGTCTTCTTTAATCGCATAGATGCCAGGCAGATGACGCAAATAGCCATGAAAATCCATACCACAGCCATACACATAGCGATCAGCAACGTCGATACCGACAAAATCAACATTAAAATCTTTAACTTTGCGGTCATGTTCTTTATTAAGAAGCACGCAGCAGTTTATTGAGGCTGGATTTTCGATTTTTAACTCTTCTACAATGGCTTTTAAGGTGATACCTTCATCAAAGATATCATCGATCAGCAGAACGTGCTCATTGGTTAACTCTACGTCGGGTCGATAGTTCCACGTCAGCTCATTAGTACCTTGATTATCACGGTAGCGGGTAGCATGAATATAGTGCATACGATGATAGAAAGTCAGCTGAGTGAGTAGCTGACCTGCTGGGATTAGACCACCATTCATGACGACCATCACGATAGGATTTAAGCCGGCATAATGAAGATTCAACTGAGCGGCGAGGCGCTCATAAGCAGCAGCGACTTCAATACTACTAATTAGACATTCTGAATTACGTAAAGTTTTTTCAATTTCTTGGTTGCTGATTTGGGTCATGGAGTTTGCCTTACATTAAGAATGCCGGTTATTTTAACAAGAAATAGATAATAATCCTAACCATCACAGCGATAAAATCGGATTAATCATTTATTTGTACGATAAATGGCTTATAGAAGCCTGCTAAGCGGTTTAAAGCAGGATTATCAAGCTGAGGGAACAGCTTGTTGATCGCCATTCCTAACCCTTTGTTGATAGCTACCTTGGTCACAGGAACTGCATTACGCTTAAACATCCCAAGCTTTAAGGTAGCAGCAAAACGTGTAATAAAGTGAGTCAGTATTTCATTGTTCATAACCTCAAGGCCATGTTTGAATTTATCGATGTCAATAGACTCAGGGGTGACCGCATTGAACCCTGCTAAAATTTGACTCGCCGCTTCATCAGGTAACTTAAAACCAACTCGGCGCTCACCTGCATTATCCGTAAATAGCGATTCATTCTTCATAAAACAGAATGTGGGCAACACATCTTGGTTATTGTCTTTGCCCAATAACACTTTTAATAAAGTCTCAGTAGAGCTTTCGATCGAAACGATAATTTTACGCATTTTCGCCTGTCTTTCAGGATTGGGAATATAGTCAACAAGGTTAACCAAAAGATTGTCGATAAGTTCACGAGCGATAAGCTGAGCAATCTCATTCCGGTAAAGATAATAATCTTCATCCTTGCCAGCTGTAATGACTTTATCAGCTTGATCAATCTTCTGGCTGAGCTCGTCTGAAGGTTTAAATCCAAAATAGTGAGACATGTAAAACTCCTTTTAATAGTAGCCAATAATTTGATGTGACAATTTAACCATGACCAACAAAGTTGGTCTACAGTTAGGCATAATAAAAATATATTACCTAGGCAAGAAGGCATTCATTAGAGTAAGCGCAGTCAAAAAGGGCAGGGCATAGTAGTCGTACATGTATTATTGCTATCTGCTAATCCCCAACCGATCATCGGGCAGCTCCTCAATTGCTTAACCGACTAACTGACTTTTATGAGTGATACAGAGCGGTAAATCAAGCTGGATATAACTGGCTGAATTAACAACATAATAATATTTGCAGTCAAATATTGACTAATGGTAGGTATAAGTGGAGGGTTGTTGTGCCCCTTTTGCTTGTAGCCTTATTAAAGCCTTATCAAAAATCACCTTACTGTCATAGCTAGCATTTTAGGTCAGTACCCGAAAATAGATTTCAATTCCTAAATCAGGCTGACTTGATATCAGTAACACTAAAGTTATCTGGCCAACAGCTGCACTAAGTTTTATGAAAGCTAGAATTGATAAGGAGCGCTAAGGTAATTTAGATGACAATGGTCATTCAATATCACCTAATAACCCTACTGGTATAGTGACAATAACCATCCCGTATGCTAAATTATCGACCACTGCGGTGATACCTGCATCTACTATATAAAAAATATATGGTTTGGATATTCATAGCTAGCGGCTTTAGCAGATAAGTCGTGCTCAACTAGCCAAAAAATGAGCTAGGCTTAGAAACTATAGAAGCAGGGCAGCGCTTACCAATGACGCATTCACTAAAATCAGTCCTTTGTTATCACAGACTACTCACTACTCAAATTACCACTAACGGCACAGGTATCCAATCTGGATAATAGTGTCGATATGAGGTCATATAGCAGAGCGCTAGATCAATATTATGAAGAGGGCGTGGGACAGAGATCGGCAAATTTATTTATGGTCTAATATCGATGTGCCGATCACTGACTGATATAAATAGCGCACTTATAGCGAATCAAGCTCAAGACTGACTAAAAAAAGTTAGACATAATATTGAAGTCAGGGTGAAAAAACACAAGACCACACTAAATACAGCGATAGAAAATTAAGGTCAGACACATCCTGACCACAGTCTCCTATCAAACAACAACCTTGGTAATGCACCAGCTATCGATCTGGTGCTTTATATATTTTACCAATCTATCCTAAACCGTCCAGGGAGGGTTAAATGAACAGTGCTATTGTCCTAATTTTCGGTATTGTCGCCATGTTGTGCGGCTATCTATTTTATTCCAAATTTATTGCAAGCAAAATATTGGCACTAGACAATAGCATTCCCACGCCAGCCCATACTCTAAAAGATGGTATCGACTATGTCCCAACCAATAAATACGTCTTGTGGGGGCATCATTTTACCTCAGTAGCTGGCGCCGCACCTATTATCGGTCCTGCGATTGCAGTCATTTGGGGCTGGGTTCCCGCTATTCTTTGGGTGGTACTTGGTACTATCTTTATGGCAGGCGTTCATGATATGTCTGCTGTCTGGGCAAGTGTACGAAACAAGGGTCAATCTATTGGCTCTATTGCCGGTACTGTCATGGGTGGCCGAGTGCGCACACTCATGATGGTGGTGATCTTCTTACTATTATTGATGGTTAATGCTGTCTTTGGCGTTGCCATTGCTAATATGATGATCAAGACGCCATCAGCGGTACTTCCTGTTTGGGGGGCATTAGTGGTCGCTGCTATTATCGGTCAGTGTATCTATCGCTATAAGATGAGTTTACCACTTGTCTCTATCATTGGGGTCGTAGCGCTTTACACCCTAATCTATCTTGGCCCTATGTTTCCAGTAGTACTGCCCGAGACAGTCATGGGCCTACCTGATAATGCGGTTTGGATTATTATTCTATTCGTTTACGCGGCAATCGCATCATTATTACCTGTGTGGATGCTCTTACAACCTCGAGACTATATCAACGGCCTACAACTGTTCGTCGGCCTAATACTACTGTATGGCGCAATCTTTATCGCGACACCGAATATAGTAGCGCCTGCGATTAACAATAACCTGCCAGCTAGCACGCCGCCTATGCTGCCACTATTATTCGTGACGATTGCTTGTGGTGCTATCTCTGGCTTCCATGGCTTAGTCGCTACGGGTACTACTTCAAAACAAATCGATAAAGAAGAAGATACCCGCTTCGTTGGTTATTTTGGTGCCGTTGGTGAAGGGCTATTAGCACTCGGTGCGGTACTCGCTGCTACAGCTGGCTTTGCTAGTCTCGCAGATTGGGAAGGGGTCTATCAAAAGTTCGGTGATGGCTCTATCGGCGCATTCATCGATGGTGGTGCTACTATCTTGAACGCTGGTGTCGGTATTGATATGGTACTGTCGCAGACTATGCTTACCGTTATGGCAGCTTTATTCGCTGGTACTACAATGGATACAGGGGTTCGTTTACAGCGTTATATCTTCCAAGAGTTTGGTGAGATTTATAATCTACCGCCTCTACGCAAAGGTTATGTAGCGACATTATTGGCTGTCGGTACCTGCTTGTTACTTGCTTTTGGTGCCGGTGGTATCGATGGCTCTGGTGGTATGATCATCTGGCCATTATTCGGTACGACTAACCAGCTGATGGCAGCTCTGACCTTAATGATTGTGACGGTTATCTTGTTACGTAAAGGCAAGACCGTTTGGTACACTTTAGCGCCGCTGACTTTCTTACTAGTCATGGCGATACTTGCACTTTTACTTCAATTAAAGACTTTCTATGTCGATGGTAATTGGCTACTTATCATCATGGATATCATCATTTTGATTGCTACAATTATGGTGACCTTTGAGAGCTTCTCAGTACTGCGCCGTGAATGGCGTCAGCATAAGACTCTAAGCTAAGGTATAAAGGTAGGTGAATTAGAAGGTAGGTGAATTAGTTCGTTAAGTGGCTTACAAAATTAGTAAGTTAAGAGAAACGCTGGCAGAAGCTGGCGTTTTTTTATGACCTGATTTTAGATTACTGTCTTTATACTCCTACTACAACCTAGATATTAGTGAATCAAGATAAGCTTGCTATAGACATAAACAACGTTTATTTTCTTTTTTGAAAAATCGTTTCTGACATCGTGTTAAATCTTGCTAAATATGCTGAAACTTAATAAAGGTATTTAGCTCTAGTATAATTTCTAAGCCTGTAATGCTAAGATTGAATACAAACCAGATAACGCCTCCCCAAGATAGTGGCAAGATAATGGGGTAAGTGGCAAAAAGACAGAGTCAATCATCGTAGAAAAATCTTGCAGAATAACACATTGATTTTATGAGAATTTAGAGGGCTGCATCGGTTCATCACCTAGATGAGCTTTAGACTCTGGGATAAGAGACAACGACCACAAAAGCCATAGGATGTTTAACAACTCAAGCCAAAGCCCCGTCCCCTTAAACAGACAAGGCATGATTTTAAGAGTGTTATTCTATAGCGAGCTAAGAGGTCGGAATAGAGATGAATATGAAAGGTAGGAATGATAAATATAATCGCATTAGTCAATTATTAGTCAATTATTAGTCAATTCGGGGCTTATTTCACGGTAGAGGAGCGAAAAATGGAGCATAAAATGACGCAGAATCTTTCCTTTTGGCGGCGGTTCGTTGAGGGGCTTAATGAGTTTTACCATGCTCCATATCGGCAAACTCTAGCTCGGGCAGCGCGTGATGAAGAAGACTTATTTATGTTGCTGCTCTTTGCTGAGAGTCTAGGGGTAGATAATCCTGCCAGTTTTTATACGTTAGAGCTACAGCCAATATTTTTGGAAAAATTCCATGAATGGCATACGCGCATGGGCATGGAGCGCTGTCCGCTACAGCATGGCGGTTGCTGCTAGTATTCGTGTCAGATATCGGTGCGCACCAACGACCGGATTGTCTTTAATTCAAAGCTCTGTAGGCTGTCGTTTGTAGAAGACTAGCCCTCTCAAACATTTAAGTCGTGATATTGATAGAATGATATTTATAGGAAGTTACCATGAGTTTTAAGCCGCTTGGGCAACTGGCGTCCCAGCTAAAAAATACCCCTATTTTATTTATTGGTGGTAAGGGCGGCGTAGGGAAGACCACTACGGCTGCTACATTAGCAGTTAGGTTTGCGTCGCAAGGTCAGGGGACGCTACTTATCTCTACAGATCCTGCTCACAGTCTGGGCGATATCTTTTCCGCCAAGCTCGGACATAGTAAAACGGCATTACATAAGTATCTGGACGTCATCGAGCTGAATCCCGATATCATTATCGACCAGCATTTCGCGCAGGTAGAGCGAACCATTAGTGGCTATACCAATCCGGAGATGATGCCCAAGATTCAGGCACACCTTAAGCTTTCTAAGAGTGCGCCGGGCGCGCAGGAAGCGGCGATGCTAGAATCAATATGTAAGCACTTGGTCGAGGCGATTGAGGCTGGATATGAGCATGTGATATTTGACACAGCACCAACAGGTCATACATTACGACTGCTGGTATTGCCTGAGATGATGGAGGCTTGGACCGATGGGCTGCTCACACAGCAGCGGCGTCAGGCCAAGCTCAAAAGTGCTGCCGATCATTTAGGCAGTGCTACATCTAAAAGCCAATTGGCCAACCCTTTTGACAAAGCTGGAAAACCTGATCGCTGGCAGCAAGCGGTCGAAGTACTGACAAAACGCAAGCGGCTATTCAGTCAAGCCGGTAGCCTACTGCACGATAAGGCTAAAACAGCCGTTGTCTTAGTCATGACTGCCGATACGCTACCGATTGAAGAGACACGGCGAGCTACAGAACAGTTAACCTCAGCGCAGCTCAGGCCCGCTGCTATTGTGGTAAATCAATTGATTAGACCCAAGCAGAGCGATGACTTTTGGCAGCAAAGAGCGACTCGCCAGCAAAAACTCCTTGGCGATATAGAGCAGATATTTAAGAGCTATCCGCTCTATGAGATTTATCTTCAGCAGACTGATATCCGCGGTTTTGCTGCATTAGAGGCCATGACTAACCCAGAGTAGCGTTTAAAGCGTACGTTAAAAGCACGGGTTAGGACGCAAACCATTCCCTAAGCCTTATCGATACAATCTTCTAGATAAGCTCCACGCAGCGTCAGCTCGAAGCTCACTTGCTTGTTGGCTATTGCCACCTGTCAAGCTGCTCCACTGAGGCTTGCCACGAGCTTTTTTAAGCTCACTCGGTAGCTTGTTTGGCTCCCACGGGGCGTTGGTCTGCTCTTGAAGCTCAGCAATAGGCGAGTCGGCTGTCGCCGCATGACCACGATGGCGTAGGGCCGTGAGCAAGTCCAATGAGCGAGTAGCTAGCAGCGTCAAAGTCGCGGGATCAATATAGAGTCGTTTAACCCCAGTAATCTTATCCGCAATACTGCTGGTATTAGACAACAGCCCGCCTGCGATGCCACCAAGAGCCGCACCAAGCCCTAAGGTAGTACCAAGCGCAGCTGCATCAATGCCCAGACCTAGCAAGGCACCTGCCGCTGCACCCGATGTAGTGCGGAGGCCATAACTTTTGAGCAGCTCAGGGTCAAAGGGGTCCTGCTGGTATTCTTGTAGCTCAAGTGGAGTGACTACTGCGGCATTGTCATAGAATTTATATAGGTTTAACAATTGCGACTGCATCGTGCGTTCTGTCTGGCGCACCGCTTCTTGCATCTCCTTGAGTACCGGCATTGGGTCATCGTCCTCACTAATCTCGCGTACGAAAGCGGCGACGTTCAGCAAGAAGTCAGCGATGATAATAGTAGCTTCATCATAAAGCTGCGCCCAGTCGTCCTGTCGTCTGTCGATCAGCTGATTTAGCACTTCAGGATGGGTCAGCATGGTGGCAAGGTTTTGCCACAAAGTCATCTCATCGTCAAACTCAAAGGCGACCGAATCGAAGCGAGTAGAGATGTGCAAGTTGCGCCGTGCTAGCATCGTCTGCCATTCGCTGATATTGGCATCTTGGCTGTCAGTAAAGTTAAAGACTGGCATCACCGGAATCGCGGCCCAAGACAAGATGCTCAGCTCGTCCTTATATTTGCCCAGTACCGGCTCTCTGGCATCAATGACATAGATAGCCATATCGCTCGCCAGCAGCTGCCGGATGACTTTGGCTTCTTGTGAATAGTCATCCATCGAGCTGTTGACCAAATCGCCGCCTTGGGCGATATCATTGGCCAAAAACTGCTGTAGTCGCTCGATACCATCTCGGCGGCTGGCCGTATTGTCCTCAAGCCAATCCATTAGACCTGAGGCATCTTCTAACCCTGGAGTATCGTACAAGGCTACAAGTACCTGTCCAGTCTGGCTGTCGCTAATCAGCGCTTGCTCTACATGCCGAGTGGTCGCCGCTTCGTTTTTGACCTCACCGAAATACATGTCGCGCAGCAGCGTTCGCAAGATTGAAGTCTTACCAGTATTGGTATGACCGACCACTGCGAGCTTGAGAGCCTCACCACTTGCCAGCGTGGTTTTAGGCGCTTCTTTTAAGATAGTAGACATAGATTGGGGCGCTGCGCTTTGCTCAGTATCTTTGCTTTGTTTGTTTAAATCTGGCTTAGCCGCGGGATCATTATCGTTATGACACTTATTATTAGAATCATTAGGGCCATTCATGAAAGCTTTATCAGCAAACAATCCGGGCGGACGACTATCAGCTTGATTGGAAGTAATGTCAGTAGATGAAGGTATAGTGGTAGGAGAGGCAGTCGATGATCGCTGATTTGGATTAGAATTAGGCATAATTTTTGATAGCTTCTTTAACTTGATAAATTTGAATAAGCGTCTAACCTGCATTAGGCTAAGATTAAGCAAGTAAAAATCACCACAGTGCGTCAGGCGCTTTAAATAGCTCCCAAAGCGCTGCTAAAGGCTTTTACTTTATTCCAATAATAGACTGATTAAGGGTCTCCCTTAAGCGATCAAGGTAAGCGGCATAACGGCCCATGTTAACCTTCAACTGAACCCTTAGGACAATACCTTAGTATAGCAAAACAGGGTAAATGACATTTAAAAATTACTTTAGCATACGTTTCACTATTTAAGTCGATATTTTAATGGCTATGTATGTCCTCTTTCTAGAAGTTAACGCTCCATAACCCCGTTGTTTTGGCTATTACCGTAAGGCTAGAATGACCTTTTAGGAGCCACATTCAACTTATCGAATCTGCCACAAGACCAATCTGCCTCTCAGCAAGAGCGGTCTGCCATTGATCATAGCGCGCAGACTTTGCGGCTTGATTCATAGTCACATTATTATCCTTTAACAGCTGAACAATAAGGCCTTGTTTAGCATGACTGGCGATTTTATCAAGCTTTCGCATCGTACCACGGTCCGGAAGTGCTTGAGCATGAATACCGATAAGAACTTGCACGTCATTGTCTTCTAGATAGCTTAGCAATCGCTCCATGTCATCACGGTCATCGAGGATGCCAAAGTCATGAATCTGATGGCCGACACTGAACTGATACCAGTGTTCATCTTCATAAGGATATTCAAGTAGAGCGACGAGCTTTTGACCGTGGGCTACCTGTGCTACGGGAGCAACAGGCACGATTTTTTCCTCAAAATCATCCGCATCGACGACCTTGCGCTGCCAAAAGTTAAGGATTTTTTGATAATAAGGCAGCTTGATATCTAGGCGCATTTTTTTGCGGCGAAACATAAGTGCGCAAAAGGCCCAAGCAATGGCTCTAGGCACGATGCCGTACATCAGCAAGCTACCAATCAACAAGCTGGCCCATTGCCGAGCAATAGTCAGCGGCATTGTCCCCTGAACCAATCGACTTTGAACCACCGCATCACTATCAGGCACACTAAACCCGACCATATTGGGTAGCCAACCTAGCCAATGGGTTAGTGTCATCAATGTAGAGTCTGATAGGAGCGTCGACTCCCAGCTAAAGCTGTACTGGCGCACAATGAGCAAAAAGATAATGGCAAACAGCATGCCGGTTAAAGTGGCTAACCACAACTGATGGCTGAATTTGCTGAGATACCAACGCATACCAGTGTGCTGTAGCTGACGCTCATACAAGCTCGCAGCGGCCATAGTAACGTCGTCCTTGCCACGCACTAGCGCTCGCGGGCTAATAAAGCTGGTAACAATACTAGGCGACTGATCACCTTGATTGACCAAGGTCAGGAGCAGCCAGCCCACTAGCATGACTGTATGAAAGCCCAGCAAACAAACGAGCACATAAAAGAAATTGACCACATTGGCTTGCAAGAGGGTAAATAGGCCCAAGAAGCCAGAAATACACCAGACGATACTCATGACCAAGATGATACCCTTGATACGGCCATCTATCTTGCCTAGCGTACTAGCCAGCTGAGCATTTGCATCAATGCGCTCAGCGCGGCGATGCAACTTTTGAATGGGGTTGCCACTCTCATCTTGTAGCTTTTCGGTGATGAGTAGAGGGTCGGCGGCAAAGACATGGTTTTGTGTCTCAAGCTCACGAACCAGCTCGGTTAATTGGTCTTGTTTGGATAGCATGTAAACGTCCAATAACAGCGTGCGTCAGTAATCGATAATTTATATTGCCAACTGGCACTTAAAATAAAGGCTTATTGTAGCGCATTTGGAAAGGTTATAATTTTGCCATTAAATTAGGTAGCTCAGAAATAATTTTACTGCAAAAATTTATGATAAAAGTATCTATATCCGCACAAATTGCGATTTACATTTATTTTTACAGTTCGCATGCTATGCCACAGCCTATCCAATACCTAACTATTTAATACCAAAAGCCTATACTGCCAAATACCAGCGACTTTGTGTCAAACCTAAAATGGGTTGACTATATGAGCGAATGAACAATGAACATGGCACAACTAAATAAGAGCAGCTTGATAGGTGCTCATAAAATTCATCCCAATCCGCTAATGAGGACCTCTATGCCCATGCAGAACTATCTAATTATTGGCGGAACGGGTGGTATCGGTCAAGCCATAGTCGAGCAAATTATAAAAAATTCGCTACATAAGCCTATGCATATTTATGCCACCTATCATCAGCGACAGCCAAATTTGCAGGCGGATAATCTATCTTGGATTCAGATGAATGTCAGTAGTGAGGCCAGTATCCAAGCGGCTATTGCTGAGGTTCAAAGCCAAACCGACCATATCGATTGGGTCATTAATGCGGTAGGGATGCTGCACTCTGAGTCAAATGCTCCAGAGAAGGGTATTCGTCAGTTAGAACCAGACTATTTTATGCAGAATATGGCAATTAATGCCTTGCCAAGCCTGCTGATTGCCAAGCACATAAAGCCTTTATTAAAGGCGGCTGAGAATTGCTTAGGCTTGTCAGCAAAAGACGCGCCTGTGATCTTTGCCACCATCTCGGCTCGAGTGGGCAGCATCAGTGACAATCAGCTCGGTGGTTGGTACAGCTACCGAATGAGCAAGGCTGCCCTCAATATGGGCATGAAGACCTTGGCTATAGAATGGTCGCGAACGTTAAAGCACGTCTGCGTGGTGGTGATGCAGCCCGGTACTGTCGATACTGAGCTGTCTAAACCCTTTCAGGGAAATGTGCCAGAAGGTAAATTATTCACTGTAGAGTACAGCGCGCAGAAGTTACTTGAGGTCTTATCGTCTATGACAGCTGAGCAATCTGGAAGTTTTGTGGACTGGTCAGGAGCAACCATTCCTTGGTAGGACAGAGCAGGCTCATCAATCCCAACCCTTCCTTTGGTAAGGGCTGGGGTAATAAAAGAGAGCAGGGGTGGATTTAAATATAAGGGAAAGGTCGGAATAGCATTCGACCATCGTTCGAGCAAGTGTTAATTCACCACAAACAGGTCCATAAACTCATTGACCGGCGTTTGCTCTAGTTTCTCTTGGTCACTACAAAGCTCTATAATCTCATCACAGCGACTTTCGATAAAGCGCGTCATAAGGTTGGCGTGAAACTTCGCTTCAAGGACGGGAATGCCTTCGTCACGGCGGCGTTTGTGACCAATAGGGTACTCGACTGCGACTTTATCCGTACTACTGCCATCCTTAAAGAATATTTGAATGGCATTGGCAATCGAGCGCTTTTCTGGGTCGTGATAGTCTTTTGAGTAACGCTCGTCTTCTTCCACCACCATCTTACTGCGCAGCTCATCAATCGATAAATGCTGAGCATGGTACTCGTCAGCATAGTTCTCTGCAACCAAATCGCCAGTTAGTAGCGGCACGGCAACCATATACTGTAAGCAGTGGTCACGGTCAGCAGGGTTGGCCAGCGCGCCTTCTTTAGAGATAATGCGAATCGCTGACTCATGCGTGGTAAGGACGATTTTTTCTATATCATCAATGCGATCTTTAACTTGCGGATGCAAAATTACCGCTGCCTCACAAGCCGTCTGAGCATGGAACTCAGCGGGGAAGCTAATCTTGAATAAGATATTCTCCATCACATAGCTGCCAAAGTCGCGCTGGAACTTAAATTTACGCTCGCCCTCAGGCTTGGTCGCTAGATCCTTGTTGGTATGGCTAAACAGCACGTCATAAAAGCCCCACTGCGGCGCGGATAATACACCAGGAATACCCATCTCACCACGGCGAGTAATATCGACTAAGCGCACCGCTCGACTGGTAGCGTCGCCTGCTGCCCATGACTTACGGCTACCTGCATTGGGTGCATGGCGATAAGTTCTGAGCGCTTGACCATCCACTAAGGCCTGCGAGATAGCAGCCATAATGCGCTCGCGAGGTAGCTCATATAGCTTGGCAACCACTGCGGTAGACGCTAGTTTTACGAGTAATACATGATCGAGACCGACACGGTTAAAGGAGTTCTCAAGTGCCAATACACCTTGAATTTCGTGCGCCATAATCATGGCCTCTAACACCGCTTTCATGGTTAACGGTTGGCGACCTTGGCTGATGTTCTGCTGACTAATATAATCAGCAACGGCTAGAATTCCCCCTAGATTGTCAGATGGATGTCCCCACTCAGCAGCCAGCCAGGTGTCGTTATAATCTAGCCAGCGCACCATACAGCCGATATCAAAAGCCGCCTTGATAGGGTCAAGTCGATGTGACGTACCCGGAACACGTGCGCCATTCGGCGTAATCTGACCTTCGCAATCAGGGCCAAGGTGTTTGGTACATTCTGGGAAGCGTAGCGCGAGCAATCCGCAGCCGAGGGTATCTATCAGGCAGTGCCTTGCCGTCTCCCAAGCATTCTGACTGTCTATCGAATAATTTAAGACGTAATCGGCAATCTTTTGAATCTCGTCGTCGTACTCTGGTCGGACGTTGCTTTCTACATTACTCATAGTTGTGCTCCTTCACTCAGTGGTTTATGTACTTGATAATCATTCTTATTTAAAGATAGCACAGACATGAGTAAACAACAATGCACTAGTTAATGTATTGTCGTAGCAAGAGATAGAGGAGGGAAGTTAGCAAATAGCAGCCATATGATAAGAGGTATAACTGCTAAATAACCTAGGGAATTTAAGGACTAACGAAGCATACCCTGCATATTATCTAATCGCTGAGCTGGGCAATGAAGTGTGGTTGGGCGCCAGTAAAAAGGTATGATTGCACCATAAGTTAACAGCATTAATGCTATAAGACATGAATACTCACGATACTAAATAGTAAGTTTATTATAAAAACGATTCAGCGGTACTGGGCTGAATTTTTGCAGTCTTCGTTGGCGTGCTCGCAGCACACCAGGAAAATTTATACCAGTTCCGCATTATACTACTCAGACCTAATACAATGGCGCTATCTTATTTAGAAGCACTATAGCTGGTCAGCAAATTAAAATTAGCTCTTTTTAGAAGAGTTCTTTAGACTGTCAAATGACTAAATAAAGGACGCCTGCAAGAAACAGAGCAGCGAGTAGCAACAGCAATCCATACAAGACCTTGGTTACAATAGGCGACTCTGAGCCTTGCGATTTTACCTTAAGCTTCTTTTTAAGGTTCAAAACCATCGTCACATGCTCAATACCATCTTCAAGATAACCCTCACCATCAGTGATGAATCCTAGCGACTCATAAAATTTGATGAGATAACTCTGTGCCGAGATGATAATGGGCTTCTTGCCAAACTTCTTACGGCAATATTTAATAGCCTGCGTCATTATTTGTCGCGCCAAACCGTTGCCACGATGTTCAGGCAATACCAGCACTCTACCAATAGCAGGCATTGCGCTTGCCGCACTCGCTCCTATAGTCCTAGAGGTCAGCGAGTTATATTGGGGCGGAATAATGCGGCAATAGCCAATGAGCGCCTCGTTCTGGTGTGCGACCAGATGTAGGCAGTCAAAATCCACCTCGTCCATGTCTTGATAGGCGCAGTGTTGCTCAACCACGAACACCTGCGAGCGCGCTTTTAGAATGTGATATAGGTCTACTGAGGTAAGCTCATCAAAGGTTTTAATAGAAAATTTACAGCTCATAATTGGATAGCTTCTGGCAGTTGAATTAAATTAAGTTGACTTGCACAGGATTGTCATTAAATGGTGCTGGAGAGGGTAAAAGACAATAGCAATATTCCCATAAAAATTAGTGAACCTAACAGTAAGTCGTTCAGTGCAGCAGCCTATTATCTCTTTAACGATAAGCCTTTACAGCAGTTTTGGTAGAATTTTCACGAAAATATAGATACAACGGTAAACCGCAAGAGGGACCGACCAATAGGGGAGCTGTCATGGCAATCAAGCGAAATTTAGTTGCGACCAATCATGACCCCATCAAAGTAAACAAAATCGAGGCGATAGCGCATAGTATGACATCTGCCCCAGCGAATAAACTGCTACTATTTGCAGTTAAGTTTTGCAAACAAAGATAGCGTTATATCGTTTTGACACAGCCAACTTATAAACAAACTATAGGGGAGCGTAGCGCCTAGCACAGATAATAAAAGACAAAATTCCGCTTTAGTGACACTCTAATCATCACCTGAAATTCTTTATTAAACTTTTATCCCAATGGTTTCTATCAAGCACATAAACCGCATGATGCATAATTCGACCATTAACATTTTTAGCTCGAATGACAGCGCCTTTTAAAATAAAGCCAAACGTAAAATAAAGCCCAAACATTCGGCTACGCGGCGACTAGTTTATCCTAAATGAATCTAAACAGAACTTTAACGCTAATACCGTGGCTGGTAAGTATTTACTGGCTGGCAGAGTGATATTTTTGGATATTAAAGCTTAGCACCTTCAAAGAGGCTGGATAAATGTCACCCAGCCTCTTTATCGTAAATTTGACATAGACTCGTTATAATTTAAACAAGTAGCCTATTAGAAGCAGTCAGCAGGTACAAACACTTCACCAACCATAATGCGGCGAGCTGAGCGGCTCATAGAGACCTTCTTGGCTTGCCAGCGGCCATCAACTTGCTCCGTCTTACCACCGACCAGCAAAGTGCCTGATGGATGACCAAAACGAACTTCAGATAATTCTCCACCACCTGCTGCTTGATTCACCAGCGTGCCTTGAGTGGTAGCTGCCGCCGCGATAGCGACCGCTGCCGTTCCCATCATAGCATGGTGCAGCTGACCCATACTCATCGCGCGAACGACCAAATCGATGTCATCAGCTTCGACGGTCTTGCCACTAGAAGCGGTATAAGTTGTAGCAGGGGCTACCCAAGCAATTTTCGGAATATGCTGGCTCTTTTCAGCTTCACTAACATCTTTAAACAAGCCCATAGCTATGCCGCCTTGCGCGCGGATACGCTCAAGCTTAGCAAGTTGTTCGCTATCACTATTAATTGCGCCTTGCAGCTCAGTCCCATCAAAGCCTAAATCCTCGGCTTTCATAAATATAGTCGGGATGCCGGCGGTAATGAAGGTAGCCTTGGCAGTAGTGCTATTGCCGTTACTATCTGTAAAGGTGAAGTCGTCGATTAGATTACCCGTAGGGAACATACTGCTGTCGCCATCGACCGGATCGATAAACTCAATCTTAACTTCAGCGGCAGGAAAGGTGACGCCGTCCAATTCAAAATCACCCGTTTCTTGAACCTGAACGCGGCCCTGCTCATCCGTATAAACAGGCACATGGGCAATGATAGTCTTGCCGATGTTCTCTTGCCAGATGCGTACTTCACAGATGCCGTTGTTTTGAGCACTGTCTGCAATTCGCTCAGCAGCCACCAGTCCCATATTAATGGCACAAGCCCCTACTGCGGCAGTCAAATTACCGCAATTACCCGCCCAATCAATCATGGGTTTGGCGATATTGACTTGACCAAATAGATAATTGACATCGTGGTCGGTTTGCTTCGCTTTAGAGAGGATAACTGTCTTAGAGGTTGAAGAACTGCCATTGCCCAAGCCATCAATCTGCTTGCCATAAGGGTCAGGACTACCAATCACGCGCAGTAAAAAGTTATCGCGAGCCGCGCCCGGTACTTGGCAACGCTCTGGAAGATCAGAGAGTTTAAAAAATGTGCCCTTTGAGGTGCCGCCGCGCATATAGGTGGCAGGGACAGAGACTTGCGGGGTAAAAGCTGGCTTACGCTGAGTCATTGATAAGTCCTTTTATTCACTTGTTTTCTGAAGAAGGGGAATTAGAGCTTGTTAAATTCTAATTGAGGCCTTTGTATTGGAAGCCGTATATCTAGCCGTTATAATTGGCAATCAAGCTAAATATTTGCTATATCATCATTTAATGCTAATTGGGCAAAAGTATTACTCAAGCTTTCTAAAAAATTATAAATTAGGCTATTTTACCAAATTATTTTATCGTTAGCGCCCTTGTTACTAAAAGGTAAGATATTTCCGTCAAGCAGTGAATTGATGTATGTTGAAGAAACCGTAAAATAAAACTAGGCAAACTAACCACTGCCTACAGTTAGTTAAAGCCGCTTATACTGAGACTAAAGAGCGCTATGGTTATGAGAGTCTACACGCCCATATAGCCGCTCAAGGGCACAAGATTAGCAAGTATATGGTCAGAAGTATTAAAAAAGACTATGACATCAAGTGCAAGCGTTATAGGAAGTTTAAAATGACCACTAACTCAGATCACGACTATTGAACTTGAGGATAATGGAGAGCGATTAGCAAGGCACTACTTTGCAGCGACGCGACGCAAGGCAAGAGCTTTGCTCACAGTGGGACTAGGACTAAAAAAGGGCTGGTCATGAAGTCACCGTATAAGTTCTAACCTATCTAAGTCATCCCTTTTACTTTAAGTCTTTATCCGCTCGCCAATAACCCTTGATACGATTTTGCTTACCTGACAAGTTTCGCTCATTTCTTAGATAATAACGAACTGCTTTGGCAGAACTGTTTTCTAATGCGCCCCACGTAGCATCAATAGTATCAATACCTTTTAAGATTTCTATTACCTTGCTACCTTGTTCACTGTAATTACAAATAATTCGGTGTATTTGGGCATCTTTTGGTAAGTAGTTAGTCGTGTGTTCTATAGCATGTTGATTATCTGAGTCTTCTAAAAAATATGCCTGCTCACTTTGTTTTTGGCTCAGTATAATGATGTGAGGTAACTTTGTGTTGTCCCAACATTCTAAAATACCAGCTAAAGCAGGGTAGGCAGTTTCATCGGCAATCAGGACGCATTGCCCTGTACTTAGATGCTCATGTTTATCCTCGCTTTCATTACGGCTAAAGATAACATCACCAATATTTAGGGAGGCAGCCCATAGGCTACCGGGACTACTATCGTGTGTAAAAATATCCATATAGCCTTTGTTGATATAATCAGACTCTATGCTGCTACATGCCTTACGTAAGGTATATAACCGTACATCTTTATTCATAGTTTCGACAATTTGATAGCGATGCTTACTCGATAGATGTTTTAAAAACCATAAAAGTGCTTGATTACCATATTTTTTGGCAAGTTTAATCGCTATAGAGCTTGTGCTATTAGAAATGGGCCGTTCTGGTACTTTATTTAATACTTTAAGTAGCATGCCATACGTATATCCTGCATAGTTACTAGGTAATGGTGTCTGACTTTGAAGGATTAGTCGAATCATGTTTTGGGTTAATCGCTCTTTGCCAATAACTTCAAAATACTGTTTTTTATTACTATTTAAGTCTTTACCTTGTTTGACTTTGACCATATAGGCAAGGTAGAGGATTTGTTCTTCAATATCCCCCTCTAACTTAAACTCAACATATAGCTCTCTTGTTTTAGTCAGGCTTTGGACAATGACTAACATTCCTTCATTAGAGATATCTTTAATAAAGGCTTCTGTCATCTCTATATTAGGATAATAATAATGAACTATCGACATCAATTCTGCAGTATGATCTTGATTGATGTGCTCGATAATATCGAGTTTGGCATCGGTATCTTTAGCTAGGGTATAGTCAGTCACAACATTCTCCAATATAAGTATTTAACTTCAAGGTTTCTAAAACTTATATGTCAAAGAAGCTTTGACGGCACGTTCATCATCTGGAATGTTAAAGGTATCAACTGAACCCACCCTGACATAGTGATGATCATTAAATAAATTATATATATTTAACTGCCCTTCTAAATTGTCATTAAATGGATAACTAAGCATTGCCTCCCATGTCTGGTAGCCATCAGCTTGTATGCCTTGTGATGAAGAAAAATCACCAATCACATTGACACCCAAGCCAATAGTTAAAGGGTTGGCGAACCAGTCATTAGCTTGATAATTTACCCAAAGATTGCCTGTATGTTTGGGCATGAGTAAAAATATGCCATCGTCTCGAGGATTTGATGCTTGTTTGATATCGCTATCTAGGTAGCTATAGCCACCTGATACCTGCAGATTAGGTAGAATCTCTCCATTGACCTCAAGCTCCACCCCTTGCATTTCTCGTTCGCCTAATGCTATCAGATCGCGAGTTTGAGTTACTGCGGCAGCATTAGTATCCTGCATGCGATAACCACTCAGTCTTGCCGATAGATTGTCATCCCAATGACCTTTTACGCCAATTTCTATTTGTTCGCCTTCACGAGGTTTTAGGATTTCATTATTTTTATTAGTGACAGACTGAGGTGTAAATACCTGAGTATAGCTACCATAGACATTAATGTTAGGCGTCAATTCATATACCATAGCCCCATATCCTGTCAGCTTATCATCACTAGTGCTGGCATGTGTGTTTCGTAGCTTGTTTTCACTATCAACTTGATAATGACTGACTCTGCCACCAGCGATTAAACTTACTTTATCTAAGGGCTTGTAGTTAACTTTAGCATATACGCCAGTTTCGCTTAATGTATTATCCTCATGGCTTAACCGATAACCTGCCTGACCTTGCTTTGCTTGTTGTAAGATATCAACTGGACTTAAGTTATTAATCTGATCAGCCGTTAGCTGTTTAGCTAATCCTCTAGTGCTTGCGCGTTGCATATCGGAATTAAAACGTTTGTAATCAGCTCCAACCACATACTCACTCTGGGTTTTCCCTGTGACAAAGGGTTGACTTAAGTTAATATCAGCACTTAAAGAATCTTGTTTAATGTCACCACCTAAAGCTGTAACGTTAGTCTTATTATTGACTAAAGCAGACCCAGCAAAGGTATAATTATAATCAGCTTCTGTTTTAGCGTAGCGGGTTCCTAGACTGATAATGCCTTGACTATCTAGCCTATGAGTGAAGTCTACAAAAAAGTCGTGACTTTGGTTATTAAAATCATTCCAGTTTGCGCCATAAAAGTCTTGATTTGGTAGGTTAATTAGGGATTTATCAGCGTTTGTGGGCAAACCAATATTTGGTGTGATATGACGGCTTTGTAATAAATAACCCATTCCCAGTCGACTAGTATCACTTAAATACTTATCAATGCTTGTATAAAATGTAGTGTTACTATTATTGTCTCCCCCCACCTTAGTAACTACTGGGTTATCTTTCTGATTGTATTGGATTATTGTTCGGCCTAACAAGCTATCGTCTTGACTCACCCCACCTTGAACATCAGCAGATAACTCAAAACCTTTGGGATGGCTAAAACTGGCCTTTAATGTGTTTTCTCCATTAGCTCTTCCACGTTTGCGTACTAAATTAACTACGCCACCCACCTCTGAGGCAGAATTAAAAAGTCCTGAAGGACCACGCATTACTTCAACACGGTCAAATGCAGCAAGGTTAGGGACTGAGCCAAAATTACTTGACATAGGGGAAGGCAGGCCATCAATACTATATTGATCATACTCATAACCACGAGAAAATATGGCAGAACGGCCATCATCATTCTGTAATACCCTAAGTCCTGTAGTACGTTTGGCCAGCTGATCTAATGTTTCAATATTTAAGTCATTAATTTTTGACTGAGTGACCACACTGATAGACTGAGGAATGTTTTCTAAATAATCAGGGGTTTTAGTGCCTACAGTAGCGACATTGGCGCTATAAAATTCGTTGTCTTCACTAGGATCGATGCGATATAAAGGATTGGCCGTAACGATTATAGGTTCCAATCTAACGGTCGGCGACGCTTCATTATCTTGAGTCACCTTTGCGTCTACATAACCTGTGTCTGCATAAGCTCCCACTGTTGTAACTGGCACCAATAGGGTGAGTATGGAGTAATATAGTAATGATGGTTTTGCCGAAATTTTCAGACTAAATAATTGCATGATATAAGTCATCCTATGGTTACTATATATAGCAGAAAAAATAAAACTAAATTAATAAGTTCATAATTTAAAATGGTAATGATAATTGTTATTATCTATATTTATTAATTCGTATGTGTCATTATTGGAAAGAATATATATCGAAAAGAGGAAAAGTGGGGTATGACATGAGTATGGACTATGATCAACTTAATTGGGAACAACAAAGCTTTAACCGTGTTTTGCAAAGACAAGTTGATAATCAAGTGTGTGCTTATGAGGAAGAATTGGAGTTTAGACAAGGCTTTAAGCTTGTACGTAGACGATTAAAAACATCAATACCCATATACTACGCATCTTTTGATAGTTTAAATCATGTGGGTATGTGCTACACATTCGGTAGTAAAAGGGTGCACCCTAAAGACTTAGCTTTTGATCATTTGTTTCATAGTGACTTAAATATTAGCAATGGGTATCATTTTAAAGGCAAAACACTTAAGGCGTTAAATGAGCCGCTATATTACGTCAGTCTGCATTTTGATAAATCTTATCTTAACCAATTAAATGAAAAACAGCCCTTGCCTTCATGGCTATTTGATTTAAGTAAAGATTCTGCAATACAAAAGATTGATCACATTTCAGCACCTGCCGAACTGAGACATCTAGCGTGGAAAATCTGCTGCCTGCCGAAAATAATAAATTTGAGTGATATATTGAGAATAGAGGCTCATGCACTTGAATGGTTGGCTATTGTACTAGACATGGCAAACCAAACAGCTTGTTCAACAACAGCTAACTATTCTCGATTAAATAACGATAGAAAAAAAAATGTCGATGAGGTCTGTGACATTATTAAAGCAGAGTTCTCACAGCCCTTGACGATTACTGAGCTTGCGCAGCGTACTGGAACTAATGAGTGTTATTTGAAGCAATATTTCAAGCAGCACACTGGATTAACTATTCATCATTATCTTACCCAATATCGTCTTACCCATGCGCGTGAGTTATTACGCAATCAACCCAATGTTAGTATCACAGAAGTTGCTGGAATATGTGGCTATCAAGCTAGCCACTTTAGTCACTTATTCCGTAAGACTTACGGTATGTCTCCCATGCAATACCGTAAAGGCGAGTATTAATTAATAACAATGAATTAAAAGCTGTTCAAGCGATTACTTCAACAATAAAAAATTAAAGCAGTCTAAACTGTACTCTTTTACATAACTCATCTACTTCAGTCCCTTAATTTATTAATTCGCTTTAGGGTTTTTTATCTGGCGCCTACCAATATCAGTCTCTATAGCATGGTCTGTATCTAACAGCTCTCGCAATTTAGATTTGCCAGACTGATACTGGGCAATGGACTAAGCAAGGTGGGCGGTATTAGCAGATGACTTAAGCAGGTGCAGCGTTCCATAAAGCTGTACGGCAAGTAACGATAGCAGCATCATTGGCAGTATTTAATACCTGTGTAAAGCGCTTCCTAGCTTCTGAAAAGACCCCATCATCTGACGGGGTCTTTTTTAACTAAAGGTTTATATTAAGTTTTAAGCGGTAGCAGTAGTGCTTGCCAAGAACTCTTTAGCGAAGCGCTGAAGCATGCCGCCATTGTTATACATCTCAACTTCATCTTCAGTATCAAGGCGGACTAAAAGTTCAATTTCGTCCTTGCTACCATCTTGACGATTGATCACTAAGGTCATCATCCCGCCAGCACTTGGCGTACCGACCACATCATAAGTCTCAGTACCATCGAGGTTGAGGGTCTGGCGGTTGGTATCTGGCTGGAACTGAAGAGGTAACACCCCCATACCGACTAAGTTCTGACGGTGAATGCGCTCAAAATTCTCAGCGACGATACACTCTACACCCGCTAAACGAACGCCTTTGGCAGCCCAGTCGCGGCTTGAGCCTTGGCCATAGCCGTCACCCGCGATAATGATGAGTGGCTCATCGCGGTTCATGTAAGTCTCAATGGCTTCCCACATACGCATGGTGACCCCTTCAGGCTCAACGCGCGCATAAGAGCCTTGCTTGATACTACCATCATCGTTTCGAACCATCTCATTAAGCAGTTTTGGATTGGCAAAAGTCGCACGCTGAGCGGTCAAATGATCGCCGCGATGGGTAGCGTATGAGTTGAAGTCCTCTTCAGGGACTTGCATCTTGGTCAAATATTCACCCGCTGCGCTACTGGCTAAAATAGCATTAGAGGGAGATAAGTGATCGGTGGTGATGTTGTCGCCTAAGATAGCAAGGGGACGCATGCCTTTGAGACGATTGGCCCTAGCCATCGCACCTTCCCAATAAGGAGGGCGGCGAATGTAGGTACTCATCTCACGCCAGTTATACAATGGCTCAGAACGAGCTGCGTCGATAGCCACTTCATCAAACATTGGGATATAGACCGCGTCAAACTGTTCTGATTTCACGTGTTTATTGACCAGCTCGATGATCTCATCATCATCAGGCCAGATATCTTTTAAGTAGACCGGATTGTTATCATAGTCATAGCCTAAGATATCTTTTTCAATATCGAAGCGGATGGTGCCAGCGATAGCATAAGCGACGACCAATGGCGGTGAGGCAAGATAAGCTTCTTTAGCATACGGATGGATTCGACCATCGAAGTTTCGGTTGCCTGATAACACCGCCGTAGTATACAGGTCACGCTCGACAATCTCTTGCTGAATCTTCGGATCTAACGCACCGCTCATACCATTACAAGTCGTACAAGCAAAGCCGACAATACCAAAGCCAAGCTGCTCTAAATCATCTAGCAGTCCGGAGTCTTCAAGGTAGAGCTTGACCGTTTTAGAGCCTGGTGCAAGCGAAGTCTTGACCCAAGGCTTACGCTGAAGCCCCAGCTTAGCGGCATTACGAGCGATTAGGCCAGCGGCAATCATATTGCGAGGGTTAGAGGTGTTGGTACAGCTGGTAATCGCCGCGATAATAGTCGCGCCATCAGGCATCAACCCATCTTCTGCTTTAGGAAGTGGTTCGTTTTCTTTATGAGCGACACCGCGAACGGCAAGCTCTGATGTTGGCAGGCGAGCATGTGGCCGAGATGGTCCTGCCAAGTTGCGCGTCACTTGCGCCAAATCAAACTGTAAGACGCGCTCGTACTCGGCATTTACCATGCCGTCTGCCCACAGACCAGTCTCTTTGGCATATTGCTCAACGAGCTTGATTTGCTCTTCGGTACGACCTGTCAGACGTAGATAGTCAATGGTCTGCTCGTCAACATAGAACATTGCTGCCGTCGCACCATATTCTGGTGTCATATTGGAGATGGAAGCTCGGTCACCGACGGTCAGACTGCGAGCGCCTTCACCAAAGAACTCAATGTAGGTTGAGACCACACCTTCATTACGTAGGAATTCGGTCATGGCCAGTACTAAATCAGTGCCGGTAATGCCGGGTTTTATCTTACCGGTAATCTCAACGCCAACGTAATCAGGACGACGCATCATAGAGGGGTTACCCAGCATCACGCTTTCGGCTTCTAAACCTCCGACACCGATTGAGATAACACCTAGCGCATCAACCATTGGCGTATGACTATCCGTACCGACTAAGGTATCAGGAAAGGCGACTTGCTGACCGTCTTGGTCTGCAGCCACTTGTATCACAGGTGACATTTTCTCAAGGTTGATTTGGTGCATGATACCGTTACCAGGCGGTACGACATTGACGTTATCAAAGGCGGTCTGACACCAGTTGATAAAGTGGAAGCGGTCGTCGTTACGACGCTCTTCAATCGCGCGGTTAGCAGCAAAGGCATTTGGCTTAAAGCCTGCATGTTCTACCGCTAATGAATGGTCGACAATTAATTGAGTGGGAACGATTGGGTTTACTTTTGAGGGGTCACCACCTTGCTCAGCGATAGCATCACGAAGGCCTGCCAAGTCGACAAAAGCGGTCTGACCCAAGATGTCATGGCAGACCACACGGGCAGGATACCAAGGCCAGTCTAGGGTTTGCTTACGCTCGATGTGCTGCTTTAAGGCTTCAGTTAGCTCTTCTGGTGCACAGCGGCGCACGAGGTTTTCTGCGAATACTTTTGAGCAAAACGGGAGCTTGTCATAAGCGCCTGCTTCAATTTCATTGACGGCGGCGCGGGTGTCAAAATAATAGAGATCAGTGCCGGGCAACTGCTTTTTATACTTGTCGTTCATGGGTTGTCTAAGGATAGTCATAACGTACCTTTTAAATAGCTATTAATTGGCTGTCTAGGCGCACGAAGGGTGACAGTATTGATGGCTCAATACTGTGAATAAGCTAAAAGAAATGAGGATAATTTTAAGGTAGGAGTTAGGCTAGCGATATCAGAGGAAGGTAAGACGATTTTAGTCAGCCGTCGTCTCATTCCACCACCGTGTCGAAAACACTGTGTCGAATGAGACGTCAATAGTACTATGTTGAGATTCTTGATTTGGCTGGCTAAACTACCGTGATATTGTCTTTGATTAGCTGGCTTATTTCCAATAACCTAATTTTCTAATAACCTGCTTTGCAAACAAGTTAAGGGTTGCTTACAGTATGGTACAGCGCTAACCACGCTCACTAATCTTAGGCACTGAGCGTGGCTCTTCACCAATATACTCGGCACTTGGACGAATGATACGGTTGTTTGAGCGCTGCTCAAATACATGCGCGGCCCAACCCGTTAAGCGTGAACATACGAAGATTGGCGTGAATAGCTTAGTAGGAATGCCCATAAAATGATAAGTTGAAGCATGGAAGAAATCAGCATTACAGAATAGTTTCTTCTCGCGCCACATCACTTCTTCACAGCGCACTGAGACTGGGTACAAGACCTCATCGCCCACATCATTCGATAGCTTTTCAGCCCACTCTTTAATGATGACATTGCGCGGATCACTGTCTTGATAGATCGCATGACCAAAGCCCATGATCTTGTCTTTACGCGCCAGCATATCCATTAGACCTTGTTCTGCCGCATCAGGTGAGTCAAAGCTCTCGATAAGCTCCATCGCAGCCTCGTTAGCACCGCCGTGTAATGGACCGCGAAGGGTACCAATGGCGCCAGTGATACAAGAGAAGATGTCTGACAAGGTAGAGGCACAAACACGAGCAGTAAAGGTTGAAGCATTGAACTCGTGCTCAGCGTATAAAATTAGAGAGACATTCATCACGCGCTCATGTAGCTCACTTGGGGCTTTGCCATTTAGTAGATGTAAGAAATGACCACCGATAGTCGCGTCATCAGTAGCGCAATCAATCTTGACACCATCATGACTGAAGCGGTACCAGTAGTTGATGATACTTGGGAAGGCCGCGAGCATACGATTGGTTTTGTCAAGTTGCTCATCAAAGCTGTCTTCTGGCTCAAGATTACCGAGCATAGAGCAGCCTGTGCGTAAGACATCCATTGGATGCGCGCTTTGCGGAATACGCTCAAGGACGTCTTTTAGCGCTTGGGGCAAGTCGCGTAGCTGCTTAAGCTTAGCTTGGTAGTCATCGAGCTGTGCTTGAGTTGGTAATTCGCCATAAAGTAAGAGATAGGCGACCTCCTCAAAGATACAAGTCTCGGCTAAATCCTTAATATCGTAGCCACGGTAAGTAAGGCCTGAGCCGGATTTACCGACGGTAGATAATGAAGTCTTGCCAGCGACTTGACCACGAAGTCCTGCACCTGAGAGTTGCTTTCCTGCTGCCATAGTGAATTCCTTTTAAACGATGTGAAAGTTAAGTAAATGGATAAAATTGATGATCATTTAGTACTGCTAGCTACAGCACGCCTTCAATATTGCATCGAGATAACTCACCAGTAATGGTAGGTCTTAATGCTTCTAACATGCTACCTTCACCCTCAGCGTTATTCATCGCCATATATTTTTGGCCGACTGGTGACTGCATGAACTTTTGCATCTCTGCTGATTCTTCTGCTGTTGGTTCTCCCATAGGCTTCTCCACCTCTAGGCCATTCATTACTCGCAGCTGCTCATTACCATACTCAATAAGCTTCATACCAACTGGCGACTCATAAAATTCATTAAGCTCATTTAATTCAGCTTCAGTAAACTTGCTTTCAAAGAATGCTTGAGATTCGGCTAGACCGATATTTGGGTCCCGAGCTTCTAAGCAGCTTTTCTGCTCAGGTGTCAAGCTACCGCTGTTAATAAGTGGCACGAATAACATATTGTTAAAAGTGTCAGAGCTAAGATGGGCGAGAGTAGAGTACTGTGGTTCGGCCGGTTGAGCTACTGGGGTAGTAGTGGCTGAGTCAGAGTCAGACGTGGTGCCGACCGTAGCATCAGTATCTACCCCTGTCGAATCCGTCGTCGTAGCTTGATCATCAGTAGCAGTATTTTTATTACAGCCGCCAGTCAATAAGGCTGTCATCAGTACACCGCTAACTAACGATACTCTGAAAAGCTTTGAGGTTAAAGAAAATGTCATAAACTGCCTATTGGTTAAGTAGGGTGCAAAGAAGAATAGAGAATATCGCCTGCGCCTGCATAAAATAGCGCGGTTCCAAGTTATTTTTTATCTGCAAATAACTTATCTAGAGTTTGCTCAAACTGATGGTAGTTTAAGAAGTCGTACAACTCCATACGAGTTTGCATGGTGTCGACCACCTTCTCCTGCGTACCATCTTTAAGTAAGTGCTGATAGACGTTGAGCGCTGCTTGATTCATCGCACGAAATGCCGACAGTGGATAGAGAACCATGTCGACACCGACTTTATAAAGCTGCTCAGTGGTATAAAGGTCAGTCTGACCGAACTCCGTCATATTAGCCAGTACCGGAATATCCAATACGTCGGTAAACTTACGATACATCTCGATATCAGTTAGCGCTTCGGCAAAAATCATATCTGCGCCCGCCTCTTGAAAGGCTACGGCACGCTCGACTGCAGCTTCTAAACCTTCGACAGATAGAGCATCGGTTCGCGCCATTACCACAAAGTCAGGATCGGTCTTAGCATCTAAAGCAGCTTTGAGACGGTCCACCATCTCAGCGGTCGAGACAATCTCCTTGTTAGGACGGTGACCACAGCGCTTTTGCGCAACTTGATCCTCAATATGGACGGCAGCCACGCCAGCTCGCTGCATCTTTTTAATTGTTTGAGCAATATTGAAAGCACCGCCCCAACCAGTATCTACGTCAACCAAAAGCGGGGTATCGACGGCATTGGTAATTCGGCTAGCATCTTCTAATACATTATCTAAGCTGGTCATTCCTAAATCAGGTAGACCGTACGAGGCATTAGCCACGCCTGCGCCAGATAGATAAATGGCTTTATGGCCGACTTCAGTCGCCATCATTGCTGTATAGGCATTAATCGTACCGGCAATTTGTAAAGGTTGATTATTAGCATTTTGCTGTTGAAGGGCATCGCGAAAGCGTTTGCCTGCAGAAGTGTTGCTCATAGCTCTATCCTTAGCTTATAAGTCATGAAAAGTTAATATTAGAATACGAGGTTTGCAGGCAAATTAAAAGGGCAAGCAGTGCTGGTCAGATTAGTATTACTATACTAACTGCTAGACTAAACTCAATCTATTTATATTTTGAATAGTATTATTGATTTATTAACTAAATTTAGATATTGCTATTTAATTAACACATAAAGCCAAGCAGTATGACTAATTTATGTTACATAAAATTACATTTAATGTTAATAATTGAATCGCCTTAGCTAAGAATAGATAAGCATAATCAGCAATAGCAAGGATAATGCAGGCACAGAGCTAGCTTATAAGTTAGCGCTTTTATAATGACTGTCGCCTATAAGTAATGCCCTTATGCTCATAGACTTGATAGATAGTTTCTAAGAAATGCTCAAAGGCAGGGTGGGTCATCTGCGCCAGCGTATTAAGATAAATAGGGGAAGTCGCATCTTCATGCAGCAGTGATTGATAGCGAATTTGCTGGCCTCGAAGTATCTTTAAGCTATCCGGTACTAAGGTAATACCTTCTCCTGCTGCTACCAGCCCTAGCGCCACTTGTAGATCACTAACTGTCGTTGTAGAAAAGGGCGCAGCACCATATCGAGCAAACAGATTTAGCAGGGGTTCAGTCTCTATATTGCTATGGCCGGCAAGGCTAGCATCAGCTACATTTAAATGGGTTTGGTGGTAGAGGATCAATCGATTGTCCGCCAGCTGTGGCAAGCGCAGATTGCGCACTTCAGCTAGCGGATGCACAGCGGGAAGGGCCACGACATAGCGTTCATGACGCAGTAATATCTGCCGTACCCATTCATCTTGCTGAGCAAAGCGGCCAAAGCCTACGTCAATCTCCCCTGACTTCAAGGCATCAAGCTGCTGATAAGAGGAGATATCTTTGAGCTGCACCTCAAGATCAGGTAATTGCTGCTTTAACAAAGCGATGATGTCAGGCAATAAACCATATAATACCGAAGGCACAAAGCCAATGCTTAGCGTCTTCGGAGGATGGGCCATACGCTTAGTTAATGCGCTAATGGTATCAAGCTCTGCCAACAGTAGCTGCGATTTTTCGAAATAAAACATCCCAGCCTCAGTTAGCTGCAAAGGACGATGATAACGATCCACCAGCTCGGCACCGATCTGCTCTTCTAACTGCTTGATAAGCCTACTAAGCGTAGGCTGTGACAGCCCTGTGGTGGTCGCCGCTGC
This sequence comes from Psychrobacter pygoscelis, assembly GCF_004335015.1. GTDB lineage: Bacteria > Pseudomonadota > Gammaproteobacteria > Pseudomonadales > Moraxellaceae > Psychrobacter > Psychrobacter pygoscelis. Next base: position 164,650 of record NZ_RQRU01000003.1, read on the forward strand.
ACTGAAGCTCTGTGATTTGGCCACCGCATGAAAGGCTTGAATTTGTTTTAGCTGCATAGCAGAGTCATTATTAAAAACCTACGATATAGTAGCAAAAATCTGAAACCTGCATCGACGAGTTGGTTTGGCTAGTTGCATCGACTAGCTACTTAGACTAGCTTCTTAAGTTAGCTGCTTGGATTTAATACTGGTTAAGAGTTAGGGGGTGGTCGCCTTAATCTCAATCTTATTGCCATCGGCCAACGTAAACGTGCCTTCGGTAATAGTCACTTTCACTGCTTGTGGGTCTTTGATGGCTTTAATAATATTCACATCAGCGATACTTGAATCAATTGCAAATTTCGTGGCGCTATTTGGCGCTATAGGCGGCTCAAATGTCTTCAAGGGTATTAAGACAGGCTTGCCTTCTTTAAACACTTCAGCTTGGATTAGTAGCGAGCCTTTAAAGCTATCAATCGCGACATCACCTTGATTAGATAACAAAAAGCGTAGCTTTACATTATTTAAGCTATCATCTTGACTGCTTTGTACAGGCAGTAAAGTGATGGAGTAGGGCTGACTGTTGCTAGCAGATTGTGAGAGCACAGGACTGTCTTGACCAGTAGGGTTGTCAGGATGCAGCTCCTCATATTTACGCTGCTGCTCTAACGCTTTACCAATGGTAATACTAGGCACTGCCCCTGTCTCATAAGCTTTACCAAGCTTCATGCGCAGCATATAGCGACTTAGCAGGTTACGATCTTCCTCTGATAGCTGGTCAAAAGTATCGCCTAGCTTATCCTGCCACTTCTCAGAGTCTGTGGGGATGGTTTGTTTCATTGGGTCACTGCCAATACGATCGCAGCCTACCAAGTTTACTGTAGAAAAAGATAAGATAAGGCTGGTACTTAAGATAGCAGCTAGACTTGAGCTGCGAGATCTGCGCTGCAATAATTGACCTGCTCTACGAGATGACTTGAGTGATTTAAAAGGCAGGGTCTTTCTCATCTGATGCTCCTCATTGGGCGCTGCTAATATGCTAACGCAAAAAATCCATATAAGCCGATAATAAAGACCGTCACTGATAACAGCTTATGACTCATTATTATTCGGTAATTATATGGATTTTAATCTAACACTAATAATTTACAATAGGATTTTTTATACCATTAACGGCGCTAAGGCCATTTTACTGCCTTACTCATTAAGCAGCTGATTAAGCACATGGTTAAGCACCCAACAGCCCGGTTAAATTTGCGAGGAACAAAACAGCAAACGCTGCCAAGAACAAGAGACCGGCCACTGACCATGCATTCATAACAGGGGATAATCTTTCATGATTTTTCACGAGTCGGTAGTTGAGCCAGCCAAATATAGGCGCTGACACAAAGGCTGTGATCATCGCAAACTTAAGCATCGCTCCTAGCTGGCCTGTGAAGAACATGATGATAATAAGGCCACCGACGGCTGAATAGGTCGTCCAGAAAAGGACTTGTTTTTCACTAAGCTCAAGGTTGCCTTTAAGCAGTCTCCAAGATTCTGCGTTGGCTCTACCATAGCCATCGGCGCAGGTAATGGTGGTGCCAAACATACACATAAAGGCGATAAATGCGACCAATAATCTCGACCACTCACCAATGGTGGCGGTATACATGCTGATCAGCTGACCCACATAAGCGCCACCAGAAGTCTGAATCTCTTGACCTGACCCATATTGCACAAATACCCCAAGGCTTAAGAATAACAACGCTAAGACAGCAGAGGTCATATAGCCAACATTGAAGTCAAGTCGTCCTTGGCGATGGGTAGTATGATCGGCTTTAATTTTAGCTGAAGTCCACATAGAGTTAATAGCTGCAAACTCCAGTGGGGCTGGCATCCAGCCCATTAAGGCAACGATAAAACCTAGGGTAGCCAGATTCCATGGCGAGGTCGCAACGAAGTCTGGCGTCATAACAGTGGGCTTGCCAGCCGCGATAACCACAGCAGCGATGGTCGCAATAGTGAGCGCTATGATGATCCATTTGGTGAGACCGTCAAGCAATCTATAGTGACCAGCAATCAAAAACACCCAAGAGACCCCCATCACTATTATGGATAATGTAATGGTAGATACCTCTATGCCGGCAGGCAACATGAAGCCTAAAATAACGGCGGCCAGCAAGGCAACAGCCCCAGTACTAATGACTGATGACACGACAGATAACGCGAAAAAGACCCACAAATAGACTTTTGACTTTTTATAATAGCCTGAGATTAGCGACTCACCAGTATCATAGACGTAGTCACTACCAAATCTAAAAAAAGGATACTTAAAAAAGTTAGCGAGAATAATCATAATTGCTAGCTGCCAGCCATAGATGGCACCTGCTTGGGTAGAGGACACCAAATGTGAGCCACCAATAGCAGCTGAGGCCATTAAAATACCGGGGCCAAAAATGCGCCAGTTAAAGCCTTGCTGCTCATTCTCGGCAGGTTGGGTATGAATAGAAGGAGTAGACATGAATACCTCAAATAAATAGATTCTATATAAATCTACGTCGTAAATAACAACTAAAATTGTGCAAATACGCACTAATTATACTTTTAGGGCACTATCTAAGTGCATGACGCTTGAAAACGTTATGGTACAAGAAATTACCGTACAACATTACAAAAAATTATTTTAGTAATTCATAACTTCTTATATGCAGTTTATTAATCACAACTATTAAACGCCAGTTATCGCGAATTATCTAAGCACTATTTGGATAGTCGAGCATTTAAAATCCTGTCTAAAAAAGACACGGTTATTTTTAAATACTAACAACTGGTACATTAGTTTATAGATTGCTTGGCATAGTCAATCATTCATTGGTCAATCAGCAATAATGCAAAAGAAAAATTGATGATAACTGTTGGTGATTTTTTATTTTTTGACCTTCGATAATGTGGTTTTTCTTAGTGTATATTAATAATATAGTTACAATTATGAAATGTTTGCTTATAATAAAACGCTCAAAAGTTTAGCAACTATTAGTATCGTAATTTTTAGGCAATTCACTAATGAAAAATAGTATAAAAAAAGACAGTTTCACTGATTTTGATTTAAGTTTAGAGGATTCGCAAGAAGCCGATGATAACCAACAGCTATCTTTAGATAAATCAGCCAAACATCAATCGGCTACGCCCCCTTTAACTGATGAAATGTTGTCCCAAAATTCAGCGTCATCAATCCTCGCTACTGAACCAGACTATTATTCACCGCCCGCGGCTGAGCATCTATCTGCTCAACTGCCCAATGACAGATTTAATCATTCAACTTGGTATTCATTACAAGGCAGAATAGGACGAATCCAACTGGCTGCATTCGGTGTCATTTGGGGATTGGTGGTCGTCGTTATTTTTGCTTTAGCCTTTTCCTTTGGGCTTGGTCTTTCAGGTAGAAGTGCTGATTGGATTTTACTGACGCTACTTATCTTACCTATATTTATCTATTCTTATTTGGTGCTTCCAAAGCGTCGATTGCATGATCTTAATAGATCAGGTTGGTGGTTATTACTTGCTTTTATACCAGTAGTGAACGCTATTTTTATGATTTATTTATACTGTGTCGGTGGCGATAAGGAAATTAATGATTACGGATTACCACCCGAGCCATATACTAAGCTGCAATTGGTTTTGGCAATATTGTTTTATTTATTTATGGCGGTCGGTATTCTTGCACCTGTCTTTGCACCTAGTCTCTATACAGACTCTCTAAGCTCCGAAGCTACCAGTATCGAAGAATCAATAGCAGGGCAAAGTAGTAACTCTGAACACTCTAGCTCGGTTGCTGAGCCCGCGACGCAGCCGCAACCCTTAGAAGCTGATAGTGCTGTTCAGCAAGTAGCGTATGATTCGGGTAATGCTGCTGCCATGGAAAGTCAACCCACGACTGCTAATACTGACTTAGCTACTAATTCAACGCCTGACATCAGCTTTGAGGAGTTTAAACAGCAAGCTGATAGCCAAATCTTGTATGAAGCGGAATAAAAAAACGCTAATAGCCCCAGTAACGATAGTATTCTTATATTATTTATTTTTAACTGCTGGCTAGTTGGCAAAATGTTTAATTTAGTACTAAACAATCTAGTAGCCAACAACAGAAATAACATGCCAACGAAGGATAACAAAGGCAGTGGCCTCTCGACAGATAATTACAATAGATAATTACAATCGCCGACTTTTTGTTTAGTGGATAAAATGCAATAATATCAATTTTTTATAATAAAGTACTAAATACTAAAATCATAAAATAACATTTACATCTATAAGGTAGGCAGGTAGGAAAATGGATAATAATTTAAAAGTATCAAATCAGCAGCAAACTTCAACTGAGGCGCTCGATGAGCCAATATCATTGAGCAAGGCTACCCATACCAACACTACTACTGGGTTTGAAGAAACCTCTAGCATCACTAATCCGTATCAGTCTCCTGAGGCGCCTTTACAAAGCGCTGACTTTGCACAAGTGCCGCCTAATCAAAGTAAATGGTATCACCTCCACGGTCGTATTGGGCGCTTACGTTATTTGTCATACTTGATGCTAATGAGTATATTGATGTATGTGGTATTACTGCTTTCTATGGCAGTTATCATAGGACTTTTTGCTGATACGGCCGATATTGAATCGTCTTATCTTTGGTTATTGCTAGCTTACATTCCCGTGTTACCTTTTATTTTTTATACTGCCATTATTTACCCTAAAAGACGCTTGCATGACTTAAATCAGAGTGGCTGGTTGGCGGTGCTGATGTTTATTCCCGTTATCAACTTCTTTTTTTCACTTTATCTAATATTTGCTGCTGGCAGCGAAGGTGTTAACCAATATGGCGCGCCGCCACGACCAAATCGAAAAATACACTATCTCAGCGCCTTTATATTTCCAATAATCGCCATTATTGGTATATTGGCTGCCATTGCTATTCCTGCCTATCAAGATTATACAGAACGTGCTCAGCAGCAAGTCATCCAGTTTGAGCAATAGATGAGACGTTTATTTTGGCTAGCCGTCTTAGACTGTATGGTTTTTAAATTTTAAACTGGCCCTAGAGCGGCATTGGATCTAAAACACTCATTATGTCTTATACTCACCAAAATGCTGAGCCCGATCACGCCGACTTAATTGATAATGTGGCTACCCATCCTACGCCAGAAGGTCTGATGCTCACCCTCATGCCAGCTGGACTGATGCCTAGACTTAGCGCATGGTTTATAGATTTTGCCATTCGCGCAGTACTGCTAATTATTATCGGGGTGGTGAGCGCTTTTTTTGCGACAGCAGGGACTGGGTTTTTGGCCATTGGTTATTTTTTGATCACTTGGCTATATCCAGTCTATTTTGAGGTATACCGTGATGGCAAGACCCCAGGAAAGAAGAATCAAGGCATCTACGTCTGCCATGATGATGGCACGCCTATCTCACTGCAATCTTCAATGATTCGTAACCTATTACGCGTGGCCGATTTTTTACCAATGGGGTTTACGGCAGGTGCTTTGACGATGATGTTCACTCGTCAGTCTCAGCGTATTGGCGATATCGTAGCGGGTACGTTAGTAGTCTATCAACAGCAAGATGATATCGAAAAGCTCTACAAAAGCGTCTATGGCTTGGTGGCACATCCGGCAGCTACGAACGGTAGCGTTACTTCTAGTACTTCGCCTATCAATGATAATTTAAATCACATTAATGCCACTTTTGATGCCGCTTCGCCTTTATTCTTTTATCCGCTTCAATTGGTAGAGCAACAAGCCTTAGTCTCTTATTCAGAGCGCACTGCTTTTTTATCAGAGGCGCGCCAGCAAGAGATTGCTTCAGCGCTAGCACCATTGGTGCTTAGCAAACAGCACTCACCAGCTGCCAAAAAACAAGCAGTGCAACAGGCCGTGGCTCAAAAAGCCTTGCTCATTCAAGGTCAATACTCTGTAGACAGCTCGCGAGCTAACTTTGCAAGCGTCACCTCAAAAACTGGCAATACAAATTTGCAAGGAGAGGGGCGATGAAACAGCGGCAATTTGAAAGCCAGCATCAAGCAATGTGGCAACGCTTTAGTAGTCTGCTTGACAACGATGTTCAGAGCCAAACGCCAAGCCGATTTCTTGCCGCACAAGCTGCCACGGCGCGGCAGTCTGATGTCTCTACTTCTGACTCTACCTCTAGCCCAGCTAAGGTGGCCGATCAGGGCAGCTTCCTTGAACCCAACGCTTCAGGCTATGAGTTTATCCAGCTGTACCGCATTATTTGTCAACATTATGCCTTAGCCAAACAGCGTCATTACAGTCCTCAGTTGGTACAGTATCTCAATGAGTTGGTAGTCCTAGGTCATCAAGAGTTGTATCAGCGAGACAGCCATATTTGGACTCGGATATATCGCTTTTTTACCTATACTTTTCCAGTCCGGCTTCGCAGTCATTCAGGGCTACTACTGCTTAGTCTATTGTGCTTTTTGATTCCTGCGATACTCATGGCCTGGGCTTGCTATGAGCATGCGGATATGCTGTATAGCATTATGCCAAGCGAGCAAGTTAGGCAGATGGAGGAAATGTACAATCCAGCCAATGACATGATTGGTCGTGACAGTAGCCGTCGCTCTGATACAGATATCGCGATGTTCGGCTTCTATATTTATAATAATATCGGTATTGATTTTCGTATCTATGGTATGGGGATTTTTGCAGGTATCGGTACGCTGCTAAGCCTACTGTATAACGGCTTGGTCATTGGCGGAGTGGCTGGTCATCTGAGTGGATTGGGCTTTAGTGAGACATTCTGGCCCTTTGTGGCCACGCACAGCTCATTTGAGCTGACAGCAGCCGTCATTAGTGGCGCTGCGGGGTTAAGATTGGCACAGTCACTATTTATGCCAGGCAATTTTAAGCGTATTGATGCCTTTAAGATTGCGGGCAAGCAAAGTATTGAGCTATTAATTGGTGCGGCGACGATGACTTTTATTGCAGCTTTTATCGAGGCTTTTTGGTCATCATCCTCTATTATTCCTGCTTTTGTAAAATATACCGTGGCGGCGATATCTTGGTTGGCAGTATTAAGCTACTTATATCTTGCCGGACGCCGTGAACACGCAGAGCTTATGAGAGGGCGCAATTACTCGAGCAGCAATTATCCTAGCATTGATAAGCAAAAGCCTGCGCCTAAAAGTGCCAATTCAGCAGCGGTGAGTGACTCCTTATGAATATTGATAACATGAAAGTTGCTGTCCGGCCAATGAGCACACCGCAAGCTCTGGATCTGGGGATGGTCATGGCAAGGCATTGGTTCTTGCCTTTGTGGAAGATTTGGCTGGGCATGGCCGCTCCCGTCTTTTTGCTAGTTTATATTGGTGGGATATTATTGGATCTGCAGTGGGATATGAACGCCGGCTTGATCGGTGGGCTGATATTTTGGTGGTTAAAACCGTTATATGAAAAGCCAATGATTGCTTGGTTAGGTCAAGCTTTGTTTTCAGATACACCGAGTGTCAAGGCGACTATCAAGACAGGTTGGCGCAGCCTGAGGCTGTATGCGTTACCTTTACTGCTATCTAGGCGATTGTCGCTTCAGCGTCAGCTCATACAGCCCGTTTTGATGCTAGAGCGCCCTGATAAACAACAGCTAAAATCTCGACTACAGATATTGTCACTTGGTCAAGGAGGCGGGCTAGGCTGGCATACCATCGTGATGGTGCATATTGAGATGGTTATTAGTATCAGTGTCTTAGTACTCCTATGGCAGCTTATTCCCACTGAATTTATGTCCTCAGAGACCTTGTTTAATTATATTGAGCAGGCGCCGCTATGGGGCGATATTGCTTGGGCCTGCATTTACTTTTTGGCGGCTAGTATCGTTGCACCATTTTTTATTGCCGGTGGGTTTGCCGTCTATCTTACCAAGCGCTGTTTATTAGAGGGTTGGGATGTGGAGTTGGTATTTAAGCAGCTACGACTTCGCTATGAGCGCAGTCAAGCCAATCCGTTGACCCAGATTAAACACGGCAATAACTCACAGTTATCTCATAACGCCGCGTTGACCACACCGTCAGTTAATCAGTCTTCCTTAGATTCACTAGATGCAGCTGTAAAGGAGGGGAGATAATGCTATCAATCTTCGCCCTTAATCGGCTGCTCTGCCTAACTCGTATTGGCTCGTTCGCGCTATTCCCTCTGTTGGGTGTGCTAATGGTGACCAGCTCACTAGCGCAAGCCCAGACTGAGCCTCTCGCCAGTCAGCTGATAACCAGTCAATCGCTAAGCACCTCTCAAGCTGCTGCACCATCCAATAGTGCTGTCAATACTGGTGGCGATGCCAACGCAGTCAGTACGGATATTATGCCGCAATCGAGGCGTGCACCTGAGCATATTCGGCAAGATTTGGTCACTCTTATCACCAGTGATGACTATGCCACTGCCAAAGAAGTCAAAAAATGGCAACGTATTCCTCAGTCTAAAGATTCATCGAAGCTGAACTTAACTTGGTTAGAAAAGCTTCTACGCTTCTTATTGGGTAGCTCAGCAGATACCGATACCTGGACAGCGATATTATCACTGATATTAAAGACGCTGTTAGTAGTAGCATTGATAGCCTTTATTGTTTGGGTCGCTCGCCGAGCTGGCTATCTATCAGGGCTAGTCAACCCGTTACAGCGCGTCAAGTCTCACCGCAGTCAGGTAGAAGCGTATTCTGCCGACGCATTGTCACAAAGCTGGACGCAGCTACCTGACCATGACGCCATCCCTCATACTGTCCAAGAGCTTTTAGAGCAAAAGCAACTGGCGGCGGCAGCCTCTGTTATGTATCGCGGTGCAATGCGCTGGCTGGCCTTGAGTCAAGATCTATATATAGCACCCGCTACCACCGAATTACAATGTATTGAGCAAATCAAAGCCTTCTCGCAACAGAGTCTATTGGGTCAATCAAGCCAAGAGTATTTGTATATTAGTGAGATTATCAAGTTATGGGTTCAGGCCGCTTATGACAAGCAAAAAAACGACGCACAGAGAACTTCTCTACAGCTTAAGCTTAGACACTCTGCTGAGCGCTGGACAAGCGAGCTGCCCCTTAATGGTTCACGCTCCAAACTTGCCAAGCGAGCGTCTAGCATGACTGCCAATACCGCGACTAGGGGGGCTTCGTAATGAGTATGCGCTCCTCAAATACGCCACGAAGCCAACGTATGACATCTGGTAGCAATCGCCTTACATCGGCAGTGACTGATATTCACCCAGGCTATTTGTTTTGCATGCTGCTATTGAGTGCTTTTATCGGTTGGTTTGCTTGGTGGTTTTTGCATAACTTTGAGCGGGTGACCGTCACTGATTACGCCTTAAAGCCTGCTGCACAGTACAACCCTTACTATGCTGCTGAAATATTGATTAACCATCAGCGTCAAAGCGAAAATGTCGCGGATGATGATAATGACGTTGCGCAAACGCTACTGGACAGCAACTTAAAACTACTACTGGATGATTTACCGCCTTTAGAAGATGCAGAAGGGACGAAGGCGCAAGGAAAACGCCCTACACTTATTATCAATGATGTGGGTAATAAACTAACTGAGCCTCGCTTCGTTAAATTAAAAACTTGGGTAGAGCAGGGTGGTCACGTCATTACCTTTACCTCAGACAGTAGCTCGTTTGATGATATGCAAGCTGTCCTTGATCGACTCACTGAATTACAAAAGCAGCAGTTAACAGCAGAACATATTAGTAACGATCAGACCTTACAAGCCTTGATTGATAAGTTAGATTCGGGCAATCAGTTTTTGGCGAAGCTGGGTATTTTTGCGGTTCAGCCAAAGACTGAGGGTGATGATGAAGACGACATTGAGGTACAAATTGAGAGTCTGATCGAAGATCTCCAGCAGCAAAGTGAAAAACCGTCGATTTCTGATAAAGACTTCTTAGAAAGTACCCTTGAGATACTTGCAGAAGAGCAGCCATTAACCTTAATAGCGCCCATGACACTGCCTAGGGACGATATTAGGACTGCGCAGCGTTTAGCGCCTCAAAATGGTCTGATGGTACAAAGCCAACATCGTAACCATCATCTCAATACAGAGCTATTTCGAGCGCTATATCCACAAGCTGCTCACATACATAAGTCTCAGCAGCCTAGTGAGCAGGCGGCGCTGATTCGTCGCTACTTAAATGAGCAACTAACAAGGCTAGCAGTACCCAGCGCGCAATCAGATAGCTCCCAAGCAAATGCTCCGCAGCAGGATAACCAACCGCGACTCCCTAGCTTGAAGCTTACGCGCCTCATCAAAGCCATGCTCGCTCTAGATGACGCTAAGCTAGTAGCACTGTTTAAGCCGGCTGATGAGATTTTTTTCGACAGTCGCTTTGGTAAAGGTCGCATTAGCGTATTGATTGATAATGAGAGTTTTGCCAACCCTAATCCCAGTATAGATTTGCCGCAAAATAAATCTATATTGGACCATATCGAAGACAGTCTTAATGAGGGTAATAATGGTGATGATAATTCAGAATCTGGTTTAACTTTGACGACTTCTTTGGCTGAATTACTGTCTCCTTCATTTAGGATAACCTTATTAAGTGCTGATAATGCGGCATGGCTAAGTGAGCTAACTGCCGATAGTAGTAGCGTATGGATATTACCTAATAATGATGTTGATCCACTGCCAGTTATGCTTTGGAAGCAAGCGAGAGTGGCGGTATTAGGGCTTGGGCTATTATCGATACTATGGCTTTGGTCACTGTATAACCGCTTTGGTAAACGGGCGCAACTGTCTACAGATCAAGCTCACGATATCATGCGTTATTTTCGGCAAGTGGGACGTTATGGTTGGCAGCAAGATAAAGCAGCTAAACTAACGAAAACGACCCAGCAACAGACGCAGCAATTGGTCAAAGAAGAGCTTAAACGCCATCTTCAGCTAACCGAGCAGTCTATAGACAACGCTCTGAATACCCCTCTAAAAGACTTTGACAATACCGCTCTTAATGCTATTAATGAAAGTAGCGCGGCTTATATTGAGCAGCTGCATCAGATGCTCATTCAGCGCCTAAAAGATAAGCAGCAGATGGTCGGCAGTGCGGTGCAAGATAGTCAAGAGTATATTGGTGCAAGCTCTAGTAAACTGACTAATCGTAGCGCTGATGACAGTAAAGGGCTGACACATAATCAATGGCTTGATAACGATGAATTTATTCAATCAATAATTTCACCAGCTCGTTTACGCTTAGCATTAACATCGACTACTCGTGAGAGTCAACAGGCAGCTACATACACCCAAATAACGCAAACGCTATGGGCCATTCAATGGTTATTAAGATAAAAAAAAGTGTATGCGCTAGCCTGTGACTCAGAAAATTTTAACAAAAAGTCTTAGCAAAAGTTAGATGCGCTAATGGCTACCAAGAACAGTACCGTTAACTGATGAACAATTTATATTCATATTCAAAGTTTTTAGCATTAGGAAAAATTAATGGAATTCCAAAGCAATAATACTGCCAATACCAATAAAGATAATACGGATCATTCTGCCGACCATGAGTCAGCCAGTATTGCTAGCTCTCAAGCACCACTATCTCAGGTATCACCGTCTCAAGCTGCGACGAATGCAGAGGATCATGCCCATGTCTGGCAGCAAGCGGCCGAACAATCTGCATCACTAATGGCTGCTGTTGGCAAAGCGATGATTGGTCAAGAAGATATCATTAATCAGGTCTGTATTTGTCTTATTGCAGGCGGGCATGCCTTGATAGAGGGTCTACCAGGCTTAGGTAAAACTTTAATGGTTAAGGCCTACGCTAAGGCCATTGGTGGCACTTATCATAGAGTTCAGTTTACCCCTGATCTGATGCCTGCTGATATCACAGGTCATACGCTTTATGACATGCAAAATAGTAAATGGAAGGTTCGCCGCGGTCCAGTTTTCTGCAATCTGTTATTAGCAGATGAGATCAACCGCGCTTCAGCAAAGACTCAGTCCGCCTTACTAGAAGTCATGCAAGAGCAGCAAGTTACCATCGAAGGCACTACCTATGCGGTTGCAGAGCCTTTTATTACCATTGCGACACAAAATCCGCTTGAGCATGAAGGTACTTACCCCTTACCTGAAGCCCAGCTGGATCGGTTTTTGTTTAATATCATGATTGACTATCCCACCGAGGCTAATGAAGCGTTGATGCTAAAAACGATACTAGGGGGTAGTATCGGTGCAACGTTAGACTTGTCTGCTGTGCCGCAAGTAATGACACCAGAGCGCTTGGTAGAGTTACAGCAACTCGCTGCCAAAGTAAGCCTAGATGACAGAGTGGTGCAGTATGCATTACAGCTCACCAGAATGACGCGCCAGCATCAAGGTATCGCTGCTGGGGCTGGGCCAAGGGGCGGGATTGCGTTGCTGCGAGCAGCTAGGGCTAGCGCGCTTATGGCAGGACGGCATTTTGTAATACCAGATGATATCGCTGGCGTGGCTGTTCCAGTACTGCGTCACCGTATCGCTCTTAGTGCTGATTATCAGATAGAAGGGGTGCGACCTGAGCAAGTCATCGAGCAGGTACTGGCATCTGTTGCCGCGCCGCGCCAATAGCTTAGTCAGATAGCTACAAATAAGATATCAATTGAGATACCAATGAACCCAGCTCAGCATTCAACATTACCTAAATCCAAAGTGTCTGGCGCTAATAACACTGCCACTACTGTTGACTCTAAAGGCCCGCGGGCTAATGGATCGGTAGTTGCCACGTCTCCATCATCTCACTTATGGCCACGGCTCAAACATCTGCAACCTAGCAGTCGTTTGGTAAAAGTCGTCTTTGTATGGTGGCTGGTATTGGTAGTAGCTAGCGCATTAAAACTCACTGATGGCTTTGGGATTGAAGGGTTGGCAAGAGGGGCATCACCGCTAATATCATTATGTATTGTGGTATTAGGGCTGCTAGCAGTGGTGTGTCTCATTGATGTCATATGCTTAATGGCGCGCAGCCATCCAGCAAGCTTTACTTTGTATCGAAAGTATCCAAATAACGTTCCGATTTATCATGAGTTTGACATCGTCGCTTATTTGTCAATTGACAGGCAGAGGCAGGCGTCTATTGGTAATCGATTAGCGAATGGTTTGCGCCGCTTGGGTGTGGCTCGTCAGCTGGTAATTGATTTTTATGATGATTATCCAGATCAGCTGACTTTGTTAGAGCCAATGCCTATTCGAACCACGCTACCTTTACATCCATTTTTACATTCATCTCAACAATCATCATCAGCACAAAAGAGCGATGATATTGCCCAAAGCCATATCAAAATTACTTATACTATGCTGCCCATCACCCGCGGCACAGGCTACTTTGGCCCTGCTCACATTAGGGTTTGGTCACCGCTGCGATGGTTTCGCCAGTCAGTCATTGTCACGCAAGACGCTACTACTCAGAATACTGCGTTTAACCATGATTCGCTAAATAGCAACTTGGCTGGTGCAGCTCATAAGTCGAGCTTAAGAGTATTGGCCGACTTTTCGGGGCTAATGACCAATCAATTATCAGCAATATTTGAAAAGAGTGTTGATGCTGGCGTGCAAGCTTTACGGCAGCAAGGCCATGGTAGTGACTTTTTACAGTTACGGGAGTATAGAGCAGGGGATGCCATCCGGCAGATAGACTGGAAAGCCAGCTCACGGCTACAGCGCTTGATGAGTAAAGCTTATGAAGAGGACAATGACCAGAATGTGGTGTTTTTATTAGACTGTGGTGAGCAGATGCGTCATCAGGATGTCTTTGAGGATGAGCGGGATATCGACACGGGTCTTAATAGCCAGATATTAGGTATAAGTGAAAGCGCAGATAGTCAGACCAGCTTTAGCCGAGTCAACTACTTTGATAAAGTACTCAATGCGGTATTGCTATTATCATATGTTGCCAACAAACAAAATGACAAGGTAGGGCTAATGACATTTGGTGGTATGACGCTGTATCTACCACCCAGTAAAGGGGTGTCGTTAATCCGCAATATGCTCAATGCGACCGCCGATATTAAGCCAACAATGCAGACCAGTGACTATCTCATGGCTGCTCAAGCACTATTAAAACGCCTGAATAAACGCAGTTTAGTGATCCTTATCACCAATACGCGTGCCGAAGCCAGTAGTGAGCTGCAGCAGGCAATGCAGCTATTATCACGGCATCATCAGCTGGTTTTTGCTAATTTAATGGAGCAATCCATCTTTGATAGATTGCATGGTGATAGGATGCCTGCCACTATGGATGACGCCTTACTTTATCACTCATTAGTCAATTACGAGCAAGACCGTGTGCAGCTGCATCAGACCCTTAGCCAGCATACCGGCGCAATGTGCCTGCAAACCACAGCGAGTCGATTGCCACTGACTTTGACGCAAGCTTATTTATCGCTGAAACGAAAATAGTCAGAAAAAAGCTAATTTTTTGCAAAAAGTGTTTAGAATGGAGTCAAAATAGCGCTATCAAAGACAGCTCTATTCAAAATCACTATGGGCAAGAGGGTAAGTAGCCATGACAAACACCAAGACAAATACCAAAGTTAACACTAAAGTATATCAGTCTGTTTATATCCTAGCAGAAGAGCTGCTAGAGGCGAATAGCAGAAAAGACCAAGAGACGTTTGACGCGCTTTATGCCGATTTGAAGGCAATCTGTATCGAAAACGAAGATACCGATAAAGACCACCCTGTGCAGTGGGAAGCTTTAGCCGACTTCACTGAAGATACCGATCAAGCTCTGGCGCTCTACAAGAAAGCTTTAAACAAAGCTACGGCCATTAATTCAAAAGATTATATGTCATCGATTGCCTTTTCAATGGCTGAGTTACAAGTTCAGGTGGGTCAGATAAAAGAGGCTATCGAAAACCTGAAGAACGCTAAAATCACGGCCAATAAAATTGAAGACAAACAACTTAAGAATGAAATTCATGACTTGCTGGTTGAGCTTACGGGGGATTAGCCCCGTCAAGTTAACTTTCCAAAAGGCATGGCAGGCGAGCGTCGTTGGCTCATTACTGACCTAGATGGACGCTTAATTACCGGGCGTCGCTATCCGCAAATGCTACTTTGGTAGGCAAGGATTGATGCTCAGCAAAATCTAACTCTGACCGCCCCGAATGGGGATAGTCAATCAGTTGATAAACGTGATGGCAGGCACAATCGTGAGGTAGCGGTATTTTAATTTTACTATCAAGCTAATCATAGCTACGGTGTCATAAAGCTACGCTGCGTCTAACTGGGGGTGGAAAATCAAATCTCATGTGATTGCCGTTTTAGACTATTACTACTATTTGATTCCGTTTTCAATATTCTAATGATTGAATTTTGATGGTATAAGACAGGCTCGTATTTAGACGATCAATCTGAGTTTGTCTATATAATCTGCCCAATCCTGCATCATTTTTACTCGCGTATCTAATTCATCCAGTCTATTATAAGCACCGCCATGCGTGTCTTTAATCCTATGACCCAGTTGTAACTCGGTGACGATATCCGAATAGCGCAACTCGGGTTGTTCCATCAGTAAGGTTTTGGCAGAGGCACGAAAGCCATGAGCGCATTGAACGTCTTTGTAGCCCAACCTATGGAACAATTGTACTAGCGTGGCTTTGCTAATATAGGCATTACTAGACGCGCGCATCGAGGCAAACACATACTCTTTATGACCGGTCATCGCTTGAATTTCTCGTAAACGGTGAATAACTTGCGTCGCTAACGGCACAACTAGGTGTGACACCATATCATCACGGCCTTGGCCTTTGGTGGGGGAGAACTCCCAGAGCTTATTGTTCCAATCAATATCTCGCCAGCGCATGGAGCGCAAATCAATACTGCGGACGAATACATAAGGTAGCAGGTTCATAGCGGCTAGAGTAATGGCACTAGCTCCTTTAAACGCTGCCATATCCTGTAATAGCTTAGCAAACTTGTCGGGCTTGGTGATGGCAGGTAAGTGTTTGCCTGAATTGGCCGGAGCCAACTCACCTCGAGTATCTACGGCCACATTGCGTTCGCACAGCCCTCGGGCTACCGCAAAGGCGAATACTTTTTCCGTATAGAGCCGCGTACTAGCGCCCACAAAGGTCGCTTGGTTGTCATTGTTTTGAATAGACTCACAGACACTTAATATCATCTCGCTGGTGATGTCATTCATCCTTATATCACCAATTTCACGGCACATATATCCTAAGCACAGATCCCAAAACGCAAGGGTCGATTCACTAAACGACAGCTTGCTAGATTTAGCCATGCGGCGGCTAGCTATCTTGTTATCGCGCCAAGCTTGAACTATCTCAGCAAACGTAGCGTTCTTCAAGTGTGCATATTTATTTACTTTTTCTTGCTGGTGAATGGCTTTGGGATCAACCCCTTGGGCGACCATGGCCAAGATAGCGTCGGCTTTATATTTCACCTCATGCAGACTCACTTCATCGACGCGGCCTAGCATCATCCTCGGTCGTTTACCGTCTATGTGCGGATGTGGATAGCGCAGATAGTACTCTTTTTTGCCATTGGGATAGACACGCACACTTAAACCTACGACACCTGAGATATTCACTGAATAGTCCTTATTCCGGCATTCGAGATTATTAATATCGCTTATAGTGTTGATGGTCATAATTTAATCCGTAAAGTTTTGCGAGCGCGCGAGATAAAAGCTTAGGTGCTTTGGAATAGATTAAAAACCGATAGATTTGCTTATCGTCGTTAACTGTCTGAACAGCGTGCTTGTTAGCAATAGTTCCAAAGAGTTGGACACTATTTTGGACACTGATTATTTAGCTATACATCTGGAACCTTGTAAATATAGTCATCTAAGACATAATCATCCCCAAGGTAGCCTTGGGGATGATTATAGTATAATGTAAATCAAGGGAGTAAGCCATGTACGCGTTGATATATATAGCGCTAGGCTTGAGGAATAAGAGCGATACCCACAAAACTATCCGACAGTACATTTACTAAAAGAGTATCTCACCATATTTGGATAAAAAGGCATGCTCCCGTACTCGCACAGAATTAAGGAATCAGGGGCATAGTACTGTTCTATGCGAGTACGGGAGCATCTAAATTTACCGTTTATAGGTTCAAATATCGTAGGATAAGCAAAGGACTGGGTAATAGGGCAAAGTTACTCAACTTTTTGGCTGATATCTAAACCAGTGACTATTGGCATATCGAAACTATCGCAAAGGCAGTCAGTAGTCCTAGGGGGCCTAGGGACGCTGGTCACGCTGCAGATCTAACTAGCGAAGTTATCAATAGAAGACTAATCAAGAGGTCAATTGAGAGCTCAGTCAGTGATAGGCAATATGTGGTTCTAATGACAATATTATGCAACTATATTGAATTCAGACATTTATGTGCGGTAAAGGCAAGAATTTAGTTAATACGTATAGAGTCGATTGATTTTGGAGAAATACAGGGTTATTGAGAGCTTTAACAAAGGGTTAAAAGTCGTTGTCTAACTAGGTACAACGGACTTGAAAGATTTATACTCGTATTGGGCTTAAATATAAACGTATTAGATTCTGCCAACGTGTCTCAAGAACTTAATGCGAGAAGGCAATGAAGATAGCTAACTAAATAATTGCATCATTATTATCACTAAGCTGTGATTAGGACTATCTTTGCAGATCAGCTTTGTAGATCAGGATCGCCAAGTAGAATAAGGACTGAAACCAGAAGCGTTAATAATTCTCATGGAGCAGCTGTGCAATTAATTTTCTAGACTGAATACTCAGATGACCTTACAGAATTGGTCGAGCAAGAGTAGGTCATATCATTATAGAATTTCATGTTAGGATATTAGATACCGTAATAACCTTAAGCTTGAGACATTATATTTAACATAATATACATTATGCGAAAACAAACCAATCGGAATTCAGAAAATGATAAGCTAGTTCACGCAACTTACTATCTAAACCTTTTCTGTCAATTCTAAATTCTACAACAATCCTTAGAAGCTACTATGTCTGATGTTGAACACTCTTTAAATTCTACCCGCCGCGTTAGTACCAACTATGACGATTTTGATCAGCAGCATCTGTGGCATCCTTATACCACGCTGCCACCGACTTATCCTAACATCGTCATCGATCATGCCGATGGTGTTTATCTTTATAGTAAAGATGGCGGTCCTTTACTGGATGGCATGTCATCTTGGTGGGCTGCCATTCATGGTTATAATCATCCACAGCTAAATGCAGCTATTAGCACGCAGCTTGGCAAAATGGCTCACGTCATGTTTGGCGGCCTTACGCATCAGCCAGCTATCGATCTGGGTAAAAAGATACTACAATTAGCACCTGCGGCTATGGATGCTATATTCTACGCTGACAGCGGCAGTATCGCTGTTGAGGTCGCGCTTAAGATGGCGCTACAATACCAACTCTCTCAGCACAAGCCAAATAAGAACAAAATCGCCACCACGCGCTCTGGTTATTATGGTGATACTTGGCATGCCATGAGTATCTGTGACCCCGTTACTGGTATGCATAGTATATATGGCAAGCAGCTCCCCATTCAGTTGTTCACTGATATGCCACCTTTAGGCTATCAGCAAGCGCTACCGGCGTCAGTTTCTGAACAGCTGAAGACATTCTTTGCTAATAACCATACCTCTATGGCCGCCTTTATTATTGAGCCTATCGTCCAAGGTGCCGGCGGCATGCGCTTTTATAACCCTGACTATCTCAAGCTCTTACGTCAGCTCTGTCATGAATTTGACGTGTTATTAATCGCTGATGAAATTGCCACTGGCTTCGGTCGAACTGGGCGAATGTTTGCTTGTGAGCACGCTGATATCAGTCCTGACATTATGACGGTTGGCAAAGCGCTCACCGGTGGCTATATGACTTTTGCAGCGACGCTATGCACTCGGAAAGTAGCAAAAAGCATCGCAAATAGTGACTATCCTGCACTGATGCATGGCCCTACTTTTATGGGCAATCCCCTCGCCTGCGCAGTATCTAATGCCTCTTTGGAGCTGATAGTAGCAAACAACTATCCCACTAGAGCGCGCGAAATTGAGCTTATTTTACAGCATCATCTCACTGAATTATTAGATCATACTTTGGTCAATGATGTCCGTTGTCTGGGCGCTATCGGCGTTATTGAATTGCATGACGCTGTCGATATGAGCTTGTTTCAGCCCCTGCTTATTGATAATAAAGTATGGGTCCGACCTTTTGGCAAGTTGGTCTATATCATGCCGCCACTGATAATGACCGATGACGAATTAGAACTGTTATGTAGTCGTTTAAAGACAGTATTAAATCAATACTTTAGCTATCAATAAGTAGAAATTACTGATAAATTTATCCGATTACTTATTTTTTAGTTGAGTATAAATTTTAGTTATTATTTTTTTGATTACCATTAACCAACTCAAAGCTTAAGACCATTATGAATGTCACCTTTATCACCGGTATTGATACCGACATTGGCAAAACTTATACCACCGGACTATTAGCAAAGGCCCTATATGAGCACGGCTGCCGTGTCATCACACAAAAATTGGTACAGACTGGCTGTCATGACATCGCTGATGACATCGTTGCCCATCGCAAGATGATGGGGCTGCCATTGCAAGAGGTCGATGAAGACAATACTACTTGTCCCTATATTTTTTCCAAACCTGCCTCGCCGCATCTCGCGTCTGCTCTAGAGAGCCGGGCTATCGACCCTCAAGAGATTACCGCCGCTACCCACAACTTAGCTCAGCAATATGATTGGGTATTGCTAGAAGGTGCTGGCGGGCTCATGGTGCCCATTAGTGATGACCTGCTAACTATTGACTATATTGCTCGCCAGCGCTATCCAGTGATACTAGTGACTTCAGGGCGACTGGGCAGTATCAATCATACCTTGATGAGTATTGAGGTGCTAAAACATCGCTCATTGCACTTGCATGCGATTATTTATAACCATTGGCAAAGCGATGACGACGTTCAAGATCAGCAGATTGCCGCCAGTACGAAGAGCTATCTGCAACAATACCTGCAACGCTACTACCCTCATACCCACTGGATAGACTTGCCTAATATTGACGACTCCAAATTCACTGAATCTGAATCTTCATCTGACTCTGCGTTTAGCCAGTATGTGAAACAGCTGATGACTGACTGTTAGCATGATGGTAAATAATAACTCAGGCAATAAGATGGGGTTAGATGCTAATAAAACAGTGGTTGATAAGGACAAAATGGTTTGGGTAAGATAGCCTGACTAAGAAGCTGTAGCTACCTAATAAGGAGGCGCAATGAAAGATTTACCCTTAAGCTCTGCACTACCATTATTGCTTTTGTTATCTGTCAGCACGCTGGTATTGCCAGGTTGCCAACGCTCAGAGCATCAAAACTTGTCTAACATCAGTCATGTTTCTGTTGAGGCCCAATCCATGGATGCCATCAAAAATCATTCTGCGAAAGTTGCATCAGCAACTAAGCCGATAAGCGCAATTGAGCCTCCTACAGCTACTAGCCAAGTGTCTAATAAGCCAATATCTAATGTTCAACTGACTAAGCGCGAGCAAATTCAACAGCTGGCCTTAGATATTCAACACTCATTAGCCACTCATGACTTTGCAGCTATTGCGCCCTATATTCACCCAACCAAGGGGGTTCGCTTTAGTATGTACGCTTATGTACAGCCTGAGTCGGACAAAGTTTTCACCCGTAAGCAATTTACACAGTATCTAAAAGAGTCGAAAATCAAATTCACTTGGGGTCGCACAGACGGCAAGGGCGATTTGTACATCACTCCCCTTCCCGACTATTTAAGTAATTGGGTCAAAGCAGATGACTTCCAGCCGTCGAGTGCTACATTAAATGAATTTCAAGGAGCGGGTAATAGTTTGAATAACCTTAAAGAACGTTACCCAGATAGTGAATTTGTCGAATTTTACTACCCTGGTAGCAAAAAATACGATGGTATAGATTGGCGCTCATTAAGACTAGTGTTTGAAGAGTATCAGGGGCAATATTATCTACTGGCCATCATTAATGATCAGTGGACCACTTAAAAGTATCACAGTATCTCAAAGTATCAATGAGCATTAACAATATAACCTCTTAATCAGATCAAAAATGCCTTACTGGTTGTCGTGATATTTAATCGAATGTAAGGTGTAACGTTGCCGTTAGCCGACAATAAATGTTCAGCAGAGCATCTTTTGTCGTAAAACGGCTCGGGACAGACCATCAAGTCCATCATCCCTACCCGCCAATTCCCTCCTAATGATTTTGACACCTCTTTAACATAAAATACGCCACAAAAAAAAAGACCAGATAACAAGTATCTGGTCTTTTTTATGATTGCTTATGCGCTCTATGGATTACCGATTAGTAATCGCTACGACGCGGTGCGCGGTTGCCATCATTAGAGCGGCCCGCTCCACCATTAGCACCGCGGCGTTGCCCACCGCTTGGCTTACCTGCAGCTGATGGCTTGCCACTGTAGTGACCTCTACCGCCTTCACTACTGCCGCGACGATTACCACCATTACCAGCTGAGTCGCCACTATTTCCACGGTTGTCTGAGCGGCCTTGACCACTGCTTCCACGGTTGTCTGAGCGGCCTTGACCACTGCCTTTACCGCGGTAGCCACCACTGCGACTTTCACCATCATTGCTATCAGAGCTACGACCACGATAGCCGCCGCCATTTCCATTTGGACGACCACTGCCACTACGGCCACGACCATTACCTTGACCACCGCGACCACGATTGCCGCCACGACCACGTTTAGGGCCAGCACCGAACTTTAGGTCTTTGGTGTTTTTCTTAGGCTCCATACCCTCGATTTCACCGATCTCCATGGTACGTTTTAGATAGCGGTTGATGGCATCTAGCTGTGGGCGGTCATCGATACTACATAAGTTGATAGCGATACCGGTACGACCTGCACGGCCACTACGACCAATACGATGCACATAATCCTCAGTTTGACGTGGTAAGTCATAGTTGAATACGTGGGTAATACCGCTAACATCAATACCACGAGCGGCAACGTCAGTGGCCACTAGGATATCAACCTTACCAGCTTTTACATCATTAATGATTCGGCTACGCTTAGACTGCGGCAGATCACCATGTAAGAAGCGGGCTTTATGGCCTTTTTCGACTAGGCTCTTAGACAACGTCTCACAGCTACGCTTAGTAGCAGCAAAGACAATGGCTTGGTTGACTTCTGAGTCGTTCAGCAACTCATCAAGCAAGCGGTTTTTGTGATTGAAGTCATCACAGTAATAGCTGATTTCGTCAATGTGCGCTGACTCAACTTCGATAGCGATACGCTCAGGGTTTTTGGTAAAGCTCTCAGCAATTTTGCCGACTGGGCCTGCCCAAGTGGCTGATGACATGATAGTCTGACGCGATTTTGGTGCGGCTTTCATAATCATTTCGATATCATCAGCAAAGCCCATGTCCAGCATACGGTCGGCTTCATCTAGAATTAGAACGTCAAGATCCGATAGATCAATACGATCTGACTTCATGTGATCGATAAAGCGTCCTGGGGTCGCGATGATAATCTGAACGCCTTTATTAAGGGCACGAATCTGACCACCATAAGGTGCGCCGCCCACTAGCGGTACACTAAAGATATTGCGCGTCTGTGAGCTGTATTGGCGCACACTGTCACTTACTTGATTGGCAAGCTCGCGTGTCGGTGTCAAGATCACGGTATGCACGACTTTATTCGTAGACTTATTACGGATGATCTTGTCCAGTACTGGCAAGACAAATGCCGCAGTCTTACCACTACCCGTCTGTGCAGACAGTAGCAAGTCACGACCGGCAAGGGCAGATGGAATAGCTTGAGCTTGAATAGGTGTTGGGGTGTCGTAACCGGTCTTTTTAAGGGCATCAAGTAGCTCTTGAGATAGCTCAAGATCAACGAAGCTTAAATCGTCATCTGCTTTGATAGTCGGTACGTCTAGAGTATTAGTATTATCTGTCATAAATTGTCCTTTGAGACTACTTTAAAAAATTTGGGCATATAAAAGCTTGCGTCGCTGACACACAATCATTTATAAAATTAAGTAATGAATAAGGGCACAACACAGATAAGCGACGGTAGATTTGTACATCCGATGTACAAGTCAGTGACGTATTTTGGTGGTTGTTACCGTGAGTTATTAGCAGCACTCGCTATGAGCAAGTATCAGCTAATAGCAAAATCATCGGCAACAATTTAAACGGTGTCTTCTCCAGACGACAATTGCAGGCGATGTTATCAATCAGCAAGACGCGCAGTATAACACAGCTAAAATTGAAAGTTTGAATTGATTTAATATTATTTAATTAATTTACTATTGAGTAAAACAAATCGCCCTATTGCGTAATCAATATAAGATTAGATTTAGCGTTGTCCAATATAGCTAATCTACTATTAATAATGGCTAATGACCCAGCTAAGACAAGATAACTCTCGCTGACTGGCTATTAATATGAGTTTTTGTCGCTCTATCAGTGTCTCTTATTTGCTGGGTCTATACTATTTAACATCGATCATTAGATAGATAAACGCTATTCTGCTGATTTTATCGGTTTTAATACCAAATCGACACCGCGCTGAACGGCTGGTCGCGCCGCTATTTGCGCCGCCCAACGCTGCACGTTTTTATAACTGGCCACGTCCAAAAACTGTGCCGCATTGTCATATAGCTTATCCAGTACTAGCTGACCATACCAAGCCCAGATAATGATATCGGCTATCGAATAACTACCCTCACCATCGCCAATCATATACTCATGGCTGGCTAGATGCTGATCTAGTACATCAAGCTGACGCTTGCTCTCCATGGTAAAGCGGTCAATCGGGTATTGCATCGGATAAGGGGCGTACGCGTAAAAGTGACCAAAACCGCCGCCAAGATAAGGCGCACTCCCCATCTGCCACATCACCCAAGATAAGCAGTCGGCTCGCAGTTGACCTTGCTCAGTGGGAATAAATTGCTCAAATTTCTCAGCCAAGTACATCAAGATAGCCCCAGACTCAAATAACTTAACCGGCGCTTCCTTATTAGTATAGTCAACTAAGGCAGGAATCTTAGAGTTCGGATTAATGGCCACGAAGTCTGAACCAAATTGATCGCCATCCATGATATCTATCTTATAGGCATCATACTCAGCGCCTTTAACACCCAATTCCGCCAACTCTTCTAACAAGATATTCACTTTGACGCCATTGGGAGTATTCAGTGAATACAGTTGCAGTGGTTTATCGCCTACTGGCAGGGTTTGCTCATGGCGCGCGCCTGCTGTTGGGCGATTATTGCCAGCAAACTTGCCACCATTGTCTTTATCGACAGCGTCTAGTGACCAGACTTTGGGCGGTGTGTAGTTGTTGTTAGTATTAGCATTTGAATGAGAGCTGTTTGAATGAGAGGTTGTCATCACTTACTCCTTCTTTATAGGTATGGTTAGTTAAGCTAATTGGAATTATAGGGGCTAAAGAATACAGTTAGTATTGAGTTTGGTTAACTTACATTACCTTTAACGCTACCTGATTAATATCTATCATAGAGACGTGACCTTACAGTTAGCCTTAAAAAGACCAGTATTGAGCATTAAGCAGGTGGATTAGTTACAATCAAGCAGCGCTTATCGCTTAAACATCAAGGAAGACACTATTAAATGCCTGCGTTTACGTTTAAAGATAAATATTAATCAGGGTAATTATTCTATTCATGGAGGATACCACTAATGCCAAGCTTTAAGTTCCAAGATAAATACCAAGTTAAGGTTCATGTTCATGAGCCAAATCCCGACAACGACCAAGGTACCACCTTAGTATTTTTGACCGCTATTGGTGTACCGCTACGCAAGTATAGTAAATTCTTCGCTACTCTTACAGCTAAGGGCTTCACCGTCATAGGTGCTGACTACCCGTGCTGCGGTGACAATGATCCTAAGCTAAATCGCTCGGTCGATTATAACTACCAAGACATTGTCGATGACTTTATTCCCCAGTTATTAGCGTTCTCAGCGCAGCCTAATACTTATCTACTAGGCCATAGCTTGGGCGGTCATATGGCGACTATTTATAGCGCCCTTTATGATATTCCCGTCATTGGCATAGCGACAGGCAACCTGCACTATAAGAACTGGTCTGGGCGTGGTAAGTTAAATATTTTGCGCGCTGTGGCGGTGATTAAACCCTTGACCAAGATTTACGGTTACTTTCCAGGATATAAAATCAGCTTCGGCGATAAAGAAGCCAAGGGCATCATGAATGACTGGTGTCATACGGCGCTGACGGGTCGCTATGACTTTATTAGCAATCTTGATAGTAAAGGGGGCAGTAAAGGTCGGGGACTTTATTTCTATATTGAGGGCGATGATTATGCCCCTTATAAATCTACCAAAAACCTAGCCAAGCTCTGCGCTGAGCACATGCTAATACCAGTGAGTCTGCCTGATCATATTAAAGGCAATCCACACGGCGCTTGGATAAGAGATCCAGAGGTCATTGCTACAAAAATAGCTGAGCAATTACAAGCTTGAGCTGGTTCAGCTTATGTACTAAGTTGAATCCTTTGAGGTGCTCAATACGGTGACATGTAGCTAAAACCGATTCCTAAACAACAGGGCAACTGGTAATAGTTTTATTACTGGTTGTATACTAGTGCCTGTTAAAGGTTAAAAAACTTTTCTCGCAAGCTTTAGGCCGATGTGACCTTGATTTGTAGTAAATGACCCGAATATATTAAGGGCAATCCAAAGGCTGTTTGGCTTAATTATCGCCATGAGCGCCGACTTAATAAATATAAATGAGTAACTACGACACCGTGACTTCTAACTCAGCCCCCGCCCTGACTGCCATCCAGACTAAATACCTGCCTTATGTACTAGCCGTTGCATTATTCATGCAAATCTTGGACGCTACCATTTTAAATACAGCATTGCCGAAGATGGCGGTTGCTTTGGGGGAGTCGCCTCTTGAGATGCAGTGGGCTGTCATTAGCTATGCACTAACTTTGGCTATTTTTATTCCTGTGAGTGGTTTTTTGGCGGATAAATATGGCACGCGTCGAACCTTCTTAGCAGCAATCGTTATCTTCTGTCTAGGCTCATTACTGTGTGCGGCAGCATCTGACCTTAGTTTCTTGATTGCCTCAAGAGTCATTCAGGGTATTGGCGGCGCAATGATGACGCCAGTGGCGCGGCTGATATTGGTGAAGTCCTACCCTCGCAATCAGCTTCTTAGCGTTATGAACTTTGCGGTGATTCCGGCTTTGATTGCCCCCCTATTAGGTCCATTGATGGGCGGCTATATTGTGCAATACGCCAGTTGGCACTGGATATTTTTGATCAATATACCGATGGGGCTACTCGGGCTATTCATGGGCCTACGACTCATACCAGATATTAAGGAAGTCACAGGCAGGCTTGACTGGCGCGGTTTTATTCTGTTTGGGTCTGCTGCCTGTCTGATGACCCTTGCGGTGGAGATGTCCTCGCAACAAGGGCGCTTTAATTTTGCGGTTATGCTCGCTGTAGGGGCGCTGTCACTACTGGTCGCCTATTACTGGCATGCTCGGCGTCGCCCTAAGCCACTATTCCCGCTGAGTCTATTTAGCGTGCGTACCTTCCGAATAGGCATCGTGGGCAATCTTTTTACTCGCTTGGGTATTAGCGCCGTGCCTTACCTGTTGCCGCTATTATTACAAGTGGTATTTAAATACACCCCCTCGCAGGCAGGCTGGCTACTAGCGCCGATTGCCGTGGGGGCTATTGGCATTAAACCCTTTGTGAGTAAGACGATTCAGCGTTTTAGCTACCGGAAGGTTTTGGTCGTTAATACTACCCTACTTGGTATTCTAATTTTGCTGCTTGCCCAGTTTGACGCGAGCGTACCTTGGTATTGGTTCATCCCTGTATTGACAGTGATGGGCGCGTGCAACTCCATGCAGTTTAGCGCCATGAATACCATTACTATTGGTGACTTAGAAGGAGCGCAGACCAGTAGTGGCAATAGCCTGATGGCGGTGAACCAACAGCTCGCTATGAGCTTTGGTATTGCCTTTGGTGCGGCAGTACTTAACATCCTAATTGATAATTATCAGATTGATACCCTTGCTGCGTTCCAGACCACCTATTGGATATTAGGTATTCTTACTATCGCCTCAGGGTTGTACTTTCTACGCCTGCAATCGCATGATGGAGATGGCTTGTATTAATAGGCTTCAGTGCTACTTCTTAAGCAGTCGAATCAGATTGATTCACCCGCTTCATAAGCTCTTCGGCACTCTCAACCCGTTCAGAGTAGCGATCGACCAGATACAGTGCATGGTCACGCGTCAATAGTGTGAACTTCATCAGCTCTTCCATAACATCGACAACGCGCAGATAATAGCCAGATGGCTTCATGCGCCCTGCGTCGTCAAATTCTAAAAAGGCCTTAGGGATGGATGACTGGTTAGGGATGGTCAGCATACGCATCCAACGGCCCAAAATTCGCAGCTGATTGACCGTATTAAATGACTGCGAGCCGCCGCAAACTTGCATTACGGCTAGTGTCTTACCTTGGGTAGGTCGCACCGCGCCTATGGACAACGGAATCCAGTCAATCTGTGTCTTCATAATACCAGTCATCGAACCATGGCGCTCAGGTGAGCACCAGACCATCCCCTCGCACCACTCAACGGCATCTCGTAGCTCCTGAACCTTAGGGTGACTGGTATCGGTAGCGTCTGCTAAAGGTAAGCCTTTTGGGTTAAAGATTTTGACCTCAGCGCCCATCGCTGTTAGCAATCTAGCGCATTCTTGTATCACTAGCTGACTATATGAGCGCTCTCGCAGCGAGCCATAGAGTAATAAGAATTTAGGGGCGTGAGTGGATATTGTTCGCTCGAAATCATTGATGGTAGGAATTTTGAATTGTTCAGTATCGATATTAGGTAGGGTTGATCCAGTCATGGTGTTGTCTTCACTTTTCCATTATTAATTTACTAGTGTTAAGTAAATATATTTTTTAAATCAATTATATAGCAATTAATTCGTAAGCTGTTCAAAAGCTTTTGCTTGCTTATCAGCTGGCAATAGCACTATCTTTTTCAGCCTCTCTACCCTTGCTTCAATTTTTTTAATCGTTTGCGCAAAATCAACAACCGTCTGCACGTCACTTTCAGTACTTTCAGTATCTTTTGAAGGATCGGCAAGACCCCAATGTAGCTTGGGAGTATTCCCAAGCCATAAAGGACAAGTTTCTCCTGCAGCATTATCACAGACTGTAATGACCACATCAGGAACGAAGTCACCCATATAGTCCGAATCCGCCCATGAATTACTCGTTAAACCATCAGTAGTATAGCCAGCCTGAGTTAGATACTTTAGGGTCAATGGGTGTATTTCTCCCGCAGGCGAGCTACCCGCACTTTTGGCAAGTAATAGCCCCTTGCCTAGTTGGTTGGTAATCGCTTCGGATAAAGCACTTCGGCAACGATTATGGGTGCATATATAGAGGATTTTTAATGGTGCAGCTGATGACAAGTCTTTATTATTATCCATGGCGCTATCCAACGTTGAGTAATTATCGTAATTTCTAATTTAGTTAATAACTCACCTACGGGTTCAGTACATTTAGCCAGATAACGAGTGCTGATAACGTCGCAAGGAGTACTGGCAAGGTCAGAATAATGCCTACCTTAAAATAGTAACCCCAAGTGACTTTGAGGTCCTTGCTGGCGAGCACATGTAGCCATAGCAAGGTTGCAAGCGAGCCTATTGGTGTAATTTTTGGCCCAAGATCACAGCCGATGACGTTGGCGAAGATCATAGCCTCAAGTGTCTGAGGCGTGGTTACTGCTTGGTCAATGGCGAGCGCTTGGATGAGCACCGTCGGCATATTGTTCATTACCGATGACAGTGCTGCTGATAGCATTCCCGTGCCAAGCGTCGCCGCCCAAATCCCTTGGTCGCTTAACATCGTCAGTACGGAAGCTAGATAATCCGTCAACCCCTGATTTTTCAGACCAAACACTACCAAATACATGCCGAGTGAGAATATTACCACGTGCCAAGGCGCGCCTTTGATTACTGGCTTTAAGTCAATCTTTCGTTGTGTGAGCACGACAATGCTGAGTACCAACGCGCCTATACCAGCAATCAGGCTAATCGGAATACCTCTTGGCTCAAGTACAAAAAAGCCAAACAGCAGCGCTGCCAGTATTATCCAGCCGGTGATAAAGGTGGCTTTATCAACAATAGCGCCATCAGGGTGAGCGACGTTAGTGACCTCATAGCTGGCTGGAATGTCTCGGCGATAAAATAAATATAACACCAATAAAGAGCTTGCAACGGCGACAAGGTTCACCGGTATCATAACCTGAGCATAGCGATTAAAGTTCACCTCAAAGAAGTCTGCTGAGACAATGTTAACCAAATTAGAGACGACCAGCGGTAAGCTGGCGGTATCCGCTATAAAACCTGCCGCCATAATAAAGGCCAGCGTCGTGGCTGGCGAGAAGCGCAAGTTAATCAAGATAGCAATGACAATAGGTGTCAGTATTAATGCTGCCCCATCATTGGCAAAAAAGGCAGCCACGAAGGCACCAAGCAGTACGATAAATAGAAATAATCGCTTGCCACTACCGCCGCTAGCTCGGGTAACATGCAGAGCAATCCAGCGAAAAAAACCTGCTTCATCTAACAAAAGACTAATAATAATAATCGCAATAAAAGCAAAGGTCGCGTTCCAGACAATATCCCAAACGATAGGAATATCCGTCCAGCTGATCACACCAGACAATAGCGCTATCCCAGCACCAATGGCAGCAGTCCAACCGATACTCAGTCCCCGTGGCTGCCAGATAACAAATATAAGGGTAATAATAAATATTGCTGCGGCAATAAGCACAATAGTGTCTCAATTTTATAGTGAATTTTGACCCATACAATTTCAGGACAGCTTCGTCCAACGCTACTTTTGAGTAGTAAGTTGGTGAACAATCCCTTATAAGCGTTGGTGGAATGGGGTAGTTGTGCTACCATACACGCATAAAAATTATATTCATATAAGTGAATATAACGAGAGCTTACAATATATATTCGGAAAAGTAAATATATGCAACTTTACCCTGTCACTTTCTTTAAAGCTTTGAGCGATCCAACCCGTCTAAAGCTGGTATTGTTGTTAAGGCAACATGAGCAGATGTGTGTCTGCGATTTGACACAGATTTTGGCGCAGCCGCAGCCGACTATCTCGCGGCATCTTAATCATCTAAAACGTGCCGGTATTTTGGTCAGTGAACGTCGGGGTACTTGGATGTGGTATGCATTAGACCCCTCTTTACCTGATTGGTGCCAAGAGGTCATTCATAATATTAAGCTAGATAGTGATGTCTTGCTTGACTCAAATACAGGCTCAGATACAGAGTGCTGCTAGCGAGTATCGTTAAGGCGTCAACCTGTTAGATTTGACACAAAGTCACTGGAATAAATTTACGTCCGCCTCCGTCATCTCGTGGCTTCTAGCCAGTAAATTTATTCCAGCTACTCTTTTACGTATCAGCTTTAAATAGGATTAATTAGATACGAGTTAACTCGCCTAGACGAGTAGACTGCCAAGATTGCCCTCAAGCATGACGAAGCACTAATCTAAGATAGCAAATCAAATATCCACCAAAACTTCGATATCACAGTAAAGCTCCATCAGCGCTACGGTAAGCTGCTGCCGACTATATCAGACGCAGAAGCAGCTAATTGATTTAGGATTTGAGCTAAATACTCACTTACTTTTAGTAGTCAGCATGATTGTCATCGCTACCTATGGTCATGCCAAGTGGCGCCGCAATCCTCTGGGTAGACCAACTGCTAATAAATCACCAGACATTGATATAGAGTTTTATCCTGTTCTGACATCTGCACCATTAGACTTAAAGCCTGTAATAGCCCTACCTTTTTCCCCTATAAATAACTAACTTTAATAACTAATTTTCCATTAATTTCTTTAACTGTAAGATCTAAAACTCTTAATTTAAAATCACCCATACGCTTGTAGTCGTGATCTTCTACATCTAACTGATATCTGAAATTATTGTCGTCATTTAATTAAAAAAGACCTGAGATATCAGGTCTTTTTTAATGGCTAGAGAATACAATAAATTTGATTAAACCAAGTCTAAGAAATCCGCGACGAACTCGCTAGCAGGATTGGCGATCAAGGTAGCTGGCGTGCCGACTTGCTCAATTGCACCATGGTTCATAACGACAATCTCATCCGAGACATCCCTAGCCTCTTCCTGATCATGGGTTACCATAATACTGGTCACCCCCAGTTCATGGTGGATATTTTTGAGCCAAGTCCTCAGCTCTTTTCGTACTTTGGCATCGAGTGCCCCAAAGGGTTCGTCAAGTAACAGCAATCTTGGCTTTACTGCTAAAGCGCGTGCTAAAGCAATACGTTGGCGCTGGCCACCAGAGAGTTGATGCGGATAAGCGTTTGCCAAGTTTGGTAACTGAACCAGTTCTAACAGTTCAGTGACTCGGCTTTGAATATCGGCCTTACTAGGTCGTTTGTCTTTTGGCAGCAGAGTCAAGCCAAAAGCGATATTGTCGGCGATGGTCTTATGACGGAACAACGCATAATGCTGAAACATAAAACCAATATGCCGCTTTTGCACTGGTGTATGGGTCACGTCTTCTCCATCGAATAGTATCTGACCATGATCGGCGTATTCAAGACCAGCAATGATACGTAGTAAGGTGGTTTTTCCACAACCAGATGGCCCCAGTAAGGTCACCAATTTCCCTGTGGGAACACTAAGACTAATATTATCTAAGGCGACAAAATTGCCAAATTTTTTGTTAACGTGTTGAATATCTATGCTCATTTTGCTTATGCTCTTTTGTTGCTGTAGTAATGAATTATTTTAATTACTTAGGCTATTTATCTAGGTGCTTATACTTAGCATGTGGAGCTATTACTTAGGTACAAGCCAATACTTAGGTACAAGCCAAGCCTTAAACCTCTTCAACTTTCACTCTGCTGTTTTTAAGTTCAAGATTATTGCTCACATCACTGGCTACAGTTGGCGTGGCGGTCACTAATGTCGGGGCAGTAATAGCCTCACGATTTTCACCTTTGGCATATTTGCGCGTCTGAAGCTTAGTCATAACTTGCTGAACCAGCAAAGTAATAAGGGCCAATGCTGCTAGCAGACTTGATAAAGCAAAGGCAGCGGTAAAGTTATATTCATTGTACGCAATCTCTACCAATAGTGGCATGGTATTGGTCTCTCCGCGAATGTGCCCTGACACCACACTTACCGCGCCAAACTCCCCCATTGCCCTAGCATTGGTGAGAATAAGTCCATATAACAGCGCCCACTTAATATTAGGTAAGGTTACGTGCCAGAAGACTTGCCAACCAGACGCCCCTAGTGTCAGTGCCGCCTGCTCCTCACTATCGCCTTGTGATTGCATGAGCGGAATTAGCTCACGAGCAACAAAAGGAAAGGTGACGAATAATGTCGCAAGAACAATACCAGGAACGGCGAATATCACCTGAATCCCCATGGATTCAAGCCAGCCTCCTACGGTAGAGTTTAAGCCAAACAACATGACGAACATCAGACCGGCCACGACAGGCGACACCGAAAACGGTAAGTCTAATAGCGTAGTGACCAGCTGCTTACCTCTAAACTGATAACGCGTCACTAACCAAGCAATAGCAATCCCCATCACCATATTGATAGGCAATATTATAGCGGCAGTTAGTAAAGTCAGTTTGATCGCCGAGACTGCCTCTGGCTCTATTAATGAGGCAACGTACAGCTCCCAACCACCTTTAAACGCCTCATAAAAGACTGCCAATAAAGGGACAACTAACATAACTATCATAAATAAAGTCGCGATAACGATAAAAGTACGACGAACCCAAGGGACGTCTCGAGTCGCCGCATTATTTTGATAGTCATAGCTATTGGAGATTTGCATGAAGTTACTTCCTGAAGTGCTGATCTACGTTGTGGCTTGGTATTGAACTTGGTTTTAAATTCAGTTTTGAAGCTTGTATCTTAAATCGCTTAGGGCTTACTTGGCGCCAACTCGTCGCGACAATCGCCACTGCAATAGATTAATAGCTAATAGAATAATGAACGATATCATGAGCATAAATAAAGCTACTGCCGATGCACCTTGGATGTCGAACTGCTCTAGCTTACTAATAATAATCAGCGGTAGTATCTCTGATTGCATAGGAATATTGCCCGCGATGAAGATGACAGAGCCATACTCACCTGTTGCCCGAGCAAACATCATCCCTGCACCCATTAATAGCGCTGGTAATAATTCTGGTAATATCACCGTTCGAAAAGTAGTCAATCGGCTAGCGCCTAAGACGGCAGCAGCCTCTTCAAATTCTACCGACAGCTCTTCTAATACAGGCTGAACGGCGCGAACAATAAAGGGAAAGCTGACAACGACCAAAGCCAGCCAGATGCCCAGTGGCGTAAAGGCCACCTGAATACCTAACTTAGCAAACCACTGACCAATCAAGCCATTGGGTGCGTACAGAGTCGCTAGCGAGATACCGGTCACAGCCGTGGGTAAAGCAAATGGCAAGTCAACTAAAGCGTTAATTAATGACTTACCCCAAAATTCGTAGCGCACTAACACCCAAGCCACTAGAGTACCGAAGACCATATTAGTGAGCATCGCATAAAACGACATCTTTAATGACAGCACAATAGCGGCGGTCACTTGCGGCTGGCTAATGGTCTGCCAAAACCCTGCCCAGCCCATCTGTGAGGTGGTAAATGCCATCATTGCAAAGGGCAATACCACAAGTAGTGAGAGACTTAGAACGGTGATACCCATTGACAGGCCAAAGCCTGGCAAGACATTGCGCTCTCGCAATCGAGTAAGCCAAGAGCGCTTAACATAAGCCCCTTTGGCGGTATTTGGCGTTGATGGATGTGTCATTAATGTCTCAAAGCCTTACTGATTTTAGTAGTAGATAATACTGGTAATAGACAATACTGAGTAATCATAGCCTACTTGTATTAAGGTTATGATTACTCTTGGAATACTATGGTAGTTAGCGCATTGGTAATGAATGCAAGTTACTTGCGAGCACTATTACTGGGGATTGTTAGTAGCCAATTGATCAAATACCCCACCATCGCTAAAGAAGTTACTCATAATCTCATCCCAAGTACCAAAGGCATCGTTAGGACGGAAGGTATCGACTGGTGGTAGCTTGTCACTGTTGGCAGCTAATACACTCTGAACACTAGGACGCAAGTACAGATCAGCAGCCAACTGCTGAGCAGGCTCGCTCCATAGATAGTCGAGATAGGCTTTTGCTGCATCAGTAGTTCCTTTTTTGTCCGTTACGCTATTGACGACAGCGACCGGACTTTCAGACTTGATAGAGTATTTTGGGTAGACGATATCTACTTGGCCTTGGCCAAATTTTGTAGCGGCTAGATTAGCCTCATTCTCAAAAGTGATGAGAACATCACCAATATTGCGCTGAACGAAAGTTGTCGTTGCTGCACGGCCGCCGTTTTCGTAGACTTTGACATTCTTGAGCATGTCTTTGACGTAGCCTTGAGCTTGTGATTCGTCATTATTAAAGGCATGTAGACCGTAGCCATAAGCCCCTAAGAATGCATAGCGACCATTACCTGTCACTTTAGGGTTAGCCATGACGATCTCAAGGCCTGGCTTGGTCAGATCCTGCCAATCATTGATGGCTTTCGGGTTATCTTTACGCACCAAGAATACGATAGTACTGGTAAAGGGCACTGCATGATCTGGAAACTGAGCTTCCCAATCATCAGCGACCAAACCTTTCTTCTGTAGTAGCTCAATGTCTGAGCCTTGGTTCATGGTAGCGACATCAGCTTGTAGACCATTAGCAACAGACAAGGCTTGCTTACTTGAGCCGCCATGAGATTGCTTAATACTAATATTGACACCTGGATTCTCACTCTTATAGTGCTCTATGAACATTGGGTTATAGTCTTTATAAAAGTCTCGCGCCACATCATAAGAGACGTTTAACAGCTCAATATCTTGGCCATCAGTAGCCGCGGCAGGCGCTTCGCTATCTGCTGTGGCAGTCTCTTCACTAGGTGTCTTATTACATGCCGTTAAGCTCAATGCAGCAGCAGCGATCGCGGCCGTAGATATGACTTTTGCATAAGTAAAATAACTAGCATGATTATGGCTTTGTGGTAATGTTGACTTGTTTATTGATATTTTCATAATGACCTCAATGCGCAGAGCGCCTTTTAATATTCAGCTAATATTCAAATCATATTTAACAGATAGATATTTAAAGGCTAATTATTTGGATGACAGTTATCTAATTTGATGCGCCCATGCTAGCAGTGGTTAGTTATTATGTTTAATGATGAATAAGGGTATCGTAGTGAAGAAAAGGAATATAAGATGATGGATTTAGTATGCAGTCTTGAATACTGCTAAGCATGAAATACAATATAGATGCCAAAAAGGTGACTGTTATTAGTCACCTTCTTATTTATACAGATAAATCTAAATAATCATTAGCGATATTGAATATAACGACCCAGCTATCACGCCTTATTATGACACTGTATCTATGACGCTCCATCAACAGCGCTATTTTTGGCTAACTTATCAAACTCCCCTCCTTCTACAAAGAAGGTCTGCATGATTTGTGGCCAAGGGCCAAATACTTCAACAGGGTTAAACATCTCAATATTGGGAAGCGTGGCTTCATACTTGGCTAATACTTGAGGATCGCTTGGTCGTAAATAAAGCTTGGCCATTTGCTCTTGAGCAGATTGATCCCAAAGAGACTGCAAGTAATCATGCGCCACTTCACGTGTTCCTTTTTTAGCAGCCACCTTATCTACCACAGCCACAGGATTATCTATGCGAATAGAGTAACTCGGATATATCACCTCTACTTGACCCTTGGCGAACTTATCAGCCACTTGATGCGCCTCATTCTCTGTCGTGATTAGCACATCTCCCATACCCCGCTGCGTGAATGTGGTAGTAGCAGCGCGTGAGCCATTATCATAAGTGACGATATTAGCTAATAATTGATGAATGTAGCGATTAGTGGCTTGCTGATTATTGTCAAACTGCTTTAAGGCAGCACCATAAGCAGCTAAAAAAGCATATCGAGCCGTACCACTGGTCTTAGGGTTGGGCATGACTACCGCTATGTCTGAGCGACTCAAGTCTTGCCAATCATTAATATGCTTTGGATTGTCCGTTCTTACCAAGAACACTATCGTACTGGTATAAGGAACAGCGAGATTGGGGAAGGCTTGCTGCCAATTGGCATCTACTACGCCTTTTTCTACCAGCAATTCGATATCAGTCTCTTGGTTCATGGTCACTACATCAGCTTGTAGGCCGTTGGCGACAGACAAGGCTTGCTTACTTGAACCACCATGTGATTGACCAATATGAACGCTGACTCCAGGATGGGCCTCTTGATATGTCTGAATAAATTCAGGGTTGTAGTCTTTGTAAAAATCTCGTGATACATCATATGAGACATTCAGCAAGTTAATCTTTTGCGCCGCAGAACCATCACTGCCACTATTGGTACTGGTATTAGAGGGAGCCTGATCACAGCCTGATAACACAGTCATCATAGTTAGCAGAGCCGCAATGCCTAGTTTCTCGGTTACCTTCAACGGCATGACTGAAGATAATGCTGCTAAATGGAATTTTAGGAACTCGGATAAGGTGAGATGGGCGACTTTGGCAGGCATTTTGACCTCTATAAATAATATATATTTAAAACTGAGTAATGCCGATATGCTAACAGTAGTGTGGATTCTTCTTTAAAGATATATTTAGCTATCGAAAGATTAAAACGGAATAATTAACCAAAATCGCTTTGGTTTATAAATATGGTCATACTATTTATTCGTATCAAACAAGATATAGAACTAATTTTAATCAACAAAATTTTATATTATTAGGCATAATAACTTGGCTGAATCTTACTTTAGCTTTAATTAAGTGACATTATGAGGAAGTTACATGAATTTAGAAAAACCAATCAAAGCGGATGAGATAAATCCTTATCAAGCACCGCTTACCCAGACCAGACCATCATCTGTAGACGCTGCCAAACACTATTATGTGGTCTCTGCAAAGAAGTTCTTCGCTCTTTTTTTTGCCACACTAGGTTTATATACCCTTTATTGGTTTTGGGAAAACTGGACAATTTGGAAGCAGCGTACCGGAGATAGTATCTGGCCGGTCCCCAGAGCCATATTTAATATATTTTTTGTTCATAGCTTATTTAAAAAGATACATTCTGACGCCTCGCAGGTGTCTAGCTCATCATTACCTAGTCTACAGCTCCCTGCCACTATATTTATACTCTGCCAGATAGCCATTAATGTTAGTGATAGTCTAGTATCTGATGCTACGGTTACGCCAGGTATGCTGCTGCTAATCCTGCTATTAGCCATTAGCTCATGGTGTTTATGGTTAGGGCAAAAACAAGCGAATATAGCCAGTTTAGATAATGAAGGCAGCCAAAATAGCAAATTCACGGTTGCCAATTATATATGGTTGGTGCTTGGGTCGATATTTTGGATACTTATTTTTATTGGGATGGTTAGCGAATCAATGAGGTTGGTATAAGCTAGGTGATAAATTAATATTCTAAAAGGCTCGTTAATCATGACTATCTTTGGGCTATAAGGCACCCATTAAAAGGTCAAAGGTCAGTACCAAAAAGGCCAGCACACTCGGTACTGGCCTTTTTACTGACTAAAATTTATTCACTATACCGCCGATGCACCAGTCAGCTTCACCTCCGCGCGGTCCTCTTTGGCAATACCTGCATAGTACTCTCTTAGGATGGCCAATACTTCAGGACGACTAAAGTTGTCAGGTACGTCGTCATCTTCAGATAGCGCTTTACGCAGCTTGGTGCCTGAGACTTTGACATGGTGCTCAGCATCGTGTGGGCAAGTCTTGGTAGAGGCCATAGCTTGGCAAGCGTTACACCAGAAGGTCCAGTCAATCTTTAAAGGTTTGGTCTGCATGGCATCACGGTCGATGACATCGAAAATCGCTTGAGCATCAAATGGGCCGTAGTAATCCCCTACTCCAGCGTGATCACGACCGACGATCAGATGGCTACAACCATAGTTTTGACGGAATAAAGCGTGAAGCAATGCTTCACGAGGCCCAGCATAGCGCATATCTAATGGGTAGCCTGCTTGGATTACCGTGTCTTTCTTAAAATAATTATCGATTAGCGTGCGGATGGCTTCTTGGCGAACTTCGGCAGGAATATCGCCTGGCTTTAGCGCACCAAGTAGCGAGTGAATCATCACACCATCACAGATCTCGATAGCAATCTTTGCAAGATACTCATGTGAGCGGTGCATAGGATTGCGTGTCTGGAAAGCAGCGACCGTTTGCCAGTTTTTCTCTTCGAACAGGGCTCTGGTCTCAGCTGGAGTTTTATAAATTTCAGGATATAGCGTCGGGAACTCGCCTTGACTGAGTACCTCGACTTTACCTGCGACATTCACCTCACCTTGCTCTAGCACTTGCTTTACACCTGGGTGAGTCGCGTCAGTGGTAGTAAATACTTGCTGACATTCATGATCTTTATCAATTTTATAAGTCTCTTCGACCGTCAAGATACCCATGATCTCACCATCGTCAGCCACTAACGCTACCTTATCGCCTTGATTAAGGGTGCTTGCAAGCTGCTCAGAGGTGGATAAAGTAATAGGAATAGGCCAAAACAGTCCTGCATTGTCGCCACTTTTGAGTGTCATGTCATCAACCACACCTTGCCAGTCTGCTTGATTCATAAAGCCATCTAGCGGTGTGAAGCCGCCTATACCGAGCATAATAAGGTCGCCACGCTCTCTAGAGCTTAAGGTAATTTGCGGTAAGCTTTTGGCAAGCTCTAATGCTTGTTGATGAGCTGCACCTTCTAATAGTAAGGGTTTTAACTCCTTACTACCATGAGGGGGTACTATGGCAGTTTTACCAAGACGTTGAACGGGTTTTTGTGTGTTAGCTGTGGGGGTAGTCATAGCTGATGTTACCTTGATTTTGTTTATGGGTAAGTATGGAAAAATTATTGAATTTGCTTAGGCTATTTTTATCAATACCTAACAAGTAGTGATAAGTAGTAACAAATATTGCTGCTAATCCCTTGCAAAAGCATGTGGATGAACAACGATAGATAGTCTGTTCATGGCGACCTACATCTACTCTAATAGTCAATCAATAGCTTAAAAAACAGCCATAAGAGCTACACAGTAAAAAACAAAATAGCCGACTGGCTGCTCTAGAAACGCTCTATAACGTCATCCAGATTAAATTCTTAGCCATAGCCTACCCAAGTTGGCATATTCTTTTCTATGCATTGTTTGGATATGGATATGTCTGATATGAATTTATCGAATGGCTTATTGCTCGGTACTATAGCCTCATGAAATTTTATTAACCTTAGTGCGCTTTTATTCTAGTGATATCCATTACTACCGCGCACTAACGTTTTTATTGCTACCTTTAGGGCTTAATACCTATGTATAAATATACACATGCAGACCAAGCGATGGTGGATGAGCGTGTCACTCAGTTCCGTGACCAGACTCGTCGTTTCCTGTCAGGCGAGCTAAGTGAAGAGCAGTTCTTACCCCTACGCTTACAAAATGGTCTATATATCCAGCGACATGCGCCAATGCTGAGGATTGCTGTGCCTTATGGATTGCTCGCCACATACCAGCTGCGTAAGCTTGCTGAGATCACTCGCAAGTATGACAAAGAGTATGGTCACTTTACGACTCGTACCAATTTACAGCTAAACTGGCCAAAGCTCGAAGACGTTCCTGATATATTAGCGGAGCTAGCATCCGTTCAGATGCACGCTATCCAGACTTCGGGCAACTGCATTCGAAATACCACAACTGACCCTTATGCCGGCGTCAATGCTAACGAGATAGAGGACCCACGTCCCTACTGCGAGATTATCCGTCAGTGGTCCACCTTTCATCCAGAGTTTGCCTTTTTACCTCGAAAATTCAAGATTGCTGTGATTGGTACCAAGAAGGATCGCGCTGCTACTCAGGTTCACGATATTGGCCTTCATGTGGTCAAGAGTGATGAAGGTGAGATTGGCTTTGAGGTCATCGTCGGTGGTGGTCTGGGCAGAACACCCGTTATCGGTAAGCTCGTTCGTGAATTCTTGCCTAGAGAGCATCTACTTAGCTATCTTGATGCCATCTTACGTGTCTACAATCTACATGGTCGCCGCGACAATAAGTACAAAGCACGAATCAAAATTTTGGTCGATAGTATGGGCGCAAAAGACTTTGCCAAGCTGGTCGAAGCAGAGTGGGAAGCACACTGTAAAGATGGTCCATTAACCCTAACTGATGAGCATTTTGCGACTGCCAAAAGCTACTTCTCAGACTTCGACTATGAGCAAATTGATACTCTTGCCAGTCAGAGCCAATTGAATAACGACTTAAAAGATAAAGCCTTTGCTGATTGGTACACCCACAATACGGTCGCTCATAAAATCGCAGGGTATCGCGCCGTGGTTATCTCCTTAAAAGCCGGACTGGTCGATGGCAAGTATGTGCCTGCAGGCGATGTTAGCGCCTATCAAATGGACGCTCTAGCCGATCTAGCAGATAAGTATAGCTTTGGGGAGATTCGAGGCACACATCAACAAAACCTAGTCTTTGCTGATGTAAAAGTCACGGATCTGTATAGCTTATGGCAAGCACTTGCTGAGCTAAACCTAGCTCGCGCCAATATCGGCACCTTGACTGACATGATTGTCTGCCCAGGCTTTGATTATTGCGCCCTTGCTAATGCCACCACCCACAATATCGCTGAACAAATTGAACAACAATTTGACAATCTAGACTACCTCTATGATTTGGGGGAGATTCAATTGAACATGTCGGGCTGCATGAATGCTTGTGCCCACCATCACGTCGGTGATATCGGTATCTTAGGTGTTGATAAAAAAGGCGAGCATTGGTATCAGATTAGCCTTGGTGGCAGCTCAAAAGAAGATGCACGTCTCGGCAAAATATTGGGCAAGGCTGTGCCTGCTGATGATGTGGCAGCCACACTCCAGACTATCCTTGATGTCTATACTCGCGAGCGTCAACAAGAAGCGGACCAAAGCGAGCCTTTTGGCGAATTTGTAGAACGAGTTGGCATAGCGCCATTTAAGGAGGCCGTCTATGGGTAATCATAGCATTCTAAACAGTGACGCGGTGAATATCAGCGCTGAAGACACTTGGCAAGCCCTTGTTGTACCCAATCTGCCTGACGGTATCGCCGTTGCTGAGATCCATCTAAGTGAGCTGCTTAACAAAACTGAGCGCCTCGACATTATCCTACCCCTTACTGAGGTATTAGCGCCTTCAGGGTTGGTGCAAGAGACCTTGGCTTTAATCGGCAATCGGACCAGCAAAATAGGACTTTGGGCAGATACCAGTACGACGACTGATCAGCTAGACAGCTTACTTGGACTGATCACAGGTAGCAATAGTAGTACAGATACCAAAAAAGACACGGCAGATGAGAATCACATCAGCTTATTGCGCGCACTTGATTTAATCGTGCTCTATACCCCGCTATTTGCTGATGGTCGCAACTTTAGTCTTGCCAAACATTTAAGGTTACAAGGCTATCAAGGAGAGATTCGGGTCGCTGGGGAATTTGGCCGTGATCAAATCGCTTATCTACGGCGCTCTGGCATCGATAGCTTTGTTATCGCCAATGAATATTTGGCCGCTGATATCGCCACAGCATTCTCAGTACTGCCGACAGCTTATAGTGGTAACGATGCTAATCAGCTA
The DNA here is from genome assembly GCF_004335015.1 of Psychrobacter pygoscelis. Lineage (GTDB taxonomy): Bacteria > Pseudomonadota > Gammaproteobacteria > Pseudomonadales > Moraxellaceae > Psychrobacter > Psychrobacter pygoscelis. Next base: position 206,456 of record NZ_RQRU01000003.1, read on the forward strand.
CCGATGTTCCGCTCAGCGCCTGCAAGTCGTCCATAAGCCGTCTGCAAGCGTCGATGAGCCACGCTCTTTACTGCTTAAGCTTATTTCTAGTTATTAACCAAAACCAGCGATTACGCTTTTTTTAACACCACTTACTTTTAAGGACTATTTATGAGTATTAATATCGATATTGATCAAGCCAATAAAGACTTACAAGGTAAATCACCTGCAGAGATTGTCGCTTGGGCCTTAGAAAAAGCAAAGAACCCAATCATCACTACCAACTTCCGCCCTTATGAGTCAGCCATCTTGCACCTAGTTGCTAAGCAGCGCCCTGATATCAAGGTGCTGTGGGTAGACTCAGGCTATAATACTGATGCCACTTATAAATTTGCTAACAAGTTAATTGAAGATTTAAATCTGAATGTCGTGACCTATATCCCGCAGCAGACTCGCGCCCACCGTGACGTGACTCTAGGCGGTATCCCTGGTGTCGACGATGCTAAACATGAAGTATTCACTGAGCAAGTCAAGCTTGAGCCTTTCCGCCGCGCCCTAAGTGAGCTAAAACCTGACGTTTGGTTTAACGCTATTCGGAAAGACCAAACTGAGTTCCGTCAAGGTCTTGATGTGCTTAGCCAGTCAAAAGATGGCGTACTTAAAGTTGCCCCATTATTCTACAAAAACGACCAAGATTTAGACGCTTATCTTGAAGAAAATAACCTGCCAAACGAGTTTGACTACTTTGACCCTACTAAGGTAGAAGAGCATCGTGAGTGTGGTCTGCATACTCAGCTTTAGTAGCAGCTTTGCCAAGTTTTGAATGATCAAAAGCCCTCTCATAGATTAATGAGAGGGCTTTTTTATGAGAAGATTATAATTAACGTTGTAGTTATAAATACGGTCAGTCTGATGGCTGCCAGTCTACTTCTTCCCCTTCTTTATTCATTATAAAGCTACGATAATCATTACTATTGTCAGTTATTCCTACTCTAGCCTTACCACTAAATATAAACTTTTTAGCTTCATCATACTTAAAGTCAATAGCTTCCTCACCTTTTGTATTTAAATAACCCCACTTACCATCTCTCTTAGCTGCCAGCAACTCCTCACTCACAGGTCTTATCTCATCGTATGCACTAAGATCGACCAATACGCCATCACTATTAACAAACGCATAGTTATCATTGGCCTTGGTATCTATGGCCTCGTTATTTGATTGCAGGGGGATAATCTTTTTATTACAAAGGGTATAGCGATATCACCTTTACTATTGATGACACCGTAATTATTGTCTTTTTTGACCACCGCTAACCACAATCCAGGTTTATCATATTTGTCAAAATCTATAGCTTCATCGAACTCTACTGGCGTTACCAACTTTCCATTTAGGTCAACATAGCCATATTTGCCACCACTTTTAACTTTAATGACACCTAAAACAGTTGTTATCTTACTGATATCATCATAGTGATCGGCTACAATAACTTTACCGCTATTATCATAAACGCCATATTTATCTTGCCATTTTACCTTAACAAGCCAAGATTGTGCGTCATCCAACCGCTCAAACTCAGCAATATTATCGTATTTCGCAGGGACTATAAGATCACCATTGATATTGTAGCTGCCATATTTTTGCTGATCTCTAACTTCATATATTATATGTACAACCCCGTCAGAAAACGCTCTATCACTCCTACCTATTTCGTCATAAGCGATTGGAATGACTATAGCGCCATTTGCATCAACCATACCGTATTTATTGTCTTTTTTAATCTGCGCAACTTGGGTATTACGACCTCCTGACTCGCCACTAATAAATTCCGAAATGTCATCATAGTCAGCTGGGACGAATAACTCGCCCTTCTCGTTAATCACACCGAGCTTATTATTTTTTACCACCCTAGCTATGAATAAATGATCACTATCGATATTTACCCTTCTAAGATCCCCCATATCTTCATAGTCAAAAGGTAAAATAATTTGACTTTCTGAATCAATAACGCCGGCTTTATCATTTTTACTAACAGCAGCAAGTGAATGCCCTAATTCTTTAAAGTATTGGAAACCGCTGATATAGTCATACTCAAGAGGGATGACTAACTCACCATTGTGGTTAACGACGCCATATTTACCGTCCTTAATAACATTAGCGAGCCATTGCTTAGTGTTATTGTCCCAATTAAACCAACTGACATGGTCATATTCAAGGGCAACTATAATCTCGCCTAGCTCATTAACCATCCCATGGTTACCATCTCTGGTGACCAAAGCAACTTTAAAATCGTCAGCACCTTCAGAATTGTGATTATTAAACATCAAAAAGTCATAAGTGATAGGAATCATCACTTCACCTTGAGTGTTTATCATGCCATATTTGTCATTTAGCGCTACTGAAATTAACCCAGCATCATTAATATAGCCTACCTGATCATATATACTATCAGCGATTAGCTTACCATCAGCATATATCAAGCCTTTCTTCATGCCTTCTTTTGTAGACTTTAAGGTATAAAAGATACTGCCATTACCCCTTTGATCATATTCCTCAAAGCCATCATACTCAATCGGTATAATCACTTCATTGTGTTGGTTGACATAGCCAACCTTACCATCCTTCATAACCTTGATCAGGTGGTTCGGCATGCCCCGAATATACTCAGTGTTAATGTCATCATATTCCAAGGGAATAACAGTGTTGCCTTTTGAATCTATAACCCCTTGTTTATCGCCATTAGTGATAAGAATAGTATCTTTTTCTGCACAGCGCTCATTGACTAATTCGACGCCTGCTGGCAACTGGTAACTTTCTGTTAGCTCGCAAAGTGGGTCTACATACTCAACCGTTAGCGCTTGAGCATTCTATTCTTTCCAACCACTTCATTAGTCAGAAAAATCATTGATTTTAACCACGTCACCCTGCCTATTCACATACACTATTTGGTTATCTTTGACGAAGGTGTCAACATCATCAACAAAAGGATTTAGGGGATAGTCATACGCCAAAGGAACAACGACTTCGTTTAATTCGTTGATATATCCATGTTTATCATCTTTCGCTATTAAGGCAAGCTCTTCCGCGAAGGGTAAAACAAACTGATAGCTCAGTGGTAGTACAATTTGCCCACGATTATCGATGAAGCTGTATTGACTGTCATTTTCCACTGCTACCACCCCTTCAGAGAACGCACACAACGCACTCCAATTGACTTGTTCTGGCAGCTCATACCCCTTTATAAGCTCGTAGGCTAGCGCTTGACCATTGATGATCAACTGTTTAGCGGTATCCCAAGAGTAGTAAGTAGCTTATCTTTAGTCGTTAACATAGCGTCAAACCCTACTACCTTCTTTTTCGATTAGTATGAGATAACTATTTGTTGTTACTATGATTGTCTTTTATTTTGTACTCAGCAAATTTTTATAAAATGATACAGTTTTATTTTATTTATATTTAGAGGTTTCGTCATAACTAAACTGACTAATCTAATGTTAATTTAGGGAAAGATTTGACTGTAGTTATGATTCATAATACGGTAGGAGACAAATTAGTTAATTTTTGCTTAGGCTATTTAGTTATTGAGCCACTTCCTTATTCAACTCTTTAAAGGGCGCAGCCATGAATACCTTCCCGCTATTTTTTAAGCTAGATAATCAGCCCATCCTTATTGTCGGTGGTGGTGAGGTCGCGCAACGAAAGGCAGATTTGCTCGCCCGTGCTGGCGCTTGTATTACCATCGTCGCGACAGATATCACGCATGAAATTCAAGAGCTTTTAGCAGAAGGCATCGCCAGTGGTCGTCACACCTTAGTCTATGAGAAGTACGACAAAAAATGGCTGGTAGGCAAACGTATCATTATTGCAGGTACAGATAATGAAGCACTGAACCATCAAGTCCAGGCTGATGCAAAGGCGCTGAATATCCCCGTCAATGTGGTCGATACCCCGCCTTTGTGCGACTTTATCTTCCCTGCTATTGTCGATCGCAACCCTATCGTGATTGGTATCTCGTCAAATGGTAAAGCCCCTGTGCTCGCCCGTCTACTTCGCGCTCGTCTTGAGACACTAATTCCTCAAGGTTACGGGAATCTGGCCAAACTCGCGGGTCAAATGCGCGCTGACGTAAAATCGAAAATTCCTACACTTACCGGTAGAAGGCAGTTTTGGGAGCGTGCCTTTGAAGGCCGCGTCAGTGAGCTGATGTTTGCCGGCCGCGATAAGGAGGCCAAGCAAGCGCTTGAGGATAGTTTGGCAGAAACTGAGCAACAGCTTATAAGCTCTAAAGACAAGCAAGAAGTAGGAACGACTAAAAAAACTAAGACGTCAGGGGAAGTTTATATCGTTGGCGCAGGCCCAGGCGATCCAGAGCTTTTAACCTTTAAAGCGCTCAGACTGATGCAACAAGCCGATATCGTCTATTACGATGCCCTAGTCTCAGATAAAGTGCTTGATCTGTGTCGCCGTGATGCAGACAAAGTATTTGTGGGTAAGAAGCGCAGCAACCATGCAGTTGCACAACAAGGCATTAATGAATTATTAATCAATGCGGCTAAGACCGGCAAGCGTGTGGTCCGGCTTAAAGGTGGCGACCCATTCGTCTATGGTCGCGGTGGTGAAGAAATTGAGGCCTTACAAGCCGCGGGTATTGCCTATCAGGTGGTGCCTGGGGTGACTGCTGCCAATGCTGCCGCCTGCTATTCAGGCATCCCTCTAACCCACCGTGATCATGCTCAGTCCATTAAGTTTGTCACCAGCTTTTTGAAAGCGGGCGCAGAGAATAATAATTTTTCCAGTTTATTAAATCCTGACGAGACCGTGGTCTTTTATATGGGGCTACACGCACTAGAGCGACTAATCACAGGACTTATAGAAGCAGGTCGCGACCCTAAGACGCCTATCGCCATCGTCGCGCAAGCCAGTCTACCGACGCAGCAAGTCCTTACCGGAACGCTGGCTAATATCGTCGAGAAGCAGGCTAAGGCCAATCTACCCACGCCAGCTTTGCTGATACTAGGTAAAGTCGTGAGCTTACACGAGACCTTGGCTTGGTTTGGCACCGATGGTAAGACGACTGATATGGAGTCAGAGCAACAGGCTCATGCGCTAAATATGGTTTAGGCTACTATAGCCTTAGTAGGGGCGATGTCTAACGATGTCTAATAAAGCTGTTTTATCTCCCATAGGTGCTCAATAACTGTTTATCGTGACTTAGTTATTGATTCGAATATTGCTCTAGCGTAGCGCTTATCGCATCGTGATAACTATCTTGATAACTTAGACATGAGTCTTATACTTTGATTTGCTAATACTTTGAGTTGCTAATTTATCATATTGTCGCAATACTGCCTTTAGCCCGCATAATCATCATCAACATCCTTTATAATCGATTTATCCCTTTATCCTTTGCTGATTGCACGTATCTTTATGGCCAACCCTATTGCTCCCCCTACCCCACTTACCATCCTACACACCTCCGACTGGCATCTTGGTCGCAAACTTTATGGCAAAAACCGCTACGAAGAGTTTGCGGCCTTCCTATCGTGGCTAACAGAGACTATCGTACAGCATAACGTCGATGTGCTGATTGTCGCCGGTGATATCTTTGATGTCATGACCCCAACCAACAAAGCACAGGCTCTATATTACGAGTTTTTAGCTCAGGTAACTAAGTCATGCTGCCAGCATATCGTCATTGTCGCAGGCAATCATGACTCACCTTCATTCTTAGACGCGCCAAGTCAATTTTTAAAACACTTAAACGTGCATGTGATTGGCACTGCTTGTGAAGATATCGCCAACGAAGTGCTGACCTTAATGACTAAGGATGGCACTCCATATTGTATTATTACCGCTGTACCCTATTTAAGAGACCGCGATGTCCGAGGTAGTGTGGCTGGCGAATCTGCAGACGATAAAGACAGTAATGTCCTCAAAGGCATTCGTGCCCATTATGATGAGGCAGCGGCGATTGCCAAAGCTAAGCAAGACGCCTTAGTTAAGACTCACGGTCGCCATATTCCTATTATCGCCACTGGACATCTTTTTGCCGCGGGCGGTAGGACGACCGAAGATGATGGTGTGCGCGAGCTTTACGTGGGATCTCTTGGCCAAGTCTCAGACGATATGTTTGATGACTGTTTTGATTATGTCGCATTAGGTCATTTGCATGTCCCACAACGTGTGGGTGGCTGCGAGCATATCCGCTACTCAGGCTCTCCTTTAGCAATGGGCTTTGGGGAAGCACGCCAGCAAAAGCAAGTGTTGCTGGTGCAGTTTGGGGAGACACTGACTGACTTTACTAGTGCTAATAAAGGTGTCGATAACTCAAATATTGCGCCCCTAGAGCCTAGAGTTGCAGAAGAAGACCTCATCCCGGATGTCGCTATTAAGCAGCCAAAGAAAGTCGCCCATAACTCTGAATTTATGGATGACCTATTTGGTTTTACAGAAGTGACTGAATCTGAAAATGACGATGCTAAAAATACCTCTATAGACAACGTAACCGACATGGTGACTACTACAAAGGTCGCTACCACAGTAGCAACGCCAATTGATAATACCTTACCAACTATCAAAGTAGTGCACCAAGACGACTCTCGCTATATGCAAGTGGTCTCTCTACCTATTCCTTGCTTCCAGCCCCTAGCGCAAGTGTCTGGGGATCTGGCCACGATTACCACCACCTTACAGTCTTTAGCCACTACCGAGACCATGTGGTTAGAAGTCATCTATAGCGGTGATGAGATAGTCACCAATTTACGCGAGCTTGTGCAGTCGCTGATAGAAGGCTTGCCCTTCGAAGTGTTAAAAATTAAAAACACGCGGACTTATGATAAAGTCATGCAGCAGCAAGAGTCTACTGAGACCTTGCAAGATTTGGATGAATTGGAAGTGTTTCAACGCTGTCTCAATGCGCATGCGGTTGCAGAGTCTCAACGTGATAGTCTACAAGCTGCTTATGAAGAGATACTCTACACCATTCGCCATGCGGATAGTCAGGCAGAATAATGATGACTCAAGTAATACTAGGCTCTGAAAAGCGCCGCAAACTGCAATCAATTATTGATTGGGCAGTCACGAATGATATTGATGACAGCCTAATACCGAGAGAACCACTAGCGCTAAGCCAACTCTGTGAGATTGATTTATCAGGTTATGATATTGTCCAGTTACCTGAAGAAATTGGGATATTAGACCAGCTCAATAGTTTAGATGTTTCAGGTTGTGGACTAACTACATTACCGCATAGTGTCTCTAACTTAACCCAGCTGGTCATGGTTAATCTCAGTGCCAATAGATTAACTGAGCTACCTGTATGGATCGATCATCTTATCCATCTGCAGTGGCTTGACTGTAGTTTCAACTCTTATATCTCCATTCCCGAAAGTATCAAAAACTTAGCAGAACTATCCACATTGATCATGTTTGGCAATGACTATGATCAACTGCCAGAGAATCTGCGTTATCTTTATAAATTGGATGAATTGAACCTTAGCCATAATCAATTAACCCAGTTACCCCAATGGATTGGGTTGCTAACAGGTCTGACTAGCCTTAGTATCGACAACAATCAGCTTAACAAGTTACCAGATAGCTTTGCTTTGCTAAATCAGTTAACTTATCTCAATATCAGTAATAATAATTTCACCCAAATGCCCGAAGTCATACGCAATCTTAAACAGTTGACCTATCTGAATGTTAAGGCAAATCAACTCACTCAACTGCCAGATTGGCTAGGTGATCTTTCGAAACTAGCAAGCCTAAACCTAAGCTCAAACCAGCTCACCCGACTGCCCGATAGTGTTGGCAACTTAGTAAAGTTATCTTCAATGGATATTAGCAACAATCAACTCGACAACCTTCCAAAAAGTGTGGAGAAATTACCAACTCTTCTCTCTCTTGAGACTCACAATAATAAGGTAGGTGCAACTATCTTGGCGTCTTTAAATAATAAAAGCACATAAAATTTATGAAGGCTTTCATAAAAAAAGATAGTTGTCAGTTTGTCACTAAACCTGCCTTACATGTTAGCGAAATCATAAGAATCAACCATGCGAATCATAGAACTCAGACTTAAAAACCTAAACTCCTTAAAAGGCGAATGGCACATCGACTTCAGTGATCCGGCCTTCATTAACGAAGGTATTTTTGCCATTACTGGGCAGACGGGTGCGGGCAAGACCACGATACTGGATGCCATTTGTCTAGCGTTATACGGTGAGACACCGCGGATCAATAGCATCAGTAAAAATAGCAACGAGGTTATGACTCGGCAGACGGCGGAATGCTTCGCTGAAGTGGTTATCGACCTAGGGGGGAAGCACTATCGCTGCCGCTGGGGGCAAAGACGTGCGCATAATAAGCCTGATGGTAACTTACAAGACGCGACTCATGAGATAGCAGTATTAGGTGTGAACGCTAGCACTAATAATAGTGATAGCAGCGATAAGGATGAGAAGCCTGCTGACCAAATCCTCGAGAGCAAGCTATCGCGTACCAAAGCCAAAATCATTGAACTCACTCGGATGGACTTTCAGCAGTTCACTCGCTCCATTCTGCTCGCTCAGGGCAGCTTTTCGGCGTTCCTAAAAGCCAAGCCTGAAGAACGTGCTGATATCCTAGAGAAGATTACGGGTACGGATATCTACGCCACCATCTCTACCCATGTCTTTGAAAAGAAGCGTGCAGAAGACGCCATATTGACCAATCTGCGAACCGGTCTAGAGGGACTGTCTCTATTAAGCGAAGAAGAAGAAAGTTGGCTTGAAAAAGACGTAAAAGACCTCGGTGTACAACAAGCGAAGCAACGCCAGACCTTAGCAAGCTTAGAGCGTCAGCTTAAATGGCTTGATGACATCCACGAGCAGCAGCAGAAGCTCAGCCAGTATCAGAATGACTTGACCAACGCACAGTCTACCCAGCAAGAATTTACCCCTGAAGCCACTCGCCTAAGCTTAGCCATGGCTGCCTTGGAGATAGACAGCCCTTATGGTGAGCTAAGTCATAACCGCCAAGCCTTAGCAAATTTTAAACAAGAGCAAGAGCACTTACTGGAACAGATAGCCTCGCAACAAGCTACGCTAAAGACCGCGACTGAAACCTTAGTAGCAGCTAAAGTAGCTGAGCAACAGGTCATGGAGCAATTACAAAGCCAATCACCTATTCATAAGCAAGTACGTAAGCTTGATGTGCAGATTCAGCAGCAGTCGGCCACCATAAGCAATGAGCAAGCAAGACAAGCTGAGCTTGAAAAGGATATTCAACGGTTATCCCAAGCTATAGAGAACGATCAACAGCAAGAGCAAAATGCAAAGTCGCAGCTTGCCAGCATAGAGCAGTATTTTAATAATTATCCAGAACTTAGCGACTTAGATAGCGATATAGCCACCAATACCACTCATTGCACCCGATTAAAAGCCTTGCTAGAAGACAATGCCAAGCTAGCAGCGGATAAGCTTAACTCTGAGCAGGCCAATCAGTCACGCCAAGCTGCGTTACTAGACTTAAAAAAACAGCAAGCACAAGACGCAGCACACAGTAGTAAGCAAAAAGAGCACCTGGCTGAGCTGCAACGGCAGCAAGCCGATTTATTGCAAGGGAAGCAGGTACATGACTTGCGCCAACAGCAGAGCCATATTACAGACATGACCGCTCAGCTTGAACCCATTAGCTATAAGTTGCAGCAAGTTACAGAGATTAATATTGAGCGGCAACAACTTGAGACCGCTGTGGCTAATCAAACAGACTTAGCAACACTAGCAGCCAATATCAAGGCTACCGAAGACGCCATCCAGACCGCAACTGAGCAGCGTCAAGAGAAACAAGACCATCTCGCGCTATCACAAAAAGTCGCTAAGCTTGAAGACTATGTTAAGCTATTAGAAGACGGTCAGCCCTGCCCTTTATGCGGTGCAGCGGAGCATCCTTATAGTAGTGGCGACCACCCCCTACTAGCGAATAATGCCCAAACCCAACAGACGCAAGAGCAGCAGCTACAAACGCAGATTGAGGCACTGAGCCAAACTATCAAAACGCATGAGCGCACGTTAGCCGATCAACGGGTGGCGCTGGCAACAGCAAATAATGAGCTTGAGCGCCAACATCAACGTCTGGCTAACTTACAAACTCGTGCACAGGAAATAAACGGTCAGCTACAGTCTACCATTACAAATTTAGTAACTAGCGCATCAGACTATGCTGAGCCACTATTGACTATCGCTCAGCCTCTACGAGCCTCCTATGCCAATGCGACTCAACGGTCTGAGGCTATTCATCAAGTTAAGCAGCAACTTGAGCAGCATAGAGTCAAGCTTAGCACGACCTTAAACCAGTATGACGAGCTAAGTCAGGCAGTTGATGAGACGCGTACGGCAGTGACGACTTTAGAGGCGGCTCAACTGCAAGTGACTAAGCAAGTTAACGAGCTCACCAGCAGTATCAGCCTTGATGACCAAAGGATAGAAAATATCGATACCGCCACGGTGAGTAATTTTACCGAGTTAACGACTGTGGTAATGCACATCACGGACCTCGTTAATAAATATCATAATTGCTTATCTATAACTATGGCAGATGGCCACTTAGACGACATTACTGAATTACCCACTAAATCAGCACTAGCAACCCTGCAAGAAAGTATTAAACAACGTCAGGTCAGCTCTCAAGATGAGTGTAAGGTCTTTATAGAGACTTTACGGCAACAGCATCGCGCCTTACAAAAACTAAGCGAGCATTTGCGTACTGAGCGTCAGCAGCAGCAAACCTTAGCGACAGCTTTAAGCGGGATGGCCGCACAGATTGACGCCAAGCAAACACAACTGGAGGAAAAGGCTCGCGAGCTCGATAAACTTTCTCAATGGCTTAAAGATGAGACGAGCAGCATAGAGGGACTAAAGACAGAGCGTAAAGCCCTGTTTGGAGACAAAGACTGCGATGCTGAAGCCGATAAGCTACGCAAGATATTAGAGGCTGAGCGAGAGCAACTGGTGACGGCGCAAAGAGCATTGGATAGTGCTGAGCAGACTTTACAGCAATCGCAAGAAAGACAAGAACAACTAACTCATAACATCAGCGCTACCGAAGCCACACTAGCGACGCAACAAGCGACTTTTTCCAAGTTATTAGCCGATTCACAATTTGCTACTGAGCAAGCCTTCCTAGCAGCGCGGCTGCCTAAGGAAGAACGCGATGCCTTACAGCAGCGTAAGCAAACCATTGAGACGGCTCTACAGCAAGCACAGCTGCGATTAAGCGCGACTCAGGAGAAACTGACGACCCTGCAAGATGAGCCTCTGACTATAGAAAATCGCGAGACTTTAGCGGACCGCCAGCAACAGCAGCAAACTACGATAAATACGCTATCTGAGCGAATCGGTGCTATTAATCAACAGCTTAGAGACAATGAAGCACGCAAAGGCGAGCAACAAGCGCAGCTAGAAAAGATTACTGAACAAACCTGTAAGCTAGAAGTTTGGAACAATCTGCATGCGCTGATTGGCTCCAAGGATGGCAAGAAGTTCCGCACCTTTGCGCAGGGTCTCACCTTTGACATCATGGTCAGTCATGCTAACGCCCAGCTACATAAGATGAGCGATCGTTATCTACTCAAACGCGATGATAATAGCCCGCTTGAGCTTAACGTCATTGACAACTATCAAGGCGGCGAGATTCGCAGTACCAAGAATCTATCAGGCGGTGAAGGTTTTATTATTAGTTTAGCGCTAGCGCTAGGATTGTCACAGATGGCCAGTCAGAATATCCGCGTCGATTCGTTATTCCTAGACGAAGGCTTTGGAACCCTTGATGAGGACTCATTAGAGATTGCACTGACGACGCTGACTAGCCTGCAACAAGAAGGCAAGCTTATCGGCGTGATATCCCACGTTCAGGCATTGAAGGAGCGTATATTAACGCAGATCAAGGTAGAAAAACTCTCGGGGGGTCACAGTCAGGTGACCGGCGCAGGTTGTCATAAAATAGCAGGTTAGCTGAATTAAAACAGCTGCAAAGGGCTAATTAGTTACTAGCGCTCTGAACTAAGGGCGCGATAGTTTGGACATCCTTAGAGCTAATATTACCGTTACGCGTATCTTCAACCTTATCAATAACTTTGGCAGCGGCTGGTGCTTTTACATTATTATTGTCCATAACTTCAAGCTCATCAGACTGCACGGCATAGTACCCTATAGCCGGAATAACGATAAACGCAAAAACGACAGCACCAAAAGTAACAGCAGGATTTTTTTGCATTGTTTTTTCCTTAGTATTGGTCATTAGTAATAATAAAAGGGATTGAAGCAAGTAGTGTAGCTGAGTCTAGCATTTTAATTAATTCGATGGTAGCAGCCTATAAAATAAGATTGTAAGACCGTCATAACTTTAAGGTAGCTTTCACTCTAAATCACGATAAATAAAGGGCATCTTATGTAAGACGCCCCTATTATTAGCTCCAACCTATGTTAGTTTGATGAATACTTAACACAATTAACCAATCAATTTATTTACTTCGCTTAGCAGTACCGATAACGCGGATAGAGTTGCCTCACCGTCATCCAGCTTATTCATCTCTACAGCGATGCTATCTAGATGCGCTTGATGGGCCTGCTGCCACTCGCTAAAGGCCGCGCCAGCATCATCGCGACTCAATAGCGCATTTAGCATTTGGCGTAAGCTACGTGACAGCTCATTGATTAGCGCGTAGCGTGCACGGCGATCCCAATGATCCTGCTGCGGCAACTGCTCTATCTGACCCATTAACCAATCAATGTGTAGACTCTGGTAAGCATCAAAGTACAGCGCTGATACCTCATCAACAGGTCGATCATATTTCTCAGCTAGCAAGGCGGTATCAAGGGCGTCAACGGCATAAGGCAAGATGGCAAACATGCTGGCATCCGCATCATTCAAACCCTTATCCGCTAGACGCTCAATATCATCTTTAAGATGCTCATCAAACTGTACCTCGATAATACCTTTTGGCTGAGTCAACTCTTGCACGCTACTTTCAAAGCGCCCAATAATATCGGCAACCGGTAGCTCACTGCCAAGGGCGTTAATGAGCCACACCATGCCTTGCTCTAACGCCTCCCGAACACGAGTCTCAAGCTGCAACAGCACGACAGCATCGACTTGATTATCCAGTGCCTCTAGTCGCTGCCAAGCGCGGCGAACATTAAAGATATCTCGGGCGATAGCGTAAGCACGGATAAGGGTAGCCACACTTTGACCGGTCTCTTCAAACAGACGGAATACCGCTTCAATCCCGAGCCGGTTGACCACACTATTGGTCAGGTAGGTACTGATAATCTCACGGTGTAGACGGTGACGCGTCATCTCATCGAAGAAGCGGCTGGCAAGCTCTTCAGGGAAGTATTTGCGCAGTTCATTAATGAAATATGGATCGTCAGGTAGATCTGAGCCTAGGAGCTGCTCATAGACCCACATTTTGCCGTAAGCCAACACCACAGCAAGCTCAGGACGAGTAAGGCCAGTATTGGACTTCTGACGCTGCACAATCTCTTCTTCGCTAGGTAAGAACTCAATAGCCCGATCCAAACGCCCCTCACTTTCTAAATAAGCGATAAAGCGCTGATGATCACTCAATGAGTCGGCAGCATTAAGGTGACTAAGCTCAATGGCCTGAGGCTGTAGATAGTTTTGGCGTAGTACGAGCTGCGCTACGCTCTCAGTCATACTTGCCAGCAGCTCATTACGCTGCTTGGTCGTCATATCGCCTTGCTCGACCACTTTACCGAGCAATATTTTGATATTGACCTCATGATCTGAGCAGTTGACGCCCCCTGAGTTGTCAATAGCATCAGTATAGATCTGACCACCCGCTAATGCATACTCAATACGGCCGCGCTGGGTACAACCAAGGTTACCTCCCTCACCGATGACTTTGGCACGGATCTCATTACCATTAACCCGTACGGCATCGTTAGCACGGTCACCCACATCACTATTAGACTCATTACTACTCTTCACGTACGTACCGATTCCGCCATTCCAGATAAGATCAACTGGGGCTTTTAGTAGTGCATTAATAAGCTCATTTGGCGTGAGCGAATCGGCATCGATATCAAAGGCTGTTTTCATCTCATCGGTAATAGTGATAGATTTATCTTGGCGCGAAAAGACACCACCGCCTTGACTGATAAGCTTGGCATCGTAATCCTCCCATGAGGAGCGCGGTAGATTAAACAAGCGCTCACGCTCGGCGAAGGAGCTTTGAGTATCTGGATTAGGATCGATAAAGATATGCAGATGGTTAAAGGCAGCCTGCAGCTTAATATGGCGAGACAGTAGCATACCATTACCAAAGACATCGCCACTCATGTCACCGATACCCACTACGCTAAAGTCGTGTTTGTTTTGGATATCACGACCCTGCATTCTAAAGTGACGCTTGACCGACTCCCACGCACCTTTTGCGGTAATGCCCATTTCTTTATGGTCATAGCCAACTGAGCCACCAGAGGCAAAGGCATCATCTAGCCAAAAGTTGTATTCTGCTGCGATACCATTAGCGATATCTGAGAAGCTGGCCGTTCCTTTATCAGCAGCGACCACTAGATATGGGTCATCACCATCGTGACGGACGGTGTGGTCTGGTGAGACTACCTGCCCCTCAATCAAATTATCGGTTATATCTAGCATGCCACGTAGGAAAGTCTGGTAGCAGGCCACACCTTCTTTTTGAAACGCTTCTCGGCCATCTGCCATCGTTTTACGCTTGACAATAAAGCCGCCTTTAGAGCCTACAGGCACGATGACTGCATTTTTCACCATCTGAGCTTTGACCAGACCTAAAACTTCTGTTCGGAAGTCTTCCATCCTATCTGACCAGCGCAGACCACCGCGGGCAACCTTACCACCGCGCAGATGCACAGCCTCTACTCTTGGTGAGTAGACGAAAATCTCAAACATTGGCTTCGGCTTGGGCAAGTTTGGAATCTTATCTGCGGCAAATTTAAAGGACAGACGGTCTTTACGATTGCCCTCGCTATCACGTTGATAGAAGTTAGTACGCAGCATGGCATTAATTAAGTCTAAGTACCAGCGCAGGATTCTATCCTCATCTAAGCTGTCGACACCGGCTAGCGCCGTTTTAATCTTGCTCTGATATTCTGCTGTTAGAGACTCGCGCTCTGCGGGGCTTAATGCAGGGTTCATTCGCGCATCAAATAGCTCTCCGAGCATGACTGTGGTCTGGCTATTCTTAACCAAGGTTTGCTGAATATAAAGACTAGAGAATGGTGCTTTGGCTTGCAGCATGTAGCGCATTAAGGCCCGAATAACGACGACCTCAAAGGTCCCAAGCTTGGTGGTCAGCACCAGCTCATTGAGCGAATCACTCTCAACATGACCTGCCCAGATCTGCGCTAAACTATCCTCAAACTGATCCCGAACAACCATCATATCGACGGTATCAGCATGGCGCAGGGTAAGCTCATATTCTTGCAGCCAACTGGGGTCATTAGGCACACTAAACTCATAAGTATGAGCTGAGATAACTGAGACGCCAAAGTTCTCCAATATCGGTAAGATATTGGATAATATAGCGGGTTTATTAAGACCATACAGCTTAAGATGCAGCTGATTACTGGCGTCACCAGTGGACTGATATAAACGCCAAATCATTGGGTTATCAGCACTTAAGCTTGCCAGCCGCTTAGTGTCTTCTACGCCCGTGCGAACATCAAAGCGCTCTTGATATGCAGCAGGGATATAGCTCAGATAACGCTTAAGTATCGCATTTGCTTCTTGCTCACCGACAGCTTCGATAAGGACTTGACGATAGCGATCTGGCCAAGCTTCCATAAGCTCATTAAGCTCATCTTCCACTTCGCTGAGATCCACCTCATTAATTTTTCCAGGCTCCGTGCGAACGTGCACATGAACCCGTGCATGATTGGACTCGTCAAACTCTGTCGTAAAGTTAGAAGAGATACCACCAAAGACTTTTTGTAATGCCTCTTGGATCTTAATCCGTAGTTCTGTATTAAATTTATCACGCGGAATATAGACCAAGTTTGAGACAAAGCGCTGATAATGATCTATTCGACTAAACAGGCGCAGGCGCTTCTTATCTTGTAGCTGAGCAATACCAGAGACAATAGGATACAGCTCTTCGATATTGGCTTGAAAGAGATCATCTCTTGGCAGAGTATTAATGATATGCATCAGCTTATGATAATTATGGCCGTTTCGCGGCAGATCTGCCATCGTCATAACCTTTTTGGCTTTATCACGTAGCAATGGAATCTGCTGGACACTCAACTGATACGCTTGTGAGGTCAATAAGCCCACAAAACGATATTCACCCACAAGTTCGCCGTTTTCATCGAATTTATGAATGCCCAAAAAGTCCATATAGACGGGACGATGGACAGGCGACTCATGACTGGACTTAGACAACAATAGCACTCGAGGAATGGTAAGTAGCTGCTTTAGCTCATCTGGCATTTGTGCAAAACTCTCAGAGCGCTTATCTTCGCTAGAGCCTTTTAAAATTCCTAGACCGCTATTGCCAACCGAGACAAGATCAATATTTGCCGCAGTGTCACCATTACCATTTTCCGAGCCACTGGTTTTTAGTCGGTATTCTCTAAAGCCTAAAAAGATAAAATGATCATCCAAAATCCATTCTAAAAAAGCCTGAATTTCCTCTTCTGAGTAGTATTCATTGGGCAGTGGCTGATGCACGATCTCATTCTTAATTTGCTTAAGCTTATCTTGCATCGCACGCCAATCTGCAACCACATTATCTAGGGTCTCTATCTTTTCTAGTAACGCCTGACGTAACGCTTCGAGGACCTCACCATCAATCTGGTCAATCTCACAGTGGACTAAAGATAAATGGCGCGTATCACTATTTTCCGCGCTGTCGATGGTGGTAATCTGACCGTCATCATCTCTTTTTACATCAAGAATAGTATTATAGATTCTATGAACATTTATCCCCTGTGCTTCGATACACATTATAAAAGTATCAATCAAAAAAGGTCGGTCATAAGCCACCATCTGAATGACGGTATGACCGCTATGAAAGTGCTGCTCCTCAGCTTGTGGATTGAGCAAACAGACTCTTGGTTGGCTACTTTCGTACTGCTTTAATAAGATAAAGTGGTGCAAAGCCATACCGGCTAGATCCACATCACTAACTTGGTCAGCGGTCTCCTTATGTAGGGTTCGGTAATATACTTTTATAAACTGCGATAGTAGCGCCTTATCCTCTTGAACATAGCCACTAGCGATATCGGCAATATGCTTGAGCCGTTCTTGGGAGATTGTTAGATTATTTTGCATTTTATTGTCCTTAATCCTTTTAGAAGAATGTCGTCATGAGCCGTCATGACGTTATTTTAATAGTCGGTAATGACCATTGTAACTATTAACTCGCTACCATTATTAATAGGTGATAATAGATAAGGTTTACGAGGTAGCCATCGTTAAACGGTGATAGCTAAAAGTAGGAAGTCTTAAGAGCCTTATTTAAACGCCCTATCGATCAATTTATTTCAATAACTCTAATCTTTAGTCAGATTACAGCTAAAGTGCTGCAAGAGTATTGCATCAACATCTTATAAATTTATAAATTTTAGTAGGGGTATCGCAAATATTTTGTCCTAATTACGATACTAATATGGGTAGTCTTGTTACTGTAATAGCCAACCTCAACCCATAATCTTAGTAAAAACAGATGCGTCAAGTCACTGACACGCTTCATTTGTTAAAACTTATGGTTAAAAGTTATGGTTGGGTTTAGGTTACTTTGCAAGCCGCCCAGTCATGCCAATACTACTGAAGCAAAGTTACGCTGAGTGGCTATCATTGTCATAAATGATTATAGTTGTCATAAAATTTGACACACACACTGAAATAAAAAAAGCACCTAGATAGTATTCTCTATCAAGATGCAAAATAGTTAAGGCTATTAAATATACAATATAATCAATGGGTTAATCTTATCATGTCTTGGCTAGCGACTGAACAAGTTCAGTAAGATACTTCCTACAATACTGATGATAATCATCGTGACAATCGGGAAGTAAAATCGAGTATTGCCTGACTTGTAGCTAATATCTCCTGGCATGCGACCTATCCACGAAAATGCTCCGGGAAAGACCAGCCATAAAATACCGATTACAACCAATATTACGCCAATAATAATGACAATCTTTGCCATAACCAATCCTTAGCTTGTGTTTGAGCTTCAATAAAACCTAGTTATACAATCAAACTATAACAATTAACAGCTCCCCTAACCGTAGTATTGAGTAACAATATACCGACCCTATATTGACCATAAGATACTTCCTAACTGGCAAATACTGCCCTTGTGTAAGTGACCTATCAGTACCTTCGTAGCAAAACAGTGATAAATTTTGGTAATATAGCGAGTCGTTGATAGCATAATAACCGCGTACCTTATACCTGAGCAAAATGACAAATTTTTTGTAGTATATAAAGCACGAACGTATTACCCTACTATGGGTTTAGGCGACTAATCTTATATTGGCTTACACCTTTTCAGTCTTGCTCTTGAGGTACTTTGAGTTCAATATTAACCTATTAATTTTAACAATAATGTCAAGTAAGACGTTAATTCGACTTTAACACCTAGTAAATTTATGGACAGTACTATGAATATTTTAATCATCGGAGCAGGCGGTCGTGAGCACGCCTTAGCATGGCAATGTGCCAAAGATAATAATGTGAGTAATATCTATGTCGCGCCCGGCAATGCTGGTACTGCTCTAGAACCAAAGTGTCAAAACGTTAATCTTGACTGTAGTGTTCATAAATCTGTTATTGAATTTTGTCAAAACAACCACATTGATTTCGTTATCGTAGGCCCTGAGGCACCATTGGTCGCAGGACTGGTCGATGATTGCCGTGATGCCGGTATCAAGATTTGGGGACCGAGCAAGTACTGTGCTCAGCTTGAGGGCTCAAAGACCTTTGCCAAAGAGTTTATGCAAGCCGCCAATATCCCTACTGCAAGCTATCAAGCCTTTACAGAAGCTGAAGCTGCTAAAGCCTATGTTGCAGCTCAAGGCGCGCCCATTGTCATTAAGGCAGATGGCCTAGCCGCAGGTAAAGGCGTTATTGTGGCCGAATCTGTAGAAGACGCTCAAGCCGCCATCGATGATATGCTTGCCGGCAATAAATTTGGGGCAGCAGGTAGCCGCGTTGTTATCGAACAATTCTTAACTGGGGAAGAAGCCAGCTTTATCTGCATGATCGATGGCGAGAATATCTTACCCATGGCTACCAGTCAGGATCATAAGCGTGCTTTTGAAGGCGATCAAGGACCTAATACTGGAGGCATGGGGGCTTATTCGCCAGCCCCCGTGGTCACAGACCAAGTGTTTGATAAAGTGATGTCCCGGGTTATTCGTCCTGTAGTGGAGCAGATGAAGGCAGCTGGCCATCCCTACACTGGCTTCTTATACGCTGGCCTTATGATTGATGACGCCGGCGACCCTTATGTCATTGAGTTTAACTGTCGTTTCGGCGATCCTGAGACCCAGCCTATTATGATGCGTCTACAAAGCTCATTGCTAGAGTTGGTGCAGCAAGGTATTGATGGGAAGCTACCTACTGATGCACAGTGGGATCCACGCCCAGCTTTAGGTATCGTCTTAGCATCAAAAGGCTACCCTGAGTCCTCTTCTAAAGGAGATGTGATATCAGGACTTCCAGAACACAACTTCTACAACACCACCGACAAGCCGAGTGAAGAGACAATTAAAGTCTTTCATGCGGGTACTCGAGCAGAAGATAACCATATTGTGACCAATGGCGGCCGCGTTCTCTGCGTCACTGCACTTGGCGACAGTATCTTTGCTGCACAGCAAGCAGCACTGCGTACTTGCGCTAGTATTGGTTTTGATGGGGCGCAGTATCGCCGTGACATTGGTTATCAGGCCATTGCTCGACAAGCGTAACCCTGATTGAAAAGTGATGCTGACTTCTCACTTTTCACCCTTTTCATGTGACCTGATTTAAATAGGTTTTTATGACAGATAATAACAAACTCCCTCTTGATAGGCTAAAGACCTCCCGCCTAGACAGACGCTTGTCTATTGCAAAAACGTCGCTACAACTGGGCAAGCGCTGGGCGGGTAATAGTATGTCGGGCCTATTTTTAAATAAAGAGGAACGTACTATCCGCAATCAGGCCTTCATGCAAGAGCAAGCACAATATCTGGCCGAAGAATTAGGTAAGCTAAAGGGGTCGGTGGTCAAAATTGGTCAGATGCTGGCTCTTTATGGGGAGCATTTCTTACCGCCTGAGATCACCGAAGCGCTGCAAAGTCTGAACGACAATACCGCTACTCTATCGTGGCCTACTATCCAAGATACGCTGCATACGCATCTTGGTAGCTTATACGCTGAGCTGGACGTTGACCCCACTCCCATTGGAACGGCTTCATTAGCTCAAGTGCATAAGGCAAAGGTGATTAGTAGCGGCCAAGAGGTGGTCCTTAAGGTCCAGTATCCTGGCGTGGCTGACGCTATTGACTCAGACTTAAGTCTCTTTAAACACCTGCTCAAGGTGACAAATGCAGTACCGCAAACGCGTATCCTTGACGATTGGTTCTCTGAGATTAGAGACCTGCTTTATCAAGAGGTCAATTACAGCACTGAGGCGGATACCACCGAGCGCTTTTATGAGCGACTAAAAGATGACCCGCGCTACATAGTGCCGCAAATTATCCGCCGCTATAGCTCTGAGCGGTTACTATGCATGACTTATGAAGACGGGGTGCCAGTGACGCACCCTAGTTTAAAAGCTCTTAGCCAGTCGCGCCGTAATGCATTAGGTCAAGCTGCGATTGAGATTATGCTGCAAGAGATCTTTACTTGGGGCGAGATGCAGACCGACCCTAATTTTGGTAATTATTTGATTCGAGTTCAGGACGATAGTCACCTTCCTGATCAAGTTGTGCTTCTCGATTTTGGTGCTATCCGGCAGTTTGATGATTACCTATTAACCATTGCCAAAGGCTTATTGGAAGCTGGGTTTTATCACGATTATGAGGCGATGCTTGCCTCAATGCACGGCTATGACTTCTTGGACAATATGAGTCAATCTGTCCGTGAGGATATGGCTCAAGTGTTCTTGATTGCGACAGAACCTTTTAGCCTACCTGAGCTTAATCCAGATATGGCGACTGAGCTAATTGACGAGCAAGACCGCTATTGCTGGGCTAAGAGTCGACTGCATCAACGTATTATGAAAGAGGCCAGTAGTGCCATGCAGTCTACTGAGTTTAGCTTACCACCCAAAGAGTTTATGTTCATTAGTCGCAAATTTATTGGTGCTTATACATTTTTGACTGTGCTTGATGCGCGGACAGAAGCGCGGCCATTAGTGGCGTCTGTACTATAGTTTGCTTCTATATTATTGTTGCATAAGTGAAATAGTCACCTATGCAGTAGTCTGTCATTTCCTGCCATGCTTTAAGGGACTCTTTATTATTTAACGAGTCCCCTATTGTGCCTTCTAGCCTTACTCACGCGACCCCAGCAGTAGCAATCGCTGTTGCTTATTTTTGTAATAATCTTGATAGATAGGGGCTGCAACTCTGTGGCCCTCAATTCTTAGCAGCTACCTTAGCTTCGCTCTTTCAACTCTAGCAACTAATCAATATTATCTGCGCGCTGAGGTATTCTTTAGCATGGGTAGCTTTTTTAATGGGATATTATGAACCTTCCCACTTTTAACTTCTATGTATGCCAGAGGGTAGTTACTTATTTGATGCTGTAGCTAGACTAAAGAGAATAATTAACTCAAATTTTATAGACACCCATAACACTCAACCGCTGGCTAGCATTGATACCGAGGCTAATAAAAGAGAAATGATATCCTAAATAGCCGTGGTGGAAACACCATCATAACTGGGGATTTAGGTGCAGATTTATTCCTTTTTACCAGTAAACTAAATAATCATCATGTCAGTACGATTAAAGATTTTAGCTCAGCTGAGTATGACCAAATCAGTTTAAGCAAGCTGGCTTTTTCAAATTTAGTAGAGTCTGGTTCGCCGGTAATGGCGCCGCCACAGTAGCGACTCAAGTTATGCAAAAAGGTTATGATCTTTACTATGATAAAGATAGCTTAGCAACCAACTATACTGAGATTCACTTTGCTACTGCCAATCAAACTCTTACTGTAGACGATTTTGTAGTGCTAAAATGGATAACCCAACCTAAGATTAAATAACACTATGCATCTTAGTATTTATATAAATCATTTTGTAAAACCCCGAACAAGATTTTACTTGGGCTTTTTAGTATTGTAATGAGGTGCAACTCCTCTATTATTGCGGTGCAAAATACACATGACCGGCACACGAGCAATCACTACTGCCGACTTTGCTGATAACTGTCAGGTTAGGGTTATGACTTAGCAGCTCACTAATCTCACATTCAATCCTCGCCTCACTAACCATCACCCAGCAGCCGACCAAGCTCATCTGCGCTCTTAAATAATCTATGTGCCAGCGAAGTTTTTTATCTTTAGTATTCCTAAAGTGACGCCCTACTCGGCTAGCCAGTCCCCCTGGCCCCATAGCGCTACCCACATAATAATAGCTACCTGCTCGACAGTCTAACCCGCCTAACTTACCAACTTGAATCAACTTATCATCATCTAAGTGCAATACCAGCACATAACTTCCAGACTGCTTAGGTAAGGCATCAGTCGCAGTGACCCAGTTAAACTCATTAATGGTACTGGCTAATGATTGCCTCCCAAAGACAGCCGCTTTTTCATTGTAATTCATCATCGAATACTATCCTTAATGAAGCTTACTAATTTAAAAGGTTGCTAATATCCTTTGAATATAGGTCATGTGCGCCTTTTATCACTAAGCACTAATGGTATTTATAGAATTAAGTAAACCGCGCTACTACACCGCTAGCCAACTATCAAATCGAGTATGGTATACCTCAGGCTTAGTCATAGTCAGCTGCCAACAGCGCTCACCACGGGCCAAATACTTAATCTCAAAGTGGGTTCGTGCACTGTCGTTAGGAACCTGCTCACGAACAGTTGGTAGACACCAAGTAGCAAGCGCTCGATGCTGAGCCTGATCAATATAAGGTTCAACATTACTGGCCAAAATGATCTCACTACCGCCTTTTAAGCGTGACAATAAAAACTCAAAAAACGGCATATTGAGCCACTGCTGATTGGGGTTGTGCGGCTCAGGATTGGGGTATAATAAATAGACACCATCAATACTTGCAGGGGCGAGCGCATGAATAATCCAAGGTATCGCATCCGCGTGAATCGGTAGTAGGTTATGAAGGTTGGAACTGCTAGCTTGCTTAGCAAAGGCATCAAACTTGGCCTTGGTGCGCTCGATAGCGATGAGCTGGTCATTAGGATTGGCCGCTGCATACTGCAATGCATGTTTGCCTTTTCCGGCACCGATCTCCACGATTAAACGCTTATCATGGGCAAAATCTGGTTGAGTAAAGTCACGAGGGGGACTAAGTTGCTCTGGCTTAAAGGCTCTAACATGATGATGTGAAAGTGGTATTGATGTCAGATCTGATATTGGTTTGATGACTGGTTGCGATAGTGACGACATAATAATTGGCATACCTTTTTTAATACAACTGAATGGATAATATCTAGGGGCTGCTGACTCTAAATAAAAGCTTATTTTATTGGTTCAATAGTGATCTGCAATCATGGGTTAGCTTGGCGTAGTAAACGCCATCTTAAGCATCAAATTGACAGGCCATAATAACTTTTGAATTGTGTTTTTACTCCGTCATGCTATGATACTTTACTCCACCCATAGCCGCTAATAAAACCTATTATCATGAGCCAATCTGCTTCAAAGCTTAATCAAGCCGGGTTAACGGAAGAAAGTACCTTACAACCTGATGCGCCAAAGACCTATCCCTGCCCGCGCTGTGCGACCCATACTGCTTGGCAAGACAATTCAAACAAGCCTTTTTGTAGTGCGCGTTGTAAGCTAATCGATCTTGGTGCTTGGGCCAATGAAGACTATAAGGTTCCTGCTGAGGTGAGTCCATTCTCAAGTGATATCTCTCAAGACTTTCCAGATCGATAATCGCAAACTTCTACGGATTTATGAGTTTAGAGCGATAAGTATCGTCTCTAACAGCACAAAGTCGCTCATCCCATAATTAGTTAAACCTAGCCCTCCTTCTATTAGCTAAATCATAAAGGATAACTTATGTCACGCTCTTATCTCATGCCTACCTATGCACGTCAGCCGATCAGCTTTGTGCGTGGGCAAGGCAGCTGGTTATTTACAAGTGATAACACCCCTTATCTTGATGCCTTAACAGGTATTGCAGTATGCGGACTTGGCCATTGCCACCCTGAAGTGACCCGCGCTATTCAAGAGCAAGCCGCCACGTTAGTCCATACCAGTAATTTATTTGAGATAGACTGGCAAGAGCGTGCTGGTGAAGCCCTTTGCCTAGCGGCTGGAATGGACAGTGTGTTCTTCGCCAACAGCGGCGCTGAGGCTAATGAAGCAGCTTTGAAACTGGCACGCCTATTCGCGCACAATAAAGGCTTGCAGCGCCCCAAAGTGATCGTAATGGACAAGTCATTTCACGGTCGAACGCTATTGACCGTCTCGGCGACAGCCAATCCTAAAGCGCGGGCAGGCTTCTTTACGCTTGATGATGACTTCATTCGCGTGCCCTTCGGTGATATTGCAGCAATCAAGCAAGCGGCAAGTGAGCATGATGATATCTGTGCGGTATTTCTGGAACCCATTCAAGGTGAAGGTGGTCTTAATACCGCCGAAAATGGCTTTAGCTTTTTGGACGATGTTGCGGCGCTTTGTGAGGCCAATGACTGGTTATTCATGCTTGATGAAGTACAAACAGGCAATGGTCGAACTGGTAAACCTTTCGCTTATCAATTTAGTCAAGCCAAACCTGATGTCTTGACCACCGCCAAAGGCTTGGGCAATGGTTTTCCAGTCGGTGCCTGTATGGTAAGCGGCCGTGCAACTGACTTATTCGGCGCAGGTAGTCATGGCTCTACTTACGGCGGCACACCACTGGCTAGCCGCGTAGTTCATAGTGTCTATGAGGTACTAACTGGTAGTGACATTATGCTCAATGCTGAACGTGAAGGCGACTTTATTCGCCAGTCCATCACTGATGAGCTAGGCAGTCAAGGGGTCACAAGCCGTGGTCAAGGTATGATGATTGGTATCGTCCTGCCGCAAAGCACTGACTGTAGTAAGCTAGTAGAGATTGCTCGCGACCAACAGCAACTTATTATCAATGTCACTGGCGCTCATGTCGTGCGCTTGCTACCTCCCTTAAATCTAACTCGTAGTGAAAGCGAGCAAGTGGCGCAGCGGCTCATTGATACAATCAAGGCAGCTCAAATTTTAGCTTAATCCCAAAGCACTTATCTTAATCTCAAGTAAAGTTAAGGCTAACAGAGTGTTGCCTAGTACTACCCGTAGTAGAGTCTTCAATAATATAAGATTTCGCTTACTCATAAAAAAAGCAGCCTAAATTTAGGCTGCTTTTTTAGCATGAATCCCAGCTACTTACGCAGCTGCATGGAAGTATTTCTTCAACACTTCAAGACAGCGTGTGATCTTAGCGGGCTGTTGCTCACGATTTAGAGTAACGGCATACAGGACAAAGCTTGGCAGTTGATAATCTGGTAGTACTTCAACCAACTCTCCTGAATCAAGCTCTTTTTTAGCATCCATCTCCATCAGACGTACCAAACCATGACCCTCTTTAGCTAACGTAGTCGCCACAAAAATATTATTGGTATGAATGCGCGACTGCATCTTAATACGGGTCTTTTTACTCGTCTCAGTCTGCACGAGTTCTAATAAATTAGGGTCTTTCATTAGATCGATACTGATCAATTGATGGGCCGTCAAATCTTTGGGTTTTTCTATTTTATCATACTGCCGCAGATAGTCTGGTGAAGCCACGAGTACCTGCCGTACATCTGCTAATGGATGACTATTGACATTAGAGTCGTTAACACTAGGACTCATGCGAATGGCAATGTCAATGCGCTCATCGATCATATCTACATAAGTATTGTCGGCTAAAAAATGAATATTAAGATCATCATGCGCTGCCATCCAAGTCGATAGAGCCGGCAAAATTCTATTGACCCCAAGCTCAGGAGTTGTTGCAATTCGCAAACTACCAGCCAGCTCATCACGAAGCTGGTTTACTTTAATTCGGCCTTGCTCCGCTGCGCTAACCACATCCTTGGCGGCTTCATAAAAGCTAGCACCAGCTTCTGTTAAACTTAGCTTACGAGTAGAACGATGTAACAAAACCACACCCAGATCATTCTCTAATGAACGAATCTGTTGGCTCACTGCACTGGTTGTGATGCCCAGCTCACGAGCGGAACCACTAAAAGAGCCATGGCTAACCACACTAGCAAAAACTGCCATACCACGTAAATTATCTAGCATATTAATCACTCAAACAGTTTGTAATTTATCTAAAATATTATAAATGATTAACAATGACTATTTGTTATATGAACACCGGGAATCGTTAGTTTTCGTACAAAGTCACTCATTTATAAGTTCATATCTTGTACGGGTCTACTGATAAAGAAAGTTAGATAAATTAATGAATGGGTATTTGCCGCTGCAGTGAATACAAATTAAACCGATTTGATGTTGAGAGTAATGGGTACGCAGGCACTTGTTAATAGTAACAGTAGCCTCAAGACTACCAAAACTTAATCCACTACTCTTTATCGCACATACATTAACTATACAGCCCTATAGTGGCGATAGCTAGCTTATCAACCACTAATAAAATCAAGTTTACTTAATATCAACTATTTTGACTTTACCCATTCGGCCTTGACCGCGACTTGAGAGGTACTGCATCACTGGCGACTGCATTAACTTATTAGTAGCAGCAGCGGTAGCTTCCTCGAGGCGCTGCTTTTGCCGAATCTCTGGCGTATTGACCATGACTGGACTATCGCTACTTTGATTGACTTGTAGCTCAACTTTAGCATTGGGGAACTGCTGCTGAATCTTACTCACTAGATGGGTAAAGGTAGCTTGTAAATGGGGGCTATTGATAGCGGTTACAAAAGTGGCTTCGCCATCACACTCGCCTGTCATAAGTCCTTGGCGCGCCAGTGCTAATTCATCTTGATCCAATTGCTTTTGTTCACGAGCAGTTTGCAGCCAATAGTCCCACTTGTCTACGCTCCACTGACCTGACAGTGGCTGCGGAGGACATTTTAATAGGCTTCGAGGATCGTCCACTAGACTTTCAGCCTGAGGGCTAGGTTGTGGCTTACTAATTACTGATTGCTCTGCTATGTGACTGAGTTCATTATTTTCAGAGGTCAGCGGTGCTGGTGAATCCTTGTCTAGATTTGAGTTGAAATTAGAATCAACTATGGATTGCTTAGCGTTTTGTTCAGCGCCATGATTGACGCTATGTTTGACGTTCTGCTCAGCATTCTGTGCAACCAGCTGGGGATCACTTAGTGCTAAATCATCCTGATGACTCAAGGTATCAGACTGTGATTCTGTGTTATTGACTAATATTGCATCCCCATTTGCCGCACCCAAGCTCTCTTGCTTAGGCATACTAGGTATATTAGCCCTACTGGTCTCGACATTACTGTCTTTAGCAGACAGCGCACCTTCGTTACTACTAATATCTTTGCTAATATCAATATCTTCGATAACCTTATCATTAGTATCTGCATCGATGTTGCTATCAATATGGTCAATATTACCACTAGCGATATGAATTAGCTCGCTATTCACCTGAGGCGTATCATTGTCAGAATGAATTGACTCAACATCGCCTGTACTCTGCTTTAAACTCTCTGCTTCATAGTAATAACTATCACTATGAGCACTCCCCCCATGTTCTATACTCTCACTTGGCTCTACATTGACCCCAGCGTATGAAGCAGCGGCTTCATTCACTTGGTCAGCAGCAAAATCAGTATCAACATCAGCAGCGAAATCTACACTAGCACTAGCGTCTGACTGAGAACTGGCGACAGCTTGCTGTACTTTAGTATTACTAGCGAGTGACTGATCAGCGGGTTTTGAATGCTCTACGTCTGCTTCGATGGGCGCTGATGAATGAACGACTATCTCATCATCGTGTAGCGGACGAAATGCTAGCAAGCGCAGCAAGCACATCTCTAAAGACTGCATGGGCGTATTGGCTAAGCGAATGCCTTCACGCGCTTGAATAACAATCTCATAATATAGCTGTAGAGTCTCTGGACTAAGGCGCTGGGCAAGCTCATTAATAAGCTGTTCTTGACGCTCATTAAGACCCAGTGCAACGTCTGGCAATAGCTGTACTAGCGCCATTTGATGTAGTAGCTCCGCCAAGCCATCAAACATACTTGAAGCATCGACCATCTGAAGGCGCATTTGCTGAATTTGCGCTGCCACAGCACTGCGGTCATTATCATAAATGTTCGCTAGTAAATGGACGAGATCAGCCGTATTAATAAGTCCCAGCATACTATTGACTGTATCATCGCTTAACGCCCCTTGACCGAAGGCGATAGCTTGGTCGGTAAGTGACAGCGCATCTCGCACTGAGCCCTTGGCAGCATTGGCTAGCTGCCATAGTGCAGACTCTGAATAAGCGACGTTCTCCTTCGTCAGGATATCAGCTAAATGCTCAGACAACAGTGCTTGCGGCAGAGGACGTAAGACGAACTGTAGACAGCGAGAGATGATAGTGATGGGTAGCTTTTGTGGATCAGTGGTCGCTAATAAGAACTTCACGTGAGCAGGAGGCTCTTCTAAAGTTTTTAACAGGGCATTGAAGCTATGCGTCGACAGCATATGCACTTCATCAATAAGATAGACTTTATAGCGGCCTTGAGTTGGCGCATAGGGTACATTGTCTAAAAGCTCTCGGGTGTCCTCAACCTTAGTTCGAGACGCAGCATCGATCTCAATAAGATCAATAAAGCGGCCTTCATCGATAGCCACACAGTTCTCACAAACACCGCA
Organism: Psychrobacter pygoscelis; assembly: GCF_004335015.1. Taxonomy (GTDB): domain Bacteria; phylum Pseudomonadota; class Gammaproteobacteria; order Pseudomonadales; family Moraxellaceae; genus Psychrobacter; species Psychrobacter pygoscelis. Next base: position 235,469 of record NZ_RQRU01000003.1, read on the forward strand.
TGGGGTACTGGTCACCCCGGTATCACAGTTTAGACACTTAGATAATATACGAGCAATAGTGGTCTTACCTACCCCACGTGTGCCAGTAAATAAATAGGCATGATGCAGCCGCTCATAGTCGATGGCGTTGATTAGCGCCTGCGAGACGTGGTCTTGTCCAATAAGCTCGTGGAAGTTCTTTGGACGATATTTACGGGCGAGGACTTGGTATTGCTGAACCATAATAAAGGCCAAATTATGTCTAGTAGGGGTTAAAGGTCTGATACAGACGGTACACAGTAAAGTTAATACAAAATAAAATTAAGCGGCTGCTGACTTTTATTAGTGGAGCAACAAAACTTAAGCCATTCAGCAGCAGTCATAAACTTCGACACCGCGATTATGGTTATTCTGAGTTTTGCGCCTTTAAGGTGGCTAGCTGCTCATACAAGCGCTGGACATCAGCATTTAACACTGAGCCTTTTTGATGATAGACATCAATGAGCACCTCAAAATTTCCAGAAGTCTCATCATACACAAAGTCTATACCGATCAAGAATAAGTCGTCCATAACCGGATCTTGAAGCTGGGTATTGACCTCAAATAATAGATCGCTGTGATTAGCCTGAATCGACTCCGCACTAAGTGTGCTAGCCTTATCTTGGGCATAAAACACTAGTATGTAATGACGACCAAAGGCATTGTAGGAATGCTGATGACGGACATACCCTTGAAGCCGTGACTCTACACTTGACTCAGCGTAAGCCATCACTTCTTCTATAATGCAGTTGCGGGTATACATTGACTCGCCGATAAGCATCTTAACGTGGTCAATAGGCAAAGCAGCACCTGATGTGGCAAGCCGTTTGGATAGGCCATTAATGAGCTTGTACCACATCCTGCTGTAACTTCGCAGCTTAGCATTAAGGGTTTGAGCAAAGGCTGACTGCGCTGGCGCTACCGCCTTTAGCAAGCGCGGCTCTACGGTATCTAATAGCCCGATATCGACCAATTGCTTTTGTACGTTTATCGCACGTTGATAGAATGCAGGAGACCCCAAAAACTCTTCAAGTAAGGTGGTCTCATCTTGAAAGAACTGCTGAGCCACTAACTTAGAGCGGTGGTACTGCAAGAAGACTTGAAGGTCACTTGGTGTCTCTAGCTGCTCAACGATATTAGCAAAGCTCTGTAAGCTAAAGACTTGTAATACTCTGTGCTCATCATCTAAGTCTAATACACACTCTTCGAAAAAAAACTGACTGCCATACTGATGATTGATCTGATGGAACTGTGAAGGTTGCCTTGGCTGCCGCATCATTGAGTAGGATCGCGGTGGCAGCTGCTCTACTGCCAAATCAATCAGCCCAATAAAATAGACGGGTTTTTCTAAGTTATTTAAAGTTTCGGCCAAACTTGCGTTGGCCTTTAGGCTTTTACGATAGAGTAGATTATGACGTTTGATTTGCTGATTGGCCGTCTTTTTTCTAAGCTCACGGATTTGACTGGCACTGACTTGAGAGCGACTGGTCTTTAGTACGTTTTCATCTATCAGTAAATAAAGCGTTGCTTGGGCAAATTCAAAAACACAATCATAACCACTAAAATAATAGTCACTAAAACCATCATTATCGGAACCATCTTTAGTTGACTGCTCTTGTTGGGGCAACAGATATAACGACAAGAAGCTACGCTGAATCAATGATTGCCCAATACCAGACGGTCCATTAGTGTCGGTCATAATATCCTTGTCTAGCTACTTCTATTCACCATTGGCATATCTGTATCTATTGAAGAGTGCCTGCTGCTGCATTTAATGTCCTAACTATTCTTATGAAGTCACTGCACTAAAGGCCAGCAGCAAAGCCAACTCAAACTATATCACACCTTCGATACAGTGTTATGATGACTTAACGCAGACAGAGGCTACCGTCTGCGCTCGCTCTCTACACAGTATGCCGTTACTATTCTGACTTGCGGCGCATATGCGGGAATAGAATCACATCACGAATACTGGCTGAGTCGGTAAATAGCATCACCAAGCGATCAATACCAATGCCCTCACCTGCTGTTGGTGGTAAGCCATAAGATAGAGCTTCAATATAATCAGCGTCGAAGTGCATCGCTTCATCATCACCCGCATCTTTTTCCGCCACCTGGCCTTTGAAGCGCTCAGCCTGATCTGCCGGATCGTTAAGCTCACTAAAGCCATTTGCAATCTCACGCCCACCAATGAACAGCTCAAAGCGATCGGTGATCTCTGGATTGTCATCATTACGGCGAGCTAACGGTGAGGTCTCTGCTGGATAGTCGGTAATAAAGGTCGGCTGACGAAGCTGGTGCTCGGCAGTCTCTTCAAAGATGATGGTATGCAGCTTACCAATACCAAAGACGTCTTTAACTTGCTGCTTCAAGGTATTTTGAGCATAATCTGCAAGATAATCGCGGTCATCAATACGGCTCATATCAAAGCCTTCGGCATACTTAGCAATAGCATCTTTCATAGTGAGACGGGTAAACGGCGCTTTAAGACTAATGCTCTCTCCTTGATAGGTAAGCTCAGTACTGCCTAAGATATCCGTCGCTAACTGATTGAACAAGCGCTCAGTTAAGTCCATCAAGTCATGATAATCGGCATAAGCTTGATAAAACTCAATCATGGTAAATTCAGGATTGTGCCGCGTCGAAACGCCTTCATTTCGAAAGCTACGGTTAATCTCAAAGACCCGATCAAAGCCACCGACCACCAAGCGCTTAAGGTACAGCTCTGGCGCAATTCGTAAATACAATGGCATATCGAGCGCATTATGGTGCGTCACAAATGGCCTAGCTACCGCGCCGCCCGGAATAGGATGCATCATTGGCGTCTCTACTTCCATAAAGCGCTCACCGAGCATAAACTGACGAATACCACTAATAACCTGACTACGAATGATAAAAGTCTGACGGCTCTCTTCATTGGTCATAAGGTCTAGATGGCGATTGCGATAGCGAGCCTCGACATCGGCCAAGCCATGGAACTTATTAGGCATAGGCCGTAGCGACTTGGTCAATAAATGAAACTCTTCAATATGGACGTATAAATCACCTTTACCCGAACGGCCGATATAGCCTGAAACGCCAACAATATCACCAAGATCCAATGACTTGATTGTCGCTAACGTCTCTTTATCAAGCTCTTTACGCGCGACATACAGCTGAATACGACCACTCATATCCTGAATGACGATAAACGCGCCACGGTTAAGCATCACACGGCCAGCGACTTTTACTTGTGTCTTATCGCCATTCGCAGCTTTTTCCTCAATCTCTTCTTTACTAATACCATCAAATGCCACTTGTAAATCTTTGGCATAATCTGTGCGTTTAAACTTATTAGGATACGGCTGTTTCCCCGAGGCGCTGATATCATCAAGCTTAGATTGGCGCTGGGCGATCAGCTCATTAGCGTCTTGAGGTTGCTCATTTTGGTCTTGATTGTTGGCTTGCTTAGACATTAAGATTTCCTAGTATTAAGTATAAGTTTAAATTCTTTTGTAAGACTGACATCAGAAGGTCTGCTGGCAAGAAGGCAGTCAACCTATAAATATGGTAATTTTATAAGACTTCCTGCGTGTCTGCTTATCCCGTCTTTGAGTTGCCATCTCCCGGCGCGCTGTTAATAGTCACGATAACCTTGACGCGATAGTTTATTTGACATGAGAGTTAACTACGCTTCATCACCACCGATGCTGGCCATAAGATCGGCCTGATGCTCACGAACCAGCGCATCTAACAACTCGTCAAGATCACCTTCCATAATTGAATCAAGCTTATATAGTGTCAGATTGATTCGGTGGTCGGTCATGCGCCCTTGTGGGAAGTTATAGGTTCGAATGCGCTCAGAGCGATCACCACTTCCGACCAGATCACGACGTAGCTCATCGGCGCTATCGACTTGTGCTTGAACCTTTGCTTGTTGAATACGTGATATTAGCATTTGCATGGCTTTAGCACGGTTTTTATGCTGACTTCGCTCTTGTTGACATTCAGCGACGATACCTGTTGGAATGTGGGTTAAGCGTACCGCAGAGTCAGTGGTGTTGACATGCTGACCACCAGCGCCACTTGAGCGGAAGGTATCAAATCTAATATCAGCAGGATTGATATCGACGGTGTCATCGATCTCTACCTCTGGCATTACTGCCACCGTACAGGCAGAAGTATGTACTCGCCCCTGACTTTCAGTCTCTGGCACTCGCTGGACACGGTGCGCGCCGGACTCAAATTTCAAGCGACCATATACATCAGTACCTGAGACTCGGCTAATGATCTCTTTATAGCCACCATGCTCACCATCACTGGCAGATAATACCTCCACCGTCCAGCCTTGGGTTTGCGCGTACTTTTGATACATACGGAATAAATCACCTGAGAAAATCGAGGCTTCATCACCGCCAGTACCTGCACGAATCTCTAAGAATGCCGGAACTTTATCATTAGGATCTTTAGGCAACATCATAACGTTGAGTTCTTCTTCCATATCCTCAATCGCCTGACGAGCTGTATCAATCTCCTCCTGCATCATCTCTTTCATCTCAGGATCACTAGCTTCTTTTAGCATCTCCGTTGCCTCAGCTTGGTCAGCTTCGGCCTTAAGGTAGCGCTGCCAAAGCGCGGTAATATCCCCTAAGTCACTATATTCCATTGATAGTTCACGGAATTTATCATTGTCACCAATGATTTCAGGGTCTGATAAAAGAGCGGTCACTTCTTCATAGCGATCAACCATTTGATCAAGGCGTAAGCGTAAAGATTCTTTCATAAGGGTGCTTTTATTCGGCAAATAAAATAAGACAGCGATTATAACAAACTTTGCCCCCGATGCTAAAATCCCTTTTGGTAACGACCACATTTATTAGTTTGCCGCTTTTAATCCGTCTAAAGCGGACAAAAAAAACCAAGTCAACTTTTGTGACTTGGTTTATTGGCTTTTCTTGCTTTATTAGATTTTAGTATTACGTTATCCACCAGCTTTGTAGAAATAACCGAACTGGCTTGTCATTAGGCACTATACCTTCTCTACCAGCACCGAACCAATAGAATACCCAGCGCCAAATGAGCAGATAACGCCCAAGTCGCCTGACTTTAGCTTGTCTTTATAGCGATGGAAGACAATAATTGGACTAGCGGAGCTGGTATTAGCAAACTCATCAATGACACTTGGGGCGATGGCTTTATCCGCATCACGCCCCACGACGGTACGCAATATTAAGTCCAGCATATTGGCATTGGCTTGATGCAGCCACATCATCTTAATCTGCTCAGCACTCAAGTTATTCTCTTGTAAATGCTCAAGAATGATCTCTGACACCTTAGGACAGACTTCTCGGAATACTTTACGGCCATTTTGTAAGAATAACTTATCCGTGACCGGCTCTTTAAGGTCTGGATACATCTCAGTTTGGGCCGCTAGATATTCGGCGCGGTCCATAAAGCCAAATTCATTTTTGATGTTGGTTGAAAACTGAGTAAACAGCTTTGAATCCAAGATTTTATACCCTTTTGGCTGCTCAAGCGCTTCAATAATAGTCGCTGTAGCCACATCACCGAAGATGAAATGACTGTCCCGATTGCGCCAGTTTAGATGCGCCGATGTAATTTCTACATTGACCACGGCGATACGCTTACCCAGACCTGCAGCAATCGAGCCTGCTGCTTGTGCTAGTCCAAAAGTCGCTGCACTACAAGCCACATTCATATCATAAGCAAAACCGCCTACCATACCGATAGCGTTCTGAATTTCAATCGCTACAGCCGGATAAGTTCGCTGAAAGTTCGAGCACGCTAGAATAATGCCGTCTAGATCATTAGCTTCCAGCCCTGCATCCTCTAGAGCATCTTTTACCGCAGCAACGCCCATCTCCGCCATAACCGACAGCTCTTCACCAAGCTTGCGGGCTGGAATGACAGGCGCCATGACTTCAGGGTCTAAGATGCCCGACTTTTCCATGACATAGCGCGACTTAATTCCTGAGACCTTTTCAATAAATTCGGCAGAAGAATGCTGAAGCGCGGGCATCGTCTCTGCTTCAATCTCTGCAGCATGCTGCGCGTTATAATTATCGACATACTGATTAAAGGTCGCGACCAGCTCATCATTACTTATGCTATGTGGGGGGATGAACAAACCTGTTCCAGTAATATAAATACTCATAAATGCTTCCTTGATATGGCCTAGCATAAGTTTATTACGAAATTAAGCGTTATATTAGTCACTTACTTATCTAGGTATGGTAGTAAATTAAAAATCTCAGTGAATAGTTGTATACTTAAATGCGGTCTCATTATGCCCTATTAATGCGTAACTGCTAATACCTTGTTACAAATAATTGTAAATTCAAGCATTAACAACATTCACTTTTATACAAATAAGGGCTTAGTTCAGCCTAATCAATATTAGTCACCGTTAAATTCCTCAAAAGGCCACGCCCTAGGCTAATAGGGATAGGGTTTTGAGGATTTGCGTTGTGCTAACGGCCACTTAACCCTCTAAGGTTTATACCATAGTCGGCCGAAAATAACAGAGATATCACTCGTAAATCCAACTGGGTAACTGGTAGTGGCAATTCGTTAGTCAATACTCAGGGCAGCTTTAGACTGCTAATATAAAAGCGATATTAGCGCTGTAAAGCAACTAACCTAAATAAAATAACGCCAACCAGTCGTTTATCCGATAATCTTGATAGCTGATTGGCATATAATTGATGGCTAAGAACCCGTGACAGTATATAGTCACAACGCAAAATAGTTAAGTTAGCAGAGATCATAGTATAGATCTTATGGCCACCCATAAGCCCTTTAATTAGTCTCTCCTAAGTTAGTAGTTAATAATAATAAGCAACTGATAATAGGCAGCGCAGTATTTTGGAGTGAATATGGCAGGAATTTTTGAGTGGTTATTTGGGCAGTACGCCAGTTACCAACCCCTTTTTATTGGACTTGAACTCATTGCGGTGGTGTTTGGTATCGCCAGCGTACTACTGGCACGAAAGACCAATATTTTAGTCTATCCCGTCGGTCTTATTAGTACAGGACTATTCGTTTACCTGCTGTGGGAGTGGCAACTGTTCGGTGATATGCTTATCAATGCCTATTATACCGCAATGAGCCTGTATGGCTGGTATAACTGGTCCAAGCACCAAGACATTGAGCATACAGGTGACGTCACTATTGAGTGTATCCAAAAGCGCGATATCCCTATGATGCTGACGCTAGCGGTCGTATCAGCTGCCTTTGTGGCCTTAGTCTATTATCTCAGACCCGTGATTAATAATGGCTTTAGCTTTGATGGTGTGGTACTTGGATTGCACCTATTTACTTGGGTCGACTATACCGATATGTTTACTACTGCGCTGTTTTTGATCGCTATGTATCTTATGGCCAGTCGCAAAATTGAAAACTGGCTGGTGTGGATCGTCGCGGATGCTATATCAGTACCGATGTACTTCTATAAAGGCTACACGTTTACCTCAATACAATACGTGGTGTTCACCTTGATCGCAATCTGGGCTTACTATGAATGGAAACGACGCTATCATCAGCAAGTTAATGACCACGGTATCTCGCCAGCAACCCTTAACGCAACGAACGCCTAGCGACCTTATTAATGTCGCAATCTTAGGCGCAGAGAGCACCGGCAAAACCACCCTTTGTCAGGATCTAGCTGTCCACCTCAACTGTAAGTGGGTAGCAGAATTTATGCGACCCTATCTCCAGCAGAAATGGGATAACGAGCATAAGACGTGCGAATGGGAGGATTTATTACCTATCGCGCGAGGTCAGATAGCGCTTGAGAATAGCCTAGCACAGCAGAGCGCTGACTATCTATTTTGTGATACTAGTTTGTTTGAGTTAATGGTCTATGCCAATTGGTATTACGGTAAATGCCCTGCAGCGATTACTGAGGCTGCCCTAGCCCATCACTACGATCTCATTTTATTAACTGAAGTCGATGTGCCTTGGGTGGCTGATGATTTGCGAGATGCTCCACATGAGCGAGAGCAAATTACTGCAAGCTTTGCTGAAGAGTTAACCCAGCATGGCAAAGCGTTTCGACGTATTGGCGGAGATCGTGAGACTCGCGTTACTCAGGTGGTTAACTGGTTAGCAGAGTTCGCAACTGAGTCTCACCACGATGCATAACCGTTATAACCTTGATAATAAGAGCGATAACAATGATAACAACACAAGCATCATTTAGACTCATTACTGCTATGAACTGTTATAGCTAACTGCCCTTATACGGGCAGGGATAGAGACTCTGTAACCTTTCAAATTACTCAGAGTCTTAGTATCACTTTATCCCTTTTAGATTGAATCAACCATAGAGACTTTTTTATTGTTTACCGTTAGATAGTTTATTTTTGCTTAGGCTATTTGGTAATCTAATTTACCTGTGTTAATATCCTTAACCTCTTTTAATCCACTTAAGCCTCCTTGCCCCATCGCCATTTACCCAGCTTAGATATGCCAAGCTTAGAGAAGAAGCCTTTAAGCTTATCCGATAGGTTAAAGCCTTCAACCTCTGGCGCTTCTTCGACATGATGACGGGCAGCAAGGATGGGCTGCTGAACCATCTTTTGATGGTGCTGATAAGCACGCTCGAGGCTGATACCCATAATGGTGAGGTTGGTCGGTCTTGGTAAACAGCGATAAATCTGGCCCTTATTAATCAAGTCGATAATCATATAGGCGTCTTTAAACTCAGTCAGCATGAGCACCATAAGGTCAGGCTGAATGTTTTTAAGGGCATAAACAATTGGTGCGATGTTATCACCATTAAGGGTCACATCGGCAATGGCCACACTGAATTGTTTGCGCTGTAATAAGTCTGACGCCTCTTCTAAGTTACTGGCCCAGCTGACTTTAAAGTTCGGCTCAAAATGATTTTTTATCTGCCGATAGACCTCTTTATCATCGTCTAACACCAAGACATTGCGATTGCCCTTGGTATTGACCGCTTCAGTTACTTCGTGGTCGATATCTTTAGTTTGCTGAGCAATCTCAGTGGCCTTATTGACGACCCTTTTAAGCTCATCATTCTGCCAAGGTTTGGTGATATATCGGTATATCTCCCCTTCATTCACCGAGTCGATTACCGCATTTAAGTCGGCATAGCCAGTGAGCAAGATACGGATAGTATTTGGCGAAGCGTCTTTGACCTCACGCAGCACCTCAGTACCTTGCTTATCAGGCATACGCTGATCGCTAATCACCACTTTTACATCATTGTCTCGAACGTAGCTGACCAGCTCATCAGGATCGGTCGTGGTAAAGACGTCATGAGTCTGACGAAAGTGCATTTTTAGACTGCGTAAAATACGCTGCTCATCATCAATAAAGGCTATTTTTGGCTTTTCCATAAGTAAATCCTTTTGTTACATCAAGTTATAAAAGCATAGGTTTTAGGTGCAGTACCATGACAGCTGCTGCGCCTATCTCGCTACGCTTCAAATAAAACCTTAGTTGTAGCCGCATCTTTACTGGTGTTATGCTGAACTGGCAGTATTAATTCAAATCTGCTGCCTTGACCAACAGTAGACTGCGCCTGTAACTTACCGCCATGCTGTTCCATAATCTGGGTCGCAATCGCTAGACCTAACCCTGTCCCTTCACCGGCCTTTTTGGTAGTAAAGAATGGCTCAAACATACGCTCAAGCACGTCATCTGCTATACCACTACCGTTATCAATCACACTCACGCTAATCTCATTGTCACCCAGCAGCTTAGAGATAATGGTCAGCTCACCCTTTTTATCTTTTGGGATCGCTTGCGCGGCGTTATTGATAAGATTAAGAAGTACCTGATTGATTTGTGAAGGGTTGCATTTGATGGGCGGTAATTCCGCCAACTCTGTCGTGACATTGAGCGTCTTTAGATTGTTACGAGCCATGACTAAGGAGCTGTTGATGCAATCATTGATATCGACGTCTTTAACTTTGGACTCATCTATACGCGAAAAATCGCGTAGGTTTAGTACCAACTCCGAGATTTGATCGACACCAAATAGACCGTCTTTGACCAAGTCTGATAAGTCTTCACTGACTTCATCTTCCTTAATTTCCTTACAGCACACCAAGGTAGCATCAATGGCAGCATCAATCTGCTCTTGAGAGCTATTGGGGTCTTTTAAGGCCATCAAGAGCTGCTCAGTATGAGCGATTAGCTCCTCAAAACGGGTTAAGTTGTCACCGACCAGCTCGATATTACTGCGCACGTAGCCAAGTGGTGTATTGACCTCATGTGCTACTCCAGCGACCATCTGACCTAAGGTCGCCATCTTCTCAGAACGTACCAACTGCACTTGCGAGGCTTTAAGCTCATCCATCGCTTTTTGTAGCTCCTGGGTACGCTCAACGACCTTTTTCTCTAGATGAACGTTTATCTCAGCCAGTGCCCCTTCGTTTTCGACAATTCGGTCAATAAGCTGGTTGGTCTTCTCACTAATGACTTGAATCTCACTAACACTAGATTTTGGTAACTTATGGTTACCTAGAAGTTGATACTGTTGTTTTTCAATCAGCGCTCCCATATCGGCAACAGCGTTAGCCATTCGGCCCAGTGGCCGAGTAAAGTAGCTTCTAAATACCCAAGCGGTTAATAGCAAAATAGGAAGGAATCCCAAGAGCATGGTACGAACCAGCTGATCCGACAAGGCGTTAGCAACACTCACCAGATCGCTATCTGGCTTGACGACCACCATCTTCCAGTAAGTAAATGGCATGCGAAAGACAAAAGCCGTAGACTGCTTATTTAACACGCTATCATTGGGTACAGCGACGGTGTCCACCAAGTGACTATCGACCAGATTGATGGATTGATCGGTATTAAGGAGCAACAGGGCAGACAGAAGCTTTGACTCATGCTTACTAATCTTGTTCATATTGGTGGTGCTAAGAATACTGCCTGCCGCAAGGTTAAATTGACCCTCATTTTTGCTCAGCGCCTGCTCAATCAGCTTATCATTGAGGTTGTCCAAACTATTAGCAATAGGTGCAAAGTTAGGGTTGGATTCGGCAAACTGACTGACCGTAATCATCTCACCTTGAGGATTATCAGCAGTTACTTGGGTCACAAGCGACTTATCGGGGAAGGTTAAGAAGCGATTATCTAGATCTACTAAGAAAACATAACCACCGATTTTCTCTTGCCATTTGCTCATGGCTTCATCGAGGTTATCTAAGAGCAGGTTAAAGGATACGACACCATCAAAGGCCTGATTCTGACTGTTATAAAGAGGTCGAGCACAAGTCATCATCGGATAGTGGCTAATGGGGTCGACGTAAGCTCGACTCCACACACAGTGATCATGGCGCGCATACATCGCTGGAATGTACCACCAGTCGCGGTAATAGGCATTGGGCGTGATAGCGGCAGAATTATAGCTCTCGGTGGGCTGCATCACTCCGGCGCCATCACGCATCCAGACAAACGACTGACGCTCTTGACCCTCTTGATATCTATTAGGGTCAAACCAAACGCCGCCGCCGACAATCTTAGCATCGGCTTGACTCATAAGATTGCCGATGGTCTGGTAATAGATATCTTTATCTTTTGGCAGCCCACCACTTATGGCACTGGTCGCCTTAGCGAGACCATCGACGTGATTGATATTTGCCATGATGCTGTTAATGACTTCGTTACCCGTCTCTTCGATCGCCTCAGAAGTCATCGCCACAATACGCGGCTTACCTTGAGTCTCAATGACCCAGTTAACCATCAAGATAATTAACAAAAACGCCAATGTCAGTATCACTAACATTCGCGTAGTGATACTGCCGAATCGCTTCGCAATACTCATGTCCCTCACCCAATGTGCTCAAAAGTTAAAAAACCTACCCCTCAACAGACTGCATAACGATTAACAGTGAGAAACTGCCTTGTTATCAACTGTTAAGAAGAGTAGAAAATTAACTGAAAACTTCACACACAAGAATAAAACATAAATATTACAAAATGATGATAAGTGGTTCAAAAACAATTATAAGCGGTAGTCTTAATAATTTTGAACAATTCTATATCAAAAATTACCGCTTAAATGTTGGTTAAATTTATTTAAAAACTTAGTTTAACTTCTCCCAAATTTTATTCAGACGCTTTGGTGAAACTGCTATTCTAGTCTTCATCGGCTGAGCAAATAGCTGAATACGGTACTCTTCTACCATCCAGCGATAGTCGCTAATTTTTTCATCTGCCGCTCGACCTGCCAGACGTTCCATATGAATATCTAAGTCATAGACCGCGTCTAAGTCTCCCTCTAAATTATGCTCTAGGCGCTCTATACGAATCTCTAGCGCTTCTAGATAACGCGGATATTGTTGCCAATGCTCGTAATCCATGCGGTAGACAAAATCCGACAAATGTAGGTCTTCTAGCTGGTCTTCAATATCATCAATGGACTCACCAAAAACCTCTCGATCTAACATAAGAAGGCTCTGACGGATACGTTGCCAGCGAGTATAAACACTTTTTAGCAGCTTGATGACCGTCTGACCCTCTAGTAAAAAGTTCTCCAGTACTGTTTTAGCAGTACGCTCATACTCGCTATCACTCAGCGGTAGCTTTTCTGCCAAAGCTTCAGCAATCTTATCTGCGTTATCCGGTAATACCTCCTCATGTTCAAATGTAGCACCGTGCGTCTCGAGTGCGGCATCTAAGGTAGCGTCGACGACGATCGTCTTAAGCTTTTCCATATCACCAAGCGGCGCGAAGGCCAGCTTAAAGGCTTTATCTACTTGGCTGGTCAATTGCTTTTGCTTCGCGCCCAACTGATTCTTAATGAGGGTCAGTACGCCTTTTCGATGCGCTTTAAGGGCAGCCGTGACATCAGTAAACTGATGGATAGACACCGCCTCTCCAGCATCATCAGCCACAAGCGCCGCAAATTGCTTCATAACGACACCTGCACTATGACGGTTTTTGCTAAAGCGGAAGTGCTCAGGGAAGCTAGTATGCATACCATGCTGATCGGCGTCACTGGAGATCGCTTGACTGGTCTCGCTGGCATGACGCGCCTGCAAGGTCTCAAGATCACGTCCCTTTTCAATCAGGCGATTTTTATCATCAACCACGCAGATTTGCGGCTGCAAATAACGATCAATACTAGACGGATTGAAGTCTTTTGGAGTGACGCCAACGATACCGCGGCGCTGAAGAGCTTGGCACAGCTGCTTAAGTAAGCCCTGCTGTTGGCTATTTGCGCTAGTATGCTCCAATTCATCAAATAGATCATCCGCTGTATCTGGGATCGGTACTATCTGGCGGCGAATGTCTTTAGGTAGCGAGCGCAGCAGCTGTAATACCAACTCAAAACGCCATCCCGGCACACCCCATAGCAGCTCAATCGCATCTAGCTGCGGTAATGCTGCCAATGGCACACGAATAGTCACGCCATCATCTTCACTAGCCGGATCAAAAACATATTTAAGTGGTAATTTTAAATCGCCTAAATGCCAGACTTCAGGGAAGTCACCGGTGGTTGGCGCTGTCTCTTTGAGGACATCTTCGTCGGTGAAGAATAGATACTTGCTATCGGTACTCTCAACCTCTGCGCGCCAATCCTCAAAGGCTTTTCGGCTAGCAATATGCTTAGGTATTTTGTGGTCATAGAATTGATACAGCGCCTCTTCATCGACCAGTAAGTCGCGGCGACGTAGCTTGTCTTCAATGCGCTCCACATGGGCAATCTTATCCATATTGTGCTGTAGGAATGGCGCTTGCCTGCCAAGGTTACCAGTGACCAAGCCATCACGGATGAATATCTCGCGTGACTCTTCGAGATTGATCTGCTCATAGTTGGTCAGCTGCTTGGCAATAACGATTAAGCCAAATAAGCTAATCTGTGCATAAGCTTTTACATGACCGGTCTTCTTTGACCAATGTGGCTCAAAATAGTGATACTTAAGTAAGTCACCCGCTGCAGATATAATCCATTCTGGCTCAATCTTTGCGACCGTACGCATAAAGACTTGCGAGGTCTCAACAATCTCAAAAGCCATCACCCAAGCTGGCACTTGCTTAAATACTGTACTAGCAGGGAATATCTTGGCTTTTTGTTGACGTGCTGCCAGATACTCACCACGGTTTTCCGTCTTATGCGCGATGACCGATAGCAGTCCTGTGAGTAGCGCGCGATGCAAGTTGGCGTATTTGACGGCACGAAGTTGCTCGTCTTCACTGTCGATAAGATCAATAGCCACTTTCGAGTTATTGTTAAGGCCAGTGTTAGCATTATTCTGCTGGTTGGCTTTACCTTTGCTCTGATTTTTAGACGGACTCTGGGTAGCGGTTAGCTTTAGCTCCGTCACCATCTGTTCAAGCTGACGATAAGTCTTGTGCCATTCACGCAAACGCGGAAAGCTTAAATAGTGCTTTTTGGCAAATTGCTTTAACTGATTGCCCGAGAGTTTATTGCCATTGCTATTACCTTCAAATACTGCTTTCCACAGACTGAGATAAAAGAGAAAGTCTGAATCTTCTTGACGAAATAACGCATGTTTTTGATCCGCTTGCGCCCTCTTCTCCGCAGGACGCTCACGCGGGTCTTGCACTGCCAGTGCTGCTACCACAATGAGCATCTCACGCATACAGTCAAAATCGCTACCTGCGACGAGCATTCGCGCCAGCCGAGGATCGATTGGCATTCGGGCCATTTTTTGACCCGTTCGCGTCAGCTTCACCTCATTCAAAGTTTGCTTGCCGATAGGCCGCTTATTGCTGCTATCTTTTGTGGTAATAGCGCTCAGCTCACTAAGGAGCTTGCGGCCATCTTTAACCAAGCGCGAGTCAGGTGGCTCGATAAAGTCAAAGTCTTCTACTGCACCAAGACGCAAGCTTGCCATCTGCAGGATAACAGAGGCCAGATTGGTGCGTAGGATTTCAGGCTCAGTAAACTCAGGCCGACTGGCAAAGTCCTCTTCGCTATAAAGGCGGATACAAACGCCGGGAGCCACACGACCACAGCGACCTTTTCGCTGGTTGGCAGCCGCCTGCGAGATAGCTTCAATAGGTAAGCGTTGAACCCGGGAGCGATACGAGTAACGCGATATCCGAGCAAAGCCTAAATCAATAACGTAGCGAATACCCGGTACCGTAAGAGCTGTCTCAGCGACATTGGTAGCAATGACAATACGGCGACCACGTCCCGAAGGCGAAAATATACGCTGCTGTTCGGCATAAGACTGGCGGGCAAAGAGCGGTAATACTTCGGTATGACGTGGACCATGGGCGATTAAGACATCTTGCATCTCGCGAATTTCAGCTTCAGTCGCTGCAAATATCAGAATATCAGCTTGATCTGGATGACCTTTGTTATGGGCATCCTCAAAGCACTCTTCGACCGCCGCCACCACCGCTCGAGGCAAATTATCCTCAAAGTCATCATAGCTATCATCATCTGAGCTGGTCACTGGCTCATCGGTTAACGGTCGATAGCGCACTTCTACTGGATAGCTGCGCCCTTCGACATCGATGACCGGAGCCGGTATATGCTTGCGCGTTTTTGGATCATATTGCGAGAAATATCTGCTAAAGCGTCCGGTATCGAGTGTCGCTGAGGTAATAATGACTTTAAGGTCTGGACGCTTAGGCAGCAGCTGCTTGAGATAGCCCATGATAAAGTCAATATTGAGGCTGCGTTCGTGCGCCTCATCGATAATAATGGTGTCATAACGGGTCAAAAAGCGATCATGCCCAAGCTCAGCTAGCAAGATACCATCCGTCATGAGCTTGACCACAGATTTAGCCGTTCCTTGCTCATTAAAGCGAATCTTGAAGCTAACGGTCTCCCCTAATGGCTCGCCAAGCTCTTCAGCGATTCGGTTCGCCACACTACGCGCCGCTAATCGCCTAGGCTGTGTATGCCCTATCTGACCTGTAATCCCTCGTCCTGCCATCATTGCCAGCTTAGGCAACTGTGTCGTCTTACCTGAGCCGGTCTCACCTGCCACAATAATGACTTGATTATCAATAATCGCCTGAACCAGATCCTCTGCACGCTGACTGACTGGTAGATCATGGTTAAGCTTAGCAGCTAGCTCATCTGGAATGCTCTCCATGCGCTCTTGCACTGCTCGCTGCGAACGGCGTTTCACTTTTTCAAACTGTGCTTGTTTATCTTGAAGCTGTTTAGTGTTTGTTTTATTAGACTTTCGCTCCAGCTCTCTTTGCAAACGACTCAAAAAATGGCGGTCTTTGGCGAGCACTGGCAGCTCATCAAACTGCTGAGCGCTTTGAATATCATTGGTCTGTGTAACTGGTGTCACCGTATCGAGATCAATGGCGTCACTAGAGGTATTAGTATTTGGCATAGTTTTGGCGATAGAATCAGACATTGGCTTAGGCTATTTTGATGTTATAGGTTGCTAGGATATGAGGATGAATCGCGGCAGAATCAAGGGCAAGGCATTATAACAAGCTTAGGACAGTAGCGAATTAAAGAAATAGCTTGATGGCTACCACGTAGCAACAAAGCCTAGGAACATCGTAGCATTGATAATCACCTCAATGGTATCAGTCTTCTGATTGACACAAAAAAGGGAACCTAAGGCTCCCTTTCTAATTTACTATTTTTTGCCGTTCAACTATTGTCACCGCTCGACAGTTAGACGTCGGCTCTTACTGGTTTTGCTCCACTACTGAAGCGAGTCAGTAATATGAATCACGCCATTACTGGCAATAATGTTAGCCAAGACGATATTTCCTTTAATCTCTGGCAATTCTGCTGAAAACATAGTATCAGATTTGATATTACCAGAAACTGGTACAAACTTATTAACCTCACTACCATAACCCGCTACTGGCTCCAAAAAGCATTCATTGTTTGCATCGATAATGTCTTTGCCTCCAGTCTGTCCTTTAGCAGCGGGGTTCAGATCGATACACTTTTGATTGAGAGCAGCATTATTAGGGGCGAGTACTGTGTAACTAGTAGCATCCTTATCTGAACTTGCGCCCGCCACACTACCGTTAGCAGTACTAACAATATCTAAGAAGCTTCTAAATTGCTTGGTCTCTGATAGCCTCGTTAATGTCTCATCAATATCATACATCGGCGGGATAAGCGCTTGATCAATAACATGGACTACGCCATTGTTAATGGCAATATCAGTACTGGTCAAATCAACTTTGGCCTGAGCAGTATCAGCAGCACCAGCGGCTTTATTAATATTAGCCAACTGAATTGCCTGACTTGGGATTATAAAATCTGTGCCTGATTGAGTAACGAACAATGGTAATCCATTGACAGTTGGCAGATTTTTATTAAGGCTACTTGCCACTTGCGCCGCTTCTACCTTACTAGTAAGGACATGATATTGCAGTATAGATTTGAGTAATTCGGGCTTGGCTGTTAATTCATTTAGCTCAATTTTGCCACTATTATTAGTATCTAATTCAGGCATTTGAATGGTTAATATGTCTAACGTTTTATCAATGGCCTCATTGGTAGGCGCTAGTAGCGTAATATCATTCAACTGCTCAATGTCAGTACCAAGATTATTGGTACTATCGCCAGCTGTCGCTTGTAGCGCGCTCGCCAGCGTAGAGAATCTATCGTCATTCGCTAGCAGTGCTGTCAATTTGGGTGCATCGCTGGTACTGCCCTCACCTATTTTAGGTGTGGCTGACTTTTCTACTTCATCTTTGCCGTCTGATACCTTAACTTTTATTTCAGGCAATACCTTATCTGCAGCTACTGCCTCAGCGCCTTTAGTAGTCAAGCTTACAGCGCCCGTTGCACTGTCAATGGCATAGTAGCCTGTATCATTACCTGCCAGACTATAAGTCAATGTATCGCTATCTTTATCCTCACCTTGTGATTCTACGATGACAACACCCTCTACTGCTGCTTCTTTTGCTACTGTTTTTGCCGAAACAGTCAATGTTGGTGCGTGATTACCATTAGTAGCAGGGATGGTAATTTCAGTATTATCATCATCATTACAGGCAGTTAGTACTAATACAGAAGAGATAGCCATAGTTAAGAGTGCGACTTTATTTTTCATATTCAAATCCTTTGGTCAAAGCTTTAGGTTTAGTTGTCTTAATTAGGCTTACTTTATTTATCAATCAGTTGCTTATTGCCTAGCTTGTTGGTATTCACATAACTTATAACAGTGACTTATAAATAATCCATAATTAACTTTATCTCATCATCCTAAATCAAAATGATTATCATTTCAATAAAATTATTTAATTAATCTTAATTAATTTAAAGTATAAATAAATAAATAAAAAACCACTTAAACCAGCCTGTTACAGCAAATTTAAGTGGTTAATAAGCTTATAATTAGACGCACGAGAGCGAGCTGCTAGAAGCTATTATGCTACCTATAATGAAAATTGATAGAAGTCTGGGAGTATATTTTTAGTGCATTTAAGATATTGGCACGCTCATTATTGAGCCACTAAATAAAGCTAGATAAGGTAGTCGTCTCGATCAACAAATAGCAAGTGTCGAATAAGTTAGCTGAGACCCAAAGAAACACTTTGTGTGTAATCAAATTCCGCAGCTTTGAAATCATAATGGCTATTGATTAAGACCAATGATTAGGCCTAACTATGTGTTAATGCTTGCGGCGCTAATATCTCTTCAAGTTCATCCGTCATAGGTTTGAAGTTAAAGTGCTCAGGCTCCATTTGATTGATTAAGGCGATACTATCCATTGAGCTTGGCGACTCTTCACAAAAGAAATGATTAATCTCGTGACCTGTCATCGCATTGTTAAGATAAAACGTCGTATCGCCATCTTCATACTGAGTCAGTACATAATAGGTATCAGGGTCACGCATGACCAGCGTCACTGCATTGGTATGAATGGCGTAATAAGCCTCTTCTGCCGCTTGCTGAGCTTGAAGCTGTAAGCCTTGACCTTGTTGAGCAAAATAAAACTTAAGCATATAGCCGATATCACTGTTGACCACATCCATCTTCAACTGCTCGCCATCGTCCGTTATACAGCGATATATAGTGAATGGCTCATAAATACGAGGTTCGGCAGTGCTATTGTCATCCTCCACACTCTCCCACTCCATGCCCATAATAGGCGCGTTTAGTATGAGGTCTCCGTCTTTAGTACGTCTATAACCAGGTGGCACGATGATATCGGTCACATTGCTCGACTGCTGAGCTGGAGGTACACTATTTTGGTTACGGTTCATCATATTACCTGCAGTACTATCTGCAATACTAATAGAGGCTTTATCACTGCCTTCATCAGTCTTGTCAGTCAGTAATTTAAGCACCACAATAACGATTAAAATACCGATGCCAATGCCAATACCTGCACCAATCCACTTCAATAATGCTTTAATTAAATTTTGCAAATCTGACTGTCCTTGACTATTTTTTGAATTAGGATCTGTTGAACACTCAATGAAGAAGGTATTGGAGAAATTAAGTCAGCGAAAGTGAGCGAAGACAAAAGAAGCAATATAGAATTTAGCTCACTCACCGCTACAGTCTAAAAAATGTGCATAAGGCCATGATTTAATCTATACAACATAAAATTTATCCAGAACCGCTTGGATACCTCGCTCTTCTATAGACCCTGTGACTAAATCGGCGCGCTCAATAAGGGCAGGTTGACCATCGCCCATAGCCACACTACAGCCTACTAAATCAAACATCTCCAAATCATTAAGGCCATCACCAAAGGCCATGGCATCCTTAACATCAATATCGTAATGACGGCAGACATCAAGTACCGCACGGGCTTTGGAGGCATCAATAGGGATAATATCAGCACCGGTATTGTGCCAATGCACCAGCTTTAAGCCGAATTTGGCAAAGTCGATATGTTGCATTTTGTCTTTTTCATTATTAAAGATAACCGAACATTGATAAACGTCATTGCATTTATGAAAGTCGGGATCGACAATGAAATAGCTGTTTTTTACCATCAATTCTTTTATGTGCTCATGCATCGCAGACCATGCAATATAGTGCGTAGAGTCGAGCTTATAGACGACTTGCTCCTGTTGACAGATTTGCACGATTTGCTCGACTTGAGGTAGCGTTAGCGGATAGTGTTTAATTAGCGCTTCATTGCCTACTATTTTAGACTTATCACCACTGCTGCTTCGGCTCACTTTATCTGAATTACTACCATCCTTATAAAAGCTATATTGACCATTCATACAAATAACGGCATCGATAATGCCTTTATCATGTAGATCTAGAATGTCCTTTGGTAACATAGGCTTAGCACGACCTGTCGCTATTACCAATTTAATCTCAGTATGGGCTAGTCCCTGCAAAGTGGCTTGATTATGCGGGGCGATAATACCGCCTCGACTGAGAGTATCGTCTATGTCGAAAAAGATAATTTTGGGCGTGAATGAGTGGGGCATAGAGGGATTACTTTTAAAATTTAGGGACGGTTTCAACTAAAAAGTTGATTGATTAATTTTGTATCATCAATCTATATACTATTTGGTAACTATTGATTAGTAACTGCTTTAATCACTAACCGTATGGACGACTTCATTTTTATTAGCAGCGGCCAAAAAGAAGGTCTGTAACTTTTGTAACGGCAGCATAGGAAATGGCAAGTGTAACGAGAGTATTAGTCGCTCAACCGCCAGCATCTCATCAGCCAGTGCCTTGGCAATATCAGGTGAAATTTGTGGACTTTCATACAAGTTATCAATCAACCAAGTCAATTGTGGAAACTGTGCATTGTCGTGAACCTGATACAGGGTCGATACTAAATCATCAGGGATTTGGCAGCGCGCCTTTCGCATCAGGCCACTTTTGTAATACATGTCAAAGGCCATATCAACTCAACTTCTTTAATTTATTTATACTTAAGTAACCAATAAACAGCTTGTCCTGTTCAACTGGCGCGTCTTGATGACGCGTAATTTGTAAATATCCTGATGACAATAAATCATTCACATTATAAATCTCATCGATATCCACCAGCAGTTTATCATCGATGTGGGAGGCAGCATTAAAGGGGGTGTCTTTATCGTTGAAGCTATATTTTCTGTAAAATTCAGATTGCTTGGCTTGTTTAACGGCTTCGGCTTGGCTCGGCGCAACGATTAAGAGCTTATGATGATACTCTTCGAAGTCCTGCGCCAGATAACCACCTAAGTTAATAAAATATAGCTTCATATCGCTTAGATCACTCTCGGCATCAGTAGTGGCATCTTCTACCCACTCAATGCGGTAATTATCGACAGCTGTTACTGGCCGATAGGCATCAATATGCCATTTGTTCTTCACCTCGGGCCAGTGCGCATTAATAGCAGGAATAAGCTCACTTAGGTGCTCAGCAACACCAAAAAACATATCATGCTGCTCAATCAAGCGGCCTTTTGGGCGACCGCCAAGCCCTATCATAAAGAGTGTGGGCATCAAGGCTCCGGTTTATAGAAACTATGGAATAGATATAAGGTTGATGTAAGGTGTATTATTAGAATTGCTTCCTAAAAGGCTTTTACCCTCCCTGTCTGAAGCGCAAATGCCCAATCTTTTCGGTGGTTTGCAGCTGCCATTTGAGCAGCTGCTTCATGGTCATACGGTACTTTTATATGCTCAACCTGCCAGCTTTTACCTGCATCTGTTTCGATACTTTTAATAATGGCATAACTAGCGTGTGGCGAGTAAGTCTGCATCCGGTGTATTACAGGTATGTCATCCTCATAAGCGGGATAACCAACACTACCTGTATTTACGATAAGTTGCCCCGTAGATAGTGTGATAGTTCGCGGGATATGAGTATGTCCGCAGACAATAACTTGAGAGCTCTGACCGGATAACCGAGCTATTATATCGTCATCATCTCGTACCTTAGGCTCTCCACTACTCACATCTTCTAACAAATACACCATATCATCGCTAGGTGAACCGTGACACAGGTAAACATTTTCTGTCAGCTGACAGTCAAACGGTAACTTGCGCATCCAATCAATTGCTGTGTTAGGTAGCTCCGCTATGATAAATCTCATCGTGGGATTAGACATTATTTCCTCTGCACTGGCATCATAAATCTGTCGGTCTTGATTACCGCGAATGGTAACGATAGGCTCAAGATACCGCTCTTGATGCGCCATTAATAACTCATATGTGGCTTTGGGGGCAATCGGTCCATAAAGAATATCGCCAAGGTTGACGACTTGCTTGATACCTCGTCGGTTAATATCTGCGAGTACAGCCTCTAGAGCGAATACATTACTATGGATGTCAGAAAGCGCAGCAAAGCAGGTGGGATTACTAAAGTTACAATTGATAGCAGTCATATGTCCTACATTTTATTGTCATATTAGTTTTTTGCGTTCATTTCATTAAATGTGAATTTAGCTTGATAGCTATATTACCCTGCTAGACTCAAATAGCGATAATTTAATAATTATTATTCATTATTTAGCATTCTCTGCTCATTAACTAACTTGCCCGCCAAAAACCGTTTCGCTATGGCTACTGTAGCCTTGGGGTCTTCTTCTTGTGGCACATGACCCAAATTATCAAACACTACCAGCTGGCTACCTTTGATATCTTGATGAAAGCGTTCGGCATTTTCTACAGGGATTAGGTCATCCTTTGCGCCCCAAAGGATTAAAGTCGGTACGGATATGGTTTGGATCAGCGCTTGCTGACCTGAGCTGTCGAACTCGCGCATCCGCCGTGATAACGCACCACGGTTGCCTTCGCGCAAAGTCAACTCAAAGTAGCGCTCTATCAAACTATCTGTGACCTTACTGTCATCAGTATAGACGCTAAGTAAGCTGTTTTTTACCACAGAGCGTGGCAATACATGTTTGATAATAGGGTCTAAAACAGGATATCTAGCGAGTTTGAAGCCAATAGGTACGTGCTTAGGGGTGGCAGGATAACCGACTGAATCAATCAAAATAAGTTGGTCTACCAGCTCAGGGTATAGGGTGGTCGTAAGCCAAGCAACCTTGCCGCCTAGAGAGTTACCAACCAAGCTGGCTCGCTCAACACTTAGCCTATCTAGCACTTGTTTGACAAAAATAGCATAGTTCTGCGCAGTATAAGCCGTGCTTTCATCTACAAATGGCCCTGTTAGCCCAAACCCAGGCAAGTCCATACGGATAACGCAGTGGTCGACCTCTAACTGCGTCGCCCAATCATTCCAAGTGTGCAAACTGGCAGAAGTACCATGTAATAAGACGATGACTTCAGAAGCTTTACTACTGAGGTGAATGTTATCTTTTTGCGCGACCTTGCTCAAGCGCTGACGGCATAGGTCAGATTGCACGATATGCACCTGCATACCTTGCACTTCAACAAACTCACTATCGGGCAGTTGCCAGTGCGCCAGCTCGGCAACCGAACGATCTGGCTGCCAAAAATAGGCCAATACGCCTGCGCTAATAATAGTGACGCCTAATAAGATAATACTTAGTATAGAAACAATCCGTTGCCGCACCTTTGCTAGTCCTTTTAATTAACTGTCCTTTTAAGTAACAGTTCTGGAAAATGGCAACTCTTAAAAGCACCCGTCATGTTATCGCAGGTTTCACGTAATCACTAGTTGAGCAAACGACTAAAAGCCAAGAGTAATCCTCTAAGCACTATTAAGAACTTTCAAGACGGCTGCATTCCCAAACTATAATAACTTCAATCTAACAACAATAGCATGATACTGGGATAGATTTTTTGTAGTCTCAGTTAGCGTACTCACAGCAAGTTAAAAAAATAATGCCCGTATCGCGCTAATATCTATAGTACTTTTCCGGTTGGCCATGTCAGTCATCTTGGTTGATGGGTTGCCCCATAAATGAGTTGCCCAATCTTACTTTGAGTGATGAGACTCTTCCCACAGCACTTCTACAGGGTTACGACTGCGTTCATAATAAGTGACAAATACCACGGAGCCTATAATCATGGCTGAGCCAATCCACAGCATACCAGGTGGTACCCAACCGAATACCAAGAACCCTGCTAGCACATTAAAGGGCAATTTAAGATGGTCAAAAGGCTGCACAAATGACGCATCAGCTACCGAATAAGCCTTGGCCACTGACCACTGTGCGAAGCCTGTCAACGCGCCGCTCATTACCAATAACGCCCAAGGCTGCCAGCCTGATGGTACAGCCAACTGCGGCAAGCCAAATAACAAGTCAAATGGCAACATTAATACCAACAAGTAAAATACGATGGTGGTAGGAGAGTCTTGACTGACGGTGAACTTGGTCAAGAGCGAAGCACTGGCCCAGAAGAACGCGGCACCAATCGGCAATAAGGCGGCCCAAACAAAGTCATCTGACCAAGGTTGCAATATAAGCATCGCTCCCGCGAAGCCGACGATAGTAGCGAGCCAGCGTAATAGACTGACGGACTCACGCAGCAGCAGCCCTGAACCAATAGTGACAAATAACGGCGAGGTCATTAATAACGCTATACCCTGCCAGATAGGCACAGGGTAAGTGAGCGCCGCTGTCCATAACTGAATACCAATGACAGACACCCCGACGCGCAGCACATGTAGCCAGCGAAAATCAGAGCGCGCAGCTGCGCGAATAGCGCCAGTACCTATTAAGGGGATGAATATCAGCAAAGCAATACCATATTGATACAACACCGCTGAGCCTGAATTGATGTCAAAGGTGATGCCTAGATATTGTAGTGTGGTATTGATAATAGCGAAGGTTACCCCCGCAGTTACCATCCAAAAAGCACCGAGCAAGGGGTGATGATTAGACATAGGGTTGTGGCTCGAACAAAAGCATAATGATAACTTATAAACAGGTTAAACATCGACCCAATGAGTGAATATGCTTTATCAAGCACTGAGTATATCTGTAGTAAAAATCAATTTTATCTATCAAGGCTGCTGTTTATGTCTTTTGGGTTCACTCTTTCTTAATAAGAAAAAGCGCTTTTAATATCCTAAAAGCGCTTTTTGTCATCCTACCCAGTTATACAGGTGTTAATCAACTTTAGTAGCGTCTTATTCGCCCACTCCAAGCTCAAGCAAGCTTGCATTACCACCAATGGCAGTGGTGTTGATGGTCTTGACGCGCTCGGTAATAAAGTTATACAGATAATCTGGCGTCAGCATCTCTCGGCAGCCTTTGGTATCTGTCACGGCAATGACTCTCGTCAAGATACCGTCAGATTTAGCCAGCTCAGCAGCAATATGCTGAACTTCAGTAGGCGTACCTACCACTGCCACTTGGGCGAGCTTATCCATATGTAATAGTGTGATGGTTTGCGAGTCGTTAGCAATGCTAATCACATCTTCTTTAATACCTGCTTGGTATAAGACATCTACCGCCTCGGTGCAAATCTCAGGCTGACTTGGATAATGCAGAATGACTTCATTACCCGCCAGTAGAGCAGCCATCATCTGACCGAGTACTGGTAAAGTCTTCGCGCCCTCGCTACCAATAATCATGGTCTTACCACGGCCACTGAGGTAAAGATCGTTTGACTCACCAGTTGCTCCATTCATTCGCAGTACTTCATCGAGCTTAGGGGCTTGGTCAATCAGGTGCGAGAACAGTCGCTTAGCCTTGTTAGTATTGCCAGTTAATAAGGCCAGTCGAGGACTAGCGGCTTGTAAATATGGCGCTCTATCAATCGCCCCTAGCAGTCGCCAAGCTTCACAGATTTGGGCGTGGTTTTTTTTGAATTCAGTCGCCATGATAAGGCTCCTATTAATGCTTTAGTATTGAATTAATTAAAATCAAGAAAAAGAGAAACAAATAAGATCAGTATTAAGTCTAGCCGCTGGTATAAGGCTTCCCCTTATACCAGTCGGCTCTGTATCTACTTTTATCCCATTGTTTTTATTGATCATAATAAACAGCTGCTACTGGCTATCTTCCCAGCGCATCAGACGAGCCACATAGTGTGGGCCACCAGCTTTAGGGCCGGTACCAGATAAGCCGCAGCCACCAAAGGGTTGAACATCTACCACAGCACCGATTTGGTTACGGTTTACGTAGGTATTGCCTACCATCACGCGGCGCTCAATATGCTCAGCAGTGCGCTCAATTCGACTATGAATACCTAAGGTCAAACCAAAACCAGTCGCATTAATCGCGTCAATCAAGCTATCAAGCTCGCCAGCTTTATAGCGTAAGACGTGCAAGATAGGACCAAAGTGCTCACCTGCGATGACATCGATGCTTTTGACTTCGATAGCCGTTGGCAATACGTAGGTAGCCTGCGCTTGCTGACTGGCAGCCTCTGCACCGAGTGGCGTCTGTGCCAAGATAGTCGCCGTAGGCTCAGCCTGCATACGCTCGATGTGCATCTCAAGGCCTTGTTTGGCGTCTTCATCAATGACAGGGCCTACATCGGTAGTCACCTGCACAGGATTGCCCACGACCAGCTCCGCCATATGACCTTGCAATAGCTCAATGATGCCATCCGCCACGTCATCTTGAACACACAGAATACGACAAGCAGAGCAGCGCTGACCTGCAGAGCCAAAGGCAGACAGTACGGCATCTTTGACCACTTGCTCAGGCAGTGCCGTAGAGTCCACAATCATCGCATTTTGACCACCTGTCTCAGCGATTAATATGGGCAGCTCTGTGGGCGACTCTTGGTTGGCTACGCTATCTTTTTCAGCATGCAAGCTTTGATTAATGCGCTGCGCCGTCTGGGTCGAGCCCGTAAAGATAACGCCAGCGATGTTGCCTGCCGAGGTCAAAGCAGCGCCAACCTCGCCAGCACCGAGCACTAGCTGTAAAGCCGAACGTGGCACACCTGCTTGATACATCAAGGCCGCGGCAAAATGAGCAATCAGACTGGTTTGTTCAGCAGGCTTAGCAACGACGGTATTTCCCGCAGCTAAGGCAGCAACAATCTGACCAGTATAAATAGCCAGTGGGAAGTTCCATGGACTGATACAGACCAAGGTTCCACGCGCAGCCAGTCGCTGAGTAACTTCTACTCCGGTCAAGTCAGTAAAGGTATTGACCTCTTTAGCCAGACGCTCTGCTTCATCTGCATAGTATCGGCAGAAATCAACTGCCTCACGGATCTCATCAATGCTGTCTTGCATGGTCTTGCCCGCTTCTAAATGGCACAGCGCCATGAGTTCAGCATAGTTGGCTTCATACAGCTCAGCAATCTGGCGCAAGATAGCAGCGCGTTCGTGAGCGGCGGTATTCGCCCACGTGTCTTGACCTGCTATCGCCGCAGCAATGGCTTTGGTTGCTATCTCTGCATTGGCATAATGTACCTGACCGACAAGGATATCGTGGTTCCAAGGTGCACGAACCTCATTGATATCGCCTGCGTTATTGTTAGAGCTATCAGCGCCATTACTCGTAGTGTCGACATCATCATTTATACCACTGATACCATCAATAATCGATGCCGCTGTCCAGGTCTTATCAAGGTACGAATCAATGGCGGCCTTAAAAGGTATCCACTGCGATTCAATAAAGATATTAGGCGCAAAGCTGGCCTTTCTATCACCATAGATCTCAAGCGGTAATGGAATATTCGGGTTGCGCAATTGATTATGAGCAGTCAGCTTGTCATATGGATGTACCGTGAGCTTCTCGATGGGATATGACTTGTCCAATAGCTGATGCACAAAGGAGCTGTTAGCACCGTTTTCTAATAAGCGGCGCACTAAATACGGGAGCAAATCCTTATGCGCGCCTACTGGTGCGTAGATACGAACCGGAATCTGATAGGATTGCAAGATATGGTCGTATAGCGCGTCACCCATACCATGCAGACGCTGAAACTCGAAGTCTTTGTGCGTGCTCATGGTCATGACAGATGCTAGCGTGTGCGCATTATGGGTAGCAAACTGTGGCCAGATCAGTCCGCGTAAATGGTCACTAAGCAAGAACCTTGCGCAGGCAAGATAGGCACAGTCTGTCCCTTCTTTACGCGTCCAAACCGGATAGCCTGACAGCCCTTTTTGCTGCGCAAGCTTAATCTCAAAGTCCCAATAAGCACCTTTGACCAGACGCACAGGAATGCGGTCACCGACTTCTTTGGCAAGGCTCGCAAGCCAAGCAAAGATAGCGATAGCGCGTTTAGAGTAGCCCTGAACGACTAAGCCTAGACCATCCCAACCTGCGGTCATAGGATCGCGGTAAAGCGCTTCAAATAATTTAAGGGAGATCTCCAGACGGTCGGCTTCCTCAGCATCGATACTGATATCGACATTAACCTCACGTGCCGCTTCGATCAATAGCAGACAGCGCTGACGCAGTAGCCCCAATACTTGTGCTTCTTGTGTCGCCTCATAGCGTGGGTGCAACGCCGAGAGCTTAATTGAGACAGACGGCTTTGGCATACCCTCAGCCACCTCAATATGGGCAGTCTTTTTAATCGCGTGCAGATAGTCGGCAAAGTATTTTTCGGCATCTTTATTGGTAATGGCAGCTTCACCGAGCATGTCAAAAGAATAGGTATAGCCTTTTTTACGGTACGGCTGGCTATTCTTGTTAGCGTCCTCAATACTCTCGCCTAATACGAACTGATGGCCCATTACACGCATGGCCTTTTGCATCGCAGCACGAATAACCGGTTCACCCATCTTTTTGGTCATACGATCCAAAAATCCAGCAGCGGTTAAGCCCTTGTCAATACTGACCACACGGCCTGTCATCATAAGCCCCCAAGTCGAGGCATTGACGATAAAGCCATTGTTATCTTTTAGATGCTTTTTCCAGTCCGCTACGCTCATCTTATCTTGAATCAGCGCATCTGCTGTCGCATTATCGGGCACACGAATCAAGGCTTCAGCCAGACTCATCAGCAAGATACCTTCTTGCGTATCCAAGCTATATTCTAATAATAATGAATCCACCATCTTGACGGCTTTATCATTTTGGCGCACATGAGTGACCAGCTTTCGCGTCTGCTCAGTTGCTGCTTCTTTTTCTTCAGCCGTAGGTTTTGCCAAGGGTAATAACTGAGATAGCCAAGTATCTTCATCCACGCTATATAGAGGAGAGACACGCTGTAACAGCTCATTAGGTGACTGCTGAATGTAAGCAGGGTCTAATAAGTCGCTCGGCGAAAATAAGATAGGGTTTTTCGGGGTGAATTGCTCGATTGGGGACATACCGACTCCATTCTTAGTCAAGAATTATCATAAGATTGTTGTTATTTGCATTTTTTGCTTGATGATTAGTAACTTCAACTTTTTTGCCCCAGTAGATAGTCATAAGGCCGCATAAAAGTGAATCAGTAATATCAGTACCATATCACCCAGACTCTGTGACAGTATCAGTATTAATGCTGGAGCGTCAAAGTAGCAATGCGAAAAAGCAGTGCCTAGGAGCTATGCGATAAAGCAGAGCCTAGCAAGGAGGTATCGTAAAGACCTATCAATGAAGTAACGATGACATCAATCTATAAACACAAATTAATCAGTAAGCAGCATTAGCGCCTTCTTCATGATGGTAGTGACTGCAAAATGGTAAAACAACCAAAGACCTTCAGCAAAATTTAAAGCACTTGTTTGCAAAATATAGTCTATATATAGCAAGAGTCACTGTCAGAAAAACCTCTACGGCGTTGATTGAGGTGATGCGCTTAACTAACTGCATGGTATCATGAAAAGTATAGCCAAACTATGGGTTATAGCCTTGTCAGACTGAATTCCTTGTTCAGTATTTATGATTGTACCTTTTACTGGCTTTAAAGTTTTTACACCGGCTCGAATAGCATTTGCATTCAGCGCTATCTTTTTTAATATTGTGTCAAAGCATAACCCCTTATTAGGTAAGGGCAGCTGGCAACCCTTCTATAAAAATTAAAAAGCCCCTATCAACTTAATTGATAAGGGCTTGACTTAATAAGCTTAGTAATATCATCTCATCAACTGTGATAGATGATGGCTATTGAAGTTTAAACTGCTCTTAGCAACTGATTAGCTCAAAAATATGAATTTAGACAAGAGCACAATACTCAGAACCCAGACAGCAGGGCTAATCTCAGAGAACTTACCGGCCAAGGCTTTTAATACCGTATAGGTGATAAAGCCAAGTGCGATACCATCCGCTACAGAGTAAGTCAGTGGAGTGAATAACAATACTACCGCTGCAGGAGCCGCCTCAGTCAAATCATCCCAATGAATGTCTCTTAAAGAAGACATCATTAGCACAGCCACGTAGAATATCGCCCCAGCAGTAGCATAGGCTGGAATCATACCCGCTAATGGCGCAAAAAATAAACTGAGTAAGAACATTACGCCAACAGTAATAGCCATTAAACCAGTGCGGCCACCCGAGGCGACGCCAGACACACTTTCAATATAGCTGGTGGTGGATGATGTCCCTAGCAGCGAGCCTGCAACCGTTGCAGTCGAATCGGCAAGGAGCGCTTTACCCATATTAGGAATATTGCCTTGCTTATCCATTAGGCCTGCTTTACTGGTAATACCAATTAAGCTACCCGTAGTATCAAACAAATCAACGAATAAAAAGGCAAATATGACAGCAATCATACCGACATCAAAGGCACCAGCAACATCTAGCTGCATGATCGTCGGTGCAATACTTGGTGGCAGTGATACAATACCACCGAACTCCGTGTGACCAGTAATAAGACTTATAGCAGCAATAAGAAGAATACCGATGGTTACCGCACCTGGGACCTTTTTATAAGCTAAAGCTGCGATAATAAAGAACCCTAAAGCGCCCATTGCTGGTGCATAGCTCTTCATATCACCGAGCATCACTAGCGTCGCATCACGGCCGACGATAATACCGGCACTTTGCAGCGCAATAAAGCCTAAGAATGCACCAATACCTGCGACAATACTAAGCTTCAAGGTCAAGGGAATGGCATTAATAATCAACTCGCGAATCTTAAATAGACTTAGCAGAATAAAGATACACCCTGACAAAAATACTGCGCCCAGAGCCGTCTGCCAAGTATAGCCCATACCCAACACCACGCCATACGTAAAGAAGGCGTTAAGTCCCATTCCTGGTGCTAACGCCACGGGAAGCTTGGCAAATGCCCCCATAATAAAACAGCCGACTGCCGCTGCTAAGCAAGTAGCGACAAATACCGCCCCCTTATCCATGCCAGCTTCTGATAGTACGTTCGGGTTGACAAAGATGATATAGGCCATAGTTAAGAAGGTGGTGACTCCAGCCATCACCTCAGTCTTAATGGTCGTATTGGTGCCATTAATCCCAAAATAACGTTCAATTGCATTCATAAGTAACGCCTAGCTTGTAATAAATTTAATCAATCAATACAACCGCTATTGCCAAGGTAGTTAGCAATCAGTGTATTACGAAGGGGTAACAAATAGTAACATATCAACCCAATGCCTAAGTCAACTTAATCTATGAATCTTAGAGCTTTGTATAAGACACCCTCGAAGATAGCTGTATAGTAAGTTCATTATAAAAACGCTACAGCGGTACTGAGATGAATTTTTCGCAGCCTCTGTCGGCATACCGCGGCAAGGCAGAAAAACTTATACCAGTTGCGCATCATACTACGATGACTCTATTTTATTTAGACTCGACTATAACTTTCAAAGCATACTTAGCGAAGATCGATAAGTTAGACATTAATCACTATTGTTCATGTAGGGGTTAATAATTTGCGACATTATACAAAGGTTTTATCTATAATACTTTGACTTAATCCCTAAGATTTATAGTATTGTAATAATCAGGCAAAACTTACTGAAATATATGCAATTAACATTCCAATGTTCTTAGTACTGCTATCGTGACGTTACCGTAAAGCGGCTGCAATACTATGGTCAGCTATGGACAATTGGCACGTTAGGATATTTCAGTATTCGCAATACGCAATAATAGCCGACACAAACTGACCTTTAACACATTTATAAATGACGCTTGGTGTATTTCGCAGTAAACTAGCCGGCTGACTGTGACTGCCTTTTGTCTATTTTTTAACTTTCGCATAAGTGAGCGACTTGAATGCCAGAATCGTTGAATATCCTTGAACTAATCACTGGGGCCAGCTTGTTGGTTCAAATAGTCATGGCGCTACTACTCCTAGCATCGCTGGTCTGTTGGGTGATTATCTTTCGTCTAAGCGCCAAGCTTGGATCTGCCAAAAGCTTTGACGAACAGTTTGAGTCGTGGTTTTGGTCCGGAGAGGATCTGGCTAAGCTCTACCAAGGCGTACAAAACTCCCCAGATAGGCAAGGTCTCGAGCAAGTCTTCTACGTTGGCTTTTCTGAGTATTTAAAAATGCACAAAAAACGCCAACCAAAATCCGATATTATCGATGGTGTTGAGCGTAAGCTTCGCGTCGGTCTAGGGCGTCAGCAGCAGCTATTAGAGTCAGGACTAGCGACGCTCGCCAGCGTTGGCTCTGTTGCCCCTTATGTAGGACTGTTCGGTACGGTCTGGGGTATTATGAATGCCTTTTTGGGCTTATCACAGACCGAGCAAGCCAGTCTGGCTGCCGTCGCTCCTGGAATTGCTGAAGCTCTAATTGCCACGGCTATGGGGCTATTCGCCGCTATTCCTGCCGTGCTCGCCTATAATCACTTTACGGCTAAGGCTAACCGAATCTATGACTCGCGCGCCCTATTCTGTGATGAAATGACAGGTATGCTCCAGCGTGAGACTAGCGCTGCGCCAGCGACTGCTAACACCCCTACTGCCCAGACCCAGCAAGTTGATCCGCAAAGAGCTACCCTATGAATACCAGCCCCTATCGCCGCGAAAAAAGGGCGCTTAATGCTCAAATGAATGTCGTGCCTTATATCGATGTGATGCTGGTACTACTGGTCATTTTTATGGTGACAGCCCCCATGCTCACCACTGGCGTAGACGTGGATCTACCCAAGGAGCAGACCAATACTTTAAGTACCAGTAACCAGCTGCCGGTTATTATCTCACTACGAGACAACGGTGAGATCTTTATTAGCTTTGAAAATAATATCGATCAGCCCGTCAGTGAGCCAGAGCTTATTGACACCTTATCTCGGCTACAGAGCCAAAGCCAAGCTAATGGTCAACAGCCCGTCCAAGTGATGATTAATGCCGATCAAAACAACCAATATGGTGCAATTATGCAGCTGATGGCAAGCCTACAGCAAGCTGGCATCGAAAAAGTAGGTTTACTGACCGGTAGACCACTGCCTGAGCCTACATTATAGTTCGTACTTTTTAGAGTCCCTATTGGCCGTACGCTTATAGCCTGATGATCGATAATCATCTCCAGGCCAATGGGCGGCAGTTTCGTAAAACGATGACATGTCCTATACCGTGTCAATTTTAAACCGTGGAAGGTAGGCGTTAAATGAAGCAAGCTCCCTCCGTCTTTGTCCCTACCCGCCCTGAAGGCGACGGTCTTACTGTGCCTGTGTTATTAAGTGTGCTAGCGCATGGGTTACTGATTGGTTTTGTCATCTTTACTCATCAGACCCCTGAGCTTGAGACCGCAGCCAGTATTGAGACTACCATGGTATCACCCGAGCAGCTCGCCGAGATGCAAGCGCAGATACTAGCCAATAGAGCGGCATCTGGTGGCCAGTCTTCTGTATCTGCCAGTGAAGACGCTATCGTGATGCCATCCAGCCCTGATCAATCCTTTAATTCAAATGACTCAGGTAGCCTGAATGGTAGTCAAAGCTCGTCTGCAAACAGTGCAGCTACCACCAATCGACCTGCTATTTTTGAGCGCTCCGATAGCCCCGCCGACTCTCAAGTGGATGATGGTATATTACTTAGCCGTGAGCATCGGCTAAAAATCCAACAGGCGAATGCTGAGTACGAGCGCAAAATGGCCGCCTTAGCCGAACAAATTGACGAAGCGATAGCAAATAAAGATAATGCCCTTCTCGATGAGGCGAGAGAGCGCGAGCGTATTAGGCAAGCTCGAGTAGATGAGTTAAAGAAAATCGAAAAAAGTGGCCCGATGATTAAGCGCCCAACCACAGATAGTAAAAACAGCACAAATAAAGGCGCTGCCTCTGACTCTATTAATATCGGTCTCTCAGACGGCACACCCATAGCTGCCGGCAGCACAACAGGCAAGTCCAGTGCTAGCAGTGGTAGTCCGTCAAAATCCGTTGGTGAATACAAATCAGCCATTGCCAAAAAAATTCAGCGTAACCTTCAAGCGCCTATAGGCACTCAAGGAATCAAGGCCACTGTGAATCTTAGGCTAGATGCCAGTGGTAATGTATTGTCCGCTAATGCCAGTGGATCTAACCCCGAGGTCAATAGTGCAGCAGAGCAAGCAGCGCTAAATGCTAGTCCCCTACCCATCGACTTTGACAATCCTGATGCTTACGCCAATCTAAGAATAAATGTCGTCGTTGAATAAAATCGTGTTAGATTAACGATAAAATAAAAAAGTATAGCCACAAATTCAGTCGATAAAATATAATCAGCACTATTAAAGCTATTCCTAGTCACTGCCCTTTGCCTGATATATTGCTTGATATACTTAGAACGCGCTTAACAAGCTTACAGACATTTAACTCAAATAGCAGCAGCTTACTCAATAAAACCCACTCACATTCTATAACGCTTTAGGTTATCCATTTATGAGACTACTAAATTTTAGCACTATTAATAAGACGTCACGTTTATTCATTACCGCTCCCTTACTGCTGACCTCAATGTCAGCTTTAGCTGCTGACCCGTTAGAGATTGATGTATCCGTTATCGCGCCCAGACAGCTTAATCAAGTGGCGATTGTGCCTTTTGCTGGTGACAATGTCATCTCACCGGTGGTACTCAATGATTTGAGTAAAACTGAGCTTCGAGCCACCAGTCAGAATCTGCCCCAACAGCCGCATAGTAGTAGCGAGCTGGCAGGAACGCTGCCTATCTGGCAACAGACTGGCATCCCTTATCTTGTCGTCGGTAGTACCCGCTCTAATAAGGGTCAGGTCATCACTGACTATGAAGTGATAGACCTTAAGTCTGGGAGAATTATTGGTGGTAAGCAAAGCTTGAGCGCTAACAATGATCGTAGCAGCTTGCGTTTTGCTGGTCACGTCATTGCCAATAAGATTCAAGAGCTGATTACTGGTGTTCCTGGTGACTTCACAGGAAGAATTGCCTACATTGAAGAGACAGGAAGCGACAAAGACAAAACCTCCACCCTTAAGGTTATCGATGCCGATGGTGAGAATCCTGCAACCCTCTATGGTCCAGTCAAAGGTTCCATCTTTTCACCCGCTTGGTCACCCGATGCTCGGCAGATTGCTTTTGCCGTACAGCGCCCCAAAGGCTATCCTGTCATCTATATTCAAAATGCCAGTGGCGGTAGTCCGCGCTTAGTCACTCCTTATCCAGGTAGCAACTTAAACCCTAGCTTCTCTCCTGATGGCGGCAGTTTGATTTTCTCAAGTAGCTTTGAGGGCAATGCTGATATCTACCGAATCAATCTGGCCAGTGGTGGAATACAAAAACTTATTGGTACTCCTTATAATGATGTGCAGCCAAGCTATGCACCTGATGGTAGCTCATTCTTATATGTGTCTGATCCAGGCGGCGAAAACCGACCACAAATTTACCGTTATAACTTTGCTACAGGCAAGTCTAGTCTAGTATCGCGCAGCGGTTACGCGACCAGTCCGCAATATAACAAAGACGGCAGTCAGATTGCCTTCTTAAGTGGTCGCTCCGCTGCCATCATGAACTCTGCTGGCGCAGTCGTAACCAACCTTGGCAACACGGGTATTGATGAAGCTCCTAGCTTCTCACCGAATGGCAAACGTGTCGTCTACGCCTCTAAACAAGGTGGCAAAGGGATATTAACCATCAAGTCTTTGACTGGTGGTGAGGCGTTTGGTAAGTCCTCGGACGGCACTATTCGCTCGCCCACTTGGTCGCCTAACCCATAATGAATCCCGTACTATGACTAAGAGTAAGCGCCTAACTTTAGGCGCTTATTCTTGCGTCCGCTTTTCGGTAAGATTGATCAGTATATTTAAGTAAGTAAAGTAAATTTACTTTAATTTAGTTGGGTTTTTAAGCATAATTGCACTCAAACTAAGCTAAGATTAACTTGGTTAAGCTTATGCAATCAGCAAAATCTTACTGTGAACTGATTTGTACAAATTAGTTGCTAACAATCACTCTATTTAGGGTTTAATCTTTATTATGTTGTCAAAAAAACTACCATCGCTTTTGCTTTTGGCCTTGTTAACTGGCTGCGCCACTAACAGCGCCGTTCAGCTCAAGCCTGCTCCTGAACATACTATCGCCAACGCTACCATTAGCACACAAGCAACTGAGCAGATCTTATCCACGCTAGCCAGTGATGACATGCAAGGTCGTCAAGATGGCACGCCCGGCGGTGAAAAGGCCGCCAGCTTCATTGAAAGTCATTTTCAAGCCGCAGGTCTTTCTACTCTTACTGGTATCGATGGCTACCGCCAAGTTTATAGCTATGATGAGCAGCCCATAAGTAATATTGTTGGCGTTATTAAGGGCAAAAGCCGACCTGATGAATTTGTCGTTTTTGGTGCGCATTACGATCATTTAGGCATGACAGATCAAGGTGTTGACCGCATCTTTAATGGTGCTAATGATGATGCCTCTGGCGTTACAGCATTAATTCAGTTGGCGCAGTATTATAAGCAGCTGGGCAATAATGAGCGCAGCATTATCTTCGTTGCTTTCTCAGGTGAGGAAGCCGGTGGCTTTGGCTCTAAAGCATTTAGCACGCTAATCGACCCTGACAAAGTAGTGGCCATGTTTAACATTGAGATGATTGGCACACCAAGTAAATGGGGGCGTAACTCCGCTTATATTACTGGCTTTGATAAATCTGACTTTGGCACTATCTTGCAGCGCAACTTAAAAGGATCTAACTTCCACTTCTACCCTGATCCTTATCCAGCTCAGGACTTATTCTATCGCTCTGATAATGCCACTTTGGCCGCTCAAGGCGTGCCTGCCCATACTATCTCTACTTCCAAAATGGACAATGAGCCGTATTATCATACCGTCGATGATGAGATTGAGACCTTAGATATCCCTAACACTACTGCCATTATCAAAGCGATCGCCGTTAGTGCGACCAGCATCATCAATGGGCAGAGTACACCGACCAGAATTACAGAAAAATAAACTCCTATCTGTTGATTAGATTAGCCGCTTTATAATCCATCTTTTCTGATACATACGTATCAATTAAGGGTACTTAGCGGTTAATGAAGAGCTAAAAAATAGCTAAAAGCAAAAAAGCGCTTGTAATTAAGCGCTTTTTGATTAGGGTCACTTAGGACTTAACCACAGCTGTAGTGCTGACTGGGCATAATCTAAAAGCCATCTAATAAAAATGATAGTATCAAATCATTAATTTACGAGTTGAGGCAAGCCATGCGACCTGATTTATTCGCACCTATATTGATTCTGTATGCAGCGTGTAACCTAACGGGCTGCCAAGTTATTCAAACTTTTGACCACCCTATTCCCGTTACTACTGATTATAACCATAATCCAGAAGCGACTATAGCCAGTCAAAAATAAAAGTGATAACAATACGCTCAGCACAATACTGTCTCAACTTTTCTAACTTGTTGCTAGCATACTTGCAAAGGCTGTCAAAGGCTTCAAGATTCATCTTAGCAATCTTGCATTCTTTTTAGACTGCACTCACTATATGACGACACCTTAGTACTTATCACCAAGACTACCCGTCGAGCTAATGCTTTAGCACCGTATCAGCCAAATACTCACCAAACCAAATAGCAGTCTCTATATCGCCTTGGCAAGGCGTCTCTTCCGGCGGTGCATCTAAGGATTGGGTCATCAGGCCTAAGAACCCAGAAAGCCGATTAAGGTCGGTATCTGAATGGCCTGTCGGCATAAGTGGCAATCCTGTCCAATACATACCATGCTGCATAGCAAATAGACAAATCTGCTGCAATACTGCAAGCTTATCACCACTTAGCCCACCTGAGTTGGCAAAGCCAGCCGCCCACTTTCCCTCCCACTTACGATGGTACCAACGCTGGGAAGTCTCATCCATAAAGGCTTTAAACTCAGCAGTAACACTGCCCATATAAACGGCGCTGCCTAACACAATCATATCGGCAGCATCTACAAAATCCCAGTCTACTTCATGAATATCGATGGCTCTGACATTCGTCTCGCCTAATACTTTTTGTGCCCCTTTAGCAATAGCTAAGGCCACATGTCTGGTGTGACCGTAGTTACTGTGGTAAATAATGGCGATAGTTGGGTCGCTTGGCTTATCAGTCATTCGGTTGTCGTCTCTTATTTGCATCATAAAACAATTAATTGGAACAGGGCCAATTAACTAAAAGATAAGATTAAAATACAGTTTGATTATAGTCGCAGGATGACTAAGGCCATCCTCCCTGTGGCTGGTCGGTGCTCGTGAGTCTGCCGACGATAAGAATAAAATAATGGCTCAGTATAACTACAGGGAATCTTATTATCGCTCGCCACTTGGATACCTTGCGCCGCTAGCTGCATACTGGCAAGCTTGGGTAGATTCACCCAATATTTATCTGCCTGATGACTATTATCAGCTACTTCTTGATCTGAGGTGCTATTTTGAGAGGGGCTTGGGCAACTGATTAGCGCCTTTAATACTTGAGGCGCTATATCCGCTAATAAGTGATGATGCTCGCAGCCAGCAATAAGCTTATCGACGACCTCAGAGCCGACTTCATAATTCTCCTGACTAATACAAGCGCCAATCCACGCCATAATTTCGGCAGATTTATCAAAGCTGTCAGCAGTCACTTTGATAATACCATTAGCCAGCCCTTGCCAGCCTGCATGGATCGCAGCAATTTGCTTTGATTTAGGCTGATACAAGACAATGGGTACGCAGTCTGCCGTCATAATGGACAAGCCACATTGCGCGGCGCTACTGACCATAGCATCAGCGCTTGAAGCTTGCATACTCAGACTTTGGGAATCAACATGTAGCACTGTATTGCCATGCACTTGATTTAGCCAGTGCAATCGAGTTATAGATGGCCGGTTATGTTGCTTGAGATAAGCATTAATAGCCGCCAGTAATTGGCCACGATGACCGTGCACTTGCGCGGCATCATCACCGACATGCAGTCCAAGGTTAAATGCCCCAAAGCTGGCTCGCAAGGCTTGTTGACTCATTAGCGGCGTCAAAGTATCTGCCGCTGTCAGGCTATCTTTTAAATCCGATTGTAACTCAATAGCAGCATGGGTCTGTAATATCAGTACATCGTCCCATTGCGCCTTTATATACGCAATATCTTGAAGCCGCGGCGACGTAGCAAGTGATTGCAACTCAATCATCCCAATTAACCCTTCTTTTATAACCACACCTTGTTAACAATATCTTTATCACTAACACCTTTTTAACGACACTTTTAATAAGCATTTTTTTAACAATTTGTGGACGTTATAGAACAGTCATTCCTTGTCTTGAAGTATCGTTATCAATGTTTCGATATCAGAGGGCAATGGTGCTGTTACCTCGATATTTTCCCCACTTACCGGATGCACGAAGCCAAGGGTATAAGCGTGCAAGGCTTGCCTAGGGAAGCCAATAATCGCCGCGCGCTGCGCCTCAGTCAGCCCTGCCCGTAATTGTCTGCGGCCACCATATACTTTATCCCCCACTAGCGGATGACCGACATGACTTAAATGTACGCGAATCTGATGTGTGCGCCCCGTCTCCAGCTTGACATCTACCAAGCAGTAACTGTCATTGAGCGCAGTAATTTTTATAAGGTGCGTCATCGCCTCTCGACCTTGATCAGTTACCGTCATCTTAGTACGCATACTGCGGTGACGACCTATCGGCTCATTAATATGCCGATGGCGCATAAGGCTTTCAGCTGAGCCTGCCACCACGCATTGATAATGTCGATAGACAGACTTGTCCTTAAGCTGGTTGGTCAGGTCTAGCTGTGCTATCTTGGTCTTCGCTATAAGCAGTAATCCCGAGGTATCTTTATCGATTCGGTGAACCAAGCCCGCTCGAGGTAAGTGTTGCTGCTCAGGATAGTGGTACAACAAAGCGTTGACCAAGGTTCCCGTCCAGTTACCAGCCCCTGGATGCACGACCATACCGACTGGTTTGTTAATGACGAGTACCGTCTCATCTTCAAAAATGATATCGAGAGGAATATTTTCTGGTAAGTCCTCGCCATGCTGTTCAAGCGTGGCTGATAGCGATAAGGTCTCTCCTGCTTTGACGCGGTACTTAGGCTTTTGGCTGATGCCATCAACGAGCAGCTTATCCTCGTTGATCCAGCCTTGTAACTGGGCGCGGGAAAACTCAGTAAACACTTTGGCTGCTAGTTTGTCTACTCGCAGCCCTGTCTGCTCTTCAGTCACGATATGCTGAGCACTAATAGATTGACCATTGCTAACGGCTAGAGGACTATTAGCTTGGGGATGCTTAGTGATTATGGCTGCGCTAGTGCTATCTAGCATATGCTCATCTAGAATATCGTCATCATCGTCTACGATATCCTCCTCTATGCTGTCCTCACCTTCCATATCGGTATCGTCAAAATTATCAATATCATCTGTATCGGCGCTATAGGTCACCGCCTCCTCGTTATCTTGAGTCTCAAGCCATTGGGAGTCAGTACTTAAATCATTAGGGCGCTTGCTCATAAATTATTGCTCAATGTATAAAACTTAAAAATCAGAAATTATTTATAAAAATAATGCTAGTGTATCATGAGCTTTTATAACGCCCTATGCTAAACTCACACTAGCCTGTCGATTTATTATCAATAATGTGACTTTTATGACATTGCCATCGCTGCTTTGTGAGTCTCATGCTACACTATGCCTCAGATTTAATTGGCCACCATGAGACAAGAGCGGCGATTAGCAAGATCAAGTATTGTTGCTGACGTGTCGTTCAACTCAGGCTATAATTATACTTATTATCTTTAATCTTATGACCTTATTAGGCTTTAGTTTGCCTTTTATTGTCATCTAGCTGTCTTGCGTTGGAGTAAATATATGCGTCCTGTTGGCAATAAATTAGTATCTCTATCAGCGGTGACTTTGATCACTATGAGCATGGGCTTAACCGGCTGCCAAACCTTTAAAAATTTGACCAACAAAGATAAAAATGCCGTCGAGACAGCAGAGCAATCTGAGCAAGGTTATTATCAAACTGCGATCAGCCAGCTTGATAAAGGCCGCTACTTGCAAGCCATTGACAGCTTGACCAACCTGCGCACATTCTATCCGACCGGTCGCTATGCTGAGCAAGCCTTACTCGATATGATGTATGCGCAGTTTGAAATAAATGAATACGAAGCTGCCGCCAATAGTGCCAATCAGTTCATTAGCCTTTATCCGTCTAATCCTCAAGTTAGCTATGCTTACTATGTACGTGGCGTAGCCAATATGCAAGGCTCATCTGAAGGCATAAAGCTATTCCCGGTCAATCAAGCAGAGCGTGATACGGCATATTACCGCCTAGCATTTGCTAATTTCCAAGAGCTTATTGGCAAATACCCCAATAGTCCTTATGCGCCAGATGCAGCGCAGCGTATGATCTTTATCTATAATCAATTTGCTGAAAGTGAGCTTAATGCTGCGAATTGGTATATCGAGCGTGAAGCTTATGTCGCCGCAGCCAACCGTGCTAAATGGGTATTTCAATATTATCCATTAAGCGAATCGGTGCCAGATGCTATCGCTATCTTAGCCTATAGTCATGAAAAGCTTGGCCTGACTGACCTTGCCAACGAATACAAAACACTGCTTCAGTTAAACTACCCTGAAAAGCTGACCGCCAAAGGGGCCGTAAAACTTAATGCCAAACGCGATCGCACGCTATTAAACAAACTCACCTTTGGTAAGCTTGGCCGTAGTCAAAATTCTGAGGGCAGCTATACCCCAAGCGACTATACCGGAGCGACCAAAACTCAAGAAATTCGTAATGCGGCGCAGCTTCAATTGCCCGCTGCTAATGCAGCCAACAGAGGTTCATTAACCGGTATTAATAGCAGCGCTAACACCACAGACCGCGGCATTAATGTCGGTCTGGGGCTGCCTGACAGTGCGACCGAGCAAGTCTCAGGTCAAGGCAGCTCTACTGCGGCTGCTCAAGAGGCTGCTGGTGGCTATCCTAATGAAGATGGTTTGGACAATCGCGGAATGCCAGCAGTAGGCAAATGGTCTAACCGAGACTCTACTGATAATCCTGCTGTCATTGAGGAAGACTAAGCTGTTGTTTAGCTAGGATAGCTAATATTTTGATAATCCTAACCTTAGTATCAGCTAATCTTTATTCGCTGTAACTAGAAATCGTCTTGTTTAATGTAAACGGTATAACGTCTTACTAGACTCGTTATGCCGTTATTCATTTCTTCTCTTCGATTTGATGCTTTTGAGAAGCTAACTTTGAAAGCAACCTATTGAACAAGCTGTTTTTTAGAACAATTATTTTTGAATTTATAATATTTGCTTCACTTTCGCCAATAGTTGGGTGTCATTGATGGATTATGGTCAGGCTATTTAGCTATATCTATATATAGTTAAGATACAGTAGTTAAGCGCTGCGGCTGTAGTTATTTATCGACACTTTTTACCACCCACTATCGTTTCCACTTTTCCCTTTTTATGGTTGATTTATGAGCATTCCCAGTCATATTCTCGACCAAATTAACGCCCAAGCTGACCTCGTCGCTATCATTGGTCGCCACACCACGCTCAAAAAAGCGGGGCGTGAGTATAAAGGCTGCTGCCCTTTTCATGGCGAAAAGTCCCCTTCGTTTTATGTCAATCCGCAAAAAAATATCTACCACTGCTTTGGCTGCGGTGTCGGTGGTAATGCCATTAGCTTCTTACGCGATTATGAAAACCTAACTTTTAAAGAGGCGGTGAACGAGCTGTCGAAGCAGACAGGTATTGAAGTTCCTAAAGAAGATCAACGCGCGGTCAAATATCAACGCTCCTCTGCCCCTGCGCAGCCAAGCCACAACCGTCAAGTATCGACCAATCGCTCAGCATCTCAAGGCAACACTGCTCGCGCGCAGCAAGCCCATAATGGCAATAGCCAACCTCACACCTCTCAAATCAACCAGCCTATTCAGAGTATCAGTGCGCCTTCATCACAGACAATTGATCCAGCTGCCAATGGCTATGATGACTATCCAGCTGATTACTACATTCCGGACGATAGCAATATATCCTATGATGACTGGCAGGGCTTTGCGGTACAAAGCTATAGTAACGACTTTCATCCTCAAGCTGCCAATGAGACTTCAGGGTCGCAGTCCAACCAAAGCTTTGCGCCCCGACCCCCTAACCAAGAAGGCGATCTGTATGAGCTGCTTACCCAGATTCAGCAGTTTTATCAGCGCTGTCTGCAGCAAAATGCTGCGGCCAAGCAGTATTTCTTAAGCCGTGGTCTGAGCGCTAAGACGCTACAAACCTTTAGCTTAGGCTATGCCCCAGCTGGCTGGCAACATTTAGAGGAGCAGTTCCCACAGGATATAGAAGGTCTCAAGGCTTTGGGGCTGGTTCGCCGCTCTGAGTCTGGCCGCGACTATGACCTACTACGCGACCGAGTGATTTTTCCCATTCGGGATAATCAAGGCCGCGTCATTGGCTTTGCTGGGCGCGCGCTAGATGACACGGTCAAACCCAAATATATCAACTCCTCAGACTCGCCAGTCTTTCATAAGCAGCACGTGTTATATGGGTACTATGAAGCTCGCCAGCAGCGTGCTAATGATTGGCTCGTGGTTGAGGGCTATATGGATGTTATCGCCTTGTATCAAGCTGGCATCTATGGAGCAGTGGCATCAATGGGAACGGCGATTAATGAGGCGCAAATCTCACGGCTGCTAACCATGAACCCAACACTGACATTATGCTTTGATGGCGATAGCGCGGGGCAAAAGGCGGCTTGGCGTACTCTAGAGCTGAGTATGCCCATTCTCAGTGATGA
Source organism: Psychrobacter pygoscelis (assembly GCF_004335015.1). Classification (GTDB taxonomy): domain Bacteria; phylum Pseudomonadota; class Gammaproteobacteria; order Pseudomonadales; family Moraxellaceae; genus Psychrobacter; species Psychrobacter pygoscelis. Next base: position 279,306 of record NZ_RQRU01000003.1, read on the forward strand.
TAAGGAGCTTAGATTTCTAAGCTTACCAGACGGCCATGATCCCGACACTTATGTTAAGGCGCATAGCGTCGAGGCAATGCGTGAGCAGATTGCTAATGCCACGCCTTTGTCTCAGTATGTGTTCGCTTATCTAAGTGAGCGTTATGACTTAAGCTTGGCAGAGGGTAAGGCGAAGCTCATGTCACAAGTTCGCGCCCTAACCAATAAGCTGCCCAAAGGCAGTAGCTTTCGCTCACTTCTCAATAACGATATTTACCAAAAACTCGGTGGTCGCCGCGCGCAGACCAAAGCTGCCCATGATGCGCTACTTAACTTTGATAGTACCTTAACGGTCAATATCAATCTTTACCTGTGCCTACTGTACCAACCGACTATTTTGGATAATAAGCCCCTTGGTAGACTGTGGCAAAAATCGGGAGTCAGTGAGCTTAAGATTCCCGAGAAGCTCATTGATCGTATCGAGCAAAACGGACTGCAAATTCCCGCGCTACCCACTTGGAACGACATCAATGATGAACATTTAGCGACGCTAGTCACTACCATTGAAAAGCTATTGCCGTATCTGCCAACCGATACCAATGCTGCCAGTCACTTTATCATGGCCAACCTGCCGACTGAGCTACAGACTCTCTTAGCCTCCCAGTGGCAACAGTTTTATCGCAATATGGTGGCGCGCGGGGTACTTGATATTGAGTTTTTATTTGAAGAGCTGATCACCCAGCTGCTCTACCTCACGCTAAAACAGCAGCATCGTCTATCGAAGAACTACCTTATTAAAGAGATTATTAAACGGCGCTGGTCGACTCTCACGGACTGGCAAAAACGTCAAGAAGCAGAGCAAGCAGCGCTTATTAATGCCACACCGCAGGCCAGTAGCAATACTGCTGCTCACTAAGGCTATATTGCAATCTCTTCACGACCAGTATATTGCAGCTAGGGATACTTTTGTCACTCCTAACTTCCTTTTTTAGTCACCTTCACTGCCTAAATTGTCCCTTGAACTGGCTTAGGTGACTATAATAAATTTTTGCAGCTTTTGTTGATGCGCCCGCAGTAATTCAAAAAATTTATACCAGCTTCGCATCGTGATTCAACGACTCTATTTGATTTAGAATTGACTATCTCACTTTATCAACCATAGTGTTATCAGGGCTTTAATCATGGTCACTAATCACCCTCATGCAAAAAATCAATACTAATTGCCTTTAAAAATAGTCAAGCTGCCCCCATACAGTCAGTAACAATAATTTAGCGTATTCATTAAGAGTATTTGGTGATTACTGATCTATTATCGATAGTCTTAATCGCTTAAGTTAGCCGTATATCAGTATCGAAGTCATGATTCAAAAGTTAAAGTTATCGGCATCGACCATTAGTATATTTAATTAGGGCTGAATCTTATCAATTGTGATAAACTAATCAGTTCTATAAATTTTGTCATTTTTAAGATTTTGTTTTATTTTTTGATCGATTTTGGCCGATATTCCTTTGAATATATTGATAAGTTTATCATCTGGTCTGGTTGTAGATTTCGCTGACACCACACTATGCGATTAATAACAGTCAATAGATCACAGTTGTTAAAGTGGTGATGGATAGAGTACTAATAATAAAAGTACTAACTAAGGTACGACTTATGAAGTACTGGCAACCTTCTCACTTTGATTCTTATTACCAAATTTATTAACCCATAATCTCACATTATGACCCGACGCCAATTGTAGTATTTATCATGATAGCACTCTGTGCTTATTGATAGTTTTTAGGACAATTTGCGCGTTTGGCATTAATGTCCGACTTAACCAAAGCGAGTATTTATGAGCGATAAGTCAGTGTCTCAGTCTACCTCTCAATTAGCAACCCTCATCCAGATGGGTAAGGAGCAAGGCTACCTTACCTATGCTGAGGTCAATGATCAGCTACCAGACTCCATTACCGAAAGTGATCAAATCGAAGATATCGTGCAGATGCTTACTGATGTGGGTATTAAGATATTTGAGTCGGCGCCAGATGCTGATGATATCTTGATGAGCGATGACTCAAGCGATGATGATATGGCCGCCGATGAGGCCGCTCAAGTATTAGCTGCAGTAGAGACTGAGCCTGGCCGCACCACTGATCCAGTGCGCATGTATATGCGTGAGATGGGTACGGTTGACCTACTGACGCGTGAGGGCGAGATTGCTATTGCCAAACGTATCGAAGAAGGTATCCGTGATGTTCAGCATGCCATGGCTTATTGGCCAGGAACGGTTCAGTTCGTCTTGGATGAATACCAAAAAGTCCTCGAGGGCGACAAAAAGCTCTCAGACGTAATTACCGGCTTTTTAGACCCTGAAGACACTAGCGAGCCTAGTGCTGATGATGATAAAGAAGCAGATCTTCCCGTTATCAAAGCCAAGACAACCAGTAAAGACGATGATGACGACGATGAGGATGATGACGATGACTCAGACGACGACGATGCAGATGACGATGACGCAGAAGAAACCACTGGTATCGATCCAGAAGAAGTTCGCGCTCGTTTAGAAGAGATTGAGGCGTTATTTGTCACTGCAAAACAAGCGCTGAATGACTTTGGCCGTGGTAGTCCACAAGCTGAAGAAGCATACGCGCAATTGGCTGAGCGCTTTATGATGCTTAAGCTCAATAACCGTCTATCTGATCAAGTCATGGCTATTATGCATGACGTCTATGATGATGTGCGTAAACAAGAACGTCAGATTATGCGCCTTGTCATCCGCCGTGGTCGTATGCCGCGCGCTGAATTCCGTAAGACCTTCCCTAGTAATGAGACCAACGTCGATTGGCTAACCGAACGTCTTAAAGGTAAGCCAAAATTCGCTGAGCATCTTGAGAAAGTCGTCGATGACGTCATTCTACTACAGCGTAAAATCCGTGATCACGAGCAGCAGCTCGACATGGAAATCCGCGACATGAAAGATGTCGCCCGCCGAATGGCCATTGGTGAAGCCAAAGCCCGCCGCGCCAAAAAAGAGATGGTCGAGGCCAACCTACGACTGGTTATCTCTATTGCCAAAAAATACACCAACCGTGGCCTTCAGTTCCTAGATTTAATTCAAGAAGGGAACATTGGTCTAATGAAAGCGGTTGATAAATTTGAATATCGCCGTGGTTATAAATTCTCGACCTATGCCACTTGGTGGATTCGTCAGGCCATCACCCGCTCTATTGCCGATCAGGCGCGTACCATTCGTATCCCTGTACACATGATTGAGACTATCAATAAGATCAACCGTGTGTCTCGCCAGCTTCTACAAGAGATGGGCCGGGAGCCAACACCAGAGGAATTAGGCGAACGCTTAGAGATGGACGAAGTTAAGGTCCGTAAAGTACTGAAGATTGCTAAAGAGCCTATCTCTATGGAGACGCCGATCGGTGATGATGAAGACTCGCATCTTGGCGACTTTATCGAAGATCAGACCATCTCAAGCCCAGTCGAAGATGCGACGGCCGCAGGTCTGCGCGAAGCCACCCGCGATGTGTTAGGCAATCTAACCGAGCGTGAAGCTCGCGTACTGAAGATGCGCTTCGGTATCGATATGCCGACTGACCATACCCTTGAGGAAGTCGGTAAGCAGTTTGATGTGACCCGTGAGCGTATTCGCCAGATCGAGGCTAAAGCTCTACGTAAATTGCGTCACCCTTCTCGCTCTGAGCACCTACGCTCATTCCTTGAAAATGACTAATTAAGACCTTACATTAAGGTTAGGTCTATCAACAAGAAGCTGAGCTAAGTCTCAGCTTTTTTGTGGTTATACTGATAGAGAAGTGATTATTCACATCAGCAGATACCAGCCACTTAATTTAACTGTCTAGGGAATTATTATGAGTAATGATAACAATGATGCTAACGGCTCTAACAATACCAACATCAATATCACTGAGATGATGGCAAACGTTGGCAAGATAAAAGGCAAAAAGACCGATATTCAAAATCCTGAGCTTTGGGATTTTCCTATGGACTACCCGATGAGTATCATTGGTCATGAAGGTGAGCATGAGTCACTACTCAACGAGATAAAGCTCATTTTAGGTAGCCAATTCCCAGAGTTTGATTTAGCATCTATCCAAGTCGTGCCCTCTAGGACTGGCCGCTTTCACTCAGCGCGTGTCAACTTACGCCTCACCTCCGCTGAGCAAGTAAATGCTTTATATGCAGCCCTTGCCGAGGCAAAAACAGTACGCATGGTGCTTTAAAGTACTACGTTAATGCGGCAAAACAAGCGAGTAAGGCAAGCAAGACGAGTGCTATAAGATAGCGCTAAAGACAACGCTAATTGTTATTAGGCTTAAACGACTGTAGCAAGCCATGACTACTGATCATCCTTTTGTCGCAATATAATTATCTCATACCATAGTGAAATGAGGATTAATATCAACAATAAAGTCATAATTGCTAATAAGACATGCAGTATTGGCTTCAAGTTGATATCTAGGAGATGCTCTATGACAGCTGTTATTCTAATATTACTAAGTGGCAGGGCTATATATCCGAATTCTTTCGAATGGCGCAAGTAATCGCGTAGTGAATGAATAAATCTATTAAGATGGTGAGTCATAAAGCAAATCTACATTATGCTGATTGGCGTACTATATTTACCCAAGGTGGTATCGAGGGTGCTGGTCACTTTTGCGAGAAGGGCTGTTAAAGGTTAAAGAGCTGAGGGTATTCGATAGTTGGGCCTGACTGTGGACTTAATACTTTGCTCTAAAGTGGGCTTAAAGCAGACTTTAAAAATTTTATAGTACGCAATGTGTCGACTATTACCCAACTATCGGCAAAAACTAAAAAATCAGTTAATTCAGTAGTCATATGATCTACTGAGTCATAAAATATTTTAATTAGACCTATAGTACGCTGCTGTGACAGTATTACCTAAAAGATAACTGTTACTCTCGTCTTAAAAGTGTGACGAGCGTAACCTTGCGTAGTTGTTGTGTTTTTGCGAGGTATCAAGGTTCTTTTGGCTGACTTTTAACCGCTGTAAAAGGTGACTGATATCTCATGGTCACATTTCTAGAAATTTGTCAAAGTACGCATAAGTTTTTTATTCAATAAAATATTTTTTTTACTATTGACTTTTACCTAGCCCCCATCGCTTCTGACTTGTATTTGAAGCCTTCTTTTTTCTGAGCTGATAACCACAAAATTATTCTAAAATCAATCTAGCAATTCAAATTTATTCCGGCTATATTGTGTCTAACAAAGCAACTATACCCCATATCTTGTGTCCATTACGTAAATCACAACTAATGGCAGGGGTGGTCTATTGCTTAATTTTTGCTTCAAATCTGCTTCAAAATAGTGCAGAACGCTGCACACTTTGACAGCCCGTTAGCGAACTTGAGTCGCAGATAGCAGACGAGCTAATAAAGACTTTTATGGATGCCGTTGTCACGCAATAGTCGCTATGACTAAGGGCAATTCAATCGATTAGATTTCACCCTTGTCGTGCGCCGACCATCGTCAAAAAAAGCCTATTATTTATGACAATTTAGTGAGACCACTATCATCAAGTTGTTTATAGCGAGTCATCACCTTTGTTACTCAAATCTGAATATTCACTGAGGACTACCATGACCCATATTGATCAAATCCAAGTTACCAAACGTGACGGCCGCCTAGAGCCAATTGATTTAGACAAAATCCATAAGGTTATAGAATGGGCAGCAGATGGGCTTGACAATGTTTCGGTATCGCAAGTAGAGCTTAAGTCGCATATTCAATTTTATGATGGTATTCGTACGCGTGATATTCATGAGACCATCATTAAAGCCGCCGCTGACCTTATTTCAGAAGATACGCCAGATTATCAGTACTTAGCGGCGCGCTTGGCCATCTTTCATCTACGGAAGATTGCTTATAACCAATTCACCCCACCGCATCTGTACGATCAGGTCAGCAAGCTAACCGCTGAGGGTAGGTATGATGAGCACATCTTAGCGGACTATAGCTTGGATGAATTCAATGAGCTAAACGACTACATCGACCACTGGCGCGATATGAACCTTGCCTATGCTGCCGTTGAACAGATGGCCGGTAAATACTTGGTGCAAGACCGCGTCACCAAGACCGTGTACGAGAGCCCGCAGTTCCTCTACATGCTCGTCGGTATGTGCTTGTTTGCCAGCTATGATAAGTCTGAGCGTATGACATATGTCAAGCGCTTCTATGACGCCACCTCACAGTTTAAGATCTCTTTGCCTACGCCTATCATGTCTGGCGTACGTACGCCATCGCGGCAGTTTAGCTCATGCGTACTCATCGAATGTGGTGATAGCCTCGACTCTATCAACGCCACTACTAGCGCCATCGTGCGTTACGTGTCACAGCGTGCCGGTATCGGCGTCAATGCTGGTCGCATCCGCGCTCTTGGTAGCCCTATCCGTGGCGGTGAAGCCCAGCACACTGGCTGTATTCCCTTTTACAAGCTATTCCAGACGGCGGTCAAGTGCTGCTCGCAAGGCGGCGTCCGTGGCGGTGCAGCCACCCTCTTCTACCCACTTTGGCACTTAGAAGTCGAGTCGTTGCTAGTTCTGAAAAACAACCGCGGCGTCGAAGACAACCGTGTGCGCCAGATGGACTACGGCGTTCAGCTGAACAAGCTACTCTACACTCGCCTGATCAAAGGCCAAGATATCTGCCTATTCTCGCCCTCTGATGTGCCAGGTCTTTATGACGCCTTCTTTGAAGACCAAGACGAGTTTGAGCGTCTGTATCATCAATACGAGCAAGACGAGAATATCCGTAAGCGTCACATTCCAGCCACTGAGCTATTCAGCATGATGATGCAAGAGCGTGCCAGTACCGGTCGAATCTATATTCAGAACGTCGATCACTGCAACACGCACAGTCCATTCGACCCTAAAGTCGCGCCGATTCGCCAGTCCAACTTGTGTATGGAGATTGCGCTGCCGACCAGTCCTCTTGACAATATCAATGATGAAAGCGGCGAGATTGCCCTGTGTACGCTGTCAGCGGTGAACCTAGGCAAAGTCAACGACGTCAGTGATATCGAAGAGCCTGCCGAGCTTATCGTGCGTGCGCTAGATGCACTACTCGACTATCAAGACTATCCGGTCAAAGCCGCTGAAAATGGCAGTAGAAAGCGCCGTACTCTAGGCGTCGGCGTCATCAACTACGCGTACTATCTAGCTAAGAACGGCACGAAGTATTCTGAAGAAGCCGCGCTTGGTCTGACGCACAAAACCTTTGAAGCCTTGCAGTTCTACCTCTTAAAGGCGTCGAACAAGCTTGCCAAAGAAAAAGGTGCGTGCCCAGCCTTTGCCGATACCACCTACTCGCAAGGTATCTTGCCGATTGATACTTATAAAGCCGACCTCGATAAAGTCTGCCAAGAGCCATTGCATCTCGATTGGGAAGCCTTACGCGAAGACATCAAGACCCACGGCCTGCGTAACTCGACCCTTTCTGCATTGATGCCGTCTGAGACCTCTAGTCAGATTGCCAACGCCACCAATGGCATTGAGCCACCACGCGGTCTGGTCTCTATCAAGGCCTCTAAAGACGGTATCCTCAAGCAAGTCGTTCCCGATATCGGCAATCTAAAAGGTCAATACGAGCTACTGTGGCAAATGCCCAATAACGACGGCTACTTAAAGCTTGTCGCTATCATGCAGAAGTTCATCGACCAGAGCATCTCGGCCAATACCAACTATGACCCTAGCCGCTTTGAAGGGTCACGCGTGCCTATGAAGGTGCTGCTCAAAGACTTATTGACCGCCTACAAGCTCGGCGTCAAGACCTTGTACTATCACAACACCCGTGATGGTGCCAATGACGCGCAAGCAGATATGGAAGATGATGGCTGTGCTGGCGGCGCTTGTAAGCTATAGATACTTTGAAGTTTCCCTTTTTTAAACGGGTGAGAAGCACTGCTTCGCAAGAGAGGGGTTTTCTAGGTTTTGAAGTCTCCCTTTTCTAAATGGAGATTTAGAGGGATTTTATTAGCCTTAATATCGGAGCATTTTAGACATTGAGAATTATGCGAGGCACGGGTAGTTTATTTTTTATGACTATGGCCGCGCCTCGTCCCTCGGCGAAGGGCAGAAGCTTTCGAGTTATTAGCATCTGTAATAAGGCTCGCGTAGGCTTGGCATCTTGCCCAGCATTATGAATCTTATCAATGCACTGGGCTAAAGCCACAGCCTACGGTTATAATTTTCGAGGTTTGTAGGGTGGGCTGACAAATTCGTAACCCACCATCCCTACAATTTTGGTAAGAACCGTAGCGTGGGTACAACCCACGGTTTGGATATCGGATAGAGCGTTAAGTTTAATTAAGCCTAGGATTTGATCATTTATCATTGTATTTCAATGATAAGATTTGTCTTTCGACTCTGTGAGTTATGCTATTTTCAGAATAATTAAGGAAGTTGTATGTCTATAGGTGTGGAAATAAATGGCGGCGGCAATAATATAATAAATGGAGTTTCCGTACAGTCAAATAACGGTAATAGTAAAGCTGTAGTTATAAATAACTCTTCTAATAATCATATTCAAAATATCCAGCTTATAGACGAAGTTACTTTAGAACACTTGCATAAGCTGAAGAATGAAATTTTATCCATCCAAGACGCTTCTACAAACCCTATCACAGGTCATAGTTTTCAAGAGGAAGTGCTTAATAAACTTAATAGTTTGATTGTTAATCACCATCAATCTAGCAGCATTAAAGATACTCTACTTGAATTAAGTTCATTGTTAAGTAATTGGATCACTATTAAAAATGAGTTAGCTCCTCAGCTCATACCATATCTTATCCTTTTCCAAACAATTATTGGTGGGTAAATGGCTGCTATACATATAGAAGGATGTACTAATAGCTCTATAACGCACTGTTATTTTGATGGTTTTGAAATTGGTGTAAGTGCAACAGACTCCTCTAATATAAAAATAAGCAACTTGAATATAAATAATTGCAAGAAGGGAATTGTTTTAAATAACTGCTTAAACTCAGAAGTTAGTGAACTTAGATTACATCAAATAATCTTAGAACAAGAACCCAAGTTTATGATTAAAGAATTACCACTATCAATCGGTTATTGGATGAATTTGTCACAATGGTAGATATGGGGTGCGTATTTTGCCAAAGATGACATCACAAATAAGCTAGGCTAAAGCCACAGCGTACATCCATAATTTACAAGATTTGTAGGGTGGGCTAATAACCCACCAACGATACTAGGCACGACACAGCTTGAAAAAGCCGACCCACCAATGGGCGTGGTTATGAGATGACTTATCTAGATTAACCTTTAAAATTTACGACCATAATTATGAAATAGGTCTAGAGCGATGAATAAATTAACTCTACCTTTATCAATATTAGCATTATGTTTTGCTACCAGTAGCTATGCAAATACTCAAAGCCGTCAATCGTTAAGGGTTGAGACTGAGCGTCATCTCATACCCTGTGATTATCACTACCAGCAAGCGTTACAGTATCAACTGATGAAACGTGATAGACCGATAACGATTAATAAAGAAAAATCACAGTATATTAATGAGCTACGCAAGTTCGCTGAAGAACACTATATGCCAGCTGATATTACAGATTTGCCAAAGTATGATGACCTTGACAGTATAAGAAACCAGTATAATATCGGAAGCGAGCAACACAATAAGACTGTAAATATTAACGATCACGTCATCACGCAAGAGGAAGCCGTGACGTCATTGTTTAAGCTTTATGCTTATTATTTTACAGGCGAATATGTGCCCAAAGATGACTATCTTGCAATTACCTATCTTGCAAAGTTAGTTGACTTTTACGAACGGGACAACCCCAGTCGCATTCCCGAGTTATTGGCTGTTTCTTTGCTAGCCTTTGTTTCTAATGATATCAATGAAGATAATCCTGTTTATGGCTCAAATAGCGAGGAATTCAGTCAAGTCATTGACGCCTTATTGCTACGAGCAGGGTCTACTAGTATCAAAGCATCTCTAATTCGGGATGATTTTTACCACTCTTTTAATTCAGATGAGTCATGTCGTGCTGAGCAACTAAATAAGCTTGAAGTATTGGCTAATGAGGGGAGTGTTTATGCTACCTTTATTTTAGCAGAGCTATATTCAGAGCTAAATGATGACTCTGGGAAATATAAGGAAAAACTGAACTACTGGCAACAAAGGGCAGATGCTTATGATATTGAGCCTTAAAACCCTACCGCATTGATTGGGGCAGTCAATATTGTCAAGACACGCCAGAGCAAACTTTGCACTTTGGCGAATAGCTTTAAGGCTTTAAGATAGCCCCCTAATTTAAATATATTGTGAGTCGTGCTAACGCTGCACCCACACTACTTATTAATCATAACCAGACCCAACCAAACGCATCAAGGTAATACCCATGACCTACTCCATCTTTTGCCAAACCAAAAACAACGCCCTAACCGAGCCGATGTTCTTTGGTCAGCCCGTCAATGTCGCCCGCTACGATCAACAGAAGCATCCGATCTTTGAGCAGCTGATCGAAAAGCAACTGTCGTTCTTTTGGCGACCAGAAGAAGTAGACGTGTCCAAAGACCGCCTTGATTTTGGCAATCTATCGACGCATGAGCAGCACATATTCTTGAGCAATCTCAAGTACCAGACTCTGCTCGACTCAATCCAGGGTCGCAGCCCCAATGTAGTACTGTTACCGCTGGTGTCTATCCCTGAGCTTGAGACTTGGATTGAGACGTGGTCATTTAGCGAGACCATTCACTCGCGCAGCTATACCCATATTATCCGTAATATCGTCACTGACCCAAGCTTGGTGTTCGATGATATTATGGACAACAAAAACATCCTAGACCGCGCCTCAGACATCGCCAAATACTACGACGACCTGTATCAGCATTCACAGGTCTATAGCTTATTTGGCGAAGGCACACACACCATTAATGGTAATGAGGTCACGGTAGATTTACCGATACTTAAGAAAAAGCTGTATTTATGCCTAATGGCGGTCAATGTCCTAGAAGCCATTCGCTTTTATGTGTCGTTTGCCTGCTCATTCGCCTTTGCTGAGCGTAAATTGATGGAAGGCAATGCTAAAATCATTAAGCTTATCGCTCGTGATGAAGCGCTGCATCTGACCAGTACCCAGCATATGATTAACATTTTGCGTTCAGGCAGAGATGATCCTGAAATGGAGCAAATCGCCAAAGACTGCCATGAGCAGAGTATCGAGATCTTCCGCGCAGCCGCTGAGCAAGAAAAAGCTTGGGCGGGCTATCTGTTCAAAGATGGCTCAATGATTGGCCTAAATAAAGACATCTTGTGCCAGTATGTCGAGTACATTACTAACCTGCGCATGGAAGCGGTCGGCCTGCCAGCCATCTTCCCGAATGCCAAGTCCAACCCCATTCCGTGGATTAATACTTGGCTGTCATCAGACAATGTTCAGGTCGCGCCGCAAGAGACTGAAATCAGCTCGTATCTGGTCGGTCAGATCGATTCAGACTTATCAAACAGCGACTTCGATGACTTTGAGCTGTAATTTATAGCTCACAATTTTGAGTTAAGTGCTAAAAATTAAGCATTAGAAATAGTGGATTGGGGCAGACGCTAAGTAGCATCATAAGCAGCTATCATTAGCTTGTCTCAATTTGCTAGTAAGGTTTAAAGAATAAGCCGTTCACGATATTGTCCACAGCAACATCAAAGGTGAATTATGACTTGGGTCAAGACCAGTCGGACACAGTTTTATTTGCATGAAGATGAGACCTTGCTTGAGGGCCTTCTGCGTACAGGGCACAATGTAGAGTTTCAGTGCAAAGAAGGCTACTGCGGCAGCTGCCGAGTCAAGCTGATCTCAGGCTCACACCCAGTCGATTACCCCACAGCACCGCTTGCTATGATTGACGAAGATGAGATATTGCCCTGCTGCTGCCGAGTTCAAGGGGTCATCCATATCAGTCATGAGCGTATTCCAGACTGATATGGATTAAGCAAACCATCAAATACTAAGCACAGCTGCTTATCCCATTCAGTCAATACTCTAGCCACAAAAAAGGGAGCCTCATACGGCTCCCTTTTTAATAGATGGTAATGAGCTTTATTAGCGCATCTGCTAAATAAGTCCGTACGCTCTAGGCTCATAGCTTACTTACTGACCATTGCGGTTACGCATATCATGCTCAAACAGCTCAATAAGCTCTTCACGTAGTCGCGCGCGCTCTTCATCAGATATCGGTGCTTCTTGCGCTCTACTATTGGGCACATCCAGTTGCGGCTCTTCTAAGTATGGCTCTTCAATAAGGGGTATCTCAGGGCTGTCTTGTACAGGTCGCTCCGCAAGTAATATCTGAATCTGCTTATTGACCTGCTGATTGCCATTTTTACGTAGCACTTGCGCATTCAAAATAGTATCGGGTGACTTTCGAGCGACATATTGAATCAGAGTATTAGCATCAGTCATCTCGACATCATCAATACTCAGGATCACATCACCGACCTGCAGACCACTCTTCGCTGATGGGCTGCCTGGAATGACGTTTAGCACCTCAACGCCTGTCGTTGTCTCTAGCTGCGTTGGGTCACGGAGCTGAGATTGGACCTCGATACCAAGCCAGCCTCGGCGCACGCGGCCATCTTGAATAATGGCATTCATTACTTGCTCCACTAGCCCTGTTGGGATGGCAAAGCCAATACCCATTGAGCCACCTGAGCGCGAGAATATCACGGTGTTGATACCGACCAGCTCGCCATGAGCATCGACCAAAGCACCACCTGAGTTACCCGGGTTGATAGCCGCATCAGTCTGAATGAAGTCTTCAAACTTATTAACGCCTAAACCAGTACGATCTGTCGCTGAGATGATGCCCTGCGTCACAGTCTGACCTACGCCAAATGGGTTACCAATAGCGAGTGCGACATCACCGACTTCAATAGGCGCTTTACGGAATGCCAGCGGTGTAAGTCCACTCATCTCAACTTTGATGACAGCAAGATCACTATCGGGATCAGTACCAATAACCTTAGCTCGGCTCTTGCGGCCATCATTAAAGGCTACCGTAATCTCATCAGCTTTTTCAATCACATGCGCATTGGTCACGATAAAGCCGTCAGCAGAGACGATAACCCCCGAGCCTAAGTTAGTCTCGCCGTGCTCTTGCTGGGGCATACCACCATGAAACTCAAAAAAGCGTCGCAGCACAGGATCATCCATATAAGGATGATTATTAACGACTTGCGTAGTATAGATATTGACCACCGACTGAGAGGCTCTAGCAACCGCATCATGATAAGAGGTTACGGGTGCTGGCTTGTCAGATGTCTGTAGTCGCTCAGCTGGCGACTGTTCAGCACGTGGCGGCTCCCAAGTATCTTTTTTATTATTTTGACTGTCTATAAATAGCCAAGCAAAAGCCGTCAGCATTGCCAGTAATAACAGCCAAGGTAACCATTTCCAAAAAGATATTTTATTATTGTTCGCGGACCGTGCCATAGATAGACCTCTTGGGAGCTACCCCTCAATAATGGGAGTAATCTTAATAGTAGAAACAAACAGAATAGGTAAATTAAGTACTAATATCGCTTATCAGTAATTAGCCACGTGCATCCTATACCAGCGTCATAGTTTACCATCTAGCATCAGCATTCACAGAATACACTCGTGCCTTTTTTAATGGCTTTTGTTAAGTGTATTTACAGAAATATTTCATGGCTGGTTAGGGCTAATGACTCTAGATAGTATTCTTCGTAAACTTTTGCAGGCTTTCTCATTACTTACCAGCGATAGTATCATACTTAATTTTCGCTTAACGGCTATTATAGTGGCCCGCTGTTATATTTCAAATAGCATGATGACAACAGTCTAATTTATCTTAAAGCGAGTTCTCTTTGACTAGAGCGAGCATTTAATGGGCTTAAACTCTTGCCATTATCTTAAAATTTTCACTTTATAATATAGCTACTTAAAAGCACTTTTAACAAAATACCATTACCTCTAAAATCATTACCTTATCACTTTAATTGGAGCTATTATGAGTTTGGATGTACCATCAGTAAGCCTTATAAGTAACGACAGAGATGACAATACCTCTACAAGCTCTCATCAATCAGAGCAAGGGGTTAGCCCAACTGCCTTAGCAAAATGGTGTGACCAATACCTACAAGCCAATGCCTTTAAAGACTACTGCCCCAATGGATTGCAGGTCGATGCACAGCAGCCTATTCGTCGTATCGTCACTGGAGTGACAGCTTGTGAAGCACTTATTGATGCCGCGATTGAGCAAAACGCAGATGCCCTACTTGTCCATCATGGCTACTTTTGGAAAGGTGAACCCTCTGCCCTCACAGGGATGAAAGGTCGCCGAATTCACAAGCTCATGCAGCACGGTATCTCCCTACTGGCCTATCATCTTCCCTTAGATGCACATCGAATTATTGGCAATAATGCTGTCTTAGCAGCCCAGCTCGATCTTGAGATAACAGGAGGCTTATATCCCGAAGAAAGCCATCCTGTGGGCAATATTGCCACTTGCGCCCCTATTAGTACGTCTGACTTTCAGAGTAAGTTGCACCGAGTATTAAGCCGCGACCCCTTGGTAATCTTTGGTAGCTCTGAAGGCGCAGATAGACAACTACAAAAGATTGCTCTATGCTCAGGCGCAGCGCAAGATATGATTGACCAAGCGGCGCTCATGGGCTGCGATGCCTTTATCTCGGGTGAGATCTCAGAGCGTACCACTCATAGCGCTCGAGAGCTTGGAGTGGATTACTTTGCTTGCGGTCATCATGCGACAGAGCGCGGCGGTATTAAGGCATTAGGTGAGCTGATTCAGCGAGAGCTATTGTTGGAGGTCAGCTTTACCGATATTGCTAATCCCGTTTGATATTGACTCTCAGTGCTTTTCTAGTAAGGGATAAAAGTTAAAATAAATAGAGCGTTTGCAAAAATGACTTGCTTAAACAGCTCTATTTGTTAATTAGATATTCTAATTACCATTGAACCTATGTTGAACAGTATAGGACTAAATTCACTAATAAAGTTACCGCTTGTTATAATTTTATTGTGTTTTATCGTCCTTCACTAATCCTACCTTGAATATTCATTCGTTAAGCCGCATATTAACAACTGAGAAAAGTTGTAAGAAATTGTGTTGTCATGAGCATTCCAATTCTTTCAGCCATCAGTTAAATCGATTATTAACAGGCTGTGCCTTTTATAGCTCGATGCGGTTATTTAGCAAGTAGCAGTATCATTGCGTGCCTTATTCGACCAGCATAGTTCCTATCAATAATCCTTGCCGTCCTACTCATAATGCCCATAACGATAGATATGTTAATCATGGGCTGAGTAGTTCTGCCTGAGGCTAGGCTATTTAATACTATTTATCAATTCTGCATGTCAATCTCATAAATTGAATACTTGAATGATATTTAGCTTTATCAATAGCCAGACAAGGTATATCAGTAGCTAGAATCAGCTGCTATCAATGACTCTATAAACCCTTATTGATCATTGAGATATCTTGAGCCACGGTTAACTTATTCATGACCTTACTCTGAGAAAGCTTGGGGCAGTACTATGACGTGGGCGATAGTTAGACCAACGTCGAGATTGTACTGAGCCAGTCTTTCTGATTGGACTTATCTTTAGAGCTTTATCAGCCTATGATCAATATAGTGCTAAATGAGCCTCGTATGAAGATAAAGTCTACATCTACTTAAGCCGACTTGACGTTTATCATTTGATAAATCCCCAAGTGCTGTAGTACCAGTGAGTTAGATGGCTATATCTAGGAGACATACATGCATCGTATTACTTATCGTGTCAAAGTATCGACGCAAAGCGCCAGCAGACGACTTAAGAAGTTCGTCGGCAAGACGCGCAGTGATATGAACACTACAAGTAAGCCTGCCGTATTTAATCGCTTTTCAACTACCAAAAAAATTGTCCAACTATCAAGTATTGCTTTATTGTCCTTACCAGCTAAGAGTCTTACGACGACGGGCAACGGTGTCCATGCCTTTGACCGCGTCATGGTAAATAAGTCATTGACTATCGCCTCGGTACCGGGTGACAGTACTTTTTTTGCAACGGACAACTTCCAACATGGCTTCGGCTATGATTTGGCACGAAGCTATGCCAATGAGCTTGAGGTTAGCATTAATCTTAAGACATATACCACTGATGCTCAGGCGTTAGCTGCCGTCAAAAGAGGGGAAGCTGATTTGGCATTGACCACCTCAAGCACCCAAGAGATCAATAAGTTTGCCTTAGCATCAATGAATCTAAGCTGCGGTCAGGATGCTAAGTTGACAGCGAATGGACTGCACCCTAAGGTTAGCTGGACATTCGCCGATGCTGATGATCCTCTATCGCAAAAAGCCAGTCACTTCTTATGTGACAATGTAAAAGTAGAGAACACCCAAAAGCTGGCGGCATTTTATAATCAAAATTTATTAAAAGATGCCTATAATCAACAGCATTTTAATAAAGCATTGTCAGATAGACTGCCCGATTATCAGTCTTTATTTAAAGAGCAAGCTAGCGAGTACAATCATGACTGGCAGCTGCTCGTCGCTATGGGCTATCAAGAGTCACACCTTAATGCCAATGCGATATCACCCACCGGTGTAAAAGGGCTTATGATGCTGACCAATAGCACCGCTAAAGCTATGGGCGTATCAGACCGCGTGGACCCAACCCAAAGTATCAGCGGCGGCGCGCGCTATCTAGAAGAGATGAAAGCGCAGTTTGCAGATGTACCCCAAACTGACCGCTTATGGTTTGCTCTAGCGGCTTACAATATGGGTCCAAATGCAGTAAAAAGTATCCAGCGTAAGCTTGAGGCAGCCGGTCAAGATAAAAACAGTTGGGCGAATGTCTATGCCTATTTAAGTGATCACGCTAAGTCGAATGGTCGCTACGTTCAGTGTATGCACTACGTGAGCAATATTCGTAGCTATCTTGAGTCGATAAAGACGCAGACTGTCTAATACTGAATCTCGTTGCTAGTTGCCAGTGAAGACATTATCACCAAAAAAAACGCTGCCTAAATGAGCAGCGTTTTTTTGGAATAAGAGCATTCTATTACTAGCTTGTTAATCATTAACCACTAACGATTAGGGACAGTCAAGGTTTGGCCGCGTTGCAGCTGTGCATTGGCTTCAAGATTGTTCATATCAGCAAGCTCTTTGGTAGATACCCCGTACTTGCGCGCTAAGCCAATCAAGCTATCACCACTTTGCACCTTATAGCTAACAGTCACTTTCGGTACTTGTAAGCTCTGGCCTCGTTGTAGCTGTGCATTACTCGCTATATTATTGGTGGCCGCTAGATCATCGACAGACACACCAAATTTACGAGCAAGACCAATGAGACTGTCGCCAGATTGCACTTTGTAGCGCTCAGTATTGGAGAGCTTTGATCCAGTGCTTGCGCTGCTCGAGGTTGATGACGACTGCGTATTATTGGAGCTTGAGCGACTCGTTGACGATGCTGCTGAGCCTTTAGCAGGAATGGTAATGGTACGGCCACGAATTAGATTAGCCGACGTGGAGATATTATTTGCTGCCGCCAAGTCGCTGACTGATACACCATATCGTGCAGCTACGCCAGTTAAAGTATCACCTGAAGCTACCTTATACTTAACTGGCTCATCATTAAGCCGAATACTCACTTTATCTTGGCTTACGGGTAGTTTGATCGTTTGACCACGCTGAAGCTGTGATTTGGCATCAAAGCTGTTAATAGCAGCAATTTGCTCTGCACTAACGCCTATCTTGTTAGCAATGCCGATCAATGTATCACCAGATGCCACTTTGTACGAAGAGGTAGGACCGTTGTAGCTTGAGCGACTATTGCTAGAGCTTTGAGTACTGCTAGAGGTGCCCTTATTAGCAGGCACTTTCAAACGCTGACCCACATAGAGGTTATCGGTAGTAGATAGTCCGTTTAAGCCAGCCAGCGTGTCTACTGAGACGCCAAACTCACGGGCGAGCGCAATCAGGCCATCACCAGACTTCACAGTATAAGAGCTGGTCGCTCCGTCATAGTTAGAGCGACTGTTACTACTTGATGCGCTGGAGCTAGCTGCAGTACTAGCCGTCGTGGTAGCAGGAACTTTAAGACGCTGACCCACATAGAGGTTATCCCTAGTAGATAGCCCATTTAAGCCAGCTAGGGTATCTACTGAGACGCCAAACTCACGGGCGAGCGCGATTAGTCCATCACCAGATTTTACAGTATAGGTAGTCGTATTACCTTTGTAACTTGAGCTGCTGCTACTTGCGTTACTACTTGACGTAGTAGCGCTTGAAGAGCTACTAGATGTACTTTTTGATACTTTACCTGGGATTAGCCAAAGCCGCTGACCGCGTAGCAGCTCCGCTGAACTGCTCAGATTATTATAGCTGGCCAGCTCACTGACAGACATACCAAAGCGGCCGGCTGTACCAATGAGAGTGTCTCCAGACTGAACGACATAGCTATCAGGACGTGAGGGTGTAGCACTATTAGACGAGGAACTACTGCTAGTATTTAACGGCGCAATTGGCTTGGCATTGTAAAGATATAGCGTACTTCCCGCCAGTAGATTGGCACGAGGGTCAATCTGATTCCACTCCGCGATATCACGCCAGTTAACCCCAGCTCTACTAGCGATATTCGACAGCGTATCGCCGCGCTTGACTGTATAGGTAGTACGCTTACCTTGCGGCTTTGGCTTACTGGCTACTGGGTTATTGGGCGTACTAAAGCTCAGCTTTTTCTCTTCACCTTTGGCCTCTAATATCGACTGCTGAGTCTGTACAGCAGATAGTTTAATATTACCATCAACAGGGCTTACTACCTCAGAGACGCTCGGCGTCTGCTGCTGAATCTGCTTGGCAATAAAGTCGCGCTCAGCATCACTTAACGGTGGCTCTTGCACGATGGTATTGTTCTGTGTGACCTGCGCTGAAGTTGTCGGCAAGCTATTACTATTTTTGAGTTCTGCATTAATCTTATTCATCTCGCTGCTGCTCACTGGCGGCTCTTGAGCGACATTGGTCTGCGAACTATAGACAGAGCTACTATTTGGAGTACTTACAGGAGAAATGTAGCTGGTCGTCTGCTTAGGTACGCTAGCACTTGCTGCATATTCAGCGAGGGCTGAAGAGTCAGAAGGTAATGATGAGCTCTCATAAGGCTTATTGTTATAAGCAGGGGTATTTTGTGCCTGCATAGTACCGGCACTGCCATAACCACCGAGCGCACTTATTTTTGCATCCAGATTGACATTGACATCGTTAGGAATGACCACTCGCTGTGGTCCTGAAGAGTCTATGCGTGATGCAATCAGCGCTGGGTTTAGCTTTTGTAGCTCATCAACGCTGACACCGGTGACTTGTGCCACTTCAGCCAAACTAATACCGTAATTGACCGGCACACTACGGAAATGTTGGCGGTTAGCAATAGCAGGTAGATAGACCCCATACTGCTCAGGCTTTGCGACGATATCTGCTACAGCCAAAAATCTAGGCACATAGTTCTGAGTCTCTGTGGGTAGGCTTAACGACCAAAAATCAGTAGGAAGACCACGCGCTGCATTACTATCGATTGCTTTTTGGATTCGGCCAGGTCCGGCATTATAAGCGGCCAGTGCAAGCTCCCAACTACCAAACTGATTGTGCAACGCTGTCAAAAAGTCGTAAGCTGCGCGAGTAGATTCAATGACATCACGGCGACCATCATAAGTGCTGCTTTGATTTAGACCATAGATACGCCCTGTACTAGGGATAAACTGCCATAAGCCAGCAGCAGCTGCATTACTGGTCGCGCTAGGGTCATACGAGCTTTCAATCACTGGCAGCAAGGCAAGCTCTGTTGGAATATTACGGCGCTCAGCCTCTCTTACCGTATGATATAGATAACGACTTGAACGCGCTGCCAATCTATTTAGATAATCTTGACGAGATGAAAACCAGCTTTTCTGAGCTTCAATTCGAGCATTATAGCCATACTGGCCATGATTCATGCGATAGCCTGCTCGCAGTCTATTCCATAAGTCACCATACTTCTGGATCGCCAGTTTATTATCCTCAACCATGGTCATATCGGTAGCTTCAAGCAAATCTGCTAGCTCATCTAAGCTTTCTTCGTCCAAAAAGGCAGTAGAGAAGTCACCGTCTGCAGGCGTAGTACCCACTGATCCTTGTTGCGCATTCGCTGCCGCTGAAGAACTGGCCGCTGGCCGCTGCTTGACGACAGGACGAGTGTTCGTCACTACCGGACCATTAACACTACTGGTATTACTACAACCGCTGACCAGTAAAATTGCTGAGATAGCAAGCGTTAATTGTTTTAATGGAACTACGGATAAAGCGCGAGAGGTAGACGGGACAGTTGACATGATTGATAAGGCTTCCTAAATGACTTAAATATAATCGATAATTGAAAAGGATGCTGTGAGCGTCTGAAACCTTGGCATCCCTAATTAATCCTACTACGTTATGTCGATTTCCTAAGTTAAATACTGAATATAACACGAGCTTGCTGTTTTTATTAGGCTTAGCAGTTAATATGCTAACTTACAGTAGGTTTGACTGAAGATTATAACGACAAATACCAATTTGGGTAAGTAAAAACCCACTCATTTAGTAAGTTATTAAAAGTGGGTGGATGGTATAGCTAGTGTCTATACCAAGATATGACAACTATTAACACATCAGTATTATCAAAATATATTGCTACAACCCTCTAAAACAATAGCGTATAAAGGACTTAGGGCAAAATTAATTATTCATTATAAATAGCACTGGATTAATAACGAGCATATACGGCAAATCAGCAACCAATTATTCCAATAAATACTAACTGAACTATTAGTCAATTAACTACTGGCAGTATAGTTATTCCTCACTTGCTAAGTTAGTTGTTAATTGATAGTAACTTGAGAGACTGCTCTAAGTAATATGGCATTATTACTACCCGAACCAAGGGTAACGCGCGAGGAAGTCACAAAACTAACGTTTTGACCATCTTTGACCCAAGTCTCGACAGTCTTGACATCCGCTTTCGCTTGCTCTCCTGAAGTTACTATATTATTAACTGTAATCTCATAACGATAGTTTTGCGTCTGATTCCAGCTGCTTTGTAATAACTTTAAGTAAGCGTCTTTATCTAGGCTGGTCGTCTTACCTTTACGAGACAATGAGATTAAAGCATCATCTGAGACCAGTCTTGCAACTTGATTAATATTTTTACTATTAGCGGCCGCCTTCATCGCTGAGGCATACCCTTGTACTGCACTTTCAGTAATGGGTGCAGCTTGAGCTGACACCGCTGTGCCAGCAGCTATGGTTCCAGCTGTTATTAGGCTTAAACCGCGCATTGCACGTTTGGCAGTTGCCAAACTAAATACAGTACGAAAGATAGAAGCATTTAATAAATTACTTTTCATTATAAAAGCCATAAGGACGTTCCTAAACTAAGGGGCGCGCTATCAATATCTGATTGACGCTAAAGGTGTGGCACTGATAAGTCCGACAACCAACTTTAAAAAACTCTTCAGATGTCAATGTGCTTAACCATATTTAAAGCTCGCTTGGATTCAACCGCATTATCAAAGTTCAACATGCTAGCCAATCCTTCGAAATCAATGCACTCTAAAGCATTATAAGTACTCACTAATAGTTTAGATTAGCACGTTAATATAACAGTGATGTAACAACAAGTGTAACCCTTGTTTATGAATATCCAATCACTATTTTAAAAGGCTATGCAAAATAATCCTTAATAAAATAAATACTGGCTTTATTGCCGTTATTTTAAGATTTATAGCGGCGTACTAAGTAACAGTGGCGATGAACACGGTGCGGCGTCTGCTCCACGGTTTTTATTGTTAGTGAGCTTACTGATTGACGCTATCATTATAGATCTCATCATCATTGAGCTTCATACCTAAACGCTCTACTCGCTTATCCATCAATTGCCGAGCCAGCGCCTGCATGTCCTCTACTCTATCAATCTCATCGACAATCTCAAGCCCTAATAAAGTCTCAAGAACATCTTCTAAAGTCACTAAACCTTTAACCTCACCGTACTCTCCTACCGTAATCGCAATATGAATGTGCTCTTTTAACATCAAATCTAGCAAATCAAATAGCTTCATTTTAGAAAATACGAAGGTGATATCCCTCTTGAACTGTATCAAGGGCTTATTCATAGCATGATTGGCTTTAGCAAGCAGCATATCCGTTTTTAGCACAAACCCTTTGATGTCGTCTAGCTCTTCATCATAAATAGGTAAGCGCGAAAAAGTCAGTTTAGGCCGCTCAGCCAAGACTTCTGCAACGGTCATCGATTGCTCAAAAGCCTGCATGACGGATCGCGGCGTCATAATGTCTTCGACCTTGATCGCCCCAAAAGCTAGTAAGTTACGGATAATTCGCGACTCTAATGGATCAATCTGACCGGACTCCTCACCAACGCTCGCTAAGGCAGCAAATTCGCGGCGACTAAATACATGCGACTCTTTGCCACGGACCAAAAGCTTGGTCAGTCGCTCTGATAACCAAATGACTGGAAAGAGGATGACAATAATGCCGCGTACAAAATAAGCGACCAAGCCACTGAGCTGCCGCCAATAGACTGTACCGAGTGTCTTAGGGATAATCTCAGATAAGGTCAAGATGGCTAAGGTCATCACCGCAGAAAATAGTCCAAACCAAGCACTACCAAAGACAATGGTCGCTTGAGCACCAGCGCCGATAGACCCTAAGGTATTGGCAATGGTATTAAGCGTCAAGATAGCGGCGAGTGACTGATCGACATTATCGACTTTAAGCCTTTTTAGCATTGAGGCTTTTTTGGGATTGTCTTCGCGAATATCGGCAATAAACGATGGCGTCATGCTAAGTAGTACCGACTCTGCCATAGAACAAATAAAAGAGACACCGATAGCCATAACCACGAAAAATATAAGCAGAACAATATTGGTAGTCGTTGGCTCTACCATAGTATCGGCAGCCCACAGCGTGGTAGGCAGAGTCGCTATTGCAAGACCAGTGCCTGCCTTACCTAGTAATGACCCAGCAGACGCTAGCCCTCGGCGAAGAGGCGTCTTAGAATGCATATCTATTGGCGCACACTGGTTCTGTATGGTTATATTATTAATAGACAAATGAGCAACCTCTGATTGCCCATTATGAGCAGACAGTAAAGTATTAATATTATTTGATGGATTCATACGACGACAATACACAACAGTGTTGAACAAGTTAAATAACCTAATTGAAGAAATAACCTAATTGAAGAATTGATAATGGGACTAACTTACGAATGATTGCGACATATAAAGACAATATATTAGGTCACTGAACCAAGATACAAGACGACTAGGCATAACACTTATAAAATTGTGTATGGTATTCGTCACTCTATTATATTTATAATTTTAGCAGCGCTAGCAAATCTGCCTGACAATGACATAAGTCAGGTATCTACATCAATAAGGTCCTACCGAACCCTATCAGCTATAGCCTATATTGCTCTGAAACTCCGAGCAGTATTAAGCTAAGCTTACTAGTAACATTAGTATACAAGATTGACCGTCTTGTTAGCTATAATCTCTGACAATTCTAGCATGCCAATTAGCCTAGCCATATTAAATGATAGAGGGAACAGTGACAAGCTAGCGAATAAAATTACTTATGCGCTGCTATTAACAGTTACCAAATGCAGCAATTTTTGTTACTATGCGTCATATTTTATTGATGAATCAACCCGAGAATACTATGAGCTTTTTAATTCAATCCGCCCATGCGGCTCCAGAAGCGGCAGCAGGTCCAGCAT
The DNA here is from genome assembly GCF_004335015.1 of Psychrobacter pygoscelis. Taxonomy (GTDB): domain Bacteria; phylum Pseudomonadota; class Gammaproteobacteria; order Pseudomonadales; family Moraxellaceae; genus Psychrobacter; species Psychrobacter pygoscelis. Next base: position 303,125 of record NZ_RQRU01000003.1, read on the forward strand.
CATTATTTGGTCAGTTATTGTTGCCGATCGCCTTCTTTGCTATCTTTTACTTTTTGATTATTCGTCCTCAATCTAAACGCACTAAAGAGCACCGTGCGATGATTGAAGCATTGAAGGAAGGTAATGAAGTGATTTTCGCTGGTGGTCTTATGGGCCGGATCAAAAAGCTTGAAGGCGATTACGCCATTGTTAGTCTCAACAACAATACTGATATCAAGGTGCAGCGTGCTTCAGTACTGTCTGTATTGCCAGCTGGCACAATAGACAGTATTTAGATATTAAATAATAGTATCTAGATAATTAGCAAAAGCCTAGCGGAGCCCAAGTTGGTATCACTGTTTCTTCATACTTTATATGGTTAACCTTAAGGTATGAACTAACGGTGACCAACTTTTTGATTCTAGAATGTATTTTGGTTTTAGAATGATAAGGTCTGAGTAGCCTATCCTCCGCCCCTGTGCTGCCCTCGCCACTCTTGTCTCAGTCAATATGAAGAAGTGATTATGCAATATCCCGCTTGGAAATATTTAGTTATCGTCGTGGTGCTGTTCTTCGCTGGCCTCTACGCCCTTCCCAACCTGTATCCTGATGAAGATGCGGTTCAGATCACCAGTGAATCTGCTGGCACTCAGTTAACTGAAGGTGTATTGACCCAAGCGCAGTCATTACTTAAAGAAGCTGGCATTAACTATCATGGCGGCACTTTTGAGGATAACAGTGCATTGGTCCGATTGGATAACGCCGAAGATCAGCTAAGAGCTCAAGAAGTCCTTAGAAAAGACTTGGGAGATGACTATGTCGTCGCCCTAAACTTAGCACAGACTACCCCACAGTGGCTGCGCGACTTTGGCGCAAAACCTATGAAGCTCGGTCTCGACTTACGTGGTGGTGTTCGCTTTGTGCTTGAAGTCGATATGAATAAGGCTTTAAATCAGCGCCTAGAAAGTGCTAGCCGCGATGTGCGCCGTGAGCTTAGAGCTGAGCGTATCGCTGTTAAAGGCATCAAAGCTGAGCAAAAAGGCCTGATCCTGCATTTTAATGATACAGATGCTCGAGATCGCGCTCAGAATATATTGCAAAGCAGTATGGGCAATAACTTCAACTTGCAATCTTCAATGGATCAGCAAGGTGCGGCGCTGGTGATGACCTATAACGACGCTACTATTGACGAGCTAAATCAGTATGCTGTCGGTCAAAACCTAACAACTCTACGCAATCGTATTAATGAGCTGGGCGTAGCAGAGGCTCTAGTACAGTCACAAGGTGCTAATCGTATTGTCGTAGAGCTACCTGGCGTTCAAGATACTGCTGAGGCCAAACGAGTATTGGGTCGCACCGCGAACCTTGAGTTCCGTATGGTGGCTAAGAATAGCGAAGACTACTTTGGTGGTATTCCTCCTGCTGGTACAGAAGCTTTTCCCTTTGAGACTTTAGATGGCCCTCCAGTACTGCTTGAGCGTCAAGCTATCGTTACGGGTGATAAAGTGACTAACGCACAGACCAGCTTGGATGAGAATGGTCGACCTGAGGTTAACATTACCTTAGATAGCGCCGGTGGTAAGCTGATGCAGAATGCGACCAGTCAAGCAGTCGGTGAGCAAATGGCGGTACTGTTCATTGAAAATAAACAACGTATCACCTATGAGCAAGACCCACAAACTGGCGAAACTGTAGAAGTACGCACACCATATGCTGAAACTAAGGTGATCAACCGTGCTAATATTCAAGCAGTCTTAGGTTCTTCATTCCGTATCACTGGTCTAGATAGTAACGCTGAGGCAGCTGAGCTTGCCTTGCTACTTCGCTCAGGCGCCCTAGCCGCACCGATGTATTTCGTCGAAGAGCGAACGATTGGCCCATCACTTGGTCAGGAAAATATCGATAAAGGTCTCTTTTCAACCCAAGTCGGCTATCTGTTAGTCTTCGTATTTATGATTATCTTTTATCGCTTATTTGGTCTCATTGCTAACGTCGCATTGGCCATTAACGTCATAATCATGGTCGCTATCATGTCTATTCTAGGCTCTTCTCTTACCCTTCCAGGTATCGCTGGTATTGTCTTAACTATCGGTATGGCAGTAGATGCTAACGTGCTGATATTTGAGCGTATTCGTGAAGAGTTGGCCAATGGCGTCAGGCCAAAGTCTGCTATTGTCGCTGGGTTTGATCGCGCCTTTAGTAGTATTTTTGATGCCAATATTACGACTTTACTGGTGGCATTCATCCTCTTCGCTATTGGTACTGGCCCTATTAAAGGCTTTGCTATTACTCTAGCGATCGGTATTGTCAGCTCACTGTTTACTGCTATTTTGGTAACTCGCGCTCTAGTGCAGCTTGCCTACGGTAAACGCAAATCCGTCAAACAGTTGAGCATCGGCTAGGAGATTATAATGGCGATTGAACAAAACAATCCAAACACGGGTAATAATACCCCAACTACCCCAAGTAGTGATGCCAACCTGAGTGCTGCTGAGCGTCGTCGTAGACGTCGTAGCAAGCCTCGCCGTGATGGCAAAGGCAGCAACGCAAAGACCAACCACGAGACACTTAATAAAAAATCTCGCTCCACTACTGACTTAACTGCCCCCGTATCGACGTCAGGTGACACGTCTATTGACACTGATAGCGCAGCAGATGATGCTGCTATCGCCGAAGGTGGTTTGAAAGCTGTTGGTAATCAGCGCATCATTGGTTTTATGAAGATTGAAAAACCAATGGCACTGCTCTCTTTGCTATTGGTCATAGGCAGTATTATAGCCATCGCTGTTAATGGCTTAAATCTAGGCTTAGACTTTACCGGCGGGGTCTCAACCGATGTCACTTACGAGCAACCTGTGGAGCAAACAGAAGTCGTTAATGCCTTGGCGAGCAATGGCTTTAATGATGCGGTAGTTCAGTATCTGGGTACTAGAAAAGAGCTTTTGGTTCGCCTGCCGCCCCAGTCCGACAGTGTCGATGGTCTTAACACAGCGCTAAATGCTGCTTTAGATCTTCCCAATAATAATGCTGAAATTAGCAATGTTAATATTATTGGTAGCCAAGTCGGTAATGAAGTCTATCTAAACTCGGTCATGGCCTTAGCTTTAGCACTTACTTGTATGCTTGGTTATGTCGCCTTGCGCTTTCAGTTTAAGCTCGCACTCGGCGCTGTGGTAGCGCTATTCCATGACACGATTGTCACAGTGGGTGTCTTCGCTCTATTCGGCTGGCCCTTTGACTTAACGGTATTAGCGGCAGTATTAGCTCTGATCGGTTACTCTCTAAACGATACCATTGTCGTCTATGACCGAATCCGTGAGAACTTCCGCCGAGTTCGTGGTATCTCGCCGCGGCAGATTCTGGATCTATCATTGACCGAAACGCTACGCCGGACGATCATGACTATTACCACTGTATTACTGGTTGTTCTAGCTATGATGTTCTTGGGTGGTGAGGGGCTATACTGGTTCTCAGTGGCACTATTTATTGGTCTACTGGCAGGTACTTATTCTTCTGTCTACATCGCCAGCTCAATTCCACTACGCATGGGACTATCGCGTGATGACTTTGTGGTTAAGGTCAAGCCTGAATTTGAGGAAGAAGTAGTAACCTTTAATGACCCTAAGATGTTTGAGCAAGAACAGTCTTAAGATAGAACTGCTGTCTTAAGTTAACAATTATTTTAAATTAGAAAAGCACCTATTATTAGGTGCTTTTCTATTGAAGTGAAGTTAATTTTTGAAGATCTTATTAAGACGATACCACTAATCTATTACGCGATAAGAGCCGAAGCCTGCTATGCCAAATACCGTATCATCTAGCACCACGCCGCCGCCTTTAGACCATCGCTATCGTCATATCGTGGCTATCGCGCTGCCTGTATTATTTGCCAATCTGGCAATGCCGCTACAAGGGGTTATCGATACCGCTATCGTTGGTCATATGCCTAAAGCAGCTAACTTAGCAGGCATGGGGCTTGCTATTCAGCTATTAACACTCCTGCTCGTTAGCTTTAACTTTTTGCAATACGCTTCTTCAGGGCTATCGGCCCAAGCGCTAGGCAGTGCAACAAAGTCAGGAGATAAAGCTTCAGCTTCGACTAAAGCTAATAATAAGTACCATTTATCACCACATCAACTTGCAGCGCCTAAATTACTGTCTATCTTACAACGCGCTCTTATTCTTGCCATTACCATTGGTGGGTTGCTGCTGCTACTAAAGCCTTTGATAGTGGATTTTGGCTTGCACTTGTTAGCGGCCAGTCCAGCGAGTGGCGCTGCTGCCAAGACTTATCTTGACGTTCGGCTATGGGGCGTCATGGCAGAGCTGATGAACTTTGCCTTTATCGGTTGGTTTGCCGGTCAAGGCCGCACTCGCTATTTACTCTATCAGCAAAGTGGTATTGCGATCTTAAATATTGGCCTGACGTTGTGGTTCGTATTCGGTTTAGACATGGGACTTAAAGGTGTGGCTCTGGGCACGACCATTGCCTACTGGATTGGCTTCGTCATCGCACTGTCACTGGCAAAGATGCATTTACGAGTGTCTGTTAAAGCTTTATTTACCATAGATAGTGAAGCCTTTACTCGCTCGAAGATGCTTAGGCTATTTTCGTTAAATAAAGATATCTTTATTCGCACCCTTATACTAACCGTTAGCTTCGCTTGGTTGACTCGGTTATCAGCACTCAGCGGCGATCTGGTGTTGGCTGTCAATACTATCTTACTTCAAGTACTAACTATCTCTGCCCTTGCTTTGGATGGCGTCGCAGTAGCTGCCGAGACTTTAAGTGGTCAGGCTGCAGGACGCAAAGACTGGGAGCAGTTCCGCTTAATTATTAAGCGTACTGGCATTGTAAGCTATGTCTTGGCTTTTTTCTTAAGCTGTATTTGGTGGTTAGCCATGCCCTACTATTTACCACTTATGACAGATCTTCAACCCGTCATAGACTTAGCATTTGACTACCGCTGGTACGCTATCATGCTGCCTATCATCGGTGTCGGTGCCTACTGGCTTGATGGGATATTTTTTGGACTTACTGCGGGTTATGCTATCCGTAATGCCGCCCTGCTGTTAGCACTAATATTCTTCCCCTTAAGCTCATTACTGTTTTGGTTATTTGGTATGCATGGCATCTGGTTAAGTGTGTGTAGTTTATTGCTACTGAGGATGTTAATTTTAGGAGGCTATCTTCTGCGGATGACTTTCGATAGTAGTAGTAATACTCTAATTGACTAGCTTGATTGCAAAGTCTGGGTATCGACTTTGCGAAATGACAAGCAAACCAACCATAATCGCAATCTTAAAGTCATTAATATGATGACGATAAACAAGCGTGCTTTATAGTTGATTGACTATCGTTTATTTAGCGCTTGCTGATAGCTAAATTAGCTATAATAAAAAAGCCATGACCTTAATAAAGATCATGGCTTTTATCTTTGACATCACTATAAATACTTAATGATGAGGCTTTAGAGATATCTCATCATTGCAGTTTTAGCTTCTAACTATATCTGTTCGGCGATACCGGTCATGTCCACCGGCGTGTCAGCAACAACCTGCACCCCTTTTTTACCCGCTTTGGCCGTATCACTACGCTGCTCTTGTAAGTAGTCAAGATAGGCTTCATTGATTTGACCTGTGATATAACAGCCATTAAAGACCGCACAGTCAAAGCCTTCTACTCGGCTATGCTTGGTATCTTTTACCGCATCTATGAGATCTTCTAAATCCTGAAAAATCAAGCGGTCCGCACCGATAATCTCACGCACTTCTTCTACTGTATGCCCAGAAGCAATCAACTCACTGCGTACCGGCATATCGATACCGTAGACATTAGGGTACTTAACTGGTGGCGCTGCACTCGCAAAAAATACTTTTTCAGCACCGGCATCGCGGGCCATCTGAATGATCTCGTGACAAGTTGTCCCACGCACTATTGAGTCATCAACCAATAGCACATTTTTGCCTTTAAACTCTAACGGCACAGCACTAAGCTTCTGCCGAACTGACTTTTTGCGCTGCTGCTGACCCGGCATAATGAAGGTACGGCCAATATAGCGGTTTTTCATAAAACCTTCACGGTACTTGATATTCAGCTTGAGCGCCAGCTCCATCGCAGAAGTTCGTGACGTATCAGGGATGGGGATAACCACGTCAATATCATGCGCCTCTCCCCACTCGTGCAGTATCTTTTGCGCAAGTTTCTCGCCCATACGCAATCGCGACTTGTACACAGAGATATTGTCCATAATAGAGTCTGGCCGCGCAAAATAGACATACTCAAAGATACAAGGGGTATATTCTTTAGCTGGAGCACATTGCTGGGTATGTAGATTGTGCTCCAAGTCAATAAAGATCGCCTCACCTGGGCGTACATCACGAATAATGCTAAAACCAGAACCCGTCAATGCTACCGACTCAGAGGCTACCATATATTCGGTACCACCATTGGCAGCTAAGCGCTCACCAAATATTAGCGGCCGAATACCATTAGGATCACGAAAGGCCAATAAGCCATGACCCGTAATAAGTGCTACGACACCATAAGCCCCTTCTAAACGCTTATACATCGAGCTCACGGCAGCAAAGATATCATCAGCACTGGCATGAGTCTTATCCAAATCTTGGATTTCATGCGCCAAGACATTCAGCAGCACCTCAGAGTCTGAGTCAGTATTAAGATGACGGCGATCTTCTTTGTATAAAGACTCTGCCAGACTTGCGGCATTGGTCAAGTTACCATTGTGAGCCAGCGTGATGCCATAAGGCGAGTTGACATAAAATGGCTGCGCCTCTGCACTGCTAGAGGTTCCCGCAGTTGGGTAACGAACGTGGCCTATACCGAACTTGCCGATTAAGCGCAGCATATGACGAGTCATAAAAACATCGCGCACCATGCCATTCTCTTTTCGCAAATACAACCGCCCATCTTGCAGTGTCACAATGCCAGCAGCATCTTGACCACGGTGCTGAAGCATCGTCAATGCGTCATACAAAATTTGATTGACAGGCTCGTGCGCTGCAACTCCAACGACTCCACACATATCTCTACCTTACGATTGAATAACAGTTAAATAAATTCTTGCCAGCGTACTGTCCACATCGTTATCTACCGCTGGAGCAATAACGAACACTTACAAACATTAAAGGGCTAAATAAGTCTACTTAGTCATCACCAATGACAAGTATCTGTAGATTACTTCGGTGTATTAACCTGATCCCAAGCCACGCCCATAACTTCATAAGTCAGGGTCTTAGCCATCGGGGCAAATGGCATCAGCTCAGGCGCTAGTACAGAACGTTGCCAAACTGGTGTCTGCACCAATATTGGTGCTGCCATGCTAAGCATCACTAGCACAATCAATACATGCTTGCCTGTACCGATCACTGCTCCAGCTAGCTTATCGACCAAACTAAGGTGAAGCGCTCTAATGGCGCTAGAAAATACAAAAGCAAGCAGATGCATAATCACGATGACCACCAATACAACGGCCAAAAACGCTAGCGCCATCTGTAGCACAGGACTTTGTACCAAGCCTGCCATCTGCGGCGCAACAGAGTCGGCTAATCGCGTCGCTGCTACTAAAGCAATAAACCAGCCCACCAGACCAAGTACAGACTTGACCAGACCCGCTTGAAAACCACGCCATAAACCCATCAACACAATGACTGCAATCGCGATATCCAATCCGCTCATTTTTACCTCACTATGTTGGTTTATTGATGCTAGAAAATTGATAATTAAACAAGGTGATTTTACCCATAAAGCGCCCACCTAGACCTTTTATTCGAGCCAAAAAAGAGTAGCATTAATCCAGCTCAAGATGGTCGCGTGTAGGTGTGACCTACTCTTCTAAAGCGTCGTAATAACCGCCAATAGCTTGAATACAAGACTGCACCAGTCCCGGACCTTTATAGATAAGTCCAGAGTATAACTGAACCAAATCAGCACCTGCCTGAATCTTTTTCACAGCTTTATCACCGCTATCGATCCCCCCTACACCGACCAATGCGACTTGATTCTCTAGCCGCTCAGCAAATTTTTGCAGTACCTGGGTGCTCTTTTGGCTAACGGGGCGACCTGACAACCCACCCGTCTCATCACCGAATGGTAGATCCTCTACTCCGACTCGGCTTAAGGTCGTATTGGTGGTAATAAGGCCATCTATCTCAAAGTCAAGCAGCTGCTTGGCAATATAATCAATTTGTTCGTCATCTAAATCAGGGGCTACTTTCAATACTAGCGGCACATAAAAACCAAATTCAGTTGCTAGCTGGCTATGGCGCTCTTTAATTGTATTTAGTAGTCCAGTCAGTGCGGCTCCGCTTTGCAAATCGCGTAGATTCTTGGTATTGGGCGAGGAGATATTGATCGTGATATAAGAGGCATGGGGGTATACGCGCTCCAAGCAATAGACATAATCGTCCGCAGCTTGCTCTACTGGAGTGACAGCATTTTTACCGATATTAATACCGATATTGCCCTTATACTGACAACGTCTAACATTTTCTACGAGGTGATCAACGCCTTTGTTGTTGAAGCCCATTCGATTAATAATGGCCTCTGCCTGCTTAATTCGAAACAACCTTGGTTTAGCATTACCCTCTTGTGGCTTGGGAGTTACCGTACCAATCTCGATAAACCCAAAGCCCATCTCAGCTAGGGCATCGATATAGTCGCCGTTTTTGTCTAGTCCTGCCGCCAGTCCCACGGGGTTTGAGAACCTTAAGCCCATACTCTCTACTGGAAGAGATTGCTGACCGTAGATAAAGCCTAAAGCTCGTGCTTTATGGGCTTTTTCTAATAACGCTAAGGTCATGTCATGCGCACGTTCTGGATCCATATTAAACAAAAAAGGGCGAAGCAAGGCGTAGGACATAAGAAGGCGAATACCTAGAGTTGGAGAATGAAAAGGACAAGTAATTGCTGCTGATACACTAAATTAAGCGCAGGCTGCTATCGATGCTGTGATTAAGTATTAACTTAATACAACAAACTCAGTCAATAAAATATCAGCAAAGAAAAACCCTATAATTATATCAGGTAAATAATGTGCTGAGCAAAATCATAACAGTAATATGTATATCAATTTAATTAATAACCACAGATCAGACTATCGACCCAAAAGCTATCTATCTTAAAACCATCTGCAGCGAAGTCCGTAGCTATCATAGTCATCAAAGCTATCAGATTTATCAGCGATAATGGTTAGGACGTGTCGTCAGTTAGCCGATAGCTTCTTTAGATTAGAAGCTTAAGGAACAGGGCGCTTATCCGCTAAAGCAATCCAGCCGCGTACAATACGGTATAAATGCCAGACTACGGTCAATCCTATAATAATAAGACCAATAGTAAAAAGTCCAAATGACCCTGCAGCTATATGACCACTTTCAGCAAATATACTGACGCCAAGACCGCCCAAAGAGAAGATACTTAAAGCCGCTCCCAACATAAAAAATACAATACTGTACCAGAAGGTTTTGATTTGCCAGTCAAAGTGCGTGGCTAACCAAGACCCATCAGCGTCACGGCGCTTAACATAATTCATAACGATCGGCACGATCCATAGCAGCCCCGCAGTAAAGTAGCTAACTACGTACAACAGGTAGGTGATATGATTATAAGTTGTCAGTGCTGATTCAGCAGATAGTATCGACAACGACCCACGAGCATCTTTGTGCTGAGACTGAAGAGCTTGCTTGGAGGTGGTCGAAGCAAAGGCGCTATTAGTGACTTTATTTTTACTTGCGTTATTAGATGACATATCGACTCCCTTTGAGGGTAAGTACAGACATTATACAGCTATGCTCTGACGCTTAATAAAGAATAATTAATAAATTTAGTTAACAGGCCATGAGAGGACAGTCTTACAGAAAGAAGCGAATTTCAATTACAGGGGGTATGAAGTAAGACAAGTGTAATATCAGAGTAATGTAAAACGCTAAATTCCAAAAAAACTTGCGCATTGCCTATATTAAATATTGTCTACATTAAATACTGACAACCTATACGACACACCGCTAGTAGTCTTGAAGCCCTCTTGAGATTAGCCCCTATCTTACTAAAGTCGCTTGGACTTGCAGCAGTTTGCTAGCACTATCTTGCTGCACGCTTAAGCGGCTAAACGCCCAACCCTGCTGCTGCAATGTATTAAGGACTCGACCTACTAGCGCTTGGCTATCATGAGTAAAGCTCAACTGCACCCCTTCACCTGCAGCCACGACTTGCGCTTCATTGATACCTGCTTGCGACAATACCGTAGTCACTGCCGTCGTTGGTGACTCGCTAGCATCTAACTGCGCTGCCGCGTTTGCATCAATATCAATATTACCCGCTTGTGAGCGTAGCCAAAAGTAATCTGATACGGCTTTATTGTAGTCAGCTTTGCTTTTAGTTGCCGCACTATGGATACTGTATCCGCCATAACCCCCTACAAACAATATTAAGAATAACAATAATATAGTGAGAGCCAGCTTATCGCGTGCAGGCAAAGCGTGCCAACGCGAGCTTATCTGCTGCTGGGCATTATGATAACTTTTAAGTATGGTGCTTTCAGCTACGACAGCTGAAGGGGTAGTGGTCTCTGACACCGATGTGGGTGAGCCGCTCGCGAGGCTTGGGGATTTGATCTTGCGTCGAGCTGAGCGATTTTTTAGCATAGTCATCATCTGTCTGTGGTTGAGCACTTAAGAGTTTATTATTTTTATCGTTATTGCCGATACATTTAGCACATTAGCTATCTGTTGTGGAAGTAAGATTAATAGTTACTTGCCCTGCCACTTTATCCTGATCGCTATTGTTTACACTTCCCAAGCTGGCATCGATTCCTTGTGCCGTCAAAGAGTTCGCAAATTTATCTAAGCTATCCCTATTGTCGCCAACAATGGTAAAGCTCAGCATCGTTGGTTCGATAACTAGCGACTGCGCAGCCAACGAAGACTGCTTGATCAGTGGTGAGATGCGTAACAATAAGGCCAAGTGCTCAGACCCTGCTGTACCAGCGCTAGTAAGTTTAGGTTGCAATTGAACTTGCAAATCATTAGTAGGTGACAGTGGCTCATTAGGAAACCAAGCGTCATATTGCGCCGTTGTAGCAAGCTTCGTAGCGGCAGTTGCTTGATTAAATCGATACCATTGTAGAGCATCAGCACTCAACTGGAAGACCAGAGCCGCAAGCGCCACCATAATGGTAACCTTGAGATACGGTGATAGATTAAAGTTTGCAGGCTTGACGAAGAAGTTTAATGCATGACGTTCAGGCGCTGATATTGGCATAGGTGGCGTCATCAACTGGGTGATGACAATATCTTGAGCGCCTTGATTTTCGGCAATCTGAGTCTGCAAAGTATCCTTGGAAGTCACTGCTTTATTCAATGACAGTTGGGTACTATCGAGATCGCCCTCAGGGATAGTAACCTGACTCAGATTACTATCATCGATCTCGCGGTGAGGGTCAGTTAAGTTGTCTATGGTAGCTTTAGTAGTCAGTGAGCTTTCGGCATCAGTGCCCGTATCCGCTACTGCTAATACATTAATCTCACTTAAATGAGGCAAACGCTCAATAAGAAGCGGCAAATAGCTGGCCGCCATACCTTGCGTTTCAGACTGACGCACAAGCGTGGTTTGAGAATCTTGATATAAGCTAAGCTGCTGACCTGCCCCTTCCGTCGGCACAGGTAATAACAAAAAGTCTGGCAGTAATGCACTGATAGTAAACCCACCTAGCAAAGCACTCTGCTGCCAAGCATCAATGTCATTTTGCGAGACAGCAAACAGCTGATTGCCAAGGGCACTATTTAGCTCACGGATACTTAGTTGATCGGCTGGCGTTAAGGAAGTCTCTTCAAATAGATATTGCTTGCCTGTCACGCCCAATTGTTTTAACTGCGCACTAGATAGCTCTGAGCTTAGCTGCTGGATATGCCAAGAAGGAAAGTACAGGCAAACAGACTGCTCACCCAAGGCATCGCGCAACTGGAGCCAGTCTAAATGCGACTGCCAAGTCTTCAATGCTGAATCCCATACTAGCAGCGGGCTATGCTGACGCCTTAACCAAACCTGTAACACTAAATTATATCCTTAAAAGGTAAGCCTTTATTCATCTGCTCACATCTAGTGATGATCGCCGTCATTTTATTGTTATTATTTTAAATACAAACGCCCGTCTGGCGAGTGGTCAATAAATGCCGGTTAGGGTTGCTCGGGACTAAACCGGTCAATCTCTTTGGCTTGGTCCGCAGCCACAATCTCCATCTCAAACACTCGAGCTTCGGCCAACTGAAAGGACTCTGGAGAGTCACCTGCTAGCAGCGCCGCAAGGTGTGCAATGATAGACATGTGGCAGACCACGACCAGACACTCGGCGGTGACATCACCAAGACCAGTAAGCGCTATCTTTGCATCATCTGCAGGCGTAATATTGTCATGAATACTAACCGGCGTATCGGGAGCGCGCTCACTCAATGCGGCTAGCGTCTGCTGTGCACGCTTATAAGGACTCACTACAAAAAAGTCGGGGTGATATTTGCCTAATATATACTCTGCTGTCTGCGCCGCCTGCTTATGACCTAAATCCGTCAACTCACGCGAGCTATCTGGTTGTTTATAGTCTTCAGCTTGACCATGGCGCATCAAAATAATTTTCATCGTATTATGCTCTTATTTTATGAAGGTAATTTTTACAACTTATTAAACATAGCTTAGTTGTACCAGCATGGTGACAGTCGCCTAATGGTGGATAATACTAGACTAGTTATCTTGTTGACTATTTTTATCGCTGGCTGCTTGCATCTGGGCGTTTAACGACTCATTGCTACGGTCATGCGGCATAACAAACTCGACATCGCTTCGGAAGCCTGCTTCCATCAGATTAAGCGCCACACCGAGAGCCGCTTTATCCTCGTAGATGACAGCGTATAGAGCATGAGTAATAGGCATATATATGCCCTCTTTACTGGCTTTTTCATGCACTTGTTGAATAGTGTTAACCCCCTCAGCAGTCTGACCAAGTTTTTTTACTGCGGCTTCGATACTCATACCGCGACCCAGCATATTACCGACTCGGTAGTTTCGACTTAGCTCTGAGCTACAGGTAGCGTAGAGATCACCCACACCAGATAGGCCTAAGAAAGTAAGTGGATTAGCCCCTTCCGCCACACCAAATCGGCTCATCTCAGCCAGCGCTCGGGTAAGCAGCATTGCTTTGGTATTCTCACCGACATCATAAGCCGATGCCATTCCCATGGCGATAGCATAGATATTTTTTAGAGCGCCGCCCAACTCTACGCCGCGGACATCATCACTAGCAAAGACCCGAAAAAACGCACTATGTAGCGCCGCTTGAACAGCATGACGCAGTGGCTCTGAATCACTGGCAATAACCGTGGCTGATGGCATGTTATCCATGATCTCTACAGCTAGGTTGGGACCAGACATCACCCCAAAATTGACCTCCGGAAGCTCATCGGTGATGATATCACTCATCATAGCGAAGGTATCTTTCTCCATGCCTTTGGTCAAAGACACGACGCACTGTCCAGTAATATGCGGTGCGATATTTCTCAGAGTCTCTCTAAAGGCTGAGCTAGGAACCGCCACAAATATAATATCTTTATCCGACACTGCCTCTTTAAGATCATGGCTAAACTTTAGCCTGTCATCCAAGGAATAGCTGGGTAAATACTTTTTGTTAACACGATTCTTATTCAGCGACTTAACGGTACGCTTATTGCGTACCCAAAGGGTCGAATCACAGCCATTTTTGGCAGCCAAATTCGCCATTGCCGTACCAAAGCTGCCCCCACCTAAAAAGACCAATCTCAAAGTTTCAGGCGTCTTTGCTAACGGTTTGTCCATAGTCTTAGCCACATCGGCCTCGACACGGCTTGGATCAAACTTTTTGCGCGCGAGTCGCTCTTTACTAGCTTTAGCGGCTTTATCAATAATACCTGCAAGCAATCCTGATGAGCTGGCCTCAGAGCTCTTAGACTCTGCGCTAGCCACTTTATTATTTGAATCGGTACTGGCATCAGGATTTGAATTTGGCTTAAGGTGGTCAGTGTTCATAGCAATCGCGCTTCCTTGTTAACTGAATTTGCTCAGCGTATCTTTATAGTGGATGACGCACTAGTCTAAAGTTGGCATAAATACAATAGTAGTTGTCAATCGTTAATTTAACCTTAGCTACAAGTTACTAATGAGATTTTCTCTCTCTATCGTTAATCCTATTTAAAACTGATACGTAAAAGAGTAGCTGGTATAAATTTACTGGCTAAAAGCCATAAGACGACTGAGGCGAGTGCAAATTTATTCCAGCGACCTTGTGTCAAATCTAAATACAGATTGACAATATGCTGACTTTCGGTTCAAGTCATTTTTAAAGGGTCCGCCTGATTACCCATCCACTTAGCTGGTGGTATTTTTAAAAGTTAACAGGCTATCTGTCTCAATTAGTCCACGATCAGGCATCGCACAGCCACTGGTGCCAGTATAGACAAATGCCGCAATATAATCATCTACTCCAACCTTAAAATAATCCTTCACAGCAGGCTCGTTACACAGTAGCCCTGTTCGCCACACCGTACTGTATCCCTGTGCTTTGAGCGCTAGTATCAAATTCTGCACAGCAGCTCCTGTACTTAGCAGCTGCTCAAAAGGTGGCACTTTCTGATGGCACTTCATATCAGTCACCACAGTAATGATCGTAGGCGCACGCAGCGGCATATTATAGGTCTTAGTGCGTGTCTTTTCATCTAAGCTCTCACCTTGGGCCGCTGCTTGAGCTTCTGCTGCTGCCAAAAAGGCCCTACCTAGCTCGTGCCGAGCATTGCCTTCAATCACGATAAACCGCCAAGGCTGTAGCTTTTTATGATCTGGCGCTGTAACCGCACATTCAACAGCGGCCTTGATTTGCGTATGAGTGGGCGCAGGTATATTAAGATTGCCTACACTGCGTCTTGAATTGATCCAGTTAATGAGCTGCTCATCCGTCACCCTAGTTCTCATTGTGGACGCTTCTACGTCTGAGCCAGTACTGCTTGCATCACTGCCTTCTTGACTTATTGAGGCAGCAGCTGTGTCGGTAGCATTGTCTAACGGTTGAGTCATAAATCTTATCCTAATGATGAGCGATGTTTTGTGCTGATCGGGCAATATTAAAGCTAATTAACTAAATTACACGCTTACTTAAGGTTTTAAAACTGGGTATCTTAAAAAATAAATATCTTAAAAACTGGCTATCAAAGCATTTACTTTAATCGTGATAAATGTCGATGTAACCGAGATGAGCTAAGCTGACTAAATCGCCATACCTTCTGCATCGCCATCTAGTCGATGTTCAAGCTTGAGATAATCCTCTGACTGCATCTCCAGCAGTCTAGAGCGAGTACGCTCAATCTCAAATGCTAGTTTTTGTCCTTGGTACAGCTCTATAATAGGCTGCTCTGCGCGCACCAATAACTTCACTCGGCGATCATAAAACTCATCGACCAGATAGATAAATCGGCGCGTAGGGTCCCTAAAATCATCGTTTAGCGCCGGCACATTGTCCACCAGTACCGTTGAGAAATTATTAGCAATTTCAATAAAATCTCCTGCTGAGCGTGGCTCCATGCACAATTGACGAAAATCGCAATACAATACAGTCTCTGTCCGCGCATTAATATCTATCTTACGGCCATTGATGACTATAGGTGCTTCACTGACTTTTTGATTATTCGATAAGCTAGCAAAGCGATTCGCCAGCCAATGATGGTTTTCTTTAGTCAGAGGGTATTTATAAAGCTCAGCTTGCTGTAGCACTCGCAGTCGGTAGTCGATACCAGAATCAATACTCATGACCGTGGTATGCCGCTCTACCTCTTTAATAGCAGGTAAAAACCGATCTCGATGCAGACCATCTTTGTACAGACCAGCAGGCTCAATATTTGAAGTCGCAACCAAAGTAATACCGCGATTAAACAACATGGTGAACAGATCACCCAAAATCATGGCGTCTGAGACATTGGAGACAAAGAATTCATCAAAACAAATAACCAACGCTTCATTATATATAGTATCTGCGACTTTCTCTAAAGGGTCAGCTTGACCTTGAAGCTCATTCAATTCGCGGTGCACGCGCTTCATAAAATGGTGAAAGTGCATACGCATCTTTCGACTAATGGTCAAAGACTCAAAAAACATGTCCATCATCCAAGTCTTACCCCGACCTACTCCGCCCCACATATATAGCCCTTTGGGCGGCTCTGGATCAGACTTCAAAAAACTAAATAGCCCTTTTTTTTGCTGACTGTTTTTATTGAGCTCTTGATAAATGCCATCCAGATAGCTCATCGCTTGGTACTGCTGCTCGTCACGGGTAAAGTCGCCACTATTGATCGCCTTTTCGTAGCGTTGTAATGGGGAGAGATGCGAGTTGGGCATAAGGGTACTCATTGATTAGGTATAATTAATTAGATAGCTCAAAAGCAGTTGCCATTGTAGTCGGCCATAATCGGCGAGCGTTAGCTACTTGTACAGCTAAGTTAGTGTATTGCTAAACTCAGCTATAGCATCTTTTAGCTCACCTAGACGGCCATGAAAGAAGTGTCCTGCCCCTGGTATGATCTTGACAGAGATATCTAAACGCTTGGCAAATTGGTGCATACTCTCAGGATCGATGACCTCATCGGCATCACCGAATATCTCAAAAGTACGCTTAGTAGGCAGCATTATATCACTGACATCATTATTGACCACTGAGGGTGCAATAAGCGCAAGGCGGATTAATTCAAAGTCCTCTAGACCCCAAATGTGTGGGCTAACAAGCAGCTGCTCGGCAGCACGTGCTGCAATATAACCTCCGAATGAAAACCCACCTAGCCAAAGCTTTCGAGCAGGCGTCTCATCAGCAATCCATTGTAACACGGTTAATGCATCAGTAATCTCGCCAACCGCATTGTCATGCTCACCAGTAGACGCTCCTACACCGCGAAAGTTAAAACGCACCACATGCATTCCGTTGTCACGGGCGAAGCGGTACATCGTCGTCACGACCTTATTGGTCATTGTTCCTTGGAATAAAGGATGTGGATGACACAACAGCGCTACGGTATCGACATCTTGGGCATTAGGGTTGTCTTGCTGCCACAGTGCTTCTACTTCGAGTACCCCTGCTGGCGCTTTAATTAATTGCTTCTGACTCATGCTATCTATTTACCTATCTTTATTACTTGTATTGTTCATTGAGTTATTGATTACTACTGGCGGTAATTGTCTTATTTACCGCTATAAAGCTATCCATATAGCTGTTATCTAACCTAAACCACCACTATTTATTGGCTATTTGATGGAATCAAGACTATTTACCACTATTATAATAGGCTAGCATCTATAAGGGAGCTATAGCCAATACTATTTAAAATAGTATCTACTGACCCACTGATACAACTTTATCCCAGTCACTAAGTGTTAAGTCTGAAGTGGATTGACTGTATATAACCTCTGTAAGCCTATATTCAACTTAATTAAGGCAAATTAAATAACTAAGCTAAATAACTAAACTAAATAGCTCAGCTAAATAACTAAGTTTAGTAACTGAGCCTAATAATAACGGAGCTTACTACAGCATGGGCCAGGCTGTCAGCTGGTTATTAGCATCCCAGTAAGTTTCAAGCTCAGTGAATATGTTATAACTCGATACCGCACACATTTCGCTACCGATACTGCGGGACTAGCCTACCCCTGTTAATCTTCTCTACTTCACACTATTCAAAGCTTGGCCTAGTCCGGATATGTATGGCTATATTTACGACAGCGTTGCAACATTTAGGCAACAACACACACAATATCACTGTAGAAGATACCCTCCCTACCCTTATAATCCAAGGTAGCCTAATACCACTGTTTTTAATCAGTAATGTATAACCAATTAACCACTGATTAGTAACTATTAGTTAGAAATTTTGTTTAAGATTGAGGAGCGTCTAATGTTAACTTATAAAAGCTTAAATAGTAAAAATTTAAACAATAAAAAGTATCTTACAGTATTGGCAATACTGGCGGGCACTCTTGGCCTATCTGCTTGTCAGAGCACACCAACAGCACCCGTTATGCAGCGTGCAAACTCTACCTATGAGACCACAGGGCTAGGGAATTCTAAAGTCCAAGCGCAGCAAAACGCGCTAAACAGTGCCAAAAAGACTTGCGGCATCCGTAAGCCCATCGTCCTAAAGGATAGCGTAAAATACAATGGTGTCTTAGATGAGCGCACAGGGCGTATGGTCGAGCAAGTAGGCTCCGTCGTTGGTACAGTATTTGGTACAAAAACGCCTAATCTCACGCGCGATGATGACTATGAATATACCATTAATTTTCGCTGTCAGTAGCTAGTACAAAGAAGTATACAAGAATTTAAAATAACAAACCGTACCAACTTGCTATGCCCTTATCCCCTTAATGGTTGCACTGATATCTCTTTGCAGCCATTTATTTTGTCATTGTTGGAATCATTGACTGACCACTTATTCTCATTTTTATGCTATCTTTTGCCATCTACTCTATTGTAATTCATGACCATGCGAAAGCCTAACCTCTCTGAGCTAGACCACCTTACCACTAAGCCTGCCACAGCAGCGAAGTCCACACCAGATCCTGCGTCTCAATTAGACACTTTAGAGGCCCAACTTGCTGAGCAAAAGCAGGCCGCCGACCTTGAATCGACAGTACTGCGCTTAAGTGACTTTTTGTCCGCGGTTGAGATGACTATCAAGCATACCTTTGACCATAGCGTCTGGGTTAAAGCTGAAATTCGCAACTTATCAAGTAAGAATGGTCACTATTATTTTGAACTGGCCGAAAAAGACGATAGCGGCAAAGTAATCGCCAGCTGCCGAGGCAACCTTTGGCGTTTTAAAGCTGCGCGAGTACTGGCTAAGTTTGAGCGCGCGACTGGCATGCTCTTGTCCCGCGACTTAACCGTGTTGCTCAGGATTAGACCGACTTTTCATCCGCAGTATGGTTTTTCATTAAATATCGAAGATATTGACCCAAGTTATACTTTGGGCGATCTAGCGCAGCAGTATGCAGCGATGATTGATAAGCTGACAGGTGAGGGATTAATTCGGCTAAATGCGCAACTGCCTACCCCCTTTGATATCGAACACGTACTGGTGATCGCTCCAGAAAAAGCCGCTGGCCTTGGCGACTTTCGAGCAGATGCTGACAGGCTTGAGCGTACGGGAGCGTGTCATTTTCATTATCATCACGCCACCTTTCAGGGCAATCATGCAGCAAAGGAGATTCGCGAGGCTATCGTCGCTGCCATGCAGTGCTTTAATACTGAGTATCAGCGGCTACCTGACCTTATCGTCATCATTCGTGGGGGCGGCGCTGTGGGCGACTTGGCTTATCTAAATGATTATGAGCTGGCAGCCTTGGTTGCTGAGCAGCCTGTGCCTGTCTGGGTTGGTATAGGTCACGAGCGCGATAGGGTTGTCTTGGATGAAGTCGCACACACCAGCTTTGATACACCTTCCAAAGTTATCGCTGCCATCATCGCCCATCTCGCTACGTTAGTCAGCTCAGTACTGAGTTATCGCCAAATCATCGATAGCCAAGCTCAGCAGCAAATCAATCTGGCTCAGCAAAGCAGCCTGCGCCAGCTTAGCAGAATCCAAGCGCAAAGCGCCAGCCAGCTCACCGCCATTGACAAAGAAAGCAGGCATGCGTTCGCCACTATTGAGCAAACTGCTCGCTATCATATACGCCAAGCGGAGCAGGACTGCACGCGTGTTATGAGCCAAATTAAGCACACTAGCAATCAGCAAATAGGGCAAGTACGAAGGCTTATTCAGTCGCAGCAGGCGCAGATAAAGCACCAAGCTAAATCTACTATTGCCCAAGGTCGGCGTCACTGTGAGCACCTACGTGATCTTATTTTGCTCCAGCATCCTGCACGAGTACTAAACCAGGGCTATGTCATGCTAAAAGATACTGTGTCTGGGGCGATACTGACGAGCGTCACTCAATTGCATACCGATCAGTCGGTTGAGTTTGTACTAAAAGATGGTGAAGGCAAAGCTACTATAGAGTCAATGACTAAGGATAAAGTGCACATTGAGGATTGAAGTGAATTGAATTGAATTGAATAGGATTGAATAGGTCTCGTTACTTGTTGGCTACTGGGCCGCTTTGTACGATGGCGGAATGTCGCTTGTTATCCTACAACCCTTCCTATCATTCTAGTAGCACAACTTTTATTGCGACTCCTTTTTACAGTGCCTTATTACTAACTGCTGTACTACCAACTACAATGTTACCAACTACAATATTATCCACTGCAATCTTGGAGCTAAAATGACCACTACCCCTCGTAGACGTAAAAAAGCCGCCCCAAAGACATTTGAAGCGGCCTATCGTATCCTAAAAGACAATGCGGCAAACTTACAGCAGCAAGAGGAGCCTAATATTGACGACCTAATGACTATCGTCGAAGAGTCCATTAACGCCTATAAAGTCTGCCAGACACGCATTGATGCGGTGCAGCAGGCTTTAGATGCTGCTTTCTCAGATGAGACACTGACTAACGATACCTCTGAAGCAGATAAAAGTACCGCTGAGAACACGACTGTCTCATAATGTGGCTAGGTGTTGATATCAGCTATTGGTATTTGAACCTGCTTTATGTGCTGAGCTAATGCTGGATGCTCCATCCTTAGTATTTGGCTCTTGATCGACTGCCTCTACGTCAAATACTTGACGTAGATAGGCCAAATAAGTGTCATTATTAATCATCGTTTTGCCCGGACTATCAGATAGCTTGGCCACGGGCTGACCATTACACTCAACGAGCTTTAAGACGATATTCAGCTGAGTAAGACCCATATCATTGGTCAAGTTAGTACCGATACCAAAGCTGGTCTGGATTCGATCTTTAAAATATTGATGCAGCTGCCAAGCTTTGGTGATATCCAACCCATCGCTAAAAGTTAGTATCTTAGTTTTGGGATCTATTCTTAGTTTTTTATAATGGGCGATAGCCTTGTCACCCCAAGCGTAGGGGTCACCGCTGTCATGACGTAGCCCATCAAAGAGCTTGGCAAAGTATAAGTCAAAGTCGCGTAAGAACGCATCCATCCCCACCACATCGGTCAACGCTATGCCTAAATCACCGCGGTATTCGTGTACCCAAGCCTCTAGAGCCGCTTTTTGTGAATCACGAAGACGCACATCTAGCGCCTGAAATGCTTGCATAAACTCGTGCGCCATAGTACCTATAGGCGTCATCTTCAGTGTCTTGGCAAGATATACGTTGGATGTGCCACGGACGATACTAGGCGCTGCTCGGCGCAAGGTATCGACCACATGCCCTTGCCACTCCTTACTAAAGCGTCGACGCGTGCCAAAGTCGGCGATGATAAAGGCAGGTGCATTTCGTGGCTGCTGACCGGCATATTCTTGTAACATCTTGACCTTTTGTTGCAAGCGCCGCTCCCCTTCTTCAAATACCGCTGGGGTTTGCAGCTGCCGATAATACAGCTCATTGACAATTGCTAGCACAAACACTTCAAAGAACATCGCCTGAATCATCGGTCCTTCGATGTCGATGCACAGTCTATTCTTATGATCGACTGTTACCGAGATATGTCGGCGTTTTAATTTAAACAGCTCGAGATAATCGACAAAGTCTGAGCGAATAAACCTTAGTCCGCGTAGATAATCTAGCTCATCTTTACTAAATCCAAGCGCACACAAGCTGTCCAATTGCTGCTCAAGCGCCGGTTTAATATCGGCAAGCGGATACTCGGTTTCGGTATAGTTACGGCAGCGAAAACGGTAAACGCTATGCGTCTGCGGGAATTGATGAAGCATGGCTTGAAGCATCGTAAACTTATACAAGTCATTATCTAATAAGGAGGTAATAATAGGCTCATTGTTCGTCGTCATTGCACTACTCTAATAGTTAGGAATTATTCAATAGTCAGAATATTCGTTGTTATACCGGTAATTATGCTAAATTGAATCAACTGCCCCTCATTATCATGATAACTAACCATTAACTAGTTAAAGGGACTGATTCAACCGATATCGGTTCATGAATAGTATCAAGGATTGATGAATAAGGATAGATTGTCTATAACTACGCAGGCGGTTTGATGCTAAAAACCACAAAACCCCTGTTTAATACGTGCGATTAAACAGGGGTTTTGTGGTTCAGAAGCTTATGCTGAGATTTTATAAAACAGTGGTAAATAGAATGAAGCTTAGTGACGCAATAATAGCCGCGGCTGGCAAGGTAATCACCCACGCTAAGGCAATTGGTTTCATCAACCCCCAGTTAGCATTATGATTGACTAGACCGATACCTAAAACCGCACCAACTAAGATATGGGTACTCGACACAGGCAGGCCCATAAATGAGGCGATCATCACCACACCAGCGGCAGATAGCTCAGCGGAAAAACCAGATGCCGGATGCATTTCGGCTAGATTTTTACCCACAGTTTGGATCACCTCTTTACCGATGAACCAAAGACCGACGATGAGCGCTATGCCGAAAGTAACCATTGATATCATCGGCACCGCTGCTTGGTCTTGCATAGACTGCGTGCGTAGCACATCCATAATTGCGGCAAAGGGACCAATCGCATTTGCAATATCGTTAGAGCCGTGACTAAAGGCAAATCCTGATGCTGTAAATACTTGCATCCAGCTGAACATGATAAAGGTGGCTTTATCAAGGTTTTGACCACTCTTTAGTGTCTTGGCATAAATGAAGGTTGCCATCCAGATTATTGCGCCAATCATGCCCATAATCAAAAAATTTGTTAAAGCTGAAAACCCCAAATGCAGATTTTTAAGCCCTTTGAATAAGAGCATTGCAGCGATAATCATCCCACCAAGTGCAGCGACAAGAGGTACCCAAGTTTGCAGGGCTTTGAAAGCTTGTAGCTTGTATTTTTCTTGCTCTAAATCATATAAGGTTCTGTAATAGTTAGTCTCAAGATCATCTGCTGAAATAGAGTCTTCTGTAAATACTTGAGCGTCCCTAGCCAAAGAGCCGGTATAAGAGAGTTTTTGAATATCACTTAAGCGCTCAAACGCTTTTTTATCTTCAATTCTCGCTAGACGTTTTGCTTTATTGAGCTTGGTTAACAGCTGTTGAGCTGAGTCGTTATAGCTGAGGATATACTTTTTAATCTGATAAAATAGCGCATAGGAGACGACACCACCTAATAAAGGCGATAGCACCCAAGAGATAGCAATGTCACCAATTTGACTCCATTTTACCAACGACAATCCTGTATCTGAGCCACCGATCATAAAGCCAAGAGTAACAGAAGCACCGACGATACCCCCAATGATAGAATGCGTTGTCGAGACCGGCCAGCCCTTTTTAGTCGCAAATAACAACCACAAGGCAGCCGCTACCAACGACGACATCATAATAAACACAAACTGCATCGGCTCAATATGAACCGCACTAAGATCGACGATCCCTTTACGAATAGTGTCTGTCACTTCACCGCCGGCAATCACTGCCCCTGACACCTCAAATATAGCGGCGACGCCTAAGGCTTGTGGAATGGTAAGCGTCCCAGCCCCGACTGAAGTACCAAAAGAGTTGGCCACATCGTTACCACCAATGTTAAACGCCATAAAAATGCCAAATAGCGTGGCCAAGATAAAGATAAAGATATTATTGCCATTGGTGTAATCGATACCCCACCACATAAAATAAAGGGTAACTGCAATCAATAACAGTGCAAAGGCGACGTTCACTTTAAAGGAGCCAACCTGCACAATTTCATTCGTTCCGCTATTACCAACTTGCATAGCCTGTCCTTAACACATTAAATCAAAACTATAATTTGTCTGCTTATAAGGCTCGAATAATATCTTAGCTTTATGACAAAAATGTTAAAAAAAACCTAACTTTGCAACTAAAAAAAAGCCATTATTAGTGGACTAATAATGGCTGTTATTATCTGTTAATACTCACTTTATTTGCTATTAAGAATCAACGACCAATTGGGTCAATGCACCGTATCCGGACTGCGGCATAACGTTGAGCGGAATAAATTGCAGTGCCCCACCGTTGATACAATAACGTAGCCCACCGCGGTCTTTGGGACCATCGGGAAATACGTGACCGAGATGCGAGTCCGCCACTCTTGAGCGCACCTCTGTGCGCACCATATTAAAGGCATTATCTTTATGCTCAGTGATAACTTGAGGGTCGATAGGCTTAGTGAAGCTGGGCCAACCGCAACCTGAGTCGTATTTGTCCGTAGACAAAAATAGCGGCTCGCCACTGACGACATCGACATAGATACCGGGAGCAAACAAATGATCATATTCATGACTAAAAGCGCGCTCCGTGCCAGCATTCTGCGTAATATCATACTGGGACTTTGTCAGTGTCTCTTTAAGGGCATTTTTATTATAATTGGCATATCGCTTAGGATTGAGAGCTTCCTCTATAGTGGTTGCCGCTGGTAATGCCGGCTGATGGCGTACTGTAGACTGCGGCAGCTTATCATCAGCAAGACTAAGATCGATATGACAATAACCGTTAGGATTCTTGGCGAGATAGTCTTGATGATAAGTCTCTGCCATTGAAAAGTTCTTTAGCGGCTCCTCTTCTACCACGACCTTTTTCTCAAACTTCTTCTGCAATCTTTGTAGTGCTTGATCAATCACTACTTTATCAGCCGCATCGGTGTAATAAATTCCTGTTCGATACTGCGCGCCGCGATCGTTACCTTGTTTATTAAGACTGGTCGGATCAATAACCCGAAAGTAATAACTTAATAGGGTATCTAAGTCTATCTTGTCGGCATCATAGGTCACCTTAACGGTCTCAGCATGACCTGAGCCTTTAATCACCTGCTCATAGCTAGGATTGCTGATATCGTCTCGACCATTGGCATAGCCTGATACCGCATCGACCACACCATCCACACGCTCAAGATAGGCTTCTAGACCCCAAAAGCAGCCGCCAGCGAGATAAATACTGCGGGTATTGATAGGCTCACCTTGTGCATTGTAATACACACCATTTTTTTGCTGAGCATCTACTTTAGCCGTCACTTCAGCAGCTTCTGGTTTGGCTCTACTGTTTTTGATTTCATCCAAGTTGTCGGCATTGGCAGCCAAGCCATATGCTTGCTGCGGTGTCATATTACCCTTGACCAGTAACACCAGACTGCCATCTTTATCGACTATCGCCCATCCTGGATAGGTTTGAACACCCAATGAGCTGATGAGCGACCCTGCCTCATCGATAAGTACAGGTAGCTGCGGATAGTCAGCCTGAACGCCAGCATACCACTGCTTGAATTCAGCAGTAGGTTTTTCATTAAGCTGACCTGGACTGGCTACTGTCACAATATTGTAGTCAGCAAACTTAGGATCACGCCGCCATGACTCAGTCTCTTCTAGAGTGCCTAGGCATAAGGGACACCAGCTTGCCCAAAATTTAATGAGTGTAGGCTTATTTGGGTCGATTACTGCTTCGCCAGTCGCCCCTAAGCCTTCTGTAAGCTGTGGCATGGCCGATAATTGACCAATGATATTACTCGGTAACATATCCCGAGATTGTGTAATACCCGTATTTTCTACCTGAGCGTTGGGCTGACTGGTCGCACTGTCCCCTTGATCCCGTCCCTCAGCGTTCATAGAGCCGCAAGCTAGCAATATACTTGCACTAAAGATACTAACAACGCTTAACATACTGTTAGTTCTTACTTTAAATGATAAAGGCTTAGTTTTGGTCTTAGGCATGAAGTTTCCTTATTTCTAAAAATACTGCCTTGGGTAAATACTGTATTTGGAAAATCTCGCATCAGGGCATCCAAAGCTTAGGTGAAATCTGCGTACTAAATCCTCGTTACCCGCTCACAATAAGTGCTGATACTAGGTTTAGGTGTTGGCTTGTTCGACAGGCAGGAGATTGAGGCGAGAGAATGACAATAGGCAGTTAATATCAATACAAGTAAGCAATTAAAATAAACAAGCAATATAAACGGTTGAGCAGTGGTAATGGCTATAATCACGGATAATCAATACTAATAGAGTCATAAATCTATGACTATAAATCAGTACAGCACCTAATAAATAGCTCAATACCCTTAACTCAATTGTCCTTAGCTAAATACCCTTAACTCAATACCCTCTCCGCCGTGACCTTCACTCGGCAGCAAATCTCAACCTGATTTTATCACTCAATAATGTGCAATATATGTAGCGCTATCAATTAGAATTTGTGAATAATTCAATACAGATATGTACGGCAGCTTAACAATACTCCGAAGCTAAGTTTTAGAGAAAGTTTAGGGCGTAGTCTTTACATTAGCTATTTGCCTGCATAAACTGCGCCACGTAATCATCCACAGGATTGTCTTGTAAATCTTGCGGTGTTCCTGTCTGAATGAGGCGTCCCCCATTTAGTATACTAATGCGCTGCCCCACCTTAATAGCTTCATCAATATCGTGGGTAATAAATACGATCGTTTTTTGCAGCTTTGCTTGCAGTGCAAGCAGCTGGTCTTGCAATTGATTGCGAATGAGCGGATCCAATGCCGAAAATGCCTCATCCATCAAGATAATAGGCGTATCTACTGCCAAGGCTCGGGCCAATCCTACCCGCTGCTGCATACCTCCAGACAACTCGTCAGGATAACTGTCCTCAATGCCTTCAAGCCCAACTTCGCTAAGCCAATGCCGCGCGATATCATGACGTTCAGACTTTTTAAGACCACGAACTCTCAGACCGTAAGCAGCATTTTGCAGCACCGTCATATGCGGTACTAGACCAAAATGTTGAAAAACCATGCTGACTGTGCTCTGACGAAACTTTTGCAATGGTTTATCAGACAGCTCCAAGATATTAATAGGCTGACCGTCTGCACTCATTGGCGAATCTATCCAAATCTCACCAGTGGTGGGATCGATAAGCCGATTGATATGACGGACCAAGGTCGACTTCCCCGACCCTGATAAGCCCATGATACAGTGCAGCTCACCCGAATCTATGGTCATATTAATAT
This sequence comes from Psychrobacter pygoscelis, assembly GCF_004335015.1. Taxonomy (GTDB): domain Bacteria; phylum Pseudomonadota; class Gammaproteobacteria; order Pseudomonadales; family Moraxellaceae; genus Psychrobacter; species Psychrobacter pygoscelis. Next base: position 330,134 of record NZ_RQRU01000003.1, read on the forward strand.
CGTACAATCCGACCGAATAACCCGTCTGCGACTTCACTTGCACACTATCAGCACCCTCCGCCATCATATTAAGTGCGGCTTTGGCCTCTTTGGGGCTGGCGTCGAATATCTTACTAATATTATATAGGCGGATCTGACTCATAAGGTGTCTCTTTATCCTATTAATAACAACAACTTAATAGTACCAACCGCGGGCAATCGATACATCGATGAATTAGTTATTGAAAAGCTGACAAAAACATCACTTATTGCAGCTTTTCTCGAGCACGGCGACCTTGACCAAAGGCCTGACTAATACGGTCAATAATAATGGCGATAATGACGATAGCCGTACCCGCTTGCAAGCCTTGACCAATATTTAAAGTCTGAATAGACTGCAGGACATCTTCGCCCAATCCCGGCGCACCGATCATGGAAGCCAAGACCACCATCGCAAGCGACATCATGACCGCCTGATTAATCCCTGCCATAATACTGGGCAATGCTTGTGGCAGCTTAATCCAAATCAAAAGCTGCTTATGATTACTCCCAAAAGAGCGCCCTGCCTCGATCATCTCGTGATTAACCTGAGTAATGCCTAGCATAGTCAACCGGATCAGCGGTGGCAGGGCATAGATAACGGTCGCAAATAGAGCAGGTACTTTACCAATACCAAACAGCATCAGCACGGGGATCAGGTAGACAAAGCTTGGCATGGTCTGCATAACATCGAGAACTGGCGTAATAATACGCCGCAGCCACTTACTGCTCGCCATAGCGATACCGATTGGGATACCAATAACGACAGTAATAAGCACCGAGACAATAAGTAGCGCTAAAGTCTCAATAAGTGCTACCCAAAGACCAAAAGCCCCAATCACAAATAAGCCCATGGCGCACGCAATAGCAAACCATATTTTGCGGGTAGCAAACCAAGCTAAGATGGCCACCAAAGCAATAATCAGCCACGGTGGAATCATGCTTAATAGCGACTGAATAGGCAACAATAAATAAGTCAGCGTAAGATGACTTATCCCGCGAAATAGGTCGCCATAATTCTGCACCACGCTAGTGAGTGTCTGATTAAGCGGCTTCTCAAGCGACCATGAAGGAAACCAAGTAAAGTCTGGTGAAGTGGTATGGACCAGCTCAGTAGACGCCTCTTGACCGGCCAGACGAATACCTAGCGCGCCGGCAATTTTAATGGCCGCTTCATCAGATACCCACTGCTGCCATAGCTCAGGATTGGCGCGCAAAAATAGCTCAGCTTGCTCATCACCGCTGCGCTTATTTTCACTCATCTCTAAAATAGCAGTATTCAAAGCATCTGGTGTGAACTGTACTTGTTTGAAAACCTCGGACAGCTCAGGATTATCCTTGATAAAGGGGGTCGATACTGCCACGCCCAACTGAGAGACAGCAAAGCCAGACACACAGTCATTGCTACTATCAGCATCTAGCAAATCCTGCCAGCAAGCTTCATCATAAGCAGGGAATTCAATGGGGGCAAAGTCATATTTGGCCATCAATCCTGTCGGCTGCCAATAATAAAAGAGGAGCGGCTTTTTTTGCTCAAAGGCCGACGCAATCTCTGCATCAAGAGCAGCGCCAGTACCTGGATGCACATTATTAAAGCGACTATCTAGCCCCGTATTCTTGAGCAAATGAGTATTGAATACCTCACATGTCCAGCCTGTCGGGCAGTTCATAAGTCTTGCTCGGCTTGGATCTTCTGGGTCACGAAATAACTCAGCAAACTTAGGCAGGTCTTGATAGCTTTTTAGCCCAGGGTTATCTTCCAACACATATTTTGGCACATACCAACCTTGAGTCGCGCCGCCCTCTAAGGTATCGCCAATAATAGCCACCTTACCATCTGCTATTGCCTTCTCCATAATGGGTGAGCGGCCTATCCACTGCTCTCCGATAACTTGGATATCATTTTGAGAGAGCGCCGTTTCGAGTGCAGGCCCCGCTCCTGGCACCTCTTCAACATCGCAGCCGTACCCCTCTTCAGTTAAGTACTTAAGAACCCCGGTGATAAACTGACCACTCTCCCAAGTCAATGCGCCAAAGTTAATCGGCGCCTCACAAGCAGCCATCGCTGATACTGGCATTAAAGAAGTGAATAAGACTAAAAGGCTGGCTGCCATCCACTGACGCATGGGCTATCTCGCTATTGTTAGGGTTCTTAAAAAGGCTCAAATCTGTAATTTACGCTAATCTTAACAGGGTTCCTTCATACATACATTCATTGAACAAAGGCTTATTAACGTAGCTTTTGCAGGCAAATTTTATCAACGCTACCTTAATAATATTAGCTCACCAATACTGGTACATTAAGCCCAATAAATCAACTACTTAGATAAAAAAAGCAGCCACACATTGACTGCTTTAATAATAAGTGAACGATCGCCCAATTAGACTGGGGTTTACCAAAATTATCAGTCGTCAAGCTATACAGCCATAGCTTGACTATTTCAAAAATAGCCCAATACCTTTATTAAAAAATGTCCCATATGGCGGTAATAAGAAGCTCATGGCGTTAAGTTTAGATTGTACAAATATAGGCTTCATATGGCTAAGGCGCTCAAAACCTGCCTTGCCGTGATACGCCCCCATACCAGACGCTCCAACGCCGCCAAAAGGAATGTCATGCTGCGCCACCTGCAAAATAACCTCATTAACACATATGCCACCTGATACGGTATGCTCGCGAATGTACAAGGTGTCCTCGTAATCATCGCCAAATATATATAGGGCTAGTGGCCGCGGTCGGGCGTTGACGAAACTCACCGCATCACGAACTCTATCAAAGTGAATGAGCGGTAGAATAGGAGCGAATAGCTCTTCGCTCATAACCTCGCTATCAAGAGGAGGCTGCTCAACGATGACTGGCGGCATAAGCCGCGTACCTTCATTGGCAGGAGTGGCTGTGAGTTCATGAATATACGTGCTATCGAGCTTTGCTAGATAGCCTTGAATCCGCTTAAACTGCTCATCATTGATAATGTGTGTGTAGTCTTTATTATTCTCGATATTTGGATAATGTTTCTGCATCCAATCTTTTGCTAAAGCGATGAACTTGGCATGGTGACGCTCATGCAGTAGCACATAGTCTGGGGCTATACAGGTCTGACCGGCATTAAGGGTCTTGCCCATCATGATTCGACTGACCGCAGCTTCAAGATTAGCATTTTCTAGAACGATGACTGGCGACTTACCACCCAGCTCTAACGTCACAGGCGTCAAGTTAGGCGCTGCTGCTGCCATTATTTTTCTGCCGACACTGGTCGATCCAGTAAATAAAAGATGATCAAAAGGTAAGTGACTAAAGGCTTGCGACATCTCCATCTCACCGACCACCACCTTGATCATGTCTGGAGAAAAGTAATGGGAGATAGCCTCAGCAAAAGCATTGGCAAAAATGGGCACTGCTTCACTGATCTTGATCATGATACGATTGCCCGCCGTCAAGGCATCAATCATAGGACCGATTGCTAAGTTGAGGGGGTAGTTCCAAGGCACCATAATTCCCACAACGCCAAGCGGCTGCGGCTGGATCTCATTACGAGCGGGACGATAAATCGCAGGAATGCCAGCGCGCCGCGTCTTCATCCAAGACTTGCCATGCTTTTTGGCATGATTAATGCCCATAAAGCTGGTGAATAGCTCAGCAAACTGAGTCTCAGAGACACTGCGATGACCAAAGTCGGCGCTGATAGCTGCGGCAAAATTGTCTTTATTGTCTGCCAGCATAACCTCAAGGTTATCTAGCTGAGTGAGGCGCTGAGACCAATCTAGGATTGGCTGCTCTCGGCTTAAATTGTGCAGATACTCAAACTGAGTTTGTAGCTGCTCAGTATTGGTAATAATACTAATTGACTCAGGTAGGGCTAAGGTGGCGGTTGTCATAATCTTATCCTTGATATGATGACGATATAATTTATTGATTAATGATCCCTTCTAGACATATTCCTTAATGTCTTAGCGTCAGTAATACATTGCAGATCATGATAGAACTATTAAAAATTAACAGCTACTAAATAGCAGAGCAAATGGCATCAGTTTCAATCATTTATTCATGATTTTTAATCTTGAAAGTGTTTTATTGCGCTGGGGTGAACGGTTCGGTACTCAATTTAGCGCACTCTACCTATATAAGTAAAGCGACATTAACATACGGCGCGTCATTAATTCTAAAGCAAACTGCCCCGAGATTAGCGGAGACTCAATGATCTAAGAAAATACGGCAATGAAAAAACACAATTACACACCCGAAGTTAAAGAACGAGCCATTCGCATACTAATAGCAGCAGTAAGCAACTATCCAGAATTAGATAATGAAGAAAAGCCATTGCCAATAGCGGTATCTGGCTTTAGAGAAAGGTTTTATTTTGAAGATGGATGTCTTAAGTATGTAAGCGAATTAGCTAGCAAAGAAGCCACGCCAATTTTTAGTTACAACCTAGTAAAATGAGATCCTGATAGTCAAACACTTCTCATTAATAACAATTCAGTTAGCATGGATCAATTAGTAGAAGGCTCGGGTGAGTTCGACAATACACCCGAAAATATCAAAGGAAAATGCTGGAAAAAAAATATCATATACATCAGCTCAATAGGTGGGAAAGTTTTAGAAAAATAATATAAGACGCTTAGGAAATTTTTTAATCTTCATTCAAACCCTTATCAAGAAACCACTCTAAACCGCCTCAGTTTTTGATATAAGCATTGATCCAACAACCGAAGGGCGTTAGGCGCTAAGAGTGGTATTAATTAATCAAACACTTCCTCTAAAGCCCTTATAATTACCTGTCAGTGCATGATCCTTACACTTTTTTGGTGTTTTAAATTTGGGGTATTTCCCCACTTACTACATTAACGGACACTACTTGATGAACTTTACATCTCAGTTAAGAATGAATGGTCATAATAGATAAGAACAAGTGGCTAAGTTGATAAGAATATGCACACGCCCTAGTTGATTGCTATCGTTTGGTATAAAATAGCCCTTAATAGTTATCCTAACTTTTGACCTTTCTATGACCAATACTACCCCGCAGTACCATGCCCCTTTAGTCATCAAATATCTTAATGACGCCGATTATTCAGAGACTCATACGGCCATGAGCGCCCGAACCCTTGAGCGTATTCGCCTTGCTAAAGAAGGTATCTCGACGCCAGATGAGCTTTGGATCGTCGAGCACAACGATGTCTATACCCTTGGTCAAGCTGGCAAAGAGAGTCATATTTTAAGGCGGACAGACACCCCTATTATTAAGACCGATCGCGGTGGCCAGGTCACTTGGCACGGCCGCGGTCAGCTGGTTGTTTATTACTTATTTGATTTAAAGTCGCTTGGGTGGGGCGTTAGGGACTTGGTCTCACATGCGGAGCAAGCCATTGAAGATGTCATCAATACCTACCTACAATCCGCTGATGACAATGCGCTAAAGGCTGATAGCGCTGCCATCGTCAATGCTGAGTCGCCGCAGCATCTTTATGACCGCTCTAACTACGGCTATTACGCCAAAGCCCGTAAAGACGCTCCTGGGGTATATGTCTATGCCCGAGCAGCAGCCAACCAAGCTCTTAATCAATCTGCTCATACCTCAGTGCAGACTGATGAGCCAACTACTGAGACCGTCATCGATGCTAGTGACATCATGCTGGGCAAGATTGCCTCGCTTGGCTTTAAGATTAAGCACGGCATGAGCTATCATGGTATCGCTGTCAATTTGACTTGCGACTTATCGGCGTTTTTAGCCATCAACCCTTGTGGTTACGAAGGGATGACCATGCTGCGCTTAAGCGACTTTTTAGCGATAGACTATCAGCAAGTAACTGAAGCCTTGATAGCTAATATATCAGCGCGGCATCAAGGTCAGATAGCGTTACGAGCTACTTAGTAATCTGGGCAGTCAATTAGGTAACTGACTATCATCAAATCAGTAGCCATCTACAAGCAGTGTCTGGTAAAAGCATCATAGTGCGCCCGATTCAGTACAAAGCGCTTTTAGATTGTCTCAGCGATGAGTCTTATTTTGCATATCAGCTTGCCAGGATTGACTTAAGAGATTTAGGAAAAATATGCGCAAACTTGCTATACTCCTTCAGCGAAAATACTGATATTTCAGTTAACTTCTCCCTAATTTTTATTAGCCAGCGCCTTGAGCGTGATTAAGAGTCTTTGGCTTACTTAGTCTGAAGACTTCAGTAAAAGAGCTTGCTAATAATATTGAAACAATAAATGAATGGAGCAACATATGACAGACTTCAATAAAGTACTAGATGCAGGCGATGTCGATGGCGGCATTATCAATGTGGTCGTAGAAATCCCAACAGGCAGCAATCATAAGATTGAATGGAACCGTGAGCTTGCTGTGTTTGAGCTAGACCGTGTAGAGCCACAAATCTTCGCTAAACCTTGCAACTATGGTTTTATCCCGCAGACACTAGATGAAGACGGTGACGAATTAGACGCGCTAATCATCACAGAGCAGCCGCTAACCACAGGTATCTTCTTAAAAGCCAAGGTTATCGGTGTAATGAAGTTTGTTGATGACAATGAAGTCGATGACAAAGTGGTGGTTGTGCCTGCTGATGACCGTAACAACGGTAATGCTTACAATAGCTTAGAAGATCTTCCAGAACAGCTTATCCGTCAGCTAGAGTTCCACTTTAGCAACTATAAAGCCCTTAAAAAGCCCGGCACTACCGTCGTTCAATCTTGGGAAGATGCCGCTGTAGCAAAAGACGTTATCAAAGAAGCTATTCAGCGTTGGAAAGACAAATAATACTAGCTAATTCATACTAGTTCATAAATGCCAGTTAATAACTAGTAGTCAGTAGCTAATACCCTATTAACTGATATTGAATGAACCAAAAAATCGCAATCATCAACTATGATTGCGATTTTTTTATCTCTATGATTTTTTATCCCTATAAATAGTTTTTAAATAACCCACCTCAGTTACAAGCTTAAGAAAACAGAAAAGATACGAAAAGACAGAGCTTTACCATGATAGTTTAGGAGGTTTGCTATAATAGCCTCTTAAACTGACCTACTATAAATAGCTTTGCCTGTCTATATGGTTGGTTACTCGCTCTAACCTTAACGATAGATTCAGTGAAAGCGCTACCTGCTACCAAGAAAGGAAAGTCCAATGCCTACCTCTAAACTTCCTAGAGCTATCGCTCAAATGGTCGAAAAAAACAACCTCGTGATGGCGATTAAAACCTTGGCAGAGTCTGAGAATATCAGTATGGAGGCAGCAAAGGCGCGAATTGACGCCTATGAGATGAATCTAAAAGCTAAGCAGCAACGAAAGCTTACTAGTATTGCCAGTAAGCAGGGCATTCCGCCTGAGGCGATTAGTTTTTCTAATGACCCTGCCCCTACCACCCCTGATACTAATAAAGATAAAGATATAACTCTCAACACTTCATTCGATACTTTGCATACTGGTCTGGATAATAAATTGGACAGTCTGGGCTATACGAAGCCATTACTGCCACACTGGGCAAAGCGGATTATCATTATTTTAATAGTGATGGCCGTTATCTTTTGGGGGTTATGGCGTATCTTTAATTAGCGCTCGGCATAGACTGACTACTGGACGGCTCATGGCTACTGAGGCAGTAGTAAAACAGAAAATTGAGAAACGAGAATTTGAGGCACATAAAGTTGTAAAAGAAGTCAGACAGAGTCAGAATTTTACTAATTCCAGACTTCTGACTAAGGGTTTTTACTGATAATGGTTAATTAGTCGTCAGTTTCGACAACAAGGAAGCGCATTAATGGAATTCTTAAAGCATTATATTGATGTCATTGCCACAGTGGTCGAATTTATTGGTGTCGCCATTATGTTTTTGGGACTGCTCTTCGCGCTATTTAAAGTGATTCGTGCGCGGCATAGCTTGTCGCATGAGACTTATGTAGACGTCAGACAAGCCGTCGGTAAATCGATTTTATTAGGGCTTGAGGTGCTGATTGCTGCTGACATTATGGCCACTGTTGTCACCGATCCAACGCTGCGCTCTGTCCTCATCTTGGGCTGTATCGTGTTGATTCGGACCTTTTTAAGCCTGTCTTTACAAGTAGAGCTAGAGGGTCGCTTCCCGTGGCAAAAACAGTCCGATAAAAAGGCAAACCTAAAAGTGAATAACTAGGGCATCTAAACACTGATTTTTGATGATTTACTAAGCTGTAGACAGGATTAATAGTAGGCTATTCGTGAGCCTCTGTTGTTGAAAACTACCAACTGGTATCTCTTCAGCTACTCCTGCTCACCCGAACTCTTTACTTATAGTATCAGCCGAATGATATAGGGCGAACCAGCTATTCATGGGCGCTCAAAAATGCTTCAACCACCTGAAATTGACCGGCAGTGCTCTCCTCGCCATACATTGCCTGACGAAAGGCGTTGGAGTTAGGGATACCCGTGGTGTACCAAGCAATATGCTTGCGCGCAATTCGACAGCCTGAATACTCACCATAAAAGTCATATAAAGCTTGCAGATGTGACAGGACAATCTGCTTTATTTCACTGACAGTAGGTGCTGCAAGCGCCTCACCTGTCCGAAGATAGTGACCAATATCACGAAATAACCAAGGCTGACCTTGAGCTGCTCGGCCAATCATCACCGCATCACAGCCAGTAAGCTCATAGACCTCTTTTGCCTTTTGTGGACTATCGATATCACCATTAGCAATGACTGGAATACTTAGGCTATTTTTTACCTCTCGGATCAGCTCATAACGTGCCTGCCCCGTGTACATATCCTCACGAGTACGGCCATGAATAGCAATGGCCGCGATGCCAGCCTCTTCAGCACGTTTAGCAACGCGTAGGATGTTTTCTTCACCATTGGCAAAGCCGAGCCGCGTCTTTAGCGTCACCGGTGCATCGACAGCATTGACAGCAGCGTCTAATAATCTTGCTACTAAGTCTTCGTCTTGCAATAGAGCCGAGCCTGCCAGCTTTCGGCAAACCTTCTTTGCAGGGCAGCCCATATTAATATCGACGATTTGTGCGCCATTATCAATTTGATACTTAACCGCTTGTGCAAGCTTCTCTGGCTCTGCCCCTGCTACCTGCGCAGAGATTGGCGCTATTTCACCATCAAAGTTAGCACGGTACAGCGACTTTCTGCTGGCATATAATGCGGTATCAGCAATAATCATCTCACTAACCGCGTGACCCGCGCCAAATGATTTACACAGCTTTCGAAATGGATTATCCGTAACGCCAGCCATAGGCGCTATCATCAGCCGGTTTTCCACCTGCAAGCCGCCAATATCTAGCGGCATTAACAACGGATGCAGCTGTTCATCCGTAGCGGGGGCTGAACAATCTGCGATTGACTGAGAAGATATAGACATAAAAACGGCTTGCCACCACTGAGGAACAAGCCGTTATTGTAAGTACTCTTAAGCAGAATTCAAGGGTTATTCGTACAATTACCTTGATTCAATGGCTTAGTTTCAATTATCCCATTTCAATTACTTCGTTTCATCAAAGACACTAGTACTCTCGACTATAAGACCTTCATCGTGGCTCTGCATGCGCCAAGGTAGACTATCTGGCGAGACGTTCAAGAAGTGTAGGTACTTCTCAAACTGATCAATAATATCATTGATTACTGCATTTGGTTTGTAACCATAAAGATCATAAGTTAGGCCGCCACGGCGTAAAAACACCTCAGCTCGGTAATGATGCTTTTGTGGCAAGCTAGTAGCAGTCCCTTCATAATAATCGGGTATTTCATGCTCTGCTAGGCGCACCTCATACCAAAACTCGACATCTTCACCGCGTTGCAGCTCAAGAATAACGCGGTCATTGACATCATCATAATTTACACTTGGCTCCCAGCCTTTGTCCGCAAATTTGACAGAGACCTCTTGCATCGCAGGCATCACTACTTGCTTGATATAGGTAAGCACCTCTTCTTTATACGGCTGATGCGTCAGATAGTCGATTCGCTCGCGCCAAGCGTCAGGCTGCATCAAGTGCGGTGGCAGTCGAGTCTCCATAGCTAAGCTCTCAGTACGGTGCTCTTCAATAACCAGTGCTCGCCACATCCCAACCATAGCAATCAGCAAGATAATACCGAAGGGTAATGCGCTCACGATAGAGACTGTCTGTAGGGCCTCAAGTCCGCCAGCGAGCAAGAGCACTGAAGCCAGCACCCCTTGAATTACCACCCAAAAAGTACGCTGAAGTGGTGGTGTTGGTCTGCCTCCTGAGGCTAATGAGTCAATAACCAGTGACCCTGAGTCTGATGACGTCACAAAGAAGGTAATGATTAATAATACGGTCAATCCTGAGACAAACTGGGTAAAAGGCAGTGCTTCAAACAGCTTGAATAAGGCCACGGCTTTGTCCGCTTGCACATCAGTAATCAGCGCCTGATAGCCCTCATTCATGATTAAGTTTAGCGCGGTGTCACCAAAGACTGCGAACCAAAAAAAGGTAAAAAATGCCGGAACAAATAACACACCAACAACGAACTGGCGAATGGTACGACCACGGCTAATCTTAGCAATGAATAGACCAACAAAAGGAGACCAAGCGATGGTCCAAGCAAAGATAAATAAGGTCCAGCTGGCAATCCAGTCGCTGTGGCGATAAGCTTGTAAGCTAAAGGTTCGCTCAACAATATTAGATAAGTAGCTGCCCGTATTCTCCATAAAGGCATTTAATATAAATACCGTCGGCCCCACCACAAAGACAAAAATCATTAGAGCAGTCGCTAAGCCAATATTAAGAACAGATAACCGCTTAATCCCTTTGTCCATCCCCGCCAGTACTGACACTAGCGCCGCCATTGTAATCACGGTAATGGCAATAATCTGCGGCGTCGTACCTACCGGTACCAGATCAGGCAATAGGTAATTTAACCCCGCATTAATCTGAGCGACAGACAAGCCAAGTGTGGTCGCTACGCCAAATATAGTCGCTAAAATCGCAAAAGTATCGACGGTATGACCTATTGGTCCATATATCTTCTCACCAATGAGTGGATACAGGGTCGAGCGCATCGATAAAGGCAAGCCATGACGAAAGCCAAAGTAAGCCAGTACCAAACCTGCAAAGGTATAAATCGCCCAAGTATGAAAGCCCCAATGAAAATAGGCAATCTGCATGGCCTGCTTGGCAGCAGCAATGGTCTCAGGAGTGGCATTGGGCGGCGCGGCAAAGTGCATAACAGGTTCGGCTACACCATAAAACAGCAGGGCGATACCATAGCCTGCTGAAAATAACATCGCGAACCATTCACCAAAGCTATATTCTGGGTCTGAGTGGTCGGGGCCAAGCTTAATATTACCGTAGGAGGACATCGCCAATACCACGATGAATATTAAGAACAGCGCCACCGCTAGCATATAGAACCACCCAAATGTGGAGGTGGTATAGGTTAAGGCTTGACCAAATACCTCGCCAGCCAGCTGCGGATTAACAATTGTTCCGACCACCAATAAGGCAATCACAATAACTGCGGGCACGAATACAGGCACCAATATGGTCGATTTGGGGGATTTAAACATAGAGCTACTTTCCTTTAGAGCCTTGCTATTAAGCTTATGCAGTAGTATCAATCGCACTTTGATTAAAGTACGGGTGGTCAAGCCGCCAAACGATAAGCAGCGGCTTAACTTAAATGTTAAAAATAATTAAAATGATGTCTTTTAGGTCTCAAAGGATAATGTTGCTCGCTTGAGAATTAAGATGAGTAAATGGACTTAGCGAGCCGTATCGATGGCCTCTTTAAATTGTGCCGCAAGGGTTGCCAGTTCTTCTTGGTCAGCTTGCGAGCTACCATGACGACCCAGCTCATGAATGCTAGAGGGAATAAGATGGACATGATAATGAAAGACAGTCTGACCGGCCTCAGATCCGTTCAGCTGCATCTGGACAATGCCCTCACGGCTTAGCACTTGCCGCTGAGCTTGCATGACCTTTTGTGCGGTCATCAGTACAGCACTAGCGTATTCAGGCTCTAACTGACTTAAGTCTACTGCCTGCTGCTTCGGCACGATCAACACATGGCCTTTAGCCTGAGGCATGATATCCATAAAAGCTACGGTCATATCGTCTTCATAGACTTTGTGACAAGGGATGTCCCCTTGGATTATCTTGGCAAAGATATTGCTATCATCATAAGATTGACTGGTCTGACTCATAATTAGCTCCTTTAATATAGTATTGGCATATGGTAGTTGACGATTTGGTAGTTGACGAGTAAGTGGTCGTAATATAAGGCGAATCCGTATCAATACCCTAGTGGCAAAACTATTATCAGGTCTTGATAATCAAGCACTAGAGTACTAACAAAGCGCTGATGAAGTGTGAATAATCAGCCGCCCGATACTGTTTATTTTGTCAATTGTACCAATCGCCTATACTTCTATAGCATAATTCTTATATAACTACTACAGTAAGACTGAAGAAACTATCGCAGTCGCTAAACCATCTCCTATAAGGGCGCAGCGTCCAGCCTACTCTCTCCTAAAGAATCTTTACCAGATTAGCGAAAATATAAGACCCTCAATAGGATAGACTATGTGTAGTGTCGCAGATTTGGCAAGTTAAGTTGACTAATTGACGCGAACTCTAGCATATATAACGGCTCAACCCAATACTACAGTTGAGAATATGACCATAAAGCTTAACTTTAGTCCTCAGTTAAATAGCCTAAAACTATGGCACAATGACCAGTTCTTCTATAAGACTCAATTAGCAAAGCTAATGTTAGCCACTTACTATCGGTTTTGATTTAGACTGACTATAGGGTTAAAGCTGATAAATAGGCAGACATAGATAACTGGCACAGCAGCTCATGACAGTGCTATAATTATCCCCTTATTAACACCATGATGCGGTATAAGCGAAGGGTTACTCTAAAAGCTAAGCGCTAAAGTTTTGTACCAAGGTAATACAGTATTTGCCAACATTAATTTATCTATAATTACGCTTGTAATAATTGGAGAATCTATACAGTTACTGTCTAAAAATAGCCTATAATATATATTTAGCCTTTATCTTTAGCACATAAGCTTATTAGCAAAGCTATCACTGTCTCCTAAGCATATTCATAGTAATTTGATTGACTATAATTCTGATAATACATGCCAGAGTATCTAGAGCTACCAGTGTAGGTCTGACAATCTAGCTTCATAACCTATCTATAATTTGACCGCAATGACTATTTCGCCATCGATGCACGTACCTCGACCATGACTATTTCTGATACAGTAGCCAATACTCTGCCCGACAATACCTTACTTCTTAATGAGTTAATCATCGATAGTACGGTTAACTGGCAAGTTCACAACTGCAAGATTAATGAGCAGATAGTGACTCAAGAAGCGCCGCTACCATTTTTGTATCACTACGACACCCTTAGCGATGAGCTAAAAGCGGCGCATCCGTTAACGCCGTCACTACTACTGCGTTTCAATGAACCTATGTCAGCGGCCGCAGCAGCCGAGCTTCTCCACCTACCTACAGACAGTATCCCTGCCCCGTGGCAAGTGAAAGTCATAGGAACTTTAGTGATGTTTTGTGAGTCACTACAGGTCGCTGTAAGGCTGCGCTTTACCAATTCAGCAAAAGATCTCGATCCCATTTATACCGCCGATAAATCGCAGGCGCTTACTTTAGCGATGCACAATTGGCACTTCTTTGGTGATGTGTTTGTATTGAATAAAAGCACTGTACCTATTGGCATTGCCCCAGCTGATACTTTAAGTGATACCGTTTCAAGTAGCACCGTTTCAAGTGAGATTGCTTTAGGTGATGCTCAGCTGAACACGGTACAAAACTCCAATCAGGGAGACATTGCTGACACTGAGGCAAGACTCGCTCCTATCTTGTTGCTTGAGCGAGATCAGAGCTATCAGTTTATAGCGCCGTTATATTCAGTCGCGCTACTTAGTGAGCTTGATGCTCACAAGTCTGCCTTACCTCAACTTGATACCGCTGTTCAAGCGCGATTAAGCTAATCTTCTCTATTACGGGTACGTCATTCAACGGCTACACAGATCAGCTAGTATCTCAGTATAAGTAGTCTGTGAAGCTTGCTTATTAAGAGTGCTTTTTTAATGCCTCTGTTAACTTATAAATACCCTCTATAACTTTTAATTATAGGATGCCTATTTATTCAGACTTATAGCTTATTAGATACTTCAGCTACAATAGCGACTTGAGCTTATTCAAATAAACACCAAGGCAGTTTACTCATAAGCTAATTGTTTGTATTTATTAGCGTTCGCTAGTATTACTTTAGTGTTGACCATTCAAAGGATATATCATGCAATACCGCTCTAAAACTTCTACAGCCGGCCGCAACATGGCAGGGGCGCGCGCACTTTGGCGTGCTACTGGCATGACCGACGATGACTTTAACAAGCCAATCGTAGCGGTAGCCAACTCGTTCACCCAGTTTGTGCCCGGTCATGTGCATCTTAAAGACATGGGACAGCTGGTCGCCCGAGAAATTGAAGCGGCTGGCGGCGTCGCCAAAGAATTTAATACTATTGCCGTCGATGACGGTATCGCTATGGGCCACAGTGGTATGCTGTACTCATTGCCAAGCCGCGATCTTATCGCCGACTCGGTAGAATATATGGTCAATGCGCACTGCGCTGATGCTCTAGTCTGTATCTCTAACTGCGATAAGATCACCCCAGGTATGTTAATGGCAGCTCTACGCCTTAATATCCCAGTTATTTTTGTTTCTGGTGGCCCTATGGAGGCTGGCAAGGTATTGGCCTCAGATTTAGCACCGAGTCATAATACTGATGGTAGCAACGACGCCCCAGATGCCGATATTGTCACTGGTGCCAAAGGCAATGCCGTTCGTAAGCTTGACTTAGTCGATGCTATGATTGATGCGGCTGATGACCGTATTAGCGACAACGATGTCGCACATATTGAGAGATCAGCCTGTCCTACTTGTGGCTCATGCTCAGGGATGTTTACCGCCAACTCGATGAACTGTCTGACCGAAGCTTTAGGGTTATCACTACCAGGAAACGGCTCTTTACTGGCGACTCACGCCAAACGCCGAGAGCTATTCTTAGAGGCAGGTCGAACGATTGTTAAGCTTGCCAAGCGTCGCTATGAGCAAAATGATGACAGCGTCCTACCGCGCTCAATCGCAACCAAAGCTGCATTTGAAAATGCTATGAGCTTAGATATCGCCATGGGCGGCTCAACCAATACTATCTTGCATCTATTGGCCGCTGCTAATGAAGCGCAAGTTGACTTTAAAATGGCGGATATCGACCAGCTCAGCCGCCGTGTCCCTTGCCTATCTAAGGTCGCCCCGGCCACGCAAAAATACCATATGGAAGATGTCCACCGCGCAGGTGGCGTTATGGCGATATTGGCTGAGCTAAACCGAGCAGGCTTATTAAAAACCGACCTACCCACCGTCCATAGCGAGTCCATGCAAGCAGCATTAGAAAAATGGGACATAATGAACCCTGATAATATCGAGGCTCGTGAGTTATACATTGCAGCGCCTGGTGGCATTCGCACCACTCAAGCTTTTTCACAAGATAATGTCTGGTCTAACTTAGATGTCAACCGGGAGTCTGGCTGTATCAGAAGCAAAAAACATGCCTACTCGTCTGATGGTGGTCTTGCCGTACTATTCGGTAATATCGCTGAACGTGGCTGCGTAGTCAAGACAGCTGGGGTCGATGACAGTATCCTCGTCTTTACTGGTCGTGCTAGAGTTTTTGAGTCTCAAGATGAAGCGGTGGCAGCAATATTGGACGATCAAATTGTCGCAGGTGACATCGTCATTATCCGCTACGAAGGGCCTAAGGGTGGTCCAGGTATGCAAGAGATGCTCTACCCAACTTCATATTTGAAGTCTAAAGGCTTGGGCAAAGAGTGTGCCCTATTGACTGACGGTCGCTTCTCTGGGGGCACTTCTGGCCTATCGATAGGTCATGCCAGTCCAGAAGCTGCTGAAGGCGGGGCGATTGGTCTGGTCTGTGAAGGCGATACTATCCATATTGATATCCCTAATCGCAGTATCAATTTAGAGGTCAGTGACGAGGAGCTCGCCCGTCGCCATACCGAAATGCTAGCTCGTGGCTCAAAAGCATGGAAACCAGTCAATCGTCAGCGTCATGTCTCACAAGCATTACGCGCTTATGCGGCCATGACCACCAGCGCTGATACGGGTGCAGTTCGAGATGTCAGCCAAGTTGAGCGCTAGTAGCTCATGTGAATGATTAATGGGAATAGCTCAGCCACTTAGTGCTTAGCTATCACTTAATTTAACAAAGTCAGCCTTGTGCTGGCTTTTTTGTAAATTAAGATAATGATTTATATAGATAGTTTATTGTTAACATTTCACTATATCAAATTTTTCTAACTTTTTGTAGACTACAGAGTATATTATCAATCCCGCAATTGTCCTCAGTACATTATAAATCATCCTCGGTAGAGCGTTGTGACTATCAACACAGGTAGGCTCAATGCATAGTATTACGCGATTCCCATAACATTCATACTGTAAGGTGGCAGCTAACGACCTATGATTGACAACTATAATTTATTTTTATTGGTTTGCGGTGTTGCGTTCTTATTCGGCACTTTTTTCCCGTTGGTGTTTAAGCGCACTCCCATATCCTTACCTATGCTACAAGTTGGCTTCGGTATTGCTATGGGCTATTGGTGGTTATCATTGCCTTTTTTGGACCCAATCGAAAACGGCATAATCATCGAAAAGCTTACTGAGTTTGTGGTTCTGGTCTCTTTAGTTGGTGCTGGTATAAAGCTCGATACACCGCTCAACTGGAAGCTCTGGCGGCCTACGGTACGGCTGCTACTTATCACTATGCCGATTGGTATATTTTTGATGGGTACGCTCGGCTACTACGCATTTGGCCTCAGTTTAGGTGCTGCTATCTTACTAGGGGCAGTATTAGCACCAACCGATCCCGTGTTGGCTTCGAGTATCCAAGTGGGGCCGCCCAATACTGGTAACGAGGACAATACTCGCTTTTCTTTAACCTCAGAGGCTGGTCTCAATGACGGCTTGGCATTTCCCTTTGTCTACTTGGCAATCAAGATAGCTGAAGCTGCCAGCCATGGTGAAGGGATTACCTCATCCTTACTGCTCGAATGGTTTACAGTTGACGTGCTTTGGAAGATTATCGCTGGTTTACTAGCAGGTATCTTTGTCGGAAAAATCGTCGCTAAGATAGTGTTCTCGGATAAAGCAAGGGATACGACATTATCTCAAGGTTATACTGTCATAGCGTTGACCTTATTATCGTACGGTTTGGCTGAAATCATTCACAGCTATGGCTTTATCGCCGTATTTATCGCTGCCGTTACCTTTCGCCGCTCTGAGCATAATCATGATTATCATCATAAGTTACATGACTTTGCTGAGCAGTCTGAAGGACTATTTATGTCCTTAGTACTGGTAAGTTTTGGAATTTTGGTGGGTCAGGCCTTAATGTCGGGGATGGAGCTGACATGGCGCGTATATATAGTTAGCTTTATCTTTTTATTCTTAATCCGCCCCCTCGGTGGTATGGTGGCGATGACTGGATTGGATCTGCATCGTAACGAAAAATACGTCATCTCAGCGCTTGGTATTCGCGGCATAGGGACATTATATTATCTGTCTTACGCGTTAAATCAAGGCTACTTTGATGAAGGAGATGCGCTGAAGCTTTGGATTGTATGCATTATCGTAATTCTAACTTCAATCATCATCCATGGTATGAGTGCGCCCAGATTGCTCAAATTAACCCCTGAAAAATAATTTCGCACTGACTATTTTAAGTTAGGCATGGACTATATATTACAGTCACTCCAGTTTAGACTTGTCACAAAGTCGCTAGAATAAATTTAAGCTCGCCTCAGTCAGCCTATGACTTCTAGCCAGTAAGTTTATTCCAGCGACGCTTTTACGTATCAGTTTTAGATAGAATTAACGATACGCTGACGGTATCATGCCCGTTTAAAGTGCAAGTACGGTCTCACTAATAATAAACTGGCGAATATCCGTAAACATCGTGGTATCAAAGTTGTGCACATAGGCCACTGCAAGATTGCGCGAAGGGTCACACCATGCCACTGACCCATTGTAGCCCATATGCCCAAATACATTGGCAGCTTTATGACATGCGCTAGGAATTCGGTGGTAGCCAAGCCGCCAGTTCATACTCGCTAGCTTGTTAGCCGCCGCGCCGTTATTTTTACTTTGTGCAGACGCTAGAGCAGGTATAACAGCATCCATCCCCGTGACATGGATTTTAGACAATTCAGCAAAAGTCGCTGCATCAATCAGTGTTCTACCTTGCCATTTGCCGCCATTTGCCAGCATGGCATAAATAGTGGCTAGCGCTTTTGCCGAAGCCACACCATTGGCTGCAGGGATACAAGCTTGCAGTGTCTCCACACTGTGATAGTCGATTGGGTCCTTACCGGGTGAGCTTAGGGCTGACTTATAAGCGTTTAACTCCATAAGCCGCGTATCAAAATATAAGCGATTAATCTTGTCAGAGTTCAGCTTATCCTTATACTTTATCCCTAAGGTATCTGCCCTCTGTAGCCAGCAGTCATAAATCGCTAACTGCTGATAGAAGGCTTGGTTATTTTGACTGGTATCTTGATTGGTATTCTGACCAGAGCCAGCTTCAGAATACTTATCCTCACTGACGCCTTTATCCTTTGCTTCGGTTTGGTTATTACTTTGCCCTTCAAAGTCTTTGGCCAAGCGCGCTACTTGACTCAGCTGCGCCTCTGGCACTCCGAAGTAACAGGCGTTCTCAATTCCCAGTGGTTCGGTCAAGTACTGGCGTAAAACCTGCGCTAGACTAACCTTGGTCACTGTCTCTATCAAGCCGCCTATAATCCAGCCGTAGACTAGCGCGCTATAGACGCTTTGATAACTTGTTGGCTTGCCCGACGCTTGATCACTACCCTGCTCTTGAGCCGGTTGCTGGATCTGATTGTATTGACGTCTAGCGGCAGAGCTAAGCGGTACTGGCGGGGCAATAGGCATTGCTGCTACTTGAGCCAACATCGCTTGCCAGTCGAGCATAGATAAGCCTTGGGCAGTGAGAGATCTACAATCGTATAGTCCAGCTTGATGACTCATAACGGCGCGTAGGGTAACCTCTTGCTTACCATTGGCAGCAAACTCTGGCCAATAATGAGCAATGGGCTTGTCATATTCTAAGAGCCCTGCAGACACTAGTACATGCACTAACGTCGCTAGCACACCTTTGCCCGTGGAGAAGTTAAGCGACAAAGTATCTGCAGTCCATGGCGTAGCAGATTGCGCCAATCCCGTACTCAACTCAGCAACACACTCACCCTCTTTAAAGACGACTACAGCGCCGCCAGCTGGTGCACCTTCTAGCTGCATGTGATTGAGCAATGATTGTAAAGATTCACTAAGATTATTAGAGTTATTCATTATCGGCTTCTTAATTTATGGGATAAATGACCAGTGGACATAGATAGCGTTGGCTAGTGTTAGGGTAGGACCAACATGACCAAAAAATATTTTGCAGACTGTATTTTGTAGACCGTGTTTTGTAGACATTAGTTACTTTGGTCATCCAATGAGCTAGAGCAATCCTAGCAGCTGCACCATCAGATCGGCAGTCGATACTATTTTTAGCTAACTAAGCTATAGCTACTATTGACTACCTAGCGCGGAACCAATAGGCGATTGTGCACCTCTTCTTCTAGCGTCGTAAGACCATGCGCGCGACCTCGCTCTAGTGCGGTCTCCATTTTACGACCTCGCAGCCACCCAGCTCGCAGCGCCACTGCCGCACCGACTCGATTTCCTGACTGGCAGTGCATGGCTATCTTTTTGCCATGATGCTCGCGTAGGATGCGATCAAAAGCAAGAAGGTTGACTTGTTTTAAATCGTCAGCACCGCTGATGGGTAAGTGGCTATAGGTCATCCCAAAGCGTTCAGCCGCTGCCGCTTCATCGAAATCTAACTCGTCATCAGGTTGCAGATTAATAATATGCTGCACCCCAGCTTCGGCTAGTGCTTTAACTTTTTCTTCATCAAGAGCGCCGCAGACGATAGTATTGTCATTAGGCTGCAACAACGTATCAAAATTCGCACTTAACCCCTCTGTACTCTCTTGTTGGCTAGTCTCAGTCGACACTTGATCCACTAGCTGTTGTTCAAGGTTACTCATAGTCTCTCTTCTTAAGCTCTCTATACTTAATCTATTTACTAACGATATCTACTGTAATTGTACCGATTTTTATCATAAAAAAGGTTAGCGAAGCTCTGTTTTCGCTAACCCTTGCCTTGATAAGTCATTATCTTCTAATACATCCAAGCTCTAATAGTGACTCATCAATAATTAAATTAACATTATCAAATGCTCTAACTTGTAGAGCTTGACCTAATAGCAATAGCGACTACTAAAGTGTTGCTATGTTGGCTAAGTCATACTATGTCCTGTTGAGCTATTAATTTATAATTTACCCAGTATTTTCTCAGTCTTCGTCGTCGCTATCCTGTTGGGCATTATAAATATAACCTGCTAGATGTGGTTTATCATTTTTGGCATTGTACAACGCAAAATGACAGCTGCTATCGCTATCTTCTTCATCTAAGACACTCACTGGCTCAGCAAGCAACTCGACTTCAGCAGGTAGTAAGATCGGCAGCTTAAAGGCCACCTCGACTCGGCAAGCATCTGGGAGGTCTGAAATCAAGGCCAGACATTTGGCTTTTGACCACATACCATGGGCAATGGCTTTAGGGAAGCCAAAGGCTCGGGCAGATAGAGGGTGCAGATGAATTAGATTAAAGTCTCCAGAGACAAAGGCGTAGCGACGACCGATATCTTCAGGCACTTCGAATACAGAGTGAGTTCCCCCATCTTTGTACAATGGTTTGACATTGGTAGGTTTTTCTCTCTTAACACCTTTAACTCTTTTCTCTGACTTACGGCTACGGGCAAGATAGGTAGAGCTGCCTTCCCAAACGACTTCTTCTCCTGACTTCACAGTCGTCACAAAGTCAAACTGCTGTCCTTTATCATGGTCACGTAGATTATCAAATTTAACGGCCATCTGAACCGTCTCTCGCTCACCTATAGGTCGATATTGGGTGACGCTATTTTCCACATGAACCAGCCCCAACAGAGCAAATGGAAAAGGCTCTTTGACCATCATGTTCATCTGCAGTGCTTGTGACAGTACTGAAAAATAGGTAATGGGCACTTTACCATTATCAATAAAACCACATATCTCGCGGTAGTCGTCTAAGTTCTCTTGGTCAATATGTAGATTATCGACGTAATATGTGGCGTTAGGCAGTTCATCTCGGCTGGCTTTGGGATTGTCCCCAATTGGTAGCAGGCTTTTAATGATATTGGCATAAGTCTTATGCACTTTTGGCAGTGAGTCATAATGTTTGTCTGACATAGTGTCGTCCTGATAGTCTATTCTAAATTAATAAGTTTTGTCGTTAAGTCCTTCATTTGTTAGCATCTAAACGAGCTCAGTTTTGCTTATCTTACCTGATTGCTTTGCTGTGTCAAAGCCTGTAAAGTCAGTGAACTAGAATAGTTTACAGCAATAAGCTAGAGCGAGGTCTCCTGTACGATTATAGAAAGACTGTGATTTAATTTGTACAATTGCAGTTAAGCGTAGACTTTTATCTAGATTATGGCTGCGACTCTCAACTTACATTGATAATTATCATAGCCAATCTTGCAAACTGCAGCCTTATCTCTAACTCTTTTTTACACCTTTTTTTATTTCACTCATTCTTAATCTTATAAGCTAAGCCTTATCAAGTTAGCAAAGCATCACATTGAGCAATAGTGACTCGTTAGTATAAACGTCTTAAGATGACACTTGTAAACTGATTTTATACGAATTTTGCCATTTTAAATAGTTTTAAGTTGATTGCTGATTGTTAAATATATAGTGTTAAGTTTAAACACAATAGAGTCATCATAATATATTGCGCAGCTGGTATAAATTTTTCTGGCTTGCTGTGGGCATGCCGCTAGAGACTGTGAAAAATTCATCCCAGTACCGCTGTATCATTTTTATGATGAACTTACTACAGTGCTTACTACTTTATGTAACCTATTGATTAAACATAGATTAATTTGATTTATAAACTCCTATTACGTTTAGATTCTTTACTAGAGTTACTAGTCAGTTAGTATCTATAAATAAAAGGAAGATAAAAGATAGCTAACAAAAAGCCGCCCAAAGGCGGCTCTTTTATTGATAGCAGAATATGTTATTTTCGCGGCTTAGTTACCACTTTGCCCATTCGTGTCATGGTAGTGCAGGCTATGCGCCTAACAGGCTCTGACCACAGACGCGAACGATATTGCCATTGAGACCACCTGAAGCAGGTGATGCTAACCAAGCGATGGTCTCAGCCACATCGATAGGTAGACCACCTTGACTCATAGAGTTCATTCGGCGTCCTGCTTCACGAATTGCAAATGGAATGGCCTCTGTCATTTGTGTCTCGATGAAGCCCGGCGCTACAGCATTGATCGTCATACCACGATTGGTGTCTTGGAACTGCTTGGCAGTTGCGTGTACTAAGCCAATAACCCCAGCTTTTGAAGTGGCGTAGTTGGTCTGACCTAGGTTGCCTGCGATACCAGAGATTGAAGATACACAGACCACTCGAGCATCATCGTTAAGGGCTTTATGCTCAATCAAGTAACGGTTGAGCTTAGCGATGCTGGCAAGGTTAATATTGATGACCATATCCCACTTTTTCTCATCCATATTCGCTAAGGTCTTATCGCGCGTTACCCCAGCGTTATGAATGATAGCGTCAAGACCGCCACGCTTCTCAGCGGCCTCAGCTATCTGCTGACCTGCATCATCTGCTGTGATATCGACAGTCAACGTGGAGCCGCTGATCTCGCCTGCGACTCGCTGTAGATCCGCTTGCTGCTGCGGGACATCCAAACAGATGACATGCGCGCCATCACGAGCAAGGACGCGTGAGATTGCCTCACCGATACCGCGGCTAGCGCCAGTGACTAGCATTGTTTTGCCTGCTAGTGGCTGAGTCCAATCGACATCAAGTGCTTCGCCAGCTGAGACACGGATCACTTGACCTGAAACATAAGCTGAGCGCGCTGAAGTAAAGAAACGCAGTGTGGAGTCAAGATTTTTCTCATCACCCTCGCTCACATAGATAAGCTGAGCAGTAATACCGCGCTTGAACTCTTTACCGACAGATTTTACAAAGCCCTCTAATGAGCGCTGAGCTAATGCGGTATCAATGTCAGAGATATCCTCTGGAGGACGACCAATGATAATGACTCGACCTGACTTCTCAACGCGGCGCGCCACCGGATGAAAGAAGTCATACATCTGCTTT
Organism: Psychrobacter pygoscelis; assembly: GCF_004335015.1. GTDB lineage: Bacteria > Pseudomonadota > Gammaproteobacteria > Pseudomonadales > Moraxellaceae > Psychrobacter > Psychrobacter pygoscelis. The sequence continues at coordinate 353,511 of NZ_RQRU01000003.1, forward strand.
AGCTCATCCGCATTACTGATATTGCTGGCGTCAAATACTAAAACTTTGAACTTCTGCTGCTCATCGGTGATAACTTTTGCATCGACACCGACCTCATTGAGGGCTTCAGTATCTGCCGCATCATCACTAACGAATACCTCAGCATGAAGGTCTGCTAACACATGAGCGACTGCTTCACGGACTCGCTTATCATCACCTTTAGCACTACCTGTCAGTACACTACCACGAACCAATCGTTGACCACTCTCAAAACGATCTAACGCCACAGGCATAGGTAGCCCTAAGTTTTTAGCGACCTTCTTACCTATGGGTGATTGAATAAAATTGCCATAACGATCTGACATAAAAACTCCTTAAAGATTATTATTAAACAGTAAAAATGACTATTAAATTGATTAAAATCAAGACTGAATAGAGTGTAAGACGAGTATAGCGCATCTTATCGAATAGTGGAGAGCCTACGCAACACCGTCATTGGCACCTTTATCTATCCTCTACTCTTAGCGCTATTATACGGGCTTGAGAATAGCCAACCAACCGTACAACAGCACATTAAAAGAGCAGCTTACATCATCTATAAGCCCTGACACGCCAAAGCTTAGCACTTCAATGGATATTAACTGATGATAGAGTCACATACCCTTAACGCCGCCCACTCAAAGGTAATGTTGAGTAATACAGCGAAGAGTAAGGCCCACGGTATCAAGAACTCTGTATTAGGTGACGCCTATCTTAAGCCCAAACCTTATCAAATCGCCTAAAAAGCCTGTAGATATAGTTACCAAGCGATAATTGTCATTTACAAAACTTGTGCTAGAATCAAACTCCTAGTTTTTTAGAATTTTATCATTAATAACTTTATATTATTTGACTTAAAAGTTACCGTTTGTTTTAGGTACTAGTGATAAGCTGCTTTTTAGTTGATTTTTGACTACTTTGCAGTGATTGTCATTCCTCTGTAGATATAGAGCCTATTTAGTGCCTGTACTCTAGTAGCTTTCAGTACCTTTATAATCTGTATAATCTGTATACTAATCAGGTATTTATGACGCCTTACCGAATTGTATTACGAGATAATAATGGCTCAAAGCCTGTATGTTATTTAAACTATAAGTCATCTTATTGAGCAGTTAAATTCACTATAGAATTAAGTAGAATCGTATTTCGTTATTTCAATTGGACTCCGCTATATGGGTGTCGCTAACTGTCTATATAGATTGTTAAACCATCGCCGCCTTTGCATTTTTATCAACTATATTAAGGATTAATCATGAGTAATAAAAAAGACAGCCCAGTAATCGAATCAACCGTTGTTAAGAAAAGTGCCGCCTCAAAAGATGAAGTGAGCTTTTCATCTGAGCAGACGCAAAAGGATTCGAAAACCAAAACTCATTTTGACTCTATTGAGGCGCTTAAAGAAGCCGCCCATATTGCTGATCATGACTCAAGCAGTAATCAGGACAAGACTCAACAAGACCCGTCTGACGAGCCAACTAGTGATGCTGCTAAAAAAGAAGCAGCGACTGCTACTGACAAGCAAGATAGCCGTCAGCAAACCACTGAGACACAAAGTGAGTCAGCTAAACAGTCTACTGTAGATAGCAAAAAAGAAGATTCGAAGACCGATAAAACAGAGTCTGCTGAGTCTAAGCCTACTGCTGACACCGCTAAAAAAGAAGCCAGCAATGACAATGACACTGACAACGACACTGACAAGAAAGATGCGGCTAACAATGAGCAAAAGGATGAGCAAAAAGACAGCAGTAATGCTAATGACCCTGCCACTGTAAGCGCGCCAGCTAAAAAGTCTGAGCAAAAAGCCAATACAAAACCACAAGGTGATAAAGTCCGTGTCGCCATTTTAGGCGGCAACCGAATCCCATTTGCTCGCTCTAATGGCCCTTACGCCAATGCCAGCAACATCGATATGCTTAGCGCAGCGTTAAATGGCTTGGTAGAGCGCTTTGATCTACAAGGTCAGCGCGTAGGCGAAGTCGTCGCCGGTGCTGTATTGAAGCTTAGCCGCGATCTTAACCTAACTCGTGAGTCAGCACTAAATACCGCCCTTGATCCGCACACCCCCGCTTACGATATCTCGCAAGCTTGCGGTACTGGACTACAAGCGACTTTTGCCGCTGCCAACAAGATTGCTTTAGGCATCATCGATTCAGCGATTACTGGTGGTGTAGATACCACTTCCGACGCACCAATTGCCGTTGGTGATGGGCTTCGTAAAGCCTTAATTCAGTTAGGCGCTGCAAAAAATAACAAACAACGCCTAAAAGCGCTCTTAAATATCAACCCAAAAGAGCTTATTGATGCACCGCAAAATGGTGAGCCGCGTACTGGCCTATCTATGGGCGAGCATCAAGCCATCACCGCACTTGAGTGGAATATCAGCCGCGAAGACCAAGATGACCTAGCATTTAACAGTCACAAAAACCTAGCCCGAGCTTATGATGAAGGCTTCTTTGACGATCTAATGACCCCTTATAAAGGTCTAACTCGCGATAACAACTTGCGCCCTGATACGACCAAAGACAAGCTTGCTAAATTAAAGCCAGTGTTCGGTAAAAAGAATGCCAATCCAACGATGACTGCAGCGAACTCTACGCCGCTCACTGACGGAGCCTCTTGTGTACTACTGGCTAACGACGAGTGGGCCGAAGCACATGGCTTTAAACCGCTAGCTTATATTGTCCATCAAGAGACAGCGGCTGTTGACTTTATCGGCAAAACTGGCGAAAAAGAAGGCCTATTAATGGCACCTGCCTATGCTGTACCGCGCATGCTAGAGCGTGCAGGACTAAGCCTACAAGACTTCGATTATTATGAGATTCATGAAGCCTTTGCCTCTCAAGTCCTTGCCACGTTAGCAGCTTGGGAAGATGAGACTTTCTGTAAAGAGCGTCTAGGCCTTGATGCGCCACTTGGTTCAATCGACCGTAGTAAGCTCAATGTCAATGGCTCATCTTTAGCAGCTGGTCACCCATTTGCTGCTACTGGTGGTCGAATCTTAGCCACTGCTGCTAAGCTGTTAGATCAAAAAGGCTCAGGCCGAGCTTTAATTTCGATCTGCGCGGCAGGCGGTCAAGGCGTGACTTGCATTTTAGAAAAATAGCTTTAGCGTCTATTAGAGCCATTACTATGGGCTAATCTAATAGTCCTTATCTAATGCTTTACGATAAGTTGCTCAAAACCCTTCAAGGCTCTCTTGGAGGGTTTTTTCGTATGCATCACACAAGCCTCTATTAGTCATCCTATCATTTGACCAGAATAAACTTAAACGACGTCAATAAACCGTCACTAAGTCATGCTATTATTTAATAAATACAACACCTGTTACAGCCGCATTACAGCTATATACTAACGACGTTGAACTAAGGATTTATAATGTCTAAGATCCCCTCCGCTATTGACCCCAGCTCCCTCACTACGCAAGAAGACATCGAGCTTAGCTCTCCTGAAAAAGACAACTTTATTGAGCGCATGGACAAAGAAGTCTATAACGATCAGCTGCGCCGGAAGATGCACCAAGACCTTATCGATGCCTACGATGAAGAGCTTGAAAATGAGGTCGATGACTACGTTCGTGATTATCGATTTGACGGTCACGAGCTGAGTGAGCAAGAAAAGCTGGACCGACAGACTTACTTTAAGGAGTTGGTACGTCTTCAACGTGAGCTTATCAAGCTGCAAGACTGGGTGGTTGACCGCGGTGAGAAAATCGTCGTGATATTTGAAGGTCGTGACTCAGCTGGTAAAGGCGGCGCTATCAAGCGCATTACCCAGCGCTTAAACCCTCGCGTCTGCCGAGTGGCTGCTTTACCTGCACCTACTGAACGTGAGCAAAGTCAATGGTATTTTCAGCGTTATGTCGCCCACCTGCCAGCAGCTGGTGAGATTGTCTTGTTTGATCGTAGCTGGTACAACCGTGCAGGTGTGGAAAAGGTTATGGGATTCTGTAATGATGAACAGTACGAAGAGTTCTTCCAGTCGGTACCAGAATTCGAGCGCATGTTGGTAAGATCGGGAATTCGCTTGATTAAATACTGGTTTTCAATCACTGACGAAGAGCAGCACTCACGCTTTTTGAGCCGTATCCATGACCCACTAAAGCAATGGAAGCTGTCACCAATGGACCTTGAATCGCGCCGCCGCTGGGAAGACTATACTAAGGCCAAAGAGACCATGTTTGAGCGCACCCATATCCCTGAAGCGCCGTGGTGGGTTGTCGAAGGTGATACCAAAAAACGCGCTAGACTCAATTGTATCGCTCACTTGCTTGAGCAAGTCCCATACGAAGAAGTGCCACGTGATGAGGTGCAGTTGCCTGAGCGCAATCGTAATGAGGAATACTACCGTGAGCCTATTCCGAACGATATGTATGTGCCCTCACGCTACTAATCTCTGTTTTTAAACTAATCAGACGCTAAAACGCCCCGTCATCTATGCGGGGCGTTTTTTAATTACCATCGCCTTAAATATGGATGAAGCTATAACTACTTAGACGACATAAGTTACTTAGACGATATAGCACAAGGAAACAGATAAAGTTATCAAAAATCAACGAATAAAAAAGTTACATAAAAAATAAGTTACATGGCAACCAAACTGCATAGCAAATAAGCTACATGGTAAAAGTAGCCTGCGTCGAGTCGACCTTACCTGCCAATAGACGCTCTACTTCATTCTTAACTTTTAAGCCCACTGCATCTTGACCAAACTGAACTGCAAATCCAGCTGGACGCCCTGATTGAGACTTATAGTTAATCCAGACAACTTTACCATTTAGAGGCATGCGCTCACTTGAGCCTGGCAACGTTATGGCCACGAACACCTCATCGCCTAACTTCTGTGGTCGATCACTGGGCACAAATATTGCCCCATTATTCACAAAAGGCAGGTAGCTGGCGTACAGGGTCGCCTCGTCTTCAATATTGCAGGTGAGAATCCCACCTATTCCTGGCATTGCCACGATAGACTCCTAAAGATAATGGGTAAAAGTCATTGGATAAACACGTGGTGAATATTCAACACGCCCTAATTTAAAGAATATTTAAAACAGACCTATATTAATTTAAGTCAGCGCGATATGCTGCAGTAGCTTATCATAGGCTAATTTTTCTTGCACGTTTTGTTGGATAGCCCGCTTACTATCCGCAATCACTTCAGCAAGCTTATTAAGCGCGGTGGTAGAGGGCATAAATTCGCTCGGTACGGCAGCGTTAATATCACAGTCTCGCTGCAAACTGCTCAGTCCCAGTGCGACGCGGCTAATATCGATAAGCATCAATTCAGTTAACTGCGTGAAGTCCTTAAGGCAGAGCTGCTGCTGCCAGTAGTCACTAGCAGCCAAGGCACTACGCTTGCCTGCTCTAAGAGCCAACCAAGTCGTTAGCCAAAGCTGACGCTTGTCATACCAAGGCGCTGTTGCCATTGCTACCGCTGCCAATGGTGCACCATTGGCCAGTGCCAGCAGCTGATTAATCTGCGTACTATCTGTGATTGCCTCTGTGGTGCTTCCGTGCTCTGGCGTTATATTAGTAGCCTCCTCAGCATTCTCAAAAGTAGTAGCCATAAAACCTAACTGACTACTAATATACGCCTTTGCCATTGGTGCAGGAATAGTATTCAGGGGCAGTTGCTGAACCCGACTTTTGATAGTTGGCAGCAGCTGAGCTGGCGAGTCTGTGATTAAGATAAGATGTACTTGAGGTTGTGGCTCTTCCAAGGTCTTTAGTAGCGCATTAGCAGCGCCGATGGTCATCTGCTCGGCATGGTCAAACACGCAGACCCGAATACCTTGGCTGCCTTGATGGACAAATGAGATAAGCTGCCGGATATCATCGATTTTAATCGTTCGACTGGGCGCTGCTGAGTTGTCTTTGTTTGCTGATTTATTGGTAGACTTACTGACAGACTGATCACTATCTTGCTGCTCAGCTGATATAAGACTCAGTGCAGGCAATACTTGCAGGTTAGGATGAGTGCCCGAGCGCAGCCACTCACAGCTCTCACATTTACCGCATGCCCCCTGTGGATGCAAGTTACGCTGATGACATAGCAGCCATGCGACCAGCCGCCAGACGAATCGCCGCTTGCCCATCCCTTTGATACCGGCAGCTAACATAGCGTGGGGTAAGGTTGAGTCGCCTTTAGCAGCACGAACTGTCAATTGAGACCATGCCTGCTGTTGCCACGGCAATAATGGCTTAAAGTAATCTAGAGACTCAGACGATGCCGCATCATACACTGCAGCTGATACTTCGCCTAACTGCGATGCTGGGCCAGATTGCAAGCTTGCCGTCATAATATCTCTCTGATGGTTACGAGTTTAACGATGTTATAGTTAAGCCTATTTAAAACTGACAGGTAAAAGAGTAGCTGGTATAAATTTACTGGCTAGAAGTCAGGAGATGACTGAAGCGAGCGTAAATCTATTCCAGCCACTTTGTGTCAAACCTAAAGTGGCTTAACTATGTATTAATAGCATTAATCGACAGCAATAAATGTAATCAATCCATTAGACCTATAGATCTAGCCACTTACTAATCCATCCTACAATAAACTTTGACTTATTCGACTAGAAGTCAGACACGTTAGTCTATTGGCTGAATACGCTTAGTGGCATAGCATTTAGTCGATCTAAATCTACTTGAGTATCTACGCCCGGTGGCAGTAGCAGCCGAGCTTTTGCTACTGCAATCTTACCACCATTTTCGAGTACTCGAAGCTGCTCTAGACACTCTAGCGTTTCAAGGGTACTTTGTGGCCAAGTGACAAATTGCTTCAGTAAGCGCACTCGGTAGGCATATAAGCCCAGATGCCGATAAGCATTTTTGGGTACAGCCAGACTATTATTGTCTACTAGCCCATCGTGATTGGCCAATGCCAAGGCATGATCGCGGTCGCAAGGAATCGGTGCGCGGCTAAAGTATAAGGCACGGTCTTGATTATCCGTCACCACTTTGACGACTGAGGGCCGCATAAAGGTCTCATGGTCTTCAATAGGCTCACAAAGGGTTGCCATAACGCTCTGTTCATCTTGCTCTAGCAGCTGCTGACATTGCTGCAACAGTTCAGGGGGCACTAATGGCTCATCCCCTTGCATATTGACAATAATATCGTCATCTGACCAGCCTTTAATCTGCGCTACCTCTGCTAGTCTATCTGTACCAGAAGCATGCTCTTCTGAGGTCATCACCACCTCATAGCCTGCTTGCTCACAAAGCTGTGCTATCTCCTCGTTATCAGTCGCGATACAGACATCATCGGCGAAGCTTGCCGCACTAGCCTTTTGTGCGACCCATAGAATCATTGGCTTACCATGAATAGCTAATAAGGGCTTACCTGGCAACCTAGTGCTCTTAAATCGAGCAGGAATGACAATATGAGTTTGATAAGAGGTATTATTATTAGCCATAGTATTATCCTAAACTTTGATGCAAATGAAATTAAACCGATATGCCAAAGTACTCAAGCTGAGTATGCAAAGCTTGATAGCAGTCTGCTGATAGCTCAGCTGTGACCGGCAGTACCCAAAGGCGATTAAGAAGATTAACCAGTGCCTCTATAGGCTGATAAGTGTTATTAGTATCGGTGTTATCAGCTACTAATTGCTCAGTAGCTTGCTCAATTTGCTGCTGTGCCAAGACACGAAACTTTACGGCATCCTTACTGGTCATAACAATAGGGTGATCTGAATACTGCTCTAACACCTGCCAAGTAAAGGCATAATGATCAGGATACGGATGCTCAATAACCTGCAAACCCAACTCAGCCAGTGTCACGAAAAAACGTTTTGGATAACCGATACCACTGATCGCATGGACCGTCATTCCAGCCTGAGGCTGGTACGCAGTCGATGCTACATTTTGCTCACTAGTTGTAGAGTTAGACGATGCTACAAGGTGCTCATAAGCTGGTCGGTCTATAAGCGGGCATAGCGCATCAGCTTTTAAGTGCATCGTCATACGAGCAGAGTCAGCTGTGACACCAGAAGAGCCTATCGGTGTCTCATCCAAGGCAGCTTTATGAGCTTCGATTTGATGCGGCCTACAGTGCCGAATAACGGTCGCTTCCGCCAGTCGCTGAATCGGCTCGCGCAAGAACCCAGTCGGCAGTAGTTGCTGATTGCCAAAACCTCGACTCTCGTCTACGACGATCCATTCTAAGTCACGTGCTAACCCATAATGCTGAAGACCATCATCTGCAATGATAAATTGAATATCAGAATGCGCGGTCAGTAGCGTCTCTATTGCTTGCTGACGATTAGGACAGACCGCCATCGGCACACCCGTTTGCGCTACGATTAAGCAAGGCTCATCACCTACGTGCTGCGGTTGACTGTGATGAGTTACTAACAATGGCATCAACGCTTCATTACCACCATAGCCGCGACTAATGACACCGACCTTTACCCCGTGCCGCTGCAAATACTGCACCAGCGAGATAATTAGTGGGGTTTTGCCACTCCCCCCCACAGTGATATTGCCAATAATCATGACCGGAACAGGCGCATGATACTGCGTAAGCCAACCTCGATGATAAGCCTGTCGTCTTATGCGGCTAATAAGGCCATAGAGCACGCTGATTGGTAGTAATAGCCAAAGCCACCATGCTTGTTGCTGCCATGCACGGGTAATGCGTGTCTCTAGGCTCATCGCGGCGTTATACCCTCATCGGGTAAGTCAAAGTTGCGTGCATACATCTGTGAATAGTGACCATTAGCGGCCATTAACTCATTATGTGTACCGATCTCTAGTAACTGACCACCATCAAGTACTGCGATTCGATCTGCCGATTCAATCGTTGTCAAGCGATGGGCGATAACGATCGTAGTACGATCTTTCATGACATTATCTAGAGCTTGCTGGATGTAATACTCAGATTCATTATCAAGCGCGCTTGTGGCTTCATCAAGAATCAAAATAGGCGCATCTTTAAGTAAAGCTCTAGCGATGGATAGCCGCTGACGCTGACCACCAGATAGCTGTAAACCCTCAGCACCAACATGACTGTCATAGCCTTGCGGTAGCTTGCTAATAAACTCATCAGCAAAAGCCGTTTTGGCCGCCTCAACGACCTCTTCACGTGATTTGCTCGCCAAGCTTCCATAGGCGATATTTTGTGTTACTGAAGCATTAAACAGGACAATCTGCTGATTGACCATCGCTATCTGTGAGCGCAGGCTCTCAAGCTTGATATCTTCAATGGGGATATCGTCTATCAGAATCTGACCGCCACTAGGCTGTAGTGCGCGGGTTAAGAGATTCACAAGTGTCGATTTACCTGCACCACTGCGACCGACTAACGCTATCGTCTCACCCGCTTTAATATCCAGGGTAAAATTCGTTAATGCCGCTGTACCGTCAGGATAAACGAGACTGACATCTCGTAAAGCAATCTTACCTGCTAAGCTCGGTGCTAAGGTGCCACTGTCTTGCTCTTCAGGCTCGTCCAATAGTGCGAATATAGACTCACCAGCAGCAATACCTTTTTGCAGCTTTTGATTGACATCCGTTAAAGATCGAACAGGCTTACTCAGTAATCCAGCAGCGGCGATATAGGAGATAAACTCACCCGCGGTAATACCACTGATGACTGCGGGGCGTAGAGCCAACCACACCACCACAGACATCGCCATCGCCATTAATAACTGAATCGCGGGAGTATTTATACTGTTGGTCACGACGACCTTCATACCTTGCTTCAGATTCTTTTTAGAGGTGGTGTCAAAGCGCTTGGACTCATAGGCCTGGCCGCCATAGTTCTTAACCACTTGATAGCCAGTGATGACTTCATTGGTGATATGACTCACATCGCCCATTGTCTGCTGAATACCTTTTGACAGATGCAGATAACGCTTAGAGGCCACTCGGATCAGCCATAATATCGGCGGCAATACGACGAATAAAATAAGCGTCAAACGCCAATTACTGTATAACAAAAACCCTATCAAGGCGATCACGGTAAGACCATCGCGCAAGACAGTTTTCATAGAGTCTGTGCTGGCCGCTGTCACCTGTTCCACATCAAAAATAAGCTTTGATGATATCGTGCCTGCTGGATTGGCAAGGTAAAACGCTGTCGGTAAGCGCAGTAGTTTATTGAACACCTCAACGCGAAGCTCATAAACCAGATTGCGTGAGATTAAAGCGGAGAAATAGTTGCCTAAGAAGCTACCGATGCCTCGGACTAAGAATAGTCCAATAATAAGCACTGGAAACCAATTTTGCCGAGATCGATCGCCTTGGTTAATAGCATCCGTAATGTACTGCAATAGCTTAGCGATCCAAATCTCAGTCGCGGAATTAATCGCAAACCCTAATATGGTCAGTAACAAAGCCCACCAATATGGCTTTAAATAGCTGAGCAAGCGCAGCAATGTTTTTCTTTTTTTAGGTGGCTGGTAAGGCGCTTTTCTAATGGGCATTGTTTGAGACGGGATAATTTTTTTAGAGTTTGAGGAAGAGGTTTCTTGAGACGGCTGATTATCTACTTGAGACTGAGACGGTGATCTAGCACTCACAGAGGTATCTGTCGGCGGAACTTGTGACATAATGACCTCAAAAGCAAAAATTTAATAAATGAATGGATATCTAAATAAAATAGATAATAAATATTGATGGTATTTTAAAGATTAGCACCCATCATTACTCGCTAATTTGCTGTGACAGGCTGCATGGCCAGTGCACCCTCTTTAGGCGTCACTGTACTGATATTTAGGTTCACAAACCCTAGCTTTCCTGCCACATCCATAACTCGAACGACAGATTGATGACTGGCATTACCATCGGCTGCAATAACAAATAGCATATTACGATCATCGCCTGCTCGCTGCTTTATCATATTGATCAAAGCGGCTTCATTATTAGCACCCAAGGCAGTACCATTGACCAGATAGCTGCCATCTTCTTGCACAGCGACCTCTATTTTTTTGGGGTCTTCGGTAGTGGTCACTCCATCTGCTTCTGGTAGGACGATATTGAGCCGACTATAATGATCAAAGGAGGTCGCTAATAATAAAAATATAATCAAAAAAAGCAAGCAGTCAATCATGGGTGTCAGATTAATTTCTAATGGCTCGACACTAGGCTTACGAAATCGCATACGCTAACCTTACTAAATAATAACTTGATAGACTATCTTAAGGGTGCTGAGCATCACAATAAGTCAGTCATGCACTAACTGACAATACACTTAGACGTGCGACACCTTATCTTTTTTGACGACTTCTTGTACTCTAGCCTCGATTTGCTCGTTTAGAGGTACTGCCTTAGCATTACTACTTGTTATCCCAGCGTCCTGTAGCGTCTTCTTATCATCTGCTGTTTTTACCGAGTAAGCAGTACTTTGACTGCCAAGCAAGTTTTCGTCATAAAGCTCTTGAATGATAAGCCCAGCCTCGGTCTCAAAGCGAGCATTAATATCCACCACTCGGCGCTGGAAATAGCGATACGCTACTAGCGCGGGAATAGCGACTATCATACCTGCTGCCGTGGTAATAAGGGCTTGGGAGACACCTGCTGCTAACAATGTCGGATCTTGCATGGCCCCGTCAGTAATGGCTAGAAAAGAAGAGATAATCCCTAAGACGGTCCCCAGTAGGCCCAATAATGGGGCAATAGCACCAATAGTGCCAAGCATATTGATGTTTTTTTCAAGCTGATGGACTTGAACGCTGGCTCGATTTTGCATATGCAAGGTCATAGAATCTAGACCATATTGGCGATTAAGCAGTCCTGTGGCTAGGATATCTCCTAACGGCGACCTCTCCTTAACTTTCATCAGCGTCGCTCGACTGATATCACCGTCTTTACGCAGCAGATTAATTAGCTGCTTACGCAGCTGTACTGGCGCCACTTTACTATAGCGCAATCTTCCTGCTCGCTCGATAGTAATTACCAAGGCAATCACCGAACAGACGATGATTGGCGTCATCAGCCAACCACCTGCCTTAACCAGCTCCCACATACGTCTACTCTCTTATTCAAGTCTACAACCACAGCAATTCTAAAAACTTTAACTCATGGATTATTATTGTAAGTCTTGTTTCCACTGGTTGTTATGGTTTTTATAGTTGCTTTATTTACTTGGCATTTATTTCATCTGCCTGAGTATTATTTAGCGACTGCTAGATCAACTTCTATTAGGCTTTTAAATGGTTAATTAAGGCTTCAAGCTCATCTTCACTATGGAAGAATATCTCCACACTCCCCTTTCCACCTTTTTTCTGCTTGAGCTTAACGGTAGCTCCTAAAGCATCAGACAAGCGCTTATTCAGTCGCTCAATCTCGTGACTGACATTCTGTGACTTTTTATCCTCTTTACTTTCAGGCTTTAATATAGATTTGACCAGTCTTTCTGCATCACGAACCGTGAGTCCACCATCAATAATTTTTTGAGCGATAATAGGCTGCTGCGCTTGGGATAGTGGTAGCAGTGTGCGAGCGTGACCCATATCTAAAGCGTTATTGGCCAAGTGGTCTTTAACAGAGTCGTGAAGCTGATTTAATCGCAGCAAATTTGAGACCGTGGTACGAGCTTTACCCACGACATCAGCGATCATCGCGTGACTCATGCCAAATTCTGTATGAAAGCGCTGCAAGGCAGCAGCTTGCTCAATCACAGACAGGTCCTCACGCTGGATATTTTCAATCAGTGCTAGGGCAATAGCCAGCTCATCTGATAAGGCACGCTCAATAGCAGGAATAACCGTCATTCCTGCTATTTTTGCAGCGCGCCAACGCCGCTCGCCAGCGATAATCTCGTGAGTGACTTGATCGTCGACTTTATCTTCTTTCGCCAATAGCGGACGAATAACGATAGGCTGCATGATGCCATGCTGCTCAATCGACGCAGCCAGCTCAGCCAAAGCCGATTCGCTCATATCTCGGCGCGGCTGATATTTACCCGCTTGCAATCGGGTCAAGTCAATCTGTACCAAGCTAATCTGATCCTCTGCCGACTGCATTGTCGATGCTTGAGCAGTCTTAGCACTTGCGGCAGCAGGCTTTCGGCTTGTCTTATTGGACTTAATAGCACCTCTTCTCGCTGTAACGGCGCTACCATTCACTTGATCGGTATGGCTGTGTGAAGGGGTATCGCTAGCGGCATTATTGCGCGCAGTATCATCACCCTTAGCTAGCGACTGAGAATTGTCATTAGCAGTCAGGCTATCATCTTGCAAAGCCGCGGCAGTAATCTGCTTCTCTTTTTTGATGGAGCCTAATAATGCATCTAGACCCCGATTGGCAGCCAATCCCCGTTTTTTTGCCATGATTACCTGTCCTCTAATACTATCGTCTAAAACTAATGTATAAATATAAATACCGTTATTGACTTATCAAATCTCGTCAGTATCTGACGCAAGTGACTAATCTTACGGCCTATTCAGGGCTAACGACAACTGCCTTGATTGTGAGATGACTTCATTGGCCAAGCGCTGATACGCTCTAGCCCCCTTCGATGATTTTTCGTAGGCTAAGACAGGCATACCATGAGCTGGTGCCTCGGCCAAACGCACATTTCGCGGGATAACCGTGCGGTACATAATATCACCAAAATGACTGTCTAACTCATCAGAGACATCATTGGCCAGCGTATTTCGAGCATCAAATAAGGTGCGCACCACACCTCGGATATGCAGTCTATCATTAAGCTCTTTTAAGCGATCAATAGTTTGCGATAGATCCGCAAGACCTTCAAGCGCATAGTACTCGCACTGCATCGGGATAATTACCCCATCAGTAGCGACTAAAGCATTTACTGTCAATAAGTTTAAGCTCGGCGCACAGTCGATCAGTATGTAATCATAGGCTGACGTAAAATCAGCGCTCTCAATCGCTACTTTGAGCAGCTCGTGACTATTGGTCTGACCCATCAAAGTGATGTCCATACCAGACAGCTCACGGTTAGCACCAATGACATCGAAGCCAGCTGGGCTTTTGACAATAGCTTCTTTTAGGGCAACACCATCTAGCAGCACGTCAGCCATCGTCAAGGCCAAATCGTTTTTATCGACGCCAGTCCCCGTTGTGGCATTACCTTGTGGGTCTAAATCTATCAATAAAACTCGCTTACGCTTAGCGGCCAAACAGGCGGATAAATTTACCGCTGTGGTCGTTTTCCCCACCCCACCTTTTTGATTTGCAATTGCTAAAATTTCCATACACTCACTCAGTAGAAGCTTTGACTCTCGTCTTTATATCATTAATTTGAAATACATTGTCAAGACATCAACCCAAACCATGTCGATGGGTTTATAGGCTACTAAGTAAGGGTAGCCCATAAAGTAACTGGTCATTTGAATTTTACTCATACCACACGATGACTTAAATCCAATCACGTAACAGTCGTTACGCTAAAATCTTAAGCCGGCTCAAATAATAGACATCATCTTAAAGGTTATTAAGACGTAAATTAACCAGATTTCGTGATTCGTTTAGTTTAGGTACCATTAGTGGTAGAACCTCTATTTGCCACCGAGCTTGCAACTGCGCCAGCTCATCAGGCTCAGGTGGCCGACCTTTCATGGCGCACAGCTGACCTTGAGACTGCATTCGTGGTTCTGCTAATGTCACAAAATCTGTCAGACTGGCAAAAGCTCGCGAAGTAACCACCTCATAAGTCTCGTTATGCGCCTCAATCCGTGACGCTATAGGGCGGACATTGGCTAGTTTCAGCTCAGAGACCACTTGACGGATAAAGCGAATCTTCTTTTGATTACTATCAAGGGCGCTACACTGACGCTCAGGTTGGCAGATAGCAATGATGACGGCCGGTAAGCCTGCCCCTGTACCGATATCTAATAATGAGCCACTGGGCAAATGTGGCAAAACTGCTAGACAATCCACTATGTGCTTGGTCAGCGCTTCGACAGGCTGAGTAATGGCTGTCAGATTGTACGCCTTATTCCACAACAGCAGCTTATCTAGATATAGCAGTAAGGCTCGCAGCTGCGCCTCAGATAATGCCAATCCTAATTCATCGACGGCATGGTTAAGCTGGTCTGCCAGCTTGGGTAGCACGTTATTAATTTTTACTATACCAGTGGGGTCAGTCAAATCCACAATATTCTCAGTACTCATATCAATATTAATCTTGGTATTCGCTGTATACCATAGCCGACAATGAACTTAACTAAAGTTGACAACGGCCGCCTAAGCGAACCATTTTATCATGTGCAGCATTTGATGGATAGGTTAAGATAGTTCTGCTCCGTCAATGAATACCTTTTATTGATGGTAGCAGCTCACGGTTCAATCAGCTGCGGATAGCTATAATAATAGCATTATAGCTCTTATATTAATGCTCAATGTTGACAGACGAAGTGAGTAGTGCTGAATCTATTATTGACAGTACTGTTCAGTCATGGCTTGACCATTACCATGATAATGATAATGATAGGTCAGCGACGCTCTTAGACGCAGGTCGTAGCAACCGTAGTAGAGAAGATATCAAGTCAGCATCATTTAACGTTATAATACCTTAACAAAATTGACTACTTAATGACTATTAAATTAATATTTAACTTCGTTTAAATATCTTTAATAGGTTAGCTTAGCATTTCAACTGTAATTGCCTGACTTAGAATTTGATACAAGTGATTGAACATAGTATCGACACCACCACAGCTTTTAGTGTCAAAGTTACCCCAGTCACCTAAAGCGTATCAATTTTACAGTGCATTGACCATATGACCACGACCATTAAGATAAATATATGCCAAACAATAACGCAAATGGCCATCGCAGGCTGAATAAGCCACAAAAAAAGCAAAAACACCCTATAAATAAGACCAACAAGTGCGCTTCCATTATCAGTGCGGATTTAGAGAATTGCACTCCAGAACAAGTGGTCAGTCGATGTCTATTGACAGCCAAGCAGTTAAAACGCCGAAGTGATCCTACCAGTCTACCTGCTACGACAGACCAAGCAGCAGCCATAGACATTGAATATGGTCAAGCTCGAGCCATTAAAGCCATCAGAACGGCACTCGGTATTAAAGCCAGTGGCTATCATATTTTTGCCGCCGGTGAAAATGGTTTGGGCAAGCGTACGCTAATTATGCGTCTGCTAAAGCAAATTGCTGCCAGTCAAGCGACGCCAAACGACTGGGTATATGTGCATAATTTTACCGATCCGCGCACGCCGACTGCTATTACCCTGCCCTCTGGTAGAGGGTCTCAACTAAAGCAAGCCGTAGACGACTTGTGGCTCAGTGCAAAAAAACGCCTTAATCAACGCTTTCGCAGCGATAGCTATCAGAGTCAAATCGAAGCCATCAAAAACCAGACACATCAGCAAGAGACTGAGGCCTATGACGCCCTAGATGCTGAAGGCAAACAGTATGACTTAATGCTCAGCTTTCGCGAATATGATAACAAAGCAATATTTGTACCTACGGACTCTACAGCGGTAAAAGAAGCTAGTAATCATTCAGCAAATACGGCTATTGAGGATGAGACGAATAAAGAGGAGGCTCAGATTGCTACTGACGTCACCAGCTCTAATGACGTCACTAGCAGTTTAGAAAATCAGGCTACTAATAGCGCGTATTCTGAGCTTGCAGTATCCAGTAAAAAAGGGATGCTCACGCCTAACACTCAGCAAAACCATATGCAAAAGCGCCTCAATCAACTGACGATAGCTTTAGAACAACTAGAAGATGCCGCAAACACAAAGATTGAGCGCTTAAATCGCACTACCGCTACCCGAGCACTAACGCCATTATTTGCCAAAGCCAAAGCGCAATTTTCGGCATTACCCTTAGTCATTGACTATCTCGATACCATCATGGCAGATATGGTTACTCATGCCGAAAACATCGTTAATGGAGATGATGAGGCGTTTAAGGCTCCGCCTCTTAGTGAGACACCCAGCCGCTATTGCGTCAATGTCTTAGTATCCAGAGCAGCTAATAGCGGCGCGCCGATTATCTTTGAAGACTTGCCGACGCATCTTAACTTGCTGGGTCATGTCGAGCAAGTCACTCAGCTAGGTACGGTGATGACCGATGTCAGTATGATTCGTGCTGGCTCCTTACACCGAGCCAATGGTGGCTATCTATTGCTCGAAGCCAGTCACTTATTAGAGCATCCCTACGCTTGGCAAGGGTTAAAGCGGGCGCTACAATCTAGACAGATCAAGCTATCTAGCCTTGAACAAATGCTAACCTTAACCGGTAGCCTATCACTAGCACCTGAGGCGATAGACTTAGATGTCAAAGTCGTACTCATTGGCGAGCCGGACCTTTATTACGAGCTTTTAGAGCTTGAACCCGAATTTAATGCGGTTTTCAAGATTCGAGCCGACTTCCATGATGAGGTTGGTCGCAGTATTGACTCTGAGCTTGCCTTGGTCGCTAAGATGGCAGATATGATTCAGGGATACGGCCTACTGCCTTTTGATAATTACGCTCAAGCCGCTATTCTTGATCATCTAAGCCTACAAGCTGAAGACCAAAACAAACTTAGCCTACATAGCGACCGACTCATTCAATTGTTACATGAGTCTAATCGGCATGCGTTATTGCGTCAGCAACAGTCAAGCTCTGAGCTGGGCACTAACTCGGCACTGCTTTGCTCCGCTACCTCAGACTCAGCAGCTAAATCAATTGCCAATACCGTCACGGAGATTGACGTCAAAAGCGCTATTATGGACATGGTTGAGCGTTCAAGCTACTTAAAAGAGCTTTACTGGCAAGAGCTTAAAGAGGGTCAGCAATTAATTGATACTCAGGGCTATGCTGTTGGTCAACTAAACGCGCTGACTGTTATCAGCTATGCTGATAGTGAGTTTGGTATGCCAGCAAGGTTGACAGCACTTATTCAGCCCAACATCGGTGCCGGTGAGATTTTAGATATTGAGCGAGATGTCGAGCTGGGCGGTAGCCTACATGCCAAAGGTATGCTGATCATGACCAGCTATTTACGAGCTTTATTTAGCCAACATCATGCTCTTAATTTTAGTGCCTCCCTGGCCTTTGAGCAAAGCTATGCTCATATCGATGGCGATAGTGCTACTCTCAGCGAAGCTTGCGCCCTACTCTCAGCTTTAGCCGATGTGCCGATAAAGCAGTCATTAGCCATCACCGGCTCCATGAACCAGTTGGGGGAAGTTCAAGCGGTAGGCGGTATCAATGCCAAGATTGCAGGATTCTATGATGCGTGCCGTGAGCAAGGTTTTACTGGTGATCAAGGAGTCATTATTCCTGCGGCTAATATTGCCCAGCTTATGCTACGAGAAGATATTATCGAGGCGGTCACAGCGGGCCAGTTTCATATTTATGCTGTATCGACTCTATACGAGGCGCTGATGCTACTCACTGGTATTACAGTGAACTCAAGGACGAAAAAAGGGAATTATAAAAAGAAGAGTCTATTTGGCAAGATCGTTCAGCGCTTATGTTCTTGGGAGGACGAAGATGAGCCAATTGCGCTCATGGATAATTCTACAAAAAATAAAACATGATGATTACTGATCGTATTTAAAAGCTTTCATGATAAAAATATTATTTTAACCAGCTCGGGTAATCGACCTAAGCCACGAAAAATGAGTGCTATTGCTAGCATTGACGGAGTTTTTATTATAATCACTCTGTAATTATTGTATAGTTTTGTCCGCAAGGCATGCCAGCCTATAGTCGGCCTGCACTAGTTGAGCAAACTTGACTTATACTATCTACTGTATTTCTAATGGGCTGACTTTCTAATAGCCTATATAGTCGATTCTAAATACAATAGCGTTGTTGCATTATGAGTCGGTACTGGTATAGATTTTTTGGCTTACTATAGTCACGTTAAGAGAGACTGCAACTGCAAAAGTTTATTCCACTACCGCTGTAGCGTTATTATAATAAAGTTAGTATAGCTAAGCTTGAAGCTGAGCAGTGATAAGTATCCCGAATCGCTAGCTGTCAGTTACAATTGCCCACTTCTAACCTTGACTTGCAGCAATGGCAAGATTCGTATACTAGACAAATCTCAGACTTACTATAAAATTCAGCTATAATACCCCTTTAAGTGATACGGTGCTTGATGATCTAATAACCTAATTCAAGACACCTAGAAACATGCTTTACTTGACCTCATTAACCTCAATACTATTCACTAAAATAAGTAAAATATGGATAAATCATCGACGACGCATGGCGCTGCCACCACTGCTCGGCAATGGCAAGTGCTCTCTCAATTAGAGCGAGGCCGCTGGGTGGGTACTGCACATATCTATGAGCAGCTTAATATGGCAGGGTTTGAGGTCAGCCTTCGAACAGTGCAGCGTGACTTGAATGCTTTGGCCAAACGCTTTCCCATCGAGAAAAACAATGCCAACCCTCAAGGTTGGCGCTGGCGTGAAGATGCGCCATTACAAAGCCTGCCGCATATGAACTTATCGCAGGCTGTGGCGTTCAATATGGTAGAGGCCAATCTCACCCAACTCTTACCACCAGCAATCCTAGATGAGTTATTCCCTTGGTTTGATTTGGCCCGTCGACAATTAAAAGACAGTAAAGTCACTCACTCGTGGTTAGATAGGGTTCGTATTGAGCCGGCAACTCAGCCTCTTATCCCGCCGCATATCGAACCGCAATGCAAAGACAACATCTACCATGCACTCTTTAACCAGCGCCAGATTCAAGCAGCGTATACTAGGCGCTCTCAGCCCGAACCTAGTCAATACTTGCTCAATCCATTAGCCATTGTCCAGCGCGGCGTGGTCATTTATCTTCTGGCCTCTCGGGTGGATGATCCCAAAGCTATCGTTCGTACTTTTGCCCTGCATAGATTTGAGAATGTCGAGGTCTTAGAGCAATCAGCTATTACCCCTGCTGACTTTGATCTTAATAGTTACTTGGATGATGGTGGTATGGGATTTGCTCATCCCTTATTTAGCCAACTGCCTGATCGCGGCAAACAAACAGCTGTCAGCCTACGCTTTAAGACTGCCGCTGGCAAAAGCTTGACAGAAAGTCAGTTAAGCTCAGACCAAGAGGTAATCATGCATGACGACGACACTATGACCGTCAATGCTACCATCAATCTCACATCACAGCTGGTATGGTGGCTTCGCGGTTTTGGTGAAGGCTTAATCGATGCCAAACCTGAAATATTGTTTGCCGCGGTCAATCAGGAGCCATTGTGAGGCGCGTGGAGTGGCAATTTAGGGGTTAATAGATTAGCGCTGTAGCTTAGTAGTTTTTATTACCTAGCTGTAAGATTTAACCACGTTAGCTAAATTTAGCTGACACCACACTGGCCTTAATCCATAACATACTAATCTATCGCTATTTACAACTGTCCAATATCAAATAAAAGGATAACTATGTCAGAGTCAATGACCAACCATATTGCCGCTCCGCTATCGTTGGTATCCGATACCCTGAGCGCACTAGGATTAAGACTAGAAGCTCTCCATTATGGGTTAAACTTCAAAGCGACCGAGGCCACTTTACCGGGACTAATGAACAAAATTCGCAAGAATCAAGGTGAGATGGACTTAGATATATCTTGTATGCTCTATGATGCCAAAAGCAATCTGCTAGATACGGTTTGGTTTAAAGAGCTGCGTGATAGCTCTGAGACTGTCCGTCATCAGGGTGATAGCTTAAATGGCAAAGATCGCGGCAAGCAAGCTGAATATGAAGGTTCGGTAGATCCTGAACAAATCGTCATTCGGCTAGCTAGCGTACCGAGTCATGTGGCTCATATCGCTCTGGTCTTAAGCTCTTACTACGGTCAGCCTATTCGCTCAATAGAGGCCGGCAGCTTACACCTTAGCGATGATGAAGGCAATGTGGCTTTTAACGTCGACTTAACGACTCTGCCGCCAGACTGTAATGCTTTATGGGTTGCTCATCTACGCCGCGAGATTGATGATTGGCATTTAACCGTTCAGAATCTCCCTACAGACAGCAATAATATACCCAAAATGGCTAAGTTTATTAGCCATGAGTTGAGACGCTCATTACCCGTCGAAGCCAAGTTAATGAAATCACCAATAAACTAAGCGCTTCTCTTATTCTTATACCCTCTTAATAGCTAGTCGTTATAGAATCGATAGCTTTAAAGTTAATAGCCACAAAATCAATAGTAATAAAGCTAGCCTAAGACATATAGTGACTTTATGTCTTGGGCTAAAGCTAACTGACACTAGCTTATTTTAGCTATTGCTCTATCATCAATTCCTATAATCATCTAGTCGAGTCGCTCACCGCAGTGCGGACAGAAATTCTTTTTGATAAAGGCTTGCTCTCGTTGCTCTATACTTTGCTCACGTAGAACTTGCAGCACAATATCTTGAGCTTGCTCCTTATCCAAGCCCAGCTCTTTACGGATATTCTCAATTTTCATCTGATTGCGCACCAGATCTAGATCACCTTCTAGCAATAGTTCTCGAAAGCGCTGCTCAAGCTCCTCTCGGCGCTGCGATAGCTCGTTGGCCAGACCTGTCGCTAAGATACCTGCAGGAAGCGCCGCTAGACCTACCCCTAGAATGGTTATAATCGCACCCAATATTTTACCGGCCATGGTGATCGGAATGACATCGCCATAACCAACGGTAGTTAAGGTCACTACCGCCCACCACATAGACTTAGGAATTGACTCAAATTCATCAGGTTGAGCCTGATTTTCTACCAAGTAAATACCACTAGAGGCGGTCACGATCAATATCACTAATATAAATAAAACGGCTTGAAAGGAGCCACGCTCTTTGTTCAACACCACCAATAAAATACGCATCGAAGCAAAGTAGCGTGTCAACTTTAATAGTCTAATGAGCCGCAGTATCCGTAAGAATCGCAGGTCGATATTGACATAGAAATTTAAGTAAGCGGGGCCGATAGCGATAAGGTCGATTAGAGCGCCTGGGCTTTTGATCCACTGCCAGCGCTGCTCCCAATTATTCCTTTCGGGATCTTGCTCAACGATAGACCATAGTCTTAAGAGGTATTCAATGGTAAAAACGACAATTGAGAAGTTCTCAAACCATATAAACAGCTGTTGGTTGGGGTAATACCAAACGTCAACCGACTCAGCAATCATGGCAGTGACATTCGTTAAGATAAGTAATATTAAAAAATAATCTACGTACCGGCTAAGCCTTGAGTAGTGATGCTTATTTTGTAAATTGTTATAAACGAAAAGACGTAAGCGATGGATGAGGTGGGAAGGCATACCATTCCTAAGCTTTGGTAAAAGTTAGTAAGAATTAGACGATTGTAAAATTAGGATTATAACCGCTATTATTACACAACGATTAAAGATGACACGCTATTTTTTAATATGCGCCAAAATAGATCCGCGAGCAACTGATAGTTAATACCAATACCGACTAAGCGTTGGTCTAAATTTGGATACTAACTTCAGGACTGATTACTTAACTATCTACAAGCTTCCCCTTTATCAGATCAGCTACGTAAAGGAATAGTTAAATATAATAGGTTAGATATGATAGGTTAAATATATCGCCGATAAACTAACTAATAACACACAGACCAAGCCAATGTGAAATATTCTCTGCTCTAGCCTACCATCGGCCTTATCTTCTAAGCCAAATACCAGTGCAGAGCCACATTTTGGACAGCAATCATTATTACTGATAATGAGTATCAGGCTTTTAGCACACTCACAGCGTGACGGTGAGTTGCTACAATAGCCTCTAATTAACATAAATTATCACTAAAAACCTCTCCTCTCATACAAGCACACTTGTAAATTGAGCATTTAAACAATTTATCACTATCCATAACTTTAGGGTTATCCCTAAGAGCAAAGTTGATTAAATTTAATCCTATAGGCACTCAGTATCTATACAATAACTATCAGTGATTTTATCATTACCGTTATTTAGCATAACTTATTTTTTGCACAGATATCAGTAAATTATTAATTTGGCTTAATACTTAAAGCAATTATTCAATATTTTCTAACCAGTAAAGTTAAGGTAAAAAAAGACCATCAATTGATGGTCTTTTTTTTTGCTTATATAGCCTAAATTAAAGCAAGATACGTCTTGGGTCAGCGAGTAGCTTAGCGATGTAACGAGTGAATACCGCTGCATCAGCACCGTTAATGACTCTATGATCATATGACAGTGACAATGGCAACATAAGTCGTGGCTCAAACGTCTGCTTCTCTTCATTCCAGCGCGGCTGCTTGGTCGCTTCGGAGATACCTAAGATACCAACCTGTGGCCAGTTGACCAGCGGCGTGAAGTAAGTACCACCGAGATTGCCCTGACTGGAGATGGTAAAGCTAGCACCTTGAAGATCCTTAGTGCCAAGCTTTTTGTCCCGAGCCTTAGCAGCCAACTCACCAATCTCAATGGCGAGCTGCTTGATACCCTTCGCTTGTGCATCCTTGATAACAGGAACAATCAGGCCATCATCAGTCGCTACTGCAATACCCATATTGACTGATTTTCGCACGATAATTTGTGTATTATCATCACTAAGATGGCTATTGAACTTAGGATGCTGAGTAAGGGCATATGCTGTCGCCTTGACAATAAAGGCCAAAATAGTCAGACCAATACCTTGCTTCTTAAAGTCACCTTTAAGCTCACCGCGCAGTGCCTCTGTATCAGTAATGTCAGCAAGATCAAACTGAGTAACCTGCGGCAAAAGGGTATTGTAGTTTAGCTGAGGGATAGAGACTTTTTGCAGTCTTGACAAGTCAACTGTCTCGGTCTCGCCCCAAATCTCTGTCTTACTCATGTCTGGTAAGTTTGGTAAGCCGCGACTGGCTGTACCAGTCGCTACCGAAGCGCTTGCCGCAGTGCCGCTGATACGCGATTTGACATAAGCAAACAAGTCTTCTTTAACAATACGCTCATTGACGGCTGAGCCTGAGACTTGAGTGATATCGATACCTAGCTGACGCGCAAGCTTACGTACTGCAGGGCCAGCATAAACCTCTGTTAGCTTATCATTAACTTCAGATTCACTTAGCTTTTTACTGCTAGCTTGACTTGGCGCAGGCTTAGCAGGTGGCGATTGCTTTTTAGCTTTTGTTTCAGCTGCCTTGTCTGCTGCATCAGCTTTTGCAGACTCGCCATCAGACTCAGAAGATTGCGCAGCGGCAGGTTTACTAGCGGATTGCCCACCGACAATCACAATAAAGTCTTGACCATTAGTAACCGTGTCACCTGCATTAACCAAGATCTTCTCAATAGTACCTGACACCGGAGCTGGTACTTCAACTGACGCCTTATCAGACTCAATAAGTAGGATAGACTGCTCGGCTTCTACCTTATCGCCTACGGCTACCATCACTTCTGCCACTTGAGCTTCTTCAACCCCAAGGTCTGGAAGCGCATAAGTTGTTGGCTCTGCTGCGCCTGAGTCAGCGGATGTCGCAGAACTTTCAGCATCAGTCTCACTCGCTTTATCTTTTTGACTGTCACTGGCAGCGTGTTCATTAGCAGGCGCTGCTTGCTCTTCAGCATCATCTTTAGAGTCAGAATCAGACTCTACCTCTTCACTATCCGCAGCTTCAAGCTCAAGCAACACCGAGCCTTCACTAACCTGATCACCGACGCTGATAGCAATACTAGTGACTTTACCTGCTGCACTACTTGGCACCTCTACCGATGCCTTATCCGACTCTAGCAATACAATATTGTCATCTTTGGCGATGACATCACCAACGCTGACCATGATTTCACTGACTTCGGCACTTTCTACACCTAAATCTGGTGCTTTGATTTCCATGATATTTCTCCAATTCCGTATTATTAGCTTCTGCCGTTATTATTCTTTGATGTCGTCATCATCTAATAGTGCGGCATCAGCTTGATCTTCAGCGCGACCTTCACTGCTAATTTCATCATCATCCTCTTCAATCAATTCAGGAACTGGATGTGGTTTAACATTGTCTGGACCGGGCGCATCAGGGAAATGATCAAAGTGTGGCTGCGGCTGCCAAGCTGGCGGCTGATCGACATCAATATCAAAGCTGGCAATCGCATCTTTGACCAGTCGCATCTCAACCTCGCCCTCATCCGCCAAGCGTTTTAGCGTAGCGACAACAATATGCTCAGCATTGACGTTAAAGAAGCTACGTAGCTTTTCACGACTATCTGAGCGGCCAAAGCCATCAGTACCTAGTGTGGTATAAGGACGATTGTCTGGCAACCAACCACGGATCTGCTCAGCGTACGTACGCATATAGTCAGTCGCTGCTACCACAATACCATCATGCGGAGCTAACTGCTCAGTGACCCAAGGCACTTTCTCTTCGTCTAATGGATGTAGACGATTATAGTCATCACAAGCCATACCATCTCGCGTCAGCTCATTAAAGCTGGTAACGCTCCAAACATTAGCTTTGATATTGAACTCTTCACTCAATATACGGGCCGCTTTTTGGACTTCACGTAATATTACCCCAGAGCCGAGCAGCTGAACTTGGATACTGCCTTCTTTATCAGAATTATCTTCTAACAGATACATACCACGTTTGATGCCTTCTTCAACGCCTTCAGGCATCGCAGGATGCTCATAGTTTTCATTCATCAAGGTGATGTAATAGTAGACACGCTCACCTTCGCCATACATACGGCGCAGACCATCGTGCATAATGACGGCTAACTCGTAGCCATAGCAAGGATCATAGCTGACACAGTTTGGCACTGTACCAAAGAGTACTTGTGAATGACCATCTTGATGCTGTAGGCCTTCACCGTTTAGCGTAGTTCGACCTGCGGTAGCACCGAGTAAGAAACCTTGAGCTTGGCAATCTCCTGCTGCCCATGCAAGATCGCCTACACGCTGGAAACCAAACATAGAATAATAGATATATAGTGGGATCATCGGCAAAGCATTGACCGAGTAGCTGGTCGCTAAAGCAATCCAAGCGCTCATTGCCCCCGCTTCATTGATGCCTTCCTCAAGCATGTGGCCATCTTTGGCTTCTTTATAGCCCATTAGCGCATCGCTATCTTCTGGCGTATAAGTCTGACCGGCTGCTGAGTAAATCCCTAGCTGACGGAACATACCTTCTAGACCAAAAGTTCGCGCCTCATCAGGGACAATAGGCACGACGCGGTCTTGAATGTCCTTGTTTTTTAGCATTGCTGAGAGCAAGCGTACAAATACCATTGTGGTAGACTGCTCTTTACCTTTACTGCCTTGTAATACCCGATCAAACATCGATAGTTCAGGGATTTCAAGTGGGATATGACCACTACGACGGTTAGGCAGATGGCCTCCTAACGCCTCTCTGCGTCCTTTTAGATAACGCATCTCTGCTGAGTCTTCAGCTGGACGATAAAATGGCAGATTCTGTAGCTCATCATCAGTAAATGGCAGATCAAAACGATCGCGGAAGTATAGCAGCGCGTCTTCGTCAAGCTTCTTAATCTGGTGAGTCTTGTTGACTGATTGAGCCTGCGAGGATAGACCATAACCTTTGACTGTCTTCACTAGTACAACAGTAGGCTGCCCTTTAGACTTCATCGCCTCACTAAATGCGGTATAGACTTTTACTGGGTCATGACCACCACGATTAAGCCTAGCGATATCCTCGTTAGTGAGCGCGTCGGCCATCTCTTTTAGCTCAGGGTACTTTCCAAAGAACTCTTCACGGATAAATTGTGGATCACGGGCCTCATAAAGTTGATACTCACCATCAACGACCTCTTCCATACGCTGTTTTAAAGCGCCGCTCTCATCATTGGCCAGTAATGGGTCCCAGTTGCCGCCCCAGATAAGTTTAATCACGCGCCAGCCAGCACCGCGGAAGACAGACTCAAGCTCTTGAATGATTTTACCGTTACCACGAACTGGGCCATCTAAGCGTTGTAAATTACAGTTGACCACCCAGATAAGATTGTCCAGCTTCTCACGGCCAGCTAAGGAGATTGCGCCTAAGCTTTCTGGCTCATCCGTTTCACCATCACCCAAGAACGCCCAAATCTTGCGGCCTTCATCTTCTAGTAGACCACGATTGACCATGTAATTTTGCACATGAGCGTGATAGATAGACATGATCGGGCCAAGACCCATTGAGACCGTTGGGAACTGCCAATAGTCAGGCATTAAATAAGGATGTGGGTAGCTCGACAGACCTTTACCCCCGACTTCACGGCGGAAGTTCTCTAGCTGCTCTTCAGTCAAACGGCCTTCTAGGAATGAGCGGGCGTAGATACCAGGTGCAGAATGGCCTTGGTAATAAATCATATCGCCACCAAAGTGATCGCTGGCAGCACGGAAGATATGGTTAAACCCAGTCTCATAAAGTGTCGCACTGGAGGCGAATGTCGCCAAATGCCCACCAAGATCGTCGTCATTCTGGTTGGCACGCATCACCATAGCTAAGGCGTTATAACGAACTAAAGCGCGGATTTTGCGCTCTATATGGAGGTCACCAGGATATGCTGGCTCGTCTTCTGCAGGGATTGTATTGATATAAGCGGTGTCAAGACGGTTAAATGGTAAACCCTCTTGCACTGCCATGTTATACAAGGCTTTTAACAAAAACTGAGCTCGATCTTTGTCAGCATGTTTTATGACCGACTCAAAGGCATCTAGCCACTCTTGGGTTTCTAGCCTGTCGGCATCCTTGTAATAATTCATAGTTTCTGTCCTTATTGTAAATAGTCATAGTATATCGCTGCCTACCAATTTATTGGCGGCCATAGTACTTAATTAATCAGTTTGGAAGGTGGTACTAAGGTCATATGAAGCAACTGAAGATTCTAGTAACTATATTATTGAAGATTATTGAAGTGTGCAGTGGTTAATTTTGCAGTGCTCATATTATAACGGCTTTACTAAAACCTTATCTATCTCTCCAACTAAATGATAACGAAACTGACATTTCGTTATTAAATATCACTTATTTAAATGCTACTTAGTTAATGTCGCTTATTAAAATACCACTTAGTCAAATGCACCTTTTGTACTAGTATGCCACACTGTTACAGCAAGCATATGTTATGTTAATAATTTATAACGCTATGACAGTCGTAACCATAAATCTTAACTTCGTCTTATTTCTGTTTGTCGTTACTCAACTTTATATTACAATTCGCAGTCAAAACCTGCTCTTGATACTCGATTTAAGTTTAATTTAGCTATGGGTGTATAGCTTCTCCTAGTATCAGTATCGATTGCTCTATAGATTAACCCTATAACTAGTTAGAAGTACTCCTAGTACGCCTTTTATCTTTGCTTTAGACATCCCTCGTCTTTATGGTCTCTATCCAATCCATCTATTATCTCCTTATAGGCTGCGTTCATATCCATTGCTGTGATGATCCTAAAAACCGCTCAATAGATAATGATAGAGTTTCATAGATGTCAATAAGTGATGTATGAATAGTGAAAAGATCAGCAAGTATTGCTAAATGCAAGTCGATATATTTACTAGCTCGTAGTCTTTACCAGTCACTTGAGCTGATTGTCGTTTTGCTATTGCTTTGATAATTCCTTTTACCACCGAGAAGATCTGTATGACATTGCTCCATCGTTTACAATCCCTTATTTATCCATTGATTTATTGCTCTAGACCTGTGCATGGTGCAGATACTACAGGGCAGCATAGTGTCAAACCTTTGGTAGATAAGCTAAATACTAACTCTAAAGTAACGAGTGGCTACTTTTATACGATGAGCTTGCAGGTAATCGTAGCATTAGTGTTGTTGATCATGGGCAGCGCTAGTAATGTAGCATTCGCAGCCACTTGTAACAGCAGTGGCCTAACTAAAAGCGAATACCAGCAGTGGCCCTTTAGTGAAATCAGGTCAGGCAACAGCAGCACAGTACGTTCAACAATTCCAGTTAATGCCTCCACTGCAACTAAGGATGACGATTTTACAATCAATGGGGCGTTTACTAACAGTAGAAAGGCTAGTAGCTCTATAAAGGGTACTGGAATTAACATTACTAACGGGTCTTTTCAAGTTGATCAGAGTGCAGTAGGAAGCAATAATTTCTCTACGATAGAGTTTGAATTTACCAAGCCATTGACTGATTTAAATATTAGTATTTATGATATTGATAATGGGAGTGGCTATGTTGATAAACTCCAATTCACCGGCGTAACACAATTTAATCAAAATATTGATCCAGCTACTATTACTACCTACAGTACTAAAGTAACCAAGAGCTCAAATAATACAGTGGTGGCGGCAACTGATGCGAAGACGGATGGTCAATATAATGATGAACGACGTGCGAGTGCTAAATTTGATCAGCCGGTAAAAAAAATTATCATAAAATATTATAATAGCGACAGTAGGGGAAATGGCTTTCAAACCATTGATGTTCGTTTTGATAGTTTTTGTCTACTACCGCCTTTGTCAATCACGAAGGATAATAATGAAAATGGTAAGGAAGTTAACCTAGTACGTGCACAATCACTCACAACTTATTCAGTACAAGTAAAAAACACCTCAACGAAGACGTTAACCCTTCCAAGGCTCATTGATCCAGCCGTCACTGGACTATCGAAGCAATCTAATATTACCTGCGATAGCTCAGTCACTAATAATGTTTGTAACAGTAACAGTCTGCCCTCAGTAACCCAATTAGAGTCAGGCTATGTGATACCTAATCTAGCTGCTGGACAAGTATACGCCATTAAGGTCCCTACTTTAGTCACCGCTACTTCAGGCAGGGTTACTAATACAGCAACTGTCAGCCAAGCTTCCATCCCCTCTCAATCTGCTAGTGACACTGATACGGTCATTAGTATTTTTGATACCGGTAGCACTATTAAACCCGCCGCTTGTCCAGCAGGGCATAGGCGTTTTGAGATAAATAATACCTCCTCTAGCTTGCCATCTCTAACAGAATGGCGGACCGCTACTACCAGTCGTACATTTCAGTTTAGGGATACAAAAGACACCATTGAATTTAATATTAGTTTTTCTAATATTATGGATAAGAACAATGCTAATTCACCCTATTATGGTAGCGATAGGGGGGGTATTACTAATGCGCTATATATGGATCATAAATCTACTGCTAACAAAGTTAACCACATAATAGATATCACTATTAATAAGCCAGTATCACAAGCTGGATTTGTCATTCAAGATTTAGACGCTCAATATTCAAACAAAGGTGCGTCTTATATCGAACAAGCTGACGTATCAACATCTAATGGTATCCTTACTTATAATCCCAATTACCATAACATCAATAGTGAAAATAATATTGTTACCGCCAAAGAAGATAAAAACTGTGGTCGTCAAGGTTGTAACATTAATGCCTATTGGAGATACAAATCTGCCAATACTCCTATGAGACTTACCCATAGTAATGAGGCTGGTAGAAATGCTGGAAACGGCACTGCTCACCAAGTAGGATATTCAGATTTTTATTTTTGCTTAGCCCCTCCTAAGCTTATCGTAAAAAAGGTACTGACTGGCGATCGTTTTGACACAAAAGATCAATTCAAAATTGACATCAAAAAAGGTAACAGCAGCACTCCTTTGAAGAGCTTTACTACTGAAGGTACAAATGACACCTTCGTCACTGGTAAAGACCGTTCAGAGTTACTACAGCTAGAGTCAGGTACTACCTACAATATCTCTGAATCGGTAGTTCAAGGCGGGACTAATAGTAATTACACGTCAAGCTATTCTTGCAACAACTCAACTGCAAGTAGCTCTTCTACAATGCCAAGAGGTACTGGAAGCTCATTCTCCCTCTCCAATCTAAGCTATGGAGATGAGATTGTCTGTACCTTTACCAACACGCCTAAAGAGCTGCATATCAAAGGCATTGTCTTTAATGATATCGGTGCCGCACAGCCGCACCCAGACTCTAGCATTACCTCTAAAGGCATCACTTTTGCTAATGTCAATCTGTCTAGTATAGACACCAATCGTCCGACAGTGACGAATACTGACTACTTCAATGGTCAGTTCGATGACTCTTATCCTGAGCCTGGTATTGCTAATTCACAGATTCGATTATACGCCGGTAGCTGCTCGTCAGATTACTCTGCTAACCCCATTAACATAGCTGGCAACGCTACTGTTGTGAATACTGGCAATAATGGCCGCTATAATATTGAAGTAAGCAGTGCCATCCGTCAGCAAGCCGCTCGCTTTAACGGTCAGCTATGCTTGGAACAAACCAATGCTAAAGGTTATACCGTTGATACTACTGAAAATAAGGTGACAGTAGATCTACACCAACTAACAGCAGACAGTAGTTTCAATTTTGGCGATGTTACGCCCCAATATCAGCCCTTAGTTCTACGTAAATATCAGTATGTGCATGATTGTAGCAATGTCAGTGCCTCACTGTACGATACGCCCAAGTCTCGCGACTCAAAGACAGGATTTACTATCAATCCTATCCTGGAGGCTGACCCTAAACAATGCATCGCTTATTACATTTTAGCCTTTAATAGAGGAAATCTACCCTTAACGGATATTATAATTACTGATGATGGTATTGTTAGCTCTGGCTCCTCTTCTTACCTGTATGCGCCTGCTCCCTTAGCAAAGCATGGGAATGATCAGCTGAAGACTAATAAAAGTAACAATAACGTCATTGGCACCGCCCAAAGAGACAATCCTGATATCTATAACTCAACCCATCAAGCCAGTAATATCTCGACTACTAGGTTGGCTATTTTGGATAAACACGAGTCATTAAAACTTTGGTTTAATACAGTATTTAATAAAACTTCATAAACTAATCGTTAAAAGATTATCGACTAATTAAGCGACTTTTAACTTTCAATCTATTTTTACCACTGACACTATTTTATTCGACGATTATCATGTTTTGTTTAAAAAGTTCTGCGGTCAGTGGTAATCTCTCCCCAACATTAATTCTAGCAATACCCATGAAATAAAGCTGCTAAGCCGTAATTAAAATTTTGGAACTATTCGCAATTGTTAATGTTTCTCAAATATTGCTTTTTATTACTGAAATATTGCTGATACTTAGCGTAATCCAAAGTGGCTTCAAAATGACATCTCAACGACGTTGTCTAATATGTAGTAGCTAGAATTAAACTTTATTGGAGAGTTCCTATGATTATTAATTCAACTAAAACACTCTTAAGCGGATTAGTAGTGGCGACAGCATTATCAGCTGCGCAACTTTCTATGGCCGCTACTGATCCTATTTCGGTCAATCTTACAGCTCATCAAGTCGTAAAAGACAGCAAAGGTGCCGAGCAGCTAAAAGCAGTTACTCAACTAAATGGTGCTGAGGTCATTCGCTATACTGCTACTTATACCAATCATTTAGATAAAGCGGTAAACAACATCGCAGTGACGCTTCCGATTCCTGCAAATATGAGCTTCACTGGTAGTGCTTATCCAAGTAGCGCCCTAGCTTCGACCGATGGAGTCACCTTCAAGCCCATGCCACTCACTCAAGTGATTAATGGCAAGACTGTCAAAGTTCCTTTTTCACAATATAAATCTCTGCGCTGGACCATCAAGCTTTTACCTGCTGGTAAATCTGCTGCTGTCAGTGCCGACACCAAACTTGACTTAAGCAAATCTTAGTCAATCTCACAAACTTTTTAGTTTTATCAATCAGACTACATAATGATTATGTAGTCTAGCTTCTGTAGAGGTCTATTAATGAAAATAAATGCTCAACTTACTACTCTCGCCAGTGCCTTAGCTATTGGCCTAGTAGGTATTACGCCTGCAACTGCTGAAGCTCCTGCTTCTGGCACGCAGATCACTAACTTTGCATCCGCAACTTATGAGGTGGGTGGTCAAACCATTACAACTCAGTCTAACACCGTTCAGATTACCGTTGGTGATGCGCCAAGCTTTGAGATAACTCAAAACCAAGAGCAGACCATCAATAAAAATACTGGTGAAGTTACCTTTACCCATACCATCAAAAACACGGGTAATACCAATGATACTTACACCATTGAAGCTACGAACGATACTGGTGATCAGCTAGAGTATGAAGAGTTCACTATCTATCCAGAAGACTCTGCTAACCCAGGTCAGCCAGACAAAAGCAACCCTATCAGTAATAATCAAATTACGGTAGAGGCAGGTAGCAGCAAGAAATTCTTCGTAGTCGCCAAAGACAATGATACTAGCAGCTTTAAAGACGGTAATACCGGTAAAGTAACAGTGACGGCGACTAACGAAACCAGTATCAGCAAAACCAATAAAGATACGGGTGTCGTTAAAGTATCAAATCTAGTCATTGCAAAATCTGCAACGATTAGCCTTGATAATGCCTCACGTGGATCGGCTGAGAACAACGACGAGATCACCTATACCATCAAGTTTGGTAATAGCAGCGCTTCAACACCTGCTAATGATGTCATTATCGTTGATACCCTTCCTAATGGTGTGGAATACATCGTAGACTCAGCCCAGATTGATGGTAGCCCTGTAAACTCCTCTAACTTCACCGTCACTGGTCAAAAAATCGTCTATAAGGCGGGCACAGTTGCAGTTAATACCAACGCCGCCGATAACGCAGCTGGTACATTGACCTTTAAAGTTAGAGTAGTTGACGAATCACAAGACATCCAAAACGTGGCTTCAGTCGGTACGGACTCTGATGGTGATGGTAATATCGATGAAAATACCCCACCTACCAGTACGATAAACACACCAAACGGCCAAACAAATATCTCAGGTAGCATCAACGAAAGTGAAACTGATGATTACGCTGATAATGAAACTGTACCAGGTAACGCCAGTAAAGATAACCAAATCATCAAAGAAGTTATCATTACCAATGCCACCTCAAACAGTGCAACCTCAGGTACTGGCAATGGTCAGTTAAATGAGCAGGTCGTTACTTTTGAGACTTACGTTCATAACACAGGTAACGTAGCTAAAGACTTTAATCTGTCAATTGATGACTCAGCAACTCAAGCTGGTCAATTAACTGACATTACTTTCTCAAACACAACAGGTGTTATCCAACCAGGTGAGAAGAAAAAAGTTACTGTTACGGCCAAAGTACCTGCAGGCACTATCTTGCAAGACGGTCACAACTATCCAGTAACGATCAAGGCTTCACCTGAAGGCTCGTCAAGCTCTGACAATATCAAGCTGGTTGTTAAAGCCCAAAAAGCTCTAGAGCTTATCAAAAAACAAGCGCTTGTTACTCCAGGTGCGGGCAAAACTTGTAGCAGCGTAGCCAGCCAAGCTGAAGGCAAATACAGCGATATCGCGCTAACTGAAGCTAGACCTGGTGATTGTATCTTCTATCAAATCACTGCGACAAACTTCTATCCTAGTGAAATCACTAATGTGGTGATCAGCGATACTTTAGAAAGTAGCGTATTGGATAACTCTACAATGGCAATCGATCCTAGCGCTACCAAAGGTACAGCATCTTTTGAAACCCCTAGAGTGTTGACTACTGCATTTACGTTGGCTAATAACGAAAAAGCAGTATTGACATTTGCTCGTCAGATCAATGCTAACTAGTCGGTAACTAGACTAACTGTTGTTTAGATATATTTAGCGCTATGGGTATGACGATACTCATAGCGACTTTATCTCAGATATTCAAATATTAAGTAAGGTTGATTCACAAATATGCGTCTGAACTCAAGACCTGAATTAGTAACATTCAATTCAAAGGACAGCGACTCTAGCTGTTCTTCTTGTCTTGCACGCTTATCAGGCCTAAGCTTGGCTATTCTGTTGGTTAATATTCAGCCCACATTGGCAGCTGATATGGCCTCTAGCACTGCTAAATCGACTGCACAGCCCTCTCAACCCAATGCTTTAGACAAGATTTTATTGGCCAATACGGCTACTGCAAAATTCAATCGTAATAATGAAGACCTATCAGCTTTATCCAATACCGTAACGATAGAATTAGAAAAACCAACACCTCGCTATGCTATTGATCTTACTAGACCACCCATTAAAACCATAAATGGCAATGGTCAATCTCAGCGAATTGAATGGAATAATACCTTAACCAATAATAGCAACTCGATTGCTTCTATTATTCTTAATCATACTCAGCCTGATACACTGTCAGACTTCAAGATTTATCAAGATATTAATAAAAACGGTGTCCTCGACGACAACGATGTCCTTGTTCCTGATATGATTACTCTCAAGCGTGGCGAGAGTATCGATCTCATCGTTCAAGCTAACACCAGCCCAACATTTGAGGATGGAGACTCAGCACAGGTTATTATCGATGCTGTGGTATTAGAGGATAAATCAGTATCAGCCAGTGCAAATGATGAACTGGTAGTAATCGCCCCTAAGATACAATTTACTAATTCTAAGTTTGATACCCCAGAGACCACGAATCAAGTGGGCGATAATGTCTACGTTGAAACCAAATTCGCTCAATGTAATCAGCAAGCCGATCAACGCGATCAGGTCTGGGTAACCATTAGCTCGTCGTTAACGGATGATAAACTATCACTCAAAGGAATAGAGACGGGTAACAATACCGGGAAGTTCCATCTGGCTGCGCCCACACAGAACAATGCCAACGCCGTAGACGACGACATTATTCAAACGCTTGATAATGATAAGCTGACTGCGTTATTAGAGGCTTGTATCGCACCAAGTGTCGGCCTAGATCAAACCCCGTCTAGCTCAGAGCTTGGTGCTATCGATGGCAAGCTATTCACTAATATAGATATTGTAGATAGCGCGCCTAGTCTACAAGTGACCAAAGTCGGCGATGTCAAATCTGCCGAATTAGGCGACTATGTCAACTATACTATTAATGTCAAAAACAACGGTGAGGCGACGGCTTATAATGTCGAACTAAAAGACACCCTGCCCCAAGGTTTTGACATTACAAAAAACTCAGTTCGCATCAGTACTGGTAAAGATAGTACTGGTAAAAACAGTGCAGCCAATCAAATAAGCGCCACTAACTTCTCAGCGCAAGGTAAATACCAAGTCTTAGGACTAGGTAGCTTAGCAGGTGGTGAAACAAAAACCATCACTTATCAAGTGCTGGTTGGCGCTAGTGCACTTCGAGGTGATGGTATCAACCGTGCTTTTGCCAGTGCAAAAGATACCAATAATAATGACTTTCGCTCTCTTGAAGCGCAGTGGCAAGTCAAGGTTAATCGCGGCGTGATGAATTCCGACGGTATCATTATAGGTAAGGTCTACAATGATATTAACCGAGATGGTATCCAGCAAAAACAAATGGGCGAGCTTGGTGTCGCTGGGGTCCGTCTTTATATGGAAGACGGTAACTTTGCAGTTACTGATGCCGAAGGTAAGTATAATTTTTATGGCGTCAGCGCCAAAACTCATGTCGTAAAAGTTGATCGTACTACGCTGCCTGCCAATGTTGAGCTGGTTGAGCAAGGCAATCGTAACACCGGTGATCCAAGCAGCCGCTTCGTAGATTTAAAGTATGGCGAACTGCATCGTGCGGACTTTGCCATTACTGATGGCTTAGCCGATAGCTCAACCCAGCTTAATACTGAACTTATTGCGCGCCGTGATAAGGTTCAAAGCGATCTTAACGCATTAGAGCAAGCGGTCAAAGCTAACCTTAGTATTCATGATGTCGTCTCAAGCTCGGCTGACAGTGACAAGGCTGAAGGCTGTAAGCTAAACGGCGCAAGTGATACTAGTAAAGATTGTGAACAAGCTATCGTCTACCGCTCAGATAATAGTAACAGTGCCAGCTTAATCACAGCAACTGCTATCACAGCACCTGAAATGGTCGATCTAGAAAGCTACATCCAGTCTAGCACTGATAACAGCTCTCGATTTATCAATCTAACTCCCAATCAAATACTGCCTATTCGCCAAGTAAACGCTCAGCTACTATCTAACTTAAACCATGATATAAAGCTGTTCGTAAATGGCGACTTAGTACCAGAGAGT
This sequence comes from Psychrobacter pygoscelis, assembly GCF_004335015.1. Taxonomy (GTDB): domain Bacteria; phylum Pseudomonadota; class Gammaproteobacteria; order Pseudomonadales; family Moraxellaceae; genus Psychrobacter; species Psychrobacter pygoscelis. Next base: position 390,318 of record NZ_RQRU01000003.1, read on the forward strand.
CGAATTGGTAAAACTGGCCGATTAGAAAGTCAGCAAATCATTGGCTTTGACTACTTTGGTATCCCATTAAAAGTTGGTAAAAACACTTTAACCATTAAAGCTTATGACCAAGATCATAAAGTCGTTGATACCCAGTCAATCAGCTTAATTGCGCCTGGCGATATCACCGCTATAAAATCTCAGCTCGATAAGAGCTTGGTTGAGGCAAATGGCAGTAATAAAATTCAGGCCCTGATTACTCTACAAGACAGTAATGGCACACCTGTAGCCAGTGACGCTCTTATTACTGTCGATACCAATATCGGTACTATCCTGAACAAGGATCTTGACCCTAATCTTCCTGGTACCCAAATTATGGTATCAGGCTCGCAGAGCGTGGTAGACATCCAATCTCCTAAAGTACCTGGCAAAGGCACTTTGCAGATTAGTGCTAACGGTATTGAGAGCCGCAGAGAGATTCAATTTGTCCCTAACCTCCGACCGCTAATCGCTGTGGGCATCGTTGAAGGCGCGATATCGCTAAAAGACTTCGACCCTGACCATATCTCTAATGCTCAAGGTGCCTTTGAAAAAGAGCTGCATGAGTTTGCTGGTAATGATGATTACTCGGCGACTGGTCGAGCTGCTATGTTCCTAAAAGGTAAGGTTCGCGGTGACTATCTACTAACCTTATCTTACGATAGCGATAAGAAGGGCGAGCGACTATTCCGTGATATTCAACCGGATGAGTATTATCCAGTATATGGCGATGCCTCAGCCAAAGGCTTCGACGCGCAGTCCAGTAGCAAGCTTTATGTGCGACTTGATAAAGGCCGCTCTTTCGCTATGTTTGGTGATATCAAAACGCAAATAACTGACGATGAAGGCATTAAGCTTGGCAGTTATAACAGAACCCTTACTGGATTCAAAGCCCGCTACGAAGACGACAATACTCGTGTTACTAGCTTCGCTGCTGAGACCAGCACCTCACAGCAGGTTAATGAGACACGGGGCTTAGGCGTCTCAGGGCCTTACCCTATTAACACCAACTTTAATGCAGTGTTAGAGAACTCTGAAAATGTAGAAGTAATCGTCCGAAATGCAGATAACCCTGGTGTTGTCATCTCACGCACCGCCCTAACTCGCTTTGCTGACTACGAAATCGATCCAGTCAGCCACAGCTTATACCTTAAAACGCCGATTCCAAGCCAAGACCTTGATGGCAATCCAGTCTACTTACGAGTGACTGTAGAAGTTGACAAAGGCGGCGATAAATACTGGGTTGGCGGTATCAGCGCCAAGCGTCAGTTAACACATAAAATTGCTATCGGCGGTAGCTATATCAATAGTGACAATCCCCTAAATAAAGAAGAGCTAGCCAGTATCAATACAGTGGTGCAACTCAATAAACGCACTAAGCTGATCGCCGAATATGCGAAGAACGAAGCGCAAAACCCTAACTATCAGTCAGCCAATCAGATTAATAGTACTAATCTAGATCAGTTAGAGGCTAAGGGTGATGCATTAAGAGTTGAGCTTAGCTACAAAGACGATCGTCGTACCAGTGCTAAGGCTTATTATAATACAGCGGATAAAGGCTTCGTTACGGGCAGCTCACCACTGACGGCTGGTCGCTCAGAGTCTGGTGTCGATGTTGATTATCGACTGGGCACTGACAATAAGACTAAACTAAAGGTGGCTGGTGTTCAGACTAAAGACAATGTCACTAAAGCCTCGCAGCAAGGTATCAAAGCAGGTATTGAGCATCAGCTTACTGATAATATTACAGGCGAGCTTGGCGTTCGTTACTACAAGCAAGATGCGGCAGCAGCTTCACGCAATATTCAAGAAGCCACCAGTACTACCCGTATCACCGACGACACGATATTTAATGACCGTATTACCAATCAGTCTGCCACTCCAAGCTTAAGTAATGCTAGCTCTGATATCGAGGGTACCACAGTACGGGCTAAAATAAGCGCACGCTTACCTAAGCTCAATACCTCTTTACTCAATAGCACTCAAGTATTTGCAGAATATGAGCAAGACATCGAACACAGTAACCGTAACGCTACGGCTATCGGTGGAGAGACTGCACTAGGTAGCTTAGGTCGACTGTATGCACGTCATGACTTGATTAATAGCTTGACGGGCAGCTATGGACTTGATGATAGTAATGAGCGTCAACGCACAGTTATCGGTTTTGATGCCAACTACATGAAAGATGGTAAGGTGTATAGTGAGTACCGCATGCGTGACTCACTCAGCGCTCGTGAAGCAGAAGCTGCTATTGGTCTGAATAATAAGTGGTATATCCGTGACGGCCTAACCGTTAATACCTTGTTTGAGCGCATTGAATCACTCTCTGGCAACAGTGACCAGACCTCTACCGCTGCTAGCATTGGTGCTGAGTATCTTGCTCACGACGATTACAAGCTGTCTGGCCGCTTTGAAAAGCGTTGGGGCGGGACTAGCGATACGCTATTGGCTACTGCCGGTGCCGCTTATCGATATAACGATGATATTACCTTATTAGCTAAAGATATCTATTCAAACGTCACGTATGCCGATGGTCATCGAATGGTAAACCGCTTCCAAGTAGGCGCTGCTTATCGTGACTATGATAGCAATCAGCTTGATATGCTCAGTAAGCTTGAGTATCGCATTGATGATAATCTTACGGGCGAGGCTCCTTATCAAAAAGATGCGCTAGTGTGGTCTTTGCATGGTAACTACCACCCTACTCGTCCCTTGACGCTATCAGGACACTATGCTGGCAAATACACTCAATATAATGCCAGTGGCTTAGATAGTGACAATACAGCACACGCAGCTTACATCCGTGGTCTCTATGACATTAATGAGCGCTGGGACGCTGGGCTACAAGCCGGCTCGTACTGGAATGATGAAGCCCATGATACGGTATATATGCTAGGGGCTGAAGTTGGCTATAGTCCTATGAGCAATCTTTGGCTATCACTCGGCTATAACTTTATGGGCTTTAGTGACGAGGATATCACGAGCGATGATAGTACGCAGCAAGGGGCTTATTTTAAAATGCGCTTTAAGTTTGATGAGGATTTATTTAAGCGACAAGATCCAAGTAAGAATAAAAGTATAGCGGTTAATAAGTTTGAGCCGAAAGAGCCCGCTCAATCGCAAGTCAACAATTAGGAGTCATTTTGCATGCGATCTATTGTTAATAGTACTCTGCTAACCGTTATTCCTTTGGCAATTGCTGGACTACTCTTTAGTCCAGCACTCAATGCGCAAGTGACTCATCAATCAAAACCACCTCAATCAAGCTTACCCGCTACATCAAACCTTTACTCAGCTGGTAGCTATTGTCAGGGTGATATGCAAAACGATACGCACCATGCTCAGTATACCTCGGGGCTTCGCTACGATATAGACTGTATGATGACGCAGCTTAAGGACTATCAGCATAATGAGCAAAGCCCGAACACTCGCTACTATGCTTATAAAGCACAGGCATGGCTCAATTACGCTTATAGTGAGGACAGTGAAGGTAGCCTCACAACGGCAGGAACAGATGCCCTATACCAAGGACTAACCCTTTATTATGCCTTACAACAGAATCAGCTCGACCAGTTAGATTTAACTTTAGCTATTCCTAAATCCTCAAGCTTAATGCGCCCTGACTTGTGGGCCACTCTACAAAGCCTGAAACATCAAGGTGGTATTGAGGCTAATCCTAGAGAGTTAGCATTTGCTGAGGTCAAACTTATCTGGGCAGCGGCTGAATATTGCGAGTTTGGTTGGCGTCACGCTCGTGAGCATTTTGCAGCAGCAGAGCGCTGGATCAACCAGTCTAAAGTTAACTATCTCAATGGCAATAGCAGCACCAATATTGATAGTTTTACCACCGATGAGTTAATGTGGTATAACCAGCTTCAGCCATTAGCCACTCGAGGTCAGTGTCAAGGCGTATCACTGATAAAACAATTGCCGTCGTCGATAACAGCGTAAAAACCCCCAGCTTTTAGATCGATAAGCAAATAATACTGCTAATCAATCCTATAAACTGAGGGCTTTAAAGTGACGGTACTAATTTATTGCCTAGTTACTTTATTTACTAATAACGGTAAACTAGCTATCTTTTTTAAGAGGGAGCTTTTCAGGAAGATAACAACGCAGATAAGCGATCGCCGCAGTTATTGCTTCTTGTAAATAGTGCTCATTAACACTACCTTCTAAGCGATAAGACATCATAAATACACCATTGGCGATACTATAACCGACCAGTAGCACGTCCTTAATATCTTTAAACTCTGGCATGACGTATCTAGCAGCCAATTTACTATAGAATAGTTCAATGATTTGATCGTCGATTTGGGTGCCGAAGCCATCACCTTCAAAATCAGGGGTGTTGGTCTCGTAGATAAGCTTTGCTTTAACATTATCTTCACGGAAGATACTAGCGCCTTTTTCGATCAGCGCTGTAAGGTAACCTTGCCAGCGGTTAAAGTCAGCAGCCTCTACAGAATTAAGCGCTTCGAACATCTCGATCGCATTTAAAAAGCGTAATGCCAAAAAGATAGCTTCTACATTAGGAAAGAAATGATAAGCCGAGGCGCGTGGAATACCAGCTTCTTCACAAACATCAGCCAGGCTAATATCTTTAACGGCGCGGGTCTCACTCAAAGTTCGGGCACCGACCAATAATTTTTGACGGCGAACGCGACCTTGCTGGCTAGTAAATTTAAACTTATTGGGTACTAATTTCTTAGCTAGCTCGGAATCAACTAGTACATCTTCAATTTTATCTTCAAACTGCTTACTCATTATCGTCACCTTTGGTAAATATCTAAATCAATTCGTAATACTATGGATCGCCGGAGACAATCCAAATACTTGATACTGTTTTTAACATAGCTTGCACTGGTAATAGATACAAAACTATTTTTTAATAGCCACTTTCGCTCTTATCGAATAAATGTTAGATAAAAGCAACCAGTGAATTATTTGATAACTAAATATTAAGGCATAAAGTTATAAAGTAACAATGTTTGTGCGAATGCATAATAATCACTTATGCTATATCTGACAAGGCGAATATAATATTAATTCCCTATCAGCTCGATTAATTTTACTCATCTATGCTATAAAAGATTAATTTTGGCCCTAACAATACCGTGATCGGTAACTCTATCTTCATAGTCCCACTTTAGATGATCATTAAAATAATCTACCCTTTCCACTTCGGCAAGTGCGTATTTGCTATCTGCTAAAAACTCTTCTGAGACAAATAACTGGTCAATCACCTCCGGAACTCCCTGATGAATATGGGTGTAGGCCACATCTTTCATCCAGCCATATCGGGTTTGGATACGCGCTGCATCAAAAAGGGCGACATCACGCATGCCTTTATCGTAGTTCACTTCACCCGTCTCCGCCATTAGTTGAGTAGTAACACTGTCCGTAACGTCATTCATATCACCAAGCAAAATGACTGGCTCTCGAGTATGCTTCATATGCTCAATCAACACCATTCGAATAGAAGCTGCTTCAGCGGCACGCATACATAGACTGCGTAGCTTGGCTCTAACTCTAATATTTGGATCATCGATATCTTCAAGCAATTGACCATTATCATCGCGGAGGTGGTAGGCACGCTTGCTTTTAAGGTGGGCAGTTAAGACAGTAATAGGCTGACCATGAACGTCATACCTCACCAAAAGCGGTGGTCTATTGAATTGTCGATACAGCCCTAAATCTGGAATATCAATAACTGCCTGAGGCTTGATATCGATCAGTGAGTTGGTCGATAAACATCCAAATCGACTAATCAAACCTACTGCTGGTGTGCCCTGCGCCCCCAGCCCATGAGTTATGGGATCATTTGGTCTATTGCTGGCCTGCGGTATAATGACCTGCTGCTTCTCAAACCCTAGCGACACGGCTAATGCCTCTAGCGCGTCACTGTCCCAGACTTCTTGGACTGCTAAAATATCGGCATGGGTCTGAGCTAAAAGCTGGCTTAAACCTTTAAGTTTGCGCTGATAAGACGCTTGATCATATTCTGGCGCATTCTCATAATAGGTTCGAGCTGGATTGGCAAAGTTCAAGAGATTGGCTGTAGCGACATAAAAGTTCTGTTTTTTCATAAGTTATATCAAACTGTTGTACGATAACATGACCTCAAAGTTAACTTTATTATTAAGTTAAGTTAAAAAGCGAATTATCGATTTATTTATTTAAAATGCTGCTGAAGTTATAAGACAAGGTTTTACGGATAAAACGATGATGAATATGCCATAATTTTATTTTCACTTCTTTACTCTCTTTATATTAAATTGTCCAGATAGTTAACCGATTACTACCTCAATCCTGCGACGTACTTTTATCAACCGTTTAATTGTCTGCCTGAGACGGCCATCACTTATATTAAGCCTACAGCAAGACCCTCACTTGGAAACACAATAGCGAAACTAAGCATCTACTTTACAGACGCCATATTGATTGACACGTGTGTACTTACTGACAGGGATAAGGAAGCCATCAATAGAACAAACACTGGCTAGAAGTTATGAGATGAATGAGGCGGGTATAAACTCATTCCAGCGACTTTGTGTCAAATCTAAAATGGATTGACTATCGACTGCTTACCTACTCTTGAACATGTTGTTTAGCACAGTTAGCGCAAGAGCCAATAGTTAGCAACCAGCCAAGCCCATTGCGCCTATATTAACAACTTTTTTATAACAATAGTCTATTAATATAAGCATGCTAACGATAAAACCTTCGACAAATATCTTATTATTCCTTTATTTTCTGGCTTAAATAAATAGCGTAATAGGATACTCTTCTTTGTTCATTCCCTCTTAAAAAATTAACGTTGGTGTACACCTAACCTATTTGTAGTTACCAATCTTGTGATACAGCTATCAAAGTTTGAGTACCTACTAATTTGAGCACCTATGAAATATAGTTAATCCTACTTAACGCTGATACGTAAAAGATTAGCTAGTATAAATTACTGGCTAGCAGTCATGAAATGACTGAGGCGGACGTCAATTTATTCCAGCGGCTTTGTATCAAATCTAAAATGGAATGACTATATCTACACTTCCCCCAAAGTGTCTTTCATCAAAGAAAATATTAATCTTTCGTTTTATGATATATAAACAATGTAATATAATGTTGCTGTTTAATATCACCCACTAATTCAACTGTTTGCTATATTCAGTGGCATCTAGTCTCTCAGCTTGTTCCTACAAATCTAGAGCCTTAATATCTTATGTTAAAGAGTTATATTAGCAACGCATCTCAATGGCAAAATAAATGAAATTATCTAAAATTAAGTTACTCCTTATTAGCATTACCACTATATCTAGCTTCCTAGTCTCTGCATGTGGTAGTGACTCAGATGGTTCTAAGGCCACTAATAACAGTATGACCGTCAGCGGTGATAAGCCTAGTGCTAAAGAACCGGCTGTTAAAGAACCAACTGCCAAAAAACCGGCTGTTAAAGAACCAACTGCTAAAGAACCGGCTGCTAAAAAACCGGCTGTTAAAGAACCAACTGCTAAAGAACCGGCTGCTAAAGAACCGGCTGCTAAAGAACCGGCTGCTAAAGAACCGGCTGCTAAAGAACCGGCTGCTAAAGAACCGGCTGCTAAAGAACCGGCTGCTAAAGAACCAACTGCTAAAGAACCGGCTGTTAAAGAACCGGCTGTTAAAGAACCCATCTCAAACGTACTGTTGAATATACTTTACACGCTCCTACTACTCGTCTTCTTTTCCCTTAGAGTCTTTTAATCCTAA
>NZ_RQRU01000004.1 GCF_004335015.1 Psychrobacter pygoscelis
CTTATATCTGACTGAGATAGGACACTTCTTATGCCCCCTAGCTTTAAGCTCGCCACCCTAACGTTGGCTGTGAATGCCGCTCTGATCACTCCCGTTGCCGCTCAAGCTGCCGATGAAGACCTTCCTTCAGTGACACTTCCTACCATTACGGTGACTGCCGAAACAGAGATTGAGACCGCCGATGGGCCTGTTCAAGGTATCGCTGCTAGTAGAGTTAGCTCTACCACAGGTTTTGATGAGTCAATCCTCAAGTCAACACAATCGGTGACGGTAGTCGGTCAGCAAGAGATGGAAACGATTGGTACAAACGATATGGAGGATGCGCTAGGTTACGTTTCTGGTATTACTGCTTGGCAACCTAGTGATAAAGCTTCAACTTCATATGTAATAAGAGGTTTTAGGAATTTCCAGAATTATTATCAAGATGGGCAGCGAATTCTAGCGAATTCTTTTGATGGTCCTTTTGAAACATACGGGCTTGAACGGGTTGAGGTTATCAAAGGTCCCAATTCCTTATTAAATGGTGCTATGCCGCCAGGCGGTACTATTAATAACATTACTAAGAAGCCGTATTTTGCAGATGGATACGAGGTTAATGCGGAAATAGGTAGCTTTAATCGTAAACAAATATCAGCTGACATTAATCAGAAATTAACTGATGATATTGCTGTACGGTTAGTAGGTGTTTACAAAAATAGTGACTCTTTTGTTAATTACGTTCCAGATGATGCAATATATATTGCGCCATCATTAACTTGGCAACCATCAGATGCTACTCAATTAACACTACAAGCTGATTATCACCAAATTAATACGAAATATATTACCTTTTTGCCAGCTGTAGGAACGCTTGATACACAATATGGCAAGATAGATAGAGAAAGTTTTGTTGGTGGGCCGATAGTAGGGAAAAGCAGGATATAGATAGATTTTATCAAATGATCGGTAAAGATTCTAAATACGAAAATTTTCTAAACTCAGACCATTTTCAAATTTTAAAATCATCTGAGTTTATAGAAGATTTCAATCTAAATTTGGGCTTAGATTAATAGAACAAGTACAACACTAGATAGTATCAAGGAGTAGTTAGGAGATTTAAGATATAACCGTTTTTTAACCGCTTATTATTCTTACTGAACTAAACTTCATCATCGCTGATATGAGTAAAGTCATAAGTTCTAGATATAAATATCTACGAAATAAAATATTGAATGTAGGACTAATACTAGTCAGTCAACTCTGCTAGACAGTGGTTTTATTTTAAACCTTGGGTTGTTGCTGTTTTACTATAATTTCAGATTTGGGATAGTGCGTAAGATTCATCTATATAATTAATTATAAAGGCTGATATTAAGTATGATATGCCATGATTAAAACAAAAAATCGTATATTAATAGTTGTGAGCTCACTGTTAATTATAAGTATATGTTTACTAGCTGATTATATTACTCACAGTCAATTGAGTTCATTGCGCCCAAAGACAATGGATATTAAAGTATACTCCCCCGAAAGGGGAATAGTAGCGACTATGACTAGTTTGGGTTATCCGCCATATGCTATCAGTGATAAAAAATTATATTCTAGATCAGTAACCAAACCTGAACTACCTGAAAATATCATAGACTTAGGTAGTAAAGTACCACCAAATAATGAAGCGATGTCTCAAATAAAACTAGACTTTATCTTGGATACTGATTTTTATACCTACAATAGGGATCTTTATAGTCCAGATATTCCTTTACGTACAATTGATTTCGGACAAAATGTCGATAATATTGGTAAATTACCTAAATGGTCTAAATATGTGGAAGCTTTAAGAACAATTGGTCGAAATATTAATAAAGAAGAAAAAGCAAATATATATATAGAAACAAGTTATAACAGAATCATAGAGGCAGGAAAAAATGTCCAAAAGTATCTAGGAAAAAATAGAAAAATAATAGTTATCAATCTTAGGGATACTAGAGAAATAGAGGTCGTAACATTAAATAACCCTATAGCGCTGACTGCGAAAATGATGGGTTTAGAGCTTATTTCAGTTGGAAAGGCAAAGCAATACGGCTACGCTTCTGTACCCATACATACATTGTATGAGTTACCTGATAATGTTTGCTTGATAATTAAAGAACCGATTGTAGAAATGACTAAACGAGACATAGTTAATAGTATTATTTGGCAACAATCTCCTTTCTTTCGTCCTGAAGCTTGCATATATAAAATAGAACCAGTATGGACTAGAGGTGGTATGCAATCAATGTTGACATTTGCAGAAAATTTAGAAGACGCAGTTACTATAGGAAATATAAATGAACTTAGTTATGAGTATGTTACCCAAGTAGAAGGTAAAAAATGACATCGCGTTTGCCCAAAAATTACCTATTTATTGTTCTATTTAGCTTGGCTACGATACTTTCATGGATGTATCTGATCCATCTAAAATGGCAGTGGTCACTAATTGATTTATTGGCTCAACCTACTCAACTAACGCCTAAAGCTATAATCATCCAATTAATTCTAATAGCTCAATCTGGTGTAGCTTTTTTAAGCGGGGGGTTACTTGCAGTCGTTAGTATATTGCTTCAGCAGATAGTTAAAAATAACCTTGCCTCTGATAGTACTCTTGCTGTAAGTAGTGGTGCTTTATTTTTTATAGTATTAGCGATGTTGTTTTTTCCCAGTTGGGCGATTTATGGTAGCTTTTGGATAGCTTTTATCGGAGCGTTAATAACATTAGGATTGGTAGTGCTTATTGCTTTACCAAGCAAACTAGATCCGTTAGTGTTGATAATTGCAGGCTTTGTGGTTGGTATCTTGGCTAATTCTTGCATTAATTTATTAATGATGTTTAATCCTGAGTATTTTAGTACGCTAACTCTATGGAGTAGTGGCTTATTATATCAAGTTAGTTGGCAACCACTACTACATCTATTTTTAATTACTATAGTTAGCTTACCAATATTAATGCTGCTTGAAAAGCCATTAATGCTGATGTCGTTAGATGATGGGCAGGCTACTAGATTAGGATTGTCTGTTCAATGGCTTCGTACTAGCATGTTTATCCTATGCGCTATATTAACTGCGATGGTAGTGAGTAAAGTTGGCCTCATTGGTTTTGTTGGTTTAGGAGCAGCAACCATAATTAATGCAATGCAAGTACAGAATATTCGCCATAGATTACTATTAGGGTTCCTGTTTGGTGGATTATTACTTTGGCTTACTAATAATTTTCTTAATATTTTAACTCACTATTTGCCTCTATCATTCCCATTGCCTGCAGGAGTTCTTACCAGCCTTCTAGGCGCTCCTCTAATTATATGGTTGATACTTAAACAACGTAAACAGATTAATAATCAAGAAACTTATGATATTGAATTTAGACGTAAAGATATAGACTTGTGGAGCTATATATTTTTATTAATATTATTATTTACACTGACATTAGTATTTGTACAAACGATTCATGGTTGGCAGTTCTCATTTAATCTTGAGCATCTTAAGCAGTTTCGACTAGGACGCAGTTTAGGTGCTGCTTCCTCGGGTGTTATTTTAGCTATTGCAGGTGTAGTACTGCAACAGATGACTCGCAATCCCATGGCTAGTCCAGAAGTATTAGGTATAAGCTCAGTAGCTTCTATTTCAATGGTACTAGCATTTATATTAATTACTGATTTACCAATAATAGGGGTGCTTGGTTTCGGCGTATTAGGTAGTGCTATTTGTTTAATAACTATTTTATGGTTAATGAGTAAAGTACATAATAGTTATCTATTGCTTATAGGTATTGCAATTGGAGCACTATCGGCACCATTTAGTTTAATAATAGCTTTCAGTAATGACTCAAAGTTACAGGCTATTCTAAGTTGGTTATCGGGTACTACTTATCATATTTTACCGCAAGTCGCGTATATTTTATTAATTTTGGCAGTATTAACTTATTTGATAAGCTTTTTAACTATCAAGCCATTAAAGCTATTAAGTTTAACTGAACCCGTAGCACGTGGTTTAGGGTTATCTGTGAAAGCTAATATAGCAGGACTTCTAGTCTTCATCGCAGTGTTAAGCACTATAGCTACTGTCACTATAGGACCACTAAGTTTTGTTGGGTTGATGATTCCCCATATTGCACGAACTTTAGGTGCAGTAACAGTAGAAAAACAACTGTCCTTATCTGCGCTATTAGGAGCCTTATTCATGCTTTCAGCAGATTGGATAGGACGCTATGCGATATTTCCTTATGAAATACCTGCAGGCATTTTGGCCTCAGTAATCGGCGGTGTTTACTTCTTAATTATGATGCGTAAGTTTAAATAAAACTCTATATTCACAAATCAATAAATAATAAGGAATAATACCGATGCACGTTATGGCGAAGCTTAATAGCATTAAATCTGCTGGTTTAAATATTGTTAGTAATGCTCTATTTACTAGTTATGTTGACCAGAAGCGTACTATGCTTAGCAGTGAGGACGCTTTTGAGAAAGAGGAAATTTTAGACTATCTAAGTAACTACCGATTTGAGCTCATGCATGTCTTAAAATCATTTACTACAGTGCAATTCAATGAGCAAGCTTGGCCAATTGTAGATGACATATTTGAACAAGGCTTAGAGGTGCGTTATTTACCACATAACATTTCATACGAGCAAGCCGAATCTATACAAAAGACTATATCCGTTGATAATTTAAAACAGCATAAAGATAGTAAAATTGTTTTTGTACCATTTCGAATCCAAGGTGCTTCACTAAAAGATCGTGTATATTATTTATTCTATGAAGCTTTGATAAAAGAAGATGAACTATCCGTTCTCCAACCATCAAAGGTTGTTAGATATTATTTTGAAGTAACTGGAACACGTTATATCACTAAAAACATGCTACGGCTTTATATCAAAAGTGAGGTAAGTATTCCTGCTAACGACCCAGGGTTTGCCTATCGTTTTGTTTTAACCACATTAAACTATCAAAAGGGTGACCGCAATAGTGAAAAAGACGAATTCCTCGTTTGTAACCTACCTAAAAAAATTTTTCAACAACTAAAGCCGAAGGTGGAAGAATTACCCTTTGGTACTAAGCTTATTGAAATAGCTAAAAAACAGTCTTCAATAGTATTCATTGAAGTATTAAAGCGTCTACCAGAGTCTAAACGTGACAAGCTTGAAGCTCAAGTTGCAGGATCAAACAAAGGTCGCTATTACACTTTAAGGCAATTGTACAAGCCACAACTAAGTACGGCAGACAGTACACTAAAGGGTGAGGTAGATATCTACACTCATGAAGATAGTCCTGGAAGTAAGTGGGCTAGGTCGCTAAAAGCTGGCAGTATCATTTACGCTGATAGCGACTATGAAGAATCTATTAAAACTATGATAATTGGACAGCCACTATTAATCTGTGATGAGACCTCTATGCCGGCAGTTGCGGCAATGCTCGAACGTTGGCAAAGCCAGACTGTGCCTATAGTGATTAGTATTACCAATGAAAATACTGACTTTAGCTATTTCGATGAGATGCTATTGCCAAAGTTACTACAAAATAATCTGGATATTATCTATATTAATGCTAGTCAAACCAATAATCTGGCGCAAGCGGTCATTGATCAAATTAAGGCGCAGAATAAAAAAATCGACTGTGCTTGGGGAGCTATAGGAAAAAATGATTGCAAACCTATTAAAAAGTATCTTAATGAAGAACATGGATTAAAAGGTAAATTTAATCGAGTACGAGCTTATTGGAACTAAAGGCATTAAAACACAGTAGCTCATTCTTTTGCATGTCTCACAAATAGTCTTTTGTAGTATCAAAATAAAATAGCCTATCTGTTATAGATGAGCTATTTTATTAATTCTTAAGTTTTCTTGCCTTAACTGACTAGTATTACTTTATAGAAGTAGGCTTTGTTTGTTTTCTTCGGACGGAGTAAAAGTGGTTACTTACCACTTATAATTCACAGTAACACCTACAGTACGTGGGTCTCCTAAATTATAAGTATTTGGTCGGTAGCGATATCCTATCGTATCTTGAATATATGTTTTATCAAGAAGGTTGTTCACCTGTATGAAAGCCCCCCAACTATCTGCTTCATATCCGGCTTTGAGGTTTACTAACGTATAATCATCTATCTTGTTCGTATTGGCTAAATCGCTCCAAGCTTCGCCTTGATGAGTAGCCGTTAATCCAGCAAACCAACTATTAGTACGGTAAGTAGCACCTATACTGGCCGTTATATCTCTAGCTTCTGTAAACTCTTTGCCACTATAGTCTGTCTCATTACTGACAAATTCATCAAATTCTGTTTTTACATAACCTACCCCTCCAGTTAGTTCAATTTTAGGTGTTACTTTATAACCAGTTTCTATTTCTGCACCATATAAATGAGACTCACCAGCATTCATTACAAAATAATCGCCTGGTAGTCCTGTTTCTCCATTTACAGATACTTGTTGGTCTTTCCAATCAGTATAAAAGATATTACCAGTTAATGAAAAGCCATTATTATTGCGGGCACGCAGTGAAAACTCGTAATTATCTGTATATTCTTCATCATATTCTTGACTTGACTGTGTGACAACATTCGCTGATATACCCCCAGGACGATAGCCACGTTGATAGACAAACCCTGTATTTAAGCTATCAGTCCAAGCATAATCAATACCAAGCTTTGGTAGCCAGACAGTTTGAGAATTACTGTCATCAAAGTCTCCACCTATTTGATTGATAACACCCTCCACTACTTGATCAACGGGTGTAATTCCAGTACCTTGAACCAATCTAGCAGTTGGGTCTGATAAGGTATCTCGCTTATCATAATCAAAACGCAGACCCCCAATCAATGTCACTTTAGGTGTAATGTGATAATCTACATTCGTAAAAGCAGCGTAATTAGTATATTCCTCGACATTATATGTAATGTAGTCAGCGGTAATTTTATAACCTTGGATATTGTAAGGCAGTTCTAAGGTGCTTAAAGAGTTCTTAAAGTCCCCTTGTGTTGCATATAACCCAAAAACAGCCTCAATATCATCAGCATTATCGTAGTTAAACAATAATTCCTGTGACCAGTTATTTGAACTACGATCATTGTTATAAGCTGCATCACCATTGTTACCATCATAATCGCTCTGACGTTCAAAAGTTAAATCCTGGTAGCCCGTAGTTGAAGTTAATGACCAATCATCAGATATTCGATCATGATATTTAAGGCTAACATTAGTTACATCAGTATTAAAATAAACAGGTATATTATCTGTATTTATACGCTCGTCAGGAGATATGCTAGTACGAATACCATCTCGATCATGATTCACATCTGATACGGTCAACATAACTTTGCTATCATTATCAATAAAGTAAAGCAACTTACCACGAACGCTGATCGCTGTTTGACTATTCCAGTCGTCCTTATTAAATGTAATATTGGTAGTATGCCCATCAGTATGTTTGCGCTCAGCACTGATACGGTAAGCTAGGTTTTCGGTGATTGCACCTGTATTTGCAACGGCAACTTGATAAGTGTTATCAGTACCATAACCCAATTGTAGGTTACTACTTTGAGTAAATTCAGGATCTTTACTACTTACTACAATAGCACCCGCTAAAGCATTCCGTCCTGATGTTGTTGATTGCGGACCTCGTAGAATCTCTACTTGTTCTAAATCCCATGTAGATAGTAGCCCTGGCATATTTGCCATATAATTTTGAGCAACGCCATCAACTACGACACTAAAAGTGTCTGCTACACCACCACCGACACCACCGCGTGAAATACCACGAATAGAAAAATTTGTTTCTGCATTTATATTAACATTCGGAGCTTTGTTCAAAATACCTGAGACATCATCTAGTGTCGGGTCATCCTGCATTTGATCAGCAGTCGTGATGTTGACACTGTCTAGTGTTTCCTGTGCAGTGCGGTTGATTTTACCAGCGGTAACGACAATAGCGTCAAGTTTTACCATTGGAATTTTTTCATACTCAAGGGGTTTATTTATTTCTGCATGGAGGTGTTGACTTATACAGAGAGTTAATATGGATAATGTGAATTTACGATAAGCTTGCATAGTTGCTCCAATGTTATAATTTTTAGTTGATGATTAAACAAAGTTTATTTGGTTAATTTATTGAAAATAAAAACAGAATTTTTAACTTCATAATAATTTTTACTAATACTGTTTACAGATTTTAACATTATAATTTAATTAATGATAATGATTATTAAAATTATTATTATTTTATATCGGCTGCTATATATAGTACTGATATTGCGTTATAGTTAGTTGTGTGCTTTAACCCAAAAGTCGTAAAGTATTGTTTTCGGGGCTGTCCTAGGTAACTAGCTTAAACCCTATTTAACCGATTGTTTTAACTGCAATAATTGTGACTTTGGGTCACTGTGATTAAAACGCCACTCACATTCCTTTAAATATAGATGAAAATGCTCTTTTGGAACACCGTTAAATTTACGTAAATGACGCTTTGCTTGGTTCCAGAAGTTCTCTATACCGTTTATATGATTCTTATCATTAACAAAGGTTTTTGAGTGGTTAATACGATAATGAGTAAATTCACTGACATCTAATGCTTTGTAGCTTTTAAATGAGTCAGTGTAGACAATGCTATCAGGTACTACTTTTTCTCTGATAATCGGGATTAAAGTATCTGCTTTAGCATTCGGTATAATACAGGCGTAAACCTTGCCATTACTCTTTAATAGACCAAAGACGGGTACTTTATACTACTAGCATCTCATCCTCGTTTGCCTTTACGAGCTCCGCCAAAGTAGGATTCGTCTACTTCGATTTCTCCTTCGAATAGACCATGTTCTTGGCAGTTCTCATAAGTTAGCAGTGGTAATCTATGAAAGTAATAGCTGGCTGTGGTTTTATTGACACTAACTAAACTTGCTGCTGTTCTTGCTGTAGAGCCTGCAACAAATAGTTCAATAAGCCTGTTTTGTTTATACCAACTTAACCTCTTTTTCATTAGAGAAGATTATTAACTGTCCATTTATTGTAGGAATGAATGATCCTCTTTATTTAATAATCGGTGATCATTTAGTTAAGAATATCCACAGCTCCTTATTTTTATCAATAACACAAAAAATTCATTAGACCTCTTGCAAAAGCAGCACCGGCTTTTAAAATACCTGACATATTCATAACTCACTAAGAACCATGCCAAACATAGACAAACTACTCAAATAAAGTAATGTAGGTTTTAAACGCTACACTGGTATGCATAAAGCAAACTTGCAAGAGATGCTTGAAGTAATGCAGCAGTACGAGTCTCAAAAGTCCAAATCAGGTATGCCAGTGCGCTTAGTTTAGAGGAGTAGATACTATTAGCGTGAATATCGAACGCTTTAGTAATTTTGTAGGTTGGTGTCATTTTTATAGTCGGGGTTTTCGTGCGTGGGCACGTTTTGAGTACCAAATGGGCATCACGCTAGACACACAGTTTTTATTATTTAGTTATATTAAATATAAAAGAATTTAAAAATTAACTTTATACTCGTAAATTCCTAATTTTAGACAAAAAAAAGCCTCACTATGAAGTGAGGCTTTTTAAATATTTGGAGCGGGATAAGAGATTCGAACTCTCGACCCCAACCTTGGCAAGGTTATGCTCTACCACTGAGCTAATCCCGCTAATTACAACGATTGCTGTATCGCTGTGGGGTCGTATTATACGTGATTATATTTACCTGTCAACTTTTTTTTCAAAAAAATTGCAAATATTGGTATTTACTACTCAGTAATCTTTGGAATACACGTTATAACTGTTATTTTATAATGAGAAGTTATACTAAAACTTGAGCAGCAAACAGTCTGACAATGTACAAACAATACGGTTAAGTGGACTAAGCTAATCCGTAGCTAATATCGAATAAGCAAAAATCATTATTCATAAAAAATTATAAGGAGAAGGTAATGACAGATAATAGTTATACGATTGCAGATTACTTGTTTGAGCGTGTCGCTGAGGCAGGGGCTAGTGAGGTATTCGGCGTGCCGGGTGATTTTAACCTACCGTTTTTAGACAATATCATTGCCTCTGATAAGCTGCGCTGGGTCGGCAATACCAATGAGCTAAATGCCGGTTACGCTGCGGATGGTTATGCTCGTGAGCGCGGCTTTGCAGCAATGGTTACCACTTTTGGAGTGGGGGAGCTGTCAGCTATTAATGCAATTGCTGGATCTTACGCGGAGTATGCACCAGTACTGCATATCGTTGGGGCGCCGTCTATTGAAGCGCAAGACTCTAAGCGGCGCATTCATCATACCTTAGGCGATGGCATGTTTAACCATTTTATAAAAATAGTAGAGCCAGTGACGGTCGCCTGTGCACATATCACACCTGAAAACGCTGCTTCTGAGATAGATCGAGTGATTCGGATGATCCTCAAAAAGCATCGCCCCGGTTATTTATCATTATCTCCTGATGTGGCCAGATTGCCTATATATCCACCTTCAACCAAGCTGTTAGATGGTACTGAAGATATCACTAGTCAAGCAGCACTGGCAGGATTCAAGCAGGCTTTGACGGAGTTTATCCCTGGTAAGACCACTACTTTAATGGCGGATTTAATGGTACATCGTATGGGGCTGCAACCGCAGCTAAAAGCGCTAATTGCGGATACCGATATACCCTATGCCACGCTATCTTGGGGTAAGACGTTGCTTGATGAGCACAGCGAGCGCTGGGCCGGTATCTATGCTGGAGTTGCCTCTAGGCCCGTCGTCAAAGATGCGGTCGAAAACTGCGATTGCCTGATTAAAATTGGGGTTAATTATACTGATACGACCACCGCAGGATTTAGTCAAAATATTGATGAATCTAAAGTGGTAGATATTCATTATGAGCGCTCCACTGTCGGTGGCAAGACCTTTGCTCCGCTAGCATTAAAAGACGCCCTACAAGCGCTACACGATGTGCTTACTTCAGGTATTGAGGTTACTCCCAAGCCTATTGATCAAGTAGAAGCTTATGAGCAAAAAGGAGCCGATGACGAGCAGCTGCGACAAGACGACCTTTGGCACATCATCGCAGACAGTCTAGATGATCGTAAACTAATATTTGCGGAGCAAGGTACTTCATATTTTGGTATGAGCGACGTGCGCTTACCGATAGGTGTGACATTCTATGGTCAGCCACTATGGGGTTCCATTGGCTATACCTTGCCAGCAAGTTTGGGTGCGGGCATCGCTTCACCGCATAAGCGTAGTGTACTGCTCATCGGTGATGGTTCAGCATTATTGACTATTCAAGATATAGCAGTGATGATCCGTGAAAAGCTCAATCCAGTTATATTTTTGATTAATAACGACGGCTATAGTGTTGAGCGTGCTATCCATGGTGAGAATCAGCCTTATAACGACATTCCAAACTGTAATTGGCAGATCATGCCGCAAGCATTTGGCGCGACTGAGGATAATTGCGTAATACTTAAGGTAGCCACACCTGCTGAATTGAAAGAAGCATTAAATACGGTTCAGAATATTGAAGATAAGATGGTATTTGTCGAGGTAGTAACCAATAAGCACGACTATCCACCACTGCTTAAGGACATCGCTGCCGCTCTTAAGCCTAAAGGTGCGTGATTTAATAGCTATTAGCTAATTTTACAGTCAGAATTCCCCGAATCATTGGAGCTAAAGTAGCCGTGTTGATTCGGGTTTTTTGGTATTTATTACGGCACAGTTAGTGTTTTTTGACCAAGAAGTCGAAGCTTTATAGTTAAACTACCGTAAATGTGCAACAAAGTGACTGGGAGCAGCTTGCAATCACGATGGTGTTACGCTCCTAACCACAGGCAAAGGTAAGCAGCTGATAGTCGCCGGTATGTTCATTGAACCACTGCGTTCTCTTTACCCTGATAACGAGCCGCTTGTAGCCTTGATACGTTAATGCTGATAAAGGCATTGGTAAAAGGTAAACAATAAAATTAAGGTGATAAAAAACCCTGTTACACCAATAATGTAACAGGGCTGAATATGGTGGGCCCAGACAGACTTGAACTGTCGACCTGCCGATTATGAGTCGGATGCTCTAACCAACTGAGCTATGGGCCCATGTAGTAGACGGATTATGATACCTGAATTTGTAAATTATTCAAGTAAAAATCACCTAAAGTCATTAACAATTTCCAGCCAATGTTAGGCTGCGTCCGCCATCTACCGTAATAATATGCCCCGTAACGTAGTCAGCAGTCGCCAGATATAAGACACATTGGGCGATGTCTTTAGGGCGGCCGATACGTTGTAAAGGTATGGAGTTAATAATAGCGTCCTGAATCTGAGGGGCGATAGTCTGGTCACTGTCAGGCTCTGGCAGTATATTCACTCCCGGCGCGACGCCATTCACTCGGACATCAGGCGCTAATTCGAGTGCCAAAGACTGCACCATAGATCGGTGTGCGGCTTTGGCCATATTGTAGACCGAATAATTAGGAAAGGGTCTGTCATGTGCATGGATATCTAGCAAGCTTATGATATTGCCCTGCTGCTCGATAAGATAGGGCAACAGTGACTGAGAGAGAAGCAACGGGGCTTTGGCATTGGTTAAGAAGAGCTCTTGCCACTGAGCGGCGGAGATATCGCCAATAGGTGAGGGATAAAATCGTGAAGCGTTATGTACTAGCACATCGAGTCGGCCAAATTGGGCTATGACTTGCTCAGTAAATCTGGCTAATGCACAAGGGTCATTGACGATGTCCAAATCTGCTTGGATAAGAGCGGCGCTGTACGGACGTTGACGGTTTAATGTCTCGGCAAGAGCAGCCGCTGCTTGCTTGCTATGGTGATAATGGATAATAACCCGGTAGCCTGCCGCGTGAGCACTGCAAACAATAGCTGCGCCAATACGTTTAGCGCTCCCTGTTACTAACATAACGGCCGCAGTGTCAGCGCTTAGAGGCTCAGAGCGCAGTGTATCTGAGAATGGCAGATTCTCAGGATTTGGTTTTTGATGGGTTGTTGTTGGCTCATACATGGGTTTAATCGCTGATTTAGGTTTTTCTTTAGGCTTTATCGACATAAAGGCTCCAAAGCTAAGCGTTTCAAGAGATTATTGTGGTACTAAGGCAGTCATTGACTATAAAGTATAGTTAATCCATTTTATAGTTGACACAAAGTCGCTGGTATAAATCTCCCCCTGCCTCAGGCGTTTCATGACTTCTAGCCAGTAAATCTATACCAGCTACTCTTTTACGTCGCAGTTTTAAATAGGATTAACTATATTAAAGGCTAACGTGGTTTGATTTGCGCAAATGATCAATCCGTGCTTGCGTCAGTGCCTCGCCGATGGCTGCACCTTTGAGGGTAGGGTCGATATCTTGCATGTTAATCGCGTGATAGCTACTGAGTGCCTGCATTATCTGGATATGTTGGCGTGCTAGGCGCAAGACTTGGGCTGTCACTAACAGCTGTGAGAGCTTGTCAGGTTGCTTATGAGCACCGCAGGATTGAACAAGCTCTATCTGCTGCGCCGCAGACAGGCTTTCTATATTATTCAAGTGGCTTGCCTGTAGCATAAAGAGGGTAGCGAACTGGGTCTGAGCTTTAGGCACTTTTGCTGTATTGCCAATCTGTGCAATGGCTTGCGTAGCAGCAGGCTTACCATTAGCCTTGTTGTCTGTAGTAGGCTCAGTGATTGGCTCAGATGTAAATAGTGTGCGATCTAGACTGGCCATTAATAATGCCCAGCGTTGAGATAAGTTTAGCTGCATCTGACCCGCGAAGTAGAGAGCGGATTGGATAATTTCTCTTGAATAACTGTCTTGCCATGCGTCATCTAGCGCTGAGAAATAGCTTGCAAGAGCCCCAATATGATAGAGCTGCTGCCAATAGACGTGCGGTGAGGTCTGCATCATCGCTCGACTTGACTCTTGCCAAACTCGCTCAGCACTCAAATGATTAAGCTCGCCTGAGTCTACCAGCTGACGCATAAGCTGTTGAGTTTCATCACAAATAGTAAAGCCTTCATCAAAATAGCGGCTATAGAATCGCGCAACTCTCAGTACTCTTAGTGGGTCTTCGCTAAAGGCTGATGAGATGTGTCGCAGCTGCCTATGGGCAATATCCTGAAGACCGCCATAAGGATCGACCACCTCACCGCTGAGTGGGGTGTCATCAAATAGGCCTTTAACTTCTATTGCCATGGCATTAATGGTTAGATCGCGGCGCTGTAAGTCATCTTCTAAAGTGACATCGGGACTGGCATGAATATGAAAGCCTTGATAGCCATGCCCTGATTTTCGCTCTGTTCGTGCTAGAGCATATTCTTGTTTACTGGTCGGGTGCAAAAACACTGGAAAGTCTGCTCCGACTTGCAAAAATCCTGCGGCCAACATCGCTTCTGGCGTAGCACCAACGACGACGAAGTCTTTATCTTTTATTGGTCGACCCAAAAGCTGATCACGTACCGCGCCACCCACCAGATAAACCTGCATATCAATATCCTAAAGTCAGTCAAAATTAAAAAACCCGACCATTCTTAGAGAGAATGATCGGGTTTTAGTATAACAGACAAGCAAAAGCTTCAGAGCAGTCACCCCAAGCTTTTGCCCGGGATGATTAAGACTTGTTAGCTGCTTCTAAGTCTTGCGCTTCAGTTACTGCAAGAGCCGTCATATTGACCACACGGCGTGCTGTCGCAGAAGGGGTCAAGATATGGACAGGCTTATTAGCACCTAATAATATAGGACCAATTGAGGCGCTATTGGTCGCGGTTTTTAGCAGATTGAAAGCAATGTTAGCCGCATCTAAAGTCGGTAGAATTAACAAGTTTGCAGCGCCTTTTAGGGTACTAGAAGGCAGGTCGTCATAGCGGATGCGCTCGCTGAGTGCAGCATCACCATGCATCTCACCATCAAATTCAAAGTCAACTTGCATCTGCGTCAATAACTCATGCACCTGACGCATTTTCACCGCGCTGGCTTTATCTGAAGTGCCAAAGTTAGAATGCGAGACTAGCGCTACGCGTGGAGTAATACCGAACCGACGTAATTGAGCTGCTGCTAGGACGGTCATTTCGGCTAATTGCTCAGCGCTTGGGTCTTCGTGGATGTAAGTATCGGCAATAAAGATATTGCGGTCTTGCATCAAGATGGCATTCATAGCATAGAAGTCTTTTACGCCCTCCATCTTGCCAATGACGTTTTTGACGTACTGTAGATGCAAGGAGTAATAACTAAACGTACCACAGATCATACCGTCGGCATCGCCTTTTTCGACCAATAGCGCACCGATTAGTGTGGTCTTACGGCGCACATCGCGACGAGCAAGCTCAATACTGACACCGCGGCGCTTATTACGCTCGTAGTAGAACTGCCAGTAGTCTTTATAGCGTGGATCATCGTCTGGGTTGACGATGTCAATATTCTCACCATTTTTTAGACGTAAGCCCAAAGTGGCGATATTGGCTTCAACGACTGACGGACGACCGACTAGAATAGGATGAGCTAGCCCTTCATCGACGACGACTTGGACAGCCAATAAGACGTTTTGATCTTCACCTTCACAATAGACGATACGCTTCGGATCAGCTTTAGCCTTAGCAAATATTGGCTTCATAACAAAGGCAGAGTTATAGACAAACTCAGATAATTGCTGACGATAAGCATCCATATCAGCTATTGGCAAGGTCGCGACACCAGAGTCCATCGCTGCTTGAGCTACCGCAGAGGCAATCTCAATGATTAGATTTGGCTCTAGCGGCCCTGGAATCAGATAGTCGCGGCCGAAGCTCTTCATGCTCTCAAGGCTTCTGACATTCTTAGTCGGGTGCTGCTCGACGTGGGCCATAGCGGCAATGGCTTTAACACAAGCCACTTTCATCTCTTCGTTAACCGTGGTAGCACCCACGTCTAACGCTCCGCGGAAGATGTATGGGAAACATAAGGCATTATTGACTTGGTTTGGATAGTCAGAGCGTCCCGTCGCCATAATAACGTCTGGTCGGGCAGCGTGCGCTATTTCAGGCATAATCTCAGGAGTAGGGTTGGCTAAGGCAAAGATAATAGGGTCTTTTGCCATTCTAAGTACCATATCGGCCGTCAAGACACCAGGCATAGACAAACCTAAGAACACATCGGCGTCATCTATAACATCGTCAATAGTCGTAGAGACGGTATCACGCGCATAGCGGCGTTTAGTATCATCTAAATTTTCACGGTTATTCGAGATAATACCGCGCGAGTCAGAGACAAAGATATTGTCTTTATTGACGCCAAGAGCGCAAACAAGATCTAGACATGAGATAGCAGCAGCACCAGCGCCTGAGCAGACGATTTTGATGTCTGCAATGTCTTTTCCGGTAATTAATAACGCATTTAATAGGGCAGCGCCGACAATGATAGAAGTACCATGTTGGTCATCATGGAATACTGGGATATTCATGCGCTCGCGTAGTTCTCGCTCAATCTTAAAGCACTCTGGCGCTTTAATATCCTCTAAGTTAATGCCGCCAAAAGTAGGCTCTAATGCTGCTACCGCTTCAATGAATTTATCGGGATCATTTTGAGCAACTTCGATATCAAAGACATCAATACCAGCAAATTTCTTGAACAATACTCCTTTACCTTCCATAACAGGCTTCGAAGCTAGTGGGCCAATATTACCCAGACCTAATACGGCTGTCCCGTTGGTAATAACACCCACCAAATTATTGCGAGCTGTATATTTGGCCGCCGCAGTAGGGTCTTTTTCAATCTCTAAACACGGCACTGCTACACCTGGTGAGTACGCAAGCGCTAAATCACGTTGGTTGGCTAGTTGCTTGGTAGGGGTGACTGAGATTTTACCGGGGCGCGGATGCGCATGGTAATGAAGGGCGGCTTGCTCGAACTGTTCTTGATCCATTTTTGAGGTGTCCTTTGAGGGGGTGGTGTTGCTATCATCAATCATATAGAAGTGCCATTGTTCGAAAATTTATCAATAAGGTTTACCGCAGCACATATATTAGTATTGCATTATCTTTAGCTAGTTAATGACTGAATACTAGTGATTGCCGCGAAATTTATACATCATTCAGTAGAAAACTAAGTCCGAAAAGGGGTAACAAAGCTATTGGTAAAGTATTTTAGCATCATTAATATTTCACTGACCAGTCGAGGACCCATAAAAGGCTAAAATTAAGTTATTTTAGGTTATTTATAGTTACCTTGGCTTAACTCAAGCTTGCTAAGCTGCAATTGTCGCTAAATAGACACTAATAGCTAATATAAAATGTCTTCGCAAACTAGGCTCTAAGCTAGGCTCTATTTTTCTACTATTCTGCAAGAGTTCGCTTATCCTCCAGCATATCTATTATTCTGCAACATGTGCTTAAGAGGAGCAACTAATAGGCAACATGGGCGCGCCGGGTTCGGGTGCTGTGGTGTCGGAAGGTAAAGCGATAGTCTGGACGCTGTAAGGCTGCGTTAACAGCTTATATAAGCGATCAACTTCAGTAAAATCCCCCAATTCGCCCTGATCTATAGCGCGCTGAGCCATAGAGTTGCGTAAGATATAAACTGGGTTTTCTTTTTGCATGATCTCTAATGCAGTTTTCAGAGAGTTGGTAAGGTTATCGTCATTTGCATGAATGTGCGCCAAATAGCGCTTTTTCCAGTCTTGCCAATTTGCCACGGCTGCACCGCTGAGTTCGGACTCTAAAGTCGCGAGTAGCTGTTGATCATGACGGTTAGTCTGTTCAAGACGGTTATCGTATTTTTGCCTATTATCAATATCTGTAGCATTAGAGCCATCATCAGTGTCGGCTTCATTATTGGCATTATTGGTGGCATTGTTGTCTAACATTGAGGATATCAGCCCACTCAAAGCTCGGAAACTATTGGTGTAGTCGAGCTTATGGTCTTCAAGTAAGCTGAGCCAGTCAAAGGCTATCGCTAAACTATCGCGTGAATAGGGTAGGCCAAGCTTACGACATAAGCCTTGTTGGTAGTGTGTCATGAATGCTGACTCGTAAGGGGCGAGGCATTCGGCTAAAGTATCTCGGTCTAGGGTAGGCAAGCGCATAAAATGAGGCAGCCAGATATTGAGGTTCCAATGACCGATGGCCGGCTGGTTTTGATAGCTATAGCGACCGGTATGGTCTGAGTGGTTGTTGATCCACGCTGGATCAAAGCGCTCCATAAAGCCAAATGGCCCGAAGTCGAGAGTGCGACCAGTTATCGATAGATTATCAGTATTCATGACGCCATGAGCAAAGCCAATCAACTGCCAGTCGGCAATCATCTTCGCGGTACGCGTGACCACCGCAGTCAAAAATGCAGCGATAGGGTTGGTCTCATTGCGACACTCCGGATAATAGGTATCGAGCATATAGTCAGTGAATTCTGCCAATAGATCAGGCGCAAAACTAGCAATCCACTCCACATGTCCTAAGCGAACATGGCAATCTGCCACTCGCATTAGCGCTGCACCTTGCTCCATACGCTCACGGCGTACAGGGGTGTCGGATACCACGAAGCCCAGTGCATTTGAGGAAGCAATACCCAACTGATTCAGCGCATGACCACAGAGGTACTCACGAATCGTACTGCGTAGCACCGCTCGGCCATCCCCCATCCGTGAATACGGCGTTAGTCCGCTGCCTTTGAGATGTAGATCATTAAGCTTGCCCTGCTTGTCAATGACTTGGGCCATCAAGAGACCACGGCCGTCACCGAGCTGACCTGCCCATTGACCAAACTGATGCCCGGCATAAGCCATAGCGAGTGGCTCGAATGCTTCTGGGACATAGTGACCACCTAAGATATCCACCCAGCGCGTCGTCAATGTGTCATCATCGCACCAACCCAAACGCTCCGCAACTTGCAAATTGAAATGGCCGGCTTTTGGGTTATCAAGCGGCGTAGGCGGCTGACGATTAAAAAGCCTAGGGTCTAGGCAGACATAGCTGTTTTGATATTTCATAGTTTTGTGCCACGGGCAGTAGGGGTGTAAAAAAAGACAAAGCCAAGGAGTAATTGTAAATCAAGGCTAATCACTCTATCACAGTGTAGCCCATTTTAAGAGTACTGCCTTAGGGTTTCGGTAAGTAGATGACTAATGAGCGGTTGGTTAAGCTAAGCGAGAATTGTGACAGTAGCTAATATTGCTAATTATAAGAATTAACTTGGGGAACTAAAAATAAAAAAACCCCTTATTCACTAGAATAAAGGGTAGGAGAAACCAATTAAAATAACTTACTGAGCTGCTCGGTAGCCGATATGTTTAAAGGCTTTACGAAGGTTGTCATTGTGAGCCAAGATTTTCTTTTCAATCCTAGCGTATTCATGCTTAAGTACGTCGTCAACTTCATGTAAACGGTCAGCAAATTCGTTCTTTTTCATCTCAATAGCTTTGGCTTTGAGCGCTTGCCATTCCTCTACAGTCTCGGTAAAGGCATCGTATTCAAACTTAATACGATCTTTGAATTGATGCATTTTTTGACCGATATCGAGGGGATTCTGTGGCAACTTATCAATATGCGACTGAGCTTCTTTAAACTGCATATTTACTTCAGCATGTTTAATCGTCAAGTCATCGACTGTACGTAGATCACTAGCCAGACCAAGCTTAGATAAAGCTAAGATTGTCCATTTAGTTGGGTCATACTGCCACCATTTTACGCCATTTCGGAAGTCATACTGGAAGAAGTGATGATAGTTATGATAACCCTCGCCCCAAGTAAAGATAGCCAGTAAGAAGTTATCACGTGCCGTGTTGGTATCGGTATAAGGTCGGCTTCCATACATGTGGCATAAAGAGTTAATGAAGAAGGTAAAGTGATGGGTTAATACTAGACGTAGTAGTCCTGCAAGTACCAAAGTCCCCCAAACGTCACCGACAAGCCAACCTACAGCGCTGACAATACCAATATTCGCCGCTAATACCCATAAGCCATAGTACTTGTGCTGAATCTGAAGTACTTTATCTTTGGTTAAGTCAGGAATATTTTTGTAGTCAAACTTACCACTGGGATATTCACGAAGCATCCAACCAATATGGCTAAACCAAAAACCGCGTTTGGCAGAATACGGGTCTTCCATTGGATCGTCGACATAACGGTGATGAATACGGTGACCGGCACACCAGTCAAAGGCAGAACCCTGAACGGCAAGCGTAGCCCCCACTAAGAAGAAATTGCGAACCAAAGGATGGGCTTTATAAGCACGGTGTGCCATAAGACGATGATAGCCGGTAGTGATACTAAGGCCTGTCCATACCATAAAGGCACCAAATACTCCCCACACAGGCGCACTGACTTTATGAGTCATTAAATACCATGGGGTAATAATGGCGGCAGCAAGCGGCGTCGAGATGAGTACCGCAGCCGGAATCCAATTAATAGGCGCATGCTTAAACTGCCATTCTTTGACTTCAGTATCTGACAAGTCTGGAGCAGTTTTTGCAGCGACATCAGACGATATCTTTGCCTCTAAGCGAGGTACATTTGCCGCTGCAGACTGGGCAGAATTAGCGACATTATCAGCTGTGTTGTTCAACTGAGACTTCAGCTGCAAGGCTTTTGCTCCTGCGACCTCAATCAATGAAGATGAAGCTTGCATGGCAGCGCGGAGGCTTTTAAGTGGCAAATTAATCACAAGTTTCGCTAACATAAGCGTTCCTAAGTAGACTACGTATTATGTCTTTATGATACGCTAATCATTGATAAAAGTGAACGGTTATACACTAAAAAATAGTGACGCAAGAATCATTACTACAGTATGTCTGGATGTATAATTTTTGCTTATTTAATAAAGCTTAAATAAATAGAGTCATTAGCATAAAATACTTAATATTATGCGAGGTTATAGGGAAGTAATAAATGCAGTAGGATAATCGGTGATTAGCGTATCAACCCCAAGTTTTCTGAGCCTTCTAGCCTCATCAACATCGTTGACAGTCCACGCGCTAACGGAGAGATCTAAGCGGTGACAGCGTCGCATTAATACAGCATCAATTAGGGGATAATAGATGCCTACCTGGCTACAGCCCAGTCGTCTTGCAATATGACCCAGATCAGCCATCATGGCTGGATTTTCGCTCAAGAGTCCGCGTGGAATGGCGGACAGTTTACGGTTGAGCGGTAATAAGGCTAATAACTGCTGATCGAAGCTGGTTAGTACTATCGGCAGCTGCGCTATCTGACTACCAATAAGACTATCTTCAAGTGCACGCAGCAGAGCGGAGTAGTTGGTCCGCTCATGAGTCTTAACCTCAAGCTCGATATGCTCAAAGCTCATCATCGCCTGATAGATGCTCGATGGAAGATAGCTCGCTGCTGCATTAGGAGTGAGCGGGTTCGGTTGAAGTGGGTAGGTCAAGAGGTCATTAAGGGCGAAGATAGATTGACCTTGAATACGAACTCGGCGAATCTCTGCAAGCGTCAATTGATCTACTCGGGACTGATGCCCTGCCAATCTGACTAGCGAATCATCGTGAAATATGACCAGCTGACCATCAGCACTTAATTGAACGTCAAATTCAATACCAGAGAGACCATACGCTTGCAGGTGACAGACGTGGGTGATGGCTGCTGGCATGTTTTCTGTCATTTCAGCTCGAGCGCCGCGATGACCCAATAGGAGAGGAGCGGATCGTTTGTTGATACCGCCTTGCTGATGTTTGACGAGGTTATAATTATCCATTGTTGCCATGTAATTTATCCAGAGTAGGTGCTATAAAGAGGTGTTATGTTAGGCCAAACTTGGGTGCAGATCTTGCTAAACGTCTTGGTCATTTTTTAAACGTATTGATGCTTTTTGCAGAGGTCAATAGAATAGTTGTAATTACTGGTATCAAGCCAAAAAGTTAATAATGAACAAGGCTATAAAACCTCGTATAATAACGAAATTTTATGACAGTAAAATATCAACAAAGGCAGTATTTTTTGTCCTATCAGTAGGCGTATAAATTGGCACAATAGGATTAGCAGTCCTTGTCTTTTAGGGTAATCGAATAAACTCTTATCATTTGTTTAGACAATAAAATCACTATTGATAAAGTAAAGATATAGAGTCAATTTTTGAGAATCCGGCGTTTAGAGGTATTGAGTTGGTTTTAGT
Source organism: Psychrobacter pygoscelis (assembly GCF_004335015.1). Classification (GTDB taxonomy): domain Bacteria; phylum Pseudomonadota; class Gammaproteobacteria; order Pseudomonadales; family Moraxellaceae; genus Psychrobacter; species Psychrobacter pygoscelis. Next base: position 22,051 of record NZ_RQRU01000004.1, read on the forward strand.
AAGCCAATTTTGTTCTATCTACTATTGAGTCAGATTGAACTATCAGTGATACGAGTAATTTCGGACATAATACGGGTATAGATTTTTCTTGCTTGCTGCGAGTACGCTGGCAGAGGCTACAAAAATTCATCCCAGCATCACTACACTCTTTTTAAATTGAACTCACTATAGCGTCACTAAGTACCTTCTTAGCGTACTAGGGCTAGCTCTAGTGCATCTGCTATAGGTATAGCTGCAATTAAAAGAAGCTGATTGGCGCGGCTACTATAAAAATAGCTGCTATCTGCACTTGTATACTCGGTACTGACATAACATTAGCTTATCTAATTAAAGCTAAGCCAAGCGCAAATAAGCACTGATAAATGTATTGCCTATCAAACCGTTACTATTAATATTAATATGAGGTCATTATGAACTTCGCAGAGAATTGCAAAAAGCATAAACAGTCAGGTTGGTTAGCACTAGCCGGCGTTGGATTGATCAGCACTTTGGCCTTAACAGGCTGTGATCGAAGCGAAAAAGAGACTGCCGACACAACCACTGCTCAAGAAGGTGAGCCAGTTGCCACTGATGGGCAAACACAAAGCGTACCAGTCGTAGCTTGTGATGACCCGATGGTCCTAGATCGACTAAAACTGGTATTACAGTCTACCTTGAACCAAAAAGTGCAAGGCTTTGCTGGCTCGTACGCCAACCAAGCAGATATCACTGTTGATTCAGGCGAGGTAAGTGGCCGAGTCAGAAATGTGTTGATTGATATTCAAAACCCAAGCGTCTTACAGTCTACTACCAGCTCAGGCATGACGACTTGTCAGGCTAGCGTCAGTATGACTCTGCCTAGTCAAGACTTGTATCAAGCCAATCAAGTCTATGCGGCAGCGGGTCGTCCAAGCTTACAAGATCGTCTTGCAGAGCAAAATATCCGCCTGAATAATAATATGTTAGTCGATGATGGCTTTAGTTATGTGGTCGGGCAGCAAGATGGTAGCGTCAAAACTCGAATTGCGGGCCAACCTGTTATCCTAGAGCTAATCTCAGATGTGATGGCAAGCGCCTTGGTTCAGTCCAGTATTGATGCTCGCCGAGCTGCGATTAACGCACAAAGAGCACAAGCTCAACAAGAGCGCCGTGCGCAACAGGCTCGTAATACGGCTCCTGAAGAGTCACGCATTCGCCAGCCTCGTCCCGCGGAGCCTACAGCGCCAACGCGTCCAGCAGCACCGGCCACGCCAACACCTAGACCAGCAGCGCCAGCACCACAAACAAACGCTACTGAAGAAAATAAACCTGCTGCGCCTAGTGCGCCGCAAGCTAATAGTAGCTCATCAAACATCGATACTAGTGGTAATAAAAATCTAAAGGTACCCACTGATGATAGTATCGACATGGTAATCATCGAAGACGAAAGTGCTACCTATTAAGAATAGGTGACTATCAAGCCATTATATTGGTAAGTAGTGGTTTAACGGGCCTGTCATACAGGCTTATTTAAGTGACATTTAAAGAAGCGAGATAGGCGTTAGTGGCTTATCTCGCTTTTTTATTAACTGACTTTCACTGGCTAAACTAGCGAGGTTGCTATTCTAGTTAATCACAGTCACGACTTATTATTGAGAGGTTTGATTAACATATTTAGCCAAGAGACTAGAATTAAATAGGCCGCAATTGAGCCAGAGTATAAGACTTGCTCATAAGGATTGAAGAATTTTGGCATCCCAAAGCACCTCTTTACGCCGCTCAGGGGCGCAGCAGAATCGGGCGGCGACAAATAGCCAGTCTGATAGCCGGTTAATAAAAGTCAGGGCAGTAGGGCGGATGGCATCAGGGTTATGCTGCCGCAGGGCCACACCATGACGCTCAGCACGGCGACAGATGCTACGAGTAACATGCAGCTGGCTTACGAGCAGTGAGCCTGTCGGCAAGATGAAGTCTTTGAGCGCTGGTAGCTGAGCATTCATAATATCTATCTGCTGCTCAATCCAGCTAGTATGGTCGTTACTGATGGCTTCAAACTCCGGCATAGCAAGCTCGCCACCGAGATTGAATAACAGATGCTGGAGAACCTGCAAAGTCGTCTCAAAGTCTGGTGCATTAAGTGAGCCAATCTGGGCGCGCAGGGCGCTAAGAGCTGAGTCGTCTGCCGAAGCGTTTAAGACCTCTTGATAGTGTGATCGGACCAGACCCAGATGTGAGTTGAGCTCATCGATATCGCCCATCACCTCAAATATTAGATCGGCTTTACTGACGCGGCGGCCATCAGCCATACCAGTACTGCCATCGTCCCCTGTGCGGGTATAGATTTTGCTTAGGCGATTGCCCATAGTTATTCCCTGTTAGAAGAGTATAGGCACTGATAATACCCCAGTCATCTGCTAAATTACCATCAGTCTAATAGCAATTTTAAGTCAATTTCGCTAAGATAACCGCTTAAAGCAAGCGACTAGCGAGATAGAAGGTAGTCAGTAGCAAGCAGCTTTTGGTAGTTTGCATCATCTTGACTGACTTTTTTGCTAACTAGCTGCAAATAAAACGACTCATGAGACTAACTTACTAATCAAAATAAGGCGACTGATTTATGTCCCAAGCTCTGCCCAATGCGATGGCTGAACTTAGCATTTATGATTCCATGACCTCAAGCAAACGCCCTTTTGTACCGATGACGGCAGGTAAAGTCGGTATGTATGTGTGCGGCATGACGATATATGATTATTGTCATATTGGACATGCACGAATCATGGTGGCCTACGACGTTATCTCAAGGTGGTTGCGTCAGGTCGGCTATGACGTCAATTATGTGCGCAATATCACTGATATTGATGACAAAATCATCAATCGTGCTGCAGAGAATAATGAGCCTATTGATGAGTTGACCGAGCGTTTTATCAAGGCGATGCATGAAGACGAGCAGGCTCTAGGTTGTCAATTACCAGATAAGGAGCCTCGAGCGACTGACTATATCGATAATATGCATCAGCTTATCCAGACACTAGTAGATAATGACTATGCTTATCCTGCTGACAATGGTGATGTGTATTATGCGGTCGAAAAATTTGCCGGCTATGGCAAGTTATCGGGTCGTAAATTAGAGGATATGCAAGCAGGGTCTAGGGTAGAGATTGAGTCAAAAAAGAACAATCCATTTGACTTTGTACTGTGGAAGGCTGCCAAGCCAGGTGAGCCGCAATGGGAATCTCCTTGGGGGCAAGGTCGCCCAGGCTGGCACATTGAGTGCTCAGCAATGTCGAATCAGTGTCTTGGCTCGACCTTTGATATTCATGGCGGTGGTCATGACCTGCAATTCCCGCATCACGAAAATGAGATTGCTCAGTCAGAAGCGGCAAATGGCTGTGAGTACGCACGCAACTGGATGCACGTTGGCTTTATCAATGTTGACGGTGAGAAGATGTCTAAATCATTGGGTAACTTTTTTACCATTCGTGAGGTGACTGCTAAGTATCATCCTGAAACCGTCAGGTTTTTCTTATTGTCTAGCCACTATCGCAGTCAAGTCAATTTCTCTGATAGTGCGCTTGATGAAGCGCATAATAGCCTAAGCCGATTGTACCAAACGATTAAGGCGACCGAGCAGCAGTCCGGCGAGATCGTATTGACTGATGCTGATATTACTAATGCGTATGCCAGTGATGCTGGGCAAGCGTTTACCAACGCGATGAATGATGACTTTAATTCAGCGCAGGCCATCAGCGTGTTGTTTGGTCTGGCACGTGATGTCAATAAAGCAATCAAAGCTGATGATCTATCGGCAGCACACCAGCAAGCGATGACGTTAAAAGCCTTAGCTCAAGTCCTGAATATCTTGCAGCAGCCAGCGCAAGCCTTTTTACAGTCGGTGGTGGGTGATGCCGCGGCAGATGCGTTTAGCGATGATAGGATTGAGTCGCTAATAGCAGAGCGAGCCGATGCGAAAGCCAACAAAAACTTCGCTCGTGCTGATGAGATTAGAGCATTGCTTAAAGAGGCAGGTATTGAGCTTGAAGATAGCCGCGCAGGTACTACGTGGCGTCGCGCCTAGAGCTGTTTAAGCGTGAGTTAGTTTTATATCTCAAGTAATACGCTAATAAGATTTTGCACATTTACAGATCAAGCCAGCATTATGCTGGCTTGATTCTTTATAGGGCTTATCTATTGAGCACTCTACTCATAATAGCTTTGCTATCCACGTCAATGTTAGTTCTAATAACCGAATTTAACCGCTGGTCTAAGTCGTAGGTGTTTTTTATGGTAATTACGCAAGATGACAAGTTACTATTCAAACCAAAAGATCATATTGATTTGATTTAAGAAATTATTTAAAAGTCTGCTAAGACGTTAAGGATATTTAAAGAATGGACAAGGTAGTAATGAAGTCAGAGCAAGCGACTGACTGCTCGGCACGTGAAAATGATGTGTTAGCACCGGTAATCCGGAGAGTCAGCATTTTATTGTTGATAGTGGTCAGTCTATTCGCTGCGCCACTGACCAGTCTGGCTGCTGATACTACGGTGATGAGTTCTGAATCGGCCACTGACGAGGTTAATCATCAACATCATCAGGCTATTGATTCTCTTGGTACTAAGAAGCAGACGTCTGAAGTACTTGAAAGTAAACCAGAGAGCTTAACGGAGTATGTCGATCAGCAGCTAGCAAAGGCCGAAGGTAAGGTAGCTGCAGGCCTTAATAAGAATACCTCATCGAGCGATAGTGATGAGGACGAGCTGTCAGTAGCGGCGGCAGCTATGGGCGAAAATACTCGAGAGCAGGCGCTCAAGCTACAGTCCAATCTCGCGCTAACGGGTGAGTATAATGAAGCTTATTACCCTCTCGAAGCGTTAAACGCTGGTCTACCAGAGCTGGATAAGCCAGTTAACCTTTTAACGCCGCTTGCGACTTTAGAGTTCTTTCAGACAGCGATAATGCAAAAGAAGTTTGCGCTAGCATCCTACGCGCTCAATATGAATTTGCTAGAAAAAGATCAACAAGTGGCCTCTGCCATAGACTTAGTAAAGAAGCTTGATTTCTTATTAACTGAAAAAAAGCTGTATTTATTTGAAGATTTGCCAGATCGAGCAGATGGGTTAATAGAGCCTCCCCTAGGTAGTGGCAGTAGTATTGAAGGTATCCCACGCCGCTCTATCAAACTAGGCTATATCGACTATAACTCACGAAGAGTACCTATATTTTTAGAGCGAGTACGGGTGGGGGAGGCAGCGCCTATTTGGGTATTTTCTGCGCAGACGGTTGAAAATATTGAGATGCTTTATGAGCAGCACAAGCCTGCAGAATTTGCCAAGTATTTGCCAAACTGGCTTACCGCGCGGTTCTTTGGTATAGCCATTTGGGAATATCTAGCATTAGTGCTGTTTGTCTCATTGACTCTAGGGTTAGGGTGGCTGATTAGCCGAGCGACAGCCATGCTAGTCAATTGGTATACCGATAGTGATAATACTGAAAATCCTAAATACACCAAAAAGGACAGTTTACCTGACCTGATTAATAAGCTACTGGTTCCACTTACCTTTACTATTAGCTTTACCTTAGTATTTGCATTGGTATCCGGTGCTTTTCCATACATTGATGCAATCGCTTCTTCAACGAGACCCATCGTTTGGGTGGGATTGGTCATTGTTACTTTATGGCTAGGTATTCGTACGATTAATTTCTTTGCCAATCGTTACCAAGATTTTCAGATCGAGAGCCTCAGTGATGAGGAGTTTCATAAAGAGCGTCGCCGCCGAACCTATGTGTCTATCTTTCGCCGGATATTTATCTTCGTTATGATACTCGGCGGCTTTTGGATTGGTTTAAGTGAGTTTGCTAATCTAGAAGGTCTTGGCAAGACACTATTGACTTCGGCAGGTATCGCTGGTGCAGTGATTGGTATCGCAGCGCAGCCTATCTTAGGCAATATCATTGCTGGCATGTTAGTCGCTGTCACCCAGCCTGTGCGTATTGGCGATACCGTAATAATCAATGATATTTGGAGTACTATCGAGGATCTGCGATATACCTATGCGGTGGTACTCACTTGGGACGAGCGCCGTCTGATCGTTCCTATGCGTTATTTTGTCACTGAAATATTAGAGAACTGGTCGCATACCGATGCTCATCAAGCCAGTGCTGTGTACCTATATGTCGATTATGGGGCAGATATTGAGGAGATCCGGCAAAAATTCGTCGATGTGGTCAAAGCTAATGAGCTTTGGGATGGTGAGTCGGAGCCAGCAATGCTAGTCTCTTCAGTGAATGAAAATACCATTACCTTACGAGGTAAGGTAGCCGCTAGCAATCCGGCTGATGCGTGGTCGCTTGAGTGTGAAGTCCGTGAAGCAATGCTGAACTATCTAAACGAAGAGCAAAAAGCCTATCTACCGACGGAGCGTTTCACTTTAAAAGGCTCTGAGGCGGGACATGATGGGCAAAACAAGTCAAAGGCGAAAAGGGGCGGGATCATTGAACGTATCACTAATGGCAATCTCTAAAATTGTAGACATAAGCTGGTGAATTAAGGTTGTCGATGGTCGCTGCTCTTTAAAGCTAAAACTCAGTCAAATGCTAAGCTTAAATAACCTCTAGCATTTGACTGAGAGATATTGTTTAAATCTAGCGAAATCTTCACAGCAATCATTGCTTCAATAAGCTAAGCCAAAGTCAATCTTCTATCAGTTGAATCGATAAATGGTCCTGTGATTACTTCTAGAGTTTGTTATAATATGGCGTTATTTTAATGGGTTCGCCAATTTTCCTTATTTGGCAAGGTTGGCGAATTCATTCCCAAAATGACCATGACCACGCTAAGGGGTATGTATGTTGCGAATTGTCGATGAAGCTTTAACCTTTGATGATGTATTGTTGTTACCCGCCTATTCTGAAGTCCTTCCTAAGTCTGCTAGCCTCTCCACCCGCCTAACTCGTGATATCACCCTCAATCTGCCCGTGGTCTCAGCTGCTATGGATACTGTGACAGAGTCAGAGATGGCCATTACCATGGCCCAGCTTGGTGGTATGGGTATCTTGCACAAGAACATGGATATTAGCAAGCAAGCCACCCAAGTACGCCGCGTTAAGAAGTTTGAAGCTGGTACGGTCGTTGATCCTATAACCGTGCACCCAGAGATGAGTGTCGGTGAGCTATTGAAGATTACTCAAGACAATAATATCTCAGGCGTGCCTGTGGTAGAGCGTGGTACTGACAAGGTCGTCGGCATCGTCACGCACCGTGACCTACGATTTGAGACCAATCTGTCGCAGCCTGTCAGAAATGTCATGACGCCTAAAGATAAGCTGGTCACCGTAAAAGAAGGTGAGAGTAACGAGAATATCAAGAAGCTGCTGCATGAGCACCGAATCGAAAAAGTCGTGGTGATTGATGATGACTTTAACCTTCGCGGCTTAATCACGGTTAACGACTTCACCAAAGCAGAAAACAATCCGAATGCTTGTAAAGACAATCAAGGTCGCCTTCGAGTCGGCGCTGCTGTTGGCACAGGGGCAGATACTCAGTCTCGTGTTGAAGCGCTTGTCGCTGCTGATGTCGACGTGATTATTGTTGATACCGCTCATGGGCATTCAAAAGGCGTAATCGATAGAGTCGCTTGGATCAAAAAGACCTTCCCGCACATTCAAGTCATTGGTGGTAATATCGCCACAGGTGATGCTGCTTTGGCCCTTCGTGATGCCGGTGCAGATGCTGTCAAGGTAGGTATCGGCCCTGGTTCAATCTGTACCACTCGTATTATCGCTGGTATCGGTGTGCCGCAGATCTCAGCTATTGATAATGTGGCGAGTGCGCTAAAAGATAGCATTCCTTTAATCGCTGATGGCGGAATTCGCTTTTCTGGTGACATGGCCAAAGCTATTGCTGCTGGTGCCTCGTGCATTATGGTCGGCTCATTACTTGCTGGTACCGAAGAAGCACCAGGTGAGGTCGAGTTGTTCCAAGGCCGCTATTACAAAGCTTACCGCGGTATGGGTAGCTTAGGCGCTATGTCTGGTCAAAATGGCTCATCAGATCGCTATTTCCAAGATGCTAAAGATGGGGTAGAGAAGTTAGTACCAGAAGGTATTGAAGGCCGAGTGCCTTATAAAGGCCCAGTTAATGGTATCATCAATCAGTTGGTCGGTGGTCTACGCTCTTCAATGGGCTACACTGGCTGCGCCACAATTGATGAGATGCGCAGTCAGCCGCAGTTCATTAAAGTGACTTCTGCAGGTATGAAAGAGTCTCATGTTCATGATGTGCAGATTACTAAAGAAGCCCCTAACTACCGTGTCAACTAATAGCGGTATAGGCGTTACTGGTAACTGTACTGTTTGCTTTTATTATCAGTGATCAATTTAAAGAACAGTCAACAAGGTTAGTGCTTTGTTGGCTGTTTTTTTGTAGAATAAAACTTATCTAGTGTTGTTGACTTACTGCAGCTTTATATCTCAAAACTCTCTATTATCTATACTCGTTGCAATCCTCTCAGCAATTACGATTTAAACCCTATAATAAGGACACTCAATCATGAGCTATTTTGGTACCGATGGCATTCGTGGTCAATTTGGTCAGGCACCGATCACGCCCGACTTTCTCTTAAAGCTTGGCTATGTCACCGGTCAGGTGCTCATTGAAAATAATGCTCAGCCAGAGCGTAGACCTAGCGTCGTTATCGGAAAAGACACGCGGCTATCAGGGTATGTTATTGAAGCTGCTTTGCAAGCTGGATTTAATGCTGCTGGTGTCGACGTTTATATGCTAGGTCCACTACCAACACCAGCAATTGCTCACCTTACACGCAGCTTTCACGCGGATGCAGGTGTGGTGATTTCGGCGTCGCACAACCCCTATCAAGACAATGGGATAAAATTCTTTACGGCTGACGGGCGCAAACTGTCTGATAGTATGCAAGAGGCAATCAATACCAAGCTTGCTGCTATTTTAGACACTGAGAGTAAGTCTGATATTGTCATGCCTATCCATGATCCCGCTGCATTAGGGAAAAATCACCGTGTCGATGACGCCAAAGGTCGCTATATTGAGTTCTGTAAGGGCAGCTTTCCTTATCAGCATGATTTAAGCGGTATGACCATCGTTGTGGATTGTGCTAATGGCGCAGGCTATAGTGTCGCGCCGCGAGTCTTCCGTGAGCTTGGTGCCACAGTAATAGCGATTCATAATAAACCCAATGGCGTCAATATTAATGATGGCTGCGGTTCCACGCACCCTGAAACCTTGCAAGCAGCAGTGCTAGAGCATGGTGCTGATGTCGGTATCGCGCTTGATGGCGATGGAGACCGTATTGTCATGGTGGATGCGCATGGCAAAATCGTCGATGGTGATGGCATTCTTTTTATACTGGCAACCCAAGCCTCTACTCATGTCGCTGGGGTAGTCGGCACTCAAATGAGCAATATGGCGTTAGAGCTGGCACTTAAAAAGGCAGGCATTAGCTTTGATCGAGCTAAGGTCGGTGATCGATATGTCATGCAAGGCTTAGAGGCTCAGGGCTGGATCATCGGTGGTGAGCCATCAGGGCACATTCTTTGCTTAGATAAGAGCCGTACTGGAGATGCTATTGTGGCAGGGCTGCAGGTACTAGCGATTATGAAAGAGACAGGCAAGAACTTAGCTCAATTGACAGAGGACTTTACGCTATTGCCGCAAAAGCTGGTCAACGTACGCCTAAAAACCATGCAAGACCCATATGAGCACCAAGAGCTGGTCGATACTTTTAAGGCGGCTACGGCGACTTTAGAAGGTCGTGGTCGGTTACTCATTCGTAAATCAGGTACCGAGCCTGTCATTCGGGTCATGGTTGAGTCAGATGATGAGATCGAGTGCGACGTTATGGCTAATGAGCTGGCGGATAAGATTCAAAGTGTATTAGGACAATAAGTCAGTGGGGCTGTACAGCTCATGCTAGCCGTGGGCAGTTGTGAGAATTTAGCGTCTTAAGCTGTCAACTAAATTTAGAATTATAACTGCTACAAGCATCAAGTTTGACGTTATCAATAGGAGTAGGATATGAGCAAAGACTTTACCGATCAGCGCCTCTCGTATGAGAAGGGGACGCTCGATAGCCAGCAGTTGCCTAGCGCGCCGCTCGATTTATTGCAAGTCTGGTTGGATGAAGCAATAGCTCAAGCAGTTCCGGAGCCGTATGCCATGAGTCTAGCGACCTGCGGCGCAGATGGTCAACCTGGGGTGCGTATTGTGTTGATGCGCGAGATCACAGAATCAGGTATCGTGTTCTATACCAATTATGAGAGTGCCAAAGGCCAAGATTTCACTGAAAATCCTAATGCTGAAGTCTTGTTCTTTTGGCATGAGATGCAGCGGCAAGTGCGTATCCGTGGTCGAATTACTAAAGTGGCCCAGACTAAAACTGACGCCTATTTTCATAAGCGCCCGCATGACAGTCAGTTAGCTGCTTGGGTTAGTGAACCACAAAGTGGCGTAGTATCGTCTCGTGAGGTGATGGAGGCTCGATTTGCTGAATTAAAGCAGCAATACCCTGAAGGCAGTCATGTGCCGACCCCAGAGTTTTGGGGTGGGTATGAGCTGAGCGCGCACGAGGTCGAGTTTTGGCAAGGTCGTGCCAATCGGATGCATGACCGCATTGTCTATAGCCAGCAACAAGGTGGTGGCTGGATGACCAAGCGCCTATTGCCGTAAAGTCTAAGCTTGCCATTAAAGGCTAGTCGAGCGTTTGCTAATAACCCCCCCCCCTTTATCAGCCTATAAAGGGGGGTTTTTATTCTTGGTACAGTCGGTTGTTTGAGCGTTTTAAAGCCAATTCTTTTAAGGTTTTCTCTACAACAAGATTGAGCTTAAGTAAAGTAAACTTAAAAAATCGTTGGGTGGTAGAGTTTTTGTACTAGCGAGATTTTATCAAAGTATTAGACTCTGTATCGACGCTGGCGGTCACTGACATACCGGGGCGCAACTGATTGAGACCACTCTGATTGGCATCCAAGTCAATACGTACCGGAATCCTTTGTGCAACTTTTATATAGTTGCCCGTTGCTGGATTGTTAGCGCCCGCACTAAACTCGCTACCCGTGGCAGGTGAGATATTACTCACATGACCGCTGAAGGTCTGACCCCCTAAAGCATCAACGCGTATATTGGCAGGCTCGCCAATGTGAATATTCTTAACCTGAGTTTCCTTGAAGTTAGCAATCACCCAAACCCCATCAGGGACGATATACATCAGCTGCGTGCCTGCATTCACATATTGTCCGGGCTTGACACTGACCTGACTTAGCTGACCTGATTCTGGTGCGCTAATTATGGTGTTATCAAGGTTTAGCTGAGCTTGTTTGGCAGCAGCTTCAGCGTTTTGGACTTTGGCCTCTAAGGAGGCCTTACTGCCACTGGTCTTTTTAGCTGCTTCTATGGCGGCTTGTAAGTTGGCTTGGGCTTGCTGCACCTCAGCTTGAGCTTGAGCCAGCTGCGCTCTTGTGTGCATGACTTCTGCCTTTGAGACGGCACCAATCTCATCTAGACCTTCATAGCGTGCCACGTCTTGAGCGGCACTCGCCACGCTAACTTTGGCGCTATTTAAGTCGGCCATTCGGGCATTGATTTGCGCTTGACTGGTTGCTGCATCCTGATCATTCGTCGATAAGTCGGTCAATGTCACTTCAATATTGGCCTGAGCTTGCTCTAACTGCTGCTTAAAGTTGCGGTCATCTAATTTTACCAGTACATCACCGGCTTTTACCGCAGCAAAGTCATTGACCATCACTTGCGTAACATAGCCAGAAATCTGTGGGCTGATAACAGTGGTTCTGCCTTTGATAAAGGCATTATCAGTATGCTGAACAGTGGGGATAAATGGTGGCAGCTTCCAAGTGTATAATATAAGTAATACACCGATGACTATGAAGCTCACAAAGAGCAAGATACTGAGCCAAGACTTCTTCTTAGGAGACCAGCTTGCTGCTGAGGGGATAGGCTCTTTTGGTGGCCCGCCACCGTCCGTATTGACGTCAATAGTAATGTCAGCTGCTTGGTCCTTTCCTTTTTCTGCATCGCTCTTTAGCTTGTGATCGACTACGGGTATATTGGTGGTGGAATTAGCAGAGTTAGGCTTAGAGCTAGCAACTTTACTATGCTCGTCAACAGTCGATGATGAGGGACTATTGTCTGTCATCCCTCTAGTAGAGTCGGTCACTTCTCGATGGCTTGTCGAGCTTGTGTCGTTACGCTCTGACGCTATAGATTCTGCCGCTTTGGGCGCTGGACTCATCGGGATCTCCTGTCGGACTAAAACGATATTTATCTAAAAATGTTTCACCATCATTCATTACAAAGTGATGGCTAATAGGATGCTAGTAAAAGATAGAATTGAAATTAGGATCTGTTCTCACGCATTTTGGCTAAGATCTGTAGCTCTTTGGCCAAGGGGTTGAGCTTCTTATGGCGATAATAGGCATAGTTCATCAGTAGCACAATGGCGGTAAGGGTGCTGGCCAGCGCTATGATGAGAAAAAGATCATTATAGGCTGCCACCATAGCTTCACGCCTTATGCCTTGAAGTATCTGTCCGCCAGCTATGGTACTTGCCTGTGTAATATCAGGCGTCATAGGCATCATAGCGCTGGTTGCGCCTTTGATTTGTGCGGACAGCACTGGGTCACCCCAATTCATGGTACTGATCATATCTAAGTAGTGGGACTGGGTGCGAATCGTGGTAAAAGCCTGAATGGCGGCTGCTCCGGCGAGACCACCCACAGTTTGAGAGATGCTAAAAATCACTGAAAAGCTAATGATATAAGCTGGGCCATTAGCAATAGCACGAAACATTCCCTCAAAAACCATAGGACCCATAAAATAAATAGCGGCAAAGGCAATAATAAATTGACTCAAATAAAACATCTCTGGCGTAGAGTCTATAGCTACCCCAGTATCAATCCACGCGCCGATAGCAATAAGGGTAACGGCAAAAATTACTGGACGACGCAGCTCTGTAGCATTGGTCCGCCAAGCACTAATGACCAGCGATAATATGCTAGCGACCAATATGACGCCATAATAGTAGATAAGTTGGTCGCGACCATAGCCCAAGGCATTTAATAGCCCCGCAGTACCAACGGTCTGCTCGGAGAGTAGCAGTCGTAGCATAGCGCCAGTAATCATAAAGGCCAATATAGTTCGACTGCGCATCCAGCGAACTTGTAACATCGGGTTTTTACGGTGAGTTTCAATCCAGAGGCCAGTGGTAATGGTTACTAGGGCTATCATCAGGGGAAAACCTAGCCACGGCGTGTCCCACCATAATATTCGCCCTTGCACTAAAAATACCGCTAAAGACGCCAGTCCAATCGCCAATAAGGCAAAACTTAAGAAATCTAGCTTTTCAAATACCTTTTGGGTGATACCTGGTGGCAGCTCTAATAAATTCATCGCCCCAAAGCAGATCAGTGATAGGCCAAATTGAAACAAGAACAGCCATTCAAGTTGGCCATCTGCTGCCATGTATGGAGAGACAATGCGTGATAAAGGCACACCAAACTGCAATAGACCAAAGCCTATAATCAGACCACTAATACGCTTGGCCGTCGGCATGCCTTGTAGGCAATAAAAAATAGAGAGAATGGTCATAGCACTGGCGACCATACCACTAAGACCGCGAGCAAACAGCTCTAAATGATAAGGGTCCAACCAAGTGGACAAAGGCAGCCATCCTGATAAGAGCACATCACTACTGGCAAGCCACTGTAAGACATTAGCCAATAATAAGCATATCAGCGTGGCTTTGGTAAATAATGCCATACCGAACTGCTGACGTATCTTGTATAGCAGTACGGTAATACAAGCATTGGTCATATTGTACGCGACGGAGATCCAGCCGCCCTCTACCGGTGTTAATCCAAATACCCCTTGAATCTGACTCAAATTGGCCACCAGCAAACCATTTTGAAACCCAGCCGTGATGCCAATGAGAATGCCCACGAGTAGATAGCAAAATTTACGCAGGGTGGGGTGGTCTGGATTAGCAGGCGAGCCGACCATGATGGGCTGCTCATGAGGCTTAAATTGATAGTCGGTGCTCATAGAGGGCTAACGCATTATATTGAAAGAAGTAACAATAACTACAATAATGAAAGTCTAAGCATTATTTATTGGGTCTATCGCTGTTAAATAAATAGCGACTGCATAAATAACAACTATATAAATTATTAAATAGCTATTTAGGGGGGACTGAACGAGTAGGGTGTCGTTAGCAGCTACCTCCAGCTTAATAAAAGACATTGGACCAATGATTATAGTACTGTAAATTTGCTATAGCGTTAGCTTTTGAGCTGACAGCAGAGTCTCGGGGGTTTTATCCGTTGATGAGTAGCCTTCGCGAAAATTAATCTCTAAGATGAGATATAACAGACCCAAAGAGCCGGTAAATGGCTTACGATTATTCAACACGCCTTAACCATCTACTAGCGCGAAGCATTCGTGATTGGTGCTAGCATTGCCCTATCTTCTACCAAACCGACTTCTACTAAACCAAGCTGCTTATATAAAAGTATAAAAGCAAATGGCAATTAAACAGCCGTCATTAAGACCATCAGAGTGAGCATAATCACAATAGCCATAACTAAGGACAATCATGTCAATGCCATCAAACACTGCAAATAATGCTAATAATCCTGTCTTATATAAAGATTTTCACCTTCAATACATCGCTGGTGAGTGGACGTCTGGTAAGGATGACAGCGTCAATACCAATACCAATCCATATAATGGGGCGACACTGGTAGAGATTAAGCAAGCCAATAAAGACCAGCTCAATGAGGCCTTTAATGCCGCCAAGGCCGCCCAAGTCGAATGGGCGCAGAAGACGCCTGCAGATCGCGCTCAAGTGCTGTATAAGGTGGTAAATATTTTTGATCAGCGTAAAGATGAGATCATCGATTGGCTGGTAAAGGAGTCGGGCAGTACTCGAATCAAGGCCATGGTAGAGTGGGGCAGCGCCCGAGCCATTACTCTTGAGGCAGCAAGCTTCCCTAATCGAGTACATGGTAAAATCCGGCCATCAAATATCCCTGGCAAAGAGAACTTTATCTACCGTGAGCCGATAGGCGTGATCGCCGTCATTAGTCCTTGGAACTTTCCGTTACACTTGACCCAGCGCTCAATTGCTCCTGCCTTGGCATTGGGTAATGCGGTGGTCCTTAAGCCTGCTAGTGACACGCCAGTAACTGGGGGGCTTCTATTGGCCAAGATATTCGAAGAAGCTGGCCTGCCTAATGGTCTACTGAACGTCGTCGTTGGAGCAGGTAGCGAGATCGGTGATGCTATCGTGACTCATGAGGCGTCAGGGTTAGTCTCTTTTACCGGCTCTACTGCTGTCGGCAAACATATCGGTGAGCTGGCCAATGGTGGCGATAGGATTAAACGAGTTGCGCTAGAGCTGGGTGGTAACAGCCCTTTTGTGGTATTAAAAGATGCCGATATGGAGCAAGCTGTTCGCGCAGCCGCTTTTGGTAAGTTCTTGCATCAAGGTCAGATATGTATCGCCATTAATCGAATTATCGTCGAAGACAGCGTTTACGATGAGTTTGTCAGCCGCTTTAAAGCGCATGTTGAGAGCTTAAAAGTCGGTGATCCCAGTGAAAAAGATACTGCTGTCGGCCCCATTATCAATGAGCAGCAGTTAGCGTCACTCAAAGAGAAAATTGCTACTGCTAGCAAAGAGGGTGCGCAGCTGATCTTAGGGGGAGATATCCAAGGTCAAGTCGTTCCGCCGCATATCTTCACCAAAGTCACTCGAGATATGGACTTAGCAAAGAATGAAGTATTTGGTCCGCTAGTGGGGATTATCCGTGCAAAAGATGAGGCGGATGCATTGGCCATAGCTAACGACTCTATGTTTGGTTTATCTAGCGCCGTATTTACTGAGGATATGGAGAAGGGACTACGCTTCGCTCGCGGTATTAAGGCAGGCATGACCCATATCAATGACATCTCAGTCAATGATGAAAGCCATGTTCCCTTTGGTGGGGAGAAAAACTCTGGTATTGGCCGCTTCAATGGCGAGATGGCAATCGAAGAATTTACCACCGTGCATTGGATCTCGATGCAGCATCAGCCGCGTCAGTATGCTTTTTAGTGGGGTTATGCTAAGAGAAACCAGCCCGAATTAAACAACGAGTAAATAGGCTGCCAATCGGTGGCCTTTTTTATGACGGTAAGTTGCACGGCCAAAAACAGTAGGGTGCTAGCTTCTGTTGTTTGATTAAGTTAGCTATGTCGCACACGATCCAGCTCTATTTATTTATAATTAAACCCTAGTATGACTTCGATATCTCTAATGGTCAGCTGTCGCACAAGGTGTTGCTCTGCAATGTCGAGTCGATTGAGGTGCTCCTTAATCATGATTTGAATAGCACGAGCGACCTCAGAGGTGGTGGCATAATACATCTGTGGGTCTTGTTGGGTGAGCTTGGCCAAAAATCTTTTGACAATTTTGCGCCTTTTGATGGCGTCACTTTCATCGATCATATCGTTCTCATTGGGTTAAGTCATTATTAAGGCATCACATAACAGTAAAGGCACTCTATCGTCCTAATACGGATCTGAGTGCCTTACTGTGACATTCGCGCTGGTCTATTTTAATTGATGGCTATTATTGGGAAGCAAAAGGTGGTTAAGCTCAGCTCAGCTCGTTGCCAATCTTTGTCGCTGGTATACCTTTGTCCGTACACTAATCTTTATTGGTTATCATGATGATAGCTTAGAGTCTGCTCGATATCTGCAATGGTCATATGCTTGGCTATTATTTGGTCTTCAGTGTGCAACTGAGCTTCATGCTCTTTTATCATATTGTGGATGGCCCGAGCTACTACAGCAGTGCTCGCATAATACATCTGTGGGTCATCTTGGGTGAGTTTGCTGAGCAGTTTTTCGACGATTTCATGTCTTTTATGACTGTTATGTTCTTGACTCATAATGATCTCCAGCATATAGCATATGTAAAGTAAGTGAGTTTTATAATTAAAGGCTAGGTAATCTGCTAGCTATTAACTGTAATAGGGTAACTAAGTAACTAAGTAATTAACTGATTAACTAATTAAGTCGCTAAATAACATTAACTATAACAGCTAGTAGAGCATAGATAGTGTAAGCGATCGATAGGGTAATTACCGTTGTAATAAGTTATTAATGATATGTCACTTGAACAGTCAAACAATTGCCCTTTAGAATAACACTTTCAACAATCTCAAACCCTATTAGAGTGACCTTATGAAAATTGCTAAAGATATGTATTTGTCTATTGGGCTGGCGTCGATACTGAGCGTGGGGCTGACAGCTGGCTGCTCCAATGTGAATCCAATCGCAGTAGAAAAAGCCGATACTAGCGCGCAAGTACCTAGCCAATCGCAAGCTACTGGCCAGTCAAAAGTTACTAGCCCAGCTGAAGCTAATAATAGTGCGACGTCTAATGTCAATGCAGCGCCGCCTCTACAGTCTGGATTCCGCTTTAGTGATGATGAAAACTTCGACATCGCTAATAAAAACAAGCTGGCACACCGAATCTTCTATGCTCAGCCATCCACAGGGGCTGATGCCAAATGGTTCGATGCAGTAAAACGTGGTGACTTACCTACCGTAAAATATATGGTAGAGAATGGCCAAGATATAGAGGCGAAAGATACGGGTAGTCTTGGACAAACCGCATTGGGCTGGGCGGCATTCATCGGTTACGAAGACATGGTGGATTATCTAATCGCTCAAGGTGCAGACCTTTATGCCACCGATAGAGGTGATGTCTATAATGTTATGAAGTCTGCGGTATTGGGTAAAAATACCAATATTGTCAAAAAAGTACATCGGTTACTAAATGCTGACAAGCCAGTGGACTTAAATGATCAGACCATAGAGAGCGATGGTGAAACATTGATTATGGTAGCGGCCAGTAACAATCGTCTCGAAACGGTGAAGTACCTATTGGCGCAAGGGGCAGATCCTAACTTGGTAGCGACGACACAAAATAAGAGTATGGGCTCGTACAACCAAAGCGCCTACTCCTATGCCTGTACTCGGGGTCATGTCGAGATGCAAAAGCTACTGGCAGCGAATGGAGCGATCAATCATCGAACCGGTAAGGCAAGCTGTGAGTAAAGATAAACTCATTAGCTGAGTATCTAAAGCCACAGTTTAATACAAACAATAAGCAAAAAGACGACTGATAGCTATCGGTCGTCTTTTTTGGTATTCAGCATAAGGTTTGAGCACTGCTGTGACTCATTAAGAATTAAGTCCTGCTAAGAGCCAATCTGTATTTTCGCTTCGGCGCTATTATTTAGCTCATTTGCTTATTTGACTTTTATAGAGGCTACTTTATCTTTTAGGATGATAGAGTCTCGATCAAGTCTAGAGAATCGATCGTCCTGCTCGTAGGTATAGACGGATAGATGGCGATCATCTTTACTGCCCTCAAAGGCCGTGATATAGGCAGTATTGGGCTGGAAGTCGATGACAGGTAGGGTGTAGTCACTTCTATTCCAAGCAGTGATCTGTCCTAGCTCAATGACGTGCTTACCGCTAGGTATTTTAACATCGGCCACGGCCATTTGTGCAGCATGTTGATACCAACCGACGCTGGTAAAAGGGTTGTAGGGCAGTTTTCGCACTTCGACCCCGTCTACTGCATAGATACCATAGGGATTGGGCGCATAGCTACTGGCGGTACGATAGTCTGTGACTACTTGTAAATTGCTCAAAGTGGCATAGGGGGCTGTAGGGTCTGTTATAAGCTGATTCTCGTAAGCTCGGATTTGCTCGGATCTACTCAGATGCTTGACGTCGAGTTTGTTAGTGCTAGCAGCGCCGGTCATAGAGCCTGAGCCTGTGGTGGTACAGGCAGCTAGGGACAATAGACTACAGGATAGGAGGATGGTTAATAGTATTTTATTGGTCATATTAGGTTTCTAGTTATTAATTTAAGTAGAATTTAGCACGGTATTATTAGATGTACAATCTTAGAAAGTGCTTTTTGTATTAATAATTGCAAAGGTTCAGGTTAGGTATTAAGTCGTCTTAATTGTCTGGCTGATGATCGTTTCGCTTCTGCAGTCTTTGTTAAAGTATGAGTTTGACAATTCTACTTAGCGCTATTTATCGGTTGGCTATGCGTGTGTGAGTTAAGGGTTTTATGCATGAGTGGTTGAGAATCAATGCTTCGCAAGACGGAATACACGAAGTGTAATGAGTATCAGCCTGTCGCAAGGGAGAGTCTATAATTTTTCGATACAGAGCTTTATAGGAAATTAAACCTTTGAGAGTCCTATTCAAAGTAGTTTTGATAAATTGGTCTTGCGCTGCCTATGAGGAGGGATAAAACAAAGGTTTGGGGAACCTTTGTCCCGACGCAAGAGAAAATCTGTGATTTTCTGGCATGCAATTTTTTAACGGCGCTCATAAGCCACCTATGCGGTGTTTTCTTATTTTTTAGGCTTACGTTGGAAGCATAACTTTTGAAAATCCTATTTAAAGGATTTTCCTTGCGAACCTAACAAAGCAGCGCTTTGTTTTAACGGTTCTCATAAGCCACCTATGCGGTGTTTTCTTATTTTTTAGGCTTACGTTGGAAGCATAACTTTTGAAAATCCTATTTAAAGGATTTTCCTTGCGAACCTAACAAAGCAGTGCTTTGTTTTAACGGTTCTCATAAGCCACCTATGCGGTGTGGAAGAAGCCAAGCTGTCTATTAAACTGGTCTTCATTTTTCTAAGCCACCTATGCGGTGGTGAAGTGGGATAAGAAAAACGAAGCGATGGCGACACTTTTCTAAGCCACCTGTGCGGTGGTGAAGGTTAAACGTGTTCATGGTGCAAGCTTTGCATGTTTCTAAGCCACCTGTGCGGTGGTGAAGGAGTTGTATTTCTGCGCTTTAGCTTGCATTGTTTTCTAAGCCACCTGTGCGGTGGTGAAGAGGAATTATAAACCTCGAAACGTAGTTTTAACAAGGTTTGGAGGGCTAAAAACCCTTTATTACCCTCCATTTTTTATCTTATTTCAACTCGTTGATTTCATTATAAATTTTTAAATAGTTCAAAAAAAGGGTTTTTAATTCCAATTTTTGGGTAATTCGTCATTACCTATTTATTAACTTACCAATGGGGTACAGTTACCTCTGTAGTCATGGTGTTGAGACCATAGGTGTTAAAAGTCCCTTCAAGAGGGCTGTCTACCAATTTTTGTAGGATAGACAGCCTATAAGGAACACCAGTTGTTTCACTTTTCATATTAATAAAAGGGACTTTCAACTCTGGCTTGCGTTTTTTAACCGTTACCATAGCGTCTTCATAGCTAACCCCTAGCTTTTTAGCGAGAGTCTGCGCCTGAGTCTCTGCTGGCTTAAAGCGATAGCGTTTGACTACCGCATGGCCTGTCGCTTTATTACCTACCTCAGCGATGCTTTTTATATGCACGTAGTCGGTGAGGCGAGATAGCCAGTTTTTCAAGTCCAGCTTTTCTAAGTCTGCTTGGCTTGGGGCAAAGACGCGTAGCTTATGCCCCAGCTTTGAAGACTTCTCCTTTTTATCATCGTAATGATAGTCTGGGAAGCTCACTCCGATACTGTCGATGCCATGTTTATTTTTGATATCGGCTAGGGCTATATGCAACTGGGTATAGAGCTTTTGCCAGATAAAGTAGGGCGATATGTCGGGGTCGGGTACTAGGGTTAGCTCTTGGTAGTATTTCATAACCTAATCCTTACCACCGAATACACCACCACGGATTAAGGTAGCGATAACGTAGTGTTTATCTTGCTCAGTAATGTTGTTTTTATCTATCCATTTGGCTAATAACTTATAGAAGCTATTATTACCTCTACGATGCGCTTCACCTTTGGTGGTTACTGATCCATATGGTTCAATAGCAATAGGTAAAACTTTCGCTTGATCTACATTATACCAAGTATCAACGGTTCGAATAGCATTACCAATTTTCTCTGAATGCATTGCCGCACAGTCATTGATGGCAAATAGAATACGCGACTTCTCGCCAGCAGGTACGTTTAACACCATTTCTTGTGATGGCCAGACTCGTTGTCCTTTACCTATTTTTGCATAAGCGATGACTTCAATATATTCAAAGCTATCTCCACTCAAGCCACTTTGAATCAAGTTAACCAACTCATTATAGTCCTTTGTGTCATTGCTAATGGTATCCATTTCATTTAGAGGGTAGTCATAACTATTAAAGACCCATTGTTTATCAGCAGTAATTATTACTACTTTTAAGCTTTCAGCGCCCACACGATTACGCCATAAAAACCTACCATTAACTAAGTTATAAGCATAGCGACGAGATAGTTCTTCGAATGTCAAACTTGCACGATACTCTTCAATAATTTTTGATAGAGCCAATTGAAATTCTGGCTGATTGCATGCTGTAGCATCCTCTAAACTACCCATGATTTTAAGACTGAAGCTCAGTTTCAAGGTATTAGAATCGTGAGGTAGTGCAGCATCATCGCCCCAAGATAGGTTAGACTTCGATTTATCAGCATCTTTGGCACTATATTGGCTGTGCGTAGCTCTGTTACGCTTTTCATGAAGCTCAATAGGTTGCCAAGCTGAGTTTTGCATTTCTGACATATTGTCGTTCCAGACGCCTGAATGCATTAGTGCGTCAGATATTTCAAGGTTACGGCTAAAGGCTAGTACTTCTGGGAATTTCATGTTCAACTCCTTATAATGATAGGTTAGTCGTCGTAGTTAAACTCATAAACAGAGCTTTCGTATTGATAATCGTCGCTCGTTGTTTCTAGGTTGGATAAAGCTGATTGACGACATAGATACCAATCAGCTTCATAGTGATACTGCCAAATTAAAGCATCGATACTACTAATTCGATGAGTGCTAAGCCATTCGCCAATGCTATAAACAGCCTCTACAAAGCTAAATGGATATTCTGGACTTCTAGCGCCTATCACTTCTCCTTTTTCTTGCAAAGGAGCGATAGCACTATATCCTGTCATTATCGGCACTAACCAGCCTTTTGCAGGCTTCTCCTTTAGTACCCATTCTACTCGATCAAAAGAACTATCAGAGGTGTTGATTGACTCGGTCAACGAATCAGACTTCGCTTGGTACGTTAGACGTGAGAAGTCCAGCCAAGCCTCTAGTAGGTCGATATCGTTATTATCAGCTTTCAAGGTTTTGTAGTGCTCAATTAGTACAGAATGACGATCGCACAATACAAAGCTTGGCATCAGCTTTCGTTTGAGCAGTCTTACTTGTAATTCAGCGTCATCAGCACTTTCAGGCTGATTGTAAACAGAGATACCTTCAATCTTGGTAATACTTCCGCCTGCTAGCTTAAGACGATTGGCTTGACTCATAACTTGCTGTTTAATATTTAAAATCTCTTGCTCACGGCTAAGGTATAAATGGTCACAACTTAGTAATAATGACACGCATAGGTTCATTTTACCTTCTTCAATAATAGGAGGAGAAGAAGAGGCGTGCTTTTTAAAAGTAGGCGAAG
Organism: Psychrobacter pygoscelis; assembly: GCF_004335015.1. GTDB lineage: Bacteria > Pseudomonadota > Gammaproteobacteria > Pseudomonadales > Moraxellaceae > Psychrobacter > Psychrobacter pygoscelis. Next base: position 44,537 of record NZ_RQRU01000004.1, read on the forward strand.
CTTTGCGCTGGATAAAGGTAAAATCTCCAAAGCCTTTAGCTTGATAAGTATGCGACTCATGAGCGTGGCAAAATACCGCACAACCCTGAATATCAATGGGATAGTTGTCTCGAAGTTTTAGTCCTAAGGCGTGACTGAATCCTAAGAAATGGGTGATAGCAGGAAAGCCAAAAGTGAGACCAGCCACACAGTTGGCATTTTGTACATGAATTCGTTCTAAAAGGATATAGGTGCGACTCATAATGGACTCTCCTTATTAGCATTTAACTCATACTCTGTTAGTCTGCTAGCTTCAGTTTGGGCGATAAATTCTCGTAGAGCAGGTGTCAGTATTTTTTGCCATTGCTGACGATACTGAGTCCCTAAAGACAGCTTGCCACCTTTATGATCGATAAAAGCATTTATCCAGTGAGCGAAGCTCTTGGCCAAATCTTCTTGCCAATCGGTAGCTTGCCTTGCATTTTGAAAATCTTCGTCCTGCCAGTAGCTACCCAACCAATACTGCTCATGCAAAGGTAATTGACTGAGATCAAATTCTGGCGCATCTTTTAATTTATTCTGTAGTAATGCTACCTCTGCTAATACCACATCCACAATGTCATTGATGATAGATATGATGCGTTTTTTTCTCACTAAGTTTTGTTCTAGTTGTTTGTTTCTTAATACTAATAAGAGGTTTCTTAGTTCTCTAAATGAGGCTCTAGCGATATAGGCTAAGTTCTGATTAAAAACGGTATTCTCCTTAAATTTGTAGCGATCGATAGGCTGTTGTGCTCTTGGATGCATCGGAGGTGGAGCACTAGGGAGTAGGGTTAAACTACCAGAACGTTTGCCATTGAGACTAGAGACGTTATGGTGTTTAGACTGGGTGACCTGAAGCTTTGCAGTAATGGGATAAAAAGTATCTGGCTCGTTAAAAAACTGAGCATTTTTACGAGCTAGCTTAGCAGGCATATCTTTTTGCCGAGTTTGCCAAACTCGTTCATCTACCGCTTGTGCAAGGGTTGACGACATTAGTGGACATAGTAGGTGATAACCATCTTTAACAGGGAAATAGACCTGTTTTAGTAATTCATGAGTACAAATCTTTTCACTTTCCAATGATAATAAGAACCCATTTATCCATGACTGCAATTGCTCATCATTTGTAGAAAAAGCAGATAAGATATTAATATCCTCACAGACTGCTTCTCCAAGTGATTTATTACCAACTGGAATAGTCATAAATTCCGCTATAGGGCTATATTTAGAGTCAGTGTAGGCATAGTCCAAAATAGGGTCTTTAATATGATATGTGGACACAAAGCCATCTTTATGTAACTTTTCATATTTAAAAGCGTTTAAATTTCCATGATTCTCCTTAATTTTTTTACTTCGAGCACTCGAGTGAGTCAGTTTTCCAACATGGCTTACGTTTAAATATATGTTTTTTGCATTTATAGAAGCATCAGTAATCCATTGATTAGGTTCAAACTTTTCAGTAATTTTTTGCCTTTTAGCGATGATTAAATGACCAATAGATGGATTATTCTTTTTTAGTGTATCGATAATATGGATACTTTTTTCTATCTCATCCACTTTAATAGTCGCTTGCAGAATATGGTCAAAAGCTTGTTTAACTTCTTTGCTTTCTGATGATTTAACGATAACTTTTTGTAGTATCCTAATAGCTTTTTCGACCTGCTTTTTCTGTTCAATGTTATTAGTATTATTGCTGTCAATCAGGTCAAGATCATCAATGATTAAGGTTAATCGAGCTAGCCATTGGTCATCTTTTAATGATATGGATTCCCAATGTTGTTTTAGTTGCAGTAATTGATTTAGCCGTATATTCAGATGGTGCGTGGCCTCATACCCTTTAGTAATATTTTCCACTTCTTCTTTTAAGCCATCAGCTTTGATGGTTTTGATAATATCTTGGTATTCAGCTAAGAGAGATTTTTCGATTTTTTCATCGAAAAATTGCTTTATCTTTTCTACTCCTAGCTGAGTGGTCGATGTATTATTCATGCTAACTCCTTTTAAAGGGCTTGATGGATACCTAGTAAGGGTGAATACAGCCAGTTGGCAACTTTTTTTGATTTCATCAATCTTACTTGTCCATAGACCCTACTAATATAAGGTAAGGGTTTATTTAACTTTTCAGCAAGCTGAAAATAAGCCTCACTGACATTCGTACTTCCCCATGCGTTGTTGCCTTGATAGATAGAGATATTAATTGTTTGGATATCGTCCGTATCATAATATTCATGGGGTGATGACTGCTCATTAATTCTTTGCCAAATACCGTTTGGGTACTCTTCACTGACGTTAAGACAATAGCCTATATCAGCCATTGATTTTCTAAAGGGCGTTCGTCTTTGCATCTCACTATTCCAGTGCATGTTATATCGCCACCAGTTTTTAGCATTTAACTTATAATTTTCATGACCACCAAACAATATATGACGGTAGGCTAAATGCTCCATATCGACTAATTTGTCTTGTGGTGATAATTGACTGGGATACTGAATACAAGGAATAGCATTAACTTGAGTGTACTCATCTTTTCTTAATAGTGTTTGGATATTCTTAGATACAAGACGGTTATTTTTAGTCTCGAACCCAGGCCTGGTATAACAAATAGCCCTACCTTTAAGCGATCGAATATTTTGCTCTAAAATATAGTAATTATGAGTATCAGGAACTTGTTTGCGGTGTCGTTGAATTCGACCTGCCAATTGAACTAATGAACGCATAGAGCTTGGTTCAGCAATGGCCCAATCATAATCATGATCCCGTCCAACCTCAGCCACAGAGGTGGCTAGAACGACAAATATATGATGTTGAGCGTTACTGCCGTTCAGCGCAGACACTATGCTAGAATTTTGCCATAAACTACTTGGATCGTGCCTATCCAAGGTACAATCAAGAGTCTTTTCAATTTCTGCTCGTTGTAGTAATGGATATTGACTGTGGTAGACACAATAATGTAATTGGGTGTCAGCAGGAACCGGTATTGCAAACAGTCTTTTTGCTATAGCGACCAGTGGGTTGATATTGGCAAATCTAACCAAGCCAATAGAGACAGCTTGTTGGTTAGCAGGATGTATTTGATGATGGTGGTGATGTAATTCGATACAATTATGCTGAATGAGCTGGGCTAAGGACTGATACAAATCAGTATCATCATCTTTGATATCAGTACTAATGAGTTTGGCTTTACGCAGTGGTTGTGCGTTTTTTATTAGGTTTTGACATCGTGTTTTAACATACTCATTATGGCTTTGCCGATAGGATTTGAAATCAGCAATTTCTGCGATATGCTGTTTGTATTCATCAAACCAACCACATATGACAGCTGGCATGGGGTCTATTGAGGTATCTTTATGATAAGCTTGTCTCCCTGATTGGTAGGCATCAAATAATGCATAAGCAAAATCGGGGGGCATACTAGCAGTAGATAACAGAACTTTAGCGCCCAGCATTCCTGCCCAGTTCACCAGTCTGGATAGAGCTGGTAGGTCGTCAGGGCCAAACTCATCTGGTTCATCTAAGACTAGATCCGCTGTAAGCAAACGAAGCATAGGTACGATTTGCCGACCACCACGGGCACCTTCGGTAGCTGGCGTTAAGTGATCAATAGTACTGACTAATATAGGGGCGTGTAAGAGCTTTTGCGCCTTGCTATTATCGGCTAAATAAGTAGAGGTGAATCCTTCATTGATGTCGATGTCATCATACTCAATCTCATAGTCTTCCTCACCGATATCTAAGCTTTCACTGCCTATCTTTGCGCAAGCCGACCTTACTTCCTCTTCAAAATTATCTAGAGGTATCTGATTCTCCAAATTTAAGATTGCCTGAGAGCCGATAACAGTAGCTACATCCATATCATCGATTTTTAGTAGAGCTTGCAAAGCCCTGCCAGTTTGTAGTGTCAAACTTCTTAACCCAAGGGCAATACTGAATCGACAGCCTTTATTTCTATCGGCTAAAGCATACATGATACGAGCGTTAGCCAGTGTTTTACCTTTACCAGTCGAAGCCATACAAATCCCAAAAAAGCCGTGTTTATTAGCTTGAGTTTGATAGCGTTTGGCTATTAAGAAAGCATCATCTTGCCATTTAAAATCACGCTTATTAGCGTCGCTAGATTGACGTGTGAGCAGTCCATTTCGCAATATCCGTTTGTCATCATCTAATGCTGGTAATTCGCCATTTGAGTTTTGACTAAAGTTAAACAGTTGCTTTGCAATGAAGTAAGCATGATGCGCGACCCCAACATTATGCTCATCTAGGCGCTGTTTATACAGCCTAGTGGCTTTATAGGTGTTGGCAAAAGCCTTATAAGATTGATCTTGCCATTGAATTTTAGGTTCTTGGGCAGAGTAATGATGGTCAGCCAGCATAAGACAAAGTCTGCTAATGTGACTTAAGAAGGGGTGAGAGAGGTAGTCCTTACTTGGGTTAGTATTAAGCTGAACCAGCGCACGCCTAGAGAGTTCGTGCGCTTTCCTTATCCAAGTTTGACTATCAAAAGGGAGGCCGAGACTAAACTGCCAGTTTTTTTGAATGTGTTTAGGTTCAACTTTACTATTATTATGATTGAGTGAATTCCAGCTATTATCAAAACATCTATTTAACCACTCATTCACAAAAGAAAAAGACGGAGCATGCTCTGGATTATTGTTATATTGAGGCAGTCTATGATGAGATACTATCAACCAAGCTATCAAGGTAGCTAATGGTGGTAGGTTAGTTATAGGGTTAACGAACTTGACATCCGTAGGAGTATCAATCGTTAATTGATTTAGCAGGTGCTGATTAATATTTTGCGTGTGTAAGTGTTCTAATTGCTCTAGCCAAGACGTATCACTCTTATTGTCATGCATTTTAACGAAAGCTTCAAATAGACGAAGTGAAACCCATTCATGGCGATAAGGTTCGAATCTCAAAGAGGAAGTTTGAGGCTTTAGTTTTTCTTGGAACAGATCATTGGCTTTGCCAAGGTCATGAAATAGGCCGGCTATACCTGCTACAACAGCCATCAACTGAGTGATTTGCCAACCATTCTCCCATTCCGCGTGCAATAAATTCCGCCGAGTCGTATTCACAGGCACAATTCCTACCTCATTAAACTTACGCTTATTACCCACGATCCAAACCAGCTCAGACTGCCTACGAGTCTTGATACGATGGCAACTTACAGCCGTAGATTTGGTAGCCGACTTGCGCAGCAACTGTTTGACAGTAGCCAGACCATCTTCCGTAATCGCTGTCTGCCAAACATTGCTACCGATGCGATTGGCAAAACTGTCCAATATTCGCCGAGTACGCTTAAGCACCTTCTTTTCGCACTGGGAGACAAAGGTGACGATCATCTAAACCTCCCAATCCGTCTTCAAAGCCAAAGCCTTCACTACCTCAAACATGACATCCAGCGCCTTATGCGTGGTAAACATATTGAGACACTCTTGGCGGAATTCCTGTTCACTTAAGTTTTCGCTAGCGCAAATAAAGGCTAGTGGCAGCACCAAGGCATCTTTGACGATATCAGCAATATCAAAAACCAATGCCCCGCGACGGGTCTTACCATGCATCACTGCAAAGCCATGCGGAATACCCAATACCCAAGCAGTCGTTGCACCTAATCCATAAGCGAGATAGTTACCATGATTGAGGAAGCCATTGGCCTTGTCGATACCCTCATGGTCTCGGCTAAAGCCAGAATAGCCCGTATTTTCAGCAGCGAGTTTATACAGCTGTTTGGTCAGACGCGCCTCTAATTGCAATAAATGCATGGTTTGTTCTTGCTTATCAATTTGACGCTGGTTGCTATCGATTAACCTAGCAATTTCATCATTACCACTATCAAAGCCCTGCTGTTTTAAATCGCCATCTTTGCGCCAGACTTTTTTTAAAAAATCCAAACGGGCATGCTGAATTTGTTTGGCCGCTTGCAGGCGTTTGTCATCATCCCACCACCACTGCATCCAACCTTGCATATAGTCAGTAGGGCGATACTCAGATTGCGGCGTTAGCCACTCGACATAGACCTCACGCTCTGACCCCATAAACAGCGGTGTACCGCCGCCACCGCAAAAGCCAACCAATACGCCTGCCTGCGACAGTAGCCGCATAGCGGCTTGGGTGATGGATGTGCCTGTGCCGAGTAGTAGCGAGGTAGTATTGGCAATAGGGATGTTGTAGTACTCATTGGCCTTATCGTCTTCAGTTAGATAGAGAACGCGGCCATCTTTTTGCATAACCCTACAGTGCGAGAGATAGTAGATATTGGCGCGCTTAGAGTGCAATATAGTCTTGAGGTCAGAGGAGACAAAGCTATTATCGGTATAAGGGTTACTCCGTTTTGCCATAATTTATTCCGTTTATATTTTTTATAAAACCATGATTAATCTAAGTATTTAAAAAGCATACTCGGTCATTCTCAAGTTCACAATAGATAAGCGGAACTAGACGACAACAATTGTCGCCTGTGAAGTTTAAGATAAGTTTTTATATAAGCTTCAAGAAAGACTGCGGTTTTATTATTATTGCGTTAATATATGCTTTTTATTGCGAAGCAACTTACACTGGGCTTTAGGATTAGACTGCTGGCTTTTTTATTAGCGCTATAGGCGTGTCAGCCTTATGCCAAGGTCATATTTGCAGCACTATGGTTATAGCCTTATTCCCTATTATCTTTTTGTTACTTTGATTCGGTGAATCAGAGGGTCTGTTTCATGTCATCTAAAATAGCTTCAAGCTCCAATATATCCGCTAATGCTTCTCAGAATACGCCTTCAGAGTCGCCATCATTTATCTTAAAGCTTACGATTGCCTTGATTGGTATGTTTGCCTTTTTACAGGTCTATTCGATTCAGTCGATACTACCCGTATTAATGCACAGCTTCTCAGCCACAGAGGTTCAGGTCGGGATGGGCGTAGGTGCGACGGTTATGGCGATTGCCATTATGTCACCGTTTTTAGGCATGCTGTCTGATGCCATCGGTCGAAAGCTGCTTATCACAGGAGCACTGTTTTTCTTAGCAGTGCCTACGGCGCTGATTGCGCTAAGCTCTAGTATGGAGTGGCTAACCTTTTGGCGCTTTATGCAGGGGCTTTCTGTGCCAGGGATTACCGTGGTGACGATTGCGTATGTCGGTGAGGAGTTCAAAGGTCGCGCGGTGACAGAGCTGATGTCTTATTATGTCTCAGGGACGGTCTTTGGCGGCTTTATGGGGCGTTTTATATTAGGGCACTTGCATGAATGGATGGGCTGGCGCAATGCGTATTACGTGATGGCGGGCCTGACGCTAGCGGGGGCGATTTGGGTGACTAGGACCTTACCGGCCTCGCAGCACTTTGAGGCAAATCCTAATTTCCGCTCGGCGCTGCAGACACTCGCGGGTCACTTGACCAATCGCTATGTCATCTCGGCATGCTTACTTGGTGCTTGTGTACTGTTTTCTTTAGTCGGCTGCTTTACCTTTATTAATCTACATTTGGCCGAGTCACCTTATACCTTAAGCACCGGTCAGCTGGCCAATATTTTTGCCGTCTATTTAATTGGGGTCATTATTACGCCGTTGTCCTCGCGTATTGTGCGCCGTTTTGGCTCTGCTCGGACCGTCATTGCTGCGGTTATTATGTCTATGTTAGGGGTTCTATTGACTTTGTCTGCACCGTTATGGTTGATCATCGTTGGGCTAAGTGTTATGTCATCTGGGGTGTTTATTACCCAATCGGCAACCATCAGCTATATCGCGGTCAATGTCGCTAAGGGGCGCTCATTGGCATCTGGACTATACTATATGAGCTACTATGCAGGTGGCACCTTGGGGGCGTGGGCGTGTGGATTGGCTTATGCTCGTGGTCAGTGGCTCTGGACCGTTTGGTTATTGCTCGCTATTCAAGTCGTAGCGCTGCTTATTGCCAGCTTGGGCATGGTGAAGACAAGCCTGAATAAAGCGACTTGATACGCGATTTAATTAAGGGCATGATAGCTAAGAGACTTAAGTTATAGTTAACATTAATCAATTAATGTCAGCTTATTGGCTAAATAATCACCCTATATTATTGAAGTAAAATTGAATAATACTAGAGTGGCTTTACAAGCTTATACTTTTTGCCTACTATCAGGAGTTAGAGTAGTCATGATTATGCAGTAGCTTATAGAATTTCTAGGATTTTTAAGAGTTGGTATTAGTAATTCATTACCTTCTCTTGCACCAGTTGTTCGAAAGTGGCAAATAATGACATGCTCGGTTTTGTAGGCTTTATGGTTAGTCTCACATAATGTCGATCTTAAATAGTGCCGATAGACAATAGCTTGCTTAGTGTATCAATTTCTAACTCTCGGTAACCCTTGAGGGCACATCAGATCGAACGATAAATGATAGTTAAACCCATATTGCCTTTTATCTTTAACCCTATTACAAGGAAGTCGTCTTTATGTCGAACCATTACAGCAGCGCCCCATCAGCGTACGCCTATCCGCTAATTATCAAGCAGCTTTTGAACCGTGCTAAGACGGTCTCGACTGAGCAAGAGATCATCTATGCGGACAAGATGCGCATGAGCTATGCAGACTTTTTTAAGCGCATCGCTAAGCTTGCCAATGTCCTAGACGGCCTAAACCTAGCGCATGGTGATGTGGTGGCAGTCATGGACTGGGACAGCCATCGCTATCTTGAGTCATACTTTGCGGTGCCGATGTCGCAGTATGTGATTCAGACTGTCAATATCCGTCTGTCGCCTGAAAAGATCCTATACACCATCAACCATGCCAAGCCTAAAGTATTGATGGTTAATTCTGAATTTGCCCCGCTGGTCAAAGACTATCAGTTTGAAAATTCCTCTATTGAGCACATTATCTGGCTAGATGATAACGGCGTCTCCTACGAAGGCGTCTTTGGTGGTAATGAAAGCCGTGTGATCGGCGAGTACGAAGCACTACTAGAGCAAGCCAGCGACGAGTTTGAGTTCCAAGACTTCGATGAGAATACCATCGCCAGTACCTTCTATACCTCAGGGACCACAGGCGACCCTAAAGGGGTGTTCTTTAGCCATCGCCAGCTTGTGCTACATACCTTAACTGAAGCGGCTTCACTTGGCGTATTGCCGAGCAAGCAAGGCGTAAGCTTTGGTGATGTGTATATGCCAATGACGCCGATGTTCCATGTACATGCTTGGGGCTTCCCATTCACGGCGACCATGATTGGTCTCAAGCAAGTCTATCCAGGCCGTTATGCGCCGGATACCTTGATGGATCTCATCCTCAATGAGAAGGTCAGTATTACGCACTGTGTACCGACTATCTTGCAGATGGTCTTAGGCGAGGCGCACAAGCGCGGTGTTGACTTTGCTGGTCTGAAGATGATCATCGGTGGCTCACGCTTGACTGAAGGTCTGGCCAAAGCTGCTTTAGCGAGCAACATTGAAGTCTATACCGGTTACGGCATGTCAGAGACAGCGCCGCTGATTAGTCTTAGTAAGTTCAGTACTGCTGAGCCTGAAATGAGTGAAGAAGAAGACATTAGCCGCCGCTGTATGACGGGTAATCCTGTCATGATGGTCGATGCTCAGATTTGGAATGACTCTGATAAAGCGTTGCCGCATGATGGCAAGCAGACAGGTGAGCTGGTTCTGCGTGCACCGTGGCTCACACAAAGCTACTTTAAAAATGACGATGCAGGCCGTGAGCTTTGGGAGGGCGGCTATATGCATACCGCAGATATCGCCTATATGACGCCAGCTGGTACTATTAAGATTACCGACCGTCTAAAAGACGTCATTAAATCCGGTGGTGAGTGGATCTCCTCACTAGAGATTGAGACTATTTTATCATTGCATCCGTCTGTGGCCGATGTCGCCGTGATTGGTGTTCGTGATGAGAAGTGGGGTGAGCGCCCAATAGCGGCTATTATCTTAAAGCCAAATCATAAAGACACTACTGCCGATGATATTAAAGCGGTAGCTGAGCAAGCAGTTGAAAAGGGTATGATTCCAAAGTATGGCGTACCAAGTGAGTTTAAATTTGTCGATGAGCTACCGAAGACTTCGGTAGGCAAGCACGACAAAAAAGCCATGCGTGAACTGTTCGCTGACCAAACTGGTATTTAAAACCTAGTTGCTGGTATTAAGTAGCAAGCTTTAAACCGTTAGTGACAGTTTATTTAAGTCAGTGACAGTTTATTTAAAAGGCCATGAGATACCTTGTGGCCTTTTTTATCGCCATCAAGAATTGACCTTTATCGTTGACTCTGTTAAATTTAATCCTACATTTTAAAATGATACATTATGTATCGGTTTTTAAACTGTGAGCTAGCTTTTTTATTACGGTTTAACCGTTAAACGATTCAAATATCTTTAAGATTTTGCATTAGGGTCGGCAGGGACTGCCACCTCAACCGTCATATTGATTCGCAATTTTGACCATCAACGCCGCTAAGGACAGCCACTATGACTAACCAAACCTCCCCGTTTAGCCAGCTTAATATCGACAAAGACCCCACGACTTTTGATGATTTGTACCGAGCCTCTATGACAGACCCTGAGAGCTTTTGGGGCAGGCAAGCTGAGCGTATTTATTGGCATAAAGCACCCGAGCAAATCCTCGATGACAGCAAGCTGCCCTTTGCCAAATGGTATGTGGGCGGCGAGACCAATCTTTGCTACAACTGCGTCGACCGTCACTTAGAGGCGCGCGCCGAGCAAGATGCTTTTGTCTGGGTCTCCTCTGAGATTAACCAAGACCTATTAGATAACCATCCTAATGTCGAAGGCGCTTTTAAACGCTTGGGCACGCATGTAGAATTTTATACCGATTACGCCAAGTGCCGACTAACTTATAATAACTTATATAAAGAAGTTAACTACTTCGCCGATGTGTTACAGCGTCATGGTATTGGCCGCGGTGACCGCGTCGTTATCTATATGCCAATGGTGCTAGAGGCGGCCTTCGCCATGCTAGCGTGTACACGAATTGGCGCAGTCCATTCGGTGGTATTCGGTGGCTTTGCCGCGCACAATCTAGCCGTCCGCATGGATGATGCGGAAGCCAAAATGGTCATTACTGTCGATGCAGGACTGCGCGGCGGCAAGGTGATTAACTATAAGAACCTAGTTAGCCAAGGCGTCGAGCAAGCCAAGCATAAGCCTGAGCATGTGCTGGTCATCGATCGCGGTATCATGCCGTACGAGCCTGAAGATATCGATGTCGATTATGCTGAGCAGCGTCAGGTCAGTAGTGATAATAACGCTACTGTAGATCCAGTCTGGGTAGAGTCCAATGAGCCGTCGTACTTACTTTATACCTCAGGCACTACAGGTGCGCCAAAAGGGGTGCAGCGCGATACTGGTGGTCACGCGGTGGCTTTGGCTGCCTCGATAGACTATGTCTATGATGGCAAGCCGGGTGAGACCTTTTGGGCGATATCCGATATCGGTTGGGCAGTGGGGCACTCTTATACCATTTATGCACCGCTCTTGGCAGGTATGACCAGCATTATGTACGAAGGACTGCCGCATCGCCCCAATCCAGGTATCTGGTGGCGCATCGTTGAGGCCAACAAAGTCAATATCCTCTTTACCGCACCAACAGGCGTGCGCATGCTCAAAAAACAAGACGAGATTTGGATGACCCGCTACGATGTCAGTAGCGTCAAATCCTTCTTCCTTGCCGGTGAGCCTTTAGATGAGCCTACCGCAGAGTGGCTTTCTGGTCATCTTGGCGTCCCCATCTTAGACCACTATTGGCAGACGGAAACTGGCTGGCCTATCCTCAGTCACGTGCCCAAATTCGCTGACAAGACGCACAAGCAAGGCTCACCTGGCTACCCTATGTACGGTTATAACGCCCAAGTCATCAATGCCGAGACGGGAAAGGCGTGCGGTGCTGGCGAAAAAGGCTTACTGGCTATCAAGGCCCCACTACCACCCGGCTGCCTCACCACTGTCTGGCGCAATGATAAGCGCTTTATCAATGGCTACTTCAACCTCTTTGACGGTCAGCAGTACTCCACCTCAGACTATGCTATGACTGACGAGGAAGGCTTCTACTACATCCTCGGTCGCACCGATGACGTCATCAATGTCGCCGGTCACCGCCTTGGCACCCAAGAGATTGAAGGCGCTATTAGCGACCACCCTGAAGTCGCCGAGTGCGGCGTCGTTGGCATCCATGACGAGCTTAAAGGCGAGCTGCCCGTGGCCTTTTGCGTACTGCGCGACCCTACTATCGTCGATGACACCGAAAACCGCTTCCGCATCGAGCAGCAAATCGTCGGTACTGTCTCCAAATCCCTAGGCGCTATCGCCAGACCTGCTGCCGTCTACTTCCCCAAAGCGCTACCAAAAACTCGCTCTGGCAAGATTCTACGCCGTGCTATTCGCGCCCTTGCCGAAGGCCAAGAGCCGGGCGACATGTCCACCCTTGACGACCCAAGTGCCATCGACGCCGTCAAAAAAGCCATTGAGCATTATTAAGCTCGATGAGTGAGGATAGTGAGAGCGATTCTTTGGCTCCCTAAGCGCTAGTTAATAGACGTTTATGGAGCCGATCCCGCTTTCCGCTTGTATCTCCTCAGCTGGGCGTGGCGGTGGCACGAGCTGAGAGATTCCTGCTCGGCGAGACTATCTCAGACTCTAGCCACCGCAACACGCCCAGCCGAGCAGGATACCGCTGCAATCGGGGCTAAACCGCATCTCATGGCTGCCTTAGCTATATTTATTACATTAAGATAAGTTATTAGTCTTTTAGAGAATCCCCTTTAAGCGATTTTCTCTGGCGCTCGGAGCACAGCAGTGCTTTGCTTTAACCCTCGCTCAGGGAACGGATCTTCACTGCTTTCAGCGCATTAAAATATAGTAAACCCTCGGTAAAACTGACCATGCAAATGAGTGACTGGGAGAAGTTACCTGTTAAAAGTCTTAACATGGCTGAGGCGGCGTAACTTACGACCAGTGATTCTTTCTAAATTGAAAGGCATTTAGTTATCGTTAAAGTCATATCTATCCCGAATCTAGATGACGAAAAGTCTGTCACGCATAGTAAGCTTATCCCATATCTTTTTGGCATAATTGCTAGCTAAGAGGCGACTAAGCAAAAAACTCGCTCGCCCCCTTGACCTGAGATTCAAAACATTGCTATAGTCAATAATAACGATACATGTTTTATCATTTTAAAGAATAAAAAAGCTTTGAACTTACTGTTATAAGCTCATTATTTAAAGATACAATGCTCGACTAATATTATGATTTATCAGCGTAAAACGGATTTATGCTGCTATTATTGATTGCCTATGCCGGCTTATAGCCTTCAAAACAAATAGATAAGGACATCACATGCATCAGAATTCTCAATCAGTCAAACAACTCATCAACGGTCAGTTTGTAGATTCTAATACCTCAGAATGGATTGACCTGACTGACCCTGCCACCCAAGAGGTCATCGCCAAAGTCCCACAGACCACAGACGATGAAATCAATCAAGCCGTTGCTGCCGCTAAAGCTGCCTTTCAGACATGGCGAAAGACGCCAATTAGCACCAGAGCGCGCGTTTTTTTAAAGTACCAAGCCTTAATCCGTGAGCACATGGACGAGCTGGCCGAGACACTAACAGCAGAGCAGGGCAAGACGATTGCTGATGCCCGAGGTGATGTGTTCCGAGGTTTGGAAGTCGTTGAGCATGCCGCGAGTATTACCAATTTACAGATTGGCGACTTCGTCGAGAATGTCGGTACTGGCGTCGATACCTATAGCATTTGGCAGCCGCTGGGCGTGTGCGCAGGCATCACCCCATTTAACTTCCCCGCGATGATCCCATTGTGGATGTTCCCTATGGCTATCGCCACGGGCAACACCTTTATCCTAAAACCCTCTGAACAAGACCCGATGGTCACAATGCGGCTGGTCGAGTTGGCGGTTGAGGCTGGTATCCCAGAAGGCGTGCTTAACGTCGTGCACGGCGGTAAAGCCACCGTCGATGCTATTTGTGACCACCCCGATATCAAGGCGGTATCATTCGTCGGCTCTACCAACGTTGGCCGTCACGTTTATGAGCGCGCAGGTCAAGCAGGCAAGCGCGTCCAATGTATGATGGGCGCCAAAAACCACGCGGTTATCCTACCGGATGCTAATAAAGAGCAAACTTTGAATCAATTAGCTGGCGCTGCCTTCGGTGCGGCAGGTCAGCGCTGTATGGCGCTATCGGTCGTGGTATTAGTAGGGCAAGCGGGCGAGTGGGTCAACGACATTAAGGCCAAGGCTGAAAGTTTGGTGGTCGCTGCCGGTAAGCATGACAAAGACTTGGGCCCGCTTATTAGTCCTGCTGCCAAAGAGCGGGTGGAGCGCTTGATTCAATCCGGCGTTGATGAAGGGGCTAGTCTAATCTTAGACGGTCGCGGCATCACTGTAGAAGGTTATGAGAAGGGCAACTTTGTCGGACCAACCATCTTTGACCATGTCACTACTGATATGCAGATTTACTCGCAAGAGATATTCGGCCCTGTACTTTGTATCATGCGCGCGGATACGCTTGATGAGGCCATCGAGATCATCAATGCCAATCCGAATGGCAATGGCACGGCTATCTTTACCCAGTCAGGCGCCGCCGCGCATAAATTCCAGCAAAATATCGATGTCGGTCAAGTGGGTATCAATTTACCGATTCCTGTGCCCTTACCGATGTTCTCTTTCTCAGGCTCGCGAGCCAGTAAGCTTGGCGACTTAGGCCCTTATGGCAAGCAAGCGGTGCAGTTCTATACCCAGGCCAAGACGGTCACGGCGCGCTGGTTTGATGATGACGCTAGCCGCGGTAAGGTCAATACCACGATTTCAATGTAACAGTTTTCAATGAAGTGCTTTTCAATAAAGTGCTTTTCAATGAAATAATAGCAATAGAACACGTATTTATGACTAAAGCTCTACCACTGTATCAATAGGAGAGCAGCCATCAATTTATAGGTGTTAGTACTGTCTATTACTAATTGCAGCCGCTACCAATCGATCAACGTAGAGTTTGGTCAATTAGGTTAGAATGAGATTTCTATCAAAGACAAAGTTAAAGTTAAGGACGACACATGGATTTTAGTTTAAACGAAGACCAGCAGGCTTTTCAGCAGGCCGCCCGTCAGTTTGCCTTGAATGAGCTTAAGCCCAACGCGGCGGAGTGGGACCGTCAGAGCCATTTTCCTGTCGATGTGATTAAGCGAACAGGAGAGCTTGGCTTTTTAGGGCTATATACCAATCCTGATTATGATGGTTTAGGCCTACCACGGTTGGATTCAGCCTTGGTCTTTGAAGAGCTGGCGTGGGGCGATACCTCAGTAGCGTCCTATATTAGTATCCATAACATGGTGTCATGGATGATTGGCGAGTTTGGTAGTGACGATGTCTGTCAGCGCTTTTTACCCAAAATGATGACTGGAGAGTGGCTAGCGAGCTATTGTCTAACTGAGCCGAACGCAGGGTCGGATGCGGCTTCTTTGACGACCAAAGCGGTTAAGCAAGGCAGCGGCGCAGACAGCTATTACCTATTAAATGGCGAGAAGGCATTTATTTCAGGTGCAGGCGAGACCGATGTCTTGGTCGTCATGGCACGGACTGGTGGACCTGGCCCCAAAGGGGTCTCAGCCTTGGTGGTCGATGCGCACAGTGAAGGCATTAGCCTTGGCAAGAATGAAATCAAAATGGGCTGGAAAGCTCAGCCAACGCGTAGCCTGCATTTTAAAGACGTAAAAGTACCCGCGGCTAACTTACTGGGCGAGGAAGGGCAGGGCTTTCGCTTTGCTATGAAAGGTCTAGATGGCGGCCGCATCAATATCGGTATTTGTGCTGTCGGTACAGCGCAAGCCGCTCTAGAGACCGCAAGCGCCTATGTGCAGGAGCGAAAGCAGTTTGGCAGCGCTATCGGTGGCCTGCAATCTGTGCAATTTAAGCTGGCTGATATGCTCACGCAGACGATTGCCGCACGGCAAATGATTTATTTGGCTGCCAGCAAGCTTGACCAAGGCCACCCGCAAGCGACCGCTTACTGCGCTATGGCGAAGAGAATGTCGACAGACTTGAGTTTTGAAGTCGCTAACCAAGCGCTCCAGCTGCACGGTGGTTATGGTTATCTCAACGAATATCCTCTTGAGCGTCACGTCAGAGACCTACGCGTGCATCAGATACTTGAGGGCACTAATGAGATTATGCGTGTCATTATCTCTAAAAGTATGATGCAAGATGATGCGCTGTTGTCACTGCGCTAGCTCGTTAAGCTCTAAACTTAATAGAGAATTAAACTAAAAGAACTCGAATAAATAATAGGAGCAAGGATGCCAAACTATACCAATATGTCATTAACTATCAAAGGTCATATTGCTACGCTGACTTTAGATAACCCACCTGCCCATACTTGGACCAAGGACGGTCTTAACTCGCTAACCACGCTTGTGAACGACCTTAATAATAATGAGTCGGTCTATGCGCTTGTCATTCACGGGTCAGGAGACAAATTCTTTTCAGCAGGTGCAGACCTGAATAGCTTTGCTGATGGTGATAAAGGCAATGCCATTAGTATGGCCATTGCTTTTGCTGAGGCTTTTGAAGCCTTGACCAGTTATCGCGGCGTGAGTATCGCGGTCATTAATGGGTATGCCATGGGCGGCGGCCTCGAATGTGCGCTAGCTTGCGATATTAGAATAGCAGAGTCACATGCGGTCATGGCGTTGCCTGAAGCTAGCGTTGGGCTATTGCCTTGTGCTGGCGGGACACAAAACCTGCCTTGGCTCGTTGGAGAAGGCTGGGCCAAGCGTATGATACTGTGCGGCGAGCGTGTGGATGCCGAGACGGCGCTGCGAATAGGTCTCGTTGAGGAGGTCACCAACCAAGGTCAAGGCTTAGCTGCCGCTCAAGAGCTGGCGCAAAAGGTCGCTAAGCAATCGCCTGTCGCGGTCAGCTATTGTAAAGATCTTATTCAATCGGCAAGACATGCGCCGCCGGCTCACAACCTTATCAAAGAGCGTGAAGCCTTTGTTAAGCTATTTGATACGGCTGACCAAACAGAGGGCGTTCAAGCTTTCTTAGAAAAACGCAAACCAGTTTGGCAAAATAAATAATATTTTACGAGACCACAGTTATTAAATTGCCACTAAATCGCTAGTGACTGTTTTAATAGCAGTAGAACCAGTAGTGATGGGTCTAATACAATAAGTATTTAAACGTGAAGTTCTATGTAGTAATAGCGGCATAGAACCATTCGATTTAGCTATTTAATCTATAACTTAACGGCACTTTAATTATGCAAAATAATCCTAATAATTCAAACAACTTGAATAATAATGATGTATTAGCCTCAAGTCCTGCTAAGGTTGACCCTTCAGAGGCGTCCGCTTTATTTCAAACGTATCCCACCTCATGTGGCCATCTTATTGCTGAGATAACACTGAACGATCCAAAGGCATTAAATGCGTTAAGTGTCGATATGTGCCAGCGCATAAGCGTTCAACTGCTTGAGTGGCAGCAAGATGATGCTGTCGTTGCCGTGTTACTGCGCGGAGCAGGCGATAAAGCATTCTGCGCAGGGGGCAATATTCGAAAGTTATATGACAGTATGGTTGAGCATACCGAGCTATCTGGAGAGGCGAGTCAGACGGCCAATCCCTATGCCACTGAGTTCTTTGGTAGCGAGTACGACTTGTACCGTCAAATGCACTTTTATACTAAGCCAATAATTCTATGGGGTAGTGGCATTATCATGGGCGGCGGTATGGGACTAATGGCCGCTTGTAGCCACCGAATCGTCACTGACACCACGCGCTTCGCCATGCCAGAGATTACCATTGGCTTATTCCCTGATGCGACAGGCAGTTGGTTTTTACAGCGAATGCCCGCCAAAGTTGGACTGTTTTTAGGGCTTACCGGCGCACAATGTAATGCAAAGGATGCGATGCTAGCCAATCTCGCTGAATATGCGCTACCAAGTAGTGCCTACAGTCAGCTCATTGATGCCTTAACGCAGACTAATTGGAGCGACAATAGTAACAATAGTAAAAGCGCTAATGGTCAAACGGCAGACCGACAAGCAGATGAAACCTCAACCGCCCAGCCTGCTGCTCAAACGTCAGATGGTGATGCTCCCTTACGCCATAGCCACAGTATTACCAGCCGCGTACTAGCGGAAATCTCAATGGCAAATACAGACAGTCTAACCTTAAAGCCAAGTAAGCTGGTTGAATATTGGCAGCCCATTCATACGCTCATGACTATTGGCGGTATTGAAGATATCGATGTCATTTTACAAGATGACGATAAGCTAGCTGCTTTGGATTCTGATTTCGCCACTGACAGTTGGACTCAAAAAGCAGTAGCGACTTATCGAAAGGGCTGTCCCGTCACCGCCATGCTGACCTATGAGCTATACCAGAGAGTCGGTGCGCTCTCACTTGAGCAAATTCTCTACTTGGAGACCAATGTCGCGGTGAACTGTGCCAATAATCCAGACTTTAGAGAAGGCGTGCGAGCACTACTGATTGATAAAGACAAAAATCCGCAGTGGTCGAGGACCCTTGCTGATTGTCTAACACCAGAGGGCTTGGCTTATATCGATAGCCATTTTGCCAACCCTTATCCATCAGGTGAGCACCTTTTCAAAGGATGGTTGACAGATAGAGCGTATGGCGTTGGTGCAGTGAGGTAAATAATTTTTGAACCCTTTTATAAAACCTACCTTTATATAAATATTATAGTCAGTCAGTACAATCAAAGAGCGCTTTGACTAACAAATAACACATCAAGGAGTGATGATATGACCAGCAGTGCTACAGAGACTAGCCGAATTGCCTTTATTGGTCTTGGTAATATGGGTGCGCCGATGGCTAAAAACTTAGTTAGTAATGGATTTGACGTGACTGTGTTTGACTTAGCCGCTGAAGCAAAGGCGTCGCTAAGCCAAACAGGGGCCAAAACTGCTGACTCCCCTAAGCAAGCTGCCGCTGGCGCAGACGTCGTTATTACGATGCTACCAGCAGGTAAGCATGTCAAAAGCGTTTATTTGGGCGATAATATTGATGAAGTTCAAGATATCGAGGATGCTATTCGCAACAACCAATTCGCCGATGGTTTATTGGCGTCGCTCGCGCCTGGGACGATAGTGATTGACAGTAGTACCATTGCCGCAGCCGATGCTAGGGCAGTAGCAAAAGTTGCCGAACACTATGGTCTGGTGTTTTTAGACGCGCCAGTGTCTGGCGGTACGGCTGGTGCAACTGCGGGGACGCTGACCTTTATTGTCGGTGGAGATAAGGCTGCATTTGAGCAGGCCAAGCCAATATTGACGGCGATGGGTAAAAATATCTTTCACGCAGGCGATCATGGCGCGGGGCAAGTGGCTAAAATTTGCAATAATATGCTATTAGGTATCCTCATGAGTGGAACGGCTGAAGCGCTCAACTTAGGCATCAAAAATGGTTTAGATGCTGCGGTGCTATCCGATATTATGCTGCAAAGCTCAGGTCGCAACTGGACTTTAGAGGTATATAACCCATACCCTAATGTCATGGACAATGTGCCAGCAAGTAGAGGCTACACTGGTGGCTTTATGAGCGCGCATATGCACAAAGACTTGCACTTAGCGCTACAAACGGCGAATGACACAGGTGTGGAGGTGCCGATGGGACGTCAAGCTACCGAGCTCTATGACGCACATATCAAAAGCTATTCCCAGCAAGACTTCTCGAGTATTATGGGAATATACGAGCCTTCTGTGCTTTCTTAAGCCAATTATTCTTAACCCGATCATCGCTCACTAAGAGTTGGCTGAGCAAGCTCGATGCAGTAAGGTTGGTTGAATATGATTGGCCAAGAATGACTTTAGCTTTGTAGCTCGTACACCAAAGCCTGAATATCTTTGGCGGCTTGCTGAAGTCTAGGCACTAATGCTAATAAGTCCTCAAGCGAGACGCGAACGGTGGGACCGTGGACATATAATGACGCCAAATAGCGATCCTTTTTGTCCAGTATCGGTACAGAAACGGCGACCATCTCTGAGATAAACTCTTCATTATCTATACCAATTCCAGTCTTTGCAATCCGATTAAGCTCAGCATTTAGCTCATCGATATTGACAATAGTGTTTTTGGTAAACCTATCCAATGGTAGGCTATTAAGCATTTTGCTACGACTACGCGGTGACAATTGGCTCAGGTACAGCTTACCGGTAGCGGTACACCACATGGGCGACTTGGCACCGATAGGAAGGTATATCTGCAGGGGTAAGTCGGTCTGTGCGCGATTAGTATAGACCATATCCATGTTATGCGGTACGCCAATGCCGCATGTCTCTTTGACATCGTGAACCAGTCTTTGCAAAATAACTTGACGCTCACTAAAAAATTGCCGCTGCTGCCATAGCTCGACACTCAAGTTGCGTACGCGCTTACCTGGAATAATGCCGCCAGTGATGTCGACAGCGACAAACCCTTCATCCACCAGCTGCTGGATAAGTCTATGAATAGTAGGCTTTGGAATGTCTAGCTCTTGGGCTAACTCCAGTGGTGTAAGAGGCTTTGGCGCGTACGACACAGCTTCAATAATTTGTAAGACTCGGGTAATAGAAGACACTTTTGGCATGGTTACGACTCATAACTTGATAATTTGCAATCTAACGGTAGTGATAACCTTCTGCGCTATGGCAGAGGGTCACTGTCAAACGATATTACATTATATATTGCTTTGCTACTGATTGCTTTGGTACTACATGGTGGTCTAGATATTGCTACAATTTAGTCTAGATCGCCGCTATGACTTACTTTCTATAGGAGGATTGATTATCTGAGTCTTAGCCTTCTTTTTAAAAGACCTCAATCTCTAACACGGTCTTGAATTAAATTGAATAAAGTTACAGATTGTAGTGAGACTAAATGAGGTGGGAATCAAGCCAACTTACTTGAAGTGGGTTTAAGTTATTTGGATTTAAGTTATTTAGGCTCAAGTTATTTGGCGTGTGGCGATAGAAACGCATACTAAATACCTACCTAGGTGTAAGTTGCAACTAAAAATAGTTATCAAAACCTTTGTTGAATCGTGGTAGGCTATTTAGCGATGAGTCATCGAGTCATTAGCTTTGATTTAGTGCTAGTCGCCCCCATAGTATTTGTAGTGTTAAATGTTACTAACAATAGAATTTGTAACATGAAGTTACATTTTACGCTGCTATTGCCGTTTTATTACAAGATATATGCAATGGTTACATAATGGCAAATAAATATTAGGTTTTGAGGGGTGACATTTAGCACAAAAATTGTTTTAATCTGCCCAACAGAATGATTGATGCTTCGTTTCTTTATCGTCATCTAAGAGGGGCGTCATCATTTTAGGGCTTATTTTTTTTAGGAGAGATTTATGAAATTCGTTAAACTTACTGCTATTGCTGCTGCCGTTTTAGGTTCTACTGCTGCTATGGCTGTTGAGCCAGCTGCTCCTGTTGCTGACCAAGTAGCTCCTGCTTACCAGTATAACTCAGACGCTGGTATTATCCGTAATACTACTGGTGCAGTTGTTGGTACTACTCGTACTTTGTTTGACACCGTTACTCATCCAGCAGCAGTTAGCGCTGAAGTTGGTACACTAGGTTATGGTGCTAACGTTGCTTGGGGTCTTAACGAAACTACTGAACTACAAGCTGGTTGGGCTGGTGGCGATATTGGTAAACTAGCTGGCGGTGATTTTGACGCTAATGATGTTACTTATGATATCGAAACTGATTTCAGCAACCCATACCTAGGCGTTCAATTACGTCCTGCAGCTAACTGGTTCACAGTTGGTGCTGGTATCATCGTTCCTGATAACGAAATTACTGCAACTGCTCAAGCTAAAGATGCAGGCCCTAATGGTTACTACCCAGTAGACGGTAAAAAATTCTACGTTGGTCAGCCTAATGGTGTTGAGCTTGAAGAAGGTGACTTGACTAACGTTGGTAGTGTTAAAGCTGACTTAGAGCATCGCAACAAACTTGCTCCATATGCTACTATCGGCTTCCGTCCAAATATTAACAATAACTGGGGCGTATTCGGTGAGCTAGGTGCTGCTTACATGGGTAAAGTTGATGCTAATGTTGTTGCTAACGGTGCTAACGGCGATGAAGCTGAAGCGCGTATCCAGCAAGAAATTGAAAGCGAAAAATACATGGAATGGTTACCTATCGTTAAGCTAGGTGCTACTTACCGCTTCTAATAAATAGCTATTATTAGTTGGTACTAAAAAAACGGCCTTCGGGTCGTTTTTTTATGCCTGCTATTTTATGTTTGACAATATATCCTAATGCGATAACTAAAATATAACTACAAGCTGCTCGGCAAGTATCAGCCCGATACGGTAGCTGTCTTGATTAACAAGAAGGGTTTCAGACAATACTATAAGCTGTTGACTATTATCTTGTTGTGCAGATTGGCAGGGATAATGAGTAGAGGTAAGCTCGTTAATACGAGCCGCATTAATGATCTCGGGGATCAGTTGCGCGCAGGATTGGCCTAAGGTAGCAATCAAAGTCGTCTGTTCAATCTTAACCAGACATTCTTTGATCTGCCACAAATGGCGACATAACTGCGCGCATAGTGGCGGTTCGATATTCTGTAGCTGAGTAATTTCATCATCGTGATAAAAGCGCTGGGCTAGACGCCAGCTGACCTCTCGAGCCTCAATATCTACTCCTGAGGGACGCTGAGTATTCAAAATAACAGCAACTTGGCTTTGCGAGTGGCTAAAACAAAGGTAATGGCCTGCTTGTGATAAGCGATATGGAAAGCTACGCTCATCAATGTCATCAGTAATATTCAGATGACTCATTAGCGCTTGGCACAAGGCTCGCACGGCCAATCGTTGAATATTGAGTGTGTGATTAGTGGGTTGGTGTCGTTGTGAATCACCTAGATTAGAATCTGCTGATTGTTGGGTGTTAAATGCTATCTGCGCTGTTGCACACCAGCACCCATCGTCCAATTTAAAAAATTGAGGCAAATGGATCATTAGGGGAGTCTTTAGTTTAAAAGGATTATAAGAAATCTGGATAGCTATAAGTATAGCGGCAAGTAGAAAAAACCCCAGCTAATGAATAAAGTAGCTGGGGTTTAATTTTTATGAGGCTATATTAGGCTATTAACACATCATCTGTCAGTAGTCATCAGTAGCCACGGGCAAACCTAACTAGTAAGACAGTTCAGCGCGGCGATTCTGGGCATAGGCTTGCTCAGAGTTGCCAGTAACTGCTGGACGCTCTTCACCATAGCTGATGACTTTCACGTTGCCCGCTGATACGCCTTTAGAAGCTAGGTAGCTACGAACTGCTTGGGCGCGGCGCTCACCTAGGGCCATATTGTACTCACGACTGCCACGCTCATCGGTGTGACCTGCGACCAGTACAGCAGCTGAAGGGTTGCTGGCTAGTAGAGCAGCATGCTGATCAAGGATAGCGGCTGCTTCAGCAGTGATGTCACTACGATCGAAGGCAAAGTAAACCGTTGCTTGAATATTCTGCGCCGCATTAACGATAGCATCTGCGTTGTTTACGAGCGCGCCACCATTATAAACGCTGCTACCACCAGGGATACCAAGCGGGGCAACGACTACCTCAGAAGTACCAGCACGCTTAGTCGCACAACCCGTGGTGAAGGCGACAGAGCCAGCTAAAACTGCAAGGGCAGTGACTTTAGTAACGAGTTTAGTATTCTGGTGAAGAGATGACAAAGCAGATAACATAAAAAGCTCCTAAACTTCCTCAATGAGGGGCAGTTATAATGACAATAGTAATAAAACAATCACGACTTAAATTCATTATTATCGCCGTGTTGCATTGAATCACATCATAAATTCAATGTTACGTTATGTAAGTAGCATTACTGTAAATAATGGCAAAGTTAAGACACTTTTACAAGATATTTCGACTGACACTAGCCGATTAACCTAATAAAAAACTTATCGATTTAAAGATTGACTGCTAAAAATATGTGGGATAAAGATGAACCGACAGTTTTGATAGATTTTTTAATTAGAGTGCCTATTTAGTGCACCTATAAATAAATAGTATAAATCCTTACCAGCGGTACTTGTCCCAATTTTCTGGATTGGCCCAGTAGTCTGCATTGAGCCAATGAGGTCTTGGCTTATAGTCAAAAAGATTAAATTGCCAAGCCTGAAGCCTGTGAGCACTATTTGATGCAGAATTTAACGAAGAGTTGTTTGGGACAGTGTTTTGTATGTTAGGACTACTTAATTCGTAATCAGCCACACTTATCGGTGAATCGCGTAAACTGACGAAGCCATAAGGCCGTAAATTAATATCGCCGCTTAAGACCACAATAGTATGCTCGGCATCTAGGTCTCGACTACGTATCAGCGTGGGTAAATAGTGTTTGAAGGCGTCGCTACTGATTGAGGGCAGCCAAAAGCAGATTAGCTCATACCGCTGCAATGTTTGTGTTTGGACTAAAGTCTCTATATCGATAACCTCAACCACCTCGGTATCTAGCTGCGCAATAGCCAGCTTATAATATGAATTTTCTATAGCCCATAAAACCTTATCATGCGGATTAGGCGTTGAATGAAGCGATGACTCAGTTTGACTGGTGGTCGATGGCGCTTGAGTACTGGATAATAGCTCTTGAGTATAGTGGGCAAATTGCTGCAATAAACTGGGCGACGGCTTATCTTTAATCATATCAGTAGGCGCAGGTGATGACTTAGGCATAGTGCAAGAGCTTCCAGATCGGGATAAAGAGTGTGGGTAAAAATACAAAGGCTTCTTAAGTTTAGAGGAGCAGTACTGAGAGAAGAAAGATAACAGTATCAAATAGGGTGGCTACTATTAGCACTCCTTAAGCGAATAATTATCACTAACCCTTGAAATTTTAGAATATATGCCAACTATGAATACATATAAAGTAGGCTCAATAATACTGCCTGTTAATACATTAATCTAGTTTAGGCAGTTACTGCTAATAACTGATTGCTAGTAACTTATATGAGTTTTTTTAGTATTAACGATAAGCATATTATGCGTGTATACACTCGTTATTACTATAACACAGGGGAATTTAGCCCCGCTTTAGATAAAATTTTGGCTAAGCGCAAATGAGCTTAGCTTCCCTAATTAAGGATAAAAACTATGTCAGAGGCCAATAACGACGTCCAAACTATCAATCCTAATATGCCTGATGTGCCCCCCGTCAATCCTACTGAGCCGCCGACAAAGATATTCCTTAAGGACTATAAGCTACCAAGCTTTGATGTCGAGACTATCGACTTAGACATCAAGCTATTTGCTGATCATGCGCTGGTCGATGCGACGCTTAAAATGGTCAGACAAGCTGAAGGTGCGCTGACACTATTTGGTCAAGACCTTGAGCTTAAATCAATTACCATGAACGGTAAGGCGTTAGCGGCTAGTGACTATACGTTAGACGCTGAGCGATTGGTTATCGAAGATGCGCCAGATCAAGCCACCTTGCAGACACAAGTGCGCATCTGCCCGCAGACTAATACGGCGCTTGAGGGCTTGTATATGGCCGGTGAAGGCGCTGAGACCATGTTTGTGACTCAGTGTGAGCCTGAAGGCTTTCGCAAGATTACTTTCTATCCTGACCGCCCTGATGTACTAGCGAGATTTACTACGCGCCTTGAAGCAGACAAGCGTTTTCCGACCTTGCTAGCCAATGGTAATTTAGTCGAGCAGGGTGAAGTTGATGGTCAATCTGAGCGTCACTATGCAATTTGGGAAGACCCGACTAATAAGCCCAGCTATTTATTCGCTTGCGTCTTTGCTGACCTTGATGTCTTGACCGATCACTATACGACTTCTGAGGGCCGTGAAGTATTGTTAGAGCTGTATGCCAAAAGCTCAGACATTGATAAGTGCCACGTGGGCATGCAAGCGCTTAAAGATGCCATGAAGTGGGATGAAGACAACTATGGCAGGGCCTATGATCTAGATCGCTATATGATCGTGGCGGTGAGTCAGTTCAATATGGGCGCGATGGAGAATAAAGGCCTTAATATCTTTAACACCTCATGTGTATTATCAAGTCCTGAGACGACAACAGACGAGCGCAGCTTCAATGTTAAGGCTGTCATCGCTCATGAGTATTTTCATAACTGGACGGGTAACCGCATTACCTGCCGTGATTGGTTCCAGTTATGTCTAAAAGAGGGTTTCACGGTATTTCGTGACCAGTCCTTCTCTGCCGATCAGCAGTCAGCTGCGGTGCAACGTATCGATGACGTGTCGATGCTGCGCGCGCATCAATTCAGTGAAGATGCTGGGCCGCTTGCACATCCTGTGCGCCCTGAGAGTTTTGCCGAGATTAATAACTTTTATACCACCACGGTCTATGAGAAAGGCGCAGAAATTGTGCGCATGATTTATAACACATTAGGGCCAGATAAGTTCCGAAAAGGGACTGATGAATACTTCCGTCGTTATGATGGTCAAGCTGTGACGGTCGAGGACTTCTTATCTGCTATGAGTGTGACTGACACCAGTGTAGAGCCATTCTTAGATTGGTACCGTCAGCCGGGCACGCCAACGCTCTCAGGACAGCATAACTTTGATGCTGAGTCGCAAACTTTGACGATTACCTTATCGCAGCAGACACGGCAAGTATCAGGATTTGATGCGCCAAAACCATTACCGATTCCGGTAGCCACTGCCTTATTCGATAGAGATTCAGGCGCTATCTTAGAGGAGCGGTTGCTACTTTTAGATCAACAAGAGCAGTCTTATACCTTTAATAATATCGCTAAGATGCCCGTCATCTCCTTGCTGCGCGACTTTAGTGCCCCGGTACAATTGAATTTTGATTATTCGGATGATGATTTAGCCTTTCTCATGACCCATGAGACCAATGGCTTTAATCGCTGGCAGGCGACGCAGATACTGGTTAATAAAATATTGCTGCAAGATAAACCTGCGTCCAGATATTTAGAAGCCTTATCAGCTACTATGCCGTCGCTAATCGATGAAGACGCTATGCTAGCCGCGAGACTGTTTGATATCCCCTCACAGCGTGAGCTGGCTACGGCGATGAGTCAAAACTATGATCCAGCCGTAATGAAACAAAAACGTGAAGCTTTATACAATCAGGTCGCGACTCATTTAAAGCCAAAGCTTAAACAGTGGTATCAGTCGCTGCCAATCGTTACCTTTGAAGATACACCAACAGCTCGTGGCAAGCGTGCCTTAAGAAATGTCCTATTGGATTTGGCACTGACCGCTAAGGTTGATGGTGCAGCTGATTGGGCAGTGCAGCAGTACGAGTCAGCCAGCTGTATGACAGAGCGCTTGGGTGCACTAAAAGCAATAGTCAATCATCAATTATCAGACACTGAGAAATATCTAACGAACTTCTATGAGCGCTTCAATGATGAAGCCTTAGTCATCGACTTGTGGTTTAGCGTTCAGGCGGCTTCAGACCATGTCAGTGCCGATGACATTACCAAGCTGATGGCACGAGATGACTTTGATTGGGGTACGCCGAACCGGGTGCGTGCGGTAATAAGTGCCTTTGCCGCGCAGCCGGATGTGCTTTGGACGCAAGTAGGACTAGAGGTCTATACTGAGGTCATCGCCAAGCTTGATGAGCTAAATCCAGTATTGGCCTCACGCTTGCTGCAAGTACTCGCACGTTGGTACACCTTAGTTGATGCGCGTAAATCAGTCGCTCATGATCAGCTGCTCAAGCTGCGCGATCGTGTGTCATCTAAGCATGTCCTCGAAAGTTTAGGTAGTGTATTGAACGCTGAGTCATAAGTTCAAGTGTTTACCGTCATCTAAGGCTCTAACGTAAAAAGCCCATCGATTTGATGGGCTTTTTATTATATAAAACAGAGGGCCGCTTAACGGCTTAATACCATTAACGATTAGGGAGGACGTCTTTTACCTCATCGCGCAGGTTACGGAGGGCAGCGACACTACTTTCCCAGTCAAGACAGCCATCGGTAATAGACTTGCCATACTCTAAATCTTCGAGATTGCTAGTGAGCTTCTGGTTACCACCTTTTAAATGACTTTCGATCATCAGACCAATGATAGATTTATTACCATTTTTGATTTGCTCAGCGACGTTTTTGATGACCATCGGTTGAAGATAAGGGTCTTTACCAGAGTTGGCATGACTAGAGTCAATCATAATCTTGCCGCTAGTTTTACCTTTAGCCAGCTCATTTTCAGCTTGAGCGACCGCTGTCTCGTCATAGTTAGGCCCTGCTGCGCCGCCGCGGAGTACAACGTGTGCGTATGGATTGCCTTTAGACTTAATAATAGAGACTTTACCATCAGAGGACAGTCCCAAAAAGCTATGACCGACTTGTACCGCTTGCATGGCGTTGACAGCCACTGTCATGCTGCCATCGGTGCCATTTTTGAAGCCGACTGGGCAGGAGAGACCAGAGCTCATCTCGCGGTGGGTCTGGCTTTCAGTCGTGCGCGCGCCAATAGCTGACCAGCTAATCAAGTCTTGAATGTACTGCGGCGTATTGGGGTCTAGCGCTTCAGTCGCACAAGGTAAGCCCTTTTCATTGAGATCAAGCAGTAGCTTGCGAGCTAGGCGTAGTCCTTTTTGAATATCAAAGCTGTCATTCATATCAGGGTCATTAATGAGACCTTTCCAACCGACCGTGGTGCGAGGTTTTTCAAAATAAACGCGCATAACAATAAAGATCGTGTCTTCAATCTCTTTGGCGAGTGCTGCTAAGCGGTCAGCATATTCGTGAGCAGCTGCTATATCGTGAATAGAGCATGGCCCAATAACGACAAACAAGCGTTTGTCATGACCATCCAATATATTCTGAATGGTCTGTCTACCATGCAATACGGTATGATGGGCGACGTCGGATAAAGGCAGCTCCGCCTTTAATTCAGCTGGAGTTACTAAGGGGATAAATTCTTCAATATTCACGTCATCAATATCTACATTATGAGTGGCTGGTGTCATCATGATTTTCTTTCTACTAGCTATAGGGTTGAGCTTTTCATTATGCGGTCTAAATTATCAGATGACAAGAGTATAGGTAGAGTTAATTGACTGATTACTGGAATGTAAAAACGAAAAATTTGTTATACTTTTGATAATACTATGAAGTCGTCACTAGCTTATTCCAAAATTTTATATATGAGAGTCTTATGATATCGCGATCTAAT
Organism: Psychrobacter pygoscelis; assembly: GCF_004335015.1. GTDB lineage: Bacteria > Pseudomonadota > Gammaproteobacteria > Pseudomonadales > Moraxellaceae > Psychrobacter > Psychrobacter pygoscelis. The sequence continues at coordinate 73,692 of NZ_RQRU01000004.1, forward strand.
CACAATGAGACTATTTCCCAACAAGTCAAGACTCATAGTGGCCGCGCAGAACCTCAGATGGTGATAGGTATTGTCGCAGGAGAGGCGTCTGGAGATGCGCTAGGTGCTGATTTTATGGCGCAGATGAACAATCTTTTTGACGGTATTACTTGGGTTGGTGTGGGCGGCGCTCGCATGATTGCGCAGGGGTTAACGCCTATTTTTGAATTAGAGCGCCTTGCTGTCATGGGCTTGGTCGAGGTGTTGTCGCAGTTACCTGATTTGCTAAAAGCTCGGCAAGAGCTATTAGCCGCTTTTAAGCAGGCCAATATAGATTGGTTTATTGGTATTGACGCACCAGACTTTAACCTTCGGGTCGCCAAAAAGCTCAAACCAAGAGGCGTATTTTGTGTGCAGTACGTTAGTCCTTCGGTTTGGGCATGGCGCGAGTCACGAATACACGGGATTAAGGCAGCAACGCATTTGGTGCTCTGCCTGTTTCCTTTTGAGCTAGCTGTATATAAGCGTCATCATCACCCTGCTGTGTGTGTAGGTCATCCGCTGCTGCACACTATTCCAGAATATCTCGTCAAAACGCCGACCGCTGAGCTACGCAGCACATTAGTTTGGCACAATGATGGCTTGCAGCAGTATTTTAAGGAGCGTTATCAGGACGTCAGTCAGCTAATTTGTGTGATGCCAGGCTCACGGCGCAGTGAGATTAATGCGATACTACCACTGATGTTAGACGGTATCCAAAAGCTACTACTGGTCGATCCTAAGCTGTGCTTTATCGTGCCTACAGTCGATCAGAACCATCAATATATCGTCCAAGACTTAATCGATAAGCACTCAGCGCAACTTCGTGAGGCGATAACGGTGGTCTACGATCAGTCGCAGCCTAACTTCAGTCAGCAAGCGATGGCGGCTTCTGATATCGTGTTACTGGCTTCTGGAACAGCTACCCTAGAGGCGATGCTGCTTGAGCGGCCGATGGTCGTTATTTATCAATTAAATAACCTTACTTATCAGATTGCGAAGCGTCTCGTCAAAGTACCCTTTGTGTCCTTACCTAATATATTGGCAGACGAGCAAATCGTCCCTGAGCTGATTCAAGAAAAAGCCACCGCTATGAGCATCTGTCGCAGCGTGACTCAGCTCATGCTAGATCGTGCTTACAAGGTGCAGCAACAAGCGTTGATTCAGACCAAAGAAGCTTTAAAAAACCAAAGCAACCAACAGCCGGCGCATGCTGTTGTTGAGCATTGGCTTGAGCAGCAGAAATCTTGAACGCAGTAAGCAAGCTGTGTTTAATAGTTGTTTTTTCATAGCTGTTTTGCATAGTAAGTTAAGCCTGCTATTTTTTACAGCCTTTGTTGCGCTCATTACTGTCCCTTTTATAGTCAATCCATTTTATATTGGTCACAAAGTTGCTAGTATAAGCTTACGTCCGCCTCAGCCATCTGATGACTTTTAGCCAGTAAATTTATACTAGCTACTCTTTTACGTATCAGTTTTAAATCAGATTAACTGTGTTGATCAAAAGCCTTTTTGCCATTTACTAAAAGCCATATTTATGAATGCCATACCATCTGTGTCACCATCGTTATCTAAAGCAGCCATTCAGCAGCAGATTCAGCAAGTCGCTGTTAAGGGTCAATATATCAGTTTAGAAGCGCCTATCCGGTTATCAGGGTCGCTTAATTCACTAGCGCTACTGAAGGATATGAAAGGTGCGAAGGATAGTAGGGTAGAGTCTACTGAGCTGCGACTACAAATTGGCGTCGATGAAGCAGGGCGGGGGCCATTACTCGGTGATGTGGTGGTTGCGGCGGCCATACTGCCGACGGCATGGTCAGGTGAGATTGAGGCGCAGCCGTTGCAGGGTACACCACTAGCAATATTGACGGACTCTAAGAAGCTAAGTGAAAAAAAGCGTGATTTACTCTATCCCCTTATTCAACAGCAGGCGTTAGGTTATGTCGTAGCGGATGTGCCCGCGGCAGTCATTGACCAGGTCAATATCTTGCAAGCGACGATGCTAGGCATGCAGTTATGTACTGAGCAATTATTGCAAGCTATCGTCGAAAGCCTACCTGAAGCCAGAGAGGGTGAGGAGCAAGATACCGCTATTCAGAATTTTGATAGGTCAACGTTAAGCGTTGAGCTATTATTCGATGGCAATCGTTGCCCAGAGTTTGATTTTACTAAGTTGGCCACTCTCGGTATCAATCGTGAGCAAATCGACTTGCAAGCGTGGGTCAAAGGCGATGGTCGCCATACCAGTATAGCTGCTGCAAGTGTGTTGGCTAAGGTTAGCCGAGATCTAGGCATGTATGAGTTGGCCAAGCAGCACCCAGAGTTTGCTATTGAGCAGCATAAGGGCTATCCGACTCAAGCCCATCTGGCTGCTATCGCTGAGCATGGTGTTTTGCCAGCGCATCGGCGTAGCTTTGCTCCGGTTAAGCGAGCCTTAGAAGATTAGAGTTTTAAATTCACCTAACCATCGTTACTATGACGGTCTATTGCTAACGCCTGTTATGATAGTCTATAGGTTGACGTCTATTCTTAATTGCACCGTTGAGCATGATTCCCTATTGGGTTCTTAGCCATTACCTATTATAATTGCCCAATTTTTGCCCCTTTTGTTTACTATAGACTATGACCTGCCAAAGGCTTCAACGATGACGACTGTATCTTTAACCACGCCCTATTATGAAATTGATGTGCCCGCATTACGGCGTAATCTAAGTATCGTTCAGCGTCTTTGCGAGCTGTCAGGCGCTAAGGCCTTACTGGCGCTTAAATGCTTCGCGACTTGGGGTGTGTTCGATGTCATGAGTCCGTATTTGCACGGCACGACCTCGTCATCACTCAATGAAGTACGCTTGGGTAAAGAGGCCTTTGCAGGCGAAACGCATGCCTATAGCGTCGCCTATGCTGAAAATGAGATAGATGAGGTACTTGAGTACGCTGACAAAATCATCTTTAATTCCTTTAACCAGCTGGCAGCTTTTAAAGACAAGGCGCAAGCGCAAGGCATCCCTGTAGGACTGCGCCTCAATCCGCAGACCAGTAACTCGTCGTTTATTATCGCTGACCCTGCGCGGCCCTTTAGCCGTCTAGGTGAGCATGATATTAATAAAATTGAGGGTGTGGTAAGCGACATTAGCGGAGTGATGATTCATAACAACTGCGAGAATGATAGCTTTGACGCCTTTAGCGCCAGCCTTGATGATATCGAAGCTAAGTTTGGCCACCTATTCAAGCAGCTTGATTGGGTGAGCCTAGGCGGCGGTATTCACTTTATTGCGCCGGATTATCCTTTAGAGAAGCTGGCCGAGCGGCTTAAGCAATTTAGCGAAACCCACGGCGTTCAGGTGTATCTTGAGCCAGGTGAAGCCTGTATCCACGGCGCGGCTAAACTGGTCACCACGGTGCTTGATACGCTTCATAATGGCAAGGCACTCGCAGTAGTGGACTCGTCTATTGAGGCGCACATGCTCGACCTACTTATCTACCGTGAGACTGCACCTGTGGTTGAGATAAACGCTGAAGCTTGTCAGCTCATAGCAACTGAGTCTGCTACATCGACCATTATCTATGGCAAGTCGTGTCTGGCTGGCGACATTTTTGGTGAATACCAGCTAGCGCAGCCTTTACAGATTGGCGATAGAGTCGCGTTTGGCAATGCGGCTGGCTACACCATGGTCAAGAAAAACTGGTTTAATGGTGTCGCCATGCCGTCTATCGTTATCCGCGATGATGAGGGCAAGTTAACCGTGCAAAAAACCTTCGGTTATGAGGACTTTAAAGCCAGTCTGTCGTAAATTGCGAAAACATCGTTCTGGTTAATTTAGAGTTTTACCATTTGTAATGGTTAGTTTTTTGCCCAATATAAATTGGAGAGGCGAGTCATTTAAGCCGTATATTCTCTTAAGTGTTAAAAAGAAATCTACCTTCATGATCAGTGCTTGCCGCCTAGCTTTTACAAAAAGGGCAGCACGTTTTCCTTTAATAAAAGAGGCACTATGAGGGTGTTTAATTAGCAATTCGGGTACGTGGGTTTTCCTCTGGTCTTCCTTTTTAATTCACGTACATCATTAACCTGTGCCAACCACTCATCAATATGGCACTCAAAGGAGGATTCATCCGTTGACCACAACCAGTCCAGCTAGCTCAGCTCCAAAACGTAACGTACTTATCATCGGTGCAGGCGGCGTCGCCCAAGTCGTCGCGCATAAGTGTGCTATGAACAATGACGTACTCGGCGAGATTCACATCGCTTCACGCACCAAAGCCAAATGCGATGCTATCGCCGCTAGCATCGTGGAGAAGGGCAGCTTTAAGCAAGAAGCCATACTAAAAACCCACGAAGTTGATGCCATGGACAGCGAAGCGGTGGCCCAGCTTATTCGCGATACTGGCGTGCAAATCGTCATCAACGTCGGTTCAGCGTTCGTTAATATGACCGTGTTAGAGGCCTGTATCGACACGGGTGCTGCTTATATCGACACCGCCATCCACGAAGACCCACGCAAGATTTGCGAAACACCGCCTTGGTACGGCAACTACGAGTGGAAACGCAAACAGCGCTGCGCCGATAACAACATCACCGCTATCTTAGGCGCAGGATTCGACCCCGGCGTCGTCAACGCTTACGCGCGCCTAGGCTACGACATGATGGACAAGGGTAGCGTCACTGATATCGACATCATCGATATCAACGCGGGTAGCCATGGCAAATACTTCGCCACCAACTTCGACCCCGAGATTAACTTCCGCGAGTTCACTGGCACCGTCTACTCTTGGCAGAACAGCCAGTGGCAATCTAATAAAATGTTTGAGGTCAAACGTACTGACGACTTGCCTGTCGTTGGCGAGCAAAACAGCTACCTGTCTGGTCACGACGAGATTCACTCATTGTCCGCCAACTTAGACGTGCCCAACATCCGCTTTTGGATGGGCTTTGGCGAGCACTACATCAACGTCTTCACCGTACTGCAAAACCTCGGCCTACTCTCTGAGCAACCGGTCACTACTGCTGAAGGCTTAGAGGTTGTACCACTGAAAGTTGTGAAAGCCGTCCTGCCAGACCCAAGCTCACTCGCGCCAAACTATACGGGCAAGACCTGCATCGGTGACAAGGTGAAAGGCAAGATTAATGGCACAGATAGCGAGATCTTCATCTATAACGTCGCTGACCACAAAGACGCCTATAACGAAGTCGGCAGCCAAGGTATCTCCTACACCGCAGGCGTGCCCCCTGTCGCTGCTGCCATGCTCGTTGCCACTGGCGAGTGGAACGCAGGCAAGATGGTCAACGTCGAAGAATTGGACGCCAAGCCCTTCATTAACTTACTCAATAAAATCGGCCTACCAACCCGTATCCAAGATGCGGACGGCGACCGACCTTTAGCGTTTAGCGAGTAGTTTGCTCGTTAAGTTATTGATGATTTAAGTCGTCTGACATGAAAAAGCCCGTCACTCATTAGGCGGGCTTTTTTATGGGCGCAGGTTTGATAAGCTCTAAGTACTTTAGATAAAGGTGGGGGAGCTAATCCCGCCTTTTGCTTGTATCTGCTAGTCTGAGCGGGACGGGCGCTAGAGCCTGATGGTGTTCCTGTATTCTCGATACCACCTTCAGGCAAGCGCCCACAGCCCGCTCAATCTAGCAGGATACCGCTGCAGTCGGGGCTAGCGGTAATATCAGCTATCTTTTAAATATCTATCGTGGTTATAATTATCGATACTATTCTGTGAGTTAGGCTATCGCTAACCACACGCTATAGTTACTAATCCGACACTAAGCTTCCAATTTTAAGAGAAACAGATGAACAAGATATTCACTAATATAGCAATACTAGGGATGGCTACTTTAGGTCTGCAAGGCTGCCAAGTGGCAAAAAGTTCTTTAAATCTTCTTACCGATAACATGTATGTCGCCCAATTACCTGAGAAAACCTCAACCAAGCTGCAAGTTGTGACCGGGTGGGGTGGCTCCTTCAATGCGACACCAAACTCTGATAGATATCGTAGCTCGACCAAACTCGGGACAGGCGTGCTATCTATGCATGGTAGTTCAAAATCTACCCGACTTCCTATTCAGGGCTTTAACGATAAAGAAATGCGGTTAATATTTGATAATGATTTAAACCTGCCCAAACCCACTGATAGAGAGCAGCGGCTTTATCAGTCAGCAGTTGGCAGCACGGTAGATGTCACAGTGACAGAACGCTATATTACACCTGACCAGCCATTTTCAGTATATTTTAGAGGCAATGATGCTTTTAATGCCTGTAGTGTCACCGGCACCTTTACCCCCAAAGCAAATAGCAATTATCGCTTGACGGGTATGTTTGGCAGTAAATGCCTCGTTATATTGGAGAGATTTGTCAAAAACAGTCGTGGTGAGACCACGCTTGAGACTATTAAATTTGATAATTAATCTATGATCTTGTAAGTAACCTATAGTCTTGTAAGTAGAAGGTAGGTTTTCGATAGGGGGATCTACCTTTATTTATAATCAAATTGATAGCGAAAAATTGATATAAATTTTCATTTAATGCTCTATAGGCAGCATGTGTCCTATAAAGTATAATTTCATTGATATTTTATATAGCTAAAATAACGAAACTTAAATATGACAATCATCCAAGTTACCGCCTCAGAACTAGCGTCAGTCGTCCCTCTTTTTGATAATTACCGAGTGTTTTATGGTCAGCCCAGTGATTTAGACTTAGCACGGTCATTTTTATCAGCGCGACTGGCAAATGCAGAGTCCGTCATTTTACTTGCAAAGGACGACGATGATAAGCCAATTGGCTTCACCCAGCTGTATCCTAGCTTTTCATCGGTATCCGCTGCGCGCACTTGGGTATTGAATGACTTGTATGTCCTTGAAGAATATCGCGGTCAAGGCATCGGTAGACAGTTACTAAACGCCGCGCGTGACCATGCGGTGAGTACCAAGGCTAAAGGCATCAGTTTGCAGACGGCCCGTGACAACACCAATGCGCAGCAGCTTTATGAGTCCGTAGGCTACGTTATGGACACAGAGTACTTTAACTATTTCTTAGATTTATAAACTATAGTCAATCCACAATAATATTGCTACAAGGAAGCCGAGCGCAAACTATACAGTTAACAGCATAGGGCTAGTGAGGATAACACCGTAACCAGTTTATTGTGGGCAGACTATAAGCGGTTAGTCAAATCTTTAAAGGATATCAACCATGATTGAAGTGCCAATTCTCGGTGAAGTCCAACGATATGAGTTCGATAATTGGCTAAAAAGTAAGCCTATTGCTGTAGACGTCTTTGGTGGCAAAAAGGTTGAGTTCATTTTAGAAGGTTATGCAGAAGATGAGGCCAAAGAGGATTTTCATCAAGCCATCGCTAACTTTTTAACTATTGATGAGTCGGTCTTGAAGCAAGCCCAAAGCCATATTTATCAATATTACAAAGACGTGGCCGATTATGTGACACCAGAGGAAGATGGTTATATCGGGGCTGTAGATCCACAAGGTATTTGGCAACATATTGAGCTTGGCGCTATGCCTGTAGTCAGTCGGCGTGCTTATGGAGATAAAGAAGTTTATATCTCCTTAGAGTGCGGTTGCGACTGGGAGCCAGAGCACGGCCTGCAAATTGTCTTTAAGCAAGGTCTAGTCGTCACTAAAGTAGGTCCTTACGACGGTCACCTTACCAATTCCGATGCTTATGCAGACGATAAGTTAGAAAATGTTATTTATTATTAATAGCTGAGCTAAGTTATGTCAGGTGGGTTAGCGATTGCACAAGCCATTTTTTAATTAATACGTTTCATTTTCGCTGTAGTCTCTAACTGTTTAATAAACCGCGCAACCTATGTTAACCTGCAACATGCCCATTCCCTATCAGACCATCCAATTACTCGATGACATTACCATCACCGTCAAACGCATCGACCAAGTGCATCCGACCATCTCGGGCAATAAATGGTTCAAGCTCAAATACAATCTGATTGAGGCCAAGCGGCTAGGATATTCGCAATTGCTTAGCTTTGGCGGGGCGTATTCCAATCATATTCACGCCTTGGCTCATGCGGCTACGTCATTCGGCTTTGACAGTATTGGTATCATTCGTGGGGCAGAGTTAGCAGATAAACCATTGAACTCAACCCTCACGACGGCGCAAAGTTTGGGTATGCGGTTAGAGTTTGTCAGCCGTACCGATTATCGCCGTAAGCATACCCCTGAGTTTTTAACTGAATTGCAAGCCCGTTATCCCAACGCTTATATCATTCCTGAAGGCGGGACCAATACGCTTGCGGTAAAAGGCTGCGAGGAGATTTTAAGTGAACAAGATTGCCAAGGTTTTGATGCTATCGTCTGCGCAGTAGGGACGGGCGGTACATTTGCTGGACTAATAAACGCGAGTCATCGTAATCAGAGATTACTTGGCTTTTCCGCCTTAAAAGGCGACTTTTTGATTAATGATATCCAGCAGTGGACAGAGGGTGATAAGCAAAACTGGACGCTATATTCGGAAGATAAGTTCGGCGGCTACGGCAAATTTAACGATGAGCTACTGACCTTTATTGCCGATATAAAAGCCCGCTATGCTCTGCCTCTTGAGCCTATCTATACGGGAAAGGCGTTTTATCGATTGTTAGCTATGATAGAGCAAGGCGACTTTGCATCAGCGAGTAAGATACTATTTATCCATACAGGCGGGCTACAAGCTTTTAATGGAAGTACATAACGTGAGTTTAAAGCTAAAGTGAAATAAGCTAATGACTTTCCAATAAATAACCCAATAAGTAGTACCGAAAGTTTGATTTTGTATTATCAATATCTAGGCTAGGCCTGCTTTGCTATAATGAAGCCACTTTAACTAATAATGACTTAATCTCACTTATGCGCATTCGCAAACTGTTCAAATTCGAAAACGCCCATATCGTGCGCAATTGTAGCTCAGACCGCTGCAAGCGCTCAATTCACGGGCACAGCTACCAGGTTGAGCTAATCTTGGAGGCGCAGCGTCTGGACCACGGTCAGATGGTCTATGACTTTGGTCTGCTCAAATCGTCGATTAAAGATATTATCGATAGCTTTGACCATGCCATTTGTTTTTGGAATAAAGACGACCCTGAGTATATTGAAGCGTGCAAAAAGTTTAGCGCGCGCTGGATTAGCTTGCCTGTGTCACCATCGGCCGAGCAGTTCTCGCGCGTCATATTTTTTTGGGCAGATAGCATCTTAAAGCAAACGCAAATGCAAAACGGCGAAGCAGACGTCAGCGTCTATTCGGTCATCGCTCATGAGACAGCTACGGGCTACGCGCAGTGCTTTAGCGAGGACGTCACCAATGAGCATATGGGCAAGCTTGAGCTTGCAGACTTTGAGTTTAGTGATCAGATCAAAGCCGAATGGAGCGACCCTGAGATGTATCATAAGCTTATTAAAGGTCAGCCCTTTATTAATCCGAAAGTTAAGTTACAGGTGACCAATGCTTGAGGCACTAAATAATTCTATGCCCTTAACGCTGACACTGACGTTAAGTTCTGAAGCCGATACTCAGCGCCTGGCTGAACAGTTGGCAGACCTGAATCTAGCAGGCAGTGTTTGGTTATCTGGTGACTTGGGTGCAGGCAAGACTACATTAACGCGATATTGGCTACATGCATTGGGTCATAGCGGTGCGGTCAAAAGTCCGACCTATACTTTGGTTGAACCCTATGAGATTGCGCTGCAAGGCGAGAGTGGCAAGGGCAGGAGTAAGCCGGTATATCACGTTGATTTATACCGTTTACAAGACCCTGAAGAGCTGTCGTTTATTGGCTTTGATGAATATCAGGATGACCCGAACGCGCTATTAATTATTGAGTGGGCCAGTCGTGCCGAAGACTATCTCACGCCGCCTGTATTGCTAATAGATATCGCTCAAGCAGACAACAGTAGCGATGATGGTAAAGAGGGGCGTCAAGTTCAATTGACTGTCACTACGCAAGGTAAGGTAGCAGGTATTGAGCTGACTGACTTTACTAACTTTTAAATTTTTAATCTTTTGAATCTTAAGAAGTGATGGTGTGATAGCTGTCATGTCTTGCGTTATTGTTATTTAAAATAGCCTAAGTAAAAATAAATCAACTTACCCTATTTATAGACTATCCAAACTATATAAGTCTCCCTTCTATGCCACCGATGATGTCTTCCAACAATTCCTGTCATTCACGGATCAAAAAACTACCGCCATTATTAATCAATCAATTGGCCGCAGGCGAGATTGTCACTCGGCCAGCCTCTGTGGTCAAAGAGCTGCTAGAGAATGCCATTGACGCCGGTGCTACCCAAATTGAGATTAAAGTCACTCAGGGCGGCATGGGCATGATTGAAGTCAGTGACAATGGCTGCGGGATTCATCCTGATGATATGGTGATGGCGGTCACGCGGCATGCGACCAGCAAAGTCGCGGATGTGGCTAACCTTCAAGGTATTACCACCTTAGGTTTTCGCGGTGAAGCATTGGCATCGACAGCGGCGGTATCGAGATTGACCTTATCGAGCAGTCATGACGATAGTGGCATTGGTCGGCAGTTAAGTGTCGCAGGTATCTTAGAAGAGTCGCCCATATTAGCGCCGATAGTTCACTCGCAAGGTACGACGGTTCTGGTCAAAGACCTGTATTTTAATGTACCTGCGCGTCGCGGTAATCTAAAATCCGTCGCTACTGAGTTCGCCCATATCGAATCTGTGGTTCGTGAGGTTGCTGTGGCTTATGCCGATGTTAGCTTAACCTTATATCACGAACAAAAAAAGCGCTTAGTTCTGCTGGCGAGTGAAGCACAAGCAGATAATGAAGTGCTCAATGCTGATCTGTTAGGGGATAGTGACAAAGTTGGTCGTTTGCCTTTATCACGATTAGAGCAAGCGCTTGGTATGTCATTAACCGCGCAAAGTGTGCCTTTAATTGTGGATTTGGCAGGTTTGCTAGAGTCGCAGCGTGAAAGTACTTCAGCGCCAGTGACGGTAGATGACAGCCTTACTTACGGTAGTGAGTCACAAATTTTGGGCAATCCGCAAATTGAGGGCTGGCTTTGGACTGCGCAGCAGTATCAGTCGCCGCCATCACTTCCTAAGCTTATCTATGTCAATGGTCGCCTTATTAAAGACCAGATCATTGCTAGCCAATTGCGCCAAACCATTCAAAGTGCGGCGACGACTGCCTGTGGTTATGCGCTGTATTTCCAACTGCCCACGCATTGGCTTAACGTGAATGTGCATCCGAGTAAGCAGCGCATTAAGATTCATGCGCTGGCTAATATTATGGCGCATCTCGACTATGCGATTAAAGCAAAGCTCGGGGTTTTTAGTTCCAAGAGAATACAATCGAATTCTTCAACCAGTTATTCGGATAATCCATTAGTAAGCGATCAGCGGCAGGTTAAAGAACGCACTCAGGCTTATCGAACGGCTAAAAGTTCGGCAAATTCACTATCTAATACCAGTCAGGTTCACGGTCAGTTAACAGATAGCAATGACTTCTCTAGTACTTCGTTCAATAACAATCTTGGCAGTATGAACAACCTTGTGCAAAGGCATGAGCAAGACCATCTTGCCAATATAGATAAGGCGATAGTAAGTGCAAGACCATTGCCAACGGCGTTGTCAAACTCTCAAGGATTAGACGATTTACCGAGACTACTAAAAGTCATCACTAAGCGGCCAGATAATAGTGGCTCTGTTGACCATGATTTCACTGAGTATAGTGTCGATACTCCTTTGCTATTACTTTACTGGCGTGACCAGCATTTTGTAATAAGCTATCAAGAGCTTCTTAAACTATTGCTACAAGAGGACGATAAGAAAGTTGTAGAAATCGATAGTGGTCAGGATGCTATAGCGATTCGTCATCACTATAACGACTGTCTATCAGGAATCTCGAATGACGAAGCCGCAAGAAGTCAGCTGATCGATAGCCTAAATCACTACTCCATGGCGGTATTAGGTATAGAGCAGTTACTTCAAATTATGCTGAACAATTTGATAGAACCAAGCGGTAACCGTAATGACAGTTAATAAGATGAATGAGCTTAACATTGACAACAATAGTGTCGTCTGTCTCATGGCGCCAACGGCTAGCGGCAAAACTGCATTGGCATATGAGCTATATGATTCAGGACGCTATGAGCTGATCTCTGTAGATTCGGCGCTGGTATATCGGGATATGAATATCGGTACGGCAAAACCAACGGCGGATGAGCTTAAGAGCTATCCCCATCATTTGGTAGATATTATCGATCCGACACAAAGCTACAGTGTGGCAGAGTTTGTTCGGGATGTGGAGCGCCTTATCCCTAGTATTCACGAAAAAGGTAAAATTCCGTTACTGGTTGGCGGCACAATGATGTACTATATGGCGCTGTTTGAGGGCATCTCAAATGTGCCGGATAGTGATGCTCAGGTTCGAGCCGAAGTAGAGCAGTGGCGTCAAGCCGAGGGCATTGATACCCTGTACCAGTATTTGGCAAACGTAGATCCTGTTAGCCATGCTAAATTGAAGCCCGCTGATACGCAGCGCATTACTCGCGCGGTAGAAGTGTTCAAGCAGACTGGTCGAGCGATGAGTGAGTGGCAAGCCCAGCCTAAACGAGCTTTAGCGCTAGAAAGCGGCCATCAGTGGTATGGATTAACAATAATGCCTGATCGCACTTGGCTTCACGAGCGCATTGAACAGCGGTTGGATATTATGTGGCAGCAAGGATTGGTTAATGAAGTTATTAGCCTACTTAAACACTATGCATTGTCTCCAGATTTGGCATCAATGCGCTGCGTGGGCTATCGACAGGTTTTAGAATATTTAGTAAGGATTTCACACCCAGTTTTAGAGCTTGATCATCTCGATAGTGAGCAATTTTACAAGGCATTTTTGCCCAGTAAAAATAGCGTTCAAACTGCTACAGTTTCTCTACCAAACCACCACACTGAGGTACAGAAGCTCGCTTGTTATGAGATGCGAAATAAGGCATTATATGCAACACGGCAACTGGCAAAACGTCAGTATACATGGCTCCGTAAACTGAATAAGCTCTCCTGTAATTTGTCTTCATCGGATAGCTTATCTGAACGTATTGTTCTTGCTCCATCATTGCATATTTTTGACTCTATTAAAGAAGTAAGACCATACTTAAAATAACTTTGTAAAGTTTGATAAATTTTATATCTATTAATGTTTTATATCTATTAATAAGCAGCCCATGGAAAATATTGTTGTAGATAAGTCAGATTACGACATGATGTTTGGCGAAATAGCGTCCTCCTCCAATTGGACATATAAATTTATCTTGCTTTTATAAATTATTTATAATTTTTGATTCTATGAATCTTGAATAATCATACTTAATTTATTTTTATTTATTACGCTATTTTCAGGAGTTATCTCATGTCTAAAGGACAAACCCTACAAGATCCTTTCTTAAACTCACTTAGAAAAGACAGAATTCCAGTCTCTATCTTTTTGGTTAATGGTATAAAACTACAAGGCCAGATAGAGTCATTTGATCAATACGTGGTTTTGCTAAAAAATACCGTTAGTCAAATGGTCTATAAGCATGCTATTTCAACCGTAGTGCCAGCGCGCAACCCACGAGGCAGTAATCCAGCAACAACAGGTGGTATGCAAGGTGGCTATCAAGGCGCAGGTCCTATGGTTGGAGGCTTTGAGCGTGGTGGTTTTGATCAAGGCGGTGGTTTCGGTGGTAATCGAGGCGGCTTTAACCGTGGCGGCTTCAATCAAGACCGTGGCTTCCCTCAAGATCGTGGATTCTCCCAAGATCGCGGCTTTGAGCGCGGCGGCTTTGTCCAAGATCGCGGCTTTGAAGAGCGCAGCTTTGAGCCTAAAGGCGATAATGGTCATGACGATTTCGACGACGCGCCTAAAGATGACTTTGGCAATAACAGCTAATTATCACAGCTAGTTATCAAAGGGGGGCTTAATCGGCCAATCTAGTAGCTGTAGCTATCTAATCTATGTGCTATCTATTGACCTACTATTAAGTAGGTCATTTTTTAAGGAGAACTCTATAGATCGCTTGATAAGTTGTCTGGCGGTGCTACCATTGTTAAACTCCTTAGAATTGTACTTGTTAGCTGGGGACTTGATAATTCTCTAAGCGGTTTGCCCCTATATTTGGTAATGTCTACGATTTAATCTATACTCGCAGACTTTAGTGGTTTAGATAAGCAGAGTGATTTCATGACGAATTTGAGCGATGATCAATTCATTGAGACAGCAGTTAATGCTATTCAAACTGAGCAAGCCGCACTAAGTTTATTGATTGAACAGCTAGATAATAGATTTGCCCGTGCTTGTGAGACAATTTTGCAGTGCGAGGGCCGGGTGGTTGTCACCGGAATGGGTAAGTCGGGATTGATCGGCCGAAAAATGGCAGCTACCTTTGCCTCGACAGGGACACCTGCATTCTTTATGCACCCTGGTGAGGCAGGTCATGGCGATCTAGGTATGTTGGTAAAAGGTGATGTGTTAATTGCCATTTCAAACTCTGGTGAGTCTGACGAGATCAAGACCTTATTGCCAGTCGTTAAGCGGTTAGAGATTCCGCTAATCAGTATTAGTCGGGATAAGCGTGGTATCTTACCCAAGTCGGCAGATATTGCGCTAACGCTAGGGCAGTCTGACGAAGCCTGTCCGTTAGGACTAGCACCAACCTCTAGTACCACAGCAACCTTAGCGTTAGGCGATGCTTTAGCTGTGGCATTGGTGCATGCGCGCGGATTTACCTCAGAAGATTTTGCGTTGTCACATCCAGCAGGTGCTTTGGGTCGACAGCTACTGATGCGCGTTGAGGATTTGATGCATCCCCTAAGTGAGTCATTACCTATTGTTCAGTCTACTGCGGCGCTGCATGAAGCGTTATTTACAATGACTAGTGGAAGACTGGGCATGACCGTCATTGTCGAGGGCGATAATAGCGTAGGGAGCAGTAATAAGGTAGTTGGCGTCTTTACCGATGGTGATTTGCGCCGAGGTCTTGAGAAAGGTATCGATCTGGCGACAACTATCAGTGACGTTATGACTAAATCACCGCAGAGTGTGAATAAAAATATGCGTGCTTCGGATGCGCTTAGCGTCATGAACGAAAAGAGTATTAATCAGCTGCTAATTTTAGATGAAGATCAGTCGCTTGAAGGTATTATTACGGTTCATGATCTGCTACAAGCAGGGGTTAAATAACGCTGAATCATGACGAACTATTTAACCTAATTTGGCTAATATAGCTGACTACCAACCTTAAAGTCGATGCTAATAATAGATTGCTATTAACACATTACTAATAACAGATTGTTAATAAGAGACTACGATGAAAGATTTGCTAGAAAAAGCCAGTAAAGTAAAAATGTTGGTGTTAGATGTCGATGGGATATTATCAGACGGTAAGATTATTTATGACGCTAATGGGGTAGAGACCAAGGCCTTTTCCGTTCAAGATGGTATTGGTACTAAGGCTTTAGGCAAGTATGGTATCAAAACTGCCATTATCACGGGTCGTACTAGCCCAATGGTAGAAAAGCGTGCTAATGAGATCGGTATTGACCATCTGGTTCAGGGTCGTGATGACAAGCTGGTGGCTCTACAAGAGCTGTTAAAAGATCTGCAAGCTGACGGCAGTAATATATCAGCCCAAGATTGCGCTTATATGGGTGATGACTTGCCAGATATTAAGGCCTTGCAGTCTGTTGGCTTTGCTGCCACTGTACCTAATGCGCATTCAGAGGTGATCAATCGAGTCGATATGGTAACGACCAATGCTGGCGGTTGCGGCGCGGTTCGCGAAGTCTGTGATTTAATACTAAAAGGTCATGGGCATTATGATGACTTTATAGCAGGCTATGTCTTAAAGAGCGATATCGATGGGACTGATCGCTCGTGAATGCTAAAGTTCTCATCTTTGTGGCGTTGATTGTCGCGGCAGTAGCTGCTTGGTTTTTTCACAAGCAGGAGTCAGTTGCCCCTAAGATAAATATCGAACCGTCTGAAGTAGACTATGAGGCGACAGATATTAAGGCAGTACAGACCAACGATGAGGGAGATACTGAGTATGAGCTTAACGCCGACTCATTGACCCACAATCCCACGACTAACCAAGATGAGATGTCTGGTATTACGATGAATTGGGCACCAGGGACTGAGCAGCGTTATCGTATAGAAGCCGGATCTGCAGCCATTAATCAGCAGACAGGGGAGCTAAAGCTCTCTGGTGGGTTCTTACTAAGCAGTAAAGGACTGCCAGACTCTAGTAATAGCTCGTCAGCGGCCACGCCGATAACGATTACAGGTCAGACACTGATGGGTAATACTAAGGAGCGAGCTGTCTATAGCAATGACCCTGTTAAAGTCGTTCAAGGGGATAATCGCTTTGAGGCAGCTAGCATGAAAGCAAACTTAGAAGCAGGGGAGTACGAGTTTGGCCAAATCGCCATTACTTTTATGCCACCTGAGCGACAAGATGCTAAGCTATTTTAAAGGCTACGTTTGACTATGATTACAAGCTTGTAGATATGAGCGATAGTACGCTACTTATGGTGTCACTTATATCTTCTTACTTCAGCTTTATTTTATGCCTTCACAGTCTGTCTATTTATGCTTAAGTTAGTTTTTCAGTTAACATTGAAGCGTTAGGATACTTTAGAGAAGATTTATAAGGTTGTGATAGCATAAATTTATAATTCGGCCCCATTAAACTGTCATCAGTGTTACTTTAACAGGGTGATCTAATGATTAATGAGTATTATCTATGACCTCTATTTCTACTAGCAGCACTCCTCTTCTGTCAAATGGTACTGCCACTTCTAGCAGACTAATGGCTGGATTATTAATATCAAGCTTGATAGGCGTTAGCCTCTCTGCCCATGCCTTGCCATCTGATGCCAATGAACCTATTCGTTTATTAGCAGACAAAGCCACCTATAGCGAGCGTACAGGCGTGACCAGCTATTCAGGCAACGTCATCATTACCCAAGGCACGTTAAAGCTGACAGCGAATAATATTACGGTTAACCTCTCCTCAAACCGTAGTATCAATTCAGCGATTGCTACTGGTAGCCCTGCGACGATGCAGCAAGTCATCACTAAAGAAAAAGGGCTTGCGAAAGGCCAGGCTAATAAGATTGACTATAATGCTGTCACTGGAATTATCACCCTAACCGGCAATGCCAGACTCACGCAAAATGGTGCAAGCTTTGCTGGTAATGTCATTCGCTACAGTCTTAAGGCTGGGGATGTCGAAGCTACTGCAGGCGGCAGCCAACGAGTCGAGCTAGTCTTCCCCCCTAATAGCAATGCGTCGCAGCAAAGTTTGCGCTAGTCTACTTGCTAGTTATCAATACCTGATGGATGGGTAGGGATGGCAATATAATATTATCTAAGCTTGTGTCTTCTCTTCTTAAGATGAGCAGTAAAAGTCAGCAGGCAAGCCAACAGTCGTTGAGTTATTTATGAGTGATTTAAATTCTAGTAGCGCCTCGCCCTCTTCGAAGTCTTCATCGGCCATTAGTGATCGTATCAACTCTAACCCATCGAAGCCTACTGATGCTGGTAGGGATAAGGATAATGCTTCTTATGAGGGTATACAGACAGAGATAGCTACTGATGCTGCCACTGATATTGTCCCTAGTATCGCCACTAATATTGCGACTACGCCAAGATTGGTTATGCAGCATTTGGGCAAGCGCTATGGGAAACGCTGGGTCGTTAAAGACGTCTCCTTTTCGGTAGAGCAGGGTCAAGTTGTTGGATTACTTGGCCCTAATGGGGCGGGAAAGACGACTAGTTTTTATATGGTAGTCGGTTTGGTCAATATGGATAAGGGCCGCGTGACGCTTGGTAATGTAGATTTGTCAAAATATGCTATGCATGAGCGCGCGCGTGCAGGAATAGGTTACTTGCCACAAGAAGCGTCAATCTTTCGCAAGCTGACAATTGAAGATAATATTTTATCGATCTTACAGACGCGGCGCGACTTAGATAAGCAGCAGCAAAGGGATGAGCTTGAGAAGTTAATCGGTGAGTTTCATTTGGCCCACGTTCGTCACTCATTGGGTATGAGTGTCTCTGGAGGGGAGCGCCGCCGCTGTGAGATAGCAAGGGCATTGGCCGCTAATCCTAAGTTTATCTTATTGGATGAGCCGTTTGCAGGAGTCGATCCAATCTCTGTTAGTGATATTAAAGACGTTATTATTGCCCTCAAAAAGCGTGGTATTGGTGTACTGATTACCGATCATAATGTCCGCGAAACCTTAGCGATATGTGAAAAAGCCTACATTGTCTCCGAAGGCTCTATAATCGCTGAAGGGTCGCCTCAGGACATCTTAAATGACGAGTTGGTAAAGTCAGTCTATTTGGGCAAAGACTTTCAAGTGTAGTTGTTAGCAGTATAATCACTGAGGTCTTTGCTGTGCAGTGCTACAGTCGACTCTAAGTATAATAGATCTTTAAGTTATGCTACGGTACTGATATAAATTGTTCTGGCTTGTTGCGGACGTACCAACAAAGGCTGCAAAAAGTGCATTCCAATAATAAATATGAGACGTGATACCTACAGTCTTCAAAATTGGCGCATCTTGATATTACCTGCGTGCGCCCAGTAATATGGTTGTCAGCTTCCTAGCGATGATTCTAATAGAGACGCGATCCTCCTCTAATACCTTAGTTTTAATATAAAGTCGGCTTTTGCCTTCAAGCGCGCTTAAGTTTCGGCAGGCAATAACTTTGATGCCCTGACGTATCTTTTTTTTGATAGAGAGCGGCAGATCGGCAACTGCTATTCCGGTTAGCTTAAATCTCATTTCTAAAAAAAGGTAGTTACTCACAAACTGCCCTTCAATTGACAATCCTTTTATCGCAGCGATATCTACATGTTCAGCTTGTACCTGCTCACGCATTTGCTGCGTATATTTATAATCTTAATATCCAGGGTAACCAACATAGAGTGCTAAATAAGTAACGGTTAATACAACAGTAAAATTTTTCATTATTGAGCTATATATTTAGTTATGTATTTAATATTGTTAATATATTCTATAGTGTTATTTTAGTATTAAAAGTTAATTAGTAACCGTATCAAATTCATACTGCATTTGAGTAGAGAGATAACCGCATGTCAGTAGGGGAAGATACTACATTGCTTAAAAACCAATTGTAACAACAGCTTAGAAAGTACTTTTATAAGATGAGAGTAAATATAATCAAGGATTCAAATGGCAAAAAATAAAAGCAGCTACGTTTGCCAAGAGTGCGGGGCACATTTTGGCAAGTGGTCAGGTCAGTGTAGTGACTGTGGAGAATGGAACTGCTTGGTTGAAGCACCCAACGTTAGCATGCCCCATCATAAAGCAAACGTTGCAAAGTCCTCAGCCAAAACCGCCTCGGGCTCTAAGTCAACGCTGGGCGGTAACTACTCTGGATCACATAGCGCAGTCATGCCACTCAATGCCGTCAATGTAACTTTTGATACGCGGCTGCCTACTGGGATTAGCGAGTTTGATCGAGTATTGGGCGGCGGATTGGTCGCAGGCTCTGTCGTGCTAATAGGTGGCCCTCCAGGTATCGGTAAATCTACGATTTTGTTGCAAACTGCGACCAATATGGCGCGGATAGAGTCACCTGCTGGTAGTGCCCTTTATATCACAGGCGAAGAGTCACTCTCGCAAGTGGCCATGCGCGCTCAGCGTCTGGGGCTACCCGCAGATAGGCTGCGAGTCCTTGCTGAGACTAATGTTGAGACAATTTGCTCAGCGTTGACACAAGAGCAGCCAGCCATTGCTATTATCGACTCCATTCAGACGCTATATACCGATGCTATCAGCTCTGCACCAGGAGGGGTTAGCCAAATTCGTGAATCGGCCGCTATGCTGACTCGTTATGCCAAACAGACGGGCACAGCACTATTCTTAGTGGGGCATGTGACCAAAGAAGGCTCATTAGCAGGGCCAAGAGTTCTTGAGCATATGGTCGATACTGTACTGTACTTTGAAGGTCAGTCTGATTCGCGTTTTCGAATGATTCGCGCCGTTAAAAACCGCTTTGGCGCGGTCAATGAGCTGGGAATATTTGGTATGACCGATTTGGGTTTGAAAGAAGTGGCCAATCCATCGGCGATATTTTTGAGTCGTTATGATAAGCCGATAGCAGGGTCTGTGGTCATGGTCAGCCGAGAAGGGACTCGCCCACTATTGGTCGAAGTTCAGGCACTCGTGGATGATGCCCAAGGGCAACCTAGACGAATGGCATTAGGTCTCGATTTTCAGCGCTTATCAATGCTACTGGCGGTTATGCATCGCCATGGTGGTATTCATACTAGTGGTCAAGATGTCTATGTTAACGTAGTGGGGGGCGTTAAAGTCATTGAGACAGGCTCAGACTTGGCTGTACTATTAGCCTGTGCTTCTAGTATTAAAGAAAAGCCTCTGCCTTCTTCGCTTGCGGTATTCGGTGAGGTAGGACTATCGGGGGAGATTCGCCCCGTTCCTAATGGTCAAGAGCGTTTAAAAGAGGCGATGAAACACGGCTTTACTTATGCGATAGTGCCTAAGGCCAATGCCCCTACTAAGAACTCTACACAATTTAAGGGCATCGAGGTGATCGCTGTTGATAGGCTTGATGATGCCCTTGAGCGTGCCTTTGAGATTGACTAGAGTATTTTGATAAAACCACGAAAGTCCTTAACAGCATAGTCTTGCCATACAAAAAGCCTCAATAGATATTGAGGCTTTAATAAATTATAGAAGCGCTAAGGGCAAAGATAAAGATCTAGAGTTATGGTCCAGAAACGCGCTCGATTGAAACATTACCGACACCCTTACTGGTGATGCCGAGCTTTTTGGCAGCGCCATACGATAAGTCAAGAACACGGTTACCATGGAAAGGACCACGGTCGTTAACTTTAACGACCACACTTTTACCATTAGATTTATTAGTAACCTTAACGTAACAGTTTAGCGGTAAGGAGCGATGAGCTGCGGTCATGGCGTTCATATCGAAGGTATCGCCGCTTGCCGTCTTACGGCCATGAAATTTACGACCATACCATGAAGCCAGTCCCGTTTGCTTGAACTTGCTGACCGTATTAGAGGCGACAGCAGTTAAGCGCTCTAGCACATCATCATCGTTAGTAACGATGTCACTTTGCGCTGTCAAAAGTGGGCTATTCAAGGCTAAAGATGTAGGCTGACGCGCTGACTTTACTAGGCTTGACGCATTGTTGTGTTGCTTGGTCAGTTCGCTTAATACGCGGTCTATGTTTGGAGTAGAGTCTTGAGACAGTAACGGTGCCGTTGGCGTTTCAACAGCACGAGCACTTGAGGCCATTGCTGTGCCAGCGCAAAAAAAAGTCGCTGACATCATAATAAGACCAGAAAGACGCTTGTTCATAGGTACCTCATAATGGTGTTGACTACTGGCATAACGCTATTAACTTAGATAATTGTTAAGCTAGCGTTATGCCACATCCTCTATTATGACACTTATTCATCGGACAGCTTGTGTCTAAAATTACTGTGCAAACTGTCAGCGATACTAATTAGAGGGGCCAAAAAGGGAGTTAACCAAGGTCAAATATATAGGGGCGTATTTAATCAATTGCAATACTCTATATCGTGACTATCTTATAAATATGATGACTCATCACTCTGATCGGATAAGCGTAATCATATTTGCTAGCGAGTATTAACAGTGATTAAATAGGCAATATCAACCTTAGCTTGCCTTCATAAAAGAGTGTTCAATCATGTAGGGTAACAATAAAATATAACCTAATAATTAACCGTATGTAGGTCATAAAAGTTAAATGTATGATTTTTGTTTAAGAAGCATACTCAAAAAGACTACCGTAAATTAATACAAATAACAAGTAAAAAATTAGTTTGGCTGACTAGCGTGCCACTAAAAAAGAGTGCCAAATCTATATAAATAGTTATCTAAAGGGCTATGCGATATCCTCATGTATCAATGACTATTGACCACGGTGGGTATGGATAGACATGAGTAAACCAAACCCAGCCATTAAGGTGACAATAGCCGTACCACCATAGCTGATAAATGGTAGTGGCACACCAACCACAGGTAAGATACCACCGACCATGCCTACATTGACAAAGACATAAACAAAAAATGATAAGGCTATAGCCCCAGCTAATAACCTTGAGTAGGCATCTGGATTGACATAGGCGATATAGAGCGCTCGAATAAGTAAACAAGCGTAAAAGAACATCAGTAGCATTACCCCAAGTAGCCCGAACTCCTCAGAGAATGCAGCAATAATGAAGTCGGTATGACCTTCTGGCAAAAAGTGTAAGTGCGACTGAGTACCTTCTAAGTAGCCTTTGCCAGTGAGACCACCAGAGCCAATGGCTGTCTTAGATTGCATAATATTCCAGCCTGCCCCTAGGGCGTCAGCTTCAGGGTTTAGTAGGGTCAATACCCGAGTACGCTGATAGTCATGCAGCAAAAACTGCCAAGCAAAAGCCGTCAATGGAATGAGCATTGCAATAGCGCTACCGATCATCCACCAAGGTAGTCCTGCTAAAAATAATACAAATATCCCACTAGCAGCGACCAGTAACGACGTACCAAGATCAGGCTCTTTAGCGATCAGCAATACGGGTACGACGATAAGTGCCAAAGTGGCAGCCACACTAGAGATACTGGGAGGTAAGTCGCGCTTAGATAAGAACCAGGCACACATCATCGGCATACCCAGCTTCATAAACTCTGAGGGCTGAACACTACCAAATCCTGGAATACGAATCCAACGCTGTGCGCCCATCCGCACCTCACCGATGACATCCACCAGTACCAGCAATACGACACCTGATAAATAAAATATCGGAGTCAGAGTACGGTAAAAGCTAGGCGGTATCTGTGCCATGGCATACATAACGACAAAAGCTAAACCATAACTCACAATCTGCCTTATGACCATGCTGACGTCTTGAGTGGAGGCGCTATACAAGATAGTCAAGCCAATAAAGCAGATCGTTAACAATAGTAAAGTCAACCAAGGATCTATATGAATGCGCTGCCAAATTGAGGGCGTAAAATCACGTCCTAGATGATGGCTCTGACGTGAAAATCGGTATTGCTGATTGGATGACATAAGCTCAAGGTCGATTATTAATAAAGAGAGATTGGATTAAGAAGTACTGCCACATCGCTATGTGTTAATAGCTAGCCCAACAGAGTGGTGTAAGAGTAACGGTTTCAATATTTAATCTTAATAAATAATCAAGACAGTGCAGACGACAGTGGCAAGATAACACTTAAAATATCGCAGTAGTTACACAATGAAGGTCAATAGTTTAGCTTGCGAATCAAATTTTTGATAGTATCAACAAGATGTTTTTAGCTAAAATGATGACTCAATATGCGCTTAGAGTTTATTGAATTGTGTCACCAGTTTTATAACTTAACTATATACTTGCTGCAATACCCTAGCCGCTATATTGCTGTCAGATGCTTAGCGCTGTCTTTAGCATTTCAACAAAGCAACAGTCAGATTGGTAAGTATAATAACAAAGGTAAAGGCAAACACATGGCTAACTATTATAACTGCCTCAGCGGTAAATTCCGATATGTTACTCTGCTGACTGCCTTAGGCGTTAGCACATGGTCAATAGCGATGAGTGCCAATGCGGCTATAATATCAGATAGCAGTGAGTATCAGATTCGCCGAATAGCGAACTCTGCGAATGGCAACACTGTAACCACTCCATTAGCTACCAACTATGCAGCAGCCGATAATAATCTGGCAAATGATATGACGGAGTATGTCTTTGCCTCTCGGACAGTAGCGGGCGATACCCTGCAAGGGTTAATCCAACAAAAACAGCGAGAATTCGAGCAAAGTCGCCAGTCTCAATTATCTATTGATGAGCGCAGTCAAGTGCGATCCCAAGGTCGCCGTAGCACTTATGCAGCACCTTATAGTGCTGGTATTACTATCGATACTCTAGACTTTAAGCGCTGGCTCAATGCTAATCCATACCGCGCTGAACAGGTCGCTAATTATCAGCGTTATTTGAGTGCTCAAGTTGGTGCGTATAATGTCCCGCCTATGGAGCAGCTTCTCACTACAGCCCGTAGCTGGGAAGAGTGTGGCTATGAGCCTTATCAACTACCGCCGCAGTATTTGTGGCAAAACATGGTACCGACGCTTAAGCTATATTCTGTCCTTAAGCAGCAAGGTGTATTACCTTCAGGTACAGTGATACGGTCAGTGTATCGTAGTCCCGACCTTAATCAATGTGCGGGTGGAGCTAGCAGCAGTAAGCATATGAGTAATGGTGCTATAGATATCTGGGTTCCAGAATTTGAAAATGATCTTTGGCGAATTCAAACGATGCAAGACAGTCTTTGTGAGTTTTGGCTATATCAGGGAGTATCCTATAACTTTGGTCTAGGCCTTTATCCAACAGGATCAATTCATATTGATACTCAAGGGCATCGTAAATGGGGAGGCAACTATGCAAGTAGTCGTTCATCTTGTCGATTTTAATAACTAATGCTGTTGATATGTGTTAATTTAATCATTGAAATCTAGATAAAATTTTAGTTTTGATGAATCCTGCAACTTTTTTTAAAAATGTTAAAATAATAAATAGCTGATCTAAATTTTACTGTTTGGATTGTACTAACGTAGACTTAACGGCTAGCGTCTTATGGCCATTAATAATTTTGCTCAGTTAAATAACTAATATTGTTGTTAGGTATCTAATTGATAACATTATATTTTTTTGTGAATTTTATAAAATAATATAGATATAATGCTGAGTAAAAGGAATATTATGAAGTCGATTGATCAATTTATATTGCACCCAAAAATAATATCATTACTTTTGAAACCTCTACTGCCATTGCCCTCTAAGCTTGTAAAAAAATACCTTACATATGATGATAACTATCAGACCAATCTCTCGCTATCTAGTGACGCGTGGCCTATGGCAAAGAGTGAAGGTTGTAGTAATGCACCTGATTCCAAAGATAATAACGAAACAAGAAGTGCTATGAAAACTAGCAGTATTTTAGGATTATGCGCCTTAATCTGTGTCGGTTGTACACCTGACCAAGCTGTTAATATAGCAAATCAGCCTTGGAAAGATGACAAGGGAGCAGCTAATGCCACGTTTATCGAGGTTGATGACGGTCAGCAAAATCAAGCTAATACAGATGCTGACGCGTTAGCGACAGATAAGTCAGATGATCGCGAAAGCAATACTGTTCAGAGTGTGGCCATTCTTAAGGCTCAAGCTTCTATTGCGCGCAGTCACAACAGTTTAAACGATGCTCAAGCTATAGAGGAGAGCCTAAGAAACTCTTATGCGCGCAAAGCCGCTAACCGAGCCGATATATGCCCAAAATTGGTTCAAAGGGAGCTTGACACCAATGTTATCAGACGTGTTAACGATATTATGATTGATAATTATTGTGACTATTTTCTCTACCCGCAGCCCGGTCAAAACATTCAAGTGACTAGCAACAATAATCAATTAGAGTTACTACTGATTGCCCCAGAGTTGTATGACTTTGCTAATGGTGCCTATCTAGTAACCAGCGCACAAAAACATGTCATTCGCCTCCAGTACGATGGTGCAGCACATAGACCGAAAGAAATTAGCTACGATGTCGAAATAATCATTGATAATTAAGGCTAATAATGCCGATATGATTAAGTTTAGTCATGAATGTCATAAAACGTCACTAATCATGGTATCCATAGCACAAATGCTTACTAAAGCAGACTAGCCTTTGCCTCAGGTTAGTCTGCCTAGTAATAGTGTACTTAGCTAATAAATTAATTTACTAACAAAAGCTAGTCTGAAGATGGAGTTGGGTCAGCTTCTAGCGTGTTGGTGGTGGGAGATAGGCCGTCTTTAGTACCATTGCCTACGGTGACTATTAAGAATTTATTAGGTTCAATCTTCTGATTTAAAGTGTCGTTGGCAGCTTTTAAGTCTACCTTATCGATTCGAGATAAGTAGTCTGTTAGGTAACTGTCTGGCAGCTTATAAAAGTTCATCATACTCAATAAGCCATTTATACCAGCATTACTAGCAAAGCTCATCGGAAAGCTGTTTTTAAGGTTGTCTTTGGTCAGCTGAAGCTCTTCATCGCTAATACCATCTTGCAACGTAGAGTTAATAGTCGCTAAAGTCGCATCGATAGCGGCATCTGCTTTATCATTTCTTGTCGAAAAGCCAATCTGATAGGAGCCGCGAGCTAGCATTGGTGCCATATGACCGGAGATGCCATAAGTATAGCCTAAGTTTTTACGGATCTCGGTCATCAATCTTGCGTTAAAGTCACCCCCTGCTAATACTTCATTACCGACCGCAAAGTTAGCTTGGCTTTGCAGTTCGGCCGCGCTATTACTACGCTTATCTCCCAACTGTCCCATGATGAC
Organism: Psychrobacter pygoscelis; assembly: GCF_004335015.1. Taxonomy (GTDB): domain Bacteria; phylum Pseudomonadota; class Gammaproteobacteria; order Pseudomonadales; family Moraxellaceae; genus Psychrobacter; species Psychrobacter pygoscelis. The sequence goes on from NZ_RQRU01000004.1 coordinate 100,129, forward strand.
TGTAGTCTGGGTGCTATCAAAAGGAATATGAATTCGCCTTCCTGCGTCTAGTGGTTTGGGGTCTGCTAGAGTCGGGGCAGGCTGACCTTTAGGCAGGACTTGAGTCAGTGAGTCGGCTAAAGTCTTGGCCTCATCTAAGGTTAAGTCTCCAGTAATGGCTAAGCTTGCATTGCTTGCGACTAAAAAGCGCGATTTGAAATCAGCCAAGTCCTGAGTGCTCAAGGTAGGAACTGTCTCTAAGGTACCAGAACTAGGGTGGGCATAAGGGTGGTCACCGAATAGAGCTTTATTAAATGCAAGACTGGCGACACTACTAGGGTCTTGCTGCTGCTGTTGTAATCCCACCATCAGCTGGGCTTTATTACGCGCTAGGATGTCGTCGTCAAATCGAGGCTCGGCAAGCATTTGTTTGACCAACTCCAAAGCTGGCTCTAAGTGCTGCTCATCTGATAAGCTGCGAATTGAGACGGTAAACATGTCCTTATAAGCATGACTACTAAGACTTACACCTAGGGTTTCAACTGCGCGGGTAAAGTCCTCTTCGGACAGTGTTTTGGTGCCTTGGGTAAGCATGGTTGCGGTCATTCCGGCTATACCAAAACCGTCTGGACGAATATCATTGTCTCTAGCACTGCCTGCATTAAAGCGTAAATCTACATCGACAATAGGTAAGGCGCTAGAGTGTACAAAAGCGACAGGAACACCCGCTTTGGTTTGGAAATGCTGAATATCAGGTAAGGTTAGCTTAAGCTCTGGACTGTTCTCAAGGCTCTCTAAGTCAGGCAGCGGCTCATTTGAAGTTGCCTCAAGTACGGCTAAGGCATCCTCATTTTGATAGTCATCAACTTGCTCAGCCAGTGCTATAGAGGGCAGTGCTAATGCAGCTGTAAAAAGTGAACAGCCTGTTAAAAAGGTGGCAACACCGTAGCGGGATTTTGCAAGAGTAGACTGACATTTGGGAATCGTTTTTGTGTGTTGATGTTTTTCACTGTACGCTAGCGTGGTGGAAGCGTTATAGATATCTGCTGTGTTATCGAAGTTGTTATTATTGAGGTTAATATCAAGGTTGTTATTAATTTGCATCATATTGTCTCAAAGTTAGTATAGTTTAAGTCCTGTGAATCTACGAGCATCTGGCTATTGAATACATAATAGAGCCTGTATATCAGTGATTTTACGCCTTACTTATAGTCAATTATGACCCAATATTGATCGCAGGCGTGACCCAGTGCTCATTGAATCTAGTAAACACTGGATTTAGTGCTTGGCATAATCAACAGACTCTATTTACAGTACTATTCTGGTTCGACATTCATAACCGATAAGTTATCCTTGACCAAGTATGTTTTAGCAGCCTTTTGAATATCACTAACACTGACCTGATCGAGTTCTGCTGGTAGCTTGGCGAGTAGTGTGTCATCTATACCTATCGACTGAAGCGAGCCTATCATTTGCGCTTGACCTTCCATACTGTCTTGAGCGTAAATAAGCCCAGTCATCGTATTGGTCTTAGCACGGGTAATCTCATCCGCAGCGATTGGGTCGGTCTTTAACTTTTCAATCTCTGTCAATATAGCGTTCTGTACTTGCTCAAGACTTACCCCTTCTCGCGGCGTCGCCTGAATCAGGAATAACCCATCGCCGCGCTCAAGTAAATCATAAGACGTGCCGACTGAAGCAAGAAGGCCTTGTTCGCGAACAAGGCGGCGCTCAAGTCTGGAGGACAGACCGCCATCTAAGACAGCTTGAGCTAATGATAATGCAAAGGTGTCCTTTCGCTGGGCTAGCGATTGGGTCTTGGGAGACTTATTATTCACAGTATGCGATTGAGTAGCTTGGTGATCGTCATTGTCTATAGTGGACCACAAGCTTGGCACATTGTAGGCCATTATTAGCACAGGTACCTTGACGGCTTGCTTAGTCGTCGTCTGCTCATAACCTCGAAATCCTGACTGTCTGACCGAAGCTCTTTTGGGCAGTACTCTCTTGGGAATGTCCGCAAAGTAACGCTTCACTTGCGTGAGGGCAGCATCTGGGTTGACATCGCCGACTATAACTAAGGTAGCATTGTTAGGGACATACCACTGCTTATACCAAGCCTTAAGATCTGGTAAGGTGATGGACTCAAGTTCAGCCATAGGCCCAATCACCGACTCGCCCTTTGGACTATCAGGCAGCGCTTGAAGGCGGAACGTCTCATAGGCTTTGGCAATAGGATCGTCATCAGTGCGCTGGCGCCGCTCCTCCATGACCACTTGATGCTCTTTGGCAAAGGCGGCTGGGTCAAATTGTAAGTTGGTCATGCGGTCGGCTTCCAGCTCTAGTGCTAGGCTTAAGCGATTAGCAGGAAATAGCTCATAGTAGCCTGTATAGTCGTAGCTGGTAAACGCATTATTGACGCCGCCGTACTTAGCGATCAATCGCTCAAAATCTGTACCTGATATCTGCTCAGTACCCTTAAACATCATATGCTCAAGTAAATGCGAGATACCTCCTTTATCACTAGGCTCATCACTTGAGCCAACCTTGTACCAAAGCTGTGTCATCACAACAGGGGCGCGGTGGTCTTCTTTAATGATAACTTTTAGGCCATTGTCTAGCTTATATTCGTGACGACCAGATAAGTCCATGGTTAAATTAGAGGAGGTAGTAGTGGGCTTAGTTGTAGACTGATCGGTAGATTGGATTTTCGATACAGGGTCGGTAGCAGTAGCATGGGGTAGGGACTGACAGCCACTTAATAACATGCCACTAATACCGATAGCTAGAGCGAGCTTGGTTAAGGATGAGACAGGGTTGATTGATTTTGCGGTATTAAAAAAAGACGACATAATGCTCTCTTAAAATAATTAAATTTTATTATTATCAGGGTTATTAGGCTTTGCCATTGGCTTTGATTAATAGCGCTTACAGGGTTTTATGAGCGCCTGTCATTACACTAACCGTTGGCTTGACAGTAGGAGCGGTCGTGCAGCCACTTAGTGTAGTGGCGGCTATAGCAGTACTCAATAATAGCGTAGCCAACGTCATCGCCTTCTTAGAGTACGGCGCTAAGTTGCTTTTAGCATTTGCGGTATTAATTGACAGTAAAGACATTACAATATCCTATTATTTTTAGTATCTTTTCTTCATGTTGTCATGATAAGAAAATTAAGTTAAAGAACGCACAAGGAACTGTAACTAAAAAACTCAATTGTTTGGTCATATTTTTGTGTGAAATTCTTAAACAAAGCTAACTTAAGCTAATTTTGCTCCTTATCAGATCACATCGTTAATAGGCATAGGCATCTAATGATACAGTCGCTTTCAAGTAGACATTAACGGTAGACTATAGAGAATATTGGTAATGCTCAACGACACTTAACTCAGACACTAGTTCAGGGAGCCTCATAGGCTAAAATGACCAACTCAGGCATGGGTAATAGGGAAATATGATAAACTACCAGCAATATAGCTGCGTATCAAAAGTATGAGCAAATATAGACCTATTTGAGCGCTGTTCAGCCACTTTTATTAAATGATTTATGATAGGCAAGGAATATGAATAATCAGAATAATCCGACTCGAGTAGTCATTGATCTTGATGGTAGTTTAGATGAGCTTGATGATGACGATATTACGCTGCCAAGTATGCCTGTGCAATCGGTGGCGATTGAAGAGAAGAGTCACGAAGTCAATGACGAGCACTCTTTCAAGGTTGAGTCTGCCTCAACCGCTGATTTAGATAAATCATTTGCGTCTACTCAGCCTATTAATACGACCTCGACCGTAGCTAATGACAGCAATACAACCATCGTTCCTAATCTACCTGAGCAGGCGTCTGTGATTGATGAGGGCAATTCAGATCATAGAGCCGCTGCCGAGTCGACAAGTCAAAGGAAGTCTAAAGAGTCAAAAGGCAGTTGGTTTAATCGAATGAAGTCTGGCTTGTCAAAGTCTCGTAAGAATTTGGCTGAGGGCATGGTCAATATTTTGATCGGTGGCAAGGAGATCGATGACGAGCTATTAGAAGAAGTTGAAGATCAGCTGCTGGTCGCAGATATAGGTGTCAATGCGACCAATCGGATTATCAAGAGCCTCACAGAGCAGACAGCTCGTGGAGATTTGATTTACTCGCACTCATTGTACAAAGCGCTGCAGCAAGAGCTGGTTGATATTCTAGAGCCAAAGGTAGCGCCATTAGTCATCGATACTAGTAAAAAGCCATTTGTTATTCTAATGGTAGGCGTCAATGGGGTGGGAAAAACCACAACAATTGGTAAATTGGCGAAGCGTCTGCAAAGTGAAGGCAAGTCCGTTATGTTGGCGGCTGGCGATACCTTCCGCGCCGCTGCCACCGAGCAGCTACAAGTCTGGGGTGAGCGTAATAATATTCCAGTCGTCGCTCAAGGTCATGGGGCTGATAGTGCCTCAGTAGTATTTGATGCCATGCAGTCTGCCAAAGCCAAGAATATCGATGTGTTAATTGCGGATACTGCAGGTCGACTGCAAAACAAAACGCATCTAATGGCGGAGCTTGAAAAGGTGGTTCGTGTGATGCGAAAAGCTGATCCTGACGCGCCGCATGAAGGCATGATCGTCCTTGACGCTGGCACTGGTCAGAATGCTATCAATCAAGTTGAAATATTTAATAAAGCCGTTCCATTGACTGGTATTACAGTGACCAAGCTAGATGGCACTGCCAAAGGTGGGGTAGTATTTAACATTGCCGAAACCACTGATATTCCAATTCGTTATATTGGTGTGGGCGAGTCTATCGATGATCTTCGCGCCTTTAGTCCGAAGCAGTTCGTCGCGGCTTTATTTGAGACAGATGAATAAAGCGTCGATCAATGTCTCTATAGCCTCTACAGTAGATCATGAGCTTTAATTATGCTGTGTTGATGGGACATTATCAATAATCGAGGTGCTACTATGATAGTCACTACTACGATTCTCAATGATTTTCGCGTACAGCTAGGAGGCCATTTAGTTGATGGTCTTCCTAAGCTTGTCTTTATCAACTGGATAGCGGACGATGCGCCTTGGTACCAGGCAAAGTCACTAGATAAGCTAACTAAACACTATCAAATCACCCCTGCTAATATTCAATTTATCGAGCAAGATAGCCTAAGCGAGTCTGATGCTATTCAGACGCTGCTCTTATCTACTATTAAACAGCTACAAGACTATGCAGCTGGTCAACAGCAAAGCTTCGATCTATCTTTAGATATGACTGTCGGCACACCATTTCAGCAACAAGTTTGGCAAGCGCTGCAAAGTATCCCTTATGGTGAGACGATTAGTTATGCTGACTTGGCTAAAACAATAGGTAAACCAACAGCTTACCGAGCGGTGGCTAATGCTAATGGGCGAAATCCATTCTCTATCGTAGTACCTTGTCATCGGGTGATAGCGAGTGATGGGTCGCTTGGAGGCTATACCGGCGGGCTAGATAAAAAACAATTTTTGCTTGAAATTGAGTCGTAATAACTGTTAACTTAAATAGTGTCATAGAACAGTCTTCATTGCTTGTTATATTATTTGTTAGTTATATTGTTTGCTAGCTTAATAGCGATGAGTTAATAAAGTGGAGTAAGTCATGACCTGGATAAGCTGTCAGTTATACACTGCTTTGGCTAGTCCTGATAAGGACCGCTTAGTGATAATATCTTGTCATAAAGTTAGCTGTGATAAAGATAGCATAGGCATTTTGACTGGCGTATCTTTGTTATGAAGGTCGATGGTAGGCTGCGTAAATTGAGGCGTTGGTGGGAGTTTGCGGCGCTTTATGAGCAGTTGTCCCAGCGTCATTGTGATGCCGCCTCACCAAAAGACTGGACGACTAAACACTCAGCGCAACTAACAGATGACTCGGCATTACCTCTACAAGATAACTCCACATCCCTTCAAAATACTGCTACTATCACGCCTGCTAACCCCACTAATCTTTCTAGTACTAATACCGCTACATCCACAGTAGAAAATCCACTAAAAAAGCAGCCAGAAGAAAAAATTGACAATCAGAGCAAGTCTGGTCGACAGGGTAATGGCAACCGGCAAAATCAAACCAAACGTCAGCGCGAATGGGTTTATCTAAGCCATTATATTGCTATTAATGGTCTAAACCCGCTACATATTATCTCTGGTCAAGATGATGGCCGGGAGCCAGACTTTACTTTGGTATTTTATCAACAGTCGCGGCTTTATTACGTGGGAGTAGAGCTTACAACACTACCCAGACTTCGCGACCAAATGGGTGAAGCAGCATTGATTGCTAAGCGCTGGTATTGGCAAGGCTTAAGAGTCATGGCCATGCGGCGGCAAAAGCAGGCGAGCTATCAAAGATTTCGTTTGCCAGTAACCACGCTATATATGCCTATCGATGACTTTAATAAACGACTGTATCGCCTGCCACGGTCTATTATTACTCAACAAGATGTGGATGCAGTCATGGCCAAAAAAGCCCATAAAGCTGCCGCCTATCATACTCGCCGGCCGCTAGATGAGCTTTGGCTATTGGTACATTGCGATAAATATCAGCCTGAGAGTATATTAACGGCCTCCAAGGCATCCATAACCCTGACCCATAACAGTGACTTTGATCAGGTGCAAATTACTCGTTATCCCAGTCATAAAGTTATTGACGTTAGTCGTTCAACTCTGCCAGCTGCGCCATAATGTCGTCAGGGAAGTTGACATTACTATAGACTTCTTGAACATCGTCTAAGTCTTCAAGCATCTCAATCATCTTCATCACTTTTTGTGCGTCGTCAATATTGTCTATCTCAGCGGTAGTAGAGGGCGACATTGTCACCTCAGCGTTGTCTGATACTAGTCCGGCTGAGTTAATGGCATCTTTGACTGCACCGAAATTCTCAGGCTCGGTAATGACCACGAGACTATCTCCATCATTTTCAATATCAAGCGCGCCAGCTTCTAAAGCGACTAGCAGCAGCTCATCTTCTAGACTGGTGTCTTCAAAGACGATTTCACCACGCTTACTAAATAGATAACTGACTGAACCTGAAGTACCAAGGTTGCCATCATATTTGGTAAAAGCATGGCGAACTTCACTGACGGTGCGATTGACATTGTCTGTCATGGTCTCGACTAGGACAGCTACGCCGCCGATACCATAACCCTCATAAGTAATCTCTTCGACATTATCATTATCGCCACCACCTGCACCGCGATCTACAGCACGCTTAATGGTATCTTTGGTCATATTGGCAGATAGGGCTTTCTCAATTGCTGCGCGTAGTCGTGGGTTTTTTTCTGGATCAGGATCACCTTGCTTAGCAGCGGATACAATTTCGCGGATAAGACGTGTAAAGATCTTGCCCTTTGCAGCATCTTGTCTGGCCTTACGATGTTTAATATTTGCCCATTTGGAATGACCTGCCATAGTGAATCCTTATTTTTAACTTTAAGTTGTGACAATTTACTGATCACTTTGAATAATTCGTATGTTGCAAAGGCGGCATTTTTGCTACACTGTCCGCTACGCCTATTAATGCAATCCGCGCTATTATAAACTACTTACATATGCTTTGAGCAAGGGGTAAGCAAACCTAGCTGACATCAGCGGGTCATTTATTATGCTGCTATCAATGCTCATTTACGTGTAAGGGTAAGATAATAATAGGCTAAGCGGAAGGGGCGTATTATCTGGCTTTGGGTAAAAATTGTAATCCTGCCATCTTTTATGTCACCTTAAAGTTGTCACTCTACGGGTAACTGCGACCACAGTAACGGTGAATTATCACTATAATAGCCTTAACTGTGACTACTTAAATGGTGACTTGCCTTTGACCCAAATGATACTTTTATGAAACGACCCACTTCAGAAGCCATCACTCACCTTCGCAACCGCATTCATATTATAATCGAAGGGACTGATACCCGATTAGGTAAGCTTTTTGATATTGTACTATTGATCGCCATTGTGACGAGTGTCGCTGTGGTAATGCTAGATAGTGTCCTATATATGCGCCTGCAGTTTGGCACGATATTCTTTTATGCAGAATGGTTATTTACTATTTTGTTTACGATAGAGTATTTGCTCAGGCTATTTTCTGCTCCCAATCGCTTTCGCTATATGTTTAGCTTTTTTGGGGTAGTAGATTTACTATCAGTATTGCCAAGTTATCTAAGCTTACTCTTTGGCGGTGTTCAATATCTACTCGTTGTTCGAGTCCTTCGAATCTTACGGGTATTTCGAGTCTTAAAATTAAAAGCCTATATGCAGCAGGCTGGATTCTTGGCATCAGCGCTCAAGACCAGCCAGCAAAAAATCACTGTGTTTTTCTTATCGCTCGTCCTATTGGTGACCATCTTCGGGTCGGTGTTGTATGTGGTAGAGGGTCCTGAAAATGGCTTTACCAGTATTCCTCTGTCTATCTATTGGGCGGTCGTTACACTAACCACAGTAGGCTATGGCGATATCTCTCCAAAGACGCCGCTTGGTCAGGCCATTGCGACCATGGTGATGATTACAGGTTATTCTATTATTGCCGTACCAACTGGTATCTTTACCTCGGAGCTTGCCAAAAACATGCGGCCACAGCTTCACCCAATCACTTGTCCAAACTGCGGTAAATTCGGTCACGCTGGAGGGGCAAACTTTTGCGACCGCTGTGGTCATGATTTACACGTCTAATGCCGATGAGAAGCTTTCAGCAGGGATATCCAAATATTCAGCCACTAGGGGCGACAAGTCAATATTTACGCCTAGATTGACTAAGTTCCAATACTGTCCAGATACGGTGCGGTCTAGCATCATGGTCGTCGCAGATGGCTGAAACTGAGAAAAATACTTGAGGGAGGTTTTCATTTTAGCCATGACCTCATGATGGACCTGACTGCTGGCGAAATCAAATGCTCCTGAATGATGAGGGGCTATGGACAATGGCTTAAGACCAATCGCCAACCATGACGCATAAAACTCCCCTGGAATATCCGTATCGTCTTCGCGGCGAATACCTAGGCTCATTAAATCTTGTTCAAGGGCAGTGACATCGCCTTTGATGGCATGTATAGCAAAGCGTTTGAACAGCTCGACCTCAGCATTGCTGTAGCTGCGGATGCCACCGAAATCGTAGGCGATGACACTGCCATCAGGGCGGAAGGCAAAATTACCAGGGTGTGGATCACAGTGCATCCGGTACAGCTCAAATAACTGTCCGGCACTAAAATGAAAAAGACGCTCGGCAATCTTGCGCTTAATGTCATTATCCCAAGTCGCTGCGACAGACAAGGGTTCGCCCATCTCCTCAGATAAGGTCAAGATGCGTTTTGAGGAGTGACTGCTAATAACTCTTGGAATAATAAGGCCACTATCATCGGCATGAAATGCGGCAAAGACTCGCAGATTATGGGCCTCTTTAATATAGTCAAGCTCATCGTGAAGGCTACTACGAATTTCAGTGAATAATTGCTCCTGTAGCTCACGGCTCATATTCAGGACACCAGCTATTCGCAGCGCCATTCGCACTTGCTTGAGGTCACTATCACAGTTCTTATCGACATCTGGATACTGAACCTTGACGACGACAGGCTCGCCACTAGCAAGGACTGCTTTATGGACTTGACCGATAGAGGCCGCGGCAAAAGGCTGCTCGTCAAACTGCTTAAATAGAGTTTCAATAGGCGCATCAAGCTCCCGCTCGACTTGAGCTTTAATCTGCGAGTAGGGCATAGCCGGAGCATCTTTTTGCAGTTTTTCTAAGGCAGTTGCTACCTCGGGTGGAAAGACATCTTTGTACTGTGACGCAATCTGGCCTACCTTCATGACCGCGCCTTTCATCTCTCCTAAGGTATCAGCAATCTGAATGCCGACATCTTGCATTAGCTCTGAGCGAGCTTGAATCCGCTTGTTTTCATCACTAGATAAATGTTTCAGTGAGTTTTTTGCCGCTTTTCCGGCAATACTGGCGGTCATTCCCGCTAGCTTAAAAAAGCGTTTCCCAGATGAGTTGCTCATTCACTCCACCGCTATATAGCTGAACAATCATTCAAAATTAATATTTAAAATCAAGATTCAAAGTTAAAAGAAAAAAAGGGTTAAGGATTATTTGGCTAACGATATTTCAATGACAATACAACTGAATCAACAACCAAAACCACATAAGAAGTTAGATAGTATTAAACTAATATTAAGCAATACTTACAAAAAATGAGTATAAATTTTGCTCAAACTTATCAACCTTTAAAATAATTAGCGATTAGTCGGTAAGTTAACTATCGACCTTTAAGTTGCTGCAGGAATATTGTATAAATTTGCCAACCAATAGTCTAATGCCATGTGGTAGCCATGCGCCCCAAGACCACAAATAACGCCGGTCGCCACATCGCTGAAATAAGAGTGTTGCCGAAAAGCTTCGCGCTGATGCACATTAGATAAATGCACTTCAATAAAAGGCTTTTTCGTTGCTAGGATAGCATCACGAATGGCAACTGATGAGTGGGTAAAGGCCGCAGGATTGATAATAATGGCATCGACAATATCATTCTGCTCGGCTAAAAGACCATGCTGTTGAATGGCTTCAATCAACTCACCTTCATGGTTAGATTGTAACGCAATTAAGGTTACTTGATGCTCTCTGGCGTGTCTGATTAATGCTTGTTCAATATCATAAAGTGTAGTGCAGCCATATATTTCAGGTTCACGTTTGCCCAATAAATTTAGATTGGGGCCATTAACCAATAAGATCTTACGCGATAAAGAAGATTGAGAAGATGCTGCGATACTGTGATTTGAGTTGGGTTTTTGGTTATCGTTATTTGGCTCTTTCGCCGATGAAGGATTGACCATAATCTATCTCGATAGGGAAGCAAGGTTGAGTTAGCAAGTTGAGTACATCGTTAACCTTATAGTGATACTACTATAGGTGTATTGACCGGTTATATTATAAATTAAATCGTCAGCGCCATGCAGCTGGTATGAGTTTTTTTGGCTGGTTTGCAAGTTTCTAATAACTGACTACTATATGAGGCATCTTGAATGGTGTAAAAGTATAGTCATGTAAATTAGCAACTCCCTGATAACCACTATCGGCTAAAACTTTGGTGGTTTCAGACAAGCAATTAGGGCAAGTGACTTGCTACAGCTTAAAGTTGTGAGCAGCGCTGCGACAAGTCTGAATATCAAGTATTCGCCCTGTTTGCCGGTGCACAATAACTTGAGCTTTGAGTATATCGTCTACTTTACCAATAATTCGGCTAGCAGAAGATTTGTGAATGCCAGAGTCAATCCCTGTATGGTAGAGCGTCCGGTATTCACGCCAATGGCTCAGCGCTAATAGTGTCTGATTCCTCTAAGCTAAGGGCACTGGGTCTACACTGTGTTTAAGTGGCTTGCCTGTGCTTGGCATGGTTCTTAGTGAGTTATGAGTATACCCGTTATGTTAAAAGCCTTTGTTACTTCTGCAAGAGGTCTGATTAAAAGTTAATGTTTGAGAATAACTATAAAGATACGTGCTGAGATTGCAAAAAAATCACGGTCAATTAACTGCGTATAACAAATTTTATGATGCAAGGTGCTAGCTTTGTCAGACCAACTCAGATCATGGACTGGTCAGCCACTAGGATTTTTAACACACTTATAGAATTTAGTTCTCTATTGTGGTACAAATATAGATGATAGTTTAGTTATCATATTTCACCCTTAGTGTCACCTGCCTTACCATCACCGTATGTTGGCAGCTTAAAATTGACACTACTTAAGTAATTTTTTTTAGGAAGTAAGATTATGTCAGCTCGTGAACAAGGTATTGTAAAGTGGTTTAATGACTCTAAAGGCTTTGGCTTTATTCAGCGTGAAAGTGGCGAAGATATATTCGTTCATTTCCGTGCTATTCAAGGCGATGGCTACCGCTCATTAAAAGATGGCGAAAAAGTGGAGTTTAATGTGGTTGAAGGTCAAAAAGGTCTTCAAGCTGAAGAAGTGACGAAAGTAGAAGGGTAGTCTTCTACTATCTCTACTATTAGCCAGCAATAACTGGTTTTGATGAGTACTAGATTTTAAGGTCTAATAATAACTCGGCTATGAATGCGAGCAATTCATCATTGCGAGCACTCATAGCTAATGGTCATAAAATACTAGTTTTTTTCGTAGCACCTAATAGCAGTTAGGTGCTGATAATATACGACTTCAATAATGTGGCTGTTGTTTACACTGTTTGAATGACTAGTGCTGGTCAGAATTAGTAGGGTTTTTAGAGTTAGAGTATGTTAGGGAGTTAGCTCTCTGCTACTTTTACGAACCATTACGTCTCGATTTACTGCCTAACTCATGTCTGCAATGGACGAGTTAAAAGAACCCTATGATTTACCCTTCAAATAAGATTATTTGATGGCGAGGTTGGAGGGTTCTTTTACATTTACAGTCTTTTAAGGCTTATTCTAAATTAGCTTTAAGCCTTAAAGGTGAGACCGGTTTTTATCAAAATTTTTCTATAATTTTATTTGATTGACGAGATCTTGCTGATTTAAATCCTTATAGACTGATTAAGAAATCATCGTAATAAATCATAATAAACGGATACGTTTAAGAGTCTGTGAGAGATTACTGGCAAATGCTAAACAGCCTATTATTTAGCATTATTCTATGTTGTAATTCTAGGTCGTGGTATCCTGTCTATTTGTCCCCCTCTAAAAGGAAGTATCATTGAGTGATTTTGTATCTTTTTCCCAGCTCTCATTATCCGAACCTGTGCAAAGAAGTGTCGATGAGTTAGGGTTTACTGAACTTACCCCGATTCAGGCGCAGATCTTGCCGCATACTTTGGCGGGTCAAGACGCAATTGGTCAAGCGCAAACGGGTACTGGTAAGACGGCGACTTTTTTGCTCACTATCATTGAAGCTTTATTGAAGCGTCCTTTTACTGAGGATGAAGAGCGATTTTTGGGTGAGCCGCGTGCTCTTATTATGGCGCCGACGCGTGAGCTGGCTCAGCAAATATTCAGTGACTGTGCTGAGCTTATAAGACATACCGATCTTCATAGTGCTTGTGTTATGGGTGGGGTGAACTATGAGTCCCAGCAGCATGAGCTAGAGCGCGGTTATATTGATATATTGATTGCGACGCCAGGACGGCTTATTGACCTAATTCATCGTAATCTAGTCTATTTAGATCGGCTAGAGGTCTTGGTACTTGATGAAGCCGATAGAATGCTCGATATGGGGTTCATCCCAGATATCAAAAGGCTAATTAGCCGCATGCCACCTAATACGGATCGCCAGAGCTTATTATTTTCGGCGACCTTTAATCAGGACGTGATGAATCTTGCTTATCGTTGGTTGCATGAGCCGGTGTTTGTCGAGATTGAACCGGAACACAAGACCAGTGATCTGGTTGAGCAGCGATTCTACCTGTTAGAAGAAGCGCAAAAGCTGACGGCCTTGGAGCAGATTATAGAAGCCGATAACGTTGAGAAGCTTATTATATTTGCCAATCGAAAAGATCAAGTTAAACGCCTGTATGACAAGCTTCGTTCGCGATATCCCGTCGTCATGCTATCTGGAGATGTGGTCCAACAAAAACGTGAGCGCTATCTACAAAAATTCAAAGACGGTAAGGCAACAATACTGGTCGCTACTGATGTCGCTGGTCGTGGTATTCATGTCGATGAGGTCAGCCATGTCGTCAATTATACTTTGCCGGACCAGCCAGATGATTATGTGCACCGAATTGGTCGAACAGGACGTGCTGGTCAGACAGGAATAAGTATTAGCTTTGTTAGTGAGGATGATGCTTTCAACCTTCCAGCACTTGAGCAGCATTTAGGGACCAAGTTTGATTTGGTTCAATGGTAGCTTAAGCGAAGGCATTGTAACCCATAAAAAAAGCTTACCAAAAAACTGGTAAGCTTTTTTATTTTAGGAAGGGGGCAAAGCATAATTTAGACTTTGCTTGTCATCTCTTTAAGGTGAGTGATGATCATCATGTGACATGTGAGACATGTCATGTTGACTATGATCCATATGTCCATCTGGCATAGAGTGGCTGTGTCCAGAGTGGTCCATACTATGATGACTCATCTCTGCTGACTCTGACATATCGGAGGGCATCATGTGATGACCATGACCGCTATGACCACCATGCATGGTATTCATCATGATAGGTACAGCAATAACTGCTAATCCTGATATCATCATGACGGCACCATTGAGCTGCCGCAAACGCAATCGACCGATATGATTACGGATCCAGCTGACAGTCTCATGAGTGGCCACTAGCATAGGAACAGTGCCAAGACCAAAGGCAAACATCAGTAAGGCACCAGTCGTGACGCTATGGCCGACGACCGCCATCATTAATGCCCCGTACACCAAACCACAAGGTAAAAAGCCCCACAATAAACCTGCCATTAGAGCACGTGGAAAGGTGGTCAGAGGGAATACTTTTTTGCGAAGTGGCGCGAGCCATTGCCAAAAGCGCATGCCTACACGCTCAAGCTTATTTAAAAAAGGTGCTCCTAGCATGGTAACACCGATAAATACTAACACCAGCCCTAATAAAATGCGTGGCAGATTATTACTGGTCATAAAAGGGGCGAGCAGTGCAGTCCCAATAGAGCCAGCAATGAGACCAAGTAAGGCATAGCTTGTCAGTCGACCAAGGTGGTAAGTGGCTATTAAGGCGCGGCGCTTAGCAGGACTGACATCCGTCATCGAGAGACCAAAGGCTGCGACTAGACCACCACACATGCCTAAACAATGTGGTGAACCCAAAAAGCCCATTAATAAAGCGGCTGTTAATAATGCAAAAGTCATGAGGTACGGCTCCTTGGAAGCAGGCCAATTTAGCTAAGTAAATTAAATACGATCTTACGTTTATATAAACTAACAGAACGTCGGTTACGTCGACTTAAGTGCTGTAAACATAGTAGAAGCTCTAGTATGATGACGTTACGGCTGCGTCTTATCTTTTAGCTTTGTCTCTGGCTTTGGCTCAGGGGATGAAGCACGCTTCGAGCTGGCTTCAGTGCTTCCTCGTATCACTTGGCGACGCTCTTGCCTATCCTCTAAGATTATACGCTGCGCTGCATTGTCCAAATCCTCAAACTGATTGGATTTGACAGCATAACGAATTGCCCAGATAGCAATGACAAATAGCATTAAGCTAAGCGGAATCAAAAGAAATATACTGGCCATAAGATACCTCAAGGGTAATGACGCGCATCAAAGATAATTAAGAACTGGCTTATTTTACCATTGTTAATGCCCTACACAAAGTAAGTAATTAAACTTCATAGGCATAATTAAGCTTGGATTAGAAGGTCTTTAACGCATCGGGCTTACGGCTACGCATTAGTGTCTCCATAGAGACCTCGCCGGCTAGCCGACAGTCAGGTTGAGGAAAAAATAAATCGCGAAGATAGGCGACAAGCTCATACAAAGTACGTTTTGAATGGCGATAGTTGGCAGCGATGTTTTTCCAGTCTGTAGGTTCAGGTAATGCTGCGTTAATAGGGGTAGTGCGGATGCCATTTAGAGCGAACTGGCGACGAGCACGGCTCATATGGTAGGCATCAGTGACCAGATAGACATTATTAAGACTTAGCCGCTTAGCTGTGAATCGTGCATTCTCGCAAGTATTCATGCTGGCATTTTCGCTGATAATATTCTCTTGAATAGTGGCTTTGTGATCACTACTTTGTCTGTTGTCGTGACGAATAAGCCAGTCATGCATCCATGGCGATTCAACACCCGTTAATATAATCGGTAGCGGTAATTGCTGATAATGCTTGAGCACAGCTTTAAGTCGGCTTTCGCTAAACTCATTTACGACGATAGTCTCTAGCTCATCTTCGGTAAGACCGCCGCCGAGTACCACATATGCAGTAGGAGCAGTAGCACGCTCTTTGGGCGATCCTGCCAGCTCAGATTGTGGAATGGGTAAGTGCTGCAAGACAGTCAGCCCTACCTTAGAAAAAAGTGGGGTAAAAAAGCTAACGGCAGTTAGTGACATAGTAATAGCACTAGCCAACAAAAGCCGCTTGAGCAACTTTAAGAAGGCTTGAACAATAAGATAACTCCTCTGCCACATAAGGTCCGCCGCTAATAAATAATGTCTTAGTGAGCATTAACTTGCTAGTGTAGATTATTTCGCCATTCAATGAATGCTTTAATGTTTTTTAGACTATGGTTTTAGGCTATGATTTGAGATTATGGACTGGCGACAAAGCTGTGATCCAAGGTCGTATTGTGCAGATTAACCTGACCATTACTCTCAATCCACAAAGGCTCGCGCTCTAGCATAATCCCAAATTTATCGAATATCTTTTGCTGGATAAAAGCTTGAGTGGTGGCCACGTCTTTTTGATTGGCTTTGACCTCACTACTTTGAGGGGTATGGTTGGTCAGGACTAAGGCTTGCTGAGTATGGCTCATAATAGGGGCGATACCATCGCCTTTAAGGCCAGCGTGATCAATAAGCCAGCCTGCTGCAACCTTAGTATGCATGTCATCTACACGGTAAGCCACTA
The DNA here is from genome assembly GCF_004335015.1 of Psychrobacter pygoscelis. Lineage (GTDB taxonomy): Bacteria > Pseudomonadota > Gammaproteobacteria > Pseudomonadales > Moraxellaceae > Psychrobacter > Psychrobacter pygoscelis. The sequence goes on from NZ_RQRU01000004.1 coordinate 116,602, forward strand.
TATTGGCAAAGCGTGCTTTCAAGATGTCAAACTGCTCGGTGGTAATGACTGGATTTTTAAAGAAGCTACCACAATTAGGCAGATAAGCAGGATCAGGCAGCTTGCTTTGACGAATAGCAATGATGGCCTTCATGACGTCAACTGGCGTGGCAGCTTGACGGCCACCATCTTTAGCCAGAGCGAGCGCTTTATCTTGTACATCACCGTAGCCAGCATGAATGCGACTGGCATCTTTATGCAGGCTAAACCCTACTCGAGTAATCAGCCATTCGCCTGCTTGCTGCTTGAAGATACTATCGCGATAGCCAAACTGACATGCAGATTTTTCAAAGTTGTGCCAAGTCAGCGTTGGTAAGTGATAAGCTCGAACATGGGTCACACAGTCATCCAGCTGCACCCCATAAGCGCCAATATTCTGCACTGGTGCGGCACCTGTCAAACCCGGAATTAGTGCTAAGTTTTCAAGCCCAAACCAGCCATTGTTTACGGTATGTAGTACTAGCTCATGCCAATTTTCGCCCGCCATTACTTCGATATGAATATCCGAATCTGTCTCATGAAGTATATGAATACCTTGAATCATGGGGCGTATCACGAATGCACTTAGCACAGGTGGTAGTAGTACATTACTGCCGCCAGAAAGTATGAATAAAGGCTGTTGGTTTTGGGTTATATCGGTAATAACTGGTACGACTTGCGCTTCATCAGTCAGCGTTATCAGCGTATTAGCACGGCAGGCGAGAGCCATGGTATTGAGGCTAGATAAGTCAGATGGGGATTGTATTTCGTAGGATTGGATCATGGCAGGCCTGTCGCGCAGAAAAGGTCGATAATACGAGGATTAACGATAAACAAAGGCTTGTTAGGAGCTGTGATTGTTAATAAAGCTGAATACTGCTTAGGAAGATAACACAGACTCCTTAAAACAATTAAAATTAGACGGATTTCCAGCTCTCAATCCAAGCATCGACGGAGGATTCAATTTGGTCAATGACGGCTTCAAAGTCATCGGCATTACCCTGATAAGGATCTGGCACGTTAGCGCCGCCATAAATTGGGTCTTCTTCACTTAATAAAGCAAGCGTGGCGAGTTTATTAGACTCATGCTCACTGTCTTGATCAGACGCATCAGTTAAGCTGTCTTTGATAGCTTGCAGGTCTGCTAAGTTTTGCTTATCCATTGCTAAAATAAGATCAAATTGATAGAAGTCATCGGCCTTGACTTGACGTGAGACCAGCTTACTGATGTTGTAGCCACGAGCTTTTGCATGCTTTTGAGCGCGCACATCAGGATGCTCACCGAGATGCCAGTCACCTGTACCTGCTGAGTCAATGGTTAACGACATTCCGGCGACGGCAGCTTTTTGACGCAGAATCTCTTCAGCAGTGGGGGATCGGCAGATGTTACCAAGACAAACTAGCAATACAGAGCGAGGGGCTGAAGCTTTTATAGGCATAACATAACCTTAACAGGCAATTGAAATTATAAATTAAACAAGGTAGCTGCCTATTTTAACAATGATTGCTCAAAAACGATAGGGAAGGGTAACTCTGCTAGTCGTGCTGATGTTTAAAGCGCTGTAAGTCGCGGCGCTGCTTTTTATTGGGTTTAGTATCGGGGCGTGCCAGATTGGCTAATTTGCGCTGTTCTTTATAGTATTCGCGGCGCTCGATACTCTCTTTGGTTTCTTCATACAGCGTCTGAGCAATAGTCGCATTACCGCGTTGTGTCGATAGCGCTTTGACAACGATCGTCTTCTCAGACATGGTGGTTGCAGAGCCCTGACGGATAGTCAGCTCATCACCGACACTAATCTCTTTACTGGTCTTAACTCGGCTGCCAGCAAAATGTACTTTACCGCCTTCAATCGCTTGTTTGGCTAGGCTGCGAGTACGATAAAATCTAGCGGCCCAAAGCCACTTATCTAAGCGAACCTTTTGTAAGCTACTCTCAGGCATATTATGGTTGTTATCTGTCATATATTTAGGGTATTCCTTATTGTTTTAGAGAGTACATCATGAATCAATAAAACTTATATGGTGAGCTTTGACAAAATATCAATCGTGATGGAGATAATAGGGCCGCAGCTAGCGGCCATTCTTTTGTTGCTTGAGCTATACAATTAGCCAGTCTCAAACTTAATAAGTTATGTTTTGTGCTTAATTACACCACTGTCTCTCACACGGTACACCATCGTGGTTTCCATCCATCTCAGTGTTGGGACAATGCTGAATAAAATAGGTAGCTTCCTCGCAGGAGGTCATTTGCGAACAATGCGTTCGACCATCACAACTAAAAGCTGTAGGGGAAGCGGGGACAGGAGCTTGACCTAAACTAGCAGCATTGTCTTCAACAAAGTACTGAGAATCTGATTCATAGAGCGCTGAAACTTGCCTACTCTCGTACTGCTGGTATCCCAAATAAGCTAACACTGCGATGATGGCAATAAGGATTAGTTTCATACAAGCCCTCTAAGATAGACAGTCAGCTTATGACGACAAGTAAATAACGGCATTAGTGACTATTAATGATAAACGCTACTTTTGATGATAAAAGCTACTTCAAAAACATCTGATAACCAACATTATCGACTATCGGTTCACAATCATAACCGATGTCATTTAACGTGTCTTGCAAGGCTCGAGAGTTGGTTTCTGATGCTTGTAGACCTACCAATACTCTACCATCAGCTGCACCATGATTGCGGTAATGGAACAATGTGATGTTAAAATCTTGGCCGAGCTTTTCTAGGAAGTTAAGTAGCGCCCCCGGACGCTCTGGGAAAGCTACTCTAAAGAGCTGCTCGTCATCAATGCCAGCATGACCACCGATGAGGTAGCGAATATGTGTCTTGGCAATCTCATCATCGGTGAGATCGTAAGCTTGATATCCAGAATCCACTAAGCTATCAGCGATAATTTGCCGCTCTTTCTTGCCTTCTTTGAGCGCAATTCCGACGAATATCGCCGCAGGCTGTAGCGAGTCTGGCGCAGTATGGCTGCGAGCGCGATAGTTAAATTCAGTGATATTTCGGCCTTTGAGATCACGGCAGAACTCTAAGAATGCACCAGTACGTTCAGGAATACTGACGCCAAAGACGGCTTCTTTTTTCTCGCCAATTTCGGTACGCTCTGCAATATAGCGCAGGCGGTCAAAATTCATATTGGCACCGCAGACGATTGCGACGCAGTTTTTTCCCGTTATCTTATGTTTAGATAGGTATTTTTTCATACCTGCGACAGCCAGTGCGCCTGCCGGCTCAACGATACTACGGTTCTCTTCAAATACGTCTTTGACAGCCGCGCAAACCTCATCATTACTACAGGTAACCACCTCAGGCTCAATGACCGTGCCTGAGTTATCGCTTTTTTGTGAGCGAACGACATCAAAGGGAATCTCACCAATCTGAGCCACGGCAGTACCATCGACGAATAAGCTAACATGCTTGAGCTTGACTCGCTCATCAGCGGCCAATGCGGCCTTTAAAGAAGCCGCGCCTGCGGGTTCAACAGCAATGACTTTAACATGGGGGACAATAGCGCCCAAGAATGCAGCAACCCCTGAGATCAAGCCACCACCGCCGACCGCGACAAACACATATTCCATATCGCGCCACTGCTGGGTCAGCTCCAGAGCAATAGTACCTTGACCGGCAATGACCAACTCATCATCATAAGGGGGAACAAACGTCAAACCCTCTTTTTCAGCGCGTTCGATAGCGTAACGGTTGGCTTCATCAAAGCTGTCGCCAAATAGATCGACATTGCCGCCTAACGCCTTGACTGCATTGACCTTAATGTCAGGAGTCGTGGTGGGCATGACGATGATGTTACTGATACCAATCTTGCTGGCAGAGTAGGCCACACCTTGAGCATGATTGCCAGCTGACGCACAAATAACGCCGCGTGCCTTTTGCTCAGCGCTTAATTGACTAATACGATTATAAGCACCGCGTAACTTGAACGAAAATACCGGTTGCAAGTCTTCACGCTTGAAGCGAATGTCGTTATCAAAGCGGATTGACAGCTTGGGTGCTGGATCAAGTGGGGTCTGAATGGCAGCGTCATAAACGGTGGCTTGCAGAATGGCACGAACCCAATGTGATAGCATAAAATATCCTAGCAGAAGTCATTTGATTTGACCCATAAGCCTATGCTGTTTTTGAGAATCGCGCAAGCTTTTCTCAGTGATTTATAACGGATATTCTAGTTACTCAGGCTAAATTGCTCTATGATTATTGTTTCGCTGTGAATTCAGTTAAAATGATGCTACTCATCGTTTTATTTCGTGATTGCAGTAATGGGTGACGAAGTCATTTTTTAACGTTGCGTTACTTAATGGCAGTTTATTTGGTATTAGTTCAATAACTTTAGGGGATTTTATGAGTCAGCAATCCAGCGAGCAGGATCAACAATTGAAGCTAAAGCAAGATGTCGCTCGTGCGGCTTTAGCATATATTGAAGATGATATGATATTGGGTGTCGGTACGGGCAGTACGGTAAACTGCTTGATTGAGCTACTACCTCAGGTACGGATTAAAGGTGCAGTCGCCAGCTCCAAAGTGACCCAAGATAAGCTTGAAGCACTGGGTATTGAGGTCATGGATCTTAACTTTGTTGGTGAGTTAGACCTATATATCGATGGTGCAGATGAGGTCAATCCTAACCTGCAGCTTATCAAAGGTGGCGGCGGCGCATTGACTCGTGAGAAAATCGTGGCGGCAGCTTCTAAAGAGTTTATTTGCTTGGTTGATGAGAGCAAATGGGTAACCACGCTCGGTCGTGAGTTCCCTGTACCTATTGAAGTCTTGCCACAAGCTCGCTCTTATGTGGCTCGTGAGCTGGTTAAGTTAGGGGGAGAGCCTGTATATCGTGAAGGTTTTGTGACCGATTATGGCAATATTATCTTAGATACTTATGACCTAGACATTCCAAGTGCTAGCGATATGGAATCTCGCCTTAATAACATCGTGGGCGTAGTCTGCAATGGCATCTTTGCTGCCAATCAAGCGGATAAGCTATTGATTGCCAAGGCAAGTGGCGTAGAAACGCTGACTCGATAATTGATAAACGCATGACTAGATAGCAGTGAATGCGGTATTGATACATCTTTAATAAGCCAATGATTATTAAATAGTAGGATAACGATTAACTTAACTAGCCATACTAAAAGAGCTGATATCAATCGATGTCAGCTCTTATTTAATTGTGCTTTTGGGCAATTAGATTTTAATCTTATCTTGCAATAAAAATTCCATTAATGCCTTTTGCGCATGTAGGCGGTTTTCGGCTTCATGCCAGACGACAGAGCGAGGGTCATCGAGTAGGTCGTGCGAGATCTCTTCACCGCGGTGGGCAGGAAGGCAGTGCATAAATAGGACCTCAGGATCAGCTTTATCAAGCATGGCAGGAGTAACTTGATAAGGAGCAAAGCGGCGAGCTCGAGTATTTTGTTCGTTTTCTTGGCCCATACTGGCCCAGACATCGGTCACAATTAAGTGCGCGTCTTTAGCCGCATCCTGAACATTCTCAACTAGGCTTACGCAGTCGCTAAACTTATCCATTAGGTCCAAGTCTGGCTCAAAGCCGTAAGGGGCGGCGACGCGAAGCTCAAAGCCAAATTGATGCGCGGCATGCATAAATGACGAGCACATATTGTTACCATCACCAACCCAAGTGACGATCTTGTCTTTGATGCTGCCGCGATGCTCATAGTAAGTCTGCATGTCTGCCAGCAGCTGGCAGGGGTGGAAGTCGTCGGTTAACGCATTAATAATGGGCACCGAGGAATATTTAGCAAACTTTTCTACTTTTTCATGCTCAAAGGTACGAATCATAATGATATCGACCATGCTTGAGATTACTCGTGCGGAGTCTTCAACCGGCTCGCCGCGACCAAGCTGCGTATCATTGGGTGATAAAAATATCGCCTGACCACCAAATTGTCCCATACCAGTCTCAAATGAGATACGAGTTCGAGTGGATGATTTTTCGAATATCATGCCCAAGGTGCGGCCAACAAATGGCTGATAAATAGTACCGGCATGTTGCATCTTGCGCAGCTCACAAGCACGTTTGATCAGTTGCTCAAGCTCAGAAGTGGATAGGTCAAGTAGGGTCAAAAAATGGCGCACACTCATGGTTATCTCGGTTCATCGAAAGGTAATAAATAGGTTATTGTAACTAAAAAACCAGTATAGCGAAAATTAGAACGATGTAAACGGCTTAGACTGGGTTTTAGAACAATATTCTAGACTAGCGTTGTGTCAGCTGATTAAAAACCTATCGCACATGCAGGACTAAAGCGCCTATACCTGCTGAGTATGGCGACTGAAGAGTAAGTAGTAAGTAACAAGAAGCGCTTAACAAAAAGCGCCTATTAGTAAAGTGGCAAGAGTTTATTTTGTGCTTCGCTTAGGACGTTTCGCTCACGACGTTTCGTTTAGGACGCTGGGTTATTCGGCACAGTAGCTCATAGCCTAGGGTATTGGCCCAAGCTGCCACATCATCGACGCTAGGCACTTGACTGCCTTTACCGTCAACACTCTCAGATGGCTGATCTAACCCCATAGGATGACCCCATAAGATGACTTGGCTTCCTAGCTTTGGTGAGGGTACTGCTGATAGATCAATAGCGACCATATCCATAGCCACACGGCCGAGAATAGGACAGGGATAGTAGTGGCCATCCTGATATAAGCTGACCCATGCCGCCTCACTTACTACGCGGGGATAGCCATCGCCATAACCAATACTGATAATGCCCTTTTTCATCGGCTGCGCTGCTGTAAAGCGGCTGCCATAACCGACAACTTCACCTGCATCAAGATCATGAACTGCCATTAACGCCGTGCTAAAAGTCATAACTGGTCGTAGATTGAGCTTAGTAGCACTTACCGTCTCAAAAGGTGAGCTACCATATAGCATAATACCGGGTCGTACCCAGTTATAGTGACATTCTGGAAAGTTGATAATAGCTGCAGAGTTGCAAAGTGAGGCTTCAACAGTCGAGCTAACTTTGGTACGAAGTTGAGTCAATACTGAGTTGAAGGTATCAATCTGCTGCTGATTGAGTGGATGATCGATAAGGTCAGCGTTAGCAAAATGGCTAGTGAGTACCAGATGGTAGCCGGCGTCATGTAGCTGCTGTGCTACACAGAGAATCTCATCGGCATTAAAGCCAAGGCGGCTCATACCTGAGTTGAGCTTTAGCCAAACTGTTTGACTGGGATGGGCAGGTATAGAGGGTAAACTGGCATTGGTGTCATTTGTGGCATCAGTATTGGTAGGTTGATGCGCCAGGGCCCAAGTGACTTGCTGCTGCTGCTGGATAACGCAGGTTAGTTCCCATTTGATAGCTTGCTGCCACTCACGCTCACTAAAGACACCCTCAATCATCACGATAGGCTTATCCCAGCCCAGCTGCCGAACCTCAATAGCCTCATCAAAAGTTGCCACACCGACAGCGTCAGCGTCTTGTAGCGCTGGCAGGCAATGGGCCACGCCATGACCATAGGCTGATGCCTTAACCATAGCTAAGACTTTTGCGTCTGGGGCATGGCGTCTGACTTGTGATAAATTATGGGTTAAGGCTGAACTATTGATAGTTATGCTGGCTTGGCGTGAAGTCGGGCTGGTCATGGGCGTTACTCATCGTTCTCAAAGCTAACAGATTGATAATATTCTGGGGTAAGGTTGGTAAAGCGGGTGAACTGACCTTCAAAGGCGAGACGAACAGTACCGATCGGACCATTTCGCTGTTTACCAATAATAATCTCCGCGATGCCTTTTTGATCTGAGTTCTCATTATAGACCTCGTCGCGGTAAATAAACATAATCAAATCCGCATCTTGCTCAATCGCACCGGACTCACGTAAGTCTGACATAATCGGACGCTTATTTGGTCGGTTCTCAAGACTTCGGTTAAGCTGAGATAAAGCTATCACTGGACACTCAAGCTCACGTGCTAGCGCTTTAAGGCTTCGCGAAATCTCAGAAATCTCTCCGACACGGTTGCCGTCTAGGCTCGGCACCTTCATGAGCTGGAGGTAATCGACCACGATAGCCCCCAGTTTGCCATCATGGTTTTTGGCGATTCGGCGACAACGTGAACGCATCTCAGATGGCGGTAGTGCGGTACTGTCATCAATATAGAGGTGCTTTTGTTGTAGATGTTGCACCGCATTCATCATTTTGCCCCACTCATCCTCATTCATCTGTGCAGAACGAAGGTGGGTCTGATTGATAGCGCCCCAAGAAGACAATAGCCGCATGACGATAGACTCGGCTGGCATCTCCATTGAGAAGACGACCACGGGCAGGTTTTCATTAAACAGTACCCCTTCTGCTAAGTTCATGGCGAAGGTTGTTTTACCCATCGAAGGTCGAGCTGCGACAATAATTAAGTCACCGGCTTGCAGACCTTGGGTACGATTATTCAGCTCAATAAAAGGTGTCTGAAGACCGATCATGCCATCTGGATTGGACTTTAGCTCTGCTAAGGACTCCATAACATTGCTTAATACCGCGTTTATATCTACCGGACCACGCTGCTCTGCACGCTTATTGTGCTGCTCATTGATATAGAATATCTTGGATTCAATGTTATCTAAGATATCACTGATCCCTTGGTCCTTAGGATTATAAGCCAGACTTAGCATCTCATTGCCAGTAGTGATAAGTTGGCGTAGGGTAGATAGCTCACGGACACGTTGGGCGTAGGCAGTTAGGTTAAATAACGTCGCTGGACTTTGGCTTAAGATATCAGATAAATAGCTGTCGCCGCCTGCAGATTTAAGCAGGTTCTGCGCATCAAGCCAGTCGTGAACCATAACTGTATCATAAGGCTCGCCGACGCTTGCTAAGTGAGCAATAGCGGCAAAAATATGCTGGTGGCGACCGGCATAAAAGTCATCTTTAGTGACGATCTCTGAGATTTTATCGTACGCCTCTTCAATACTCATCAGCGATGCCAATAACGCTTTTTCGATATCGATATTATGTGGTGGCTGCTGATTTAGAAGGTCGTCGGTTTTACTGGTCTCTGCCATGGGCGCTTAATGTCTCAAATAAAAGGGATAAATATTAAGTAAGCTTTAGTTAAAAATAATTAATTATTAAGAGGTTTAAACGTTGAAAACCGTCAGAGTGTGACGGTTAATTTATGCTGAAGTTTAGCATATTCTTAGTAAATAATATTAGTCTTGGGCAAAATGTGAGGGTTATAAATAAGGCTTGATTAAGTGTAATTCAACCGATATACAGGTGGTTAACTTATTAGTAATAACGGCTTAAGCTTGTATATGCTAGCTATCGTGGCATTATTAAAGAACGCCATGAAGATTATAAATCTACTTAATACCGCCAATAGGCAATTGTGCTAGGGGAGGTATCTGAGCAATGCTTTACATTATAAATAGAGTTGTGGAGTCAGTTGTTAAATGAGTCACTAAGTAAGTTATTATGTGAAAATAAGCACCAGCGAATCTACTACATTTTTATTATTATGAGACTATTATGACGTTTTTAACTTCCTCCACATCAGCTAAGCCTGCACTGCAACAGGACTTAGAGATACTAGCTGTCAAACCACTATTAATTACGACTGGTGAGCCAGCTGGTATTGGTATGGACATCGTTTTATCCTTAGCGGCAGCTGGGAAGTTTGCTGATTTTAACCAGCCCATATGGGTGACGGCAGATGCGCAAGCACTAGCGGCTCGAGCGCAAAGGCTGGTGGAGCAAGGTGCAATAGCTACTGTACCGACTTGGCGAGTCATTGCAGCCGATAATACAGAAGTAGATAACGCCGTTAATGCGCTAACCGGCGGGCCAAGCAAGCAGCACAAGACCTCAGACGTAAAAAACTTTGAATTTACCGTTATTAATATTCAAGCGGCTAGTCCTGTTCAGGCTGGGGTTATCACGGTGGCAAATGCGGCTATGGTCGCTGAGCAATTGTCTTTGGCTCACAAGCTGGCAATAGAGGGAAAGATTGCAGCGATTGTAACTGGGCCACTGCAAAAGTCAGCCTTAATTGAGGCTGATATTCGTCTTGTTGATGGTGCTATGTTTAGTGGTCATACCGAGTACTTTATGCAGCGAAGTGGCTGCGACAAAGTCGTTATGATGCTTGCCAATCAAGCCATGAAAGTGGCTTTGGTAACGACGCATCTGCCTTTAAGTGCCGTTCCAGCTGCCATCACTGCTGATAATGTGCGGCAAACGGTCCAGATCGTTATTGACGATATGCAGCAAAAGTTCGGTATTGCGCGGCCGAAGATATTGGTCTGTGGTCTCAATCCGCATGCAGGCGAGGGTGGTCATCTGGGCATGGAGGAGATTAATATTATTAATCCAGTGCTGGCGGAGTTTCGTGCGCAAGGGGTAGATATCTCTGAGGCCATGCCTGCAGACACTTTGTTTACGCCCAGACATCTTGAAACCTGTGATGCCGTCATCGCCATGTACCATGATCAAGGATTACCAGTGCTCAAGTCACATGGCTTTGGCGATACTGTAAACGTTACTTTGGGACTCCCTTATATCCGTACTTCTGTCGATCATGGTACGGCGCTGGATCTGGCGGGATCTGGAAAGGCGAGTGCTACTAGCTTGTATCAAGCGCTTTTAATGGCGCAAATGATGGCGATTAGTAGCTAGTGCTAAGGTAGTGTAGATTGGCTGCGCCAGATAGTTGCTCCGAAATAAAAGCTCTAGCGCGCAACCGTGCAACTGGTATTTTTTTAATGACTCACTCTATCAAGCTTAGGTATTGCTCACGTCATAGAAGCTCATTTCAATATTTGAGGCTTATGCCAAACTTAAAAGCCGTACTGCGTAGTGTCAACCAGCTCTGTGCTATACTTTGCAGCATACATGAGTACTTGCGTTTGACCCGTCGTCTGCGTTTTAGTCGATTACTATTTATTTATAGCTATTTACAGCTTATTTACTGCGATATTAAAGATATTTTATGACCACACATTCTGCTACCATTCGTGCCGGCTTAAAGGGCCAGCATCAGCCGCGAAAGCGTTTTGGACAAAACTTCCTCCACGATAGCAATATTATTCGTCAAATCGTTGAGAGTGTCCGCTTGCAGCGTTCAGATAATTTAGTAGAGATTGGCCCTGGTATGGGGGCATTGACTGAGCCACTACTGGCTGAAGTTGATGCCATGACCGTGATTGAGCTTGATCGTGATTTGGCTGACAGCCTACGTATTCGTATCGGTGCTAACAGTCATGACAACTTCAACATCATTCAAGCCAATGCGATGAATGTGGATTATCATGACATTTATGAGCAGGTCACTGATCTTAAGGCTACTGGGGTGGCACAGTCGCCTGCTAGCAAGCTAAGAATCGTCGGTAACTTACCTTACAATATCTCAACGCCGCTATTATTTCATCTGTTAGAATTTGCCGATGTGATTCAAGACATGCATTTTATGCTGCAAAAAGAGGTCGTCGAGCGTATTACAGCAGAGGTAGGCAGCAAGACTTATGGTCGACTGTCGGTTATTATGCAGTATTACTGCGATACCGATTATTTGTTGACCGTACCAAAGGGTGCTTTTAATCCACCGCCCAAAGTAACCAGTGCGGTGTTTCGATTGACTCCGCACGTTACTAAACCTGTTCAGGCGAATGATGAAAAGCAATTCGCTGTTATCGTACGAGAGTCATTTAATCATCGTCGTAAGACCATGCGCGCCATCTTTAAAAAGTCAACGCTACTACCTACCTTAAGCGATGATGACTTTGCAGCTGTGGATATTGATCCGCAAGCCCGCCCTGAAACGATTGATGTGACACAGTTTGTGGCCCTAAGTAACCATATAGCGGCGCTAAGCTATTAATTTACGCTAAGGCAGCTTACCTTAGATAGATTGCCAATTTGCAACAATGAAACTTGGCCTTGCTAATCACAAAAATTTGTTAGCTTAGCTTAGCGATTTGATAGACTTTCGATAGCAATATTGATATGGAAATCGTGAATTTGTAGTGTTAGATTAATTATCACTTAAGACATGAATTTTTCCTTTTGGGGGGTTATGAGTTATCGTCATCAATACGTCATCGGAGACTTGCAGGGTTGCTATAAAGCATTTTTACAGCTGCTAGATACTTTAGGGTTTGACCCTGAGCAAGATAAGCTGTGGTTTGCTGGAGACTTGGTAGCACGTGGCGACGATTCCTTGAGCACTTTGCGCCATGTAAAGGCATTGTGCGAGCGTGGAGCTGCCGCTACGGTATTGGGTAACCATGACATTAATTTGTTAGCAGTCTGGCGCGGTGCGACTTCTCTTAAAAAAAAGGACAAGACCGCCCCTATCTTTGCCGCTAAGGATTGCGATGAGCTGCTTAACTGGCTACGGTATCAGCCACTCTTGGCTTTCCCTGATAAACATACCGTATTGGTCCATGCGGGAATTCCGCCGCATTGGCAGATCAAACAAGCCCGGCGCTATGCGCGTGAATTAGAAGCACAGCTGCAAAGTAGCTTAAAGCAGCTCGATAGGCTACTGCCACACTTGTACAGCAAAACCGCTGATAAATGGGATGATAATCTGCATGGCTACACACGGATGCGGGCTATCGCCAATTACCTGACGCGTATGCGCTTGTGCAAAGCTGATGGTAATCTGGAGTTTTCCTTTAAGTCGAGCTTAGATGAGCGCATGCCAGATGACTACCGGCCTTGGTTTGAATGGCAAGTTCCGCGCCGGCGCAAGATATTGTTTGGTCATTGGGCGGCGCTTAAGGGAGAGGTTGATTTGCCGCATGCTAGAGCATTAGATGGTGGCTGCGTATGGGGGAACTGTCTATTAGCTTACCGTTTAGAAGATGGTAGGGTAATTAGCTCTTCTGCTAAGTGCTCATAATAGCGAGTCATAGCTATTATGTACATTGTATATATAGTTAAATAACCGGAATAACGACGCGGTTTTATGATGATATGACTGTGGTCAAGTGGTTTTAGAACGACCCATAAGATAATTGCCCATAAAAAAAGCCCTTAATAGTTAAGGGCTTTTTTCATGGCACAAGTTAATACTAGGGTTAGATGCTATTAATCGGGAAGTTTGGGTGGCTTGCTAGGTTTTGGTAGCGGCGATTTTGCTTGACCTGCTTTTTCATTATTACTGCCCGTCTTGTCTTGATGATCGTCGGCAAGTGGAGTGGCCTCCATGATATCGTCATCAACCAGACCATCTTCTAGTATCTTGGTTTCCATGTCATTATGAGCTGACTCTGAGGCTGTATCAGTTGGCTTATGTTGCTTGTTTTCAGGCATTGCTTTGACGTCAGATAGCCTACGAATGACGTAATTGGTCGGCATTGGCTTGCCACCTTTTTTACCACTAACTTCTTCAAAAATCATGTGACCTTGACTGTCAATTCGGGCATATTGCATCGGCTCAGGACGTGGCCAGAAAAAGTCTTTGGGATGGGTAAATAAATGGGTTAATAATAATCGAGCTAGGCGGCCCCATTCCAAAAATTGAACATCTTTTGCCCGTAATGCCACGATTAGTGCTAATGAGAAGCTCACAGCTAAGTTGACAATACCGATTAGAGCTACCCCAAGGATTGAGGTCAAGACGATACTCAGGCTAAACTGATCGGCGGGCATGTTGAACAGACCATGTACGAAGTTGGCCGAAGAGAAGGCGATGTGGCGAATGTCGAGGGGTAGCCCTAAGATATAGCCAATGGTCGCGGTACTGCCTAAAAATACCCCGAATAAGAAGTTACCCATAATCGCGCCAAGGTTAGTCTCTATAAAGCTGCTCAATCGCTCAAGCCAAGCATGGGGCATGAGCCGCTTCAATAGCCAATGCCGTGAGATTCGCGCGCCAATATGATTATAGACTGCTAAGTTATCATAATATCCGGCAATGAGGCCTGATAGGAATAAAAATACTCCGGCAATAGCCGCGTGGGGTAGTGCCAATGAGCGAAAGGGATCTAACTCGTGCAAAAGATGCATGGCCTTTTCGCTATTAATCATAGGTGTACCGCTAATCTGCATCCAAGCGATTGAGATGGCAAGGGTGACTGGCATGGCTATCAGGACGTTACCCATAATGGCGACAAACTGAGTGCGCAAGATATCGACAATTAACTCAGACAGCTTGGTAAGCTGATGCGACTTTTTACCTGAGCCTTGGGAGATAGTAGAAGCAATAGCCGCTGCTGTCATGGCTGGCTGCTTGGTCGCGACCGTACCATGAATGACATGGATAAATACAAAGCCTAAGCCATAGATCATGCTATTGACAAACGCGCGGCCAATGGGTGCCAGGACTAAGTTATAAGCCTCAATCTTAATCGTCGCCATAAAAGCAATGACAAAGCCACCGATGGAGGCCTTCTTGAACATATTTTTATAGCCCGCTTTGTCGGTGCTAATGTAATGCTCACCCACTCGGCTCGCATTTTCGGTGACCTTGCGAGAGAGTAGGTTGGTGTTGGTATTAATAAGATAGCCAATGCTATAGCGGCGTCTGGCACTGCTGATGACACCTTCAGTAAGCTGAATAATAGCTTTATCACGGTTTTTATGATCGTCAGCTAGAAGCTCACTTAGGATGCGCATTCGCTCTAGGCTTTGCTCTAATCTGAGCAGCATATTGGTAATGCGAATAGAGATGCCAGTCTTATAGATACGCTTACGAATGGTGGTGACAATATCTTCACATTGTTCAAGCATGACCAATAAAGGCGCAGTTGAAATGTCATTTTCAGGGATAACGTCTTTTAGGTCATCAAGCTTATGGGCTTGGCGATATTGATTGACAAACAATACCGCCTCTTGGTTCTGCGCGACAAAAGCTGCCGAATAGCCGAGCATCTGCGGATAGGCTTTCATAAGCTCAGGATGAAGGCCAATGCCGCTGATGCGGTAAGACAAGATAATCATGGCGTTGAGTAGATTGTTCTTCGCGGTAGCTACCAAGTCAACATGGGCCTCATCCATCTGGATAAGATCGACTAGGGTGTCCCAAAGCGTGTCATCAATACTGGCAAGCCAGCGCTCATCATGACGATCGTCAAACAAATAATCGATCAACTCCACCACATCATCTTCTTGGGGAAGCAGCGGCAAAAATCGATGCCCGACTAAACGATTTAGACTACTCACAAAACCTTGATCAGATAAGATACCGGTATCCGTAAACAAAGATACTTGCTGATATTGATTGAGTAGCTTTAGGGTAAAAGCAGCCAGACCAGCGCCATACTCTGGGTGCTCTTGGAGTAAATCGATAAGCGACTGAATCTTTTCATTCGCCGCTTTGCTAGATTTTTCTTCATCTTTTTCGTGAACTCTAAGCTCATCAATCAGTCGTTTTAGCACAGAAGGCTCTGGCACCTCACTTAGAGCAGTAATCTGCTGCAAAATGCGTTTTAATTCTGACACAGCGCATCCTTAAGATTCATGACCAAAAGGGCCATCGTGATAATTTCGGCTATTGTAATCATAAAATGAAAATGATACATGTGATTTTTGTTAGTAAATAAAACTAAAAAGAGGACAGTAAGTTTACCGTCCTCTTGTTTTAAATTACTATAATTTGCTTAGCGTCATTCATAGCGATTATTCTGACTGTAGAAGTTATGACTGTAGAAGTCTAGTCAGCTAAGATTAGCTGGCTGGAACATCAAAATAATCTAAGTCAAAATCCATCATAGGGTCACTGCCTGCTTTGACCATCTGCGCGTGCGCATCTAGACGAGGTAGGATGCGACCTACAAAGAAGTTCGCTAACTTGGCTTTATTGGTGTAGAACTCACCCTCTTTGCCATTGGCGGCTTCGACCATCATGGCGAACATATAGGCATAGCATAAATAGCCGCTGGCATGGAGATAGTCTACTGCGCAGCCATTGATTTCACTCTTACGTTCGCCAATATTTTCTAGTACGGTTTTGGTTAGCTCTTCGACAGTATTAGCGGCATCAAGTGTTGCTTGCTTAATGGCGTGATCCGCTTGCATATTGGCCACAAAATCACGAATTTCTGCTAAAAAATTCTCCATATATTTGCCCTTGTTACGAGCAATCTTACGACCCAGTAAATCTAGAGCTTGAATACCGTTGGCGCCTTCATAAATCTGTGCGATACGTGTGTCACGGACGATTTGTTCCATACCCCATTCACGGACATAGCCATGACCACCAAAGACTTGCTGGCAGTCCACAGTCGCCTCTAAAGCTTTATCCGTTAAGAATGCTTTAGCGATAGGAGTTAGTAGAGCAACACGAGCCGCTGCTGCTTGAGCCGCTTCAGGGTTGGTACTGAATTTTTGCTCATCCAGTTGCTTAGCGACATACATGGCAAAGCAGCGTGAAGCTTCAGCATTGGCGCGAGCATTTAATAGCATGCGGCGCACATCGGCATGATGGATGATGGCATCGGCAGGCTTTTCAGGACTTTGAATCTGTGTATCGCTACGACCTTGACCACGGTCATTAGCATAGAGGGCGGCATTTTGATAAGCCAGCTCAGTACCACCAAGGCCTTGTAAGCCCATAGTCACACGCTCATAGTTCATCATCACGAACATAGAGGCAAGGCCTGTATTTTCTTCACCAATCATCCAGCCTTTAGCGTCATCGAAGTTCATAACACAAGTTGCAGAGCCTTTGATACCCATTTTGTGTTCGATAGAGCCGGCAGATAAGCTGTTACGCTCGCCTAAGCTACCATCATCATTAACGATGAATTTAGGCACAAGGAACAAAGAGATGCCTTTAGAGCCCTCAGGGGCATTCGGCGTTTTTGCCAGTACTAAGTGGATGATGTTATCAGTTAGGTCGTGCTCACCACCGGTGATAAAGATTTTAGTACCAGAGATACTGTAGCTGCCGTCATCATTCGGCGTGGCCTTGGTTTTGATAATTCCCAAATCAGTGCCAGCATGCGGCTCAGTAAGACACATTGTGCCCGACCACTCGCCTGAGTACATTTTCTCAAGATAGGTCTGCTTTTGCTCTTCAGAAGCTGAAGCCAACATACATAGCGTGGCACCAACGGTTAGGTTCGGATAAAGAGCAAAAGACTGGTTAGTGGTGAAGACCATCTCTTCGGTCAGCATCGTGACCATTTTGGGGAAGCCTTGACCGCCATACTCAGGATCACCGCCTAGGCCAATCCAGCCAGACTCAGCATACTGCTGATAAGCTTCTTTGAAGCCTGCCGGGGTAGTGACGACGCCATCGCCTTGGTACGTTGCGCCTTCTTCATCGCCAGTACGGTTCAATGGCAATAGGACGTTTTTAGAGAGCTTGGCCATCTCTTCTAGTATCATGTTGACCGTATCAAGGTCAACGTGGGCTAGATTTTCGTTATTTTGCCAAAAGGTACTGGCATTAAACACATCATTTAAGATGAATCGCATGTCGTCTAATGGAGCGTTATAAACTGCCATAGTACTTCCTTAGTAGTAAATAATGAGCAATAAAATAAAAATGAGAAGTTTAGCAAGACATATGGCCCTGCTAAACAGGCATACTAGTTTGTGGTCATTTGTGCAGCAGATAGCAACTAAGAGACCGATTAATAGACAAACTGCTCAACGTCCATATCCATGAATGGTTCATGACCAGCATCAATGCGGGCAACATGGGTACGGGTACGCGGCAATATCTTGCTAAAATAGAACTTAGCTGTTTTTATTTTGGCGTCATAAAAGCCTTGCTCAGTGGTATCGCCAGATAAAGCTTGCTGAGCAACCAATGCCATCCGCGCCCATAAGTAGGCTAAGGTGACATAACCACTGAAATACATGTAGTCAACAGCAGCAGCGCCTACGGCTTCTGGATTTTGCATGGCTTGAGCACCAATACGCTGGGTAAGCTCGCCCCATTGTTTATTTAGTTCGGCCAGTGGCGCAATAAACTGTGCCATGTCCATATTGTCTTGATGCTCAGTGCAAAATTTGTGGACTACTTTGGTGAAGTTAGCGAGTAACTTGCCTTGTGAGCCTAAGACCTTGCGGCCTAGCAAGTCCAATGACTGAATCTGTGTTGTTCCTTCGTAGATACAAGCAATAGTAGTATCACGAATATTTTGCTCAAGGCCATATTCAGTACAGAAGCCGCTACCACCCAAGACTTGAACGCCATGCTTGGCAGACTCAAAGCCAGTCTCGGTTAAGAATGCTTTACCAATTGGTGTCAATAGTGACAACATCTGATCAGCGTACTGACGCGCCTCACCATCCCCTTTGGCAACGACATCAGCAAACTGTGACATATAGCATACCAATGCCCGCCCGCCCTCTGCAAATGCTTTGGTTGTCAATAACATATCACGCACGGCAGGGTGGACGATGATAGGGTCAGCTGGCTTTTCAGGGAATTTTGCACCGCCGAGCGCACGAAGGGCTAGTCGCTCTTTGGCAAAGGGTAGAGCACCTTGAAACGCATATTCAGAAGCGGTCACCCCTTGGATAGCTGTACCGATTCGGGCAACATTCATAAAGGTAAACATACAGTTTAGACCTTTATTTTCTGGACCAATCAAAAAGCCGGTCGCACCATCATAATTCATTACGCAGGTTGCAGATGCTTTGATACCCATTTTGTGCTCAATAGAGCCACAAGTTACCGCATTTCGCTCACCCAAGCTACCATCATCGCCCACCATGAATTTAGGAACGATAAATAAAGACAGCCCTTTGGTCCCAGCTGGAGCATCGGGAAGGCGAGCTAAGACAATATGGATAATATTGTCAGACATATCGTGCTCGCCTGCTGAGATCCAGATTTTATTACCTTTAATACTATAGGAGCCATCGCCGTTTGGATCAGCTTTGGTGCGGACTAGGTTCAAATCTGAGCCACACTGTGGTTCGGTTAGGCACATAACCCCCGACCATTCACCACTGACAAGTTTAGGCAAGTATTTATTCTTTTGGCTATCAGTACCATGGTGCTCTAGGGTAGATATTGCTCCCTCAGACAGTCCTGGGTACATAGAGAATGACCAGTTTGCCGTACCCATAAATTCATTAATGGCTGAATTAAGAGAAGTAGGCATTGCCTGACCGCCGAATTCTTCATCAGCTGTTAGCGCAGTAAAACCAAGCTCGCAATACTGTTGATAAGCCTCTTTAAAGCCCTTAGGGGTAGTGACCACGCCATCATTAAACTGACAACCTTCAGCGTCACCGCTCATGTTAAGTGGCGATAGCTCATTTTCTGCAAAGCTTGCCGCAGTCTCAAGATAGCTGTCAATAATGTCTTGTTCCACATGTTCAAAGGCAGGGATAGTTTGATAATGTGCGGCACTATTTAGTAGCTCATGCATGACGAATTTTGTATCACGTAAAGGGGCTTTGTATTGCATAGATCAATCCTTATTAAGTGGCTAGTTACTTTTTAATTTATGGTGTTGTTGGCATAATAAGAAAAACAGATATCTTAATCAAATAAAGCCATAACTCTCTAGCAGTCAATATCACCCTCTAGCAGGCACAGCTATAAGCGCTTCGACAGCTTCGATGAAGCCCAAAGGTAAGAAAGTACGCAGATTATTCGTAGGAATGATCAGCAGCTATCTTAATGGCTTGCAGAAGTGAGCTCACCGCTTTTTGAGGTGCTGGCGAAAGTCTTATAGTTATCAATCTCATAATAAGAGGCTTAGTGATAAAGTGTATTACGTAGAATAAATAAACAATATTAAGTGTTTTGGATGGCTAAGTTGTGCCCAATAGCAGGTGTGTGAACTTAGACAAACTAGATTATCAGGCGACCAGTTAGTGATCGCGACATGAGGCTATCAAGTTAAATAGCTCATTATCTGACCTTACCTCACCAAAGCTAATAGCAGCTGTATCAAAGGTAGTAATACGCAAAATAGTGAGTACTATTCACCTAACAGACTCTGTATTGCTCGGGCCTGTAAAAGATAGTGGTTACGGCAGGATTATACAAGCAGCGATATACAACTGATAAGTCATAAGAATTTAAATTAAAAGTGGAAGCGAATGTGTTAGAGACTAGCTAATATAGGAGGGCAGTTATTATATAGTAGAGCTAATCGCACGACTAAAGTGAAAAGTGGGTGCAGTCAATTTTTACGTCTAGAGTAATTTGACCATAGTGGCGCATCACTTGACTGATTAATCATTTGTCTGGCCAATCACTTAGTTCGATTTTCTATAAAATGGAAGGAGGCGCTGTAAAGTAAGAGGGTATAAGCAAAAGAGATATCATAAGTTAAGTAACGTGCTCTAGCGATAATAGCAGAGCGATATAGATATATAGACAAATAAACACCAGTTATAGAGCTAAGTTAAGGTTACCTTTAGCCTGCGCTACCAAAAGATCGGTGGCTTGATGGGCGCACATAGGCTTACCAAACAGATAGCCTTGACCATAATGACAGCCAATACCAGCAAGAATCTGACACTGTTCAGGTCTTTCAATACCTTCAGCGACGATTTTCATATTTAAGGCTGCTCCTAAGGTGGCGATTGCTTTGACGATGTGCTGCTGGATAGGCTGCTCAGCTATATTGGCCACAAAGCTTTGATCTACTTTGATAAAGTCAAAAGGAAATTCTTGTAGGTAACTGAGCGAGGCATAACGCGTGCCAAAGTCATCCAATGCTAAGCAGATGCCCAGAGCCTTTAAGGCGTTTAATTGTCTCTTGACGGCTTGATGGCGCAGCATTAACGTAGATTCTGTTATCTCAATGTGGATACTATCAGGAGTAATAGCATGAGCGGTGAGCAAGTCGTTTAGGCATGAGACAAAATTTAGATGATTAAATACGGCAGCATCGGCGTTTAAGCATAAATGAGCAGTAAGCCCCTTTGATCTCCAAATACCCAGTAGGTGTACCACTTGCTCAGCCATCTGAAAAAAAAGCTCGAAGGACAATTTATGACTAATGATAGCAGTAATAAACTGATCAGGGCTGAGAAGACCACGACTAGGATGTTGCCAGCGAACTAAGGCCTCAAAGCCGATAATTCTGTCGGTTAAGAGGTCTATTTTTGGTTGGTAATAGGCGATGAACTGTGATTGTTCAAAGGCTTGCCGTAGATCAGCTTCTATCTGCAGATCTATAAAGGAGTTATGATTTAGCTTGTCAGTAAACCAGTATATATCATCACCACCTTGCTGCTTGACATGTTCTAACGCTTTTTCAGCATTATTAAGCAGTACGTCCATTTGTTGACCATCTCTTGGATAAAAGCTGACACCAACTGAAATATGAACATATAGGGTAGTGTTGCTGATACGAAAGGGTAGCTCGCACTGCTGCATGAGGCTATCGAGCTGATTGCGAACCATGTTGGCTTCTTTTAGCTCAAACAACATCGCAAAGTCTTCGCTGCCAAAATTGGCAAAGCAATGAAGGTTCTCTAGATTTAGCTCTTGAATTCGCGTAACGAACTGCTGCAATAACTGATCAACACTATTTTGGCCTAGATGACTAACAAGCAGTCGATAGTTATCGATACTAAAGCGTACCACGACCACTTCTTGGTAGGTATCTAGCAGAAGGTCGGCTAATTGACGGACAAAGAATTGTCTATTGGGTAGGTTGGTCAGTTGATTGTAGTTCTGAAGATGTTGAATCTTTTCTCGACTGCTATGGACGACACTGATGTCACGGCATAAACCAATATAGTAGCGCTCATCGTTAATGGCCACATGTATGATGGTTATGCTTAGCGGAATAACAGTACCATGACGAGTAGTGACGAAGAAGTCTTTTTGGTATTGTTGATCAACGGGAAGGCGATAAAGAGACCTTTTGACTAACTTCAATGTGGACTTAGGGATAAAATTAGCTTGATATGTCCCGACTAACTCACCCATTAAAAACGAGCGCTCAAAGCCAAGCAAATTGACAAGACTCTGATTGACATCACGATATCTAAAGCTAGCATCTAAAATAAAGATGCTGTCTTCAGAGTGCTGATAAATCTTTGAGAAAAGCGTAAATTTGATATCAGAAGCAAGCGGTGAAATCGCAGCCATAATCAGAGCTCAATATTAAATTGGGTGAAATATCAAAAAAAACTGCATCACCGATTTAAAAATAACATGCTTTGCTGCTAATTAACGTGGTAGCTACGCTGAAGATAATGGGTAATTTTGTAAACAATTGTCTATTTATAATTAACGACATAAAGCATGTAAAGTAGCTAAAGCAACGACTGGCGCGGTTTCGGTTCTTAACACTCGCTTACCTATCTGCCAAGCCTCAAAGCCAGTGGAATAAGCCAGCTCAAGTTCACTACTACTCAGTCCGCCCTCTGGACCAATCAATAGCTTGAAGCAGCATGGAGAAGACTGGGCAGCTTGAAAAGCTTGCTGAATTTGCTCAATTATACTAGCCGATAGATGTTGATTATTGACTTCGGCAGTATTTGGAACGGCAAGTACCAAGCGTAATGAGGCAGTCAGCTGTAGATTGGCATAATAAGATTGGCGTAATAAAGGCTCCACGATTGGACTTACCTGCTGACTTTGTAACGCTAAATCTACAGATTTATCAGTTTCTGACTTCAACCAATCTTCGATAGATAAAGGGGCAAAGATAAGTGGTGGGCGGTTGAGACCACATTGTTCGCAAGCGGCAATAGCGACCTGCTGCCAATGCAATAATTTTTTAGGGACTTGCGATGATTTTAGACTGACTTCACCATGATGACTGGTTAATAGCTGAATAGCGCTAACCCCCAGTTCAGTGGCTTTTTGAATGGCATAATCCATTCGGTCGCCACGACTCATCACTAAGCCTATCGTGGTCATTATATTGGGCGTCCGTTCAATAGGATCAAAAGCCAATAGTTTCGCACGAGCATTTTTTTTACTGACCTCAATCAGCTCTGCTTGATACTCTCCACCAAAGCCATCAAACAGCAGTGCCACATCACTAACCTTGGCTCGAAGCACACGGCACCAATGATGAACAATTGATTCTGGAAGCGTAAAACTATCATTGATGCTAAGATCAGCGAGTGGGGTAGGGATAGTGTTGTCACAGAGGGCGGTGACATCGTAATAAAATCTACGCATAGATAGGACACTCAATTTAGCCAATGTTTGAATAAGATTAACAGGATAAAATTTTTGCTTAGTAAGACTTGATAGAAATTATCTGACAGAAATAATGTCGATTATTTTAGTCTGAAAATACATAAAAAATAACCCTTCATAACCGTACAATAATACTTAATTGATCTTCATATGATGAATATCAGAGAGTTATTAATTAAGCCAATAGTTATTTATATCGGTATAAATTTAAAATAGTTGTTTAATAGAATTAGTGTCTAGACACTTATCTTCTAAAGATAGAATATAGTTACAACGCCTGTAATCTCAAGGTAGCAAGGGGATAAAAAAAGTAACGATGACGGCATTATCTCTATAGCTGGTTGACTATATCTTTGTTAGCAGTCCAATAAATGAGCCTATTTATGCCATCAGAGACCTCAGACAAGGCAATATTACAATAAAAAACCCAAACTCATAGGTGTAAGAGTTTGGGTTTGGCTAGTAGTACAACGTATTTAAAAATACGCTTATAGCCCTAAAGCTTCCACAAGACGCATATTAGGCTGAACTTTATTCATGCTATAAAAATGCAGTGCAGGAACGCCTTCATTAATTAACCGCTCACAGAGTCGATAGACAATGTCAAAGCCAAACTCACGGATGGCTTTTCTATCATCACCGAAGTCTGCCAGCTGTTTGCGGATATAGCGTGGAATATCAGCACCACAGCTGTCTGCAAAACGTATTAAATTACTGGCGTTAACAATCGGCATAATACCAGCGACTAATGGCTTGTCGGTGGTATCAATACCATTTTTTTCTAATGCATCACGTAAGTACAGATAGCTGTCTGCATTATAAAAGAACTGCGTAATTGCCGTATTGGCACCGGCATTGAATTTTTTGACCAAGTTTTCGATATCAAATTCAAAGCTTCGTGCCTGCGGGTGCATCTCAGGGTAGGCTGCAACCTCAATATGAAAGTAGTCACCAGTGTGCTCACGAATAAACTTCACTAAGTCTAGAGCAAACGGTAACTCGCCCATGCCGACCTGTCCAGAGGGCAGGTCACCACGAAGCGCCACTAAACGGTTAATACCTTGCGCCTTATAACGTTCTAACAACTCAGCGATTTGTGCTTTGCTATCACCAATACAGGAGATATGCGGCGCAATAGGGGTATCACTGCGAGCGCATAGGCTATCAACGATATCTAGCGTACGCTCACGGGTAGAGCCGCCTGCACCATAGGTGACAGAAAAATAAATCGGTGACAATGTATTTAAGCTATCAAATGTTGCTAATAGCTTCTCTTTTCCTTGCTGCGTCTGAGTAGGGAAAAATTCAAAAGAGACGGTAGGTTTAGTGGTGGTCATAACCGTATCCCTAGTATTTATAGTCATCAGGCTTAAATGGCCCTTCGACTGGCACACCAAGATAGTCAGCTTGCTCAGCTGTAAGCTTAGTTAGGACACCATTAAAGCCCTCCACCATAGCGGCAGCGACTTCTTCATCAAGCTTTTTCGGTAGTACTTTAACGTATAAATTATCAAATCGATCATCGACAGGTAGCTCAGCAAATTTCTCTTCAAATAGATACATTTGCGCAAGGACCTGGTTGGCAAATGAGCCATCCATAACACGTGATGGGTGACCTGTTGCGTTACCAAGATTGACCAGTCGACCTTCAGCAAGCAAAATCAAGTAATCGCTGTCATCATTCGAGCGGTAGACTTGATGAACTTGAGGTTTGATCTCACTCCAGCGCCAGTTGTCGCGCATGAACTGAGTGTCAATCTCGGTGTCAAAATGTCCGATATTACAGACCACAGCGCCAGACTTCAATGCCGCCAGCATATGCCGATCACAGACATGGTAGTTACCAGTAGTGGTGACAATAAGATCGGTATCTTGGAGTAGGCGGGTATTGATCGAATCGGCAGTACCGGCATTGTCACCTGCATTATAAGGAGAGACGACTTCGTAGCCATCCATACACGCTTGCATCGCACAGATTGGATCGACTTCTGATACGCGAACGATCATGCCTTCTTGACGCAGGCTCTGAGCAGAGCCTTTACCGACATCACCATAACCAATGACCAAGGCACGGCGACCAGCAAGCAGCATATCAGTGGCGCGTTTGATCGCATCATTCAAGCTATGACGGCAGCCGTATTTATTGTCATTTTTTGATTTAGTCACGGCGTCATTGACGTTGATAGCTGGGACTTTGAGCGTGCCTTTATTTAGCATGTCGATAAGACGATGCACGCCAGTGGTGGTCTCTTCTGAGATACCGTGGATACTGTCTAGCATCTGTGGGTATTTATCGTGAATAAGCGCGGTTAAGTCGCCGCCATCATCCAAGATTAGATTGGCGTCCCAAAGCTCGCCTGATTCTTCACCGCCAGCATGAATTTGTTGACGAAGGCACCATTCGTACTCTTCTTCAGTTTCACCTTTCCAAGCGTATACAGGGATACCGGCCGCCGCGATTGCTGCAGCAGCATGATCTTGAGTAGAGAAAATATTGCAAGAGGTCCAGCGTACTTCCGCACCAAGAGCGACTAAGGTCTCAATAAGTACAGCAGTTTGGATGGTCATGTGGATACAACCGACGATCTTAGCACCTTTCAATGGCTGCTCGGGTGCATAGCGGCGACGCAATCCCATAAGGGCAGGCATTTCGGCTTCAGCAAGGGCAATCTCGCGGCGGCCGTAGTCAGCAAGGCTGATATCAGCGACTTTATAATCAGTAAATGAGGGGTCGATCGTATGGGCAGAAGCTGCCAGTTCAGCTTTAGACACTGCGTCCATAATATGCTCCTATCAAAAGTTTGAGTGATAAAAAGAATAATAACGCAGGTGTCGTTGTTTGCAAGCAAGAATAGGACATTCGTGCCGCATACCGAGCCTAACATCTAACGCTAAATAGGCTGCCTTAATCAGCAATAATGACTTGTAGAAGTCGTAAGCATTAGGCGATTGTCTGAACTACTGGTTAGATGATGCAACACCTCTCGGCGGTGGTTATTGTATAGCATGATGAGTTATTTGTCATTCTCTCAAATTGTCGCGGAGGACTAAGACAGTACTGTAATCATCGCTCTACACTATATTCTGACTTAAAATAATTAATCATTGTCATTAAAAAACGCCACCCTAGGGTGACGTTTGTAATCTACTATTGAGTTACTTTTTAATTAATAAAAAGAGTAAGTCAACGAGCCAAAGTAACTAGTACCGTCTGTAGCATATACATCACCATACTGATTGGATAAGGTATACTCCTCATCGGTAATATTGTTCACACGTAAATTTGCACGAAGTTGTGGGGTGATATAAACATTACCACTTAAGTTAACCAAGGTGTATGCATCAAGCTTGGTTTTATTTGTTTCATCGTTGAATCTATCGCCAGTATGTTTGGCCTCTACGCGAACGTCATAGCTTGGTTGCTGATAACCTATATAAACCGTACCACTATGGTTTGGACGATACCTAATATCGTTACCATAGTTAGGGCTATTAGAAGTATCATCTGTCGCTTCTAAGTAGTCATAACCTAAACCAAATAATAAGGATTCAAAGGTCCAATCCGACGTCAAGCTTGCGCCTTTAATTTTGGCTTTACCAATATTAGAGCCAGAGGCTATTAAGTTTTCAGCATCAGTACGATAGCCAGTTACTCGGGTGCGTTGAGTGTCATTAGCAAACTCGATAAAAGCTTCTGTGCTCTTACTGTGCTCAGGCTTAAGGTTCGGATTGTTATAGCCTGGGAAATATAAATCATTAAATGTAGGCGCTCGGAAACCAGTGGCATAGTTGGCACCAATTCTGAGACCTGTCATAGGGCGAATAGCAACACCTAAATTATAGGTGTTTTGAGTATCGTATTGAGAGTTATCATCAACACGGTAATTGGCTTGTAAGTCGTAGTATTGATCAGCCAGCTGATAGCCTACAAATGCGCTCTTCACAATCCTATTATCTGGATCATAAGCTGTTTTTACAGGAGCGCCAGTACTCCAATCATTAACATCTGATGCTTCTAAATTCTGTGAAAGCCATTCAGCTCCAAGGATAGCAGTACCAGGTTGAGCATTTATGTTAGTCTCAAGGCGAGCTTGTTTTTGAGTAGTATCAAATTGACTGCCTTGCTTGTAATCAATGGAGTTGCCATCATGACTGGTGGATTTATCAATACTTTGACCATAGCTTAGCTTAGTGACAGATAACGGTGTTTGGTACTGAATATAGGTGTTCGCGCTACCATTCTTCTGGTCAGCGTATGCGTTTGGAACAGTTTTGCCATATGAATCAAACTCAGTAGTAGATTCAGAGTACAAAGCACTTAAACCCATACTTACTTCATCTGAGAGGTGATGATTAAGCGCCAGGCTAGCATTATTCGTTTCAAAACCATCGTCATCTGGGTAGTAATTACTAGAGCTAGGATTGGCTATAGCATTAAACCCATCAGTCTTGGTGCGACTAGCACCAAGGCTTAAGGCAGTGCCACTAGCGGCATATTGACCATTTACACCAACGTTATACAGATTGTGCGAGCCAACACCAGCAGTTACTGACGCATTATTAGTAGTAGCGTTACTACCTTTAGTAAATATCTGAATAACACCGCCCATGGCATCTGAGCCATAAAGACTTGCGCCAGTAGCCCCATAGAGTATTTCAATACGATCAATTTGATCCGCAGATAAGAGGTTGATAGCAGGCGTGCCCGAAGAGATAGATTCGTAACGAACACCATCAATAAGCATTAATACTTGCTTGCTATCAAAACCACGCATATAGAAGTTGCTGGTGGTGCCCATACCGCCACTTTGCGTTATATTAATACCAGGTTGATTACTCAATACATCAAGGACAGATTGACCTTGATAGCGCTGCAATTCCTCGCTATCGATAACTCGAGTTTGCGCGATCGTATTGGTGACCTTGGTCGGTGTGCGACTGGCGGTAACTACGATCTCATCAAGCTCTGTCGTTGGAGCAGTGTCAGCATTAATGGCAGTTTGCTCATTTTGCTCATTGACGATTGATGGTAAGAGGGCTGCCTGGCTTAAACTCGGCGCACAAATACCCAATGCTGAAAGTAAACATAAACGTAAATTAAGCGAAGAGTTAGCTGGGGTAGGTATAGACATAACAGGCCTTAGTAATACTGAGGTAATATTCAGATACAATAAATAAAAAAGCTATTATCTTAAAATTGGCTAACTTTATAAACCTCTTTATTCATACCTTTATTCAGCTTACACTGAAAATTATTCATTAAAGGCTTTTATTTGTTTGTGCATTGTTAGTCGCAAGTTTAACTCAGTGTCAATTGCTTAATGTCTGCTGACTGTTGTTAGTTAAAATTGGTATGATACGTCAGTAGAATTTACAGCTACTCCTATACCTTATCTATTCTTATATCTTAAGTAGTGAGCGACTAAATATATATGTCAGTCCTTGGTAACTTCCATCGTCAAGAGTCCTTCACCCTTGCCAATAATAACTCTCAAAGCCTTCGTCACAATGGTTTGATAAGAGATGATTGTGCTGAGATAGATGCTAATGGGTCTCGATTATTTATTTGGGTTTATCGATGTTTATTGGTGATAGTCCTTAGTGTTTTTTCACTACAGGGGGCTTATGCCGCCCCGGCAGCAGAGGCTGGTGACAATAATGCAGGTGCAGTAGAAGAGGCGGCAGAGACTAGTGCTCCCACAGACCCGTTTGGCCGTGATACGCCGCGGCACACGGTGCAAGGTTTTATCAGTGCGTTAGGTAATAATGACACCTTGCTGGCTAGCAATTATCTAAACCTATCCAAGTCAGACAATCCAGTGACAGCTGTTCGCCAATTCAAACGAGCATTAGATGCTGGTGGTCGCTTCCAGACAGACTTGCAGCTGAGTAATCAGCCAGAAGGCAGCCTAACAGATCAGCTGCCACCGAACCAAGAGCGGGTCGGCAGCATCAATGTGGGCGAGAGAAGTGTCAATCTCATTTTAGAGCGGGTTACTTCCAACAAAGGTGAGCAATATTGGCAATTTTCATCTGATACCTTAGCCGCACTCCCGAATGTCCTAGAAAATGCCGAGCCTACGCTAGTCAATCGCTACACCGTTAGCTTTTTAGCAGGTAAAAGGCTATTGGGTTACGAGCTGAATGACATCGCCGCGGTCATTATTTTGACCATATCTAGTTTTATTTTGACTTATCTTGTGGTGTGGTTGTTTTATCATCTGGTTAATCGACTGTATCCTAGGCTACGTAATAAACCATTGCCATTAACGGAAAGTGTAATATTGCCACTATCAGTGGTGATAATGGCTTCGCTGCTGACAGATATTATGGTTTACGCTGGAGTGTCTGTTACTGTACGAGAGCCTTTTAACCGCTTAACTGAGATTGCCTCATGGCTGGCGCTAACTTGGTTGCTGTTACGGGTTATTGATGCTGTTTTTAAACGTGCAGAGCGTCTTAGCTATAAAAAGAACTATACCGAACGCGTCTCTATTCTAGGGTTATTAAGAAAGCTTGCCAAAGCGCTGTTATTAATCTTTGCAACTATCGTTATATTTGGCAATCTAGGCTTTGATTTGACCACAGGGATTGCGGCTTTAGGGGTCGGTGGTTTGGCCTTAGCATTGGGTGCGCAAAAGACCATTGAGAACTTAGTCGGTAGTGTCGTGGTGGTCGCTGACACGCCAGTCCGAGTAGGTGATTATTGTAAATTTGGGGAATACGAGGGCACGGTCATAGACATTGGTATTCGCTCAACGCGAGTACGAACTCTAAACCGAACGGTGGTGACCATACCCAATGGTGATTTTTCTTCCATGCAAATCGAGAACTTTGCGGCGCGCGATATGTTTAGATTTTTGCATCATCTTTATCTCAAGCGTACCGCGGATATTGAGACCGTCTTTAAATTAACTCAGCATCTAAATGACTATATTGATGAGCACGATCTGACCAACCAAGAGTGGAACCAAGCCCGCATCGCTGAGCTGCGTCAAGATTGCTATGTGATTGAGTTGCAAGCTTATGTTAATGCTAGTGGCGCAGCAGAGTTTTATGACAAGCAAAACGTTATTTTCACAGATGTGTTACAAGAAGTCGCTAAGTTTGATGTTGAGCATGCTCTACCAACGCAGCAGCTAATCGTACATCGAGATGGTCAGACAGATCATCATCCACAGGGGTCTGTAGCGTTACAGAAACAGGCTAAAGGTGCTTTGGATAGTACAGATAAAGAAAGGGCAGCTGCTGATAATCTTAACGAGCTATCAGATACCAAGTCTATGTATAAGACAGAAAAAGACAGTTAGCTGCCAGAACTTGATATAGCAATATCAATAAAATCAGTAAGCTATAAAAAAGACCACCAGCTAGTTACTGGTGGTCTTTTATTATGTTCAGCGCTTATTAGTACTATACTATTTGTCTTCTTTATCGGTCTTGGTCTTCTTTAATAATACTAACACCGCACCATTGCCACCGTCTTTTGGCGGAGCTGAGCAAAATGCCAGTACTTCTGGAAGCTGACGCAGCCAACCGTTGACGCAAGTTTTTAAAATAGCTTCTGAGCCTTTACCGTGGACAATCTTGACCACTGTTTCATTATTGTTCTTGGCTTGGCTTAGCAGCTGGGTCATGGCACCGCGAGCCTCATCGATAGAGCAGCCGTGGATATCGACCGCGTCATACCAGCGCATCTTACCTTGCTTTAACTGGTTAAAGACTTTGGTTTGCAGTGTAGGGACCTTGTAGCTCAGATAAGCCTCACCGGCGACAGGATTGAGCAAGGCTTGCATGTCTGACAATCCTGCTCCCAAGCTTTGCTCATCAGTGCCTTGAGCCGCAGCGCGCTTAGATAAAATCGCCGCATCAGGCTTGCTCACTTTAGGCGTCTCTACTGGAGATACGACATTTTTATCTTCAATAGGTTTAACGCCCGCCATGGCTTGCATAAACAATACTTTTTCATCATCAACATGCTCACTGCTAAGCTGCTTGACGGTTTTATTAACTTGCTTTTGCGTCGGCAAGCTAACAGGCTCGGTAGGTTTAACGTCTTTTGGGTCCGCAGGCGTGGTGTCGCGGCCTTTAGATAGTTCGCCTTTTAATGATTTAAGCTGCTCTTGAGCTTCTTTAGAAAATAAATTTGCCATAGTAATTAAAGTATCTTAATAAGTTAATAATTAATTAAAATCAGGGATAATGCCGCTACCTTAGCGTTTTAGTGCCACGCTCGCAAGTAAGGATTGTAACGCATGACCAGGATTATCCGTTTTCATAAACTGCTCACCGATTAAGAAATGGTGAATATCGTGTGACTGCATCAATGCCACGTCGCCAGCGCTATGAATACCACTTTCGGTGACCAGTAATGGCGTCTGCTCATCAGTAGCAAAAGCGTCTACTAATACTTGCTTTAATGAGATTGAGGTTTGCAGATCGACGCTAAAGGTATTGAGGTCACGGTTATTAATACCATAGATATTATGCGCTGAATGCGGAAGATTAAGAGCGCGCTGAAGCTCTTGTTCAGTGTGCGTCTCAATCAATACATCCATACCCAGACCGGTGGCTACTGTGTGAAGCCTCTTCACCGTTTCATCGTCTAGACAGGCCATAATCAGCAGCACACAATCTGCGCCTAAGACATAGGATTGATAAATCTGGTACTCATCAATCATAAAGTCTTTTCGTAGAATGGGTAGCTGGCAACTGGCTTTAGCTGCTTGAAGATAGTCATCATGACCTTGGAAGTACTGTTTATCCGTCAGTACCGAAAGACAGCTGGCCCCAGCCTTAGCGTATTGCTCTGCAAACATAGCCGGGTCAAAATTATGATTAATAACCCCTTTGGATGGAGACGCCTTTTTTATCTCTGCAATGATGCCAATATTAGCAGCACGTAAGGCACTGGCAAAACCACGACGAGGTGTGGTAATACTATCTGCTTGCGCCTGTAGCTCTGATAAGGAAAGCAACGCTTTGGCAGCAGCAACTTCCTCTTTTTTGGTAGCGACGATTCGCCGCAAAACGGAGGGGGTATGTAAATTAGCAGTCATGATGATCCAGTAAATTGCGATTAAAAGGACGAATATCTATGGTGATCAAATATTGGTATAGATTGGCAGGTGTTTGATATACGCCAATAAATGAGTTTATTACCTGAAGAGCTATTTTATCCAAGGGACTGGGTAAAAGTGGCTAGCTCCTCAAGCTTAGTCAATGCCATGCCATTTTGAATGACGGTTTGTGCGCGGCTGACACCATTAGCATAGTTGCTGGCTAGCCCTGCGACATAGATAGCCGCGCCCGCGTTCAGTGCAATCATATCACGTGCTTTTAATATTCGGTGATTGCTAGTATCCGTACCAGATAGCGCATCACGGATTAGCGCCAGACTATCAGCGGGGGAGTCAACGTTAAGACCAATCAAGGTCTGGGATTCAATACCCGCATCTTCAGGCACAATCTCATAGACGCTCACCTCACCATCTTTTAACTCGGCCACGGTGGTCGAGGTTGCTAAGCTAATCTCGTCAAGACCATCTTGGGCACCGACGACCATGACGTGATTGGCATCAAGGTTTTTCATCACATTGGCTAGAGGTTCACAAAGTTTATCAGTAAAGACCCCAATGACAAGATTAGGGACGCCAGCAGGATTGGTCAATGGTCCTAAAATATTAAAGATAGTTCGTGCTTTTAGAGCGCGGCGTACTGGAAGGGCATGACGCATAGCGCTATGATGATTGGGCGCAAATAAAAAGCCAATCCCTTGCTCTTCGATACACTTGCGCGCTTGCGCGGGGGATAAGCCTAGGCTAATACCTGCTTGCTCTAATAAGTCTGAACTGCCAGAGTTGGTCGAGACACCGCGATTGCCGTGCTTGGCTACTTGAGCGCCTGCTGCTGCTGCCACTAGGGCCGATGCTGTCGAGACATTGAATAGATTCGCTCCGTCACCACCAGTGCCGACGATATCGACCAAATAATTGCAGCCTTCTGGCGTGATATTATCCGCCAATTCACGCATGGCACTGGCTGCTGCTGTTATCTCAACAATAGATTCACTCTTCATACGCAGAGCGGTAAGTATCGCGCCCATCATGGCATCACCACACCTGCCTTGCATAATAATGAGCATGACATTACGCATCTCATCAAAGGTTAAATCAATTCGCTCTAACAAACGGTTAAGGGCAGAAGTCAGGCATTGGACTATCTGCTCATCACTCATCGCACGGATATCATCTGGGGTATGGGGGCGGGAAAAATCAGAAGATGTTGACATACAAACTCTCTTATTAGTAGATATTACAGTAATTGTTAACTTTGCTATGGCTCACTCACATTGAGGGCTACTCTTTAGTGGCTTAACCTAGGCAAGGCAAATTCTTATTATTAAGTACCGCTAGGCCATGCTTTTGTAAAAAGTTATTTAGCAACTGATAGCCTGCTTGACTCAAGATAGATTCTGGGTGAAATTGGACGCCTTCGATTGGTAGAGAGCGGTGGCGAATGCCCATAATCTCTACAGACTCATGGTAGCTATCTGCTGCTAATGATTGCGCCTTAGCATCTTGGGTCCAAGCCGTAACCTCAAGACTGTCAGCCACGCTCGCTTTATCAATCACCAAAGAGTGATAGCGCGTCACCTTTAACGGGTTAGGTAAGTCCTCAAACACCCCTTGACCACGATGATATACTTCAGAAAGTCTGCCGTGCATAATCTCTTTTGCTTGCACAATAGTACTGCCGAAAGCTTGCCCAATGGCTTGGTGACCTAAGCAAATCCCTAGTATAGGTATCGAGAATTTAAACGCCTCAATGACCGCTAAAGACAGTCCTGCATCGCTAGGGCGACAAGGTCCAGGACCAATGATAATAGCTCTGGGTGCCAATTGATGAATATCTATTAGCTCAAAGGCATCATTTTTCCACACGACGACGTCTTGCTTAAGTTCTTGTAAATACTGCACTATGTTATAAGTAAAGCTGTCATGGTTGTCGATAAGAAGTAGCATATAGAGCCTAAATCATTGATTCTAAAGGGTTTTTATAATAATGGCTATGGTGTTACTCACAATATTACTCACTTAGTATAAAATGGCCGCTATTAAGCGGCCTCTTCTTTATTATTTTCTTGCTCAGATTCACTTATTCCAGTAACGATTTTATTGACGCTTGAAAGCAGCCAATATGGATAAGGGTCTCGACCATCTGGTTTTGGTATCTTACCACTTTTTACCCATCTGTCGAAAGTTGCACGCGATCGACCAAGACGCTTACTGAACTCTTTGATTCTTACTCGACGTTCTTCTGATGCTGATACTTTCATTTCTTTAGACTCAATCATCACTCACCTCCATTCTCATACTAAACTCAACCAGATGACCAACCTCGCTCAACGAATCTGCGAATAGCTCAAGAATCACCTCGCTATTTTTAACGCCATATAAAATATTCTTATCAGTGTCTCCATCTTGATAAAAATCAATGCCTGCTTGACGTCCGATATAGTCGCAATTAAGTCCACCAATTTTTGTCGTTTGTTCAAATTCGGGGTATTTAGACATTATTTACCACCCCTCCATCGCTCTTTAAAACTAAATCGTATTGCTCAGGCATGTGAGCAAATGGCTGCGTACTCTCTGATATAGCCGCCATAGACATTTTTAGTAGCTCTTGCTGCTCTTTAGTCATGCCGATTTGACGTATTCGACCACAGGGCAATTGTTCTATGATTCCGTAGCGGGTGTTATTGTTCATACAACCTCCTTAAAATGGCATTAAATTATTGGTGGCTGACTGGTAACTAATTACTTTTGGCACATGCGGCGTATTGCCATATTGGTATTTTTTAACGCGCTTATACTTGCCATCGTCTTGTACAAGTATTCGAGTGGGCAATGTGATAACTCCTTTACTAGGATCATGAATGCGCTCCAATGCCTCATCGACAGTAAAAGGCACAGATGCATGAGGCATATGGTCAGCCCACCATTGGCAGCCCATTCTTAAAGCAAAGCCGTCATGCTCAAAGCACTTCCATTCGCTGATTGGCTCATCTAATTCGCTATAGTAATAGTCAATCCGCAAGGTAGGCGGCTTGCCATTCTTGCCAGGGTGCTTGTAGTAGCCAATTTGCTGCACGTCCAGCCACTCCTCTGGTAGCGGTTGAAAGCCATGCAATGGTAGTGCCTTACCTGCTCTAAAACCGTGCGGGTCACTTGACTCACTTGGCATTGGTGCGCCGCACTCAATACATTCATCAAGATGGATGGGGTTAGGATTGCCGCACTCTAAGCAGTATTTAAACGGTGCGCCTTGGTCAACTGCTGCAGTCTGTTTATTGCGGCCTTTGATTAAATTCACCGGGCCGAGGTCACGAGTGGTAGACGTGTAATCCAGCCACAGGCAATCCTTTTTACCATCAGCTATTCGCATACCTCGCCCAGCTATCTGTACATATAACACTGGCGACTTAGTAGGACGTAGCAAAGCAATCAAGTCAGTCTCTGGCGCGTCAAAGCCAGTCGTTAAGCAAGCGACGTTAACCAAGCAGTTGACGCTATCAGGATGACCGTACGGCAATTTATAGTTTTCTAAAATCGTAGCTCGCTGTTTCATTGGCGTCTTGCTGGTAACGATTTGAGCATTCATGCCGCCAATCATTTGCACCTCGTCAAGTACAGCTTGAGCGTGGTCGATAGTAACGCAAAATATCAGCCACTTGTTTCGCTCGCCGCCTCGCATAAACATATCGTCAACCGTGGCTTTGATGATGGCAGGATCAATGGCGACACCCTCAAGCTCTTTAACTACATAATCGCCAGCGACCACTTTAACGTCACTTGTATCAATCATTTTTGGTGTGTCAATATCGACGACAAGCGGAGCAAGGTAACCCTGCTCGAGTAGCTCATCCATGCTCACACGTGTGGCAGTGCCTGCAAATAAGGGATCTTTACCTTGCCATAGCCACACGCCATCACCCCTAAAGGGTGTGCCGGTAAAGCCGATAACGCATAGATAAGGACTACCATAAGTTTTTAGATCGTTGATAAAGCTTCGATACATACCAGCATTGTCAGGATTGACGTTGTGACACTCATCAACTATAAGTAAGTTAACAGTGCCAAGCTCATGAGCGCGCTTAGCGATACTGCCAATGGTCGCAAAGATGATTTGGCTCTCAACGTCTTTATGACCAAGACTAGCAGAGCAAACACCTGCGGGGGCTTCTGGCCATATCGCTCTGAGTTTGTCTAGGTTTTGCTGACATAGTTCTTTGGATGCTACACACATAACAATGCGAGTCTGTGGATATTGCTCGATGGCACGTCTACAAAATTCAGCGATGATAATTGATTTACCTGCGCCTACGCAGGCATCAACGATGGGATTGCCGTCAGGGTGGCGTTGGAGCCAGTCATACAATTCATTGAGCGTTCGCTCTTGGTAGGGTCTTAGTTGATACATTTTTAATCCTTATTTTTAACTTGGTATCCAATAAGCGCTAAAACGCCAATAATGCAGCTCTTGCCAAGTTCGACAAGATTTTCTATGGCTTCTGGCGCAACATCGTCATAGCCACAGCTAAGCGCCTCAAGTTGATACTCTGTGTAGGCAGCCGATAAGCAATCCTCACAACTACACATAGGCTCACACGGCAATAGATATTCAAGTCGTCTTGCTAATTCTTGAGCCAATATATCATCAGAGTTTATAGCGTCATCAATTAGCTCTGCGTCAGATAACGCGCTTGGTTTCAGTATTGAATTAGACATATCCAACCTCTTCATATTCTTCACGGGTCACAAGTGAGCCATTGCCATTGTTAAAGTAATAAATGTCAGTATTTAAAAGACGATACTTAACAATCAGAGCGCCTATATCGGTCTCAATAGCTTCGACAAACTTAAGATTTGGTAGTAACTGAGGCACCCATCTATGATCACCACAGCCCCGCATTTGTTTGTCATAGCTCAAGGCTTCATTACTATGCTCGCATAGCCATGTGCCATCAGGCTGCGGCGTGCTGTGTATGCAAGTGCGACAATTAACGTTTGGTAGCGGACTCGGAATAGTTTCAGTGCCGCCATGGCAATAGTCGCTATAGGGGCAAAATTTGCATTCGAACCAGTCTGGCTTTTCGCTAACCTTCATTGGCGGTTCGTTTGCAAAGATTATCCGGGCAGCTCGTTCAACAAGCGACTCAGCTGCAGCTCTATCAAGCTTGACGCGCTCAACATAAAGCTCATCATCATTCTTATTTTTAGCAATATAGACAGCGCGGGTTAGATCAAGACCAAGCATATAAACTTGCATCTGTGCATAGTGCATGGGTTTTGATTTCTCTACGCCCTCATTGATAAGTTTTTTAAATGATTTATCATTATGCGTTTTAAATTCGCAAAGATGCCAAGTCTTTGGCGCTTCTAAGATGCCAAGAGCTACGCCATCCGCATGACCACGAAAGTGGCCGCCGTGGAATATAACTCCAAATTGTTCGCCAGTGCGGTCATCAACGTCATAGACTTCTATGCCAGCGTCTCGCATGTTTTGCACAATGCGCGGCTCTTCAAGATGACCAGTTTCAAATAAGCGCAGTAAGCGACCATCAAAGTCTTCAAAGTGCACCCATCTAAAATCCATCCACAATTGACGGGCGCAAGACTTGCCAATAATTGAGCCACCAAGATATCGCCGTGGCTGCTCGTTATGCTTTGCTTTGATACCCTCATAGAGAGCATTAAGAGTGGCGTTGTCTTTGGTAAATTCAGTGAGGTTTGCCATTTTCGCTCCTTATTTGCATCTTTTACGTTTTAACTTTACTTGAGCTAACTGGCAGACGACGAGAACTACCAATTAACTCAAGTAAAGTGACTGGTTACGCCAGTCAGTCGGTATCGGTTTTCTTACAATAGGGACTCTAAAATTTAGAGCACGCCCTAGCGTGTATGGCTCTGATACAGCACCATCTGGTGACCATTACGGGGATTTCCGTAACGGAATTGATTACCCACGCTGCCACACTGGCTTATTAGCTTGCTGGGCAGCTGGTGCTTGATGAGTGAGCGGCATTTGCGCTTGAGCAGGTTGTGACTGCTGCGGCATGGTCGGCGCTTGCATGGTTGGTTTACCAGCCACTGGAGCAAACTTTTTGACTTCATTGCTTGGGTCGTATTGGCCGGTTTTATCAATGCGAATAGCTACTTTGATCTCCATCGGAATGCCATGTAGCTCGCTTGAGTCTTGGACGCCAAGCTTGCCGCAAGCATGGAACAGTTGAGCCATTTGCTTACGGCCAATCTGTTCAGCAACCTGATTGGTGTTACGTAAAGTGATATCTTGAAAGATAAGACGCCCAGCGTGTGTACCTTCTAAGATTTTAAGACCAAGACTTAAGCGATTGCCTGAACCTGAGTTGTTATCTTTAACTTCGCTGCGAGTGATTTCAGCAACATAAGTGCCCGCAGGAATTGGGTCAAAGTCGCTTTTTTGAGCTTCAGCGATTTCTGTTTGATTAAACTGCATGTTTAATAAAGCCATTGTTATGCTCCTTGAGTTTCATTTTGATTGATTGGTTGCGTTACTTGCGTTTGGTGCTGCTCGCCACGAATCTTCGCAGCAATGGCAGCTAGGTTTGGCCACTCCGCAGCATCTAATTTGCCGCTGCGGTCTTTTGCCTGATATTTGATGTCAGGCTGAGTTTGTAGATAGCG
This sequence comes from Psychrobacter pygoscelis, assembly GCF_004335015.1. Taxonomy (GTDB): domain Bacteria; phylum Pseudomonadota; class Gammaproteobacteria; order Pseudomonadales; family Moraxellaceae; genus Psychrobacter; species Psychrobacter pygoscelis. The sequence goes on from NZ_RQRU01000004.1 coordinate 155,407, forward strand.
TATAGGCTGACCATGCTCATCTTTTTCAACTCGCAGAAAAAACACTTCATCAAAAAAGTATGCTAAGCCAGCCGGTAAGCGCTTTCCTGGCAGCATTGGCTGATAGCGCACGACACCAGCGTCATCTTGGTAACTTTCCATCTTGGCGCTAAAGTAAACATTGCGCGGCAAGTCGCGGAAGGAGCGGATTAGCGTCTCTACCTTCTCCTGCATTTCGCCATAAGCAGCCCGTGGATCTTTGGACGCTCGTTTAGCAGCGTTTAGCACCACTTCTGCAATTTCGCTGATTGAGTCTAGACACACCCATTCAAATGTCTGGCCTTGTGGGTCATTGACTAGCCACTCATAAGCTTGGTTTAAATCCTCTATACTTTCGATGACGATGACAGGGATATCAGCATCAGCGATAGAGAGCAGGCCCGCTTCAGCGGATAATATGATTGTCTTAGCATGGTCTGGCGTGGTAGCTGCTAGAACGGTTTTACCTGCCCCAGCTTGACCGTAGACCAGCACCTTAACGCCGCTTGTTTTTGCTTGTTCGCGTGTGGTAGTTAGTTTGATAGCCATTATTAAAGTCCTTCATTTCGCCATTGATTAATTCTTGCTGAGCATCTGCTTCGCCAAACGTACAAGCTGCACACATACCCACGTCCCTAATGGTGGGAACCTGACCGCAACAATCGCATTCAGTTTCCCAGTCAGCTACTTCAGCCATTGGTTAACCCCACTTTGTCTAATTCTTCGATTAATGCGTCAGCTAGTAACACGGCGTAGCGAACTGCATGTGCAGACTTAAACTCAGTCATAACGCCTGAGTTAGACAAAATACCTTGCATAGCCATAGCTGCTATTTGTTCGCGCTTGGTTAGTGTTCTTTCGCAAATCGCCTTCGATTGCTCTAATGTCGCCATATTTGCGATATTGCTTGAGTTGACGGCCATCTATTTAACCTCCACTAACACGCTGGGCTTGGCAGGTTTAGTAGTTATGTACTTAGCCATGACTGGTACTAAGTCGCTACGCATGGCTTCTAGCGCTCGAAGGTTCTTGGTGTCTAGTGACGCTTTGAACTTAAAGCACTGTTTAACCTCGCTTGGCAAGTTATCCCAGTCCGCTTGAATGGCTTTATCGTCTAATGAACGAGTAAGCTTGCCGACGGTTTTTACCTTAAAGCAGTCAGTTTCTTCGTTGGTCGTACCTTCATCGAGGACGCCAACCAAAGTGATAATTTCTTGCTCGATTTCATAGCGGCGTTCTTTCGCCTGAGCTTCAAGATCTTTCATTGACTGCCATTCTTCAGCAAGGAGGTCTAAATCGTTGGGCGCTTGTTCTGCGATACTGCCAGTAACAGGGGCTTGAGCTGTGGCGTGGCTGTTTGCTAGTGCTGACGCTGCAAGAGCAGGATTGGCATTGGTTGCTTTTACTGATTGGGTAATAAATGCGTTCATTTTTACGTTCCTTTTATTAGAGTTGGTTGATTACTTGCTTGAATTATCGTTCCAGCTAATCACTAGCTGGTCGGACGGGCTTATATATGCTTTATGATGCTCAACAACGGCATCATTACTTGCAAAGCTTTTGTCTAGAGCGTCACCCAATAACTGATAAATCACTATAAAAAGTGTTAATGCAGTAATGGTGAGTAGACAGCTTTTGGCAAAATCACTCATAGTGAGAGCCTCTATAGTTAGTACGCAGTAGTCAGCTATCTGGTAACTGACTACGACTTAATAACTATCTATTGAATTAAGTTGTTAAATAATTTCGGCTAGTGCTGCTAGCTCGTTTTCGTCTTGATGTGTTCATATTACACACGGTGTGTATTTATGTCAACAATAAAATTCACAAAATGTGCATTTATTTTCATAGTGTGTATATTAAGGACGATAAAAAACCCGCTTGATTAGCGGGTCAGAAAGTTCCGAGCGTGTTTAGACATCTAATTGACGTTCATGATAGAGAGCGTATAAGTAAAAAGGCATTGCCGCTATAACTAGTAGGACTTTATGCTCATGATTACCAATTAGCATAATTAGAGACATGAATATAAATACGAGTAAATATTGCCAAGTAGGAGTTCTTTTTACTTGGTCTTTTTTAAAGTTAATTACAGCTAGCCTAATAAGAGGGATTAATATTAAAAATATAAGCCCACCCAAGAAATAAGATAAATCCATAAGTCCTCCTATGATCAACAAGCAACAAACTTGCCGATAACTTTGCCCACCAAAGTGCACTCTCCCATAGGGCGCATCTCTTGATCTGGCCAGTCTGGATTAAGTGGTTTTAAGTACATATCATCTAATGTATCGCCAATAACCAATTGTTTAAAAGTTGCTTCAGTGTCGTCATTACACTGCACAACCACCAAATTGCCATCCTTGAGGCTGAATAAACCCACTTCTGGCTCTACATAGATGATATCTCCAGGGTCATATTTTGGCTGCATACTCCGTCCACGGACAATTAACGCAAAGCCATTTTTAGATAAGTTGGATGGTCGAGGTGCGCCGCCCAGACGATCTTCGAGTGTTACTGGCTCTATACTTGTCCAGCTGCCAGCAGCTACCCAGCTAATTATCGGAACATCACCAAGATTATTCATACTGACTTTTTGAGTTCCCGATGGAGTTATTGATTCGCCGCCACTCTTTTGTATCTGGCTAATTTGTGCTTTTAACTCATCAATACTAGGCTTTGATTTTCTAGCCACCTCTCCGTTTAAAATGTAGTTGGCATCAGCTTTATACTTTTTAGCAGCTGCCAAAGCGCCTTCCTTAGACACGCCACGTTTAGCCCAGTTTGTCACAGTAGACGCACCCACATTCAAATCAATTGCAATGTCTGATTTCTTGCTAGTACCTGCTATCTCAATCAGGCGTTTCATACTCTCGTGCATAAATCACCCCAATATAATGATATGTATATTTTACACGGCGTGTGGATAATATGTTGCACACCATGAAAAGTAAGCATTGCTTTTTATTCACACTATGTGTACTATTAGCCTTATTGTGTTTATCCAAGGAGTAACCCATGAGCGATAAAGAGCTAATTGAAAAATTAGGTGGTGTAAAGGCTATATCTGATGCGCTTGGATATAACTACACCACCGTACATAACTGGTTAACTCGCGGAATTTCTCGCGATGCAAAAATTGCCCACCCTAAAATTTTTTTAGTGAAAAACATTGAGGATATCAAACATATTAGCTACTACATTGCTGACTCTGAAGAAGAGTCTCAACTCCAACCCGAACTAGAGGAAGCTTAATAAATGTGCCATACCCCCATACATGAATTATCAGAGCCGACGCGTGAAATAGCACGGGATAACCATCGTTTTTTGTTGCAGCGTCTTGCAGATCATGGTCAAAACGTAGTAGCTGAAGCTGTAGGTATTAGCGAAAGCAAGATGAGTCGCATTAAAGATACGGCTGAAGGCAAGGGCGACTTAGAGCTATTTGCCGTTATGTGCGCCGTGATGGATATAAAGCTTGTGGATGCTGAGGCGATTTATTGCGAGGGCGAGATGATTGACATTATGTCGGTGATGCTCAGTAAAGCTTACGGCTCTCCTGAATTTGTACGCCGAATGTTTAGTCCACGTTCTGAGCTAACAAGAAAGGATTTAGTAAATGCTAACTAATATGCGAGTAGATATCGACGTTGATTTTAATCGCGGACAGCCAATTGCTCACTGCAAGTACAAAGGTCGTGATTTTTTCACATCACCAGTCAAATGCAGATTAGCCACTAAGCCAAATACAGATGACAGTAAGCGCTTGGACGCTTGGCAAGATAGAGTTAAAAAAGCAATTGTGTCAGCGATGGAAAAAAGCTTTAAGAAGACAATCTACTCAGTAGGACAGGTCAATATAAAAAACCTAGACAAATAAAAAACCCCAATCAGAGGCAACTGACTGGGGTTTCGGTGTCTTTAATTAGTCGTAGAAGACAAGGTAATTTAATCATGAGTGATAATAATTTGCAAGCACAATCAGACAATCTTAAGACTGCATTAGCATACGCTGAACTAGGCTGGCAGATATTCCCCTGCTGGCAGATTGTTGACGGTGTGTGTGCGTGTGGTACTGACTGCAAGTCGCCGGGCAAGCACCCAATCTCAAGCCTCGCACCTCGCGGTCAAGACAGTGCGACCAGTGATAAAGCCGCCATTACCCAGTGGTGGACCACCAATTCCGATGCCAATATTGCTATTTACTTAGCTGGCAGTGGCCTTTGTGCGATTGATATTGACCCGCGCAACGGTGGCGACTACACCATTGAAGATCTTGAATCAGTCTACGGGCCTATTGAGTCGGACGTGGTGCAGCTAACTGGTGGCAATGGTGAACACCGCTTATTTTTGCGCCCCGATGGTAACTTGCCCGGCAAGCTTGGTAAAGGCGTGGACGTTAAATTAAACGGTTATATCATCGCTGAGCCTAGTAACCATATTAGTGGTGGCGAATATATTTGGGAGGCGTCAAGCAATCCGCTTGAGGGCGCTGTAGCTGGACCACTGCCGGACTGGATCCGCTCATTTAGTCAGACTGCAGCCTATGTTGACGATAATAGTGACGCTGCAATTAATAGCGGCATGACAGATGATCAGTATTACGATGTAGTCGAGGCTTTACCATTTATTAATGCCGATGACCGTGATACGTGGCTAACAGTGGGTATGGCGCTACACGCCGCTAATGATAAGCGAGCTTATCAGCTTTGGTGTGATTGGTCAGCGACTAGCGATAAGTTTGATCAAAATGATCAGTATAGAGTGTGGCGCAGTTTTAGGCACAAAGGCTTATCAAGCGTTGATCTGCCTACGCTATTTAAGCTTGCTCAAGATAGTGGCTGGATAAATACCAAGCAAGGCAATTTGGTCGCTCAAGCTATTGATATATCAGAACCAGTAAAGCTAAGTAAGCATGGCAATAAGCAAGCCGTACCTAGTCATCTGCTTGATATTCCAGTGCCGCAGCTCAGCGAGGTCATGCACTGGATGGAGAGTCACAGCCGGCAGCCGCAACGTGAGATATCTATAGCGGCTACATTGGCGCTAGCGTCAGTATTAGCAGGCCGTAACTACCGCAGTGAAGAAGCCAATACAAGCTCTATGTATTTTATGATCTTAGCTGATACTGGCGTTGGTAAAAACTACGCTAAGACTACCATTCAATCTTTTTTAGTCGAATCCAAACTTGATCATCTCTTATCTGGTAGCGGTAACACCTCAGCAGGGGCAGTATTTACCGCGCTTTGCCGTGCGCCTTGCCATATTCAGATTGCCGACGAAGTAGGTAAGCAACTGCAAACGGCTCGCAAGCAAGTTAACGGTCAAATGGCTGAAGCGTTCAGCACATTGACCGAAGCTTACTCGTCGACTACCAGTTACATGATCCCTCGCAACTATTCAAACATGGGCGACATTACCAAGGGTAAAAACATTGAAGATAAAAAGGTTGTCGTGCATTGCCCAGCTATTACCAATCTAGGACTGGCCACCAGTGGGCAGGTATTTGACAACCTGACCACCGCTGAGATTGAAGATGGTTTCTTAAACCGCCTGCATGTCGTTGAAGTGTCGGAGCCGCAAGCACCACGCCAACGTAGTAGACGCTTGCCCGTGCCAGAGCATCTAAAAGAATGGGCGTTTGATATACGTCATCCTAAGCCTAAAAGCCGTACAGATTTAAGCGGTATTGAAGCTGCTTATGATGTAACACCAGTGCCTACCATCGTAGCTATAGACGACGCGGCCATGATGATCTTTGATGGCCTATTTGACGCACTGGCAGAAGCGGAAGAAGAAGGAAAGTTTACGCTACCTGATCTAACTCGCCGCTGGGTTGAAAACTCTATGAGACTGGCCACCGCATTGGCAGTTTGTGAAAACTCAAAAGACCCAATCGTTAACGCTGAGATAGCAGGATGGTGCGTTGATTATGTGACGTTCTACGGTCAGCGGTTCATGGATAGTGCGGCGACCAGGGTTGCTGACGGCGAGTTCCACCGCCTCTATCTAAATATCTACGAATTAATTGGCCGCTCTGGCAGTAAGGGCATGACTGAGCGCGACTTATCAACTTATAGCCGTCTGTTTGCAGCCAGTCGTCCAAATGATCGTGAGCAAGCTTTTAAAGCATTGCTATCCGAGTCTCGCATTATGCAAGTTGCTATCCCGTCAGTATCTGGCCGTGGTCGCAAACGTGTGGCTTATATTTGCCCAGAGAATTTTGACGAAACCATCATGGAGGTGGGTTAGCCGCCATTGTTGCAGACAGATGAGACATTGTTGCAGACGCCTTGTCTGCATTTATAACTTAATAAGCATGGGTCTTATAGCATTGTTGCAGACATGAGACGCTATACACACCACTTAAAATATATAGGTATACCCCCCTTTTTGTCTGCAACAATATATTAAAGCCTTATAAATAAAGGGTTATAAGTGCAGACAATAGTGTCTCACTAATCGATTTAATTCGATTTAATTAAGATGAGATAAAAATGAGCAGATTAAACCTTTTGGCAGAAGTATCTATCCCAGCCATGCCGCCAAGCGTCAACCACTACACAAAACGCACTCGTGGAGGTGGTGTAACGCTCACAGAAGCGTCAAGAGAGTTCAAAAGAACCGCTTACCAGTCACTAGCACCATATGCACCTAAAAAACCCTCACAGAAGCCCATAGCGGTCGAAATAGTTATCCATCCAGCTAATAAGCGAACATCAGATACAGATAACCGCAACAAGCTAATCTTGGACGCCTTGGAAGAAGCTCGCTTTATTGTCGATGACAAGCAAGTGGTAGAGCTGCTAACCAAGCGCGGCGAAGTTGTCAAAGGTGGACGCGTTGATTTGATTATCTGTGAGATAGAGTAATGACTATCGAATTTGGACATTGGCAAAAAAAAGACACGGGCGAATTGGTCCGTGTCATCTGGCAATCAAACGAGCTTGTCACATATCAGACAGCTAGTAAGACATTAAACACGTTGCGTAAGTTTGTATTTATGCAGGATTTTGAGAGGGTGAGGGGTGAGTGATGATTTTAATAAAACTAGGCAAGTTTGCATTTAAGTGTCAAAAAGATTGGGCTTTCTGCGAGAAGAGAGGCGACCCTCATTACACCAAGATTTATATAGGGTTTTTGCATATATTTTTAATACCCGAAAGAGGTGAGTTTATTAAATATATGCGCATGTATCTCAATGATGATTATACGTTGCATCGCCGCGTTAGGTTAGCCGAAAAAAAAGCATGGTCAAAAACTCGCGCACAGGTAAAAAAATATCATGGTCAAGAAATGGAACGACTCCGGCAAAATTTAGAAGAGGAGTATAAAAGCAGAGTTAAGGCACAAGGCGAGCTGGCCGCATTGAAAAAGACTATTAAGATTGTTAAAGGTGAGTATTAGACAACATGGTTGAGTGCATGAAAAAAACGTCATATACGGGTCAATTTAAGCCAGCTTTAGCGATAAAAAATAAAAATGGTGTGATAGTAGCGACAGGCTATAAAACACTCTTAAATCGCAAAATAGAGTTTTATAACTTTAGGAGTAAAGAGACGTTGACGATGAGTAAAAAACGGTTTGAGCAAAATTATACGGTGGAGGAATTGGTGTGAGTGATATTGAGGCTCTGCGGATATTTCTAGCAGTAATACTGACGGCACATATTAGTTTGATTTTTATATTTGTCTTGGTAGCAAAGTTTGAAGAAGCGATAAATAGACATGAACAAAATTCACCATTCGCCAAGTAAGTTTAGAAAAGTTAAGGTTTAAGCACTAATGATTGATAATTTAAATATTAAAGAGTTGCTTACGGCTTGGGGGCGATGGGCGAGTCGTGGTAGCAGCCAAAGCTTTACTAACGTCGGCTACAAGTCAGCATGGGCTATGATACTGCCGTCGCCGGGGAGGGGCGTCTCGGTTGATTATGATAGCGATATGCTTGATGTCGAGCACGCAATGTCATATCTCAAAGTACATGGTCGCTGGTCTTATAGACTGCTCAAGCTCAAGTATTTGTACGGCTACAGCTACAACCGACTAGCCGCTAAGCTTACTCGAGAACTGCCGGAGTATAAACGAGGTGGAGATAAAGCAGGACAAAAGATGTGCGACAAGCACTGTAAAAAGTTGGTAGATGAGGCTGAGCAGGTTATTGAGTTATTGATTAAAGAGGAGGCTTAGGCCTCTTTTTTATTTTAAATTAATTTGGTTTGAGTGTTGACATAGGACTTAAAAAGACCTATTATATACCCATGTTGAGCGATAACGCTGACATATTAAACCAACCAACGCCCTGTAGGGCAGGAGTTCAAATCATGAAAACCAAATTTGACGCTAACGAGCTAATCAACCGTGATGACAACGCTAATACTTTAAATGAGTTCTTTATCGGTATTGCATCAGGCAAATATTATGATGGTACAAGTTATAAGTTATAAGTTGTACTTGGATTTAAATGATGGCGAGATCACTACTAACCACGAAGCATCAGATAATAGTTGGTTGGAGCGTGATGACAACAGTTTAAAACGGATATTAACAGTCAGTGGTTATGAAACTCGCTCTGACGATGAGTTATATACAGATGATTGTGATTTATTAGACTATGGCTATGCTGAATGGCTGGATTACGTAGAAGAAAAAATTGAAGAAGTCTTAACTAAATAATTACTAGACCTGAGCAAGTCCTTAAACTGCCCATCCAATAGAATTTAAACCTACGCCTAGTAAGGCAGGAGTCAAAAATGTCAAACACTAAAACCTATCTAACCAGCAACACCCTTTACACCCATACAAAACATGCTCACTGGCTTGAGGAAGTTAATATCGTCGGCTTAAAGCGCAAGTTGTCAAGCTATGAAAATAACATCATGGGCGGATGGTCTTTAAAGTCAAAAAACGAAGCATTTAGCGAGAGTGCAGAATACAACCATCTAATACATGAATTGGATTTAGTGTCTGGTGAGTATGTTGATGTTATTAAACCGTATGCCCGAAAGCTCATTAAACAACAATTAGAAGAAAACGGCATAGCATATGATGCTACTGACCTACAATGGACTACTAATTTTAGTAGCTCGACTAAAAACACGATTGAGAATAGAAAAAGTGGTGAGTATTACGCGCAAGGGTATTACTACTTTGACTTGAAAAATGGTCAGCTAACAGTCTCATTTAAAGATGCTGAAGCGTTTGCATACACTGAACAAAAGGAAGTCTAATAATCTCTACGAACACTTTATAACAAAATATTAACCGACCAACGCCCCGCGGGGGCAGGAGTCCCATGTGAAATTTATTGAATTAGCTAGAGAGTGGCGTGATGTACACGCCACCACGGTTAGTGACGGAGCGATATGTGCTATAAATCAGGATCTAAATGATCACTTGTATCCGCTTATCGGGCATATAGATATAATCGACATCACTCCAAAGATGATGTTAGATACGCTAAAGAAGCTAGAGAAAGTATCAACTTATCGAGCTGGTCGCATGTGCGGACGCTGCAATGAGATTTTTGTTTATGCGGGTATTATGGGCTATTTAAATAATAACCCAGCATATGGACTCAAGCGCTATCTAAAACGTCATAAATATCAGCATTTTGCACATTTAGACAGTGACGCAGATTTAGCATTACTCTTATCAGAAATAAACCGCATGAAGAGAATAAGTCCTGGTAACAATGCGGCATTCTGGTTTTTAGTCTATACAGCAGCTCGACGTAGCGAGGGTGTTTTAGCTAAGCGAAAGGAGTTTGATTTAGAGAGTGGTATTTGGACAATACCCGCTGAGCGGGCGAAAACTCGGTCTAAACAGATTATGCCGCTGTCTGATCAGTCTCTGCGCTTGATTAAAACGGAGTTTGACCGAATAGACTCACCTTGGGCATTTACCTCCAATCATACAGTAAAAGGCCTAAAACCCATCGACCCTTGGTCGCCGCTTTATCTGATTAGAGTAGCTGGCTATGAGAAGCGTCAGACAATGCACGGTTTTAGACACATATTTAGCACCAGGGCGCATGATGCGAGCTTTTTATCTGATGCTATCGAGCTGTCTTTGTCTCATAGTGTTAAGGGCACAAAAGGCGTCTACAATCATGCGAAGATGATAGAGCAGCGTAGAGAGCTGATGCAGTGGTGGGCGGATTTAGTAGATGAGTGGCGAGGTCTATCATGAGATATGCTAAACTTGGCAACATCATCAACTATCTCAAAAATATCATGTACCAAGTCAATATTAATAATCAGCAATACTTTATCACTGATAATGAGCATGTGGCATGGTCAGCGTATCGAGCCGCATGCAGAGAGTATGATAACAAGTCTAAAAAAGTGGCACTGCTAAATGATGATCGATTGCTGCATGCTAAAGCAGCTGATTTGATGCTGCTAGATGATGTTGACAGTGTAACTGCAAATGATTTGTTAAAAATCATCATGCAGCAGCTAAATATCGATATTAAGCAAGTCAAAGAGATCGTTAAAGAGTCGGGCCTGCCTTTATCTAATAGCAGGGTTGGCAGCTGGACATTACCGCCTGACAACCGTCGCTATACTCAGATGCATAACGATGAGCTGGCAGCGATATTACCTTACTTGCTGTCAAAGTCGATACATGAGCTAGGCTATACTCCTGCTAATCTTAAACAGTTGCGTCAACGGTTGAGACTTACTCAAGAGCAAGTAGCTAAAATAGTCGGCGTCGCTGGTAACCGACAGGTGCGCAGATGGGAAAATGGAGAACAGCCAATGCCACATGATAAATGGCAATTGCTATTAGAGCTTGACGTAGATTGAGGGCTTTTTTATTGACTTTGACCGAAGTAACGTGTATAAATATGATATGATGTCTGCATCCGCAGCGGAAAGGTGATTAGTTAATTCTAATTGCCTTTTTTTGTGTCTTAAATGTCTGCGGCGAGCCTTAACGGGATGCAACCGCACTTAGCCAGAGCAGGGCAGATATTTTTTATTAAGCACTAAAAACAACCATTGCCCATATCTCACGATGTGGGCTTTTTTACGTCTAGGACTTGATATGACAACACAAATAGAAATGCCAGAGCACCTACAGCGCATGATTGTTGAAAAGAAAGAGCTGAAAGCTAGGTTGGTGAAATTGATTGAGTTTTTAGACAAAGGACAGCCTGAATTCATTGATGATACGCAATGGCGGTTACTTGATGACCAATACGAGCACATGAAAGCCTATCACTCGGTGTTGAGTCAGCGCATTACAGATGCTATAGACAATCTATAGCAAATTCCACAGCCCCGCCATTGAGCGGGCTTTTTACGTCTACAGCTTAGGAGGTAAGCATGTCACAGTCTAAAAAGCTTACTGCTAAGCAAGCACTTTTTGTGCTTGAGTATATCAAAGACTTTAACGGCGGCCGTGCAGCACGTGACGCAGGATTTAGCGCAAAGACCGCTGACCAGCAAGCGTGGAAGCTGCTACAGATGCCGCATATACAGCAAGCAATTGATGGCGCTATTGCTGAGCGTAAAGAGCGCTTACGCATCGACGCAGACAATGTTTTGTGGCAGTGGTGGCAGATTGCTACGGCTGATTATAACGAGCTGTCTAGCGTTAAGCGTGTGGCATGTGGCTGGTGTTGGGGCGGAGCATTGACCGATGAAGATGAGACGGCGGTAGTCAATCCAAATGAAGCGCCTGACCCTGATTGCCCAAAATGCAAAGGCGAGGGCGCACCTTATGTGCATATCGCTGACACCACTAAATTATCGCCTGCTGCTAAATTGGTCTACCAAGGTGCCAAGGCTACCAAATTTGGGATTGAGGTTACGACAGCTGACAGAATGAAAGCGCTAGACAATGTAGCAAGGCACTTGGGGATGTTTAAAGACAAAGTGGAGCATACGGGTGCGGATGGCGCTGAACTGTTTCCATCTATAACGGTTAAATATGAATGATGTTGCTATCTCGTTTCCCAAAAAGTTTGCAGCATTTGACAAGCCTAGTCGCTATAAATTTGCCCGTGGTGGCCGAGGTAGCGCTAAGTCTTGGACGGTAGCGCGCAAACTCTTATTAATCGGCGGCCAAAGCCCTAAGCGCATCTTGTGCACTCGTGAGGTTCAAAAGTCAATCAAGCAGTCAGTACACCAGCTTTTAAAAGACCAAGTGACAGCGCTAGGGCTTGGTGGCTTCTATAATGTATTAGAGACTGAAATCAGAGGTAAAAACGGTACTCGAATCTACTTTAGCGGCCTAAGTGACCAGACCGTTGATAGTATCAAGTCCTTTGAGGGCGTGGATATCTGTTGGATTGAAGAAGGACAAGCAATCACAGATAAGTCACTCAAGATTTTAGCGCCAACAATCCGTGCTAAAGGCTCAGAAATTTGGGTGACTTACAACCCACAGCTAGATACTGACCCCATCCATGTTTTAGCCAATAGTGGCCGTAGCGATGTTATTACTATTGATGTCAATTGGTATGATAATCCGTGGTTTCCCGAAGTGCTTAACAATGAGCGTCTAGAAGCTAAGGCTGCGCTATCAAAGGCTGAGTACGAACATATCTGGGAGGGTAAGTGTATGCCAGCCGTTGAGGGTGCTATTTATTTCAATGAGATTGCAGACGCGGAAGCTAAAGGTCGTGTAACTCTACTCCCTTATGACCCCATGCTTAAAGTACATACGATCTGGGACTTAGGGTTTAATGACTCAATGTTTATCTTGTTTGCACAGCGCCTTGCGTCAGAAGTGCGAATTATTGATGCAATTGAGGATAACAGGCGCACGTTAGTTAGCTATGTAACTGAGGATGTAGCACCTCGTAACTATAACTGGGGTGATGACTGGCTACCACACGATGGTTTTGCCAAGCGTCATCAAAGTGGAAAGTCTGACGCTGAGGTTATGAGGTTGCTAGGGCGTAATGTGGCTCAAATACCAAACATGGAGGTTGAGGCGGGGATTCGTCGAGGTCGTGAGGTGTTCCCTCGCATTTACTTCAATAAAGAATCCGAGGGCGTTATGCGACTTGTGGAGTGCTTAAAGCGATACCGTAGGCATGTCAGCAAATCCACAGGGGAGCCAAGCCGACCTGTTCATGATGAATACAGCCATGGAGCTGATGCATTTAGATACTTGTGCATTGTGTCTGACAAGCTAACCAATCACAACCAAGACGACCTGCCACCACAACCCATCCCCACAGTAACAAGTTATTGGTAATCAATATGAGCAAGCAAACAGACTTACACCAGCGCTTGCTAGAGCGCATTGATGTAGACTTTGATCAGTCACAAGAGAACCAAAAAGAATCTTACGATGACCGCCGATTCTGCTTTGTTTCAGGTGCTCAGTGGGATGGTGACATTGGGCGTCAATTCGAGGGCCGACCAAAGTTCGAGTTTAATAAAATCCAACTTAGTGTTATCCGCATCTACAACGAATGGGCTAAAAACCGATTTACTGTAGAGTTTCGCCCGAAAAACCATATTGCCGATGCTGACACTGCCGAGACACTGCAAAACCTCTTTAGGGCTGACGAGCGAGATAGTAACGCCGATGAAGCTTACAGTACTGCTTTTTTTGAAGGAATCAGTGGCGGAATTAGTGCGGTCATGCTTAAAGCTGAGTATGAAGATGAATATAGTGATGAAGATGATCATCAGAGAATCAGAATCAAACCCATCTTTGAAGCTGACACTTGCGTCTATTGGGATGCAAACGCTAAGCGCTACGACAAGGCGGATGCTAATCATGTGACAATCGTCACATCAATGAGTAAATCAGCTTTTGAAGCAAAGTATCACAAAGAGCCATGCAGTTTTGACAATTTGCAAGGTATGCGATTTGATTGGCGAAATGGTGACAGTATCAAAGTTGCTGAACACTACGAATTAACAGAAAACAAAGTCGATATTATCAAGCTTGAGCATGAGCACGCCGACCCTGTAACGCTTGATGTGCCAAATAAAAAAGACGCCGAAGAAGTTGCAGAGTTTGAACAAGAGCTTGATTCGTTGTTGGCTCAAGGCTATGAGGTTGTTCTCGAAAAGAAAATCAAGCGCCGAGTAGTTAAAGGCTATGTGCTCGACGGTAGCGGCATTATTGAGAAACTAGGCGTCATAGCGGGCGACTATCTGCCAATAGCACCGTTTTATGGCAAGCGCATGTATATCAGTGGTCGCGAGGTCACTCAAGGGCACGTTCGACTGTCTCGTGACGCTCAGATTGCTTATAACGTCAAGATGTCAGGCTTGATTGACTTGGCGAGTCGCCCTCAAGATGAGATACCTATCTTTACACCTGCACAGATCGCAGGTCATGAATTTATCTGGGCGAATAAAGAGGTTAAGCGCAAGCCGTACCTCACGATTAATCCAACTAAGGACGGCAATGGCAACATGGTCGCAGTGGGGCCGCAGGCTTACACCAAGTCGCCGCAGATACCACAAGCCATGGGCGCTTTGATTGACAAAGCAGGGCAAGATATAGCCGAGCTGACGGGCAACCAAGCGAACGGCGAGCAGCTAGTCTCTAACGTCTCGACGCAAGCGGTCGAAATGGTGCAGGATAAGGTAGACGCTCAGGCTTATATCTATCTTGATAACTTTGCTAAGACCATGGCGCATGTTGGCCGGATTTGGCTATCAATGGCCAAAACCATTTACGACGAAGAACAGCGTGAAATGACGGGCTTGACTCATGATGATCAAGATGTTGATATTGTCATCAACAAGCCGACCATCAAAGACGGCAAACTTGCGTATGAAAACGACTTGCAAGGCGGCACGTACAAAGTAACGGTTGATGTTGGCGAAGCGTTTGCGACTCAGCGAGACAAGACGATTAAGCGTCTGCTCAACTTAGTGCCGATGATTACCGACCCACAGCAGCAGTCCGCACTACTCAATACCATCTTGGCCAACCAAGAAGGCGAAGGGTTGCAAGACCTCAGAAAATGGGCACGTAAGAATCTTATCAGCATGCAAATTGTTGAGCCTAACGAAGAGGAGCAAAAAGAACTCGCAGCAGCTCAAGCAGCAGCCAGTCAGCAACCGCCATCAGCGCAAGACCAATGGATGGAAGCAGAGGCCGCTAAAGCTCATGCTAATGCTGAGAAAGCTAAAGCTGACGTTCAAAAAACACTTGCCGAGGTTGACGAGACACGAGCTGATACTGCTAAGACGATGTTTGAGATACAAAAGGAGCAGCAGCAAGTGCAGCAGACGATGGAGCAGATGATGGCTATCTTGCAAGCCATGCAGCAATCTCAAATGCAGAGTGAGCAGCAGATCAAGCAAGAGGTGACGCCTCCACCGATGCCGCCCATGGGCGAAATGCCTGCGCCGCCAGCGGGTATGCCTGATATAGAGCAAATGCCGCCTGAGGAGCTAATGCGATGAATATTAACCTAGAAAAATTGTATTGGCTTGTATTAATACCATTACTTTTATTGGTTGCAGCTTTTGTAAACACTGAAAAAATTGGATTGCAAAAAGCCGAATCTCACAAAAATTGCGGTAACTAAATAAATCTAATTAAAGCCCCCTCATTCGAGCGGGGCTTTTTTAATGCCCGAATTTTAACAACGGCGACCAGATGCCATAATCTGAGGAGTAATAACAATGAGTGAGTATGACGACGACAATGTAGAGTATGACGATATCGACGAACAAGAGGAAGCTACTGAGACCGAGCCGGAAGCTGACGAATTGCCCGATGATGTCGATGATACAGACGAAGACGGTGAAGAACCCGATGCCGAATCTGATGAAGAAGATGACCCAGCCGATGATGAGCTGGGTTTTTCTTTTGATGACGACGAAGAAGGCGAAGGCGGCGACCCTTACGCTGGTCAGGAGGCCCCGCAGTGGGTCAAAGACCTGCGGAAAAAGAACCGTGAGCTTGAGCGACAGAAGCGAGAGCTTGAAGCCAAGGTGGGAATCAATAGTCAGCAGCCAGTGTTGCGCGAGAAGCCAACACTAGAAGACTTTGACTATGACTCTGACGCTTTTGAGCAAGAGTTGCTTGCTTGGCATACCGAAAAACAGCAGTACGAGCAAAAGGTGCAGCAAGAACAGCAGAAATATCAGCAATATGACGAGCGTTATAAAGCTGATGTAGATGCAATCCGTACCAAAGCCGATGACTACGATGAAGTAGAGGGCGTGGTCATCGATACGCTGCCTGAAGTCAAGCAGGCCATGCTCAAGATGCTATGCGACAACCCTGCAAAGATGGCTTATACGCTGGGCAAGTCGCCTAATAAATTAGCAGAGCTGTCAAAGCTTGACGAGCCGCAATTTATTAAACAAATCGTACTCTTGGAGCAAAAAATGTCGCAATCTAAAACTAAGTCTAAATCACGAAACCCCAACAAGCCAAAGCCTACAAGCCACGAATTAACGGGTGGTGCAGGCGGTGGCGATACTCAATTAGCAAAACTTGAAGCGCAAGCGGAAAAAACTGGCGACCGGTCTAAAGTCGTCGCTTACAAGCGCTCGCTTCGTAACAAATCTTAATTTAAGGAGGCCTAAATGGCTGGAACTGGCAAATTAACTAAGCAAGAGATTGTAGCTTTTGATGATATGGTCGAAGGCTTTGAAGAAGCGCTTGTTTACACTCAGGCGGCTAAGGTCTATCCACTGCCTAGCGGTCGTGTCGCTTTACGCGGGAATGATACTATCTGGCGGCCTATGCCTAAGCAAATCATATCACAAGAAGGACTAAACCAAAAAGGCAACTTTGTCACTCCAACTGAGCTTGCTGCGCCTGTTAGTGTTGATCGCAATCGCTCAGTGCCTTTTTCCGTGCATCCAAGCGAGTTGCGCGATGAAAGCGCGATGAAAGAATGGGGCGATTCTGCGAAAATCACGTTGGCTAGTAAGGTTAATGATGCCTTACGCCGTGAAGCTGCTTTTTATTCATCAATCGTTGATGTACGAGCTGGAGCGCCTACAGGCTTCCGTGACGTGGCAACAATGAAGGCTAAGCTAGACCGTCTGGGCGTTCGCGGCACTAATCGCATGGGCTTTTACTCATCTACCGCAATGATTGATATGGCTGACAACTTAGCCAGTCGTCAAAATCTCATTGGCAAAACCGCCACCGCTTACGAAGAAGCTTATGTAAATCGTATTGCAGGCGTAAGCATACATGAAGATGATTCACCTGTATGGTTGAGCGCGTCTACTGTCACTGGCGCAACTATTGCGGCTGCTAATCAGCGCCACATCCCTACTGCCACCAAAAAAAACGAGGTCAATGGCAACCAAACCAACGTTGATAACCGTAGTATGATGTTAACAGTTGCTAAAACTAGCGGCACATGGAAGGTGGGCGATGCCTTTACCATCGCGGGCGTTTATGCGGTGCATGATAAAAACAAAACCAACACGGGCGACCTAAAAACGTTTCGTGTGATTGGTGTTGAGTCCGATTCACGTATTGAGGTTGTGCCTGCAATTGTGGCAGCTAACCATCCGGCTGCTACAGCATCTGAGCAAGCATATCAAAACGTGTCGGACACTCCTGCGAACGGAGCTGCTATCACCATGCTCAACAAGCGTGACACAGCCGTCAATACGTTGTTTGTCAAAGATGCTTTAGAGATCGTTCCTTCAACATTAGGGCTTGACCCTCGTGATGGGTGGTATACCACTAAGGCGCGGTTGAGTAATGGCCTGGAGGTTTACTACAGCCGCCAAGGTGACATTGACGACCTTAGCATCAAATGCCGCTATGACGTGGTGTTTGGTACAGCACTACTTAACCCCGAAATGGGCGGCATTCAACTATTTGAACAAGGCTAGGAGGTTAACCAATGGTACAACCAGTATTAACAGTGGGTGATAAGAGTGAAGATGCTAAAACAGGTCTGCATTACTGCATGATAAAAGCAGATGGCAAAGATGTGATGGAGGGTGTAGGCGATACGCCATACCAAGCTAAGCGAAACGCAGTTGCCAAGTACCGTAAGGAAAACCCATTAGCGTTTTTAGATATTCCTGAGTAGAGATTAATTACCGAGATTTATAGTTATATGCGCTGTCTACGGACGGCGCATATTGCGATAGATTTTGCTATAATAACCTTACAAACTGGAGGTTTTTATGAGTATTGTGGTTAGGTTTGAGTTGACCGAATCCGAGGCGCAGCAGTTAGCTAAAATCGTAGCCGAACATAGTTTTTTAATGTCTGCAAATAGTAAAAACTTAAACAAGCAGGGTAAAGCAAGTCTTAGTGAGCTTTTGTCAGCGCAGGCTAAAATTAACACCGCCATAGCTGAGCATATAGTATGCAGTGCTGATGACGTAGTGCGATGCACTACACCGGAGTTTTATCAATAGTAGTGCATAATGAGTCGATTAATATCAGCTGCAGAAGCTAGAAGTATGACAATAGTAAAGCTGAAGTAAGTGGCATTAAAATATCTTGGTAGAAGCTAAAGTTAAACGCAATAAAAAACCCCACTATGGGGTTTTTTTATTGCCTAAAAATAAGGACTAACACTATGTCAAAAATGATGATTTACGCAGCGCTAGGCGCAGTTGGCGGCACTATTGAAAACGTTTGGGGCGTTGAGATGCGAACCGACCTTATCGACCCTACCGATGCTGAAGCGGTTGAAAAAGCCAAAGCAGACGGTTGGCACAATTCTCCACAGCCTGTGATTGATGAAATCGAAGGTCAAAAGCTCAAGGCTCAAAACAAAGCGCTAGGAACCGCTGTCGGTGAGCTACAGCTTAAAGAACACGTTGAACAGCTAAAAACTGAAAACAAAGAACTAAAAGAGCGCCACAAAGAACTTGAATTGCAGCTATCCACTGCGTTAACTGAGATTGCAGGTTATGAGGTGAAGGTTAAAGATCTGAAAGATAAGCTGGCCATCTATGAGACCGCTAAAGACACCGACGGCGATGGCAAGGTCTCTTATGACGAGATGACCGCTGATGAGCTGCGAGCGCTATTAGACCAGCGGAAAGTTGAGTATAAAGCACGTGATAGCAAGTCAGATTTAGTCCAAAAAGCACAAGACAGCGAGTAAATCATGATCACTAAGCGAGACATAGTTGACCGAGCTTTTAAGCTTTTAGCCATGTCTGGCTATGAGCTTGATGATTCGCCAGAGGATGAGCAAGACATTGTACAGACGCTCGATGACTTGATGGCTGAGATTCAGACTGACAATTGCCATTTTGGCTATATCGTGTCTGATATGGTCGATAGCTACCTGGGCGACGAGGCGGGCATCAAGCGAGATGCTGTCTCAGGCATCGCTCATAAGCTTGCGCTGCGAATCTGTAGTCTGTATGGCAAAGTGCCGCCGCCTCTGCTTGTCAATCAAGCCGACGACGCTTACAACGCTCTGCTGACTCGCTATCAAAAGATACCTGATGCGGTAAGTGCTACAAAAACTTGGCAGTTTGGTTCGGGTAATAAAGTTAGGTGGTGGTGATATGCAAATACCCATAGTTAATGGCATTTACACTGACATGACGGCTGACTATCGCACGTCATATCCGCTTAATCTTGTGCCAGTGCCAAAACAAAACGGCATTAGCGCGGGCTATCTACGCAAGGCTGATGGTATCAAGCTGCTATGTGGTGCGAGTCGGTCGGGTGTAGATAGAGGTGGCATCAATTGGAAAGATGTCTGTTATCGAGTAATTGGCAGTACTCTCTATCGAGTTACAGAGCATGGACAATGCACTGCTATTGGAGCAATCTCTGGTAGCAATCAATGCACGTTTGCTTACTCGTTTGACCGATTGGCCATTGCAGGCGGCGGCAATCTCTACTATTTGCAAGGTAATACGCTGTCACAAGTGACTAATACGAATCTAGGCCGTGTCGTAGATGCAGAGTGGATTGACGGCTATTTTGTCACTACTGATGGTGAATATGTCGTACAGACTGAACTTAACGACCCTACCAAAGTTAGTCCAACTAAATACGGCTCGTCTGAGGCTGATCCTGACCCTATTATTGGCTTGCTTAAAGTGCGTAACGAGCTATGCGTCTTTAACCGCTATACCATAGAAGTTTTTGACAACACAGGCGGCGCAGGGTTTGCGTTTAGTCGAATCGATGGCGCAATGATGACCAAAGGACTGATTGGTACAAGTGCCAAGTGTCAGTTTGCCGGAAGCTTTGCTTTTGTTGGCAGCGGAAAGAATCAGCCATGCAGTGTGTACCTTGGCGCTAATGGCGGCTTATCTAAGGTCGCTACTCGAGAGATTGAGCGCATTTTAGCTGATTATACAGATGCTCAATTATCTGAGGTTGTGCTGGAATCAAAAGAACAAGACATGCACCAGCATTTGTACTTGCATTTGCCTGATAAAACAATGGTGTATGACTTTGCAGCATCTCAGGTAATGCAGCAGCCAATTTGGTTTGAGTTGTCATCGTCTACGGATGGCAAGGGCGCATATCGAGCGATTAACCACGTTTGGTGTTATAACCGCTGGATAGTAGGAGATCGCATCGATGGACGTATTGGTGTCTTAGACAACAAGCTGAGTAGTCACTATGGCAAGCCAGTCACTTGGCAGATACAGACCACTTTTATCTATAACGGCGGACAATCTGGTCAAATCAAATCAGTTGAATTGGTTGGATTAACTGGCCGTGTTAATGACATGTCCAATCCGCAAGTATTTTTAAGCTACACCAAAGATGGCCTGAGATGGTCCAATGAGCGGCTGCAAAGCCAAGGTATGCGTGGACACTACAGCAAGCGCATTGTATGGCTTAGAGCCGTGGGTAAGTTTCAGCAGATGGTAGGCTTACGCTTCCGTGGTTGTGATGACTCGCTAGCATCATTTACAGCGGTTGAGATTGACGTGGAGGGCTTTGGTAATGGCGGATAATAAGCGATTAAAGCTACCAAGAGCCACTTTAGCAAAAATAACAGGCAACGACCCTCAAGCTATCAAAGCGTTTGAAGGTATGCAGTCACAAGTTTTTGAGCAAAATCCCGCTGAAATCAAAGTGATTTTTGACTCAATTGCCGAGGTGATGGCGCAGACAATACAAGCAACGATCATTGCTCATCAAGTCGCGCAAGAGCAAACCCCTTATTTACAGGCGGTAGGCGTGCCGATTGAGTCATCTTTTAACTTAAACCCTGTTAATTTACCGCATGACGAAACTAATTATCTGGTGACTGTATGAAATTTATTAATAAGCAAGCTAATAACGTAACCCTAGTGGCTGATGACAACACTGTCTATCAGACAAACGTAGACGCTCAAATCCGAGCGCTGACAGTCCACAATCCAACCGAAGCCAATATTGACTTAGTAATCAGTTTGGGCGACAAGCAGTACGTTAAAAAGACGGTCACACCGAATGCGACTGAGGTTATTAGTCAGCTTTTTAACCAACAGATTAAAAAGACAGAGGCGCTGACCATGATAGGTGAGGGTTTAAATGTACTACTAACGGTTGTTGAGATTACGGAGTAAGTTATGTTTGGAGCATTATTAGGCGCAGGTGCGAGCATCATTGGCGGTGTATTGGGTGGTCGCAGTCAGCGCAAAGCCGCGCAAGCAGCGTCAAGCGCACAGCAAGGCATGAGCCGCGAAGCAATCGCAGAACAACAGCGCCAGTTTGATGCGATGCAAAAACTACTTAATCCGTATGTGACGGCCGGTAATCAGGCGTTAACTGGGCAGCAAGACCTACTTGGACTTAATGGCAATCCTGCACAGCAACAAGCCATAGCCAGCATTGAGAACAGCCCGTTTTTTAAGTCTCAATATCAGCAAGCCGAAGATGCGATACGTCAAAATGCCGCTGCTACAGGTGGATTGCGAGGTGGCAATATACAAGAGGCATTGGCTGATAATCGCTCAAACATGCTGTATGCAAACGTCATGAACCAAAACCAAAACCTAGCAGCACTTACAGGCATGGGTGCGAATGCTGCCGCAGGTGTTGGTAATGCAGGGTTACAGACAGCCGCAGCAGTCGGTAATCAGTTAAATGGTATTGGTCAGGCACAGGCAGGATATCAACTTGCACGAGGTCAAGCTAATCAAAATATGCTTAACGGATTATTTCAAGGCGCTGGTGCTATTGGTCAAATCGGTCAACAACAGGGGTGGTTTTAATGCAACCAATTAACTATCTACTCGACAATAAATCGCCTTTTGATTCGTTTTTTGGCGGTATGAATGCAGTGCAAGGTCTACGCAGTAATGATTTAACTAATCAACATAACGAGTTGGCCAACAATCGCATACAAGATGAGAATGAATTATTGCGAGCGCAGCAACAGCGTCAAATGCAGATGTACGACGAAGTTGATCAGCTTGATTTTAGCAATATGGATGATATGCGAGGATTTATCGGTCGCTATGCCGATATGCCTGCGATTAAAGGTGTGCAGTCAGCTTACGAGCAAATGAATGAAAAAGAGCGCCAAGCGATATTAGCAGACTCAAGTCGTTATATCTCAGCTATCAGAAGCGGCAAACCTGAGCTTGCCATTAATGATCTAAAGGCCAAAGCTGAAGCCCATAGAAATATGGGTGATGAAAGTAAAGCCAAAGAAGCTGAAGACATGGCCAAGTTTATTGAAATGTCACCTGAAGCAGCGCTGGGCACATTATCGATGGGCTATGCGGTTATGTCGCCTAAAGATGCGGCGGATAACTATAAAGCTTACTCTGATGCGTTTGTTGCTCAAGATAAAACCCCGGCTGAGATTGCTAAAGTTGAAGCTGAAGCAAAAGAAATTGATGAACTTTTGCCCTACCGAAAAGATGAGATTAAGTCTACAGAAGTTAAAAATCTAGCATCTGCAAAAGACTCTATTAGTCAGGCCAATAATCGTGATGCGCTTACGCCATATCAGCAAGCGGAAATGACAGCTTCGGCCAGTGAAAAAACAGCAGGAGCTAGTCTAAAGCAGACTCAAGCAGATTATATACCTAAAAACTTTGAGGCCGATCAGGCGCAAAGAGAGGTTCAAAATCAAATCAATCAGATTAAGTTGCAATTACAATCTGAAAGTAATGCTATTCAGCGTGAAAGACTGGGTATTCAGCTCGCTCAATTAGAGCAGAAATCAGCGATGTTTGAAGCTGGATTAAGCAAACAGCAAGTTGAGACACAAATTAAAAACCAAGAAAGGCTGGCTGACTATGAAAACTCAAAAGAAAGCCTGTCTGTTGCTAAAGCGACTGTGTCACGACTTTTAAATAACACAAAGGGCATGAATAAGGCTGTGGGAGTTATAGATAGTAAACTTCCTACATTTAGGCCGAAGTCTAAAGAATTTGAGAAGGATTTACAGACTCTTAAAAGTCAAGTCTTTTTAGCTCAAGTAAGTCAAATGCGAGGATTGGGAGCTTTAACAGAGGCTGAAGGTGCAAAATTAGAAGCGTCTATTAGTAATCTTAGTTTGGATATGGATGAAAAAACATTGAAGCAAAATTTGTTATTAGTGCATGATTATATGAGTAGAGCAGACAAGCGCCTACAAACCAAATATAAAGATTTAATTAGTGAAGCATCACAAAATAACACAGGCTCTATCGCAGGTCGCTCTTACATGTCAGTATTAAATTAAGGTAATTATCATGAGTTGGATGCGGAACGTCTATCAAGCATTTATCAATAACGGCTTGTCAGTCAACCAAGCTAAAGCCTTAACAGCAGAAGTGGGTCGAGAAAATGACTTTCAGCCGCAATATTTGTTTGGCCGTCATGTAGATGAGGCAAATGGGAAAATAAATCTAGGCATGATTAGTTGGCAGGGGTCAAGAGCAGCTGGACTTGATAGTCGATTAAAGAAAAAAGGTCTTATCTCAAAAGGTAGTATTGTACCAAGCCAAGCTGCTTTAAATGAAATGGCTAGTTATCTTGTTAATGAGATTAAGACAAACAAGCGCTTCGCTAAAACGAAGCGCTTGTTTCTTGACAATCCCAATGTTGATTACAGAACTGCTGAAAACGTCCTTGGCCGCAATTTTATTGCATGGGATTATGATGGCAGCGCTGTGCTAGGAAAACAAGTATCAAAGCACCACGCTAAACGAGATAATTACTATAAACAGTTAGGCGGTATAGTATCTACACAGGGGGCTGGGCCGATGAGCCTAACAAACACGCAAAAAGTAAAGCTATATCGTGCATACAAAGATGGAAAAATGAACGCAGTACAAAAAGCTCAATATGAATCTGATGTTAAAGCAGGAGTGGTATCGATGCCTAAAGGCGGCAAGATAAAATCCAGTCCTCAGCCATCGGCAAAAAAGGGCGAAGAACTCCCGTTATCTGTAGTAATGGCTTACAATGACGGTAAATTAAACCAGCTACAACAAGCAGAGCTTGAGGCTGATGTGAAAGCTGGGATTGCAAAAATCCCAACAGGCTTTAAGCTGCAAAAGCCAAAACCTAAAGGTTTTATTGGTCGATCGGGCGATAAAATCAAAGCTGCTGCACAGCAAGGTATTGATAATGTTTTTGACAATGGTGGCCTTGCTAATATTGGCGGCACGGCTGATGCTGCACTAGCTGTGGGCGGTGGTATGCTAGATATGGCTATGCAAGGTATGGCTGGCATAGGTGGTATAGGGAGAGCGGCAGTTAACGGCAATAGTATCGTTGAAGGTTATAACAATGGTGTTAGTAATTATGATAATACGACACCAAGCCGCATTCTAAAATCTGCCGCCACTCCACGTACAAATACTGGCGGCAAAATACTTGATGTGTTGGGGATCGTTGATGATGCCATTGTCATTGCCGGTGACGCAGCTTACGATACTACAGGCAGTCCTGTAGTTGGCGCAGGCACTCAAACAGCACTAAACGCATTAGGCATGATATCTCCACTCAAAGGTAAAAAGGGCAGGGCTGCATCACATGACGAATCAGTAAGACGTGCAGGTGATAATAGTGTACTTAGACCCGACGCAAATGACGCAGTAGTTAGAGCTGCTAGAAGCAGTGATGATGGATTAATTGGTGGTGTTAACCGTGCTCAAATTGATGCACCACCACGCCAACTAACACCCCTAGAGATATACCAACAAGCTACGGCCAGAACTACTGGGTCTATAGATAATGTACGAGCTAATTTAGACGGGTTAGATAGTCAGTCACTCAATACCAGTCGAGCTATCAACAATATCAACACTAGGCCGCGAATAATTGACACAAACTCTGCGGCTAGCCCTGCACCGCGCATTGATATTGATGCACCTAGCAGCTCAGTAGTGCCTATTGATCATCTGCTAAACCTTGATGAGTCGCGTCCTCAGACTGGCGGCGTACCTATAGATGTACAAGGACTACGGGCACAAGTCTTAAAAGATCTAGGATTACCCGATGAAAAAGTGCGGAAAGGTGCAGTGACAGGTGATATAACTCAGCTTGAAACCGAGAAGTCTTTATCAAAACTCGACACTGAAGCTGGTCGAGATATGCGCGCTCAGCTCGATGACGAATATAAAACCATGAACGACTACGCTCAGTCGATTATTGAAGACGACATCGGAGCAAGGGCTGGAGCAAGCCCCGAAAGCCGTGGTCAAGTGGTGATCGACGCGCTGCAAGAATATAAAGACTGGTATAAAAGCAAGGTTCAGGAGGATTATGCAAAAGCTGATGAGATCATGGATGGCAAAGGCGGTATTGAGCTAACAGAGTTTGCCAACACTCTAGATCGCAATAGCCTGTGGGAGGGCAAAGCATCAAATCAGCAGTTAAGGCGCGGTATTAAGTCGTATCTTAATGAGCTTGACCTGCTCAAAGATGACGGCTCAATTAAGCCTATGACTGCAAAGCAAGCCGAGGGTTTACGCCAATACATCAATAGCCAGTGGTCGCCCGACAGCGCCAGTCTTATTGGTATAGTTAATGAGTCAGTAGACATGGGTGTATTTAGCAAGCTTGATGACAATGCTTATCTTGATGCACGTAAACGTTACCGCCAGTACAAAGAGACATTTGAAAATCCCAAGGGAATCGCTAAGATACTGGACGTAGACGGCATTAATCGTAAAGTATCACCTGAGCAAGTTGGTCGAAGCTTACAGCAATTGGCAGCCAAGGATGGTGCTCAATTTAACCATATTTACGGCCTCCTTGATAATTTACCTGATGAGATCAAGCCAAAGGGTAAACGCGCTAAGGCCGAGATACAAGCGGCCATAGCTGAAACCATACTGGGTAAGGGTGGGCTTAAGTCAGTTAATAAAGAGTATATGCAGTATCGTCGCCCAAATGACGATGGATCATATAAGGCGGCTGATATATTTGGCGATGATGTTGCTAAAAAGCTAGACACATATATCGCTGGCCGGAATATCTTACAGCACCAAGATCCCAACCCATCTGGCACAGCGACCACGGCGAGAAATATTGACGACTGGAACAGCCCTGAAAATATTGCCGCTGGCACAGTTGGCGCAATCGGTGGAGCAATGACTGGAATCGGCGGTATTGTTGGAGCTGGCACTGCAATTGCAGGAAAGATGGCGCACCAAAAAATAAAAGGTGTTATGCTTGAGCGTCAGTCTCGTGCTGATTACAATCAATCATTAAGTCCGGATCGCGCTAAGACGTATCGCAATGCCAATGAGCAGCTAGTTAATCGCGTGATTAGCACTGACGAAATGAAGATGATCATTGATGAGTTCGAAAAACCCAAACCAAACGAGACTAAAATTAAGGTTCTGCAAAAGAAATTGGTCAAAACTGACGCTTGGAAATCATACGTCAAATCTCTGCCAGTAAAAGCTCGAAAAGCAGCTATGAACAATGCTGACGTGTTAACGATGATTACCCAAGGCGCTAATCAGTATGAAGATAATGCATTGAAGCCTACCTTTTGATATATTTAGTTTATTACTAAAAAAGGCGACAGCATGGAAAACTTTAGGTTATTTTTAATTAGGTTATTACAGGTAGTGTGGATGCTTACTATCTGTATGACAATTTTTGCTTTCTTTATCGAAAACTTTAGCGTTGATTCGGCTAGTGCGGTTTTGTTTGTTTTTGGCATCCCCAGCTTAGTTGTACAGTATCTTGTTTTTGCGTCAGTAAATCCAATCTCTTTATTTAATGGTAGGCTTAAAGAAAATCTAACCCCTTAACCCAAACAAACTACTTTAAATACCCCGACTAGCAATAGTTGGGGTTTTTTAATACCTATCGCTCAGCCATCGTGCTGGGCTTTTTTTATGGAGCAAAGAAAATGTCAGTACGCACCTCTTTAGCTGTGCAGCCCCATTTATACATCGGTGATGCTGCTGGTCGACCGTTAGATTACGGTCGTGTATTTTTTGGAGAACCCGACAAAGACCCCGAATTTTACCCAATTAATATTTATTATGACGAGGCTTTGACAATACCAGCTATGCAGCCAGTACGCTCAAAAGGTGGCTTTTTAAATGCTAATGGCGACATGATTGAGATTTATGCAAAAGAGCTTGAGTATAGTGTCAAAGTGTTAGACCAATACGGAGTTAAAGTTTTTTATAAGTCACGTATGAGCAAGACAAACTCAGATGACAGTATTAGCACTCGACTAACTCATCCCGATGCTGTCGCTCGCACTCAATCGGAAAAAAACGCAGACATTATATCTGTAAAAGATTTTGGCGCAAAAGGTGATGGGGTTGCAGATGACACTGCTGCTATCCAAAATGCCATACTCTATGCGTCAACTGTTGTGCAGACAGCCAAACTTAGTATTAATACGGTGGCTGCAACAGTAATTATACCGTCCGGCACTTACAAGCTTACAGATACAGTGATTTTAGCAAACTCTGTGCAGATGCAAGGATCGGGTAGTGGCTCTGCGCTGTTTAATATCCATCACAATGGAGTTGGTTTTAAAACGCCAGACACCATAGCTTGGCTAGCGAATATACACTTGACAGGCTTTAAGATTAGCAATAAAGGCAGTGGTGTTGAGGGTAATATTGGGATACAACAATCTAAGACAATACGCAACTGTTATATGTTTGATGTTGTTGTAGAGGATTTTTACGACAACTTTGTATTTAGTGAGACTTGGACGCACAAAATAGAGCAGTGTATGGGGTTGAGAGCAAAGCGCCATAACATTTACGGCGGAACTGCCACTGGCGGCCTACATATCTATGGAGGACGCTATGATGCTGCCGCCAGTCATAGTGTCTACATTAACAGCGTATCAGCTGAAGTTATCATGCAAGACGTAGCATCGCAGTTTAGTAATCGCAGCGGATTGCGTGTAGATGACTGTTATACAGTCGAAACTAACCAATGCTTTTTTGAGGGTAACTGCATAGATAGTGTTGACGATTATCACGTATACATTAAGCCACCTACACTACGTTCTCTATCATCAGCAAGCGTTATTAATTGTGTTATCAACAATACAGGTGCTGAAAATCGAGACGGCAAAGGCATCTTATTTGTTGATAATATCAAGAGCTTTACTTATAAAGAGCGTTGGGTACGCAATGGAGTGTCTACAGTGCCCGAGGTCGGCACAAATGTGCAGATAACAGATATGCTACTTGCTAATGCGGCTGACAAGACTAAAGCTACTGCTAATATTAAGCGCAACGCTATCTCAAGCGCTACTGTAAAGCAGCTTAATAGACCGTATGCTGTTTACGGTAGAGATATGTCAGAGGTTAGCTTTAGCCCCAATACTTACGCTGCACTTAATGCCGGTTATCCAGATGTTGGTATAGCTTTAGGTACTTATAATTACTCAGCAGCGATGCAAAGCTACGGTGATAGTTACAAGCTGACTCTAAATCCAAATCAAGGAGATATCTACCTAGGTAACACGGGGCTATGTAAAGTAGCATCAGGGAGTAATGAGTACCACGGTCGTTTTGCACATACTGCTCAGATAACATCATCCAACATTAAACCGTTAAAAACAACAGGACTTGTTATTGTTGATACTACAGGAGGCACACGAACGGTTGATCTGAGCAATTTAAGTGCCGATTATGGTCGTGTCCTTGTTATTGTCAAAACAGACAGTAGTGCAAACACGCTGATTGTTACTGCAAAATCAGGAGAGTTAATAAATGGAGCTGCGTCCGCATCTTTAACAACTAAAGCAGCTCTGAGCCTCATAGGACTGGGTGGCGAGTGGTTGTCTTTTTAAAAAATCCTCTTTTGAGGGTTTTTTTATTACCAAAAAATTAAGGAGGGTGTATGCCCAGTAAGGACCCAACTACTTATAGCGCACTCACGTACCTGTGGGTGTTTTTACTAGCATTATCCGGCGGCTTAGTAGCGTTTATCCGGCGTTTGAATAAATCACGTAAGCCGTTACCACTGGCTGAGCTGTTTGTAAAGCTTAGCGGCGAGTTGATCATTAGCGGATTTGCGGGGGTGCTAACATTTTACCTGTGCGAGTATTGGGATTTTAGCCAGCTATTAACAGCAGTTTTTGTTGCTATCAGCGGACATCTTGGCGGCGGGGCTATTGATAGGATTGCTAAGTTATGGGATTTAGCGATGGATAAAACTATTTAATTAAATATCATTAATTACAGCCACTTTAATGAGTGGCTTTTTTTATGTCTGGAGAACGGTATGAGTATTTTTAATGATTTGTTTGATCGATTAATGGGCCACGAGGGTGGCTACGTCAACAACCCGAAGGACCCCGGCGGTGAGACAATGTGGGGGGTTACTAAGCGCGTTGCTCGTGCTTATGGTTACAATGGTCCAATGCGGCAGTTGCCCAAAGCCACAGCGCAGGCTATCGCGGATAAACTATACTGGCAAGCTGTGCATGGTGACGAGTTAGATCCATTGATTGCATGGCAAGTGCTAGATGCCGCTTACAACCACGGTAACCGACAAGCCATCAAGTTTTTACAAAAGGCAGTGGGTGCAAGTACTGATGGCATTATTGGGCCTCGCACCTTGGCGGCCGTCAAAGCTAAAGATAAAAATGACGTGGTGCTGCTCTTTAATGCTGAACGGCTAGAGTTTTATACCAATTTGCGGACTTGGTTAACTTTTGGACGTGGCTGGGCAAGGCGTGTAGCTGGCAATCTGCGTTATGCCGCTCAGGATAATTAATTGTTTTAAAACACTATCTACATTCAACCCCAAAGTTATTTAGTATTGCCGTCGTCATCATGCTATCAACACTGCAAAATCTATTGATAAAAAATGAGGCGGCAATGGCTATTACCATTATCATTATCAAACCAAAAATAATAGTTGTTTTCCAATTTGTTATATCCTGATTGCCACATCGTCCGCAATACCAATAATAATGTTTTAGTCTATTGCCGCAGTCTGGACAGCGATTGTGATTAATAAACATCTATATTTCCTTTTTTAATTTGTCTCAAGCTGAATGGGCGTGATATAAAGATCAGTCATAGCTTCATCAGTATCGCCCTTACTTAAGTCTTTGCAGCCTTTAAACCCCATATTTAAAGCATTTTTACCACGCAAGACATACAAAGCATTAACTATGGCATCATATGCCGGACTGTTTTTAATTAATTGGTAATTCTTTTTGCCATCTTTAGCTAAAGTCTTATCGAGTAGAGTTGTCATTAACTTTTCAGTGCCAGCAGACCTGAAGACATCAAGAGCTTCAACTTCGGTAAGCTTAATGTTGTAACATGCTTCTAGCTCTTTTACGAAGTCGTCTATTGCGCCCGCACCATTCAAGTCTTGAACTGAGACGTACTCTTTCTTATTAATATTTCTCCACTCGTACTTATTACTCTTTATAGATAAAGTTGGTTGAGTGCATAGTATTTTTGCATTCTGAACAATATCTTCATCTTTTGGCTTGTCGCTCACTAGTGCATCAAGATAATCAGCCCAAACTTGTAACATGCTTCGACGCTCAGGTAGCCATTTAGCATAGTTATAAACTCCACGCACTGAGCCGTCAATATGAGCCATTTGAAACTCAATATGATCCGTATTAAAGCCCATGCCGTGCAAATAAGTTGAACAAGTAGCCCTTGTATCATGTCCTGATACATCATCTAGGCCCATGTACTTTAAAGCACTATTAACAGTACTGGAGCTTAACGGATTTTTAGGATTTTTAGGCGAAGGAAAAACAAACTCTCCACCACCACTCACAGGCTTCATGTAATTAATAATAGTCATCATTTGGTCGCTTAGCGGTATTATATGAGGCCTATCAGATTTCATGTTACGTTCGCCTTGACGACGTTTTGAAATTTCAGCCAATGGAATAGTCCATACTTTACGCTCTATGTCGATATGCGCCCACCTCATGTGGCGTGCTTCTTTTGTACGCGTAATGGTATATAACATTGTCCAAATAACACCTTTTGTAGAAACGACGCCGCCATAACGGGCAACTGCATTTAGCATTTCAATCAATTCATCGCGAGCAAGATCTCTAGCATGATTTATCGGCGGACGCTCAATTTCACCCTTAGCTGCAATAGTGGGGTCTTGCAATCCTCTGTTAGTTCTCATAGCATGGCGGAAAACCATACTAACTTGCTGCCTGCAAATTTCTGCAGTAACCTCTCCAGTGCCATACCGTTTGGTATCTTTGACTCTTTTGGCTGTATCATGCATCATTTGAGTGATATCCATAGTATCAATATCACGTATAGGCTTATCACCAATAGCGGGAAGGATATGTTTATCTTGATTAGTCTTGATTTGTCTGATATAGCCCGATGACTTGCCTTTGCTTTTCATTTTTTTAAGAAACGATTCAGCATAATAATAAAAAAGATTTCTGCGTTCGGCTGCTGCTTTCTCTTTTAATTCGGCGGCATAAGTAATAGGATTAATGCCTTTTTCTAATATCTTAACTGATGCTTCGTGCTTTCTTCTAGCTTCCGCCAAGCTTGTAGATGGATAACTACCAAGCGCTTGCATTTTGGGTTTTTGGTCGAATCGGAATCGGTACCGCCAAAACTTACCTCCACTGGGCCTGACTTCGATGCAGAGACCGCCCTGATCAGCTATACGATAAACTTTGTTGGTAGGTTTTAGATTGCGAATTTGAGTGTCTGTAAGCATAATTATGTGAGTAACGGCTGATATTACTCACAATTTTACTCAAAAAAAAATGAGGTGCAATGAGGAATAATGATTAAAGTTGAGGAAAGGTGATTAAGTTGCTGCTTTTTTAAGTAAATACTGTAATATCACTCATCTTAAATCATCTTAAATCATCTTTACTCATATTGTGGTTATCGATAAATAAAATTTTGTTAGGCATAGTCATGGGAGTGAGTTCGGTGAATAGACAGCTTAATGGGTGATAGGTTATCTAAATTTTGCTGTAAGCGCTCATCTTAGCATCATTTTATTATTGATAAAATATATGACTAACTAAAGCACCGTGCTGGGACGGGTAAGCAGTAGTTAAAGATAGGAGATTTATGGCTACTGAGGCATGTAATCAACTAACAATACTAGCATTTGATGCACTAAAACTGGCTGTAGCCTAGATTAACAGCGGCACTCGGCGAAAAGTGGTTTAGACATTATGCTCGTATTCTCTGCAAAATCTATCTCACTTTTAGTCTCATGATTTAATTAAGGTTATACCCTAACCGCCCCTAACTGCGACTAAAAGCTGACCAACTTTGCACCATTAAAGTGCTTATTAAACTAATTAAGGATAACTAGCACCAAATTGATTAATTTATAGCAGTAATTTTGAACTAAAATAGTGCAATTATTGTGAAATCATAACGGTCGCACTGGTTAATCAAATTATTAACGGTTAATCATGAATGGCATAAGGATTGCAATTGTAGTGATACTATCTTGTTATATTTGAAGTATTGTAAGACGGCTTAGCTTAAGTTGTTTAAGGTTGAGAAGACAAGTTAAAACAAGAAGTGCCAGAGCTAAGGTTGAAAATGAAGTTAAAAAGCAGTAAGAAAAATGCAACCCGCGTTCACTGTCACTATCACTGTTATTATCTTTGGGTTATCTGAAAGCTGATTTAAGAGAGCACCGATAGATATAATGAGTCATATCAGCGTAACGTTTATTATAGGCAGGGTTAGATTTAGAATTGTGCCTATGATTTTCAAGCGCCTTGACCTATACTTAAGCGCGGTACATGACATTAATAACTTATGATACTTAAATGTTAAATGTGGATAATGATTTTACAAATTTAATGATGGGCATGGCTGTGTCCAAGCTTAACTTAACCATATGATAATCACTAGGGAGTCCTTTATGTCGAATAAACTATTAGATCTCATCAAAGAAGTTGATGCAAAATGGGTTGATTTCCGTTTTACTGATACTCGCGGTAAAGAGCAACATATCAGCTATCCTGCATCCAGCGTTGATGAAGATGTATTAGAAGATGGTAAGATGTTTGATGGGTCATCTGTCGCTGGCTGGAAAGGCATTGAAGCTTCAGACATGATTTTGCGTCCAGACCCAGAGACTGCATTTATTGATCCGTTCTTTGACGCACCAACTGTCGTGGTCACTTGTGACATCATTGAGCCAACGACTATGCAAGGCTATGAGCGCGATCCACGCTCGATTGCTCGCCGTGCAGAAGAGTACTTAAAGTCTACAGGTATCGGCGACACCGCCTACTTTGGTCCTGAGCCAGAATTCTTCATCTTTGATGACGTAAAATGGTCGGTCGACATGTCAGGATCTAGCTCTAAGATTACCGCTGAAGAAGCCGCTTGGTCGACTAACGAAGCGTATGAGTGGGGCAACATGGGCCATCGCCCACGTGTCAAAGGTGGCTACTTCCCAGTACCACCAATCGATAGCAGCCAAGATATTCGTTCAGTAATGTGTCAGCGTATCGAAGACATCATGGGCAAAGATCGCGTTGAGGTGCATCATCATGAAGTTGCTTCTTGCCAGTCTGAAATCGGTGTCTCATTTAACACTATGGTTCGTAAAGCGGATGAAGTTCAGCAAATGAAGTACGCTGTCCATAATGTTGCGCATCAATTTGGTAAAACGGCTACCTTTATGCCCAAGCCTATGGTTGGTGATAACGGCTCAGGTATGCACGTACACATGTCAATCTCTAAAGACGGTGTCAACACCTTCGCCGGTGATGAGTATGCGGGACTTTCTGAGACAGCCTTGTATTTCATCGGTGGTATCATCAAACACGCACGCGCCCTAAATGCGATTGTGAACCCATCGACCAACAGCTATAAGCGTCTAGTACCTCACTATGAAGCGCCAATTAAACTGGCTTACTCAGCTCGTAACCGCTCAGCGTCTATCCGTATTCCATACGTGACCAGTCCAAAAGCAGTCCGTGTTGAAGCACGCTTCCCTGATCCAACGGCTAACCCATACTTGGCTTTTGCAGCGCTATTGATGGCTGGCCTTGACGGTATCCAAAACAAAATGCATCCTGGCGATGCCGCAGACAAAAACTTGTATGACTTGCCGCCAGAAGAAGAAGCGCTAATCCCAACAGTCGCTGAGAATTTAGAAGTTGCCTTGCAAGCACTAAAAGACGATCACGAATTCTTATTAAAAGGTGATGTCTTCACCAAAGATATGCTTGATGCTTATATCGAGCTAAAAGATGAAGAAGTTCAGCGTCTAAACCAGACTGTACATCCTATCGAATTCGATATGTACTACAGCTGCTAATAGCTCGGTGGAGTAGTTCAATTAGAGCTATTCCACTATCTGTCATATAAATAAACAGCTCTTCGTTTTGAGTCCAGTCAGGTTCATTTTGGCTGGATTTTTTTATGGCAAAATAACTCTCTTCCCTAGCAGCTACCTTAAATTTTATCACTCAGTTGTTTGGTGTGTCAGCTTTATAGTGGACTCACTGCAAAAGTGTTATAGCGATACTAGGGTGAATTTTTCGTAGTCTATGACTAAGGTAATAGATAGTATAGAAGGTCGAATGTTGGTATAGTGGGGGTATGGGTCATATCCTAGATCAGCAAAAAACAGTGCTCAAGCACCCTGTAACCGCCCTTATAGATTCGGACTAACTAAAGAAGGCTTTGATGAAACTGATAACTAATGTCTTGGCTGTAATGCTTACTACGACGCTCACCTCGATTGGCTTAAATACAGCTAACGCTGGGACAATCTACAAAGTCATTGACGAAAATACAGGTCAAGTGACTTTTACAGACCGTCCTAATAGCTATCAACAAGACAGTCATAAGCAGGTCGTCGACACCCATATCCAGACGACATCACAGCCTTATGCTACAGCCCAATCTGATAGCTCAGTGGGCACTGCTGCTGGTCTAAGCGAATCAGCGTCTCCAGCAGCAGAGTCGCAGGCAGTATCTAGGGCTTCTGACTATCGACTGTCATTAACGTCGCCTGAAAGCTCGCGTGCTTATCGCCGACCAGCGCAAACGATAGACGTTCAGCTGAGCCTCTCGCCTGCACTTAAATCAGGTGATACTGTCATAATCTACCTAGATGGTAATGAAGTGGCACAGGGTCTGACTACCAGTATAGCAACTTTAGATTTAACGCCTGGTCAGCATCAGCTCTCTGCAGCTATTATTAACGCGAATGGTGATACTATCAATCAGGTCAGTCGCACTATTTATATCATTCAAAACACCCAAGCTTTAAGGCAAAAAAAGCAGTTAGCCGAGCAGTTAATGGCCTATAAGCGGCTACCTTGGCACCAAAAGGTGCTTCTAAAGTTGCAGCAGCAAAATCTTCCAGCAGTTGCCACTTCAAAATCTGGCAATAGCGCGGCTAAAAACAATAGCAAACCTGCGGTAAGTTCGGCCTTTAATTAGCTAATAGATAAAATAAGTAGTAAAGTGAAATAGAAAGGTTTGCTAATATTATTAATACCCATAAAAAGCGGCTCATTGACTATGAGCCGCTTTTTTTGGGCAGAATAATACAGGATTCGATACCTGTTTAGATGAGCCGCTTTTACAAGTCAGTCATCAATACCAATCAATATGCTAAGTTATTTAACCATCTCAATCGTACCATTTGCCGATACTGTAATGGTGCTGTCGCCGGATTCAAAGTTTTGCGATGGTACAGAACTGCTCATAGCTTCTGCCTTCATCATAGTGCCATATACTGGGCGTGGATAATTCTGCCCAGTATTTAGATTGACATTAATGACACGGTAGCCTTTAGCACCCCAAGCTGCCGTTAGACTTTGGGCTTGCTCTTGAAATGCTTTTGATGCGCGGCTCATAAGCTGACGTTCTAGCTCATCCTTCTTAGCCTCAGACACGCCAAAGTTTAAACTATCCATCACCAAAGTTTCTTGTAAGTCGGCAATAAGCTGGCTGGTTGCCGTAAAATCTGTACTTTTTAGATCGATGTTCGCCTGACCAGTCCAGCCTATGATTTTGTCATTCTTATCATAGCGAGGGTAAGTGCGCTGTTGGCCGGTACTGACCGTGACCGTAGGGTAGCGCTTGGCTATGGTGGTGGCTGCATTTATAGCCGTATTTAATTGACGCGCTAAGGTTTTGGCATCGCTCGCTTGCACTTTTTTGTATAGACTAGCGCGAACTTCGTCATTGGCGATTTCAGACTTTACTTCAGATGAAAAGGTCAACTGATTGTAGCCAGTTGGTTCGGCATGGGCAGTACTACCTATAGTCAATAGCGCAGACAATGATAGCGCCGTGCCTGAAGTGAAAAGCGCTTTATTTATCTGGCTTAAGTATTTAGATGACATCATTATTATTCCTCTTATAGTTGAACGGATTACAAAGCAGGGCAGCTTGTGTTAATTGACTACTTTTAATTAATTACTATTTATAACACGATTGCTATGTAGCTTTATCAATTGCGCCTGTTCCCGCTGTTAGATAATTGTTATTGTAGCTTCAGTACTCTGCGGCGGTGGTAAGTCATCCTTCTTACTGACAGGTTATAAGTCGGGAGCAAAAGTTAGGACTAACTATCTAAGCACGCTAAGGTTTTTAGACCTGAATTTGCTATGAAAATAGCTACAATTTAAACAGTACGCGCAGTTAATTTAATCACAAACTTGTAATTCAGATAAATATCGGTATAATACCCCTTGGTGGCTCCATTGGTAGCCTCGCAACATTGTACTACGAACCCCGCCAGGACCGGAAGGTAGCAACGGTAGTGGATTCAATGTGTGCCGAGGATGTGCTGATGGGGTCGCTTTTTTTTTGTCTAAAATTCGTTAGATTAATTATAAGCAGTTGAATATAAAGTATTTTTTGAGCTATGTTGGTCGCTGTTAGGTAGCCAATTTGATGAGTGGTTATTTATTGATTTTTAATCATCAAGTATTGTCATATGGCCTAGATATAAGTCTTTATTAAGTGAAAACAGATACCTAAAAGCGAACAAGCTACTGAGTTGTTCGCTTTTTTTTGGTCTTTAAATTAAATAAGATGCTACGTTAAGTGTGCCGGCGGGGTTAGTTTTTCAATAGCAATACAGTGCTGCCCCCTGAAGACTAATAGTAGTTGTAGTGTAGGAATGGCGAGCCAATGAGCAAAGTTAATACTGGCAATGCTCCGCTGAGTTAAATAGGTACTACAGTCCTGACGGGTACTGCCAAGCTGTAGAGGCGAGCTAGTCACCCATTCACACGACTGGCGCTTGATGCCATAAACCATACTACCAACATTGCCAAAGCTGGTAAAAGAGTTTTCAATACCTTGTTTCATAATCAGTCCTTTATCTGTTATTTAGTAGCTTTTGAAGTACAAGTTGCTATCGAATAGGTAGGCTTACGCGACTTGATACCAGTCAATTTTTCGAGTGAGATACATCACGCTTGCCAGCAGTACAAAGCAGAAGATGGCACCAAGTAGGAGGTTCATATCTTCGGTGGTCAAGATACCGTAGAAGCCTGCGTATAGTCCGCCCAAGATGACCGTAAATATGGCAGCTCGCTTGACGCTATTTAGGACGTAGTAGGTGTACCAGCCGATAAGTCCTATACAGGCAGTGGCGGCAATAACATAGGCTTGCCAGAAAGCAACCTGCTCAGCAAGTGGCAGTAATAGCACATAAAATACTAGTAGTGCCGAGCCAACCAATAGGTATTGGATAGGGTGAATGCGTAGCGATTTGATAACTTCAAATAAAAAGAACGTTCCGAACGATACCATAATAAGTAGTAGTGCATATTTCATAGTGCGTTCAGTTTGCAAGTAGACGTCATTAGGCTCGGCAAAGCTAACCCCGAAGCCATTAAGTTGAACCGGCTGCCTAACTTGACTGCCTGCGTTGTCTGTAGCTTCAATGAGGGCTATCTCTGCTTGGCGCATCGCGTCAATACCATTGTCATTTTGTCCCCCTAGAGCTGCTAGATTGGCTTGAATGTCACAGCCTGTGTTTGGGCGCGTCAGACACTGACTGATCATTTGATTGTTTGCGACTGTCAAATACTGGTTTCCCCACGTCGCTTTAAAGCCTTGGTTGTCCATTGACTTTTGCGCGGGAAGGGCTTGACCAATGAAGTTTGGCGCATGCCAGTCGCTCGTCATGGTTAAGGAGAAGTGCTGACCCAGAGGTACGGTTCGAATGGCGCTTAGACCTATAAGCGGCAGCTCGATGGCGAGTTGAAGCTTTGGTTTTTGTGCTAAGTCGCTAGGCAGCACGACTTCGACGTAACTTAGCCCTGACATTTTGGGCGTTGCAGGGTAGTTGGCTGTCATTACCTGACCATTTATCTTTACGGTAGGCAGCTGGGATACGCCGCGTAAATCAGAAACGGGAATAATTAGCCGAGCGTCTTGCCAATCGTAATCGATTCGCTCACCGCGCTCATAGTACGAGTTGTCCGTAGCGTCAGCTGCGAGGGCAGTTGTAGTAGTTGTCTCAGTGCTGGCGGTAGGCAGCTTGGTATTGATTAAGGTGTATTGCTGCTTAAAATTTAGCTGACCCTGGTAGCTGGTCGCATGATAGATACCGCGCTTATAGGTATCGGTATTGACGGCTAGTGATTGCTCAGCTTTGGTGCTCTTGGCAAATTGCGGTGTCGTGGTTTGATAGGCCTTTGGGCATTTTTCAGAATCATAGGCTTTGCAAGCTGGCGTGATGGTCGTGGGCACAGCAATAAAAGGGGTGATGACTTCCTGAGGATTAACGTGCTGACTGCTGATCTCGCTAATCACGGAATCTGAATATTGCTGCCGCTCATAAACCAGTGACTGAATAAGGCTAAGACCAATGGCAAACAGTAAGCAGAGTCCACCAATGACTGACAGTTTTATCATTAAGGTTTTTTGCATATCACTTCCTAATTATTATTAGACAGGTTGTGGTGGCTTGCAGATCGAATGACCATGCCAACGTTAACGCCAACGTTAAAGCCACACCTTGAGTTAGTAATATCTAATTTACGATAGTGATAAGAAAAGTTGATGGGGACAAAATGAAAAAATGATGGATTGACACTTGGGGAGAGTGGTATTTAAGAGCTAATAGTTTTTATGACTTTTTTGTTATAAGTTTTTATGTCTCAAACGCGGAGGCGGGGGCTAGAGGCAGCTCAACTGTGACCAGTACTCCTGCGGTTAGGTCGCTGATATCGTGAGTATGGGTTGAAGGGGCTTTGGGGGCCTGCATATCATGCTCGTCTGTATCAATCTTAGTGATATTGCGAATGCTAACGCTACCGCCGTGATGCTCGACCACTTGCTTGACTAAGGTGAGGCCAAGCCCAGTACCTTTTTTGACTTGCGAGCGTGACTGTTGCTGCAAGCTGGCTTGATTGGCCTGATGAGAGAGGCTAAAGTAGCGATCAAAGACTTTATTTAAAGCATAATGCGGAATCAAGTCACCATCATTAAACACATCAATTTGGATGGTATGCTGATGAGGACGCAAATTAATGATGACCTGTGACCGAGCAAAATAGATGGCATTGTCGAGGATATTTTGTAGCGCCTGGCTAAGCCAGAATTTATCAGCAGATAAGCTTAAGGTCTCACGAGCACTATGTGCCTCTATTTCGTCTAAGCGGATAGGCTGCTCATTTAGCCAAATTGGAATCGGTGCGAGCTGCTTTTGCTGACGTTTTGCCTCAGACAGATGAAGCAGTGATTGAAGAAAGTCAGGTAGGTATACCGGCTCTTTGTGCAGCTTAAAAGTAGGCTGCTCTACCTTGGCTAATAATAGGAGTCGGTCTATTAAAGATTGCAGCTTAATACTCTGCTCAGTGATCGTTTGACTGAGCATCAGCCGATCTTCTTCGTCCAATGCTGGGTCTTCAAGCAATTCACCGCTGGCGCGAATGGCTGTCAGCGGACTTTTTAGCTCATGCGTTAGGGTATGAACGTAATCGGCGACATAAGCGCGATTCTCAAGGCGATGCTTCATCCCCTCGATCGTATCAGATAGCTCATTAAGCTCACGACCGAGATAGAAGTAGGGCTTATTGGTTTGCTTGGCGAGTGATCGGGTATAGCGTG
Organism: Psychrobacter pygoscelis; assembly: GCF_004335015.1. GTDB lineage: Bacteria > Pseudomonadota > Gammaproteobacteria > Pseudomonadales > Moraxellaceae > Psychrobacter > Psychrobacter pygoscelis. Next base: position 195,797 of record NZ_RQRU01000004.1, read on the forward strand.
TCACCAAAGCCATGCTTTGCTTTAGCCACCAAGCGACCAATCCCGCCATAATTAGTGCCAAAAGACTGATGACAAGAAGTGCAGTAAACATCCGACTACGCGTGGTATCAAGATAGGGCACAATAGTTGCCACAGGCTTACCAACACTGACAATACCAAGTAGCACTCCTTCCTCATCTAAGATAGGCTGTGCCACATACATGACTGAGGATGTCGAGTCGCCCGGACGCTGCGCGGTAATGCGTGCACCATACTTTCCGCGCATAGATAGATAGACATCGTTCCAGCGGCTATAGTCCTGCCCCTCAGCGTTGCGCTCATTCGGCTGTGAGTCATAGATGACGATGCCATTTGCATCGGTGACATAGACGCGAAAGCTACTATGGGTTTTTTGATGATACCAAGGCTGTGCTGGGTTATTCTTATCGTCCGCTTTTGCGGTCAAGGTCTCAATGCTAGGCTTCGTTCCGATAAAAGCTTGGTCTAAGGCTTCTTGGTAATCGCTATCGTAGATTCTGCCTGATTGCATAGGTAGCTTAAGACTGGCTGCTAACAACATACTGGTATCGACTAGCGTGTCTTCAATGACCTGCTGCGTGGTAGGCTTGACGTATTCAAAAAGCTGCGAAAAAGCCACTAAGCTTGAGACGACGATAATCACGGCGACGGCCAGCCAAATACGAAAGAAAATACTTAGATTAAGAGGGCGCGTTGCTGGCGATTTATTAGAGGATTGGGAAGGCTCTACTGCAGTGCCAATGGGGTGCAGCTTGGCATACCAGTTTTGAGCGGCCGCAGATAGCTCTTGGTCATCCATAGCAGTGCTGGTAGTACAGTTAGCTGTATCACTAATAGAGTGAGTGACATTAACTGTATGCTTTGGCTCATCGCTAGGAGCGTTCATAGTTTGGCTTATGCGGGGCTTAGACTATAGCCTAAGCCTCGATGAGTATGAATCACCTCAGTGTCGGCATCGATTTTAGCCAATAATTTACGAATAGATTTGATATGGCTATCAATAGTGCGAGCCAATCGGTGATCGGGATAGTCGCTGATGGCCTCTAGCAACTGCTCGCGACTAAAGACTTGCTTGGGAGCACTAAGCAGTGCCATCAGAAGTTTGCGCTCGGTATTACTAAGCTCAAGCTTTTGACCCTGCCAGTGTAAGCTATAATCCATCGGCTCATACTGCCAGCTACCATAAGGGGAGTCAAATTGCTGCGGCTCATTAGCAGTCTCGGTATTAGCTTCGGGCTGCGCCTGGGCGATAAGTTGCTCTCGTCGCCAGATTGCTTTTAGCCTAGCGACGAGCTCTCGCGGACTAAACGGCTTGGCACAATAATCATCCGCACCCATCTCCAACCCCAATATACGATCCACCTCATCACTTCTAGCGGTTAAGAATAGAATGGGCAGATCCGCCTGAGAGCCGATATCTTTACTATGACGAATCTGCTGACATAAGCTGAGTCCATCACCATCTGGCAAGCCAACATCGAGAATGATACCGGTGAGCGCTGTGGCTGAGCTCATTAGCGTTCGAAGCGTCGGAAGGACAGCACTGGCATTGTCGAGCCAAGTCAACTGCCAGCCTTCGCGTTTGAAGGTTATCTTCAAGGAGGTGGCAATGGCGGGGTCATCTTCAACCAGTAGTATGTGAGGAGTGGTACTCATAGTGGCAAGCTTTTCTTTTACTAAGACTATGGTGATATCCTAGCACAGTTTAAGGTGACTACTATTTGGACAACGTGAAAATTCAATGGAAATGACACTATAGTCGATTCTAAATAAAATATACTAGATATAAAGTTACTGGATATAAAATTACTAGATATAAAGTCACGACATGATGATGCCAAGCTAGTATAAGCTTTTCTGACTTGCTGTGTTCAGCTCCCAGAGGCTACAAAAACGTCATCCCAGAGCCACTATATCGTTTTTATCAGCAGCTAGCTATAAGCGTCGTCAAGTGATATTAAATAATTTGGGAGGTGTTTGAGAAGTCGTTAGAGTACGAGCTGCCAATTATTGTAAATCATGATTATGCCGCTAATGACCATGAGTGCAATGAGAGCCGCGCGAAATTGTCTCACGCTCATATTTGCCAAGAAGCGCTTACCAATGACGTTGCCCAGAGTGGCGCCTAAGCCTAAAGCCAAACCAAATAGCCATAATTTACCCGTTAATATTCCAAAGAATGAATAACTACCAATCTGCGCGAATCCTACGATAAAGGCATTGGCCGTCTTGGTCGCTATTAAGTCCTCTTTTTGTAAGCCGACATTCATATAAAATGGGTTCATTATCGGACCGAGACCACCGACCAAGGTGCTCACCAATGCAACGATAAACCCCAATGGAATAAAGCCAACTTTAGGCATATTGAAGGTTTTATCGATCTTGCCGAAGCGATATTGTAGTAGCGTAGAGACTAAAAATACCCCTACTGCTAGCTGAATCCAATGCGCATCTAACTTACTAAATATGAGCCCAGCAAGGCCTGCACCAATAATGGCGCTAGGCGCATAATAGCGTACCAGCTGCCAGTCGATATCTTTCCAGAATAGAAATAATCTAACTGGGCGACCGATAAAGGTCCCCAAGTTAATTACCGGCGGCGCATTTACGGTACCGATAAGCCATGACGTTAGAGGTATCAGTAGTAGCGCGCCTCCGCCCCCAGATATTGTAGAGATGATAAAAGCAGCAATACCGGCGATAAATAGGCCAAAATATACCCAAAGCGACGTGTCAGCTAACAAAGGATTGAGTATTTCAAGCATGATTGGTCACCTAATAAATAACTCATCTAACCTAACATCCTTACTATAAATAAGCCAATCGTCGGTAAAAGCCAACCTAATTATTATCAAGTTGACTATCAAAGGCTGGCTATTAAGCTGCTTTTCTTGAGTTGAGGGTTATTGAAGCCCTTTACAGTTGGCGTAGTAGCTCACCGTTGCGGGCCAGTCTGAGAAGATGCCTTTAACACCCACATCTTGAGCGAGAACATCAATATAGTTCATCATATCACCATCGTTATTTATCGCATCGTCAAGACCCGTATAGTACCAACCGCCGCCGCTCGCGAGAGGGCCTGAGCGTTCAAGTGACCAAGTGATAATGTCCAGACCATTGGCTTTGGCCTGCTTAGCGTACTCTGACGGTAGTAGCTTGCCATTGCCATCGGTAGTGACCAGTATCCAAGACGGCGGAGCGATGATATTGATGCCCTTAGCTTTAATCTCAGCCATAGAGTGCTTCCATGTCGTCGTATCGTCTTTGTTAAAGGTGCGACCATCAGCAGTCTCATTACTGTCATCGACCAGATAGACAGCATTAGCACCAAAGGCAGGCTCATTATTGATCCAGTACTCCACATCTTCGATATTAAATGATTGGGCATAGACATCATCGGCTGATACGCCAGCGGCCTTATAGGTATCGATAAGTTGTTGACGGTAATCATCTAAGCTATAGCCATTAAATGGCATGGCGACGGCTGGTGTTTTAAGCTCTGGCGTTTGCTTCATCCCGAGGCTTTTTGCCAATGCAATATGTTCCTCTAGCGTCAGTAATTGACCGTTTTGTGTGTACAAATCAGTACGCCATGGGGCAGTGGCATTCATATAGCCAGCAATAGTGGTCGCTTGTGTGTTAGCCGCATCCATCTTACCCGTCAAGCTTTTGAACTCATCTTTACTGATGTCAGAGGTGCGGCACTCGATACTTGCGGCATTACTCAAGTTGCCATTGGTATCGACCATTGGTGCTACGGTACACTTATTCGCAAGAGTCGTGGCGACGATATTGGTCGTCGTATGTAGATCGTTTTGTGCATGACGGCAGACCAGCTCACCATCATTGGTAAAGGCCACATCGCATTCTAAGATACCAGCCCCCATACGTGCGGCAGCCATATAGCCATCGTATGTGTGTTCTGGGAACTGCAAGGGTGCGCCGCGATGAGCTATTGAGAAATCCGTTTTACTTGGCGTTTGCGACTTACAAGCGAGTAGCTCGTCTTTTAATGGCCCTGCATCCATGTCGTCTACTAGATAAAATGGCCGCACTCCATAGCTGTAGGCTACTTTTTGCTCGGTCGTGGGCGTAGAAAGCTTTGGGTCATCCACAGTAGTATCGTTATTATCTTCATCACAGCCCGTCATCATAAGTGTACCGGCTGCCAAAAGTGGAAGGGCAATAGTAATATGAGCTATTTTCCTGAGCGAGGCTAATGAATTGCTTGAAGTTGTCATGTAAACTGTCCCTATACAATTGTAATAAAGCTATAAATGTAAGTAGTTGGTATAGAAAACTGCTCAGTTATGAGCATAAGTAAAATAGGACACTTGGCAAAGGTAAAAAGCTGATTAAAAGTGTAAAGTGACTCAGCTTAGTAATTAGCCAGATCACTACTAAGAGAAGAGTGAGGAGTAACAATAGGTCACTAATAACTAGGATCAGACCGACCTTAACCATACTTAGTAGTGTTTAAGAATTGATGACAGACAGATTAAATTTTATATCTAATAATGTAACCATTAAGAAGGGACAGACAATGAGCGATTACTTAGATTGTGTAACTGTAGAGCATAATCCTAGCTGTAAGGACATTGACCATGCCGTAATTTGGTTGCATGGCCTTGGTGCTAGTGGTCATGACTTTGAACCCGTCGTGCCGCAGCTTGGCTTAGCACAAGATTTAGCAGTGCGTTTTGTATTCCCCCATGCACCGCAGATTCCGGTGACTATTAATGGGGGGATGGTGATGCCAGCATGGTATGACATCCTTGAGATGAGCATTGACCGTAAGGTGGATATTGTGCAGATTGAGAAGTCGGCACAGAAGATTAATGATCTTATCGAGCGTGAGATTGAGCGGGGCGTACCTGCTGAGAATATTGTTATTGCAGGATTCTCTCAAGGTGGGGCAGTGGCTTACCATGTCGCACTTGGTCATCGCCAAAAGCTAGCGGGACTACTGACACTATCGACATACCTTGCCTCTAATGATCATATCGACTATAGCGAGGCGAATAAAGAGATGCCAATCATGATTAATCATGGTACGCATGATCCCGTCGTACCTGCGATACTAGGCGAAAAAGCTTATAGAGTACTGGAAGCCAAAGGCTATGAAGTCGTCTATCGTACCTATCCTATGGCACATCAAGTGTGTATGCCACAGATTCATGATATTGGTGAGTGGTTAAATGAAGTACTGGGATAGTTCTCCAGATAAGTAATAAATCTAGCTTTCTTTGTTATAAAGTTGTAAGACCAACTATATGATATGGTTGGTTTTTTTTTGTTATATTAACTACGTCATTACATCACAATAGCTATTATCAATAATTCTCTAAAATATAAATAACTATGGCGATTTATTTAGTTTTGCCATAATGTTTGTTTAATGATAATTAGTTATTATAAGAAAGGCTATGAAGAAGCTGGCATCGATAGGCTCTGTCACAACTATACTGAGCTTATCACCCTCAGCCTATTCGATAGGATGAGCTATCGGATAGGGATAGAGCCCTGAAAGAGATGAGTCTTGTGGACGAAAACATGGTTATACTGATGTATCAAAAGTCCATAAGCTATTTAACATAGCGACGCAGCAGGTAGAAAGAGATCAAGATGTGTATGGTATAGATCATGAAGATCTCACAGTGCGCAGTATAAGATTGCCGCCTTATTTAATGTCGTTTGACTTTCAATATAGTGGGGAGCTAAGTGCAAAAGAAAAGCGCAAGTTAAGGAACAGTTTCTTATCTGAAGAGGAGATTAAGGCTTCCTGTCATGAGTTTTATTTTGCAGATAAGTCTGTCCAAGCCAACGACGTTAATACGAGGTTGTCAGTTTTTGACACTGGAGGGGTAGCGGTACTTAATCTGCTATTAAATGCAGAAACTTGTGAGTAGGTGTGGAGTGGTAACACTTTTAAGTAGTAGCTCTTAATAAGCACTGGCGAGCTTGACCGATAGCCATAGGGATAATGATTCTAAAAATAAGGCTTTTTAGAAGTTTCGGACAACGGCAATTGGTTTGTAAACCCTATTGTTAGCCATTAGTAGCTAAAAGGTCTCATGATCACAATTACAGCTAGAGAGTTAAACAGGTGTATATTCTTAAGAAGATAAGATGCTATTAATTAAAAACAAAAAAAACCGACTACATAACGTAATCGGTTTTTTAATATTTGGTGGAGATGGCGGGAGTTGAACCCGCGTCCGCCAGCACTACACTCATGACTCTACATGTTTAGGGTCTGTCTTTAGTTTTAGCCCACACCGACCCGACAGTCAGGGTGGATAGGGCGAGTCTCTAAGTTTGAACCCAGACAGCTGAGACAACTGCCTGAGCGAACCTATATGCGTGCGCTTCAACTCGGCTAACCGACTATAGGTAATCAGCAGCGGAGTAAGCAGGGTTTAAGCTGCTAGAGCGTAAGTTTCGTCGTTTGCGACTATAACAATATATGTTTGATTTACGAGAGGACATATACTCTCGACATGCATCATTGAGTTTCATCACCAGCGTCGAAGCCAGAACATCCCCAATGGAACGGCATATTATATAGGCTAACTATCCGTATTGGCAAGATATTTTGGTACATAATTACACTTGGTAACAAATATCTTATCAATGACGACTTTATAGAAAAGAGAGTATAGAGAAAAAACGGGGTAGAAAAACAGCTAAAAAAAAGCTATAGAGGTAAATTACATTGCAGGTAAAAATAAAGCCAGCAATCGCCGGCTCTATTAATTATACCATGTATATCACTATCTATCAGTACTTAGGTATCTTTACTGATAAAGATAAGCTTATTCAGCGTCTTCTTCTTCAGAAGTAGCGGCTGCTTGATCGTCATGACCGTCTTCTGACAAGATAGTAACAAGGATGGTCGTAGTTACATCATGGTGCAACTGAATATCAACATTGAATTCGCCCACTTGACGGAACGCGCCTTCAGGCAATTTAACTTCAGAACGGTCTACTTCTAGACCAGACTTGGTCAAGGCTTCAGCGATATCGCGAGTACCGATAGAGCCAAATAGCTTGCCTTCGTCGCCAGACTTAGCACGCATAATGACATTAACGTCTTTAAGTGCGTCTGCGCGTTTTTGAGCAGCAGCTAGTTCTTCAGCTTCTTGCGCTTCAAGCTCAGCACGGCGAGCTTCGAATTTTTCAACGTTCGCTGCAGTAGCTGGAAGGGCTTTGCCTTGAGGGATAAGAAAGTTACGTCCGTAACCTGGCTTCACATCGACAGTCTCACCGAGCTTACCAAGGTTGACGATACGCTGTAACAAAATAACTTGCATGAGTCACTCCTAGATAATCGGGACTTACTGATGGTTGTCAGTATACGGAAGTAGCGCAAGGTAGCGAGCTTGCTTGATAGCGGTCGCTAGTTGACGCTGATATTTAGTAGAAGTACCAGTGATACGGCTAGGAACAATCTTGCCATTGTCACTGATGTACTGCTTAAGTAATTCTACATCTTTATAATCGATGTGGGTAATGCCTTCTGCGGTAAATCGGCAGAATTTGCGACGGCGATAAAAACGTGCCATGAGGTTTCTCCTTTAATTAGTCGTCACTGCTGTCGTCAGTGTCATCGTTGTCGTCATCATCGTTATCGTCAGAGCGATTGTCTGAATCAGGACGACGATTAGCTTTACGAGCGCGTTTTTCATCAGCGTTCTTAGCTAACTGAGACTCTTCAGTAATAGCCTCATCGCGGCGGATGACTAGGCTACGAATGATAGCATCATTGTAACGGAACAGCTCTTCAAGCTCAGCCAACGTCTCACCATTACACTCAATGTTAAACAGCACATAGTGAGCTTTATGGATTTTGTTGATCGGATAAGCCAATTGACGACGGCCCCAGTCTTCTAGGCGATGGATAATACCGTCACTGTCTTGAACCAATTTGATATAGCGTTCAACCATACCAACGACTTGGTCGCTTTGATCAGGGTGTACAATTAACACCACTTCATAATGTCGCATATTGGACTCCTTACGGATTAGTCAGCCATTGACCCTATGTCAATAGCAAGGAGATTTATAAAATCAAGGTCATCATCAACAAGTTGTCTAATCAACCTTAATAATAAATAGACTTAATTTTATAAAGCGGCACATTATATCAAAGAGCTGCCGATAATGCAATGATTACGCAATATAATGTGCCGGATTGAGTCAGTAGTAAAATAAGATAAGTGAATTTACTCGCCATCATCAAAGTTAAAGATGGACAACAAACCAACTATTTAGTTAGCTTAGTTTTTTTACTAGATTTTTTTAATTGATCATCTGCAGCTTTTACCACTAATGTCTTAGCAATCTTATCGTGCCAACCGATGTTCTCTGAGCTTTTGGCGACCAAAAAGTAATGCGCAGCAATGACAGCAAATCCCAAGTAGCTAGTTACAGAGAATACAAGATTGTAGATCAACAACAGCAATAGCGTTCTTAAGCCAAGCAGTCGGCCTAAAGGCGGGATTTGGTGCGTGGTATGATCGACGACGCGAATTCCCGTCATCATTTTGCCAAGCGACTGACCACGAGTGACAATTAATAATAACTGAACGGCAAAGAGTCCAAACATCATTAACTGAGAAGCCATAATAGTCGCATCAGGGATGCTCTGCATCAGGCTAACCGTATAGTCATAGGCGGCATTGAAATCATTGAAGTTCTGAAACTTCTCCATATCGATATTTAGCTTGGCTAGGGCCAAAAGTAATGGCAATACCGAAAGTAGATACAGCAAGCCATTAATCGCCAGTGCCAAGATACGCGACATAATGGGCGCTAGAACGACTGGTGGGTTGCCACCGATGGTAGTCTCTGAAGTAGATAGCGCTGATTGTGTCTTTGATTTGCTCTTACCTAGGGAGATAGGACGGCTTTTGGCATCGGACTTGGCTTCTGTCGCTGATGGGTGACTGGAATCAGACTTGCCATAGAGTTTATCAACACTCACGCGGCCCTCGGCAGAATCTACAGAGGTAGTGTGAGCAGTCGTATGAGGAGTAGCTGTAGTACTAGGTATGTATCGGGTCTGATTGCCTGTAACGTCGCCAAGGCGCTGCCAGTTTGACATGCCTTCGTGCCACATTAGGTCGTCAAGTAATACCTCTCCTGATAGGAGCATGCTATTAAGTTGGTCTAGCGTGTATGGTCCTGCCTGGACATTGTTTCGGGCAAGAAATATCTGCATAGCAAATAGTATCCTTATATTGCGGCTGATGTCAGTCTTGTCTCTAATGGTATTGAGACCAGTCATAGTGCTGTCATCAAAATAACAAAATAAACTTAGGTAAGTAAATTATTTACTGCTGGTGTGGTCGCTCACACTTAACCATAATTCGTAGTGGCATAACTTATACCAATTCTGAGCATTAAGCTAATCTTGTTAGATGAGATAGGTTAGACAAACAAAATTATTCAAGCAAGGTTATTTAAGCTGAATTAAGCATCGCTATAGTACCTACATTCTCTGCCGAAGTATCTTAAATTAGCAAAAGGTAATTGATAGTAGGCTATAAGATGAGGCAATAAATAGGGGCGGTAGTCAGCGAGTATATATTAATAAATAATCCTGCCCCAAAACGACTGATGCCAAAATTATCCGTGATATGGGGCAAAAGACTTGGTTGTCGGCTCTCGCCAGTCAGTCTTTTACCTGATCGAAGATAATTTTGGCTATCTAGAAGGAGCGCTTAGAGCGTTAAGCACCCCTTAATAATAAGCATTCCTTAGTAACAAGCATAATAGTAACAAGTAGAGTGCTGCTTTAGGAATTGACTTACTTAGCTTTTTTACTTAGCAGTCTCACCTGCTAAGAAGAACCAAGTATCTAGCACTGAGTCTGGGTTTAGCGACACAGAAGTAATACCTTGCTCCATGAGCCACATTGCAAGATCTGGATGATCAGATGGGCCCTGACCACAGATACCAATGTATTTGCCTTGCTTACGGCAAGCTGCGATAGCCATTGATAGCAGCTTTTTGACAGCAGCATCACGCTCATCAAATAGATGAGAGACAATGCCAGAGTCGCGATCTAGACCAAGCGTCAACTGAGTCAAATCGTTTGAGCCAATTGAGAAGCCATCGAAGTACTCAAGGAACTCTTCAGCCAATAGGGCGTTGGTTGGCAGCTCACACATCATCACGACTTCAAGACCATTTTCACCACGCTTCAGACCATTTTTCTCAAGTAGTTCAATGACTTTTTTGGCTTCAGCAGTAGTACGGACGAATGGAATCATAATCTTGATATTGGTTAGACCCATCTCATCACGGACGCGTTTTAGTGCTTTACACTCAAGCTCAAAGCAGTCGCGGAAGTTATCAGAGACATAACGGCTAGCACCGCGGAAACCTAGCATTGGGTTCTCTTCTGATGGCTCGTATAGCTTACCACCAATCAGGTTGGCATATTCGTTCGACTTAAAGTCAGACATACGAACGATGACCGGCTGCTCTCTAAAGGCCACAGCAAGGGTCGAGATACCTTCAACCAGTTTATCCACATAGAAGTCGACAGGCGATGCGTAGCCAGCAATGCGCTCATTGATCGCTTGGGCAACTTCGCGTGGTAGGCTATTCATGTTCAGTAGCGCTTTAGGATGCACGCCAATCATACGGTTGATGATGAACTCAAGACGAGCAAGGCCAACACCTTGGTTTGGCATTTGCGCAAATGAGAAGGCACGGTCAGGGTTACCAACGTTCATCATAATCTTAAACGCAAGGTCAGGCATAGATTCGATAGAGTTGGTCTGAACGTCGAAGTCCAGCTGGCCGTCATAGATAAAGCCAGTGTCACCTTCAGCGCAGGAGACAGTGACGTCTTGACCATCACTCAATAGCTCAGTGGCATTGCCACAGCCAACGATAGCTGGAACGCCAAGTTCACGGGCAATAATGGCCGCATGACAGGTTCTGCCGCCTCGGTTGGTGATAATAGCAGAAGCCCGCTTCATGACCGGCTCCCAATCGGGGTCTGTCATGTCAGAGACTAGGATGTCGCCATCTTCGACTTTGTCCATCTCATTAAGATTATCAACGATACGCACTTTACCAGCACCAATTCGTTGACCGATTGAGCGACCTTCGCACAACACTTTAGCATCAGCGGTATTGATGACATAACGCTCCATGATATTACTATCTTGGCGGCTCTTAACAGTTTCTGGACGCGCTTGCACGATGTAGATCTTGCCATTGTCGCCGTCTTTGGCCCACTCGATATCCATCGCTTGGCCATAATGCTTTTCGATAACTAGGGCTTGCTTAGCCAATTCAACTAGCTCATCAGAAGATAAAGAGAACTGCATACGCTCTTGTTTATCCACGTCGACAATCTTGGTCGATTTAGCAGTGCTGCCTTCGTCACCATAGACCATTTTCTTGTGTTTGCTACCGAGGTTGCGGCGAATAATAGAAGGACGGCCTGACTCTAGTAAAGGTTTAGAGAGGTAGAACTCATCAGGGTTGACAGCGCCTTGAACGACCATCTCACCAAGACCATAGCTTGAAGTAATAAAGACAACTTCATCAAAGCCACTTTCGGTATCCAAAGTAAACATGACACCAGCTGCACCAGTTTCAGAGCGAACCATGCGCTGAATACCTGCAGATAGAGCAACACCTGCGTGCTCAAAACCTTTATGAACACGGTAAGCAATAGCGCGATCGTTATATAGTGAAGCAAAGACCTCTTTAATGGCGATTAAGACATTATCAATACCACGAATGTTTAGGTAAGTCTCTTGTTGACCAGCAAATGAGGCATCAGGTAAGTCTTCAGCGGTAGCAGAAGAGCGTACCGCTACGGCAATATCTTCGCCGCCGCTCATAACATCAAAAGCTTCACGCACTTCGCGTTCAAGATCACTGGGCAACTCTTGATCGATAATCCAGCCTCGAATTTTTTCGCCCGTCGCTGTTAGCTTATTAACATCGTTGACGTCTAACTCTTTTAACTCATTATTGATCTTTTCAATAAGACCCGTTTCGGTCAAAAATCTATTAAAGGCGTCTGCCGTTGTTGCAAAACCACCAGGAACGCTCACACCAAGATCTGATAAGTGACTAATCATCTCACCCAAGGAGGCGTTTTTACCACCCACTTTTTCGATATCATTTTTTCCTAATTTATCGAGGGTAATTACTTGTGCTGTGGCTGATGTCATGATAACTCCAGAAAATAAGGTTATTTATTTACGATTATAACGCCAAATTATAACGCTAAATGATAAAAATTTCGAGAAAATAAGTGAAAACAAATTAAAAAAAAGCCAAACGGCCTTAATTATTAATCTTAATTGCACGAAGATATTAGTAATTGCTTAAAGTAGCTTGCTTTAAGCTATTAGTCGTCAAGCGATCAAGTGCTAATCAATAACCTTCTTCAGCAATCATGACTGATCAAAGAAGCCTTAGTATTAGCAGGCGTCTGACTATTTGCCTGACCATTATAATGGCTAAGTTAGCGACTGATTAAGATTAGTGTCTATCACTCGTAAGCGGTTAAATTATCTATAAAGGCTTATATACCACGCTCCAAACGCTCCATGTTTTAGTTCTAGATATATCGATACTCCTTATTCTCATAGAGAGAAGGTAAGATATGGCGCTGATCCGTCACTGGGGCTGATAAGAGTCATAGCTATAAGTAGCCTTAGTTACTAAGTGAGACACTATACTCATCTGGTAACGGTAAAATTAGAATAAAATCAGCATTCACTTAGCAATGGCTTATGCTAACATCGATTCGTATTAGAGGTCTATTGTGGTTATAATATGTCTATAGGGTCAGTCTAGGGTCTGTGTGATCCTTAAAAGATAGAATGGAGACTGACCGTAGCTATTTTTCTCAGTTATATTTTTAATGATGCCAAAAAAGTAGAATCCCTCAATCTCAATACAAACTTTGAGTGTTAAGTCAAAATTATTGCTGTAGTACAGCAATGTATGGATTGTCATTTTAATTGACTACTATATAGTAGGCATTATTTATCTTTAGGGCTATGTCATATCTAAGCGCTACAGTAGATAGACGTGGCCTATGTCTTTTATAAGCACCGCCTTAAATTATAGGCTCGGCCTTAAAACGGCTTCGCTTATTGTACTAGTGTCTCTTAGTATGTTTAATTGGTCGAGCTTTTAAAATTGCGTTTTAATATCTTATCAATTTGAGGTTATGTATGCCCCAATTTAGCAGCAGTGTTCAGCCTAAGCCCACCATTCAAAACCGTCACGCTCTTAATGTTAGTAATCCGCAAGCCCTTCGCAGCGCATTTTTTATCTCTGATGGTACGGCGATTACCGCTGAGACTTTAGGCCGGTCTATTTTAAGTCAGTTTGCCTCGGTGCCGTTTGAGACGCGAGTCTTGCCTTACGTAGACTCTATTGAGCGCGCTGAGGAAGCGGTTGAGCAGATTAATATGGCCTATCAGCAAGATGGAATGCTGCCTTTGGTCTTTGATACCATCGTAAACCCTGAGATCCGTGAGAAGATTAATTCTGCTCAGGCTTGCAACCTAGATATGTATGAAGGGCTCATCGGCCGCATCGCAGATGAGATTGGCGTTGAGCCAGATGGTCACTCGGGACATGCCCATGATCGAGTGGATTCAGAAACCTACAAATCTCGTATTGATGCAGTGCACTTTGCTCTAGATAATGATGATGGCGCTCGGACACGGCACTATGATATGGCTGACATTATTTTGATCGGCGTATCCCGATCAGGCAAAACTCCGACATCATTGTACTTGGCCATGCAATTCGGTATCCGCGCGGCTAACTACCCACTGACAGAAGATGATCTGTATGACAATCAGCTGCCCAAGTCGCTTCGTGATCATAAAGATAAATTGTTTGGACTCATGATCGATACCGATCGACTGGTTCGAATCCGTAACGAGCGACGAGCCAATAGCCGCTATTCAAGCTATCAGCAGGTACAGCAAGAGCAGCGTGCCATTCAAGGTATCTATATCACTCATGGCATTCCTAGTATTGATGTCTCTGAGATGTCCGTTGAAGAGATCGCCACACGTATCTTACAGATGACTGGGCTAAAACGTCGAATTGGTTAATCCAATAATTGGTTCAATGAGCAGCAATTATAGATTGAAATTAGCCACCATCATCTTCATTAAATACTATTACTATAAGAGGTAGGACATATTGTGAGAGTTATGCAATTAAATAAATCTATTGCTTTTGGGGGGCTGTTTATAGCGATGACCCTTATTAGTGGCTGCCAAAGCAATGTATTTAAGCGTGAACCAGTGCCAGAGCCACGCTACGTACCCACCATTATATTAGGCGAGGCGCAGACCTTGACCATCTTGCCCACGCGCGTCTCCTGTGAGTCTGCCCTACCGATGCAGTGTATGTTAGCTAAGAGCGCAGCAAGCGGCGAGATATTCCAGATTCCTTATGACTGGATTGAAGGTTTTAGTGCAGTGCCAGGAATGGAGTATCAAATTAGCGTTCGACCGCAAGTTGATGAAAATAAACAAAGCTTAACTGGGCATTGGACACTACAAAATATTATTTCTCAGCGCATGGTAGCAATGTCGTAATTCAACGACTTAGCAAATCAAGTTAGCAGACTAATTAATTTGCGAGCTAAGTTAAGTTGAATACCTTGAAGCAACCGATAAAATACCCTGAAATGAATTAAAAAGAGGAACTCATGGCAAAAAAGCGTAAAGACGACGAAACCAACGACACCGGTGAAGACACCAATACTGAAGTCTCTAACAAAGACAGCGGCAGCGCACCAGCAACGGTACCTGAAAAGACTAGACCGCAGGATCTAAAAGCTAGAATTGAGCATACGCATGAACAAGCTCATGAGGACATCATACATCATCCTAATCTTATCAGTCCTTTAGATGGGGAACGAATCGATATCAATTCTGGCTTTACTAAAGACTCGCAGCGAATCAAAAAAGACGATCATGAATTTGAGTATGATGCTGTAGTCTTAGGAGCGGGACCGGCTGGTGAAGCGGCAGCAATGAAACTGGCTAAATCTGGTAAAAAAGTCGCTATCGTTGATCCTCGAGACCAAGTCGGTGGTAACTGTACTCATGTCGGTACTATTCCGAGTAAAGCCTTACGTCAGTCGGTATTTAACCTAATTAACTTCCGCCGTGATCCAATGTTCACCCAAGCGATGGAGTATCATCAAGTACCGCTCAATAAAGTACTGACCAATGCGCGCCAAGTTATTCGCCGACAAGTCAATACTCATACTAGATTTTATGAGCGCAATCAAATTGATGTCATTCATGGCTGGGCCAGCTTTATTGATCGTCACACCTTAAGAATCGATCATGATGATAATAATGGCTATGACACCATTACCTTCAATAATGCCATCATTACCGTAGGTAGCCGACCATATCGTCCTGATATCCTCGACTTTGATCATCCACGTGTTTTTGATTCAGATAAAATCTTACAGATGGACTATGTTGTCAAAAAGATCATTATCTATGGTGCAGGCGTGATTGGCTGTGAATATGCTTCTATCTTTACCGGTTTGGGCTATAAAGTTGATCTTATTAACAATAAAGACCAGCTATTAAGTTATCTTGATGATGAGATTAGCGATGCCTTGTCACACGATTTTAGACAATTTGGCGTGTTGATTCGTAGTAATGAAGAGATTGATCATCTTGAGACGCATGATGACTGTGTGATCTTGCATTTGAAGAGTGGTAAGAAGATCAAATCTGATGCCATCATGTGGTGTAATGGCCGCTCAGGTAATACAGAAGGGCTCAACCTCGACGCAATTGGGCTTAAGGCCAATAATCGCGGTCAGTTAAAGGTAGATGATACTTATTGCACTGAAGTGGATAATATCTATGCGGCAGGGGATGTCATCGGTTGGCCATCACTGGCTTCAGCTGCTTATGATCAGGGTCGCTGTGCCGCTGCCTTTATGATTGGCGATCAAGATGCTGAGCCGGTTTCAAGTGTCCCAACGGGTATCTACACCATTCCTGAAATCTCAAGTATTGGTAAGACTGAGCAAGAGCTGACGGATGAGAAGATCCCTTATGAGGTCGGTCAAGCCTTCTTTAAGCATCTGGCTCGCGCGCAAATTATCGGTGAGCGATCTGGCGTCTTGAAGATTCTTTTTCACCGTGAGACCTTAGAGATACTAGGTATCCACTGTTATGGTAATCATGCTTCTGAAATTATTCATATCGGTCAAGCAGTGATGAAGTGTAATAATACGTTGGAGTACTTCGTTAACACCACCTTTAACTACCCAACTATGGCAGAGGCCTATCGGGTAGCGGCCTTAAATGGTCTAAACCGAGTGTTTTAATAGTCGAAGTTAAGCGTTTGTTTTAAACGTCAGTAACTGACACAACTAAAGCTGAGCATCATAATAGATGCTCAGTTTTTTTTGCTTGGCAGCGACAGTACTGAGTTGATCACTTATCACAATCATACAAGATATAGCTAATCACTCTTCTAATATATCAGTTTATAGTAGTTGGTTGACTATAAGTGCCAACATTATCACTATCTAGTGAGTGGCGTCGCGACGTCTGCGACTCGCCTCTAAGGTCAATAATGCAATGTAGTAAAGAAAGAATAGAGCGATCAGTAGACATAAGCTAGGCAATACTTGAGTCAAGCTAGCTCCCATCTGATCGAGCTGAACCGAGGTGGTAATACCAGAGCTGGTAGGGATAAACCAGCGAAGGAATTGCAGCGGTAGCGGCAATTGATCAACAGGCCAAGGATAGCCGCTGATAAAGAATAATGGTAAGGAGCTGACAATCAGTATCTGAAGTCCACGCTCGCGCTCTCGGAACCAAAGCCCCAAAAAGCAGCCAAGAGCGGAGACGGTGGGGAAGAATATGGCCAGAAATACTAGGCTACCGACTAGATTAGCGCCTCGAGTATAGTGATGCAGATTAAACACCCAACCATAATAAAAGCAGCCCATGGTGAAACTGACAAGGCTTAAAGCACCAATACGTCCAAGCCAGCCGCTAGCGCTGGTATGGTGACGTCGCTGCTCGTATAAAGTTCCGATTAACAGTGCCGTACCCATTAATAAAGTCTGCTGCAGGATAAGAATTGATACGCCAGGGACCACATAAGCACCATAGCCTTCAGACTGGTTGTAGAGCGGAATAATTTGTAGTGGAATCGCTTGTGTGTTTTGCTTAGCAGTAGGCAGATAAGCACCTTTGGCGACATTCTTTTTGACCTCTATACCTGCTGAGACCGTTCCCACAGCTTTGGAGAAGCCAAGCTGAATATTTTTGTTTAATAAAAAATAACCACCATTACCAATAACGCTGACCGACGCCCCTTTACCTGACTTAATGTCTTTCTCAAGCCCATGCGGAATAATCATGTATCCCGCGATCTCATCTCGCCATATGGCCTGCTTAGCGGCCTGTTCATTCATAAAGGGTTGGGTATCCAGTTGAGGGCTGGCGGCAGAGTAGCGGGTTATGGTCTTAGAAAGCTCACTATTGTCATAGTCGATGATGCCGACAGGTACTTGATTGACCACCTCGGTTGAATAGGGCCAAGGGTAGAAAAACCCATAGATAATAGGCCCTATAACGAGCATTAACAATACCCCCTTATCTTTAAAAATAGCGGCAAGGGTTTGTATAAAGGCAGCAATAAAAGATTGATTGCTATTAATATTGTCAATAGCAGTATCCGCAGGAATCATATCAGGCTTATAGTCAATCGACATTATCTGGCTCCCCAACGATCAGGTCTGGCTAGTGCGCGCTTGGTCAGCAGTGCAGTCAATAGCAGCATTATTACTGTAGCAACGATAAATCCATAAACAATCGGGAAAGACAGTGCTAACGGTGCTCCCATTTGTAGCTGGTCAATATGCAGCTTTAAATAATGGGTCAGGGGCAAAATATCTGTCCAATATTTGGCACTATCGTTAATGGCGATATAGGGAAAGGTCACCCCGGCAAAGGCAAAGGAAGGTGCTGAAATAAAGCCAGTAGCAGATAGACCAATGCGCAAGGAAAACGTCGCTAAAGTGATAATAGCGCCTAACCAAAAGGAGACCATCATTAATAGCAGTAAGCAGATATAGCTCAGTGCCCAGGCCGACAAGCTAACGGGGTTGATACGATAAGATAGATTAAGCGCCACGGCTGACCATAGAGTAAATGCCAGCATCGGCCAAATTAACTTGCCATTTAAGCCCGCGATTAATGTTAGTAAGCTGGTCGAAGTAATCGCTTTATCATGCACAGGAGCAGTTGGGCTATGAGCGAGATTAGGGTCAGAGGCCATACTATTGGCATCGGATAGTGCGCTCGGTGAGTTCAAGGTTAGCTCTGGCGGATTGGCTGTTATTCTATCCTCAGGCTGTACCGTCAGATAATAAGAAGGCAGCTTATCAGTATTTTGATTGATATAGCGATACCAAAGGTCAATCTTGTGATCTCGAAGCTCTCGACCGACGGTCGTTGCGCCAATAATCATAGCCAATATATGTAGTAGCGAAGGCAATATGGTAGAGGCCAAGAATAATTGGTAATCAGTCGAGGGGTTAAATAAGCTAATACGCTGAATGGTAATCGGTGAGTAGGTTGCTGCTACTTGACTGGGCGCTGTACCTTGCCTAACAAGGCGCTGCATCTCCGCGCCTGCCGAGATCGTTCCTACGACCGCCTGAACTCCTCTTTGGATAATCCCAGAGTGTGTGCCAAATTGAGCATTGACCTGTAATACCACTGGAGCAGGTTTGGCTGATAAAAGGTTTTGGTTAAAGTCTCTGGGTATGATGACGATACCGTAAACTTGACGCTCAAGGAGAGCTTTCTTGGCCTCAGCTGGCGAGTTGAATCGCGCGACTACCTCTAAGTCTGGACTGGTATCGAGATACTGTACCAAAGTACTAGCAACGTGGCCATTATCTTCGTTAATTACCCCAATAGGCAGGTCGACGATGTGCGAGCGAGAAAAGATCCACCAGACCAAACAAAGCACCAATAGCGGTATCCAAAAGACCAACGAGAAGTCCCAACGATTATGAGTCAAAATTTGTCGCTCATAATTTGCGCTGCGGAAGAAGGCTATCCAGGCGGAGTGCTGAGACAATGACTTAAGACGTGAGTTTGACCGTGACATAATAAGGCTAATCCGTCTTGCTAGTTGGCTGAGCTTCAACGAGCACACTCATCCCCGAACGGATACTTGGATCAGGCGTGGTCGGCCGTGCTTTAATTTCAAAGGTGCGGACATCAAAGCCATCACTATTATTGGTGGCGCGCCAAGTAGCAAAATCAGCCAGTGGAGAGCTGGCGTAGACTGTAAACTGCTTTTGATACGGAGTATCTGACTTTGATAATGCTGGTAGAGTCCCTACAAAGGTCGTGCCAATAGCAAACTGGCTTAGGTAGTTTTCAGTGACATTTAACACCACCCATTGTTTATTAGGATCGACCAGACTTAAGATAGGTACGCCTTGACCGATAACCTCGCCAGGATTGACGATGACATTGTCTACGATACCTGAGATAGGACTTTTCAGATTGGCTTCGTCTGCCGCAACTTGCGCCTCTTCTAGCTTAGCGTCGACCTGAGCAACTTGTGCCTCTGCGGCAGTTTTATCTTCGCTGCGAGTCCCCTCTAGCGCCATCTCATATTGCTGTTTTGCAGCTTCTGCTTTATCTTGATTGGCCACATATTGAGTATAAGCTTCATCACGCTTTTGCCGCGCCATTAGCCCTTCTTCATATAGCCTATTGACTCGCTCATAGGTACTTTCAGCCAGATCAGCTACAGCTTGATTCGCTTGCCAAGCGGCCTTCGCCTGAGCAACCTCTTGAGGCCGAGCACCGTTTTCTGCTTTGTCCAACTGGCTTTGAGCCATCTGTTGGCCAGCCTTTGCTTGATTAATCTTAGCAGTAATTTCGGGTGAATCCATCTCAATAAGGGGTTGCCCGACTGCTACTGAGTCGCCTTCCATCACCAATATATTGGCAATCCTGCCCGGGACTTTGGCAGCAATTGAGGTCTGTTGCATCTCCATCTGACCTTGTAGGGTTACGGTCTCATCTCGTGACTGCTGTTTACTACTGAACAAGCCATAGGCAACAAAGGCTATAAGCCCGATGACAATCAGAGCAATAATAATGATCTGTGGAGAGCGTTTTTGCTTCTGCAGCTGAGACGGCGGGGTAGACATGGGTGAGTGGCTCCTAATTAATAATAAAATTGGTATCGTGCTGCTCATTGACGGGCTTAAAATAGCCTAAGTAATCTAGCCAACACTCTTTTTTTACTATTAAATAATTAAATCATAAACTAACTAAAAATCGTAAAGGACTAGTGTGCAGCGCTTAAGGGGCTTGTTGACTAGGGTTATATAATGTTGGCAAGCGGATATCGGCTGCATTCATATAAGTATTAAAGGCCTTTGGCGTACCACAACTATTTAGTAGGGCAGCTAAAGCTTGGACATAGTCATTTGCCGCTTGCGCTTGCTCAGTCCGAGCCTTTAAATACTGAGTTTGAGCTTGCACAACATCGATTGCTGTATTGACCCCTTCTTGCATACCCAGCTGACGGAGTCGTAGTACCTCAGCGGCCAGATCAATATTGCTCTGTAACGATTGATAACGGGCCTGAGCATTATTAACATCATTCCAGTTTTTTTCGACCAACAGTAGCAAATTATCGCTGACATCAATCTTGCTAAGGTCGGCCTGACGGATTTTGGCTTGACTGGCGGCTAACGTTGACTCTTTATCTATGCCCCCCCAAAGCTTCCAAGTCGCAGACACGCCAGCAACCCAACTGGGCTTGTCATCAAGTTGACCATAGCCGAACATCATGACCGTCGGCTTATATCCAGTATCAGATAATGCGTGCATTTTGCTGGCTTGCTGCTGTTTAGCGGCTACTTTTTGTAGTCCTGGATGATGAGATAAGGCCAGCTGTTGAAAATAGCTAACATCAGGAAGAGGTCTACTAGAGACGAATAGAGGCGTGGTAGGGCGGACACGAGTTTCAGTGCGTAATAGGCGCTGCAAAGCTATCATCGCTAGCCGAGCTGTATTACGAGCCTTAATCGCCTCACTATTGGCATCGGCTAGAGCTGATTGGGCTTCTAATCGCTCAACATGCGAGATGAAGCCTTCCTCGAACAAGCGCTGCGCCATATGGTCAGTTTTAGCAATAGTATCTAGTGCATCATCGCGCAAGTAGGAGGCAATGATGGCCAACTGTGCTTGAAAATAGCGCTCGACCAATGTGGTATAGAGGTCATTTTGGTCGATGAGGTGGTCCGCACTGGCCTCTAAAGTTCGGGCATCTAATAGTCCAGTAAGGGCATCACTACGTCCCGCTGTATAAACTGGCCAGACCACACCAACTCCAGCACTAGTACTAGAGCCTGAATGCTTAAAGTCATAATTATCAGGCAGGCGTGTATTTAGGTCATCACTAAGATTTGGTACTGTAGGAAGAGGTGGCAGCGGCGGTACATCCGGAAGGGTATTCTCGATACTGTCCACTCGATTGACGATGTTGCTCTTAACACTACTCAAGTCGATATCACGCTCAAGGGTATAAGCATTGGCAGAAGCACGAGCAAATATAAATGGTCGATCCACACTGCTGGCTGCTTCAGACTGATATTGACTGGCAGCAATCGCCGCTTGGTCAGCAGCTAATTTAGGAGAGACTTGGATAAGCAGCGACTGCGCTTGATCTAGACTCATATAGCTGGAGACTTGAATTGGGTAGCTGTTGCTAATAGGTTCCTGAGTAGTCGGGTCTATCAGCGTCGTTAAGGGCGCAGGTGACCCTAGACCAGCACTTATAGAGTCAGTACTCATGGAAGAGGAGGGGGTGGCGCGGCCATGAGTATCGTCATACATAGTGTTACTGGCTGATGCGAGTGGCGACTGCCCAGCGACGCGATGATACCCCGCTTCTGAGTGGGTGGGCGCCTCCTCTAAGCTGGTAGCCGCATTTGGCTTAGCAGGTGTATCAGCAAAGGCCTTAATAGGGGTTATTTGAGTCTCGTCTATCCTCTCAAGGCTAGACTCAACCGAAACCACGCTGTCAATATCTTGCGCCGCTGCAGCAGAAACTGGGCAGTAGCATAAAACACTTATCATCGTCAGCATAGCAGACGAATTCACTCTGGCTACATTATAAGTGAGTAAATCGAGAGTCATGGCATTACCTAAACTAAAGAAAAAAATTCAAAAATGTATCATTAATTACAATTCAATCGAATTATCAAAAACTGGTAGTGACTGACTTAACTCAGCCATATTAACGCCAAGCTGATTAAGTTTGTATACAAGACATCTTCATGCAAAGCCGCTACCATTCATCAAGTCCCACTACCTGCAACTTGATGATAAAAATCCATAATGAGATTATTTGGCGCGGTATAGCGCTTAAAAGGACAATAGGCTCAACAAAACTATACTGCAGCGTCAATGTGCTCCAAGATTACTGGACCAAGACCTAAGACTAAAATTAGAATAATCTGTTATCAAAAAAAGGAGTGAATAAACTAGGTAAGATAGAAGGCATAGAGAGCATCTATGATAGATTGACCAGTTTAAACATCCTAGCAGCTTACGACTATAATGTCGCTGCTATCTTATGAGCAGGGGTTTACTTTAGGCGGTCAATCGTGACGGGTCAAGGCATACTATAATGGTAGGAGCTATTGAAGATGCTAGCTAACTGTGTTAGCTGGCGTAAATAGCCAGACTGGTTTATCCATATTACCTTATAAGTAGCGGTTAAATAATCACTTAGTAATTTGGAGCAGAGTGCTTAATCTATAGTCACTATAACCCTTACTCAGTCCTTTTGCTACTTTATACCGAATGACATAGCGCTCTTAAAACACTGCGCTTTATTATTTTTTATTTTATAAGTACTTATTCTCATATTGCTTAAGGGGGCTGAACTAGCGGGCTAGCATTGTTGTTTCTATTGACTGTTGCCCATAAAGATAGCGTCATCCTATTTAAAACTACTGCGTAAAACAGTCGCTAGGATAAGTTTACTGGCTAGAAGTCATGATATGGCTGAGGCAGACGTAAAACTATCCCACCGACTTTGTAGCAAATATAAAATGGATTGACTGTAATAGCGATAGTGTCGATAGCTAAGCCCCAACTTATCTCAACTGTCAACGAGTTGAATTTCATCTATAATCAGAAGCCATGGCGCGCAGATCGCGACTGCCCCTAATATAGAACTAGGGATAGAAAATAGGGATTAGTATGCAGCGCACAAATATGCAATGCCATAATCAATTAGATATTACTAAAGGACACTGCTATGTCAGGGTATGTACTCGCTTTGGATCAGGGGACGACTTCCAGTCGCGCTATAATATATGATGATCTTGCTCAGCCCCTACAAATGGCCCAAAAACCCACGACGTTACTTACGCCAAAAGCTGGGTATGTAGAGCAAGATGCGACACAGATTTGGCAAACTCAGATCAGCTGCGCTCATGATGTTATTAACCAAGCAGGACTGCTTGCGACGGATATCTCTAGCATTGCTATCACTAATCAGCGCGAGACCACGGTAGTTTGGGATAAGCGAACGGGTAAACCACTAGCTCCAGCGATAATTTGGCAAGATCGGCGGACCGCACCATGGTGTGAGGCGCTGCATAAGCAAAGCGTGACTTATGCTGGGCAGTCTGAGCAGCAGATGAATACTTATATTCAAGCAATTACTGGCCTTAGAGTAGACCCTTATTTTAGTGCAAGTAAAATTGTCTGGCTGCTCTCTGAGTACCCAAAGCTGAGAGCTATGGCGCATCAAGATCATTTGGCCTTCGGTACTGTCGATAGTTGGCTCATTTATAACTTGACTGGTGGTGAGCATGTGATTGATATCACCAATGCCTCACGGACGCTATTATTCGATATTAATACTTTAAAGTGGTCTGACACCTTATTGGCGCACTTTAACATCCCATCTAGTATTCTCCCTAAAGTGTTGGCTTCAGATGCAGAGTTTGGTAAGACTAAAAAGGGTCTGTTTGCTAAGCAAATCCCAATCCACGCGGTACTAGGAGATCAACAGGCGGCCTTATTCGGTCAGGGCTGCTTGAGTGCTGGTATGGCAAAAAATACTTATGGTACTGGCTGCTTTATGCTTATGAATATTGGTGAGGCGCCAAGACTAAGTCAGCATCAGCTATTGACGACGGTCGGCTGGCAGCGCAAAAGTCTAAGTTCAGAGCAAGAGAATATGAGCTTTAGTAAGCTAGTCAAATCCGGCAAACGTATGCTACAAGCACCCAAGCGGGAAGTCACATACGCGCTAGAGGGAAGCGTATTCATGGCTGGAGCAATCATTCAATGGCTGCGCGATAATCTAGGACTATTTGCTCACAGTCAGGACGTTGAGAAACTGGCGACTCAAGTGCCAGATAGTGCAGAAGTCACCTTAGTACCTGCCTTTACCGGACTAGGTGCCCCTTACTGGCGCTCAGATATTACAGCCAGTATTTCAGGAATGACACGCGGTACGACCAAGGCTCATATTGCTCGAGCTGCTCTAGAGGCAATCGCATATCAGAGCTACGATGTGTTGACGGCCATGCAAAAAGACAGCCCAAAACCACTGACTGAACTTCGGGTCGATGGCGGGGCTGCGAATAATAATCTACTCATGCAGTTTCAGGCTGATATTTTGGATGTTCCAGTCCTAAGACCGAAAGATACAGAGATAACAGCCAAAGGAGCGGCTTTGCTGGCAGGCATAGGAAGTGGGCTATACGACGAGACCCTTATGGAAGCTTCCTGGCAGGTTGATCGTGTATTTGAGCCGAAAATGAGTACCGAGCATCGAGAGCAGCATTTGGCTAAATGGCATCAGGCGATAAAAAAGACGTTAATGCAGACGCAATAGATTAGTATTCTTATACGACTTATCGAGTCTGAATTACGAGTCAATTTGTCTCTAATAACATACTGTTATAATAAATCTAAACTAAATTAATGTATCTGATACGACTTGTAACCTAAACTAATAACGGTAAGGACATTCATTACATAACTCAGCTACTTAACTGCTGAAGTTGTTTTATATACTTGTAGTCATGGTGGTGACTATTGATGCCTAATCAACAATATCTAATAAGTGTCTATCTAATGAGAATCATTATATGATCATATGATCGATACATTGGAGTTCTGATTAATTCAGTAGAGGTTTGATATTGGAAAGATAGAATAGATAGGTACTCACCCCATGGCTAGTACTAGTATAAGCCTTTGTGAGGTTTAATACTTAATGCTACCTTTGAAAATAAACTTAAAATTAATAGATTAAGGATAAAATTATGAGTGACCATAATGGCATCGACCGTGATGAAGTAAAACACATGTCAGATGAGGCGAAAGAAGATTTAAACGCTGACCCAATTACTGGTGAGCCAGGCTCACATCCTGTAGGAACAGGTGTTGGCGGTGTTGGTGGTGCAGCCGCTGGTGCTGCTATTGGCTCTATAGCTGGACCTCTAGGTACACTTATTGGCGGTGCGATTGGCGCTGTAGTTGGCGGTGCTGCTGGTCATGCTTCAGCTGAAGCCATTGATCCTACTCGTGAAGAAGCGTACTGGCGTGCAGAACATGCTAATGCAGACTACTACCGCGAAGGTCATGATTTTGACCGTGACTATCACCCAGCCTATGCTGTAGGTTATGCAAACCGTCATCGTTATCCTGCTGAGGCTCGATTTGAAGATCATGAAGCTGATCTAAAAAAATCTTGGGAAGAAGTGAAAGGCGAATCAAAGCTAGCGTGGGAAGATGCTAAGCATGCTTCACGTGATGCATGGAATCGTGTTAGCAAATAAATACTTTGCTCTTTTGAGCGAGTAATTATCATAGCCAGTAATTTTATTTTAGTAAAAAACCTTTAGGTATACCTAAAGGTTTTTTTGTTTTCAAGATAGAGGTACGCTGGAAACTATAAGAGCTTTTTATGGTTCAAAGTCAATAGCGATAACTAAGATTCTCTGAAACTCTGACTTATAGAATAGTCCTTTAATAAGGATAAGCTGGTAAAGTACCAGTGGCAGGGATAGTCATCCATACTCCCTCATCTAGATGATTGGCTCGATTTCTAGGTATAGCATAAAACTTAAGCGGTGCTAACGGTAGATTTAACTGAGAGATAGAGGCATGTGCTTTTTCAGAGATAGGCAAACCATACATCTCGTATACAGCTTTCATATCGTAGCCGATTATCTTTGACGTCAAAATATAATTAAGATCAATATTGCTGATATTATTATCTGTATAATTGCCCAATCCTAAGCTTGCCTTTTGCTCCGCTGTCGCATTCTTCATATCCAAGTTATTGAGTAATCGTGTACCAATATTAAGCAAGCGGAAATATTCAAATACCCCCTGCACATCTGGCTGAGCTTTTTGCTGGTTTAGCTGAGTGTATAAAAAAGACTGTTGCACTGCAAAGGCTAGCTTGCCGCTATTGTTGACATAGCCGTTGCCATCCCAAATATTCTTTTCGACAGTTGCTCTTAGCGCCTCACCTGTGCGGTTAGTTGCTCTAGCATTAGCAATCTGCTGGTAGATTGTCCAATGAGCAAAGCGTCCGCCACTATCATCTTCGCGAAATAACGCATACTTTCTGAGCATACTCAAGCCTGCTAAATGGTTATTATCACATTCAACACTACAGCCAATGGTCTCGCCTGTTTCTGAACTTGGGAAGGTTAGGTTTAGCACACGTTGAACTGTATTGTGTCCTAGCTCATGGACCCAGCCCCAGCCTGTTCCAACCCCTGTATAAGCATCTACTGGCTGGCCGGAACATAAAAATCCACATTGCGCTAGCCAGCCGACAAAATGCTGAACACTGGGAGCGCGATGTATGTCACTTTGACAGTCCCAGCCGAGCTGTTGACAACGTTGTGTTGTCTGAGGGTCTAGTGCCATGTTGTTATAACCATTAGCAATATGATTACTGTCAAACACTACTTGGCGGATACGGTCAACATAGCTACGAGCATCGCTATTGCCAATGGCTTGCAGAGCGTACGGAGTAATTTGCTGTATTTCGCCACCTGTAAACTTAAAGGTATTCCAACCAAAGTCTTGACGCTGTAGAGCAGCAATTGCTTCATTTATTTGAGTATCAGATACAGGTTGAGTAAAGTCGAGATGGGCATATTTTGCACTGCCTTTAATACGCAAAGTTACTTGGCTACCTGCAGTTGCACCACTATAGTTAAGCATCAAGGGGCCACCAAAGGGCGAGTTGAAAATCGTAGTATTGTCAACTGTTAACGGTATACTATTACTATTTGGTTGGCGTGGGCGAACATATCCTTTGTCAGAAAATGGCGATCCAACTTGACGTAAAAAACTTGTTTGAATCTTAAGTTTAGCACCTGCATCATCGACGACTTCAATTTCAACTGCATGGCTGGGAATACTAGCACGCCCAATTAAAGTCACCCCTCGTTGCTGGGGAATAGTAACAGTGATTGTCTCCCATTCACTACTTACGGGTATGTCTTTAGCCGTCGCTGGCATGTAGTCACCTGCACCCTGTGGTAAGGGGGTGATAATAGGGCGCTTAAAATCAAGCCATGAATCAGCGATATAGGTGTGTAAAAACTTTGTTAAATCACCATCTTTTTGTGTATTAGTATAAGTGGCATCGTGTCGATACATGTCCGCCAATAATACTAAATAACGCCAAAGTAGTTTATCTTCTAAAGTTTTATTAGCAAACACAGAGTTGCCAGCTTCATTAAAGGCCCGAAGCTGTTGCTGTGCGCTATTAATCGTTTTAATCCACGGATGGCTAAAACCAATATCTGTTGCTTCTAAATCTGTTGGATTTACAATTTGAGGGGCTTTTAATGCCTTTAATAGTTGCAGCAAGTCTGTATTACGATCTGCAATTTTTAAGCTTTCAGCTAAAGTTCGGTCTTTAGTAACGCGCAAAGACTCTCCACTTTCCCAGTAGTTGCCACCATAACCGCTGGCACTTAGCCCCATGCCTTGTCCCACAGCTTGCGCGCTAGAACCGCTACTCCAGCTATTTGCTAAGTACAACACGGACTTACCCTGCTTCATCATTTGACTAACTCGCTCAGTGGTAGCTTGAGTTGCTGGTGTGCCTGCGCCAAAGACAATTAAGTCAGCTTGTTGCCAACACTGGCTGTCCTCTGCTAATGGTTGACATGTCAAAACCTCGACTTGCGCATTTAAATAAAACTGTAAGTACGATTTTACAAAGTCGGCATTATAATTTTGTGTGGCAATTTTTACTTGATGAGGGCGTTGGTGCGCATTCCCTGTCAACAACCAACGTAAGGCATTATCCAAAATTGGCTGATGCTGATAAAAACCTGCTTCTCTAGTCACATGCTTGAGTATATCAACACCATAGCTTAGACCTCGTCCATTGTCTTTGATGGAGAGTGCCGCCATTGGCAAATGATTGTCAGATTCAATTAAAGGTAAGGTGTTGACAAAGTCTTGTGGGATGATACGCACGCTACTATTGGAAATAGCAAAAGTTTGATCTAAGGCTTCGCCTGCATCATTGGTCAGTATCTGATGTAATATCTTTTGTTGCTGGGTTTGCTGGGTTCGTAAATACGTTGCTGCTTGAGTCAGTAATACTGCACTATCTGCTGGCATTAAAGCACTAGCATCTCCTGTTTTAAGAGCATGAGTAATACGCTGAGTTTGCAACTGCTCAGCAGTTGGTTCTTTAACAGCCGGTTCTTTAACAGCCGGTTCTTTAACAGCCGGTTCTTTAACAGCCGGTTCTTTAACAGCCGGTTCTTTAACAGCCGGTTCTTTAGCAGTTGGTTCTTTAGCAGTTGGTTCTTTAGCAGTTGGTTCTTTAACAGTTGGTTCTTTATAAACGACGATGCAGCGGTACTGGGATGATTTTTGGCAGCCTCTATCGGCGTACCCGTAGCAAGCTAGAAGAATTTGTAGCAGCTTTGCAGCATAAGACA
>NZ_RQRU01000005.1 GCF_004335015.1 Psychrobacter pygoscelis
CCAAGGTAAGTTATATCTGCTAATTAAGATAAAATAATTATTTGTCTTAGTTAGCGAGCCATCCAGTATATCATGTTTTTAATATCTGTCAAGCTTTTTATTTCAATCTTTTTAATTCGTTTCATCAGGTTATCTAATCTCTAATCCTAATGATTAGCCCTTAGCTTGTCCCGATGAGGTGCGTATTATAGACGCTTTATTTTATCTGTCAAGAAGTTTTTTAATTTATTTGAAACGCTTGGTTATCACCAACCCCTCAAATTCCTTACTTAGCTTGCCTCAAAATTAACCCATTCAGCTAACCTTCGACTCGCTTCCCTCTCGATAGGTGGCGTATTATATACGGTTTATCCCCTCCGTCAAGAACTTTTTTAAGTTTGTTTCAAATTAGTTAGATCTTTGGTGCTTTGGGCTGATATTTCTACTTCTTTGATAAGCAAGCGTCGCTAGGTAGATGAAGCCTCTTTACATTACTCTATATAGCAGCTAGTAGCTACGTAATAAATTTAGCGGCTCGCCTTAAGTATCTGTACTATAACTGTCTTTGATTAAGTTTCAGCTCATTAGGTCTGCTTTTGGTTCTTTTTTCTAAGAATCGAATTATCGCTTCTCGCCCTTAAACGTATCCGAGTCTTGGTTAAGAATAGCAGGTATCAAAGTGCTCTCAAAAGAGCATCTCTAGCGTACAGCTTAATAAGTGCTAGAACATCTCTTGATTGGGCCTACTCATGCTACCGCTCATAAATGACACTAAACTCATCTATGCTCATACTTCCCTATATATTTATTGAAGGTTTAAGGTAGTTCACCATAAGAATGCTGCTGACAAAGAGCAGGTTGGTAAAAAGGGTGATTAGCACGATGGATTTTAGCTGATTGCCTATAAGTCCAGACTGCTGGGTAGCTTGGGAAGTCCGCGCGCTATCAAAGATAGCTTTGCCATGCGCTATGAGTAAGGGTAAGACGAGGAGCCAAGTAACCGTGCTAGGGCTGATAAAGATGGTGTAAAGTAAATAGCAACTAAGAGATAGCAGCAGCAGCGCAAAGTATGCCGTTATCATATGACGGCGACCGAATAACACGGCGAGGGTGATTTTGCCTGCTTGCTGGTCGCTATCGAAGTCGCGCATGTTATTGATGTAAAGCACGCAGGCAGCAAGCCCGCCGCAGCCCGTTGCAGGTAGTAAATGAGCCAGACTAAACTCATGAGTTTGTAAGTAGACGCTGCCTAGAACCCCGAGCCAACCGAAGAAAATAAGCACCGCCACCTCGCCCATCGCACGGTAGCCATAAGGACGCTTGCCCATGGTATAAGCCATTGCAGCAATGATGGCGATGATGCCAAAGGTTAAAAACAGGATAAAGTCACGCCAACTGTCAAAGCCGATACTGATGAGTAAAACGCCTGAGGCAAAAGTGAGTGCTGCCCAGCCAAAGATAAGACGTTTAAACTGGATGGGGTTTATCTGGCCGGTTGCGGTTAGGCGCTCTGGACTATCCGCCGCACGGTGAGTGTCTGTACCTTTGACGCCATCGCCATAGTCGTTAGCGAGGTTGGAGAGTATCTGGAGCGCTAAAGCCACCCAAAGGGTGAGTAAAAAGACCGACCAATGATACGCAGTAAATTCGCCAAGTTGGGCAAATGCCAGACCAGTACCACAAACGATACTGGCTACTGCTAAAGGATAGGTTCGTGGCCGCGTGGCTCGTAATAGAGCTGTAAGCAGAGAAATACTTTCAGAATTAGCAACATTATTTGCGGCAGTCGCGCGCTGGGTGATGGGTTTACTCACGAAGCTATGGCCTTGACAGATAGTTTTAAAGGACTATTAAAACACTATCTAAGTGCTGCACTCAACCTTGTACATGAAATAAGCAAAGCTATAATGCAATCCGCTATAACTTGCCCACCTGCTCAAAGAAGGCTCGCCAAGCGGCGACCTTTTTATCTAGAGAAAGCGGATAAGCACGCGAGGTAGAAGGTAGCCGATACAGCTTAAGGTCACGCTTGCCAGCGGGTCCGCTAAAAGGATAGTCAACTTGGCAGTTGGTCTTGGGCAGCTTGGGACGGACATCCTTAGGTAATAACTCTAGTAAAATCTCGGTCGCCTTGCCGCCAGTGGTAAATATGGTATGAACGTTGGGTACTTGCGGCAAGATATCATTGAAATCGACCGTCTCGACGATAGTAAGGTGCTTATCAGAAGCATTGCCTTGCTCACGAATAGCCCGGCGAACAGTCGGGCAAGAGGCAATACCGCGCTCTAGTAGGAAGGCTTTGATACGCTCGGCATCAAAGCCCTTTTCATCATCGTTGCGAAAATGATTGGCATCGTCAAAAAATACACGGCCATAGATGCGCCACATGTCATTGCTAAAATTAGGATAATGAAACGCCATCCCCCACTTATCAGGGGTCGGCGGCATGGAGCCCATCATCATAACTGTGGCCTCAGGCGGCAAAAACGGCGGAAAAGGGTGCGACTCAATCGGTGGCGACACAGAGTGGTCTAAATCGTGAGCAAATATGGCATCTGAATGTAAGGAATTGGTGAAATAGCTGTGGGTCACACGGTTGGTCACAACGCCTCTCTTGTTAATTGCTAAATAATAATAATGAATAATATGATGCTACTTATAATGAATAACATCACTAATGCTTGAAATAAGAGTTATGTTAAAAATTTTATAAAATTAAGAATTTTACGACCCCAAATGCGAACAAAGCACGTCGATAGGCGGTAATTTTGATATCATAACCGCTATCAATATAGTCAAACTACTATGGCTTTACCATCAAGTAATGTGGTGCTGGTAGTACTCATCGTACAGCAGTCGTAGCCATCATCTTGGTAAATTTATAGTAGCAGACTACAGAATTAACCCCGCCCCCACGCTTCTTTAATGAGAGAGACCATGATTGATTTAAATGTGACGGTTATAGACCATCCTCTAGTACGCCATAAACTTAGTCTGATGCGCGAAAAAGACTGTAGTACTTATAAGTTTCGCACTTTGACCAATGAGCTTGCTCGTTTGATGGCCTATGAGGCCAGCCGTGACTTTCAAATCGAGACCTTTACCATGCAAGGCTGGAACGGTGAAATCGAAGGTGAGCAAATCGTCGGCAAGACAGTCACTATCGTGCCTATTCTACGTGCGGGCATTGGTATGCTCGATGGGGTACTAGACCTTATCCCTACCGCAAAAATATCTGTCGTCGGTCTACAGCGTGATGAAGAGACTTTAGAACCAGTGCCTTTCTTTGAAAAATTGGTCAGCGATGTGCACCGTCGCCCTGCGCTGATTATCGACCCGATGCTAGCAACTGGCGGCTCTATGGTGGCTACCATTGAGATGCTAAAAAAACACGGCTGTAAAGATATCAAGGCTTTGGTACTGGTTGCTGCCCCTGAAGGTGTACGCTTGGTGAATGAAGCCCATCCTGACGTGACGATTTATACGGCGGCATTAGACAGTCATCTTAACGAGCAAGGCTATATCATTCCTGGCTTGGGTGATGCAGGTGATAAAATTTTTGGTACAAAAGCAAGCTAAGTTATATAGGGCTGAGCTATATGAAACTGCGACCCGCTGCGATCCGCAGTTATTTGCTTTAATAAGATATAACTAAGATTAAACTTAGAACTCATAAGGACAAGCCATGAATATTTTGATTACTGGAGCAAGTGCAGGATTCGGTGAGGCGCTAGCCAAGCAATTGGTCGCTAAAGGCCACTGCGTCATCGGCTGCGCTCGCCGTCTTGACAAGCTAGAAGCGCTCGCTGAGACCTTAGGGGAGAGGTTTACTCCTGTAGCCATGGATGTCACCGATACCGCTTCTATCGAGGCTGCTCTTACAGGGCTGCCAGCGGCATTTCGCCCTATTGATGTCTTGGTCAATAATGCTGGTCTTGCTCTTGGAACGGAGCCTGCGTTTGAGGCCAAGCTCGATGACTGGATGCGCATGGTCGATACCAATATCAAAGGCTTGATGGCGCTAACCCATGCGCTACTTCCTGAGATGGTCAAGCGTAACAGCGGCTACATTATTAATATCGGCTCTATTGCGGGCACATGGCCGTACTACGGTGGCAATGTTTATGGTGCGACCAAAGCTTTTGTGAAGCAGTTTAGCTTAAACTTACGGGCAGATCTGCTCGGCAGCAAAGTACGCGTGACCAATCTTGAGCCGGGTAATGTCGGTGGTACGGAGTTTTCAAACGTGCGCTATCACGGTGATGCTGAAAAAGCAGCGAAAGTTTATGCAGGCTTTGAGAATATGACTGCTGAAGATGTGGCTGATATATTGGTGTGGCTGATTGAGTCCCCTGCCCATGTCAATGTAAACCGCCTCGAGGTTATGCCCGTCGCCCAGACTTACAATGGTTTAACGATTGCTAAAGACTAGTGCCTGTTAGCGTAGCTCATAGTTACGAAGTACGATAAGTCGGTCTTCAATATGGCTCAAAGCCGAATTAGACGCTACAATCTCCTGTTCATTGACCAGTCTTAAATCAGCAAAGTCTAACACCATAACCTCACTACGTAGGCGCTCGCTGGTGCGCTTACTGTGGCGAACGGCGAAGGCAGTTACCCGAGGGCTTTTTACAGTCACTTGATTAACAAACACTTGATTAATGATAGCCTGATGCTTAGTTGGTGAATGACTCGGTTTGTTGGCACAAGCAAGAGCCGTACATGGATTGAGCGTAGTATTAAAAAGTTTGTCTTGGCGAGCCTCCAATGGCAGCTTACCGCCAAAAAATAGCGTTTGCGATTCGGGTAAATACTGAGCATGACGCATCAGCTCATGACGGAGTAGCTCAGGCATGCCTGAATTGAAGTTGTCTTCACTCTGTCGGTAAAATGCGGCAAAACTACGCTGAACATAACGCCCAAATACGGTGAAATTCACCCACTCTTGATAGACCTTATTGGCATGAAGTATCTGCCAGAAGTCTTGTTGGTTCAGTAACTGCTCTCCCGCTAATATCGCTGTAAGTAGTGCTTGTGGCGACTCGAAGACTACCCCTCCGTCTGCCTTATCTTCGGCTGGCCACCGTAACGGATACAGACTCTCGTCTATGCTCGGTAGGATTGGCCTTGTCGAGGCTTTGCTGTTTGAGCTACTATTGAATAGTCCTATCATCACATCAATCCATCTTATTTTTTAATTGTCAGTCTTGCTGATAACATCCATTGGCAGATGCAAGCTACTACAAGTTACTATTTGAAACTCCCTAAACCCTTTTTTGGATTGACGCTCAAAATAGTGTAGCAGAATCCTTAGTTAGCTCAGCAGGCATTGATGGGTATTACAACACCTGATGGTTAAGTTGATTCTAATATATAATTTATTTTAGACAGCAAAAATTAATCTTCTTTTAACTTTACAATTTAATTGACGATACGCCCTCAAAGCATTCGTTTAGCAAATTAGAAATTCAGCTTATTAAAGCCAATCAGCAAGATTAAGATCCCTAAGACTCAGTACTTATGGTAGGGTTCATTCAATACTGATAGCCAGTTTGTTATAGACGTTAGTCAATTAGTCACGAGGCATTTTATCACTCGTTTTTTTAGGAGCTATGATGACCGCTACCAATCTGACCTTAACTTTAGAATGGTTTTTAAATCCTGACCACCTGCCCTTTATCGCAGGGCTACATACGCAGGCTTACGAACGAGCAGGCTTGAGTATTAATATAATCGAACCTTCAGAGCATTATGACGGTTTTGCTGAGCTGGCCGCAGGCAATATTGACTTGCATATCAATGAACCTATTCACTTATTCGAACACTATTTCGCTGATTTAAAATCTTTAGGCTGCTTTTTTGAAACTGATGGCGGGGTAATGCTAAGGCAAGAAAGTACCCAAAAACTTATTAATAATCAACCTATCCGTATTACCACACCTGCTGCTAATGCCATCACCAATAAGATTGGCTTTGACATCTTGCGCCGCTATGCTAAAAAGCAAGGCTGTGATCTCAATAGAGACACGGTGCAATTTGTCGAAACCAACTTTCAACATCTTGAGAACCTAAAACAAGGCGAATTTGATGGGGCTTGGCTATGCTTTTATAACTTTGAGGGGATTGAGGCACAGCATGAAGCACTTGATAATGTGTTCATTGATCAGTCTCTAGCAGCATTTCCTAACTTTTCAGCATTGGAATTGATGACTACCCACAACACTTGGCAACAAAAACAACCTGCCATTAGCCGCTTTGTAGAAGTAACCAATGAGATGACAATGTTTTGTATCAATAACGCTGATAAAGCTCGCGAGGCTTATTATAGCTATACAAATAGCACTGCTTCTGCACTAATGGATGATATTATTAATGATACGCTAAAACGCTTTATTGTTCCTATTCAAGCAGATAGCGAACGATGGCAAGCATTGCGTAATTATTTGGCTGAGTTAAATATAGCTAAGCTAACTGACGAGCAGTATCAACAACTATGGTAAAAAATAAGCTAGCAAAGTTACTGGGCTTTCGTACGATACAAGTCTCTCTTAAGGTTGAAACAGCGGATGAGGCAAAAATACCGATAACCGTCATCGGCCGCGGTAAGCCCGTATTACTACTGCACGCTTATGGCATGGATGCGCGTGAATTTCTGCCTTTTATCTTGCCATTGATCTCTAAGTATCAGTTTTACCTGCCGCACTTTCGCGGCTTTGGTCTGGCAAAGTCTACTCCCCTCTCCCAGTTTGATTTTTTGGCTCAATACGCAGACGACATCAATGCTGTTATTGAGCAAATATGCCAGTGGCGCGATCTTGCCGCTATTCCTGTCGCTGCCATCTCCATGGGCGCGCAAGTCATGTGGTCGTATTTTAGCCGCTATGGTAGCTCACGAGTGAGTCGTTACCTCAATATTGACCAGACCCCCACCGTTCACAATCAGCCGGACTGGCAAGGCGGACTCTTTGGCGCGCGTCAAGATGAAGTGTTTGATATATTTCAAACCCTGCTTAATGAGGGACTCGCTTACGAGCGCTTTGATAGCTTTACCCATCTGCCGCACAACTTAAAGCGCCGTACTACCGATACTGAGCGCATGTTCTCCTTATTGTCTGCTAGCCGGCCACACTCCCAAGCTTTTATTCATTTAATGACTCACCAAACAGACCATCAGCTGGTATTTTTTAATCACGATACTTGGAAGCATAAAATGCGCTGCTTGCAAGCGTACTTGACGCTGCCTTATGACTTTCGCGATGTGGCACAGACACTTGATATTCCTGTGGTAAACCTGATCGGTGGGCGCTCCCAGCTGTATGAGCCCAAGTGGCAACGTAAAGTCACGCAGATGTTGCCCAATGCTGTCGAGATTGTATTGCCAAACTCAGGACATGCCGTACCGCTTGACGAACCGGTTGGCTTTTATCGGGTATTAAAGGGGTTTTTGGCGGGTCAATATGATAAGAAAAACGATAAATTAGAAAGTCCCACCAATCCATTGGTGGAAGAACAGCATGATGGCGACTATGACAAGGAATGAGACTAACGTCTGAATAAGGCCTTGGATAATGGCGTTAAGCCAACGGCGAGAATAATGGTGCAGTACCGCTGAATATAGAGACCAAGTCAACGGTATGGCAATCCACCATAGTAGGGATTCTGAGATCGGCAAATGATAACCATGACGCACATCTAGCCAGTCAATGAGTAAGAATGCGCCTAGCTGCACCAGAAACACATAGAGTTGAGGTAGCAGTGGTGATAATTGTCTTATATTAATCAAATTATTATCCCTATTACCTAATCAGAGCTTATCAGTGCTTACTGGTCTGACCCTTAATCGTTCAGTGCTTTGATCAACTCAAACCTTGGCACTTGCTTGCCTTCCACGCTCACCATTTCGGCAAACATCTCAAGGGGTCGCACCCAAACACCGTAGTCGCCATACAAACAGCGATAAACAACGAGCGTCTCTTCTGTCTCAGAGTGCTGAGCCGTGTGCAAGACTTGGTATAGATTGCCCTTGTAATGGCGGTAGATGCCTTGGGGGACTGGTTTTTTAATTGGTTGGGTCATAGAAATATCTAATAATTATAACTGTACAAGAGAATGGATAAGAGAAAATAAATTATGCATAACGGGCTAATTTATCTTCAAGTTTCGCTTTTGCCTCAGGCCATTCATCCGCTGTCATACTGTACATAACCGTATCAGCAATAACCCCATCTCGCCTAACTCGATTGCCCCTAATGACGCCATCTTTTGTTGCGCCTAAACGCTCTATGGCGTTTTGAGATCGATAGTTCTCACCATCGGTGCGCCAGCCAACCGTTTGATACTTTAAGGTTTCAAAGGCGTGCGTGAGTAGCATCAGTTTGCAGGCCGTATTCACATGAGTGCGCCAGTACGATTTGCCATACCACGTATAGCCAATCTCTAGACGCTTTGCCTCGGGCAAAATATCATGATAGCTGGTCGAGCCAATCACTCTCCCTGAAGCCTCGTCAATAACGGCAAACGCCATCCTATTGTCCATTGAGACTGCGAGCCGGATATAATCAATGACGCTATCTGGCGTGGGCGCCGAGGTTACTTCTATCGTCCAAAGCTTGCCATCTTGACAAGCCTCAGACAACCCTTCGGCATGCGCCATCGTTAATGATTCAAGGGTGACGCCGTGATAGGATAAGGGGATTGGGGCTAGCATTAGGCTACTGTCACCCGAGCAAATGCCTTTTTACCTGCTTGAATGACCACCGTCTGACCAGAGGTTAAACTAAAGCCAGCATCGACGACTTCATTATCGACTTTGACCGCACTACGCTTGACCATATCTTTGGCGGCAGCGTTATTCTTAGCCAATTCTGCTTGGTTTAAGATTTGCGTAATAAACAGCGCCTCTTGTCCCTCTTCCAGCTCTAGCGTGACTTCTGGTAAATCTACTGGCAACTCACCATCGGCTAGTACATTACCCGCAGATTTATGAGCATTGGCTGCGGCTTCAGCATCATGAAAGCGCTCGATTAACTCTTCGGCTAGAATGCGCTTAATCTCTTGTGGGTTGCGACCGTTTTCCATCTCAGTCATTAAGGACTCGACCTCATCCATCGGCTTAAAGCTTAGGAACTCAAAGTAGCGGCGAATGAGCGTATCTGGCATAGATAGAATTTTTTGGTACATAGTACCGGGAGTGTCGTAGATGGCGACGTAATTGCCCAGTGATTTGGACATTTTATTGACGCCATCAAGCCCCTCTAGGATAGGGACGGTAATACAAACTTGCGAGTCTTGACCGTAGCGGCCTTGCAAGGTGCGCCCCATAAGTAAGTTAAAGGTCTGATCGGTACCGCCAAGCTCAACATCGGCCTTCAAAGCGATCGAATCATAGCCCTGAACGAGCGGGTATAAAAACTCATGGATGGAGATTGGGGTCTGCGCGGCATAGCGCTTGGAGAAGTCATCACGCTCGAGCATTCGCGAGACAGTCTGCTGGCTGGCAAGCTGAATCATATCGCCGGCGCTCATATCATTAAACCATTCAGAGTTAAAGACGACCTTGGTCTTGTCTTTATCCAAAATCTTAAAGACCTGTTCAGCATAAGTCTTAGCATTGGCCTTAATCTGCTCTTCAGTCAGTGGTGGCCTTGTCGCATTTTTGCCAGAAGGATCACCAATTCTGGCGGTATAATCACCGATTAAGAAATAAATCTCATGGCCCAAGTCCTGAAAGTGCTTAAGCTTATTAATCAGTACTGTATGACCCAAATGCAAATCTGGCGCTGTTGGGTCAAAACCGGCCTTAATCTTAAGGGGGCGGTTTTCTTTAAGCTTAGCGATGAGGTCTTCTTCTGAGAGTATCTCGTGCGTGCCGCGTTGAATGATGGCAAGCTGCTCTTCTAAAGTTAAGTTCTGAGGATTATTTATAGTGGCGGTTTGGCTCATGGTCATCTCTAGTTTGATCAAATTTAGATAATTAATAGTGCGTAATAAATAATGTATAGTGGGATTATACTACTTTGAGTCGTATGCCGTCTCAACCCCTAAAATGGTTAATTTAACACTCTAATAAAAAGAAAATGCAAATGAATCTTACTATTTATCAAGCTGATGCTTTTACCGATCACGTATTTGGCGGTAATCCTGCCGCTGTTATTCCTTTAGAGTCATGGTTAGATGATGCTACATTACAAGCCATTGCTAGCGAGAATAATCTGTCAGAGACCGCTTTTATTATCGCCATAGACGCCTCAGATACGACTACTGAAAATGATGTAGGACCAGACGAAAATGGACATCTAGCTTACGAGCTACGTTGGTTTACGCCCGTCAGTGAAGTCGCTATGTGTGGTCACGCCACCTTGGCCACTGCCCATGTGCTATTTACCCATTTAGGCATTAATGGCTCACAAATCGAGTTCGTGACTAAAAGCGGTACTTTGACGGTAGAGAAGCTTAACGACGGCTATTCAATGGACTTCCCTGCGGTTCCCAGTCAGTTATTGAAAATGGCAGAGGTACCTAATGCTTTAATTGAAGGGTTAAACATCAACGTCAATAGAATTATCAATGTGAGCTTGGGAACTGACTATTTAGTTGAACTGGTCAGCCAAGCAGACGTCAAGGCGGTTACGCCAAAAATTACTCACTGGCAAAACTTAAACGCTCGCGGTGTCATAATCACGGCGCAAGCGGATAACGCAAACCTTGATGCTAATCCAGACGCCAAAACAGACAATAAATCAGACGCTAAAGCCGACGTTGTTAGCCGTTGTTTTTATCCCAAAGAAGGTGTCGCTGAAGACCCTGTCACGGGTTCAGCACATTGCCAATTGACGCCATATTGGGCCGCTGAGTTAGGTAAAAATAAGCTGACGGCGGTTCAATTATCAAAACGACGCGGTTACCTTCACTGCGAGCTGGTCAAAAGCGAAAATAGCGAGCGTGTTAAATTAATCGGTAATGCTGTGGACTATATGGTGGGGCAGATTACGATTTAGAAGATAATTGTTATAAACTGCCTGCCACTACTTTATAACCTGATACACCTCAATTTTTAAGATACGAACTTAGGATTTTTTCATGCCAACCCCTACCCCCTCCTCAACTCTAGATACAGAGCCTAACGACATTACTGACCTCGCCGACGCTTTATCCGAAACCTTATTCGATAGCTTTGACAATGGTTATTACATTGGCATGATGTCAGGTACCAGTCTAGATGGTTTGGATGCAGTGATTTGTCAGTTTGAGCATGATACCGACTCTGCTAGTACTGGTCCCACCAATAAAATTATCGCAAGCCATAGCAAAGACTTCACGCCGCAGCTACGAGATGTATTGCTCGCTTTATGTCAGCCTAACCGGGTTGACGAGCTTACCGGTATTAAAGTAGATTGCGAGCAACAGCCGCAAAGTGAATTGGACTGGTTTGGTTGGGCAAGCCGTGAATATGCAGAGTTTGCCAGTGATGTGGTGGCAGAGCTGCTCGAAAAATCTGACATTGATGCTGAGGCTATTTTGGCCATCGGCTGTCATGGTCAGACTGTACGCCATCGACCACAATTGGGCTTTAGCTTACAGCTCGTCGATGCCAATGTTATCGCCGAGCGTACTGGCATCAGCGTAGTAACAGATTTCCGTCGCCGCGATATGGCAGTGGGTGGTCAAGGTGCGCCACTCGCACCCGCTTTTCATTTGGCCCAGTTTGCCACTACCTCCACGAAAGGCGCTCAATCTAAAGACCGTATCATCGTCAATTTAGGCGGTATTGCTAATATTACTGTATTGCCGACTGGTCAAGCAGACAAAATCATCGGCTATGATACAGGGCCTGCTAATAACTTACTCGACGCCTGGTATCAGCATCATATCGCGGTAGGTACTATTGTCTCAGACCAGACTCTCTATGACCAAGATGGCAGGTGGGCAGCAACTGGAACTATTCATCAGTCGTTACTAGCGCAGCTATTAACCCACCCCTACTTTGAGCGATCCGCTCCGAAAAGTACCGGCCGCGAAGATTTTCATCTAGGTTGGCTCACGGCGCAAATTGCAGTAGTTGAGGAGCAGAACAAAGAAACTATCGCTCCCAAAGACGTTCAGGCAACCTTGATTATGTTTACAGTGCAATCTCTTACTCGTGCTATCAATCACGAGGCGCAGCGCTTGGCTTTACCAAGTGGAGATATTATTGTCTGTGGTGGCGGAGCTTATAACACTTATTTGCTAACAGCGTTGGACGCCGCACTACCAAACTGGCAGGTTCTGACCAGTGAGGCACTTGGTATTGCCCCGACTTGGGTTGAGGCTATGGCCTTTGCTTGGCTAGCGCGGCAGTCGATTATGGGCGAAGTGGGCAACCTACCAGCGGTTACCGGTGCGAGTAAAAGCGTGGTACTGGGTCAAGTGTGTTTTGGCTGATGAGCAGCGGATAAAAAATTAGCAATCTGAGGAGTTAATGGGTTGAGAACTCAGCGCTTATCAACCCATCAAAGTACAAATTAAGTTTACACCCGTAAACTGATAGGTTATGCTTTTAGCATTCTTATTAATCTCTCTATTTTATTGATATAAAAAACAGCGACAGGACGACAGCAATGACTCAAGGCAACAACTCTCAAAGCAAACCTGCCCACCATCAACGACCTGATCATCAGCGTGTGGTCATTACTGGCATGGGGGCAGTGACGCCGCTCGGCTTAGATGTAGCAACCAGCTGGCAAGGGGTAACTGAAGGTAAGAGCGGTATCAAATCCATCAGCCACTTTGACGCGGCCGACTATCGAGCGCAGTTTGCCGGTACTGTAGACGACTTTGATGCCAAAGATTTTATGAATGCCAAAGATGTCCGCCGCTATGATGAATTTATGCATTATGGTATCGCCGCCTCATCAATGGCGCTTGCCAATGCTGGGTTTGTCGAGCAAGTTAGCGCCGATGCTGCTCCTGTGCAACATGTCGATCCTGAGCGCTTCGGTATTGTCCTTGGCTCAGGCATTGGCGGTATCCAAACGATTGAGGACAGCCGAGATACCTTACGCGATAAAGGACCAAAAAAAGTTTCGCCGTTTATTATTCCTGGTAGTATCGTCAATATGCCCGCAGGATTGGTCGCAATTAAGCACGGCCTTAAAGGTCCAAACTTGGCTGTGGCCACTGCGTGTACAACATCGACGCACGCCATTGGTCTAGCAGCACGTTTAATTGCTTATGGTGATGCTGATGTTATGCTCGCGGGCGGCTGCGAAAAAGCCTCTAGTACACTAGGGCTATCTGGCTTTGCCGCTATGCACGCACTATCAACCCGTAACGATGAGCCAACACGCGCCAGTAGACCTTTTGATAAAGACCGTGATGGTTTTGTCATGGGTGATGGCGCAGGTGTATTGGTGTTAGAGAGCTTGGCTCATGCTAAAGCACGAGGCGCGACGATATTGGCAGAGGTAGCAGGCTTTGGTATGAGTGATGACGCCAGCCATATTACCGCACCACCAGAGAGCGGCGAAGGCGCAGCGCGAGCCATGCAAATTGCCCTAAAAGATGCTGGAATCGACCCTCGTGATGTCGGTTATATCAATGCTCATGGGACCAGTACCCCAGCGGGTGATGTCGCAGAATCGATGGCTATAGAAACTGTCTTTAGCGAGTGTAAAGACGACATTTTGGTCAGCTCTACTAAGTCTATGACTGGTCATTTGCTAGGCGCAGCGGGGGGTATCGAAGCTATATTTACCGTATTGGCGCTACAAAACCAGCTCGTACCACCGACCATCAATCTTGATAATACGGATGAGCAGTGCCGTCTTGACTATGTAGCGAATGAGGCTCGTAACGTCGAGCAGCTAAACTATGCCATATCTAATAGCTTTGGCTTTGGCGGTACCAATGGTTCATTGGTATTTGCTCGTTGGCAGTAGACTGGCAATTTATCATCTTGTCCTAGCGGCTTTTTATAATTATGTTGCGCTCGCATTGCTTCTATGTAAGTACTGCGGGCTTTTTAGCTTTAGGCCCACCTCTAAGCCTATCTAAGCTTGCAGCTACTAGCTTTAGTTGCGTATCATAAGGGGATAATCAATAAGTTTTGGAAATACTATGTCAGGGTATTCGTTTTCACTTCAATTCCCGCAGCGCTGGATGCAAGCACCGGATCAAGTGCGTGGCTCCATCGTACAAGAGCTCAAAGACATTATGACGCTACTGCGCACTGAGACAACAGTCTCTGAGTTTGCTTTTACTCAGCCAGATTTAAACACGCATCTAGATGAGATCTATGCGCAAAAACGTGAACTAGCCGCAGCGCAACAAGCGGAACAGGAAAAAGAGCGTCTACGTCATGAAATCCTAGAAAAGCAGCGCCTCAACCGTGAACGCTTAGAGAAGGAGCGTGTCGAAAAAGCGCGCGTAGAACAAGAACAACAACAAAAAGCGCTAGAAGAACAACAGCAACAAGAAAAACTACAAGCGCTCCGAGAAGCCCAGCAAAATGAAGACGCGCAAGCTGAAGCTGAGCAGCAGCAACGCGATCAAGAGCGTCAACAAGCCAAAGCGCAGACTAGGCAAAAAAACACTGAAGCGGAACAGGATAATAAAAGTGCAGCAGCGAGCTTAGATACTACCAATGCTGCCGATAATAATGCGCATACGTCCGATCCTAATAGTATTATTAGCTCTGCAAATGATAACCAAGCGCCTTCCGGCGGTTTAATAGAGTTGAATGAAGATCAACAAGCCTTCGTTCATGAGTTAGAGATGCGCATTGATGACTACCTGAGTGAGCAAATGGCAAAGATGTCAGAAGACCTTAAGTCTTGGCTGCACGATGAAGTGCAAAGACAGCTTGCACGGTCAAATCAATAATTATCCGGCCATTTAAATAACGAGACACCCCTTTGATGACCTGCGTGTACTATTAATAAAATGACTACCCCCACAAAAAAAGAGCCTAGTACTAGGCTCTTTTTTATGACCAAAATTATGTACTATATCGTCTTAGAACGCTAAATCGCTTGCGTGCGCTCAGTTAACCAAGTTAAAGCATCACCTGCTACGCGATCTTTTAATTCGTTAAATACCTGCTGGTGATAACCATTCAACCAATCCTTCTCATCTTGACGCAGTAATGATGGTTCGATCAAGCGTGTATCGATTGGACATAGGGTAACGGTTTCGAAGTGCAGATAATCGCCAAACTCAGTCTCAGTAGGATTGGTAACTGGCTGGTTCACCACTAAGTTCTCGATACGGATACCCCACTTACCTTCGCGGTAAAGCCCTGGCTCATTGCTCGATATCATACCGGCCTTCATAGCGCGCTCAGGTGGTGTGCTGGCAGCATAAGCAATTACTTGCGGACCTTCATGAACGTTTAAGAAATAACCCACGCCATGCCCCGTACCATGACCATAGTCCATTTGCGCTTGCCATAATGGTGCACGGCAAATGGCATCAATGAGTGGAGAGGCAATGCCATCTGGGAAGCTAGCAACCGCTAGTGCGATATGGGCTCTTAGCACCATGGTAAAGTCACGCTTTTGCTCATCGCTGACCTTGCCGATACCAACGACTCGAGTAATGTCGGTCGTGCCGTTTTTGTACTGTGCCCCTGAGTCGATAAGTAGTAGGCCATCGCCATCTA
The DNA here is from genome assembly GCF_004335015.1 of Psychrobacter pygoscelis. Classification (GTDB taxonomy): domain Bacteria; phylum Pseudomonadota; class Gammaproteobacteria; order Pseudomonadales; family Moraxellaceae; genus Psychrobacter; species Psychrobacter pygoscelis. The sequence goes on from NZ_RQRU01000005.1 coordinate 15,617, forward strand.
AATAGCTGAACTTGTCTTCAACAGCGCGGTAGTGCGGCAATGCGCCATTTTCATTGTAGCCGGCAATGGTCGGAAAGCTTGGCGACACATAGTTAGGCTGCTTGCTGCGCACGTCGATAAGCATGCTATCAACGTCTAGCTCACTCAAGCGCTCACCGGCGGCCAGACGCTGCTCAAAGCTGCTAAAGAACTCACAGAGGGCCGCGCCATCTTGACGCATCGCCTCGCGGACATGCTCAATATCGGCATCTGATTTAACAGATTTGAGCAAGGTACTAGGGGCGATGCGCTCAATCATATGAATATCGTCATTGAGCTGCGCTAACGTGCCGACAGCGACTTTATTAGGATCTAATAGCAGTAAGTCATCAGGGGTCAGCTCGCTTAATGCTGCTTTGATGGTATCGTACTCAGCTACCTTGATACCTGCGGCCTCCAGTAACGTCGTTATCTCGGAGCTGACTTTGTTGATATCAACGAATAAGGTCGCGTCATTTTGAGTAATCAGCATGTGTGCGAGGAATACGGGATTATAGTCCACATCGCTGCCACGAAGATTGGTGAGCCAAGCGATATCATCAAGGCTTGAGATCAGGTGATGCGTAGCGCCACTCGCTTGCAGCTGCTCGCGCACTGCTGCCAGCTTGTCTTTGGCAGACTGCGACAAAAAGTCATCGTCATGGGCAAATAGCTTGGCGCTGGGCAAAGCTGGACGCTCTTGCCAAATCTCGGTAAGTACGTCTTGCTCAGTAATCAGGCGGATTTCTTTATCGTCAAAAGCGTCCGTTAAGCGGTCTTGCTCAGCGAGGGACAGCACATTACCATCAACCGCCACGCTACTTCCCTCACTCAGATGGTCGGCTAGCCAGTCGATATGGTTGGGCGCGCCTTTTTGTAGCTTTTGCAGGCTAATGCCGGTATCTGCTAACTGGTCCGCAGCTTGTACCCAGTAACGACTGTCTGTCCAAAGTCCGGCAAAGTCCTTCGTCACTACCAATGTACCGACCGACCCAGTAAATCCAGACAGCCACTTTCGCGCTTGCCAATACTCAGGTAAATACTCAGATAGATGCGGATCAGCAGAAGGGACGATAATAGCGTCTAAATCATTAGTAGTCAGCGTTTTACGAAGGTTATCGATGCGATCTTTAATAATTTGCTTACTCATAAGGTATCCTGTTGTACGAGAAGTTTTGAATAAAAATAGCGAGATATTAATAAGAATGACACGCAAAGCGTGTCTGGTCAGCTAGCATGCGAAGCTAATAACGGGCGCTAATAGCGTTTGTTTTTTATTGAATGTTAAGTGCTGTTTATTAAATTATCTGCTCTATAAAAGCTTTGCTATGCCGCAGTGTTTAAATTAGTGTGACGCCATCCTAGATTAGGTCGAAAAGTGGATTTTCAAGCCCTCGTGCTTATTCGCTCAATAGGCTTGATAGACCGCGGCAACTATAGTCGAGCTAAGTTGAGACGAACGCTAGGTACGGTCAAGATAAAAAACGCGCTACCAAGGCTGATAGCGCGTCTTATACTGCCCATTTAAGTGGATGCCAGCTTAGTGAAACTGCTGATCCGCTTGCTCACTGTCTTTTAGCATCTTGCTAATCGGCTTAGCCAATGCCAAAAGAATCACTGCGGTAATAATCAAGAAGATGGTCATAGTGGTAAATAGGCCAGGCAGACCTTCGATCTGATCGGCAGAGACATGACCACCAAAGAAGGCCGCGACGAGGTTGCCCATCGCGATAGAGGCAAAGAATAATCCCATCATCTGACCTTGCATGCCATCGGGCGCAAGCTTAGTCATTGAAGACAGTCCAACTGGGCTTAGCGCCAATTCACCAAGGGTTAATAACAATAAACTACCGACCAGCCACAATGGCGATGCCAAGGTACCGGGCTGCGCCACCACTATCTTAGAGGCCAAAATCATCAAAGCAAAGCCAGCGGCCGCCAACAGCATACCAAGCGCAAACTTCACCATGCTATTAGGCTCAAGACCGCGATTGGCAAGCTTGACCCAAACGATACTAACAATCGGTGCTAGCAATAGAATAAACAAAGGGTTCAGTGACTGAAACCAAATACTCGGGATACTAAAGCCTAAAACATCAAGGTCGGTATAGCGATCGGCAAATAAGTTGAACGAGGTAGGCTGCTGCTCAAAGCTGGACCAGAACAGCACCGAACCAACAATCAATACAAAGCAGACGAGCAGACGTAGCTTGTCGGTTTTATCCAGCCTTGGTGAGATAAACATAATGGCGAAATAACCCAAAACGACTGCCGCAATAATGTAGGTCATATATTGTGCAACCATTGCGGCATTAAAGGGAACGATACCCGTGGCAATCAGTACCATTAAGGTCAGTAGTAAAACGCCAAAGCCTGCTACCCATAGCCCTACGTTTTTGTAGCGACCAGAGGCCACTTCCCAGTCGGCGGTAATATTTTTGGCGCGCGCATATTTATTAAGGTTCTTTTGGGCGGCAAAGCGGTAGACAAGTAAGGAGAGAAGCATCCCTAAACCACCGACACCGAAGCCGATGTGCCACATACCTTTTTCTTTAAACACGCCCACAATAAGCGCCGCTAATAGCGCACCGATGTTGATACCCATATAAAATAAGGTAAAACCACTATCACGGCGCACATCTCCCTTTGGATATAGCGCCCCAACCATGACAGAGATACAGGTTTTGAATAGTCCTGACCCTAAGACAATACAGACCAACCCTGAAAAGAATAACGCCATACCGAATATAGCTGATAAGGCAATACACAAGTGACCTAGAGCTATAATGATACTGCCCCACCATAATGCTCGCTCTTGACCCAGCCAGTTATCCGCAAGCCAACCACCAGGAACCGCTGCTAAGTACAAAGACCCAGCAAAAATACCATAAATCGCCGAGGCGGTAGCCTCATCAAAGCCAAAACCGCCACTGCTGACGGTCGCCACCATAAATAAGACCAATAGTGGGCGAATGCTGTAGTAAGAAAAGCGCTCCCACATTTCGGTAAAGAACAGCGAGCGTAGCGGTTTTGGATGCCCCATAAAACCGTGATCTAAGGCCTTCGCTTCTGCTGAAGATAATCGCTGTGAATCCATGCTCATACCTCTAGTCCTTCTTTTGTAAAACGGTTATGACAAGTCCTAATGTGCGACATCGTTAGCCGAGCTTGCTTATCAGCGTAAAGAGACCTAGGACAAGCTGGAGACGGTTTGTCGCACTGATTGCTGTATTTAGGACTAATAGTAAACAATTATGACCTTATTCCATACAAATTGTAATGGAAATATTTGAGGGCGACATTGTTCCATCAGTCCTTAACTATGTAAAGAGATTAAATACAAAATACCCGTAAAAAACCCGCCAAACTGATGTGTCGGGCGGGTTTTATTAAAAATAAAGGTATAAGGTGAAGTAAAGATATAAATAGTTACCTGAGAGCTTTATACGCGGCTAATTATGGCTAGATAGCTGTAAATAATTAGCTTTTGATAACGCCCTTCAGTAGCATTAGAGAGTTATTGAGCAGGAGTAGCTTCAGCTTCAGTACTGCCATCTGTATCAGCATCCATCGCCTCAGCATTAACTGGCGCATCAGCCACAGCGGCTTGACTTACTGTACCCTCAGCGGTGGCAGTGCCTGACTGCGCAGTCGCGATCGCGCCAGTAGTATCTACTGCAGGCTCAGCCGTGGCTTGAGCGGTAGCATCAGCAGCAATCTCAGTATTGGCTTCGGTCTCTTCTTCTGTGGTCACCGCTTCGGTAACGCCAGCTACCTCATCACCTTCAGCAGCAGGGCTTTGGGCAGGCGCTGTCTCTTCCGCTACTTCAGCGGCTGGTGCTGGATCAATATGCTCACCTGCTGGACGTAAAAAGGCAGTGATACCGATAAGTAATACAATACCTAAAAATAAAGCGACGCCAACTAGGGCATACGAGAACTCTTTCATGGGATTTTTTTCGCTAAGATCTGCCATATCTGACCTGCCTGATTTAAGGTTGGATTCAAGGATGTTTATAAATTTAATCTATTATATCGCAATTTATACGCAATTGTGAAAACCCATAAGTAATTAAAGGAATTCTTGTGATTAAAGTTTATTGAATTTAGTGATGGTGGCGCGTGGCAGCCGGCGACTGACACGAGCGCCTAAGTAGCTGAGCACTATTAGCAGCGCTGATAGCAGCAAAATAGGTAGGCTGCCAAACCTCACAAATGGTGTTTCGCCCGTTCGTGCCTCGACCTCACCGCGCAGTACCAAACGCTCAAACTGTGGCGCACGCTCGACGATTTGGCCTTTATGGTTAATGATTGCCGTGACCCCAGTATTGGTAGCGCGCATAAACCAGCGACCTGTCTCTAAGGCGCGCATCTGTACCATTTGCAGGTGTTGCAGCGGGCCTGCAGAAGTACCAAACCAAGCATCATTAGATATCGTCAACAGAAAGTCTGTACCAATAGCATTGCGCCGCGTGGTGTCAGGGTAAGCCACCTCATAACAGACGGCAGCACCTAGCTTGTGACCGCGTACGCTGAGCGGGGCTTGATTGGCCACGCCGCGACTATAGCTCATAATGTCTTGACTGCCCGCTAGGTTGGGGAACAGATCAAGCGTCCCCTCAAATGGGATATACTCTCCAAATGGCACGAGTCGCTGCTTCTTATAGAGACCTTCGCCCTGACTGCCTAAGGCAATGACACTATTATAAAATGGTGGGTACTTGTCAGTAGTTGGATTAAAGGCAGCATCGTCTTTATAAGGGATACCCGTCACCCACGTCGTATTTGAGGATTTAGCCTGCTTAACTATTTCGGTAATAAAAGGCCAAGCTTCCGTCTGAAACATCGGGATGGATGACTCGGGCCAAATAACAAGGTCACGGCCCCACTCTGAACGGGATAAATCAGCATAAATCCGCAAAGTCTCAATCTGATACTCAGTGAGCCACTTAAGATCTTGAGGAATATTGCCCTGCACCAATGAGACTGATAGATTCGGTGTGTTCTTAGGCGTGGTCCAAGCTGGATTAATAAGCCAAATTAAGGTACTAACGGCAATGAGCGCAACACTGGCTATCAGATATCCGGCTCGTCGACGTAGTGCTTCTACCAGACTTGCCGCCAATAAAACGGCCACGAAAGAGACAGCAAACACGCCGGCAATAGGCGCGAGCGATGATAGCCAATACTGCTCAGTGAAGGCATAGCCGACGAATAGCCAAGGAAATCCAGTAAATAGCCAAGTCTTTAGCCACTCTTGAGTGACCCATAATGCGGCAAAAGCCAGCGGCTGCTTGCCCATAAACCGATTATACACCAGCGCTAAAATCCCGTGAAACAGTCCCATACCTAGACCCATAGCGGCAATCGCTATTAAGGCGAGCCAAGTTGGGGTATCTCCATAGTCATGAATGGAAGTGTATAGCCAAAATGCCCCCACACACCAAAGCCCCATACCGTAGGACTCACCAATAAAGAAGGCGCGCTTATTGGACATTTTGGGAATAAGCAGTGCATACAATATAGCAGGCGACACTATCGCTAATGGCCAGAAGCCATAAGGTGCCAGAGACAGCATAAACATCGCCCCGGCTAGCCAGGCGATAATTAGTGAAAGCCCTAGAGGTAGAGTGTAAGGAGGCTTGGTTCGGCTGCTGCTAAGATGGGTTTGCAGATGCTGAGTAGTGGGACGCATAAGTCTTCCAACAAGGCGTAATATAGTCAATTTAAAATAGGGCGTGTTGAGCATTCACCACGTGTTGATAAATAGGCTTAGACTTGCGCCTGATTTTTACTTGCGTGTAAAAACTGGCTCAATTTTTCCTACGAAGACGAGTATTCAACAAGCCTTAAAAGTGGTACGAATAAATTTCAACGCAGTACTGGTATAGATTACGCCCGCTTACTGAGCGTTGCGTAACCCTTCACACAGGTCAACATCTTAGTAGCCCTTTTTTATAGCAACTCTACTTTAAAGATAGTGACTCTACTTTAAAGAAATTTATAATCTTGCGTATCATACCAGTGTTAGGGATAAATTGACTACTTTAGTCAATCTATCCCCGTGAAACTGCGGCATTTATAATATCGTTTCAGAGCGCAGCACTTATCTTAGCCTGACTTGATTGGCTATAAGCATATGATAGGGGCTGATTAAAAGGGCTGATTAAAAAGAAAAGGGCGCTAATCTCTTAACGCCTTTTCAATAATAGCGGCTTTCGTTAGGAGCCTTAGATGTATTAAAACCTTTTGGTCTTATGCCTCTAACCCAGATATGTTGATCGGGGTTAGCTCAAGCGCCTTAATAAAGCGACCATCGACATCGACAATGGTAATCTGCCAGTCATCAATCGTCACCGACTCACCTTCTAAATCGCCAACATTACCTAACGCTTGCATGACCAGCCCGCCCATTGTATCGACGTCGGTATCGTCGAAGTGTGTACCAAGCTCGTCATTACAGTCTTCAATAACGGTAGAGGCCTGCACCATCCAGCTATTAAGCTTTTCGGGATGGGGGACGATATTATTGATATCGCTGTCTTCATTGAAGTCATCATGCTCATCGACAATATCACCGACGATCTCTTCTAGCAGATCTTCCATGGTGACCACGCCGCCGAAGTTACCAAACTCGTCAACCACGATCGCCATATGCACCTGCGTGCGCTGAAGGGAGCGCAGCAAGGTGTCGGAGCGAGCACTCTCATTAATATAGAGTGGCTGGCGCACCATATCCTTTAGGCGAAAGCTATTAATACTCTCGTCATGATCACGCAGTAGGTGCACCAATTTTGGAATGAGATCTTTCGCCAGTAAGATACCAATAACGGCATCGTCGTCTTGACTGTCAAACACCGGATAGCGCGAATGGGTGGTCTCAAGGATGATATCCATCACCTCAGGAAGGCTTGCGCTTTCGTGAATACCCGTCACTTGCGGCCGCGGCGTCATAATCTCGCGTACCTGAGTGGCAGGTAAATCAAGCACGCCCTCTAACATATCGACAGTATCTGGCTCTAAGAATTGGTGCGACTCTTGCACCAGCTTGATAAGTTCATCTCGGGTCTCTGGAGCAGCATGCAGCCAGCGCTTTAAGCCGCGCATTGACCAGCTACTAGAGCTGCTCGAACTAGAAGAGGTGTCGTCAGACATGGTGGGGTAGTTTAACCTCGCTATTAACCAAATTACCCTCACTTTATCCCATGACTATTTGACATTCAACGGCTAATTTAGCGAATTTGTATCTTGTCTGTTGGGCTTTTATCCGTCATCTTTATTGCAAGCTTTAATCTAAATGGCTGTAGGGTCATTAAGTTACGAGTACAAGGACTATCAAACTCTAGATAACTTACAACAGATAGCTCACGTATCGTACATATTATCTTGCTACAGCAGCTGATATTTTGTTATGGTCGGCTATTCACTTTTAGCCTTAATGATTATGCTGCTGTTTATTCCCTGTCTGTCGTCTCATTCATCGATACTGCGTCGATGAATCACATAAATAATCGCTATAAAATGCCGACCACTACCGATAGTCGCTCTCAATGGTGGCACTTTATTCTCAGCAGCAGCATCACTCTTAGCGTGATAGTTAGTGCCTTATGGCTCATTGCAGCGCTTTGGTATCAGTTAATCCAGCAGCCCCTACTCTGCTGGCCGCTCATGTTAGCTGTGGCGCTACTGGCGTTAGTTGTCATTAGCTCGCGATTTGTGCCAAAGGCTAAGCGTGGACGAATAGTTAAGCCGCTTGGTTGGCTTTATACCGCTGTATGGGTAATAGGCCTACTATGGTTCATCTCAATACCCGCCAAGCAAGACCGCGACTGGAAGCCTGAGGTAGCGCATAGTTTAAGCTATGAGCGCGATGCTAATAATGCTGATTTGGTCACGCTGCATAATGTGCGCAATTTTGACTGGCAGACGGCAAGTACAGCAACCGAACATTGGCAATCGCGTCAGGTAGATCTCGCCAAGCTTAGCGGCGTCGATGTGGTAAACACCTACTGGATGGGGCCAATAATCGCCCATACCCTAGTTAGCTTTCATTTTACAGATGCAAGGCCCTTGTCCTTCTCCTTTGAGATCCGAAAAGAGCAGCATGAGGACTTTTCAGCGCTTGGCGGTTTTTTTAAGCAGTATGAGCTAAGCCTGATAGCTAGTGAGGAGCGCGACATCATCTATACCCGCACCAACGCACGCGGTGAGCAGGTATACCTATTCCCCATTAGCAATCTCACCCAGTCCGAGCTGCGCGCTATGTTTGAGGCCTATCTTAAAGCAGCAGACGACCTTCAAGCCGAGCCAGCTTGGTACAATACTTTGACCAGCAACTGTACCACTATCATCTTTTATATGGCGCAGGCGATTAGTGATGGCAGGCTGCCTTGGGATTACCGCATTTGGGCATCGGGTTGGCTGCCCAATTACTTATACGATGTCGGCATGCTACCGAAGTCACCCAAGGCCGACACTACGGCAGACTCAGGCTCAGACAGCGGTGAGGTTTGGACCATGAGCGAGTGGTATGACCATGCTCATATTAATCCAAAAGTCGCTCAATTTAGTGCTGAGGACAATCAGTCATTGGATGCTTACTCAAAGTTAATTCGGCAGGGGTTGCCAGTCCCTAAACTTATGCAGGACGATTCAACGAATACGCCATAAAATTTTTCACCATTTTTAATTCTACGTTTATTATTCATTAGATGATAAAAAAGAGCTAAGAGATGCAACTCTTAGCCCTTTAGCATTTAAGATAAACCTTATAAAGATAGCGCCTATTAAACCGTTACAAGTAGTTCTCTTATAGCCGTCTGTTTTAAGTGGTCAATTAGCTCAAATAGTAGTCTTATTTAGGGGTTTTACTGGGGTATAGCCATATTAAAAATTAATAAAAAATTGAACCTACTATGACTAATGACTATAAAGAATATTTGGGCAGTGAGGCTGGACGAGATTATCGAGCGAGCGTTGAACATGTCATGGGTAGAGCCAATTACCTGCTGCGTAATGGTCAGCATTATATTGACGATATTCAACAGCTATTAAAGATAATTCATACGTCGGTTGGAAACCCGCTATATTGTATGAAAAGCTTAGGTACATATTATGAAGCCAAAGCATCCTCTGACTTATTACTACATGCTGATGTTAATGCCTTTAAACAAGACGCTTATGTGGCAGCCAAACTGCAAATCATGGGCAGAGAAGAAATCTATTGGGCATACAATGGCTATAATACCAATAACTTTTTTATAGCCCTCATGTCAGATAATCTCGATTTAATAAATTACTTAATTAATCATCGAGATGAAATAGTAGAAATCAATGAGCCCTATGACCGTAAAGATACCCGTCCATACTTCAATAAAAATACCCTGCTTGCATTAGCAGGAGACTGGACGTCATTAAAAGAACGTAGCTTAGTTTTTTTAAATGATAACAATAAAGATAAACGAGACATCATACGTATACCTGACCATGAGTTTTACATTGCTTTATGTGATAGAGACACAAAAGCAATGCAAACGGCATTAACCAAACTACTTGAACCTAGACTGGCTAAAAAAGCAGCTTATGATGGTAATGTTTGGTTTGATTTTTACCTACAAATTCAAGTAGTGATGTATGCCAAAATTGCCGCAATACATGGTTATGATTTAGGTATAGACAGTCCCATAGCACCCAAAGAGCTTATAGATTTTAAACCTTTAGCAAGCTACTTTGAACCTTATGACTTTATGAAAGAGTTTGATTATGACAGGCCGCAACAACAATGGATTGATATGTGGCAAGAGCGCATGAAAATGGCTAGTGAGAAAAAGAAGAAGGGCTTATTTTCTTGGCTAAAGAGATAATTTGCTTATAGCAAGCATAGGTATCTACTTGCGAAATCGTCCCATATTCAGTTGTGTATTTGTTCTTGCCGAGGAAAGAAGCCCAAGCCTAACTGTTAAAAAGACCTATGCTGATTACATTTTTCTACTCTTAATAAACTCAGATATAGAGGTTATTGAAAAATCTAGTATATGTACACTATGGTCATTTCAGTAATTAAAACCCTCGATATAATTAGTCTAAAGCCAAACCTTCAAGTCCTCACTAGGGAACCATGCTGTTCCTACAAGGCTTGTTACAAGCTTCCCATAAACGATAAGATGCCGTACATTTGTGACATAGACTCAATCGCAGATAATAAATGAGAGAAAGTAACTAAAAACCCACTTTTCTCATCTATCTCTAAACCTCAATCCAAGTCACCACCCGTTCTTCTAACTCTTCTTCGCTAATACCTACTTCGCTGACACAGCGCCCGGCTACGCCAACGCCAGCCTCACGCATACCCTGCTGCGTCGCTACCGCATCACCAGTGATAAGCAAGTGCCACTCTGGCAAATCCTGTCCAAGGTACAAGCGCTTATAAGCACAGTTACTGGGCAGCCACATCATATCGACCAATTTATCTGGGGTGAGCGATACACAATCGGGCACATATTTTTGGCGGTCGGCATAATTCGAGCAATAACCCGACTCACAGTCGAGTAACCGGCAAGCGACATCGGTGTATTCGACGTCAGTCTGGGCATCGTCATCCTCTAAAAACTTTATCAAACAGCATGCGCCGCAACCATCACACAGCGCCTCCCATTCAGCAGTCGTCAGTTCATCCAAAGCAAAGCGCTGCCAAAATTGCGCTCTAAGCTCAGGGGTTGTTGCGATTGGACGCATCATAGAGCCTGAAGAGTCTAAAGGAGCGCTGGGTTGGGCAGGGATTGAGGGCTTCCTATCCGGATATGAGGTTGCAGGGTTGGCAAGGTTAATCATTGGCAGTAATCAGCTTAGAATTGGTTACAGTATTATAGCTGTTTTTCGCTTAAGCCGACGGTAAGGTAAATTGTTGTGAATAAACTTAGCCATCGCTAGATATTGTTCAGCAATATTTATATGCTTTTTATTCCGAACCCTTTTAATCTTATGAATAATAATCGCTAACGAAGATGTTGTATCTCAATAGCAGTAGGCGATAAGATTTGCCTTAATAAACACCTTAACAGTCAATAATCTAAGGATGATAACCATGACAATCAAAACTTATGAGCTTAATTCAACTGCCGACTTTGGCATGGAACTAATCAGCTATGTGGCGCTACCAGAAGCAGCAAGTGCTGAGAACCCTGTGCCTGGTATCTTAATCGCGCCAGAATGGTGGGGGGTGGTCGAGCACCCACGCACTGTGTGTGAAAAGCTAGCAGAGGCAGGTTTTGCCGCCGTGGTGATGGATGTATTCGGTGAAGGCAAGCTGACTACCGATGCAGCGCAGGCCAACGAATGGATGGAGCAGATGCTAGCTGATCAAGATAAACTCATGGGGCGCTGTCAATTAATCCTCAAAGACTTCAGCGATCAGATGGCAGTTGATAGCGACCGTCTTGGCGTCATTGGTTATTGCTTTGGCGGCAAGATTGCACTAGACATGGCCCGCGAAGGGATGCCCGTCAAAGCGGTGGCCACTTTCCACGGTAATCCAACACCCAAGCAGCCAGCCGAAAAAGGTAAGTTCAGCGCCGATGTTTTAGTAGCCCATGGTGCAGAGGACTCTATGGTATCGATGGAAGGTATTGAGGGTCTGAAAAAAGAGCTGGATAATGCAGAGGTCAATTATCAAGTCGATGTCTATGAGGGAGCGAAGCACGGCTTCACCAACCCTGACGCCGATAAGCGCGCTGCTGAAAATGATGTGGACTTGGGCTATAACGAAGCCGCTGCCAAACAAAGCTGGGATAAAATGATTGACTTTATGACCAAGCATCTTAAGCAGACTTCTTAAATAAGACTCCGTATCTGCTCGTTTATAACCTAACTCTCTCATTAGAAGGTCCGCTTAATAAGTGGGCCTTTTTTATTGAACGATTAGAAACTTTTAGAATAACCAACGCCTTGCAAGTACAAAATATTGCTTAACTCTAAGTGGCTTATTAGACTTGTGTTTGTTCATTAATAGCGTCATTATCTCTTAAATGAAAGACTCTTAATTATAAGACTGATAGAGGGGTAATGATGCTGTACTTGTTGCTAGAGCAGCCTATTTGGTTTGCTTTCGTTATTTTGCTGGTCGTCAGCATTACCGTATATAGCAAGGTCAGTCAGCGCTTAGATAAGCTAAGCCGTGAGGTTGATCAGCTCCAGCGTGAGCTGAACACCTATAAAGACAACGCCCACCCTTCGTTGTCATCCGCTGTTACGCCCTCTACTTTGACACCCTCTGCTACCTCTTCTGCGCCCACCAAAACATCGTCAAACACTTTTGAGACTAAACCTAGACCAGAGACACTAACCAAGACAGAGACCCTATCGCCTGAAGCTCGCGCCGTAACAGCCCCTACCTTGTCAACGACATCAAGCCGTGATGACATCGCTATATTGAATAGTGCTTCTGATCCTACTGGTATGTCATCTTCTGATATAAATGCCGCGCTTGGGCAACCTATTAGCAAAGACTCTTTGGCGTCTCAATCAGCGGGAGAATCGCCGCCCCCTATTATGGAGCCTGATGAGCGCTCCTTGCCCATCGTCACCTCTTTAATCAAATCCGTTCAAAACTGGTTTATGGGCGGCAATTTGGTCGTTCGCGTCGGCGTTATCGTACTGCTCATTGGCGTGGTGCTATTACTGCGCTTACTCAGTGAGTATATTGAGATTCCGATAGGCCTTAAGCTTGGTGGGATAGTCATTGCCGGATTGGCACTGGCAGGACTAGGGCTTAAGCTAGCAAAAAAACGCTTTGCTTACGGCATTACCTTACAAGGCACGGGCTTATCCATCGCCTACTTGACCACCTACTTTGCTTATGATGTCTATCGTGTTATCCCAAGTCTACCAAGCTTCGCTGCATTGGCTGCTCTGTCTGCGGTAACCATTGGCTTAGCGGTCCGCCAAAATGCCTTTCCGCTTGCCCTGCTGGCCTTCTCCGGGGGCTTCTTTGCGCCGCTTTTGACCAGCAGCGAAACGGGCAGCTTGGTGATGCTCTTTAGCTATTATTTGCTATTAAACGTTGCCATTGCTATCACTGCCCATTACCGGACTTGGAAAGTCTTAAACTTGCTAGGGGCTGGCGTTACTTTTGGGCTGGCTTATTACTGGGGATTAACGGAAAACTTATCGGCTGAATTACAGTCGCAGCGCTGGACATTAGTGCTAATCACCGCCATGCATTGGCTGCTGTATTTATTCATTGTCATTCGCTATGCTCAGCAAATCATCGCCTACAACTCAAGAAGTGCTGCCCCAACTGTATCGTCTCAAGCCAGTCACCTGCCTGCGGCTCAGCTTAACCATAGCCTTTATGTCTTTCCTATCGATGTTGGTCTACTGTTCTCAGTCCCTCTATTGGCCTTCGGAATATTCAACGTATTACTTAACGGTATTACTCATGCATTGACCCTCACTAGCGCCCTATTCGCTACCGTTTACCTTGCGCTTAGCTGGCTATTTATTAGACGCAGTCAGCAATACGCCTTAATCACTGAGGGTATGCTAGCGTTGGGACTGGGATTTTTGGCGCTGACCGTGCCGCTTGCCTTGGATGCCGAGTGGATAGCGATGGGCTGGGCGATTCAAGGTCTAGCACTGGTATGGTTTGGTAGGCGCTCATTACGGGCGTGGTCAGCTTGGTTCGGCGTGCTGCTTCAGCTTATTGGTGTGGCTATCTTACTGCCCGACTTGGTCATTAATTTGGATTCGACCCCCACTGAGCAGCCGACATTAGCGCTGAGCCTCTCCGCGCTAAGTGCTCTTGCTTCGATGTTTATTCTGCGCGCCAGTAACTCGCCCATCGTTTTGAGCCAAGATTCGGAGCAATCAGACCCAGCATCAGGCCCAGCGCTTGCCACTAATGAGCTGCCTAAGCTCGCCCGCGCCTTAGGTGTTAGCCAGCATGCTGCCCAGCAATGGCTGACCGGCATTAATAGCCAAAGCGCAGCGTTTAAGGCACTCTGGCAAAGCCCTATATTAATTACTTTATTAACCTGTATCACAGCCTGTTGGTCGCTGTTTGTGCTCGGTTTAGACTTGGACCAGTGGCTTAAGCTTTGGTTTAAAGACGCTCACGTGGCGACCTCAATGCTTATAGCGATGGCGTCTTTAGGCTGCCTTATCGGCTACTGGCTCATTGATCGGCTCTACAGCTGGCACGAGATTGGTAAGTTCAGTCATGCGGCGCTATTATTGTTTTATCTTATGTTGGTCATTCAGCTGCCACAACGGGGAGAATTTCATCAACAGTGGTCGGCCTTACATTGGACAGTTTTCATAGCATTAATAATCGGTTGGCTAGTCGTAGGGCAATTATGGTTAAAGACTTGGCACTCGCATCGGACCCTATCTCGATCTGATAGTGCCACTTGGCTGGGCACTGGCGTTTTGGTTCTCGCTGCCACCGTCCATTATGGTCTGCCCGCCTCGCATGGGACTATGACTATTTTAATCCCTGTCGCTGTTATGCTCATCGGGTTTTGGTTGAGCTATCGATACTATTCTGCCCAAGTAAATACTTCTCACGAGGCTACTACCTCCCTTTTCCATTGCCAGAGGCAACCTTTATATTGGTTTGACTGGCAATCGGCACTGCTCGACTGCGCCAGAGTCTTCGTCCCCTTAACCCTATGCTGGGTGGTCATTACCAATTGGTATTACGATGGCGAGGTTTGGGGACTGCCATATATTCCCGTTGTCAACCTTTACGACATCACTTTAGGGGCGGTCTTGCTCTATGGGTTCGGTCTGAATTATCTTAATCAGTACCATAGCTCGCTCCTCAATCAGAGGCAAGGCTACCGAAATAATACGGGAAACTTGCTACTGAGTGTTTTAGGGCTTATTGGTTTTTGGGTCGTCTCTAGTATGCTGGTTAGAACTTTGCACACCTATGCAGGTACGCCGCTTTGGTATCGCGGCGCGTGGGATAGCGAACAAGTGCAGACAGGCTTGACGATTATTTGGACGCTATTGGCGCTAGTCGCGACCATCATCGCCAGTCGCCATTGGCTGCGAGCGCTTTGGTTCATGGGCATTGGCCTACTCGGGCTTGTGGTCCTCAAGCTGGTAGCGGTTGATTTATCCCAGACCGAGGCCATTTGGCGGGTAGTATCCTTTATTGGTGCAGGTAGCTTGATATTGTTAATTGGCTACCTTGCGCCGCTACCTCCTGAGCAAAAAGATGACAGTGATAATAATGAAACCGTAGCGAACGAGGATTAAATATAGAGCCAAAGAGCCGCCTGGTAAAACCTGCAGCTGAGCTGCTCAGTTTTAAATTGTGCCGAACCATCATAGGTTCTGTAGTAAACTGACGCTATTGATAAGCACTGACAATAGTACTGACACATCGCAAAATTTATTTGATTAGTAAAAAAAAGGTTAGCCAAGCAATGACACAAACTATTCAGTGGTTCCCCGGCCACATGAACAAAGCCCGCAATGAAATCAAAGACATCATGCCAGAGATGGATGTGGTGATTGAAGTGATTGACGCTCGCATCCCTTATAGTAGTGAAAACCCAATGGTGGCTAAGCTAAGAGGGCAAAAACCGGTCATTAAAATCCTTAACAAAGCCGACCTCGCTGACCCTGATCAAACCAAGGCTTGGATTGAGTATTTAGAGAGCCAAGATCAAGTCAAAGCCATCGCTTGTGATGACAATAAAACGGTCGAGGTCAAGCGCATCGTTCAGCTTTGTAAGCAGCTGATACCCAATAAAGTCGGAACTGGCAGACAAATTAAAGTCCTCATCATGGGCATCCCTAACGTCGGCAAGTCCACATTAATCAATGCCTTAGCAGGACGCTCCATCGCTAAAACTGGCGACGAGCCAGCGGTGACCAAGTCGCAGCAGCTGATCAAGATTGATGACGACATCATGCTGTATGACACCCCAGGAATGCTCTGGCCCAAAATTGAAAACCCCAATTCAGGCTACCGCTTGGCAGCCACAGGTGGTATTAAAGACACGGCTTTTGACTTTGCTGATGTCGCCAGCTATACCGCTGAGTACCTCATTGAGGCTTATCCTGAGCTGCTCAAAGCCCGCTATAAAATAGAAGAGTTACCAAAGACGGATTGGGAATTCTTTGAAGTGGCGGGCCGCAATCGAGGGCTTTTGCAAAAAGGCGGCATCGTTGACACCTACCGCATGAGTGAAATCTTAGTTAATGAGCTGCGCAGTGGTACGCTTGGCCGAATTAGCCTCGAGACGCCTGAGATGCGTGAAAAAGAGGAGGTCATGGTCGAAGGACTTCTAGCGGCAGCGGCGGAGAAAAAAGAGGCTAAGGTAGAGGAAAAGCGCTTGCGAAGGCTTCGGGCTAGAAAGAATCGGAAGTAGCGATAAATACAGTTAATGACAGACTCTACCTATATTATGTGTATTATATTCTATAAACATACACATAACGGAGTCTGTTATGCGAACTAATATTATAATTGATGATGATTTAATGACCGAGGCGCAGCGCCTTACCGGCATTAAAACCAAAAAGGACACTGTAGACGAAGCCCTTAAATTATTGGTACGAATGCAGAAGCAGCGTGCTCTGCGTAAATTTAGAGGTAAGCTGCAATGGGATGGCGACTTGGACGAGATGCGCATGAATGTTGAAGCGCTGCCCGAATCTTCTAGTGAGAAAGATATATGACCTCTGATTTGGCAAATGTCATAGTGGTCGACTCGAGTGTTTGGATTGACTACTTCTCTGGTCGTGATAGCGAACAAACAGACTTGCTTGATGCGTTACTTGTCGATGGTCATGTCGGTATCACTGATGTCATACTGCTAGAAGTATTACAAGGTTTTCGACATAATAAAGAACATGACGAAGCATTAAATCTACTGTCGTCATTGACCTGTTTCGAGATTATGGATAAGCAAAAAGCGTTAAGATATGTGGATTATTACCGCCAATTACGTAAGAAAGGTATTACTATCCGCAAGTCCAATGATGTCATGATTGCTGGATACTGTATCGACCATAAATTACCTTTATTATTTCGAGACAAAGATTTTTTGCCTTTTGTACAGCATTTAGGATTGGTATCAGCAACCGATTAGTTTTTTAGCTTAATTAATGAAATCCCCCAACGTCAATAGCAACAAGTTGCATAAACTACCCAATCTAACCCTACAAACCTCAATCATAGACCCTACGTATATAAGGTATAATTAATCACCTTAAAATTCTGAAAACCCTATCTATGACCGAGCTAACCGCTAATTCAAAACTTGCTACTCAAAACACCACATTTACCCAACCTCCCCACGCCCTAGATACCTTCGCGCCACGCATCCTCAACTGGTTCGACAGCAACGGCCGCCACGATTTACCGTGGCAACAGCACAAGACCGACACGCCTAACCCCTATATCGTTTGGCTGTCTGAGGTCATGCTACAGCAGACCCAAGTAACGACCGTTATCCCCTACTTTGCGCGTTTTATGTCCTCGTTCCCGACGGTGCAGGATTTAGCCAATGCAGACTGGGATACGGTGGCGGAGCATTGGGCAGGACTTGGCTATTATGCGCGAGCGCGTAATCTACACAAAGGCGCTAAGCAGTTGGTTGCCATTATCGAGGAGACAGGCGACTTTCCGCAGACGGTCGAAGGCTGGGAGGCCATAGCAGGCGTGGGGCTATCTACAGCAGGGGCTATCGTGGCGATGGGATTACATGGCTACGGGGTGATTTGTGATGGCAACGTCAAACGGGTGATGACGCGCTGGGCAGGGATTGATGGCGATATTATGAAGTCCGCTACTACCAAGGAGCTTTGGGCACTGGCTGAACGCTTAACCCCGAGCAATGACAGCGGTCATTACGCGCAAGCGATGATGGATATGGGCGCAACCTTGTGTACTCGCCGTAACCCGCAATGCACGCTGTGTCCAGTGAATGCCGATTGTATTGCCCACGCACAAGGCCGTGAGATGGACTACCCGGTCAAAGCCAAAAAGAAACCCAAACCCAGCCGCTTTAGCAATGCGCTGCTGATTCAAAATAAAGCAGGTGAGATACTCTGGCTGCAACGTCCTGATAGCGGTATCTGGGGTGGGCTTTGGGTCTTGCCACTGCAATTTGAGCAGAAAACTCAGGGTAAGACGGTATTGACGACTGCGCAAGATGATGACGTTTATGAAAGCGAATTTACCACGGCTGAGCAGATTATTAATGATTGGCTGACGACGCATAATCTCACGCCGCAATCGGTTAGTGACTCATTACTAGATGACGCGCCGATTAAGCATTCGCTCACCCACTTTCATTGGTATTTGCAGCCGCAGCAATTAACGCTAAGCGCTGAGCAAGCTACTGAGCTGACCAAAGCCTTGCAAGAGGCGGATATTAATATGGTTTGGTTAGGCGGCGCAAAAGCTCAGGCGACTTTGGGGCTGCCTAAGGCGATGGTTAAGGTGTTGCAGGTCTTTGATTCGGAAAATTTATAATAGGAAGGAGAGTAGCTTGTATATTGCAATCTTGACCGTCACCTTCTCATTACCTGGGTGCGGCTCGTTAAAAGAAAAACGCCAACGTGTGGGCGGGCTGCATCAACGTTTTGGCAAAAATCCTGCGGTGGCCGTTTGTGAAAGTGGTGAGCGGGATAAGCATGACACCAGTGAATGGACGTTCGTCATCGCTATGACTAGCAAACGTGAGGTTGAGTCATTATGCGGTCAAATTGAGGATAAGCTTCAAGGTATCGTTGACGGGCGGATAATGAATATCGAGAGAGAGTTTATTTAGGGGGTTGATACTATACGCAAGATAATAGCGGTGCGCGCGTAGTTAAAAAGGAGGTGGCAACTTTGCATAAGCCTTTTTGTAAGGGTTATATCGTAGGTTATGCTATCGCTAACCGTGCGCTACTCCTCTTACTTTAGTGGTAATGGTGGCCTTGCGGTGCGGTTTAGCCCCGATTGTAGCGGTTATCCTGCTAGGCTGGGCGTGTTGCGGTGGCTAGGTTTTGAGGTAGTCGCTCGGTCAGATGGAATGCCTCAAACCGTGCCACCGCCACGCCCAGACTGGCAGATAATAGCGAAAAGCGGGATCAGCTACATTAATACAGCTGGTTGAGATGAACTAAAATCTCGATTAAGCGCTGTGCTCTGATATCCAGTTTTGCATTAGCTCAATTTCGCTTTGCTGCGCATCAATGATATCTTGCGCCAATTTATTCATCTCGGGATCTTGACCATACTCTAGTTGCACTTTAGACATGGCTATCGCGCCTTGATGGTGCGCGAGCATCCCTTTAGCGAACGCCATGTCGGCATCGCTATCTTGGATACCCTCCATCATGTCACCGTGCATCGGTTGCATAGATTGTTCATACGCTTGCTGCATCGCCTTAGTGTTCGGCTGACTGCCAGTATCAGGGTGCGAGGCGAGCCAGTTTTGCATTTGCTCAATCTCACTTTGCTGCGCGTTAATGATATCTTGCGCTAATGTGTTCATTGTCTCGTCTTGGCCATATTTCAGCTGTGTCTTAGCCATCGCCACTGCGCCTTGATGATGCGCGAGCATCCCTTTGGCAAAGGCGACGTCAGCATCGTTGGCCATCATCCCTGCCATCATATCCTCGTGCATGGTCATCATGCCCTCATGATACTCTTGCCCAAATGCAGTCATAGCTTCATGATCGTGAGCCATATCATGATCTGCCCCATGCTCCATAGCACCAGTAGCTTGCCCATCAGTAGGCTCATGGCTGTGAGTCACATCATGCTCTAGAACTTGAGTGCTATCGCCAGCGGGCGTAGCATTTTCGTCTGCCTTAGGTTGGCAGGCAGTCAATAGCGAAGTAGTCAATAACGTAGCGACTAAAGCTTGCTGTGTCAAACGCATAACTTATCCTTATAACATCTTCAAAGTGCTGTATTTCAAAGCACAGCATCTTAGGATAAGCTTGATTAAGATTAGGTATTTTCTCTGTATCTATTGCTTACTACTATAGTAGCTATTTCTAACTGCTATCCATCGCCGCTGCAATATACCTGCCCTATTTTATTAATCAATTTTTGTTATTGGCTGGTCATGCCTTTATATAACCCCTGCTTTTAACTGCATCACCCCGTCATCAGAGATATCTAGTCGATATACTACGGTATTGTACATCGGCATCGCTGTCTGAAACTGGCGAAACTTTTGCATATCAGCATTATCATTCAAAGTGCAGCCAAGCAGTCGCCATGCCAGCAGCCCAATCCATTGACCGTGACTGAAGCATAGGCTGTTATGCTTAAGCTTAGGCGCAGTAGCAATAAAGCCATCGATGCGCGCCAAAAACTCTGCAAAGGTATCGGCATCCTCCGCATCGCGATGATTCACATCAGCAGTCAGCCAATATGCTTGGGCGAGCTTGCTGCGCTCTTTACCCATTAAACCTTTAACTGTCGCAAACCCCAAGCAGCTCAGCTCATTTAATAGCTCAAGCTGCTGCGCTGCCAGCTGATAGTGTTCACAAAAGGGCTGGGCGGTTTGCTGAGTGCGTAGCATCTGTGAGCAATAAATCGCCGATGGGGTGGGCAGTGCAGCTTGCCACTTAGCACATAGCTTTTTGGCTTGCTCCATGCCTTGATCGGTAATGGGCACAGTCTTGTCTGGCATTGACTCCGCTCCAGTATTGGCAAGGCTTTGACCATGTCTAATAATATAAATTGACTTCATAGACGTCTCTCTAGTTATACTTTGGAAGATAAGTTAAGCAATAATTAACTTAATCATAAAGTTGCAGCTGACTATATTACTATTAAGCGCATATTGATGCTCAATTGTTACTGCCCGGCTTCCTTGATGTAGGATAATCGCCTTACTTAACCCATCGACATTATTCGTATTTGTTGCTACAGTCGTTTTAATTATTTTGCTGCCGACTAAGCATAATAGTCGTGGCGCTTCTTCCAGATTCTCGTGTGCAAATTGACCCAATTCTGCTAATCGTTATTTACAATTGAGACCCTTTATGATGTTAAAAAAGCAATATATTGCCATTCTTCCTGTGCTATTAGCTTCTGGCTGTGCAACCCAGCAGGTGGTACAACAGCCCAAGCCCGTTCGTCATGGCAACGTTCAGATTACGCAAAAGCAAACCGTAAGAGTAAAGCCTGCCCCTGTGGTCATTGAGCAAAAGCCGACAGTAACGGTTCAACCAACCACGCCGCCGCCAGCACCGCAGCCAACTTACCGTAGCTTTTATGACTGGAAGAATGACTTCTCAAATCGTGCCATAGCGGCAGGTTATAACCCCTCAGACGTCCAGCGCTTACTCGGTAGTGCTCAGCTCAACACACAAGTTATCTCTTTAGATTCAGGTCAGCCAGAGTTTTCTAAAATGCCTTGGGATTATGCCGACTCAGCAGTGTCCGATGCGCGCGTGAATAATGGCCGCAGTAAGTTTGCCGAGCAGCGCTCTTATTTATCTCAGTTAGAGTCGCGCTATGGAGTGAATGCAGAAATCGTCGCAGCGATTTGGGGTATGGAGTCAGCGTACGGGGCAGTCACCGGCAAGAGCGATTTACCAAGTGCACTCGCCAGCCTCGCCTATGACGGTCGTCGTCAGGAGTTCGCTGAGACGCAGCTATTGTCTCTTATTCAGCTGCTTCAGCGCGGTGATGTCTATTGGTCACAGTTGCAAGGTTCTTGGGCAGGCGGCATGGGGCAGACACAGTTTATCCCAGGTACTTGGCTTGCCGAAGGCGTCGATGGTGACGGCGATGGTCATCGTAATCCATGGTCAACGGCGGACGCCTTGGCCTCAACTGCCAGCTATTTGAGCAACTCGGGCTGGGTCCGAGGCTTAGCGCCATTTTATGAAGTGAGCTTGCCTGCCGCGTTTGACTACAATACCGTCGCGACCAGGCGCTCGTTTGCCGAATGGCGGGCACTTGGCGTCTCCCCAATTGATGGCGCCTATCTTGACTCAGGTACCCAGCTTGAGCTTTGGCTACCAGCAGGTAAGGATGGCCCTGCCCTGCTGCTTAGTCCAAACTTTGATGTGATTAAGGTGTATAACAATTCTTCAAACTATGCCCTTGGGGTAAGCTTACTGGGCAAGGCTATCGCCGGTCAAGGCGGCCTGCAAAAGTCATGGCCGCGTTATGAGCGTCCGCTATCTACCATTCAGGTGACGAATCTACAGCAGCGACTCACAAGCGCAGGTTACGATACCAAGGGCGCAGACGGCATCATCGGTAGCAATACGCGTAAGGCATTCGCACGTTGGCAGGCCGATAACGGTCAAACCCCAGATGGCTTCATCACGCAGCGCAGTGCCTCCTCACTGATTTGGTGAAGACGCTCTGCTTCACGCGTTTTAAAGCGCGCGTGGCTGCTGTCAAGGCGATAGTTAGTCAAGACAGAGAAGCAAACATTAAGTTAAATTTATAAAATAAAGCGCCCAGCAAATTGCCGATTATGCTGGGCGCTTTTTTGTTTAATAGCTAATTTTAATAGCGTGGTTTGCTAGCACACTATCTGATTTGTGTAAGAATTAACCTCTGCATCGACGTCTAACCTAGCGTCTTAACCGCATCAAGCCTTCTTGTTGCACGGTAGCAACCAGCTTGCCATCTTGCCAAAACTGACCATGGTTTAGCCCTTTGGCACTTGACGTGGTATCGCACCACATGTCATACAATAGCCAGTTATTAATATCAAACGAGCGGTGGAAATGCATGGAGTGGTCGATACTAGCCGCTTGCAAGCCTTTGGTCATAAAGCTAATACCATGGGGCATAAGGCCTGTACCCACTAAATAGAAATCAGAGGCGAAAGCCAATAGCGCCTGCTGAATGGCGATGGGCTGCTCTCCTAGCTGCTGGATACGAAGCCAGTTTGCCTGCTTGGGTTTCATCGGCTCAGGGTGGATAGGGTCGCGTGGCTTCACCGGCTTAATCTCAACATGACGCCGCCGCATAAACCGCGCTTGCAGCGCCTCTGGGATATTACCCACATACTCTTCTTTGAGCTCTTGCTCTGCCAATAGGTCATCTGGGGGTGGATAGACGGGCATATCTTCTTGATACTCCAGCCCAGACTCTGCATCCGAAAATGATGCAATCATCGAAAAGATAACCTGCTCAGTAACATTGCCTTCGCTATCGTCTTTGTACTGCACTGCTGTCACCTGACGCGCAGATAAGGTGCGGCCATCACGCAAGCGGCGGACTTGATACTCCACTGGACGGGCGATATCACCACCGCGCAGAAAATAACTGTGAAAAGAGTGACAGGGTTTATCTTCCTCTAGTGTCTTAGCCGCTGCCATCAAGGCTTGTGCCAGTACCTGACCACCAAAGATACGCTGACCGACATAGTCATGACTCTGCCCTTCAAATACATCAGGGCTAAGCTCTTCTAAGCTGACCGTCTTTAATAGTTGATCGACCAGCGCAGCATAATCAGGCATGGTGGGGTCTCCGTATACTTAAAATGGTAATTCGATAATCCCCCCTCAATTAAGAGGGGCGGATAGATAAGCTCTAAATCAGCCAGTCAATAGACTACTACTGACTATGTAACATACACCGCAAGGGCTGTTATACCTGTCACTGACAGTCCTAAGGCTTAACTGCAACTAAAACACGGATTGAATCCGGTACCAAAGATAACTGCTCCAGCGCCTGCTCACCCTGAGCTTTTAGACTCTCTAATCGCTCAATCTCTTCAGGTCGTACATTAGGGTTGATACTATGCAGATGCTTTAGGCGACCAATCTCACGTTGCCACTGTTGGCTAAAGCGAGTACGGGCCTCTGTACCGATACTATCAAGCTTTCCCTGTGCAATTTTTTTGGCATCATGGTATCGCGCTTCTATTACCTCGCTACGCACTTTGACGACTTGCCGCGCTCGGTTCTTATCCAAGCGCTCAATATGCGGCATTATCATGTCGGCACTGATACGATCCGATAGATCACCACCTTGCTCACTAATAAAGACACGCAAGTTCTGCACAGGCAGGGTAGCAGGTAGGTTCAAGAGCTTGGGAGCAATGGCTTGCACACGGAAGTTAACCTCTAACATCAGCATCCCTTGAGGCATCGCCGCACTTTTGAGCATAGCGACTGAGGTATTACCAAAGGTTCCTGAGCTTGCCAGCTCATAGATAGTCTGAATTAGTGGATGCTCATGGGTGAGATACTCCATATCCTCACGCAGCAAGGCCTGCTTGCGATCGAAGGTCAGCGTCATCCCATCCTCACCAATTGGCAATCCTTCGACGTAGTCGTGGCTTTGACTGCTATCAATAGGAGGAATCACCCACGATCCATCACGCTGCAAGCTGTGCTCTATATTGGCCGACGCCAAAAACCGCTCTACAAACTGCGGTAGGATATTGTGGTGGTCAAAGTCGTACATCGCTGCCGCTATCCTACCCGCTACTCGGGGACGGCATGAGTTATACTCCAGCAGACGATCGCGTCCTGACTGTAGCCGAGCCTCTAGCTCTTGCCTAGTGGCCTGCGCCTCTTCAATCAGGGCGTCAAGGGCGAGAGCATTGTCTGGTACTGAGCCTTCTAACAAAGGCTTTAAATCCAAAATGTACTGCTCTTGCACACTTTGCGCAGTAGGAGAGATATGGTTAAAGATATTGAGCGCACTATCATACCACTGGTAAAGTCGCTCTTGCGCCGTTCCTTGAATATACGGCACATGCAGAGTGATTTTTTCAGCCTGACCGATTCTATCTAAACGGCCGATACGCTGCTCTAAAGTATCTGGATTGGCGGGCAAATCCCAGAGTATTAAGTGACTGGCAAACTGAAAGTTGCGACCCTCAGAGCCAATCTCAGAGCATAGCAGTATCTGAGCGCCCTCAATATCCGCAAAGAATGCCGCAGCTTGGTCTCTTTCGAGCAGACTCATCTGCTCAGTAAAGATAGCCGTCTTAATCCCTGCATGTAGTCGTAATACCGCTTCTAAACTCTCAATCGTGGCCCCGCTTCGAGCAATAAGCAGTACTTTTTGATGCTTAAGCTCACCTTTGAGGATATCGATGAGCCAAGGTACCCTAGGGTCATCTTCTAACCAGCCACCATCAGGTTGCGACTCTTCACTCCACAGCTGCTCACGCAGCTTGCCAGTCGTCTGATAGCTGTCCACCCAAGTCTCAGGCAGTGGTAAAGGGTGCGGCTGCGCCCTTCGACCATAAAACCCTTGCACGCTATCACGAGTATTGCGAAATAGTACACGGCCTGTGCCATGACGATCTAGCAGCTCGTTAAGCGCATGGGTGCGCAGC
Organism: Psychrobacter pygoscelis; assembly: GCF_004335015.1. GTDB lineage: Bacteria > Pseudomonadota > Gammaproteobacteria > Pseudomonadales > Moraxellaceae > Psychrobacter > Psychrobacter pygoscelis. Next base: position 40,924 of record NZ_RQRU01000005.1, read on the forward strand.
TTATCATCTTCATTAATCGCCGCCAACTCACTGCCACTAAGACCCAATAACCCCGATAGAGCAGAGATTTGCGCTTCTGACAGAGGCTTATCGGCGATTAAGACGCTTGCGACGGCGGCCGTATCAGCAAAGGCTTCTTGACTGGCAATGAAGTCATCAAGGTCATCAAAACGATCTGGGTCTAATAAGCGCAGGCGCGCAAAGTGGCTTTGTAGTCCTAGCTGCTCCGGGGTAGCTGTTAGTAGTAACATACCTGGTGTCTCATGGGCAAAGTCAGCAATAAGCTCGTACTTATCATTGCCGCCTTGCTCGCTATCCCAGTGCAGATGATGCGCCTCATCCACCACCAGCAGATCGAAGCCTGCTTCCATAGCTTGCTCGTACAGATCATCATGATCAAGGAGCAAGTCAAGACTGGCGATAATACACTGCTCAGTTGCAAAGACGTTTTGCTCTGGATCATGCTCTTTAATCGCCGCCGTTCGCACCAGATCAAATAGGGCAAAGTTCAGATTAAAACGACGACGCATCTCTATCATCCATTGATACTGCAAGCTGTCCGGTACGAGTATCAGTACTCGCTCCGCTCGCCCTGTAATCAGCTGCTGATGAATGATTAGTCCGGCCTCAACGGTCTTACCAAGACCTACCTCATCTGCGAGGAGTACCCTTGGCGCGATACGCTTACCTACTTCGTGGGCAATATACAGTTGATGCTCGATGATATCGACGCGAGCGCCCATTAGCCCTCGCAGTGGATGGCCTGCCAGTGCCGACTGCATACGTAGAATATCTTGACGCAGCTCATACCAATCGCCGCGTTCAATACGGCCAGCGAGCAGACGCTCAAGGGGTTTGGCCAGCGTAATATTGGCTGCTAACCGAGTCTCCATAATGCCTTTCTCAATACCATCAACGTGATATTTAATCACGCCCATGACCTCATCAACAGCCGTGACAATATGGGTCTGCCCATCTTGATCTGTGATCTTATCACCGACTTTGAACACTACCCGGGACAGTGGTGCAGAGTTTTTGGCATAGACCCTTGTCTCCTCACTTTGAGGAAATAAGATATGGACACAACGATCGTCCACATCAATCACGATACCGAGTCCTAGCTCAGATTCAGTATCAGATAGATAGCGTTGTCCGACGGCAAAATCGGCATTGTGTACAGAAGAGGCAGAGATAGTCATAAGTTAGAATCTTGTGTGCTTAGCGAGTAAAAATAACAAAAATGAATCAATGACGAATCATATAAAACTGAATGCGCGGCATGAGAGCAGCGAAGACTTAACGATTATATAACGCTAGGGGGTTTATGTGTGCGCTCGCGCAGATTTTCAAGGGCATTATTATTGTTGTGGCTATCAGTAGTGGTAATCTGTAATAAGATTATAAATAATGATTATGCTGCTGTTTTCAGACTAAAGTGGAATACCAGGATTGATTATTAAGGGTTCAAATTAGGGCGAGCACTGTGAAGAAATCGACTTTAACACTGGCCTATACTTTACACCGCTTAGCCTAGCTACGGCTTTCTATTGTCACTGATTAACTGTCTACTAGCACAATTTAACAGCCTAACTATTTATTAATACTATTTAACTATTATTTAATAACCGTTACTTTGATCAATATTGCTTGTAATTATTCTTTGGTTTAATGATATAGGCTATTGAAAAATTAAATTCTGTTGATAAAGTAACCTGAGGGATGATATTGCTGAGCAAGCTGGTCTTGACAATGTTATCGCTGAGTACAGTCAACCAACTATAAAACACCCTATGAGATGAGTGCCTAGTATAATCAAGCCATTTTATATTTGACATAACGTCGCTGGAATAGATTTATGCTCGCCTCAGTCACCACATGACTTCTAGCCCGTGAATTTATACCAGCTACTCTTTTACGTATCAGTTTTAAATAGAATTAACTACAATACTTTACTTGTTAGCTGCCAGATTAGCTCAAGACTACATCAGTTACTGCTAATGGCTCAGTAGTAGATTTGGTGCGGGTTAACCAGTAGGATACATTTAAAATAAGCGGACTTTACTACTCTTGAGGATAGTTAATTAATCAAAAGGACATCTTATGAAAGCTGTATTTTTGGACCGAGGTACTTTTTTGGACAGTGTTGACTTGCCAGCACCAGAAGGTATTAGCGATTATCAAGTATTTGAAGCCACGCCGCAAGAGGATGACATTATTATCGAGCGCTGCCAAGATGCCGATATCCTCATTACCAATAAAGTTAAGATTACCCGTAGCATTATTGAGCAGCTACCCAATCTCAAACTCATCCAACTCACAGCGACTGGGATGAACAATGTCGACAAAGACGCTTGTGAGGCACAAGACATCACTGTCTATAATGTCGCAGGTTACGCGGTAAAAAGCGTGCCTGAACATACCTTTATGCTGATGCTTAACGCTATGCGTGCTGGACTGTACTACCATAATAAGGTCGTGGATGGCAGCTGGCAACGAGACGGTAAATTTTGCTTGTTGGACATTCCGCTAATAGATTTAGAAGGTAAGACGCTAGGCATCATTGGTATCGGTACGATAGGCAAAAGGGTTAGCGAAATCGCCCAAGCCTTTGGTATGAATGTACTGTGGGCAGAGCACCAAGGTCGCGAGCCGCGAGACAGCGACTACACAGCTTTTGATGAAGTATTGGCGCGCTCAGAGGTGATTAGTCTGCATTGCCCACTGACTGAGGCGACTGAACATCTTATTAACGCTGAGACCTTAAGTCAGATGCAGCAGCAGCCTATCATCGTCAATGCGGCGCGCGGCGCTATCGTCGATAGCCAAGCGCTGGTAGATGCCATTAATGATGAGCAAATCCTAGGCTATGCGACCGATGTATTCGAACAAGAGCCTATCGCAGAGGATGATCCGCTACTTAGCATTAGCGACCATCCCCGTGTGGTATTTAGTCCACATAACGCTTGGGGCAGCGTTGCCGCTCAAGAGAAACTGTGGAAGATATTAAGCAAGCAAGTGAGTGAATTTATTACAAAAAGCTAGATTCAGTATTTAAGTCAAACCAGTCAATCACTTTACGCTCAGCGCTCAAAGCTGAGCCACTCATCATTAATGCTACGATATTTCAGCATGATTCTATCGGTCAAATAGTTATTGGTGACCAGCCATGGATAGCGGTCACCTTGTTTGGGCAATGTATCCTTAGCCCGCTGGATATAGCCAGCACTTAGTGCCCCCATGATGGTATCAGGCTGACGCTTGACTGACTCGCCTGAGCTAGACTGTGCTTGGGCGGTGACTACATGGTAGCCATGACTGTGCATATAGTGCAAGAGTCGCTGCACATAGTCGCAGGCCAGATCAATCTTTAGCGTCCAAGAGGCATTAGTGTAGCCAAACAGCATGGCCATGTTGGGCACATCTTCGATTAGTACAGCCTTATAAGTCATACGCTCGCCCACCGCAACTGCTTCACCATCAATACTGACCGTAGCGCCGCCTAACATCTGAAGGTTAAGGCCGGTCGCCGTGACGACAATATCTGCTTCAAGATATTTGCCTGACTTAAGCTTAATTCCTGACTCGGTAAAACGCTCAATCTCATCTGTTACGATCGCCGCTCGATCTGACTGTAGCGCTGCAAATAGATCCCCGTCAGGCACGGCGCAAAGGCGCTCATCCCAAGGGTTATAGTCCGGCGTGAAGTGTGTCAATGAGACGCCACTGCCCTTAAGCTCTTGCTTTACCTTATGAGTCAGTATCGACTTCATAACTTTTGGCGCTGCCTTTGAAAATTGGTACAACCCCTGCTGGGTAAGAATATTCTTCCAGCGTACTAGGGTATAAGCACTTTGCTGACTCATATTTAGCCGCTGCGTCAGGATATCAACGCCATCATCGGTACTGGGTACAGTAGCGATATAGCTTGGCGAGCGCTGTAGCATTGTGACATGCGCTACCCTCTGACCGTCTTTGTCAGCCACTAACGCAGGCATTAAAGTTACTGCCGTCGCGCCGCTACCAATAATGACGACTTTTTTGTCATGATAATTGGTATCTTCTTGCCAATGCTGCGGATGGATAATCTGACCCTGAAAGTCATCTTGACCCTTAAAGGTAGGCTCGTAACCGTTGTCATAATCATAATAGCCGGTAGCACCAATGACGAAGTTCGCGGTTAATTTTTGCTCAAGTCCAGTCTCACGGCTTATTAGTGTCGCCGTCCAGACCTTTTCATGGCTGCTCCATGCCAGATGCTGCACTTCGGTGTAAAAGCGAATGCTCGACTCTATCTGCGCCTCCTGCGCCGTCTGTTTAATATACTGCTTAATCGACTCGCCATCCGTTAAAGTCTTCTTACCTAGCCAAGGGCGATTGGCAAAGCCAAAGGTAAACATATCAGAGTCCGAGCGAATGCCCGGGTACTTGAATAAGTCCCACGTCCCGCCTAAGTCCGCGCGCTTCTCGACGACGATGAACTTTTTATTACGCCCTTTACGCTGACTCGCTAGTTGCTGGCTATCCGACTGCTGCAGGTGGCAGGCCATATCAATGCCAGAGACACCAGCACCAATAATGAGCACCTCATAATCAGCAATAGGTCGCGGTGAAGTCGGTTTCGCCTGAGCCTGAGATTGAGATTGCTGCTCAGAACCAAGACGCTGTTTGACACGCGCTAAGGTTTGCGGCAGTTCAACCAAACGCTCTCGGACTTTAAGATAAGTCTGCGTAGGTAATTGTGGAAGTAGCATAATTTCGTCCTTGAAAATTGCCTAAAGAAGCTATGAGATGAGCAGTATGATGGGATAAGTGCAACCTCCCTCTAAAGTGTCGTAAACATTTAAGATAGAGTGAGTAGTACTGTAATTAAGTAAAACTGTAATTAAGTAAAACTGTAATTAAGTAAAATTGCAGCGAAGTACACTACTCTAATATACGCGTCCTTGTTATGCCTGTCATCCTATACTGCTCTGACCTTAAAAAGGTACTGGACTTTGCCACTCCATCCAGCCATTCATTACCGGATGTTTAAGCCTTAGCGAATGCGCGTGCAGGCACAGTCTAGGCGCAAGAGCCAGAGCTGTATCCTCAGCATAGATAGGATCACCAATGATGACATGGCCGATATGAGTCATGTGCACCCGCAACTGATGGCTGCGCCCTGTCACTGGATATAGCGCCACTCGAGTCACCGCTTGCCCTTGACGCAATTCATGATGCAAGACTTCATATTTGGTTAATGCGCGCTTTTTCCACTCCGGATCTGTGATATGGCGCGGCTTTAGCGTCGGCTCGTAGCGAACCGGAATATCAATCTCGCCTTTTTTACCGTTAGTCGCTAGTGAGCCCATCACCACAGCTTGGTACTGCTTTTGCGGCAATCGATCAATAAACTGCTTACTGATATGCGACTGCGCAGCTTTATTTTTACCAAAAATCATAATGCCGGAAGTATCCATATCCAAGCGATGGATCAGCTTCACCTCGGGATTAACCCCTTCAAGCCGAGACAGTAGACTTACTTTTAGAGTTTTACCATCGACACTCAGCAACCCTGCAGGCTTATCTACTACCCAAATATCGTCGTCTTCGTAGACGGTAATTGACTGGGCAAAGTCGGTGAAAAAATCTTTAGGGCGCTGTTGTTCCAGCTGGTTAAGCTCATCGATATAGGTTTGCGATATGGCCATAAGTCTCTTTACATCAGTGTTGAAATATGTTGCGATTTATTATTCAAATATTAATTGTTGGTCAATTTAACGGGGCCGCATCTGTCAATCTTAACGAATCGTGCTAAGATAACGCCACATTTGCCACCTATATAAGTGAGTACTTTATGACGGATAAAATTGTTAATACTACAGATGCTAAATTTGATGAAGACGTATTACAGTCTGATTTACCTGTATTGGTCGACTTTTGGGCAGCCTGGTGTGGTCCTTGTAAAGCGATTGCCCCTATTTTAGAAGATTTAGCCAACGAATACGATGGAAAAGTAAAAATTGTCAAAGTCGATGTCGATAGCAACCCACAAGCTGCTAGCCGCTTTGGTATTCGCAATATTCCTACCCTTTTCGTCTTTAAAGGTGGCGAGAAGGTCGATGCAGTTATGGGCCTTCAACCAAAAGCAGAACTGGCTAAAGTATTGGATAAGCACATCTAACAGGATAATATCGCCACTATATCTTTAAGCCCAGCCATTGTTATTAATAGCAATGGCTTTTTTTAGTTCGATTATAATTTGTAATACCTTTGCTTAATAAGTATCATCAACTTTATTCACGTTTTTTTACAAAAATTATTGACAACATAGCCTGTAAAACCGTATAGTCTGCTGACAAGAGAAACTTATAAGTTTTCCTAGGCGCTCTAAGCACCATGCAGCCGCTGTTCTCCTCTGTGTTTGTCAACACAAAACAGATTCTAATAACAGATAATTTGCGTTCTTTCCTAGACTCTGTAGTAGCGTTAGATTGCTAACTTTGATGATTTATCATTGATTTTATATGATCTTACTACTCGTGAGATCGACCCCTTATAAATCCCTGTTAGCACGCTATGGCTATTCACTCTCTATGTCGTGGGCTGCCCTACCTATTGCAGTTCTCACCCGATAATTTGCTAATGACTTATCTATGAATTTAACTGAATTAAAGAAAAAATCTGTCTCTGAGCTTTTGGCCATTGCCGAGGAAATGGGTCTTGAAAATATGGCGCGAAGCCGAAAACAAGACATCATTTTTGCAATCCTTAAGACCCACGCCCGAAATGGCGAAGCCATCTACGGTGATGGCGTCTTAGAGGTACTACCCGATGGCTTTGGCTTTTTGCGCTCCTCAGAAGGCTCTTATCTAGCTGGACCTGATGATATCTATGTTAGCCCAAGTCAGATCCGGCGCTTTAGCCTCAAGACAGGCGATAGTATCGCTGGCACTATTCGACCACCAAAAGACTCTGAGCGCTACTTTGCGCTACTGAAAGTGGGCGAGATTAACTTTGACACCCCAGATCGCTCACGTCATAAGCTTATCTTTGAAAACCTCACTCCGCTATTCCCTACTGAGCAGTTAAAGTTAGAGAGCGGTAACGGTACTACAGAGGATTTGACAGGCCGAATTATTGATCTTATTGCGCCTATTGGTAAGGGTCAACGCTCAATCATCGTAGCGCCACCTAAAGCTGGTAAGACGGTCTTGCTACAGACTATCGCACAGGCCATTACCCGCAATAATCCTGAATGCTATCTGATTGTCTTATTGATTGATGAGCGTCCAGAAGAAGTGACGGAGATGCAGCGTACCGTCCGCGGTGAAGTGGTTGCCTCGACTTTTGATGAGCCACCTCAACGTCATGTTCAAGTGGCCGAGATGGTGATCGAAAAAGCCAAACGCTTGGTGGAACACAAGCAAGACGTCGTAATCTTATTGGATTCGATTACTCGTCTGGCGCGCGCTTACAACACAGTGATTCCCTCATCAGGTAAGGTATTGACCGGTGGTGTCGATGCCAATGCACTTGGCCAACCAAAACGCTTCTTTGGTGCAGCGCGAAATATCGAAGAAGGTGGCAGTCTGACGATTATCTCAACCGCCTTGATTGATACTGGTAGTAAGATGGATAGCGTCATCTTTGAAGAATTCAAAGGCACGGGTAACCAAGAGATTACTCTAGAGCGCGACTTAGCAGAAAAGCGTGTGTTCCCAGCGATCAATATCAAGCGCTCAGGCACTCGCCGCGAAGAGCGACTATTGGATGAAGATACCCTGCGTAAAGTATGGATTCTGCGCAAATTACTTCAGCCAATGGATGAGGTTCAGGCCACTGAATTCTTACTTGACCGTTTAAAAGAAGCCAAAACCAATGATGACTTCTTTGATCAGATGAAGAGAAAATCACAAAATTAACTCTTTTTATCAGCCTAATCTCTAGCGCAGTTAATGTTACTTCTAAGATCACTTCGGTGGTCTTTTTTGTTGCCTACTTGGCTTAGTACAATAACAATAAGTACTGGACCGTCCCAGTGTGGTCAGGCTCAGCTAATGGCAAAGAACAATATCAATAAGGCGTAAAATAGATAAAGTAGATATCAGTATCAGCCAGTAATACAAGCTAACAGATATTAGCAAATACTTACTTAGACTAGCGTCTTATCTGCATCAAAGGAGTCTATCATAAAGCTGAAGTGTCTCTATCTTAGCCATATTGCCCCCTACTTTTAACCCTTGCCTTACTGGTGAATAAAAGAGTCAAATATGAGTGCTAAATTAAGGACAGGTTATTCGCCTGTCATCATTCAATGTCCATTTATAGGCCACATTATGAACTCAATCAAACACTTCGCTTTATCTTCTATAGCGGCTACTGCCTTGTTAATGAGTGCTTGCTCCACCATGAGTACCCAAGATCTCAACAATCTAAATCCTACTGCTAAAGGTGCGCTGGCTGGTGCAGCCGCAGGCGCGCTGATTGAGAGTAAAGGCAACCGTAAAGATATCGCAAAAGGCGCAGCTGTTGGCGCTGTCTTAGGTGGGGGTACTGGTTATGTCATCGATAACACCCAATAGCGCACCTTGCTGGCTATAAAATAATATTTACCCACCAACTTGATAGAATACTTGCTATCAAATACAAAAAGCCTGCAACTAGATTGCAGGCTTTGGTGCAAATTGTCAGGCAACTATATAATTCTGCATAATTCTGCTAGTGTCTAGATTGCGCCACTAAAGGTATCACAAGCTTGAATGTCACCATTTTGCAGGCCACGTTTGAACCAAGTGACACGCTGCTGACTGGTGCCATGAGTAAAGCTATCTGGTGATACTGAGCGTCCACTTGAGTGTGCCAAACGATCATCACCGATTTGACTAGCAGCATTAAGCGCTTCGTCAATATCACCCGCTTCTAAGAACTGAACCCGCTGCTGATTTCGGTTGGCCCAAACACCTGCAAAGCAGTCCGCTTGCAGCTCTTGACGCACAGACAGCTCATTACCTTGAGCTTGACTAACTTGCTGCCGCGCTTGGTTCACTTTCTGTGAAATGCCTAATAAGGTCTGGACATGGTGCCCAACCTCATGAGCAATGACATAGGCTTGAGCGAAATCACCTGCACGACCACGGTTTTCAGCATCCCCTGATCCTTGCTGATCCCCAGAAATACCAAGATTTTGCCGCATTTCAGTAAAGAAGGAAGTATCTAGATAGACGCTTTGATCCGCAGGACAATAAAAAGGCCCAGTCGCTGCAGAAGCACCACCACACGCAGAATTTATTCGGCCATTAAACAACACCAAAGTAGGCTCTTTGTAGGTTCCCCCTGCTTCTTGGAACAACTGATGCCAAACGTCTTCAGTATCAGCCATGACCGTCTTAACAAACTGCGTATCACGACTGTCATCAGTGGCTTCGGTCGTCGTACTACTCCCACCACCAGCCATTGACTGCCCTGTTTGCAGTGCCTGCATGGGATTGACGCCGAACACTAACCATAAGATTAGACCTATAATAATACCGCCAATACCACCGCCTATTGCCTTACCACCACCGCCCATTCGCACGTTGGTGCTTTGTCGTCTACCTCGCCACTTCATCTAGTGTTCACTCCCCTACTATTAATTCTCTAACAATATTCATAACTCTTGTTAAATATATATGAAACTTGATAACTTAAATAATGATTTACTGTTACTAGTCCAGTCTCAGCACATCAAGTCCAGCATCACAACTTTTGATTAAGCCCATTATCGCATACTCTTAGATAGTTATTGTGTTACATCCTTTAGCTTGGCATAACCAGTTCGCTCTAAAGGCATGTAGGTTCAGGCTTGAGGGTATAGTAAGCTGACTATAGTGTTGGATTGTCTAAGCAGCGGCCTGAGCGAGAGTGAGTGCTTAGCCTATTAGTACTGCCTATCATTTGCTAGTTTGAGGTTTAACCAACCCTTGTTAGATAAGTTAACTTAAACCAACATAAATTACTTTGTGTAACTTGCTCTTGCCCAAGTAGATTGGCAAAATAATTCTTCTCACACATGATATCCATGATTGGCATGTTTTTGTATAACCTTGTTTCTTGCTAAATTATTAATTTAATTAGATTTTTACGCAATATTTCTATTGAATTCATTAGTTTAATTGGTTGGCATAGCTTAAGTAGATACATATTTTCAGAGCTGAGATCGGTCTTACGACGATTGACTGTAATGTTACAATATATTTTATTGTTACCAAATTGTATTTGCGCTTTTCTTTGTCATAGAGATTATATAGAATACGTGCAAGCTGTGTAGCTGCAACTAATTAAATTGACCCTCGAATTTCGTTGTGTCAATTTTTCTTTTGCGGTTGCGGCATTATTTTTATTCAGGAGATAAAGTTATGAAACTTAAACTACTTGCATTATCAGGTATTATGGCTGCTTCTATGGGTCTTGCGGCTTGTGATAGCAACAAAGAAAACGCTGCTGAAGATTTAGCAGACGCTCAAGAAGAAGTACAAGACGCTCAACAAGAGCTAAACGAAGCTGCTGCTGACGGTGAAGTTGCTGTTGCTGACGCTGCTGCTGAAGTAAACGCTGCTGAAGCTCAAGTTGCTGACGCTCAGGCTACTGTAGCAGACGCTGCTGACACTACTGCTGATACTGCAGTTGTTGACACTACTGTTCCAGCTACCACTGATGCAGATACAGCAGTTGCTGTAGATACTGATCCTGCTGTTACTACTGACGCAGTAGACGCAGCTGATGAAGTTGTTGTTGTTGAAGAAGCTCAGTAATTCGCTAATAAGCTAAGAAACTGATAGTAACGGACATTGAACTTAAGATATTTACTGCTGTTTATAGATTAGCTGTTTTGATATAGATTGATATGTAAATAACCAACTTATCTCATTATAGGTAAATATCCTCAAAATATTCAATGATCTAGTTATGTCTATAAAAAAGAGAGCAACTGCTCTCTTTTTTTATGTCTGATTTTAATCTAGTTGACAATTACTAAGCTTACTAAGATTTTACTGTCTTGTGCCTACCGGCTACTTCACACCCCTTCGAATCTCAAGCAGACCACTTACCGCTAAAAAGTCCAAAAAAATTTAGACAGCTAAGACAATCTGGCTATCTACGGGCCACCTACTAAGCATCTAAACCAATGCATTAATAACGCTTGGCTAAATAAAGAGGCCGCTAGATGTAGGCAGACGCCTTAACTGAATAGATTGGCATCGACTTGCTGACGGAATTTCTGACCTGCTTTAAAGGTGACTACACGCCGCGCTGAAACGGCCACTGGTTCACCCGTCTTTGGGTTACGACCTGGGCGACTTCTTTTATCTTTAAGCTCAAAATTACCAAAGCCTGATAATTTGATAACATTACCCTCCACCAGACTTGACGACAGCTCATCAAAAAAGCTCTCTACTATGCAGCGTCCTTCTTGACGAGTAAGATGCATCTGTTGCATTAAATGTTCAATCATATCCGCTTTAGTTAATGTCTTCACAGCACACTCCTTGTAGTATAGTTATTGGTTAATAGTTATCGATAAGTCAAGTTGCCATAATATCTAAAGATAAATATCAAGTATTATTAGTGATTCTTAACTTATAACCATATCAATTGATTAAGACGCTAGCAAGTGGAATAACAAGATATTGTTCATTCTTTTCTTATTTTTCATTTGCTAGCCTGTTATAGACAACCAATAAGCTAACTGTCACGTAGTTTTGTTTGATGCTCTTCAGTTAGCGCCGCAATCACCCGATCTGTAGATTGCTTGACACTATCATCCGATAATGTCTGAGTGCTATCTTGCCAGATTAAAGCAAAAGCTAGCGAGCGCTTACCTTCTTGCATATTGTCACCTTGATAGACATCAAAAAGCCATAAATCGACCAACTGCTTCCCTGCTGCCTTACGAATAGTCGATTCAAGGGCTTGGACTTCAATATCAGCATCCACTATTAAAGCGATATCACGGCGCACTTGCGGAAACTTACTGGGTGTTGAGATTTCTGCTTGCTCACGTGCTAAGTCTAATAGAGGCTGCAAAGTCAATTGCGCCGCCCAAGTGGTCGGCAAATCTAACTGCTGCGCGGCACTTGGATGCAGCTGACCTAACCAACCGGCGTACTCATCATCAATATATAACGCTGCACTCTGACCAGGATGCAAGAAAGCTAAAGAGCTGCGTTCATAGCGAAGTCGCTCACTAGGGAACTCACTTGGGAGCAGCTGCTCCACATCGCGCTTTAGATCATAAAAGTCAAATGGACGGTTCTGGTAAGCTTGTTCCGGCCAGACATCGCCAGTAGCAATCATCGCGAGCGTTGGGGTCTGCACCAGCTCACTGACACTTTGTCCAACAAAACTTAACCCCGTCTCAAAGAAACGAATTCTTGACTGCTGGCGGTTAAGATTGTACTGAACGGACGGTAGCAAGCTTGATAGTAGTGTTCGGCGCATCACCGCTAGATCAGCTGAGATAGGATTGGCTAAGCTTAACACCTCTCCAAGCGCATCATCTTGCAACAAGGCTTCCATCTTGGGGTCAGTGAAGCTGAAGCTTACCGCTTCCATGTAGCCAGCATCCACCAAGGCAAGCTTTAGACGCAGAGTAAGATCGGCGCTATCTTCGTAGTCCATATTGACTTGTAAGTAAGGCAGCTGCACTGGAATATTGTCATAACCATAAATCCGTGCAATCTCCTCTATCAAGTCCTCAGCCAAGCTCATATCAAAGCGGTAAGAGGGGGGCACACAAGTTAAAGCAGTCTCGCCCCTTTCTACCGAAAAGCCCAACTGGGTCAAAATACGTACCATCTCATCGACTGCAATATCAATGCCCAATACATCTTTGACCTTACTAATAGGCAGGCGTATTGCTGAGCGTTCAGGTAGCGACTCGTTAGACTCTACAAGGGTAACCTGACCGGCTTTTGCACCGGCGATATCGACGATTAAGCTTGCCGCTCGTACTAATGCTTGGGCTGGCAGCTCAAAATCAACGCCACGCTCAAAGCGCTGAGAGGCGTCAGTATGCAAGCCGAAACGGCGCGCGCGTCCTGCGATACTTAATGGGGAGAAAAACGCACTCTCCAAGACGATATTAGTCGTGCAATCAGTGACGCTACTGCGCATGCCGCCCATAATACCAGCCAAGGCCAAGATGCCTTCATCGTCAGCAATGACTAGCTCATCACCTGTCAAGGTTACCGTTTGCTCGTTTAATAATGTGACACTCTCGCCTTCAGTGGCCAAGCGTACTTGAATCGTACCAACGATTTTATCAGCGTCAAAAGCATGCAGCGGCTGACCAAGCTCTAACAACACATAGTTGGTCACATCGACCAAAAAGTTGTGAGAGCGAAGCCCAGACTGAAGCAAAGCATCTTGCATCCATTTAGGAGTTTGAACACTACGGTCAATATCTAGGATTGGCTGCGCTAAATAACGAGGACAAGCCTCAGTAGCAGCGACACTGACGGATTGTTTGCTATCACTGACGGCATTGGCCGCTGTCATATCAGGTGTCGTCACCGCCAGATCATTAATAACCGCAATCTCGCGTGCTATACCGCGCACACTAAAGCAGTCGCCACGGTTGGGCGTGATCGAGATATCTAATATCTGCGCATCTAGTCCTAGATAGTCGCGAATATCTGTGCCAACTGGAACGTCCGCAGGCAGCTCAAGAAGACCATCAACCTCATCGATCAAGTCAATCTCAGAGGCACCGCATAGCATACCCTGCGACTCTACACCGCGCAGCTTACTCTTTTTGATCTTAAAGCCTTTGCCATCGTCCGTTGGTAGTACCGCACCGATAGTGGCTACTGGGGCTTTCATCCCTTCCACCACATTAGGCGCGCCGCAGACGATTTGTAATAGTTCATCAGCGCCAACATCAACCTGCGTAATGCGCAGCTTATCGGCATCAGGATGTGCCGTTACGCTTTTGACTTGACCGACGACCACGCCTTGACACGGCGCAGCTAGCGGATATTGATCATCAATCTCTAGCCCTGCCATGGTCAGTTGCTCGGCGAGCTGCTCACTGTTGTTATCTGGATTGACCCACTGACGAAGCCACTGTTCACTGATTTTCATAAGGATCTCAATACGATTACTTTTATTTAATGTCTATTAGGAGGCTACGGTTATGCTCTTAGCTTTGATATAGGCCTTACATTTAAAACGATACCTTCGACCTGCGTTAGGTATATTTTCACTAACACCACTAAGATAGTAAGAAAACCTGCCTTGATAGTTGTGGTGTTGTCGTTGGCTATGATGATTGCCTATCTCTAGCCAAATTGCTTCAAAAAGCGCACGTCATTTTGGAAGAAAAGTCGCAAGTCATCAATACCATAGTAAAGCATGGCAAAACGCTCAATCCCCATGCCAAAAGCAAAGCCGGTGAACTCTTCTGGATCTATACCGCAGTTTTTGAGTACTTGCGGATGCACCATACCGCAGCCCATCACCTCAAGCCATTTACCGTTATCTGCTAGGATATCTACCTCAGCGGATGGCTCAGTAAAAGGGAAGAACGATGGGCGAAAACGCACGGTAAGCGACTTAGCAAAGAATGCTTCTAAGAACTCATTGATTAGCCCTTTTAATTCAGCAAAGGTACTCGACTTGGTTACCATCAGTCCTTCTAACTGATGGAACATCGGTGAATGAGTCTGGTCAGAGTCGCAGCGATAGACGCGGCCTGGACAAATAATGCGAATCGGTGGCTTCCCAGCTTCCATTGTTCTAATCTGAACTGGGCTAGTATGGGTTCGCAGCAAGTAATGGGCATCAAAATAGAAAGTATCGTGCATGGCCCGCGCGGGATGATGCGAGGGTATATTCAGTGCTTCAAAATTATAATAGTCGTGCTCGACCTCAGGGCCAGTGGCGACATTGAATCCTGCCTGAACGAAGAACTGCTGCATGCGCTGCGTCGTCATAGTAATAGGGTGTAGTCGACCCTTCTCATTACCACGCGGTGGTAGCGTAATGTCAATGCGCTCACTGTCTAATTTAGCTTGAAGCGCAGCAGCTTCAAGGGCTTGTTGCTGCGCAGTTAATGCCTCTTGAATACTACTTCTCACCTCATGCAGCTTAGCACCAAAAGCTTTTTTATCATCAGCATCCAGACGTCCCAGCTGTTTAGACCAGCCAGTTAGGGCGCTTTTTTTGCCGGTCAAGCTGACACGCTGCTGCTGTAGTTCTTGGAGCGACTGGGCGCTAGTGATAAGGCGGCGAGCCGCAGCGATAAACTCATCAAAATGCGCTCCTGTCACTTCAGTTAGCGTCTCAGATAATTTTGGTAGGTCGGCGGAGACATCAGCGGCTAATTGGCTCATATAATAAATATTTCCTGATTAAAACAGAGTATTAATTGTAAAGACTTGCTCTCATATTGCAATCTTTTACCCAGTAAATTTCGCTACTTTTAGGTATTATGTACATTTGGCTATCTATTATTGGCTTTATCGATAAGATAACAATCACTATCAGCTGAGATAATACAGCAAAGGCCTATGATTCAGGGTTAATAAATCCGATAGCTATTAGTGCGTGTAGCGCAGGCAACTAACAAAAAATTATTGCTGATTCGGAGGGTTAAGCCTGCCAAAGGCTACAAAAACCTCTCCCAGTTGCCCTATATTGGTTTTAAGTTGACCGGGCTATGTCATTTAGCGCAAAAGATAGCCATAAAAAAAGCCACCTTTAAGGGCAGCTTTTTTATTTTTACGCTATTAACCAACTGGACTAACTTTACAGACCACTAGCTGATACTAATTCATCACATCTACTAGCTGCTGTATCAACCGTTACTCTAGATAATCGGTCAATAGCGTGCGCAATCATCCCTTAAGCAAGGGCAGATTTGGCTTTTTCAGTCAATGCAGCAAAGGTCGGTGCATCATGCATAGCGATATCAGCCAATACGCGGCGATCGATCTCAATGTTTGCTTTTTTAAGGCCATTGATAAAGCGGCTATAGCTTAGACCGTTTTGACGTGCACCAGCGTTAATACGGGCAATCCAAAGACGACGGAATGAGCGCTTTTTGTTGCGGCGGTCACGATAAGCATATTGACCAGCTTTAGTGACTGCTTGTACAGCAACACGATAGACGCGTGAGCGAGCGCCGTAGTAACCTTTTGCGCGTTTTAAGATTTTTTTGTGACGGCGATTTGCCTGAACACCACGTTTTACACGAGCCATAATTTACTCCTAGATTTTTTGATTGTCGCTAATTGCCAAGCCCATTACCAAAAATTAGTCGGCGTTGAGCTTAAAGCAAATAAAATAGCGACGATAAATAACGATTATCAGATTGCGAATGGATAGTAACTTAGAGGTATGGGCACATACGGCGAACCGCAGCTTTATCACACTGAGCTACCATTGTTAGGCCGCGCAATTGACGAATACGCTTAGGAGATTTTTTGGTCAAAATGTGGCTCTTATAGGCTTGCTTACGCTTAAAGCCATTTGCCGTCTTTTTGAAGCGCTTAGTAGCGCCACTTTTGCTCTTCATTTTTACTTTCATGATAACTTGCCTCTTGGTCTTTTTTACCTTAATCGCCCAATCATTTATTAGTCATATTAATCGCTTATCAGCTATAGTAATAACTAACAGCCTATCGACTAAATGGCCTTAAATAATCATGAGCTATCTTGGCAAATAAAAGGAAGAACCTGTTCGTCAAATGTATTGGTTGATTGATAGTCAAGATACTGACAAAGTGCCAGTCTATACCCTATAATCGCACCCAGTAGCTCTAATTAAATCTCTAAAATTTAAATAATGCTACTCGTAACATTTGCCTTGAGGTGGGAGGCGGTATTCTAGCAAAAAGCATCTCCCCTGCCAAGTAGGATTTAATTAATTTGAATAACTGCTTGATTGTGTGGACTAAATAAATAATGATGAATTTACTGTTAACGTTTTTTAATCAGCGCGCAAATTCGATGAATTATGCTATGATTTTATGAAATATTGACTATAAAACAATTACTGAGAATAAAATAAGCTGTTGATCAAACGTTGTATTTAGGACCTTTCAATGGCAATTACTGGGTGTAAAGGAGGTTAGGTTGTCCAATCAAGAACTTGATTTTGATGATGGGGTGTTCGTTTTTGAGACCGTTATTCGGGTTCGCAGCACTGAGATTGATGTCGGACAGTATATGACGATAGAGGCCATGACCTCAGCAATCTCTGAAGTAAGAGCGCGGTTCTTTTACTCCAAGGGAATCAAAGAGATTAATGCCGACTATCAAGGCTTAGTCGTCGATAATTTTTGCTTGAATATGCTTAGCCGAGTGCGCGCGCGTGAAGAGCTATTATTCGAAGTCGGTATTAGCAGTCTTTCTCAGGATGATGGGGTGATTGCCATAAAGGTGACACGAATGTTTGATGGCTCTCTTGTGGCCAAGGCCGCCTTGAATTTTGTCAACTACGACTACCGCTTGAATCAAGTGATTGCCCTGTCGCCATCGGTCAGAGAGGCTTTGGATCAGACGCCTTTTAGCTTATAAGCACTAAATATACTGATAAATCGTTTTTTAAATATCTGCTATGGTCCAGATAGCTTAAGTCTTGAGTAAGTCATTGCTGTAAACTGGTTAACGACTGACAGTGGTTAGCGACTGGTAGTTAGAGCTTATTAGCTAAGGCCGTTAAAGCTAGTAGCTTAATAGCAATATTACACGGCCAGTCAAAGCTTACCACCGTTGCCTTTGGCTTACATATTTGATTTAGATGTCAGCTCAGAGGCTGGTATACCGATTAAATATTGCGTGATAAGCGTAGTAGCTGAAGCCAGCTGCCCGTCTTACTATTTTGTCTATTATCCAACTGTCTACTTTTTATTTATTGACTGCTTTATTTAAGTCAGCTCCTCTTTTGGTTTGTGCTTTTTTAAGCGTTACTTTTTTGCTCATTACTTTCCCGCCTTTATTTACTCTTGAGTCCTCTTCTATTAATTTGTCTCTTTTCAACCCGTTACTCATAGCAGAGCAGTTTCCTATCAACTGAGATACTAGCAAGCGTTGCCTTATGCGCTGACACGCTTTATCATGACAACACAAACTTTAAAGCAGTTATTTGACTTAAGAGATAAAGGCTAATGTCCTTGAGTGAGGCTGCAAAACGCTAGGTTAATTGGACGTTAATGCTTCAGAGTCTCTTAGCCGCTCTACTATCAACCATTCGGTAACATTTGAAAATATGACAACTCAGACTTGGCTCGATACCATTCAGTTCAATCA
Source organism: Psychrobacter pygoscelis (assembly GCF_004335015.1). GTDB lineage: Bacteria > Pseudomonadota > Gammaproteobacteria > Pseudomonadales > Moraxellaceae > Psychrobacter > Psychrobacter pygoscelis. The sequence goes on from NZ_RQRU01000005.1 coordinate 59,197, forward strand.
AGATGGCCTACTGCCTGCTATCGCTCAGGATCATGATAGTGGCGAGATTCTTATGATGGCATGGATGAATGCCGAAGCGCTATCATTGACCGCACAGACCAAAACCGCGGTATATTTTTCGCGCTCCCGTCAAAAGCTATGGCATAAAGGCGAAACCTCAGGTCACGTCCAGCAAGTACATGATATCTATCTGGACTGTGATGCCGATGCTATTGTGCTGTCTGTCACTCAGATTGGCGATATTGCGTGCCATACAGGGCGTAAGTCCTGCTTTTATCGGCGTTTAAATTTGTCACAATCTGAGCCGACTTGGCAAATAGAAGCCCCGGTAATCAAAGACCCTAAGGCCATCTACGGTCACACACTACCCACCACTGCTGCTAGCACAGCAGCGACCAACGAGACATTGTATGCATCTACACCTAGGCCTGCGGTAGATAAGGCGCAGATCAGCGACGGGGCAAACATCTTGCGGCAACTCGATGCGGTATTGAGAGAGCGCAAGTCAGCCAATCCTGATAGCTCCTATGTCGCCAGCTTATATCATAAAGGCTTGAATAAAATCTTAGAAAAAGTGGGTGAGGAAGCTACCGAAACGATTATCGCGGCCAAGGACTTAGCGAGCGAATCTACTGAAGATAGCAGCGACTCAGCCTCTACGCAGCAGCAATCAGCACAGCACGAGCTAATTTATGAAATTGCTGATGTCTGGTTTCACACTTTAGTCACATTAGCGTGGTTTAATATCGGCTCTGAGCAGATATTGGCTGAACTTGCCAGAAGATTTGGCTTGTCTGGTATCGAAGAAAAGGCTTCGCGATAGTCTAGGCTTGCTCTAGCTGCTAATCAGCATAGCCGTGGGGCTTGCTTTGCTGCTCGATCATTTTACTCAAAATTGTTGCGAGCGATTAGCAGCTGTAGTCAATTCACAATAACATTGGTACAAGGAAGCCGAGCGCAGGCTATACAGTAGTATGGCTAGTGAGGATGACACCGTAACCGTTTTATTGTGCGCTGACTATAAGGTTAGCCTGGTTTAGTACTCTTGGTTATTGTATCTACCTATTGACTGTAGTCATTGGCATGGGATAGATTTGAGCAATCGGCTAATGCTCGTTGATTTAGGCTTGTTGATTAAGCTTAATTGACTGCAGTTAACTGATAGATAGCTTACCGGCATAAAAGGTACACTTAACTCTCACGTACTGTCCGCGTAACATAACGCGGAGCAAATACTCTGGCACACTTCGTAAAATGCTATTATAAAAGCACCAACCACTACGCCTTAAGGATATTATCATGGGCAGTTTCTCTATTACTCATTGGCTTATTTTACTCGTTGTCGTCGTCGTTATATTCGGCACTTCCAAGCTCAAAAATGCGGGCAAGGACTTAGGCGGCGCGGTAAAAGGCTTTAAAGACGCGGTGAAAGATGAAAATACCGAACATGCAAACAAACACCGAGTGCTAGATCATGACGCTCGCAGCCCCTCTGTCGATGACATCCAAGTGAGCAAACCTGTCGTAGATGAGAAGCATAACGTCTAAATTGAATGCTTTGATTGCTAATTTAAGTATGGCATTATTTGCCATCATTGCTACGCCATTGCCTAATGTAGACGACTATGTTTGATATTGGATTTTCTGAGTTATTGCTGTTCGGCGTCATTGCGCTGGTCGTTTTGGGACCAGAAAAACTGCCTCAAGCAGCGCGAACCGCAGGTCACTGGTATGCCAAATTTCGCCGGACTGTATCAACTTTGCAGTCCGAGATCGAAGCTGAGCTTGATCTGGCGGAGACTCGGCAAAAAATGCAGGAAGAGCTGGCTAAAATCAAACAGGCCGAAGCCGAGATGAAGCGTGAGATGGCAGAGCTGCGTGGCAGCATGCAAGAGTTTGAAAACGCGCAAAATCAAAGTCTGACGACGGCCCATACCTCCCAAGCTACCTCTGGCAATCTGGCGAAACCAAGCCCAGTAAAGGGAGCAAATACCGAAGCTCCGTTATCAAGCACTTCACAAAAGCAAGACGTCAATGACAACAATGATACCACTGACGCTACCGCGCAAAGTCCTTCAGCTACACTTCTGACTAAGCCATGGGAGCATATGTGGTTTCGCTTAGGGGAATATGACAAAGTGCGCAGATTGCCTGCCGCTCCAAGACTACCCAACTACCACGCTGACGCCTTGCTTTATCACTCTCAGACAAGTCAATCTAGCGCCAGTCAATCAAACTCCAATCAAGCGTCAGCTGCTGCCACGCTCTTGCCCAATTCAGACTCTGAGATTAAGTTATGACGCTGATTAAGACTAAAAAGCCTGAGCCTACAAAGCATAAAGACGGCGCTACTAGGACTGACATCGAAGACACTACCTCAGTTATTGATAACTTGGCTGACATGCCCATTACTGAGCACCTGATAGAGCTGCGAAGCCATTTAATCAAAATCTGTATCGGCGTTTTGGTAATATTTATAGGGCTGGTCGGCTTTTCGCGTCAACTTTATGACTTTTTATCCCAGCCATTAGTCGCGCAGCTACCACCAAATGCGACTATGATCGCCACTGACATCACGTCAAACTTCATGGCTCCCATTCGCCTGACGTTATTCGTAGCCGCCTTTGTTGCCATGCCCTACATCTTGTATCAAATCTGGTCTTTTGTCGCGCCAGGCCTGTATAAAAAAGAAAAGAGAATCGCTATCCCCGTACTACTGTCCTCAATAGTACTATTTTATGCTGGTGTGGCTTTTGCCTACTTTATTGTCCTTAAAGGGGTTTTGAAGTTTTTTATTACCTTTGCGCCGCAGAATGTGTTACCAATGACCGATATCGCCAGCTATTTAAGCTTTGCGATGAAGCTATTTATGGTATTTGGCTTAACCTTTGAGATCCCTGTCGTCACCTTACTGCTTATTTTAATCGGACTGGTTTCTGTTGAGACCTTAGCAGACAAGCGCCGCTATATTATTGTGGGCTGCTTTGCGATAGCGGCCGTCGTTACTCCGCCCGATGGGGTATCTATGCTAATGCTGGCTATCCCTATGTGGCTACTGTTCGAGCTGGGATTACTTCTTGCTAGAGTGTTAATTAAGCAAAAGGTCCATTAAATATCATTGTATTTCAATAGCATCTCCTTCAGCTTATAGCAGTAGAGGATTAGGAATAAGGCCCAAGATAGGTAAATAATTTGCTATACTGACTGATAAGATGGGTGTCTTTTATGGTATAGATTTTACCCCTACCCACCACTCTATGACGCTTTTATCACTATCTAGCTAGCCATTGACTTAATAAGATTCAGTGGCTTTTTTTAGCCGCGCTATTTACTACAGCTGTGCTCAATCACTTCTTCTCTTCATAAATTTTAGTTATAGAGTAAGAACTTAAGTCGTCAGAGCGTCAAACCAAGTTTGGGCATCGGCCTGAACCTATCTCAGCGGATTTAGCTGGTTTGCTAAGTTGGACAGATAGCGTAGACGCAATAAGTTTTTCTCGACAGGTGCCAAGCTATGTCCATGCCTACATATATGAGTAATCCGACCGAAGAGCAGCTTGCTGCGCTCAATATGGCGATGGATGGTAAGTCATTTAAGGTAGTAGCCTACGCGGGAGCGGGTAAGACCACCACCCTCAAGCTTATCGGTGAGCGCCTTCGCGGTCGCGGCTTGTATCTGGCTTTTAATAAAGGCATAGCCACTGAGGCCAAGCAGAAGTTCCCGCCGCATGTCGACTGTCGCACTTTTCACTCCTTAGCCTATCGTCATGTGCCACGTGATATCACTGCTAAGTTGTCCCTGCCGAGATTTTCACCCAAGCGCTTGGGAGATGATTTGGGCCTACAGACCATCCAAGTTCGGCGGCAGGTCGAGGGCAAGAGTAAATACATTAACCTGACTCCTGCTCGTCAGGCGCGCTTTGTCAGTGATGCAGTAGGTCACTTCTGTAGTACACATGCCAGCTACCCTGCGCCAAGGCACTTGCAGTTTCCAAGTTGGCTTAGTGAATCTGACGCCGAGCAGCTACGTGAAATGCTCTATCCGGCAGTGGAAAAACGTTGGTTACAGTCTATCGATCCACGTCACCCCTCTGGTATTGGTCATGACATCTATCTAAAGCTTTGGGCACTGTCTAAACCGACCATTCCAGCGGACTTTATCTTATTTGATGAGGCGCAAGATGCTGATCCTCTCATGATGGGAATCTTGACTCAGCAGGCGCGGCAAGTCATCTACGTGGGCGACGCGCATCAGCAGATTTATGAGTGGCGCGGCGCGGTCAATGCTATGAAGAAGCTGCCACTACCGCAGACACTATTGACTCAATCCTTTCGCTTTGGCGAACCCATCGCTGAAGTGGCCAACTTACTGCTTAAAGCGCTTCAAGAAGACATTCCACTTAAAGGCAATCCTGAGAAAAAGTCAGGACTGGCTAAGTCGCTGGTACATGGCAAAAAAGATGCCATTCTTTGCCGGACCAATGCTGCTGCGATGACGCAGCTGTTAATGGGACTCAAACTCGGTCATAAAGTCGCGCTACAAGCCGACACCGAACGCATGCTTCGCTTTTGTCAGGCCGCAGAAAACCTGAAAAACGGCAAGCCCGCTTATGGCGTTCCAGAGTTGGCTTATTTTTATAATTGGTCAGATGTGCAGGATTATTCGGAAACCAATGAAGGTAGCGACCTTAAGACTTTGGTCAAGCTGGTAGACGATCATGGTACTGATATCTTGACTAAGGCGGTGAATAGCCTAACCACTGTCAAAGATGCCGACTATGTCATCTCCACCGCCCATAAGGCGAAAGGCCTTGAGTGGTCTCGGGTGCAGCTCGATGATGACTTTTATTATGATGTGACGACCAGTGGTATCAAGATTAGTCCCGAAGAGTTACGACTACTGTATGTCGCCTGTACTCGAGCACAGAGCAACTTGGACATTCACAACATCGTTGACCTAATATCAGGGCTTAAATCTGACAAAAAAGTCATTTATGGGTCGTAATCCATGAGCAGTTTAATGATGCCTACAGCAGACTTAACTATCAAACAACCAGTATCTATGGACAATTGGTTCGCTCATCCCGTACGCCTTTTGGCCCCCATGGAAGGCCTAACCGACCCTCTCATGCGCCAAGTCTTAACGCAGATTGCCTGCGACTTAGGACGCCCTTACGATTGGTCCGTGAGCGAGTTTATTAGGGTTAATGCCCATGTCTTGCCCGACCATGTGTTTTACCGCTTCGTGCCTGAGCTCAAGACCGGCAATAAGACAGCAGCAGGCACAGCCATTCACGTGCAACTGCTCGGCTCTGACCCACAGCTGATGGCTGAAAACGCCCTAGCCGTTTGTGAGCTTGGCGGCGCAGCAGTTGATCTCAACTTCGGTTGTCCTGCCAAGACAGTAAATAACCATCGCGGCGGCTCAGTACTACTGGATGAGCCAGTACTGATGCGCGATATTATCTCAGCTGTTCGCAACGCTGTACCCGCTCACATTCCCGTTTCAGCCAAGATTCGCTTGGGTTATTCCGACACCAGTAATATGGATGATATTCGTCAGGCCATTGCCGATAGTGGCGCAAACTGGTTGACCATCCATGCACGCACCAAAACTCAAGGCTATAAGCCGCCCGCTTATTGGGACAAAATTGCCAGCTTTACCCGGCTGCCTATTCCCATTATTGCCAACGGCGAGATTTGGAGTACTGAGCAAGCACACGACTGTATGGAGCAAGCGCAAACGCCACATCTTATGCTAGGTCGCGGCGCGGTGACTCGACCTGACCTTATTGCCAAAGTGGAAAACCCGACTGTCGAAATGACTTGGCAACAGCTCATCCCTTATCAGATTGCTTTTTTGCAAGGCGATGCCAAAAATGACAAGGTGTTAGTAGGCCGCTATAAGCAGTGGATTGGTATGCTCAGCAAAGGCTACGAGGAAGCGAGAGTAATGTGGGATAGTGTTAAGAAGGAAAAGGATAAAGCGGTTATTATTCAAATCTTACGTCAATATGAAGCCGTTAATAAATCGTCAATATCTCAGTCTTAAGACACAAATGAAGATAAAAATTAAGCCAAAAGAACTTCTAGATAAAGCCCTTTTGACTCCTATGTAAACGTCGGCCCGCAATAAATCTATTGCCGATTGAAGAGTACAGCTGATAAACCTTTGCTAAAAAAGTAGGATGCTGAGGCCATCCAAAAAGTACAAAAAGCCCCTCAGCTGTACTGTATCAATTTTTAGAGGTGTCACTGTAGCTTTACCGTTTCAGTAGAGTCTTCATGACTAGCCTCTCACGCTTAAAGCACTAAGCTTAAAGGCTCAATCGAATCGCTAAATAAAACAGTAGTAAACAACAGGCGAGTGATAGCATCCACAGTGTCGAGCGAAAAGTTGGAAGATTTACGATATAGGCAATACCGTAAGCAATGCGAATAATGACATACAGACAAGCCAAATTATTGACAATAGACTGCGGCACAAAGAACAGCATGGCGACTAAGACCGCAGCCAAAAATACTGGCAGCGTCTCGTAGCTATTTTGCTGAGCCGCATTGGCACGAGCTGCTGCTCCTGTTGTGTTGCTTAAAAACTCGCGTGGATGCGTGTTATCAGCTAAAGCAAATCCACCTAATAGCTTGGCTAAAGCAGCAAATCCTAGTGGCAACAGACTCGCAATAACCATGGCCCAAATAGCGACACTCGCCGACTTAGGCACCATATCAAATAGCGCATTCATTCCCCCTCTCCCTTTAAGCGGCTACTATCTCGTAGTCGTGGGTGATCGTCACACCGCCAGCCGCCAGCATCTGACTGGCAGAGCAATATTTTTCTGCAGATAACGCTACCGCTTTAGCGACTTGTTTGTCTTTAACATCGTTGCCTGTCACGACAAAGTGCAGGTGAATCTCAGTATAGACGGCAGGTACGCTATCGGCGCGATTGGCAGACAGCTCACAGCGAACGTCGGTAATATCCTGCCGCGATTTTTGCAAGATTGTGACCACATCGTAGCTTGCGCAGCCGCCAAGACCAAGTAATATCAACTCCATTGGGCTGGCCCCTTCCGCCTTATCGGCGTCAATAGCAACTTTATGACCTGAAGGTGCAGTACCGATAAAGTTGACTTTGTCTTGCCAAGCGACCGAAGCTTGAAGGGCGAATTGCTTATCTGTCATTGGTTATATCCTTGTTTATTACCGTATTTATGCTTGATACTAATAACTAGCCTCGACAGCTAAAGCTAAGCACCACCACTGAATTTGAGCAATGATGATTAGGTATCTAGAATGCACTATTTTAACTGCTAGCTCACGTTGTCAGTGTCATTTAGTTTACCATACCTAAGATATTGTCATAACGGGCTTATCGCCTAAATATCTTGCGCTGCTACTATCTCTATTGTCATGACACTGAGCGAGTTTATTCCCCATGAACTCTACGGTGTCATTATTTGTGCTGACAATGAGCCTTATCAGATACCAAACTAAATTTTGCTACAAAAGGTTTCATAGGTAAAAATCACCTCAATAAGTTATTGAAATTATTATAAAAATTTTGTGAAACATTTTTATAGCAAAATAGCGTTACACATTTCCCAGTTTTCTTGGTTTAATAAGGGCAACTGTTTCTTTCTTAGTACTTTAGCCGATATCAGTTGCTTATTAAGCCTTCTAATAATGATGGCAAGTTAAGCTACTGTGCTCAGCTGAATTATTGAGTTAAGAATTTTATAACTACTTTATTCAAATATTACAAGGTTATCGTCATGATTGATGCAGACGGCTTTCGAGCCAACGTCGGTATCATCTTGGCAAATACAAGAGGACAAGTCCTGTGGGCAAAACGTGTTGGTCACGACGCCTGGCAGTTCCCACAAGGGGGCATCGATGCCGGCGAGACTCCGATGGATGCGATGTACCGCGAGCTTTGGGAGGAGGTGGGGTTATACCCACGTCATGTCGAAGTCTTAGCAGTCACCCAAGATTGGCTCAGATATCGCCTCCCCAAACGCTATGTGCGTCATGGGCAGTACCCTTTATGTATTGGGCAAAAACAGAAGTGGTTTTTGCTGCGCCTAGATGAACCAAACACTCAGCATATTCGCTTTGATTCGGTCAAGCCAGAGTTTGACCATTGGGAGTGGGTTAGCTACTGGTACCCTCTCGGTCAGGTCGTCCATTTTAAACGCGGCGTGTATCGAAGGGCGCTACAAGAGCTTGCTCGTGAGCTGCCTTTAAAACAAGAGCTCATTATCCCGCAGCAAGACAACCATCTCATTGCATAGTGCTTTATCGCATAGTTGGCTGTGGCATAGCATCTCAAGCCTTTACTTAGGAGATTAGCGAGCATAGCGAATATCATTAACCGTTAACAATAAGCCCCTGCTTTGGCACTCAAAGCAGGGGCTTTAACTTTATATTTCAACTAACCTTATACTTCAACTAACTTTATACCTCAATGAGAGGCTTTTAGTTCGACACTAACCAGTTAACTATTTTAGCTATCTGGCTGACAGTCGCATCAAAAATAAGCTCAGCGATTAAGGTTTAATGGCGATTTTCAATACACCATCTCGTTGATTCATAAATAGATCATAGGCCTCAATAATATCATCAAGGGCATAAGTATGGGTGACCATCTCCGATAGGTCCACACGCTGCGTTTCGATGACATTCAGTAAGCGGCGCATGCGCTCTTTACCACCAGGGCATAGGGCAGTACGAATGGTATGATCACCAAGACCAGCGGCAAATTGGCTCATGGGGATACTCAAGTCTTCTGAATACACCCCTAGGCTTGATAGCGTACCGCCGGGTTTTAAGATTTTTAGTGCCTGCTCAAAAGTAGCCTGCAATCCTAACGCCTCTATACTGCTATCGACACCGCGGCCGCCGGTGAGCTTTAATATCTCGTCGACCACATCCACTTCTTTGAAGTTTAAAGTGATGTCAGCGCCCATTTTCTTCGCCATAGCCAGACGCTCATTATTACCATCAATCGCGATAATGGTTGACGCCCCTTTGAGCTTAGCACCCGCAGTGGCACAAAGGCCAATAGGACCTTGAGCAAATACGGCAACAATATCGCCGATATTGATATTGGCGTTCTCTGCGCCTTTAAAGCCGGTCGACATAATGTCAGGACACATGAGCACCTGCTCATCGGTTAAGCCATCGGGAACGGGGGCTAAATTGGCCTGAGCATCGGGAACTAGGACATACTCAGCTTGCGTCCCATCAATGATATTACCAAAGCGCCAGCCGCCGGTCGCTTTATAACCATGACAAGCACAAGTGCCATCGGGCTGGATATAACCACCATCTTGTGACGGGAAGCCGTCTTGACAGGCATAGGAGCTAAAACTTGGGCAAATCGCGCCGGCGATGACACGCTGGCCTTCTTCATAGCCCTGAACGGCTGAGCCTAATTTTTCGATAACACCCACTGGCTCATGACCAATAGTCAAACCTGGAGCGACAGGATACTCGCCTTTATAGATATGAATATCTGTACCACAGATAGTGGTGGTAGTGATTTTAATCAGAGCGTCATTTGGCCCAACATCTGGAATCTTTTTTTCAGCGATCTCAATCTTGCCGGGTTCGACGAATATCAAGGATTTCATCATACTCATACGGTTCTCCTTTCTCAATTTATAATATTCTATATATTGCTACTACAGAAGTAGTATCAGGGCTAGCACACTATGTAAGTCAGCAAATTTTAGATTGCACTGCGCTAAAAAAAGCAACTAATGCGTTAACCTCTAACTTTATTGTACGCCTAATCGATGACAAAATTAAGAAAGAAAATCAGACTTTTTTTGGCTAACTTTACCGAGGAAAATTAGTTATTTAGATAAGATGGCGTATAGTTTTCCAGAAGTTTGACGAGATTAATCATAGCTTAGAATGGGAAGCTAGCCTTCAATTGTCGAATCATTGACTAGCGAATTATTTATTGTTGAATGAATTGAGGATTCTACGCTTCAATCTTTGTCTCATGATCATAAAGTATAGGCGAATGAAGGCGAGTGTCATGAATAACAGCCACCTTAAAAGTACCTTATCATTGATGATCTGGTGCAAATTCGCGACTGATAAGCTGCGCGATGACTGCCCCATTAGCTAAATCACCTTTAGTCGGCTCATTATCGGTAGCCCGACTCCTTAAGGTCAGCACGCTTTGGCTACGTGTTCCATATCCTGCCAGAGCTGCGCTTTCGATATACACAGAGGACAGAGCCTTTTCAACCTCAGTCGCCATTCCGGTATGCGGCAGTTGATCATCCGGCGCTTTTACCGAGTCTGTCAGCACCTCATAAGCAGCAGCAAGCCAGTAAGCCGACTCGTTGTTTTCAGCAATCAGCGGCAGCACCTCTTGTCGCACTCGAGCGCGCAGCCGCTCGCATTTAAACCACTCACTATCAGGTGGACCGTTCGAGACGATATGCAGTCCAGTATGCAGCGGCGTTGGTGGATAGCCGCGATTATTTACCAAGACCGCTTGCTTAGTGTCCCCTACGATAAGATTAAAACCGGCATAAGCTTGCAAGTCTAGCTGCCGAGCAAAGACCATAGGCGACACCTCCCCCGTCAAGTAGTCAGTGACAAGCTGACCGCGTGAGCACTGATCGGGAGTGGCCTGCACCCCATCACGAAAGTTTAATACTGCCGCCCAACGGCCATTGTGCACGCCTGCTGCTGACTGATGGATACCCAACCAAGTGCCGCCGCTTTTTATATCACGGCCAGCATAGATCGGTTGATCTGACCATTGATGCACCGACTTAGTGGGCCGATCAAGAAACTCATCTCGGTTAGACAATAGTACGAGCGGCATCTCATTAAATAGTTGCCAAGCTATGGCCACAATACACATACATCCTCTCTTTATTCACTGCTTTTAGTGTTCGCTCAGCTCTTTACTCGCCGGGTAGCTGAACTGATAGGTCGATTGCACCACTTTTGATTGATTGGGCTGCAAATCAAACCGCCAAGCAACCACCCCCTTATTATCATGCCAATCCTGTTGAGCCACAGGGGGATTGTGGGTGATGCTTATTTTGATATTGTCATCTAAGCTAAGTGGCTCACTACCGAGTACCTCTAGCTCGACACTTCGATTGTGAGTATTGGTGAACTGATAGGTCTGCTTTCTCGTTAAGGTTTTGTTGCGGTTAAAAATGCCGCTATCTCCTTGCTTGCCATCATCACTAAGCTGCTTCACTAGGATGTTAGGGTCTTCGCCAAAGCCAATACCTTGATCTTTAAGTAATTGGTAACTATAAAGCGCCTGACCAACATAATTATCATCACGATACAGCTGTAGTGAACCATCTACCCAATCTGGGGTCAAAAACGGCGCTGAGGCATACCAATACGCCTTAGTATCGCGAGCTGGCGTGCTACGTAGCCACAGCTCACTTTTTCCTGATTGCTCATCAATGATAGTGCGTACCCGTCTACCATCACTAGGGATACTAACGCGCTGCGATAAATGGTATTCGCTAATGCCATTTTTATGATTACTATCGACGCTAAAGCTGGGCAGCGGTTGTCTAGATTGGCCAGCTACTCTACCTGCTGCGTCCTCATAATAGTCGGTGGTGGGTTCAACGACGACGACAGGCGTGCTGGCCATCATAGGCGGTTCAGCCATCTCAGGCCGATACGATTCCTTATCAAGTAAATGTAGACGGCTGACATAAGGTACGACGCTTCTGGTCTGCTGGTTTGGATTGACGGTACTTAGTACCAGTGGCACGTTTATCCAATTCTCGCCAGTATGCTGCGCAATAACAGCAGAGGCGGTAATGCTTAGCTGCTTGCTAGCGGTATCTAATCGTGCTTGATAAGTCGGTGCCCAGCTTGCACCATGAACTTGATAATGCAGCTTGACCGAGCTAGCGTTCCGGCTGGCCACGCGCACACTGACTTGTGTCACCCGCTGCTGCACAAAGCCTGTACCCCCTGCCATAACATGACTAAGAGCATCTTGTGCGGTAGCTTGCTTGCGTTGCAGCTCAATAATACGCTTATTTACTGCGCCAGCTTGAGCCTCTAGGTCGTTGACATTTTCACTGACGCTACCATTGACATGAATTTGCGCTGCTTTGGTTAAGTTTTGTAGGTAGCTTTTGGCCAGTTTAGCGGCGTCTAATTCTGCTTCAATCTCTGTCAGCGACTCTTGCTGCACTCGAACCTTAGCATCGTTTTGATATTGGCACTGCGAGGCCTGCTCATCTGATAAAGTCTCAATGCTGACCTCACCGATATTAACGCCTCTAGGGGCTTGCACGCTGATACTATCGGCGTCAATATTCGGGGACAAACATGAAAACACTAGGACCTGCTCGCCTACAGCACTACTATTACTCATATTAATAGGCAAACTACGAGTGACACTGGCAAGTCCCTGATAGATTGTCACCTGGTCGATGTTGCTGACAGCAGCTTGAGCAGATACGCAGGCTAATAATGCGCTACTCAGTAATGACCATGCTGTGACGGGCTTGAAAGAGTAGGATAAAGTTAATAAAAATATTTTTGGGAGGAGGGGCGTTGGTGAAGCAGACGTGGATAAGCGATGAGTCATAACAGACACCTTTTAAAGAAGAGACCCACTAAGCAGCAGGTGCAGTAATAGTTATTATTATTGCCTCTTATCTTACCCTTATTTTTAATAAAATAGCAGCCAATCAATCGCCTTGATGTTCATTGACAATTGACAAGCTATTCATGCTCGTTACTGACGCTATTGCTCTAGATACGTCAGCCACTTATTTAAGTGTTAGTTTGCAAGACAGCAGTATTGATTACAAATGCTACGGTACAGTAAAGGGTTATGCTTTTGCTTGTGTCGGTAAAGGGCATTTTTTGCTATTATGAGCAGCATTCTATTGCGGATTTCGATAACCTCATGATGATACACCCTCAGTTTGATCCTGTTGCGCTTAGCGCAGGCCCAGTGCAAGTGCATTGGTATGGCCTTATGTATTTGCTTGCCTTTGCTGCTGCTTATGGTTTGGCCTGGTATCGTAGTACCAAGCGTCCTGGCTGGACGACAGAGATGGTCTCCGACTTAGTATTTTTTGGTGCCTTAGGGGTGATACTAGGGGGGCGAATTGGCTATGTTTTGTTTTATCAGTTTGGCCAATTGCTTGAGAACCCCGCCTATCTGTTTAAAGTATGGGAAGGCGGCATGTCTTTTCACGGCGGCTTCATTGGTGTCGCCTTAGCCATGCTCTACTTCGCCCGTAAGTACAAGAAGAATGCCTTTACGGTATTAGATTTTGTTGTTCCTTGTGTGCCCACAGGATTACTATTTGGCCGTATTGGCAACTATATTAATGGTGAGCTGTGGGGCCGAGTATCAGATGGTGGCTATAATTGGCTGACCTACTTCCCTCAAGCGGCAGGCTTTGATATGCAGCTGCTGAAGTCTAATCCTGCGCTGCAAGAGCTGATGCTAGAAGTTAACGGTCAATATCTACTGCCTCGCCACCCCTCCCAGTTGTATGAAGCCTTTGCCGAAGGGTTGTTGTTGTTTATTGTGGTATGGTGGTTCTCATCCAAGCCGCGACCGCGAATGGCTACCTCAGCTTTGTTTGTATTAGGCTACGGGATAAGCCGCTTTATTATTGAGTTCTTCCGTCAGCCTGATGCGGATCAAGGATTTATCCTATTTGGCTGGATGACCAAAGGGCAGATTCTAACTGCACCCATGATTGTCATTGGCTTACTGGTATTTATTTACGCCTACAAGCGCAGCGTCTATGATTGGGGTCCCAAAGCGACAACATCACTTTAAATACCGAGCAACATTGAAAGGCTTACCACTATGATGACCAGCAAAAACGAAGCCGCTTATCTTGAGCTGCTTCGCTATGTTCTAAACAATGGCACCAAAAAAGGGGACCGAACCGGTACGGGGACCTTCAGTCACTTCGGCGCGCAGATGCGCTTTGATTTAACTGATGGCTTTCCGCTACTTACCACCAAAAAGGTCCATCTCAAATCTATCATCTATGAGCTATTTTGGTTCTTGAAGGGCGATACCCATGTCGCCTACCTACAAGAGCATGGCGTCCGCATTTGGAATGACTGGGCTACCGCTGAGCAGACGGCGCGCTTTGGTCGACCTGAGGGTGAGCTTGGACCGATTTACGGTCATCAATGGCGAAACTATGGGGCCAGTAAAGACGAGTCTGGTCGTTACAATCAAGATGGTGTCGACCAGATTTCTGAGGTCATTGAGCAGATTAAGAACAATCCTAATTCGCGGCGACTCATTGTCTCTGGTTGGAACCCCGCTGAGGCCAATCAAGTGGCTCTGCCCCCGTGCCATACCCTATTTCAGTTCTTTGTGGCGGACGGCAAGCTATCTTGTCAGTTGTATCAGCGCTCAGCAGATTTATTTTTGGGTGTGCCCTTTAACATCGCCAGTTACGCGCTGCTTACCCATATGATCGCTCAGGTCTGCAGCTTAGATGTTGGTGAGTTTATTTGGACTGGAGGCGATTGCCACATTTATCAAAATCATGTTGAACAGGTCAACACGCAGCTGTCTCGCGATCCTTATGAGCCACCTGTTTTGTCACTAAATCCAAGCATTACTGATATCTTTGACTTTACATTTACCGATATTCAAATCGACAATTATCAATCGCATCCTGCTATCAAGGCACCTGTCGCTGTATAGCCTGGCACCTTTTTAAAAAATTATAAGGAAGTTTTATGAGCTACGCCCATACCGAAGTCGCCCAGATTGCTGCTATCAGCAATGATCGCTGTATCGGTAAAGACAACCAATTACCGTGGCATATCTCTGATGACCTTAAACATTTTAAGGCCCTTACCACTGATGAGACTGACGCCTATGTCGACTCTGGGTTTAAAGGCATTGTGATAATGGGTCGTAAGACTTTTGAATCCATGGACAGTAAGCCTTTGCCGCAGCGTGTCAATTTTGTGATTACCACCCAGATGGACTACGCAGAAACTCATGGTCTAAGTGGTAGAGAAGATGTTCATGTGGTACATAACCTAGATGATGCCCTAACTCATGCGACCAATCTCGCTCACGGCCTGAAATTTAAGACTATTTGGGTTATCGGCGGCGAAAAAGTGTTCAAAAACGCGCTGATGTTTACTGATCGTATTGAGTTGACCTTGGTCGATACCAATATTGACAATGGTGATGCGTTTTATCCAAAAATACCGAATGACTTTGAACAAGTGGCCGAATCTGACTCAATGATTGATGCAAAGAGCGGCCTTAGCTACCGCTTTGTGACTTATAAGAAAAAATCAAAATAATAGACTAGGGGCTACTGCCACCTCGCCTATATGTAAATAAAAACTGGCTGCGAATGTTCGTAGCCAGTTTTTTATGGGCGTCTTAAAATAAGTTCTTTGTCTGTGCGCAGCTGCCCTTCTCATTTGTGCACAACCATAGGCATTGCTCCCTCATTTTTCAAAGAAAAGACTGATAGCTCTCTTACTCATGCAGTACTTTATAAATGGTCTTCGCCAGTACCGGTCCGATACCCGGCACGCCGCCAAGCTCCTGCTGTGAGGCACCAAGTAATTGCTGAAGTCCACCGAAGTGATTTAGCAGGTCGCGGCGGCGCTTCTCTCCCAGACCAGGGATAGCCTCAAGCACAGACGATGAGCGGCGTTTATCGCGTTTTTTACGATGCGCGGTAATGGCGAAGCGGTGCGCCTCATCGCGAATGTGCATGATAAGATGAAGGGCCTTACTGTCCATCGGTAGATCTAGCGGCTCATGCTCAATAAAATGCAGCACCTCAAGTCCGGCCTTGCGCCCTTCACCCTTTGCCACGCCAATCAGTAAGGTCTCATCCAAGATACCAAGCTCAGTAAGAACCTCTTTGGCCATATTTAGCTGACCTTTACCACCATCAATAAGTAGCAAATCTGGTAAGGGTTGTTTTTTATAGCGCCTTGTTAACGCTTGCTTCATCGCTGCGTAATCGTCACCGCCTTGAATATCATGAATGGCATATTGACGATAGTCTCGCTTGCGCGCGCCGCCTTGGTCAAACACCACGCAGCTAGCAATCGTCGCCTCCCCCATCGTATGCGAGATATCAAAGCACTCAATACGATCGATGGTCTTGTCCGTCACTGCGGCCAAGGTATCTTTTAACGCTTTAAAGCGGCTCATGAGCTCTAGATAATCACCAAGCTTGGTCTTTAGTGCGTTTTTTGCATTAAGCTTGGCTAGGTCTAGCCATTCTGAGCGATGCTCGCGCACATTGGTCTTTATCAGCACTTTACTAGCAAAATGTGTGCTCAGAGCCTCGCTTACTGCTTGCTGATCCGCCAGCTCATGACTAAGGATAATCTCTGTAGGCAGATCGTCGGTGACCTGAAAATAAAATGACATGATAAACGACGATAAATTCTCTGAGATTGGCTCGCTACTATCAACATCAGGGAAGTAGTTTTTGCCGCCGAGCACACGCCCCCCGCGCACTGTCAGTACATTGACACAAGTCATACCTGCCTGACTGCTAATGGCAATGACATCGGCCTCACCCTTAACAGTATAGACGGCTTGACGCGCCTGAACTTCACGCAGCATCGATAGCTGGTCGCGATAAAAGACGGCTTGCTCAAAGTCGAGATTATCAGCGGCAGACTCCATCTTTTCGATAAGAGCATTATGAATGTCGCCTGAATCGCCCTTCAAAAAGCGAATGGTATTGTTGACGTCTTCGGCGTACTCTTCAGGACTGACCAGACCGACACAAGGCGCGCGGCAACGCTTAATTTGATATTCAAGACAAGGTCGCTTGCGTTGACGAAAAAAGGTATTGGTGCATTGGCGCATTTGAAACATCTTTTGCATCATGACTAAAGTCTCTTTGGCCGCATGTGCCGATGGGAATGGCCCAAAGAACTTGCCCTTTTGATGGTTGCCCTTCCCCCGTCCGTAGGCCAAACGAGGATAAGGTTGATCTGCCGAAATAAAGACGTATAGGTACGACTTATCATCTCGCAGTAGGACGTTATAAGGCGGTCGGTGCTCTTTGATTAGGTTTTGTTCGAGCAGTAGCGCTTCGGTCTCACTGCGGGTGATGATGGTCTCTATATTGTGAATTCGCGCTACCAAAGCTCGCGTCTTTGGATGGTCAATCGTCTTGGCAAAGTAGCTATTAACACGACTTTTCAGCGACTTTGCCTTGCCCACATAGAGGATATCACCATTTTTACCCAGCATCTTGTAGACACCGGGTAGATTGGGCAATCGTTTAATTAAATGATTAAGTCGGGCTTTTTTGTCGTCAGCGGGGACGGGGGCAGAGTCATTGACCATAAAATAAATGTCAGCAAAAATACAGGAATACCCTTATTTATGGGGCAAGACTGGACAAATTACAAGCGTGAAAAAGCCAGCTCGACGCTGGCTTTAATCTTACTTTAAGCAGTTTAGATTGATTATTTATTTGAGTTAAAAGTCTATAGTATCGTTACTTTACCGCCATACTACTATCTCAATATTGACTTAAAGCTTTCACTGATACTCAACAAGCTACAGCCATCATAAATAAAGGCAAAAACTAATGACGGAAGTGAGGTAATAGCGCTGGGATACCAGGCAACATACCCACCATAGCCATTACGCCAGTTAAAACGATAAACATCACACCCGGAATAATCCAGCGGCTCATATTACTTAAGCTAGCACTACGCTCTTTGGAGCCAATCAAGCCTAAATTGTCTAACAATAAGGTGATTGACCAGCCAAAAGCCGGGTTCACTAATGCTGAGGCAAAGACTACAATCGCAGCGGACTGAGTGGTCTTGCCTTCGCGAGTCATCTCCATGCCAGCCTCTAGTAGCGGGATAAATACGCCGACTATCAAAGCCACACACATGACTGGCTGCCAAATCGCTAAGTCCATCGGATAACCCCAAATACCAGCAATGATACAGAATAGTGCCGTTAGAAGAGCACCTGCTGGAATAGGACGCTTAGCAATCGCTGCGGGGACGATGTAAGTACCCCACGATGAGGTAAAGTTGGCGCCGCCTAGTAAGGAACCTGCCACTTGTCGAAATGAGGCACTGACCATGGTATCGTCAATGTCCATCAAGACGCGGTCGGTACGCTTAGGATAGCTAATCTTCTGAAATACTTGATGCCCTAAGAAGTCCGGTGACCACATCGCGACGGCTAAGATAGCAAACGGTAACACGACGATAAAGCTATCAATCGTCGGAAACCCGAGCATCCAGCCGGTATTCTCACCCCACCAATACATAGGGCTTAAATGCGGCATACCAGGGTCCGTCTTAAACGCAAATGGAGCGCCCATTAAAAATGCAGTTCCACCGCCCACTAAGCAGCTTAGTGGGACAGCAAGCCAGCGCTTTTGGAAGTGCTCGAGTAGCGCATACAATATAATGGTCAGCAAAATCACGACAAAGGCAATGTGCGCCATACCTATCCCCTCGGCCCAAGCAAACAGGTTTTTGACTTGTGAGGTGGTACCAATAAAGCCCAAATACAGCAGTAGCCCCCCGCACACGCCCTTACTGGTCAGATTCGCCAGTAAACTGCCTCCTTTACTTATCGCCAATAGTAGACCGAAAGCACCGATTAATAGACCGAACGCCATCGGGTGGCCGCCAGCGGCTACGACGATCGGGATCAAAGGAATAAGTGGACCATGGGTGCCAGCTAGGTTAGCCGTAGGCAATATAAAGCCAGAGAATAGAATAATAAAAATTGATACAATTAATAGCTCGTAACGCACGTTCTCTAAAATAAAGGCATCGCCTAAGCCAAGTGGACCTGCGAAGGTAGCGGCAATTGCGCCAACCATAACGACCTTACCGATAGTGGCGGCCATTGCTGGGATGGTGTCTTCAAACTCAAACCGATAATCACGAAAGGGCAGATTTGGCCGCCAGCGTTTGGGCTGCATAATCTGTAATTCGTGATTTAGATAATCATTACGGTTATCAAAGCTAGAGCTTGGTCTATGTAGCTGCTCATAGCTGCCTGATAGTATGGCGTCTTCACTAGAGGGGATTGGATGCTGCGGATTAGACCCTGAAGCGGGGATCTGGTGGTTACTCATTTCACTTCCTTATGACCTCAAGCGTTAAACAACTGAGTGCTTAACATGTCCTTAAAAGATAGTTTGTCGTATTAATTTTTAATAAAAATAAGGCGATAACTATAAATTGGTAGTTATTGTATGACATTAAAAATAAGAAAGCGAGAGCTAATCCAACATAGCCGCTAATAAGCTAGACAGAAGTCTGTCAGTGTCTGACGCGAATTTTTAGGCCAGCAGGGCGTTTTTTTATCCAATTGATAAATTTTGCCATCTCGCTATGGTCTTTTAAACGCTCGATGCTATGGTAATAACTCGCCAGCTCATGGTTGGCAAATAAGCGGTGGATCTGGCTATGACAAGGACGACATAGCATAGCGATTTCACCCACCATCTGCTCACGGCTAAAATAGCGCCGCGTTCGCGGTTTATTGTGCCTTGAGCGTGGAATGAGATGATGCCGAGTTAGCTTGATCCCCTCTCTACCACACATCTCGCAAGTACCCTCCATACTGGGCATATCGTCTGAATAGTTATCCATAATTGGGCCCATTCAATCCGTTGGCTTTTGATCAATCTATTATTATCACTACATTGGCTTGTAGACTGCTATTCTTAGTAATGTATAGCGCCATAATAGGACGTTAGCATAATTCCAAAAGCAATTTTATCAACCACACAGCCAGCTATTTAATGATTTTCTTTTAGTTTATTTAAATTTGCTCAGACGATTGTTAGGTCAATATCTTCTAGCGTGTTAGATTATAGTGGTCACTATTATTGGCTTACCTCTATGTCATTACTCAATAAAACACTTACAGCGCTACAAGAGCACTTGAAAAATCAAGTCAAGAGTACCCTACTGCCTCCCCTATTACCCAAGCTTATCAAATGGCGAATCAATACTTATGCGCCCTACCTCGGAGCAGGGGTTAAGATGGTCGAGTTCGATTTGGAGCGAGGACGCTGCAGCGTCGCTATGCCACTAACAGCGCTGAATAAAAATGTCGTGGGTACGCAATTTGGTGGCAGCCTTTATTCGATGGTCGACCCCTTTTATATGCTGCTACTGATGCAGATGCTTGGCGATGACTATGTGGTTTGGGACAAAGCCGCGCACATTAATTTCGTCGCTCCAGGCAAGAGCACAGTCACCGCTAGCATGCATCTGTCTAAGCAGGAGCTTGCGACTGTCAAGGAGTTGGCTAAAAATGGCGATGCCGTATTTCGAGATTATGAGATTGATATCGTCGATAGTCAAAGCAAGATAGTGGCGACAGTCACAAAAACGGTATATATTCGGCGGCGGCAGTTTAGCGGCTCTAAAGCTCAGGGCAGTAGAATAAGTAAGCGGTTTAAAGACGTTTAGCTAGGTTGGCTCAAGAAAGGTTGGCTCAAGAAAATGCTGGTTGAATAAAATAAAGACCAGCTTGCAAAAGTACTGATACCTAAAAGCTATTTTAGCTTAATCGACCACCTCGCTCCCTCTGCTTGTAGAGCTATGCGGTAGCAAGCAGCGGTTCAAAGAGCCTCTTTCTAACGCTAAAGTTAGCCTATGATTGTTAACAGCATTAGTTGATAGCTGGCGCGGCTTCACTTGTTTCTACTAAATTCCTTTCCACAAATTTTCTCTCCACCAACAAAAACCCCAGCTTGACAATCTCAAGCTGGGGTTTTGTCTTTTTGGTATACCCAATTAATAATCTATAAAAGGATATTACTGCAAAATCTAGTCAGTCGACTTAGATTCCTGGAGCAGTTTCTACGGCTTCTGGAACGCCTGCATCAGTTTTGCTCTGAACACCTTCACGGCGCGCAGATAACTTTTCACGGATACGAGCAGAACGACCAGAACGCTCACGCAAGTAGTAAAGCTTAGCACGGCGTACATCACCACGACGTTTCACTTCGATGCTATCGATAAGTGGTGAATGCAACTGGAATGCACGCTCGACACCGATACCGCTTGAGATTTTACGGACGGTGAACGCTGAGTTTAGACCACGATTACGCTTAGCGATTACTACACCTTCAAAAGCCTGAAGACGCTCACGGTCACCTTCACGAACTTTTACTTGAACGACGACAGTATCACCAGCGGCGAAGCTTGGGTGCTCACGTAGCTGAGAGTTTTCGACGGCTTGAACCAATGGATGTTTGTTGCTCATGAGAGTTGCTCCTCACATTAGATGAAAGAGGCTTGACGCTTATCACCTGTTTATAATTAAGTAACCGTCACACGTCTTAAGATGTCACGGTAGTCGATTGGGTTGAGGGGCCATTAATACAATGACTAACTCAGTAAAATTAAAAAAACTAATTTATCTAACTTCAGTATTTATAACTATCAACATATCGCTTAACGATTACTGTCTATTCCGGCACTTTGCAGCCATTTTAATTGCTGCTTAGTAGGCGTAAAGGCTTGCCACAAATCAGGCCGACGTACCATGGTTCGCTCAACTTGCTGCACGAATCGCCATTGGGCAATATTGGCATGATGTCCAGATAACAAAACCTCTGGCACTGACATCTCTGCAAATGAATGCGGCTTGGTATAATGTGGGCAGTCAAGCAAGCCATCAACAAATGAATCTTGCTCAGCGGATTGATCATCACCCATAACATTAGGGAGACGCCTTATCACACTGTCCATAAGTACCATCGCTGGTAGCTCACCGCCAGTTAGTACATAGTCACCGATTGATATTTCAATATCGACATACTTGGCTAGCAGACGCTCATCAATGCCTTCGTAACGACCACACAATAAAATCATGCCATCGTAATCTGCTAGTGCCACCACCTTGGCTTCACTCAATGTCTCACCTTGCGGCGATAAGTAAACGACAGGGCAATGAGCTGCATCAATCTGACAACCATGAGCGCTAGCTCGGCTTTTGGCATCTTCAATAGCTTTCGCTAAAGGCTCTGCCATCATTACCATCCCAGGACCACCACCATAAGGCCGCTCATCGACACGTCGATAATTATCCGTAGTGTAGTCCCGAGGGTTAATAAGCTCTAAAGTCGCTTGGGCTTGAGTCAACGCTCGGCCAGTAATACCAAACTCGCGAACCGCCGCAAACATCTCAGGAAAGATACTAATGACGGCAAAATACATTAATGCTACCTATATCACCACTAGCTATCAGTGAGGTACGATTAATAATCGCGGGCCCAGTCTACTAAGACAGTTTTTGTCGTCAAATCCACGGTCAGTACTGTTTGCTTATGCCATGGAATAAGACGCTCTTCATCATCGATACTATCGTCAGTGGCAGCAACACGCATAATATCGTGCGCTCCCGTCTCAAACAGCTCGCTGATGTCACCCAAATAGTCATCTTGCTCATTAACAACCTTTAAACCGAGCAAATCTGACCAGTAGTACTCATCTTCATCGGGTGGCGGCAAGGCATCCTTTGCAGTCCAGATAGGGACGCCATTCATGGTTTCAGCAACGTTACGATCTGGTACTTGCTCAAACTGAGCTACCAGACCCGATCCTTGCTGACGCCAATTAGTGACCGTCAATGGCTTGATACCTGTCGCGGTCTTTATCCACCACGGCTGCATCTCAAAGATAGCATCGCGCTCATCCGTCTCACTAAACACCCAAAGCCAGCCTTTAATACCATAAGGCTTTTTTAGCTGGCCGATTTTTACTAACTCGTCTGGGCTTGGTGTAGAGGACATAATGATAAAGACACTTTAAGACAGTAATAAATAATCAAGTGACACGCGTAGTCATCACTTAGATTAATACAATATGCTAATAAATTGATCTAAGCGCTTGCTTCTTCAGCGGCTTTTGACTTATAAGTCTTAACCAATGAAGCAACGCGATCAGAAGGCTGAGCGCCTTTTTCTATCCAAGCTTGATAAGCTTCTAAATTTAGGCGAACTGCCTCTTCAGAACCTTTAGCTAGTGGGTTAAAAAAGCCGATGTTTTCGATGTAGCGACCATCACGCGAACGGCGTTGATCTGCGACTACAACTTGATAAAATGGGCGTTTCTTGGCACCGCCCCGGGCTAAACGAATAACAACCATATGAACTCTCTCTTTCGCAGGTATACCAAAAAGGGCATAATTATATCATAGTAGATGAACTCTGAAAACCTAAATAATGTTTTTATTACTGGCGTTTCAAGCCTATCTAGTGATAGTCCTTACTCATATTTTAACCACTAGTATTTTTACGCTAAATCATGAGGTTTAGTCCATAACGCCCTGAACAATCTACATCATTGATTTGGGATTTATATAGCTTGCCACCGTGATTAACCACTAAACTTTTGCTATGCTCCTTAACTACTGTAGTTTGAAATATTATTTTTTAGTACTGTCATGTTTTTTGAGAATTATTGACTGTTTGTCCTACGTTTGATCAATCGCTGCGAGTAAATTTACTATGGCCAACTCTTTTGCCCGACTCAGCCGCCTCCGCCTGAAGTCTCGTGCCTACTCTACTACCTGGCAGACGACATTGATGGTCATGTCAATCGTCATCATTAGCGTCGGGCTAACCCTTTGGTTTTTTTGGCGCAGTCTCTATTTGCCAGAGCTAAAAAACCACGCCCGCTATCTAACCAGCGAGCTGCGGCTGATCAAAAGCACGCGGCAAGACTGGCAAAGCCAGCCAGAGTTCCAGCAGTGGATATATAATCACAGTCATGTGATAGTAGTCGATGACCCTAGTGAGTTTCCTGAGGTTGCAGATAAGGCATTTGTGGGCATATTCACCCAAGAGTTAGAACGTGAAATCGCCAAACAGCTGGGGCGACCTGTGGAAGTCTACTTTAAATTTAAGCCCACTCCTCAGCTCTGGGTACAAGATAGCGGCGATACTAGATTTTGGCTACGCGAGCCAGTGATTTATTATTCTCAGTATAGCCCGACACTACTGGTGTTATTCTTACTCGGGCTACCAATCCTAACCTTACTCACTATCGCTTTGCTGGCGCGTCAGCTCAACCGGCCACTGCGTCATCTACAACGCGCCGCGACCAATTATATTCGCTTGGGCCATGCG
The DNA here is from genome assembly GCF_004335015.1 of Psychrobacter pygoscelis. GTDB lineage: Bacteria > Pseudomonadota > Gammaproteobacteria > Pseudomonadales > Moraxellaceae > Psychrobacter > Psychrobacter pygoscelis. Next base: position 83,337 of record NZ_RQRU01000005.1, read on the forward strand.
ACTACCCTACCTACGCGAACAGGTCCAACTGAGATTCGCCAAGTTAACACTGCTTTTAATCGGCTATTCACTACCTTAAACCAAGCGCAAAAAGAGCGCACCATCATGCTCGCTGGTATCTCTCACGACTTAAGGACGCCATTAACTCGCATGCGATTGACAGCTGAGATGCTGCCCGATGAGTTTTTTAGAGAAGGCTTGATCTATGATATTGAGGATATGGACGCTATCTTGGAGCAGTTTATCTCATTCATGAAAGATGGCTCAGATGAGCCGGTACGCTTGACCGATCTGGACAGTATCTTTAAAGAAGTGATGGTGCAGTTTGCACCGCTAGAGTTTGTCTACGAGTCACAGCAGCTCCCTGAAATACCGCTACGCCCGCTGTCGATTAAGCGCTTAATTATTAATCTTGTTAATAATGCCACTCGCTACGGAAAGCCACCGATTTACTTGTCAGCGATCGTAGTTCCAACTTTTTCAGAAACCCTAGTACAAGATGAAGACCCCGATATCGTCACTGAGAATGACCTCAATCGCCATGCCTCTGAACAGCTAATTCTTTGTGTTCGTGACTGTGGTGGCGGCGTGGCTGATGACCAATTAGAACGCATTATGCAGCCCTTCGAGCGTGGCGAGACCGCACGAACGACTCAAGGCAGTGGCCTTGGCTTGGCTATCGTGGGCCGAATAGCAGGCCTGCATCATGGTAGCGTCGAAGCCATTAATCATCCAGACGGCGGGCTTCAGGTCTGTGTGCGTATTCCACTACTATCCAAGGTTACTAGTATCGAAAATAACAACGCTAAACCCGACTAGCAAGATGCCATTGTTGCCCGATACTCTTTATAGACACAAATTGGCTTATAAAGATACATTAGAGTGTTTGCGGCTAAATTAGCGAATAAGATGCAACCCCATATCTGCCTAGTAGCAAATCGTGATAGGCTCTCAGTAATAAGTCTTTGGCTATTTATTTTTTGCTGCCAATTAATGGCGGAATGTGCTCAGCAGAATTGCTAAACTCAATGGGCTGGACTAACGTGGCTTTTGCCGCATTTAAACTCTCCGGCTCTTTTTTAGGGGACAAAAATCCATAATATCCCAGCATAAGTGCATTGAGTATCACTAAAACTCCAAACAAATATGGCATGACCTCTCCTTATTTCTGCCCTTGTCCTTGGCTTTTTACTACCAACAACCTATTGATTATATTATTTGCCATCGTAGTAGGCCAATACCCACTTGGACTCACTATTGCCACACTATTCCAGAGTTAAAACAGCAAAATCAATTATTAAAATATTGCTAATACTATCTGTCTGACTTACTGCGGCTTAGTTGACTAGCTAATTTAAATTAACTGGGTTCGATAAGCGTTCGCTGACTCTTTTCTTGGGTGAGCTGATCAGCAGCGATGGTCTGCGCTAATGGTCGAACAGGCCAAGTCATAATAAAGCGTGCACCGCCAAGCTTTGGACTCTCATCTACCTTCATATTGCCATTGAACCAAAAGGCGATCCGCGAGACAATAGACAATCCTAGACCGTAGCCGCCTGAGGCGCGAGTGCGGCTGTCATCCAAGCGCGCAAAGGGGATAAATACCTTTTCTCTATCCTCTTCTGGGATACCATGGCCATCATCTTCAACGCTCACGAAGGCAATGCCTTTTTTTACCCCGGCACTAACGATAATCGTACTTTCGGCATAGCGCAAGGCATTACCAGCTAAGTTTTGTACCACACGGTGTAGATAGCGTCTGTCAGCCACCGCTGTAATCTTCGCATTCGGCGGCTCGCCTATCACTTTAATAGGCTTACCTAAAGCATTGGTCTCACGAACGATCTGCTCAACCAGTTCGCTCAGATTAACAGGTTCAAGATCCAGCTTCGGCGAGCCTTCCTCAAGCTTGGCGTAGGTTAAAATCTCATCAATGAGCGCGTTAAGTGACTCAATATCCTCATCGATATAATCGCGCTGCATATGCCGTGACTCTTCATCTTCGGTATCGGCTAGCATATCTACAGCAAAGCGGATGCGCGCCACTGGCGTACGCAGCTCATGAGAGACAGCACGAGTAAGCTCGCGCTGCGACTCAATCAGACGCTTAATGTGCTCAGTCATCGCATTAAACGTAGCCGATAATCGAGCGATTTCATCTTGACCAATGACCTGAACTCGAGTCTCTAAGTTGCCGTGACTGACCTCATTGACGCCCTTTTGAATCAGTTGCAGCTTTCGCTCTAGCGGAAAGATGAGGGCGTAAACGCCAAGACTAATCAAAAACATACTGATCAGCACCACGCTGATAATCAGATTCAGTGGGAACCAATTAAATAGAGGCACTGGCCCCATTACAATCGCCATATCATTGATTTCAGAAGGAATGATAATCTTGATTGACGAGTTACTTTTATTGCTGGTACTGTCTTGAAATAAGAAAATCACCTCGTCGCGGCGCAGCCTAGCGGTCTGATCACTGTCGAGATTGAGATCATTGACCAGTTGCAGCTCTAAGGGAAAAGAAAAGCGCGTCCCAAGCTCATTTAGACGGGCTTGCTTATCAGCCAAAGAGGGGAACCGCGATAAGTCATCTAAAAGAAATATCGCCATAGCCCTGACTTGCTGCTCGGTGACTTGAGTTACTCGCACGGTAAGCACGGAGTCTTCATTAGGCAGTTGATGATAGATATTGGCATAATGCGCCTTATTAGAGTAGCGCACCACCGTTTGCTGACTCTCTAGGCGATTAAGCTCACTGGCGCTAAACTCTATCTCAGACAAGGGGACAATCTGAAAGGTAGAGCCAAAAAGACTACTAGCATCAGACAACCAATACTCACGCTTCATTGCTGAATCTTGATGGGCAACCCCCTCGCTCACCAAGTAAAAAGACCCAGTAGCCATACTTTCTCGGTAGGCTTGTAACCGCTCTTTATTGACTGTATCCATGAGCAGTTGAGCGAATAATGCCACACAAAGGCAGACTAACAATAGCCCAGCGTAAATGCGAACAAATATACTGTGCTTGAGTGAGGAGATTAGCGACATATCATTAGTACCACGCTTGATTCCTTAATAAAAAACCACGACCACTTATCATTGGTCGACTGTAAACTTGCTACAAGACAATTGGGCATCATTTGTACTGCTTTTAATCTTGTAGGACTCTAATCAACCTGCCCTCTGCCTGTCTTAACGCTCATTGCTCTACCGTAGAGAAAGGCTGTAAAGCAAAAAACCAGCAAATTGCTGGTTCCTTGATTCAAAACACTAATACCTAGCACCGCTACTATGAACCTCACTAGCAATCTACTACAACCTATACTAGTAACGTCTCTTTGCAAAAATAGCAACGCCAGTACTCCAGTAGCCCATTAACAAGGCATTGGTCTAGTAAAGCAGAAGTAGCAAGCAAACTAGCTATTTGTTTAAGGCGTTGTTTAGGATGACTAAGATAGCCTGTCTTATACCAGACTGTAATCCTCGTCATCTAAATATTTATTGAGCGAACTCAATAGCGACGCTAAAGGATTAATTACCTTCTTTTACAAATAGATAGCCCTTGCTACGTACTGTCTTGATGCGTTTTGGATTCTCAGGATCGTCGCCGATTTTTGGACGGATTCTTGAAATACGCACGTCAATCGAGCGATCTTGGCCATCATACTCAATACCACGAAGACGCTCAAAGATATCTTCACGAGACAAGATACGACCCGCATTTGAAGCCAGCAACCAAAGTAGATCATACTCCGCACTGGTAAAATCAACTAACTCATCATTCAAGGTCACTGAACGGCCGCCATTATCAATGATCAGCTCACCAAACTCCAAACGCTGCGGCACATCTTCTGATGGTGCATTCTCTGAACGACGTAACAAAGCTCGGATACGTGCCAACAGAACACGTGGCTGAGCAGGCTTTGCCACGTAATCGTCTGCGCCCATCTCCAGACCAAGCACTTGGTCCATATCTTCGGTACGAGCAGTCAGCATAAGAATAGGCTGCTGATAATGTGGCCGCACTTCACGGCAAACCGTCAAGCCATCACTACCTGGCAGCATCACATCCAGTACCACTAAATCAGGCTGCTCATTAACGATTCGGCGAATAGCGCGGTTACCGTCCGTCTCAATAGCGACTTCCAATCCGTTTTTGACCAGATAGTCTTGCGTTAACATAGCTAGACGCTCGTCATCTTCAACAATCAAGATTCGCGGAGTGTTATCTTCTTCAGTTATTGCCATTTTTATATCCTTAAAATACTCGCATATATCAGTAAGATAATTCTGTCACTAGGTTTTAAAGTAGATTTGATAACCATAGATTTTGGCGACTTAAAACACCGACGATAAAATCCACAATGATAATAGTGACCAGCTCGCGGTTAACAACGTTTTTGTAGCAACCATAAAAGCTTGCAGAAACCAAACTATCTATATCAAACTATATCAAAATTAATCAAATTCAATTGATAAACTGAGTTAAATTTTACTCTAAAACTATTATGAATACTACATGTTACCATGATAGGCGATAAGTAAAATACTATAATTTCGATAAAAGCTTTGCTAGCGATAATCTTCTATTCTTCTCATACCAAAAAGATCCGTTGAGAAAATCTTAATCTATGATTGCTTATGAGTCATCGGCAATTTATCGCCTACCAATAGGCAAGGTTATCAGCATTACTTTCAATCATAGCGACTTTTATTAACAGAGACTTTTATTAATAGCGGCCTACACTCATAGCAGCTTACAAGCTTAGCTTTTTGCATTACTTATCAGTTATTTTTTCAGTTGTTCGCTTGTATCAACCGCAATAGACTAAATACAAAAAAACAGCCTATATAAGGCTGTTTTTTATTTACAACGTCAAAGCAATACCTACTATTAGGCGCGGTTTTTGTACTTTCTAAGGGTCTCTAACTGAGCCACGGTCTCGGCAAGAGAAGCCAGGGCCGCACTAGTCTGTAAGCTATCGCTCTGATTAGCGAGCATTTGCTCTGCTTTCTTACGGGCTTCAACGATTTTGCTCTCGTCTAGATTATGTGCGCGCATTGCTGTGTCTGCTAAGACAGTGACTAGCTTAGGCTGTACTTCTAATACACCACCTGAGACATAAATGACTTCTTCTGCACCGTCCGCTGTTTGCACACGCATTGGACCAGGCTTTAATAGGGTAATAAGAGGCGTATGACCTGGCAATACCCCGATTTCGCCTTCGCTACCCGTCGCAATCAACATCGTAATTGAGCCAGAGTACAGCTCTTCACGAGCACTTACTACCCGACACTCTAAGGTTGAGGTTGCCATGCTTATCTCCTAACTGGACGCTGCTATTACCGAGGGCAGCTGCGGCTAAGCCGGCTACCCCCAGCACCCTAAATTAGGCAGCAGTAGATTTCATTTTTTCAGCTTTCGCAACGACTTCGTCGATGCCGCCGGCCATGTAGAATGCTTGCTCAGGTAGATCGTCGTATTCACCTGCGATAATAGCTTTAAAGCTTGAGATAGTATCGCGCAGTGGGACATATTTACCTGGTGCACCAGTGAAGACTTCTGCTACGTGGAAAGGCTGCGACAAGAAGCGCTGGATCTTACGAGCACGGTAGACGACTAATTTGTCTTCTTCTGACAACTCGTCCATACCCAAGATCGCGATGATGTCTTTGAGCTCTTTATAGCGCTGCAATACTTCCTGAACACCACGAGCAACATTATAGTGCTCTTCTCCAATGACCTGAGGATCAAGCTGACGCGAAGTTGAATCTAGTGGATCTACCGCAGGATAGATACCTTGTGATGCAATATCACGACTCAATACTACAGTCGCATCCAAGTGAGCGAATGTGGTGGCTGGTGAGGGATCGGTTAAGTCATCCGCAGGGACGTAAACGGCCTGAACAGAAGTAATAGAGCCAGCTTGCGTAGAAGTAATACGCTCTTGCAGTTGACCCATCTCTTCTGCTAACGTTGGCTGATAACCAACCGCTGACGGCATACGACCTAAGAGGGCTGATACCTCAGTACCCGCTAGCGTATAACGGTAGATGTTATCGACGAACAATAGTACGTCACGACCTTTACCAGTGGTAGGGTCTTTTTCATCACGGAAGTATTCAGCCATCGTAAGACCAGTTAGGGCCACACGTAGACGGTTACCTGGTGGCTCATTCATCTGACCATAGACCATCGCCACTTTAGACTTACTAAAGTCCTCAGTGTTAACAACGCCCGCTTCTTGCATCTCATGATAGAAATCATTACCTTCACGAGTACGCTCACCAACACCGGCGAATACTGACAGACCAGAATGTTTTAGGGCGATATTGTTAATCAGCTCCATCATGTTGACGGTTTTACCGACACCAGCACCACCGAACAGACCAACTTTACCACCTTTAGCGAATGGGCAAAGTAAGTCGATAACCTTAATACCAGTCTCTAGTAGCTCAGTGCTGTTAGATTGCTCATCATAGCTTGGTGCTTGACGGTGAATAGACCACTTCTCTTCAGTAGGGACTGGACCTTCTTCATCGATTGGACGTCCTAAAACGTCCATGATACGGCCTAATGTTCCAGTACCTACAGGTACAGAAATAGGCGCACCAGTATTGGTCACGGGTAGGTTACGCTTCAAACCTTCGGTTGAACCCATGGCGATCGTTCGCACGATACCATCACCTAACTGTTGCTGAACTTCAAGCGTGGTTTCAGTACCATCGACTTGCAGAGCGTCATAAATTTGGGGCACTTCTTCTCGGCTAAACTCAACGTCAATAACCGCGCCAATGATCTGTACAATACGACCGCTACTCATTGCGTTCTCCTTGAACTTCTTAATATATGTGGTGTCAATTATGAAACAGCAGCAGCACCACCGACGATCTCCGAAATTTCTCGGGTAATCGCAGCTTGACGCAGCTTGTTATAAACCAACTGTAAATCGTTAATTAGGTCGCCCGCATTATCGGTTGCCGCTTTCATAGCGACCATTCGAGCAGACTGCTCAGAGGCAATATTTTCCATCACAGCTTGGTAAACGATGGACTCAACATAGCGTCCTAACAGACCTTCGATTAAAGTCTTGATGTCTGGCTCATAAATATAGTCCCAGCTATGATCCGTCTGCACCGCGCTATTTTCATCAAGCGATCCCTCAGGTAGAGGTACTAGCTGATTGACTGTCGGCTTTTGGGTCATGGCGTTGACAAACTTATTGTACACCAAGTAGATACGATCAATCTTACCTTGGTTATAGTCATCAAGCATGGCCTGAACGGGGGCATTAAGCTGCTCAAAAGTTGGATTATCGCCATAGTCAGTTAAGGCTGAGGTGACTTTGCCGCCAAAGTTTTGGAAAAAGCTGACCCCTTTTGAGCCAATAACCGCAAACTCTGCTTGAACAGATTGTTCTTGATAATCCTTGATATGACGCGTCAGTGCTTTAAATAAGTTAATATTTAAACCGCCTGCTAGGCCACGATCAGAAGAGACTACGATAAAGCCAACGCGGTTGACAGGACGAGCAACCATATAAGGGTGCTTGTAATCTGAAGAAGCATGAACCAAATGAGAGATCACTCGGCGCATACTATCGGCATAAGGGCGCCCCACTTCCATGCGCTCTTGTGCTCGGCGCATCTTACTGGCCGCAACCATCTGCATGGCGCGCGTAATCTTCTGGGTGCTTTTAATACTGGTGACTTTGGCACGAATTTCTTTTAAGCTTGCCATAATGGTTCCAATACGGTGGGAATATAAGTCGTGAGTGAATACCAAACTATCTGCTGAAGGCTATCAAATCATAATACACTAATAGCAATTAACAGCGTTGCTGGATGCTGTCCTCTTATTACAAAAATAAAAAGACAAAACATTGTATTCGGTGCCTACTGCGACAGCTTAAAGGCCAATCGAGTCAGGACTTAGCTTATGCTCAATGACACTGCTAGAAGCACTGTCTTAAGCGGTTGATAGCGACTGCTGAGACACTACCAACCCATTAACTGTAGCTATTTATACGGTAATACTTACTTCTTATAATTGCCAATCAAAAATCATTTATCAGCGAGCTGATATTACTGTAGCAAGCTGACTGCGCTTAGAGCAGCCGAGCCTTACTGGCTATCATAAGTAGCAGTTTACGAATAAATTAATAAGTATGGTTTTGCTTGAACGTTTCGACCGATGCTTTTAGACGCGCTGCGATGTCATCATTATAGTTCGCAGTTTCGTTAATCTCACGCATAAGGTCTGCTTGCTCATCATACATGTAGCGAAGGAACGACTCTTCAAAAGCGCCAATCTTCTCGACAGGAACGTCAGCCAAGTAGCCTTCGTTTGAGGCATAAATAACGGCTGCTTGCTCTGCTACAGACATTGGCTGATACTGCTTCTGTTTCATAAGCTCAGTGACTCGCTCACCATGCTCAAGCTGCTGCTTGGTCGCATCATCAAGATCCGAGGCAAACTGAGCAAATGCGGCAAGTTCACGATACTGCGCTAGAGCTGTACGGATACCGCCAGAGAGTTTCTTGATAATTTTAGTTTGTGCAGAACCACCAACACGAGATACCGAAATACCAGCGTTGACCGCAGGACGAATACCTGAGTTAAATAGGCTAGATTCTAAGAAAATCTGACCATCAGTAATCGAGATAACGTTGGTTGGAACGAATGCAGAAACGTCACCTGCTTGAGTTTCAATGATAGGCAGTGCAGTCAAGGAGCCTGTTTTACCTTTTACTTCACCATTGGTGAACTCTTCTACATACTCTGCGTTGACGCGAGAAGCACGCTCAAGTAGGCGTGAGTGTAAGTAGAATACGTCACCTGGGTAAGCTTCACGACCTGGCGGACGACGAAGTAGTAGAGAGATCTGACGATAAGCTACCGCTTGCTTTGATAAGTCATCAAAGACGATCAGTGCATCTTCACCGCGGTCACGGAAGTACTCACCAATAGTACAGCCTGAATAAGGGGCGATGTACTGAAGCGCTGCAGGCTCAGAGGCAGAGGCAACGACCACTGTAGTGTAGTCAAGTGCGCCAGATTGCTCAAGCTTACGCACGACGTTAGCAATAGTAGAGCGTTTTTGACCGATAGCGACGTACACACACTTAATGCCAGAGTCTTTTTGCGCAATAATGGCATCAATAGCTAGTGCAGTTTTACCTGTCTGACGGTCACCAATGATAAGCTCACGCTGACCACGTCCAATAGGAATCATGGTATCAACGGCTTTATAACCTGTCATTACTGGCTGATCTACTGACTGACGAGCGATAACGCCAGGCGCAATCTTTTCAACTTTGTCAGTTAGCTTGGCATTGATCGGGCCTTTACCATCAATAGGATTACCCAAGGCATCAACAACACGGCCTAATAATTCAGGCCCTACGGGCACTTCTAAGATTCGGCCAGTACAGTAAGCTTTTTGACCTTCTTGCAGGCTCAAATACTCACCTAGTACTACCGCGCCCACTGAGTCACGCTCTAAGTTTAGTGCCATGCCATAGACATCGCCTTCAAACTCAATCATCTCACCGTACATGGCATCTTCAAGACCATGAATCTGCACGATACCGTCAGATACTTTGACAATCGTGCCTTCATTTTTTGCAGTTGCACCCGCATCAAGGTCTTGAATTCGCTGCTTAATCAGATTACTGATTTCCGCTGGATTCAATTGTTGCATTGCCTTGTTTCCTTTAATTTATGATAACCAACTGACTGGCTTAATGACTGCTTTACGTTGCAATATTAAGCAGTGAGCTGCGTTTTTAACTGTTTTAGCTTGCCGCGCATAGAGTCATCGACGACCTTATCACCGATCTTAATCGTGGCGCCCGCTAGGAGACTTGGGTCGACCGATTCATGGATCACCACTGTCGCATTTAAAGAGTCAGTAAGACGCTTCTGGAACAGGGCACGCTGAGACTCAGTCAAGGGATATGCTGACGTCACGTAGGCATCGACTTGCTTTTGCGCTCGGGTTTTATGGCGACGAAAATGCTCATAAACCTCAGGAAGCAACGCTAGGCGCTCTTGCCCAGCCAGCTGACTGACGAAGTTTTTTAGGGCAGCCGACACGCTTGGATAGCTTGTATCCTCTTGCTTATGCGCATTTGTAGAAGCCAATAGCTCCTTAAATGGCGTGTCACCTGCAGTGGCTACTTGCGTGTCATAAAGATCAACCAAAGCAGCCACTTTTTGATCAGCAGCGATGGCCGGATTGTCTAGCATGTCGTGAAAAGACTTGTCATTGACGACAGTACTAGCAATAAACAAAAAGTCCTCCCACGCATCCGCTACGCCATGCTCGAAAGCATAGTCAAAAGCAGCTTTTGCATAAGGTCGTGCTAAGGTTGATAAGTCAGCCATTATATCCTCACAATTACAGCTTCGCTGCTAGTTGATCTAACATGCTAGCATGCTTTTGAACGTCGACTTTTTCTTGCAGAATTTTTTCTGCACCCAGTACAGACAATTCAGCGACCTGACTACGTAATGACTCACGAGCCTGGTTAATCTCTTGATCAATAGAGGCTTGCGCCTGTTGACGAATTCGTTCGCCTTCAGTTTGCGCTTGCACCTTGGCTTCTTCGATAAGCTGGTTGGCGCTTTTATTCGCCTGCTCAATAAGGGCAGCAGCTTTGGCTTTGGCAGCCGTTAGCTCCTGCTCAGCTTCTTGCTCAGCCGAAGCAAGATCAGCTTTTGCTTTTTCAGCGGCATTCAGTCCATCAGCAATCTTACGCTGACGCTCATTGATCGCTGCAATGAGTGGTGGCCAGACGAATTTCATGCAGAATACAACAAAGATGAAAAACGCTATGGCTTGACCGATGATGGTAAAATTGATATTCACGTGATCACCTCATTGGTAATGAAAAATCAGTTGATTGATCAGAGGCTCTGATCAAGTGTGTCAAACTGAAATTTCAGATTAACCGGCTAGAGGGTTGGCGAATAACAATAGCATAGCAATACCAACACCAATCATAGGAACCGCATCAAGCAGACCTGCGACGATGAACATACGAGTTTGCAACTGTGAGCCAAGCTCTGGCTGACGTGCTACACCTTCTAGGAATTTACCGCCCAAGATAGCAAAACCAATGCCGGTGCCTAAAGCGCCAAGACCGATAAGCAGAGCAACTGCGATAACTGTGTAACCACCTAATACTGGATCCATTGATGTATCCTCATTTACCTATTGAATGTCTAACTGATTAATGTTCGGTTTGTGAAGCCAGTGATAGATAAACTATCGTCAGCATCATAAAGACGAACGCTTGAAGTGTGATAACTAAAATGTGGAATATAGCCCACGGTACAGATAACGCCCATTGAATCCAAAATGGCATTAGGGCAATCAATACAAAGATCAGCTCCCCTGCATACATGTTACCAAACAAACGCAGACCAAGAGAGATCGGTTTTGCAATTAAAGTAACAAATTCAAGGATGAAGTTGATAGGGATTAAAATAATTTTTGCGATAGGGTTTTTAGCGCTAAATGGGTGCAAAGTCAGCTCCCCCACAAAGCCGCCAAGCCCTTTTTCTTTAATACTATAAAAGATGATTAGCGCGAATACAGAGAAGGACATGCCCAGCGTTATATTTGGATCAGTACTCGGTACGATTTTCATATAAACGTGATGCGGATCATAGCCCATAGCACCACCGATCATCTGAGCAATTGATGGGATAAAATCGATAGGGATAAGATCCATCAAGTTCATCAAGAAAATCCAAACAAAGATGGTTAACGCTAGCGGCGCTACAAGCTTCGAGGTACCACTATAAGAGTCGCGAACGTTATTATCAACAAACTCAACGATCAGCTCGATGGCAGCTTGCAGCTTGCCAGGAACGCCGGTAGTGGCCTTTTTAGCGACTAGCCAAAATAGCCCACAAAAGATGATGCCAAGCCCAATTGACCAAAGCATGGAGTCCAAATGGATAGCATTAAAGCCCATCGCTGAAGCTTCTTCAGCGGTATGAGCAACCTGCCAACCATGATCAGGCAAATAGCCATAAGTCCAATTCGTCAAATGGTGAGAGATATAATCTGAGGATGTCTGCTGCTCTGCTGCCATAATGTCGCTTCTTTATAATCAACGATTGAATCACCGAGGTACTAACGGCCTACCAATCTAACCTCTATAGCTAATTTACTAGGGTTAGTGGGGGTTAAGCCACCTTGTATGGCTGTCATACTCGGCTCAATGAACGTATTCTTGCTAAACGATGTACTACTTTGATGCACGCCTGACTGCTGCGCTAACTCGCTCTGCTAGTCATTATTTAAGTGGTTAGACAACCGCTAAATACTAGCCAAACTAACAAACATTCAGTTATCAAAAAAGGGCTAAATCATAATAATTAATTGCCCTTTTGATGGTTTGCTAAGACTTCTTGGTCACTTCGCTCTAGTCACTTTAGATAGTTACTTCAACGACCACGTCCTACCCTCAAGGTAAGATGTATTTATAATTTGTCGTCTATATTAATGCAGAGGCAGAAATGTGTAAAGTTAATTATCAGTAAATTACACTTTGTAAGCCTAAAGTGACTTCTGCATCTTTATGTCACTGGTGACTTACTATCCAAATCCAGTTAAAATCTCGCTAAATCAATAATTTAAGGGCTAATTTACCGTCTAGCCTCATCGCGATTAACTTTAGTAGCACACAAAAGTGCCACTTTTTACTGGCCTATATTTTTATAGCGCCTTTTCCACTCAATTGCTTTAATTACCAAAACTACCATGCTTAACAGTCAGGCACATAAATTATTGCCTAGCAAATTAGCAAAGCTGCAAATAAATATAAGTTCAAAATGTGATTGAATGGTGGACTTAGATAACGACTCATTAAGTTAAATAGCTAGCTCAGCTATAATTTTAATATCAATTATAGCCTCTAATTAACGCAGTCGCCAAAGCATCCAACTGTGACTTATTTGCATTAGCATAAAACCGGTGAAAAGCGCTGGCGCTGACAAGGGTCGTATGTTAATGAAAATGACAATAAAACCGCTGAGTGTCACTGCCCATTTGATCATCTGTCCACGGTACATCTGATGGACGATAGTGCGACGGGCGTGATAGCCTGTGCGGTGAAAGACAAACCAAGCAAAGATGGCTTGAGAGACAAAACTTAGTAGTGCACCTACCGCTAAGCTTTTTGCTATAACTTTCTGACTATCTAGCCAGAAAATATCTACCAACAATGCCAGCAATATGAGAATAAATAATACCCAAAGTTGACCTTTAATAGCGCGTAGTACTTGATCTGACTGCGTACGCTTTGCTGGCTGGGACATTATACATTCCTACAGTAGCGCTCGGTATTAGCTCCCGAGTTGCCATAAGTCATTGTATAGCCATAAGCCTGACTAATGACCTTGGCGCTCAATTCTACACAGATAGCTTTTATCCATTAACATGACTTCTATAAAGCTACCGAAGTGAAATTAAAGCGCCCTTATTATAGGGACAGGTGGCCGTTGGTGCAAGTAAAATATGACACTTTTGTTTAACGGCTAATAATCTGTCCAAAGTCTTATTGATTAAAATCATCATCTACTATATATAGTATCTACATATAATTTTTAATTTCTACTAACGATAAGAGCAACTGACTGTTCATGGCCGTACAACCGCGCCCCATTCGGCAGCGCAGCGTGTGAGCTTAGTTGACCAAGCTGGATTTGACATAAGATCACACGCTAATATTTGATTTAGCCACTGATACAGCGATTGATATCTGTTGCTATTTGTTGCCAACCTGATACAAAGTCAGTCGCTTGGCTCATATCCTCAATCTGAGTGGTGACACTAACGGGTGCAAGCTTCTTGCGAATGCCTGAGCTGACCTCTCCTTGAGATACCAAGCACATAGAAGTACTAGGTCTGTGCTGCTGAAGCCAGCGGAACTGACTGGCTTTGGGAGGTAGGTGATGATCCGTAGTCAAAGTACCGGCCAGCTTAATCGCTGCCGCTGACTCCAGATACTGGTACGCATCATGATAAGCCCAGTAAGGTGACGCTTGATTGCTCATAGCACTGTGCTGATCCTTCACAGCTTGAACAGCAGCGTCCATTCGCTGAGCGAAGGCTTGCGTATTCGCTTGATAGAGCTTGGCATGCTGAGGATCAGCGTGAGAATGGATGACCGCTAGCGCCCGGGTGATGGCTTTAGCATTCTCAGGATCGAGCCAGATATGTGGGTCTATTGTGCCTTTGATGGCTTGACCCTCAACATCGCGCATAGGGTGACGAACGAAGGCTTTGAAGTCTAATAATGCTATTGCATTAGGTGCTTGAGTCAATGTCTGAGCAAGATTTCGCTCTAAAGGCTCACCAAACCACACCACATATTTACTGTCTTGGATTGATTTCATGTCGCTAGGACTCAAGCTACCATGATGACCGACATCGCCTGGCTCTAATAGCCGCTTAGCAGAGGGCGCGCCTTTGGTAACTTCATTACTCAATAAATATAGCGGATAGTTGCTCACACTGACAGGTGCAGCGTGCAGCATTATTGGCACTGCCAACATAGTAAATATCATCGACCCACTCGTCAGCCACTTTCGCACCATAGGTAGTAAGGATAGTCGCCTACCGGTAGATGGTCGCGTTTGCTGCGGCGTGGTTCGCTGCTGTAAAAAAGAGCGGGTTGATAGAGATGAATTAATATCTGTCGTGCTTTGCATCGTTTGTTCTCGCCAATGATAAATCTAGGGTAGTTCTAGCATGGATAGTGCTAATACCGGCCTAATGTGGGTAGCCTAACTAAGTCTAAGCGTTATGAAGGGTGAGTCGATCTGACGGTCAAGTTAACTTTGCTCAATTCTTACTTACTAGCTGTCAAAGCAGTGGAGCAAAAATGCAGACCAATTAACCAACCCTGATAATAAATAAAATGTTATACTATAACAATAGTTAATTTTAATCGAGCCTAATTTTGTGATGAGAGATTAGATTATTGTTAATTAGCGACTCTTTTTGTGCAGCACGCTAGCAGCTTACGCTATAATCGGCCCACTTTAAAATCTATTCACCGTGGCCTTATAGCGGTAAGATACTGATTTTATTATACTAAGTTTGTCTACAGTAATCGTAAACTTGTAAGCTTCTGGATTATAAGTTAAACCATTGCTCAAAAGGCACCTTTCACTTACACTGAACACCCTCAGTTTACCAATGTAGTGACTATGATTGACCGACCGTCGAATATTGACCAAGCCGCGAAGAGTGACCAATCGGCGCATGACACCGTGTCAGGCTGCGCCCACTTGCATGATGTGTATGACCTTGAACCCAAGACCATCACCTCACGTATAGAGGCAGCTAAGCTTCAATGCCAGAGCAATGGCGTGCGCTTTACCTCACTGCGCCAGCAAGTTTATAAAATGATCTTGCAAGCACAAAAGCCGATTGGGGCTTACGACTTAATCACTGAGCTACAGCAGGCTCGTACGCAAAATATCGCTCAATCAGGGACACAAAGTAAAAATGTCGCACCCCCTACCGTCTATCGTAGTTTAGACTTTTTATTACAGCAGGGACTGATCCATCAGCTGACTTCTTTAAATGCTTATATCCCCTGCTGTCATCCGCGGTCGCGGCATGCCGCCGCATTTTTTATCTGCGAAAGCTGTCAGCATGTGCAAGAATGTAGCAGCCTGCCGGTTCAAGAAGTCATGAGCTATGCCAAAGAGGACGTCGGCTTTGAGGTATCGCAAAGTGTTATTGAGCTACGTGGTGTCTGCCAGTCTTGCCAGTCAACTCCTGCTGCCACCTCCTAAGCTGATTTTGCAGTACTTTCTTTATTCTCTACACTTTTTAGGTAGCTATGACTAAGCTTACTGCCCCCACTCCTATCGACAATGCTATGTTAGACACACCCACTGCTGGGGTGCTGGCTGCTAACGAAGTCATGCATAATTTTGATAAAGCGGCTCACGGCGCTGATACTGCTGTATCGACGCCTTTATTATCGTTATCCAAGGTCAGCTTTAGCATTGGTCATCAGCAGCTGGTTAAGGATGTCAGCATCGACATTGCTGCTGGTGAGACGATTAGCTTAATTGGACCTAATGGCGCCGGTAAATCCACCCTAGCTAAGCTAATATTAGGACTGCTACCAGTCAGTAGCGGTACGATTACCAAGCATCAGCCTGTGCGTTTAGGTTACGTGCCACAGCGCTTTACCGTCACCCCCATTCTCCCGCTGCGCGTACAAGATTTATTATCACAAGCCGATACCCAGCAGCTTACCAGTGACCAACAAGCCTTTATCTATGAGCAGTTACAGCTTAGGCAGCTACTATCGCGGCAGCTTCGGCATCTCTCCGGTGGTGAGACGCAGCGCGTCCTACTGGCAAGGGCGCTGCTTGAGAAGCCGAACTTATTAATCTTAGATGAACCGATGCAGGGCCTAGATCCTGATACGGAAGCATGGTTATATCAGTTTATAGATGAGCTGCCAGACTTTTTGCACTGTGCCATGCTGGTAGTCTCGCACGATTTGCATTGGGTCATGAAAGGCAGTCGCCGAGTTATTTGTCTTAACAAGCATATCTGCTGTGAGGGACAACCTAGTGAGCTGGCAGTCTCTCGCGAATTTCAAAAACTATTTGGTCATCATTATGAGCTGCCGTATGTTCACAAGCCCCATGAATGCGAGCATCATGCCTCAATTTAGCGGATTGAATAGTAGCAATTAACCTAGATTTTCTGGCTAAAATTGTGCTGACATTGCTAAGTGTTTTTCCAGTGCCACGGCCTTAACTATTGCCCAGATAATATCCTTTTTGCTGCATTGGCAAAACTTTATCTAGCACTAGCTTAAATTTGGCTGTTATGCGCTGCGGTAAGCTGCACGGCTTTTTATTTTTATAGCTTGATTCCTACATTTTACATTATAGAAGTTATTAATTATGCTTTCATGGCTCGCCATCATTGCCCCAGCATGGATTGCAGGAAGTTTACTGGCGCTACTCTCAGCGCCGCTTGGCTGCTTAGTACTATGGCGGCGTATGGCTTTTTTTGCCGACGCTCTAGCGCACGGCACACTACTTGGTGTGGCCTTAGCCGCATGGTGGCAGCTGCCATCCGCTATTGGTATCGCCTTAGTGAGTATTTTGGTGGTGGTCAGTCTGGTATTAATGGAAGATGAGCGATTACCAGCCGATGCGGTGTTGGCAGTCGTTGCCGTCACTTTGCTGTGCTTCGGGCTATTGACCTTAACGCAGCTGACCGACCAGCAAGCCAATGTGTTGGGCTTCTTATTTGGCAATCTACTAGAGCGAGATTGGTCCGATCTGCCCATGCTAGGGGCTGCTGTATTGATAGGATTGGCCGCACTCAGCTACATATGGTCAGCGCAAGTGAAGCTGGCAACCCATGAAGCGCTAGCGAGAATCCAAGGGATTAATCCCGTCACGCAGCGGTTATTTTTTATGGGGGTATTGGCAGGATTCTGTGCGATTGCTCTACAAGCCGTCGGCAGCTTACTCATCAGTGGGCTGCTGATTTTACCCGCGTTATCCGCGCGCTTGCTAGCGGCTTCTCCGAAACATATGGTCGTAGCAGCGCTGATCATTGCGCAGTTTGGAGTGAGTGCTGGCGTTTGGGGCAGTGTTTGGCTGGATATTCAAACGGGACTGTCCATTGTTCTGGTATTGGCGGTGATATTCTTTATCCTGTTAATCACCAGCAAGCTACGCGGATTAGTCAAATAATTTCTAGTTATTCTATAAAAAATATGTTATAAACCTGCTTTAGTTTAGCCAAACTCCCCAATCCTAACAATATAATAGATAAATGTTTACGAATATTTGCACGATTGATGCTTAGATTTCAAAGCCATTAAGACTGAGAACAGCAGATAGGTAGTTGATATTAATCGTTATATACCTGCCACTGCACCTGAATACTCTCTTTTCTTAGACGCGCGATTGTAGTTTGTGCTTAGCCAGTAGGTACGATTAGCCTTATGATAACTGCTGCTTACCAACCACCGACTAAGATAATAACAGCTGATGGTATTACCACCGTACTGCAGCTTACTGACTTACACCTCTTTGAGGATGCTCAGCAATCCTCGCAAGCGGCAAGCTGTGAGCAACACTTCGAGGCGGTATTGGCTCAAGCTTTAGCTGAGGAGGTTCGCTGCGATTTAATTCTGGTGACCGGAGATCTGGTCCATGAAGTCAAGCCTAGTACTTATGAGCGAATCTATCGCCGCCTTGAGCGTACTGGCATCCCTTTTGCATGTATTGCGGGCAATCACGATGTCACGGATGAGCTTATACCCGCTACGGCGCTTGATAGCGAGACAGCATTTGAGCAGCGCACTTTAGTAGCTCGCTCACTAGACAGCCGATTGTTAGAGCAGCATGTTATAGAGACCACGAACTGGCAGCTACTGTTGATGGATTCGTCCTTGCCAGGTCAGGTGGCGGGCAAGATTAGCGCCGATAGTCTTGCTTGGCTACAAGCGCAGTTGTCACGCTGTAGCAAGCCTGCGCTATTGGCACTACACCATCATATATTACCGATGCAATCGGCTTGGATCGATGCCCATATCGCTAAGAATGCAGCAAGTTTGTGGGAGCTACTAGCGTCATTTCCCCAGCTAAAGGTTATCGTCCATGGCCATACCCATCAGCAGCAATTAGAGCGCTACCAAGGGGTAACGATTTATACGACACCTGCTACTAGCTATCAATTTTTGCCAGGCTCAGATGAGTTTGCTTTTGACAATCAGGCACTTCCTGGCTATCGCTGGATTCAGCTTGCGCCAGACAGCCAGTTCAATAGCTGGGTAGTTAGGCTGCAACAACATTAGCTCATGGCAAGATATACTAGTGTTTGGCTTTGGCCTGTGCTTTTATCAGTATAAACCTAAACGGACTGGGTGAATAAAAGCCATAAAAGCTGGTTTATGAACTGATTTCTGAATGAGGCGTAGGGTTTGATCGATCTTAGCGCTGTTTATAATAAGGTGTCATTTTTAATAAAGTGACAGTCACCCGATTTAGTGGTTAAATGAGCGATACTCGCTACTAAGGCGCTACTGACTAGCTGTCGTAACAGCCACATTTTGAGAGTTCATGATAGAACGTTAATATAATTTGATTACTATAAAAATACCCTAGCCGCTGAGCATGGATAAATAAAAGTTTGCCTATCTTATTAAGTGTATAGACGGTTAAACCATAAACAGTTGAATAATAGGCAGCTCAATAAAGCTGATCATTGCGATGTTAACTGCTTACCTACTCAACTGTTTGACTGCTGTCACGAATTGAAGGTATCTGCTATCAATACTGATTATTGGCGTTATAATTGCTCGCTTTTTTTTGCAATCGCGCTTGGTGAACATGGACTTAGTTCGTTTATTTAAGTGTTTCAAGGCAAGTTACCCTTGTTATTATTTTTTGAGAATAGTAGGAACCCTATATGAGTAACCTTTCCCTCACTCCAGCTGATATCAAGTTTACCCCCTATGCTCCTGAAAAAGATGAAGAGTACATGTCTGATGAGCAGCTTGAGCATTTCAAACAGATTCTACTTAACTGGAAGCAACAACTGATCGGCGAGGCAGATCGAACGAAATCCTATATTCAAGATGAATCTAGCGCGATGCCAGATATCAATGACCGAGCGACTCAAGAAGAAGAGTTCGCCCTCGCCTTAAGAACGCGTGACCGCGAGCGCAAACTGATCCGTAAGATTGATAAGTCTATTGCGGAGATTGAGGGTGGCGATTATGGCTTCTGTCATACCTGCGGTGTCGAGATTGGCCTTCGTCGCCTTGAAGCGCGGCCTACCGCCACCCAATGTATCGATTGCAAAACCTTAGCAGAGATGAAAGAGCGACAAAATCTCGGTCACGCGTAACGTCTTCAATGCGCTCATACCCTTATTACGCCAGCTGACTTTCTGCTGAGCTACCGTATCCAGTGTCGTTAGCTGGCAGCGCGTAATCTCGAATGGCCAATGGCAAAAGCAAGTCAGCTATGCTTTTGCCATATATGACAGGGTCATGGTGGCTTGCCCTATCTCTGCCTTTTGACTTTAATTGCCTTGAGCCATTATCGATGGCGCGCGTTTACATTTAATAATCCCAACCCGCTAGATATAGTCTGATACTATAGGCAGCCTACGCGCTTTGCTTATCGTAAGATCATAGCTTATGTCTCAGATTCTCCCTTTATCCCTATCGTCTCATACCTCCACGGCTCAGCCGTCCACGGTAGCTCAGGATGTATCGCGCCCTCCTATCGGCCGATTCGCCCCTTCTCCGACCGGTCAGCTACATTTAGGCTCACTGACCACAGCAGTTGCCAGCTATTGTCACATTAAGTCTTTAGGCGGCCAGTGGCGACTACGTATTGAAGATACCGACACAGCGCGCTGTGATAGACAGTTTAGCGAGCAGATATTACTAGACTTAGAAGCGCTAGGGCTTTACTGGGATGGAGAAGTTATCTTTCAGTCGGAACGCACCGACCTTTATAACGATTATTTAACCACCCTACTAGCGCCTTTAGCCTATGGTTGTCAGTGCTCGCGTAAGTCTCTCCAAGCTTATGCCAGTCACTACCATAGCGACCCTAGCCATTATCCAAGATTGTGCTTAGGGCATAAGCTTGACTGGCAGTCGCATAAAGTAAGGTTGCAGCTTCCTAACACATTAATCGGCTTTATGGATGGTGTCCAAGGAGCACAGTGGGTCAATCCTCAGCAATCAGAAGGTGATGTGGTGGTAAGACGCCAAGATGGCATTATTAATTATATCTTGGCCGCAAGCATTGATGATGGCTTGCAAAACATCACCCATGTCATGCGTGGTCTGGATATCCTACCGATGACCGGTGCGCAAATAAGTATCATGCAGGCTGCGGGGCTGCCTACTATTAATCACTGGTATCATCTGCCCTTGATGCGCAACGCTAAAGGACAGAAGCTGTCTAAACAGAATCTAGCCCGTCCTATAGATGTCTCGCGTCCAAGTGAGCTACTACAACTAGCGCTGATTTTATTGAAGCAGCCAGCTGTAGAGCCAGATAGCCCAGTCCGAATGCTTGAGCAAGCAGTCAGCCAATGGGACCTGCGCGTATTAATGGGCCAGCAAGCCCTAAGCGCTGATTGAAGGGATCTAAAGCCTATAGTCGTTAAACTAGTGGCTATGAGCAGGTTATGCTTAATACTGCATTTGACCAAGCGTATTTCATTGATCATGATTGACTGGCGTTGTTCGATTGGCCGCATCAAAGGTATAGTATGGGGCTAAATTTTCAATACTTCTCATCACTTTTTATCAATTCTTATCAGTAATGTCGACACTGGCTCTTTTCAATCTCCGGGCTCTCTTTATAAATCCTCAGCAGTAACGCCACCATCATTAGACTGATGAGCATAGATGAGCCGCCATAACTAAAGAAAGGCATGGTTAGACCTTTGGTCGGCATCGCCCCCATATTCATCGCCGCATTAATGATGGTCTGAGCAATAAACACCACACCAATACCGAAGGCCGTGTAGCTAAGTCGCATCTGTCTGCGCTGCAGCGCACTGTAACTAATGCGCATCGCACTGGCAATAACCAATGCTTCTAACAGCAATATGGTAGCCACGCCAATAAACCCTAGCTCCTCGCCAGTAATGGCCAACAAAAAGTCCGTATGTGCTTCAGGCAAATGCGACAGCTTTTGCACGCTCTCGCCGTAGCCAACACCAGTGAACTCGCCTCGACCAAAGGCAATAAGGCTGCGGGCCAGCTGATAGTCGGTATCTTGAATATCATCAAAAGGATCGGCGAATGACAGGACGCGCGTAAGACGATATTGCACCGTGACGACCGCAGCGAATGCCAAGCCGCCGACTATAGCGCCCAATAACAAAAACTGCTTATAGGGCGCACCAGCAATATAAAAAATCGTTAATACGCAGCCTACGATTACCACTAGTGAGCCAAAATCTGGCTGCAACAATAAAAATATGGTCAATACAGCGACGACAAAGGAGATGCGTAAGAAGCCATCCCAGCCATTACGTACCTCAAAGGAGCGGCGCACCACGAAGTCAGAGACGAAGATGATCATGACCAGCTTAGCAAACTCCGCCACCTGAAAGTTAAATACTCCCAGCTCTACCCACCGCTTTGAGCCATTAATCGGAGTGCTAAACAGTGTCCAAAGCAATAGGGCCGCCGTTAATAGCAGCAAGCCAAACTGAGTATTGAGATGGTAAAGATGCCTTAATGAGATGCGATACGTCACCAACGCTGCTACTATCCCCACGGCCATGTACATCAGTTGATGCTCAAAAAAGAACAACTCAGACATACCTTTGCTGAGCGCAAAGGGAATCGAGGCTGATGCCACCATCAGTAAGCTGAGAACCATCAGACAGCCGACACTAGCGAGCAAGGTAGCTCTGGCGGTGGGCTTCGTCAGCACCCCATCGCTATCAGCAAATGGACGAGAGGCTCGCTTGGAGCGAGATAAATTAGAAATCGCCATAATAATCAAATCTATAAATTGCGAAAGATAAAAAGCTTAACAAACCAGCGACCATAGCTATGCTACCAGAGCTGCCTTCAGCTCAAGCCAATGCGTCTTCTAGACAAAGACCGTCTACTAACAGCTCTACGACAATAGGGCTAGAGCTACGATTCGGCCTCATTCAGCGACTGAACCAGCTTGATAAACTGCTCACCCCGATCGACATAGCCTGAAAACTGATCAAAGCTAGCACAGGCAGGTGATAGGAGTACGGCGTGAACTTGTGATAAGCTACTTTTGGTTAGCTGCGACAAGGTAGTAACGGCTTCAGCCAAGCTACCACACTGATGAATACCTACCTCTCCACTGATAGGCTGCGGACCAGCTTGTCGTAAGTCTGCCTCAATCCGCTGCGCATCTTCACCGATGAGCAGCACTTGACTGACAAACTGGTTGATCAGTGTGGTCAGCTCACCAAACTCCTGGCCTTTTCCTTGGCCCCCTAAGATGAGCAACAATTTACCACCTTTGGGCGCGTATACGCTGCCTAAGCCATCAATCGCGGCCATAGTCGAGCCGATATTGGTACCTTTGGAGTCATTGAAATAGTCGATGCCATTGATATTGGTCACAAATTGGCAACGATGCGGCAGTCCACCAAATTGCTTTAGCGTCGCAAGCATACTGTCTTGAGGTAAGCCTGCAAGCTCACCAATAGCCAGTGCAGAAAGCGCATTAATCAGGTTATGCTGACCCTTGATGCGTAGACTATCTGCCGCCAGTAGCAGCTCAGTGCCACGAGCGAGGTACACCGTACCGTCCGCTTGGGTAATCAGGCCATACTGACCTCTATCAGGCGCGTGGATTCCGACACTCAATCGCGGCAGATTATCCGCAACCAAAGGCCGAGTTAGTGCATCCTCACGGTTAATAACGACGGATTTTGCCCCTTGAAATATCCGGTGTTTGGCCTGATGGTAGCCCAGCATATCGCCGTGACGGTCTAAATGATCAGGCGACATGTTGAGCACACAAGCGACCTGCGCGCCTAGATTGGTCACCGTCTCTAGCTGGAAGCTAGATAACTCTAACACAGCTAGCGCCATGTCGGGGTTAGCCAGCAGCGTCAAGGCGGGAACACCAATATTACCACCAACTCCTACATTAATACCGGCATCTGCTGCCATTTGCCCGACCAAGGTGGTCACTGTACTTTTAGCATTAGAGCCGGTAATGGCGACAATAGGCACCTGACAAGCTTCACAAAACAGCTGGATATCGCTTACCACGGGCGTTCCCGCTTGCCGGACTGCGGCCACCTCAGGGGTGGTTAGTGCCACACCAGGACTAATGATAATGCGCTTGGCTTGTCGTAATAGTTGGCCATCTATCGCGCCAAACTGGCGAATCGTAATATCGTCTGGTAACTGCGCGGCCAAGGCAGGATTTGGGTTGGTATCGGTCACCGCCACTCTGTAACCTTGCTCGCTTAGGTACTTAGCGGCGGACAGACCCGACTGACCTAAACCGATCACCACTTGTAAGCCACCCTTATGAATCATCATACTGGCTTGAGCAATCGGAGCAGTTGCAGCCTCCTTATCGCCCGACCAATGCTGAACTTGCGTAGCGTTTAGTGGTGAACTAGCCGTGTGAGTACTTGACGTGACTGTAGGTAATGCCTTCTCTGAGGATGCGGAGGCGCTGTTTGGCTTTGCAAAACTGTCATCTGATGGGTCTTGACTCATCATTATTCCTTTTGTGTCTGGTGTGCTATGATGCGCTGTATTTTTTCATTATATTTTTAAGCGCTGCTTAGTAGAGATTACAGTTAGAAATCATATCTATATTCTGACAACATTTTGACAACTTCGCCAATTACAATTTACCAGACTGTCAAAAAACTCTTCTCTAAGCCAACGCTAATTTTGTGAGTTGACGCTATTGATATTCTAGCACGGTTGCTGAAGCAGCAGGGTCATGAGCATGATGATATGCACAACCACTACCATTGCTTTTCAATTGTGCAATTTAAGCTTGATGGTTTTTTATTAGCCTTGATGATTTTCATTAATATGGTTTTCACTAATATTAATGCTTTTTATAGTTAAGACCGTTAAACAGGCTACATTAAGGCGTCATAGCTAGGGGCTTATATACTAGACTGCCAGTCAGCAGCCAAGACAGAATTCCTGCTTAGCCACTCTCGGCAGAGGATTTTATGGTGAATCTAGAAGGCAACTTTAGCGTGAATTAAGCATATGACCACTAATGAACTAAGCGCACAGCATTCAGGCTAGGTTATCAAGCACGTTAATTGCAGTTAACAACTTACCTAGCTTCCTAGACTTTAATTTCTTCTCAGCGACTACATATTCCTATGATGATACCTTCTTTAGATAGCGTGCGTGACGACTGGTTTTCCAATATTCGTGGCGATATATTATCAGGCCTCGTGGTGGCTTTGGCGCTAATTCCTGAAGCCATTGCCTTCTCCATCATCGCAGGCGTCGATCCTAAAGTGGGATTATACGCCTCATTTTGTATTGCTGTCGTCATTAGCTTCGTTGGTGGCAGACCCGCCATGATATCAGCAGCTACTGGGGCGATGGCGCTGGTGATGGTCGACTTGGTCGCTGAGCATGGACTACAGTACCTATTAGCCGCTACGCTGCTGTGCGGCGCTATTCAGATTGTAATGGGCATCTTGAAGCTTGGCAATCTTATGCGCTTTGTTTCACGCTCCGTGGTGATTGGCTTTGTGAATGCCCTAGCGATTTTGATCTTTGCCGCGCAATTGCCTGAACTAAACCCTGCCACAGAGCGAGTGGGACTGACTGTTTATCTGATGACAGCAGCGGGGCTGGGCATTATCTATCTGTTTCCGCTAATTCCTAAAATTGGCAAGATTATTCCTTCACCGCTAGTGTGTATCGTGGGCTTAACCATCGTCACCCTGTATCTAGGACTCGATATCCGCAATGTGGGAGATATGGGCGACCTGCCTGATACCTTACCGATGTTCTTGCTGCCAGATATCCCCCTTAATTTTCAGACGCTATTGATCATAGCACCCTACTCTATTGCCCTAGCCATCGTTGGTCTATTAGAGTCAATGATGACAGCCACGATTGTCGATGAGCTGACTGATACCAGCAGTGATAAAAACCGCGAATGCCGAGGTCAAGGTATTGCCAATGTCGTCTCAGGGTTTTTTGGCGGTATGGCAGGCTGTGCGATGATCGGTCAGTCAGTTATCAATGTAAAATCTGGCGGCCGGACGCGTCTGTCTACCCTTATCGCAGGTGTCGTACTACTCATTATGGTAGTGTTTTTGAGTGATTGGGTTAGCCAGATCCCTATGGCAGCTCTCGTCGCAGTAATGATTATGGTGTCTATCGGCACCTTTAACTGGCAGTCTATCCGCGAGTTTAAGACCCATCCGATGTCCTTTAATGTCGTAATGCTAGCGACCGTTCTCACCACGGTCTTTACCCATAATCTAGCCTATGGTGTCTTGGTCGGTGTGCTATTGTCAGCGTTATTCTTCGCTAACAAGATTGGTCAGTTCTTGAGTGTGTATAGTGAGTACGACGAGGTGAATAACGCGCGCTATTATTATGTGCACGGGCAAGTATTCTTTGCTTCAACCTCGCAGTTCTTAAGCAGCTTCGATACCAAAGAAGCCTTAGATAGCTTGCATATTGACGTGACTCACGCACATTTTTGGGATGTCACCGCTGTGGATACTTTGGACAAGCTGGTCATGCGCTTGCAACGCGAGGGTATTGATGTCAAGGTAGTGGGGCTAAATAGCGCCAGTCGCACTTTGATTGATCGCTTCTCTATTCATGACCGCCGAGATATTGGTCTACTAGATTAGTATCTGTTTAATAATTTTTTAATTAGCGACAACTATATATTAGAAGACAGCTAAAAGTGAGCTTAATTAAAGGGAGTCAATATATTGACTCCTTTGTCCTATTAACCCCTATAGACTATCCATTCGCCTCAAGTTTGGATTAGCTTAAGCTAAATGATGATACTGCGTTATGAGTAACTTAAGACCTGATAGTGTAATTGCTTGTTTAGACTGCCCTGATTATGTTCAAGCGGTACTAGAGGCTAGTATGTGGGCCGCAAATCGGCTACGAGCGCCGATAGGGCTGCTACATTCAATACCGAGCGTGCATCGGCAAACGGCCATCAATTACTCTGGCTGTCTTAATGTCGACGACGAAAGCCATCTATTAGATCAGTTCACCTCTGAGGAGCGTCTGAGTAACAGTCAACTCAATGCTCAGGGTAGGATTTTACTAAGTCAATCCACGACTTTTTGTGAGCAGCGCCAGCCTAAGCTCTCTGTCTACTCTCTGCATCGACATGAAACCTTAGCAGAGAGTATTGATTACGTGGATGAAGTGGCACAATTGCTGGTCATCGGTCGCAATGTCACCTGCAAATCTACCCTGAGCCAACTGATTCGCCCAAGCCACTGCCCCATTCTGGTGATTGATGCACCATTTGTGACCCCAAGCTCAGCATTGTTTGCTTTTGACAACCGAACAACTTGTCATCGGCTGCTTGATTGGCTCTGCCAGAATCCTCTAGTTCGCACTATGTCGTTGCATATCGTCATGGTCGGTAAAGAGACGACAGAAAATCGCGACGCCTTGCGGGAGGCCTATGCACGGCTAAAACAGGCAGGGATTAGTTGTAAAAAATCACTGATTGATAGTCGTGATGTTAGTGCCGCTATCCTTTACTACCAAAAGCAGCATAACATTGGCTTACTGATGACCGGCGCCTTCGGACAGTCGCGCTTACGTGAGCTATTCCAAGGCAGTGATACCGAAAGGCTACTCGGTGGCATGCAAACGCCGTATTTGTTATTCCCCAAAGATTAGCAGCGATTAGGCTTTCTTCCTCTGATTATTTGGAGCTGGCCTAAAGGCGCTAAATTAGTACTCAATGGTGCAAAATGGCTATAACTTAGGGGATGACTGGATTAGTCTTGGCAATTGTCTAGATAGTATAGCTATGCTCTCTACAAAACTTCTGTTCTCAACCACTCTCCCCAAAGCTCCTCTTGTGGATTAACTTAGGTCGTACGATAGTGCACCATTTTACTAGCGTTGCTCCTAAGCATCAGGAAACTTCTAAGCTACTGTAACGGAAAGATTAAATATAAGACTTTGTTCAATTATCAACTAATGTCTTAATTTATGCACTTATTTGGTGCTTATCAGCCATATCAGGCATTTTTTACAAGAGATTGTCAGTTCCCTAATACTGCTACTCGCGCTCAAATAATAAAACCATCCTGACTTGCTGGCCTAAAATCTTGTCTTAGGCTGCATACCAATTTCTAATCAATATTGTTTTAGCCCTAGTGTATAGATTGCTTTTATTTAGCTAAATACAGCACTGACTGCCGTTTATTGACCTGTTATTACTGGGTCATAAGATTAGCACAAGCCATGTATCAGCCATCAGCCCTTTAACCATAGCCATTGGCTTATAACAGCACATTTGATTTGCCTGACTTTTACCTCAGATAAAGCGTTACTGCTTCGTAGCAAATCGTCACAGGATGATGCTCCCAGTCGCGCAATTTTTAGCTATAATTCGTCTGTTAACCTTTTTAATCATTCTACTCAACTCAATGCCAGAGGTTTATTTTTTTGGGCCTTCACTACCGCCGTCACTCTTCTCCCCCTTAGGGTGATTGGCACGGTTTTTGAATGCTTAGAGGTACGTGTCGTTATGGACGATTCCACCAATAATTACTGGCATTACCTTAACTAAGGACTACTTTTATGAAGCTAATCACTGCGATTTTAAAACCGTTTAAGTTAGATGATGTGCGAGAAGCACTATCAGAAATTGGTGTTAAAGGCGTTACTGTTACTGAAGTCAAAGGCTTTGGTCGTCAAAAAGGTCACACAGAGCTATATCGCGGCGCTGAATATGTGGTGGATTTCTTACCGAAGGTTAAGGTCGAGGTTGCGGTAACTGATGAGATGGTAGACCCTGCTATTGAAGCGATTACTCGCATCGCTAGTACCGGCAAAATTGGTGACGGCAAAATCTTCGTTACCCCACTTGAGCAGGTCATCCGTATCCGCACAGGTGAGACTGGTCCAGACGCTATCTAAGCTCTGTCCATAGGGGTTATTAACCCACTCTGTCGTTTTGACAGTATCTGCATTATATATTCAAGGGGGAATTTAAATGCAAAATCAAATTTTCGAGCTGCAGTACGCACTAGACACCTTTTACTTCCTAATCTGCGGCGCGCTAGTCATGTGGATGGCTGCAGGCTTTGCCATGCTAGAGGCGGGCTTGGTCCGTGCCAAAAACACCACTGAGATTCTCACCAAGAACGTCGGTCTTTACGCCATTGCCTGTACTATGTATCTCATCTGTGGCTACAGCTTTATGTATGGTGGCGGCTTCTTCTTAGATGGTATCTCCGGTGGCGAGACTATCGTAGCTGACGCGCTAGCAGCCTCCACTGAGAATGGCTTCACTGGCGATTCTGTCTATTCCTCCGCTTCTGACTTTTTCTTCCAAGTGGTGTTTGTCGCGACGTGTATGTCCATCGTATCCGGCGCGGTCGCCGAACGTATGCGTCTTTGGGCATTTTTCGCCTTTGCTATCGTCATGACCGGCTTTATCTACCCTATGGAAGGCAGCTGGACTTGGGGTGGTAACGATGTGTTTGGCCTATTTAACTTAGGCGATATGGGCTTCTCTGATTTTGCAGGCTCCGGTATCGTCCATTTAGCAGGTGCTGCTGCTGCATTAGCAGGTGTCATACTGCTGGGTGCGCGTAAAGGCAAATATGGTAAAAACGGTGAGATCCGTGCCATCCCTGGTGCTAATCTACCACTCGCCACACTCGGTACTTTCATCCTTTGGATGGGTTGGTTCGGCTTCAATGGTGGCTCTGTTCTCAAGCTTGGCGATATCGCCAGTGCTAATTCGGTGGCGCTGGTATTTCTAAATACCAATGCCGCCGCTGCAGGCGGTGCTATTGGCGCTCTAATTCTGGCTCGCCTAATCTTTGGTCGGGCGGATTTGACCATGCTACTTAACGGTGCATTGGCCGGTCTAGTGGCTATTACCGCTGAGCCTTTAACGCCTACGCCACTTCTTGCAACCATATTCGGCATGATAGCTGGTATTATCGTGGTTATGTCCATTCTCGCGATAGATAAGTTGAAGATCGATGACCCGGTCGGTGCTATCTCAGTACATGGAGTTGTGGGCCTATTCGGACTCCTCATCGTCCCATTGACCAACCCTGAGTCTACCTTCATCGGTCAGATAACGGGTGCAGCAGTTATCTTCTTCTGGGTATTTATCTGTAGCTTAGTCGTATGGAGCATCTTAAAAGCAGTCTTTGGGATTCGCATCACCGAAGAAGAAGAATATGAAGGGGCTGACTTGTCTGAATGTGGTCAAGAGGCTTATCCAGAGTTCGTTAAATAGCTTTCTAACCACTCATTAAGCCTGATAGCAAAAAGCAAAAAAGGAGCCTAGTGCTCCTTTTTTATCTTATCAGTTAAGTGAAAGTACCGTTATTTAGTAAATCAATATCCTAAGCGGCCTATTATTCAGCCTTTATTATCGCCTGAGCCTAATTTTGGTTCTATATTCACTAAAAAACCCACAGAACCAGTAGGTCATGTGGGTTAATTGTCACTGCTACTAGCTCATTAGAAGCGTGTCACACAAAAAATGACTTTAGCAGATTATTGCTTCTTCCAAACTTGGCTACGTGAGAATGGTCCTAGGTAACCTTTAAGCTTCATGGTATTGCCATTGATAGCGGCAGTCATACGATAAGACTTATCTTTTTGTGGGTCAGTGATTTTACCACCGCTA
This sequence comes from Psychrobacter pygoscelis, assembly GCF_004335015.1. Lineage (GTDB taxonomy): Bacteria > Pseudomonadota > Gammaproteobacteria > Pseudomonadales > Moraxellaceae > Psychrobacter > Psychrobacter pygoscelis. Next base: position 113,770 of record NZ_RQRU01000005.1, read on the forward strand.
TATTTCCCGCCACCGTCAGCTTTTAAGCCTTGAATAATCGTCATGCCGACGTATTTTTTGCCTTCTGGCTTGACTGTACTAACCAGCTTACCGGTAAATACACCATTTGATTCAGTAACTTTGACCACACCTTTGGGGGTTTTGCCATCGTCATCAAAGGTCTGCCAGTTACCAACAATAGGGTCAGCTGCCATCGCCATCGTGGCCATACTAATACCCGCAACTGCTAACGCAGACTTTGTAAATAATTTCATGTTTCGACTCCATTCGTGTCAATCATACGCCATATTAACTCATTAATACCGCGCTTCCTACTCTCTGACTTCTATCATTAATAGTGGCAGTGAATATCGCCAGATAGCTTTTAGCTTTTGCTAAGTCACTCTATTAATAATGGTTTTAAAGAGCATATAGCTATGATTATAAGGAAATAAATAATTATTGATAGTTATTTTTTTATAGCGAATTATTTCTATAATAGTGATTTTTAGCAAGGTATCATAAAAATGGGTTATCAATCTGCTCACTATCAGCATCAGTTTGAGCACTATCTTTACCGGCTATCCCGAGCTTACCTGTAGGCGCTTTGCTTAATTTTGACGCTTGATTGTCGGCTGAGAGCTTATCGACTATTTTGGTCATTAGCTCCTGTAGTTGCCTAGCTTGCGCCAGCCCTTCAGTACTATGGTAGATGTCGATATCGCCATAGATAGTGACTTTATCTTGTTGGTTTTCAATGATCAGCTCCCCAATCTGCATACTCTCACTATCATTGGCAAAAGGCGTTATCATTAGCAGCTCCTAACTGGTGATTAAGGGTAACTTTAGCGTATCGGGATGACCTAGGCTAGCCGTGTCTTAATGCATAGTGCTTTAAATTAAGACTAACTTCAATATGTCTTAGAGGCTTGCGCGATATTAGGCTTCAGTCTAGACGCAAGCTTTGAGTAGTGTTAAGCCCGTCCATAGTCAAGCAACTAGGACAATGCTGTCTAAAGCTAATATGGCGCAAGTCAGTGATATAAGTTTTTTGGCTCACCATCGTGACATAGCTGAGGCTGCATAAACTATTCTGTATGAACTATTATTGATAGCCAGTCTTTACTAAGTTTAATGTTGTTTGCCTATAGCTACCATTGTGACTTCAAGGCCGCTTTACTGACGCAGCTGATCGATGAGCCAATAAATAATCTCCATAATCAGCAGCAGCCACCAAGGCTGCTCCTGCGCAGACTCAGTTTGCTCCATATCCGCGGTCGTCTTCCCCGCTTTCATCGGTAGCTCAAAGGCTTCTGACTTAGCAGTGGCAGCTATCGCTGGCATGACATCGACACCGGTGCGTAAAGCCAGCTCATCCACACTAATGATTTCAATTCGCTCAGACTCATCATTAGGGGCATAATAGACACCAGCTTGACCAATCGCAGGGATATAGACGGCCTTATAGAAGTGACTGGGCACCAGCACACCCGAACCAATCTTTTTTAGTCGCTTACTGGTAAACGCCACACCTGTCACGGTGTATACCTCACCATATTGCTTGGTCAAATAGCGAGTGGCAGACTCAAGATTGCGCCAAACATAGCGGTTATTGCGTGGAGACTGCGGCGCAATATTAGCAAGGCTAAAGCTGTCGTACTGCTGACTGACATTGGCCATATCAGCATTGGGCGCGATATGACCACGATCGTAACCTGAGTTTGAATAGTCTTTCAATTCGGCGCGAACAGATGCAGGCAGCCTACTCTCTTCATGGAAGCTATCTTCCCGAGGAATCGTATCGGCTTGGGTCAGTCTACGCCGCGTCAGATACTCCGCTGACCATAGTGGCGTGCGCGAAACCCCAGAGTACATGGTCGCAAAGCCATCAAAGCACAGTGGGTAGGTATTTTTGGTTATTTTGGTATTGAGATAGTCTGGCGCTGTACCTGCATAGAAAGAGTCTTGGCAAGCATCAAAATCGGCATGACCACTAACAGACAATAATACGAGACCCAGCCCCATACTCCAATTGTAGAGCCAGCGCAGCGCTATCAAGGCTTGCCCATCTCGATGATCACTGGTCCGCCGCGACCCTAGCCTCAATACTAGGCCCAGTGCCAACACTGAATTAAAACTTATTGATCGCAAATTAACAGACAACGGTTACCCTTTTTGATAGTAGGAGAAGAACAAGCTGACATAAATAGATTGCTCTAAGAAGCAACAGACATAAGAGAGATAGAAGCGTCAAGTAGATGACAGTCAAGTAGATGATATAAGCATCAATATGACGAAAAGTCACTATCGTAGCAAGTTCGCTATTGCCGTGCAAAGATTCTTTATGATTACCCAATATTGGTTTTAGTTGCGTATTGAGCTAAGCTCTGAGACCAGTCCTTAACTGAAGTCTTAGTTAAACGCTTAACTAATTAAATAGGTTCGCTGGTTTATTTTATGCCACTTTTAGACAGGGCGGTGGCAAAATCGTGACAATTAAAACTATTTCGTCTATACTATGCAACCTTGCAACAGCGTTAAAAAACAAGCAAGACAAAATGGTGAAGTGGCCGAGTGGCTGAAGGCGCACGCCTGGAAAGTGTGTATACGTTAATCGCGTATCGAGGGTTCGAATCCCTCCTTCACCGCCAATTGCTGACCCTACCTATAACGCCTACCTCTATCTTTATTCTGCTAGACTTAACCTGCCCTACTTGTAGAACTTATCCTTTGCACATTTTTCTACTATTTAGTTATTGGTATTGCTAACTTATTCCCTATTCTTATTGATTGGTGTCTTTATTTGACCATCATTAGTTGCTAGCGTCTTTTTTACCTTAAGCCATCATCTCAAGTTGTCGAACACTGTATCATTTATTCGGCGAAAAAATAGTGCCCCAATCTCATTACTTTTTTCATAGTTAATTCTATTTAAAACTGATAAATAAAAGCGTAGCTGGTATAAATTTATTGGCTAGAAGTCATAAGACGACTGAGGCGGGCGTAAATTTGTTCCAGCGACTTTGTGGCAAATCTAAAGTGGATTGACTATAGTAAAACAAGATTTTATAAAATCTTTTTAGCAAATCATCTGCCTAAAACTCCCCCAAAAAAGTCGCTAAAGACAATCCATGATGTACACCTTGCATTAGATGGATTTTTTTATTAGCGCATATCTTTTATAATGTAGGGTCTGATCACACATTCTAAAGGCTGCAAACCTCTTCTCATTACTCGATGCTTGCTCATCTCCCAAGCTCCTAATCAATAGACAGGTCTTCACTATGAACCCATCTACTCAATCCTCTAGTGCCTCGCAAACTCCATCAACGCCTGAGCTGCTGTGCCCTGCTGGTACGTTTAGAAACATGCAGTATGCTTTTGCTTATGGTGCAGACGCAGTCTATGCAGGTCAGGCACGGTATAGCCTACGCGTCCGCAATAATGACTTTGATGAGGACAATCTACGCCGCGGAATTGAGTACGCGCATAGCTTGGGCAAAAAGTTCTATGTGGTGGTTAATATTCAAGCCCATAATGCCAAGCTTAAGACCTTCATCGAAGACATTCGCCCAGTTATAGAGATGCAACCTGACGCTTTGATTATGTCAGATGCAGGGATGATTATGATGGTACGCGAGCATTTTCCTGACATGGACATCCACCTGTCAGTTCAGGCCAATGCGGTCAACTGGGCGACAGTGAAATTCTGGCAGCAAATGGGGCTGAGCCGAGTCATTATCTCGCGTGAGCTATCATTAAAAGAGATCGGGCAGATCATCAATGAGGTCCCCGATATGGAGATGGAGGTCTTCGTCCACGGCGCACTATGCATGGCTTACTCTGGTCGCTGCTTACTGTCTGGCTATATCAATAAACGCGATGCCAACCAAGGCACTTGTACCAATGCTTGCCGCTGGAATTACAACACTTATCAAGCTACCGAAAATGAAACTGGCGATATCGTGCCTGTTACTCATTCGCCAAGCATCAATACTGGTGCTCAAACAGTCGCTACCTTTGACCCTCAGACTACGGCTGAAGGCCAGACTGATAGCCAGCATATCCAAGCGGTCAACCTCAATGGTGACACGGTCATGAGTGATGACTTTGTGCAAGCACCTAGCGACGACGTGGTGCTCCTAGAGGAGCAAAATCGTCCTGGCGAGCTGATGGCTATGTACGAAGACGAACATGGCACTTATATCATGAACTCTAAGGACTTACGCGCAGTAGAGCTGGTACCTGAGCTGGTCAATATCGGTGTGCATTCACTTAAGATCGAAGGCCGAACCAAGTCGCACTATTATGTGGCACGAACGGCGCAAGTGTACCGCCAAGCTATCGATGATGCCGTCGCTGGTCGACCATTTGACACCTCATTAATCTCAGCATTAGATGGACTAGCCAACCGTGGCTATACCGAAGGCTTCCTACGTCGCCATGTACATAGCGACTATCAAAACTATGATTACGGCGCTTCAAAGACCGATAAGCAGCAGTTTGTGGCCGAGGTTATTGATATCAAAAATGGTAGGCTAGTACTTGAGATCAAAAATAAGATCGAAGTGGGTGATACTATTGAGATTATGACCCCTAAGGGCAACGTTACTTATACGCTAGCGCAGATGTGGGATAAGTATGGCAATCCTATCGAAGCTGCCCTTGGCTCTGGCTGGATCGCCCAAATTGACAATCCGTTTAAAGACCTCGACGAGACGACATTAGGCTTTGCACTGGTCATGCGAAATGTAGAAAAGCCAATATTCAGCTAGTACTTACCGCTGAGGCAGCTAAACAGCTGTTATGTCAATGCTAAATATGGCAGTTAGGAGAGTTTGCAAATGGCACTAAAAATCACCTCAGACTGTATCAACTGCGATATATGTGAGCCTGAATGCCCCAATGATGCCATCAGCTATGATCAAAAAGGCCAAAAGACCTACGTTATCGACCCAAGCCTATGCACTGAGTGTGTGGGCTTCTATGCAGAACCAACCTGCGACAAGGTCTGTCCTATCGATTGTATTATTAAAGATAAAGACCAGCCGGAGAGTGAAGAGGAGCTACTGGCAAAATATCAGCAGATTTGGGGCAAATAGCTGGAGACCTAGGCAAAAAGATAGCTTATAACAGGCGCTGACTGCCAATTCTTAAAAACCAAGCTCTATATCAGCTGGCTACAGCAGCCAAGCCCTTTGCTTAAATAAAACCTAACCCCTCTCTTGGCTATCATGAAGCCTACCCACGCACGTCTCAATCCTTAAGCCGAAACCTAAATCGAAACTCTGAATCGAAACTATTGTCTTAGAGCCTTGAGGCTAGACCATGACATCTACACGACCGAACCCAAGCTGTGTTAGTGAGCTGATAACTCATTGCTCTACGCGGCTGATAGTCACGCCAGTAAAACCAAATAATAATGTCAATAATAGCGAGAGATAACAAAAGAAGGCATAGGGCAGATAGTCGAGTACAGGGACGGCTAAAGCTTGACTAATAAATACTCCGCACACACTCCAAGGTACTAAAGGATTGATCACTGTACCGGCATCTTCAATAGTGCGCGATAGATTCTTTGGATGCAGTTTTAAGCGCTCAAAGGTAGGTCTAAAAGTCGTGCCTGATAATAAGATACTCAGATACTGCTCACCGATCAGCACATTGATACTTAAGGCTGCCATAGCTGCTGCAAATATCGCCCGGCCCGAGCTGGTCAAAGAATCTCTGATACCCGATAGTAGCGCTGGCAAGATACCTAGGGCACTTAGCAGCCCGCCCAAACTCAGTGCCAATATCACTATGGTCTGGGTAAAGAACATACTTTGCATACCGCCGCGTGAGAGCATGGCACCAACTTCGCCCAGCTCTAAAGACTCAGCTGGCTGGTAACCTGCAAAGAGATAGCCGCCCAGCTGCTCAATGCTAGGCGTACTGTGCAAATACGTCACCATTAAGGCAATAATGATGGTACAAATAATCGTATAAATAGCATTCACTCTAGCCAGCGCCAGCCCAAGCAATACAAAAAATGGCAATACCGAATAATTATGCACCAAGCCACTATCGATAAGCTGCGATTGTAATACAGTCACTTGGCTTAAATCTGCACTGACAGTCTGCCCCGAGAAGTACCAAAACAGTCCCACCGTCAGTATCCATGCCGGAACCGTGGTAAACATCATATTGCGGATATGCGCAAAAAGATCAATACCGACCACCGAAGAGGCAATCGTACAAGTATCTGACAATGGTGACATTTTATCACCAAAGAATGCCCCCGAGACCACTGCGCCAGCCGCAATCGCCACATTGGCATCAAAGGCATTGCTCATCCCAATAAAGGCCACTCCTAAGGTCGCTGCCGTGGTCAAGCTACTGCCTAATGCCACACCGATAATCGAGGTAAGCACAAAGGCCGAGATATAATAATACTGCGGTGATATCAGCTCGAAGCCATAGTACATCAAGGTCGGGATAGCGCCAGACATCATCAAAGCGGCGACCATTAGTCCAATAAAAAAGAACAAATATATTGCCCCAATACCGCTCATCACTCCTGTGGCCATTTGTGTTTGCATATCCTTAAAGCTCAAACCTCTATATAGTCCTATAGCTAGCAGGACACAGATGGCAAGAATTAGGGACAGATGTGGCACCCAGCCAAAACCAATCATGGTAATACCCATGAGGGCAATGATAATAGAGGAGATGATAAAGGCGAGCTTCGGCGAAAAGCGGGTGAGTAGCTGTTGGGTTTCTGAGGAGGACGACATGTCACAACCTTATGTGGCTTTAGGGACTGAGAATTATACAATTCTACTGGCGGGTGCAAAGGTTCGCAAGCTATGTGTTTTTAATATCTAGCAACTATGATTATAGAAAATGGAGACGGGGCAAACAAGCGATATATTTTGCGCCAAATATGCAGGACGCGCTTAGCCAAGCTCACTCATTTAAATACTGCTCTGCCATGTCATCTAATTTAGTCTTGACGGCTTTCCACTCGGGCATGACTTGGGTAAGTAGCCGCCAAAACTGCTCGCTGTGGTTGTGGACTTCGATATGACATAACTCATGTAAGATAACGTAATCGATGCAGTCTTTGGGCGCTTTAATCAGATGTCGGTTCAGCACTAGCTTACCCTTGGCCGAGCAGCTGCCCCATTGTTTTTGCATGACCATTACTTTGAAGTCTGGCATACCAGTTACCCATGAGGCTTTGGGCAGCATGGCTTCGATACGTTCTGCAAATATGGTTCTAGCACGAATATGATACCAGTCATCGATTAGCGCTTTAATCTGCGCAGCTCGCAACTCTTTATTTGCTACTTCTTGAGACAGATTGACGTTAAATTTGCCGCGAACAAGCTTAACTGAAGATGGCTGGGAAGGGTCCGTCAACACTTTAAGCACATAACGTCGACCCAGATAGAACTGTGTCTCACCGCTGATATAACACTTGGGCAGCACATCATTCATCTGTTTAGCGAAGCCATGTAATCCTTGCCAAATCCAGCGCACGCGTTTGCGTACTGCCTCATGAATAGCGGCTTCGGTCGCCTCCTCTGGCGCGGTTACAACGACACGGCCATCAGGGTGTACTTTAATGCGTATTTTACGTGCAGCTGGCTTATAAGGTAGAGCATTTGTAGACTGACACTTACCCTTGGCAGGCTTACGAACCACCTCATAAGCGATAATATCATCGCCATAGTAAATTTCAGGGCATCTAATAGTATCTTCCACGAGATTATTTACCTCTCGCCAGACCCAATCGAGTAATTTTTAACACTTCCTCAATCAGCTTATTGGTGTTCTCTACGCCTAAATCTTTAAATAGCAGTGGTAATAATTCCCTTTTAATAGCCTTTTCTATCCCAGCTTGGTTTATCGAATGCTCCGCCACTGCCGTATTGACCACTTTATCAATCTTGAAGGCATAGTCTATTAGCTTATCCTCAGCTAAGGACTGCTTCACCAAATAGTCTGCGCCGAATAAATGTTTAAATAGACCAAAATAGGCTTGCGCATGTTGATTCAACTTACCTGACGTATCGACAAAGGCATTGGGCACATCCGCGACTTTGCGGTCTTTGACATCCTGTTCAAAGTCCACAAACTTAATGTACTTCTTGATAGGCGCATCAAACATTGCTTTGGCGTCTTCGATGGCTTGTTTGAGCAGCTTGGAGAAATACTCCTGAGTATACGGGTCATCTGCCAAATCCTGCTCGATCATTTTGGCAATTCGACCAGTAATTTTATCGGTCTGGTTTCGCGCCTCTTCATCGCTCATGGCCTCAGGCTGGACGTTTTGGTCATCTTGAGCATCTGCGCCTCCCTTATTTTTTTTGCCAAGATTACCCACCAAATATGCACCTTCTGGCGCTTTCACTTCGATACCTGCAATATGTTTGTCTAATAGACTACGAATATCTGCTTCATATTCATCATAGTCGATAGTCTCGCCAGCATCTTCACGCACTTGTTGGCGCAGCTTGATAAAGCTTTTGAGATCGAGCTTGTAGCGCTCGCGCTTACCAGCAAAAGACTTATCTTCAAAGTATGACACTGACTGTAGCGCCACTTTCATACTATTAGAGAATGCCGTCAGTGCCGCGTAGAAGTCATCCCGCTTTTTAAGGTTGCTATCGACCATCTGGCCATTGATTTCAACGATTTTTGGCGAGAGTGCTTGGCGCAGGGCTAGACCGTCTTGTTTATTTTTGACCTCAGCAAATATCTCCCACAGCGTATTGTGCAGGTTTGGTAGCTTTTTATACTCGGTTTCCATCTGGCTATACAGGCCTTTGAGATCGTCGATATCAAAGCCGCCTTGGGTTCGCTCTGCCAAGTCTTGATACTTCTCAATGGTGGTATCTAGCTCTTTTAGGATACCGCGATAGTCGATAAGGTAGCCAAATTGCTTTTTATTATGCAGTCGATTGACCCGAGCAATCGCTTGGATCAAGTTGTGCTCTTTGAGTGGCTTATCGATATATAGTACGGTGTTCTTTGGCTCATCAAAACCTGTCAGTAGCTTGTCCACCACGATCATGATGTCAGGGCCGTCTTCACTAGCGAAGTCTTTAATAATGGCTTTGGTATAGGCCTTCTCATCACTACCATAGATCGGTGCCACATTTTCCTGCCACCAGCGCTGCACGATGTCTTTGCTCTCGTGATCTACGACGTCATGGCCTTCGCGCGTATCGGGCGCTGACATCGCCACGACTGAGGTTACCTTGCCGATCTTGTCCAAAAGCCGCTTATAGCGAATCGCTGAGGCTTTGGAGTCACAAGCCAGCTGACCTCTAAGGCCTTGCTGCTTAAAGCTCTGAAAGTGGTCGGAGATATCATGAGCGATTAGCTCGATTCGGCCCTCAGTCTGATAAATCTGACCTTTTTGGGCAAATTTGCGCTTGAGATCCGCCTTTTGTTCATCGGTTAGCTTTTGGGTGATGCGCTCAAACCACTTATCAATCGCCGCATCGTTGGTATTTAGCTCAGGAATTCGCTCTTCATAGAGCAGCGGCGTCACCGTCTCGTCTTCGACCGCTTGCTGCATGGTGTAGGAGTGAACAATGGGGCCAAATTTGTTTTCGGTCTTGTCGTCTTTGAGCAGTGGCGTGCCGGTAAAAGCAATAAACGCCGCATTGGGCAAGGCTTGCTGCATGCGGATATTGTTTTCACCATTTTGACTGCGATGGCCTTCATCGACCATGACGATGATGTTTGGACTGTCGTTATAGCACTCAGGGTATACAGCCGCCGAGCCAAACTTATTGATAATCGAGAAGATCACCCGCTCATTGCCTTGACCGATCTGCTGCGCCAAGCGGCGTCCGGAGGTCGCCATCGCGCTCGATTTGTCCCTGTCACTTAACACGCCGCCCGAAGCAAAGGTGCGACTGAGCTGGTCTTCTAAATCCACTCGGTCGGTGACGACCACCACCCGGCACTGCGCGAGCGTCTCTAACCACACCAGCGCTTTGGAGAAAAACACCATGGTAAACGACTTACCACTGCCCGTCGTGTGCCAGATTACCCCACCTTCACGACTACCGGCTTTATCGAAGCTACTAATGCGCTCTATCAAGGCTTTGATACCGAAGAATTGCTGGTAGCGAGCGACAATCTTGCCCACTTTTTTATCAAATAAGATAAACAGCTGCGTCATCTCAAGCAGGCGATCAGGACGCAGCAAGCTCACTAGTAGGCGGTCTTGATCGCTGACTGCCAGCTCCCCTGCCGCTATCAAGGACTGATAAGCCGCTCTGGTCTTAGTCGGTTTATGAGCAAATAATCTATGTATCGTCGTATCGTCGAGCTTTTGATTTTTTATACGCACAAATTCAGCCTCAGGAATTAGCTCCTCTTTCCACTTCGCCCAAAACTTCTCTGGCGTCCCACACGTCGCGTATAACCCGTCGTGACCATTAATGGCGAGGAGTAATTGGCTGAAGGCGTAGAGATGCGGAATCTCCTTTTGACCTTGATTGCGGATATGCTGAGACACCGCCTCTAGCGTCGTCGATTTGCCCGCCTTTGACGAGTCTGGGCGCTTGGCCTCAATCACTACCCAAGGCAAGCCATTGACAAAGCAGACGATATCCGGAACTCGATTGCCTGTACCTTCAGCGTTTAGTACCACCAGCTCTTCGCTGCAATGAAAGACGTTATTGTCGATATTGTGCCAGTCGATCAGCTGGATGGTCGGCGAGGCCTTTTTGCCATCGATAAACTCGGTCACCGTCACGCCGTAGATCATCGCGTCATACAGGCGTTCATTCGCCGCTTGCAATCCAAGGTTCATCGCCGGGGTCAGCTCGTGCATCACCTTGTCTATCGCTGCCTCAGATAGCGGATACTCTTGACCGGCGAAGTTAAAGGTCTGGCGCGATAAAAAGTCCCGCATCACTGAGGTTAAGACGACTTGCTGGCTGCTCTTGTCCGCTACTTGCTTACCACGCAAGGCATTGCATTCAGTTGGAGGCAGGTATTGATAGCCAAGATTGCACAGTAGCGCTAAGGCTGGGATTTTGGCGCTGAACTCTTCGGCGAAGTTGATGGTAGGATTGGTCATGTCTGCCCACTTTACTGACAAAAGGTATGGTCGTTTTAATGATTGTAGCCCAAAACTCTATAGAAGATGCCATAAATAGGCAAAGAAAAACCGCCAAGGTTGCGCGATACCCAAAGGGCACTAATCGTGGCGGTTATGTTGGGTATGTATAAGTTGATAATTATTATAATGGCAATGTTCGTTTAAGAAAAAATAAGTCCTATAGTTTTTTCATAACCCATTCTGACTCTCAATAACTTGTATATTATTAGTAGCTATATCAAAAACGGGATCTTTCGTTAAATAGGTATCATTAAAGTCAGGATTTTCAATCAAATATTTCTCGATTTTTTTAGAACTAGTCATCTCGGAAAAAATATTTAGAAATAAGCCAGAACCCCATAACATTACTATTATATAGACAATAATTACAATAGCCGATCCTAGCTCATCTTTAAATAAAATACTAGAAAAATCCATCATAAACAAAAAACTTATAAGGAATATCGTTAATAATGTCGCTATAACAGCTAGTACCAGAAAGAAAATGCCAGAGAATATTCCAAAAAACTTTTCTAATTTATTTATTGATACTTTAAGTCGATTGTCCTCATAAGATAAGTGAATTCTAGCTCTCTTAAAATTGGATAAAGTTATGTCACCCTTTGAATGCTCATGTAACTCCAAAATAGCATGACGTAAATAAAAATCTAACCTCATGCCAGTAGATTGATAAAAATAGTCTTCAGCTATCTGCTTTTGTATGCTTTTCCGTGTCAGTGCGTCTAAGTATGGAGATTCTAAATATTTTTCCTTATCTCTAATATTTCTTCGTCGAGCATATGAGAAAGCATCCATGAACTCTCTAAGCTTCTGGGGGTTTAGCAATATTCTTAGTAATGTAATTGAAATTATTATTACTGGTGCCCATATGCCAAAACTTTCATACAGCTCCTTGAAGCTTTCTACATTCATCATGTCTCTCTTCATCTACTTAGAGTTTAAACAGTGCGTGCAGCGCACCTTACTATATATAAATGTTACTTCAGTCCCTACGAGTCGCTATTTGTACTATTTCAGGAAGTCCAGGCATAGTAGGACTGGAATCACCAGATATCAGCCCTGAATCTACTCGACTGAACAAAGACTGTAATACGATACTTCTAGAATCAGTATCAAGATCTGCGCCTTCATTAATTAATGATAAATATAAATGGGTTAATTGTTCACGTTCCTCAGCATCGCGCTGTAAATGATAAGAGCTGAATGTCATTTTTGAAACGGCTTTTATGGCAAATGCATAGATTGATAACAGTGTAATGAAGAGCACGACACCTTGTAAACTCTCGACACCTAATGCAATAGCGTCTTTTTGAACGTAGATCCAAATAGCAAGTAAGACTACAAGCCCCACTAACCCTGAAATCACTAGCCCTGTTAGCCTCCTAGCCCATAAGTCCCCCGACTCTTTAAAATTCTTGGCTTTCTTTTCCCAATATTCTGCTGGCTTTGCTAGTCTTAATTTTTCTTCGTAAGTACTTTCTAATTTTACTACCTTTTCAGACCATTTTTCATACTCTTTTTCAAACTTATCTACTTGGCGCTGACTAGTATCGTTATATTTTTTCGCTGCGTCTGAAACCCAGTCTTTGAATACTTTTTGAGATTCAGTTGCCTCTTCAAATAAATTATTTTTTATTGATAAAATCTCACTTCTTAACTGATCGATAGAAGCCTCTTCCGCGTCTCTACGAGAAGTTAACTTTTCTTCCCCTTGCATTTCGAATTCGTAGGCAAGAATCGAACCAAATAATGATTCACGGTGATTATCAATATTGACACTATCTATAAAAACTTTGAAAAATGCATTTGCAGTTCTCACATCATATTTTTCTAGAATTTTTAGCCCTCTAATGACAAAGGGACGTGATGAAGATAACCAGTTCGATCTTAGGTCACTAAGTTTTGAGTGCATATATTCAATACTTGTAGAGTCATCACTTGCTAATCTTTCTAACTGACTTTTCAACTCCTTCAAAAGATGCAATGAATATTGCATCAAAATTAAAGGAGAATTATTATTCAAACAACCTAGATCTCCTAGGCCTGTTAGTTCATTTTCATATTTAACCCAAAAATCAAATTCATCATCTATAAATACTTTCAATTCCTTGAAGTTAGGGAAACTAAAATTTAAACCCAATCTATCTTCAAATTTAAAATAATTCTTGTTATCTTCCATCAAGCTACCTCCCCATCCACCAAAACCCGTCTCTTACCCGTCAAAAGCTGCTGCATCAAAGCCCTCTTCTCCTGCTGCAAATCAGCAAGCTGCTGCTGAAGTAGCTCAATCTCGCGGTCAGCGTTGGTTAATACGGTAGCGATTTTTTGTTGTTCTTCTAAACTAGGGAGGTTTAAACGAAACTCTTTAACCATACCTGCATTTAAATTAGCCTGAGTTCCTTGTTGCCCCATTTGAGCAATTCTTTTCTTCAGATTACTTAAATAATAGTATAAATAAAGGTTATTTAACTTTTCAGAAGGCCTTATACCTAAAATTGCTTGAGATGAAGAAACTGGAATATCTGCAATACTACACTCACCGATTGATGCATACATTGCATAAAGTATCGTTCCTTTAGGATAAAGACGAGCGCTACTGCTTAAAAGCCCTTCTTCTGTTAAATATCTTTCTGTAATAGATATCCATTTTCCATATTTCGTCATGTCAGAAATAGATACCCAAGGAATATCACCTCCATAATACGCCTTGACAGTTGATTTTGGCGTTCCCCCACTATTCATGGCTGCGACATCACCTAATTTAACTTTTTCCCACTCACCCGAAAACCGCACCCCAGAATCATCCAACAAACGCTGTTTACCCGTCAAAAGCTGCTGCATCAACGCCTTTTTTTGCTGCTGGCTATTGTCAATCAAGCGCTCGGTGGTGCTAATCGCTTTATCCCAAGTCGCTAGGATTTTGGCTATTTTTTGTTGTTCTGGTAATGGAGGTAAGTTTACTGGATGATGCTTTAGTAAGTTGGTATCTAACCGCCCAGTACCGTGTCCAGCAGTACTGACGAGATTCATAATCTTATGTCTCTCTCCTACTAATAAAAAAGATAAATATAGACCGTCTACATTTTTTGAAGGAATTAGAGCTTTTAGGTCTTGGTTGAATGAAACTTCTCGTGTTGTATAGCCCACAGGAAAATCTTTTAGTAATGTCATGCCCCTAACTAAAATTAATACAGTACCTTTTGGTACTTTTTTAGCTATTGTAAAACCTTCTTTAGTTAATTTATCAATACTGCTATATAAGTAATGAGATTTTAAATCTTTTCCAGAAATCCAAGGCTCAGTTCCATTCCAATATGACTGATTCTGCTTACTAGGTGTCCCACCTGATAGAAAGGTTGCTAAGTTATCAATCTCTGTTGCTTTCCATCCCTTAGGCACCATAACCCAACTCCTTAAGATACCCGTCCATCTCCGCCTCAAGCGCCGCCAATTCCGCCTTTAACGCCAGACGCTCAGTCCGCACCGCCTCTAAATCGATCTCTTCCTCTTCCTCAAAGGTATCGACATAGCGCGGAATGTTGAGGTTAAAGTTATTCTCTTTGATCTCCTCAAGCGTTGCGAGATAGGCATATTTATCGACACTCGCGCGTGCTTGATAGGTCTCGACGATCTTAGCGATATTCTCAGCGGTGAGCTGGTTTTGATTCTTTCCCGATTTATACTCATTACTGGCATCGATGAACAGTACTTTGTCATCCGCTTTATTCTTTTTGAAGATTAAAATTGCCGCAGGGATGCCCGTGCCGAAGAATAGCTTTTCGGGTAGGCCAATGACGGTATCGAGTAAGTTTTCCTCAATCAATTGCTGGCGAATTTTGCCCTCAGAAGAGCCACGAAATAGCACGCCATGCGGCACGACCACCCCCATGCGACCGGTATCAGGCTTCATCGTCTCGATCATATGACTGATAAAAGCATAATCGCCCTTGGTCTTGGGCGGAACACCCCGGTGAAAGCGGTTATAGGGATCGTCTGCGGCGTCATCATAGCCCCACTTCTTCAAGGAAAAAGGCGGGTTGGCGGTCACCACATCGAAGTGCAATAAGCGCTTGCCATCGGTATCTAACAACAGCGGATTACGGATGGTATCGCCCCACTCGATACGGTGGTTGTCCTCACCGTGCAGGAACATATTCATCTTCGCCAGCGCCCACGTCGAGCCGATGGCCTCTTGCCCGAATAGCGCGTATTCCTTAGTGCCAGAATTGCTGCGTATCTTTGCGCCGCACTTCATCAGTAGCGAGCCGGAGCCGCACGCAGGGTCGCAGATACTATCGCCCTTGACGGGTGCTAGCAAGGTGGCGAGCAGATCAGACACCTCAGGCGGCGTATAGAACTCGCCAGCGCTAGCGCCGCCCTCAGCGGCGAAATACTTGATCAGATACTCATAAGCATTACCGATCACATCCAAGCTGCCGACCCGCTCAGCGCTTAGATTAAGGATGTCTTTGCCGAAGTCTTCTAACAGGTGACGCAGCAGCTCGTTTTTTTGTTTTTCTTGACCAAGCTTATCGGTATTAAAGCTGATGTCTTGGAAGACATTGGTCAGCTTGGCGCCATTGGCCTCTTCAATCGCGTGCAAGGCTTGGTCGATGCGCTGACCATTACCCGGCTGATGGCGCTGCTCGTATAAGTCCCAAAAGCTCGCGCCTTCTGGCAATACGAAGCGCTGCGTGCCCATCATCGCGGTGATCAGCTCAGGGTGATCACCATGCTCAGCCACCAGCTGGTTGTACTCGTCACGGTACAGATCAGAGATGTACTTGAGGAACAGCATGGTCAGGATAAAGTCTTTGTAAGTATCGGCACTGATGACGCCGCGAAAGGTGTCGCAGGCATTCCAGACGGCTTTATTAATGTCGTCTTGATTGACTTGGCTTTGATTGACTTGGCTGCTGGGCATGTCTTATTCCTTGCTTAGGGCTTAACTCTGAACAAAATCGTTGGGGATTGATGAGAATTGCTGGGTAGTGGTGGGTAATTATAAGGGCTAATGATAGCAGTGTGCGAGAAGTTATGAAGGGGAATTTACTTGGTGAGTGTTGTAGAATTAAATGGTTGCACCGCTCATGATAACTGCAAGCGTAGCAGCCTTGGGGAGATCTTTAGCCTTGCCATAAGAGCCGTCAAAAACGGCATACCCTTTTAGGCTTGCCAAAAGAGCTTGCGTCAAGAGAAACTCACTGAAAGCCAACCCCCTTCTTTGACTAATAGGCTGATTTATAAAAAATGGGGTAATCTTAGCTAACGTAGCGCTTTTTAGCCTCGATAGCAGCGGTATCCTGCTCGGCTAGGCAGGGCGGGCCTAGTAGCTGATGGCATTCCTGCTCAGCGAGACTACCCTCAGCTAAGTGCCCGCAACCTGCCCAGCCGAGCAGATACAAGCGAATAGCGAGATTGGCTACCATGTATAAAAGCGCCAATAACTCCCCCTCTATAGTTAGTAGCGTTATTTAGCGGCTTGGCTTAAATAAGGATTTTGCTATATATTAAGAGGCAACGGCAATTAAATACTAATAGGACGCTCCCCACGAATGGCCGCAACGACAATCACCGACTTAAGGCTGCTTGATATCACCTTTACCGATATTTTGCTGACCATTCACTTTGTATTATTGCTACTGATTACCTTACGGATTTTATCACGCTATGATTTGACTGCCTCGGCCCGATTGGCTTGGTTTGTGGTGATCTTGTCCCTGCCTTATATCGGTGTCATCGTCTACTGGATGTTTGGTGAGATTCATCTGGGTCGCGCCATCACGCATGAGCACCGCGATGTGATTCAGCAATTGCATGATAAAGATCCTGAGGTACTGGGCGCGCCGCAGACGCTGTATCGCCATATCGCGCCTGAGTATCAAGCGGCATTTGCTTATGGCGCGGCGGTGACAGGCTTTCATACGACGATGGGCAACCGCGCTGAGCTTATGCCGAGTGCCGCGGCGGCGCGCGCGCGAATGATCGAAGATTTTGACGCGGCGACCGATCACATTCATGTCATGTACTACATCTGGCTAACCGATGAGACGGGCATCAATACGGCCAAAGCGCTAATCCGAGCGGCAAAACGTGGGGTGACGTGCCGAGCCATGGTCGATGGCATGGGTTCGCGCAAGATGATCGGCTCAAAGGTCTGGCAAGAGATGGCGGCCGCTGGCGTTCAGCTGGGCGTTGCCCTACCGTTTAACAACCTCATAAAGGTGCTGCTCACCAGCCGCATAGACCTACGCAACCACCGCAAGATTACCATTATCGATGGGCGTATTACCCACTGCGGCAGTCAAAACTGCGCTGACCCTGAGTTTCGGGTCAAGCCTAAGTACGCGCCGTGGGTCGATATCATGACGCGCTTTGAGGGGCCTGTGGTCGCACAGAACCAGATGCTATTCGCTAGCGACTGGATGATGGCCAATCCAGAGACGCCGCTTGAGGTCTTTAAATACCCGACGGCTAACGTGAGCAAAGATAATAAACCGATCGACGGCATAGCGGCGCAAGTGTTTTCTGATGGGCCGACTCAGCGCCAAGGCAGTACGCCGCAGTTTTTGAGTACGCTAATCAGCCAAGCTCAGCATAAGCTGATAATCTCCACGCCTTACTTTGTGCCGGATTATTCGCTGGTCAATGCCATTTGCGCCACAGCCTATCGCGGTGTCGAGGTCATCATGATAGTCCCCAAAAACAACGACTCCTTCGTCGTGGCCGCCACCAGTCGCAGCCATTACTGGCAGCTGTTAGAGGCAGGGGTGAGGATTTACGAGTTTAACGGCGGTCTTTTGCATGCCAAGACCTTGACCATCGACGGCGAGATCGGCTTGATTGGCTCGACCAATTTGGACTTGCGCAGTTTTGATTTGAATTACGAGAATAATATCGTCTTCAATGATTCCGCACTGACGGCGGATATTATCCAGCGGCAATATGACTATATTAGGCACTCGGATGAAGTGACTAAGACGCAGGTAGCGAGCTGGTCGCTGCCTAAGCGGATTTGGAATAATGTGGTGGCGACTATTGGACCGGTTTTATAACGCCAATACTCAGACAATAGTCAGCGTATTATCGTATATTTGCTTAGCGTCCTTAACAAATCCCTCCTCAATCCTCCCTTTAAAAAAGGGAAAAAGCTAAAGCTTTTTATGACTATAAAAAAGCTGAAACTGATAGTGAAATTCTATTGTCTTGTTAATAGCTAACGCTTACGTAGAATATAAACGACAAATCTCGCTTCGGTCGTAAAGTCAGCGTCATTAGTAGAGGCTAACAATGTCTCACGCTTGGCAGGCTGGGCACGGTAAGCGTATGGCGTCATGGTCAGTAGGTCTTCTAATGCCTGACGGTTAAGGCTTAGGGGCTGCTGACAATAATGCACCTCATGCTGAACAAAGTACGGTTCGAGTTGATGGAGAAATTTGTCCGAATCATGCTCACGCACACTATCAAACAGCGCCTCACGGACGGATTCTAGATGACCCACATCAGGCTTGGCGATGACTAGCCAGCCCTCTGACTTAAGAGTGCTGGCGAACACCTCCGGCAAGATAGGGCTGAAAATACTGCTAATCCCATCGACACTTTCAGGCTCAATAGGCAGATTAACGGCGCTCGCCACTAACGGGTAGATGACGCTAGTATGACTGCCGCCCTCTTCTCTAGAATCTGCTCCATCAGTCGCATTTTTCGCCGATGCTTCTTTATTAAACGCCTGACACCATAATTGATCACTGGCTTTTCCGGCCTTTGCTAAGGTCATCACCGCAGGCTTGCTAATATCAACGGCGATCATATTATCTATTGCTGCTTTTTGCGTCATAGCTAGGGTGTAATAGCCTTCCCCGCAGCCAATATCTAACCAGTTTTTAAACTTATTATTGACTTCTTTACCTTTTACAGCTTCTGAACTCTGATTGTCATCTGAGGCCGTAGCCTTGCTCAACTTAACGTCACTTAACTGAGCGACTTGCTCACAGATAAGCGACTGCAAATTGTCATAGTGCCCTGCCGCTAAGAAGCGTTGCCGTGCGTTGATCGAGTCTTCACTATCGCCCGGCACTTTGGACTTTTTTTGCTGTACTGGTAGCAGGTTAACGTACCCTTGCCGCGCCACATCGAAATTGTGCTGCTTTGGCGTCCCATCTGCTGTCAGCTTAGGATTTTGACTGCCGTCGCATTGCCAAGTTTTGGCAGTCAACTGTAGAGGCGACTGACACAACGGACAAATAAAAGGCGGGGCGAGAGGTGCAGGGTTATTAGCTAGCATTAAAGAATTACCTAGAGTTTGACGCAAATAAAGGATGATGAGCGGGGTGCGAATGCTTTTCGTTATAAATACTGATTAAATGAGTACAATTTTGAATGTAATTCGGAATAACCAAAGTTAATTATCACATTAGTGCCAGTATTTAATTAGCTCAGCCACATAGGCCTTATTAAAGTCTACAAACTGCTGGGCCTTGGCTTGCTCTTCTGTCCGATCTACGGCAGCATTTGCCTGTTGACTGTCTTTAGGGTGTGAGAGCTTAAGTAGGGTATCAATTTTGGCTTCTTGAGCGGCGCTATCGACATGACCGCTATTGACATCTAATGTATAAGGCGACTGCTGCTTAAAGTGCCCAATCAGCGTCCTCACTTGGTCCAATAAAGCCTGACGCTGCTCGCTGGTGGTATTATTGTCAAAGAATACTGCTTGCATATCTTTGAGGGTACTCGATTCGAGATTGTCTAAGATTACCTGATGGCTACTGGCTTGCAGCTCATCTGGCTGCTGAGCGATGAGCCAACGCAGTAGTATTTTAAGCTCCATGACCGCATCACGAAACTGGCGCTCTTGATCACTACCCACATCGCTAAAGACCGCCATTTGCTTCTCTAAAATCGTCTCATTGAGGTCTTTGACTTGCTTTAGATTTAGGACAATAAGGGCATCTATGCGTGCTTCGTGTTGGCGAGCAAATAGCGCTCTAACCTCAGCACTGATCTGATTGTCTTTAACAAACCGACTGGCCAACTCATCGAGACGAATGATCGTATTGTCCCTCAAGTCTTTGATCAGCTCTTGTACTCGCGTGGCCAGATATGGGTAGGCTGTCTGCAGGTAGTTTTGATTGTCAATAAGCTCATTGGTAGCCGTTATTAGATGTCTTAACCGCTCGCTCGGGCCATCTGATAGCAGCATACCCAGATGATGGGCGTGACGCTCAAACGTCAGAGTTACGGGGTCACTCGTAGCCGGCTCTATCCTAGTCGCTTCAATTTCACCGAGCATCTGCGGGCTTTTATCAGACAAGGCTGGCACTGAATGAGAATGAGATAGCCGCTGATTATGGTTATAGACCTTCATCGATAGCGCGATAGCAAGGGCCATAAAAGCCACAGGGGTGAGCGGCGTACCCATAATCATCACAAAAAACGACACAAGCATAACTTTCGTCGTCAATGACGAGATTTGCTTACGCTCCCCTTCAAAGTTAAAGGACGGAACGATATGCTTAATACCTGTAAAGGCGAATACTGCCCCAAGCAGACTAAGAAGACCTAGAGACGGGACGTTTAATCCCAAAATTACAATCACTAAGCCAATCACTGACAGTGTCACGCCTGTTTGAAACTGCTGCGGGCGAGCGATGAGACCTTGAGCTTGCTGTGGCCTAGTAGCGATAGGAGATGATGCGTGGCTGCTATTAATCTCGCGCTTGAACCACTGCGCTAGAGCATGATCAATCTGTGTATTCACCACATCAGACTGATGGGTCACTGCCTTTGGGTTGATGATGCTAAACGCTGCAAAGCGCGCGCGCTGCCATTGCTCTATCTGGTTGATAAGCTCTTGTTGAGAGTGACGCTGCAAAAAGCGCTCAAGTGTATCTAGCTCTACCAAAACAGCATAGTAAGGCTCAAAGCGTGCAATATAAAATATCGCATCTATGGCGATAAACTGCGCTAACTCGTGCAGCTGTAAGGCCACTTTCGCACCCTTTCCTTGACCAGTTACATAGCTATCAGGGTCACGCTCCATCTGCAAGGGATAATGAGGGTTGCTCTTGGCCTTTACATGCGCCACAAGCGAAGCGTCAAGGTAGCGCTGAAGGGTAAAGAATATCGCTTGGGTCAAGTCATACAGTTGCCGCCGGCCCGTAGCCGTGGTGGTCGGATCGTTAAATACCACATAGAACTCAGGTAAGACGACGGATTTAAGATCGATTAGCAAGTAGTGCCAATTCATCTGTATCGGGTCTAACGTGACTTGCTGCGGCTCTAATCTTTTAGCAACACGCTTATCGGGACTTAGGGAGCGATCATAACTGTCATTGGTCGTAGCGCTTTTACGTAGCTCATCTTTGATGAGGGTTGCTGGATGCGGCTCAGTTTGCGACTGGGTGTTATTAAGCGGCGACACCAACATCTCAAGCTCATCAATGACGCGAGCCAACTGTGTTAAAAGGGTGTTAAAAGCGTCTTGTTGCGCCGACGTCATGGAGGTTCCTAGCTAATGCTTTATTATAAAAGTACAGTCAACGATAAAACTAACCAACGAATTATCGCCCTGCAAAATGCCGCTATTTATTGTCATAATTTACAGCGGCATGACTTATTACAGTGACACTGATTAGATTTAATGTCAGCGACTTAACATCGCTGATTGTCTTAGTTTTGCATATAGCATTTGCCAAAATTTCAGACGAGCTTATTTCCAGACTATCTTAACTTCAGTGTCATCAATCCCAGCACCACTAAGACAATGGCAATAATCCAAAATCTCGCCACCACTTGAGTCTCTTTCCAACCGATCTCTTCAAAATGATGGTGCAGCGGTGCCATGCGAAACACCCGCTTTTTACGTAGCTTATAAGAACCTACCTGAATCATTACCGATAGAGCTTCCGCTACAAATAAGCCGCCCATAATGGCAAAAGCAATCTCTTGACGCGTCATCACCGCGATTGTACCCAGCATCGCACCTAACGCTAAAGCACCCACATCTCCCATAAACACTTGCGCCGGATGCGCGTTAAACCACAAAAACCCTAGCCCAGCACCAATCATTGAGCCGCAGACGATAGTAACTTCGGAGTTGTAAGCAATATAAGGCACATGCAAGTAATCAGCAAAGCGCGCATCTCCTGAGACGTAGGCAAAGGCGCCAAGACCTGCGGCTACCAAGACAACAGGGAGAATTGCTAACCCGTCTAGGCCATCGGTAAGGTTGACCGCATTGGAGGAGCCATTGATGACAAAATAGGTAAAAATAATAAAGCCGATACCCATGGGCAGCGCTGAAAAAGGAATGACCCAGTTTTTAAAGAGGGGAATCAGAACGTCCTGCATCTCTCTTGTGGTCACCAAGTCGGCTTGCTGAGTGGCGATATAGTATAGCGAGCTACCAACGAATAATGCGCCAACTGACAGCCAAAAGTACTTCTTACCCGCCGATAAGCCTTTGGGGTTTTTATATTTAATCTTTAGCCAATCATCAGCCCAGCCCACCGCACCGAATATCGCCATAACGATGATCAAAATCCAGATATAGGGGTTACTCAGACGTGCCCAGCAAAGGGTCGCTACCGCAATAGCACTGAGTATCAAGATACCGCCCATGGTCGGCGTTCCGGTCTTAGCCAGGTGCGACTGCGGGCCATCATCACGGATGGCTTGACCATACTTTAAGGTCCGCAAACGAGCGATGGCAGGGCCGCCCAATATCATGCTAAATCCCAGCGCAGTAATGACGGCAAGCAAGGCTCGAAGCGTCAATGAGGAGACCGCAGAAAACGGAGAATAATACTGACTAAGCCATTCAAATAACCAAACTAACACTACTTACTCCTCTAACAACGCCGCAATCAGCGTCTCCATTTTGGCAGCGCGCGAGCCTTTAAATAATATGGTGCAGGACCGAGCTTCATGTGCCTGCAAATACTGCTGCAAATACGCAAGCAGTGACGGTTTATCTTCAAAGGCTTGAGCGCTAATACCGCCCACCTCTGAAGCGCCTTCGACACTATAGCGAGCGAAATCGCCCACACACAGTAGCATATCGATACCCGTAGCAGCAATCGCCCTACCTAATGCTTGATGCTCAGCGACCGCAGCGCTACCCAGCTCAGCAATATCTCCCAACACCATGATACGAGTACCATTCTGCGCGGCCAATACTTTAGCGGCGGCGCGAACGGAATGCGGATTGGCATTATAAGTGTCATCGATGAGGCGGTGCTTACCGAGTAGCTGACTATTCAAGCGACCTTTCGCTGGTCGCGCATTCTCAAGACCAACGACGATATCATCAGTATCAATGCCTAGAGCGTGCGCACAAGCCGCTGCCGCCAAGGCATTATTGACATTATGCTCACCAGCTAAGGGCAGCTTAATATCGTGAATATCAGTGCCAATGTGCAGTTTAAACTCGCTACGCTCAGGCTCGACATCTAAGTGACTGGCGCTAACGTCAGTATTGCCAAATCCTAGCACGTGGGCAGTGTGCGACTCAGCAATGCGCCGCAGCTCATTAGTAAAGTCATCATTGTCCGGTACAATGGCAAACTGCTCTGTGCTTAAAGTATGGTAAATCTCAGCTTTGGCTTGGCAAATGCCCTCTCGGCTACCAAACTCGCCCAAATGCGCCGTACCAATATTAAGAATACAAGCCACATCAGGCTGTACAATCTCAGTAGTATAGGCAATCTCACCAATGTGGTTGGCACCAAGCTCGATGACTGCAAACTGATGCTGGTCAGACAGCTCAAGCAGCATCATTGGTGCTCCTAAGTCATTATTCAGGTTGCCACGAGTAATAAGCGTTGGCGCTAGGCGGCTAAAGATACTACCGAGCATCTCTTTACAAGTGGTCTTGCCACTTGAGCCAGTAATAGCGATAACCTTCACGCCTGGATGTTGTCGTCTACGATATGCGGCTAGCTGACCTAATGCTAGCCGGGTATCATTGACGACGAGCTGAGGAATCGTACTGGATACGGGGCGCTCAACGATAGCTGCGACTGCTCCCTTACTGGCAGCAGCATTGATATAATCATGACCGTCGAAGTTGTCTCCAGACAAGGCCAAAAATATATCCCCCGTCTTAATAGTGCGAGTGTCTGTGGCGATACGGTAGCTGGTCACTGCCATATCAGCTGCATCCTGAGCGCTGACCTCACCTTCACTTTGCGCAGGGGCTAGCCAGTGACTCTCTAGCGTCGCTGTGGCTGCTAGCAAGTTATCTGCATGCCAGACATAGAGACCTTGGGAGTGCAGCTCATTACCTTCTATTGCTGAGCTTTGCGCCGATTTTTCTTGTTGAGCGTGCATAAGAGTTTACCTTTATAGTTATATTTCCAAATTATCGAAGTATGTAAGTATCGAAGCCTTAATAACATAAACCTTAGGTGGTGACGGTCTTAACCTATCTGTTAAATCTTGACTTTAAGGTGAGTTAAAACCCTTATGAGCTGATTAACGGGATAACTCAGTATTTAATATCTGTCTAACAAACAGTCGATGCAAGCTTACCTATATATTAAATATAGCGCTAATTAGCGACCTTTCCATACTCTCGCAATGCCTCTTGAACCACGACCGTATCGTCAAAGTCATAACGAACACCTTTGATTTCTTGATAGCTCTCATGTCCCTTGCCAGCGATGACGACGATATCATCGACCCTAGCGTGCTGCACTGCATAACCAATGGCCTGCCTGCGATCTGGCTCAATGTGAGTTCTCTCGCGCTGCGCTGCGCTCATGCCTACTTGCATATCTTTTAAGATAGCTAGGGGGTCTTCTGAGCGCGGATTGTCTGAGGTTAATATCACCTGATCGGCCACAGCCAGTCCTGCCTGAGCCATCAACGGCCTCTTGCCAGCATCGCGGTCACCACCGCAGCCGAACACTGCCCAAAGCTGACCTTGACAGTGAGCTTTTAGACTGCTCATCACTTGTTGTAGCGCATCGGGGGTGTGCGCGTAATCGACGATAAAGCAACCTTCGCTTGCTTCAACGCGCTGCATACGGCCACTAGCCCCTTGCAATGATTTGACCAATTCTGGAATCTGCTTAACGTCCACACCTAAAGCAACAGCAGCGGCAATCGCTGCTAAAAGATTGGCCACATTAAAGCGACCAAGTAGCGGACTCTCTACCCAAATAGGCGCAAAAGATCCAGCAATCTCTATACTGCTACCCTCAAGGCTTGGCTGAATCTGCCGCGCTACAAAGCTCGCCTGTGCATCAGGACGTAAGCTGTAAGTCCATACTTCAAGGCCACTTTTTGCTGCCTGCTCTAACATTAGCGGTGCAAACTCATCATCAATATTGATAATAGCGTGGCTCAGCGTATCAAAATGAGCGCGATCAAATAGCTTGGCTTTGGCCGCTGCATACTGCGCCATGTCGGCATGATAGTCGAGGTGATCACGGCTAAGATTGCTATAAATGGCGATATGAATGGGCACACCTTGCAAGCGCTGCTGATCAAGACCATGCGAGCTAGCTTCAAGCGCTAGCAGGTCTACCGACTCAGCCGCCATCTGCATCAAAAAACGCTGAACCGCTAAAGCATCACCGGTAGTATGACTGGCTTGTGTGAGGTGACCAAGTCGCCCATTACCTGCTGTGCCCATAATAGCGCTACTCATTCCCGCGCCTTGGCACAACTGCGCTAATAATTGACTGATTGTGGTTTTGCCATTGGTTCCTGTAACTGCAGCGACCTTAGGCAGGGCTATCGCTGCTTCATTGCCCAACTCTTTGCTCTTCGCCACAGTCTGATGCTGTAGCGAGGCTTGGATTAAGCTACCTAAAATATGCCGGATGGCTGGTACATAAATTATAGGACACTTGGTCTTGGTAAGATTCAGCGTACTCGGGTCTACCTCAGATAAGATAAAGGCCGCCTGCACCATCGCTTGCTCAGCATAACCTCGACTACGCTGTAGCGAATGCGACTGGCTTTTTAATAAGATAAAAGCATCGCCAGATATCACCTGACGACTATCTAGCTGAAACTGGCGAAAGGGTATATCAAGGATAGGTGATGCCTGTGCCAACTGCTGATAAGCGGTCAGTCGCGGATTGGATACAGCTTGCGCATCGCTAGTAATGGCAGTAGAGTCCATCTGTAGCTGAACTAATAACTGCTGTAAAGTCATGATGTTAGCATTGGCAGGGGTCATACCTAAATCCTGTGCCGAGTGTTGATAAATAGGGCTAATGAGCGATAGTAACGGCTTAGTAACGAACAACGCGGGCGGCGGTGTTGGATACTAAGATAAATCCTAAACTTGTGGCGCACTAATTGGTCTTTAGTGGCTTATCTAACGGCACATTATAAAGGCGTAGCGCCTCTTTCATGACGTTATGGAATACCGGAGCAGCCGTCTGCCCAGCATAGTGTAGTTTTCTTGGATCTTCGATCAAAATGACACTGACTAGCCTTGGGTTAGACGCGGGAGCAATACCGACAAACACATTGCGGTATTGATCAGTATAGTAGCCACCATCTGGATTGACTCGCCTTGAGGTCCCTGTCTTACCAGCCACTCGGTAGCCATCGATGGCCGCTGCCTTGGCCGTACCGCCATTTTGAGTGACCAGCTCTAGCATCTCCACGATAGCTTGCGCTTGGTCCTGCTCTATAATACGCTTACTAGGTGCAGGCTTATCCGTCTTGACGAGGGTGAGCGGATGCATAATACCGCCTGAGGCCAAGGCCGTATATGCTTGAGCAATCTGTGCTAATGTCACCTGAAGACCATAGCCATAACTGACTGTCGCACGGCGCGCTGTCTCATTTTCTTTTGGCGTCACCACTAGACCACTACCCTCTCCTGGGAAATTCAACGCGGTCTTTTTGCCAAAGCCAAACTGACGCTGCATATTAGAAATCGCATCAGGCGGCAATGATAGCGCGATCTTAGTAGAGGCCACGTTACTAGACTTCTGTAACAGCGTGGCAAAGTTAATGACCCCTAAATTATTATGGTCGCGGATGGTATAGCCTTTCACGCGAATCGACCCGGGATTGGTGTCTATCAATGAGTTGCTAGTATATTTGCCAGATTTAAGCGCGGCAGCGACCGTAAATGGCTTCATAACTGAGCCTGGCTCGAACACATCCAGTACTGCGCGGTTACGCTGATTGGCGCCAGTCATCTCATTGAGATTGTTAGAGTTAAATGAAGGCCAAGTCGATAGTGCCAACACTTCTCCTGACTGGACATCGACAATCATGCCGGTACTCCAGCGCGCTTGCTGCAAGCGCCCAGCCTTTTCAAGCTCTTTGTACATCAGGTACTGTAGTCGCGAGTCGATGGTCAAGGTGATGTCTTTTCCGGCCACCTCAGGCTTAATTTGCTTGATTTCTTTTAAGCTGTTCTGCCGAGCGTCCTTTAACACCATGACTTGGCCATTCTCACCCGCTAGGACTTTTTCATACTGGTGTTCAATACCAGCGCGGCCTTCATAGCCGCCATCAGGATCATTGGCGTTTTGTCCCATAAAGCCCAGCAGCTGAGCATTGGGCTGCGGCTGTGGGTAGTAGCGCTGAAAGAAATTTTTATCATAGACCGCAACGAAGTCCAAAGCAGTAACGCTTTGAGCGATCTCAGGGGTTACTTTATTAAGGAGTAAAAAATAGTGCGAACCTGCGCCTGAGGGCAGGGCAGCTTTTACCGCATCCTCATCGGTGACATCAACAGCTTCATTTATGGCCACTGCCGCCTTAAGCTTATCGACAGGAACGTTAGCCGCTGCTGCTAAGCGGTTAAGGTCCATCTGTTCAAGACGCTTGCGCATGCGCGCTTGCAATTTTGGCTTTTCGGGATTCGTAACGATGACTTTCTTGATGCTGTAATACTCGCGCGCATAGTCGTGTGGACTAAAATACACCGTCGCCAGCGGTGCACTCACTGCCAATGGCAAATGATTGCGATCGGTAATCATACCGCGATAAGACGCCTGCGTTCGCACACTGGTAATCAGCTCATTGCCCTTTTCTTGATAGAACTTGGCATTGATAACTTGAATATAATAAGCTCGGCACAGCAGCGCAACCAAGATTAGCAGAGCCACAATCCAAATCAGGCGAAAGCGCGACTTATCCGCCTCTACACCGCCACGAGATGAGGCACCAGTAGCCCGATTAAAAAGAAAGCTTTTGCGGTTTTTTATACTGGTATATGCGCCCTCATCGTCGCTACGCTTCCTAAAAGTAAATAACGGCTTTTTGTCAGTCTCTAACTTGTTGAATCGCTGCTTGGCCGCCTTAGCAGATTTATCTGAGCTGGCAGATCGCGCGGATTTTTTTGAGCGCAGTGGTTGGGTCACCTTGACTGTAGCAGTACCGTCAGTGGCTTTATCCCCACTATTTTTTTTGCTTGTAGGCTTTTTAGCGGTTGATTTGGCCGCACTTTTAGTAACTCGAGGTGACTTACTCATGGCGTCACCTCAGCGTCCATTGACTCTGACCCAGTAGCAATGTCAACAGGCGCAGCAATCGTGGCTGTATTCATAGTGGCGCTGCTGATGGCATTGCTACTACCACTCGGCTGCAAGATAAGCTTGTCATCACTAGTGGGCGTATACATCCCCAGTTCTGCTACGGCGCGACTGGCTATCTGCGGTGTCGCACTGAAGGTCTGCTGCTCAATCAATAGTCGCTGATGCTCGACTTGAAGTTTTCGGTGTTGTTTGCGCATGTCTTGCAAGATTTTGTAGTCCTGATGGTATTGCTGGACTTGTTCGGCGGCTTTGACCCCGGTCCAAATAATAGCGGTTGCCAGCAGCAGCATACAGACGACATAGATACTCACCCCACCAAAGCGTTTGGAGAGGATATCTCCCACATCTGGCTCGGGGCCGCGCGCATTATCATGCCCATTGGCCCGTCGCCTTGAGACGGGTTTGTCGGTTACTGCCATGTCGATCTCAATTATAAGAATAGGTTAACGTTAATATTAATGCTTAAGGGAGCCTAACTAAGACGAGCTTTGAAGCTTATATGTATTGACCTGCAATAGCCTTCAGCGCTATAACATACTCACTTGCTCTTAGCAGCTCGTTTAATCAATAGTTGAAAGCTGGCACTATTGTCATTACCTTAGGGTCGTCCCTCTATTGTGCTTCTGTCTGTCTCATGCTTTTGCCCAATTACTGAGCGGTCATTAGTCTACGTAGCTAATAACACGTAGCCAATAACTAGCCACTAGAGAGTTATTACTAAGTAGCTGCTGGTAAAAATGCCTCTGTACTGCGCTGCGCCACTCTCAACCAAGCACTCCGCGATCGAGGGTTATCTGCAATCTCTGCTTTACTCGGTCCAATACGCTTAGGCTTACTAAAATAGCGCGGCCGATCAGGGGGCATCGGTAGGTTCTGATCTTCAGGGTACTGACCCTTACTATGCCGCTGCAAAAACTGCTTGATACGTCGATCTTCTAGCGAATGAAAGCTAATCACAGCAAGCCAACCCTCTGGCGCGAGTACCTCGATACTTTGTTCTAAGAAAGCATCGACATCCCCCAGCTCATTATTGATAAAGATTCGCATCGCCTGAAAGCTCTGCGTCGCTGGGTGCTTGCCCTTTTGCCAATTGGGGTGCGCGGTCTTGATGACCTCTGCCAGCTCAAGCGTCGACTCGTAGCTGCCCATCGCCTTGATAGCACGCGCAATACGGCGACTGTGACGCTCCTCTCCAAACTCGTACAGAACGTCAGCCAAAGTATCCGCGTCCACCGCCTCAAGCCATGCAGACACTGGCTGGCCGCGAGTAGTATCCATACGCATGTCTACCGCACCATCACGCATAAAGCTAAAGCCGCGACTACCGTCGTCTAACTGCGGTGACGATACTCCAAGGTCCGCCATCAGTCCGCTCACTTTATCAATACCCAGCTCAGCCAATCTGGCTTGCAGCGTCGCAAAGCTATCATGAATGACGGTTACGCGGCTGTCCGTAGCGGCCAGCTTATTCGCCACCTCGATCGCCTCAGGATCTTTGTCAAAGACCAAAAGCTGAGCATCAGGTGCCAAATGATTCAATAATAGGCGACTATGTCCGCCGCGGCCAAAGGTCGCATCGACATAAATACCACTGGCCTTAGCCTGCTGCTTTTCAAGGGATTTTAGTCCCAGTACCGCCGCGACAGTCTCACGAAGCAGTACGGCTTGATGCGCCAATGAAGCCTCTGGTGTTTGAGTGAGGTTATCTTTAGGTTGCGAAATATTATAAGACATTCAATACAAATTTATTATGTAAAAAGGAAGGTTATTATCGAGCCTAGTAGATTGGCGATTTGGCTCAACTGAACATCACGGTCTTGCAGATTATATATCTTGCTTATGGTAATACTGTGCTTGATATTGTAGCTTACTAGCCTCATCAAGAGTATGACTATTACAGGCAAATAACGCGAACGGTATGTGAATAAATCATTATCGCAACCTTGTCAGTCATGTCAAGTCATCGCCGCATAAACGAGAAGTTAATCCGTCAAAATGTAGAGGTTGACACACAAAACACTGCAATCAGCAATATAAGAGCAGGGTTTTGATTCCTGTTATAATAGACAAATCTTTGTAGCTACTGCTGTTGATTTAGCGTTTAATTGAGCTACGCACTTTTTTCTAAGTATTACTTTTATAGCATAATCATCCACCTACCCAATTCTTTGATAGAGAGCATTATGACCCAAGCTAGCACCTCTTCCACTGCTTTACCCCCTCACAACGATCGTCCTGTGCGTACCCGAATTGCTCCCTCCCCCACTGGCTTTCCCCATGTGGGCACTGCTTATATTGCGCTATTTAACTTGGCTTTTGCCAAGGCGCATGGTGGTGAGTTCATCTTACGTATCGAAGACACCGATCAGACGCGCTCAACCGAGCAATCTGAAAAGATGATTTTAGATGCACTGCACTGGGTCGGTCTAGACTGGAGCGAGGGACCAGATATTGGTGGTCCTCATGCGCCCTATCGTCAAAGTGAGCGTAGTGATCTCTACAAAAAGTACGCCGAAGAGCTGCTCGATAAAGGCCATGCTTTCCGCTGCTTCTGTACTCCTGAAGAGTTAGACGCCATGCGAGCTGAGCAAATGGCGAATGGTCAAACGCCGCGCTACGATGGCCGCTATGCTGATCTACCACGCGAAGAGTCTGACAAGCTTGCCGCCGAGGGCAAGCCTTATGTCATCCGCATGCGCGTCCCTACCGAAGGCGTCTGTAAGGTACAAGACATGCTGCGCGGTGAGGTCGAGATTCCTTGGGAGCAGGTCGATATGCAAGTGCTGCTCAAAACTGACGGTATGCCGACCTACCATCTGGCGAACGTCGTCGATGACCACTTAATGGATATCAGCCACGTCATTCGTGGTGAAGAGTGGCTCAACTCAGCACCCAAGCATCAACTGTTGTACGAATACTTCGGCTGGCAGATGCCTACCCTTTGCCACATGCCGCTACTGCGTAACCCTGATAAGTCAAAACTGTCCAAGCGCAAAAACCCAACGTCCATCACCTATTACCGTGATGCCGGTGTCATGCCAGAAGCGCTGCTCAACTACCTTGGGCGTATGGGCTACTCAATGCCCAATGAGGAAGAGAAGTTCACCCTTGATGAGATGATAGCTAGCTTTGATATCCAGCGTGTATCTTTAGGCGGCCCTATCTTCGATATCGAAAAGCTTAGCTGGCTTAATGGCGAATGGCTGCGGGCACTGACTCCTGAACAGCTCAAGCACAAAATCCTCGACTGGGCCAATGACTCTGATAAGCTGACCGCCATTGCTGCGGCGATTCAACCCCGTATCAACTTAATGTCTGACACGGTTAATTGGGCCGGGTTTTATTTCCAAAACCTACCTGAGATTAGCGTTGAAGACTTCGAGCACAAAAACCTCACCCCTGAGCAAATCATCGAAATCCTACAGATCGCTACTTGGAAGTTAGAGGCGCTACCAGAATGGTCTGAGAGCAATATCTATCAGACGCTTAAAGGGCTATCAGCCGCGATGGACATTAAGCTTCGCGACATGATGGCGCCGTTCTTTATCGCTATTGCCGGTAGTAGCTCGTCCACACCGGTCATGAATGCTATGTTCGTCATTGGTCCAGATATGACCCTGACTCGCCTTCGTCATGCGGTGGAAGTGTTGGGCGGCTTGGGTAAGAAAAAGCTTAAAAAGCTTGAGAAGACCGCGGCAGACATGCCGGACTTCTTGGCGGATTCGGCTGAATAATTTCTAGACCCAGCCTTATTTTGATAAATATGCTCAGCTTCGGCTGGGCATTTTTTATGAGGGTAAAAGGTTATATGCCAGCGATGCATAGGGTTTATTCATAGCTGATCCTGCTGACCACCACTATCTTGGTTTGGCAGGTTGCGAGCACTTGACTAAGGGTAGTCTCGCTGAACAGGAATGCCTTCAGCCAATAGTGCCCACCCTGCCGAGATGGCAGATACAAGCGAATAGCAGGATTAGCTGCAAAAACGGTCCTATCTAAGGTCACCTTGAGCCTAGTCTACGTTGTCTTACATTACTTGCAGGTATCTTGAGCTATTATTTCCAATGTCGTTAACTGCTAATGACTTTACCTGAGAACCCAACCCATGCGCCTACCCCAATCAAAGCACGACTTAGCAGCCATCCAAACACTCTATAACAACGATATAAGTAGCGTTGATGCGCAGCTTCCCGAACTATTAACATGGCTACAAGACATCAATTGGCCAGTTGCCGCGCCTTTGGTCGAGTATTTACGCCTACATTTTGCCGCCTTACCTGCCATGGAGTCCACGCTACTTGAAATCTTAAAAAGTGACGACGGGGTTTGGAAGTATTGGCTTATCGTCTCATTAGGGGACTTATTTCAGACGCCTGCCTTACTCAAGGCTTTATCTGACCTTGCCCATCAGCCCAGCGCAGACGACAAGCATGAAGAGGTCGATATCGTTGCTTTAGAGGTGCTAGAAAAGCGCTTGTAATTAATTCATTTATGCTGGCGAAAGCCCTTAGAAACGATGCTTCAAGATAAATAACTACTTTTTTTGAAAATTATGCAAAAAATTCTTGACAACCCATCCAAGCTTCCCTAAAATACGCGTCTCTTAGTGAGGGGCTATAGCTCAGTTGGTAGAGCACTTGCATGGCATGCAAGGGGTCAACGGTTCGACTCCGTTTAGCTCCACCATTATTTTATAGTGAATCATTAAGTATTAACATCAGTTCCTAGGCTAATCTCCACCCTGATGTTAATTGTTATGATCATTGATTTATACCAATGATGCTTAACTTCTCTATTGCGTCCCCATCGTCTAGAGGCCTAGGACACCGCCCTTTCACGGCGGTAACGGGGGTTCGAATCCCCCTGGGGACGCCACTTATTCGGTGGCCAATCGTCACCAGCTAAAAGCCCAGTCAATATTGACTGGGCTTTTTTTATGGTTAGAAGCTAATGTATTTTTGCAGGCTTTATCGATAGTAGTGGGCTTAGTACGTTTAGTAAGTAGTTCGGCTCCATCGGCAAGATGGCGTGATATAGCAAGGGTATAAATTATCTTAAATTGATACTTGTCACTCAAGAAACCAGTATCTGAGAAGATAAAATATCTTCTTAACAATAGAGATTTGCCCCATTATCAACGACACTACTACTTTTGAGATGTTGAAATTACCACTTACAGTTCACTATGCAATATTCATGAAACATTCGATAAACGTTACTGTATGCAATATTTGTTAACACGAATCCTATTCATGGGTACAAATTGCGTGTACAACTTACTAAAATTAACCACAACGGTAGCTTTCTCTCTATATATTAGTGCCCATATCTAACGTAGTTTAGGATGCTAGTCTTATGACATGATCATATAGATGAATATCTACTCAATAGATCAACTCTAAGAATTATACTACTTTAGTTTATAGGTCTAATACTTACATATGTTATTTGATTAACAGAGGATACAACTATGATGCCTTCTTACTCCCCTCAGCGCCGCCCATCTTGGCGCGGTGTGCTTGCAGGACTGCTCATGGGTCTAGTCGTAGTGATGGCCATGATGGCACTTGCTTTGGTGCTAAGCTCATTCTTACCATTTGATCTAAAAGGCTCTAGTATTGCCGCTGGCATCTATGCTGCGATTACCGCTTTAGTCAGTGCTTTCGTAGCCGGTTACTTTGCTGTTAAAGCCTCTGCGCCAGAAGCTTTGTTTGGTGACGGTACCGCTATTGATCCTAAAGATGCTACGCTTACTGGTATGTTGACAGCAGCAGCTATCATCGCGCTTACCTCTTACCTAACGCTAAGCAGCGCTACTAGCATTATGTCTACCGCCACCCGTGCTGTAGGCAGCACAGTAAGCACTGTTGCTAGTACTACTGCTTCTGCAGTGGGCGCTGGTGCTAATATTGCTACTACAGCCGTTCAAGGCTCTGACGGTAGTATCCAACAAGAAGCCAAAGCCATGTATGATCGTATATCTGGTGATATCAGCCGCGATGATATCGAGCAAATGGTCGCTAAAAACACTCAAAACCTAGATCAACAGCAAGTGTCTGCAACTGCTGACGTGGTTGAAGAGATGATGAACGAGACCAAAGGTGAGGTTCAACAAATGGACTTTACTGATCTTAATACTTGGCGCAACATTGATGACTACGCCAAGCAGCGTATGGCTAGCATCGAGCAAATGCTTGCTGGTCCAGAAATCATCAACCGTCTTCAAGCAAAAGGCTTAACTGAGGCTGAAGCACAGCAAGTTCGTAATGAGGTTACTGAGTCATTTAATGAGTACAAAGCAAAAACCAATCAGGCTATTGCTACTGCTCAACAAAAAACTGACCAAGTTCTAAACCAAGCTGAAGATACTGCTCGTAAAGCAGCTCTATATTCAGGTCTATTCTGGTTGATTAGTGCGCTACTTACTTTCGTAGCCAGTATCATGGGTGCTCGTAAAGCGGCAGCCAACTATCGCCTAGAAAAGCCAATCGTAACTTGGGGCGATAACGTTAAATAATGACCATCTTAGGGAATGCTCTAAGATAATTACGACACGTTAATTGCATCAAAAAACGCACCTAGTATTTTCTGGGTGCGTTTTTTTATGGCTGACTGTTTTGTGGCTAATGATTAATGATTAATGATTAATGATTAATGATTAAACGAACTATAACTCTTAAAGTCTTTTTAATGCTTTAACTTTCAAGTAGGATAACTCTCTTTAAGATTAAGCATTAGCAGATAACAATATGTCAAAAGACAGCGCAGCAATTAAGCAAGCAATTACACAAGTCTGCCACTCTCATGAGATAACCTGTCTGCATGCTATCGAAAGCGGCAGCCGCGCTATCCGCTTTGTTGGCTGTAAGAAGTCAATTGTATTCATGAGCCTGCCGCTTTGACTGGGCATTTTGCTCCGCGACTTCAGTTAGGCCTTTCACCCAGCAACACGACTATAAAAAATCTGGGATATAAAAAATTCAGACTAAGGCCGTCCATTAGAAATCAAAACTTAGCCTCTTTTTTAAATACTAAATATGCTGATAGTTGCCTTGGGGTGCGTTTTAGCCGTGACTGCCGCGGTATCCTGACTAGCTGAGCGGTTGCGGGGACTTGGCTGAGAGTAGTCTCGCTGGTCAGGAATGCTATCAGCCAATAGTCCCCGCTGCGCTCAGATAGGCAGATATAAGCAGAAGGCGCGATTGGCTGCCACAACTACTCTATCCCTAGCTCTTTCGTGATCTAATAAAAAACGCCCAGCTTAGGCTGAGCGTTTTTTATTGGTTGTGAATAGAGCAGCTAGCGTTATGCTGTCGCTTCAATATTCTCATTGGCAAGCTCGCGCAGTACATAGTGCAGCACGCCGCCATGGCGCACGTACACTCGCTCTTTTGGCGTTTGCAGCATGACATTGACCTCGAAGGTCTCAGTGCTACCATCAGCTCGGGTTGCGGTGACCGTCGCTGTCGTGCTCTCACCATCGTTCAGACCGGTGATGCTCAGCACTTCTGAGCCGTCAAGGTTGTGCGACTGGATGCTCTCACCGTCCTTAAAGGTAAGCGGAAGTACCCCCATACCGACTAAGTTTGAGCGGTGAATACGCTCAAATGACCCTGCCAATACGGCTTTGACGCCCAGTAGAATCGTACCCTTGGCTGCCCAGTCACGGCTAGATCCAGTGCCGTATTGCTCACCGCCTAAGACCACGAGGGTGCGGCCATCTTCTTTGTATTTCATCGCCGCATCATAGATTGGCATCTCTTCGCCATCACTAAGCGTAGCCTTGTCACCTTTAAAGTAATAGGTGTAGCCGCCTTCTTTACCGTTCATCATCAAGTTTTTGATACGGATATTGGCAAAGGTACCGCGCGTCATAACAGCATCATTACCACGGCGTGAGCCATAACTGTTGAAGTCGGCCTCCATCACCCCGCGATCCTGCAAGTACTGACCTGCAGGCGAGCTTGCATCAATGTTACCCGCTGGCGAGATATGGTCAGTGGTGATTGAATCGCCAAATACGCCTAAGACGCGGGCATTATGGATATCTGGGATACCCTCTGGCTCCATGGTCATACCATCGAAGAACGGTGGGTTTTTGATGTAAGTTGATGCCTCACTCCACTGATAGAGCTGGCTGTCAGGCGAGCTAATAGCGTTCCACTCATCGCTACCCTCAAAGACTTCGCCGTAGTTTTTATGGAACATATCGGCATCGATATTATTGGCGATAAGCTCGTCAATTTGCGCGCTAGTCGGCCAGATGTCTTTGAGATAGACGTCATTGCCGTCTTGGTCTTGACCGAGCGGATGCTTGGTTAGGTCGATATCGACTGTGCCTGCTAGCGCATAGGCGACGACTAAAGGCGGTGATGCTAGGTAGTTGGTCTTGACGTGAGAGTGAATGCGACCTTCAAAGTTTCGGTTGCCAGACAGGACTGAGGCGACGACTAAGTCTTTCTCTTCGATACCTTTCTCGATGACTTCTGGCAATGGTCCTGAGTTACCGATACAGGTGGTGCAGCCATAGCCTACGAGGTAGAAGCCTACTTTTTCTAACTCATCCATTAGCTGAGTCTTTTCAAGATAATCGGTAACGACTTTAGAGCCAGGCGCTAGCGAGGTCTTGACCCAAGGCTTGGCTTTAAGACCTTTGGCAGCGGCGTTTTTTGCGACCAGTCCTGCGCCGATCATAACCGCTGGATTGGAAGTATTGGTACACGAGGTAATCGCCGCGATGACCACCGAGCCATCAAGCAGCTTGTGCTCTTTTTCATCGATACTGACGGTAGAATAGACGCCTTCTTCTTTGGCGACATCATCTTCGGTATCGACTTCGATAGCTGGCTCAGCAGCGAGATCATCGGCCTGAACTTGTTCACCACCTTCTTGATCAAAGCGAACTTTGCCTTTGACTTCGGTGCGGCGATCTTGCGTCATCTCAAATAGCGTATCGGTGAAGCTCTGATGCATATCGGTCAAAGCGATACGCTGATGCGGTAGCTTTGGTCCTGCCAGTGACGGCTCAACCGTCGATAGATCTAAGACTAAATTACTTGAGTACACCGCATGAGGGGTATTGGCATCGTGCCATAGTCCTTGAGCCTTGGCATAGTCTTCAACCAACTGAATTTGAGCGTCGCTGCGACCAGACAAGCGTAGATAGTCAATAGCCACTTGGTCAATCGGGAAGATACCACAGGTCGCACCATACTCAGGTGCCATGTTGGCAATCGTTGCTCGGTCAGCCAGTGGCATATTGTGTAAGCCATCGCCGTAGAACTCTACGAACTTACCAACGACGCCATGCGCTCGCAGCATCTGAACCACACGCAGCACTAAATCTGTCGCGGTAACCCCTTCTGACAACTTACCAGTTAACTCAAAACCGACCACTTGCGGAATCAGCATCGATGATGCTTGGCCGAGCATCGCCGCTTCGGCTTCGATACCACCAACGCCCCAACCTAACACGCCGATACCATTAATCATCGTGGTGTGGCTGTCCGTACCAAATACCGTATCAGGGTAAGCCGTCAGCTCGCCGTTTTGTTCAGCGGCCATGACCACACGAGCAAGATACTCAAGGTTAACCTGATGCACGATACCAGTCGCAGGTGGAACCACTTTGAAGTTATCAAAGGCTTGCTTGCCCCAGTGTAAGAACTCATAACGCTCATTGTTGCGTTTAAATTCGATCTTTTTATTGAGGTCCAGCGCATCATCACGGCCATAGACATCCACTTGTACTGAGTGGTCAACGACTAGCTCGCTTGGGATAAAAGGATTAATCTGCTCGGCATTACCGCCTAATTTGACGATAGCATCGCGCATGGCTGCCAAATCTACTACCGACGGTACACCGGTAAAATCCTGCAAAACCACACGCGCAGGCATAAAGGCAATCTCTTGACTTGGCTCAGCAGTCGCGTCCCAATTGGCAACGGCTTCGATATGATTTTTACCCACGGACAGGCCATCGTCTTCATTGCGCAGTAAATTCTCTAGCACAATCTTCATACAAAATGGCAAATGGTTGATGTTAGAGTAGGTATCAGCAAGTTTAGGTAGGCTATAGTAAGTATGCGCCTTGCCAGCGACGGTCAAGGTATCTTTTACATTAAAAATATCACTCATATTGGCTTCCTTATCTGTTGTTATGTAAGGTGGCTAAGTTTGGTTAGACGGTGATTGAGCTGTTATTAAGTTGCTATTAACTTGAGAAATTAACGCCGGTAAGCTTGAAAACTAAAAAGTACTAATAACTTATGGATAGCTTAGGCTGAAAATAATGGCTATTTAGCAGTAAAGTCGCTGTTAAATAATATGGATCGCTATTTATAGCTATTGATAAAAGAAACTGCACTGGCAAAAAGGTAAAAACGTATTGAAACGTCAAGAGTCACCAAAAAACTCTGTCGTTTAATTTAGAAAATTGTCGTTATCGTCTTTTCTATAACTTTTTATAATGAGGAATAGTGCAAAGCTACCGAACGGCTCTAAATTGGGTCTCGTGACTGACCAATGCCTCTGACTATTAATTTAACCCACATTCATTGATTTAATCTGCATTCATTAAAGCCAGTCGCACGACAGCCTTATTGTTACATCGACTAAAACTTGTTATATCTACTAAAATAGTCTGTTTCAGACTACTAACATAACAAAAGCACACCGAATTGTTAAGGTCGGCGGGTAGTTAATACGTGGGGAAATCGTAACTTTGACCCTTTTAGCGTACCTAATTGAGAAGTGCGATCTACCCTATCGTCAATCCTATTGAGTAAGACAAAAAGCAGCCGGTATAAATTTACTGGCTAGCAGTAAGGCTAATTTTGGCGACGACGTCCTGAGCGAAAGACAAATTTATCTTCATAAAATTCAGGATCTTGATTGTCCGGCCAAAAATGTGGCACACCCAATATCGGTAGTGGCGAGAAGGCTCGCGGCGTCACCGACTCATCTTGTAATAACTCGTCCAATCTTGCCGCTAGCTCAGTATCCAAGTGGGCCATGCGCTCTGCTATTGGTAATTCAAAAAAGTCTGGTTCAACACTTATAATAAGCGTATGCGCGCACAGCGGCTTGCGGGGGCTGATAAGCTGCTCAAGCAAGGCATGACCAAAGATATATACCGCGGCTTGAGCGGACTTATTGGGCTGTAGTGGGTTGTCCCAATAAGCCCGCGCTGATACCAAGCAACCTTGCCAGTTGAACGCTGCTAGCGCCTCACCGATACTGGGCTTAGCCGTCACCAAAATCGCGCCGTTTTCATCAAATACGGTAATGGTATCTCGGACGCGACCACGCATGCCAGAGATACCTTGCTCATCGATAGCCTGAGCTTGATAGCGATTAAGCAGCGCTTTACTCTTGGGAAAGGTCAGCCAAATACTGCCATTAAATAGATCATGGAAGTTATCACGAGTCGGCACACCACCTGATCTTGCAATAAAGGTCTCGTAGGCCATACCCTCGGGTAAATCGTCCTGCGGAACAAACCGTAACGCCTGCCCTCGACCTGTCGCAAAGCGCCGCGTTTTATCGGCTAAGGTGTACTGACTAGCAGCTAATTTATCCCGCCAACTATTTAGATGGTGCGCGATGCTAGGGACCGCACTATCATCTCCCGGCTGATTGCTTGTCTCCTTAACGAGTAACCCTCGGATAGCTAAGTGCTGGAGCCAAGGCGCTTGCCAATCTACTTGAGATAAGGGGGAGTTATCATTGAACTGGCGAGCAAGACTGGTATCAAGATGGGTGTTTGCTTGAGAGTGTGTCATAGATACTGATAGGTGTGGTTATAAAATAGCGAGAAATAAGGAAATAGTTAAGCAAATAGCTAAAACGATTCGTAATGTTAACCCCTTTAGCCAAGACGCAGCCGCTCTGGAAACTTAACTCATGCTATTATAGGGCGTTTTCGAGCGCAGCAAAAACAATATCACAGTCGCTACTGTGCAACGTCGCTGAGCTAAGTAGATAGGGCAATAGATATGGTAAAACGACATGGCAAATTTTAAAACCCATCTGAGCGGGGGCTTTGTCGTCAGTGGTATCTTAGGGATAGTCGGCTATAAAGCTGGACTCTTAGGAGGCCATGAGTTTCTTATTTGTGTGGCGCTCGGTACTATCGGCGGCTTACTGCCCGATATCGACTCGGATAACTCCACCCCGATTAAGCTGGGCTTTGATGTGGCCTCGTTGATGGTCGCTTTTAGTCTAGTGATGCACTGGCGTAGCGAGCTGTCCTTACTGTCGCTAATTGCCTTATGGCTGGCAGGGTATGGCTTCATGCGCTACGGTATCTTTTATCTATTTACCAAGATTACCGTGCACCGCGGCATTATCCATTCCATCCCCTATATGGCGGTACTGGCTTTAGGTCTGGTGAGTTTAAATTATTATTTTATGGATACGCCAGCGACGACCAGCTGGTTTTACGGCCTGTTTCTCTTCATTGGGGCGATGGTGCACTTGGGGCTTGATGAGGCCTATAGCGTGGACTTATTAAACCACCGAATGAAGCGCTCTTCTGGCACGGCCATGAAGCTGTACCGCGACCGTGAGCGCTACTGGTACGTGTTACTTTACGCGCTGATTGCCATGGCTATCTTTATCGCGCCACCGTTTGCGCCATTTTGGAATAAGCTGACCGACCCCATTACTTGGCTCATTCTTAAAGATGGGCTACTGCCTAGCCAGATATTTGCCAGTCTCACTTCAACACTGAATTAACTTGATACCTGAGCCTTTTATGAATTCAACTGCTTGTCCTTGCCGAGTGTCACCGAATACTGACTCTTCAGCAGCGCCAATGACTTATAAAGCGTGCTGCCAACCGTTTCATGAGGGTGAGCGCTGCGCCAATAATGCCGAGACCCTTATGCGCTCTCGTTATTCGGCTTTTGTCTTAACGCCTACTGATATAGAGCTGGCTGATTATATCGTAGCGACGACCTTGCCAGCGCAGCAAAGGCTATTAGATAAGTCAGCGATTGAAGCGTGGGCAAAGGACACAGATTGGGCTGGGCTTGAGGTGGTAAAGCACACGCCAAAGCTAGGCCGTCGCCACGCGCAGGTTGAGTTTAAAGCCTATTTTAATTCAGAGGCAGGCTTAGCGGTGCACCATGAGCTGTCTACCTTTGTTAAAGTACAGGATGCCTCTAAAGACGGCCAAACAAAATGGTATTTTATTGACCCCAATGTCGCTACGACGATGTCGCAAAAGCAGCCATGTCTTTGCGGCTCGGGGGAGAGGTTTAAGCGGTGTTGTGGTCGCTTCTAAACACTAGCCCCAACCTGCCTAGCAATTGCCACGCCTTCTTCAATGGTCAGGTACTTCTTCAGACTCGGTCTATCCTGATGAATAATCGCTCCATCCTTAAAGATGACACACTCATTAACCGCGAGCTGCTGCCAATTTTCATTCTCGGTTAATGGAATAGTAACCAAAATAGTCACGCGGTCATCGTCACTGGTGACATCACTAAAGTTAATCGCCAAATCATTATCAGCAAGCCTAGCCTCACCAAATGGCGCTTGGCGCGTGAGGTAAAACAGCAAACTGCCAGCATAGGCCAATTGCCAATCACCATTGGATAATAAGCAATTAAAAAGGCCATTGGCCGCTAGATAGCGACACTGGGCGGTCAAAAAGGCAAATAACGTCTCATCATCAGGACGACGCTTAAAGGTGGATTTGAGCCGATTAATCAGGTAACAAAACGCCATCTCAGAGTCCGTACTGCCCACTGGCTGACAGTGCTCAGCGTTGCCATTGTCTTGCAGACGCTGACAGCGGCGAACAAAGCTGTCATT
The DNA here is from genome assembly GCF_004335015.1 of Psychrobacter pygoscelis. Classification (GTDB taxonomy): domain Bacteria; phylum Pseudomonadota; class Gammaproteobacteria; order Pseudomonadales; family Moraxellaceae; genus Psychrobacter; species Psychrobacter pygoscelis. The sequence continues at coordinate 156,217 of NZ_RQRU01000005.1, forward strand.
CATCTGACCGTTATGGGCAAACACCCACTCCTCACCCCAGACTTCACGCACGAACGGATGGGTATTGGCAAGGCAATTTTGCCCTTGGGTGGCTTTACGGATATGAGCGATGACATTCATCGCTTTGATTGGATAGTTATTGATGAGGTCGGCGACCGGTGATAAATGACTGGGCTTATTATCATGAAACAGCCGTAGACCCGTCACTGCCGTAGTAGCCGCTGCCAAGCAGCCCGTACTAGACGGACTGCTACTAGACGGACAGATACTGCGCTCAAAAAAGGCAATACCAAAGCCGTCTTCATGATGATCCGTCATACCGCCGCGTTGACGAAAGCCTGCAAAGCTAAAACCGATATCCGTAGGGGTATTGGCATTCATGCCGAGTAGTTGACACATTTATTTCTCACTATCTTGTTCGTTATGGCTAGCTGCGCCTTCATTATCCACTTTTATACTGTCTAAAATACGCCGCGCCTGATCCAGCTCATTCTTTTGTACCCACAGCACTGCGCCAGAATTCATACCGGGGATGCCACTGAGCGCTTGCAGCGATACGGTTAGACCATTATTACGCAGTAGCCCAGCGTGCAGCTCTCCTTGGATATTGGTGTCGTAGCGCGCCAGCTTATGCCAGTTGTCTATTTGATTCGTCATGGTAATCTCCTTGGAGGTATAAGGCTTATTCCTTTATTCCTTTGAATACTCATAAGTAAAGAACCCCGCTGACCATTCAATCTTACCCAATTGATAGCGATTAATAATGAAATCGTCTGGATAATCTTTAAAGCCTTCCTGCGTTTTCAGATAGTCGATAGCAGCGTTGGCGTCTTGTTCGGTAGCAAATATGCCGCAATTCTTCACGTTTTCATAATCTTCTTTATCGGTGTCCTTATCACGGAAGTGCTCAAGTAAATAAACATACTGCGTTGAATCTCGCAACTTTTCTACTCGGCTCCAATGATAGGAGGCCAAACGCTTCATTAGATCAGGGTTTTTGACCATAATGTTATCACCAGTACGGCCTTGCTCACGATTGTAATAAATGACGTTGAGACGCAGCAGCCAAAAGGTCACTGCTGCCATCGCTAGCATAACAGGTAAAGCGTGTTGCTCAGCTTCGGTTAACGAGCGCTCGCTGTTGTAGCCATCGAGGAACGCTTGCATTTTCTCAGTATCAAAATTTACCGTCTCCCCATCTTCAGCGTCGCCCCATGTAGTACAGAAATCATTGATGGTAATGGCGATGTCCATAACGTAGTGCTCAGCACTGACTTCAGTGAAGTCGAGCAATCCGCTCAGCTGCTCTTTGCCGTCCGCTAGATCCCACAGCGTATTGTCAGCGAACATATCTAGATGGCATAGGCCTTTGGGCAAGCTGTCTAGAGGTAGCTCCTCATAAGCCTGCCAGATATCGCGCATAAGGCGAGCTTCATCACCCGGCATAAACTGAATTTCGCGGTCACGAACCTTATCCCACGGATAAAGCGGCACACCGTAGTCTTCAGCTGGCGTTAGACCCTGTAAGGTGTTATGTAGTACTGCTAAGGCCTCCCCCATGGTGTGACACATGTGCGGCGTGGTATTGGCCGGATGCGTACCTGATAGGCAGGGTACGAGGGTAATGGCTTTATTGTCGTAATAGACAAGGTAGGCATCTTTGTCATCTTTTTTTGCTGACTTTTTGGCAAGGGGCGCCGCCACGGGCAACTTACCATTAAGCTGATTTAATATAGCAGCCATCTTTGCGATGTCTTCTGGTGGCCGCTCCTCAAATAGTGTAAACACGTACGAGTAGCTGCCCTCCTTATCGTCCGTGGTCTGGATAAACCAGTTGGAGTTTTTAATTCCTTGGGTAATGGGTACGGCTTTGGCGAATGAGACGCCAAACGCGTGACAAAAAGTGGTGAACTGGTCTTCAGTTAAGTGGGTATAGACGGACATAGCGGCTCTCTTGGATAACGGGCTTAAAGTATTAAGACTATATTATGCTGCCATTATACCGAAAAGCGAGTCACTGACACCTAGCGAGTTGGCATGAGGGTATTTTGTTTGGATATTTGGGGTTTTGTGGAGAAAAGAGTTATAAGTAATGAGCGTTTAACTTGGGGATTAAAATGACAAATCTTAATCACGGTAACTCTACATAGGAGCAAGATATTACCGCTAGCCTTGACTGAAGCGGTATCCTGTGCGGCTGAGCGAGCTGTGGTCACTGGCCTAAGGGCAGTCTCGCGGATGCAGGAATGCCATTAGGGCATAGTGACCGCCGCGCTCAGGCGGGCAGATACAAGCAAAAGGCAAGATTGGCTGCTATGACTCACTAAGGGTAAGATGGCTTACTAGGCAAAACAGCAGTAAATAACAATTAAAGAAAATATGGTGGGGGTTTTTTGCTAAAATGCGACGATAAGTGTAAGCAACTACTGATAGATTCGAGTAAAAGGTGATGCGATGTTAGCGAAGCGAATTATTCCATGTTTGGATGTGGACAATGGCCGAGTGGTCAAAGGTGTGCAGTTTGTCGACATTCGCGATGCAGGTGACCCTGTAGAAGTCGCCCAACGCTATAATGAGCAGGGCGCGGACGAGATTACCTTTTTGGACATTACCGCGACCCATCATGGTCGCGAGACTACCTATCATACGGTTGAGCGCATGGCCGATACCGTGTTTGTGCCGTTGACCGTTGGCGGCGGTGTGCGCACTGTGGGGGATATTCGCAATCTGCTCAATGCTGGCGCTGATAAAGTAGCGATTAACTCAGCAGCGGTGTTTACCCCTGAGTTTGTTGGCGAAGCGGCGCAGAAGTTTGGCAGTCAGTGTATTGTAGTAGCGATTGATGCCAAGCAAGTCGAGGATAGCATTGATAGTGATGGCAACAGCCAACCCAGATGGGAGATATTCACCCACGGCGGTCGTAAGCCTACAGGCATTGATGCGGTAGCTTGGGCCTCAAAAATGGCGGCTCTTGGCGCGGGTGAATTGCTCGTCACTTCAATGGACGGCGATGGCACCAAAAAAGGCTATGATATTGCGCTGATGAAGGCGATCACTAGCGCGGTGAATGTACCGGTCATTGCCTCTGGCGGTGTGGGCAATTTGCAGCATTTGGCGGATGGTATATTAGAAGGCGGCGTGGATGCCGTACTGGCAGCGAGTATTTTTCATTTTGGTGAATATACGGTAGCAGAGGCAAAGCGCTTTATGGCAGCGCAAGGTATAGAGATGCGGCTGTAAAAAAATGCTATTATAGCGGCATCTAACCCTTTCTTTATTTATTAACCCCTTACTTTCCCCTCTTTTCTAGATGCCTATTAGGATAGTCTTATGCAAAATTTACAACAACAGCGCAATAACATCACCCATATCGATGGCGGTTTGTTTGAAAACACCGATGCTCGCATCGGCATCGTCGTCGGGCGCTTTAATGGCTTTGTGGTCGAGTCTTTGGTCGACGGAGCGATTGATGCGCTACTGCGTCATGGCGTTCAAGGCAGCAATATTACTGTCGTTCGCGTCCCTGGTGCATTCGAGTTACCGTTGGCCGTTCAACGTGCAGCAGAGTCTGACCGCTTTGACGCCATTGTTGCTTTAGGCGCGGTTATTCGTGGTAGCACGCCGCATTTTGACTTTGTTGCTAGCGAGTCGGCCAAAGGTCTAAGTAGCGTCGCCATTGACTATAATATCCCGGTCATTAACGGCGTATTGACGACCGACAGCATCGAGCAAGCGATTGAACGAGCTGGTACTAAAGCTGGTAATAAAGGCTCTGAGGCGGCCATGGTCGCACTTGAGATGATTGCAGTACTGTCGCAGCTAGATGTTGATGACGACGAAGAGTAAGTCGTAGTAGTCAATCGAGTTAGCCCATACGATAAAGAACAAAATACTGCATAAACTGTGCTGACTACGTTTAGCAGTCGCTTTATTATTTAATAGTCCATAGTAAAGTCAAAGATACCCTCTTTGACGATCCCTTTGACGATAGGTATAAGTATCCATGAGCAATACCAATCCGGCAAAAGATGAAGAAGCTCAATTCGACATCAGCGAATCTGCCTACAAAACCACCCATACTGCCGTAAGAAAGGCACGCCGATTTGCCATGCAGGGCCTGTATGAGTGGCTAATGACTGACCACCGCTTTGAGCAATCAGGTCTTAATGAGTGGAAGGCCAATGCGCCGCATGATATCGCTGCCCGCACCCGAGCGACTAACGCGATGCACACGGTCCATCTCGGCTACTATCATGAAATGATGCGTCATATCCCTGAGCAGATTGGAGAGTTGGATGCACTCATTACTCAGCATTTAGATCGTGATATCACTCTACTCGATCCAATTGAGCACGCTATCTTACTTATCGGTACCTACGAGCTAAAAGACCGCTTGGAGATACCTTATAAAGTGGTGCTGGATGAGGCCATGAAGCTGAATACGCATTTTGGCGCAACCGATGCGCATAAGCTTATCAACGCAGTGCTCGATAAGCTAGCGCCTGAGCTGCGTGCCCTTGAGGTTGCAGCGGACGAAAAGCTGCCTAAGACAGTAAAAGATGTCTCTGTTGTAGACAATGACAGGGAGCTTGGCGTTAAAGACGTCGCAGCGGCTCATGACAATACAGCCAGTACCCATACTGATACCGGTACTAATGATAATACCGAGAACCTTAAGCGTGACGCCAAGCCTCGTATTGGCCGTAAAACAGGGCAACCCATCAAGCGTAAGCGTGTAGCGCCTTCTACCCTAAAAGAACAGGTGGTTGAAGAGGGTCAAAAGGCAGCCAAAGATCAGACGGCGCAAGAACAACCAGCAAGTACAGCTGAAAACACCTCCTTGCAAAGTGCCTTAATCGCCGCTGGTTCACTACAAGTAGATTCGCAACAAGAGAAAGTAGCACATAGCTCTGCTACAAATGAAACGGCTAAAACCAAACCGGCTGTCGATAGCAAGACACCAGATGCCGAATAGCTATGACTGAATTTGAGCTGATTTATCGCTACTTTGACCAGCAAAAAGCCGCTCTTGACCAAGCTAACGCTGTCGATAGCGTGGCTGTGGTCAAGGGCTTGGGGGATGATGCGGCAGTAATTGCTATCAACGCAGGTAGCCAGCTAGTCAGCTGTGTCGATACCTTAGTTCAAGGCCGTCACTTTAGCGAGGACTGGTCACAAGTTGAGGCGCTGGCCTTTGCCATCGGTTTTAAGTCAGTTGCAGTCAATGTATCAGATTTAGCCGCAATGGGGGCGACGCCGCACCATATTTTGTTGGCGCTAGCATTACCTGAGCGATTGGCAACTGAGACTTGGCTTAGTGAGTTTGCTAAGGGTCTGTTCCATGCCTGTAGTCAGTTTGGTGTTCAGCTTATCGGCGGTGATACTACGCGCAACGACAAGTTAGTGATTAGTATTACCGCCCAAGGGTTTATAGCCAATAAAAAGCATAACTCCCAGTCACCAATTTATCGTAACGGCGCGAAGGTTGGTGATAAAGTCTATGTCTCGGGTACAGTAGGCGATGCTTGCTATGCTCTGCATCACCCTGATGATGAAATCGGTCGGCAACTTAGCCATCGACTGCATATGCCAATGCCGCGCGTGAAATTAGGCCAAGCATTAGCACAGCAGGGCGGGGCTACAGCGATGATTGACGTCTCAGATGGCCTAGTACAAGACTTAGGGCATATCTGTCAGCAAAGTGGTGTCCGCATTCGCTTGAACATTGACACACTGCCCACTAGCACGCCGCTACAGCAAGTAGCGTTGACAGAGCGGCTGCATTGCCAGCTTACCGGCGGTGATGATTATGAGCTAGCCTTTACCTTGCCAGCTGGCATATCGCCACCTGACAGTTATGGTAACGCTGATACTGCTAATACTAAGATCACTTGTATTGGTGAAGTTATTGACAGTTGCAGCGCTAAAGACCTCCCAGTAATTGAGCTAACTTATCAAGACAGCGCTGTCACGGATGCTACCCCTTATCCTTTTAGTAAGATGCCTCATCTACAAGGCTTTCAGCATTTTAATTAGGCAATTTTATTTAAGTAACATTTTAGTTAAGCTAAATTTTAACTTTCTATCACTACCAATCATCTGTGCTATTAATTAGTGTTAACCACTCTTCTTTTTCTAAAAGCTACGATAAACCATGAGCGACCATTTGACCAGTCATACTGCTAAGCCCGATATCAGTAAAGCTAACACCTGCCCGCCATTACCGCATAATGCAAGTTTGGCTGATAAAGTGGTGTATTGGTTAGGTATCGGCCTTGGTAGCGGACTGCCCAAACGCGCTCCGGGGACTTGGGGCACAGTAGGCGGCCTGATTGCCGCTATACCCTTAATGATGCTCGGTTTCGTGCCATTTTTAATCATTACTATTATCGCTAGCATCATAGGTATTTGGATTTGTGGTCGTACTTCCGATTTAATGGGCGTTCATGATGACCCACATATCGTCTGGGACGAATGGGCAGGAATGTGGATTACATTGCTACCCTTTTCCTATATTGGTTTTGATCAACTTGCTAGAATTGATGGGCTAAAAGTCGACTGGATTATTATTGTTGTGGCTTTTATCCTATTTAGATTCTTTGACATTCTTAAACCCTTCCCTATTAATTGGGCGGATAAAAGGGTATCGGGAGGCCTTGGTATTATGCTTGACGATATCTTGGCCGGTATTATGTCGGTGATCCTTATGTTATTGCTAAGCTATGGCCTATTGTTACTAAGATTTTGATAATTTTAGTTTGCCTATTCTTGATTTTATTGCACTCTGCATGGCTTTATTGCATAAGATGTTAGCAAGCAAGATGTGGGTTTAATAATTAAATCATATACTTACTTAAAGATATCAATAATTAGCTCTTGAAACCAAACTATTATTTGGTTTTAAAACATTTATAAATATACTATAGTCTAGATTGTAGTGTGATTGTAAGTGCTACCCCTGTTAATTATTGCCTAAAATTAATTATTACCTAAAATAGATCCCATCCTAAAAGATAAGAAATAGTGACAGGTTCACTATTTTGGTAATTTGTTCTATTGACTGTTTACTTTCAAAAAAAACCTCCAATAACTCCACAAGAAATACGCTTATGACTCATTCTCTCTCTGTGATTATTTTGGCAGCAGGTAAAGGCACTCGCATGAAGTCGAGCAAACCTAAAGTCCTACAAACCTTAGCCGCAAAGCCATTATTAACACACGTCCTTGATACTTGCGCCCAGTTAGAGACTGACAAGACTATTGTCGTCTACGGCTTTGGTGGCAATCAGGTTCAAGCAGCCATGACAGATTACGCTTTGACATGGGTTGAGCAAACTGAGCAGTTGGGCACAGGCCATGCGGTCAAAGTTACCTTAGACGAGCTGCCACAAGACGGTGAAAGCTTAATTCTATACGGCGATGTGCCACTTGTTAGCGAAACAACACTTACGCAACTGGTAACTGCCAATACATCTGGCATGTCGATGTTGACACTAACAGTAGACAACCCCTTTGGTCTTGGCCGAATCAAGCGTGATGATGCTAACAATATCGTCGCAATTGTCGAGCAAAAAGATGCCAACGAGGCTGAGCAAGCGATTAATGAGATTAATAGCGGTATCTACTGTGTTGACAATGCCCTACTGCATAAATACCTCCCTAAATTGTCTAATGATAACGCGCAAGGCGAGTATTATCTTACGGATATCGTCAAAATGGCGGTAGCAGATGGTATAAAAATCGCAGCTATTGAACCTGAAGACGAATTTGAGATTGAAGGCGTTAATAACCGCCAACAATTGGCCAATTTGGAGCGGCGCTGGCAAGCCAAGCTGGTAGAAGACTTACAAGTCCAAGGCGTGCAATTTGCCGATCCAGCACGCGTGGATATTCGCGGTCAAGTCGAAGCCGGTCAAGATGTCTTCGTCGATACAAATGTGGTATTCCAAGGTCATTGCCAGATTGGCAATAACGTCACTATTGAATCAGGCTGTATCATTAAAGACAGCGTCATTGGCGATAATACCCACCTCAAGCCTTACTGCGTCCTTGATGAGGCTAAGCTTGGCAATCAAGTCACCGTAGGGCCATTTGCGCATCTACGTCCTAAAACGGAATTGGCTAATAACAGCAAGATAGGTAATTTTGTTGAAACCAAAAAATCGCAAATAGGCGAAGGCAGTAAAGTTAACCATCTGAGTTACATCGGCGACGCGCAAGTCGGAAAACAGGTAAATATTGGCGCGGGTACTATTACTTGTAATTATGATGGGGTCAATAAATCACAAACCACTATTGGCGATGAAGCCTTTATTGGCTCTAATTCCAGCCTAGTAGCACCCGTCACTATCGGTAAGACAGCCACTGTCGGCGCAGGCTCAGTGATTACCAAAGATGTCGACGATCATGCTCTAGGCGTCGCCCGAGGCAAGCAGGTGCAAAAAGACAACTATAAGCGCCCAACTAAAAACAAATAAGCCGCGAGTAACGGCTCGGATTAATAAAATTCGCGATAAATTTAAGGAACTGTCATGTGTGGAATCGTTGGCGCTGTCGCTGAACGTAATATCTCTAACATCCTCCTAGAAGGGTTAAAGCGTCTGGAATATCGAGGCTATGACTCCGCTGGCTTAACGATTATCCAAGACGGTGAGCTGCATCGTGAGCGGCAAGTGGGTAAGGTGCAAGAATTGGTTAACGCTGTTAATAAAAACCCTTCGTTCTTCGATGGTCGTATCGGTATCGCCCATACCCGCTGGGCCACTCATGGCGAGCCGGCACAGTGCAATGCCCATCCGCATGTGTCGGGTAAGGTTGCCGTCGTGCACAATGGTATCGTGGAAAACTATGCGCCATTAAAAGAAGAGATGATCGAAAAGGGTTATAGCTTTTCTTCACAGACGGATACTGAGGTTGTGGCGCATCTAATCGCTGATGCCTATTCGCAAACAAATGACTTGTTAAAAGCAGTCGAACAGGTCACGCCGCGACTGCACGGTGCTTTTGCTCTGGGCATAGTGCATGTCGATAACCCTAACGTCCTTATTACAGTTCGTCTCGGCTCGCCCTTAGTGATTGGCGTGGGTATCGGTGAGAATTTTATTGCTTCTGACCAGTTGGCACTCTTACCCGTGACCAATCGCTTTATGTATCTCGAAGAAGGCGACATTGCCCTCATAACTCGAGACAGTATTAGCGTATTTGCTGATGGTCAACCGGTATCTCGGCCTATCAAAGAGCTAGATGCCAAGCAGCATAATGCAGATAAAGGCGAGTTTAAGCATTATATGCTCAAAGAGATTTATGAGCAGCCTGATGCAGTTGCTCGAACAGTCGAGATGGGCGTTGATCTTAAAGGGTTTAAGCCTGAGTTTTTATCACGCCATGAGGATAGGCTAAATGAAGTTCGCCACGTTCAAATATTAGCCTGTGGCACCAGCTACCACGCGGGCATAGTCGCTAAATATTGGTTCGAGAGTTTAACCCGCCTACCCTGCTCGGTTGAGATAGCCAGTGAGTTTCGCTACCGCGATCCCGTCGTCGTTGACCATACCCTGATGATCTGTATCTCTCAATCAGGCGAAACGGCAGACACGCTATCTGCACTTCGAGATATTCAGCGTCGTAGTGATGCAAAAGACATCAATGGCTTTTTGAGTCTGGCACTTTGTAATGTCCCTACCTCATCCTTGGTGCGTGAGACCGATATCTTTTTACCGACCTTAGCCGGCGTCGAGATTGGCGTGGCCTCTACTAAAGCCTTCACCACTCAGCTTGCAGCGTTAATGCTGCTGGTGCTTAAGATTGGTCGTGTTCAATCAAGAATCAGTGACGATACCTTCAGTAAAATGGTCACTGAGCTCAATAATTTGTCTGGTCAGTTATACAGTTGTCTCAAGTTAGATCAATCTATCGCTGAGATGAGTGATAAATTTGAAGATAAAAAGAGTACTTTGTTTTTAGGTCGTGGCATCCAGTTCCCTATTGCCTTAGAAGGCGCACTGAAACTCAAAGAAATCTCCTACATTCATGCAGAAGGTTATGCTGCCGGCGAGCTAAAACACGGCCCACTAGCCCTCGTTGATAAAGATATGCCGATTGTGGTATTGGCGCCCAAAGACAGTATGCTTGATAAACTCAAGGCCAATATGCAAGAGGTACACGCACGTCATGGTGAGCTATTCGTCTTCGCTGGTGAGACTACGCAGATTGAAAGCGATGAGCGTCAGCACGTCATCCACGTTCCTGATGTTTATGAGCTTCTAGCGCCTATCGTCTACAGCGTACCAGTGCAGCTTCTGTCTTATCATGTGGCGGTGATGCGTGGTACGGATGTGGATCAGCCACGTAACCTCGCAAAATCAGTTACGGTTGAATAATTTTATATATATCAAAATCTTAAAACTTATTTAACAATTATTATCCGTTCTAACTTAAAACCCCACTATGGTACAAACCATAGCGGGGTTTTTATGTGCTCTGAAATATTATCCAAATCTATCATGCCTCTACAGTTACGATAAAAAGGATAGACATCAAAGACAGTAACTCTATAATTGCGTCACCTAAAGTACTTGTATCTAAACTACTCATATCTAAAGAATGGGCACTGAAAACATGGATATCGAAAACGACACCGCGAACCCAATAGAAATCATCTATGAAGATGAGTTTCTGGTGGCTATAAATAAAGAAGCGGGTCTATTGGTGCATCGCAGTTGGCTGGATAAAGGCGAGACGCGCTTTGCGATGCAGCTTACCCGTGATGCGGTAGGTTGCCATGTATTCCCAGTACATCGGTTAGACAAGCCCACGTCAGGCGTGTTGTTATTTGCCAAGAGTCCAAGCGTGGCGCGCAGTCTTAATGAGGCTTTTACAGATCACAAAGTGACCAAGCAATATTTGGCCGTAGTGCGCGGCTATATGTCAGAGCAAGGCAGCGTTGATTATGCGTTGAGCTTTAAGCCCGACGCCATTGCTGATAAGTTAGCTAGCTTGGACAAACCCGCTCAGGAGGCGGTCACCCATTGGCAGAGTTTGGCACAAATTGAGCTGCCATTTGCGGTATCAAAAAAACATGACACTAGCCGCTATAGTCTGGTGCGCTTAACCCCCAAAACTGGTCGCAAGCATCAGCTGCGTAGGCACATGAAGCATTTATTCCATCCCATAGTCGGTGATACCAGCCACGGCGACGGACGACACAATAGATTTTTTCGGTCTCAGTATGGTTGCGCGCGTATGCTACTGCATGCTCAGACTTTGGCGCTTAGCCATCCGGTTACCGGTGAGCCTTTGATGCTAAAAGCAGGGTTAGATGAGCAATGGCTGCGAATCTTGGAAGAGTTTGATTGGGTAGAGAGTGCTGAAGTTTAAGCTGCGTAAAGTTTAGGATTCATCTTAGAAGTTCATATCATAGTAGTTGAAATACTGGCATTTAAGCAGTACACAGGTTTTAAAATAATGCAGACCGATAATAGCGGCGCTACAGTTGAATGTATAAGTCTATAGTGAGGACTTAAAAGCTAATCTGTAGGCCAATAGTATCAACGGTTTCAAATTTTTGAATTGGTCGCAGTGTACTTCATGGTGTACTCAGCATACACATTCTATCTGTGATCAATGCGCTATACAGGCGTCGAACTATAAAAAATATAAAGCATATATAAATTGTCATATTATCTCGGATAAGTGATTCTCAAACTGAGTACATGTATGGTGCTAATTAGTTTTAGAGCTATGAAAAACAGGAGTCAGTATGTATATAGACTTATCGAGTTATCCAATCGAGTTAGAACTAGTCTATGAGTTTTCAAAGGACCTGACGAACGATCCAGATCAGACACGAGACACACATAAACTCACTTTAGATGAAAGTCGACCTTTTATGGGTCTAAGAGGGAATAAAGGATTGTTTGGCACTCAAGAATGGTGGGAAAATATTCATGCTAAAGTAATTCCTAGTGAAATCAAATGTGGTGTAATTACGAGAACATATGTAGCTGGAATGGAAAACTTGGCGCAAGATAATTCTTTTGAATTTGTAGATGACACTGGTAAGTTGCATGATGAAAGTATTTACACACTTAATAAGAGTAAAAGAAGTCTGTTCAACGTCAATCATTTAGTGGTAATTTACTATGCCTATGATGAAATGAAAGCATCAACCCTAGAAGACCCTGACTACTCATGTAGCGTTATTGAAATGGCAATCTCAAAAATGCCAGTAAGATGATAATAGTTTTTTACAGGTATACTCGGTCTTTTAGACGCTAGTAAGACAGATATGGTTTAATTTCTCTCGTCAAGATAGCTCAAGCTAAGACATCAAAAAAAAGGTAGAGGTGGTATGAGCCAAGTTTAGGCTAAAAAATTGGCTTTAAGAGGTAAATATAGAAAAAGAGTTAGTTTAAAACTGACTGTAGTCCACTTTAACAAGTTTAGATTGCTGAACCTTTTTTAGTTTGAATGTCTTGGTCTTTTCATCCTGAATGTTGACATAATAGGTGATAAGTTGTTTACCGGTGGTTTCGTTGACTTTCTCACCTTCACAATTGCGGCTAATGAATAAGCGGCTATCGGGATAGAAAGCCAAACGCTTGTTGTCATCGGGTTCCGCTACGTCTGCAAAGCATTCTGCGCAACTTTCATAAGGGATGATTCCATCCTCAGTTTCACCAAGTGGGATACCGTATACCCCAAAGGAACCAACAAAACCCACCTCTTAACCAATTAATAAACCACTTAAAACAGACTGCCACATACAACAACTAAAATAAACTATCAGAGCGCATCTTATCATTAGTCCCAATAAAAACCCCCGCTACGATCAAACCATAGTGGGGGTCTTTATGTGCTATTTAATATTATCAATTATTCGTTAAAACTGCTTGATGTTCAAGCAAGCCCTTTATAGAGGAAGTAAACGCCCACAACAAATAGTAATACCGAAAAGCATTTTTTTAATAATTGTGGTGACAGCATATGAGCGACTTTTGCACCAAGCTTAGCCGTGAAAAAGCTCATAATACCAATACCTAAAAAGGCATAAATATGCACAAAACCAATGGTATTAGGCACATTGACTTGTGCCTTCATTCCAAAAATCATAAAGCCTAAAGCACCGGCAATAGCAATGGGCAGGCCACACGCTGCTGACGTGCCCACCGCTTTTTGCATGACCACGCCATAACGGCTGAGATAAGGCACGGTTAAGCTACCACCGCCGATACCGAAAATGGCTGAAGCGATACCTATACCAGCTCCTGCCGCTAATTGCTTAGGCGTTGAAGGCAAGGCTTGACTGGTATTACTGGTATTAACAGCTGTCGGCTTTTTGCCACCCCTAAACATTTTAAAGGCGACCCAAAGCAAAAAGATGCCGACGATGATTTGTAGATGAACCCCAGAGAGCCATCCTGCAATTCCAGCGCCTAAAAAGCAGCCAATCGCCATTCCCGGTGCTAAATTTTTGAATACCGGCCACATGACAGCGCCCTTTTTATTGTGGGCCATTAGGGAGCTAATAGAGGTCACCACAATAGTCGCAAGTGACGTACCTAACGCCAGATGCATGATATCGTCAGCACTGTAACCCATCTGGGTAAAAACAAGATATAAAAGCGGCACAATAATTGTTCCACCGCCGACACCAAAAAGCCCTGCAGCAAATCCTGCTAGCGCCCCTATTATTAAAAAAATAATTAATTCCACAGGATATTTTCTTCACAGTTCGATGGTAGTTGAAGGGCTCATTACTATTAACAAGAGCATTGATTTAAGCAAACTCGACTTGGCCGGCTCGACCAATTTGATGGTAGCCGCGTTTAAAATAAACCAAACTCTCCTCATGCTCGCTTTGCTTAATGGCGACAACTCGGCAGATAAATACGCTATGCGTACCAACGCGCTGAATCTGCTCAATCTCACAGTCGAAGCTGACCAAGGCATCCTCTAAAATAGGAGCACCTGTGACCAGCTTAGTCCAGGCCCCCTGTTTAAAGCGCTCTTCTGAGCACAGCTTAGAAGCAAATGTATTGGATATCGGCTCATGCTGCGCGCCTAACACATTGACACTTAAAATTTTATTTTCAATAAAGTGAGCGTGTGAGCGAGACGCCTGATTCATACATACCAGTAGCGTTGGCGGCGTGTCTGTGACACTACACACTGCCGATGCCGTAAACCCATGACAGCCAGAGGGGCCTTGAGTGGTAATAACATTGACTGCTGTCGTTAACGAAGACATGGCATTTCTAAAATCAGTTGCTTCAATCATCGTTTAAATCCTAAATTTGAGATCGATAAGTGTATTGATAAGCAAAGTACGCATAAGCTTAAACAAACGACTGAAGGCTAGGTTTTTGCAGTAGGTTGAAAGTCTCAACTCACTGAACAAAAACCATAGCCCACAAAGACCAAATTTTGTGTTAGCTTAAGCAGTAACGTCTAAGCCGTCAGCTCATTGCGAATGATTGCAGCGCCTGCGCTTAATGCCGCAAGCTTACCGCGAGCAACCTCACGAGACAAAGGGGCCATACCGCAGTTGGTCGAAGGATACAGCTTGTCCGCATCGACAAATTGCAGGGCTTTACGTAGCGTATTGGCTACTTCATCTGCGGTTTCAATATGGTTGGTTGCCACATCAATGGCACCAATCATCACTTTTTTACCGCGAATCAGTTCAATCAAATCCATAGGCACATGAGAGTTCTGACACTCAAGCGAGACAATATCAATCTTCGACTGTTGTAGCTTAGGGAACGCTTGCTCATATTGACGCCACTCTGAACCCAGTGTCTTTTTCCAATCGTTGTTGGCTTTGATGCCATAGCCGTAGCAGATATGCACAGCCGTTTCACACTTTAGCCCTTCGATTGCCCGCTCTAATGTGGCAACACCCCAGTCATTCACGTCATCAAAGAATACATTGAACGCTGGCTCATCAAATTGAATGATGTCCACACCCACCGCTTCTAACTCTTTGGCTTCTTCATTAAGAATTTTGGCAAATTCCCACGCCAGTTTTTCACGGCTTTTATAGTGACCGTCATACAGCGTATCGATCATGGTCATCGGGCCAGGCAGCGCCCATTTAATGGGCTGCTTGGTTTGCTCACGTAAAAACTTCGCATCATCAACAAAGACAGGCTTTTGCCGGCTTACTGCGCCAACGACAGATGGCACGCTGGCCTCATAACGATTGCGAATTTTAACGGTCTTGCGGTTCTCAAAATCTACGCCATCAAGATGCTCAATAAACGTGGTCACAAAATGCTGACGAGTCTGCTCGCCATCACTAACAATATCAATCCCTGCCTGCAGTTGCTCTTGTAATGAGACCCGCAGGGCATCTTGTTTGGCTTCTAGCAGCTGCTCACCTTCTAAGGCCCAAGGAGACCAAATCCTCTCAGGTTCTGCTAACCAAGAAGGCTTTGGCAAGCTTCCCGCTGTTGATGTCGGTAACAAGTTTAATGGTATTGATTTCGCTGATACTGTGGTCATGTTGTCTCATCTTCTATTTTTGAGCTTTTATAATTAGGCTAGATAGCGCTTAATTAAGCGGCATCTATATTACCAGAGTAGCTTGCTGCCCACTCTTGAAGAATGGCTTGATTAGGCTTGATAAACTGCTCTTCAGTAAATTTACCTTGCTTCACTGCCATCTGGCTACGCTCTTCACGGTCATACTCCACTTGCGTCAGTGAGTAATCTTGATACTTCAAGCTAGGCTGATAGACTTGAGCGGCGGCTGAGTTGGCATTGTAAAGCTCAGGTCGGTAGATTTTTTGGAAAGTCTCCATAGTACTAATAGCACTGATCAGCTCAAGATCGGTGTAATCACTTAGCAAGTCACCCGCAAAATAAAACGCTAGCGGTGCAACACTACCGGTAGGCATGAAGTAGCGAACCGTCAAACCCATCTTGTGGAAATACTCGTCGGTTAACGAATACTCATCTTGTCTGTACTCTACGCCTAATACAGGATGACAATTCGTCGTACGGTGATACGTTTTGCTGGTTGAGACACTCAGACAAATTACTGGTTGTTTATCAAACTTGGCTTGATAGGCCTCTGAATTCAATAAATGTTTAAACAACTTACCATGCAGGTCACCGAAATTTTCTGGTGGCGGCGTTTGTGGATTTTTATCAAAATGCTCTAACAATACGACGCTAAAGTCATAATCGCGTACATAAGAAGAAAAACTATTACCGATCATACCGTCAATGCGTTTGTTATCCTTGTGATCCACAATCGTGGTCTTTAGCATCTCGATGACAGGGAAAGTGTCGCCATTGCCCTCAATATCTAAATTCGCAGAAACGATGTCAACTTCGATAGAATAACGATCGGCTGTCGGGTTGTCCCAGTGCGCCAAAGCGTTAAAACGGTTATTCATCATGGTCAATGCTTTGCGTAAGTTCTCTTGACGCTGCTCCCCTCGAGCCAAGTTCGCAAAGTTGGTTGTCAGACGTGTGCTGTCTGCAGGATGATAATCTTCATCAAAACGAATGTTCTTAATTGAATATGTAAACGCTTTACTCATGGTGATTTGCTACCCTAATCTAATCTCATTATTGGAGATAAAACCAAATTTCTATAGTGGTGCATCATACCTAATTCGCTACATGAATAAAAACGATGCTATCTAAATTTAAGATGAATATCATTCATGTTGTTAAATTCATGCGATTGTACAAAGCTAGAAAGCAGAGGCTTTGCCCGTTTTATTTATAGTCGAGTCTAAATAAAATAGCGTTGTTGTCTTATGATGCGGCACCAGTATAAATTTTCCTGGCTTGCTGCGGGCATGCCGATAAAGGCTGCAAGACATTCATCTCAGCACCGCTGTGTCGTTTTATGATGAACTGGCTATGGCGTCGATAATAGATGAGCCAAGCTGAGAAATCGGTAAAGGAAAACTTGATAGAGCGACCAATCGACAAGGTTTTACTGGTATGGTAGCCAATACTTACGCGCGTACTTTAACCTCAGTAATAAAATAAAAAAACGCTTTCAGTTGAAAGCATTTTTATTATTTAGTCTAGTTTATTTTGTCTAGTGCTATTTATTTAATGCTGATAGTTGCAGATGGTAATGAATCCGCTGCTTTGTTATCAAGCATCATCATACCCTGCTCGTTAGTAATGGTGCCAACCAATGGTTTGATGCTAAAAGGAGCCTCACTATTATCAGGGTTAGGCTCTACTGATATAACAGCGATTTTACCCACTAAGTCTTTTGCAGGATTCACATAGTCTTCACCAGGAAATGCAGGAGCATCTTGCATACCTTTAGCTGGGCCTGCACCATTGCTATCTGCTTCGTCACTCTTTGTAAAAGTACCTGTGCTTATAGGTCCGTTATCTACTATCCAACCCTCATATACCCAACCATCTGGTAGCTCAGGTAAGTTTAGGCCTGCTTTAGGTATACTAGAACTTTTATCTATATACCAAATTCCTTGAGTCGGTGTCGCATTTTTATTAGTCGGCGTCGCTAGAATATACCTCGCCGTTGCTTGACTAAAATCAGTGCCTAAGGCAGTAGCATGGCTGGTGCTCAATATGGATGTATTCTGGACAATATCGCCGCCCAATATATGTATATCTGTTGGCTTTTTAATATCATCGCCTTCTTCATTGGCAGGCTCAATCGTTAATACAAACTTAGTGGCGTCATCCGCATCTGCTTTGAGTACTTCAAACGTTTGAGTGGCATCTTTATCATTAGCATCAATATCAAACTTACCTGTCGCGATCGGACCATTTGAGGTAATTAACCAACCTTCATAATCAAAGTCATCACCCAATGGTTCTAAATTAGCGGGGGTAAACGAAATAGTGCTTTTTTGTTCAGAGGCTACATCGTTATAACTATTATTTTCATCTTCACAACCTATTAGGGCAATAGCAGTGGTGGCAACCATTAATCCTTTAACTAGCACGCTTTTATGATTCATCATAATCTATTATCCATTTTGTTTATGAGTCATATGTACATAATTATGTACATACACCTTAGTCGCACCAAGTCGTGTTTTTCTTACAAATTTTTATTTTTTAATTGTAACCACAGTCTATTTGCTGTTTTTTAGGCTTTAGAGGTGCAGGAATAATCTGACACTGAAATTAAATCGGATTTAAATAAGCTTGATAACCTACTGTTCACCTATAAATTAACTGTTTAAGCATCTAAGAATTAGGAGCTGTCCTAGATAAGTAAATTTATTTAGGATAGCGACGCGAGGAAAATAAATTAAGTTGGTACAAACAAAGCAGATTAATTGAACTATTCATTGCGGATTCTACAATAAGAACAGCGGCCAATTCAGTTGGCGTGAACAATTGAGAACTTCTGGAACCAAGCAAAGCGTCATTTACGTAAGTTTAACGGCGTTCCAAAAACATATTTCCACCTGTATTTGAAAACATGTGAGTGGTGATTTAATCACAGTGACCCATAGTCGCAACTACTACAATTAAAACAATAGATTAAACAGGGCTTGAACTGGTTATCTACAACAGCTCCTTACCTAATATATAGTCAATCCATAATAATATTGGTATAAGGAATCCGAGTGCAGGCTATACAGTAGTATGGCTAGTGAGGATGACACCGTAACAGTTTTATTGTGGGGCGACTATAGCACCTAACATCACTGAATCATCTTATCCTTGTTGATCAGCGAATCATTATTTTCAGTAGTGCCGCCGTTACCATAATACCCATCATCCTAGGTTGACTGCGCAGAGGTTGACTACGCAGTTATGCACGAATACGGCGCATTAAATATAAGAAATACGCACCGCCAATGACAGCGGCAATGGTGCCGGCAGGAATCTCATAAGGGAATATGATATAGCGACCAATCCAATCGGCGATAATCATAAGTCCAGCCCCTAGTAGCGCCGCTAATGGTAGTTGCCGCTCAAGCTGAACTGCGCCTAAGGATGTGGCCAGATGCGGAATCATAAGACCCACAAAACTAAGCGGTCCCACCGCCAAGGTACTCGCCGCGCTTAATCCAGCCACTACGACTAAGATCATAAGCTCAGTAAGCTTAACGGTAACTCCTAAACTACGTGCCACAGTCTCGCCAAGGCCAAGCAGTCGCAACGGCTTGATTAGCAGCATGCTAGCGACAAACAATACGACAGCGCAGCTCATCAGCCACCAAGCTGTCTCTGGTCTGGCGCTATAAGTAGTTCCTGATAGCCAGCTGAGCATCGCTTGGAGACGTGGATCACCAGTCAGCTTGATAATATTAAGAATACCACTCATAAGTGCGGCTACAGCAATACCGACCAGTAGCAAATACGCAGGGTCTAGTCGTCGAGCTAGCCATAATATTAATAGCAGCACGAGCACCGCACCAGCGCCGCCAGCCAGTACCATAGTCCCCATCCCCATGGAGATACCAATGGCTGGTAACAAAATAAAGGCGAGGAGCACACCAAGCGCAGCGCCAGAGCTAATCCCTAACACCTCGGGACTGGCCATCGGATTACGAGTTAGTGTCTGAAGAAGCACCCCTGCCGTAGCCAACATAACCCCTGTAGCGGCTGCACTGAGCGTCCTTGGGAGACGAAACTCAGTGAGGATTCGGCTATCGAGCATGACCTGCCAGCCTGACAGTGTCGGTGCAATCAGTACCGCTGCTACCACTAATACTATCAAACCTGCTGCAATTCCTTGCCAAGCAACGCGTCGGCGCTTTGCGACTAGCATTGGCGTTACTGACTCATTGTGCTGACGCCGCTGGCGCATAATTAGCCAAATAATAAGCGGCGCGCCCAAGACGCCTGTCATTGCACCAGCAGGAACAGGAATACTCACCGACTGTTCGATCAAGGTGACGACATTGCTGGTGATCCAAAGTAGCAAGGCACCAAGTGAAAACCCTGATAAGAGGCGATGGCTGAGCTTAGAGATATTGAGCACATTGACTAAGGTTGCCGCCCCCAAACCAATAAAGCTGAGCATACCAAGGCGACTAACCACTAAAGCAGTCGCTAAGGCCACCATAACCACAACAATAATGCGAATAGTAGCGACAGGCACACCCATACTACTGGCTTGACGGTCATCTAGACTCATCAAAGTTAACGGCTTGAGCAGCGGTAAAATACCAAGACCCAGCAGCGCAGCGGCTAAAGTTAATTGCTGCGAGCTTTGCCAGCTACTTTGAAGAAGCGAGCCTGCCCCCCACGTCATAACCCCTAACGCTTTTTCGGAAAAGAAAATCAGTAGCAAGCCCGCCATGGCTGCTAATAAAATATTGACCACTAAACCGCCAAGCACGAGTACCAAGGGATTCATACGGCTTGGCGCAGCAAGGGCAAATACCAACCCCATACTCAGCAGTGCGCCCACGAACGCTACCCAAAAGCTACCATAGATACCAAAGCTGGGGAAAAACAAGGTGACGATTAATAACGCTATCTGTGCACCGCTACCTACTCCAAGTGTGGTATCCGATGCCAAGCTGTTTTTGACCAGTTGCTGTAGCAGCACACTGACCACACCCAGCAGCCCCCCAGCCACAATAGCGATCCACATGGTCGGTACGATCTGCAGCTGAATAGCCATCATCTCAATAGGCAGCTGGGTTGATGCTTGCCACAATTTGCTAATAGGCCAGTGCCACAACTGTGTGACTACCGCATAACTGCTCACCAAAGCTAATATAAGCATGACCAGTAGCACTACTATCTTCTTACTCACAACTGGCCCTCTTGATTGTCTTGCTCTGAAGCATAGGTCCAATTATGTCGCTGCCCTGCTGATAGAGTAGCTTTATTAACGTTTGCTTTTATTTTTTTATTATCGCCATGCGAAGTGTTAGAGGAATTCAAAGCCTTAGAAGTAAGCTCAGCATTAGGGTTGTTTATACCAACGAACTTGGCCGTTTGCAGCCGATTGGCAAACGTCACTAGCGAGGAGGAGCCACCGTAAATCCAAGTAGGCGCTACCACGGCCATACACCGTGATGTACCGAACCCTAAACGCTGCCAAACTAAATTATCGTTCAACTCCGCTTGTAGCATTGGACTCACAGGCTCTATAACGATCAAGCAAGTATCGGCATCTAGCTTAGCCAGATCTCCTAGATGAATTGGCGTAAAGCCCCAAGTATTACCGTCCTCTAAAGCTACTAACTGTAACCCCATGTTATTTAATGCCACTTCGAATAAGCTATTATGAGAGTACATGCGTAAATTGTTGACATCGGCAAACTGCACAACAGCGACTTTACTAAGGTATGGATGACGGGTTGCCATTGTCTCGCCAGCGGCCTTAAGCTGTGATTGCACATGCAATAAATATTGCTCGGCAGCTTGCGGCTGACCGATAAGCTCACCCAACTGACGAGTAGGCTTAGCAAAGTCTTCCCATTGAGCATCTCCATCACTCATAAAAGTAACAGATACCGCTGGTGTATCGCCATACATAGGCCTGATATGCTCATAAAAGAAGTTATCAATGACTAAGTCAACATCCATCTGGGCGATCAATTCGGCATTGGGCTGATAACGAATGCCTAAATCAACCACCCTGTCAGGTAGCTTTGGATCGTCCACCCACTGCGAGTAAACCCGAATATCGCCTGTGGCCACTGGTGGATAACCCATTGCCGTCAATGTAGCGGCAACGCCCCAGTCAGGTGTAAGGACAGTAGTTGACAAATTAGAGGCTGACGCTGAATTAGCGCTGGGAAGGTTTTTGTTTTTGTTTGGATTAGATAAGGACTGAATAGATAAATCAGCGCTGCTGGTTGACTCTTTAGAGGATGAGCTGGCTGAACAAGCTAATAAAGAAGCTAGCCCAGCCGCTATTAAAAGGCCATTTATACTGCGGCTGAACTGCTGAATCATACAACTGCCACCTTATGCCCATCGCTTGGATGGGTTAAAAGGTGCAGATGAATACCGAAGATTTGTTGCAATATTTCATGACACATGGTGCTCTCAACATCACCAATATGGCATAACTTGCCTTGCTTAAGGGCGATAAACTCATCACAAAACTGCGCAGCTAGATTGATGTCATGTAGAATAATCACTACGCCAAGATCGTATTCATCTACCAGCTGGCGGATCAATTTAATAACCTCAACCTGATACACCACATCCAGTGCTGCCAGTGGCTCATCAAGGAGCAAATAGCGAGTCTGCTGCGCTAAACACATCGCCAGCCACACTCGAGCACGCTCTCCGCCAGAAAGAGTAGCTACTGTACGATCGCTAAAGCGCTGCGTTTGTGTGAGCGCCATAGCACGCTCGACTTCCCTATGGTCTTGCTCGCTAGGTTTTTGCAACCACTTTTGATGCGGATAGCGCCCCAGCATCACTAATTCTTCCACTGTAAAAGCAGCAGCATCTGGCAGTCTTTGCGGCAGATAGGCCACATCTCGAGCCAGTACCTTAGCTGGCAACTTATGGATGGGCTGATCATCCAACATGACCGACCCTTTGCTAGGCTCCATCTCTCCTGATAGTGCCTTAATTAAGGTAGACTTCCCCGATCCATTATGACCGATTAACGCATAGAGCTTGCCTGTCTCTATTTGCAAAGACAGGTTATCCAGTAATGTATTGCCTTGACGGCTAAGAGACAATTGGTTGATCGACAGCATAGATAATAGACTTAAAAGAAATTTATATTAAATATAACACTAATAAAAATGATTATCATTAATTTATAGAACGACGGTAAAATTTAACTTTAATAAATCTAAACTTCTACTTCGTTACGACTTTTTAACCAATGTTAATTCACTAATAATAGTAGTCAATAATATATAATATGAAGGTTTGATAATAATAATCATTTGAGTTAAATTGACGACTATAATTTTTACGTAGTAATTAGGACAATCCACCATCATGAGCCACTCCTCTGAGCACAAAACCCCTCTCTCTTATCCTGAGAAATACAAATTTATTAGCCATGTGAATGAAGAGCATCAAGATGAGCTCGCCATGTTTGCTGAGGCTTTTACCGACTTAGCAATCGAAGCCACAACCCCTGTGAACATAAAGGAGGTTTTTGTTGAAGGAGTCGAATTAACGATACCGAATGAAGACCTGTCTACAGATCAATGCCGATTCGTCAAATTTGATCAGCCCATCCTTATTGCAGAAGACCTAAAAGCGCAATATATCGCGCTGATGCAAAAAGCAGCCAAAAAACTGGGTAAAAAGACCATAAAGCTACAAAATCAAGAGTTTACCGTTAAAGACAGCTATCTTGTGACGCCTAATATGCTGCGATTAGTCGTTACAGCGCCGCCCGCAACGCCACTATCACATCCTGGTTATGCTTATCTATTTGATCTTACCTCTCCAGCTTCAGCGACTGAACAACTTGCAGCTGCTGACACTGAGTCTACTCGCAAGCAGTGCTACTACACTCTACGCCGCGCGTGGCAACATGAAGAAGGTCAAAATAGTCCAGATGCTCAGAGCAATACCAGCCAACATCAAGGCGAAATAAGTGCTTGGATAGATGTCTATCTACATGGGGATACGCCAGGAGGCAACTGGGCAAGGAGCTTACAGAGTGGGGATAAAATCACCAGTCTGCGCGACTATCCAGAGAAGATAGAGCATCTTAGTAATGGTCAATGCTTACTTATTGCAGATGAGACTTCATTACCAACGGTCGCACGGCTGCTTGAAGTCTGGCAAAATCCCATTGCACCAATAGTCTTTGCCATTACTAATGATGCCGAGGACAGCAAGTATCTGGAAAACCTTGAATTGCAAGAGGCCATGCGTCAGATGGATATCCGCCAACGCGCGATTATTATTCCCATTTTAAACTCGCCTGATATGGATCTGACCGCGCATATCAGTGAGCGCCTAGCCGAAGATCCAGACCTAGCAGCATTGACTATCGACAGAGTTTGGGGCGCCTTAGAAGCTGCTGATGCCAAGGCACTGCGAAAACGTCTTAAAGCTGAATTGGGCTTGACTAGGCAAGATATGGTTCTCAAAGTGTATTGGCGGCGTCAATAAACTACTAACTTATAGCGAACTAAAAAAACCCGACCTAACTGGTAGTTAGATCGGGTTTTTACAGATTTGGTAACTTTACCATTGATACTCTTTCATATGACCATTCCTGTCCGCTAATACTATTGAGACCTTATTATCAAAGACGGCTATTTACAGTAGGCAATGCTTATATCTTTTGACTATCCGTATCTGTAACCATCTCATTAAACTCCTCTTTTTGCGGCCTGATCCATTTGCCAAACCAGTTAGACACATCATCCATAAAAGTATAGACCGTAGGAATAACAATTAGGCTTAAGAAAGTTGAGGTTACTAGGCCGCCTAATACCGCTGCTGCCATAGGTTGCCGAAAAGTAGGATCAGCGTCGCCCCAACCAAATACGAGGGGCAGCATACCAGCCCCCATAGCCACAGTCGTCATAATGATAGGCTGCGCCCGCTTGTGACAGGCATCAAGTAAAGCCTCAAAGCGCGGTAGTCCACGATCTCGCTGGGCAAGGATGGCATAGTCAACGAGCAAAATCGAGTTCTTAGTGGCGATGCCCATTAGCATGATGAAGCCAATCATCGAGGGCATAGACAGGCTACTATTCGTCACGACCAACCCAACAAAAGCGCCACCGATGGATAGCGGTAAGGCCATTAAGATAGTGAAGGGCTGCAAGACTTTGCCAAATAGCAAAATAAGGACGCCAAAAATACAGACGATACCCACCGACATAGCAATGATAAAGCCGCTAAACAATTCGGCCATACTCTCTGCCTGACCTTGATCAATAACTGAGATAGAATCGGGTAATTGCTGTAAAGAAGGGGTGTTTTTCACCGCTTGGATCAGCTCTCCAAGCTCACCACTAGCAGCTTGGACAGAGATATTAATCGAGCGCTCACGATCGAATCTCAGCACCTCTGATGGCCCTGTTCCAAAGTTCAGATCTGCCACCTCTGCTACGCGAACTCCGCTACCATCAACTCGGCTACTGGGAACAAATAAATCTCCCAGCTGGCTAACATTGTCTTTAGCTTCATCAGGCAAGCGAACGACGATAGGAATCTGTCTAGTATCAAGATTAAGTTTAGACAGTCGCTGTTCATAGTCACCGATGGTCGCCACGCGTAGCGTATCCGCGATGCCCTGAGTGGTGACGCCTTGATCCGCCATCGCTAGTCGATTCGGAATCACTGACAGCTCTTGGCGCGGTAAGCTACGATTACTAGTGACATCTCCTGCCATCGGTAACGCGCGAATATCTGCCATCACGTGCTGTGCGGTCTGCTCTAATAAATGGGGGTTGGTACTGGTCAAGGCAAAGCTATACCCCGTATCACCGCCGCTAGACAACCCCACCTCAAATCTAGCACTAGGCACAGTGGTCAGCACGTCAGCAATCTGACGCTCGATATCTGTCTTAAATGCTCGCTCTGCTCGAGGTTCGAGCACTATATCTAGACTGGCGGCATTCTGAGCGCCGCCGCTTCGATCTCGGGAGTCTAGACTGGCAGCCTGAGGATCACCAATAGCACTAAGGACGCTTCGAACACCATCAACCTGCATCACACGTTGTCGTGCCATCTCACTAATTCGCGCTGTGTCTGCTAGGCTGGCATCTGGGGTCAGTTCAATACCGACACGAGTCTGATCGACATCATTGTCTGGAATAAAGGTGGTCGGTAATAGCTTCACCAGACTTAATGAGCCTACAAACAACACTAGCGTCACCCCTAAGGTGATCCAGCGATACCGAATCGTCCAGCTGACACAGTCTAGGTAAGTTTGCATCAGCCAGCTGTCTTTTTTACCGTGGTCTTTTTCAGGTTTTAGAATATAAGCTGCCATCATCGGCGTGATAAGACGCGCAACAAGGAGGGAGGCAAAAATTGCAATGGCTGCTGTCCAACCAAACTGCTGAAAAAACTGGCCCACCACCCCACTCATAAAGGCAGTCGGTAAAAAAACCGCAATCAAAGTAAAGGTCGTGGCCACTACTGCTAAGCCAATCTCGTCAGCAGCTTCCATCGCTGCATCATACGGCGACTTGCCCATTCGCAGGTGGCGCATGATATTTTCAATCTCAACAATTGCGTCATCGACGAGGACGCCAATCACTAGAGACAGTGCCAGTAAGCTGATAATATTTAAGCTAAAACCAAACACATACATGGCCAAAAAAGTAGGAATCACTGACAGAGGTAATGCGACAGCAGCGACGACC
Source organism: Psychrobacter pygoscelis (assembly GCF_004335015.1). Classification (GTDB taxonomy): domain Bacteria; phylum Pseudomonadota; class Gammaproteobacteria; order Pseudomonadales; family Moraxellaceae; genus Psychrobacter; species Psychrobacter pygoscelis. Next base: position 182,457 of record NZ_RQRU01000005.1, read on the forward strand.
GTCGCGCGGACATTGCGTAAGAATAAGAACACCACAATGACCGCTAAGATACCACCCTCTATCAGCATTCTTAGCGAAGCATGATAGTCCTCTTCAATAGGGGTAGCACGGTCATAGACCTTATTAATGGTAAAGCCCGGCAGCTCCTTTTGCATCTTTGCCAGCTCAGCGTCTACTTTTTTGACGACATCCACTTCGCTAGCACCGCGCGCGCGGCTGACGTTAAACGCCACCACTGTCTGACCATCGAGCAAGGCGATAGAATCTGGATCAGCGGCACCATCAGTAATGGTCGCCATACTACCAAGGCTTTGCGTGCCACCAGTCGGTACTGCAATCTGCAAGTCATTCAGCTCGCGCGCGTTTTGCACAGCGCCTAAGATACGAATGGTCTGCTTGCTGCTACCGACCTCTGCTTCACCGCCTGAAGTATCTTGTTGAATGCCAGTAATCTGCTCAGATAGCTGGCTGATTGGTAATTGCAGCGCATTTAAGCTAGGAGGATCTACAGCGACAGTGATTTGTCTCTCTAGACCCCCAACTCGACTAATACTACTCACACCTATAATATCTGATAGGCGCTTATTTATCGTATCGTCAACGAACCAAGATAAGTCCTCAACGCTCATACCTTCCGCTGCGACTGAATAGGTTACAACGGGCAGTCCTGCGCTCGTTACTTTAGAAATAATAGGATCATTGGCGGCTGCCGGTAGATCTCCACGCACCTCCCCGATAGCAGAGCGTACGTCATCGACGGCTTCTTGAATGTCTTTTTCGAGGACGAACTCAGTCCCTACCGTCGCAGCACCGGTTTGCAAGGTAGTGTGCATGTGTTTCACGCCTTCGATACTGGCGATTTTGTTTTCTATTTTTTTGGCGACATCATTCTCAAGCTGGCTTGGCGCTGCACCAGGCAAAGTAACCGTCACTATAACTGCGGGAAAATCAATATCAGGGAATTGCTGCACTTTCATTTGCTTAAAGCCAAAAATGCCGCCCATCGTGAGTAGCACAAACAGCAATATAGCGACCAGTGGGTTCCTTATCGAGTAGGCCGAGACGTTTAAGCTCATAGTATTATCCTGCTTGCGGTTTGGCTTCTGCACCATTTTCAGCGGACTCAAGATCAGCCACACGGACGATATCGCCATCACTTAAGAAGCTACCACCTTGGCGCACAACGGCCACATTGTTAGGCAGCGGCTTGCTCACCACCACTTGATCACCTCGGCGCTCACCTAAGCTGACTTTTTCTTTTTTGATACGATAGATAGTATTGCCATTAGCATCTTGATCACGGTTGACTAACATGACGTAATCATAACCATCCTCAGTGACGATAGCACTAACAGGTAGCACTTGCTTACCCTCTTGGCCAAGCATAAAGGTACCACGCTGATACATGCCAGCTCGGGTCAATGGACTGTCAGCTAGCGTAGCGAAGACACTAACTTGACGACTACCCTTCTCCGCTGTTGGAGCGATACGGCTGACTTGTCCCATCACACTTTTGTCATTCGGTAGGCTTACTTTGACTGGGGTGCCGACATTAATCTCGCCCAGCTTGTTAGGATCGACTTGGGCTTGCCACTCAAGCGTACCGTTTTCAATAATGGTAAATAATGGCGCTTGACCAGGCATACTGCCTACATTGGCACTCTTTTCACTAATGATACCGCTGACAGGGGCGATGACTTGAGCATTATTAAGGCTCAGCGTTTGATTATTAAGTCGAGCTTTGGCCGCTTCTACTGACGCCGCGGCTTGATTGGCCGTGGCGACATAACGATCCACTTCTTGTTGACTGACGGCATCAATCTCAAGCAAAGGTATGACACGCTCGGCGTCTGCTTTTGCCAGCTCTAGTCGCGTCGCAGCTTCTGCTAAGTCAGCTTGGGCTTGCGAGCGTTGCTGCTGCATGGCATCTGTGTCAAACACTGCCAACACTTGACCTTGCTTAACTCGGTCGCCCTCGTTCACCAATACACGTTCAATCGTCACCCCGTTGACCTTGCCAAATACCGTTGCGACATCTTTTGGCGCGATAGTACCATCAGCACTCAATGCATTCTCAACCACGCTCTGCTGCGGAGTAATAATCTCTACCGTCAATACAGGCTTTTGCGGCGGCGCTGCCTCACTAGCATCTTGTGTCGCCCCCGCTAACGCTTCGGTATTCGTCGTTGGCTCTGTACTAGTACTTTGTGTGCTTTCTACGCTTTTGGCCGCTTGCTGCTCTCCCCAAAACTTCCCTGCTAATAGTCCAATGCCAAGCGTCAATAATATTAAGGGCAGCAGCCACTTCCAGCGCTGAGTCTGACTGGCAGTCTTCTTATAAGACGGCGGCGCTACAGCAGACGGAGGTGTGGGTATCGACTTTTTAGACCACTGACCACTATCTACTAGTGCCTTATCTTCAGCACTTGATGATTGACCATCGGGTTTGGGCGTATTGGACTCTTGACTCATGGTATTCTCGCAAATGGCTGCGTAAGGTAACTTTAGTGAAATGAATAAAAGCAAACATTCGTAAATGCTAAAAATTATACTTCAATTGCTATAGTAATGCTCATGCAGGATGTAAAGTGTTAACTTAATAAAGAAGCAAAGGCATCTTTTGTTAGTTTTATTATAGCAATGACTTAATTATAACTTTGGGTCAATACCAATACTCTATCACCAATGATCCCATTGTCATAATGCTGCCCCTAAGCCCTGTTACAACCTTCGATTTACGCGCTTACCGTTGTAACATAATCAAACCAATAGAATTTTTAACAATGCCGGTGCGGCCATTTTTACAGTCAGTCTTTACCGGCAATGGTTACTTTTATATTGACCGCTCGGGCAGACGCATTGAGCATTAACCACTTAATCAAGCTACCCTAAACCAGCTGATATTTTACTACTGTCAAAAAGCGCCAATAAGTTTAATAGCTTTTATCAAGCTTGATTATCTAGGAGGTCATTGGTTGATCATCCTAAGGACTTTAAAGTAAACGACTTTGCTACGATAAAGCAGGTTAGCGCCAGCCACTCGCAGGCGACTGTCATTACTCAGACAGATGACGGTATGGAAGCTTGTCATATTCCGATGTACTGGCAAAAGAGCAGTAGCGACGCTGATGCAAACTTAGGTTATCTACTTGGGCACATTGCCAAGATAAATTCATTGAATAATATCGCTGACCTTAAGCCGGACTGGTTAATCATTTTTCAGGACTCAGGTCATTATATTGTCCCTAATTGCTACCCAAGTAAGACTATTACCCCTAAAGAAGTCCCCTCGCGCAACTATCGCAGTATTCATGTGGCAGGTAAAGTAAGTCTATTCACCAAGCAAGAGGAATTAATTGAAATTCTGACGTAATTAACGATAGCTTATGAGGCAGTCCAGCCTACTCCACGGTCAATTAATGATGCCCCAGCAAGATATATTGAAGCAATATGCCGAGCGATAATCGGACACTACCGATACTCAAGCGCAGTTTCAATTAAGCCAAAATAAATCGGCGGAAAATAAGGCAGGTGTGATTGCAGGGCTTAAAGGACTAAATACGGTAGCTGAGGAAATCGGGTTTTTATACATTCGTATAGCGCGTTGCATCAGGCATCCAACGCTCAATGAGCAGACCCACGTCTTGCTTACGGCTGTCATCACCAATCAAGCGCTTAGCCAAGCTGCGAGCAATCATTAGTAGATTTTCATCGCGTGCAAGGTCAGACACATAGTAGCCGACATTACCTGTCTGCCGTTTACCGAGCAGCTCCCCAGGACCGCGCAGCTGCAAGTCTTTTTGCGCAATTACAAAGCCGTCACTGCTATCGCGCAAGACGTTTAAGCGCTCAATCCCCACCTCAGACAGCGGCGTCTGATACAGCAGTACGCAGAAGCTTTTCGTAGAGCCTCGTCCTACCCGTCCGCGTAGCTGATGCAACTGCGACAACCCTAAGCGCTCTGCATTTTCAATCACCATAAGTGAGGCATTGGGCACATCGACACCGACTTCAATGACGGTCGTCGCTACGAGCAAATCCAGCTCAGCCTCTTTAAAGGCTGTCATCACCGCTTGCTTTTCAGCCGCTTTCATCTTGCCATGTACCAAGCCAATGCGAATATCCAGACGCTCATCTAAATCAGCATAGGTGGCTTCCGCTGCTTGCGCATCTAGGACACTCGACTCCTCGACTAGGGGGCATACCCAATAGGCTTGCTTGCCTTGAGCACAGTTTGCAGCAATTCGAGCAATAACCTCATCACGGCGACTTCTATCGATAGTAACAGTGGTAATCGGCGTGCGGCCAGGCGGCAGCTCATCGATAATAGACGTGTCCATATCACCATAAGCACTCATCGCCAGCGTCCGCGGAATAGGCGTCGCTGTCATAATCAGCTGATGTGGGGTGCTACCAGCCACACCTTTATTGGTTAGGGCCATGCGCTGCTCAACTCCGAAGCGGTGCTGCTCATCGATAATGACAAGACCTAGCTTGGCAAACTGTACCTTATCTTGAAACAAGGCATGCGTACCGACCACAATCTGTACCTCATTGTCTGCGACGTCGGTAAGCGCTTCACGGCGCTGCTTGGCTGTTTGTTTACCCGCCAGCCAGCCAACACCGATACCTAAAGCTTCAAACCAGCCTTTGAAATTGAGCAAATGCTGCTCGGCCAAAATCTCGGTCGGTGCCATGACCGCCACTTGCCAACCACTATCTAACGCATAGCAAGCAGCCAGAGCCGCCACTAAGGTTTTTCCCGCGCCCACATCCCCTTGAACCAATCGAAGCATCGGAATTGAAGTCGCCATATCACCCGTTATCTCTTCAACGACCCGCTGCTGCGCCACTGTCAGCTCAAACGGCAGGTTATTTAACAGTCTGATGGCCAGCGGACTGCTGTCATCGCATTTGGGCGCCTTATGCTGATGTAGCTGCTGGCGACGATAGAGCATGCTGAGCTGATGCGCGGTCAACTCTTCGATGATCAGTCGTTGACAGGCTGGATGGCTACGATCTTTGAGCTGTAAAAGCCGCTGGGTTTGTTGAGCGATATTGGTGTGTATAGGCGGCGTATGAATCAGGGTCAAAGCTTCAAATAAGCTAAGGCCAAATACACTAGCTTGGGTTTGCTTCTCTACACCGGACAGATTTTTTGGTGCGGGCAGTTTGCCAAAAGCATTGGCTAGGGTGGCAAACATATCGCTACCTTGAGTCACGCTCTCAAGACTATCTTGGGTCAGCGGCGCCGCCCGAAACCCTGATACCGATTGCCAATCAGCTTCAGTAAATACACTAAGCGGCATACCTTGTTGGCGAACGGTCTGCAGCGCCAGCTTTACCAGCGTCCGCAGCTTATTTTGATGCAATCCTTTAACCGTCGGATAGATGGGCTGAAGACCCGTGTTATCTAGCGGTGCTCCAATCGTTACCACGCTATATTCAGGGTGGTGCATCTGCACCCCGTAGCGCGTAACTTTGACTTCACCGAACAGTCGCAGCCGCATACCTAGAGCCATGGTCTGAATAAGACTGCTGTAAACCTTAAAAAACCGTAGTGAAATCCGGCCACTATCATCCTCGACAATGACGGTCATACCGCTGCGCTTGTTATCGACGTGCACGACCTGACCTTCCACTAACGCGGATTGCCCGTGTTCTAGGTCGCGCATAGCCACTAGCCGGCCTCTGTCTTCATAGTCACGGGGCAGATGTAGCAACAAGTCAAAGATTCGCTTAATGCCAAGCTGATCTAGCTGTCCTTCTACCTTGACACCCACTCCTGCCAGCGCACTCACTGGCAAGTCTACCGCTGCAGTCGGTAGCGCAGGTGAGCTAAAAGCTTGGGAAGTAACAGAAGAGGCAGACATAACAGGTTACACTCAATATTAATAATAGTTTATTAAACCATAGGTTTCCCATTTTGGTGAAATAACTTTATAGATACCGCTCAGCCGCTGGATGACTGATAGCATACCAATCGTTACACTTTTTTTATTCTACAGCCATTTATTTTCATTGCTTTAAGAACAATTTATCCTGATAATCGTTAAGTTATATTACGCTATTGCAAAATTTTGGTAAAATTAACCCCACTGAGAACCAACAATAAAAATAGACCGTTTTATAACTTATACTGATCTTAAAAGACTTGAATAAGTACAGGCAATCAACAGGCAAGCACTATGGTAATAAGGTTATTAGGTCGTCCATTTAATAGAATCATAGCTTCCCAAAGCCTAGCTATGACCAAAGTAGGGTTAAGTGCTGCGCTACTGTTGATGACCTCGTCCTGTACGACTACCTCAATGCAGAAGGCTACTGCGCTTCCAGCCAAACCTACTAAACCCGTTATTGCTGTGGTATTGGGCGGTGGCGGCGCCAAAGGATTCGCTCATGTGGGCGTTCTCAAGACGCTAGAAGCCAGTGGCATCCATCCTGATCTTATTGTTGGCAGTAGTGTCGGTAGCTTCGTGGGTAGCTTATACGCTAGCGGCATGAGCGCTGATCAGCTTGAGCGTCTTGCTTTGACCACCGCCGATAGTGAACTAACAGACTTCACCCTCGCTCATCAAGGTATTATCGAAGGTGTTAAGCTTAAAAACTTTGTCAATAGGCAGGTTGGTGAGCGCCCGATTGAAGCATTGCCCATTCGCTTTGCAGCGGTAGCGACCGAAAAACACTCTAAACAAAAAGCAGTCTTTACTCAGGGTAATACTGGCCTTGCTGTCCAAGCTTCTTGTAGCGTTCCCAATATCTTCATCGCGCCTCGTATTCCCGAAAAGGTCGGTAAAAAGTACATCGATGGTGGGGTCAGTAGTCTGGTTCCTGTCGATACCGCTCGAGCCTTGGGCGCAGATATCGTCATTGCCGTCGATGTCCTCTCTACAGAAGCTAATCGCACTAAAGAGACGGCTGTCAATCAAGGCAAGCGTAATATCTGGTCGTTGATTGAACAAAGCTATAGCAATAATCGCAGCACTGACAACTCGGGTGACCATAATTCACGCGCCAATACCTCAACACAAGGTAAATATGGCAGGGGCGGACTTGCAGCGAGACAAGCAGAAGTCAATCGTGCAGATGTGGTCATCCGTCCTGCACTGACAAGCTTTAGTACCATAGACACTTCTCAGCGAAAAGATATTATTGCTGCTGGCGAGTCTGCTACGGTACAAAGCCTTCCTGCTGTCGCAGAAGCTATCGCGAAAGCCACCGTAGATCCAAACCTATAATTGATATTCAGACTTTAGTAACTTGTATAAGCAAAACCCTCAGTTATTGATCATAACTGAAGGTCTAGAATACGCCATCAAGCTCAGAGGCAAGACTTAGAAGCAAATGTTACTCAGCGAAGTCTAATTCAAACACTCTTGAGGTACCACTTACTTCAAAGCCGACCATTAGTAATGGCTTTCCTGATGGCGAATCTTCTGCAGTGATAAACACCAAACCTTCAGGACCTAGGTCACCATCGGCATTAGGCGCAGCAGTTCCAGCTTTGGCCGCAGCAAGCTTGCTATCATCAAAGGTTCGAGTATTAATCTCACCTAGCAAGGTTACATTTTTAGGGTCGGTCACATCAAAAGCCATGACACTAGAGATGCGCTCAAGTCCAATAAAGGCGATAGTTTGTGAGCCAACTCGACCGATAGTAACGCCTTCAGGCTCGACGCCTTTATTATCACTACGATTGTCCATCGCATTTTTATCGTTACTGGCATTAAAGTTATCAGGATAGTGATCAGCGATATATCTGGCCATGATACTTCCGCTGTCATACACAGGAGCGCTCATATCATCAGCGTCCCAGATACTAAAAGAGCGCGTGCCAAAGCTATATAGCGTCTCATAAATACCATCATTATCGCTATCGCCCATGACCGAGGTGAAGTCTATTTTACCCAGTGCCTTTTTATCGCCACAGTCCATGTCATGACAGGCGGCCTTAGAAAAGACAGCAGGGTCCACTTGCACATCACCGAAGCTTATCTCTTCGTTAAAGTCGCCCCATTCGCGGGCATCGCCTTCATTGGCAGTGACGATATAGTTTTTATCACCCACGGCATAAGTGGCAATGGCATCCGGCATATACATGCCCATGATAGGCCAAGTGGTGATGTTAATCGACCCGTCTTTGTTGCTGACATCCAGCGCGTTATTAGGTTTTGAGTGATCTTTTGCACCAAGCGGTAATATATCGGTCACCGTGGCACTAGCGATATCTATTTTAGCGATGGCATTATTCTCTTGTAAGCTCACATAGGCCGTTTTGCCGTCTTTTGCTACCGCGATATATTCAGGCTCCAAATCCTCTGCTACGCTACTCGGCGTCCCATCAGATTTTTTTCCAAAAATGCGCACGCCTGCGTTTATCAACGATTGCTTCTGCGAATTAAACTCGGTGAAGGTCGCTGTCTTTACGATAGGACGGTTAATATCCATCATATTAATAATGCTGATTGAGCCTTCTGCATCCACACGATAATCATCATCTGGCTCACCTTCATTGGCGACGAGTAGGTAGCTGCCGTCCGGGGTGAAGGTCACCATATCTGGTAAAGCGCCCACTTCGATACTGCTGATTCGCTCTAGCGTCTTAGCGTCAAATAAGACAACATGGCCATTGTCCGTTTTGATATTGGCTTGTACCGCAAGTGCTACGATATCACCATGAATCGCGACGCTATTGACGGTACTGCCAATGTCTGACACATCTAATGACTGAAGCAAGGCTAGATTGTTCACATCCTTCACATCTAGCACATCGACTTTCTGGTTTTGGGCATTGACGACAAAGCTGTGCTTGGTCTCAGGATGAAAGGCGATAATCTCTGCCGCCGACTCATCAAAGCCACCGTGGACATAGCTACCAGCAGGGATAAAGGTAACCTGATTATAGTGAGTTGCCACTTCGCTATCAGCGACTGGCAGCGGACTGCTGCTGTCCTCATTACAAGCGGTGAGGCCGGCGATCATAACCACGGGAAGGACAGTGAGCATAGTGGCTTTAACCAGCTTGCCCAATAAGGGGTTACGCATGGTTGGATGCGCTTCAGAGTTTTTAATCAGTGCTATCTGGCTAGTCTTGACGCTGGGCATGGGCTTATCCTTGGCAGGCTTGAATGAAATATGATGGAGTTCACTCTAATAATACGGAGCAAAATACCCTAAATATCGATTGCTGAATCGTCCGAATACGCGGTCACCATAACCCATTAATGTGAAAGCCAGATGAAATCAAAACTACCAGCTACTTATCTTAGCTCACGCCTTATTCTTTTATCCTTATCTATATCCTCCATAGTCACGTTTGTCTAGAAGTGCACTTAATGAAGCCTGCTTAGAGCTAATGTCAGGTACAAAAAAAGCATGCAACCTATTTTAGATTGCATGCTCTGCTGTAAATCGCGATAACTTTTTCCAAAAAAGCTTATTTTTAAAAAGGCTTACTTTTAGAGCGGCTACAGCATGTTAGTCACTAACTTTTTGCTTCTCGAAGTAAGCTATTTTACTTTAGCGCGGTATTTGACGGCAGTCGTCTCATTTAGACCCAAACCTTCGATATTCCAGCGCACTGCACTATAGTACTGAAGTGGGATTTCTTGACGCTGACCATTTACCACACCTTGTAGTGGCATACGTGCAAAGGTATTGCCATCGACACTAGCAAAAGGAAACTCAGGCGCTAGCACTTCCAATAGCTCTACCTGCTTAGGGATGGTCATCGTCACGGTCATTTTACGCACGCGATCTTGGTTAGTGTTGGTAAAATAGCCATGATACTCGATGATATTACCAGACTGCAGCCGCGTGTTGGCATCTACTGGTACTAAAGTTTCTTGACCATTGGCATCGACGCTGACTAAGGCCGCGGTAATCTTACTGGTTACGGCTTTAGCACTTGATCCCGTCGCTATATTATTGGTCGCAGAGTTATTGACCGTGTTTTGCTGAGCAATGGCTGCATTTTCAACGGAGCTTGGATCGTCAAGCTCAGGCTCTGGTGTTGGGAGCATGGCAGACGCTGAGGTGACTACCATCGCTCCTATCAAGGTACCTGCGACCACTTGAAATAAACGGTGACCTGACCACTCGGCAAATGGATTGGCAAATTGTTTCGTTTTCATCATGATGTTATTTATTCCTATTAACGTCTTTGAGTTGAAGTCCTGTAGCCAATCAATATCGGCTGGTTCTATAGATAAGCGCTAGGATAACTAAATATTAGCAGCACGCCTAGCGCTTGAATCCTATAGCCCTTATCCTAAAGCCTGATACCTGCTTAGCTCACTTATAATTTTCTCGCTCATACCATTCTGACTCAATCACCCTAATAAGCCAAAAGTAAGTTAAGCGATCAAAAAACCGACTAACTGCGATTATCATTAGCATAGCAAAAACCGATTAGTCGTATATAGGTCGCGTGTTTAGGTTATGTGTCAGCGATTTTCTACTAGCAAATATCTTACCTAAATTAGCCCCAATATAAAAATCGATTCGTGGTCAATAAAAAGATAGCCCAGACAGCGGTTTTTTGCTATGGTAATTCATATCTATTGGGCTTTTATCGATTACCTTTCGCTAGATAATACTGGTATCTGCCTGTTCCTAATTTTCTAATTTGCTCAATCTCATTATTGATGTGATGTGCAACCCAAGCTTGCTCAGTCTTTGTTATAAACCTTCTGACTTGAGTAGCGGCGAGATGCCTCACTTATACTGGCGATTGAGCCTCACTTTACTTTATTGATGTTGATGATGACTAATAGCGCCATGCCACAGATAAACCCAGAATACGTTCATTGGTTCCGAAACTCTGCTCCGTATATCAATACTCACCGCGGCAAGACCTTTGTCGTTATGTTCGGCGGCGAAGCGGTAAACCACCCTAACTTTAGCAACTTAATCCATGACTTTGCTTTGCTTCATAGTCTGGGTATCAAGCTGGTTTTGGTTCATGGTGCCAGACCACAGATCGACAAAAATTTAGTAGAAGCTGCCATCAGTACCCCTCTGAATAATGATATTCGCGTGACCCCACGTGAGGCCATGCCGCACATCTTAGAAGCTGTCGGCGCGATTCGCCTACAGATTGAAGCACAGCTGTCTATGGGACTGGCCAACTCACCCATGTATGGATCACGAATTGATGCCGTATCAGGCAACTTCGTCACTGCACGACCTTATGGGGTGCGTGATGGGGTAGATTACCAAATGACTGGTGAAGTACGCGCCATCGACGTCGATGCTATCAACAATAACCTTCTGCATAATCACATGGTGATATTAGGCTCTATGGGCTACTCAGCGACTGGTGAGGTCTTTAATCTACTCGCCGAAGACGTGGCGCTCAGCGCTGCTATCGCCTTAAATGCTGATAAATTAATATTCTTGGGCGCTGAGACCGGTATCAGTGATGGCGATCGTCTGCTACCACAGATGATTCCTAATGAAGTTGCGCGCTTCTTGCGCGACCGCGATATTAATATCGAGATTAATTACTTCTTACACTGTGCCAGTGAGGCCTGCCGTCAGGGTGTCCACCGAACACATATTATTTCCTATGCCAAAGACGGGGCACTGCTGGAAGAACTATTTACTCGAGATGGTTCAGGAACGCTAGTAAGCCACGACCCTTATGAAGAAATCCGCCGTGCCAATATTGATGATGTGGTGGGGCTGCTTGAGTTATTAACCCCGCTCGAAGAGCAAGGTATCTTAGTAAAACGTACCCGCGAGCGCCTTGAACAAGAGATTGACAATTATAGCGTTATCGAACGCGATGGCATGATTTTAGGAAGCGCCGCGCTTCATCAACTCGATGCTGACGCTGCTGAAGTTGCTTGTGTTGCGGTACATCCGGAATACCGTAATGGTAGCCGTGGCGCTGACCTGCTGGCCTTCTTAGAGCAACAAGCCCGCAGTCATGGTCTACATAAGCTCTTTGTACTGACCACCCGGACTGCACATTGGTTCGTTGAGCAGGGCTTTGTTGAAGTCTCTGCAGACGAGCTTCCGGCCGCTCGCCGTGAGCAGTATCATAACGGACGTAACTCTAAGGTCTTCCAAAAGACGTTATAACTAACCATATGCAGCTTTAACTGACACTTATTGCACTATTTACCAAAAAGCCCCCAACAGACTAGCCGTTGGGGGCTTTTTGGTTAAGCTAAACTATTATTAACTCAAGCTAAGCGACTATTTAACTTCCAATAGCTCAACAGTGAACAACAAGGTACTGTTTGGCTCGATACCTTGGTTACCAGTCTCGCCATAAGCAAGCTCAGATGGGATGACAAATTCGTACTTGCCGCCCTCTTTCATCAATTGCACACCTTCGGTCCAGCCAGCGATGACTTGGTTCAATGGGAATTCAACAGGTTCGCCGCGCTCATAAGAGCTATCAAATACTGTACCGTCGATAAGCTTACCTTCGTAATTGACAGAGACGACATCGGTGGCTTTAGGTGACTTGCCTGTCCCTTCTTTGATTACTTTATATTGAAGGCCAGAATCGGTGACTTTCACCCCTTCTTTTTTGGCATTCTCAGCCAGATAAGCTTCACCTGTCTTTTTATTCTCTTCAGCCTTGGTTTGCATCTCTTCTAGCATTTCTTTTTCTTTTTGCTGCTGGTAGTCCATCAGCACTTTTTGCATCTGCTCTTCGGTTAATTTGGACTCTTTACCTTCGTAGCCATCACGAAAGCCCAACTCAAATGTATCTAGATTCAGATCATTGACGGTCTCTTTATTGCCTTCAGCCATCATATAGCCGAGACTATAACCCACCTTCTCGATATCTGAGCTTTGCTCAGTTACGGAGATGGCCTGTGCGCCGCTCTTTTGATTACTATTATTAGTGCTACAGCCAGTAATCAGCAGTACCGAGCTGGTTAATGCACTTAACACGAGGGTAGAATTAAATTTCATATGACTCTCAACTTATCTTATTGGATTATGAAAATGGCAATGGCGCTAACTGGATGCTTTCACGGTCTCATTGCAACCTTAATTTAGCAACTTATTGGTTTAGTGATCTGCCACTGCCAATACTCTATATTCAGATATTAGCATGAGGGCAATCATAGCAAATCTAAAGCTATCCGGCTATTGCTTGCCAAAATAGTTGACAACAATGTTATAATTTTGTTAATTAACAAAGCTTAAAATTATGTTTTTCATCTGATATATGGTCTATATGTCGTATTCCAACTTCCATCTTAGCAAGATGTTAGTTAGAGTGGGCGAGATTAACGAATTCCTACTTTTCTTTATGGTAACATTGCAGTTAGCAGTAATGCGCCTGAAACAAATAAAGTAGTTAGGTTTCATATTTTAACGTATCAGTAAAATTTTAAGTTTCGTCATTTAATTAGAACAACAAGTTCGTATAATCGTGGACGTTCGGATAGTCTTCACTCTGCACTCGTTTCATGACTTTACATAATAGGAGAACAACATGGATAACATGTTTGTATCATTTAACAACTACCTCGGGGGTCCTCTGGGGTCAATCATCGGTGCGATTTTGATTTTCGTTCTAGGATGGTTGGTTGCCTTAGGTATTGCTGCCTTAGTACGAAATGTACTGGCGCGTATTAATCTTAACCAGCGTATGAATTCCTCTACAGGTAAAACCTATGATCTAGAAGGTATTATCTCTAAGATCGTGTTTTGGTTTATATTTATTATTGCCATCTCAGGGGCATTAAGCCAACTCAATCTTAACTCAATCTCAGCACCTTTCGCTAATATGGTCAACCAAGTTCTTGCCTTTATTCCAAACCTAATCGGCGCTATCGCCGTAGGTGTCATAGGTTGGGTCATCGCGACTGTTGCCCGTACCGCCCTCAATGCTGCCTTATCCAAAACTACCATGGATGAGCGTTTAAGTGCCGAAGCTGGTATGAAGCCTATGAGCACCACGATTGCTGATATGGTGTACTGGTTCATCCTACTTATCGTATTAACGATGGTACTAGGTCAGCTTGAGCTTGACGGTTTATTTGCGCCACTAACTAATATGGTTGATAAGATATTTAGCTTTATTCCGAATATTATTATTGCTGCTGTGGTCTTCTTTGTTGGCTATATTATTGCCAAAGTTGTCCGTGGTATCGTGGTCAATTTAGTATCGACCTTCAATGTTCAAGAGTTAGCGACAAAAGCTGGCTTAAGCGATGAAAATAGCCTACCTAACATTGCTGGTTCGCTAGCGTTCTTAGTGGTCATTATTCCTACTATTTTAGCCGCTTTAGAAGCACTTAAAGTTGATGCGATTGTTCGTCCTGCGACCAATATGCTCAACAAGATTATGGCAGCATTGCCTAATATCTTGATGGCTGTTGCTATCTTAGTCGTGACTTTCTTCGTGGTTCGAATGGTTGCCAATATTGTTAAAGGCCTCCTTGAAAACACTCAAGTTAACCAATTGCCTGCCAAAGTTGGTCTAGATCAAACCATGGGTGAGACCCGTGTTTCTGACTTAGTGGGTCATGCTATTGTCTTCTTCGCCATGTTGTTCGCTGCTATTGCTGCTGCAGATTTACTTGGTTTTGAAGCCATCAGCGCCCTTATCCTAATGTTCATCGACTTCGGTGCTAACATTATCCTAGGTGCTATCATCTTATTCATCGGTTTTTGGCTGGCTAATCTTATCGCTGGTATCGTTGAGCGCTCAGAACAAGGCTCACCATTCCTAGCAAATATCGTCCGTGTCCTTATCATGGGTCTGGTATTAGCTATGGGCTTAAGAGCTATGGGTATTGCTGATTCAATCGTCAACCTTGCTTTTGGTCTTACTTTGGGTGCTGTGGCCGTTGCCTTTGCCCTATCGTTCGGCCTTGGTGGTCAAGAAGCAGCCGCTCGCCTACTTCGTAAGTTCCAAGACAAAATAGATGAAGAGCGTACTGGTCTTAAAGTAAAAACCACTCGCCATACTACAGTTACTTCAGAGAACACTGCTGCTGATACCTCAGTAACGACTGACTCAGACTTAACTGATCCTGAGAATCTAGACATCAATGCACCTACTACACCTAGTGCCTTTGATTCTGATGATCTAAAATAAATAATATCCTTACTACTCTAAGTGATCGATAGTTCTTATTTATTGATCACCTTAGATAATAAAAAGACAGCTTCGGCTGTCTTTTTTATTGCCTACCAGTCGATAGCTCCAGTCGTGCTATTTTATTGGCTCTATAGTGCCAAGAGTGAAGGTGATGAATAATAAACAGGACTTACAGTCAGATAATAAGTTAAACAGCAGTAGCTGAGTTCAGTCCAGCTGTTACTAAGCGGATAATGTCAAACGTTAACCATTCATTTACAATAACTTTAAGTTGCCTCTGAGCATATGTTATAACCATAAGATCATGCCCAACATAATATGAAAGACGAAATGAGGAATAGTTATGATGAAACGCTTCAAAGATAAGACAGTCATTGTTACAGGAGCAGGCTCTGGTATCGGACGGGCTACTGCCATTCGCTTTGCTAAAGAAGGGGCTAAGGTCGTACTGGTAGGACGCACTTCAGAGACCTTGGAAGATACTGTAAAGCAGTTTCCTGAAGATCATACTTGGATACATGCAGACAATCATCTGACGGTAACTTGCGACATCACCCAACCTCAACAAGTCGAAGCTATGGTAGAGCATGTCATAAACAAGTTTGGTAGCATTCATGTGCTCGTCAATAACGCGGGTAAGGCTGTTCAAGGAAAGATAACAGACCTCTCAGAGAGCCAGTGGCAAAGTGCTATAGACGTCAACCTTAATGGTACTTTTCATGTCTGTCAGGCTGTTATGCCCACACTGATTGAGTCTAAAGGCAACATCGTCAATGTCTCTTCCGTATCTGCCATGGGCGGCGACTGGAATATGGCTGCCTATAATGCGTCAAAGGCCGGGGTTACCAATCTGACACGCACCTTAGCCCTAGATCATGGAGCAGATGGTGTCCGTGTCAATGCGGTCAACCCAAGCGTCACCAAAACAGACATGACCACCAATATTCAAGAAAGTATTGATAAGACCGATAAGTACTTAGCTCGCTGCCCCTTAAAGCGCTTAGCAACACCAGAAGACATAGCGGCTGCAATCACCTTCTTAGCCAGTGAAGACGCCGCTATGATTACTGGGGTAAACTTACCCGTCGATGGTGGGGTCAGTGCTTCTAGCGGCCAGCCTGAGTTTTAATAGCGTTAGAGCACAATAGGCCGATAGTCGATATTTTAATAAGCCGTTACCAGAGCAAATGGATAGGTTACTATTTATTGATATCCTGAAGCGGTTTAGACAATCGCTCAGGATGTTTTGGCACGATACCTTTATATTGCTGCACTATCTTAGGCATATCTGCTTCGATATCACCAGTAGGCATAACTGGCGTCATAAACCGGACCTCTTTGGTTTTATAGTCCATAGCTACCGGAATGATAGGGACATTAGCCCCTGCTGCAATATAATAAAACCCTGATTTCCAAGTCTCAGTATAAGAGCGCGTTCCCTCTGGCGATAGACCTAAGAATAACGGCTTACCTGTCTTAAATCGGTCTATACTGGCTTGTAGTACCGAGCCTTTGGCGTCACGATTGATAGGAATAATACCCACCCAGCGCAGAAACTCTCTAAAAACAGGCAGCTTAAATAGGCTTTGCTTGCCCATGATTTTGATATCTAAATCTAAAGCTAATAGTGTCGGAATAGCATAAAGACCATCAAGATTGGAGGTATGAGGTAGGGCTAAGAAAACAGCTTGGGAGACATTAGGGATATCACCGACTACTTTCCAGCCTAAGAGCTTTAACATCCTTCTTGCCAGTAGTGGAGAGATGATTCCGCCTCTTTTAGGGACTAAATCACCCAGTTTACGTTGGGTTAATGGCCTACGATTGGTAGACTTGGTATCGCTCATGAAAGACTCTTTTACATCAAAATAATAGAATAAATCAGTACTATAGTTGAGTACAAATAAATCCGATAGAGTGAGCGTGCAACTGATAAAGTTTCTACTGTTGGCTGTGTGCTAATGCATGTCAAAAGCTGAACAAAACTACCTCAATTGCACTAAATCGGTTTAAAATTGACCTGACTGTAACACACTATCAAACCACGATATCTGCTAAGTCACCTTTGGTCTCAAGCCAGTACTTTCGGTCGGCTGAGCGCTTTTTGGCCAAGAGCATATCCATGACACTATTGGTCAGGTGCATATCATCCATATCCAACTGGACCAAGCGCCTCGTATCCGGATTCATCGTCGTGTCACGTAGCTGCTCGGCACTCATCTCCCCTAGACCTTTAAATCGTGTAATTTGTGGCTTCTTATTGCCTGGTACATTGCTCAAGATGTGCTCAAGTTCGCTCTCATCAAGCGCATAATGTACCTCTTTACCGATATCGATACGATACAGTGGCGGCATCGCTACAAACAGGTGACCGGCGTCGACCAAAGCAGGGAAATGCTTGACGAATAAAGCGCAAATAAGCGTAGCAATATGCAGGCCATCGGAGTCGGCATCTGCCAAGATACAGATCTTGTCATAGCGCAGCTCAGATAAGTCCTCAGAAGCTGGATCCACACCAATAGCAATAGCAATGTCATGAATCTCTTGACTAGAGAGTACGGTATCAGGGGAGACTTCCCATGTATTTAATATCTTACCTCGCAGTGGTAGTATCGCTTGGAAATGTCGATCGCGCGCTTGCTTAGCACTACCGCCTGCTGAGTCGCCCTCTACCAAAAATAGCTCAGCACCATCGCGTAGGTTACCACGGCAGTCTGCTAACTTACCGGGAAGCGCTGGTCCTTGCGTAATCTTCTTACGAGCGACTTTTTTTGCAGACTTCAGTCGTCTGCCTGCTTTAGAGATGGCCAACTCAGCTATTTGCGCACCTAATTCTGCATGCTGGTTTAACCATAAGCTAAACGCATCCTTAGCTTGAGCTTGCACTGCTCCTGCTGCCTCACGACTTGATAGCCGCTCTTTCGTCTGACCTGAAAACTGGGGTTCAGAGAACTTCAATGAAAGGATGTAGTTTACCCCATCCCAGACATCCTCACCGGTAAGCTTGACGTTGCGCGGTAATAAATTATGAATCTCACAAAATTCACGAAGTGCTTCTAAGATACCAGTTCGTAGACCATTGACATGAGTCCCCCCTTGCGCAGTTGGAATCAGGTTGACATAGCTCTCCTGAATTGGCGTTCCCCCTTCAGGGAGCCAAGATAGCGCAAAGGTAATACCTGCACGCTCATCTTTTTTAGCATCATAAGTAAAATAAAAGGGTTCAGGCGGTAGCGTCTCTAGCCCATCTAGCTGCTCGTTAAGATATTCAACAACGCCATCAGTAAACTGCCAGACCACTTTATCGTTATTAATATCATCAGTAAATTCAATAGTAAGGCCAGCTGCCAGTACCGCTTTGGCTTTTAGATTATGCTTGAGCTGCTTAACACTAAACTTGGGTGAATCAAAAAAAGAGCCATCAACCCAAAAACGAACCTTCGTACCACGCTTGCGCTTATTGGAGCTGACAGACTCTGTCAGCTTAGTGACAGCAGCACCATTTTCAAATGCCATATCAAACTGTGTACCATCGCGCCATACCGTAACTTCAACACGCTTGGATAGCGCATTGACAACAGAAATTCCGACGCCATGCAAGCCACCTGATACCTGATAGTTGCTGGTAGAAAACTTTCCGCCCGCGTGAAGACGGGTTA
Source organism: Psychrobacter pygoscelis (assembly GCF_004335015.1). Classification (GTDB taxonomy): domain Bacteria; phylum Pseudomonadota; class Gammaproteobacteria; order Pseudomonadales; family Moraxellaceae; genus Psychrobacter; species Psychrobacter pygoscelis. The sequence goes on from NZ_RQRU01000005.1 coordinate 201,195, forward strand.
AAATTAGCTCTATCCCTGACTGGCCAAACTCCGGATGAATATCCGTTGGCATACCGCGGCCATCGTCCTCTACCGATAACGACCCATCGTCATACAACTGCACCTTAATCGTCTTCGCATACCCTGCTAATGCCTCGTCCACCGAGTTATCAATGACCTCTTGCGCCAGATGATTGGGGCGAGTGGTATCGGTATACATACCAGGACGACGACGAACGGGCTCCAGCCCTTCTAAGACTTCAAGCGATTGGGCATTATATTGATTCACGATTTAATCCTTTGTTGCTATATCTTCGCTATAGTAGCTAGTAGTCTGATAAGTAATATTAATAATGACCATTATAACGAATATAGCCTAACACATTGGTCTTCAATTATCCTTTACGACAACCAATGTCGCTACTTCTTAGCGTTGAGCGCTAAGTACTGGTAGCTTTTGCATTAGTATAGGTAGCTGAAGCTCAAAGTCCGTCATTCGGTGATCGCCATTTGGCTGTAGTATGACCTCCACACCTTGCGAGCGATAAAAATCAGTAGCTATCTGTGGATTGAGTAATTCATCACCAGCCTTAATAAGAACTAGCAAGCGCTTAGGATGATCAACTTGAGTTAATTGATGCTCAGCGAACCACTGTAAGTGAGCAAGGCTCATATGCCAGCCACCTGCCGTCTGATAAATAATCGACGCCTTATTGTCTGGGTTTTGCCCTTTAAGGAATCGCTGCAAGCTGACGTGCGGCTGAATACTTGGGTTGAGAAGAATAGCAGGACAGCCAGTATGATTACTGACTAAGCTGGAAAAATAGCCACCTAGAGAACTGCCCATCAATACAGTATCAGTATTGCTACTCACCAGCTTAACAAGTGTCTGAAAAACATCATATGGCGGCGCGTTTAAATCGGGACGAATAACCTCGATATCAGGGTGATTGTGCTGGCAATACTGCTCCAATAGCAGCCCCTTCATTGAGTTGGCTGAACTATCAAGACCATGAACATAAATAATCTTCATTTCAATACAATCCTTTTCTTATCAGGCTTTATGAAAAGATTATCATGGTTTAAATCGTGATAATATTGATAAATCAGGGACGAGTTATTCTATCTTAGCCACTTCCCTGCCCGAATCCGGCATCACAGGTAACTTGGCCGTATGTTAGAGCAAATTGAACTCTTCGAGATCGAAAACCCTTGCGTTGGCGTGTGCCAGAGCAATAAGAAGGGCTATTGCTTCGGTTGCCTGCGCAATCGGACAGAGCGCCAGCTATGGCTAAAAATGACCAATGAACAAAAACGCGAAGTCCTTCGACTAATCGCTGGCCGAAAAAAGAAAATTGAGCAGTTGCGCCGACGAAAAACAGAGCAGTTGGGGTTTGATTTTGGCCAAGAGGGAGAAACTGGAGAGTTGTTTTGAGTATTCTGAGAAAAGTTTCAGGTATTTTAAAAAATTCAACGTAGAAAACATAAGCTAAAGTAAAATTACAATGATTAGCTCTATTGATGTTTTTTTTTGGTACTGTAAATTGCTTTAGTCATAAGTTCGGTATTAGTTTGTTCGTAATTTCTAGTTCTATATTTTGTATCAGGTTGATAATCACCGTTTTTGTACATTTCCAACTCAGTAATCAGTAGCTTTTCATCAAAATGATTTAAATTAAGATTCAGCCACATTGAAAGCCACTGGAAATTATGAGCAACTTTCTCGCCCTTATGATCTTTCAAGAAAGATTCTAAATCTATAAGGTAGTTACGATCTTGTGCAGCCATGATTGCAGTTCGTGCAATTGTCAGTAGCTGCTGACCAGTAAATTGCATTGAATAATCTGCTGCGTGGTGACGTAATCCATATTTAATTTTCAATCTTTTAAAATGTGACCACTACCTATCTTCTAAAAATGAAAGTCTCTTATGATACGTCTTTAAAATTTCGGCTTCAATCAGCCCCTTGGTATCAACCTTCAATTCATTAAAGGTTTTGAGTTTTACATTAGTATTATTAGCTGCTTCAAAGGCTCCACTTTGAAATCCTGCTACAGATATAATGAATCCACGATCTGCACCAATGTCATCTACAATAGACCTTAGTATTAACACTTGGGCCTTAGTTACTTTACTCTTCCAATGCTTCGCTTCTACAACCCAAGTAATATATTCATCCAATAATCTAGTTTTAACGAGTACATCTATGTCATGACAAGTTCGCACACCTTGAACTCTAATGTTTGTTTCTGCGTCAGCTCCTAACGAATTGAAATGATCTTTTATATCTTCTTGGAATTAGAACCAAGATGTTTTTTTGCTCATAGCTTCTCTTATTCAAAAGTTTTTTAACTATTTACACCATAAAATATGATTTGTCGCACAACCTACACTTCTACTACCAAAGTTCATTGTTTCTATAGCTCTAATGTCGTCGCGATAGGCTACTTGAAGCCATTCAACTTCGTTGCTTGTATCGGATAATGAATAATCTTGTCCAACTCTTACAAAACCCAAATCAGCTCCAAGCGAAGCATTCAAACCGACTTTAACAATGATTTTTTTATCCGAACTCCATTCCACTACACCATATTCATTAGGTAACCAGACAATCACTTCTTCTGTTTTATCAGGTGTTGTAAAGCTTCTAAAATATAATTCTCTTAGCTTATTTGGGTTTTGTAAAATGCTATCAAAACTCGTGTCACATGATGCATCTTCTAACATAAACTCTGAAGGATGCTTATCTCTAATGTCTTTAAATCTTGCTTTTAAAATTGGGTTTTCATTGATAGTGTTCAGCCACGCTAGACGTACAGCGGCAGAAAAATTCCTAATTTGCCAAGTTTCAACTTTCTCTTCAAAACAAAAATCATAATCTTTTTGTATTAGCTCATAAGCGATACTAATAGCATAATCTTCTGCAGATGGAAACTTTCTATCCGGTTTAAAAGTATTCAGCATCAAACGAACAACAGACGGCGATTTAGATATTTCCTCAGCCAGATTTTTAGAAAAAGTATTTGTTTGAATTGCAGTTGTACAGAATACTTTCTTCCATATTTTCGGGCTATCTGATTTTGATATAAATCCTAACCATTTTGGCCAAATAACATCTGTAAAAATTTTATTTAATATTTTACCCAACATATATGATAATACTCTCTCGAATTATTCACGCTCTAATAGTAGAGCAATTTAGAGCGAAGTGGAAATTTTTTAAATATTAGTACCTTTTTAGATATTTTATAGCCTCTTAGTCCAAGATGCATTTGCAAAGTAGCCTAGTTCCTCTTGTATTTTAGTAACTTGTTCTTCGAGATTGCCATCCCAATCTGGTATGTCTACATAAACAATATCATGAGAATAACCAACCTCTGATGGACCTAGTTTATCTCTGGATATACCAACTACAATTTTGACATTGGGAACTCGACCTCTTACGACTAAGCATCTTAAACCTAGCTCTTGAATCCTTAATTCTCTATCACTACTCGGCCCTAGATGAAATACAAACGCTATATTATTATGGCCCAAGACTACTCTTGAGGAGATTTTCAATTCTGGTTTTTGTAAGAACTCTAAGAAAGATTCTGACAGATTGGCTCGAGAGACACGGGGTTGGAGCGCCATTTGAATAAGTGCCATCTGATTATTAGTTATCTGATTTGTTCCGTACTCAAATATACCATCTGTCAGCAAATCCTTAACAAAATGCTCTATTAAATTATCCCAAAAATAAGAGACTTTATATGACTCTTGCATTGCTTTATAATCATCGGAGTCTATAAATCCTTCAAAAACTGTATCATCAATTATTTGGAAATTAGCTTCTTCATAAGGAAATGAATAGTTATTTAATAGATAGATTGCTAGTAAGTCTTCTATTCCTCCACCACTGAAAACTATATTAACTCTGCTAATTAAAGCCTCAACTTCAGTCAAAAAACTGACAAAATCTGTGATCGTATCCAATAGACCAAAAATGGCTCCAAGACTAAACTCATCGCAGACATGTACGACTCCATACCCCAAATCACCAGATTTTGTAGGTATTTTTCGTTGTGCTCCAAGTGATACTGATATACGGTGTACAATTCGATCCACTTTTGATGGCAATTCTACTTTTCGGCCATCATGCCTAGTGAATTCAACTGAAGAACTTAGCCATCTTTCAGCACCCCATATTTGAGAAGCCGATTTATCTATCGCAGCCTTAGTCCACCTTTTAAAGCCTGCTTCATCCCTTGTATCTTTATACTTAATATCTTTTACAGAAATAATGATAATATGATTACCACAGACGATTAAACAGTCGCACAGCTCTTTTTCTTTTTTGCCGATTGGATTCGGATGCGTCCAAAGATTAAGAAAAGCTTTTTCACTTATAGAGTTTACGAATTTTTCTGATTCAGTTAAACCTTCGGACATATGATACTCTCTACTTGATGCCTAAGCTCGTGTTTGTAACTGGGTTGTAGCGAAAACAACCTGACTCAGACAATATGCGCTCATTATTTTTTATTACAACTCACTTATGGTTAGTCCCAACAATCACAATCTTTACCACAGCCGCCTTGCATATAACAGTCTGGATCAACAAGCAGAGAACTTAAATCGTCAGCTCGATATGGGGTTCGAGTAGTACCTTCGAGTAGCTGTTTATTTTCCCAAGAATAAATAACACCAATATTGCGTTCAGAACAATAATAGCAATGCATACATTGATTAAAATTGTTGTAAAGGAAATCGTGAACTAGCATTCGCATTCTAGAAGGCTCAATAAAGAACCATTCAGAAGGTCTATTAGTATTATAATGATTAATGCGTTCATAAGTATTATCTAGAAACTCTATGACAGCTGCTTCAATTTGGTGAACCTTTCTTGGCTCGACACCATACTTAATCTTAAAACCACAAAGTAAAGTATAAAAAGGATTCTGACTACAACTTGCTCTTGTTACTAGTAAGCCTGTAGTTAATCCAACCTTAGCCATATCTAAACGTTTGACATCAGCTCCAATATATATCCAATTTTCTACTGAGCTTTCTTGCTTAAATCTTTCTTGCTCGAGCCATTCCATTTTATAGTCATGTCCAAAAGCCTGACCAGCCATTTTAACCTCTAAGTATTTAAACAAATAAAATAATGATTAGGATAATGGCTAAAGAGCATTGAATATAGCAATATCATATTAATGCTTTTTTATGCTCAAAGAAAAGCCCCCTTAACAGCTAAGTCAAGGGGGCTTTTAGGTATAGGGAGCTGACGATGACCTACTCTCACATGGGCGAACCACACTACCATTGGCGCTACGATGTTTCACTTCTGAGTTCGGGAAGGGATCAGGTGGTTCCATCGT
>NZ_RQRU01000006.1 GCF_004335015.1 Psychrobacter pygoscelis
CTGCTAGGGCATAATATGACTACTATATTGCTGTTAAGTTACTAAAACCTTCAACAATATATCATTATTAAATATCATTAACAAATGTTAATCATTATTAGTTAGATATTTTTTATAATAAAGTTGGTTAATACTTATTTATTTTTTGATTTATCGATTTAAATGAATTGCTTAGTTGATTTGTGCGATAGCATCGCGACTGGCGTTAACTCTGTCTTGACCTGTTAATTCAATAAGCTGACCATTATGCATTTGTAGTAACCTATCGGCTTGTTCAAAATAGTGATCATCATGACTGATAATGAACAGCGTCTTGCCCATCACCTTGAGCTTTGGAATTAGCTCATGATAAAACACCCTTCGAAACTGTGGGTCTTGATCAGCCGCCCACTCATCTAACAAGATAAAATCGCGCTGCTCCATGACCGTCAATAGTAGAGCTAGTCGTTTGCGTTGGCCTTGCGACAGCTCTTGATTGAGCACCTTGCCTTGATTATCAATATCGAGTTTATCTTGCATTTGTAGTAACGTGAGCCACTCTGACATCAGGGCCTGCTCAGACTCGTTCAAGCTATGACTATCTCTATCAGACCCATGCGGGCTTAAAACGGTTTTGAACAAGTGTAAATCACTATAGACCGCTGAGAAATACTGCCGATAAGAGGATAAGTCGATCTTATAGTCATCAAAGCGTATCTGACCTGAGTGTGGTCGATACAGTCCTGTAAGTATCTTAGCCAGTGTGGACTTGCCACTGCCATTACCACCGATTAAAAAGATTACCTCACCTTTGTGTACTGTCAGATTAATTGGACCTATCCCAAAGCTTGGTTTGCCGTCGTCGTCCGTATAATGGTAGCGGATATTTTGTAGTTGCAGTGTTTGCCATGGCTTGGTCTTGGTAAGCACGTCAAATCCTGATCGCTTAGCCGCCAATTGCAGCTCGTTTATTTTATTAAAGCTGACATGAGCGTTTAAAAAGTTAGGAATAATGCCCAGTAGTTGAATGAGTGGGGATTTTAAAAATAGTATGGTCACGGCAAAGGTCGTGGCGGTGGCGCTATCGGCCCAGCCTAATATCACCGCCAAAAAGAACACTACCCCGATAGTGCCTAAGACCATGGTATCGGCCCAGTTTAGGGCAGTAAAATGCAAGGTATCGCCATAGACGATGTGCTTACGAATCTTGAGCGCATGCTGTTTAAACTCTTGATGATATAGCCTCTTCGCTCTAAGCCGATTGAGTGACAGCTCCTTGCGACCATTGATTATCGACTCAAAATCTTGATAGATATCATCCTCGGCATCGCGAACGATCTTGTACTGTTTGTAGACGTGCTTCACCAGTAAAGAGCCAACGCCACCTGTCATCCCTATCATCATTATCACTACGAAAAATAAGTCCCAAGCTAGATAGCCCAAATAAGCGGCGGCCGTTATACATAAAATCGAGGCTTGAACAAAGGCAGGTAAGCTCATGAAAGCTGATTGCACAGTATTAATGTCTTTAGACAAAGTAGCTAAGATGCGAGAGCTGCCAATGCGCTCAATTGTGGCAATATCAGTATCCAGCACACGTTTGACTAAGCCATTTCGGAACTCAAAGACAAACTTATGGCCAATGTAGCTCAAGCTAAATTGTGCCACCCAGCTTAGGGTGAATAGCAATATCAGCAGGCCAATCAGCTGATACAGCATACGCCAAGGCTCATCGCTAAATTGGCTTAAGGAGTTGTTGATATAAGCGATTAAACTGACACCAGCGATGGCACTGGCGATACTAATAAAGGTCAGCCAAATGAGCTGGTATCGGTACTGATTAATTATTAATCGCCATAAATGCATGGGCATGAAACCTTATAAAAGTTTAGAGTTTATTAGTTAAATAAGATACTATCATAGCGAATGATAATTATTACTAATAAAATCTTTTAGGATTTATGTTTCATGTATTTGGGTCGATAAGTGTTTTTATCGCCACTCTTTAATCAAGAAATACTCTAGCTCCGGTTGAAGTGGCTCTATATCTAGTCTCAGACATACGGTGACTAAGGTCATCTTTATCGGTCTGATTAATTCATTTAGATAGTTATAACGTTTGGAGAGACAATGTTAAACATCGATCCAGTAGAGCTTACTATTTATTTAAAGGAAGACTTGACTTAAGAATATCAGTCCTTCGGTGATCACCCCAAAAAAATAATAACACTTAAAAGTAGAAGCTAACTGCTAAAATATCAGCAGGAGATTTCGACATGACAAAATCAAGACTTACCGACACCCAAATCGCTAATATACTCAAACAAGCTGAACAAGGTGTGCCTGTCAGCGACATACTACGGGATGAGCGAGGATAAGTTACTGTCCAGTGGACAGTAACCCGAAGTGCAAGACGGAGAGCTAAGCTCGTAGTAATATTAGTCAAAGTACCTTCTATAAATGGCGATCCAAGTAAGGTGGTATGGATGTCTCACTAATCACTCGCCTAAAAGAATTAGAGGCCGAGAACGCTCGTCTGAAAAAGATATACGCTGAAGAAAGGCTTAAATCAGACATTCTTCAGGACGGCATGTCAAAAAAGTGGTAGCGCCAGCAAGGCGCAGGGAGTTAGCTCAGCATTACGTTGATGCTCACGGTTTAAGCATACGCATGGCCTGTATGGTATTTAACATCACCTGACCTGCTACTACTATCAGCCAAAGACAGTAGATGACAATGATCAGATAGCTAAGCTGTTAATCCAGCTGACAAACAGCCATAAGAACTGGGGCTTTAAACTGTGCTTCTTGTATCTAAGAAATGTACTAGGACTGCCTTACAATCATAAGCGGGTTTATCGAATCTACCGTGAACTTGAATTAAATCTTAGAATGAAGCCTAAACGTCGTATTAAGCGAGAAAGACCTCAAAAGCTACTGTGCCCACTAGCATTAATCAAAGCTGGAGCCTGGACTTTATGCACGATGCGCTAACTGATGGTAGGGCTATTAGACTGTTTAATGTCATTGATGACTATAACCGTGAAGCATTAACCATCGAGGTAGACTTCTCACTGCCTGTTCAAAGGGTGATACGTAGTTTAAGTCAGCTGGTAGAGTGCCGTGGTAAGCCTATTTATTTTAAAAGGGTAAAAAAGCGATAGAGCTTGAGTTCCATCGCTTTAGAATGCACCGCTTTTTATGACTCATAAGAGAGTATATATTTAAATCATGTTTAAGATTTAAAACTGATAATTGACTCCAAATTTATAAGAGCGTCCTGGTGCAGGATAGCGCCCTACAGGGCTGGTATCAATACCACGGAAATAATACTGCTCATCAAGTAAATTATTAATACCAAACTGTACTGATAATTTTTTATCATCTGTATCTTTGATAGTTTTTTGGAGGTTGAAGTTCCATACTGTGTAAGCAGGTATTTCACCTTTTCCACCATCAGCACTTTCTTCTACTGTATTAGCATTATCCGTAAAGGCCTTAGAGTAATAAATGCCTGATAGTGTACCAACAAAGTCCTCATAACCATAACTGGCTGACCAGCCAAGCTGATGTTTTGAGCTATAAGGCAGTTGATTACCCTTGTCATCTCCTTCTTCTAATGTAGAGTCTAAATAATTATACGATAGTCCTAAATCTAAACTATCAAACTGCTCAGGTGTATAGCGGATGGATGTTTCTAAACCCTGATGTAAGGTATGTCCAACATTATCAAAGGATTGCTGAGCACTGTTCCATTGTAGTTGGTCTTTAAAATCAATTCGATATAGCCCTAAGTTGGCTTGTAAGTTATCGTTGGTATAGCGAGTACCAACTTCATAGTTCCAAGCCAGTTCACTACCTTCCTCACCTTTACCACGGATATAAGCAATTTGTGGGGTACGTAAGGACTTTTGAGCATTGGCGTACGCTATCCATAAGTTATCTTTATCATTGACATCACTAAGCTGATAAGAAGCAGTCAAACCTGGTAGCCAGTCGGTAATGGTATTTTTATCTTGAGTGTTTTTACCTTTATCATTGAATACCATTTTGGCAGTTTCATAACGTAGCCCTGGAGTGACTTTTATCTTGCCATTCATTAAACCAATTTCATCACTGATATAACCTGCCCAAGCATCTGTTTTTAGATGCCAATCTCGAGGTGTACTAATTGCAGAATCACCTAATTTACGTTGGGTTAGCTTGTAGTCAATCTCCTCATTGACATAACGAATACCACTAATGACATGATGGGTAGCAGTTTCAGGGCTTCCAAACTCAATAGAGAATTTTGGCTCTACACCGTAAACGTTGAATTCACGTGGGGAGGTACGCAGAGTATCAGAAGCAACAGCAGGATCTGCCCAGTGAACACCTTGCTTCTTAAATTGTGAATTAAACCCCCACTCAAAGTTACGATTTGCATGATGTCCAAAGGCAGTTACATCTGCCACAGCTTGATTACCAAAATTTAAATAGTTTTTATATCTAGCGTGCCAACGAGTAGATTTGCCTTGGTAGGCTTCTAGTGGACGTTGTGACTGTTCAACATTTTGCTTGTAAGCATCAGGTGATAATGCACCAGGCATTTGTGTATCAGCATCATAGTATTGTAAAAATCCCTCGAGTTCTTGGGTATCATCGATATACCAAAGCGCCTTGGCCTGTATATTGGCTACTTTAGTATCCGAGTGATCACGAAAACTATCCCCTGTTAAATAGTTGGCTTCGAGTTGTACACCTAAATTATCGGTAAGCCATCGACTATGGCTAGCATATAAGTCAGTAAGTGATTTACCATTTTGCTCAAATAAAGTGACATCTGAACTAAGTTCCGTTTGTGTCTTACCTGGTATTGGCTTAGTGACTAAGTTGATTACCCCACCAACATTGTTTGGGCCATACTGTGTGGCCGCACCACCACGTACCACATCAATACGATCAATATTTGATAAAGTAGCAGGAAATATTGATTGCCCTGTATGTCCATAAGGAGCAAGGGTTAATGGAATGCCGTCCATTAAAAATTGAGCTTGTCCACTACGACTAGAATTTAAACCACGTATGGCGATATTGGGTAATACACCTGTTCCTGTTTCATCTTGAACTTTTACACCCGGTATATGCTGTAATGCACCATCAATAGAATTAGATGCTGTTTTTTCTATAACCTCTTTCTCAATAACAGTACGATTTCCGGCAAAATCTTTCACTGTATCCCTACTAGAATCACCTAAAGTTTCGGCAGTTATTACGATAGTATCAAGAGTCATCGTCGAAGTATTATCTGGAGTAGATTGTGAAGAGCCTTGTATACTTTCTGAAGTATTGTTATCAGCAAAGCTTTGCTGATAAGCAAGCACTAATGCCACACACAAAGTTGTATGTCTTAGAGGACTAGCCATAATGATTTCCAGTATTTTTTAAGTAAATTAAAAATAATAGTAAGTTAATTGTATGTTACTGAATTATTGCAATTTTAAACGACATTGCTTATCATTTGCAAATAATATTAGTTTTAATTAATACTAGATTTCTCTTTTATATCTAACACCTGCGTTTTCTTAAATGGCATGACTTCAATAGTAGGCTTACTATGAAATACTCTGTACAAAAACCTTTGGTTCAAGCAATAAAACATGTCCTGACTTTTTCTGTATTAGGAGCAGGGTTATTAGTTAATGCAAATGCTTTTGCTCAAGATAGTTCTAATACGGCTTATCCATCACAAACAAGCACAACATTTTTACCATCTACTACAATTGATCCTATTGTGATTACTGCAAAAACTTATGAAGGCTATGCAGAATATGCACCAACCTCAGGAACAAAAACCAGTACTGAATGGCTGGATGTACCTCAGTCAGTTTCTGTAGTTACTAAAACGGAATTAGAAGACCGTGGGGCTGTGCGTGTATTAGAGGCAATGAAAGGGGTGGCAGGGCTGAATAATACGCTAGGGGAGGGTAGCCGTGATGAGTTTATTATCCGTGGGTTTAATGGATTAAATGACATTTATAGTGATGGCATGCGTGATGATGGTAAGTTGCAATCATACCGCAGTTTGGCAAATGTTGAACGTGTCGAAGTCGTTAAAGGACCTGCAGGTGCATTATATGGTCGAGGTAGTTCTGGTGGTGTTATTAACTTCGTTAATAAAAAAGCAGAGGGTGAAGAATTTAACAAAGTACAAGCACAAGTCGGTAGTGATGGCTTAGCGGTGGCTCGTATTGATAGCTCCCATAAGTTGTCTAATACAATTAATGCTCGAGTTAATGCTGAATATCGTCGTAGTGATTCTTATGTAGATGATGTGGATTCCAATGACTTCTTTATCGCTCCGACACTGCGTTGGCAACCTAATGACCAACATACTCTAGATGTCTCATTAGATTATATGCATCAGCACTTAGTACCTTATCGTGGTGTCCCCTCAAAAGATGGTAAGCCTGTTGATGTAGAAGTTAACACTTACTATGGTGCTCCCAATGATTTTCAGGATTCAGATACTTGGCATGCCAGTGTTAATCATCAATACAACATTAATGAGAACATGACCTGGACAAATCGTGCTTCTTATAATCATATTACGCTTGAGCAAAAAGGCACACGTCAAGCCACTACGCCAGTGACAGGAGATACCATTGCTCAAACGGTCAATAATTTTGGTTATGATCCTCGTACTACTGCTACTTTACAGTCTGAGTTAGAATGGAATTTAGGCGACCATGAGTTATTATTCGGGGCGGATTATAATAATATTGATATTGATCTGATGCTAGCATCTGACAAAAACATTCCTTCTAAATCCTTAATAAATCCCGTCAGTATCGATACACCTAATCCTAGTTTTCCGCCATTTCGTAAAAACAGCACACAAAGCATTGGTGTATTTGCTCAAGATGTGTTTCATTTAGGTGATTGGTCACTGGTTGGTAATCTTCGTTATGATGATATAAAACTTGAGCAAACCTTTAAAGGAAAAGACAGTGAGCTAAAAGATGATAAGTTAAGTTATCGAGCTGGTGTGGTGTATGACTTTAGTGAAGATACTTCAGCTTACGCTACGATGGGACGCTCATGGCAATTGCCTTATGCAGGGATTTATATCAATCCAAAATTGAGCGCATTGTATCAAGCTGACTTAAAAGAGTTGGGAATTAAGACTTATCTAAATGATAGTAAGATCATGCTCAATGCTGCACTATATCGCATTGACCAAGAACAGCCCAAAACTAATGAAAATCGTGAAGTAATTGCTAAAGATGAGTTTCGCCATCAAGGCATTGAGCTAGAAGCTCGTGGTAAAGTTAATGAAAATTGGGATGTATCTGCTGGCTATAGCTACATTAAAGCAGAAAATACTGAGACAGGTTTACGACCCAACGATATTCCAAATCAAACTTTCTCTGTCTGGACAGCCTACCAACCAACGGAGCAATGGCGTATCGGTGGTGGGGTTAACTATGTCAGCGATCGTTATGCAGGTGATAATGAAGCGGTAAAACTAGATGGTTATACCACTCTTGACTTGATGTCCGCCTATAGCATAGGTAAACACAACATTCAGTTAAATCTTAATAATGCTCTAGATAAAAAATACGCACTTGGAGCAACTAATGGTAAATCAGGACTGAATCAAATTGGTCTGGGGGCACCTAGAACTTGGCTATTGACGTATAACTATGAATTTTAGTTCTTAAAGCTTAGTCTAGCTTTTCTCACTTAGAGCATATTGGGGCCCAATATGCTCTCATCTCATCTAAATCTAAGGGTTATCCAGCCATGAGCCAACATCGTCTTGCCATTATTATTCCTGTTTTTGTGATTACACTTATTATAGTCGGTGGTGGATGGTTTATTATCAGCCAGAAAAATTCTTCAAGTACGATAGAAACTACTAGTATTAATGTTAATGATGCTGACAATAATGTCAACAGTGCTACCAGTCAAAATTTAGAAGATGGTATTCACTTACTTACTGAGCAACAAATCACCCAACATGTCCCCAATTTAGATAAATTCCCACAAAATCCTCAGCGTATTGTAGTGATGGAGTTTTCATTTTTAGGAGATATTTTAGCGGTAGGGTTACAGCCTGTTGGTGTTGCTGATGACAATAAGCCTGACAGCATTATCCCTGAATTTAGTAGTGAAGTGAACGACTATACTTCAGTTGGATCACGCTATCAGCCAAGCCTTGAAACTATCGCTGATCTAAAGCCAGATTTAATCATTGCTGATGAAGAACGCCATACTATTATTGCTGATGAGTTAAACCACATTGCCCCAACAGTAGTGCTAAAAAGTCGGGGGGAAACTTATGAAGAAAATCTACAATCAGCACAGCTTGTCGGTCATATCGTCCATCAAGATGAAAAAATGGCACAAGCCATCAATCAACACCTGCAAACCATGCATGGTTATAAAGCCCAACTAGTCGATAGTAAGTTAGCTAACCAAAGCGTCCAATTTGCCATTATCTCTGATAAAGGTATGTGGTTTCATGGCCCTCGCTCTTATGCAGGTACTGTACTTGAATATCTTAATATCAACAGTCCGATTCCTAAACAAACACAAGAGGCATATATTCCCACCAGTCTAGAACAACTGGTCGCAGCGGATCCAGATTGGTTACTCATTGGTCGTTATAATGACCATACTGTATATGATGAATGGCAATCCTCACCATTATTTCAGCAGCTTAAAGCGGTAAAAAATAATCATGTGATTGAAGTTGATCCTACTTATTGGGCATTAAACCGTAGTATGCAATCAGCTGAACACATGGCTCAAGATATCATCAACATAAGCCAATAAGAGTCCATTACTGTGGCTACTCAATCAGTGATAAATCCATCTACAAAGCAAGTCAATAAGCAGTCACGTTGGTTACTGTTGCTATTATGGGTGGGCTTACTATTTGTATTGTGCATTGGTATATGGCAAGGGTTGACCGCCTATTCTAAGTTCCATTTAACCATCGTAGATTTATGGCGACTGCTTGCTCAATATATTAGCTCTTACCTACCTTTTGATTGGTTACCTAGGCTTGCAAATGAAGCTTCTAGTACAGCAACAGCCAGCCAGCTTATTGTGAATGTGCGCTTGCCTAGAGTATTGGTTGCTGTCTTTGTTGGGGCAAATTTAGCAGTAGCAGGTCTGCTGATGCAGGTTATAACTCGCAATACCTTAGCTTCACCTGCGGTACTGGGTATTAATTCGGGGTCAGCTTGTGTGGTTGCCCTATCCTCTATTGGCTTAGGATTTGGCTTTTTACACTCTACTTTTTTGCAAGCCTTAGTGGGTGCTGTGATTGCTTGTGGCTTAGTTGCTAGCTTAGCAGGATATTTTTCTGGGCGACGGGTACATCCTGTACGCCTGATATTATCAGGGGTGGCGATTAATGCATTACTCATTGGTATCACTCGTGCAGCCTTGATTGTCACTGATGAGCAAGCTTACGGCGTGCTGTATTGGCTGGCAGGGTCGATTGCTAATAGCCAATGGCAACAACTGTCTATATTAGTTCCTATTTCACTTATATGCTTGGCTTATACTATTTGGCTTTCACCTCGCTTCAATGTATTGGTATTGGGAGATGATGTTGCCAGTAGTTTAGGTATTAATTTACGCAGTTTGCAATGGTCTTGTGGTGCTTTGATTGTCATCTTATCGGCAATTAGTGTGGCAGTGGCAGGACCGATTGCCTTTGTAGGGCTTATTATTCCACATATTGCCAAACGCCTATTACGCCAAGTTAGTCGATTGTCTTACCTTCAGCTTGTACCGCTAAGTATGCTTTTAGGTAGTATTTTGATGGTATGGGCGGATGTGTTATCACGTGCTATCGCTTTTCCTGCTGAAACGCCAGTTGGTTTATTAACTGCCTTGATAGGAACACCTATCTTTATTGCCTTAGCCTGTCAACGACGCCTAGAGACTTAGAAAGTTAGATATTTAGGGCTTTAGATGTTTAAAAACTTAGAGAACTAAAAAATACTCATGTCAAACTCACCATTACAGTCGCAGCAAACAAAAAGCTCTTTTTTGTCATTATCACATCCTATGTTGATAGGTTTGATTGTACTGGTACTACTTGTACTGAGTATTGGCAGTATTTTTATGGGGGCAAGCTCATTAAGCAATGGGCAAATATGGCAAAACTTATGGCAAGGATTTGTCGGTGAGCAAGATTTTGTGGTGTGGCAACACCGTTTGCCTCGTACGATATTGGCAATATTAGTGGGAGCAAGTCTTGGGCTATCAGGCTGTCTGGTACAAGGTATTATCCGCAATCCATTAGCGTCACCAGATTTATTAGGTATCAGTGCTGGGGCGGGGTTTTGTGCTACCTTGCTGTTGGTGATGGTGCCTGCTTCACCAACATGGTGGCTGTCTATTGCTGCTTTATTGGGAGGGTTATTGGCATTTTGTTTGATTGTGCTTTTGGCACAAATCAGCAATCCAACCCCTGCACGATTAGCATTAATTGGGGTGGCTATCAGTGCTTTTTTGGCAAGTGCGATTAACTTTTTATTAGTGATATATCCTGTCGAAATCAATACAGCTATGATTTGGCTAACAGGTAGCTTGTGGGGGCGAGGTTGGCAACATATTCCTGCATTATTATTAACCTTTGGGTTACTGTTATTACTAAGCTTTTATTTGGCGTGGCGATTGGATGTACTGGGACTGGGAGAGCAAACGGCTCATCACTTGGGTATATCTGTCAGACCCATTGAGTTTACTACCTTATTAACCGCCGTTATTATTGCCAGTTTGGCAGTATCAGTTGCAGGAACTATCAGCTTTATTGGATTGCTTGCACCACACATTGCCCGTTTGTTATTTGGGCATCAGCATCGCCTATTGATACCTCTATCTGCCTTAATAGGAGCTATTATCTTAGTTTTAGCAGACAGTCTGGCTCGTAGTTTGTTTGCTCCTGTTGAATTGCCCGCAGGCGTACTGACAGCTGTTATTGGTGCGCCATATTTTATCTTTTTGCTTTCTCGCTATCGAGGGTGGTAATGTTCTCTATTCAAAACTTACAGTTAGGCTATCATCACAACAGTGATCCCATTATTAAAGAGTTAAGTTTAGAGTTACCAAAAAATAAAGTCATCGGACTTATTGGTCCAAATGGCTGTGGCAAATCAACTTTATTAAAAGGATTGTCTCGCTTAATTGAGCCACAAGCAGGCAAAGTGTTATTAGGTGACACTGATATGGCAAGCTTGAGCAATCGGCAAATTGCTCAACAAATTTCTGTGTTACCACAAAGCCAAACACACCCTGAAGGTCTAACCGTTAGGCAGTTGGTAGAATATGGTCGAACACCTTATGTATCGCACTGGGGTAAACTGAGTCAGCAAGATAATAAAATTGTCGATAGGGTAATGGCAGAGATGTCTATTGAATCACTATCTGATACGGCATTAGAGGCACTATCAGGTGGACAACGGCAACGTGTCTGGATTGCTATGATATTAGCTCAAGATACTGACATTATTATGCTTGATGAACCTACTACATTTTTGGATATTGCCTATCAGATTGAGCTAATGAAACTTATGCGAGACTTAAAAGAGCAAGGAAAAAGCATCATTGTCGTGTTGCATGATTTAAACCAAGCGGCTCGTTATTGTGATTGGTTAGTATTGCTCAAAGTGGGTAAGCTACAGGGTTTTGGCACGCCACAAGAGGTCATTACACAAGCTATGCTCGCTGATGTGTTTGATGTACAAGCCCAAATTATCTCTGAGCCTATTTCAGGAGCTCCGATGTGTTTGTATTTGTGATATATGACTGGATATCTGCAAGATTAAGTTATTTGGCTTAATCAAACCAAAAACCTAAAGACACAAAAAAACCCCAAGCAAATAAATACTTGGGGTTGAAACTTCGTTAACTAAGTTAATTTAGTTTTAAATATGGCGCAGCGGACGGGACTCGAACCCGCGACCCCCGGCGTGACAGGCCGGTATTCTAACCAACTGAACTACCGCTGCTTAGGTCGTCTAGCTTTTTTACCACAAGCTATTAAGTGGTGGGTGATGACGGATTCGAACCGCCGACATTCTGCGTGTAAGGCAGACGCTCTACCAACTGAGCTAATCACCCTGAGCGAGGAAGCAACGAAGCACTGCTTCGTCCGAGCGCAAGAGAATTTGCTTATTCGCAAATTCTAAAAGCTCAATACCTTCACTTAGGTATAACCTTTTATTTCAACAGAAAATCTAGTATAAGAGATTTTCTATTTAATCTAAGAAGTAACTGTCACATTCTACTCAGATTTTTAAACAACGTAGCCTTAATCAATTTATTACTAAGGTCCGTCGCTGTGGGTGTGTATTATATAGATTTGAGATTGGCTGTCAAATCTTTTTTTATTTTTATTTAGTGAGACCGATTAACACTATTGCTCAGACTCAATTTATTGGTCTTAAGGAGGCCACTGTGAGCTTATGAATATAGTAGGAACTTTGTAGAGTCAATTCAATTCAGCTAGCGTGAGCTTTCTCTAGCTGACATCTTAGGCACTTTGCATAGTTGTATGTTCAAGTTAGCTAGAAAACGACCCACTAGACACTAAGATAGATATCCATCTTATCTTAAATTAACTTGAACAATTTTATATAGCTAGTATAAGTTGAATAGGTGAGTTAGTCGTAATGATGATAGACAATAATATATAAATCATTATGATAAGCTACCTTTGAGATAGGCGCGTAAGAGTTTGCGAGGAGATAGTCATAGATACTCAGGTTTTTGATCATTTGTTTGAGGCGTGGTCATGGATTGATGTGGCGCAACTGGGATTGCTGGCTCATGTTGTGATGATGATATTACTCACGCTGCGTATCTTGTCAGTGCAGCGTAATGTCGGTGTGGCGATTGCTTGGTTGGTTATCTTATTTACGCTACCTTTGGTTGGCATGGTTGCCTATCTATTGGTAGGCGAACCAATGATTGGCCGCCGTTATCTGCAACGAACTGAGCAGGCACGGGCGCTATTAAATGAGATGGCTCAGCGAGAGCGCTTGATATTTGACCAAGGTCAAGAGCTATTGCCTGAGACCTATCGCGGGGTCAGTCGTATCGGGACGATTTGGACGGGCTTTGGGGTCTATGATAATCATAAAATGAAGCTTTTGACCGAGCCTGATGAGATATTTAATCAGCTACTTCACGATATTCATTCTGCCCAGCGTGTGATTTTGATGGAGTTTTATATCGTTTATCCAGAAGGCCGAGTTTGTGAGGTATTAGACGCAGTAATAGCAGCAGCACAGCGTGGTGTCGAGTGTCATCTGCTAGCTGACAGTGTCGGTAGCTTCAATTTCTTTAACTCATCGTTTTATCATAAGTTAAGTCATGCTGGGGTAATCGTGCATCAGTCTTTACCCGTAGGCTTATTTAAGACCCTATTTAAGCGAACTGACTTACGTAATCATCGTAAGATTATCGTCATTGATGAAGATATCGGCTATACCGGCAGCTTTAACCTAGTGGACCCAGCATATTTTAAGCAAGATAAAGATGTCGGGCAGTGGATCGATACTATGGTACGCATCAAAAGCCGTAAACCGATCAGTATCGTGACGGCAATGGCAAAAGTAGTCGTGACTGACATTGGCGCTGAGAGTAATAGTAATTTAGATGCGTTGAATCAACGAATTAATACCTACACTCGAAAGCTGTACATGATGAATCCGCGGATTAATGATGTTAACGATTCAGCCGATCGAGTGGTTGGACTGATGACTGAGGCAGAGGAGGATTGGATTATTAGCGGTGAGGTCGTCTCTGCACCTTTACCAGCGGTAGAGCCAGTCACTGCTCAGCTTATTCCCTCAGCACCGCAAGTGACAGCGCATGTGATTTACAATACATTAGTGACCGTCATTCATCGCGCTGATGAGCGGATTCAGATCACGACACCTTATTTTGTGCCGGATGAAGCGCTACTTGGTGCATTGACGACGGCGGCCAAGCGTGGGGTCGAGGTAACGCTGATTATTCCCAAAACTGTTGATTCTTTTATGGTGCAGCATGCTTCGCAAGCTTATTATGAGGAGCTATTAGAGGCTGGCGTGACGATAGCCTTATTTCGCGGTGGATTGCTGCATACTAAGACCGTGGTTGTCGATGATGAATATTGTCTGTTCGGTACTGTCAATATCGACATGCGCAGCTTTTATCTCAATATGGAAGTCAGTCTGGCTATTTACTCGCCAGCTATGGTGGCTCAGGTGGCTGCCTGTCAGGATTCCTATCTTAATCACTGTGAGATTTTGTGTCTAGAGCAGTGGCAGCAGCGGCATAACTTTAAGCGATTGTTCGATAATGGTATGCGCCTGTTTAGCCCTTTGCTGTAACCTAGCGTTAGCCTGTAAATACCCTGATTAAGCATTACTTTCAATAAGGCTTAAACTATAGAGGATTGACCTTGATGCCCGTTGATAATTTAATTAAGTCATCTACCAATAAAGACACGGATAATAAAGAAAGCGTTAATAAAAATGCTGCTAATAAAGATGCTTTGGTAGTTGTCTCAAGTCCCAGCACGGCCTCAGCATTAGGAAGTACACGAACTAATAAAAGTCAAGATGACGGGGCAACGATGGCTTATCGTCATCAGCTACAACAGTGCCAGCTCGACTATTCAATCGACAGTCTCAAACGGATAGACTTACTAATATCTAAAATTCGCCATGAGCTAATCGCCAACAATTTGACTGAAGCCACATTTTTGGCCCAGCCGAGTTGTCAACGCTTCCTTCGCTTTGTCGGGCGCTATAGTGGACAAGTATTGGCAAAGCAGTGGCATAACCAAGCGTATTGGTTAAGTGAAAAAGAGATCGCTCAGTGGAGTAAAAAGGTCGGCGCCATTCCAGAGCCTAATAACTTCTATCAGCAATTGGCCTGCCGCTATCAGCCGCTAGATGATAACCCTGTTACTGCGCAGCCCCTATCTAAGAATGCCCACTCTACCTTCGACGCAGTATATTTTGCCCTTGAGCCGATCGGTGCGAGACTGTTTGCCAGTATAGACCGACCATTTCGCTCCGTGAATGGCGAAGCGGTTGAAGGCAGTATTTTTTGGGCAATAGATAAGCGCTTGCCAACTAAGGTCGCTCAACAAGACGTGGAACAGCCTAAAGCCATTCAAAACGAGGCTATTCAAAACCAAGCTATTCAAAACGAGGCTATTCAAAACCAAGCTATTCAAAACCAAGCTATTCAAAACGAGGCCTTGCAATCAAAAGATTTAGGAGTGGTTAGTCAGCACTCAGAGTCAGAGACGACGCCAAGGCTTAATGGTGACTTAGCCGCGACTACACGCTCCACAGACCCTATCGTTAACTTAATAGACACGGTGATTAAAGAATTAGAGAGCATTGATAAGCAGCAAAACGCCGGAGATTTGCAATATCAACAAGCACTTAAGGTATTAAATGAATTCGATGAAGGGCAAGGTGAGTCCCAATCACAGCTTTATCATCTTAACGAAGATGAACTATCGCAACTGGCTAACGCTAAGCGGCAAAGCGCAATTGAGCAACTTAAGGAAGCCGCAGACTTAGGGCACAGTGCGGCAATGATTAGACTGGCATTGCTACAGCTATTCGGTGATGGGGATATCGAGGATCAAGCCGCTGGTATTGAGTGGCTTAATAAGGCCGCAGCTCAGGGCGATTCACGCGGCCAACGACTACTGAGTAAGCTGCATTATCAGGGGCTTAAAGTACCGCAAGATATTACTTTGGGTAAATACT
This sequence comes from Psychrobacter pygoscelis, assembly GCF_004335015.1. Lineage (GTDB taxonomy): Bacteria > Pseudomonadota > Gammaproteobacteria > Pseudomonadales > Moraxellaceae > Psychrobacter > Psychrobacter pygoscelis. The sequence continues at coordinate 15,764 of NZ_RQRU01000006.1, forward strand.
GGCTAACTGAAGCGGCTAACAATGGTCACCCTGAAGCCGCTCAGATTATTACTCAGTGGCAGCAAGCAGAAGTACTGACCACGGTAAAAAAGCAATCACAAACGTCAAATAAGCGCTATGGTCTACTATTTGCTATAGTGCTGGTGCTGGCAGTGATCTTATTTGTGGCCATTTAAAGCTAAAAAGATGGCAGTTATTAATAGGAACTCATCACAGTTGCGCATCACATTATGAGGACGGTATTTTATTTAGAGTCGACTATATTTATACAAATAACCTGACTATAACCAATAAAAAATCCAGTATCCACTACAGACCAAAGGTATAATGCTATGGTAACGTGATTGTTGGTTTGTTTAGTTGTTACAAAGCTTCTGTTATGAGGTATAAAGACTAAAGTGTAAAACAATTTTATGCTTTGATGATGACCTAAGGATTTTATGCGCTTTTTCGCTTATATAGTATTACTTTTGATAAATATTTTCCCTTTTATGGTAGTGTCGCACGCTAATAGTGTCGCTGCGAGCAGTAAGAACAACTTAAAATTCACAGAGTTTCAGGGTGTGCTTGTTCAGACAGATACTGGTAAGCTGTTAAAGACCGCAAATGAGACCTATTTATTAATCGATAATAAAGCCATATTAGATGAGATCTTGGATAATAATAATGGGGTGTTGGTTCAGTCCTTTCGGGTTTGCTTAAGTGGTGTGCTAATTAACAATACCCAAGCTAATAAAAACCAATTTCCGCAAGTATTACTCGTGAAAAAAATATGTGGCACTGATGAATAGCTGTCTATTAGCGATAGTTATCAGTATTACTTAGGTTGTATAGCTCCTTTATTCTAGCCTGACATACGGATGAAGGGCTTAATGATTTTATATGGTATTGGCTGTATGACCCGTCATATCACTGGTGTTTTTGTGAGTAGGGTAGTTGTCAGTATCATGGGCTAATAACCAAGCCGCTGTGTCTAGTAAGCTTTAGATAGTATCGGGCGATATCAGTCTCTAAGTCGTTGTGCACAATGTTTAGTACAATAATTAATAAACGCAGAATTATAAATTTTTATGGTCTAATTCATTGTTAAGATTTTGTTTTATATCTATTTGCGCTAAAATCCACTTTCTTTTTGCCCGCATTTAGGCTGAATCATGCCCATCTCCTCCTCCGATCCAGAACGTCTCGACGATAGTAGCCCAACGCGCCCGTCAAAGTCAGCTTCTACCTCTGCTACAGATGCCTTATCTATAACTTCAAATCTAGCCACAAGTCCAATAATTGATCCACAATGTGAAGATGGTCTGGATCATGATCATAAGGGTGGTACTCAGGCTGTACGGGGCAATGATTGTCGCGGCGAATTCACGGCGCCACCTTGGTATTATCTGAGCGTGATGAGCTTACTAAAGCCGTTATATCGACTGTCAGTTTGGCGACGTTCTAAAAATAATGATAATTATGACAATGAGGTTGCTGAGCGTTTTGGTCATAGTTATCCCTCGCGGCCAGTACCGCCCCATATCAGTACCCATAAAGGGCGCAGCAGCAAAACAAGCTCTAGTAAAGCAGTTGTAGATCAGGCAGCGAGCAATAAAGTAGACCGGATAGATAGCGGTGACAAGCCAGTTAAGCAAAGTTCTCAGAGTCATCAAGGGTATTATGAGGATCATGGGCATCAGCGCGTTGCGCCGAGTGATACAGTAATAATAGACGAGACGCTTCATACTCGTCATAAGCAAGGCGTCATATGGTGTCATGCGGTATCGCTGGGCGAGACTAATACCATCGCGCCACTATTAGAACAGCTGCTCGCTGAAGGGTTTGGTATCTGGTTGACCAATACGACTCAGACGGGTCATGCTCGAGCTGAGTCGCGCTTTGCTAAGCAGATAGCGGCAGGGCACATGAGTCACAGCTATGTGCCTGTGGATAGTACGCCAGTCGTTGAGGCGTTTTTAGAGCATGTTCAACCTGTGGCGGCTTTATTCGTCGAGACTGAGCTGTGGGCGACGACACTATCAAGACTTGCTAGTCAGCAGATTCCAGCGATATTGGTCAATGCTAGGCTATCGGCCAGCTCATTTAAGCGCTATCAAAAGATAGACAAAGTCACTGCCAGTATGATGCAGAATCTTAGCTTGATCATCGCTCAAGATGCCGAATCAGCCAAGCGCTTTCGCCAACTAGGTGCGCCAAGCGCCAAGATTCGTGTGGCAGGCTCGCTCAAATGGGTCGTCAATCAGCCTCAGGTAAATGTGTTATCAGACTGCACTGATGAGCCAAGCTTGAATGATCAATTAACGGTTGCTACTCAAGGACGGCCAGTTTGGGTAGCAGCCAGTACTCATGAGGGGGAAGAGTCAATCGCACTGGCTGTGCAGCAGCAGTTGCTCACAAATTCAGAGTTGACCAAACCTTTACTGATTATTGTCCCAAGACATCCTGAGCGTTTCAGTGAGGTCGCAGCATTGATTGAGCGCGCTAATCTTACGATGGCGCGCCGTAGCTTGCACCAGTCGATTACCGAGGACATCCAAGTGTATTTAGCGGACACGATGGGAGAGCTGATGCACTGGTATCAAATAGCAGATGTGGCCGTGGTTGGCGGCTCCATGGTAGATATCGGTGGTCATAATCCTATAGAACCACTAAGCGTGGCCACTCCAGTAATTATGGGGCCATTCACCCAGTCTTGTCAGGAAGTGGTGGATACCTTAGTCGACAAAGGGGCCTTGTATCAGCTACCAGCCACAAAGTCGCCTGCAAAAGCTCAATCTGCCTTACAAGCTCAGCTTGAGAGGTGGCTGATAAATCTAGACAGTGCGCATCATGCAGGACAGTTGGGGTATAAAGAAGTCGAGCATCACCAGCTGGTCTTGCAACGTCAGCTCGATATGATCAAAACAGTAATAAAAGCTCACGCTTGGTAAATTTTAAACCAGCGTCTCGAATCGGTAAGATTATGAGTTAGCGAGATTCTATTCAGAGTCAGTGTTTGGATGGGACTTGCTCTAGTTCTGTCTTATCCTTTCTTATATTCTTCTCGAGTTCTATAGCAATTTTTTAGGAAGTACCAATAAGATGAACTGGAAGTACCAATAAGATGAACTGGAAGTATCAATAAGATGAACTGGAAGTATCAATAAGATGAACTGTTTGCTATTGCCCGAGTCAGCTTTTACTCCCTCATATCCTGATCCGCTACTAGCGTCCGATCGTCATCTAGCAGATGACACTAGGGCACACGCATATTGCCAAGCAAAGATTACTGATACTCAGCAATTGGCGCACATTAAAGATGTGCTTGGTGCAAAAGTAGGGGATACCCTAAAGATTGGTCAAAAAAATGGCAATCTAGGATCGGGCGTGATTGGGTCGATTAGGGCTGGTAGCATCACTCTAGTCGATGTGGCGCTTAATACTGCGCCGCCAAGTAAGCTAGAATTAACGATCGTATTGGCAGTGCCCCGGCCAAAAGTACTACGCCGTTTGATCATGGACATGACCGCTCTTGGGGTCAAGCATATTATCTTAGTCAATAGTTATCGCAGTCAAAAAAGCTATTGGCAAAGTCCGCTTTTACAGCGTCTTGATGAGTTCGTTGTTGAGGGTTTGCAGCAGGCGTGTGATACCGTAGCACCTAGCATTACTTTGAAAAAACGCTTTAAGCCTTTTGTGGAAGATGAGTTGGCTGAACACTGCAAGGCAGGGAAAGCTATAGTTGCTCATCCTTATGCACCCTTAAGTTTGCGGGACTATCTATCGTCCATTGAGGACACGGCATTGACTAAATCTCATCGCAGCTTGGCGCTAGAAGCCAGATTGGAAGATGATCAAGAGAGCCGTCAACAGTCCGTAAAAAGAGCGCTACCCACGCTTATATGTATAGGTGCTGAGGGAGGCTGGATTGATTATGAAGTCGAGCTATTACAAGCACAGGGCTGTCAGCCAGTGTCTATGGGCGCGCGAATATTGCGCACAGAAGCCGCAGTCAATGCGCTAATCGGGCAATGGTTAGTCTAGTATGAGTCAATGATGTAGATTGAATCTATGCTACAGCTCATACATCATTGAAAAGTAAATAATTAAAATTTATTGTTAAATTATAAAGACTAGCTAAAGCTCCAAGCAATATTAATTAATAGTGATAATTAAAAATATTGATAATTACTATCATTTGTATTAATATGCCTTTTGGTATTGGGTATCAGCACTGCTTAGTAATGATTAGTAAATAATAGCTTTGCCTTTACATAAGCTTAATACACTTTTAAAACATACTAATTTTGATAAGCGTAGCCCTAAATTATAAGGGTAAGAGCGCAATGCCGACCTATAAAAGATATGTTAATAAAGCAACGTGTTCATCAAAAGCTATTTAATTAGTGATAGTAGATGAAATTCTTTTGGATACAACCTATTCACTGAAGTATTCAAAATAGAATATCCAAACTTTTGAACAGTGTTGCGCAATCATTTGGAGAATGCTATGTCTACTGTGTCATCTTTATTATCTACTAAAGTTAGTTTGTCGGTAGCAGTATTTGCTACTATGCTTGGCCTAGCTGGCTGCAATAAAACAGAAGCGCCTGCCGAGGAGGCGACAACAGAAACACCAGTAGTAGAAGAGACAGCAGAAGCAGAAGCAACTACGCCAACAGCTACAGATGGACAAACAGTAACGATTTATTCATCACGAAATGAGCAGTTGATTAAGCCGCTATTGGATCAATTCACCGAAGAGACAGGAATCAATGTTGAGCTGATTACTGACAAGACAGGTCCGTTGATGGCGCGATTGGAAGCTGAAGGCGCTAATACCCCAGCAGATATGCTATTGACTGTCGATGCGGGTAACTTGTGGCAAGCCTCGCAAAAAGGCTTATTACAGCCCGTACAGTCTGAAACGCTAGATAATAATGTCCCTGCTAAGTACCGCGATCCTCAAGGGCTGTGGACTGGGCTGTCATTACGTGCGCGTACTATCTTCTACGATCCTAGTAAAGTAGAGACGAATGACCTATCGACCTACGAGGACCTCGCCGATCCTAAATGGAAAGGCAAGCTGTGTCTGCGTACTTCTAAAAAGGTCTATAACCAGTCTTTAGTTGCTAGTATGATTGAGCATCTCGGTGCTGAAAAAACAGAGCAAATCATTCGGGGATGGGTAGATAATCTTGCTACTGACGTATTTAGTGATGACACAAGCATGTTAGAAGCGATCGCCTCTGGACAGTGTGAAGTCGGTATCGCAAACAGCTATTACTATGGCCGAATCTTAGATGAGAATCCTGATTTCCCAGTTAAGCTATTCTGGGCCAACCAAGGTACTACAGGAACCCATGTAAATGTCTCTGGTGCCGGTGTTGTCGCTAACTCTGATAACCCAGAAGGCGCGTTAAAGCTAATGGAATGGCTATCATCTGATAAAGCTCAAGGGCTCTACGCCAGCTCTGACAAAGAATACCCAGTAAAAGTGGGCGTCGATGAGTCAGACTTGCTGCGCTCATGGGGTGACTTTAAAGCCGATGACATTAATGTTCAAAAATTCGGTGAGCTTCAGACTCAGGCTATCCAATTGATGGATAAAGCAGGTTATAAATAACCGTTAAGTGCTGGCTATTCTAGAGCTGGTTACCCTAAAGATGACGTTCTAACTACCGCGCTTAAAACTTAGTGGTTCTAAGTTTTAGGCGCGATTAGTTTGGCTCATAACTTCGTATTGATATTCAGGTGGTTAAGTGTTATTTTTCGGCTATACTGAATCGTCTCGCGTCTACAAAAAGGCCGTTTCCTTAGTTTATCTTAGTGCCGTAATAGCGGTGCTCAGTCATACCTATACGCTGCTATAAAAGGTAGCCATGTCCAAATCATTATCCTCCAAGTTACTCGCTACCTTAAATATTCAGCAATCTGGTAATGCTATGATTGCAAAATCAGTCCTAGGACTGATTTCGCTGTTTATGCTAGTGCCAATTATTATTGTTTTATTGTCCTGGTTTCAGCCAATGGCTGATATATGGTCACACATGTATGAATACGTGTTGCCCCAGGTCCTCAAAAACACTGCTATCTTATTAGCAATGGTTATCGTGATAGCCGGTAGTTTGGGCACGTTGCTAGCATGGATAACGAGTATGTATCGTTTCCCAGGCCAGCGCTTCTTTACTTGGGCGCTAATGTTGCCTTTGGCCATCCCTGCTTATGTGCTTGCCTTTGTCAGTGTCGGTATCATTGATTATAGTGGGCCGTTACAGACTGGCCTGCGGGCAATGGGTATAGATGCTGGTATTCCATCAGTGCGTAATGTATGGGGTGCGGGTATTATTTTATCGTTGGCCTTTTATCCCTATATTTACCTATTGGCGCGCCAAGCATTCTTATCTCAAGGTCGCCGGGCTATTGAGGCTGGTCAAATGCTAGGTCTCAGTCGGCTGCAAGTTTTTTTTAAGTTGGCATTGCCGCAAGCGCTACCTTGGATTATCGGTGGATTATTGTTGGCTTGTATGGAGACTTTGGCCGACTTTGGTGCTGTGTCTGTATTCAATGTCGATACCTTTACTACGGCCATCTATAAGGCATGGTTTGGCTTTTTTAGTTTAACCACCGCCGCTCAGCTTGCTGCATTACTGATTGTCGTAGTCTTTATGGTGATGCTCTTTGAGCAGTTCTGGGGCAGTCGTCGAAGCAGCACTATGACGCAAGGCGACAATCGCCGCTTTGAGACCTCGTTACTTACCAGCCTGCTGATGAGCTTAGTCTGTCTTAGTGTCTTTTTACTGGCGTTTTTAATTCCGTTTATTCAGCTGATTTACTGGACCGCAAAGAACTATCAGCAAGACTTTGACGCAAGATATGTGGACTTTGTGATTAATAGCTTAACGATCGCTTCAATGACTACGGTATTCATTGCGATACTTGCTATTATTGTCGCTTGGGTAAAGCGTCAATATCCTGATAGAGTAACGAGGTTCATGGCGACAATGGCTAATTTAGGCTACGTGGTGCCAGGAACAGTATTGGCGGTGGGTGTTTTTATTCCAATCGCTTGGCTAGATAACCAATTAATCGGCCTGGGTATCAGTAACAGTCAGGTGCTGTCAGGTAGTGTGCTAGTGATGTTACTGGCGCTCTCGACTCGCTTTATGACAGTTAGCTATCAGCCAGTTGATCGGCAGTTACAGCGTTTAACACCGAATCAAGAGGCAGCGGCAAGGCTACTTTCTGATAGTAAAATGCAGCGCTGGCGTCAAGTCATATTGCCGGTATTGCAGCCTGGCGTATTGACCGCCTTACTTATGGGCTTTGTTGAGGTAATGAAGGAGATGCCGATTACCTTAATGACTCGTCGTCAAGGCTGGGATACCCTCGCGGTTCGGGTCTTTGAGATGACCAGCGAAGGTATGTGGGGGAGAGCGGCACTGCCAAGCCTACTTATTGTACTTGTCGGTCTTATTCCAGTGTGGATATTATTGCGGCAAAGTGAAAAAACTCGTTAAATTAGCTTAATCTAGACCATTATTCTTGATATTGTTGTCTTCTTAAAGTAGATATGCCTTATGACCAAGCACCTTGCTACGCCGACCAATCCTGATAGTTATGTTGCGTCTAGAGCGGATAATGAAGCTGCGGCTGCCAAATTAGCAGCGACGAATGCCAGTGATTCTGCTAGACATAGCGTTGAGTCAGGCAATCATTATTTCTCAGTTCAGGATATGGTCGTCGGTTATGGGGAGTTAACAGTTGTTGATGGCATGTCGTTCGCGCTGCAGCAAGGCGAGATTGGTTGTTTCTTAGGATATAGTGGCTGTGGGAAGACCACCGCGTTACGTGCTATTGCTGGGCTAGAGCCAGTACGTGGCGGTAGCATCTACTTAAATGATCGCTGCTTGACCAAGCATTGTTCAGGCGAGATATATTCGGTACTGCCTGCCAAACGAAGTATGGGCATGGTCTTTCAAGATTATGCGCTCTTTGGTCACCTAAGCGTGGCCAAGAATATCGCTTTTGGTATTCATCGAAGCAGCAAACGTGAGCAAAAAGCCCGCGTGAGTGAGATGTTAGAGCTGGTGGGGCTAACTGAACATGCCAACAAACGCCCTAGTCAACTCTCTGGCGGTCAGCAGCAGCGCGTGGCATTAGCCCGAGCTTTAGCCCCTAAGCCGAAGCTGCTATTACTTGATGAGCCATTCTCCAACCTTGATGTCGTCCTGCGTGAGTCGCTGGCAATGAGTGTCCGCGATATCCTAAAGCGCACCCAGACTACAGCGATTTTAGTCACTCATGATCAAAATGAAGCGTTCGCATTGGCCGATAAAGTAGGTGTGATGCAAGATGGTCGGCTAATCCAGTGGGCGCGGCCTAGTACCTTATATCATGAGCCTAACAGCCCCTTTGTGGCAGAGTTTATTGGAGAAGGGGCGATGATTACTGGTACTATGCGCAGCAATCATATCGAATCGGCGCTTGGTCCAATCTCCCTTGATCCTACGCTAGATCCATACCACTGCAATGACGATATGACAGCGACACCGCCCAAAACCTTCGCTACAGGTGTTACTGTAAAGGTGTTGGTACGACCTGATGATATCGTCCATGATGATACGAGTGGTATGACAGCTTTGGTCGTTGGTAGAGTATTTCGCGGTGCTAACTATCTGTATCAGCTACAGCTAGACGACGGTCAGCAAGTCTTGTCTTTGGTACCTAGCCACCACGATCATGCTATTGGCTCACGCATTGGTATTCAGCCGCAGCTTAAGCATTTGGTGCTATTTGAAGAGAGCCAAGTGAGCAAAGCTTATCGCTAAGGGTACTGGTACTGAGTTTATAAATAGTATTAGCCGCTTCTAATACTGTCTTTGCGTGTGACTCTATTTTTTACTTCAAGAGTTTAGCGTTATGCTCACCAATACATGACGGTTAGTCATGCTAGGCGCGCGTGGCCATATAATGCAAGTAGCGTCCAAGCCATTTATAAGGGTCTTGATTAGAGTAGCGTAGTTCCATCTCTATAACCGCTTCTGGGAAGGCATGACCACCGCGTTTTAACGGCGAGTAATCATGAAACACGCGTAAGCCAGAGGCGCTTAGGAGCTGATAGTCGTGTGTGGTCAGCCAGTTATTAACCGCTTCTTTAGGTACAGGATTGTTAGGGGTCAAGCTTTTTTTATTATCTGCCTGATAGTCTTTATTGTTAAGCAGATTAAAATTGCCCATAATTAGATTACGATAGTCAAAGCTCACAGGGTTGTAAAAACATAAAGATAACACCCCGTGCTCGGCAAGCCAGCGATCAAAAAAGTCCATAATGGCCTGCGGCTCAGCCAGCCATTCTAGTAGGGCATGACATAGTATTAGGTCATATTTGCCATCGAGCTGCTCATCTAGCAGCTGATAGGGACATTCAAGCCAAGTAATATTAGTCAGTGCAGCATTTGTTGCCTTAACTGGCTCATTAGTATCAACGTCTGTGCTATTGACTTTTTCAATACCTTCCTCCTTTTCTATTGCTGAGGCCGCTGATTTACTCTCTGCTGCTGCCGCTTTTGCTTTGGCGAGCATATTGTGCGAGATATCATTAATGGTCACCTCATGACCCGCTGTGGCAAATTCTATAGACAGCTGAGCTAGGCCTGCCCCCACATCCAAAATTCGTAGTGGTCGACCTAATCGCGCACTTAGCTGGCTAACTTGTGCGGATAAGTCTCGACGCAACACCGCAAGACGAATGGCTCCTTTAAGACCACCGTAGACCTTTTTTTCAAAGTGATCAGCAATCGCATCAAAACTACGGTCTTCGAGGTTTTGAGGAGCAGGGGAGGGGGTGTTATGAGGTTGGGTCGAATTATCGGTCACTGAGTATCTATCCAAAACTAAGACATTATGCCAAGAATGTTGGCGCTGGATCATATTTTAGCAGTAAATTAAGCCCACAGGATAACGTTTGTATTGTGGTATTAGTAAACCAAAGGGACGACTAAGTCTGAGCAAAAATTACTTCTTTATGCCATGTGCTTTGTTATTTGAATTGACGATATCAGCTGATAAGTCCACTGTCCGCTACATAATCTTGTCATATAACCGTAATTTACTATTAGATTTGCCTTAATAATTGCTTAAATCCAGCTCCTATTTTAGCGACTACTTTTAGCTGCTATAAGCCTTGTCTGACTTCTAGCTTACACCTTAATGGCTGCTGTCTTGCCAAGTGACTAATACCCCGTAATTAGTAGCTTTATTGCGTGGGTTTCTGCCCTATTTGGCACAAAACTGTGGTAAAATAACGGCTTTTGTAAACCAACCAATTCCCCTAATAATTATTGATTTTCTAGTCGGTGATACCCCTTGAAAAACATCGTTGTACAGCTGGTTTTATAGATAAAAATTATCTGATCAAGCTTAATCTTCGTCGGTATTGATAGCCTGATTGAAATAGGCAATCTACTGACACTGGCGCTATGATGTGACGGTATGTTGTGAGATATTTATACGATATACTTATTTTGATGGATAAGCGGTCCACATGAAGTATTTTATGTGACGGCATACCGTATGTTGTGAGAGCGATAATTGCTGGGAGAATGACAGTGAAGGAGTGTGTATGAGCGATTCGGTCAGTCCAATTGCCATCGTGGATGAGTTAAAGCAATCCTATTTGGATTATGCGATGAGTGTGATCGTCTCACGGGCATTGCCTGATGTTCGTGACGGTCTAAAGCCGGTGCATCGCCGAGTGATGTACGCCATGCACGAGCTGTCTAACGACTACAATAAGCCCTATAAAAAGTCGGCACGTGTGGTCGGTGATGTCATCGGTAAATACCACCCCCATGGTGATACAGCGGTCTATGATGCTATCGTACGTATGGCGCAGGACTTTAGCCTTCGTTACCCTATGGTTGATGGTCAAGGTAACTTTGGTTCAGTCGATGATGACCCTGCTGCTGCTATGCGTTACACCGAAGTGCGCATGACTAAGCTTACCCATCAAATGCTAGCAGACCTTGATAAAGATACGGTCGATTGGGAAGACAACTACGATGGCTCAGAGCGTATGCCAAGTGTCTTGCCTGCGCGAGTGCCCAATCTATTGGTCAACGGTGCTACGGGTATTGCAGTCGGCATGGCGACCAACATGGCGCCGCATAATTTAACCGAAGTCATCAATGCTTGTCTGGCTTACGCTGAGAACTCGCAAATCTCTGGCGAAGAGCTGATGACACATATCTCAGGCCCAGACTTCCCGACAGGTGGCATTATTCACGGCCGAGCTGGAATTTTGGATGCCTATCGCACTGGTAAAGGCCGTTTACACGTCCGTGGTCGTTACATTATTGAGCCGATGAGTGAAAATGGTGTTAACCGTGATCGTGAGCGTATTGTCTTTACCGAAATCCCTTATCAAACCAATAAAGCCAAGCTGATTGAGCGTATAGCTGAGCTGGTTCGTGATAAGAAAATCGAGGGTATCACTGAGATTCGAGATGAGTCTGATAAAGATGGTATGCGTATCGCTATTGACTTGCGCCGCGGCGAAGTCGCTGAGGTTATTGTTAACAATCTATTCTTGCAGACGCCATTAGAGTCTAGCTTTAGCATCAATATGGTGGCGCTTGATAACGGTCAGCCTAAGCTAATGACCCTGCGTCAGCTTATTGCTGCTTTTGTGCGTCATCGTCAAGAAGTCGTCACCCGTCGTACGATTTATGAGTTGAACAAAGCCAAAGCTCGGGGCCATCTATTAGAAGGCTTAACTGTGGCGCTGGCCAATATTGATGACATTATTGCTACGATTAAAGAGTCGGCAAATCGCGGTGAAGCAAGAGAAAAGCTACTAGCAGATACCTGGGAGTCGGGAACTGTGGTAGCAATGCTAACGGCTGCGGGTCGTGGCGGTGATAGCCAGACAGCAGTGCGCTCAGTGCGACCTGAGTTTATCGAAGGCGAAGATCTTAATAACCCGTATGGGCTTATCGATGACAACAGCCGCTATCGTCTATCTCTTGAGCAGGTTAACGCTATTCTTGAGATGCAGCTGCATCGTCTGACTGGTCTTGAGCAAGACAAGCTGACCGAGGAGTACCAAGATCTGCTGCGTGAGATTGCTCGATTAGAAGATATCTTAGATGACTTTGACATGCTCATGACAGTCATTAAGAATGAGATGATTGAGATTCGTGATAACTTCGGTGATGAGCGCCGAACTGATATCATCGATTCGCGCAGTGACTTTAGCCGTGAAGACTTGATTCCAGAGCAGACCGTGGTCATGACCATCTCGCGTACCGGCTATGCCAAAACGCAGCCAATTGATGATTATGTGGCACAAAAACGTGGCGGTAAAGGCAAGTCAGCGACTGCGATGAAAGAAGACGATGTCATCGACCATCTACTCGTGACCTCCACTCATGCAACCGTGCTTTGTTTTACTGATAACGGCCGAGTCTTTAGCCTACGAGGTTTTGAAGTACCTCTAGCCAGTCGCGGTGCTCGCGGCCGACCACTGGTCAATCTCATCTCGCTAGATGCAGATGAGACGGTAACCACTATTCTGCCGATACCGCAGATGAGTGATGAGCTAGAAGGCCGCTATGTGTTCTTTGCCACTGCGAATGGTACGGTGAAGCGCGTGGAGCTTGAGCAATTTGCCAATATTCGCTCAAATGGTCTTATTGCCATCGGTCTTGAAGACGGTGATAAGCTAATCAGTGCCCGTATCACTAATGGTAGTCAAGATGTGATGCTCTTTGCCTCTAGCGGTAAAGCAATTCGCTTTGATGAAAATGATGCTCGCTCTATGGGCCGTACTGCAAAAGGGGTCCGCGGTATGCGCATCGGTAAGGGTGATGCCATTAAGTCGCTGGTAGTCATTGATAATCAAGTTAACGAGATATTGATTGCTTGTGAAAATGGCTTCGGTAAGCGCACCTTGATTGATGAGTTTAATGCACAAAAACGTGGCGGCGGCGGTGTCATCGCCATCAAGACCAGTGCACGAAATGGAGCGCTGGTGCGCGCGACTAAGGTAGAGCCTGAAGATGACATTATCTTAATCTCAAATAAAGGTACTTTGGTACGGACGCCTGTAGCACAAGTGGCTTCGGCAGGTCGAAATACTCAAGGCGTGACCCTTATCCGCTTATCGAAAGATGAAAAGCTGGTCGCTATGGCACGCGTCGAAAACGAAGAAGAGGATGAGTCCTTGGTCGAAGCACTGAAACAAGACGGTGTCTTTGCTAGCGACAGCGGTATTGAGGATCAACAAGGGGCGCATGATGGGTTAGACCGCGTCAATGAGCTTGATGACATGCAGACCTCACCTGATGCTGGCTTAGAGCGCGGCTCAGACGATAGCAGTGAGTCAGAAGGTAGCGATATCGATAATACCGACGACTAACTTCACTGCCACTGTCGTTATCTCGTTAAAGGGTCATGAGTGATAACCCTTTAACGCTTAAATATCTTAACAAAGCCTCTGACCTTAGTGTCTGGAGGCTTTTGTTTTTTATTCTACTTAATGTTTCAAATAGTATATCGAAACTAGTTTTACAGATTGAGGGCAGCCAATGACCACTATAACTGCTATGGGATCGATGACAAAAGGGACAATAGCGGCGGTATTGTCTAATTTATTGTATTCAATTTTGTTTTTGTTTGGGTTGTTTTTACAGCCACTTTCAGGGACACAAGTGGCTGCTTGGCGTCTGGTGATGATGCTTATGAGTCTAGTGATATTGGTCACTTTGCTTAAGCAGTGGCAGCATACCTTTGACTATCTAAAAACCCTCAAGTCCCCTAAAGAGTGGTTGATATTCTTATTGCCAACGCCAATACTAGGGGCGCAAATGTGGCTATTTATGTGGGGTCCAGTCAATGGCTTAGGCTTGGACGTCACGCTAGGGTATTTCCTATATCCGCTGGTTATGATTGTCATTGGCCGATTTTTTTATCATGAATCGATGAGTTTGTTGCAATGGTTGGCAACTGGCTTTGCGGTGCTCGGTATTTTTTATGAAGTGGTGGCGTACGGAAGTATCTCTTGGGCCACAATGTTTGTGTGTCTAGGCTATCCTCCATACTATCTTATGCGCCGAAAGCTGGCGGTACCGCCTATCACAGGACTGCTATCAGATTTGGTACTATTACTACCGATCGTTATCGCCATACTTATTCAATCTGATGGCTTAACCATGCTGTCAGCGGCCCCGAAATTATGGTATCTGCTACCCCTACTTGGCATTATTAGTACTGGGGCAATGTCACTGACCATGAGTGCCAGTCGTTATTTGCCAGTGTCTTTGTTTGGGACGCTTTGCTATCTTGAGCCTGTATTTTTATTCATATTCTCTCTTACGATTTTATCCGCTCACGCTGAAGAAAGTGGCTCTACTATTATGTATGCGATGTTATTTGTGGCGCTCGTATTGATGGTCATCGATGGCGCGCGAGGTTACCTTGAGCGTAAACGTGCCAACCGCTTGCATGGATATCATGAGCCGCAGATTGCTACCTTCCCGCCGCGGCGTCGAATTAAGAAAAATCGTATTAAAGGGGTGTTGGCTGCGCATCGATTCCACAAAATTAAACGCTATCAACAAAAAATAAATAAAATAGAAAAAAAACTTGAACGGCTGGGGGCTAGTGAGAAGACACAGTGATAGGTTTGCCAGATACTGCTGCTACATTAACTGCATAACATTTGGTGAAGTTAGGCGACAAATGATAAGAGTTTTATAAAAAACCACGTTTAAAATGTAGGTAATCATCATGGCAAAATTAGCACCAAAGCCTAATAGGAAATTCGTGACAACTGCGTTATGATAAATTTCGAAATTACTACCGCGATTGATTAATGTTGATAAGATTGAAGAGATTTTCAATCTTTATATTCTGCTTTACGCTAGCAGTGGTCATTTAGTAACTGATGATTTAATGAAATAGTATTCATAGCAATACCACTGAATTGTCTTAGAATAAGGAAATAAAATGCTACATCTTCATCATCTTGAAAACTCGCGTTCATTTCGCATTGTCTGGCTATTAGAAGAGCTTGGTGAGTCGTATCAATTGACTTGCTACCAACGAGATAAATCGTATCTCGCGCCTAAGATCTTGGAGCAGGTCCATCCAATGGGCAAAGCGCCTATATTGGTGGTCGATGACCGACCTTTGGTTGAGTCAGGATTCATCATTGAATATCTATTAAAGCACTATGATAATGAACAAAAGTTTAAACCAAAGGACGACGATGAGAGCGCTTGGGAGAATTATACTTTTTGGATGCATTTTGCGGAAGCTTCAGCCATGCCACCGCTGGTCATGCGATTGGTCTTTAACAAAATTGTCGATAAATCCCCCGCTTTGATCAAGCCTGTGAGTAAAGGTATCCGTAAGCAAGTTGAAGATACTATGATCCGCGGCAATATCGAAAAAGCACTTAAGCTTATGGAGCAGCATTTACAGAATAATCATTGGTTCGCGGGGGCATCATTTAGCGCAGCGGATATTCAAATGTATTTTGTAGCGGCAGCAGCCAACTCAAGAGTCGATTTGGATACCACTAAATACGTCAATATTCTTAATTGGATGAAGCGCTGTGAAGCGCGGCCTGCTTTTAATCGCGCGGTTGAGAGGGGTGGTAAGTTGGCGTTCTAATATCAGCGATAACCAATAAAGGCCAATACTATGGATCAACGTCAAAAGTCGACTGACTCATTACCCCCTTCAGCGGCATCTAGCAGTGAGGAGTTAGTCGAGCACTATACTGCCAATCCTGTCTCAATTAAATCGTGGTTACAAAAGCTGCTGGTCATTGCCTTATGTGCTATGAGTTTTTATGCAGGCTGGCAAGCGCACGAGTCTAGTATGGTGCGCAATTGCTTACAATCAGGTGGGCAGGTAAATCAAGATTCGCCAGTCTTTAGCTGTGAGTGGCATTGATACGCCAGCAGTAGGCTAGGAGATAGTGAGTTGGTACTGGTGGTCTAAGAGCGATACTTAGCCACCCTGCCATTGACAATTATTAGCCAGCGAATAGCGATATAATGGCTTTTAGTCACTATTATATAAGTATAAGTAATTATGTATCATTTGACCTTTTTGGGGACCTCAGCAGGTATTCCCACTAAGCAGCGCAACGTCACCGCACTGGCCATTGAATGTGTCAATCCCTACCTTGCCGGTGACAAGCAGCAAAGCAAATATAACCGCCCTTGGCTACTGATTGACTGCGGCGAAGCCACTCAGCACCAGCTACTTCACACCAAGCTGTCCGTTCATCAGCTCGCCGCTATCTGTATTACGCATGTGCATGGCGATCATTGTTACGGTCTACCGGGGCTGCTAGCAAGCCTTGCTATGTCTGGGCGCAAGACTAAGCTTACCATTATTGCGCCCAAGGCCATCGGTCAGCTGCTTGATACCTTAACCCTCACGACCGAGCTGTACTTTACCTATCCGATTGAGTTTGTCGCTATTGAAGATATATTAGCCGGTAAGTCAAGCAGCGAAGCTGTGAGCGGCTGTCAAGTTCACTTTAACTTTAGTCCTAGCCACCAGCTGACAGTGGAGATTATTCCGCTGTCACATCGGGTGGCCTCACATGCTTTTGTATTGACCCAGCAGCTCAAGATGGACAAGCTAAATACAGATAAGCTTAACCAAGCTGGCATAGCGGCTGGCGAGTCTTGGGGGCGATTACAGCGTGGTGAAGATGTGACGCTAGCTGATGGCCAAGTGATTAGGTCACAAGACTATGTCGATAGCCTAAGCAAAACCACCAAGATGATCGTCGCCGGCGATAATGACAGCCCAGAGCTGCTGACCAAAGCCGCCGCTGATGCCACGTTGTTGGTTCACGAAGCCACTTATACCGATGCTGTCCTCAACAAAATTCAGACAAAAGCAGAGAGCAATTCAAGCGCGATAGATCCCATGCACAGCACCGCAGGGCAGGTGGCACGCTTTGCGGCGCTGACCGGCGTCTCGAATCTGATACTCACTCACTTTAGCGCTCGCTATCAGCTGTTTGATGACCCTGCTTCAGATACCGCCAATATGGCGGATATTCGCTTAGAAGCCGAACAGTACTATCAAGGTCAGCTCTGGCTTGCCAAAGATTTTGCTCAATTCGAAGTAGGCGATATAGTAAAGCCGATTGCGTAAGAGAGTGAGGGTCATGCCGAGTTTTGCAGAGCATTTTTAGAGGGATAACAATAGGTAGCTAATCCTGCCTTTCGCTATTATCTACTCATCTGAGCGAGGCAGTGGCAAGAGCTGAGGCATTCCTGCGCTGCGAGACTACCTCAGACTCTAGCCACTGCAACTCGCTCAGCCGAGTAGGATAACCGCTGCAGTCAGGGCTAGCGGTAACAGCTGCTATTTTCTATCTGTTCATCGTGGTTTTAGCGTCACTATCTTATCTAGGCCACGGCTAAATTGCGTGCTAAGCGTCTTCAAGATAGCAAAAAACACTGCGCTTAATAAAAGAAGAGTGGGCAGTGGGCTTGCTGACTTGAGCTTTAATCATCACAGAAGATATTTATTTTATTATTCTTCGCCTGGTTATGCTTCCTAATACGATCTGGGTCTATTAGATAATCCACTACTTGTCTATCCACACACTCGCTGACGTCGGAGAGGGCCAGCGTATGCCCATCACCGCGGCGGGTTAATAGCATCGCGTCCAAATATTGCTGCATTGCCAGTGCATTACCGTAAGGGGTAGCTGGATCATTGGTCTGTGCGACCAGTAGTAGCGCTGGTGCTGCTGCATCAAGCTTGGGGGCATGGACTTTATCGCTGCCAACTACTGGCCAGTAATAGCAGGCATCGAGCAGCTCATTTTTAGTTGCTGGACGATGATTGTCCCACGTTGATTGCGCCGTTACCTGTTGGGCATTTTCAAGATAATGCTGTTTTTCTGTATCGCTAGGTGCTCGGTCAGCACAGTCTATCGCGGTGAATGTGGCGAAATCTATATTGTTTTTATCATCGTCTATCAGCGACTTTAACAGGGTAAAGTCTTGCGCTTCAAGCTGGCTTAGTATCTCATTTAATACCGGCCAACCATCTGGCCACGCCATTAGCCCATAAAGAGTCCAAGATAAATGGGTAGGCGAGATACGTTGCCCATCAAGATCACGAATGTCATGATCATCAAAATAGCTATAAATCTTCGCGATTTTTGCCTCGGCTTCCTTGATGGTCTCAGTATCTGCAAAGAAGCAGCCCGGCTCTCGGCGGCATTGCTTAACGAAACGCTCAAAAGTCTGCTGTACTGAAGCTTCTTGGTTTAATTGGATCTGTAGCTCATCTTCATTGAGGTTCACAACACCGTCAAGGACACCAGCGCGTAGCTTATTAGGGTAGCGCTCAGCGTATAGCGCCGCAATCTTGGTACCGTATGAATAGCCAATAAGACTGATCTTAGGTTCAGCAAGTGCTTGCCGGATGGCTTCGATATCATTGACCGAATAGTTCGCCCCAAGGTGCATCAGTAGGTCATTAGGGGTATGCTGCCAGCAGCCTTTAGCAAAGGCTTCACTATCTTCTGGGTACAAGACTCGATGCTTGGGGTCACAAGTGACACTGGGTATCGACGGATAAACACCACGTGGTGCAAAGCCAATAATATCAAAATGCTCTCTGAGCCTAGCAGAGTTAGCAGAGTTGTTAGGACGGGTGTCTAGCCCTGACTGCCCCGGACCTCCTGCGATACTGATAAGCGTACCGATCTTATCACCCGTAGCCGGCAATCGTGATAATGCTAATTTAATAGTGCGAGCTGGCTGAGTGCGCGTCGACGGAGCGTCATTGACCGTCTGGAAAGCCTTGCTATTAGTAGACACTGCAATGGGAATCTCAAGAGTAGCGCACTGTAACTCATCAATATTGAGCGTATAAGCATCAAACCAACCTGAATAACCAAGCTGATTACAGGGCTGCCAATGAATAGAGCTAGCGCTAACATGTGAATTGGCTTGAAGATTGGCATGTGAATTAGAGCTGCTAGTTAAGCTTGCAGTCTTTGGAATGGTACCACTAGAGCAAGCAGCGGCCAAACATAGCAAGGCAGTAACTCGAAGAGCTTTGACGGGCATGAGCAAGTTGTTCCTAAGTAGGAGTATGGTAAATACTAGAGCGCGTTCTCATTTACCAAAACTAACGTTTAATGGTCTTAATAGGGCTACATTATAAAAACCATGCCGCCTCATAAGCTAATGACTCTATCTGATTTAGAGTGAGCCTTGAGGTGTTAACTATATGATAAATAACGTAAACACTGGCGGTTAACCCTATTAAAATGAGCACGCGGCTTAGTGAAATCGTCAGCTTGATTACTCTGATTGCAATAACTGCTGACCGATCCAGTGACGGCTGAACTGATAGGCTACCCGTCCAGAGCGCCCACCACGGCTAGACGCCCATTGCAGTGCTGCGGCTTTAACCTCGTCGTTGCAGGCGCTTATAGAGGCGTTGGCGGCTTCATTTTTGGCCACCTCGATATAGTGCTGAACGATTTGCAGATAAGTCTGCTGATCCATCGGATAAAACGACAGCCACAAGCCAAAGCGATCTGACAGCGACACGGTCTCATCGATAGTCTCATAAGGATTGACCTCATCGGTCTGACCATCGTAAATATTGACATTGTCTTTCATGAGCTGCGGCAATAGGTGACGGCGATTACTGGTCGCGTAGACCAGCAGCTTATCTTGCTCAGAATCAAGTGCCCCATCAAGTACACTCTTGAGGCTGCGATAGCTCTCATCCTGTCCATTAAATGCCAAGTCGTCACAGTAGACAATATAGCGGCAGGGGCTATCACTAGGCAGCTTGCGAATCGCTGAACGAATCTGGTCGAGTACGTGCAAGTCATCACGGGCAATCTCAATAATGCGCAGACCATCACTATGAAACTCGTGTAATAATGCCCGAACCAATGAGGATTTGCCTGCACCGCGCGTCCCTGTCATCAGTACATGGTTGGCTGGATATCCTGCCAGAAACTGCTGAGTGTTTTGGATAAGCTTGGACTTTTGACTGTCGATACCCAGCAGATCATCTAGCGACAGATGCAGATGTACTTCGATAGGTTCGAGATGACCACTGCGACCACCTACCCAGCGATAAGCCAGCTGGTTTGGGTCTAATGTTATCGCAGCAGGGAGCTTTTGGCGTAGATACTGCGTTAATAATTTTGTAAGCTCATCAGTTAATACGATGGCTGAGGTATTGGATGTGGTATTAAGATCAGAATAATGGGACATAGCAGCTCACTGGTAGTTCACGCGAAATTAAAATAGTGCCAGTAATCGTGGTAGGTTGCAATATAGGATGACAAATATTGTCGAATAGCCATATACAGCGTTTAGAAGAGGTGGTAGAGGTGATAGCTAAGCAAAATCTACAATGGCAGAGTCATGATAATTAATGAGGCGGAATTTGATAGAGCAGTAAAACCAATAATTGCAGCGGTTCATGACGTTGCTTGTCGCTATGGCTATAACAGATTGCAAGCAAGCCGGATTAGCTTTGAGCCTGAAAGTGATAATTCTTGGGGCTTAAAACAAAGCCTTAACAACACCTCGCTTATTATTCACAAGTCGCAAGGGTTATGCCGAGCTACCCACCGGCAGTTTGGCGAGGTATTGTTAAAATGGGAGCTATTAAAACGGGAGGTGCACGCCGTTGATAAGACCAAGCATTCTAAAACCTTACAGATTCAAAATCGTAATAGCTTAGCTTATGAGTGTCATATATTACGCCAATTATCCGACTCAGCACTTAGTGTACCGTTATTGGAGGATATGGCAGAGGTCGTAGTGCTGGCAGGCAGTCGTTACCACCTTAGTATCGCAGCGCGGCCTTATTATGCATTTGGTAGCCTTAAGCACTATCTAAAAACTTATAAAATCTCTAGCACTCAAAAAATAACTTTGTTACTCACCGCTGCGAAAATACTTGCAAATTTGCATGATGCGGGTTGGATTCATGGCGATATCAAGCCCAGCAATTTTTTATTAGCAGATGATGTCTCTACATTTGAGCTTGTCCTAAATGACTTTGCTTTGGCCACGCCTATTGATGGACGGTTAAACATCTCTGGTGGCGATCATGAAGCTCTAACTATGCCCCAAGGTACACCAGCATATCTTGCGCCTGAGTGCTGGCAAGGGCAGGGGCTAAGTTTGCAAAGTGATATTTATGCTTTTGGGGTAATGCTAGTAGAGGTATTAACGGGCGAAAAGCCTTATCAGATTCAGAAAAATAGTGATGAGTCACAAGATAGTATAGTGAGTAAATGGGCAATAGCGCATTGCCAAGCAGCTATTCCGAGCTTGCCAATAGCGTGGCGAGGGTATCAGCCTTTGGTCGAGGGGATGTTAGCGAAGCGTAGGGAGGTTAGAATTGATAATATGAGCGTGGTAACTGAAAGATTAAGAGAGTTACATAGACGACCCCTTTAATTCAGTCGCTCTTAGCATGGGTATAATAGTTATCACTCGAAAAAATATGATTGTTATCGACAGATTCAAGAAGTTAATTTAAAATCGAATGGCTTTTTAGTTATCAAGATAATAACTGGTTATTACAAATAACTAATGGCTTACTATTACCCTGCCTAAGGATTGAAGATGAAGTTGTGGTCAACTTTTTGTATGTTTATTTTGCTGCTAGCACCTGCGGTTCAGAGTAATGCTCAAAATACACCTTGCTCCGGCAAAATGGGCGGTGTATCACACTGTAAGGACGGCAAATTTGTTTGCAAAAATGGCAAAATTAGTCGATCGAAAAAGACTTGCCGATAATCACTTGCTTAACCACAAAATATAAAATATCGAAAATAAGCTAAGATAATTCTTACGGAAGGTTTATCTGGTAGCTGTCACAGCTCTTTTTATAGCCATTGTTACAAGCCTTCCAGTACCAGTAGATTGCTTGTGTCTTATCTTTAGCAGTGCCCCTACCATTAGCGTACATTACAGCAAGACGATATTGCGCCTCAGCAAAATCTTGCTGCGCCGCTTTACTGAACCACTCAAAGGCTTTGTTGTCATCTCTAGTGACGCCGCTGCCTTTAGCATACAACAATCCAAGATTATTTTGTGCTTTAGCATAGCCCTGAATAGCAGCGCCTTGATACCACTCAAAGGCTTTAGCTCTATCTTGCGCAACACCATCTCCCTTAGCGTACATATTGCCAAGATTATTCTGAGCTTGCGCAAGTCCTTGCTGCGCTGCTTTTTGATACCACTCAAAGGCTTTACTAATATCTTTTGGAATGATTTTGCCTTCCTCATACATATAGGCAAGATTATTTTGACCCGGTGCAGAGCCGTTACTGGCCGCCTTACTAAACCACTCAAAGGCTTTGCTTTCATCTTTAGGAACACCCAATCCGTTCATATACAGCATGCCTAGATTAAAT
Source organism: Psychrobacter pygoscelis (assembly GCF_004335015.1). Taxonomy (GTDB): domain Bacteria; phylum Pseudomonadota; class Gammaproteobacteria; order Pseudomonadales; family Moraxellaceae; genus Psychrobacter; species Psychrobacter pygoscelis. The sequence continues at coordinate 38,202 of NZ_RQRU01000006.1, forward strand.
TGTGCATTACCATATTTTTGGAGGGCTGCTTGGGTAAATAATTCACGTGCCTTAGTATAATTTTGTGGCACACCTTGCCCCCTAACATACATCAGACCGAGGCTGTCTGTAGCTCTTGTCAAGCCTTGATCGGCAGCTTTTTGATACCATTCAACTGCTTTGCCATAGTCTTGCGGCATGCCGCGACCAAACTCATTGCTTATGCCCATCTCATATTGATATATAGGGTGATCTTCATCCAAGAGCTCAAAAGTGACAGTGGTGGTGGTCGTTTTGGTGACATTGCTAGGTGTCGGGGGATTAGCAGACCATGTGGAAATTGAGCATAACACGGAACATACTAAAGCTACGCCCTGATAAACAGTCACCGGTTTCATTTTTGTCCTTAAAAACAATAGGGGATAAAGAGTCAATACTGTACTACGAATTGACTGATTAACTAATTATAAGTTTATTGGTAAGAATCATGATAGTTAATGATTAAGGTAAATTTTAGGCAATAAAAAACCCGCTTTATAGCGGGTTTTAATGTAGGTTGAGACCAAGTCAATCAGAATACTAACTTACTAGAAAGAAATGGTGGGGCTGGAGAGACTCGAACTATAAACCCCTATAAATAGTACAAAGCAATGCAAACGAAACCCTTATGCTTTGGGGGTTTCTGGTTTCCGATTGTCATTACTTTGTGCTAGTTTGAATAAAAGTGCGTCAAAAAGTGCGTCAAGATACACAGCTCTTAACCCCCACATGATCAGCAATAACATCTGCAAGCTCGCGTGCGATCAGCCATTTTTTAGCCTGATATGTCGCAAGTTCAGACGGATTAGAGATAAAGAATAGCTCTAAAATGACACCGCCCGCTCGCACGTAGCCAAGGCGCGAATGTTGGCCACTGCCTTCAGACTTAAAACCGCCCTCGTTGCCACGCACTGCAATCCCCATGACATCACTGACCGCTTCGCAAAGCTTGCGACAGATTGCTTTGTCTTTAGCTTGCGCCAAAGCTTCGACACCTCCCGCGCGAGCATTGCTAAATGCGTTACAGTGTAGTTCGATAGCTAAGTCGCTATCTTTGATTAAGCGAATAGCTTGTCGTAATGATTGATTCTCGCTACCTTGGCCATCGTTTCTTACTGTTATACCTCTACGCTCAAGATAAAGCGTGATCATATTACGCATGTCAGTAGCGATATTTGCCTCTGTGATATGTCCATTGACCGCACCCGGGTCACCGGCACCGTGGCCAGCTGTGATAGTTACGATTGTCATAATATTTTCTCCAGACGTTAAAAACCCCGCATATAGCGGGGTGTGAATTGAATTAAGTTAGTCAGTAAGCGGAGCATCGTTTAACTTTAATTAAGTACATGATCAGACCGACCATTACAAATATGATAAATCTTGAAAGGGTCGTTTGCCAAACCGGGATGAAGTTATTGATCCAGTCGGCCCATAACAAAAATAGCCATAAAATTAGACTGAGCATAAAGAATGCGCCGGTGACGCTTGGCCGAGTATAGTATCGCTGAATATGTATCGCGTAGAGCGACTGGACGATCCCCAAGATTGGTAGACTACCATTGATGATATTGATCATTGGTCACCTCCGGGCAATTTGCTAAGCACCCATCGCCACGCATTTGCGATGCTCACCGCTGCTGAATCGACAACGTCCTCCTGCAATGACTGATTGTTGAGTAGACGACCTGTTAGTAATAGCAATACTGTGCCGGCATAGCTACCGAACAGCGAGACGATCATCATAACAATAATGTTTGGTGTCTCAGTCATTGCGGGGACAATGATAAACGCACCCACCAGTCCGACAGTTGCCGCTGTTAGAAGCTTGCCAGTAACAGATCCTTTGCCTTTAAGCGTATCAGTAGTCAGCGACCAAAAAGCCCCAATAAATGGCAAAATAATGATCAGAGCATATAGCCACCACAGTGGTACATTAAGCCCGAGATATACATGAGTCTCATTGAGCTGTGCCCAGATGTCTTTATTTTCAACTGTGGCTGATACCGCTCCAGCGACACTGACAGCGGTGCCGATGCTTGATAGTAGTAAGCACTTAGCCGTGTATGCGGCAGTGTAATAGCGCTCGGGCATAGTTGCTCCTTAATTTAATCAATAAAAAAGACCGCTTATGCGGTCTCGTCTGTAATCCATTTGTCATCTTGCCATCGCCAGCTATGGTTATAATCTGGTGGTGGTGTAAGCGTGTAAAACTCACCTTCTGACTCAAGGGCAGTGACAATAGAGTCAATATCCCCCACTCTTTTGTGACTAAAAAAACCCTTGTCATCTATGATATAAAGCTCAATTGCTGACATAAATCACCTTTTTAGAGATGTAACTATTAATTTGTAGCTGGACGCCATCAGTCTAGACAACTCTCCGCAGGTTACAATTATTTCAAATTTTGCACTTTTATTGGGCGCGGTTACCAATGCGCGAAAGCTTGCGGTAATAACCGATGATGAGTTCTTATGTCTAATGGTCTCTTTAACCTCGCCATCCACCACAAAGCTTATCTCAACGTAAGACGGAAGGTTATTAGGCGCTTCGATTTTTGCGTCATGTAAGTGAAAATCAAATATCGCTAGGTTGCCTTGCGTATTTAGATAAACTGGAGTTAATACAGTCTGTACAGTGCCTCTATAATTGTTAAATGCTACTACTTTGTTGCCTTGAGAATCCGCGTCAATATCTTTGTTTACAGCCGCTACAACAGATACAGCTTGCCCCTTGATTTGTAGCGTATCGACTTGAGCAACACCTATTTTAGCCGTGGTAATTGCTGCATTGTTAATTTTGGCTGTCGTAATAGCCGCATCATCTATTTTAGCGCTAGTAATAGCACCGTTTTTGATCTTAGCGCTATCAATACTTGCGTCATGTATAAATGCTGAGTCTATGTAAGTGCCCACAGGTACTGTTGTGCCGTTGATGTTTTGTGACGAGGTTAGCACCATAAATGGACTTTTGCCCTTGCTGCTGCCTGATGGCGGTGCGATATAAAACTTATCCGCACGTACAGCAAAGTCACTGACTGTATCGCTTGACGCAAGACCAAATCCGCTAACTCTACCACCCACGTCTACTTTTACAGTGTACTGAGCATTTAAGCCATCGATGCTAGATTGCTGAGTCTGTATTGATGCTGTGTTTTTACCCACGCTCGTCTGAATCGTCTCTACAGATTTAGAGATAGCAGAGTTTGCATTAGTCAGTGTTGTCAACTCTTGACTGATTAAAGCACTGTTATCATTAAAATCCGACTGCAAAGCAGTAACCCGCTGATTGGTCGTATAGTCTGCATGAGCGAGAGATGTCGCAAATGTCCACTGGGTAGAGCGGTTTCGGTCTGTGTACTTCGTCTTATCAGTAAAGCCAGCATCTATCTCGGCGCTAATCTTGCTAAGCTGTGTCGCTTGAGCTTGCTGAGCATTAGTGAGAGTGTCATTGGTCTGACTGATTTGCGCTGATAGATTACTGTTGACGCTATCAAGCTCACTGCTAAGCGCTGTTAATTGCTGAGCATTAGTCTGAGTTGCAGTAGTGAGGGTTTGTAATTGCTGGTTGATAGATGATGATAATTGACTAACTTGCGTGTTGAGCTTACTGTCTAGCGAGTTAATAGATTGAGCTAAAGATTCGTCACGAGATGATCTTGCACGGCGCTCATCAAGTAGCGCTGAGTAAGATGCACCTGGACTCGGGCGACCAACTGCAATCCAATCGATGCTGTAGTAATTAAGATTGTCAGCACTTGATGCTAGTTTTAAACTAAAACCAGTGATGATTCCCGACCACGGTACGTTGACCGTAACGACGGCGACATCATCGGCAAAGATAGGCTCAGGTATTGCAACGTCACCGCCTGACCATATGATCTTACCTGCCCACGTAGGTGTACGGGATCGTCTTAATCTAAACTTAATGTGATGATAAGCACCGCCTTTGATCTCAAAGTTGGGACTATTGAGCGTCTCCGTGCGGACGTTAATCCAACCATTTGCGTATGTGCCATTTGCCCATCCATCTGCATTGGCGTCAAAGTGCCAAATAGCAAATGGGTCAAACTGCTCACCGACGCCCGCTGACAGCAGACTAATTTGCTCAGAGAGACCAGCAACATCGGTGGCACGAGCAGTACGCTCTTGGTGTAATAGTCCTGATGTAACTTGATTTAAGTCAGATCCTTGATAGCCGCCAACCATTTGCGCTGATAGATTTGTAATCTGCTGAGCGACTGACGCGGTCTTACTGACGTTAAGATTAATCTGCTCAGTAAAGCGAGCAGATGAGCGCTGATACTCCGCTGATAGACCTTGGATTGCTTGCGCATTGACATAGTCAGCATGGGCGATGGCCTTGGCAGTCGTCCAAACTGCACCTTTAGACTTATCTGTATATTGGTTGCGATCGGTGTAGCCAAAGTCTAGCTCGGCAGAGATGTAGTTGAGCGTTTCAGCTTGGCTGCTGGTATCTGTAATCAATGTCTGCTGCCGCTCTTTGATAGTCGCAAGCTGAGAGTCTGTCTGTGACTGCGCGATAGTGACAGTATGTATATCATCTGCCAGTGCTTCAGCGGTTGCGTGTAGCTGACGTTGTTGCTCAATCGCTGACTGCTCAATCGCTGCACGACGTGCTTGGCGCTCTGCTAAGATTTGCTTATTAGCTTGAGTGATGGCATCGATGCGATCTTGAGTCTCTTTGCTTAGTCCAGCTTCAACCGTCTCAATCTTATCAATCTTTTGGCCAAGCGCTTGGTTAAGATGCGATTGCTCAATCTGACCGCTGATCAAGTCGAGCACTTTATCAGCGCTGTCATCAACCGTACCGCTTGACCAATCTGACCAATCGGATTTAAATCCAAGTTTGTCAACGATACGACCACGATAATATTGAGTTAACCCACCTTGCAGTCCGGTAATCTCTGCTGTATCTGTCGGATAAGCGTATTGGCCAAGCAGGGTAACATTAGTATCGGGTGCAGAGGCGACTTGTATCTCTGTATATGCGGTGTCGCCAGAGCCTTGGGCAAATGCCCAATTGATGCGCATACCAAACAAGATGCCGGTCGCTTTAATTGAGGCAAGCGCTGGCGGCTTACCTGCTTTGCCTTTGATAGCAGTTAGCATTGAGCTGGTAGGTTTAGAGACTGCGTCAAAAGCGCTGACTGCGCGCACTCGAGCGATATAGTTACCGCTGTAGACACCGTCGATGTCTACTGAGATATTGCCCGTGCGAGGTAGTCTAATCCAGTCGCCGTCGTCTTTACGCCACTCGATATCATAAGCTACGGCATCTTTTACCTGGTCCCACGTAATGATAAGTGTAGTGAGTGTTTGACCTTGGACGATGCGGTGGCGTGATGATAATGATACTGACGTTGGCGCATCGATGAGCATTGATATCAATGGCGGCATTGGCGGCTTATTATCAATAATAGTGCCGTTATCAATCTGCTGCTGCAGCGTCGCATCGTACTGCAATGCCGTGTAGTTATACTGAGTGCCGTCCTCGTTTGCACGTACTGATAGCACAATAAATGGCATGGTTGGTAGTTCGTCAGTGCTGACTGCCCATACGTTTTCGGCGGCCACATCGTCAAATGGGGCGACTACGGTTATCTCACGGTCATTGATGCTTACGATCTCACGAGTTTGTGCTTTGCCAGACTCTAGATTGACTACCAGTTTATCACCCGTGGCCACCGGCACACTATCTCTATCGACTGTAATGACAGTACGGTCTTTATTAACCCCAGAGATACGACCACCAGTATTGTGGCCCGTAAACATAATATCAGGGATATCAATACGGTCGCCTACGCTTGGTAATACTCCGTCTAAGCCCATCGCAAATGATACAGTCTGAGTGCGGTTTTGCTCAGTGAGCAACGCTGCTAAACCAAATCGGTAAGCTTCACCTTCACTGGTGCAAGCAATGGCTGACAAATCGAGTATATTGATGCCAAGCTCGGCAATGGCTCGCTCATTGCGTACAAAGACGTAATCTACTTCGTAGTTGTTGTCTGGATTCGAGTAGCCGACTTTAGCGATGGTGTGACGCTCATTGGCTGCAGTACCTGATTTTACAAACTCGCCGTTTATAACATTGGCACGGGTGATTACATAGTCGCAGTCTTTGTAAGTATCAGCGTCCAGTACGATTTGCGAGCCGTTCCAAAATGCCATGCCACGGAAAATCCCAGCGATATGTTGTAATACGTCAAAAGCAGTTTCGGCGGTTTGCAGATACAAATTGCACGTATAGCGTGGTTCTATTCCGCCTTTGCCGTCATCGACCATGACATCACACAACTTAGCAATATACTCAATGGCCCACTTGTTGATCATATATGGCTTTAGCTTATTACCAAGTCCATATCTGTCATTGGTAATCAGGTCGTAGTAGATCCAAGCCGGATTGGTTGTATAAGCCTCTTTAAATTCACCATTCCAGATACCCGTGCTAGTGCGGGTATCTGCATCATAATTAACGGGCACTTTGATATAACGGCCGTAAGTTTCAAACGATACTTTGGGTGTGTTGCTAAAAGCTCTTGAGTCCCAGGTAAGCTTGATGATGGCAGAGTGGGGATAGCACAACTTAGCATCAATGATCTCAGCGATGCTATCGATATACATCTTATTAAATAGACGCTCGTTATCACCGTCTGCGGTGAGTTTACGGACACGAATCTGCCAGTTTCTATCAGCTTCTGGTAGTGTGATATTGTGGGTGCGTTGATAGCGGCCAGATGTCTTTGCGGTCAGAGATTTATTGACCATCGTTACCCAAGCGCCGCCATCAGTACGCACGTCAATAGCGTAATCAACTATGGTGCCCTTCACATCACCGTTGTCTTCCATTTTGCTCAGGCGTGGCCACGACACATTAATATTAACACTGGACAATTGGGTATCAGCAATTAGCCGGGTCCAAGGCGTGCTGCTACGTAGTTCGGTGTTGACTATCTGCTCAGTACTGGCGCTCGGTACGCCCGGGATATAAGTCTGATCAACGGTACCGTGGCGGATTTCCCATTCGACGTTTTCAAAGTTGCGATTGCCGTGTTCATCTTCAAGTGGTGTATTTTCAAAAAAAATACTTTTTGAGCCGTTAACTAGCCCCTTAATCTCACCCTCGCCCAACAGATATAGGGCGGTAATCTTGGTGATAGATGCAACTGTGTCATCTGCAATGTGGGGAGTGTGAGGCTTTTTTTGTCCAGCTTTAGAGCCGTAGATCAACTGCATTATGTATCCTCGCTTACACTCATCCCGCCGAGTAGATGTCCGCCAATTCGACCACGGCCATATTGCAGGGGCACACAGTTCCCTGATTTGACACTAGTAACTGCGCCACCATAGCCATAGTTTGGTTTATTACCACTAGGGTCTTGCGGTTCAATATTAGGTGTGGGCATAAGCAGCGTTGCAGCTCCACCCAGTAGCATTCCCGCACCGGCGGCCACGAGCCCTGGATTGCCGGTGAAGAACCCAGCACCGATCAATGCAGCACCAGCTACCACCTGCAGTATCCCTAGCGTGTCTCCACCAGATCCAATGATTTTTGGCACAATGCGGATAACTGACGCTCCTGTCTGCTGTGATATCTCGTTGGGCCCAATGTTTTTATCATCATTAAACACGGCAAAAAAAAGACCGCTATCATGAGCGGTCTTCATAAACTTTCTAAAGCCTTTAATTTGGTAACTTAGTGCTTCACAGGCTTCACGAGGCGTGGCCACGTCTAATTCAAAATGCTTGCCAAAATGCTTGCCAAATTTGTCAGCTAATACGCCGTGCAGTTCAATTTTTTTTAGCATGACTATCCCTCAATAAAGTTTTATGTCTGATAATCAACGCAGTGCGTCCCTGCCAGACGTTGCCATAAATCTCACGCTTTGAGCGTCTGTCATACGGATGATGCAAAATAATATGATCTCCTACGCACGGCTCAGTGTCTTCTGATTTTAAGCTCCCGTCACTACCCAAGTAGATTAAGGCGTGATTGACTTGTTTAGTGGGCTGTACAGCACACAAGATGATATCGTGGCGCTGTAAGTCATCGACTTGTACAAAGCCTTGCGATTCATAATTATCAAGATATAAGCTGCTATCTGCCGTCTCCCACCACCTGTCTACACGCTCAAAGTCGTCAAGCTTAATATCAAGCTCACGCTCGTAGTAGTCTTTGATAATCGTAAAGCAGTCAAGCTCACCATGGACATATTGACGATTAATTAGCGGCTGTTGAATGCCCTTATGATAGATACCAAATTCAATATCAGGATACCCAACAATCACCCAAGGGACACCGTGTTTATTAATTTGCTCGTTATCTACAAGCTGTGGCTGACAAGTGCCATTGGGGTGACTATGTACGATAGCCTGCACCTGGCCTAACGCTTCGGCCTTCACCAAGTCCCGTGGGTCAATGACAAAATCCTCATCTCGACTGGCGATGTTGTTACACGGTACATACTGCCGATTGACGATGAGACCACAGCATTCGAGCGGATAGCACTCTTTTGCGTGCTCAATGATGGCCGCTTGTGCTTTTTTAGTCAGTTTCATAACTCACCTTAACTGATGCGCGACGAAGCGAACCCGCCGTGCCTAAGTGGCTGGTTCTCACCGAATCGCAACTTACAATCTCGAATAAGTCCTCCGCACTCATCCAAGGCTGGATTATCTGTAGGCTTACCGTCTTTGGTAAACATAGCAGCGCCGGTATAACCGCATGACTCGCCACGATATTTGCCTTTGATACACCAATCACAGTATTTTGTAATCGTGCGTGAGGGGATTTTTTGATTTTGAGCTGTGAGAGGGGTGCTTAATTCAAAGACCACTTCGCTTGATGATTCACTTAGCGACTCTCTTGTTTTTTTGTTGATTTCCCAGTCCTGGAAACCAAATTGCGTGGGGTCGGCAGACGGGTTGCCGTCGGCGAAGTTGGCAGCGTCTAGATATTTAGCTAAGACACGTATCACTTTAAGCTTGGCGCCGACGAAGTCATTAAAGTAAGCACAAAGGACACCTACAGCGCCAAGTTGACCATCAATCATATTAGCAATAGCGAGAGATGGTGAGGACGGTCTACTGTCACCACGAATCTCTAAACCGTCGGTGGTGATAGGCATGGGGCTGAAAGTCTGCCCTTGCCAGATGATATTTTTTTTATAAATATCGTCTCTGCCCACTGGGGCAATAAACTTGGTCTTGTCTGTAAATTCAGCCTTGTTAGTGTATTCATAAATATAGCGCCAGTCTTCAAATGACACATGGCCATGCCACCGATAGACGTCGCCGCCTAGCTTGGTAGCATCCAACTCATAGAGCGTGACAAGCCCGGTGACGCTGAGCTTTTGTAAATCACTCGATAGCATTTTCAACATCCATAATTCGCTTTTCAAGACTAGCAATTAACTTGCCCTGTTTGACAATGACAGCATGCTGCAAAGCGACGATAGCATTTAAGTTAATGCCCTCGGCAAGCGGAGTATCCAGCTCAACTGTCTCTGTGTTACCTTCGTCATCAGTGACAGTTTCAGTGTTGCGCCAAAGTGTAAAAGCGGGATCATATTCACCTAGTTTTTCAGCGCTGAACGAGTAGTAGTGCCAATTAGGATTGTCTGCGGGAGCGGTGGAGCGATAAACAATCGGTTTAACAGCTAGCGCTTTTTGATAAGCATCGTCATCAAGCTCAAGCTCTGCGATGATATTTTTATACCGCTCCGATGATGTTGAGCGTTGCAACTCACCTGTGCTTGTGACAAAAACGTTTGGTGATGATGCGGTTGTTGTTTGATAAATACTCGTTGATTTTGAGTTGTAAAACTCTGTCCAACCGCCTGCCTCATCTGCATTCATTGTACGCATCATCAAAAAAACTTTATTTGTAAAACGGGGTAATGCAATCTGACACCCACGTTTATCATCAATACGTGAGTTTATGTTTAAAAGTGCAAAATTAGTAGTAAGACCTGCCACTTTGGTGGGATTATCGACGCGATATGTTGAATCAACTGCGTATAGTCCATTATGCAGTTTGTTGCTTTGATTTATATCAAAATCTGGATAATGTACTGTGTTAGGTATCTGATCATGTATTACACCTAATCCACTACTGCCCATCCCTAGTCCTGTTATTTCTATTACATTTTTATTCTCTGTACCAACCAACCGACTCGCCGCATTACTCTGATCACTAAAATTAGACTTAACTTTAGACCTAAAAACATACTCATTATCGCCGGTACGACCATCGCCTAAGCCGGGGTCGGGTATTTGTACTGTCATATCATTAATCCTTATACGCTAGTAAATTGTTCGAACTTAAGGGAGATTTGCCACATGTTGCCTTTGCGCTGAGACGTCGAGTAGCCAGTGCAAATATATTGTTTGGTTTGGCCATGCGGATTGGTCCAAAGGAACGGTCGTGACCCAGCGTGCTCATCAAGAAATTGCTCGATAGGTTTGATCACCGTTTGGTAGTCTCCAGTCTTGTTGCCAGACCACGATTGTGATTTATTATTGATGCCGATAGTCGATAGCTGCGCGTAGCCATCGCCAAACTGGGTACGATTGACTCTAAACTGGGTCTCTTTACTGGGACCCATGTTCATTCGCCAGTTAAATGTCTTCATTTATTTTTCCCATTAAAAAACCCAGCGCAGGGCTGGGATAGATGGTTGGGTTAGTGGTTTAGCGCATCCGCCGATAAATTTCACCGCCAGGGCTGAGCTCTTTGATGATCTGTTTCTGCGCGACGGCAGCAATGACATTGCCCATCTCTGCGCCCATTTTATTTTGAGACTCAATGGATGTGCCGCCGCTGGCATTAACCGTTACTGAGACGTTAACGTTGATGTTAGGACTATCATTACTACTCTTCGGGTTATCCAAAAACTTACTTAAGCGTTCGTTTTCACGGCGCTTGATGACCGCTTCACCTTGGTCAAGTAAGTAAGTGCCTTCGCGAGGTACATAATCCAAGCCGCTGTGGGCTTGGCCAATGATGGCAGGTTGGCGAATCTCTTGTATGCTTTTGACAATATCTGCTGTGGCGGCAGCAACACTAGCGATAGCTCCTAGATTCATTGGGAATGGTTGTGCTGCAGCCAGAGCTATACCTGTCTTTATCGCCATAATACTGCGTGCTATAGCCATCGATTTTTCCATGACAAACATAGCGCGATAAGCTTTAGACTGTTGTCCAAAGAAGCCGCCAGTGATTGCGGCCAAGCTACCGAACATATTTTCGGCGGATTGGATACGCTCTATCTGTAGCGCTCTTTGAGCTTCTTCTAGATCTTGGGCAATCTTTAAGCGTTTGTCAGCGTACTCAGTTTCGAGTTTTAAGAGTCGATCTTGATACTCTACTTCAGCAATTAATCCTGCATCTCGTAATGCATCTAACGTCTTATAGATAGCAGAGTATTCAGCTGCGGCCTTTGATGCTATCTGGTTGATACCAATGATGTCGCTTTCCGCTTTGCTACCGACTGACTGATATGCAGACTCATATTTGCTAAGAGATAAGCTGTTTAATATTTGGTTGCGAGGTTGGTTGACATCAACGCCAAGTTTATCCATCTCATCCAAGACAGTAAGCTGCTCGCGTAGCGCATCAAGACGCTTCTCATCTTCTGAGCGCAGATTTTGCCTGATTTCTAGATAAGCTGTCTCTGTAGCCAGTTGGCGTTTAAACGCTGCAACTTCATCAAGTTTTTTCTCGATTAAATCAAACTCTTTTTGATAGCCGTTATCAGCTAATGCTTGATATTCTTTTAGTACATCTAGCTTTTCATGATCAGCTTCCAAGAATTGCTTATGTAGTTGTGACTGTTCATACAATAAGGCACTCTGTTTGACTAAATCATCTGTTTGCTCTTTATGATATAGATCAAACTTGGATTGATCGGCACGCGCCGCCAAGTGTTTAAGATTCTCTTTTAAAGTGTCATTCAATTGAGACATGCTGTTGCTAGCATCATTTAAATCATAAACCCATTGCGCCAGAGTTGAGTTGCTCCCTGCTAAAGCGAAATCTTTATCCATATCTATAGCGATAGATCTAAATTTATCTGCCAATCGATATTGATCTAATTCTGCCGCTGCTTCGCGCAAATTGTCTTTCATGATTTTTGGTAAGTCTTTAAACTTACCGTTTATATTTTCTATTTCAAACTGGATTTTATACAGTTCAGTAGTAAACGGCGGTGTTAACTCATACATTTCACGCTCGATACCCGCTATGTAATCATAATAGCTGTCTATCAAGCTTTTCATATCATTAGCACTATCTTTTGCCTTCTTACCCATACCTTTAATAGCTTTGCCCGACTTATCGGCTGCTTTACCTGCATCTTCTGCGGACTGTGCTGCTGTATCGTTTGCTATAGCTAAGTCATCTAAGCTATATGTTGTCTTAACTGCGGCGTTTTTTTGGCGGTTAAATTGATTAACCACTCCATCTGTGTAATCCCGTAGTCCAGTTAATTGGTTTTTGGCTTTTTCACCCTGCCAATCCCAACCGAACCCAGCGTCTTCATACGAGAGGCGTCCGAAGTTGGCATTACCAAGTTTACCTATTTCACTAAACTTGGTACCGCCAAACAGCTCAGATGCGGCGCTTGCACCCTTAATTAATAAATTAACACCGCCTATGACGAAGTTGATGCGACTGACAATGCCGTTTGTCATACCCTCAAAAATACTAATAGCTGTGTTGCCAACACCTTTAAATACATTTTTGACAGCGACACCCATGGATTTAGTGTTTTGCCATGTCAACTTTGTAAAAGTTAGTGCTGCAGTACCCATATCATCAAACACAGACGCTGCTACTTGTATCAATCCAACAAAGCCGCCCTGTGTACCAGCGAATAAGCTTGAGAAATAATTACCAGCCGTGCTGGTGGCGCTATCTGATCCAGATACTAGGCTTCCGAGGAAGTTGCTGGCTGAATCCCACATCATGCCAAAGCCTTGTACTGCAGCGCTTGCAAGGTCTGACATAATTAGCGCCGTTACGCCAAGCGCATCGCCTAAGCTTTCCATCGCCCCAGTTAAGCCCTCTGTACCAACGACGATGGTTGCCAATACGCCAGCCATAAACATAATTGGGTGACGGTTAATAATAGTACCAAGTGACTTTAACGCTGTGCCCGCGCCCATTGCGCCACGTCCAACTAACACAACGGACGCCGCGCCTGCTTTACTGGCAGCGCTTAAGCTGAGCATAGACCTAGCTGCAGTCATGGCAGCGACGCTTTTTGCACGTAGTCCAGATATGGTTGCGGGAAAGGTGCGGATAAAAGCAAGCGAGGCTTGGGTTGCACTGACAATAGCAGTGCGATATCTGTGCATGGCAAGTTGCGCTGGGGTCGTCCCATTGACGATGGCCATTAAGCTGGCAGCAAGTCGTGCGGTGCTAGTAGCATTGGCCGTGGCCGCAGCAGCATTACTCACAAATGCTTTCGTAGCCGCGGCGCCATGCACGACGACCGACGCCAAAGCGGTGCGGTTGAGATAAACAAAAGCGCCTGCGGTAGTCAGTACAGCACCGGGTAATATATCTGTTAGCAAACCGGAGTCGATGAATTGGTTAAGCGTATCAAGTGCGGTAATACCAACACGTACGCTGTCTGCTAAAGTTTGACCAATGCTTGAGTCTTTTAACAGCTCTACTTTTTGGCTGATATTGAGTAGCAAGTTATTATAACTATCTCCCAGATTCGATATCGCACCATCGAGCGTACTCATACGCTCCGCCATAGCGCCAGCAAAGTTTGTTTTGCCAAGATCAATAAGGTACTGCTCAATCTCACTAGCGTTTTTACCGATCGTAGTTGTGACGTTCTGGAACGTGAAAGCGACTTTATTGCCCTCAGATTTCGCTTTGATACCAAATTCTTTTAAGCGTTCAAATTCGCCAGTGGCTGCGTCAGCTACGGCTTCGATCATTTGCGACAGGTCTTTGCCCATCGCTGACGCCGTATCGCCAAACGACATCATGGCTTGCTCTGATGGATGCAAGCCAAGGTTTACTAGCTGGCTAAAGCCCTCGACACTTTGCGATAAGCTGTAGGGAGTTTTGGTCGCAAAATCTTGTAGCGCGCTAAATGCTTTACTAGCGTTATCCATGCCGCCAGTCGCAGTGATGAGCTGTGCATTAAGTGTGTCAAACTCCCGCTGCACGGGTACAAGCTGTGAGACTAGCCCGCCAACCAAACCAGCCACACCGCCAAAACCAATGGCAAGATTCTTTTTCAGTGACTTGCTGGCTGATTCGATACTCATCAGCTCTTTCTTTGTATCGTCACTGGCTCGTCTAATATCACGACGATAGTTAGCTGTATTAGCATGTAGCAAAATATCGAGACGGGATAATACTTTTGCCATGCTACAGTTCCTTATTTTATTCTGGGCATTAAAAAACCCCAGTCATCACTGACTGAGGCTCTTATTTATTCGTAAAATTTATTCGTAAATTGTCACGAGTCTGCCATTTTTAAAAACAAGCATTTTAGACACATCATAATGCCATATCTCTATAACGCCATAAGCGTCCGTAGTTTTGCTGACACTTGAAGGTATGCCCCAAGTAGTATGTGCTTCTACCTGTGCTTTGGTCATGCCTATTTTGACATTTGGTGAGCGATCTAAGGGTGAATCAAAAAGCTCAGGCGCATAGTGTAAAGGCACTTTTCTAGAAAACTTGTCAAAGTTATTTTGTGGCTGTTCATTAGTCAAAACCACTTCACCGTCTTCATTCTTTTTTATGTACATGCCTGTATTATGAGCTTTATTACTTAGCTCATCGATGGCATTTTGAATGTCATCATCTGCATATGTATGGCAAGTGGCTATCAAACATCCTATTACTAAAAATCTTTTCATAACATCCCCCGCTATAAGTAGCAATCAAGTTACTACTTATAGCGACGGCTTGTCAAACATCGCCTGCAAGCGCTCAGTTTGCAAGCGTAACTGTTCTATCTGTTGTCGTTTTTCATATTCGGCCCGTTGCTCATCAGTCATCGGATTTGGATCGATTGGTAAGAAGTCACTGATTTTCTTTTCATCATCTCTATATTTTGCATAGAGCAGATGCGCGGTCTGTATGTCTTGTCTGTAGCCGCCAATTGGGTCGAATCTATCATAAGCCATCCACTCATATAGCTCGCTAGCAGACAGCTTGGCAGACAGTTCGCCGACTGTCATGCCAAGATGCGCGGCGAGCTTAAATAAAAATCTACGAGTTGGACGGCTTAAGAGTTTTTTCCTGCTTTATCTACTGCATCAGTAGAGATGCCGTTGATTTCATTGCTCTTGTTAAACACTTTAGAGACTATCTTGGCGGGTAGCTGCTTCACTTGCTCAATGTCATCTTCAGCAAATAGTAAGTTACCCTCAGCATCGCAAACGCTATGGACAAATACGGTGGCACGAATGCCATTCTTGTCCCTCTGCTCACCAAAAGCAGTCTCTAATGCTTCTCGCTCTCCAGCGGTATGCGGTTTAATATAGACATCACCGCCTAGCTCTGGAATTGATAATAGCTCAGGAGTCATTGCAGTACTGATAGCAGATAAAATATTCGCTTTACTTAACATGGTTGATTTAGCCATTTTTCTTTGCCTTAAATAGTTAAGCCCGCATTAAGCAAGCGGGCATTGGGTTGATTTTAGAATGGGTTTAGTTAGAAATACTTTGACTTAGGGAGTAAGGGACTTGCTTGGTTCGCTAGTAATAGTGATTGTGCCGCTCATACGGATTTTCTTTTTGTTGTCATCTGCACTCGGTGTGAGCTTACTGACCATGCCCTTAAACTCACGGCTCAAGCCAGATGCTTCAACAAATTTTAACTGCCAAGTTAGCTCCGTACCGTCATCAAAAGCAGTTTGGATTACAGTGTGCTGAGCATCGGTTGGATCAAGTACATACTCAAACTCAATCTCACTATCTTCTGTAAAGTCAACGACAGCTTTGACGGTGCGACGGTCATCTGTAGCGGTGACATCATCAAGTGTTTTTTCTTGCGTCAGTGGGTCACACTTCTGTAGATGCTTTACTTTATTAAACACTGAACCGTCAGTACTGACGAAAAGTTGATAAAAGCTATCGACTAGATTTTCTACTGCCATTGTGTACTCCTAGGTTTAATTACTCGGTTGGGGTGGTTTGCCAAAATTCATATTCTATTAACTGGCGGTAAAGTCCTGACTCTGTATCGCGCGAGCCAGTTTTACCGCCATATACAGAGGGTTTAATATTGCTGTTAATAGCATTAATAACTTTATTGGCTAATAATATGCTCTCGTATTTATCATCGTGCCAGACGTCTATTTGCATCCGCACCCACTCGTGGCCGGTGAAGCCGTCTAGTGTGTTTTCTGGTACGGTGCTGACGTCGGTGTATGTGATATAAGGCAGGGTGCTGTCGTCGTGTTCGGTTGCAACGTCTGCATAGACGCGATTGCTGACCAGTGAGTTTAAGATGGCTTCTAGCTGTACGGCAGCGATCATTAGCGTTATCCATTTGTCGTATATTTATCGATATTTTTAGCGAGCTTGTCGCTAAATCGCTCAATCATCAGATCAACATTGTGGTCAAAAGCGGGTCGCAGATAAGGAGTGGCGGGCTGCTTGACACTGCCGTACTCGGGGATGTGCCAGTAATTTGGAAACTCTTTTTGCTTAGTGCCCTTGCCGACATAGACGCCCATTACTGCACCTTGAGCAAATTCGCCAATGTGCTCGGATTTTGGGAGGCGCTTTTTACGGATAGCAGATGATAAAAGCCCCGGTTGCACTAACACTTTTTGACCACCTTTTTTAGTCATGGTGTGCGGTTCAGGTGCGACCAGCGCTCTTTGCTTTGCCTCCTTAACCACCGGCGTCAATGCGACATTAAGTGCGCTAAATAGCGCCTTACCTGCCAATTCGTTATCAAGTTCAGCGAGCTTGGCATCAAGCTCATTGAGCCCGTTGATCTCAATGCTGCCCCAATCATCGCTCATCTCGTACTCTTTAACATCAAAGTAATATATTCACGGCCGCTGTTGTCATCGGGTAGCGGATCGCCATCGATGTCATACATCAGTCCCATGTACTCCACGCGCATTTTGCTAGTGATGTCAGTGCGATAGCGCAGCTTACAGCGAGCGCGGATCTGACTATCCGCCGCCTTGGCATTGATTACGTCTTTAACTGACAGCGGCGTAAACTCCGCCCATAGTGTAAGTGCATGCTCCCATGTGGGCTTTGATCCACTGTTCAGTGGACCTGATTTGGTAACAGGTTTATATATTTTGACGCGATGGCGTAGCTTGCCAGCCTTGACTGCCATTTTTAAACCCCCATGCGACGATATGGTTGGAGTAAAGCTTGTACTGCCAATGGCACTTCAGCTGTTATCGTTCCAATCACAACAGCTTCACGATTGGCATACCAGTGTCCAATTAGCAACAAGCAAGCTTGGTCTATAGAGGCGTTATCGATAATGCCGTCCGTGTCATCACTTGGTACCGCAGTATCATAGATAGTCCGATCTAGCCAAGCTTGGCAATAACTACGAGCAGCACGTATATAACCCTCAAGCAAGGCATCTTCTTCGTGTTCATCTTGCTCGATTCGGCATTGGTATTTGGCTTGCTCAAGAGTAATCATGGTTAACCTTTGTTTTAAGACTGGTTAATCGACTTGGCCAAATCTTTCAGATCATCGACTCTAGAGCTCGATTTAAATTCAACGCCTCGCTCAGTTAAATACTGTTTAAGCTCTGGACCAGTCATGTCGTCAATATCAGCTACATCACTAGCCTTAGCTTCAACGTCACTGGCGTCTAATGCATCAACTTCTTCGGCGTAGCCTTTTGCGATCAGGTCACGCCCTTCGCTTTTTGTTGCTTCGGCCGTGTGGCCTTCCATAATAGTTTTATTACCGACCATGACGTCGGTAAGTGTGCGTACAAACATGATGTTATCTCCATAAAAAAGACAGCTGCTAATAGCTGTCTTTCTTGATTGTTTTGATACCACTGACCATTGATGACTAAGAATCTGCGTTCAAACCTGCAACTGCCGTAGCAAATTCACCCTTAACAAACGCTTCGGGGCGCTTAAGCGCTAACGCCAAACGTTCTTCGCAGCGGATAGAGATCATGTTTTTCTCAAAGTCATCTACGTTTTCAGTAGAGATCACCACGTTAGCTTCTTCGCGGTCAAAGATTTGAGCACCACTTGCAAAGGCGCCAGTTAAGAACTTGCCTTTGAAGTTTGGCTCGTCAGTATCGACAACTGGCAAGGCCCATAGCGTTTTTTCCAAGAACCCCATTGGGTTGGCAATAATGTAATTACCAAGACTGTTTTTAGTCAGTTCGATTTTCGCCCATTCCAAGAAGTCCATCACTGTGCCAGTGGCAGGCATACGTGCAAGGCGGCACTGCAGCATTGCCAAACGTACCACATCAATGTTAGTAGACTCACCAGCAAGCTTAATAAGAGGATTGAACTCTTCGGCCTGGGGCATAATTCCGTTTAGATTTGCTCCAGTACCATTACCAAATAAGATTTGCTCTTCTTCTTTTTGCTTTAAACCAAAACGCATTTCTACATCGATAGTAGACATCAACTGTTTAAAGTCATCTAACACTTGTTTGGATGCTTTAAACATATGGGCAATGGTAGCCACTGGTGTAATTTTGGTATCAAAAGTCATGGTAGAGTAAGGCTTTTGAGCGTTTTCAGCGACAGCAGCTGCATTGTTGGTAAATCCGCTTTCTTGTACCCAGAAGATAGCATTACTATCTGTTTTGCCGGGTGCGATTAAGTCGCGAATAAATAACCGCTGTTTAGGTGCTTGGTCAATACCAGGGATGCGAGTTGGTGCGATAATACCATCGGGAACATCAGGTGATGTAATAGCGTTGCCAACTGGAATGCGGATTTTTTGACCCGCCTGAATACCCTCTACAAATTCTGGTAGGCCTTCGTGGTTAGCAACAATTTGGCCGGCTGTTTGGAAGGTTTTATTACCTGCATCACTTTTGTGACGTGCGAATAACTGCTCCGCTTCACCAATACGAACTTCAAGATCGTTTTTAGCAACCTCCAAAGCGTTGGCGGTTGTTATTAGTTTATCTAACTCATTTTTTGTTTGAGCAGATAACTCTTCAGACTTCTCAGCTTTTTTAAGCGCATTTTCCGCTTTTGGCAGCAACTCTTCGTTAGCTTTTTTCAATTGCTTGTTCACAGCTTCAAGCGTGTTTTTAATTTCAAGGTCAGACATAATGCCTATCTCCATAAATGCGAAAACCCACCAAATGGTGGGTTTCTAATGTTTAATCTGGTTGAGGGTTAAGCGTTTAACTGCTCAAATTTAGCGGCTACAGCACGCAAATCATTGATCAGATCCTGCGGTATTTCGGTAGCGTCATGCATACCTAATTGGGCAGCGTCTTGCGTACCCTGTTTAATCTCTGCAATTAGTTCGCGTCGCTCGCTGCGTGGAATGCCTTGCATGGCCATCAGCTTGTCAATCTTGCGCACCGCGTTAGATGTGTTTTTAGTATCTTCGTCTTTTGTAACAATGTCGGAATCAAGGAAACCGTCAGCCATGCCGGTTTCTACGGCTGTTTTGCCGCTAATCCATGTTTCTGTATCCATTCGTGCTGCTAACTCGCCAGCATCTATACCGCTGCGTACATGGTAGACATCAGCGATAGTGCCGTCGATTTGCTCTAAGAAGTCAGCCACATCGCGTAAATTATTGCGATCACCCGCTGCAATCGTCCAACTGTTATGAATCATAAGAAAGCCTGCTCTGGCAATTTGTAGATCGTCTGCAGCCATAGCTATGAATGATGCAGCACTTGCAGCAATGCCTAAAATACGAACTGTTACTTTGCCTTTATGCTCACGCAAGAGGTTGTAGATTGCCAAACCTTCGAATACATCGCCGCCTGGGCTATTAATATTTACAATCACATCGCTATCACGGCCAATGTATTTTAGCGCTGCATTTATTCTCTTAGCAGTGGTACCGCTATCTGTCCACCAGTCGTAACCGATGGCATCCAAAATATTGATAACGTTGTCATCTTCGCTAGTATCAGAAGCTTTGATAGCACCATCCCATAATTCACGAGCTTTTGGCGTTACATCACTTTGCACCTGTGGACGCTCTTTGGTCTCTGGTGCTTTGGGTAGTTTACTGCGTCGGTCCATTGTTTTTAGCTCCGTAATTTTTGCCAACATGCTCAAGATTTATTAGCGCAGACTGCACTGTATAGACATCGCCGCCAGGTACTGGCGGTAAGTTTTCAAGTCGCCTTACTTCATTGCGATTCATCCAACCGTTATTAAGAGCGCTGTTGTAATATTCTGCACGACCCTTGCTGTCAGCCCTCAGCAAGCCTTCAACGGAAAACTCGATTGTAATATCGTCGCTTTCTCGCGGGTCCAATAGACTGGCTGCAAGCTCTTGCTCAATATTGACTAACAAAGGGCGTAATGTATTTGTTAAAAAGTGCAGCATTTGAGCTTCAGTTGATGACGCCCAGCTTGATGCTTTATCCATGTGACCAATCATAAAGGGCGGCACACGCCACAATCGGCACAACTCTTCAACGTTGTAGCTTCGAGTTTGTAGTAACTGAGCAGCCTCAGGATTCATAGTGATGTTCTGGTATTTCATGCCAGCTTCTAGCACCATGATGCGACCAGCATTTTCACTCATCGCATATTTAGTAACGTTGTCGCCAATCTGACCTCTTTGTTTTTCATTTAACTGTACATCAGTGGTCAGAAACCCGGACGGCTGCATTCCTTTTTTGAAGAACTTGCCAGCACTTTGATCAGCAGCGGTTGCACTACCTACCGTCTCTCTCCCTTGATATATAGTAGCCAGTCCATTAATTCCATCTGTCCCAAACCCACGAATATGCAAGATGCGGTTTTCTGGGATAACGCGCTCTTTACCATTTTTAACTTCTTTATATTCAAGGCTGCCGTTTTTTAACCGCTTCACTGTGATGCGCTGTGGCAAAAGCGGCTCTAATGATACTAAGCGCTTGCCAATATAAATCTTTTCGACATATGCATTACCCCACAGGCAAATACTAGCCACAATCATCAATCGAAAGCGGCTAGGCGTAAACTCCGCATTGGGCTTCTTACAAAGTAGCTTGTATAAGTGATGCGACTTAGCCAAGGTGCGGCTGCCATCATCATTATTCTGATAGACTCTAAGCGGTAGCGTCGAAACCGTTTCACTAATCAACCGTACACAAGCCCACACTGTAGATAATTGCAATGCGCTATCTACAGTGACATTTTTACCGCTGGATGTTTGCGTACCACCGCCTAACAAAGATAAGACCTGATTGGCGCTTAACTGTGTTATCTCAGATGGCACTCCCATAAACTCTAATATTGCAGCCCTGATAGGGCCTATTCGTTTTTTCATATCCCTACCATAATTGGGTTGCTTGCAAAATTATCTAAACCGTTATCTTGGTCATGCACACTCGCTCTGGCCAACGCCATAATACAAGCCACAGGTCCGTCGATTTTGTTCTCAGCGCGCTCTTTGTTGGGGTAAATATTATCCTTGGCGTCCACTTTAGCGACGACGTTTGACATCATCCATGTCATTACAGGGCATCCGCCGTGAGCGAGCAGTTTGCGCAGTACCAGTGCTTCAAGCTCCTTCATTGGCTCGGATATGTTTTGTACGGTGTGGCGTATCTCGACCATTGTCAGATCCTCTTTTTCGAGGTCCTGCGCGAGCTGCGTAGCTTGCCAAGGGTCGTAAGCAATTTCTTGCACATCAAAGCGCCCCGCAAACTCAAATAAATCATCTTTGATAATGTCAAAGTCGACCACTTCGCCCATGGTTAGGGTTAATAGCCCCTCATTGGCGAAGGTCTGGTATAGCTCCGTATTTACCTCGCCTTGATCGTCTAAAATGCGAGCATCAGGTAAATAGTAACGCCCGTGGACGTGATAGTAGGGGTCGTCCGCAGTCGGTGGAAACAAGAGAATCGTAGCGACAATATCAATTTTTGTAGCGAGATCGAGACCTATGTAGCAAGGTCTGCCCTCAAGCTCGGCAAGCGTTTTGCGCTTGGGCGCTTCCTGCCACTTGGCCATGTTCATCCAAGCTTCTTTAGCGCCCACCCATTCGTTCAGATGCTTGGTGCGAAAAGTGTTTTGCTTACGTGCTGACTGCTTGGCGTCTCGTTGCCGCGATTCTAGAAACTCACCGCCAACTGATATGTTGTAGTTGGGGTTGGCTTTTATCAGTACTAGCGGATCTGTCCAATCATCGTCTTTATCGATAGTAAAAATCATTGCCCATGTGTCGGGCATATCAATCGTACCCTCGAGCATTTTTTGACAGTCACGCATGCGCATATAGCACGGGCCGCCAATGTTGCTACCTGCCGTGGTGATGGTAAGCAATATGGGCTGCTCTCGTGCGCCCATGCCCGTTTCCATCGTGTCATACAGCGTAGAGTCTTTGTGCTCGTGATACTCATCAACAATCGCACAAGATGGGCTTGAACCATCGCCAGGCTTACCGATGATCGGTTCAAAACGGCTACCATCTATCACGATATGCATGTTCGAGGCGTTGACTTCTACACCGTAATAATCTTTGAGCTGTGGCGTGCGTTCTACCATGAGCTTAGCAGGGCGGAATACTTCCCATGCTTGCTTCTCTGTTGTCGCTCCACTATAAATCTCGGCTCCATACTCACCATCAGCACAGAACATGTAATTGCCGATGCCCGCAGCCAATGCTGACTTACCGTTTTTACGGGGCACGTACAGGTCAATCTTTTGGTAACGTCGTTTGCCATCTTTTTTCTTGATCCAGCCGAACGGGATGCAAACTGCAAATATCTGCCACGGCTCAAGCTTTAATAATTGCCGTTTCTGAGCCCACTTGCCTTTGGTGTGCGGTAGTAGCTGAATAAACTTGGCTACTTTTTCCGCTTTGTCTCGGTCAAACTTATACGGATATGATTTATTTTTGACTTGTTTTTTATCATCTAGATGCTTTTGGCATGCTAGCTTTATCCACTTGCACGCTATTATTTTCCCCGCAACCACGTCTCTAGCATATTTCTCAGCTTTAGAGACATTGGGTGTTTTACTGCGGGCCATGTGTTTATCTCGGGCATTAAAAAGCCCACCGTGATGGGTGGGCTTTTTAAAATCTTTTAATTATTTAACGGTTATTTCGAAACCTTCAACTTCACGATTTTCTTCAATTGGTATCCCGTGGTATGTTGGTTGTTTATCATAAATACCTTGATAGTCTAATTCTCTCATAAGCATACTGTGACACATTGGAGAAACTGTTATTTTAACGGGCAATAAGCTGGCTGCCAGTACTGTATCTAATTTATTTTTTAAAGCTTCGTTGATTAGCTCCATCACGTAATCTCTCGTAATTGCTTTAACCAATTATACATCATAGATCAGCAAATGGGTTGTCAGGCTTATTATCTTTAGCCGCACCCATCAAGCGACTGCGACTGCTTGGATCTAAGCCGAGTAGACTGCCGAATTGCACCATCTGCTTTTTGGCTTCGTTGGCCACGGTGACAGCTGGATTTTTAATAGTTGATTTTTCAGTCTCGATTGTAATGCCTACTCTGTCGATCTCTTCTTCAGCTTGCCGCCAGCGTTGGTAAGCCATGCAAAATGACTCGACGTTATGCAAGTCTGGCACTGTCAATATTTTGGCATCTAGCAATTCTGGTATTACAGTTTCCCACATCGTTGTCGCTAGTTCGCCTAACCACTCTGGTGCGTCAACTTTTTTTATAAGTGTAAATTCAGGCTCTGCGTCATTCAGCGGACGCTTGCCAGGATTGCCGGCCAAGCGTTTAAGCTCTGTTGGTTTTGGCTTGCGTCCACGTGTCATTTTGAGTCCTTACCTAAACTTTTAATTTCGCGGTCATAAAAATTTGAGGAGGGGGGCGGTCATTTCGGGCTTGACTCCGAACTT
Organism: Psychrobacter pygoscelis; assembly: GCF_004335015.1. Lineage (GTDB taxonomy): Bacteria > Pseudomonadota > Gammaproteobacteria > Pseudomonadales > Moraxellaceae > Psychrobacter > Psychrobacter pygoscelis. Next base: position 62,258 of record NZ_RQRU01000006.1, read on the forward strand.
TTTACCTACCCCGGAGCTATTCATTAGCCGTCTTACGGCGATGGCAAGACTTGCACAGCGACTGTAAATTATTTGAGTCATCAGTCCCGCCTTGAGCTTTGGGCACAATGTGATCAACGTCAGTCGCTGGTATAAGTACGCCTGTATCTCTGCAAATTACACAGAGATAATCGTCACGCTCAAGTACCGTCTTGCGCAGTTTGCGCCACTCATGCCCGTAGCCGCGTTGACCGCTGTTACCAAATCTGCGTTGGCGCTTGGTCCAATTGCTACGTTGATCTGCGTGCTCATCACAATAGCCCTTGTCTTTACGTTTAACGATGTTTGGGCATCCGCGTTGGCGACAAGGGGTGTGTGGCATGTTTTGCTCCAAACGCAAAAAGCCCTACCGGCTAGGGTAGGGCTTAATGAATGTGTGGTGTAGTTGTAATCTTTGACTCTGTATACTTTATACCACTTCTTGTCATGACAGGCAAGTACTTTCTTCGCTGCTCACAGCGCCGATGATAAATCCGGTTGCCTCGCTTAGCATCTTATCTATTTTATTACGGCTACATTCGTAGCGCTCTGCGAGTTGTCGATAAGTGTACCTATACACGTAATATCTTAAAAACAATATCGCCAATGCCTCATCGTGCCGCATGAGTTTAGCTATTGCTTTGTCTATTTTGTCGGCCAGCGCATCGCTAATTGGTGGATACTTGGGTACATATCTATCCGGATCCTCTATGTTATCTCGCATCAACATCATCCAGTTTGATTTTACATCAAGGTGTCCGCACACACTATTATCTAATGCCCACTCACCGAACGCCCAAAGATCGTCGCTACTTATTTGCATCGTGCACCTCTCGTATCAAACCAAATCACAAATAAAGCATTACACGCTGCGTGCGCTAGATGATGTAGTCCGCTCTCATCGTCGTGTGTCTCGCCATCTGCATAAGCATAAGCATAAGCATGAGCGTGTCGAAGTAGAGCGTCTATGTACCGCTGACGGCCTTCGGGCACGTGTTGCCAGTTATCTTTGCTGTACTTCTCACAGCCGTAGGCGAGCACCTCAGCCACTGCACACAGGGGAGCGTATGGCAGTAGGCTTAGCTGAGGCTTACCTGCATCTTGCTTCTGTCCTTTATTATCGTCTGTCATAACTGCTCCAATCTAAACATTCTCTTAAAATCCGCAGGGGAGTATTTCTCGTACTGCTGATGACCTATGTGCCAAAACCTGATCTTGCCATCCGAGTACAAGTAATAGCTGGTGCCAACTGTCTTCCCACCAATCTGGCATACGATGCGGGTTGTACTGTTGGCCACGGTCAGTCTCCTGTTTATAAAATAGCCTAAGCAAAAAGGATTATATTATCTCTATTTCTTTATCTTTTCTTTTAAACTATTGAAAAATAAGAAGATATATAAATAAAAAACAAACGGATTAACACCTTGGGTCGTTTGGGTCGTTTAAACGCTAAAATAAAATAGTTCTTACACGTGTATAGGAGTTTTATGAAAATGACTTCTAAACGCCCCAAACGACCCAAATATCAAAAACAATCTGCAAAAAATAACTAATCCGCATTTTCTACGGTTTCAAAATCGCTTTTAACTGCGATTCCGTTGAAACCGCGGCCACGATACCCGTGGGCGTTTTTGAAAGAAGTAAAACCACGTGAGCTTAAACGCTTACCTAATGACCTGGCGTTGGGTATGTAGCGCAGCTCACCGCGCTCATTGGCGTATTGTTCCCAGGACTTCCATATCTCTGTGCTACCAGACCACTGCTTAGGGCCAATCTCACAGCAGTCGTTAATCCAGTCAGCAAGCAGATCCATGTCGGCCTTATACTCATCGCGCGCCGCTTGTATCTTGTCTGGGATAGCTAGACCGATGCGCTGGTACTCCAAGGCACCGCGGACGCACCAAGCTAAGATACCTGTCTTCTCAGCTGCCAGCTTCTCACCACGGTCTTTGTCTTTTACCACATCAGGATCATTGTCAAAGTTACGCTCGAAGGGGATAGGTAGGATGCGCCGCCAGATACCATGGTCATCACCTTTAATAATAGGTTTGTGGTTAGTCGGCATAAAGACTGTCCACGTGGGCATAACCTCAACGGTGGCCCTCGCATAAGCAGCTCGTGCTGGCATAGCCTCACCACCAGTCATGGCCTTAACTAAGCCTTCGCGCAGTGCGCTATTTTCGTCCGGCTCACTGACATAAACAAAGCGGCTGCCCATGAGACGCAGAATATCCTCACGTGGACCACCGCCACCGCCGCCAAACTTTGAGCCCATGAAGGTCTCATTAGCTGCAGTCTTAGCGTGATCAGCAAACACATCGCGGATAGCGCCAAGGACAGTCGACTTACCATTACTGCCGGAGCCATAAGGTATGACGATGATGTCTTCGTTGGGCGTGCCTAGCATGGTATAGCCGACTAAGCGCTGGAAGAAATCAATCATGTCACCATCGTCACAGAACACATCTTTAAGCGTCTGCTCAAAGACCGGGCATTTAGCACTAGGGATATAATCGACATCAGAGGCAATGGTGATACGGTCATGCGGATCTGCAGGTAATAACTTACCCGTGGTTAAATCGATGGCACCGTTGGCCACGCCAAATAGCATTTTGTTATTATCAAGTTCAGTAATGTTGATCAGTACGTCATCTTCAGAGCGGATAAGCTTGACCATGTTGCTGACCATTCGGGCATTGAGTGATTGACGGATGAAGTCAAACTGCTCGTCTTTGCTCATAAGTCCAAGACTGTCAAAGTCTTTGACCATGTCAGTAAGTGTCTGCTTAGCCAGTCTCTCGATATCAGTGTGCGATGCTCTGCGCCAGTAGTTACCTTCCCAGGTGTACCAGCTCTCAGTCTCAGCGACAAACATAATCGTATCGCGGTGATCATCAAGCATGCGCTTGGCGTTACCAAACTCAGTAAGCTCAGTCTGTGCTTCAAGCTCATCTTGTCCACGGTCACGTTTAACACCAAGCTTGGCGTCAATCTCTTTAACAGTCAGCGGATAGCCTAAGCTGTCAGCTTTTTTCTTCGCCGCATCACGTACCGCTTTAATTGAGACTACATCATTTTTGCTAAGCTGTTTACCGATGGCTGTCAGTACTTCGTCGGCAAGCTCAAAGACGTCTTCACTGCTTTCAATATCTGACAGATAAGTATCTAACAGCGCGTGCTTAATACTGCGCTCATACTTAGCATTGGCCTCGTTACCCCATTTAATAAGGGTACGTGCCGTGATACCGTCACCACCAAAACTATCCCAACGCTTAGTGATATCTTCGATACTTGAGTAGTTATGTGCTGTCGCTGACCATTCGTCATATAGCGCTAGGGCATCAGTACCGCCATCAAACTCATGGTGCAGCGCCATACCGACCTGCAGCCATTTGTCATAGTCTGACGCATCGATATGTGCTAAAAGATCTTTAGCCTCTTTGATAGACAGACCTACTTTAATGTTTGCGGTGAAGTCTTCAGGATCAGCTTTAGCTCTCATAAGTTTGGTGCTTGTTTCGCCGTCGGCAATAAGCCCAGCGTCTGCCGCCATTTGCTCAAACTGAGCGATGATGTCTATTACGTCGGCGGCGCTTATACTTGGCAGATCCAATACGTGATTAGCCTCAAGGCCTCCTAGAAAATCGACCCAATCATATGGCTGCCCAGTATCAGGATGGATGTGATAGGCAACAAACTGTTGTCCTTTACCTAAGATCTCTAAGCGCTGCTTAACGCCGTCAGTGTCTGTAAACCAACTGCTAGTATTTTTGCGCCAAGCAGGGCCAGACATACGATAAATAAGCATTGTCTTTGGCGCATTACCCACGCGTTCACAAGTAATGCCGTAGTTATCTTGTACCCACACACTAAAGCTAGCCACTAGATCGGCATCTAACACATCGACATCAATAGCACAAATCGGATAATCACCCACACCGCATTTCACACCAATACCCGCGTCAATATCAGCCGCTGTAAACTCGCGCGACTGCCAAGACTTAATAACTGGGCCTTTATGCCCAGCTTTAAGTGGTACGATGTGATAGCCGTTATCTATGAGTGATTGGGCTTGCATTTTTGAGTCCGTCATGATTAAATAAACCTTGAGAAAATTTCATGTTAAAGAAATACCAAAACCCCGATCAGGTGCGAACTGATTGGGGTTTTTCTTTGTCTGTATTTTTGCGTCTTAACTCTTCTACCCTTTGCGTATGCTCTAGCTCACGTCGCCAAGCCGCATCGTCAGCCGATGCGCTTAGATGACAACACTTGTCACCAATGGGGTATGGGCAGTTATCGCAATTCATTTGTCACCCCCACAATGATCATCCAGCTGCAGCTGTAGCGCGCGAAGCGTAGCCAAAGACCGCTGTATCTTGTCAGTCAAAGCTTTGTACTCTGAGCAGTCGATCCGGCCATCTTCCAGAGCCTTGTGCATCTCAGCGACCACTTCACCTTGACGCGCGCCCGTGCTTAGCACTGTCATCAGTAAATCGCCTTCAGTCGCGCCAGCATCTACTTTGCAAAACACGCCGCCCAATTGGTGTGCCATCGCGTGGATCATCTTATAGTCATTAGTAAACTCCATAATCGTTAACGCTTCATCTAGTCTTAAATGATGAGTGTCACAGTTTGGGTTTACTTTGCTGTTAAGCACCGTGGACGACATATCCATTCGAGCAGCTAGCGCAGGGCTACCGCCGTTTTTAGGGTTATGTACTGTCTTGTGCGCCGCGTCGATAACGTTCATCGTGTCGTGTCCTAAGGTAAAAACGTATTGTTAGTAGCAAGCTTTGCGTAACATTTGGGTTAAGCGGGTTCGACGGGTTGCTTGTTGATTGTCTGAGCATATAAAACGTTAAGTGCCTCGGCGTCGTCCCATCTAGGGTTTTTAATAGCGCCAGAAGCTATGCGAGAAATTTTGGATTGGTCAATACCCGTTGCCGCCGAAATAGTGAGTTGAGTCATGCCAGCTCCTATCAGAGCTTCGATTTTTCTAGCAGGATGCATGTCAGTCTCCATAATTGATTAACTGAACTTATTATAATGCATTTTTGCATAGAGTAAACCCATTTATGGATAGAAGCTTTCAAAATATGCAGAAATGCATAAAAATAGAACATCATTTGGACTTGTTATGAGCCACTTAAAGATGAATTACATCGCAAAGAACCTTACATACTTATTAAGTAAGCACAATTTGAATGCATATCAATTGCAAGATGCGTCGGGCATCGCACAATCTACAACTTTTAGAATTATTAATGGTGAGACAGAAAGTCCTTCACAGAAAACCGTTTCAAAGTACGCATCATTTTTTAAATACGATGTATCGGATCTAATGTTTAAGGATCTGGAAACGGAATTGGGGGATGGTGACAACTTCAAACGTTTGCAGGATACACAAGTAAGGCAGGTCCCAGTCCTTAATTTCGTACAGGCAGGTAAATTCTGTGAGTACCACGATGGGGCTATAGCAGATGAATATGAGCCGATAAGTGGCGATTATGGCCCTAATGTTTATTGGGTGATTATTGAGGGCCTTAGCATGGTTCCAGACTTCCAGCCTAAAGAGTATGTTTTGATTGATCCTGATACTCAGCCTATACCTGGTGATTTTGTTGTGGCTTTAAAGCATGGAGAGAAAAAAGTAACTTTTAAGAAGTGGCGTCCTAGAGGATTCGATGAAAACGGAGTGGAGTATTTTCAGTTAGTACCATCCAATCCAGATTTCCCAACCATTGATAGTCGTCGTGAGCCCTTTGACATATGCGGAGTTGCGCTAGAACAAAAGCGAAAATTGAGGTAGTCGGAGGACAAGTGAGAAATTTTAAATGGTTTTCATTAAGCCTTTTCCGATACTTTTGCAGTTAGCGACTTAGAAGATATATGTAATTACTACTATAGTTAGTCAAAGTTGTAAAATAATGGGAGCTAATATTATGAAAACATACACTTATTACTGGCTAGAACACTTTTTAAAAACTGCTACTGTAGTTGGTAGTTTGCCAGCGGGTTGGTGCGTATATCGTGAAGCGGTAGATTTTGAGGAATAGGAAAAGGATTAACTATGGCAACTACAGTTGAATTTTATAAAGTAAGCTTTTTTAAGGAAGAACAGGGCAACTCTATGACTTTAGAGGATTACTTCGCATCTATAGTTAGCAAATCTCTTGGATTTAGAGATGAGTTCGATAGAGATATTTATGATTTTAAAAAAATAAATAATATGTACTATGGTGGAGTGTTTAGAAAGATCAGAACTGATGAGATCATTGAAACAGGTAAAGTTGGGTCTGAGGGTAGACGTATCCAATATCCACAAGGAGAAGGTAAGCTAGAAACAAACCACCTTGTCTTTTTTCCGCAATATGACGTTATAGGCTATGTAAGAAACGTACATGCTAACCACTTTAAACGACTAGAAAAATGTCTCTCTGAAGCTTTTAAACGTAAAGTCCTACTTTCACCGCTGATCACTAAAGGTTCTTTACGCAACATCTTACATAATAAAGTTGTATTAAAAATGGACGTATCTGTTCCCGTCAGTGCAAGTGATATCTCAAATGATGGAGCACTTTGGTCGGATGAAGCTATGCGCGCTGTCGCTAAATCTGGAGTAGATATTTTAAAGCTGCAAGCCAATGTAGATTTGAGGAGTACAAAGCACGGAAAAATTAAAAATGCATATGAGAATATAAAAAATCTGCTTTCTAAGGGCGCGACACGAGCTGTCGTTCAAGTTGAAGATATCGATGGCAAGCTGGACAAAATTGACTTAATTGCTGATAGAATAGTGTTCGAAGATGATTCCTACTCTTATGCAAAAGAGGCAAAGAAATCAGACTTTTTCTATGACAAAATTGTCGACGCATATTTAGGGAAACTAGATGAAATCGAGAGGGTCTGCTGAGATATATGAATGGTTAGGCTATAGCCTAGCTATCTCAGTAGGCGTGTGTTTTATGTTCCAAGAGAGTATTCTTAGCATCGACCCCAACCAAGCTAATGAGGTGCTAAAGACTCTTATTACATTGTATGGCACCTTACTTGGTTTTGTATTAACACTCATGGCTATAGTTATTAGTTTATCTGATAAACCTATCGTTAAGAATATGACAAAATCTGGGCACTATTCAAATTTACTAACAAGTAACAAGGTGCTATCTTTTCTTTACTTCTGCAGTCTTGCTGTGTTTATGATTACTTTAATGATTAATGAGCTTAAACCGCAGTTCTATTTAATCTCTATTTTCTTCACCATGTTCGTTGCCATATACTCACTTAGGACAGCGTACAAATTTTTCCAAGTGTTTAAGCATATCGATCCTGAGACCTAGCTCCTAATACCAATTCTCCAAACCCGCAATCTATGCGGGTTTTTTATTGTCTATAGAAAAGTACTATCCATATTTGCATAATTATATCTATTCATACTTGCATTAAGTTATGCATTAATGCATAATTAAACCAACAAAGCAAAACGGACTCGCAAATATGAACAGATTTGCATCATCTCTTATCTTATTCGCACTGCTCGCAGTGTTAGCAATGGCGATATTCGCATTGGTACCACAAGCCATCGATAAAAGCTTTGCGAATGACGATGCAAGAATCCAAGAGCATAAAGCTCAAATTTATATCAGCGCGGCAGATCAAGCAGTCATAGATTGGTCAAAAGAGAACGATAAGTAATGTCACTTACTCAAAACCAACTTGAACAGATGGATACTCAAGAGCTGATCGATTTAGCAGAGCAAGAGCAAGACGAGTTCACGAGCTCGCCTCTAGATCGGGCTTTGGTGTACCAGTTAAAAGAGCTGGATAGGATAACCAAGGAGTTTATAAATCCTGAAGATGTAGCCTCGGCCTTAATCGAAATTCGTGCACAGCTGCCAGCCGAGGATTTTTTGCAGAAGGCAATTAGTAAAGCGGCTGAGATAGCCAAAGGCCGCGTTACCAAGTCGACAATGAAAACGTTAGCTGAAGAGTTAACTGTGATGCTTGAGCAAATCCAAGATGAACAAAGAGGTGCGACGGAATACGCACAACATGAAGCCGACGCGATCATGCCGTCCAATACAAAAGCAGAAGGATAACCACCATGAGTATTGAAAAAACGATCACCACGCTAGCCAGCGCAATTGGCAACGTTGCCCAAGCTATCAATCGCTACTGCGACTTAGCTGAAAGCAACACCGAAGTAAGCGCACCGATTGGCAAAGTTAAGATTGTCCCACCAGCCGACGGGTCGGAAGTGGAGGCGCAAGACGACACGCCAGTCGATGAGCCAACTGAGACTGCGCCGGTAGAGAGTGAAGAAGACACGGTTGAAGCGGAAGCCACAGAGACTGCGCCAGTTGAAACCGATGAAGAAGTTACCTTTGACAAGGCCAAGGCCGTTGTCATCGACACCGTACGTGATAAAGGGCGGGATATCGTGGCCAAGATACTCGGCGAGTTTGGCGTTAAGAATATCAAGGAGCTTGAGCCTACGCAGTACGCTGAGCTCGTCGCCAAGTGCGAAGCGGCGTAGGAGATAGCTATGGCTACGCACGCAAAACTATCCCCATCATCTGCCGTACGCTGGCTTAGCTGCCCAGCTGCTCCGCTCATGGAGCGGGGCAAACCGAACACGGCTAACTCGTACGCAGCCGAGGGTACTGCGGCCCACCATTTAGCGGATCAATGCTTGAGTTTTGGATATTCGCCTAGTGACAAGGTCAGCAAAGTTCTCGCGGTGAGTTCAAAAGGTATTGGTTTTTTTAAACATGATCAGCCAAACAAAAAAGATATCGCATTTGAGTATGAAGTCGACCAAGACATGGCCGATTATGTCCAAGAATATATCGACCTCATCGACAACATTATGGCCGCGGCCAAAGCCGAAGGCTTCTTTGAGCAGGCTCTGCCGCTCGAATCCATTACGGGCGAAAAAGGCGCGACTGGCACAGCGGACGCAGTGCTCATTACTGATAAAGAGATCATCGTTATCGATTTGAAGTATGGCCAAGGCAACCAAGTCGACGCCGAGCGCAATCCGCAGCTGATGATGTACGGCTTGGCCGCGCTCAATGAGTTTGACGTATTAGCTGAAATTGAGTCAGTACGATTAATCATCAGCCAACCGCGCCGCCAGCACGTCAGCGAGTGGACTATCTCAGCCGATGAGCTTAAAGCTTGGGGCGAGACAGTCAGCAATACGGCTAAGCTTATCGACTCGCTTGATGAGACCAGCGACTTAACTGACTTGTTTGCGCCGTCAGAGGATGCTTGCCGATATTGCAAAGCAAGCGCCGAGTGCAAAGCTTACGCGGAGCACGTCCACCGTACGGTCTGCGCTGATTTTGAAGACCTAGATGCGCCGCTCACGGTCGATGACGCCAAGTATGACGGCGACACTTTAGCCAAGATGTTTGAGCGAATTGGACTTATCAAAGAATGGATCAAAGCTGTTGAGCAAGCCACAGTTGACAAACTCTACGCTGGCGAATCCGTTGGAGATTTTAAACTGGTTCAAAGTCGAGGAGGTCGCCGCAAGTGGCTTGATGAAGAGCAAGCTGAAGCAACGCTTAAAGCTATGCGTCTCAAAGTCGATGACATGTATAACAAAAAGCTTATCTCACCCACTGACGCTGAGAAGCTCAAAAAGGCCGGAACACTTGGCGATATACAGTGGAACAAATTACAAGACCTTATCGTAAAACCTGCGGGTAACCCGACGATAGCCCCAGGCAGTGACAAACGCGAAGCAATCATTACTAATCCAGTCGAAATGTTCGACGACTTAACCGAAGCATAGGAGTACGACCCATGGCTAAATCTACTATTTTATCTACCGTTCGCTTGGCATTTCCTAACATTTTTAATCCAAGCGAGCAGTTTGGCAACTTTGGCGCCCAACTAATAATCGAAAAAGGTGGCGCTAACGCTAAGAAAATCGAAGCTGAAATCGAGCGCGTTGCCAAAGAGAAGTGGGGTGCTAAAGCCGAAACGGTGCTCAAAACCCTACGCGCCAGCAACAAGATTTGTTTTGTCGATGGTGACACCAAAGCCGAGTATGAAGGGTTTGAAGGCAATATGGCATTAAGCACTACCAACCGTGTACGCCCAACCGTGGTGAATAAAGACCGATCTCCAATCGTTGAAGCGGACGGCATTGTTTACGCGGGCTGCTATGTCAACGCCAGTGTAGATATCTGGGCGCAGGATAACACCTACGGCAAGCGTATCAACGCAAGCTTACGTGGTATTCAGTTTGTCAAAGACGGCGATGCTTTCGCTGGCGGCGGCGTAGCGCGTGAAGATGAGTTTGAAGATTTAAGCGAAGGCGCTGAAGCAGAAGACTTCGTTTAATCCAAATACGTCTCCCGCACTGTGGTGGCTACCAGACGAGCCAAGTGCTATCTGTAGCAAGTGGTAAGACACTAAAAAAAATCTAGGACGTGTGGCGTTAAGAGGTAAGCGCAGTTGCTGAGGCGACAGGTAGTAGGTTCGACTCCTACCACGTCCGACTTTTATTTTAGTGAGCTAATTGGGGTGTGGTCGCTCACATTTAGCTACCAGTTAGCTCAACTAAAGTAATTTAAAAACAAGAGATTAATTATGAGTAATTTTAACTTGACCGAACTTGCCAACGACTTAAAAGCGCAAGAAAGGCCAGGACAAACGCCTTATTTGTGGTGCGTTTATGAAATCGACTTGCACCCTTGCGACCCAGACCGCACCGGCCATTACGAATATGAATATGCTTGGTATGACAACAGCGATCCTGTTCTATATGAGGATGGCAACGAAATGTATGAGGCTTTAAACGTTGTAAGCCAAGGTGAGTGGACGGTAACTATTGATGGTAATGAATATGAAAAATTATGCTTATCAAGAATACCAAAAATCGTAACTGCCTGTTTTACTCGCCAAGCTGCTTTAAATTACATTGAGGCCAATCGGCATAACTTAAAGCGGCCTTTTGTTGATTGCATATCTCTTAACCGTAATCCCGAAATGCTAGGCATTCGAGACTTTTTTAAAAATACATTTTAAACAGCAATATTAGGCGATAAATGATGGCAACTCTATACCTCGACTTAGAAACGTTCAGCGAAACGCCTATCAAGCACGGAACGTATAAATACGCGGCTAACGCTGAGATATTGCTGTTTGCCTATGCCTTTGATGATGCCTCCGCGAAAGTTATCGATTTAACCGATGTCGACCCAAACGACGAATGGGGTTTTGCGGAAAAGTTAACACAGATAGATTTGCTTTTATCTTGTGCGGACCAACTTGTCGCGCACAACTCTATGTTTGATCGCAATGTACTTGAGGCTAACGGTTTTAACACCCCACATTATAAGTGGCGTGACACTATGATCAAGGCGTACTGCCACAGTTTACCCGGTGGTCTAGCTACGTTATGCGACGTGCTTAACATTAAAGCAGAGCACACCAAGGCAGCTGACGGCCGCAAGCTTATTCATCTGTTCTGTAAGCCTCTCGGCAAAAACCGTAACTTAGAGCGGGCCACTCGAGAGACACATCCAGATGAGTGGGCGAAGTTTGTCGAATACGCGAGATTAGACGTGGAGGCTATGCGAGCCATTGATAAAGCCATGCCTGAGTGGAACATGGCAACTGAACAACGCCACTGGCAACTCGACCAGATTATTAACGATCGTGGCTTTACTGTTGATACAGAGCTTGTCGATACTGCGCTTAAGGCCATTGCAGTCGAGAAAAAGCGATTGGCCAAACAGACGCAAAACATGACCGACGGCGCTGTAGACTCTGCTACCCAGCGTGACGCCATGCTTGAATATATCTTATCTGAGTATGGCATCACGCTACCTAATCTGCAAAAAGCAACGCTTGAGCGCCGTATAGCTGACCCTGATTTACCGGATGCAGTCAAAGATCTGCTTAACAACCGACTACAAGCCAGCACCACTAGCACAAGTAAATACCAAGCTCTTGCAAGATCAGTCAATGATGACGGCCGACTGCGCGGTACTTTGCAGTTTGCAGGTGCAGCGCGTACAGGACGCTGGGCAGGTCGCACTTTTCAACCGCAGAACTTGCCAAGACCAAGTTTAAAGCAAGCTGAAATCGACACAGGTATTGAAGCATTAAAGCTAGGATGCGCCGATATGCTCACTGACAATCTGATGGAGTTAACTAGCTCAGCTATCCGAGGCTGCATCGTAGCGCCCGAGGACAAAAAGCTAGTCGTTAGTGACTTATCAAATATTGAGGGTCGCGCCCAAGCTTGGCTTGCCGATGAGAGCTGGAAGATTAAAGCATTTAGTGAGTTTGATCGCGGTATTGGTGATGACCTTTATAAATTGGCCTACGCCAAATCGTTTGGCGTATCGCCTAAGTCAGTGACCAAAGACCAAAGGCAGATCGGTAAGGTGCAAGAGTTAGCGTTGGGCTATGGCGGTGGGGTGGGGGCATTTGTGACGTTTGCATCAGTCTACGGCATCGACCTCGACCAGTTAGCTAACGACGCATGGGATACATTACCGCGTGACGAAATGCACAAAGCCCAGAACTGGTTAGAAGTATGCAAAAAGGATAAGAAGACAGCGCCCAAGATGAGCGACCGAGCCTTTATCACATGCGACACGCTTAAACGCATGTGGCGCAATGCTCATCCTAATATCAGTCAGCTTTGGTATGACATAGAAGGTGCTGTTAAGTCTGCTATCTGCAATCCGGCGCAGACCTTTAGAGCTAATAAATTAGCAGTGCGGCGTGATGGCACTTGGCTGCGTATCCGATTACCCAGTGGGCGCTATCTCTGCTATCCAAACATACGGTTAAAAGACGACAGCATACAGTATATGGGTACTGATCAATACACCCGTAAGTGGCAATACCAGAATACTTATGGAGGCAAGATTTTTGAAAACATTTGCCAAGCCATGAGCCGAGATATCTTAGCGCACAACATGCACGCTATAGATAAAGCGGGGTATCAGATAGTGCTCACGGTACACGATGAAGTGATCTGCGAAGCGCCTGATAATGCAGATTTTAACCACGAGCATTTAAGTAAGCTGTTGGCAACTAATCCAGATTGGGCTAGCGATATGCCCTTGGCTGCAGGCGGATTTGAAGCGTATAGATATAGGAAGGATTAGAAATGACAATGTCTTTTAATGATGAAAAATTGATGGCAGCTGCCGAAAGATGCGGGGTTAAGGGTGACATATCGCAAATCAAACATTTTGCACTGATTATCGGCAGTAGCAGAGATAACAATCTGTTTGGTGCAGTCCAACGCTTAAAATACCGCAATGGCTTTGGGGGCAAAGTTAGACGGGAAGTTATCGACGCCTGTTTAGACGTTATCGAAGTAGAGCACGAAGGTATTGAAGAACAGGTCATTAGCTATAACGAGAATCAGAAATGGAAACAGAAAAAGACATCGAAAATTATTTAGTCGCTGAAGCTAGAAAGATAGGCGCACTGGTACGCAAGTGCCAGTGGATCGGTCACAACCATTGCCCTGACCGCATTATCATGACGCCAGCGATAACTGTATGGGTTGAGGCCAAAGCGCCAGGTAAAAATCCTCGACCAGGGCAAAGACGTGAGCACGATCGGATGCGCCGAGCCGGTCAGACTGTTTTTAATATCGATAGCCGCGGCGCAGTAGATTGGCTTATCAATGAAATTAAGGAAGCAAACAGTGGGTAATTTTATGAGGACTTTCGGGTTGTGTAATCCTATAGCTGTTTTAATCGGGGTGATATTGTTAGCGGGGTTTACGGCGTGTACGGCGTACAGGGATGCTGATAGGCCGCCCGTAATGTGTACCGTAATAACACCCAACATCACACTTACCGATGTTAAAAAGCGCAATATTAGTACTTACTTAAACGGGATGATTGCTAAAAAAGGCAATCAAACTTTAGACGTCGATGGCGATTATTCAATTATCTGTGAGGAGTAGGGGATGCGTAAAGAATTTATCCCCCGACCATATCAGCATATTGCCTTAGAGCACATATTAAGTGAGCCGCGCTGCGCGCTTTGGGCATCTATGGGAATGGGCAAAACATCGACTTGTTTGACGGCCATCGACGCTTTGCAATTTGTCGAACCCGATCCGGTGTTAGTGCTCGCCCCCAAGCGTGTCGCCGTCAGTACATGGCCAGATGAAGCGGAGAAATGGAAGCATCTAAAAGACTTAAAAGTAACTGCCATTACCGGCACGGCTAACCAGCGCAAGGCTTTGCTCAAAGCTGATAGTAATGTGTTTACGACTAACTATGAACAACTGCCTTGGCTCGTTGAACACTTCGGTAAGCGCTGGCCTTTTAAAACCGTCATCGCTGATGAGTCCACCAGACTTAAATCATATCGCAGTCGAGGTGGCAGTAAGCGAGCAAGAGCACTAGCCAAAGTTGCCCACAGTCATACTACGCGCTTTATTGAGCTGACAGGGACGCCATCGCCGAACGGTCTTATTGACCTGTGGGGTCAAGCTTACTTCTTAGACGGCGGCGAGCGCCTTGGCTATTCATTCACATCGTTTAAAAACAGATGGTTTCAGAGTATCCAAGTTGGCGCTCAGCGCTTTGCTGTGAGATTAGAGCCACACGATTTTGCCCAAGAGCAAATCCAAGAGCGTCTATCAGATATCTGTTTAACGCTAGACGCCAACGACTATTTTGATATTGATAAGCCGATTATCACTGACGTTTATGTCGACCTGCCGGCCAAGGCCAGAAAGCTTTACGAAGCCATGGAAAAGGAGATGTTCTTCGAATTGCGAGGCGATGAAGTCGAAGCGATGAATGCTGCGGCCAAGACCATCAAATGCCTGCAAATTGCTAATGGCGCAGTTTATACAGACGACGGTTGGCATGGCGTGCATGACGCAAAGCTTGAAGCTTTGGAGTCAATCATTGAAGAGTCTGCAGGTATGCCAGTACTGGTCGCCTACCACTTTAAGACTGATTTAATCCGACTACAAAAAGCGTTTAAACAAGGGCGCGTGCTCGACCAGGACCCACAGACAATCCGCGACTGGAACGCCGGCAAAATACCAGTGTTATTTGCCCATCCTGCCAGCGCGGGTCACGGTCTTAACCTGCAAGACGGCGGCAATATCCTAGTGATTTTCGGGCATTGGTGGAACTTAGAAGAGTATCAGCAGATAGTCGAGCGCATTGGCCCCACGCGCCAAGCGCAAGCCGGGCACAAGCGTCCAGTGTTTATTTATCACTTGGTAGCTTGCGATACAGTCGATGATCTAATCATAGAGCGCCGCGAGACCAAGCGCCGCGTGCAAGACATACTACTTAATGCAATGAAGAGGAGTTAAACCGATGACTGTAACGGAAGAGAGAATGGCACTGTGGCTTGCATACAGCCTACGTGAGTTTAGCGATGACGAGCTACAAACACTAATCTTTGCCTTACAGCATAAACTATTTGAATTAAGGGAGATATTTGGATATGCATGAACAACCCGCGCAAATCATCACCGAGCTCATCGAGTCAAATCTCCCACTCGATTGGGTAACGCTTGAGCAGTTTGGCAAGTTAATCGGTTATCCTGCAAGCCGGCTTTACCGCGCCAAGGAACAATGGCCGGAAGGGCAGGTGTGGCAAAAGGTAGGTAAGAAAGTTTATTTTAGTATTAAAGGGTGGAATGAATGGCTAAATCAGCAGAGTATCCGCGAGGCGTCCGAGTACGAGGCGACGCTGTCCAAATTAACATCCCAGTCGCCGGTCGTAGACGATACGTTACAATTCCCCAACCGCCGACGCCGAAGGGGATTAGCGAAGCGGGGAAGCTTCGAGCTCACTTAATGAAATCAAGGAAATGGGGCACACTGACACAGGCCGATATTGATGCCGCTTGTAAAGTCGATGCGGCGATCGTGCCAGACACCGATGACCGTCCTCTTTTTGCTGACTACGCCCAAATGTATTTAGATAGTCTGAGCACCGATGACAAAGGCACACGTCGCAAGTATAAGAGCGCACTATCTAAGCACTGGATGCCTCATCTAGCTGATATACCTATCGCTGATATTAATCCGGCGATCATTCGCAAAACTATCTCTCAGCTTGATATTAAAAAACCCAAAACCTTTAATGATCTCATGACCCCGTTACGCGGGGTATTTAACTTAGCCTTTGACGATGAGATCATCGATGATCTGCCCACCAAGCGTATTAAAAATAAAAAAGTACAGAATGAAGATCCTGATCCATTCATCCCTTACGAGCGTAAAAAAATCATCAATTGGATGGAACGATATTGGGTAGATAAAAAAGAGATGTGGAAATTATATTATGAATGGCAATTTTGGACGGGTTGTCGGCCAGGAGAGACGCTAGCGTTAGACTGGACGGATATTAATCTGTCTAAGCGATTGGCCACAGTTAACAAGACATTAAGTGAAGGTGAGGTTAAGTACACGACTAAGACGCATGAAATTAGAAATATCTATCTTAATGACAGAGCCATAGACGTATTGATCAGGCTTAGAGATTTAACGGGTCATCAGGACAGACTATTTATCAGCTTGCACACGGATAAACCGTGGACGAGACCCGATAAGCTATCAGAAAAATTACGCCAAGTACTCAAAGAGACCCGTATCCGCGAGCGGCCTGCGTATAACTGTAGGCATACATATGCTACAACGCTACTTAACAGTTTAATCGACGTGTCTGCAGCCGCGTATCAGATGGGGCATGATATACAGACGTTTAAAACAGTATACGCAAAGTGGATTAATACAGAGAAAATGGCTGTCGAGATGCAGAAGATAGATTATGATTAGATATTAGACATAAAAAAAAGCCCTCATTATTGAGGGCTTTTTTAATAACTGCGTCAAAAGTGCGACAAGTTATATATAAGGTTTGAGAAGTCTAACAAAATCAATATGATAAATGGTGGGGCTGGAGAGACTCGAACTCTCACACCTTGCGGCGCCAGAACCTAAATCTGGTGCGTCTACCAATTCCGCCACAGCCCCATTTGCTCTTTCTCTTACTGGGTTAGTACGTCTCAGTGGTTGGCTATTATATAGAAATTAAATCTCTTGGCAAGTCTTTTTTTTAATTTTTTTGCATTTATTTTGCTTTTTTACTCGAAACCTTTGATTTTCGGGCATCTAAGCAGTCATAAAGTTGTTCTTCCAAACTATCTAGCTCGATAATGCGACTAGACTGTTCTGTTGTATCCCAGCCTTGCTGATGAGTTCTTGACGCTGGATTTCAGAATGACGCTTATAATGCTGCACCGCCGAGATAAGCAGTGCAATATCTTGACTATCAAAATTTGCCATGATTTCGCAACCTTAGTTGATTTGCTTCTCTGATAAGCCAACTCACTTATAAGTATTTAGGCACTGTAGCATTTCTGTTTTAGGCCATGATCAGAGTGGCTTAAGCGCCAATGCTTATACAGCAAAGCCATTAATGAATGTCTAGCTGTTTTAATTTGCGCGTTAAAGTATTGCGCCCCCAGCCTAGCAATAGCGCCGCATCACCTTTACGGCCCTTTGTATGAGTAAGGGCGACATTAAGGAGTACTCGTTCAAATTCAGGTGCAGCAATTTGCAGTATCTCAGTTTCACCATCGGTTAAAGCGCGGTGTGCCCAGCGCTCAAGCGACTGCTGCCAAGTCATTGCAGAGTCAGTAGTGAGCGGTGTCGGCTTATCTTCCAAATTTTGAGAGTCTTGAGAGTCGTGGGTGCTGAAAGCTGAATTTGGCGCAGGATTAGAAACCGATTGATGATTAGGATGGGGGGCTGTAGCTGTATCTCCTGTAGAGGTAGTTACGTGCTGATTAACGCTCGCGGTTGTAGAAGCGATTGAGCCTGACTCAAAGGAAGTCGGGGTACGCTCACTAGTATTACTGCTATGAGGCACTGCTGAGCGTTGTAAATCAGTCGCTAGGGGTTGGTTTGTAGGATGATCGTTAGGCGAGGGCTGACGATCTCGTTGATTAACGAAGTCGATAAGCTCAGGCGGTAGGTCGTCAGCAAGAACCGTATCACCAGTTGCCATAACCGTCAGCCAGCGGCAAACATTCTCAATTTGCCGCACATTGCCTGACCAGTCAAAAGCCTGCATGATGGCTAACGCTTCAGGCTCGATGTATTTTTGCTCAGTACTCATCTCTTTGGCAGCCCGCTGCATAAAGTGGGTGACCAATGCAGGAATGTCTTCGCGGCGTTGACGTAGCGGTGGTAGAGGCAAGCGAATAACATTAAGACGATAGAATAAATCTTCGCGGAATTTCCCTAGTTTGACTAAGCGTTCTAGGTTTTGATGAGTAGCGGCAATAATGCGGACATCGACTTTGATAGGTTTTTGACCGCCAACGCGGTAAAACTCACCATTGGCCAGTACCCTGAGCAGGCGAGTCTGCGTACTAAAAGGCATGTCACCAATCTCATCTAAAAATAACGTACCACCGTTGGCTTGCTCAAAGCGACCTTGGCGCATGGTAGAGGCGCCAGTAAATGCCCCTTTTTCATGACCGAACAGCTCTGACTCGATTAGATCGTGTGGGATAGCCGCCATATTTAGCGCAATAAATGACTTCTTACGGCGCGGCGAATGTTGGTGTAGCGCATTAGCAACCAGCTCTTTACCTGTTCCTGACTCGCCAGTGATTAATACTGTGATTGGTGACTGCGACAGGCGGCCGATAGCGCGAAACACCGTTTGCATCGCTGCTGACTGACCGATAATACCGTTTGGATTATTGTTAACACTACTCGCAGTATTAGGGTTGGTAGTACTAATTTTTCGCGTATTAGACTCTGCGGTCGGCGCTGTATAATCTGAGCGGCTTTTGGTGGTTTGCTTGCTAGCGCTGCTATGCACTCGCGAGGCTTGGGCAGTTGATTGCTGACTGGATTTCGTGCTCTTAGCGGTCGATTGTTTGATAGTATCTGCCACTGCATCTGACGATGGGCTTGAGTTATTATCATGAGTATTTTTACTATCGAGTGCAGCTTGAGTGGTTGTATCAGCAGGTAGCACTCGTGGTTTTATGGCTTTTTTGACAGTCGCGATAGCATCGTCAAGATCAAAAGGTTTGGGCAAGTAGTCAAAGGCCCCTGTCTGGTAGCTGTCGACCGCAGATTGCAGGTCTGAGTGTGCTGTCATAATGATAATAGGCAGATCAGGGAAGTGCTTATGTACCCAGTCACTAAAAGACAGACCATCCATCAGCGGCATTCTAATATCAGTTAAGATAGCGTCAGGGAGAATACTGCGATCGCCTGATTGTAAGACATCATTGAGACGCGTCCACGCGGCTTTGGCTTGGGTAAACGAGATGACAGTCATCTGTGCGTCGCTGAAGGTATCTGCTAGTATCAAGCGCAGGGCAGGATCATCATCGATAAGCCATAAGGTACTTTGGACGGTTGCTAATTCTGCGTTTGGATCTGAGTCTAAGGTGGGCATTCTAGCTCCTTGCTATCAGGGTTAGCTGACGTCTATTGGTAATAATATCTGTAATAATAAGTATCAGCGAATCACCGTATTGGGTTGATGATTAATGATTATGCACTAAATTTGTGCATAAATAACGTAGCTTGTCATCTTATCGTATTAATAGGGCTCTATTTTGCTGATAAGGATCTATATAAGAGCTATCAAGCTGCATTGTTGCTCACTGATTACCGCTTTTTTAAGTTATTGGCTAAATGGTAGATAGACGGTGAAAGTAGTATTACCAGCTTTAGACTGCACATCGATAGCGCCATGATGACGGCTAATCATATCCTGAACCAAGGCTAAGCCAAGCCCAGTGCCCGTTGCTCTACCCGTTACTAAAGGTAAGAAGATTTGGTCAATCATATTAGGGTCGATGCCGAAGC
The DNA here is from genome assembly GCF_004335015.1 of Psychrobacter pygoscelis. Classification (GTDB taxonomy): domain Bacteria; phylum Pseudomonadota; class Gammaproteobacteria; order Pseudomonadales; family Moraxellaceae; genus Psychrobacter; species Psychrobacter pygoscelis. The sequence continues at coordinate 82,150 of NZ_RQRU01000006.1, forward strand.
CATTGTCTTGAATGTCTATCTTTAGAGCCTGCTTATGCTGAACGCTACCGATAGTATGCTGAAAGACCACGCGAGTTTGCACCTTAATAGTCGGTATATAGTTCTTAGCTGTGTCTTGCTCAAGCATAGCTTCACAAGCATTATTCATTAGGTTCAAAAAGACCTGAATAAGTTGGTCTTTATCTGCCGTCAGCTCTGGTAGTGATAAGTCATAGTCACGCTCAATGACAATATCTGGATGCTGGCTATGAGTTAAGGTCAATACGTGCTCGAGCGGCTCATGAATATTGACACTTTGCCAGTTCGCCAGACGATTAGAGCCGAGCATCTGACCGATAAGCTGTGTCAATCTGTCTGTTTCAGAGATAATGATTCCGGCGTAGGTACTGACCTTATCATCGCTAATTGCTAGCTTTTTTAGCTGCTTTCCTAGTAGCTGCGCTGCACCGCGGATACCGGCTAGTGGGTTTTTGACCTCATGGGCGACAGCACGTAGCATTTGCCGTGCAATAGTATGCTGCTCTTGCTGTCGCTGCTCTTGACTGATTCGGCTTTGACGATTCTTCTCCCATATTTCTATCAAAAAATAGTATTGGCCCTGATGATCGACTGGGGTGACACTATAATCGACCATAACGCTGTGGGAGACACCGAATATAAGCTGGTCATGATCGATAAAAGGCTGCTGATAGGTAAGTGCGTGCTTAAGCTGACAGCTGAGAGGGTCAGCTATTGTGGTCTTATCATCGCTAGTATTATCTGTCAGACCTTTATCATCATCGTATCCGTCATAAGGTCGCAGCAAGTCTAAAGCACTGCGGTTGAGTAGGCGAGCTTGGCTAGCAGAAAACAGCTGCTCAGCCTGGGTATTAGCCCAAAGAATCTCTCCGAACTCATCTGTCCATAAAATAGCGGTAAACAAGTGCTTGCTCATAACTGCAAGATCCATGGCATACTCTTCGCGGCTTATAGAGGCGACTGATCTATCAGCAGGCAGGTTAGTGGATGATTGTGCTGCCATAAAGTTACCGATTCCTCATTCTAAAAAACTTGCGTTTAATGGACTAATAATAGCTATAGTGAACTCAAGAAATCTTAGTAAATAGTCTAGATATTAGGTGCATATTTTCAGCAAAACTTCCTTTGATTAACAAACAACTATCTTATTTTAGTTTTAGTACTTAGTTAAGAACATATCCTAGTAGGTGCAAGTTCGATACCAGTTATCAATCAGTTGAGAATAAAAAAGGAAAGGGTGGGCATTAAAATAGCGCTGCTAAGGGGATAATTAAAGTTGTTATCGCACCAGTTTGGTGCTTATCATATACCATATTGGTGCATATCTTTTGTCCTGGTAGAGATTTCTAGCGGTAAAGCAAACTTCGTAAAGGTCTGAAAAAATCTAGTTAATAAAGCCACTTAACCTTCCTCTTAAATAATGCCAATCACTGAGACGATTTTAGTTAGATTTATCAGTATACTCGTGATGGTGCTTGCGGCGGTATATAGTGGCTTTGCTAATCACTAACTGGTGATTTTGGCAAAAAAAACGTACAATGCGCTCAGCCAACTCATAGCTAAAGGTCAGCCATGCCATCTTCTCCTATTACGTCAGCATCGTCTAATACTACGCCAAAAAATGACCCTGATATCGCAGAATTATCAGCAGCAGCTCAGTCGTCTACAGCAGAGTCATTGGCTAAGGCCCGTGATGCAGTAACGCTATATAATCCTAATACAAATGCATCAGGCGCAGTGGCTCAGAATAGCGCTGCTACACCTAACTTGGGCGAGGGTAGTCAAGAAAAGCCTTACCACCATAAAGCCAATCATAATCAGAATCGTAGTATTGCTCAAAGTAGCCAAAGTGCAAGCGCTATAGCGCCAGCAGCAGCCCCCAAAGTTGGCTTTGTGTCGCTTGGCTGCCCAAAAGCACTGGTCGATAGTGAGCGCATTATTACGGAGCTGTCCCGTGAAGGATATCAAGTGGCGGGTGACTATGACGGTGCAGACTTGGTCGTGGTCAATACTTGCGGCTTTATTGAGTCTGCGGTACAAGAGTCATTGGACGCTATCGGCGAAGCCATTGATAAAAATGGCAAGGTCATCGTGACCGGCTGTTTGGGTAAAGATGCGGATAAGATTCGCAGTATGCACCCTGCAGTATTAGCGGTAACGGGCGCTCATGCCTATGGTGAGGTGATTAAGGCTGTCTCTCACCATATGCCGATGCCTAAGCGTGATAAATTGGCTTACGATCCAAAGATTGACTTAATTAATGAGGCTGGCATTAAGCTAACTCCTGGTCATTACGCCTATTTAAAAATCTCTGAGGGCTGCAATCACCGTTGTACATTCTGCATTATCCCAAGCCTGCGCGGAGACTTAGATTCTCGGACTATCGATGAGGTGATGAATGAAGCAGTAGCGCTTAAAAAAGCGGGTGTCAAAGAGCTGCTGATCATCTCACAAGACACTTCTGCTTATGGGCTAGATCTCAAATATAAGACGAGCTTTTGGAATGGCATGCCGCTTAAGTCCAAGTTTTATGACCTGTGTCAGGCGCTAAACCAGCTAGGGATTTGGGTACGACTGCATTACGTGTATCCTTATCCTCATGTTGACAAGGTAGTGGCGTTGATGGGTCAAGGTAAGCTCCTGCCATACTTGGATATTCCACTTCAGCATGCCAGTCCAAGGGTGCTCAAGGCCATGAAGCGCCCGGCACATAGCGAAAATACTCTTGAGCGTATTCGCACATGGCGTCAGATTTGTCCTGATATCGTAATTCGTTCGACCTTCGTTGTCGGCTTTCCAGGTGAGACCGAAGAGGACTTCGAATACCTATTAGACTGGTTAAAAGAGGCTCAGCTTGACCGAGTAGGCTGTTTTACTTATTCAGAGGTTGAGGGTGCTGAGGCCAATGATCTGCCTAATCCTGTGCCTGAAAAGATTAAGCAGCAGCGCTATGATCGATTTATGGCGTTGCAGCAGCAGATATCAGCGCAGAAGTTGCAAGATAAAGTCGGTAAGACCTTGCAAGTACTGGTTGATGAGATCGATGAAGAAGAGGGTATCGCTATCTGCCGTAGTTATGCCGATGCCCCTGAGATTGATGGCCATGTCTACGTTGATGCTATTGACGATCGAGTGCAGCCTGGTCAGTTTTTGACCGTGACCATCGATGAGGCGAGCGAGTACGATTTGTTTGCAAGCTTTACGGGATAAGATGCGACTTCATCGAATAAAAATAGCATTTGATGGATTAAGACGGCTATAGCTATGCTCAACTAGAGCAAACTTTATTGGCTTTTAGGCAATATACGTCTAGTCTCCGTAAGACTTTTTCAGGCTGAGCAAAGGCGCTCTTATTTTAGGTCTATTAAATGTCAGATTTGCTACATAAGATCGTGTTTTAAAGCCTTGCCTAGCACCAATACGTAATAGGGATGGGTTGAACACGCAAATAGATTAACTATAACGGATAAGATGGTTTTTTTAGTAAGGGTAGAATAGAGCCATACCTGCAATCTTTTGATTGAGCTTATCATCTTATCGCTGTGAGTTAGGAGATCATGTTTCCTTTTCCAATTATGTGCTAGATTTTGCTACAATTGGCGCAATTTGTGAATTTTAAGCCGCTACTACTATTTTAGGGCTTTGAATTTACAGTTCACGAGCTAATGCCACCCTACTTATAACGAAGGTATCTGTATGTCTGATAAAAATCCCCGCTATTCTCGAATTTTGCTTAAGTTGTCTGGTGAAGCATTGGCTGGCGGCAAAGGCATGGGAATTGATACATCGGTGCTGGATAAGATGAGCTTGTCCATTGCCCACTTATGTGGTCTTGGTGTTCAGGTCGGTATCGTCGTCGGAGGTGGTAACCTGTACCGTGGCAGCCAGTTACAAAAAGAGGGGCTGGTCGGCCGAGTAACAGGCGATCAAATGGGGATGTTAGCTACGGTAATGAACGGCCTAGCGATGCGTGATGCTCTTGAGCGCCGCAATATCAAAACGCGGCTGATGTCAGCGTTGCCTATTGGCGAAGTGACTGAAAGCTATAGTAGCCGCAACGCTATTCGTTATCTAAAAAATGGCGAAGTCTGCATTTTTGTCGCTGGTACTGGTAATCCTTTCTTTACCACTGATACGGCAGCTTGCCTCCGCGGCATTGAGATTGAAGCTGGATTGATATTAAAAGCGACTAAGGTAGATGGCGTCTACGATAAAGACCCAAGCCTTCATGAAGATGCTATCAAGTATGACAGTCTTACTTTTGATGAGGTGCTAGAGCAAAAGCTTGGAGTAATGGACCTGACTGCGATAGCGCTATGTCGTGAGCATAATGTGCCTTTACAGGTCTTTGATATGACCAAGCCCAATGCGCTACTTAATGTATTGATGGGTGACAATGAAGGCACACGCGTATTCCATTAGGTGAAGCATTGGAGCATTGATGCTTTATTGATTCATTATACTAGCAATAAGCTGCTACTTTAATGTTAATAGTTAGGCAGTCCGCTATTTAGATAGCTGTTTTATTAAGGTATCTCAGTTTTAAACTTTATACTTTGGTTAATATGACGATAATATAGCCAACAGAGCAGCACCTAACAAACATTAGAGTAATGGCCATATATTAAACCTCGATAGGACGAATCCAGACTTTATAAATATAGCTTTATAAGTTTTGCTATTCTAACCCTGTTATTATTAAGAAATATTAAGGAAGTCCCATGATTAATGATATTAAAAAAGACGGCGATGCTCGCATGCAAAAGACCATCGAAGCGCTAGAGAATGCCTTTAGCAAAGTGCGAACTGGCCGCGCCCATCCAGGTATGCTATCAGGCGTGATGGTTAACTACTATGGTGCGGACACTCCGCTAAACCAAGTGGCAAGTGTGAATGTCGAAGACTCAAGAACCTTATTGGTTCAGCCATTTGACCGTACCATGGTGCAAGCAGTGGATAAAGCGATTCGCGAAGCAGACTTAGGTCTAAACCCGATGACGGCAGATGTCATTCGTGTACCAATGCCAGCACTGACCGAAGAGACTCGCCGAGATATGCAAAAACTGGCGCGCGGCGAAGCCGAAAATAGCCGTGTGTCTATCCGTAATGTACGCCGTGATATGCTTGGTGATGTTAAGGATCTGGCCAAGGAAAAAGAGATATCAGAAGACGAAGAGCGCCGCGCTAGTGATGAGATTCAAAAGATGACGGATAAATATATCGGTATCATTGATAGCAAGCTTGAGAAGAAAGAAGCTGAGCTAATGGAAGTCTAGGAGCCGACTAAATAGACCAACCTATGTTGGTCTGATAGTAAGCTTTGCCCATTACCACTGGTTGGTGTTTGTTAATCATAAGCTCAGTACTGGCGTTACTTGGCAGCCATAAGTGCTTTTCCTATTGCCGATACGAGAGGCTAGAATAGACCCTTTATTCTACGCTATTGCTTCTGGTTATCAAGGTGGTGGCAGTCCCTTATCGATAGTGCTATATCAATACGGGGCTGCAAGTGGGCTATCTATTCATTTATCTTCATAAGTTTTCATCGCTATGTCTAACTCCGTTTGCTCTCATCATGCCTTAGAGTCTACCGCTTCATCGACTGATCAGGCAACAAGTACAGCTGCCGCAACTCAGATACCTATTGTACCGCGTCATATCGCTATCATTATGGATGGTAATAATCGCTATGCGCAGCTACAAGGGATGCCTAAGGGCGAAGGTCACCGAGCCGGTAAGGATGCGCTAGACCCTATCGTAGAGTTTTGTTTAGCGGCTGGTGTTGAGGTCATTACTGTCTTTGCCTTTTCTAGTGAAAACTGGCAGCGACCGCCAGCCGAAGTGGCGTTACTCATGCGCTTATTGACGGCGACAATCTATGAGCAGATGCCGAGGATGAATCAATACCAGATTCGCCTACGCTTTATTGGTGATCGCAGTCAGTTAGATACTGATTTACAAGATCTGATGGCAGATGCAGAGGCGAAGACAGCGAACTTTAAGGCGATGACGCTGGTGATAGCTATTAGTTATGGCGGTCAGTGGGATATCGCTCAAGCAGCAAAGTCGTTAGCCATACAGGCTCTGCAAGGCGATATTGAGATCGATGAGATCGACGAGATGGCGCTTAATAATCAAGTTCAGCTCGCTGATGCGCCAGCCGTTGATATGCTGATTCGCACTGGGGGCGAGTATCGACTGTCCAACTTTTTGCTGTGGCAAAGTGCTTATGCAGAGCTGTTCTTTACCGAGACTCTTTGGCCTGATTTTTCTACCGATGAGCTGGGTCAGATGATGGTGGCGTTTAGCCAACGCCAACGCCGGTTTGGTAAGACCAGCGAGCAGATTGAAGCCAACTCACTGACCACGGCTGCATCAATAAACTCAGCATCGTAGTCATCAAATATTGTCTGACACCAAGAATGGTACTATAAGACGCTTAATAAAGGTAACTCAAATGTGGCAACGAATTAAAACCGCCATTATCCTCATTTTGATAGTTGGTGTGGCTTTATTTGCTAGTGATACGCCTATTTTGTTTGTGCCTTTACTGGCAGTTGGGGTGACCATTGCTGCACATGAGTGGACCAAACTTATGCCAAGATGGCGCTATCCAGCGCTGTTTGTGGTTATGGTACTGGCGCTCACCTTACTCACCTTATTATTTACCTCCACTTGGGTATTTTGGTGGATAGCCTCTGTTATTATTTGGCTTATGGCGTTAGCGTGGGTGACGCAGTTCCCCGATAAGACCAACTGGTATGGCAAGAAGCTGTCCTTGATGGGCTTGATTATCTTGACCGCAGCCATTACTGCGATGTTTTATTTGTGGCAACTGTCGCCATGGTGGCTCATGTACGTATTTATTCTAGTATGGTGTGCAGATAGTGGTGCTTACTTCGTCGGGCGTAAGCTTGGTCGCCGAAAAATGGCGCCTAATGTCTCACCGAATAAGAGTATGGAAGGTCTGGCAGGAGGGCTGATAACTGGCCTGCTCGTTGTGTTAGGCATTAGTATCTTCAAGCTACACTTGACGGGGCTGACTTTGATCAGCTTTATGGTATTGTCTGGTGTAACGATACTGGCCTCCGTACTAGGGGACTTGTTTGAATCAATGCTCAAGCGCCGAGCGAAGGTCAAAGATTCAGGAACCATATTGCCAGGTCATGGTGGCGTATTAGATCGTATTGACTCGCTGCTCGCGGCCACGCCCATATTCGCGTTAGGCTTTTGGTGTCTGCAGCAGCTAGGGTTAATTATGCTTTAAGCACTTTATTAATGATTTATATTGCTCATAAATGATTTAAATCGTCTACTACTTAAACAATGAATCAGCATAATCATTGATAATAAACTTGGTTAATGACTGCTCGTAAAGCTCAGATAATATTTGATAGAGTTGCTTTAACCATAATCTCTTTAATAATAGCCCCATCGCAGTAATATAGCCGCTAACAGACATATGAAGGATTAGGTAGATAATAATGACGCAGCGCATTACAGTATTAGGAGCTACAGGCTCTATAGGAGATAGTACGCTGTCTATATTAGAGACAGCGCAGGCGAGCTCTACAGAGTTTGAGGTCTATGCTTTATCTGGTCATAGACAACTTGATAAGCTGCTCGATCTTTGCCAGAAGTTTGCTCCTAAGCGCGTAGCCGTTCCTACAGAGGCAGTGGCTACTTTTGCTCAGCGACTTAAAGCAGCTAACTTAAGTGTCGATGTGGTGGGCGGTGAGTCAGGACTGATTGAGCTTGCTGAAGATCCGCAAGTGGATACGGTAGTGGCGGCAATCGTTGGTGCAGCAGGATTGCCCTCGACACTGGCTGCTGCAAAAGCTGGGAAGCGAATTTTACTTGCCAATAAAGAAGCTTTAGTGATGGCCGGTCACCTGATGATGCAAGCAGTCAGAGACAATCATGCCACATTGCTGCCTATCGACTCAGAACATAATGCAATATTTCAGTGCTTACCTGAGCCAATCCAACAGGATAATACAAAAATCCATCAGTCAGAGTATGGGGTACGTAAGCTGTGGTTAACGGCATCGGGCGGACCATTCTTGCATAAAACCTATGCCGATATGGCTGCTGCCAATATTGCAGAGGCAGTCAAGCACCCTAACTGGTCCATGGGACAAAAGATATCTATCGATTCGGCGACGATGATGAATAAAGGCCTTGAGCTGATCGAAGCGGCACATCTATTTGATCTACCAGAGGCTAAGATTGAAGTGGTTATTCACCCACAAAGTATCATTCATTCTTTAGTTGAATACTCAGATGGCAGCTTACTTGCGCAGCTGGGTAGTCCAGATATGAAGACACCGATAGCCCATGCGCTAGCTTATCCTAAGCGGATAGATAGTGGCGTGGTACCATTAGACTTGTTTGCTTTGGCTGATTTAGAGTTTATTCGTCCTGATTTGAATAAGTTTGCTTGCCTACGATTGGCACGTGACGCTATGCAATCAGGTATGGTTGCGACAATTGGCCTAAATGCAGCCAATGAAGTAGCGGTCAAGGCATTTATAGACGAGCAAGTTAAATTAACTGACATTGCCTTGATTAATGAGCAGACTTTGGACACTATGGCGCAGCAAGCATTACAAGCGCCGAGTCACATTGATGAAGTGATTGCTATTGATCAGCGAGCAAGAAGTATAGCTAAACAGATCGTCGCTAAGCGCTATTGTTAAGTTTAAGTCTCTAAATGACCTATTAAAGGTAATATTGCAGTAATTTATTAACATTATTATCTTGTTAACTGTTTTTAGGCTAATATTTTGCATAGGGTTTTATTCATTGACTTTATTTAATCGGCATGCCGACTGTCCGAGGTGATCATGGGATTCTCACTTACCTTATTGGCCGCTATTGCGGTGTTAGGCCCGCTGATTGCCTTGCATGAGTGGGGGCATTATATTATTGCTAGGCTCTGCGGTGTCAAAGTGCTGACTTACTCGATCGGCTTTGGTCCTAAGGTTGCAGGCTGGACCAGTAAGCGCTCGGGTATCGACTACCGGCTCTCCCTACTGCCACTCGGTGGCTATGTCAAAATGCTCGATGAGCGAGAAGGTCCAGTTGCAGATGATGAGAAACATCTGGCTTTTAATACTCAGCATCCGCTCAAAAAGATTGCTATTGTTGCGGCTGGGCCTTTGATGAATTTCGTTATAGCGATTGGCTTATTTTGGGTGCTGTTTATGACGCCCTCTGAGCAGCTAGCGACACGCATTGGTTCAGTACTACCGGAGTCGCCCGCCGCAATGGCGCAAATCCCTGCTGGTAAGACTATAGTTGCGGTGGATGATCACAGCGTTCAGACTTGGGAAGAGATTAACTATCGGTTGGCCAATCGCATGGGTGAGACTGGGACTATCAAGGTCACTGTGCGCCCTTATGCTCCGGATAATGCAGCGACTGACAATGCTAAGGCAACGACTGTACAAACCTACAATCTACCAGTATCTGACTTTATGCAGGGCGCTAATAAAGGCAAGGATGCTATCAGTAGCTTGGGCGCACTACCTTGGCAGCCACAGATCGATCCTGTTATTGGCGACCTAGTACCAGAAGGCGCTGCCGCTCGGCAAGGTATGCAAATAGGTGATAAAATCACCGCTATTAACGGCCAAGCTATTAATGACTGGGTAAGTGCCACAAGAGTTATTCAAGATAGCCCTGAGACTCTTCTGACTATTAGTGTCCTGCGAGACAATGAGCCTGTGACATTAAAGATAATGCCGCAAGGTAAAAAAGACACTATGGGCAATAAGTTTGGCCAAATTGGAGCGATGGTTGAAGCACCAAATATTACAGTGCCAGATTCTTATAAGACCACTGTAGAATATGGCCCTGTTGGCGCGATAATAAAGTCTTTCCAAAAGACTGAACAATTAGCCGTCATGACAGTGTCCTCAATGGGTAAGATGCTAACTGGGCAGATCGGTATTGACAATATATCTGGTCCTATTACGATAGCTAAAGTCGCTAAGCAAAGCTTTGATATTAGCTGGGAGATGGTATTATCAACAGCAGCACTTATCAGCTTAAGTTTAGCTGTGTTAAACCTTCTGCCTATCCCTGTATTGGATGGCGGTCATATATTGTATTATGCTATTGAGCTAGTACGCGGAAAGCCACTATCAGAGCAGATGCAGATCGCTGGCATGAATATAGGTCTGATTTTACTGGCAGGATTTATGATATTAGCCATTGGGAATGACATCAGTCGCTTTTTTTAGTCGTGATGTTTTTTAGGCACTTTGAAAGTAGTCAGCTGTTAGTAGGGTTTAATCATTAGCAGAGCCTATGAGTAAGCTTTAATAACCTCCAGTGTAGTGACTTTTAATAATGATAAGTTGTTAAGAGTAAAGGTTATTAAGGTCCGCAGTATTTTAAGCTATAGCCTTTTTTGTACAATAGTGTCTTAACTGGGTAGCAATCTTGCTTATTGAATGAATTATTATATTGACAGACTAGATAGCGCTTATTTTTTCACTTAACTTTAGTTAGTTTTTTTATATACGGACAGTATTTATGCGTACGCCTTTATTTGTGAATATGGCAGCGATGCCAATAGTGGTAGCGATGATGAGTGTGCCGGCACAGGCAGCCGACTTTGTGGTCACTGATATTAGCTTTAACGGGCTTCAACGTCTGACTGCGGATAGCTTATATCCGCAGTTACCAGTATCAGTGGGTGATACAGTGACCGATGACGCAGTAGCAGCGAGTATCAAATCACTATACGCTACCGGCAACTTCGCTGATATTCAAGCAAGCGTGCAGGGTTCTGAGCTGGTGTTCAATGTGGTCGAGCGCCCAATTATTGCCGAAGTGAACTTTGAAGGTAACAAGCTCATTCCGAAAGAAGGCCTGCAAGAAGGTCTAAAGAATGCTGGATTGGCAGTCGGTGATGTGCTCAAGCAGGCAACCTTACAAGGGGTGGCCAATGAGCTACAACAACAGTATATCTCACAAGGCTATTATAATAGTGATATTGAGGTTGACCAGACCCTACTTGAGGGCAATCGAGCTAAGCTAGATATCCGCTTTATTGAAGGTAAGCCTGCTAAAGTCGTCGATATCAATGTTATTGGTAATAAACACTTTAGCGATGAAGACATCAAAGATGTTTTCGCCGTAAAAGAATCCTCATGGACGCGGCTGCTATCAAAGTCGGATCGCTATGCTCAAGAAAAGCTTGCCGCAAGTCTAGAGAATCTTAAAGCCTTATACCAAAATGCAGGCTTTGTGCGCTTCACTGTCGATAATGCAGTATTAAATATTAGTGAAGATAAGCGTAGTGTGTTCATTGAAGTAAGCGTGACTGAAGGTGATCAATATAAGTTTGGTCAGGTTAGTTTCTTAGGCAAGCCCATTTATGAGACTAGTGAGCTTAATGACTTGGTTACCTTTGCCGCTGATGAGCAATACTCGCAGCAGACCTTGGATGAGACAACCGCTGCGCTAAAAAGACGCTATGGTAATGATGGCTACTATATGGCGCAGATTCGTCCAGTACCGCGTATCGATGATGTCAACCACGTGGTGAATATTGACTACTATATTGATCCTGCGCGTCCTATTTATGTGCGCCGGATTAACTTCAATGGTAATACACGCACCAAAGATGTGGTACTACGCCGTGAGATGCGTCAGCTAGAAGGGGCGCTGGCATCAAATGAGAAGATTCAGCTATCGCGTACGCGGCTGATGCGCACAGGCTTCTTTAAGACCGTGAATGTCGATGTCAAGCCAGTACCCGGCCAGCCTGATCAGATTGATGTCAACTATAACGTCGTTGAGCAGCCTTCTGGTAGCTCGACCATTGCAGCCGGTTATTCACAAAGCGGCGGCGTTACCTTCCAAGTAGACTTAACCCAAAATAACTTTATGGGAACAGGTAACCGTGTCAAAGCAGCACTATCACGCTCAGAGACGCGCGACTCTTATAGTCTAGGCTATACTGATCCGTACTTTACAGAAAATGGCGTCTCTCAAGGTGTCAGTGCTTACTATCGCAAAACCAAATACGATGATAAAAACGTCAGTAACTATGTGACAGATGCGTACGGCGGCACCTTGAACTATAGCTATCCTGTCGATGAAACCAAGCGTGTCAGTGCTGGGCTTAATATTGATAATACTGAGGTACGTGGTGGCCGCTGGCTTGGTGTCTCTAACGTTCAGCAGATTATCGATGATGGTGGCTCAGTCACTCAGTATACTGGTGATGATCAAGGACGAACCAGCTTCAAAAACGACTATACCACTTACAATTTGCTCCTAGGTTGGGATTATAATACTCTGGATCGTCCGGTATTCCCTACTAAGGGGATGAATCATGCCGTCGATGCCACTATTGGCTTTGGTGATAAAAATTATCAAAAGCTTGTGTACCGTGGTAATGTTTACTATCCAGTCTATAAAGACTTAGTCGTCCGTGGTTATACCAAACTTGGCTATGGTAACGATTTGCCCTTCTACGAAAACTTCTATGCAGGGGGTTACGGCTCAGTACGTGGTTATGAAGCATCAAGCCTAGGACCGAAGTCTCAAAGTTACTACGATGCAGTAAACAAAGACCTTCGTTATCGCGACGAAGAGGTGGGCGGTAATGCGCTGGTTAACGTCGGCGCCGAGCTGATCCTGCCACTGCCATTTAAGGGCGATTGGGCCGATCAGGTGCGACCTGTACTCTTTGTTGAAGGGGGACAAGTATTCGATACCACAGATAGAGAAGACAAAACCTTTATCGATACCAAGGGTAACGACACTAAGATTCCACTAATTACTCAAGATAAAGAGATGCGCTATAGTGCAGGTGCTGGTATTACTTGGTATACACCAATTGGTCCAATCTCAATCAGCTATGCTCAGCCTTTCGGTGATAAAGAAGGCGACCAAACTGATAAGGTTCAGTTCCAGATTGGCAGTACTTTTTAGGTAAAAATAAGGCAGTTAGTAGTAACCACAAGCGCTCATAACACGCCCATAACAAAGGTAACATGAAGTGAGAAAGGTGACCGTCGCTCAGCTGATAGCCAGTATTGAACAGCGCCAGCCGGTAATGAATAAAGCGGCGCTCAGTGACGCTAGCTTGCAGACACTGATTAAGGGCGTGAGTGCTTTGGATTCAGCGCAGGTAGGTGAGCTGAGCTTTATAGCCAATAAGCGTTATAGCGACGCGCTCGCCAGCACTGAGGCTAGCGTTATTTTAGTAGACCCCGCTCATCAAGATAATGCGCCTCAATCCTGTACGGTGTTAGTAGTGGCTTCTCCTTATTTGGCTTACGCTTGTGTGAGCCAATGGTTTGATCAAGGCTTTGCTGGTCATAGCTTAAATGCCCAAGCTGCCGACATTAAGAGTAATTTGTTTTCTGCAAACCCAACAGCAACTACTGGCATCTGTCCTAACGCAATAATTCATTCAACAGCGGTTATCGAAAGCGATGTTAGTATCGCTGAGGATGTCATTATTGGTGCTTATTGTGTCATCGGTGCAGGATCGTGTATTGGACGAGGTACTCAGCTCGCCTCACATGTCACTATTGGCAGCAATGCGAGGGTAGGTGAGGATTGTGTTATCTACCCACAAGTTGTCATCGGCCATGACTGCCAGATTGGTGATCAGGTGCGGATTCATGCCCATGCTAGTATTGGCTCAGAAGGTTTTGGCTTTGCGCCAACGTCAGATCCGGCAGTGACAGGTTGGGAGCGAATTGCCCAGCTTGGGCGAGTTATTATTGGTGATCGGGTGCGTATCGGCAGTCAGACTTGCATTGATCGCGGGGCGATTGACGATACGGTTATTGGCGACAACGTTATTATTGATAATCTAGTACAAATTGCCCACAATGTGCAGATCGGTGCGGGGACAGCCATCGCTGCTAATACTGGTATCGCGGGCAGTACCAAGCTTGGTAAGCGCTGCATCATAGGCGGTGCTGTGGGCATTAGTGGTCATATTGAGATCACTGATGACGTTACCATCACCGCCATGACCATGGTGACTAAGTCTATTAAGCAGTCCGGGTCTTACTCGTCTGGGACAGTGGCCATGCCGACTGCAAAATGGCGCAAAGCAGCAGTACGCTTTCGGCAAGTCAAATAGTCAAGATAAGTAGCTATTATACAGTCATGGTCACTATTCTGATGATTGCTATTATAGCGATAGGATGAGGATGATAAGCAAAAAGCTAAGCGCCATTACTAGGTTTGGCGCGTTTGCAAAATACATAGCCTTAAAGTATCTACGCACTTAGTGACTATTATTAAATCAGATTTATAAGCAGTGTAGCGGGCTGGTAACAAGTCACATGTACCAGTACTGCTTACTTGTTGATAATAAAGCCATTAGCAAAACTGACTAGAATGTCTGCTAAAACATTGTTTTAACAAGAGACAAAAATTGACGTATACTGCGTCCCTAGCGCTGAGTGTGCTGCTAAGTGCTGATAATTTATCAGGATGATTGGCAGCCAGTCAGCTCAATGATTAGCCAAACCAAGGAAGAAAAGCGATGTCATTAAATTTAGACCTAACTGATGAGAATTCTGGAATAACTGTGCCAACAATGCCGATGACGTTTGAGACGCTCAAGCATTATTTACCGCATCGTTATCCTTTTATGTTGATAGACCGAGTGACATCGTGTGAGCCGAACCACTGTATTGAAGGCCTCAAAAACGTTAGTTTTAATGAGCCTTACTTTACAGGGCATTTTCCAGATGTGCCTATCATGCCTGGTGTACTTATGGTAGAAGCCATGGCTCAGATATCAGGTGTTTTAGGATTTATTAGTGCAGGTTTAACCGCAGAAGATGGCTACCTGTATCTGTTTGCGGGCGTTGACAAAGTACGCTTTAAGCGCCAAGTTATCCCCGGTGATCAGCTGATACTGCGCTCTAATTTATTGATGCAAAAGCGTGGTATCTATAAGTTTGATTGTAGCGCCTATGTGGATGATACTATGGCCGCTAGTGCGCAAATTATGATCGCGCGCCAGTCAAAAGAGCTGTAGTTATTTTATTATTATTGCTTTAATTAACGCCTTGCCTATCCAGATAAGCTCACTTTGATTGGTTCAAGACTAATTGTTTTGCTGCTAAAAAATTTGCATAATGTTTCTCAGTCGGCCGGTATCAGTCTTAGGCTGAATAGGCTAAATCAATCTGATAACCTAACAGATCTGAGTTTTAATTTATTGTTGCATTTTAATCCTGTCACACTTTTATCCACTTTTAATAGACTATTAGCCTAAGGCAAATTTTTATGAGTCAGATCCATCCTACCGCCATCATAGCGCCTGGGGCGACCATCCATGAGACGGCAGTGATTGGCCCTTATTGTATTATTGGTGATGCGGTAACTATTGGTGCTCATTCTGTATTGCATCGACACGTGGTAGTGACCAAAAACACTCGCATTGGTGAACATAATCAAATCTATCAGTTCGCCAGTCTTGGTGAGGATTGCCAAGATCTAAAATATGCGGGGGAGACCTCGTGGTTAGAGATTGGCGATCACAATACCATCCGTGAAGCTTGCAGCTTTCATCGGGGTACTGCTCAAGATAATGCGCTAACCAAAATCGGTAATCATAATCTATTTATGGTTAACACCCACATTGCCCATGACTGTGTGGTTGGTGATCATAATGTTGTCGCTAACAATGTCGGGGTTGCAGGCCACGTGCACATCGGCAATCATACTATTATTGGTGGTAATGCTGGCATTCATCAGTTTTGTCATATAGACGACTATAGCTTGATTGGTGGTGCTAGTCTTATCCTAAAAGATGTCGCAGCGTTTACCATGGTTTCTGGTAATCCGGCCAGTGCCCATGGTCTTAATATAGAAGGTATGCGCCGAAAAGGCTGGTCGAAAGATACCATCAATACCTTACGGCAAGCTTATCGAACGGTATTTAGATTAGGTCTAACTACTAAACAAGCGTTGGCCATATTGGAAGATGAGCTGCTTGCTAAAGAGCCAAAAGTGCAACTGCTCATTCAATCTTTGCAAAATAGTCAACGCGGTATTGTGCGCTGATTAGCTTAAAATTTTAACTGTTTTACCCCAAAGCCATAACAATTAGTTATGGCTTTTTTATTGCCCCTGCTTGACATTTGCCACCGCTTAACTGAAACTTAGCGGTTAAAAGATGTAATAAAACTTACAAGAAGTTACGAATTATAGGATAAGCCTAGCTTTTGTAAGCTGGCTATATTAAGAATAAGGACAACGCATTATGAGTATAAAAAAACACGATCATGCCCAGTGGAGCTCTAGCTTCGGGTTCGTATTAGCGGCAGTTGGCTCTGCCGTGGGCCTAGGCAATATCTGGAAGTTTCCTTACATGGTAGGCGAGAGCGGTGGGGCAGTATTTGTCTTAACGTACTTAGTGTGTATTGCCCTGATTGGCTTTCCTATATTAGTTGCAGAATGGTTAATTGGTCGCCGTGGTCAAAAGAACCCTATTAACTCATTTGCCGATGTCGCGATCAGCGAAAATAAATCTAGCGCTTGGGGTATTGTGGGCGGCGTCGGTATCTTGGCCGGCTTCATTGTCTTATCATTCTATAGTGTCATTGGAGGCTGGGCGCTCAATTATATTACTAAGGTCGGTACCGGCAGCTTTGTCGGGCAAGACAGCGACGCCATTGGTACTACTTTTGATGCGATGTTAGCAGCACCTGGGACGCTAACACTTTGGCACACAGTCTTTATGGTTTTGACGGCCCTTATCGTTGGTGTGGGGGTAACAGGTGGTATCGAAAAAGCCGCTAAAGTCTTAATGCCTTTATTAGGCCTAATTCTTGTCTTTATTTTAGGCTACAATGTATTGAATGGCGGCTTTGCTGAAGCGGTAAGCTATCTATTTACACCAGACTTTGGCAAGCTTAATGGCGATGTGTTGCTAGCAGCGCTAGGCCATTCCTTCTTTACCTTATCCCTCGGTATGGGCATCATGGTAGCGTACGGCTCTTATCTAGGTCGTGAGGTAAACTTGCTTAAGACAGCACGGACAGTCTGTATTTTGGACACTGTAGTAGCACTTGCTGCTGGTCTTGCCATTTTCCCAATTATCTTTAACCATGGTCTAGACCCAGCCTCAGGTCCCGGTTTGATCTTTGTTAGCTTACCCATCGCCTTTGGGGATATGACAGCGGGTACTTTGATTGGTACGCTGTTCTTTTTATTGATTACCTTTGCCGCATTGACCTCGTCTATCTCTTTACTGGAGCCATCTGTTGAGTTTTTAGAAGAGCGTACGTCGATGAATCGTACGATGTCAACCATCGTAGCAAGCTCAGTTATTTGGCTACTGGGTGTGGCGGCGCTACTGTCATTTAACCTATGGTCTGAATTTACCATCATGGGTAACGGTATCTTTGATATATTGGATAAAGTGACCAGTAAATTCCTCCTTCCATTAGCAGGACTTGCCGCTATACTATTCGTAGGTTGGCAGTTGAGTCAAGATAGCGTTCGACGTGAGCTTGGGTTGTCTGATGGCGCTTGGAGCCTATGGCAAATAGTTGCTAAGTTTATTGCGCCTGTCGGTGTGCTCATTGTCTTTATTAGCAGTCTTATGAGCTAATCAGTCCTTAAGCTGTGGTATATTATAAAAAAAGCATCCCAAGGGATGCTTTTTTTATCGATACAGTTAAAGACACTTTAGACGACTTAATTCAACCAAGAAGTTATTTAAATACGAATTACCTAAATAAATAGCATCCTAAATAAAGACCAATAGCTGTATTTAACGGTGTAATAACTGTCAGTTTAAGCCCTTTAGCTATCGTAAGTTCACTATAAAAACGCTACAGCGATACTGGGATGAATTTTTTGCCACCTCTGTCAGCGCGCTCGCAGTAAGCTAGAAAAATTTATACCAGCTCCGCATCATATTATGATGACTCTATCTTATTTAGAGTCGACTATATGACAATTACTAACCGCTGCATAGCTTCCTACGTATCGAATTTATTGATAGCCAATCACCAATCATGCTCACTATGACGACTAAGTGACTGGGCAGCGTCATCTACTGCTTATTATCAGTAATCAGAGTGAGCAGTTGCCATAGCTACAGTAACGTCAGCTCTGGGACTTCTTGACCACGCTTGCTATAAAAATCAGCGACAAAGCTGTCAAACTGATCTTGTTCGATAGCTTCACGGATACCCGCCATTAAGCGTTGGTAGTAGCGCAAGTTATGGATAGTCGCTAGCTGGGCGCCGAGCATCTCTTTGCATTTATTAAGATGATAAAGATAAGCTCGGCTGAAGTTCTGACAGGTATAGCAGTCGCATTCTGGATCAAGGGCTTGTTCATCAGTACGGTATTGACTATTACGGATGCGAACCACACCTTGATTGTCTTCATTGCCCGTGACAAAGTAGTGACCATTGCGGGCATTACGAGTCGGCATAACGCAGTCAAACATATCAACGCCGCGGCGCACCGCCTCGACGATATCTTCAGGTTTACCTACGCCCATAAGATAGCGCGGCTTATCCGCAGGCATATCATCAGGTAGGTAGTTTAGTACCTCAATCATTTCTTCTTTAGGCTCACCGACTGACAGTCCGCCAATCGCATAGCCATCAAAATCAATATTAAGTAGGCCTTCTAAGGATTGTTGACGCAGGTCTGAGTACATACTGCCTTGAATAATCCCAAATAGAGCGTTTTTACTCTCTAATCTGCGGTGCTCATCAAGGCAGCGCTGCCCCCAGCGGAGTGACAGCTCAAGCGAAGTCTTGGCGTCGTCATGAGTAGCAGGATAAGGGGTGCACTCATCAAACTGCATGACGATATCAGAGTTTAGGCTGAACTGAATCTGCATTGACTTCTCGGGCGACAAAAATACTTTTGCCCCATCAATGGGCGACTTGAAGTGCACGCCTTCTTCAGTGATCTTGCGCATCGCGCCAAGGCTAAATACCTGAAAGCCACCGGAGTCAGTTAAGATAGGTTTATCCCAATGCATGAACTCATGGAGGCCACCGAACTGGTCGATGATGTCAGTGCCAGGTCGTAGCCATAAGTGGAAGGTATTGCCAAGGATAATGTCGGCACCAATGTCTTTGATGTCACGTGGAAGCATGCCTTTGACCGTGCCATAAGTACCGACAGGCATAAAGGCAGGCGTCTGAACGTCACCATGATTGAGATGAACAGTACCACGGCGAGCACGAGATTCACCGCTGGCGGTTTTATGAAGGGTAAATTGCATAGTGATATCTTAAGCTATTAATAAAGTCAGGGGATTATAACATTACTAAGGTTAAGTTTGCCTCAAGGCATGACTTTACATAATGATTATTATAATGAGGACAATAAAAGCAGGATACCAAGAGCACCTAGCACGATACCAATAATACGGTTTACCAGCACTTGCTTTTGGAGTAGCTGCTCTCTAATGCGGCTGTGCGACAGGATGCAGGCTACCAAGGTAAACCAAAGCAAGTGAGCAAGTGACATAAACAATCCGTAGGCGACTTGGATTATTAACGAGGTATCAATACTGACGACTTGTGAGTAGATACTAAGCACAAATAGAGTGGTCTTAGGATTTAAGGCGTTGGTCATAAAGCCATTTTTAAAGGCGGTAGCGGCAGATAAGTGACCAGACGAAGTCGAGGCTTGGTGTGAATCAAGCTGGATGTTCTGAGACTCAGTGTGGCGATAAGTTTGAATACCGATAGTGACTAGATATGCGGTGCCAATGAGCTTTACGATATTCAATAAAAAAGCCGACTGTTGCAGAATAACACTGACACCAAGAAGAGTGTAAGCAACATGAATCCAGACGGCAGCGGCAATACCTATAGCGGTGAATAAACCACATCTTTGACCGTGCAGGTAGCTGTTGCGAGTAACGATAGCGAAATCGCCTCCTGGACTGATAACAGCAAGTATGGTAATGGTGGCAACAGCGAGAATCTCTGACATATAAAGATAACCCTAATGTAATGTGAAGATAAGTCATCGTGCTGTCGCTATCTTCTGTCAAAATTAAAGCAATAAAAATCGATATTTAGCCATATAAGGTGTGAGATTTTGGAACATATCCGTAAGCTACCGATGCGAGCGTTAAAGTTTTTTTACTTCGTAGCGCACTATGGCAGTATGAGTCTGGCCGCTAATAAGCTATGCGTTACCCACGGCGCAGTAAGTAAGCAGCTCAAAAATTTAGAGACCCATTTAGGCGTCTCACTATTTATCAGGCGTGGCCGCGAGCTAGTCTTGACACCTGCTGGCAGGCGTTTGCAGCACTGTTGTCAGCCGCTATTTCATGACCTTGAGAAGACGCTTAGTCAATTATCATGGCAGCCAGATAAGACGCTCATAGTCTCTTGTGAACCGACGATAGCGATGAAATGGCTCATTCCTAGAACGGCTGACTTTAACAAAGCGACCAATATTGACGTGGTGATTTTGGCCGCCGGTGGGGTGGTAGACTTCGCACGCCAGAACATCGACGTGGCGATAAGGAGGAATGATTTTGTCTGGTCGCCAAGCATCAATAGTTATTATCTAGTCGATGAAGAGATCGGTGCTGTTCAGTCACCTCAAGCGTCTCAAGTGTCCAGAGGCAGTCATCTGATAAGATTGCACACGCATAGCAGAGCTGACGCGTGGCAAGATTGGCTAGCTTTGAGGGATATAAGTCCAGTGGTTTCTGATGATGTTATCGATGATCCAAGGGCTGGATTAGAAGAGATGTATTTTGAGCATTTTTATCTGTCTATTCAGGCAGCTATCGCGGGGTTAGGACAAGCGATCGCCTCAAGGCTCATGGTACAAGATGACCTAGCTACAGGGCTTCTGACTGCTCCGCAAGGGTTCGCTAAAGATGGCTCAGCGTATTATCTATTGTCAGAGTCGCCTATTGCCAACCATGAGAAAAAACAAGTTTTTTTATATTGGCTTAAGTCGCAAATGAGCGACAATTTAGGCTAGTATTGCAAGTGCATTTAAGACTGGTGACTAAGAATAGCGATCTGCCAGCCATGGAAGAGCATGAATAGTATTAACCCCATCATGATTTGTTACTGCTATGATAGAGTCATCAGACAAATTGGATAGGATGCTAAAGGCGCACTTTGGACAATTAGCTTTTGCTGTTCTAGTTATTCTAATATTAGGAGCTACTATGGCCACACGCGAGCCAAATTATACTATTTTAGAGCATGTTGGCAACTTTGAGCGACGTCTTTATGACCCCAGAATTATTGCCAAAACTGTAGTAACTGGCGCGTATGATTCTGCTAGTCGCCAAGGCTTTAAGCGACTTGCAGATTATATTTTTGGCAATAATTCAAAGGTGGAGCCTGCTAATAAAAACAGTAGCAAAAGTGCAAAAATAAGCATGACGGCTCCTGTGATAATGTCTCCCACTCATGAGACTGCGGTCAACAACTCTGAAGCAAACGCAAAGATCAATATGAGCGTACCAGTAAGTATGAGCCAACATAATGGCAATTGGCTCGTCGCTTTTGTTATGCCTGAGCGCTATACCCTTGAGAGTATTCCAAAACCTAATAATCCAGCAGTGATGTTAGAGCAACTGCCAGAGCAGCACTATGCAGTAATGACGTTCTATGGACTGGCGGGTGAGCTAAAAGTCGCTGCTAAGACCTTAGCACTTCAGCAATGGATGGCAGATAGAGAGTTAACCCCGATAGCACAACCTGAGCTAGCGCGTTACAATCCCCCTTGGACATTGCCATTCAAGCGGCGTAACGAAGTTATGATTGCTTATCAATAGCCTAAGCAAATTAAATAATTTAAGCCATTTAAGTAGCCAGAATTAATTACAAACCCTATTTTGAAGCAAGCTTTCTTCTAGAGAGTCCGAGCGATAAAAAAAGACAGCCGAAGCTGTCTTTGATGGTTTAAGGGGCAAGGTTAGGATTGCTCTTAAATAAATTAAGCCTTTTGCTCTCGAATGATCGTTAGCATACGGCGTAGCGGCTCAGCAGCGCCCCAAAGAAGCTGATCGCCTACAGTGAATGCCCCTAAGTACTGATTACCCATATTAAGCTTACGCAAGCGGCCAAGCGCCACTTTTAAGGTACCAGTCACGGCAACTGGTGTTAGGCGGTTCATGGTCGCTTCTTTATCGTCTTCGACCAAGTCTAACCACTCATTACCACTATTACGTAACGCCTCTTCAATCTCAGCAAGGGGAATGTCTTTATTCAGCTTAATAGTTAAGCCTTGAGCATGGCAGCGCATCGCACCGATGCGCACACATAAGCCATCGATAGGGACGATAGCATCACCAGTATTTCCTAAGATTTTATTGGTCTCAACGCCGCCTTTCCATTCTTCACGCGACTGTTTGTTTTCTAACTGCGAGTCGATATAAGGAATTAAGCTACCGGCTAGTGGCACACCAAAGTGTTGCTGCGGGAAGTTGTCACTTCGCTGCGTCTCAGCGATTTTTCTATCGATATCTAGAATGGCACTGGCAGGATCAGCCAGCTCGTCTTTTACAGCGTCATGGAGCATGCCCATACCTGCAATCAGCTCACGCATATTCTGAGCGCCAGAGCCACTAGCTGCCTGATAAGTCATGGCTGAAACCCACTCAACCCAGCCGCGATTGAACAGCTCACCGATGGCCATTAGCATAAGGGACACTGTGCAGTTACCGCCGATGAAGTCTTTTTTGCCGCTAGCAAGGGCTTCATCTATTACGTTGCGATTAACGGGATCGAGAATGATGATGCTGTCATCCTCCATGCGTAGGGTACTGGCTGCATCAACCCAGTAACCATCCCAACCACTGTCACGAAGAGGCTGATGCACAGCTTTGGTATAGTCGCCACCTTGACAGGTAATAATCACATCACACGTGGCTAGAGCAGCAATATCATGAGCATCTTTTAAGGTTTTGTTATCAGCGTTATAGCTTACGCCGTCCATCTTAGGCGCATCGCCACCAGCATTACTGGTCGAAAAAAATACAGGGGTAATACCTGTAAAGTCGCTTTCTTCGACCATGCGCTGCATCAATACCGAGCCGACCATACCGCGCCAGCCAACCAAACCTACTGTTAGATTACTCATAGAACTTGCCCTCTTAAGTGAAATAGTGATTTGTCTATCCAACCTTTAACAATGCCGTTAAAAATTAAAAAATGCAAGATGTTTTGCTCGAATTTGAATAATTATTTAAGACAATGAGCAGAATAAGAATGACTTTTAACCCAATCTAATTAATATTTGGCTCCTTCAAAGTATAAAGCCAGAAAGTACGATATAATCCTGATAAATAAAGGGTTAAGAAAGACAACGAATCAATAAATTGTCTTGGGGGTATTAATGCCTTACTTTAATCTAATAGTTGCCATAATAATAGGTCAAAATTAGCATGGATTATCTCGTACTATATTATGCCGTTCAGGTTTTGGCCGGTTTTATTGCCTTTGTCACTATTTGGGGAATGATGCCACTGGACCATTGGTGGGTTCGTGGTGTTGAGTTTCCACGGATTCAGATCTTAGTATTAGGTACACTAGCTTGGATTGGATTGTTGGTATTTTGGCTGAAGTGGGAGATAGTGCAGTGGTTGTTATTTGCGGTATTAAGCTTGGCCTTAGCATTTCAGCTGCGTATGATTTTGCCCTATACGCGGCTTTGGAAAAAAGAAGTCCGCGCTGCCACGTCTAAACCCGAAGCCCATCAGCTAAAGCTTATGGTCTCCAATGTACTAACGCCAAATAATAATACCCAAGCATTGATAGATTTAGTGTGTGAGCATCATCCAGATATTCTTATCACCCTTGAGTCAGATAAGAAGTGGGAGAAGGCATTAGAGGCGGTAGAAGGGGACTATCCCTATAGTGTCAAAATACCATTGGACAATCTGTACGGTATGCATCTGTACTCTAAGCTTGAACTTATCGATCCCGAAGTGAAATATCTTATGATCGATGATATCCCCTCTATCCATACACAGATGCGCCTAAAAACCGGTCAAGTGGTTTGGCTATACTGTTTGCACCCTATGCCGCCAAGTCCAACTGAGGCAGATAAGTCAACCACACGCGATGCTGAGCTGCTTATGGTCGGTCGTCATATTAAGGAGCAGGGTCATACGGCTATTCTGGCGGGTGATCTGAACGATGTGGCTTGGTCTAAGACGACGCGCCGCTTTCAGCGAATCTCCGGATTGCTCGATCCACGTATCGGTCGCCACTTTATCAATACCTTCCATGTGAAATATCCATTCCTGCGCTGGGCGCTGGATCATATCTTCCATAGTGAGTGCTTTACTTTGGTTAATATTAAAAGACTGCCCTCTATTGGCTCGGATCATTTTCCCGTGTTGACCACATTGCAGTACTCGCCAGAGGTCAGCGCGGAGCAAAAGCAAAATGCGCCCACGGCAGATGCTGAAGATATTAGTGAGACTGAGAAAAAAATTGACCAAGGTAGAGAAGAGGGTAGGAAGGTGTCGGAGGAGCATCGGGCGCAAGCATACCAAAGTTAGTCAGATTTATTAGGGTCATTGGTTTTAATTTTCGTAGAAAAATTAAGGTGCTGACTGTCATAATCATTGTTTTAATCAAATTAAAGCAATGATTGCAGTTAATATGTGCAGATTGCCCCGTTTATTAACATT
This sequence comes from Psychrobacter pygoscelis, assembly GCF_004335015.1. Classification (GTDB taxonomy): domain Bacteria; phylum Pseudomonadota; class Gammaproteobacteria; order Pseudomonadales; family Moraxellaceae; genus Psychrobacter; species Psychrobacter pygoscelis. Next base: position 106,826 of record NZ_RQRU01000006.1, read on the forward strand.
GACCAAGGCAAATGTAGCCAGTCTTTATATGAGAGAACAATTGCATTTTATACCCTATCAATACTGGACTTATGAGCTTAAAGCTCAATAAGTCCTAGCTATTTATCATCTCAAACCGCTCAATCATCTGGATCAAAAAATTCTCGACAGGTTTGCTCATAGCAGGTCGAAAGGCCCAATGATGCTGAACGTCGTAACTAATCTCATCAAACAGTAAAATTTTCATCAAGCCAAGATCTTCGTAGCGCTTGGCAAGATCATAAGGAAGATAGCCCACATGATGGCCGGCTAGGATTAGTCGCGCCGTCGCTTCCATATGATAGGTAGTGGCAGTTAAGCTCGTCGGTTGGATATACTTTAACGTATGCTCTACGGAGTATCCTCGCTTGATCCATGCATACTGCTTTTCTAATTGCTCAAAGGTCAGGGTTTGAAAGTTTCTAAACAGCTCATGGTCGCGCCCACAGCACACTACCTGCTTTTCAGTAAAGGCAGGTTTAAAGGTCAAAGAGGGCGGAAAGCTACTAAAATATCCCACACCGATGTCGCACTCATTGTTCAATAAGGTATCTAACATTCTCTCTGGACTTTGTACATCGATAGAGAAATGGATGAGCGGATTTTGGCTATAGCTCTGCGCCAGACACTGTCGTAGCGCTTCATAAAATACTTCGGGCAGCTGATCAGATAAGCATAGCCGAATATGGCCACCTCGGACCGAGTCTAGTTGACGGATATAGTGTAGTTGATGCTGGAAGTTTGCCACAGCTTCTTGAAAGCCAAGACAAGCTTCATAGACTGCAAGGCCATCCTCAGTAAGCTTAAAGCCGCTACGACCACGCTGACATAGCACCATACCCAATCTGTCTTCTAAATGGGATAGGTGACCACTAATGACAGAGGTTGAAAGGTTTAGTCTATCCTCTGCGGCAGTGACTCCTTGGCACTCAACAATGGCGATGAAGCTATTAAGGGTCTTGATATCAATTTTGGTGAGTTCATTGAGCATGTATCAGTATCTCTTATCTTTGGTAGTAGCTAACTAATTCTCATTTACTTATCAATCTTCATTGTTTTAAGCAGATTACTACGAATTTTTAAAAGTTTACTTCTGAATTTTATCATGGTCTGAGCCACTATATTTAGGTAAGGTAATTATAGTCAAAATGACTGATTATTCAGATGAAATGTAAGAAGGAAGTGACAAATGGAATTTAATCAACCCCTAAGCGGTAATGAAATGCCAAGATTTGGCGGATTTGCATCTATGATGCGTCTACCTACTCAGCCTGATGCCCAAGGGTTAGATGCTGCTTTTGTTGGCGTGCCTATGGATATTGGGGCTTCAAATCGCAGTGGTGCAAGATTAGGCCCAAGACAGATTCGCGATGAGTCGCGAATGATACGCCCGTATAACGTGGCAACTCGTGCTGCCCCTTTTGAATCTTTACAAGTGGCCGACATCGGTGATGTGCCTATCAATACCTTTAATCTGCTTAAGAGCGTTGAGATAATTGAAAAGTTTTATTCAGAAAAAATTCTAAGTCACGGTGCAGTGCCATTGACGTTAGGTGGTGACCATACGATTGCCTTGCCTATTCTACGTGCCATCGCGAAAAAGCATGGTCCGGTCGGACTTGTTCATATCGATGCTCATGCGGATATCAATGACGATATGTTCGGTGAAAAAATCGCTCATGGTACGCCGTTTCGCCGCGCGGTCGAAGAAAACCTTATCGATGGTAATCGAGTGGTTCAGATAGGCCTTCGTGGTACGGGCTACAGTGCCGAAGAGTTTGACTGGTCGACGCAGCAAGGGTTTCGCGTAGTGCCAGCAGAAGAGTGCTGGTATAAGTCACTGACGCCGCTCATGGCTGAAGTCAGAGAAAAAGTAGGCGCCGGTCCTGTTTATCTAAGCTTTGATATCGATGGTATTGACCCTGCCTTTGCCCCTGGAACTGGTACTGCTGAAATTGGAGGGCTAACCTCGACCCAAGGGATTGAAATCGTTCGTGGTATGCGCGGCTTAGATGTGGTTGGCTGTGACCTAGTAGAGGTGTCTCCTCCTTATGATCCATTTGGTAATACCTCTGTGCTAGCTGCTAACTTGCTCTTTGAGATGTTATGCATTCTACCAGGCGTTCGCTATGACGATAAAGTCAAAGCAGTGTATTAATCCAAGTTAGCTAATAAAACTGTTTAATATTAATGATATATTATATGGTCTTTAATTCTATTCCACTGATCGTTCACAGTCACTCGGAGTGGCATTAAAGACCATTTTACTATTTAGGATGATTTATGGGGCAGTCAGATCAATCGCATCAGTTAACGGTGAACGATACGGCCATCACTTGTGGTGAGCTATTAGTAGAATGGCTAGAGTATTATGGGGTAGATACAGTATTTGGTATTCCAGGTGTGCATACCGTAGAGTTATATCGTGGCCTTCCCAATACTAATATTCGTCATATCACTCCGCGTCATGAGCAAGGGGCGGGCTTTATGGCGGACGGTTATTACCGCGCATCAGGTAAGGTGGCAGTGTGTTTTATCATAACTGGGCCTGGTATGACCAATATTCTTACAGCAATGGCGCAAGCCGCAGCTGACTCTATACCGATGCTCATTATCTCTAGTGTGAATAAGATTGCCGACACTGGTAGCGGAGAAGGGCACTTGCATGAGCTTCATGATCAGCAGGGTCTGGTGAGTAAAGCAGCGCTAGCAAGCAAGACTATCTGGCAGCCCGAGGCTCTGCCTAAGGTAATCGCCGAAGCGTTTGCTTTATTTCATAGTGCAAGACCTGGTCCGGTGCATATTCAATTGCCTATTGATGTCATTACTGCTGATGCCAGCCATGTTCCCAAGCCGCCAAAGTCGAGTCAGGCTGAGGTTCAGAATGTGGCCGCTTCTTTAGCAACTCTGCCTGCACCCAATCCTGCACAGTTGGATCTCGCCGCGCAGCAGCTAATCGCTGCTAAAAATCCAGTATTACTTTTTGGTGGTGGCTGCGTGGCAGTCGACGGGGATGCTCAGCGATTGGCAGAGCTACTTGATGCTCCGACATTTTTGACCATCAATGCTAAGGGATTGTTGCCACCGGCTCATCCTTTAAGTCTTGGTAGTAATCAATCTTTACCGGCTGGTCGTGAGCTTATTACTAATGCCGATGTGGTATTAGCCATCGGCACTGAGCTTGGTGAGACTGATTATGATGTTGGCTTTGATGGGGGCTTTAAAATCAATGGTACCCTTATTCGTATCGATTGTGATGCGGCGCAGTTGCACCGACCATTTAGGGCAGATATCGCGATACTCAGTGACGCGCAAATGGCAGTCTCGGCACTGTGCAAACGCTTATCTGACCACCCTTTAGATCATCAGGCCGCGCCGCGGGTTAAAGCAGCTCAGCAGCAGATAATCAAAGAGATACCAGATAATTTTGCAGGTCAAAACGCACTCCTTAAATGCATCCGTGATGCTGTAGACGACGTCATTATTGTCGGAGATTCCACTCAGCCGGTCTATGCAGGTAACCTTGGCTTTGAAGCTGTAAAAACACGCAAATGGTTTAACTCTTCCACGGGCTTTGGTACGTTGGGCTATGGCTTACCGGCGGCAATTGGTGCTCTGGTAGCAGCGCAAGGTCCTGTCATTAGCTTGATAGGCGATGGCGGTATTCAATTTACTATCGCTGAGCTTATCTGTGCAGCAGAGCTTGAGCTGCCATTAATCGTGCTGTTGTGGAATAACCAAGGCTATGGCGAGATTCGTCGCTATATGCAGGAACGAGGCTTACCGGAGATCGGGGTCAATATTAAGACCCCTAATTTTGAGTCACTAGCAGCTGGATTTGGTGCAGGCTACCGCCGAATCACCTCAGAGCAGCAGCTATTGGAAGCACTAAAACAGGACATCACAGGTCATAAGCCAGTTATTTATGAAGTCGATGAAGCGGACGACTTTATTGAAGAGATGGGCAAGTCTTTTAGTTACTTTAGCTAGATTAGGATTAGGGCGAGTCAGTAAAGCCACCCTGTGAGTCTAGTTGCTGGCTGGCTATTGCCTTAGTGAGAGTTGTTTGGTGGTTCTCACCCATCGTCCGTTAATTGCCATTTTATTGTTTAATAAATTTAGAGAGTAGTTGTGTCTTCTTACGATCCTTCGTCATATTTGCTCACCGAGCTAAGCCAAGTCGTCGATAAAGCTGGTCTGCTTACGACATCTAGCCAGCAGCAAGCCTACGTTGAGGGTATCGTTAGTAGTCCAGAGCAGCCGAACGTGCTAGCAGTGGTGATACCACAGACTCTGGTGGCGCTTTGGCAAGTGATTAATATCTGTGCTAAAGCCGATGCAATCATTATTGCGCAAGCGGCCAATACAGGACTGACAGGAGGGTCAACACCGTTTGGCGGCTATGATCGTCCTGTTGTCGTCATTTCGATGCAGCGCTTGGGTGGCGTGCATCTACTTAAGGAAGGCCGTGAAGTCGTTGCTCTACCGGCGGCCACACTACAAGAATTAGAGATTACCTTAGCCCCATTAGGCCGAGAGCCCCATTCGGTACTTGGCTCAAGCTGTGTCGGCGCTTCGGTTATTGGCGGTATTTGCAATAACTCTGGTGGAATGCTGGTTCAGCGTGGTCCCGCGTATACAGAAATGGCGTTATTCGCACGGCGAACAGCATCGGGTAGTTTTGAGCTTATTAATCATCTAGATATTGCGCTAGGAGATTCACCTGAAGAAATCCTCACTCGCCTAGAGTCTGGTAATTTTAGCACCGACCAAGTCAGTGATACCTGCAACCGCGCTGCCAGTAACACTCAATATAAAGATAAAGTCCGTGACTGTAACGCGTCGACGCCTGCCAGATTCAATAATGATCCTAGCGGTCTTTACGAGGCATCTGGCTCGGCAGGTAGGCTTATCGTATTTGCTGTTAGGGTTGCGACCTTTGCTAAGAGCCAGCGAGAGCAGACCTTTTACTACTCTAGCAATGATGCCCACGCCCTCACAAGCTTACGCCGACACTGGCTTGCAAGTGAGCTTGATTTGCCAGTATGTGCTGAATACATGCATCGAGCGTATAACGAAGTGACCTTGCAATATGGGCGCGATACTTGTTTTAGTATGCGAAAACTACCTGCCAAGCGTATTGGTGCTCTATACCGGCTACAATCTCGCTTGGGTTACTATTTGACTAAGTGGCGACTGCCAACCTCATTGCCAGATCGAATATTACAGCTCGTATCTAGCGTGATGCCAGCCGCTTTACCAAAGCATCTGGCCAAGCAAGCTTTAGCCTATGACTACCATCTCATCATTAAGGTAGCGGATGACAATATTGCCCCAGCTCAGGCTTTTTTGCAGGCACATAATGAGCAGCATCAAAGCAGGCTGCATACTTGTACCACAGAGGAGGCAGAGAAGTTATTAGTCTTTCGTAGTGCGGCCACGGCAGCTATGTTTCGCTACCATAACCTAAACTCAGCAGACTTTGGTGAGATGATATCTACAGATATTGCCTTACCAAGGAACGCCATCGATTGGGATGAGACCTTACCTGAGTCATTAAAAAAACATATTAAAAAAACATTTTATTTAGGGCATTTTTTTTGTCACGTTATGCATCAAGACTATTTATTACAGCCCACCACCAATAAAAATAAAATTAAGGATGAATTGTTAGCATTCTATGATCAGCGCGGGGTGGAGTACCCTGCTGAGCATAATGTCGGGCATATTTATCCTGCAAAACCAGCATTGAGCACTTTTTATCGGACGCTGGACCCGACCAATTCGCTAAACCCAGGAATAGGTCAGACAGCAAAATGGAAAGATTGGCGATTTTCGCCTCTCATGGAGGAAGTGAATGACTAATTATATTAATAAGTCGCAGCAGCCACTTTTGGATGACGCGCAAGAAGAGGTACAGACGCCGCAAGGCGCGCAGTGGCAATCGTCACTGTGGAAATTTATATTGTTCTCTGCGGTGGGTATTGCCTTATTTATTCTCCCCTTTGAATGGGGTGGTAAGATTACGATTTTACTAGGCGTACTAACGGATACCTTGCAAGCTGCACTGGGTGATGCAGTATTTTATATCTCACTCGCCATAGTGAGCATATCATTTTTAGGTGCGTTAGCAGTAAAAGTATTGCGCCCTAATTTAGAGAACAAGCCTGCGCTTAAGAATATGTTTGATGTCTCTTGGCTATGGCTCGTGGCCCGCTTTTTAGGGGCGTTATTTATCTGGATGATTTTTCTGCAGATGGGTCCTGAGTTTATTATTAACCGTAATACTGGCGGGGTCATTTATCAAGATCTTATCCCTATTCTTATTCCCCTATTTTTCTTCGCCATTTTGACCTTACCATTCCTAACAGACTTTGGTCTTATGGAATATTTAGGAACGCTTGCTCGTAAAGTCTTTGTTAAACTCTTCAAGTTGCCTGGCCGCTCCGCTGTTGATGCCATGTCATCTTGGTTTGGCGCTGCCTCTATTGGTCTACTCGTCACCATGCAGCAATATGATAAAAGCTACTACAGTCAACGAGAAGCAGCAGTTATTGCGACGACCTTTTCAGTGACTTCTATAGCGTTTACCTATGTGGTGGCCAAGACCATCGGCGTTGACAATAATTTTGTGCCTTTTTATCTGACCGTTGCTTTAACCGGTTTCGTTGCGGCAATTATTATGCCACGACTGCCGCCCCTGTCTTTGAAACCAGAGACTTATCACTCGGGCAAAAGTATGCTAGATGAGCAGATTCCGACCAATTATAGCACTCATCAATGGGCGCTAAATCGGGCGGTGACACGAGCTTATTCTATGCCAAGTTTGAGTCATGTGTTCAAAAGCAGCGTCGTTAATCTGTTTGACATCTATTTTGGTCTTATTCCGGTGGTCTTTGCGATCGGTACTATTGGTTTAGGCTTGTCCGAGTATACGTCAGTGTTTAACTGGCTCTCAGCACCGCTAGTGCCATTACTTGAATGGCTGCAAATCCCTGAAGCAGCAGCAGCGGCGCCTGCTATGGTAATGGGCTTTGCAGATATGTATTTACCAGCCCTAGTGGGTAAGAGTATTGAGAGCGAGATGACGCGATTTATCGTAGGAGCAGCGTCTATCACTCAGATTATTTATATGTCTGAAGTTGGTGCGCTGATCCTTAAGTCGAATATTAAGCTGAACATTTTAGAGCTGTTTCTCATCTTTATTATGCGTACCTTGATCAGTCTGGTCATCATTACCTCAGTAGCTCATCTACTGTATTAGCGTCTTCAAGACCTGATTACTTACCAGATATTTAACTAAAGCTGCCTCTGAGCAAATCTCTCGCTCAGGGTAGTTAATATTGGCTATTTATTTCATTAATTCTTAGTGGGTTTTGTGAGAGATTATTCTTAAACGTTGTTTTCAATTCCTACTTTAGCAATGAGAGGTTTTATGTCTTCTACATTAGCAAATAATATTCAGCTGACTCGAGAGGGCATCAGTCAGGTCGTGGCATCTGAGATTAAGCTTAATAGCGCCTTTATCGATGGCGAATGGGTAGATCTTGGAGTTTCTACAGAGGAGGAAGCTGCATTATACGATCCTAATTCTGGTGACGTTATCGCTCAGACAGCGCTTTGTAGTGCTGACCATGTTGACCTAGCAGCGCAGGCAGCGAGTGCAGCATTGGCGCCGTGGTCGCAGACAACAGGCGCTCAGCGAGCAAGTTATCTTAATGCGCTAGCCGATGCGATGCAGCAGCAATTTGATACATTAGTTGGGTTGTCGGTGCTCAATAATGGTAAGCCAATTGCCGAAGCTCAGATAGATGTTAGTGATGCGATTGCTTGCTATCGTTACTACGCGAAGCTTGCAGCCGCGCAACTGGCGCAAACGACAGTGGCTACGAATGAGCCAGGAATACGTCTATATAAGTCCCTAGAGCCTATCGGTGTTTGTGCATTAATTGTTCCTTGGAATTTCCCTATGGTGACTACCGCTTGGAAGCTAGCACCTGCTCTAGCGGCTGGCTGTACGGTCCTATTAAAGCCCTCGGAGGTGACTTTACTGCCAGAATTAATGCTGGGTAATATCTTGAGCAACTTAAGCAATATGGGCTTTCCAAAAGGGGTGGTTAATATCTTGCCTGGTGCTGCAGCAGTCGGGGCAGCAATGACCCGTCACCCGCTAATCGACAAAGTCTCTTTTACTGGAAGTAATGGGGTGGGGGAGAAAGTTATGGCGCAGGCCGCAATTGGTGCCAAAGACATCAGCCTTGAGCTGGGTGGTAAGTCGGCCATTATTGTCCGGGCTGATGCGGATATCGATGCTGCCTGTGAGCTAATCATCGGAGGTATCTTTACCAATGCCGGACAGATTTGCTCTGCTACCTCTCGGCTGATTGTCCATCAGGATATTGCCCAAGCGTTATATCAACAGCTCAAAGCAAAAACTATGCAGCTGACCATCGGTGATGGCTTTGCTGAAGCTACCCAAATGGGACCTCTGGTGAGTGCAGCACAGTTAAGCCAAGTGCGCAAATATTTCGCTATTGCTAAGGATGAGCAGCTTGAGTGTCTGGTAGGCGGTGAGAACTCTGGCGACAACAACCACTCTGAGGCAAGCTTGCCAGATTCTGGCTATTTTGTCGCACCGACAATTTATACCGATGTGCCAACTTCGAGCCGATTGTGGCAAGAAGAAATATTCGGTCCCGTATTAGTAACGACTACCTATCAGCATGATGATGAAGCAATCCAACTGGCAAACGACAGTAACTATGCATTAGCCGCCACATTGGTGAGTGCTGATGAAGAAAAAGCACTAGCGATGGCTGCTCGAGTCAGAGCAGGTCACATCTGGATTAATGAGCAGCAGATTGTGCTGCCCGAAGCAGGGTGGGGCGGCTTTAAACAAAGTGGTATTGGCCGAGAGCTTGGTGAGGATGGCTTAGCTGCTTACCAGAAGAGCAAGCATATCTTACTGCCTGCCTAAGCAGCTATTACTAAGTGTCACAATTATTTAGCATTATTCAAAAGCAGAACCAGAGGATGACCTATGAAAGAGATATCTAATCAACAATTGATAAAATCGCAGTGCTTAGTGGGGCTAGAAGCTGATGGCTGGATAGTCGCTACTGATAACGAGCTAATTGATGTTATCAACCCTTTTAATGGTGAAAAGGTCGGTCAAGTACCGAGTTTGAAGGCTGAGCAAGTCCGCCAGGCTGTGGAGACTGCACATGATGTGCAAGCGGAGTGGGCGCGTAAAACGGCAGACGCGCGCAGTCAGCTATTGACCAAATGGGCTGATTTAATCGATCAAAATAAAGAAGATTTAGCCATACTCATGACGGCAGAGCAAGGTAAGCCTCTAAAAGAATCTCGCGGGGAGATTGGGTATGCCAATAGCTTCATCCGCTGGTTCGCTGAGGAAGGCAAACGTGTCTATGGTGACACGATACCAGCGACCAATGAGGCGCAGCGTATCGTGGTTCTTAAGCAGCCCGTCGGTGTGTGTGCAGCGATTACGCCTTGGAACTTCCCCTCGGCGATGATTACGCGCAAAGTCGCACCTGCGCTAGCGGCTGGCTGTACGATGATTGTCAAGCCGGCGACTGAGACGCCACTATCAGCATTGGCATTAGGTGAATTAGCTATTCAGGCTGGTATCCCTAAAGGTGTCTTGCAAATAGTGACTGGTAAATCTTCAGTCGTAGGCGATTTCTTGACGCAAGATAAGCGTATTCACAAGCTATCATTCACTGGCTCTACCGAAGTTGGTAGAAAGCTAATGGCTCAGTGTGCTGATACCATCAAAAAGCTATCGCTAGAGTTAGGTGGTAACGCGCCATTTATCGTATTCGAAGATGCCAATCTAGAAAAAGCTGCCGAAGGCCTAATCGCTGCCAAATATAGAAACGCGGGTCAGACTTGTGTTTGTGCCAACCGTATCTATGTGCACGAGCGTATCAAGGATGATTTTTTAGCCATCTATCAACAAAAGGTAGAGGCACTCAGCGTCGGCGATGGTATGGACGAGGGTACTGACATCGGACCACTCATTAACCAATCGGCAGTCGATAAAGTGAGGGAGTTAATCAATGAGGCAGTCGATCAAGGCGCTAAGCTTATCACTGGTGGTGAGCGTAATGCAGCCTCTGACTTGACGTTGGACCCAGCTATATTAAGTGATGTCACTGATGATATGGCGATTGCTCAGGCTGAAATATTCGGTCCCGTCACCACGATATTCACGTTTAGTGAAGAGGCTGATGTCATCAAAAAGGCCAACGATACCATTTATGGTCTTGCTGCCTATTTCTATACCCAAGATTTAGGCCGCTCTTGGCGTGTCAGTGAGGCGCTAGAGTATGGAATGGTGGGACAAAATACTGGCTTAATCTCCACTACAGTCGCACCTTTTGGCGGCGTTAAGCAATCTGGCTTTGGCCGTGAAGGTTCTAAATATGGTATTGAAGAATATGTAACCACCAAATACTGGTGTCAAGATATTAGCGAATAAGAATGATATTTGCCCAATTAAAAGCAAATAACTTTGTTATATCTCCCTTTAATCTCAACTTTCATGTCGTTATAGACAATATACTAAGGATAGAATAATGACCAACTTAACCAACCAGTCTTTACTAGAGCGCCGTAATGCAGTGTTACCAAATGGCCTTGGTGTCGCTTTTCCAATCTTTGCAGAGCGTGCCAAGAACGCTGAGCTTTGGGATGTAGAGGGCAACCGCTATATTGACTTTGTTGCTGGTATTTCAGTATTAAACACCGGTCACACCCATCCAAAAATTACCCAGCGCGTTCAGGAGCAGTTAGAGAAGTTCTCACATACCGCTGCGCAGATTATCAGCTATGACAGCTATGTAACCCTAGCTGAGAAGCTCTGTGAAAAAGCGCCCATTACTGGCGATAAAAAAGCATTCTTTTTGACCACGGGTGCTGAAGCCGTCGAAAATGCTATCAAGATTGCGCGTGCCAAAACAAATCGTCACGGCGTGATTTCATTTGTCGGTGGCTGGCATGGCCGTACCATGATGTGTATGGGGCTAACCGGTAAGGTGGTGCCATATAAGAATAACTTCGGTCCTATGCCAGCTTCTATCTATCACGCGCTATTCCCAGCGCCGGAGCTTGGGGTGACAGAAGCCGAAGCACTTAGAAGTATTGAGATGATCTTCCAAGCCGACATTCATCCAAGCGATGTGGCGGCGATGATTATTGAGCCTGTCCAAGGTGAAGGGGGGTTTCATCAAGTGACGCCAAGCTTTGCACAAGCCTTGCGTAAGATCTGTGATGAGCATGGCATCGTATTAATTCTAGATGAAGTTCAATCTGGATTCGCCAGAACGGGTACGCTATTTGCTACAGAGCAATTAGGAATAGAGCCTGATCTGCTCACTAGTGCCAAAAGCTTAGCAGGCGGTTATCCTATCTCTGCGCTTATAGGGCGCGCTGATATTATGGACGCTGCACAGAAAGGCGGCCTTGGTGGTACATACTCTGGCAGTCCTTTAGGCTGCGTGGCAGCATTGGCAGTGATGGAAGTCATAGAAGAAGAAAACTTACTGGCGCGTAGTAACGCTATCGGTGAGCGTATGGCGACATTCTTAGCCGATTTAAACAATACTAAGATTGCGCACATTCGTCACATGGGAGCGATGCTTGCCTTTGATCTCGTCGATGCAGACGGCAATCCAGATCCTCAAGCAGCAGCAGACCTAAAGGCCAAAGCTTTTGAGAAAGGACTGCTTCTTGCTTCTTGTGGTATGTTTGGTAATGCTATCCGTATTATGGTGCCGATAACTGTTGAAGATGAGATTCTAGAAGAAGGCATGCAGATTATTGCCGATAGCCTCTAAATGCGCTAATCAATAAGCACATTACCTTAAAATTAAGCTGAGGGTGGTCAATGACTGCCTTCAGCTTTTTTATGGTAACTCAGTAAATTTTAACCCCCATTGCGGCACAGTTTACACACCTTAGCTGACGCCTCATTAATGATCCTAGTCACAAGCTGCATACTTACCTAATTTAGGCTTAATACTAGTGCAGAAGAGGTACACATAATAGGTTGGCTATCAATATACTTAGTTCAACGATAATAAAAATAATTCGATATAAAAATTTTAAGACTATAAAAATTATTTAGTGAAGTTGAATAAAAAAGTAATAATTTCATATATAAAACCAAACAAAAATTTTTAAAATCATAATCTTGTTCTCCTCCTAGTATCCTATCAAGTCACAGAAATTTAAAAAATAATGACTATTTATTCGATAATTGTTCATAACAAAAATCTAGTCAAATGTTTATTAAATATGATATAGTCTTGTTGTCTTTTAATACAAATGTCATTTTTCAGTATTACTCTTGTTGTTATTATATATAAAATAAACTTATGTCTGCTTGTATTGTGACGTTAGATAGCTTGATTATGGACGTAAATCATGGACTTAAATAATTTATTAATAAAAAATAGTCGAGAATTAATACTTGGTAACTTACTTATTATCATGATGAGCATAATTTCTGGCTGTACCATTAGTTCTGGACTTAAATCTGGGGATTTACCACCGACAGGCGCTTTTGTCGCTGATAATGGTATGCAGTTCATCGTTAAGCCTTTAAGTTTAGCAACGCTCCCAACTGCGGCTAAATTTACAGCGAGCAAAATAAATGATCAGGGTTTAAGGAAGTTGGTAAGCGCCACTACTCAAGCTGATTATCGTATAACTTCTAGTGACATCTTAAGTATTGTTCTCGTCGGTTATCCAGAGATTACCCCTCCTGCCAGTAGTAACTCCTCCAATCCTTATGCATCAGGCTTTGTTGTTGATCAACAAGGCTATATTCAGTTCCCTCTAATAGGCCGGATCCAGGCACAGGGATTGAGCGTACCGGAGTTTGCCGAAAAGCTGCGCTCAAAGCTGCAAAAGTACCTTAAGTACCCAGACCCACAAGTAAAGATTATTAATTATCGTGGTAAGAAGTTCTTCATTGATGGCGAAGTGCGTCAGCCTGGGGAGTTTAATATCAATGATGCGCCGGTTACGCTTTTTGGGGCGATTTCTATGGCCGGCGGGGTCAATACTACTGGTGATTCAAATGGTATAGAGCTGATTCGAGAGGGTCAGCGTTATCAGATCGGGTTACGCGCTTTGCAAAAGATGGGCATCTCAGCCAACCAAATTCATTTGCAAGATGGCGACTCAGTGCATGTCAACAGACAGGACCGCAATAAGGTTTATGTGTTAGGGGAGTTTGGTGTTGTTGAGCCGCTTGAGATTCCTGAACAAGGTTTAAGCTTGGCCCATGTGCTGGGTGAATCTAGGGGGTTGAATGCTAACACAGCAGACGCTGCCAAGATTTATGTGGTGCGTGACCATCCTAGTAGCGCTTATACCGATATCTATTATGTCGATATGCAGACGGTGACTAACTTTGCTCTGGCTAATCGCTTTGAGATGCAGGCCAATGATATCGTCTATGTAGATCCAACGGGTCTAGTGCGGTGGTCAAGATTCATCAGATCTATCTTACCTTCAGCTTCTACTGTCAATATGTTATCAGGGCTATAAAGGGCGGTCACAGCATGGAGGTTAACAATATATTAGTGGTCTGTACTGGCAATATTTGTCGAAGTCCAATGGCAAAAGCTTTACTGCAAATTTGTTATCCACAAAAGCGTATCGACTCAGCAGGTCTGGCGGCAGTAGTGGGTCACCCTATTCAGTCAGAAGCAGTAGAGGTGATGACGGCAGCTCAGATTGATATTGATCGCCATTGTGCCAAACAGATCACCAAGGATATGGCAGTAGCAGCAGATTTAATCCTGACGATGACCAGTAAACAAACCAAGTGGATCGAATCTAAGTGGCCTTATTGCCGCGGGAAGACATTTAGACTAGGGCATTGGAATAATAAAGACATTAACGACCCATATGGACATAACCTCGCTGCCTTCAAGACAGCCTATCAGGACATCGCAGATAGCTTGGGTTATTGGCAGAATAAATTAGCAGACTAGTGATTCATTATGAGTATAAATTCACCGAAGTTACCAAAAGCGACGCCCAAACAAGAAAAAGATGAGATTGACTTACTTGCTTTATTTTGGGTAATGCTGCGCGGCTGGAAGATTATTCTGGCCTTTGCTATTGCTGGTTTATTGTTAGGCGTGCTTTATGGGCGTTATGTTAACCCTGTCTACAAAGCTGATGCGCTGGTACAAATAGATGAAAAATCTATCGGCCTGTCAGCCCTTGGCTCTAATATCTCAGAGCTGGTCGCGCCAGAGGTTAGCCTAGCCGAGACTGAGCGTGAGTTAATTCAGTCAAGGATGGTATTAGAGCCTGTGGTAGACCAGCTACACCTAGATACTAGGCTAGCTGATCCACTAGTGAACACTTTGGATAGATTGAGCCAAACCAAAATAGCGACCACGATTCATAGTACGGATGGCGTGGCTTTAGATACCGAAGATGGCCAAGTCGAAATCAGCGAATTTGAAGTGCCTCAAGCTTACTTGAATAAGTCTTTTACATTGACCGCCACTAAATCAGGCTTTGATCTCAGTGATGGTATCAATCACTTTGTGGGTCAAGTGGGAGAAGCGTCAAGCTTTAAGACGACAGCAGGGGATATCAGTATTACCGTAGCTGCACTACCAGTCGGCGATCATCCTGTGGGCTTAACCAAACTTTCACTGCAAACGGCTACTGACGCTCTAAATAATGCTCTAACAGTGACAGAGCAAGGCCAACAGACTGGCATCATTCAACTGTCTTTAACGGGTAGTAATCAGGAACAGGTCAGCCGAATCTTAGAGCAGGTTGTGGTGTCCTATGTTAACCAAAATCAAGCTCGTGGCTCTGAGCAGACTACCACCACTATAGGGTTTATGGAGTCGCAGATACCCAACTTGAGGCAAAAGCTTGAAACATCAGAAGCAGCGTTTAATAAATTCCGTGAGACTTACGGCACTATTGATGTCAGTCAAGAGGCAGAGTTGCTGCTCACTGAGAGCTATCAGATAGATGCTCAGCTTAATCAGCTCAATCTTCAACGAGCTGAATTGAGTACTTATTATACCGATGAGCATCCACTCGTGACGCAAATAAATGATCAATTAAAAGTGCTGCTTAATAGGAAGCAAGAGATTAATGAGACCATCGCTCGTTTGCCTGAGATTCAAAGGGAGTTTTTGCAGCTGTCAGAAGATATGGAGATTAATCGAGAGATATATCTAACCATGCTTAAAAACTACGAACAGCTCAAAATTGTAAAGGCGGGTGAAATTGGGTATGTGCGAGTTATTGATTTACCTATCAGCTCTTTTAGACCCATTGCACCAAAGAAATTACGGATTTGGATTTTGGCCTTAATATTAGGTGCTATGCTGGGTTCCACGCTGGTATTACTAAGAAGTTTATTACGCAATACGGTTAAAGATCCAGAGCGATTAGAAACGAAGTCTGGTGTGCCAGTTATTGCTACTATTCCCAGTTCTAAGGCTGTGCGCCGATTGGGTAAAAGTAAACGTACCCCTAATCGATTGCTAGCACGTGTAGATAACGAGAGCCTAAGCTACGAAGCAATTAAAAGTCTAAGAACATTTTTGCTGTTCGGCATGGTGCCTAGTATTAAGTCTTTTGCTAAGGGCAAAGTAATCCTTCTTACTGGTGAGAGTCCTAAAGTCGGAAAGTCATTTATCACAGCTAATTTGGCCGAAGTATTCGCTCAGTTAGATAAAAAAATCTTGGTAATAGATGGCGATATAAGACTGGGGCAACTGCATAAGATATTTTCTATCGATCATGATAGTGGTCTTACTGAGTATCTGACTAGTCATCAAGGCACTCAATCCCAGCCAAAACCTCATTTAGATACAGAGCTTACCCATTTTATTCACCCTACGTGTATTCAAAATATCGATTTAATGCCTCGTGGAGGGCCGTCAAACAACCCTGCCTCTCTACTAGCTAGTGAAGGTTTCAAGAACTTGATAAAACAAGTGATCCAACACTACGACTATGTTTTTATTGATTCAGCGCCAGTATTAGCAGCTTCTGACGCGCTTATTATTTCCCAATACGCTGATAAGGTGTTGCTGGTGACGCGCTACGACCAGTCTATTGAAGGTCAGCTCGTCTATGCCATAAAGCAGATGCACAAGGCCAATGTAGAAGTCGATGGCATCGTCCTAAATGATATGAATCAAAGTGTGATGAATAGGTATAGCTGTCACTATAACTATGCCTATGGTTAGACGATAACAGTAATTAAGTAATAGTCCTATTAGCCAACACTTATAAAATAAGCAGTCAATGTTATGACCATCAGTGTAGAAAGTAACAACAATACGCAGCGACCCCTGAGTGACAACTGTTATGTCTCAGACGAGCAAGTGCCTATGACGGTGTCATATCGTTTGGCAAAGTGGTTACTTGGGTTACCGCGTCAAATCAAACAGGTCATCTTACTCATAGTTGACTATGTGATTTCTATATTTTGTCTGTTCTGTGCTTTGTCATTACGTTACGGCACTATTGATAATCATGTTAGTCCGGTTGTGTTGGCTCTTTATGCTGTCGTCCCAGTTATAGGACTATACGCCATCGGTTTCTACAAAGGCGTAGCACGAATTTTTTATGATGGTGAGATGCACCATGTTTTACAGTTATTCGTACTTTTGGTCTTCGTGTTTGCAATCACGCATTACTTACACTGGACCAGTTATCTTCCCCGTTCAGTTCCGCTACTTTATCTATTTTTATTATTTATTTGTCTTTGGAATAGTCGTCTCACCCTGCGAGAGTTATTGGCTCGTTGGGAGGGCAAGCATGAGGCGCGTGGTAACAGCGATATTATTTATGAGAATGTGATCATCTACGGAGCTGGCAAGGCAGGGAAGGCTTTATTTGAAGAGCTAAGACACAGCAGTCGTTATCAAGTTATTGCTTTTGTCGATGAGGATTCAAGGTTAACGGGCGCTCATATCTTAGGTAAAAAAATATACGCTGCCGCTAATTTGATAAACCTAGTTACGAAGTTTGACATCTCACAAGTATTTCTAGCGATGCCGACGATTAGCCAAGCGCATCGACGTAAGATTATTGACAGTCTTTCTAGTGTCTCAGTAAAGATCAAGCAGCTACCCAGTATGGAAGATATAGCGGATGGCAAGGTCACGGTAAGTACCCTTCGCGAAGTAGATATATTGGATGTTTTAGATCGGCAGACTGTAGCGCCAGTTGATGAGCTTTTGCATCAAGATATCAAAGGTAAGGGGGTATTAGTTACCGGTGCTGGTGGCTCTATTGGTAGTGAGCTATGTCGACAAATAATTAAAAACCAACCACGCTGTTTAGTACTGTTTGAGCTATCTGAGTATGCCTTATATGCGGTTCATCAAGAGCTAAAATCCCAGCAGGCAGCGCTACCAGAAGCAGATCAAATAGAGATTATCGCTCTTATCGGTAATGTGATTAATGAGGGTAGGCTGCGAACCGTATTTAAGCAATATCAGATTCAGACGGTCTATCACGCCGCGGCTTACAAACATGTGCCAATAGTAGAGCACAACCCATTTGAGGGAGTAATCAATAATTCCAAAGGAACTTATCACTGCGTCCGAGCGGCAGTTGATGCTGAGGTAGAGACTTTTGTACTGATCTCTACAGATAAGGCGGTTCGGCCGACCAATATTATGGGAGCGTCTAAGCGTTTGGCGGAGCTGGTCTGTCAAGGCATGAGTCAGTCAGATATCTCTACTCGCATCAGCATGGTTCGGTTTGGCAATGTCTTAGGATCTTCAGGCTCTGTGGTCCCTCTTTTTACTAAACAGATTGAGTGTGGTGGCCCTATTACGGTGACCCATCCTGAGGTTACTCGCTATTTTATGACGATTCCTGAAGCTGCTAACTTGGTTATTCAAGCAGGGGCTATGGCTCATGGTGGTGAGGTGTTTGTCCTAGATATGGGAAGCCCAGTCAAGATTGTAGATTTAGCTCGAAGAATGGTGCTCTTAAGTGGCTGTGAGCCAAAAGACAATGCTCATCCAAATGGCGATATTGAGATTATCTTTACGGGACTGCGACCCGGTGAGAAGCTCTACGAAGAGCTCATTATCGGGGAGAGCAATATCGAGTCCACACGTCACCCACTAATTATGCAAGCTGTAGAAGATTGCTTTCCGTTAGCCGATATTGAAGCGATATTGGCTGAGCTTACCGAAAAAGCTCAGCAAGAGGATGTTATTTGGTTAAAACGTCAGTTCAGATACTTTGTCAGTGGCTATCAGGAATGTGTGACTCCAGCGTGATAACGAACTTATATATCAGCTAACAAAGCATCATTTAATAAAATGAAGGAAAAATTACACATGGTATCAACTTTAAAGCATGGGCTACAGACAAACCTAAGGGTAGGGCCATGTCATCACAATACAAAAATTATGATTGTATCAATCTCATGTTAGAAGAATTAACAGTTGATTGTGAGTTTTTGCTATTTGAGGAAGGTGGGTTAACAAATAGCTTAAAAAATAGATAACCACGTTGACTTTAAATTTTTTAGTGCAGGTTAACTGTCAGGATTTATTTCACTTTATTGTAATGATAAAAATAAAGAGAGGTCTGTTAAAACGATGGTGGCAGCAAATGAAAATTTTTGAAGAAAAGGTGTTGCGAAAGATTTATTAACTAAATTTTAGCCTGCTTCAAAAGCAAAGGTTGTTTAAGAAGGCAATTTGGCTATCAGAAATATAACACTAAAGCGATCGGCTTATATAAGGCATTTGGTTTTAGAGAAAGCCATAGTAATAACGCTCGTATTTTCATGGCAAAGACTATTTGATAATTAGTTGTGATTTTTAAAAACAAAAAGTCAATATTAATAAAAATTTTAGAGTAATTAAAGATTTATGGCACCTTTATGGTGAAAAAGTATTGCTGCTTAGTAAAGTCGTTAGTGATGCTTAGCACTATAAAAAGGATTTATTACGAAGGTTGTTTAAGAGGTTATTTGAGGGACATTATGATAGACATCGACAATATTAAAATTGCCATTATTGGACTAGGTTACGTGGGATTACCGTTAGCAGTTGAATTCGGTAAGCACCGTATGGTCATCGGCTTTGATATCAATACTAGCCGGATAGCAGAGCTAACATCAGGAACCGATCATACTTTAGAGGTCAGCGATTTAGAGCTTGCTCAAGCGGCTCATCTAAGCTTCAGCTCCGATATTGACTCACTTAAAGACTGTAACTTTTTTATTGTTACAGTACCAACGCCTATTGATGAATATAAACAACCAGACTTAACGCCATTAATTAAAGCGTCCACAACTATAGGTGAAGTACTAAGTAAAGGTGACATTGTGGTGTATGAGTCCACAGTTTATCCAGGGGCGACTGAGGAAGTTTGTATTCCGGTATTAGAACAAGTTTCTGGACTGACATTTAATCAAGATTTTTACGTGGGTTATAGCCCTGAGCGTATTAATCCTGGAGATAAAGCGCATCGAGTAACCAATATTTTAAAGGTTACTGCAGGCTCCACACCAGAGATAGCAGACTTTGTCGATGCGGTATATAACCTAGTGATCACTGCAGGGACTCACAAAGCCCCCTCTATCAAAGTAGCAGAAGCTGCAAAAGTCATTGAAAACACGCAAAGAGATGTCAACATCGCGCTTATCAATGAGCTGGCGGTCATCTTTAACAAGATGAATATAGATACTGAAGCGGTGTTAGAAGCAGCTGGCACTAAAT
Organism: Psychrobacter pygoscelis; assembly: GCF_004335015.1. GTDB lineage: Bacteria > Pseudomonadota > Gammaproteobacteria > Pseudomonadales > Moraxellaceae > Psychrobacter > Psychrobacter pygoscelis. The sequence goes on from NZ_RQRU01000006.1 coordinate 126,625, forward strand.
GGAACTTTCTACCCTTTCGACCAGGTTTGGTAGGTGGTCACTGTATCGGTGTTGATCCTTATTACCTAACCCATAAAGCGCAATCTATTGGTCATAACCCAGAGATTATTTTGGCCGGTAGGCGTCTTAATGATGGGATGGGAGAGTATGTCACCACGCAGCTTATCAAAACCATGGTTAAAAAGCGCATTCAAGTAGAAGGTGCAAAGGTACTGATATTAGGGCTTAGCTTTAAAGAGAACTGCCCTGATGTCCGTAATACTAAGGTCATCGATATCGTCAATGAACTCAGGGAATACAATATCGATTTAGATGTCTACGACCCTTGGGTGGATAGCGATGAAGCAGAGCGAGAGTACGGTATTGCACCGATCAGCGAGCCGCGATTTAATCATTATGATGGCATTATTTTGGCGGTCGCTCATCAAGAGTTTTCACACATGGGTATTGATAGTATTAGGGCTTTAGGTAAAAAAGAACACGTTCTCTACGACCTCAAGTATGTATTTGAAAAAGAAAAAACTGATATCCGGCTATAGAAGATTCATCAAATAGGACAATAATAATGACAGCTTATGAACAGAGAAAAAAGACCATCGTAGAAAATCCTAAAGTTTGGGTCATTACTGGGGTAGCAGGGTTTATAGGGTCAAACTTACTAGAAACGCTACTGCAGCTTAATCAGAGCGTAATAGGACTAGATAACTTTGCCACTGGATATCAAAAAAACCTAGACGAAGTGCAGGCATCAGTGGCATTAGAGCAGTGGCAGCGCTTTCACTTTATCGAAGGCGATATCAGAAATCTAGATGACTGCTATCAAGTCTGCATGGGTGCGGATTATGTCTTACATCAAGCGGCTTTAGGCTCAGTTCCACGCTCCATTAAAGATCCTATCGCAACCAATGAGACCAATATCTCAGGGTATCTTAATATGTTGACAGCCGCACGAGATGCGCGAGTGACAAGTTTCACTTATGCCGCGAGCAGCTCAACCTATGGAGATCATCCCGCGCTTCCTAAAGTAGAAGACGCTATTGGTAAGCCATTGTCCCCGTACGCAGTAACGAAGTACGTCAATGAGCTTTATGCTGAAGTTTTTGCACGAGTATATGGGTTTAAGTCTATCGGTCTTCGCTATTTTAATATCTTTGGTAAGCGTCAAGATCCTGACGGGGCCTATGCGGCAGTTATTCCAAAATGGACAGCAGCAATGGTAAAAAATGATGACGTCTTTGTGAATGGAGACGGTGAAACCAGTCGTGATTTTAATTTTATTGAAAATGCGGTTCAGGCTAATATTTTAGCGGCCACTACCGAGAATGAAGACGCAAAAAATCAGATTTACAATGTCGCTGTTGGCGATAGAACGACGCTAAATGAGCTGTTCACTGCTATTCAATCTGCTTTGGCAAGCAATAGTATTAATTTTGATAAGTCACCTCACTATCGAGACTTTCGGGAAGGTGATGTTCGTCACTCTCAAGCAGATATAGGAAAAGCTAAGAGACTATTAGGGTATGAGCCAAAATTCAATATTGTGCAGGGTATCGCAAAAGCAATGCCTTGGTATATAAGTTCATAAAGCGATATATCGATGCTAAAAAAAATACTATCGACCTCAATCATTGTATTACTAATAGGGTTGGTAGTCAGTGTAACTGGGTTATTCAAAGAAATATTTGTAGCCTATAACTTTGGTACTAATAGTGATATTGATATTTTTTATTTGGGTTTAAGTATACCTTTGTTTATCGTATCCATTTTTAGCTCGTCAATTAATGCCACAGTGATTCCTGCTTATCTTGAGGCAAAATCAAAAAGTTGTGAGGTTGAATTTTTTATTGATGTGGCAAAAATTACAGCTGTATTTTTGTTGTTTTTATCCTTGCTTTCAGCTATTTTTATCATTTATGTTCAGCCCAGTCTTTTAGGATTGACAGAGTATAAAATTAAACTAGTGATACAAGCTGGGTTAATAATGTCGCCCATTGTCTTTATACAAGGAGTTATGTCGTTTTTAGACGGAGTTCTAAATGCGGAGAAAAAAATAATAGCTAATAATTTAACTTCTATACTTATTCCTTTGGGGACTATTGCTGTACTACAGTTAGTCAATGAGAATAACTTTTTGATATTGTGCCTTGGTTTATATGTGGGTTATGGTATAAAGCTATTAATTCAGTTGATGATAATCAGTAAAATATTTAAATTTAACAAAGGTGAATTAAGAAAATTAGATATTAATAATTATAAGAATACTATTCAAGAATTTTTTTGGTTGGTATTTTCTTCATCAATACTAGGAATTATGCCAGTAATAGCCAATTATTATGCAAGCTTTTTAGATCCAGGAAGCGTGGCTAGTTTAAATTATGCAAATAAGCTGATTTCATCTGGTTTGATGATAGTTGGTATTGTTATTAACTCAGTACTATTCCCTTATATTGCAGAAGCAGTTATTGCTAATAAGAGTGAGGGTATTAGGTTTGGTCTAAGGATTACAGTTTTCGGATTTTTATTGTTTTCTGTGGCTATTATACCTATTTATTTATTGAGCGATATGATAGTACAGTTGTTTTTTGAGCGTGGGGAGTTTACTCATGAGAGCACATTAGCAGTATCTTTTATACTAAAGTACTTACTGCTTTATATTCCATTTTATGTTACAGGGTTATTGTTATCAAGGTTAGTCGTTTCACTGAGTTTATCAAGAATATTTATATTGGGTAATATTATAAGTCTGGTTTTATTTTCGAGTTCAAGTTGGATATTGATTCAATACTATAATAGAGGTATTGAAAGTTTAGGGATAGCTTACACTATTGTTTATAGTGGCTCCTCTTTATATAAATTTTATCATATTCTAAAACAGAGAAGAATAAATGCGTATAAGCTTAGTAATATCAAGCCTCGGTAGTGGAGGCGCAGAAAGGGTGATAACTGGCTTAGCTAATTATTTAGATAAAAATGGCTATGATATTACTCTTATTACTTATATAAATAAGACAGATGATTTCTATAAAGTAGCAAGTTCGATTCATCGGATAAGACTTGATCTTGGCGGGGTTCCTAATAACAACCTCCATGCTTTATTTAATTTATATTATCGAGCAACAAATTTGCGAAAAGCTATTTTAAAAAGTAAACCTGATAAAATTATTAGTTTTATAGACCGCTGTAATATTCTGACACTATTAGCCTGTCAAAATACAGGAATACCTATCATTATATCTGAACGCACCAATCCCATTTACTATCCGATTGGTAGGTTTTGGGCGTTATTACGTCGTTTGTTATATTGCAGAGCAGACCATCTGGTCATTCAAACGGAAAGCCTATTGAATTGGGCGCGGTCATATATTGATAGTGATCATATAAGCGTGATTCCTAATGCTCTGGATGACAATCGAATACACGCCCTTCAAAGGGCTCAAAAAATCGAAACTGATAGAGCGTGGCAAAAGTCAATAGTAGCTATGGGTCGATTTACTATCGAGAAGGGTCACGATTTGCTAATAAAAAGTGTGTCCCCTCTACTAAAAAGAGAAACAGAATGGGGACTAGAAATTATAGGAGATGGGCCACTTAAACCTGAGCTATTACAGCTGATTCAAGATTTAGGGTTACAAGACAAAGTATTACTTCATGGACAAGTAAAAAACCCTTTTAGCATACTGAAAAGCGCAGATATTTTTGTACTACCCTCGCGAATAGAAGGTTTTCCTAATGCTTTACTAGAAGCTATGGCACTGGGGTTGGCCTGTATTAGTTTTAACTGCCCCTCTGGACCGTCTGAATTAATTGAACATAATCATAATGGACTGTTAGTAGAAAAGGAAAACATAGATGCTTTAACAGCCGCTATCGAGGACTGTATAGCATCTGAAGAGTTACGCTTACGGTTGGGGCTCCAAGCAACAGCCGTAATCAATAGATATTCTGAAACTAATATCATGCCTCATTGGGAAGCATTATTTAGATAATAAAAATTAGAGCTGAGAATATAGGGTTGGTAATTAACTTTGTCAAACTGGCTATAAATAAAATCAATATATAATCTTGAATGCACTTCATGATTCTGTATATTGCTTTATAGAGTATCATGGTGTCACAATGAATAATGAATTTAATAAGAATCATGCTTTAAGGTTATTTGCTTATTTTTTATTTTTTTTAATCGCTTTTCTAATCTCTTTTAGGGATGCAATGCTTATTAGTGATGGCCCTAGTTATATTGTTCATGCTTTTTTATATGATGTAGACTTTACTCTACCTCAGGTTTATGGTTATCCACTATATTGGTTGTTTGTAGATATTTTTGGCGAGTATTTTGGTTATTTTTTTCCAAACTTTTTATCATTGGTCATTTTCTTATTTTTATTTCTCATAATAAGAAGAATATCTACAGCAAACATATTTTTGTTTTTATTTTTTTTGATGTTAAACCCTTTGATATTTAACTCTATGTTTGTGGCATTAAAAAATGGTTTGGCCTTAGCAGTTTTAATGTATGGGTTGGTTAGTTCCAAAAAGCTATTTACTTTCGGCTCTATTGCTATTCACCCTGGAGTAGCACCTCTAAGTTTGCTAAGTATTATTTTTAATAAGAGGGTATCTGTATATATTAAAATTTTTTTGGGCTTGTTAGGCTTATTTTTAATGCTTTATTCTGATACTGTCAATGACGTAATGATGTCAAGAGGCTATGATGGGTTCGTAGCTGGGCAAGAGATGTGGTCAGTATATTTTGTATATTTATTATTTGGTGTATTTTACTATTTAGCTTTTAAGTCTAATCCATATCGTTATTTTTTTATTGTATTGGTACTATTTTGGTTGATTTTAGGGAGATATTACCCTTTTGCTTGGAGATTCTTTTCTCAGGCTATGGTTGTTGCATTATTAATACTATTGATAAAGTCTGATCGGTCTCAGGGGAAGTTTTTATTTTTGATATCTTTTACAGCTCTATCTATATATTCAACTTTAGAGTGGCACCCTTTAATAGAGTATTCACAAGGTTGGCTAGGTTATTGGTTGACATTTATTTAAAAATATTGAGACATATTATGTGTGGGATTACAGGGTTCTACGATGAGAGTTCAACGCTCAGTGGCCAAACTATTTTGGATAATATGCTCGGTACTATTCGCCAGCGTGGTCCTGACAGTGAGGGTATGTGGTCTGAAGGAGGTGTAAATTTTGGTCATCGCCGCCTTGCCGTCTTGGATTTGTCACCCGCAGGCCACCAGCCAATGGTGTCATCAACTGGGCGTTTCATAATCGTATTTAATGGTGAGATTTATAATTATAAAGAAATAAAAGATACGCTTGAGAGGCAGTTAAATTATCAGTGGAGAGGTCATTCAGATACTGAGATTATGCTCGCTGCCATTGAAGCATGGGGTATGAATACTGCTTTGCAAGCTTTTAATGGTATGTTTGCTTTTGCCGTTTGGGATAGGCAGCAGCGCAAGCTTATTTTAGCGCGTGATCGGCTAGGCGAGAAACCTTTATATTATACCCAGCAAAATGGAGCATTTATATTTGGTTCAGAGCTACGATGTTTAGAAGCGCATCCTAAATTTCAGCGCGACATTGATTCAAATGCATTGGCTGAATTCTTTAGATTCAATGATGTACCCGCGCCTTTAACTATATATCAGAATACCTTTAAGCTGCTGCCAGCGCATTATCTTACTTGGTCACCTGATAATCAGGAACTTAAAGAGCAGTGTTATTGGAATCTAGCTGAGGTTGCGCTTCAAGGTCAACAAGACCTATTGTCCTATAACAGTGATGAGGAGGCGATTAACCAATTAGATGTGTTATTAAGGGATGCTGTCAGACTTCGAATGGAGGCTGATGTGCCATTAGGGGCATTTTTGTCTGGAGGTATTGATTCTTCCATCGTGGTAGCGATGATGCAAGCGCAATCAGTAAGCCCTGTAAAGACCTTTTCAATTGGTTTTGATATTGAAGGCTACAATGAAGCTGAACATGCTAAAGCCGTAGCTAAGCACTTAGGCACGGATCATACCGAGCAATATGTAACAGGCCGTCAAGCTATGGGAGTAGTACCTAAGCTAGGAGGTATCTATGACGAACCTTTTGCTGACGCTTCACAGATTCCCACTTATTTAGTCAGTGGTATAGCTAAACAACATGTCACGGTATGCCTGAGCGGTGATGGGGGGGATGAGTTGTTTGGCGGTTATAGTCGTTATCAAGAAACGCCGAATGTATGGCACAAATTAAACAAAATACCTGTCCGTAGCATGGTCACGGCTTGGTTAAGTGCTCTGTCAGAGCGTTCATTAAAAGTAATACTGGGGATGCTGCGTCCAATATTACAACCATATGTGAGTAAGCCAATAACGCTGACAACGTTTAGACATACGCTGCCTTTACTATCTACTAAAAATCAACTCGCATTCTATCGTATGACCATGCAGAACTGGCGGCAACCTAGTCAGCTAGTGAAGAACTATACTCCATCTGCAGTAAGGATATTCAATGATAGTTTTGATCTGCCAGATTTTTTGCACGTCATGATGTTGCATGATGGTTTGAATTACTTGCCTAATGACATTTTAACTAAGGTAGATCGAGCAACGATGGCGGTTAGCTTAGAAGGGCGTATTCCTTTAATTGACCATCGTATCGCTGAGTTTGCATGGCAGCTACCCGCTAGTCTGAAATTTAAAAATAACCAAGGGAAATGGATATTAAGACAAGTTCTCTATCGTTATGTACCACCAGAGTTGATAGACCGGCCAAAAATGGGGTTCGGTGTGCCACTAGGGTCTTGGCTACGTCATGATTTACGCGACTGGGTAGAAAGTTTATTAGACCCTATGCATATTCGTAATCAGGGCCATCTTAATTCTGACATTATTCAAAAAACGTGGCAAGCGCATCTGTCAGGTCATGCAGATTATAGTAAAAAATTATGGTCAGTTCTTATGTTTCAGGCGTGGCAAAATGAACGTTAACCCTAAGGTGACAAGAGAGTCACCAAGCCAATTCTTGTTTGTCTCGCCCACTGCTGTGTTGGGTGGGGCGGAGCGTACCATGTTTAACATCATATCTATGCTGTTGAAAAAAGGTCATCACGTTACTGTCTATATTATGTCTAGGGGTAAGCAAGCAGGGTGGGAGAGTATTAAAGATCATCCGAATTTAACTATGATTATTAAAGATCATGGCTCTGAAAAAACATCTTTACCAGATTTTTTATTTAACCTTATTTTTCTAAGTTATAACAATAAATATGAGTACGCATTTTCTTCGCACAGTCATGTGAATGGTGTCTTGAGTTTTATGAGGCGAGTTAGGCTTTTTAGGACCAAATATTTGATTAGCCGCGAATCGACCTTTGTTTTTGACCGCTTTTTTGGTCCATGGCGGGTGTTATTTAAACTCATTTATAAGTTCATGTATGGCCAACAGGACTTAATTATTTGTCAAACTGAGCGCATGAAATCATCGCTTATTAGCAATTTAGGATATATGCCTGCAAAGAAAATAGCGGTTATCTCTAACCCCGTGAATTTGGATTATATTGATTATCAGGTAGCCGATAGCCAAATTAACAAGCGGCCATTCTCAACTTTATTAGTTGGCTGTGGCCGCTTAATTCCTCTAAAGAAATTTGATTGGTTGATTGAGGCGTTTGCAGCGATAGAAGGAGAGTTCCCTAAGGCAGGTCTAGTAATCATTGGTGATGGTCCTGAACGAGAAAGTTTACAACAGCTTGTCGCTAGGTTAGGGCTACAAGATAAAGTGATTTTTACTGGCAAGATCAGTAACCCAATTCAATGGTTTGCTAGTGCTGATATTGGTGTTATCTCCTCTGAGATAGAAGGATTTCCCAATGTGTTAATCGAAATGATGGCCTCGGGAACCAAACAGGTGATTTCTACACCTTGTACAGACGGTGTAGACTCGATACCTCACATCACCGTGACCAAATCATGCTCCAAAGAAGCAATTGAAGCGGCACTACGCCAACACTTATCCCATCAAGTGGACAATGCTGTAGTCAATAAAAAATACATCAGCCAATACCGCTCGGTAGAAGCTTTTTGGCAAGCAGTAAAGGAGTACGTAGAATGAAGTTTCTACTCATCGCCAGTTACCCACCTTCTTTTTTGAGTTTTCGTGGAGAGCTACTGGCCGCGCTTGCACGAACTGATCTAGAAATTCACCTTGCCGCCCCTGATTTTGTCAATCATCCAGAAGCGTTTAATCAACTTAAGACGTTGGGTTATCAGCTCCATGAAATCCCTATGCAGCGAACGGGAACGAACCCTATTGCCGATATGAGAGCGATGCTTTCATTGTACCGATTAATGAAGAGTATTAAGCCTGATTATGTACTCGCGTATACCATCAAGCCGGTAATCTACGGTCTACTGGCCGCTAAGTTAGCTCACGTTCCGCATCAATTCGCACTAATTACAGGGTTGGGATATGCCTTTCAAGGAGCAGAAGAACAGGGCTACAAAAAATCCAACTTACAGAAACTTATGCATCAACTCTATTCTCGGGCCTTGGCATCAGCACAAAAAGTATTTTTTCAAAATCCGGATGATGAAGCACTATTTAGGACTATGGGTATCATAAAACCTGAGGTGGCAACTAAAATTGTTAATGGATCAGGGGTTGATATTGCTGAATATAGCGTAGTGTCTTTGCCTACTAAAAACCATGTACCAGAACCAAGGTTCTTACTCATCGCCCGTTTGTTAGAGGATAAAGGGATTCGCGAGTATGCTCAGGCAGCAAAAATAATCAAAGCCAAATATCCAGGCACACAGTTTGACTTGGTTGGTTGGATTGATGACAACCCAAATTCGATAAGTCAGTCTGAGCTTGATGATTGGATAAATGAAAGGGTATTCAATTTTTGGGGCAAAGTCGCGGATGTTAGACCCGCTATTAGTGCAAGCTCGGTTTATGTTCTACCTTCTTATCGAGAAGGAACACCACGAACGGTCTTAGAAGCGATGGCCATGGGTCGAGCGGTCATTACCACCGATGCTCCTGGTTGTCGCGAGACGGTGACAGATGGTCTCAACGGCTACCTTGTCCCAGTCAAAGCAGTTGATGAATTGGCAGCGGCAATGGAGACGTTCATATTTAATCCTGAGTTATTAACCCAAATGGGCACAGCCTCACGACAATTGGTTGAGGAAAAATTTGATGTGCACACGGTCAATCGAGCCATGCTAGAAGCAATGGAGATACTATGATTAAGCGCCTTTTTGACATCATTGTTGCCTTAGCTGCAATGGTGATCTTATCGCCTGTGTATATCTTTTTGGCCTACAAAGTCAGGAAGCACTTAGGCTCACCAGTTTTATTTCGTCAAGTGCGTCCGGGTTTACACGGTAAGCCTTTTGAGATGATTAAATTTAGATCAATGAGGAATGCTACAGATGCTGAAGGTAATCTGCTAGCAGATAATGAACGTCTCACAGCATTTGGTAAGAAGCTTCGTGCCACTAGTCTGGATGAGTTACCGGAGTTTTGGAATGTTCTAAAAGGGGAGATGAGCCTAGTGGGGCCTCGGCCTTTACTTATGGAATATCTTCCACTTTATAATCAAGAGCAGGCCCGTCGTCATTTAGTGCGCCCAGGTATTACTGGCTATGCTCAAGTCAATGGGCGTAATTCGATTACCTCAGTAGAGAAGTTCAAGCTTGATACGTGGTACGTTGATAACCAGTCACTGTGGTTGGATATCAAAATTTTGTTTAAAACGGTTAAAAAGGTAATCTGCAAAGAGGGTATTACCGCAAAGGACGAAGCGACCATGAAGAAGTTTACGGGGTCTGAATAATTTTATAATTTGTAAGGTGGGAATGCAGATGACGAAAATCATTGGTGTATATGGTGCAAGTGGCTTTGGGATAGAAGTAATGCCATTAATTAGAATCCAGTATGCCCATTTAAATAAACAAGATTTTGTCTTTATCGACGACAATTGTAAGGCCACTCACTTAAACGGCTATCGTGTTATGTCTTACCATGAGTTTTTAAAACTACCGAATAAAATTAAGGAGGTTTCAATCGCTATTGCTAATAGTAAAATAAGAGAAGTATTAGCAGAAAAGTTGATTAAAGATGGGATTTTGATTGCTTCGATTAAAGCTAAGGATTTAGTCAGTTTAGATACGGTAGAGCTGGGGATAGGTACTATTATATGTAATTTTTTTTGCTTAACCTCTAATATTAAAATAGGTAAGTTTTTTCATGGCAATATCTATAGTTATATTGCGCATAATTGTGTCATTGGTGATTATGTGACATTTGCGCCTCGAGTTAATTGTAACGGCAACATTCATATCCACGATCATGCGTATATAGGTACTGGCGTTATCATAAAACAAGGAAAGAATGATAAGCCACTGATTATTGGTGAAGGTGCTATTATAGGGATGGGAGCAGTAGTAACTAAAGATGTAGCCCCTGGGGCCGTAGTGATTGGAAATCCAGCGCGACCATTGATTAAATAGTATTACTGTTTTAATGAAATACAGAATATTTAAGCTAGGTGGTCATCATGGATTCGATTAACGTATGCTTTAGGGATATAGATGAGTATTGGGATGAAGAAGTTACTGGCTATGATATTGATATTTATCACTTAAGTGGTTGGCTGATATCTTCGACTATCATAGATAGGGGCGAGCCTAAAGGCGTAGTGGCGACCTACAAAAGTAAAAAACTTTTTTTTCCACTAATTATCAGAAATATTGATGATAAGTATTGGGATGCAACCTCCACCTATGGTTACGGTGGGCCTATCGTAGATCCTACGCTGACTAAAAATGATATTGACGCTGTAATGTTCGAAGTAGAAAGATTTCTCTTTCAGCAAGGCTGCGTTTCATGGTTTATCAGGTTACATCCGATTTTAAATAAAGACTGGAAAGCAGCCATAGGTACTATCGTTACTCACGGACCTACTTTGGTATCAGATCTGAGCAAAACAGAAGAAGAGCATTGGCAAGAAACCCAAAGACGACATCGTCAGGCGATTAAAAAATCTTTGAAGTCAGAGATTACAACAAAAATTGAAAAGTTATCTAAGAGTAATATTAAAGTATTTTCAAAAATATATAAAGAGACTATGACGAAGGTTTGTGCCAGCCAGTACTATCATTTTAATGATAGTTATTTTAATTGTTTATGTGACTACCTTCCTGAAAGAATTTTATTAATAACAGCTTATAAAGATGATGTGGCCATTAGTTCTACAATGTGTACCATTTGCGCTGAGTCTAAAATTATGCAATTTCATTTGAGTGGTACTTTGGATGGTTATAGAAGATTACAGCCATCCAAAGTAATTACTCATGTGGCTCGAGAGTGGGGAAGGAATCAGGGTTATAAGTTTTTACATTTTGGTGGAGGGGTAGGGGCTAAATTAGATACGCTATATGAGTACAAAAAGGGATTTAGTTCAGAAGAGCTAGACTTCAAAACGCATAGAGTGATCACTAATTTAGAAAAATATAAGGTTTTGGCGAGGGACTCTGAGTATATTGATACGAATATGAGTTTAGATTTTTTCCCTATATATAGGAAGCCTCACTAACTTGATACCATCATTATAAAACTTTTCCTTGATTAAGGTATCAAAGTAGCCAGTTGAGTGATAAGTCTTTTGTCCTATCAAGTAGTTGGCCTTAATTATTACTTTTAGCTTACGCTTTTTATTATAGTTCATCCTATTTAGACCTAATACGCAAAAGATTAGTGCACGTCTTTTATTGATACTTATAAGTAATGACTATAAACAAGATGAGGGTGGATACCTAGCGAGTACAAACTAACATGAATACTATCGACGAGATATTTGCTGTGTATGGTATAGCAGGCTGCGGACGTAGTTTGATGCCTGTTGCTATTGAGCAATTAAAGAGAGTTGGTAGTAACAGTCAAGTGGTATTTATTGATGATATCTTAGATGAAGATAGGATGGTAAATGGCCATGTAGCGATGAATTACGATAGGTTCAAAGATATCGATTGCTCCTATAAGTTTGTCCTTATTGCCATAGCCAATAGTAGTATTCGTCAAATTATTGGTAAGAAATTATTGAATGATGGCATCTTATTATGGTCAGTTAAAGGAGCTACTACGTTGATTATGGATAATGTGAATATCGATGTAGGAGCGGCATTAAGCCCATTCGTGACTATCGGCTCCAATGTGACTATTGGTAAGTGTTTTCATGCCAATTTATATAGTTATGTCGAGCATGATTGTGTGATTGGCGATTACGTTACTTTTGCCCCTAGGGTTAACTGTAATGGTAACATCCATATTTATGACCATGCTTATATTGGATCAGGAGCAGTGATCAAACAAGGCACATCTGACAAACCTTTGATAATAGGAGAAGGGGCTATTGTTGGCATGGGTGCTGTGGTCACGAAAGATGTGTCACCCGGACTGGTCGTCGTTGGCAATCCAGCTAGAGTATTGCTCAAATAATTATTAGCGCTTAAAAAAATACAGTCATAAGCATAACCAATAATAAAATCGACACTCTAAACTTAAAGAATGTTGACTATAAATTTACTAATCTCAATAAGTTAGCTATATCGGAGCTTTTATTAAAAGATAGCTGTTTTATGATGTTGAATTAAAAATATATATTAAGAACTGTCTTTTCGGCATCACTCGCCCATTCTCTCGTCACTCAATCGTTATGGACAACCTACTATGCTTAACACGCCCTTCCATCCTTGGCCAAGCTTCACTCAACAAGAGGCTGATGCTGTCAGTCAAGTACTCCTATCTAACAAAGTCAACTATTGGACGGGGCAAGAAGGGCGTCAATTTGAGCAGGAGTTTGCTGATTGGTCAGACAGTCAGTTTGCGGTTGCGGTTGCTAATGGTACTTTGGCTTTGGATTTGGCTTTAAATGCCCTTGAGCTTGGCACCGGTGACGAGGTCATCGTCACCCCGCGCACCTTTATCGCTAGCGTGTCGAGTGTGGTGAATTCAGGCGCTAAACCTGTCTTTGCCGATATTGACGCGGATAGTGGGAATATTACCGCTGAGACTATCTCCGCAGTACTAACAGATAAGACTAGAGCTATTGTCTGCGTGCATCTTGCAGGTTGGCCTTGTGATATGGATGCCATTATGGCGCTAGCCGAGAATCACGACTTATATGTGATTGAGGACTGTGCTCAAGCGCATGGAGCCCGCTATAAAGGACGAAGCGTTGGCAGTATTGGTCATATTGGCGCATGGAGTTTTTGCCAAGATAAGATAATCTCGACCGGCGGTGAGGGCGGTATGGTCACTACTAATGATGAACGGCTATGGCGTAAGATGTGGGCTTATAAAGATCATGGCAAGAGCTATGCGGCTGTTTATGAAACGGAGCACCCACCTGGCTATCGCTGGCTTCATGAGAGCTTCGGCACTAATTGGCGCTTGCCAGAGATGCAGTCGGCTATTGGTAGGATTCAGCTTAGGCGAATGGACGAATGGACGACCAGACGCACCCTCAATGCGCAAAAGCTGATCCAAGCTTGTGAAAAATGGACCGACAAGGGTTACCTAAGAGCACCAAGGTTTGAATGCTCAGAGCAAGCTGATAAGTCAGCTCATGCTTACTATAAGCTCTATGTCTATATCCGTCCAGAAAATCTACCAAAAGATTGGTCGCGAGATCGTATTATTGAGGAAATAAATAATATGAGCGTGCCCTGCTATTCAGGGTCGGCATCGGAGGTCTATTTAGAAAAAGCATTTGAGGGTTCTGGGCTGCGTCCTAAGCAAAGATTGCCTATAGCCAAGCAGTTGGGAGAGACCAGCTTGATGTTCTTAGTCCATCCTACCTTAACCGAATCTGAGATTGCACAAAGCGTTGCTGCGATAGATTCGGTATTCTCTGAAATAGATAGTTTGCGTCAGTCTGCAGCGGATCAGTAGTTGCAGCGTCATTAAACAGACACGCAGTCAGCGCTTTAATCTACCCTTCGTATCCAAACGTATTACAAGGCTAGACTAGATATAGTTAAGCCACATATTTTTATCAACTTAGCATTTAGCACAGAGTCATGGGTATAAGCTTGCGACTACTTAAGTCATATCAGGGCTTCTAGCCAAAAGGCTCATATCAGTAACTCACAACGTACACGTTTAAAATAGCATGGACTTTAGTAGCTAATGATAATAACTTACCTTTTTTATCCAGTTATAGTTCAAACCAAGCGGATAATAGTGAGTTGATATTGTTATAGGTCAAAGCTTTCTTACAAACTAAGGGGAAGTCGAAAGCTTAATGTTATTTTGCCATCAACTTTTAAAGTAGTAAAATATTGATTATAATAAACTTATCTATATTATTCTCTGGCTGTCATAATATTGAAATATTATCTAAGATGAATTCGTATTATAGTAACTATCAAACTTAATCTATAGAGATATTTATATATTAATCAAATAGTTAGGATTGATTTACAGACTTTTAGGATGATATATTTTGCTTTTTTACGTATAGTAAATTTACTATAAAAAGATACAATGAGGCTGGGGTGAGTGTTTTTTCGCCTCTGCTAGCGCAATCGCAGCAAGCTAGAAAACTTGTACTAGTATCGTGCTTAAACTTATTTGTCTCTCTTTTATTGTCGACCGACTCTATGTTAACGGGTCATGATATTAAGCTTAGCTCACTGTCGTCTATATAATTAATTCACCCTATCCTTGCTATAGAGCAGCCTTCTGTAGCTTTAAGCATATCATGACTGCTAGCCAGTAAATTTATGTCAGCTACTCTTTTAGGTATTCGTTTTAAATAGGATTAACTATAGCTGGGCAATGTGTTAGTTTGTCATGAGATTAACTAGAATGACTGTATTTTAAAATTAATTAGAGTAATATTAATTTTTTAGAGTTATAAGTTATTTACTTCTTTTTGATATATGTTATTAGCTTTAGTGCAGCGGGTTTTAATTGAATTATCTTTTCTAAAAACAAATCTTAACCACTTGTCATAATAAAGAATCCATTTGTCTATTTGTTTTTGTATTTATATAAGAATAATAAGATAATGCTGCGAATCTAATAATGGTGGAAATCCTTAGTCATTTCAGGTGTTTATTTGGCTAAGTCCTTACATTATTCTACTACCAGCTATTCTCTTACTCGATCGCTTAAAATATTAAGATGCATTACTGGTTTTCCACAATTTGCACTGGCTTTTACCAGAGGATTTACATGATGAATATTTTAAAAAGAGTAGCGGTTTCAGGTGTAGCATTATCTATGGCTTCATTTGCCTCTGCCGCATCCATTAGTGGTTCTACTGATTTTCGAGTTACCTTACCCGAAATCTTAGTCCTATATCATTGGGATGATGCACATTTAACCTTAACTGATGTCGCTACTACGCCTGATAACGATAGCGATACCGGCCGCGAAATCAGCGATACGACAGCTCATGATTTGACAGCGCCTTTAGGAAATAGTCCTTATACTATTACTGGAGATGTCGCTACTACTGCACCCAATAATGCTTTGAATACAGTGGCGGTAACTTTGAAGAACTCATGGGCAGTACGCAGCCTATCTAGTGGTGATGTGAGTCTTTCATTAACCAATCCAAATTCTACCCTAAAAAATGTTACTGATAATTCGGTTACTATTACTACTAGCAATGCCACTTTAGCATCTACCAGTAATGGAGTGGCGGGCAGCAATTCAGCCAATATGACCATCCCTTCAGGCTGGGCGCCAGTAATGGGTGATATCAATTTTGATTTAGATCTATCAAGTGCTAATAAGCCGGGTGAATATAATACAAGAGGCGTAGCAGGACCAGCAACGACTTCAGACGAGGCAACCGACACCTTCTTGCTCACCCTTCAAGGTAACTAACCGCACTGGTAATTTATCATTATGATACTCTACTTATAAGTAAGCTCAATTGGCACAGTAGAGCACCATAAAATACCAGCTGAAATTGCTGGTATTTTTATATCAGTGATATATCCTGACTTAATGTTAATCGTTATTTTAGTTGTCATTGTTCTATCCATTATCCATATTTTGTTAGGTGAATACATGAGCGGAACGACTTTCCCTAATCGTCAATTGAGGGTGAGTGCAATATACTCAGGCTTAATAATAGCGGCTACTGGGGCAATGGCAGTACTGGCTTCATCAGCAGCCCAAGCTGAGTTGATTATTCACACCTCTAACGATAATACCGGTCAGACTAGTATGGTCGTTAGCGAGGATGGGCAAGAGAAGCTCCCCCCTGCACAGTTAGGAATATCTCCCTCTCAGATCAACGAGACGGTCTCTATTATTAATAATAAAAATACCGCCAAACTAAATCAGTCGCTAACCCTCTATAATTATGGTAGAAAGCCTAAGAAAATAAGTTTAACCTTAGTAGATATAGACGCATCAGGTACTCCTATTATCCCTAGTGAGCATACTCTAAAACCTTGGACATTAATCAATCCTACTCAGTTCACCATTTCTCCTGGTGGCTATCAGACAGTACGAATGTCCATACGCTTACCAAAAGAGTTCGAACAAGGGCAACACATCGCCATGCTGTCGATCGAGCAGCAAGTTGACAAGTCCATTACCTATGATGCAGATGGTAAAGGTGTCACTGTTGAATTAGGCTCTCGTTATGGGTTACCCATTCGTATTAACGTGGAATAAAGCTCAGCTAAAAGGGCTTAGTAACCTAAGCAGTGTTCATAATATGGATATTGTATGGCCTATATGAGCAAAAGATACTCACCCTTATATTTAGTAGTAATGACGTCTGTGTCATGTGTGGGAATCTATTGTCCATTTGTAGCCGCTGAAGTACCAGACCAAACGGCGAGTACTACGCTCCCATCAGTCGATGTAAACACGACTCAGCAAGTGTCAGCAGCAGAGAAGCTAGAGCCTATGCTGGTTGGTATAGTGGTCAATGGGAAGGAGCAGGAGAGTCTTGATGCGTTATATAATCCGAACGTGGATGACAGTCTAAACAGTAAAAATACAGCATACTTTCTATCCGTTAGTGATTTAAGCCGATTAACGGCTATCCGCTTTTCCTCCCTTCCTACCAGCTCCTCAGCTATAAATTCCTCTGCTCTAAGCTCCTCGCCTAAAAATAATACCGCTGTTCATAAAATTGAAAGCTCAAGCTCCCTTAACTCTGATATTGGTTATTACGTTACCACCCCAATTGGTAATGCCACCTTATCAGACCGCCAGGTCATCTCCTATCAAGGCCAAGACTATGTATCATTGCCTGATTTACAGCCGTTAGGTATTACTGCTGACTTCAGTCAGCAAGACTTAGCCATTATTCTTAATATGGGCTGGCGTCCCTCTCAACAAAATCTATCAGCAGCGGACAAGGACATAGATCAGCCGTTAGCTATTGACTACTATCCCAGTCGCGCTGGATTGTTGGGCCTGTCATTTAACAGCACATTCACAGCGAGCGATACTAAGGGTGGTGGCTATAATAATGATCATTCGTACAATCAATATTTGTACGCTGATATTGGGGCATTTGGTTATGGACTCGGAGGGATCTGGGGTATTAAGGTCGCAGGTTATGATGATGATAATGCTAATGCAAGGAGTGAGAATAACAATAGGGAGTTAGAAAGAGATAGAGTAGATAGTCTTAGCTTCACTAAGACAGCGCTTGATGGTCTGACTCACCTGCCATCGGATTGGCAGCGTTGGCAGGTTGACAATCTATACTGGTCTAAGTCAGGACAGCATTTAGCCACTCGGCTTGGTATTAATCAGCCTAACGCGTTAGCTCAAGGGGCACAAAATAGTGGTGATGAATTCACTGGGGCATTAGTGGCGTTTAGCAATCGTCAAATCTCCCGGCACCTGTCACGGTTGGATGAAGACAGTCGGAGTCTATTACAAAATACCAGTCAAGATTATCAGCATTTGACGGGTTCGGGGCAGGTGGGCGGCGTCGCTGAGTTGCGAATTAATGGTCAGGCAATCGCTCGGGTACAAATTGGCTTAGATGGTCGCTATGAGTTTTTAAATCTTGATGTGAGTCAATTGACACACACAGATAATGTCGTCGAAGTGGCTATCTATGCTTATCCACTAGCTCGGCAGCCGCTTGAGGTTAGGTCTATTTTCGTTGGCAAGCGCCGCACGAATGTCGCGACCAATGAGTGGCTGTTAGAAGCTGGTTTGGGGCGTACTGGCAATCTATTAAGTGATAAGCTGGGTACAACAAGTAAAGGACATACTCAAAGTCATACTGCTGCGCATTTATATTCAGAATATGGTGTTAATAACCGCCTAGCGGTACGCGGCGGTATTAATAGCAATATCCTAACCTCGTCAGATAATGATACGTCGCTGTCATGGCATGCTGGTATAAACGTTACCCCGTCGGCTTATAGTAATGCCGATCTTAGTTATGCGCATGCGCCTAACCAAGACTTATGGCAAGCGCAGCTGCAATATCAACGTAAGAAATTGTGGGCAAATTACCAGTACCAGCATAGACGCTACGACTATGATTATCCTAAAGCTCTGATGAGTACTAATCCAAGACAAGCTATAACGGATCAGCGTCACCAGCTCTTGGTTAGTTATCGACCTAATGATGATACTAGTATTAGTTTAAACCAGTATTATGATGATCCGGCTTCTGCTACTGATATTAATACGGCAGTAGGTACGGTTAGTACTGGTATAAACAACACTAATGTCAGTAACACCAAAGTAGGACGTTACGATTTAGATAAATATTATGCTTACGGCAGTATCAATCATCGTTTTAATGATGCTCTAAATGCAGGGCTTAGTTGGAATAGCCGTGAGGACCGCTATGGCTATCGTCTGCTATGGCAAGATAGTAACCAAACGCGTAAGGGTGAGAAGCCGTATATTAGCAATACTGTAGGATTGTCCGGTGATAATGATAGTGAGACACTATCGGTACGACATCAATTAAATCAGCGAGCCAGTATTGGGCAATCAATCAGTCACTTACATGGTAGCCATAACGTGCTGAACCAAGGCGACTTTAGTTATCGCTTTGATAGTTCAGAGGGACTGGGTCGTGGATTGAAAGGTATTAATGCGTTCAATAATTCAGTCAACATTGGTTACAGTGCTTATAAAAATAAACTGGGCTGGCAAGCTGATTGGCAATTAAACCATCGTAATGGGGTTAGCTTTAGCTTGGGATATAAGCATCGTTATGTTGATGCCATCTCCAATAGTCGGTACGATGATTTAGTAATAGCTGACTCTATTAGCGTCGATAACTCACTACCAGCTTGGTCACAGAATAACTATCTATACGCTAAGCTATCATTCGATATGTTTAAAGCACCCAAAAGCCGACTACGATTTGGTAGTTATCCACTCCAGCAAGGGGGAAGTATCATTGTAGATGTTGAGCATCAAGCTGACCTACCTATAGTCGCAGATAATATGCGCTTTGAGCTAAATAACCAACAAGTGAAGGCAAGCTTAATCGATAAGCAGGCTGGGCATAGCCAGTATTTAATAAACAATATAAAGGCTGGTGACTATGTGCTAACCACTGATGCTGAAAACTTACCACTTGAATATAGTGCCAGCGATCTGCCCACACCGCGCATTCGTGTTAGCAATCATACGCCGACTACTGTGCCTATTACCCTACAAAAGACGTTTGGTATCTCTGGTCAAACAACAGACGCTGCGCCAGGAATAAAGATTGATGTTTATCAAGGTGATACCTTGGTGCGGAGTATCACGACAGGCAGCTATGGCTATTTTCAAGTATTTGGCCTATTACCCAATATCTATACTTTAAAATCGCAAGGCTATGAGACGAAAGATGTCGCTATTAGCAACGACTTTGTCATGCAAGTTTTGCTAGAGTCAGTAACAACACACCAGTAGAGTGCCTGAGCTTTGTTATTGAGTTACTTCCACTACTTATTATTAAAATAGTATTAGCGAATTATGAACACTAAAATTACTAAACATTAGACTAGAGTATCTATTATGTCAAACTGCGCTCTAAAGTCGCTGCACTATGAATGCGTACTGAAAATTAGCACGAAAATTAGCATATTAGTACTTGCTGGCTGGTTAAGTCCGGCTGTTCTCGCAGCTTGCCCTGCCACCCAAGGTATCAATGTGGAAAGCAAAGTGGTCGGTACCACCAGCAATAACAAAAAAATCTACTTTTGTAAACAGGAATTCCCTGATCAGGCATTATTATTTGCCCCTAGTAGAACTGATCTGGTTAATGGCGGTAGTCAAGTTATCGCAAAAGGCAACACGCTCCAGACTTTTCCACTGGCTAATAGCATCGATCTTACTGGTTTTAACGTTGGCAATTTGGATTTTAATAGTTTATCCGCTAACTATCCAAACGTAGATGGCCAGTTTGATTCGCCAAGCTTATTTAATTTTTATATAAAGACAAATAACAATGATGATTGTAGTGGCCAGTATCCAGTAATTAGAAATTACCTAAGAAACCATCCTAATGTCTTTCAGACCATTCCAGCTTCTGGTACGGCTGCTTCTGATATTAGCTCAACAAGTAGTATTGCCAAGATAAGTGCTGCCAAACTACAATCTAACATTGACCCAGCTAAAGAGCTAACGGCGGATATTTATTTTTATCATGCTAATGCTGGTCTAAGTGGTCAGTACTTTACCGAACCGGGGAATGGTATTCGAGATCGTTACTGCTGGGTAGGGGTGGGCACTAGACTACAAATACAAGCCAATAGTAGTGTCTTGAAATATTCCGGAGGCTATAGAGTGAGTGTGGGGGTATTGGTCAACTGAACGAGTATCACAGAACTCTCAATATCTAGAAGTCAATTACTCAGTCATCATACATAAATCTCACCTAGGCAAGTAAGTCCGTTTCGTTGTCCAAACAATGGCTAAGCCTAATAACGCTAGTAGCATTACTGTCCAAGGCAAAGATATTGCTCCTATATTTTGTAGCAGTAACGCTCCCGCTACGCCGGCTGTCGCGATAGCAAGGTTAAAGATAGTCACAAACATCGATTGGGCCACATCAGCGTTGTCACCTGCCGCACCGGCAAGTGCCGTTTGCAATAATGTTGGTGCACCACCAAAGGTCAAGCCCCAAAGCGCTATACCGATTATGACCACCACAGGTGAGCCGCCGCCTAAGCCCAATATTAACGCTGCCAAGGCGAATAGCATAAGACTTCCTAATATCATCAGTCGTAGCCAGCGATCTATGAGTAAACCTGTGAGCCAAATACCAACGATGGCAGATACGCCAAACAGTAGCAATAAAGCATCTACACGCTGGGCCAAATTGACCGAAGCTAAGAAAGGTTCGATATAGGTATATAGTGTGTTATGCGCCAATATCCAGACGAATAGAGTGAGGAGTGCAGGCCGGATACCCGGTATCAGAAAGATCTGCCGAATAGAGATGCGCTGCTTTGCAGATTGACCGGCAAAATCAGGAATAACAAGGACAATCCAGACTAGTAGCAGTAGGGTCATGGCGGACATAATCCAAAACACCCCACGCCAATCAAACATAATACCGAGCCAAGTGCCTAGCGGCACACCGATAGCAAGGGCAATGGGCTGACCGACGCCAGCTATTGCTAATGCCCGACCCTGTAAATTTGAGGGTGCTAGGCGTAATACGTAACCTGGAAATAGCCCCCAGATCACTCCAGCCGCCATCCCAGCCGCAAATCGTGCGCCGATGATAAGCCCATAATGGCTAGATAGGGAGGTGATTATATTGAATAATAAAAGGCTGCCAACGGCGAATAGAAATAATGGTCTGCGGTTCCAACTGCGCGTGGCGGCAATAATTGGGATAGCAGCAAGCACAGAACCTAAGGCATAAAGGGTAACTAACTGACCTGCCAGTGCCTTTGACACCCCTAAAGACTCGCTAATCTGCGGCAGCAGTCCTGCCGGAATAGTCTCTGTCATAATGGTGAGAAAGCCGGCTAAGGTGAATACGAGTAGCTTCCAGATAGGCAGCTTTGTCGCTGCTAAATGACTGGCTTGGTTAACACTCATTGCTATACCCCCCTTTGTGAGCTAGCTAGAATAGCAGTTGTCATGATGGTCACGAAGGGAGCTTTAAAATGCTGCAAATCAATCAAGTTGGGAAAAGGCATAGTGCTGGTTAGGGTCATGATTACGGCTTTAGAAATACTTTGGGAGCGATAGCGGATTGTATAATAATTAGACTTATTTTTCTGTTATGAGTAATTAACTGAGGAGGGGACTACACATAGATGGGCTACATTATATATCTTCTTTAATTAACGGCTGAGTGAGCATATTCATGACGTTAGCTTATGTGAGATAAGCCCCTCCCAACCAATAGCCAGCCAGCTGTTTCATAGTGGCTTATTGTCGACTCTAAATAAAATAGAGTCGTTATATTATGATGCGGAACGGGTATAAATTTACGCTTACCTCAGTCATCTCATGATCTCTAGCCAGTGAATTTATACCCGCTGCTGTTTTATCTACCAGTTTTAAGTAAGATTGATGATAGTGGTACGCTACTAATGTGGTGCTAAAAGCCAAACACCATTAATCACTTATTCTCTTTAATAATACTTTTTAATACGGAGTGCATTGAGTGAGCCAGTAGGGGTTGTCTGGCTCGGCACACGAATAATGAATTATTTGCGAGATAGGGCTGGTCAGCTGAGTGGCTAAAACATCTTGTTTTGCTTATCTATAATCTTCTCTAATTCATCGATATAGAAGTTAGAGCCAGAGTACAGAATGGTTAGATACTCCTTGGCGCGGCTCATGCCGACATACGCTGTTTTTCTAAGCTCAGGCGAGTCTTCTTTTACCACGCCAAGCCCCAAAAGATAGACATTTCTAAATTCCAGACCCTTACAGGAGTCTGTCATAAGTACCTTAATACTGGGGTGGAAAAGGTCTAAATTTAGCTTTGAGTCTCGGTCCAAGATAGCACTCACCGATGTCTCACTCATCCCTAAGCGAGCGAGCTTACTTTTTAGTTTGGGGATTAAGTGCTTGACGATGTCTCTTTTATTGTCGGACTCCATAATAATGATTGCAAAATCTGACAACTCGACGCCACTACTGACATGGCGCTTAATGTCTTCAGCAATGTAGTCCACCATGTCATTGAAAGTCGGTTGTTGAACGAGTAAGGGTACATCGCCTTCACGGCAATCGCCATAATCAGGTACTAGCGCCTGATTATCACTTTCTACCTCTAATTCTTCACCTTTAAACGCTGTACAAAGCTCTAAAATCTGGCGGGTATTACGATAGCTCTTATTTAACAAGGTCGGTTTCTTGCCCTGAACGTTAATACCTACAGACTTCCAAGTGAAATTTTTTCTACCGAATATGTTCTGAGCAGGGTCATAACAAAACAACAGGCTATCTTGCTCTGAAAGGATGGTTAATACAGCAGCGATCATATCCTCAGAGAAGTCCTGACCCTCATCGATTAATACCGCATCGTATTTGCTGAAGTTTGGATGGTTATTGACATAATTAATCAGGGCGTCAGAACGGCGTTTATTGAAGTCATCCCAACTTTCTTGCGAGCGTTTAGTTATCTTAACGTCCGTCAAATCAGGTAATAAGCTGTGATAGTGCTTTACTTCAATGCAGCCGTCACCTTGCGAGGCGTAAGGCTTGATATGGGCATTATTTAGGCTAGCGCCAAGATGACTTCGTAAAGAGATGTTGAAACAAACCACCAATATGCGCCAATTGGGATTAAACTTGGCCAGATGGCGTGCTCGATAAACAATAACTAAGGATTTACCACTGCCTGCTACCCCTTTTAGAATACGATGCCCTGGTCCGATGGACTTAGCAGTAATCTCTTGTTGCTTGTCTAAAACCTTGATGAGCTCGTCATTATTAAGCACCAAGTCTAAACCAAGTTGTTGTTGAGGGTTGACTCGCAACTCAGGAAAGAGCGCATACCTAACCGCATCAATTTCTTTATTATTTAATGGCTGAAATGGGAATTTATGATTGAAGGCGCTGAGTAAGCGATTGATAAAGTCTTTGCGAGACTCTCTATCTTCTACATCGATACGTAAGTCATCTTGGAAGAGACACTTTTGATGGCTTAAGATAGCATCGTTCAGTAACCCTGATTTTTCTGCTTGTGCTCTCTCCATACCAGTAAAAATAACACATTCTGTGGTGGGGAATCTTAGCTTACCTGCATGATTGCCTGTCTTTTGCGTGAGCGAGCGACGTTTTTCTAATAAGTTACGAATCTGCAGCTGCACCGTGCGGGCTTGTTTTAATGGATTCTCCCTTCTTTGCAGCGTATCGTTGTCCGTTTTGACCGTAAAATAGTTAGGAGATGCCTCTTCGATATAGGATAGGCTCCAGTCTTTGACCTCGATTAAGATAATGCCGTGATAGCGCGAGAAGATAAGAAAGTCGCCATGTTTACTTTGGACACAGGCGCAAGGGTCATACCATACTGTCCATTCATCATCTGGTAGTAAGGCTGCCCTTAATAAATTATAAACACGCCTCTCACCTGCGGTAGCTTCTTTCACTTGTCCGATGCTATCAGGAATCATCTGCGCCATAGGTACGTCCTTGTAGAATAATAATCTTAGATAAATGTTGATAGCGAGCTAAGATACTAATTTATTTAAACTTTTTCAATATTAAAATAAGTAAAATAGCGTTTTGTTTTTTCTTTAGCCTATTTATTAAGCATGGGACACCCTAAGTAATTAGCGGTGATACTATAAAAATACTCATAAAAACTTACCAACAATCGTTAAGGACGGCGAATGATTGAACCTTGCTCTTCTCTAAAATCTACACCTACCTTTTTAGCAGATATAGACCAACCGCTGCTCAGCGAAGAGCTTAATGATGAAGTCGTAACCCTCACTCTAAACCGCCCTAAACAGTTCAATGCGTTATCTGTAGATATGTCATCGGCTTTTCAATCTGAGTTGCAGGCTAGCGCCGATGATGACAAAATTCGTATCGCAGTCCTTCAGGCTCATGGTAAAGCGTTCTATGCTGGTCATAATCGCAAAGAGATGCGCGCTAACCGCGATAAATCTTTTTACAACCGCTTATTTGAGCAATGCAATCAAGTAATGCTAACCATCAATCGAATGCCACAAGTGGTGATTGCCAAAGTCCAAGGTATCGCTACTGCTGCAGGCTGTCAGTTGGTCGCCGTGTGTGATTTAGCCATTGCCGCAGACACAGCTAGGTTCGCCACCTCTGGTATCAATGTCGGCTTGTTTTGCTCGACACCCGCCGTCGCCATCAGTCGAACTGATCGCCTAAGCAGGCCTTCGAGATGTTAATTACGGGAGAGTTCATCGATGCCCAAACGGCAAAGCAGCAAGGGCTGATCAATCGCGTAGCGTCTGCAGATCAATTAGACGCGGTCCTGCAAAATCTGGTCGATGCTATCGTCCAACAATTGAGCATGAGTCTGCCGGATGCTTATGACTTTGCTAAAGATGTTATGGTTGACAATATGATGGTCAAAGATGTGATTGAGGGTATTGATGCCTTTATTGACAAGCGCCCCGCTGTTTGGACAGGGTGTTAAGGTAACTTTTACCACCGTTACTTAAGAATGGCTTAGCATAAGATAGGCATTTGCAATATGACCGTTAATTTAATTTGATTTTTAAGGATAAAAGTATGGTTGCCTTAAAGGGTGCTTTGCCAAAAGATACCAAAGCGATTATTGTTGAGTTAGAGAATAACAAAACCTGGTTGTTTGTACCCGCTACTAAGATGGCACTAGTAGCCAAAGCATTCAAATGCGGGGCTGATTCGGTCATCGTAGATTTAGAAGATACAGTGAATTTAGTAGATAAGGCATCCGCACGCGCTGCGTTAAAATACTATTATAATAGTGCAGACTATTGCCCAGTTTGGGTGCGTATCAATCAGTCAAGTAGCCCAGCATTCGCTGAAGACATTAAGGCATGCCGACTGATGCCTAATCTTGCTGGCGTTATACTGGCCAAAGCTGAGCAAGCTGCTGATATTGAGTATGTCTATCAAGTGAGCGGATTGCCTGTTATCGCACAAATAGAGAGTGTCAAAGGCTTATATCATATGGATGCTATGGCAAAGGCCTCAGGACTTGTCGCTTTTAGCTATGGTTTTTTAGATTTGTGCAATGATATGCAGGTTCAGGTGGGTACACCAGCGGCCGATATCGTGGCCAACCAAATCCGCTATCAGCTGATTCTCACCTCTAAAGTCCACGGTCTATTAGCGCCTATTGATACAGTCTATCCCGACTTCAAGGATAGCGAAGGGCTAAGTCAACGAGTGCGGCTGTGGTCACAGATGGGCATGTCGGGCATGCTTTGTATTCACCCGAATCAAGTAGCGATAGTTAAAGACGCTCTACAACCCACAACAGCTGAGCTTGACTTTGCTAAGCGGGTAATAGAGGAGTATGAGCGTTCTAGTCAAGCAGTATTCGAAATAGACGGTAATATGGTGGATGGACCGGTGATTGAGCGCTGTTATCAGTTGCTTAGTGAGAAGGGTTAGCTTGCTGATTGAAGCGGTGGTGATGAGTTATTTTTAGACTTATAGGTATAGTAGATTGATATTGGCAACAATAAAGCTTGCACACTCTAGCAAATATAGACTCTAAAAATAGTCTCTATCAATCACTACTATAAATTCCCCTTTTCTAAATCCATCAAAAATGCCGCAAAGCCTTCGCTTGTCCGCGCTTGCAAGCGGCTACTAGTAACTACTCGCACTCTATTGCTCCAAGTGATATCAAGGCCTTGGGCCTCAAACTTTTTGACCAACTCCACATCTTCATGGCAAGGTAGGGGGGCAAAGCCACCAACGGAGAGGTAG
Organism: Psychrobacter pygoscelis; assembly: GCF_004335015.1. Lineage (GTDB taxonomy): Bacteria > Pseudomonadota > Gammaproteobacteria > Pseudomonadales > Moraxellaceae > Psychrobacter > Psychrobacter pygoscelis. Next base: position 153,529 of record NZ_RQRU01000006.1, read on the forward strand.
GCATCGCTGCTAAAGCTTAAATTTGCCCCGTGAATATGGCGGTGTCCCATCATATCTCGATAATGAGCGATATAATCTTCTCGCGTTTTCGGAGTCAAATGCGCCCAGCTGTCCACACTCACCACGCCGCAAATCATATCCGTGGGCTGCTCGCTAATATGGGTGATTTGTTGCACTAGCCAATCTGCCGTCACTATTGAGTCTGCATCTGTGCAGGCAAGCCAGGTTGCTCCGCGCGTAATAGCGTGGCGAATGCCTAAATCTCGCGCCCGACCCACACTGCGATAATCACCATTGATACACTCAACCCCGGCGCTTTTGACTAACGTAGCTGTGTCATCGCTACAGCTATCGAGCACCACTAGCGGATAAGCTGAGATTGTTGAGGGTAATTGCTTAATGGCGGTTTGGACCGATGCCAGACACTTGCTAATGGTCAGCGCCTCGTTATGGGCAGGGATTACAATAGCGATTTCTATATCGATCATGTCTTTCATCATCTTACTGACGGTCATATCAAGTCATACCAAGTTTTCTTGCATGGCGACTGACTTTGGAGAATTTTGCCAAATGTCTAATAAAAAGTCGCTATCTACCGTCTGGCTTTGGTGATGAAAAGTTGCTATATGAGACTCTTCATCATTAGCACTATGTACTAAGCCAAATGCTTGTTGTAGGCGTTGATGCACCCTCTCGCCCGTCATCGCAAAGCCATCAATGGCATAACGCCAATGACAGCACAGTAAAGTGCCGCCTTTGGCTAGGTTTTGTCTGATCCAAGCAATAATCGTATCGATATCATTGGGCGATAAGTAGTATAAAATTTCACTAATAACGATTAAATCAAAGGGTGGTTGTTTAGCAGGAGAGTGGTCTAATAGAGAGGCATTTGATGAAGGATAAGCTTGTAGCAGTGCCTGTCTTAAAGTCGATAAGATGCTAGGAATAATCCCTTGCACCACCCTGACGTGGGTAGCATCCGCTAAGCGTTGTTTGGCAAGTTGTACCGCTTTGTTATTGCCATCAATACTGATCAAGTCTTGACAACGACGCGCTAGTAATTCACTAAACACACCATTACCGCAGCCTAATTCAATAGCATTTTTATAAGTAGCTTGTGGCAGTACCGCAAGACACATATCTCGTTTGCGCTGTTCATACCAGTGGGTCTGATAATGCCATGGGTCGCTATTGTCGCTATACAACTTATCAAAATAGCTTTCTGAATAGCTGTCAGAGTCATGGATCAAGCTCGTCTTGCCAGCTTTTGAATTTGTGCTAAGAGGCGTATCAGTAGACGTCCTCGAGTTAGGAGTGTCACTCATATAAATAAACTTCCCAGGGCTGGCTGATTCTAGCGATGGTTTGCGCCGATAAAACTGGCGGATTGCCCGTGCTCTCATCAACGGTAATTTGGCTTTTAAAGCAAGCAATAGCTTGGGTTTTACGCTGAACTTGCTCAGCAGTCAAGTCAAGCCTCGTAGCATTGTGCCAAGGAATACGGCTATCGGCAGGCTTTGCCCAATGCCATGCCCAAATTAAGACTTGGTAACAGGGTAGTTGGTATTGCTTAGCAAACGCCGCAACGACTTGACCTGTGGCCTCGTGATCTGGATGACCATCGTGTCTAAAGGGCGTCACTAAAATATCATCAGGCTGGATAATAGCGGCTAATTTCTCATTAAACTGAGATCGCTGGGCAAATACATTGCCATCCGATAATTCTAGGGCAATCGTCGTCACTTGCTGCGCTACGCCTAATACTTGTAGCGCCGACTGGCTTTCTTGCGGTCGGATACTATCCAATTGTTCGGGAGGGTAAATCTGTGAGTTTGGGTGGCTTTGCGTACCATTGGTCACATGGACCAGTACCATAGGATTGCCATTGGCGGCCAGCTGTTGCAGCAGACCACCACAGCCCAATATCTCATCATCAGGATGCGGGGCAAAGACGCACACACGCTGGTGCGGTAACATACTTTCTGCAATATTTAATCGTGATAGATTATGCAAATCTTGCCAGTTTTGCCAAGCATCTAAACTTGTGCCATCACCTTCAATAACGCGGTCACCAACGATTGGATGGTTGTGCGCTGACGTGTCGGCCTCAGAGTTTGCAGAATTTAAAGCTGCCATATGTGCTCCTGTCCATCAGCTGAACTTCCCGTTAATTCGCTGGTTAATTCGCCAATTTTTTGTAAATCAAACGCACCATGACTCTGACGAATAAACACGGCTAAATCAGCTGATAATCTTGCAAAATGGGCATTTTGACAAAATGGTGCTGCGCCCAATGCTTGACCGGCAGTCTCTATCACGAGACGCGCTACTTGCTCGACGTTCGCTCTTAATTGGCGAATGATCCGTTCATGGCTACATTGTGACTGAGTATCTATTAAGTCAGCGACATAGTGCAAATACTGCTGAGTGACTGCCAATGCCGTTCCTATCTCGCCCAAATACATGGCTTTATAATCATTCGGCTTTCGCTGATAAGCAGTGATTAAATGACCGGCAAGGGAAGCTGCTGCCCCGTACCAGCAAGCTGCCACACCAGCTGCACCATGCCAAAAACCCACACGGTCTAGATAGGCATTTGCCGCGCCAACTTTAGTAGCTGGAACCTGATTAAACTGAACGGTGGCGGTATCAGTGAACTGCATGCCTACCGCTTGCCAATCACTATTATCAATCTCGATTCCAGGTTGTCCCATATCTACAATGAGCAGTTGTGATTGACCGTCGCCATCCCGATAGGTCATCAGCGCATGCTCAGCCATATTGGCACCCGAACACCACCCTTTTGTCCCGCTAATAGTATGATGAGCTGGGCCTTGCTCATAGCGAATAGGGTCGGGGTGACCTTCTGAAGCCCAAACGGCCCACAGCCCTTGTACTGATTTGTCATAGCCCACCTCATGTAAAATGCTTAGCGCATCTAAATGAGACTCAAACCATTTGGCAATCGTTAAATCAATACCGGCAATATACGCCAAGATTTGCCAACGGATTAGCGTGTTTGGGTTGGCTGCGTTACCACTGGCAGGATGGGGTATTTGATCGCTATAAGTAACTAAGGTATTTAGGATATCATGGCGCAATTTATCAGTGAGAGCCGACGTACTAGTACCTTGATTGTTGGCAGATATAAGGTGTTTTATATCTGCTTTAATGGATTGTAATAAAGCTTTTTTCGCAACCAGTTTTTCGTTTAGTGTAGAATCTATCATAGGTGTGTCCTACTTATTCTTGTGAGATTATTTTGTGAGTCGGATACTGCGACTGGGTTGGAAACGAAGCTATAAATAAGGCTGAACACTAGCCATCTATTTGATGACTTGCGCTACCATATAAATCATCTAAAAAATCTTGCTGCCAAGCGTATAAATTATCCTGTTGCAACCCTTTTAGTAATGTCTGATAGCGTGACTTACGCTGTGCTAGTGGCATCGTCAAGGCCATTTTCAAACCTTGAATGATACTTTCCGGCTGGTGTGGGTCGATAATGACCGCCGCCTGCATTTGCTCGGCAGCACCTGCGTATCGAGACAGCAATAGCACACCCGGATTATCAGGATTTTGCGCGGCAATGTATTCTTTAGCGACCAGATTCATACCATCTTTAAACGAATTGACCCAACCAACATCACTCTGATGAAAGGCCTTCATCAAATTTTCATGGCTTAACACGCTCTCGCTATAGTTAATAGCCCGCCAATTATCTGTGTTATCAGTTATAAGGGCAGATGGATTTAAACTGTTAGCTTCTAAAGCATTAGTTTTAACTGCATCTATAGCATACTCACTAGACGAAAATTGTTGATTAACATGATTCACGGTTTGTCTAACATCATTATAAAGCCGTTGATAAACGGGTAAGTCTAAGCGGCTAGGACAGGCAATTTGTAATAAGCTTAGCTGGTTTTGATAGATTGGATATTGCCGTAAAAAAGACTGATACGCTAAAAAACGCGCCAACAAACCCTTGGAGTAATCAATTCTATCTACCGCAATTATCTGTTGGTTGGCTGGCTTTATATTACTGACTTTTCGAGTATGATTTGTCGCTTGGGAGGATACATACGAGGTTAAATGGCTAACCTGTTTTTGAATATTTTTTACATTCACGCCTATAGGATAGGCATTAATCGTTAAGTAGTGAGAGGCAGTTGATTCTAGCTTAAGGTTGAGCATTAGCCTGGTGCTCATTGACTGCTGAGGGCGGGTAGACTGTCGCTTTTTTTGAAAAGTATTTATTGAAGTATTATTCAAAAGATAATCCTTTAAATAATATCTAAACACCTTAAGACAGTTCGCTTTACCATGCTCAGTTTGCGTACCGAGTACATCATAATGAGCAAGATGCTTAATTAGCTCTAAGCTCTGATCAAGCTGTTGCCAAACTGCCAATGGCGCAAATGGAATGTGCAAAAAAAAGCCAATACGATTACCCATGTCCAACTGACGACAATAATAGGCCACACTTAAAAAGTGATAGTCATGTACCCAAATTACATCGTCTGGTTGAGAGATTTTTTTTAATTGCTTAGCAAAAAGACGGTTTACTGCCTGATAGCCTGCATAGTCTTGTGGGACTTGGTGAATTAAATCGGTGCGTTCATGCAGAAGAGGCCACAAGACGCTATTGGCAAAGCCGCAGTAAAAATGCTGGTATTGCTCAGTAGTTAGGGCAGTGGTGACATAAGTGGTTTTTGAGTGAGCCAGTTGAGTGTCAGAACTTAGCAAATCAGTACTTGGTAGATCAGTACCAGCTATAGCAGGGCCTACTAAATCAGATTGTGGGTGATGGCTAAATTCATAGGTTGCAAAGTCATTATCACTGTTAATGGAGCCGTTAATAATATCGCTATTCCATCCCATCCAGATACCTGAACTTTCTATCAACAGGTCGTGCAATGCTATTGCAAGTCCGCCAGCCATCGGACCATTATTGGGGCTTTTAACCCGATTTGATAGGACGATTAAGCGGCTCATAGATCCTATCTCGTTATTTTTTATGGGTGAGGGAAGGACGTCTGATAATGTGGGTTTGGCAAAAGCTTAAAAAGTGGTTAAGCAAAGCTGTCACCTCTTGAATATTATACACATAATAATCGGCACAAGTTGGCGAAGTACCAACTTTAATGCCTATGCCATGTACTAACTTTTGCGGGTTATCCATAACCTGCTCCATTTCTAATGACTGGCTATGAGCTTGCACAGCTCTAAATCCTGCCTCATCGGTAATGTCATCACCAATAAAAATTGGACAAAGCTCAGAGTTAGTCTGCATTTTATTTAGCAAAGTCAATATGGCGCTGCCTTTGTCTACTCCCTTTGGCATCGCCTCCCAAACAAATTTGCCTTGTTTTAGTATCCAATTTGAATGGTTTTTTAAAGTGTCCGACATGATGCTATAGGCGATATCGGCTAAAGAAGGGTCTTGCCGATAGTGTAGGGCAACAGAATAGGGTTTATCTTCAATGGTGAAATCAGCATAAGATAGGCAAGATTGGGTGATGGCTTGTTTTATGGCCATCAGCTCGGCAGAGTCAACTTGTATTACGTTATTCTTAGCACTGTTGCTGTCCTTTTTATCATTACTGTTATTATGAAAGCTATTATTGTTGCCCCTGTCCTTAATATCAGCTAACGCTATCTCTAGACCATGGGTGGCTGCAATGGGCAGGTGAATAGGAGACAGCATTTGCCTTGCTTCAGCGAGACTGCGACCCGTCACGACTGCTATTTTGACACCGCAATTTTGTATTCTTTGTAGTAGTAATAGTGTTGTCTGTGGGACAACGCTGTCTTGTGGCTTCAGTGTAAAATCTGCCAATGTGCCGTCGATATCCAAAAATAAGCAATATTGCTGTTGAGGGGATAGATAGTCGGCAAAGTGGTTGGGCTGCAGATATGTAGGAGGCTTTTTAGAGTGAGATTGGCTTGCTGAAGTCACGCGTGCTCCTTGTTAGTAAATGCTAATCATTAGTTGAAGATTATTGAGCGGTGATATTCTGAGCAGGTAAGGTTTAAATCTTGGATAAATTATAGTGTAAAAATATGATTGTCTTTTAAACCCTTCTTATAGAGGGTGGTAAATGTTAGTTATTCTTATATAAAGCACCTAATAAGCCATTAAAATACTAATAAGATGTTATTCATTAACTTTGCCACAAGCTGAGCCTTATTACGATAGTAAGCGCACTCTATTTCACGTAGGGTATGTAACCTTTCAAGCCCTAAGTTGATTACTACGTGTTTATTGAGCGAAACCTTCCCAATAGGGTTAAGGCATTATACTGTCATACTCCAAACTGCTCAGTGATTGCTAATACTGTGAAGTAATATTGTTAAGTTATTGACTTATAAAAATATTATAAGAGTAGACCTCTTGCAAAAGTCATAAGCTATTTTCGAAATTAACAACGCCAGCGAACAGCTTCATTCTAAGAGTATAACGCTGACGGCGACTGCGGGGTCTATGGCAACAATCTTGAAGAGCTTAATTAAGCCTATTTTGTATTCAACCATAATGCGGAACTTAGCTAAATACATTGATTGGCTTGTTTGTAAATTTCTAATAACTGACCACCACGAGCTTTCGAAAACTCATCCTTTTGACTCTGTATCAAATTCTAAGCGGATCGACTATAGACTATATCGTGGCTGGCTGCCCTTATCAGAATGCTTATATTGAAAGATTTAATCGCAGTTATCGTACTGAGGTTTTAGACTGCACCTTTTCAATAATTTAAACGAGGTTAATCAACTGACTAAAGATTGGATCAAGGTATATAACACTGAAAGACCGCACGATTCACTCAATGATATGACGCCTGCTAAGTATAAACAGGTGGCTTAGTTATTTTATGATGAGGTTGTGTTAAGTATAGGGTATTTACACTACAGTCCAAACTGTTTGACACGTTGTAAAAATAACATAAAAGGAATAGCTGCTATTATTACTGATAGATATGCGGCGACTGGGGTAAGAATAGGCGTAAGAATTGCTATTGAATTAATAAGAACGTAAATAAAGAAATATATAACCGTGTAGATTCCGAGTTGAATAAGCTGCTTAGAGTCAATTTTGAACATGGTATATCCCTATAGTTTTCTTAGTTATTTTCTTGTTTTTGTCTGTCCAACATTGAGGAGAATATTCCATTTTGTTTCATAAGTGTCTCAGGTGGACCACTCTCAACTATTTTACCTCCTCGGAGTGCCACTATATTATCGGCATTGATAACAGTACGCATACGATGAGCAATAATTAAGACGGTCTTATTACTAATTAACTCACTTATTGCCTGCTGAATTTTACGCTCGTTTCTGGCGTCAAGACTCGCAGTAGCTTCATCTAGTAAAATTATAGGCGCGTCTTTCAGCAATGCGCGCGCAATAGATATTCGTTGACGTTCGCCGCCAGATAACTTTTCACCATTTTCACCGATAAGGGTATGATAACCTTCTGGTAAGCGCTCTATAAAATCAGAACATTGGGCTAAAGCAGCAGCTTCCTTGACCTCTTTATCTGTGGCATTGGTACGTCCAAGACGTATATTATCTAAAATACTGGTGTTAAATAGCATTACATCTTGAAAAACAATAGAGAAATGCTCTAGTAGTGCTTCAGGTGCGACTTTACTAATATCTTCACCACCTAATAGAATCTTGCCTTTATCAATATCCCAAAATCGAGCAGCAAGTTTTGCGACTGTACTTTTTCCCCCGCCTGAGGGGCCAATTAATGCAGTAACCTTACCCTGTTTAGCAATAAAGCTAATATTTTCCAATGTCTTTACATCACCTTCGTAAGAGAAGTCAACTGACTGGAATTCAATATCAAAATATTTAGGATTGAATGTTTTGCGCCCTGACTGTATTGGCATTGAATCCATCTCTTTCATACGCTTAATTCGTACTTTTAGGTAAAGCAGAGCAGCAAAGTTATTCATGGCATCAATAAATGGATCATAGATACGCCCAACGATTACTAGAAATACTAAATATGTAAAAAGACTAATACCGTCATGTACGTAAAAATAAGCACCGACAAGAATGACACTAGGTAGTCCAAGTTTGAGGATAAAATGTGACAAGTTCAGTAAAGCGCCACCAGCAAGTTCACTATTAATGAGCTCTCCTTCGTAGGCATCTAGTTGCTTTTCTAAACTTTGTAAATAAGCTGTTTCTTGATTATACGATTTAATTTCTTGCAACATATCTAACCCAGTTTGAATAACCTCGGTCACTTTTCTTTTTTTGGCGTAGATTCTGCTGTGACCTTGTTCTATATGTTGTTTTGATAAATAAAATACTAAGAAACCAAAAGGAACTACCCAAAACATTGCTAAGCTCATACGCCAATCGTAGATAAACATTGCCAAACTTAATAGCGTCATACTGATGGTTGCAGCGAATGTTTGTGGAACAGCGTGAGAAAATATCTGTTCAATTTGAGTAGTGTCTTCCATAATAATAGAGCTTAAATCTGCCATATCTTTTTTGCCAAAAAAAGCCATCGGCAATGCTCGCAAAGTCTCGGCTAATTTAATGCGTCGACTAGCACTCTCGTTATACATTTTGGTATAGGTTTTATCGTAATCAATGTATGCAATGACATACATAAGGAAAAACGTAATGAGCGAAAATATGAGGTAAAACGACATGCTATAACTAGGTGGTGTACCTAGTACAAAAAAATTAAGGTAGTCTTGTAGAAATATGAACGCTAGGATAGCAGGTAATATTGTTATTAAATTAAACAAGGTATGCCAAAAAATAGCGTTACGTAGATCTATAGCACCCTCCTGGCTCAAAGCAAATTTCTCTTGCAGAAAGGAAATCATAATACACGCTCCGTATTGGTCAATTTCCAATCGATAGACTGTTGATACTCGTCCCACATAGTTCGATAACAACCATCCTTGGATAGAAGTTCAGCGTGAGAGCCACTTTCAACAATATTACCCTTATCAATTACCAGTATCTTATCAGCGTCTCGAGTAGTGGTTAAACGATGAGCAATCATTAAAGTGGTTTTTCCTTTACTCAACTCTTTTAAAGCTTGCTGGATTAAATGCTCATTTTCTGGATCTGCAAAAGCAGTAGCTTCGTCTAATATTACGATGGGTGCGTCTTTTAAAAGGGCACGAGCCAGCCCGATACGTTGTTGCTGACCACCAGATAGATAGGTCCCCGATGTACCAATATTAGTATCCAAACCATGGGGTAGCATGTCAATGATTTCTTGACTTTGTGATAGTGTTAGAGCTCTAGAGATTTCATCATCAGTGGCGTCAGGTTTACCATAGATAATATTCTCTCGAATAGAGGTGTTAAATAATTTCGTATTTTGCAATACAAAAGTAATGTGCGTCATTAGAGCTTGCCGAGACAGTGTTTTTATATTGCGACCACCTATCAGTATCTCGCCTGATTGGACGTCCCAAAATCTAGCAAGTAGTCTTGCAATAGTAGTTTTGCCTCCCCCAGACGCGCCAACTAGTGCTACCACCTCTCCCTCTTTTATAGTAAAGCTTACCCCATTGACGATATTAGTAGTTGTGTCTTTATAGCTAAAGACTACGTTTTTAAATTCGACGTCAAACGATGTTAGCGGTTTGCTTTGCACTTCAAAAATCATGTCGGGATAATCCATAATTGCATCGAAGCGATCAAGAGACTGCTTAACCATATTGGCTGTATTTTGAAAGTACATACTACGCATGAATAGAAGGGTAAAGTTGGGTGCGATAAGTAGATAAAATATAAAATTACTTAAGACAGTACTAAGGTTGTTAGCATTAATAGAGAATATGGCAAAGGGAACTAAGAAAAAAGCAGCACTTTGCATGATTACCGTATAGAACGCCATCGGCTTTTTCCACATTAGTGTATAGGCCACTACAGCTTCTTTATATTTAGTAATACTATCGACAAAACGTGTAAATGCATGAACGCTTTGTCCAAAAGTTTTAACGACAGAAATGCCCCTAACATACTCGATAGATTCACTGGTCATCTCTTGTAAATAGTCCATGTATTGTCTGCGAAACTCTTCTCCATCTTTGTTCATCATAAAGCTCATGGCGATTAATCCTAATACGATAGGAATAAGAGACACCAGTCCCATACGCCAATCTATAATCAGCATGATAATAAGTAGCGCAATTGGTGCAATAACGGTAGCAGATACATCTGGAAGTTGGTGGGCTAAAAAAGTATGAGTTTGACTAGCATTTTCATCAATAATGCTTCTTATTTTTCCTGTTTGGTTTTCACTAAAAAATCCTAAAGGTAAGTTGATTACTTTACGCATGCCCATTTTACGCATGCCTGTTTCTACGCGAAATGCAGTCAGATGTGAACATAATAGCGCTACAAAATAAAATATCATTGCTATTAAAGCGGATGCTAGCGTTAGCCAAGCATGGGTAGCTACATTATCTATAGTTGGATCATTACCTAAAAGCTCTTTAATAATTAACCAGAGAAAGATAAATGGTAGCAGCCCTAATATCGAAGACAGTGCAGATAGGATTAAGGAGGCATACAATAAATATATTTTGTTTTCCATATAAGGCATAAGCCTAACGAAAAGAAACTTCTTTTTCATTATTTAAGTCCATTATATTGATTCTAGTTATTGTAATAGTGCTGTAAATAAGAAATAGTTTATCATAAATGATAATGATTGCTACTATTATTAGCATTAATATATGCTAATATAGATATTTCAGGGCAATCGAATGCTTTTACTAAGTATTTGAAAAATATTAATAAAATATTCTAAGTCAACTTAAATAGTTTTAGTCTAGTTATTTGATTTTAAAAGTTTTTCTCAAAAAAATTACGTTTTCTCTGATAGATACTATAAGAACCCCTAAAATAATAAAGCTATATATTTTTAGTTTTCTTATCATAATTAGTAAGTTCAATATAAAAACGCTACATTAGTACTGGTATAGATTTTTATAGAATCTGTCGACATGCCACAACAAGCCAGAAAAATTTATACCAGTTGCGCATCTTATTACGATGACTCTATTTTATTTAGATTCGACTACTATATGTTCTTATCAATTTAATATAAATGTGATTTTTATTATTAACTTAGGAAATAAAAATAAAAAATAAAAAAAACATCTTTAGCTGTTTTTATATTAGCTTTTTGCGTAATATCTTTTGCTAATGCTGACGAAACCATTGATAAAACAACTAATTTATCTGATAACCAATACGAGATTTTGACAGAAAACCCATCAGTTGACTTAATTAAAAATATGGATGTTCCGTTTGCTTCTCTAGAAACAATTGTAGTAACCACTAACAAACGCGATGAAAGTTTATTAGAGACACCGCTAAGTGTAACTGTAGTGAATGAACAGGCGCTTCAAGACTCCCAAATCGATTCAATTACTGGGATTGGTGATCATGTACCTGGAATGCATGCTTTTACATGGGGGGGAGTCGTGAGAGTAATATCTATATTAGGGGGATAGGACCTGGACTGTTTACGGATCCTACTGTTGGGTATTATGTAGATGGTGTAAATCTTACTAGTAGTGGGATGTTTGATATTGATATGGATAATGTAGAAAGAGTAGAGGTATTAAAAGGACCTCAAGGAACGCTATATGGCGGAAATTCTTTGGGTGGAGTTATTAATGTTATTACTAAAGAACCGAGTAACTATTCCGAGGGAAGCGCATCAATCTCTGTAGACAACTTGTCAGAAAAAAACCTAAAACTATATTATAGTTCACCAATCATAGAGGATGAGCTGTTTTGGAATATTCATGCAAAAGGAACCAGTAGTGATGGTTATCTTACTAATGTATTTAATAACTCAGATTATGGAGCCAAAAAAGAAGTAGGTTTTAATACTAAATTAGTATGGCAGCCTTCAGATACACTTGATATGAGTTTAGGACTAGATTATGAAAAGACTGATAATGACTCCTATGCATTAGGTTCCTATGAATTTATTAGTAAAAATCCTAAGAAAATTGACAATGATTATCGCGGTGAAGATGACCGTAAGTCATATGGGATGTCTTTTTCGGTTAATAAAAAAATACTTAATGATATCAAACTAACATCCATTACTGGTTGGAGAAAGCTTGACAGCTTTAACACGGCTGATCAAGATGCTGGTAGCAATCCACTATTTTCATGGGTTTCAAAAACTAATGAGCAAAATACTCAACTGACACAAGAGTTGAGGCTATCTTCAGACAATGAGCAAGCCTTAAGCTGGATAGTCGGTGCTTATGGCTATAAAAATGAATACAAAATTGATAGTAGGAATGATGTCGACTATACATTATTTGGAGGAGGTGGTCCCTATGTTGACCTTACCGATATAACTAAAGATAACTCTGGCATTGCATTATTTGGTCAGGCTGACTATCACATCACTCCAAAATTAACTTTAACAGGCGGTCTCCGGTTAGACCGCGAGAAAAGAAAAGCAGATATAAATATAAATAATCAAAGTGCACCTAGTGTTTTTGTTGAAGGTACAGAAGAGTTTGATGCTTGGCTACCAAAAGTCGGGGCAAGTTATCAATTTAAGAATGATGCGATGGTGTATGCATCTTATAATAAAGGTTACCGGGCTGGTGGGTTTGATCATCTTTATCCTAGTCCTAATAAGCCTACTTATAATAAAGAAACAAGTTCAAATTATGAGATAGGTTACAAAGGTTCTTTCTTTGACAACAAACTAGATTTGACAACTGCACTATTTTGGATAGATATCAAAGACCAACAAGTTCAGCAAATCCTTCCTTCAAGTGGTCAAATTTCTACTGTTAACTCAGGAAAAAGTACTAGTAAAGGCATTGAACTGAATGCTAAGTATAAGATTTCTTATCATTGGTTAGTGGATGGTGGTATCAGTTATAACAGTGCAAAATATGATAATTACGAAGGGTGTAGCCTATTAGGAACTGATGCAGATTGTAGCGGCAACCATATGATTTATGCTCCTGAGTTCACAGGCTTAGTAGGTGTGGAATACTTTAGAGCTTTAAATAACAATTTGAATCTCTTTACGAGAGCAGAGGCCATATATACTGGCGATTATTATTACGATACGCAAAATGAGTTTAAACAGGATCCTTATACTTTGGTCAATGCGAAGTTAGGAGTTGAAAGCGATTCATGGGAAGCTTATATTTGGTTGAAGAATGCATTAGATGAGAAGTACTCTTCAGTCGAATATGATTTTGGAGCTGGGCATACATCAGAAGCTGCTAAACCAAGAAGCTTCGGTATAGGTTTGAAGAGGTACTTCTAACTACAATAAAGTAGTATAGTAAACCTTAATTCCAATCTCGATCCCTAAGATAGCTCTACGAAGTTTCTTTATGTCTAAAAAAATATTTTGATGATTCGATTCTAGCTAGGCTCTAGACTAGCAACATTTAAATAAGATCACTTAATCAGACTCCGAAGGTAGCGTTGTAAGCTATCAATATTCTGATTCCATCACCACTCATCCTCTTTTAATTAAAGCTCGAAATTAGCAGTAATACCATTAAATTTAGCAAGCTATCGTTTAGTAAAACTCCAAAAAGACTCAATGCTGTTTATATGGTAACTACCACGGGCGAGCTCAGGAGGTATGCTGAAGAAACCGTAGAATAAGACTTGGTAAACTAACAACTTAATAAGGAGTTTACTATGACTAAAAGAACAATACGATACCGTGAAGAATTCAAATCCTAAGCTGTCAAAAGCATAGCTGAGCACAATGGAAATATCACTGCCGCAGCAAGAAAGCTTGGCATACCGATACAGATATCAAAGCCAATCAGTGAATCTTTACTATTACTCGAATGTGTACTGTTTTAGAGGCTCAACTATCCAGCTACTATGACTGGATAACTTGTGATATCAGTGATCAGCAGATACATCGTAACCACTGCCTACTACTGGTTAAAGCCACTCATACTGAGACTAAAGAGTGCTATGGCTATGAATGGCTGCAAACTCATATAACGGCTCAAGGGCGTAAGATTGCAAATACATAGAAGTACTAAAGAAGAATATAACATCAAATGCAAGCGTCATAAGAAGTGTAAAGTGACAACTAACTCAGATCACAACAAACCAATTTATCTAAACCTATTAGAGTAAAGCTTTGAAGCTAATAGACTCAACCAAGCTTGGGTCAATGATATTACTTATATTTGGAAAAGCAAGGACTGACTTTACTTGGCAGGGGTAAGAGGCCTTTATACTAAGAGCTGATCGGCTATACCATTAATAAGCGCATAATAGCAGATTTAGTCTGCCTTGCACTCAATATGGCAATCAAAAGTAAACGTCCAAGCTAAGGGTTGAATGTGCAATCTGACAGAGGTAGTCAGTACTGTAGCCATGCGTATCACAAGATCATTAAGCAGCATCAGTTTAAAGGCTCAATGAGGCCTAAAGACAACCGCTTTGACAATGCACCTATAGAAAGCTTCTGAGGTGTGTTAAAGAATGAGCTGGTATATCATTAAGAGTGTCAAACGAGAAAGGAAGCCATCAGCGATATTGTTAAATATATTGAGCCTGAGTACAACCAGGCTAGGATTCAAAAAGGTCTAGGCATGAAAGCATTAAGACAGGTGTGGTTAGGTTATTATCGTTAGGCCTCTCGATTAAAATCTCCCAAGTTTAGGTCTACGGATTTGAGAGCATAGGTCATTTAGGCCAAGCACAAAGTACCCAACAGATATTATCGGTGTTGGGGTGTCAACCAGTCATATATTTAGCTTGTGTTTTATTTTCTCTCTTGTTGCGGCTATTTACTTTACAGCTGGAATATTATCCTTTATATTGAAATATGTAAATGATAATCATTCTAATAATTAAAATATAAGTGAGAAGTATGACTAATAAATTTTCTAGCAATAATCATATAGTAATTTTTATATTAGCAATATTAGTAGTTATTACTCTAGGCTTTATTATTTCTTCTCATTTTTTACACACTCCTATTGATCAACAATCAGCCTTAAACCAAGAAAGAAGTTCTAATCAAAAAATTACAACCTTAACTGATATTACAGGACGTAAAGTCCAGGTCAAAGTTCCTGCTAATCGTATACTACTTGGTGAGGGTCGTCAGCTCTATTTACTCGCTGGGTTACTCGGTAATGATACAGTTAACCATATAGCTGGATGGCGAAATGATTTGATCGAAGCTGATCCTGCGACCTATCAGCAATACCTTAAAGTATTTCCTGAGTTAGCCGATATCCCTACATTCAAAGGTAAAGAAGACAGCTTAATCGATCTTGAATCTACCATTGCTGAAAAACCTGATGTTGTGCTGCTCAATCTTGAGGCCAAAAGCAATACTGAAGATGCACAATATATTGAAAAACTCGACGAATTAGGTATTCCACTTTTATATGTTGATTTCCGTCATAAGCCTTTGGAAAATACTAACTCTACTATCGAGTTGCTTGGAAAACTAGTACAACAAGAAAAGCGTGCAAGTGAGATGATTTTATTTCGCAAAGCCGCTACCGAAAAGGTCACTAAGGTGTTAGTAGAGCATAACCCAAAAAAACCAAAAGTCTTTATCGAACGTATCGGCGGCTATTCAGAAGAGTGCTGCTTGAGCTTTGGTAATGAAAATTTTGGGAATTATGTCGAGCTAGCAGGAGGGCATAATATCGGTGGCGAATTTATTCCTGGAACTTTTGGTCAGCTATCACCCGAACAAGTAATTGTATCTGACCCTGATCATGTCATTGTGACTAGTGCTAACTGGGAAGCTTATGTTCCCAATGGTCGTTGGATACCGCTTGGCCCAGGGACGGATCAAAAGGAAGCAAAGAAAAAGCTAGAATGGTATCCGTCGCGTACGGCATATACTGGAATTACTGCACAAGATGACAAACAGTTTCATGCCATTTGGCATCAATTCTATAATAGCCCATACGAGTTTGTAGCTATACAAAAGTTTGCCAAGTGGCTTCATCCAGAGTTATTTAAAGATCTTGATCCTGATGCTACATTCAAAGCATTCCATGAACAGTTTTTGCCAATTGATTACCAGCCAGGCTACTTCATAAGTCTGTACGAGGAAAAATAAACTTTGGCTAATTCAATATTATTAGGTTATAGAAAAGTAGCGATATTATGACCCAGCAGCTAGGAAAAATTGGAAAACATAGTGTCGAAACAAACTATTTTCATATTAGCCGCCGCCGCTCTTTAATATGCCTGTCATTGCTTACACTACTGATATTTGCAGTAATAGCCGATATTGCTATTGGTCCTGCAAGATACAATCTGCTTGAAGTAACATATGCTATCTTACAACCTCAGGATGTTGATAAACAATTAAAAGTCATTGTCTGGAATATTCGAATGCCTTCGACTATGATGGGTATATGCTGTGGTATGGCATTAGCAGTGGCAGGATTGCAAATGCAAACAATCCTAAACAACCCATTAGCGAGTCCATTTACACTAGGAATTTCAGCAGGCGCTAGCTTTGGTGCCGCACTTGCTTTGGCTTTTGGGCTAACATTTCTACCTGGTGCTGGTCCTTATTTCGTTGCACTCAATGCTTTTGTAGGTGCAATTGCAACTGCGTTAATTATTTTCATAGTAAGCATGCGCCGAGATGGCACAGTTCAGACTATTATCTTACTCGGTATTGCATTGGTATTTACCTTCAACACCGCACTAGCTCTAGTGCAGTTTTTTGCTCGTCAGGAGGCCGTTTCTGCCATTGTGTTTTGGACAATGGGTAGCCTTGGCAAAGCAACATGGGAAAAAGTTGCGATTACCGCAGTAGCCCTAGTGGTTATTATACCTTTCTTACTTCGACAAAGATGGAAACTTACAGCACTGCGCTTGGGGGAGGCGCAGGCAGCGGCTTTCGGGGTAAAGGTTGGTAAATTACGCTTGCAGATAATGCTACTAGTAGCACTACTCACTGCAATTCCTGTAGCTTTTGTTGGCACTATTGGGTTTGTTGGGTTAGTAGGACCACATATTGCTCGAATTATGGTCGGTGAGGATCAACGTGTATTATTACCAGCTAGTGCACTGATCGGCGCACTGATTATGGTTTGTGGTTCAATACTGGCAAAAATTATTATGCCTGGTACTATTCTGCCAATTGGTATCGTGACCTCTGCAATTGGTTTACCGGTGTTTCTTTATTATATTCTGCGTAGCAAGACTCAACTATGGTAAAACTATCTACAAAAAACCTTTCAGCTCAATTAGGCGGTAAAACTGTCTTATGTGACGTATCGTTGCCTGAGATGATTGGTGGTGAAGTTGTTGCTTTAGTTGGCCCCAACGCAGCTGGTAAGTCTACTTTATTACGACGAATTGCTGGATTACTTCAGGGGACTGGTACGATTAATAGTGAAGTTGATCCTCAGCAGCATATTGCTTATATGCCCCAAGAACAAAGTAGTGGCGCAGCTCTCTCGGTGCTTGAATCATTACTGGTTGCTCTCAAACAAAGTAGTGATTGGAAGTTACACGATTCAGACTTCGAACGTGCAGCATTAGCACTCTCTACTTTAGGTATTGAGACTTTAGCAGATCGTATGCTTGGTGACTTAAGTGGAGGACAAAAACAACTGGTTTCTTTAGCACAATGTCTCGTCCGTAATCCAAAAATATTGCTACTTGATGAACCGACTAGTGCGCTAGATTTGTACCGTCAAATGATAGTTATTAAATCAATTCGCAACTTAGCAAAGGAAAAGTCTTTACTAGTAATAATAGCTATCCATGACCTTAATCTTGCAATGCGTTTTGCTGATAAGGCGATTCTACTATATAAAGGAAGTTTATACACCTCTGGAAAGGTCCAGGAAGTGATTACTGTCAAGGCTATGGCAGACTGTTTTCATGTTCAATGTCGTATAGAACCTTGTTCTAAAGGTTTTTATCACGTTCTTGTTGATGATATCCAGATATAGGTTTGAGAAATATATTTATAATCCATACTCTTATCCACATTAGTAAC
>NZ_RQRU01000007.1 GCF_004335015.1 Psychrobacter pygoscelis
CCCTTTGCTGACGACAATAGCACGATGGAACCACCTGATCCCTTCCCGAACTCAGAAGTGAAACATCGTAGCGCCAATGGTAGTGTGGTTCGCCCATGTGAGAGTAGGTCATCGTCAGCTCCCTATATCGCTCCTAATACGAGCACCTAAAAGCCCCCAACGTTCATTCGTTGGGGGCTTTTCTTTGTGTGGAGAGTTTTTATCCTTACGCGTCTTTAGCCTTCATTTCTTTTTTTTTCGCTACGGGTGCAATTGGGCTTTATTGAGTAGTGCTGTCAATGAAACCTTGAGTTTGACGTAGTGGTAGATTAATGGCACTTTAATAGTCAGATAGTTTCGAGTAGCTGCGTCAGTGTACTTATGATTACGATCAGGTTTACCATTAGGTTTGGTATATTACTGGGTATCAGGGTCGAACTAAAAGAATAGGCTACCTTGATTCTTCAATGATTGGTTGTCGTCTGACCAGTTGGTAACGCGATATGCTCTCTTATTCTCTGTTTACTGTGCTGTTCCTTTGATAATATCAAATTAAGACGGCTAGGCAACAAAGCCCTCTTAGTATCTAATATGGGCATGATACTATTAATAACACTTTGCCAGCTTCTGCTTAAGGAAGAGTCTATAGCTTTGAGCTTATAAATTCGATATTCAAAGAGTTCATAGATGGTAGCTATACTTATTCCTGATAAAATATTAATTATTACATATAGTTAGTAAAACCTGATAAGGAAAAAAATAGAATATGAAAGTAGGATACAGTTTGGTAATTGAATTACCAAAGCCTCTATAAATAAAATAATGATTTTGCTATGGTAACTATAGGCGGTCGAAACAGACCGAAAATAGAATTTATAAACCACAAAGGAAGTAACAAATGACCACAGCCAAAGTAACTTATCAAGGCGAGCTACGCACTCAATCTATTCATCTACAATCAAATAGCCAGATCATCACTGATGCGCCAGTAGACAATCATGGTAAAGGTGAGGCATTTTCGCCTACGGATTTACTAGCAAGCAGTTTAGCCAGCTGTATGATGACGATTATGGGGATTAAAGCCGCTAGTATGGACTTAGATATCAGTGGTACTAGTGCTGAGGTCACTAAAGTTATGGCCGCAGAGCCACGCCGTGTCAGCGAGGTTCATGTTGATATTAAATTTGCTCAGAGCTTTGATGCGCGAACGCAAAAAGTACTCGAGCAAGCGGCGCTAACTTGTCCAGTAGCAAAAAGCATCCATCCAGACATCCAGCAGGTGGTCAATTTTCACTACGCTGAGTAGGTATCATGAAAACCTTGCTTATCATTACTCATGCGCCATCGAAGAACACTCAAAAACTGGCAGATGCAGCTTGTGGCAGCGCCCAGCACTCTGATATTGATATTAAGGTAGTGTGTAAACGACCACAAGATACCCAGCCTGCAGATATCTTGCAGGCAGACGGTGTGTTATTAGGAACCACTGAAAACTTGGGATATATGGCAGGATTAACCAAGGATTTCTTTGATCGCTGCTATTATCCAGTGTTAGAGCATAAGCAAGGTATGCCATTTGCCCTTTATATCCGCGCAGGATTTGATGGGACAGGAACTCTCCGAGCGATTCAAACCATCACTACGGGTCTGCGCTGGCAGTGGATAAACGAGGCGCTAATCTTAAAAGGGGAGTGGCAAGAGGGTTTCTGTGAGCAGGTGGAAGAGTTGGCCATGACCTTTGCAGCTGGACTTGAGGCGGGCATCTATTAATAGGGCATGTCATTAAGCTTTAACAACACTGCACTAAACTAGTAATCAGCGATGACTATTATGACTAAAGTATGGGGTAACACAGACTTGCAAGCGAAAGAAGCATTACCTTATTCGCAAGCGTGTGAAAATAATAAGCACCCGATATTGAAGGTGCTGACCAAAGAGTTTGCTCACTGTCGGCATATATTAGAGGTGGGTTCGGGAACAGGTCAACACGCGGTCTATTTTGCCACTAATTTAGCGCATTTAACGTGGCAAACCAGTGATGTTATTCACAATCATTCAGCCATCAATCAATGGCTAAACGCTTATCCCGCTGTAAATCTAAAGCCGCCTATTGAGTTGGATCTACTTAAGCCTATCCATATAGCCCAAGATTATGACGGAGTCTTTAGCGCGAATACCTTGCATATCATTGCTTGGGAGTTGGTTGAAACTTTGTTTGAACAGGTCGGTAGGATACTACCCACCGGCGGTAAATTTTGTGTCTATGGACCGTTTAACTATAATGGGAGGTTTACCAGCGTTAGCAACCAAGAATTTGATGTTCACTTGCGTCAGCGTGATCCTAACAGCGGCATTCGTGATATTGAAGCGCTTATTAAGCTAGCTAACAAGTATCAGCTGTCGTTAAAAGTCGATCATAGCATGCCGGCAAACAATCACTTATTGGTCTTTATTAAAGAATAGCTAAATTATAGCGTAGCACACCAACTAAAAAACTTTGAAAAACAGCTACTAAGTATATGGAACTATAGCTGTTAATTTGTCCCCTATGTGTGACTATTGACCTGTCTTATCGCTTATAGTCACTGCCTTATCTACAAGCCCTAGCAGCGCCTAATGGCATTGTGTCAATCTATTCAAATCTATATAAATATTAACTAAAAATAAACATCTAAGTCAGTCACTTCGCTTATGATATTAAAGATGCCTGCATTTGTTAAATGGCTCAAGTAAGTCTCTTTTTTACTCCTCAAGTGATAGCTTCTAATTCACTTAACAACGGCCATTTAGTAACAGTCATCGTCATCTTTAAAGTTTATCTAATGATGAGCAACAGCTTGTCAAATTGCTGCATACTAACAACAATGTAAGACTAAATCTTAATTAACCAGATTCACCTCAGTTCGTTCTCCCCATAAACCCACCTGCTAGGAAAATATGATGAAAGATAATATTGATCATAAAGACCCCGCCAAAAATATGAATATGACCACAGGAAGTGGTGGCGAAACCCATCAGCGCGCTGGTGATGACACAGCGACACTAACGACCCAACAAGGCGTAGCAATCTCTGATAACCAGAATTCTCTAAAAGCTGGGCCACGTGGACCTTCGCTACTAGAAGATTTTGTACTGCGTGAAAAGATCAATCATTTTGATCATGAGCGTATTCCAGAACGTATCGTCCACGCTCGCGGCTCTGCAGCCCATGGCTATTTTGAGTTAACCGAATCTTTAGAAGAGTATACTACTGCGAAAATCTTGACCGAAACCGGCAAGCAGACGCCACTATTTACTCGTTTCTCGACAGTGGCAGGTAATAAAGGCTCTAAAGATACCCCTCGTGACGTTCGCGGTTTTGCCGTGAAGATTTATACGGATGAAGGTAACTGGGACATCGTCGGTAACAATATGCCGATCTTCTTTATTCAAGATGCTATGAAGTTCCCTGATCTTGTCCATGCGGTAAAACCTGAGCCAGATCGCGGCTTTCCGCAAGCTGCCTCTGCTCATGACACCTTTTGGGATTTTGTGTCGCTCAGCCCTGAAACAATGCATAACGTCATTTGGCTCATGAGTGACCGTGCGCTACCGCGTAGCCTACGCATGATGGAAGGCTTCGGCATTCATAGCTATCGCTTGGTTAATAAAGAAGGTAAGAGTACCTTTGTACGTTTCCATTGGAAGCCAGTATTAGGCGTACAAGGAACGACTTGGGATGAAGCTGTGAAGATCTCTGGTGCAGACCCTGACTATCACCGCCGCGATCTATATGAAAATATTGACATGGGCAGTTTCCCAGAGTGGGAGTTTGGTGTTCAGTTATTTACTGAAGAAGAGGCTGAAAAGTTCCCATTTGATCACTTAGATGCTACTAAGCTGATCCCTGAAGAGCTAGTCCCTGTAAAAATTGTCGGTAAAATGGTCTTGAACCGTAACCCAGATAATTTCTTTGCAGAAACTGAGCAAGTTGCGTTCTGCCCATCGCATCTACCACCTGGTATTGACTTTAGTAATGACCCGCTACTGCAAGGTCGTCTATTTAGCTATCTAGATACGCAACTCTCACGTCTTGGCTCACCGAACTTTGCACAGATTCCTATCAATGCGCCTAAGTGTCCATTTGCTAATAATCAGCAAGATGGTCATATGCAGATGCAAGTGCCTAAGACCCGAGTCCTTTATGAGCCACAGAGCCTTGATCCAACGCGTCCTCGTGAAAGCATCAAACGTGGCTTTGAATCATTCCACGAGCAGCTGGATGACGGCGTAAAAGGTCGTGTACGTGCTGAGAGCTTTGCGGATCACTATAGTCAGCCGCGGATGTTCTACTTAAGCCAAACTGACATTGAAAAAGCGCATATCGCTAATGCCTATACCTTTGAGCTGGGTAAAGTAGATACTGCCCATGTCAGAACCCGTACGCTAAGTCATCTGCGTAATATTGACGAAGATCTTGCGAAGCGCGTTGCTGATGGCTTGGGTATGGAGCTACCAGAAGCTGCTACGCCGCAAGCTCCTGTCCAAGATTTGGATACCTCAAAAGCCATTCAGACCATTGGTATTAGTCCAAAAACCTTAAAAGGGCGTCTCATTGGTATCTTGGTCGGTAAAGACTCTAGCCGTAGCGAAGTTGAGAAGTTTGAACAAGCAGCCAAAGATGCGGGTGCTATGGTTAAGATTATCGCCCCAGGTAAAGAAGCGATATTGGATGATGGCACTCGCGTGCAGGCTGATGAGCGTCTAGCAGGTGCTCCATCAGTATTCTTTGATGCGGTAGTTAGTATTATTATGCCACCAGTAGCGAAGAAGCTCGCCAATGACAGCTCAGCGTTAGACTGGTTCAATGATGCGTTCAATCACTGCAAAGCAATTGCCTACTGCCCAGCAACAGATGAGCACATCCTAAGTAAGCTTCCAGTGAAAAAAGATGAGTTCGTCACGCCATTAAGTGAGCTTGACACCTTCATTGAAAACGCAAAAACACGACTATGGACTCGTGAGCCAGAAGTTCGTGATTTGCCATAAGTGTTATTACATTAAGTAGTTAGTTAAGAATAAAAACCCAGCCTAAGTGCTGGGTTTTTTATGGGTGCTACAATTATGGCTAAGACTATTATAGCTACTACAATAAAGATGACTTATGTCTGGTTATATAATAGGTCATATAAGCCTATGGGTCAGTATGAGGGCTTAAATATCTTCGATAGGTCGCTGATAGTGTCCATTTGCATCAATACGCTATAAAATACACTCTCAAACAAATTGTCTTGGTGAATATAGACAAGCACTAATAAGGGTACGAATGGACTTAATAAAAATAGTGGGTATAGAAGGCTATATCCAGACCACCTATCTGGCAATATATCCCAACAAGCTATTATTATTGGATTCTGGCAGCCGGGCTGATGTACCAAAGATACTGGACTATATTACCAGTACTTTAGGCCGATCGCTCAATGAGCTAAAGGTAGTTATGGTGACGCATATGCATCCAGATCATGCAGGCGGAGCAAAGCTACTAAAACAAAAGACAGGCTGTCTTATCGTCTCTGCTATGAAGTCGCGGCCTTGGTATTTTGGTCAAGAAGGTAGGAGGATGCACATGATCGATATCGGTCTGTCGCATTTTGTGGCGAGTCGCCAAGGTAAAGCATTTGAGGCTTTATGGTACGATCCTATTTTGCATCCTGATATTGCTGTTCATGAAGGCGATAAAGTACCTGGTTTTGATGGTTGGGAAGTATTAGAGACTCCTGGGCACACTGATCATGACTTATCACTGTGGCATCGACCCAGCCACTGTGTCTATACCGCAGACCTGATTTTGTGTATTAAGCAGCGCTATGTATCCCCATATCTCGTTACTTTGCCACAAGAGTATCGACGTTCTGTAGAAAAGATCAGAGGCTTGGCGCCCAAAGAGGTACTGTTCGCACATGGGGGCAGAAGTCAGCTGAGCGAGGACATATATGTAGACTTGATTAAAAAGACGCCTAAGCAGCCTCGAACTATGCTACAAACCCTTCAATACACTTTTATGCGTCAATAAAGATTGCTCTAAGGATAAAGTCTCGGTTTAAAGACCAAGAGCATAGGTTGGTCGGTTAACAAAATAAAGACCATAAAAAACCCACCATATCAAATGATAGGGTGGGTTTAGAATTTGGTGGGCCGACCGCGACTCGAACGCGGGACCAATTGATTAAAAGTCAACTGCTCTACCAACTGAGCTATCGGCCCTGAGAAGCGTTAAAAAATTGCATGCAATTTTAGCTTCGCAAGAGAAAACCTTTAAATAGGTTTTCTTAAAATCTTGTACCTAACCGATGTATCTGATGAAGTACAAGTGACATTTCCTTAAAAGGNNNNATCGGCCCTGAGAAGCGTTAAAAAATTGCATGCAATTTTAGCTTCGCAAGAGAAAACCTTTAAATAGGTTTTCTTAAAATCTTGTACCTAACCGATGTATCTGATGAAGTACAAGTGACATTTCCTTAAAAGGAAATCTCTATAACTCTGACAACATTATATCAATTATCAAAGCTATCATCTTGTTAAGTGAAGCAAATATTGTCTCCCCTTAACGTGGAGCATATTATACGCGCCATAAATAATAATGCAAGTAAGATAAGCGGCTGAATACTAAATTAATTAGTGAAACCACAATTACTTCTTAAAAATAACCATAAAGGCTAAAGAAAAACCCCACTAAATCAATTTGACTTAGTGGGGTTTAGAATTTGGTGGGCCGACCGCGACTCGAACGCGGGACCAATTGATTAAAAGTCAACTGCTCTACCAACTGAGCTATCGGCCCTGAGAAGCGTTAAAAAATTGCATGCAATTTTAGCTTCGCAAGAGAAAACCTTTAAATAGGTTTTCTTAAAATCTTGTACCTAACCGATGTATCTGATGAAGTACAAGTGACATTTCCTTAAAGGGAAATCTCTAAACTTTAATTAAAGTATTGTCTCAAATTAAAGCTTTAAGTCGCTAAAGATTTGCTGAACCCCTTAACGTGAGAGCACATTATACGCATAAAAAATAATAATGCAACCCTCAATGCTAAATTTATATATTTTTTCATAGCGATGTATCAAAAGTCTTGTCAAAATGGCGGTTAATCACGCGATAAAGCGTCGACAGGGTCGAGCCTAGCAGCATTGCGCGCTGGCAAGAAGCCAAAAATAATCCCAATAAAGGTGGAGCAAACAAAAGCAGCAACAATAGAGGCCGGAGAATAGAGTACTTTAAAATTCTCCGAATTAAGGCTATTGATACCCTCACCAATAATAAAGGCCAGTAGGACGCCAAGTCCACCGCCTAAAATACAGACCAGTATGGCCTCAATTAAAAACTGCTGCATAATGTCACTTTGCCTAGCGCCAACCGCCATGCGTACGCCAATCTCATTGGTTCGCTCAGTGACTGAGACGAGCATGATATTCATAACGCCAATCCCGCCGACGATTAAGGAGATAATCGCTATAGAGGAGACCAGCAGGGTCATGGTCGCCGTGGTGGATTCAATCGTCTTACGAATAGAGTCTGAGTTAAAGATACGGAAGTCATCGGTACCATGGCGACTCTCTATCAATTTAGAGATAGCAGACTCTGCTGCTGTCGAGGATATATTATCGTCAATTAAGGCAACAAAGCGATCAATATTGGCACTGCCTTTGATGCGCGACATCATCGTAGTGTAGGGCATATATAGGGTGGGAGCATCGCTCGTCATAGCGAAGCTGTCTTTATTTGGCGCTAGCACACCAATGACTCTACCGGGAACTTTGCCAATAAGAACCACCTCGCCGATAGGATTGGGGTTGTCCGCAAAAAAGGTCTGGCGTGCATTGTCATCGATAATAATATCTTGGGTGCGGCGGCTGATACTTTGCTCATCAAAGCCTTGACCAAGTGCCAGCGTCTCACCTGTAACCTGAAGGTAGTCTTTACCCACACCGCTAACACTAGCGGACTCTTGGACGTTACGATAGCGAACTTTGGTATTGGTATCGAGCTGCGGGCTGACGCTGACAATGTAAGGTTGGTCAGCGACGGCTTGGGCATCCTCGGGTGTGAGATTGTCATCGTTATAGCTGCGACGCGGGTCGCCCCACGGATAGCCACCTATGACGGTAATCGTATTGGTACCTAGTGAGCTGATGCTAGATAGTATCTGTTGCTGTGAGCCTTTGCCTAGACCGACAACCGCAACTACTGAGGCAATACCGATGATAATACCCAGCATGGTAAGTAGGGTGCGCATCTTATGGGCGCGCATGGCCAAAAGCGACATCTTAAAAGCTTCGATTAACCGGTCAAAAAAGGCACTGACATGGCCTTTTCTATGGGCGCTCAAGATGTTAGGCGGTAGCGTGGGCGGTACTTCTGAACCCTCACTTGTCTTGACTGAATTGTAATAATCGGCAATGATACGGCCGTCTTTAAGCTCAATGACACGCTCAGCTTGCTCGGCAATGCTAGGGTCATGGGTGACCATAATGATAGTATGCCCTTGAGCATTAAGGTCTTTTAGGATTTGCATGACGTCATCACCGGACTTACTATCGAGCGCGCCCGTCGGCTCATCAGCCAAAATAACATCGCCGCCATTCATTAGCGCTCGTGCTATAGAGACGCGCTGCTGCTGTCCTCCGGAAAGCTGACTGGGCCTATTGTCCACCTTGTCTGCAAGGCCTAAGTCGCTGAGTAGTTTCTCGGCTCGCGTGCTGCGTGCTGCATTATCCATCCCCGCATAGACTGCTGGTACAGCGACGTTGTCTCGAGCGCTAATATCGCCAAGCAAATGATAACGCTGAAAGATAAAGCCGAAATGCTCACGGCGCAGCTTGGCAAGCTCATCTGCGTCCAAGCGCTTGACGGGTTGTCCATAGATAAGATACTGCCCCGCGTTGGCTTTGTCCAAGCAGCCTAAAATATTCATTAACGTGGACTTACCCGAGCCTGATTGACCGATGATAGCCACCATCTCGCCTTGATAAATGGTTAGATCAATACCGTGTAAGACTCGAATCGTCTGCTCACCAGCAGGGAACTCTTTGATAATGCCCGTCAATTGCATGATAGGCTGAGCCGAGCTTGTCTTTACTCGCAGCTCAGGCTTGCCGCTTTCATGAAGCGAGAGGGTCATTTTCGACTGTGTGGTGACTGGCGATGCAATGCTGGTCATAGAAATCTCTTAATAAGGGTCTTAGAGCAACTCAATTTAATTATGGGGATAACGCTTTTGATATTCATCCGTCAGTTTTGGTCACTATCCTTATGAAGGTTCACCGTGGCGGCCCTCACCACTAGTGCTTTCTTCGCCAAGAATAACTACCTCACCGGCTTGCAAACCACTTAATATCTGAACATTTACGCGGTTGTCGATACCGACTTTGACGGCTCTTTCTTCAACGCTACCGTCTGCTTTTAATACTCGAACATAGCGGTTTTGGCTATTGATTGCGGCGCTATTTGCCGCATTGTTATTGCTAGTGTTGTTAACGGTTTTATTATTAGTAGTCTTCTGATCAAGATTCTTATTGGCAGTAGCTTGGCTTGAAGCCGGACTCATCGCTCCAGATTGAACGGCAGCGGACGGGACTAGCAATACGCCCTTGGCTTGGTCTATGACAATAAACACCTGCGCGGTCATATCAATGCGAAAGCGTTTGTCCGGATTCGGCACTTCGATATAGCCGACGTAATAGATAGCCGAGTCTGTGGAGCTGGTTGTGCTGATTTTCTCTGGGGCAGGCTCAATGGCAGTCAGTACGGCATCGTACTTCTGGTCGGGATTACCAATAGTGTTAAAATATACGGGCATTCCTGCTCGAACATTAATGATATCCGCCTCTGAGATTTGTGCATTGATGCGCACAGTAGAGAGGTCAGCGATGGTGACGATGGTCGGGGCAGATTGATTGGAATTGACGGTAGCGCCCTGCTCGGTAGTGACCGAGACTATCGTACCATCTATAGGCGCACGAATCGTGGTGTAGCCAAGATTTTCAGCGGCAGTATTTAGGTCTGTTTGCGACTTTTGCAGCGCGGCTTGCTCGCGGGTAATGTTTGATTGCGCAGTAATAAGAGCAGCCTTGGCATTGTCAATCGCGGCTTGGGCATTGATAACGTCAGCCTCAGCGGACTCAACTTTGGTCGCCGCAGAGTCGTACTCTTGCTGAGAGATGGCATCAATAGCAATAAGAGGCTTTAAACGTGCAAAGTCATTGCGCGCTTGTTTTAATGCCACTTGCCGGCGAGCAAGATCTGCATAGGCGCTATTAAGACTGGCTTGACGACTGCCAAATTCGGCTTTGGCACTTTGTAGCGCCGCCTCACTTTGAGCAAGAGAGGCCTGTTGATTGCTTAGATTATTCTTTTGCGTGACTTGGTCAATCTGAGCGATCAAATCGCCTTTTTTAACCTCATCACCCACACCGACAAATAATTTGGTCACTTCTCCTGAGACCTGAGCGCCGACATCGACGGTGTTTAGCGCCTTAACTTTGCCAGAAGCCATAACATTGTTTTCAATATCACCGATAGTGGCTGTCGCAGTAATATAATTTGGCGCTTCTTCTTTTGGCTTAAACTTACTGTAAGCCAGTGCTGCCAATGCCACAAGAATTAAGGTAATAAGCGCCCATTTTATAGCAGATTTTTTGCTCAGTTTGCGCATGATGTCAATCCAATCACTAATAGCTCAAAATTTAGATATAGTAAAGGCTTACTGTTAAAAAGGGAATGGTATTTAATTTGCGAAAGGTTAAGGAATTAAATCTACAAGTAGTCGGCGAGAAACAATAGTGCTATGTCTCATTTTGTCAGACCCTATCAAGCTATTCAAAAGAAAGACGCATTACTAAATAGTATAGTCAGGAAAACAAAACATGATAAAAAATTCGTAATTCATAAGGAGTTGTAAGGAGGAGATTATAAGGGGAGGTAAATAGGAGGGTGAGCTAGAGAGTTGGTAACAAAGTATATAAATTTAAGAGGTTTTTGCAGAAGCTTTATCAATTAGTAGAAATTTTAGCTGATAATGACTTTAGGTTGTCGCAAATAGCCGCTTGCCTGCCAGTATTAAAGCCGCTTGAAGTAATAACTCCCAAGCAGGCTGACGAATGACACCTTTAATGGCTTGGTCACAGCGGTAAAGGAGGTCAGGCCACTGCGCCACCTCAGCTGGGCTTTGCCGGCGGCAAGCAGCTTGATACATTGACTGTTTGCTACGCCAAATACCAATAGCGTTCGGATCTTGACCATCCATTAACTGAGCGACAAGGCGCATGTCTTTAGAGATGGTCCACAGCACTAGTGGTGTTGGCTCGTCGGTAGCGCGGAGCTGATCGATAATCTTGACCACTTGGCTGCTATTACCCGCTAGCATAGCATCGGATAAATCAAAGACACTAAACTGTGCGTTACTGACTAAAGCGGCCTGTAGGTCATCAATATCAAGAGATACGACGCCTGATTGGGCTAAGGTAGGGGCAAAAAGGTAAGACAGTCGCCAAAGAGTCTGATAGGCGCTCAAAAGATGATGCTCAGTATGAGACATTAACAGTTGCCAAGCATCAGTAGTCAATTGTAAACCAAACTGCTGAGCGCGCACTTGCAGTATCTGCTGACGCTGCTGCTCTTGGTATAGATTGCAGTCGATGACATGACCAAGCGTAGCAAATAGGCTGAACCATTTGGCCTTTTGTGCGCGTTTATCCAGCTTAGAGGTCAGCCACAATACACTATTATTATTGTTACCAGATTGAGCCTCTTGCGCAAAGCGCTCAAGCTCTGTAGAAATGCTCTTATCAGGTTTGTGGTTACCGGTCACGATAACCGCGGTGGCATCATCGAACAAGGACAAACTACCAAGCTCGCTGAGCACCTCTTGCCAAGTCTTGACGGAGGCCAAATCTACCCTAGTAATCGAATAATTTTGCTGCTGCCAGATAGCTCTCAACGCATCCAGCAGCCACTGGTTCAGCAGTGGCTCATCCCCATGGGCAAGCCACAGACCAGCGACTGAAATATCCGAGTGACCAGACTGGCTTTGTAGGCTGTTTTGGAGTTTCGGATAAGCATTTAAAAAGCTATCTTGCATAAGCTACTTAGATGCCGAATTAGGGTTAGGCGCTACTTTTGGTAGGCTTAAGGCCACGTATTGGTCTGTAATGCGCCGAGCCAAGCTCTCATAGAGCCAGTCTCTTATCTGCGCGCCTTGTTGGTCTTCAGTACTGACCGAAGCGGCATTGTACTGATAGCTGCGCTCAACTTGGATGGGGTTGGTCACTTCAGTAAGTTTGCCATCTTGGCGAATCCGGTAGGTAACATCCGCGCTAATAACTTGACGAATCTCGGTCAAGACGCCGACCAGCTGGTACTTTTTAAAGCTTACGTTGCTAACTTTAATCGCGGCATTGTATTGACCGGCAGATAGGTTGTCACCTTGACCACTCTCTATCATCGATAGGGCATCGACGACATTGACACCGACTGCCTCCAGACGCTCCACTAATGGGCGCTTGAGTAAAAAGGTAGTGCGGTCCTCATCGATCATCAGTACCGTATCGCGATGCGCTAACTGCATGGGCGTATCATAGCCGCGCAGATGAAAGCCACAACCAGTCAGCGCTGTCCCGAGTAAAGGAGCGCTAACAAGTATCGCTAGCAGTGCTCGCTTGCTAAGCGGCAGTCTGTTCAGCGCTGTCTTATTTAACGATAGGGATGATGGACAAAGAAAGTTGCGCATTAGCCAGCCACCACAATATTGACAAGTTTATTGGGCACGACGATCTCTTTTTTGATTTCGCCCGTGAGGAATTTTGCCACGCTCTCAATCTGCTTGGCCTGAGCCTTGATATCATCGCTGCTAGTACCCGGGGCAACTTCCATCTTACCGCGTACCTTACCATTGACCTGTACCACCATGGTAATGCTGTCTTGAACCAAGGCAGACTCATCAACTGTAGGGTAGCTAAGTGTTGCCGTATCGTAGCCCAACTGCTCAAGCAGCTGCTCAGAGATATGCGGGGCATAGGCTGATAGCATAATGAGTAAATTCACTAGGGCTTCGGTCTGTACCGCTAGCCCCTGCTGGCTATCAGATTCTTTATTGGGATCGAAGCTGCCCAACTCATTACCTAGCTCCATAAGACTGGAGACGGGGGTATTAAGAGCCAAGCGCTCGCCTAAATCGTTATCAATCTTGCTAATGGTCTCGTGAGTCTTACGGCGCAAGCCCTTAGCCGCTTTACTTAGCTTACTGCCATCGATGGTGCTAATGACGTCGTTTGCCACTAGTCCTTGACCTTGTAGTACTTGCAGATGCTCTTGAGTGATGCGCCAGACTTTTTTGAGGAAGTTGAACGGTCCCTTTAGCGCGTCGTCAGACCACTCTAAAGTCTGCTCTGCTGGCGCGGTAAATAGCGTATAAAGACGAACGGTATCCGCACCATATTGGTTGATAGTAAGCTGCGGGTCAACGCCGTTATTCTTTGACTTAGACATCTTCTCGATTTTACCAATCCTTACTGGCTTGCCGTCGGCCTTAAGCGTGGCGTTAATAGGCTGACCACGATCGTCAAATTCGATATCGACGTCGTGT
Source organism: Psychrobacter pygoscelis (assembly GCF_004335015.1). Taxonomy (GTDB): domain Bacteria; phylum Pseudomonadota; class Gammaproteobacteria; order Pseudomonadales; family Moraxellaceae; genus Psychrobacter; species Psychrobacter pygoscelis. The sequence goes on from NZ_RQRU01000007.1 coordinate 13,598, forward strand.
GGGAAATAGTAGGTGGTACTGCCGTCTGCGTTTTCACGTAAGAAAGTACCAGCAAGTACCATGCCTTGGGTCATTAGCTTAGCAAACGGCTCATCCCCAGAGACCAAGCCCTCATCACGCATAAGCTTATGGAAGAAGCGCGCATAAAGCAGATGCATGACCGCATGCTCAACACCGCCCACGTACTGGTCTACGGGCAGCCATTTATTGGCCGCTGCTTTATTGACCATATCATCGGTATCGTTCGGACTGGCAAAGCGCGCGTAGTACCAGCTAGACTCTACAAAGGTGTCAAAGGTATCCGTCTCACGCTCGGCATCGCTACCGCATTTTGGACACGTTGTATTAACAAATTCCGAGATGTTTTTAAGTGGATTACCACGGCCATCAGGGACGACATCGGTGGGCAGCTTCACAGGCAAGTCAGCCTCATCGACTGGCACAGTACCGCAGTGTTCACAGTTGATCATAGGGATAGGACAGCCCCAATAACGCTGGCGCGAAACGCCCCAATCACGAAGGCGGAATTGAATTTTTTTGGACCCTAGACCTTGCGGCTCAAGTCTAGCTAGCATCGCTTCAAAGGCTTGGTCAAAGTCCATACCGTCAAACTCACCAGAGTTTACTAGCGTATTACGCTCGGTATAAGCACCGACTTTACCAGCTTCGCTAGTGTCTGCCTCATCTGAGTTATTAATGCTATCAAAGTAGCCTTCTGGGATATTAATAACTTGCTTGATTGGTAGGTCGTATTTGGTCGCAAACTCAAAGTCGCGCTCATCATGGGCAGGGACAGCCATAACCGCACCAGAGCCATAGCTCATCAATACGTAGTTAGCGACCCATACCGCAATCTTCTCGCCGGTCAAAGGATGGGTCACGGTCAGGCCAGTATCCATCCCTTTTTTCTCAGCCTTGGCAATATCTGCTTCGGCCACAGACCCTTGTTTGCATTCATTACAGAACTGGGCAATAGCTTCATTGCGCTCTGCGGCATACTGAGCAAGTGGATGCTCAGCGGCAACGGCAACGTACGTCACCCCCATCAAAGTATCAGGTCGAGTGGTAAAGACGTCTAAGGTGTTGGTCTCACCCTCTAAATCATAGGGAAAGTGCACTTCCATACCAGCACTACGACCAATCCAGTTGCGCTGCATGGTGATGACTTCTGGTGACCACTTGCCCTCCAATTGGTCAAGATCATTCAGTAGCTCGTCAGCGTAGCTGGTGATATTGAAGTAGTACATGGGGATATCGCGCTTCTCAACAAGCGCGCCACTACGCCAGCCTCTACCATCGATGACTTGCTCATTGGCGAGTACTGTGTTGTCCACTGGGTCCCAGTTGACGGTGGCAAGCTTTTTGTACACGAGGCCCTTTTTGTACAACTGCAAAAATAACCACTGCTCCCAGCGATAATACTCAGGGGTACAAGTGGCAAATTCACGCGACCAATCGATGGATAAGCCGAGTAGCTTAAGCTGCGCACGCATATTATCGATATTGGCAAACGTCCATTCAGCAGGGGGTGTTTGGTTGGCAATCGCGGCATTCTCAGCGGGCAAGCCAAAAGCATCCCAGCCCATAGGCTGCATGACTTCATAACCTTTGAGTCGATAGTAGCGGCTTAAGACATCTGATATCGTATAGTTGCGCACATGGCCCATGTGCAGCTTGCCGCTAGGATAAGGGAACATCGATAGCATATAGCGCGTGGGTTTGTCAGTCTTGTCATTGCTGACTTCGTAGCGAGCTTCAGCGTCCCACTTAGCTTGCTGAGCGCTCTCAATAGCTTGGGGGTTGTACTGCTTAGAATTGGTTTGTTTTGGTTGGTGATTGCTAGATGTTGCGTTGCTCATATTTGGCTCGAAATTAGAAATTTATAGGGGTAATAGGTAATTAAATTAGATACGCTAGGATAGCGTAAATTGGGATAAATTGCGATGGGGCAAGGGAGGGAATATAATACAAACCCTGCAGGCAAGCAGTGAAAGATTGTCCCAAATTTATACTTTTCAATCATTTTATTATTTTAGGAGTCTTAATGACCATCACCATTTACGGTATCAAATCTTGTAATAGTATGAAGAAGGCATTTAGCAAGCTTGATGAGCTTGGTGTCAGCTATGAATTTCATGACTATAAAAAGCAAGGTATAGACAATGATAGCGTTCAGCGATGGGTCGACTCGCTAGGTATAAACAAGGTGCTCAATAAGCGCGGTACTACTTGGCGAAAGCTCAGCGATGCGCAAAAAGCAGCAGCCGATAGCGATGAGTCGGTAGCAATTGAGCTGTTATTAGCAAATACCAGCATGATAAAAAGGCCGATTATAGACGGTGAAATTAAAGGCGAGCCAGTACTGTTGTGTGGTTATGATGAGGCAGAATTTGATGCGAATTTCGCGCCGCTATAAAAGCTATGTCTATCACGCTATAAGCATCAGCGCTCTGATCAAAAGCCTGAGCTTAAATTAGTCTAAGCTCAGGTCTAAATATAGCAATGACAAAATAGACTAAACTTGCGAGCCAGAAGATCAGCACATACATACGAATCTGTTCGGCGTTCCAATCTAGGGATACTAAGCCAATAAAAATGGAAGACTTCCAGCCTTCAATCCATTTTGCTCCGCCAAAGCCGATTATCCACCAACAATAAGCACTATAAATCGTAAAAAGTAAGCACCAAAGCCCTAATGCCATTGTCGTTCTCAACCTTATCTAGAAAATGTTTGTTATTAACGTCAACATCAACATTAAATCAAGTTAACTAAGTGCTGCCTCTATATCGCGGCTGATCAAAGTACCAACGCCTTCATTGGTAAAGATCTCTAATAGGGTCGCATTAGGAACGCGCCCATCGACGATTACCGCGCTTTTGACGCCACTGCGCACTGCATCAAGGGCACATTGAATCTTGGGAATCATCCCACCTGAGATAGTACCATCTTTGATCAGCGCCTCCACCTTTTTTGGTGTGAGACCAGTGACGACCTCGCCATCTTTTCCCAGAACGCCTTTAATATTGGTAAGTAACATGAGTTTCTCAGCTTGTAGGAACTCAGCGACCTTCCCGGCGACCAGATCAGCATTGATATTATAGGTGTTGCCATCATTGTCAACGCCTAGCGGCGCTATAACAGGAATGAAGTTTGAGCTAATAAGCATCATAATAACGTCTTTATTAACGTCTACTACCTCTCCGACGAAGCCTAAGTCTATTTCGCGTGGATCGCCCATGTCATCAGTCTTGCTCATCAGCAGCTTTTTGGCTTTGATTAAGTTGGCGTCTTTACCTGTCAAGCCAATAGCGCGGCCACCGTGTTTATTGATGAGACTCACGATAGATTTATTAACGCTACCGCCTAGCACCATCTCTACCACATCCATCGTCGATTTATCGGTGACACGCATGCCGTCGATGCGATCTGAGTGACGTCCCAGCTCTTTGAGCAGTTGATCCACTTGTGGACCGCCGCCATGCACCACGACGGGATGTAACCCTACAGTCTTTAGTAGCACAATGTCACGAGCGAATGAGCTTTCAAGTGCTGGGTCGGTCATGGCGTTGCCACCATATTTGACGACAATAATCTTGTCTTCAAAACGCTGAATATAGGGTAGGGCAGTGGTTAAAACTTCAGCGGTGGTTTTGGCTTCGGCAAGGTTTAGAGACATGGCGCACCCGTAATGATAGTAAAAAAGATAGGATATTTTAACCGCTTGGACGAATCTTAGCTATCTGTGAAGCAAGATCTTCATCAATATTCTTGCATAGCTCAACAAAACGCTCTTGAATAGCGCGCAGATCAGCTAAGGTGTTGCCAGCAAAGCGAACAGTGATACTGTGGCTGGTATTAGAGGGGCGAATGACGCCAAAACCATTGGCAAAATCTAAGCGAATACCATCAATACAGGTCAAGCGAGTGTTATCAGGTAGTCCGAGCTGCTTACCAGAGGTCAGTTTAGCGGCTCGACCATGTCTATAGAGCGTTTGCTGAAAGTCGCTTGGGCAGCAGCTTTGTAGCTTGTTGCAAAGCTCACTGAGCTTTTGTAACAAGCTCCCTTGAGTACTGATATAGTCAAAACGCTTTAGTGGCAAGTATACGTCGGGTGTATTGACCATTTGCGGTAGGCGAGCGATAAGATCTGCCAAGCTGTCAGATTGAGTGCTTAGCCAGTTCAATAGTCGTAGTGCTGCGTACATTGCGTCATCATGTAAGACAAAGTAACCATCATTGAATAAGAAATGCCCAGACAGCTCTCCGGCGAAGATAGCGTTACTACCACCACTTTGTAGCGCTTTACGCATGGTACTGCTGCCCGTCTTACTCATCTGCGGCTGACCACCAATACCTTGAATCAAGGTTGGAAGGTGATGTGAGCATTTCACATCGAAGATAACGGTAGGCGTAGTTGCGGCGATATTAGTGGTTACGCTAGGCTGGTTTTGAGAGGCTTTGCTGTCGACAATGGCGATTTTGGCCAATAAATACAGGAGGTGGTCTGGCTCAAGGATATGCCCGAGGTTATCGACTACCATTAGCCTGTCGCCATCACCATCAAAGCCAAACCCGACATCTGCACGGTGCGTTATGACAGCTTGTTGTAACTCTTTTAGTCGGCCAGTTTCGGTGGGATCAGGATTGCCTTTTGGGAAGTTGCCGTCAGGGGTGTTATTAAGAGTAATAACGTGAGCACACAACGTATCGAATTGAGCAAAGAATTTTTGTGCAAAAGGACTGGTGGCTCCGTTTAGGCAGTCTACAACAACGGTTAATGGTCTAGACTCTAGCGCTAGGCCAGTTGACTGGCGCTGACCTTGCTGAATCTGGTTAAGAGCGTCAGCGATACCATTAAAATAGTTTTCACCTATTAGATAGTTGGGCAAAGTCTCACAAGAGATAGGATACTGTGGAGTCGTGAAGCTATCGATATGCTGAGCGGCGTCAGAAGCTACTGTAGCGGGCGAGCGAGTATGGGCTAACTGTTGATACAACGCTTGAATATCTTCGCTACTGGGTGACTCACCTGCGATTAGCCATTTAATGCCACTTATATGACACTCAGAGTGACTCGCTGTCGCAATAATGCCGTGGCCTTCAAACTGCTGCGCCCAAAAGGCCATCATGGGGGTAGTCACCAAGCCTAACCAAATGATATTAAGACCATAGTTATTTAGAGTCTGGGCAAATTGTCGGGCAATCGCTTCACTACCGTGGCGCACATCATAGCCTAAAACCACCCTACTGGCCCCGTGCGCAATAAGCTGCTCAGCAAAAACTTGACTTAACGCTTGAACGAACTTATCGGTAAAAAGCTTACGATCACCGCGGATATCATAAGCTTTGAATAAGGGCTGCTGAGGGGAATAGGGGTGATTGGACAAAGCTTAAGACTCCTAAAATAATGCGATTTCCTAAGTTATCCTAGTCTAAATTAATAATTATATTGTTACAATTATATAGTCTAATAATCTCATAAAGTAATGAAATATTGTTCGCTAATTTAACAGAATATATTGAGTAGCTGTATTGCGTAGCTATATTAACTAGCTGTATTAAGCAACTACATTGAACAACTATGTCAATTCATCCTTATCAGCATAAATCCAGCACCCCTTAATCAGCGTTGACGTTCAAAGTTAGAAGTGTTGCCGGTTAACGATGTAAGATGATATCAATGACTGCCTGAATGACCAAAGCCGCCAGCACCGCGAGCACTGGTGTCGCTAAATTCATCAACAATATCAAAACTAGGACGCATGACAGGAACGACCATGTACTGCGCCATGCGTTCAGCAGGCTGCAAAACAAAATCGCTGTCACTGCGATTCCAGATACTCACCATCAGCTCACCTTGATAATCGGCATCAATAAGACCAACTAAGTTGCCTAGCACAATACCATGCTTATGACCGAGACCTGAGCGTGGTAAGATCAGTCCAGCGTAATTTGGGTCAGCGATATAGATAGCAATCCCAGTACCGATTAGCTGTGTCTCGCCCGCTTTGATGGTAATGGCCTCATCGATACAAGCGCGAAGATCAATACCAGCGGAGCCATCAGTGGCGCGCGTAGGCATTGGGAAGTCAGGGTGCGAGCCAATTTTAGGGTTTAAGATTTTGACCTGAACGGAATTCATAAGCTGTCCAATTAAGTTATTTGATGATTTATATACAATAGTTTAGCTGACAAGTTCGCTTAACGAAGGGTACAAAGATAGATGGCTATTAGTAAAATACAAGGAGGTTATAAAGTACTGTTATACAGGTCCTAGCATATAAGTACATATGATTTATAAAGAGTAACACAGTGAATAAATACTGCGCTTTATAAAATTAACAAACTTGCCAATCCGAGGAATGATAAAAAGCCAATAATATCAGTCACTGTCGTCAAGATGACAGAAGCCGATAATGCCGGATCAATATTCATACGTTTGAGAATTAGTGGTATAGCGATGCCAGAAGTATTGGCCACGGTCATGTTTATGGCGATAGCGCAGCCAATCACTAGGCTAATCATTAGGTCGTGGAACCAAACCTGAGCAATAGCGGCCATAATAAATGCCCAAATAATGCCATTAATAGCGCCAACCCACAGCTCTTTGTTAAAGAGCCACCAACGGTTAGAGCCACCAATCTGCCCCATAGCCAGACCACGAATTACGACAGTCAAAGTCTGACTACCAGCGATACCACCCATACTAGCGACCACCGGCATAAGCACGGCTAAGGCGACAACTTTTGATAATACGGCTTCAAACTGCCCGATGACGGCGGCAGCCAATAGCGCAGTACCTAAGTTAATGCCGAGCCACACGCTTCTACTTTTAGCACTGGTAAGAATAGGGGCAAATAGCTCTTCGTCATCGCTGACCCCTGCTAAGTGCTTCATAGTACTATCGACGTCGTCTTGAATAATCTCCATGATGTCTTCAGCATTAAGTTGCCCGACCAGCTCTCCATGCGCATTGATAATCGGGGCAAAACGAATGTCTTCTGAGCGAAAGACAGAGGCAGCATCTTGAATATCCATGCGATCATTAATGGTAACGGCAGGATCAATAAGGTCTGTGACTAAGGTTGTTTGTGGGTGTTTAATAAGATCGACCAAGCTGAGTAGCCCTAGCAGCTGCTGACTCTTATCGACAACTAATAGCTCTTGGCTCTGATCATCGAGTAAGTCTTCATCAAGGCGCAGCCAATCTTGAACTTCAGCAAGCGAGATATCATCATGAATCTGAATGATATCTGGGTCCATATAGCTACCGACTTCCCAGTCCTCATAAGTATTGAGCTGATTGACTTGCAGGCGGACGTCTTCATCTAAAGTCGCCATAACCTTGGAGCGGACACGCTCAGAGACAGTATCCAAAATCTCTGAGATATCTTGAGCATCTAGATCCTGAGTCAGTACTGAGATCTCTTTGGACGAGATATTGCGCATGAGCGGCTGACGAATCTCATCTTCGACCTCTGCCAGTACCTCACCTTTGATATCTGTCGGTACTAGCGACCAAATAAACTGCCTGTCATCGCTCGGGAAAGACTCAAGAAGGTTGGCAATCTCATACTCAGACTGCTCTGCCAAGAATTCGGTAATAGCAGTGGTATCTTGCTCAGACACCAAGGTCTGCAAGTAAATGAGCTTGTCTTCCACGCTATAGGTGGCTGAATTAGGACTAGAGTGAGGTGGCGTTTGAGCTGATGTCATTAATTATGGATCCAAGGGTATATAAGGCATAGAGTATGTCACCCAACATATAGCGGTGACAAATAAGAGATAATGAAAAGTATGATGAGCATTCAGACTAACCAGACAGTGGCTTAAGCCTGAATTTGACCGTTAGCGCTTTAACAAGGCACGAATATTGGCCAGATACTCATCTGCGACCTTTTCTGGGTCTTTTTGCGCTTGTTTTTTCTTGCGTTTAGCGGGCCAGTCCAGATGCTCTTCTGGAAGTTCTTCTAAAAATCGGCTTTCGGTCGTTGGGCGCATCTGCCCACCGGCTCGGCGTTGGGCGGCTAGGGTTAAAGTTAGCTCACGACGAGCGCGCGTGATACCCACGTACATAAGGCGGCGTTCCTCTTCTACCGTCTCGGACATTATCGAGTTGCGATGCGGCAATAGCTCTTCTTCTAACCCCATAATATAGACGTTGTTGAACTCCAAGCCTTTTGCCGCGTGCAGGGTCATCAGGTTGACCTTATTGGTATTCTCTTCTTCTTGCTGCTGCTCAAGCATGTCAAGGAGTACCAGCTTTCGGATAACGGCTTCGATATTGCGGTCTTCATCTTCTTCAGCGCGATTGATTAGCGACTGAATACTACTATAGAGCATCTCAATATTGTCGATCCGATTCTTCTCTTGTTGCGGGGTCTTAGCTTCGCTTTTAACGACGTCGATATAGCCGGTTTCATCTACCATCTGACGGACGATAGGCATGGGGTCTGGCTGCTGATCAAGCTCCCGAGTATAGTGCTCAATAAACTCGCCAAACTCTTTTAACGTACCGTGCGCTTTACTAGGCAGTACATGGCTAAGGCCACCGTGGGTACAAGAGGCAAGTAGAGAGATATTATGCTCTTGAGCAAATAGGCCGAGTTTTTCTAATGTCGCAGGCCCCATGCCACGTTTAGGCGTATTGATAATACGTAAGAAGGCACTGTCATCTTCTGGGTTTAAGATCAGACGCAGATAGCCCATGATATCTTTAATTTCGCTACGGGCAAAGAATGATTGACCACCAGATAGCTTATAAGGTACTTGCAATTGACGCAGCTGCGCCTCTAACATTCGTGCCTGAAAGTTACTGCGGTAGAGGACAGCGTAGTCTTCCCAATCATTGCCGTAGCGTAGCTTATGAGTCACGATCTCTTTGGCGACGCGCTCGGCCTCATCATCATCGTTGCGGCAATTAATAATACGGATTTTCTCGCCTTCGCCTTTATCTGACCACAGCGCTTTTTCAAATAAGTGCTCGTTGTTTCTAATGACCATGTTCGCTGCGTTCAAGATGCGACTGGTCGAACGGTAGTTTTGCTCAAGTTTGACCACCTTAAGCTTGGGGTAGTCCTCTTTAAGCAGCGCCATATTTTCTGGTTTGGCCCCGCGCCAAGCGTAGATTGACTGATCGTCATCACCCACGACGGTGAAGCGCCCCTGAACACCGACCACCAGCTTGATAAGCTCGTACTGGGCAGTATTGGTATCTTGATATTCATCGACCAGCAAGTAGCGAATGCGGTTTTGCCACTTGTCACGCAGTTGGGTATTGTCGCGCAGTATCTTGGCAGGCAACACGATTAGATCGTCAAAGTCCACCGCATTGTAAGCACGTAAGTTACGCTCATATAGGGCGTATAACGTCGCAAATATCATGTCTTCTGGATCTTCTAGAGTCTCCATGGCTTTGTCTGGCTCAACGAGATCATTTTTCCAATCCGATATCATTTTGATGGCTTTGCCGACCAGCTCGCGGCTTTCAGCGCCCGATAGATTGTCGCGCATCATCAGCTCCATCAATAGTCGCTTACTGTCATCGGCGTCCATGATAGAGAAGTTGCCCTTAAGCGGCGTGTGCAATAACTCATAGCGCAAAAACTGCAAACCAAACTGGTGAAAAGTCGAGACGGTTAGGCCTCGCGTCTTTTCGCTCGGCAGCAGCTTACTCACTCGAGCCTTCATCTCGCGTGCGGCTTTATTGGTAAAGGTTACCGCTGTGATACGCTCAGCTGGCATATCGCATTGCTCAATAAGGTAGGCGATCTTTTGGGTGATGACCGAGGTTTTACCAGAGCCTGCACCTGCCAAGACGAGAAGGGGACCTGACACATAAGTCATGGCCTCTTGTTGTTTGGGGTTTAATTGGCTCATGGCGCTACCTTTTTATGATAAAAGCTATTAATAAAAATCATGGCTTATTATAGGGGGTGCTAGGTAAATAACAACCGTCTAAGCACAGATAAAGTCATCAAGGCTATAACCATAGTGAGAATTATTTTGACTGATGGGTAGACAAAAGCCATCGGCAAAACCTTACTAATTATGTGGCTTTTTACTATAATGAAAGTCGTGGGTAAGGTTGCTGCAATAAAGCCGTAAGATGCCACGAGGTTATTATTGAGCTGTTCTATATTTCGTAGTTATTCCCAAGCGTCACGCTATAAAGAGCGAAGTGATTTTAAAGAACTTTACCATACCCTAATGCTGTTCTCTTTAGAGCAGTGCTGTTATTTCATAGTGAAGAATTGAGGATATTATGATGAAACGTCAAGCACTACTACTCGCTGCGGCGACTGCTTGTTCAGCGACTTTTATGGCTCCTGCACTGGCAGCACCAGCTGGCTCATGGACCGTAGGTGTCGGAGCAGGTTACGTGATGCCAGCAGATGATAATGGCAAATTGGCTAACGATACTTTAAGCGTTGATGTGGATGAAGATGTTCGTCCAACAGTTACTGGAGAGTATTTCTTTGCAGATAATGTCGGTGTTGAAGTATTAGCAGCCTTACCTTTTCATCATGACATCTCGCTAAAAAATGCTGAAGGCGCGACTATTGATGCTAAAACTCAGCATCTACCACCAACAGTATCTTTGCAATATCATTTTGATAATGTAAACACGATGGTTAAGCCATTCGTCGGTATTGGTGCTAACTACACCACCTTCTTTAAAGAGCGTATCTACCTGAATGACGCTGATTTAAAAATCAAAGATAGCTTTGGCGTGGCAGGTCATGTTGGTGTAGATTTCCCAATCGCTGAGCGTGATGCAGTCCGTGTCGATGCTCGTTATATCGATATCGAGCCTGATGTCGAGCTAAATGGTAACAAGATTGGTACTGCTGAAATCAACCCATGGGTATTTGGTGTGTCTTATATCAAGAGCTTCTAGTTTAATAGTCAGCTTCGATATATTAAAAAGCCAGCAATTGCTGGCTTTTTTATTGATTTTAATACACCCTCTAAATGGCGTCATTGCAAAATTTAGTTTGTCTGGGCGGTAATAGTGCTATCGCCCAACCCATAATGCTAAACGAATGCTCACCAGAGTTGTCGATACCTTTGTTTGTTAGGTAAGACTGTCAGCTTATACGCACGGTAGCGTTTGCGGTCGTGAAGGACTAAAAAGTGTAAGAAGGCACTGCTAAAGATAATACTACTCAAGGTAATGAGCAAATTCACAATCATGACTGCTGTTTAATGGAACACAACGGCGGGTCGATGATTAATTTTCTAAATAAAAGTACGACAATTGATAAAAAGACAATATCAATAATAATCACCATATAATTGCGCGTAGTGGCAAGACTGATCCAGCCTTTAGTTGATACCCACCAACGCATGATTGGCAGCAGCACACAAGTATCAGCACACACCAACGTAGATAGTAACTAATAAGCTGTAAAGCAAGCTTGGTGTTAGCACCTTTAAGGTCTGCGGCATGGTCGTTATTTAGCAGGTTGCGCCATTCCCTGTCGCCTGATCTGTATCAGTCTCATATACCGTCATGACCATTACTGGTAGCCCAATTCTAGTATCAAAGCAAATAACGGCGCCAGTTAAGGCGAGAACAAATATAAAAAAGTCTCAAATACCCTCATCAAAAAGTCAGCTCACCACATAAGCTATCTTTGTCCAACTCATCAAATAGATAACCATTTATATCGATTTATCATAAAAATCGCTGTCTTAATTGATATTAAGACAGCGATTAAACAGCCATAAGTTAGTTTAGAGTCGTCTGAGTATTAGCAAACTATTTAAAGGTTGATGTTAACTCTTAAGCATTCAGCTGACGAGCCGCTTCTAACGCAAAATATGTCAATATGCCGTCGGCACCAGCGCGGCGGAAGCCAATCAATGACTCTAAGATAACAGCGTCAGTGAGCCAACCGTTTTGAATCGCCGCCATGTGCATGGCATATTCGCCAGACACCTGATAAGCAAAGGTTGGTACACCAAAGGTATTCTTGACTTCGCGAATGAGGTCAAGATAAGGCTGGCCGGGTTTGACCATTACCATATCAGCACCTTCTTGAATATCCATAGCGACTTCGTGCAAGGCTTCGGCGCGATTGCCAAAGTCCATCTGATACTGTTTTTTATGTCCACCTTTTAGGTTGCCTGCACTACCGACGGCATCACGAAAAGGACCGTAATAGGCAGAGGCATATTTGGCCGAGTAAGCCATAATAGCAGTATTAACGAAGCCTTCTGACTCAAGCGCCTGACGCATAGCGAGGATACGACCATCCATCATGTCACTTGGAGAGATGATGTCCGCCCCAGCACGAGCATGGGCTAAGCACTGCTGAACTAAGATATCGACGGTATCATCATTGATGACGTAGCCGGTATCGTCTAGGACACCGTCTTGACCGTGAGAGGTGTAAGGATCAAGTGCCACATCAGTCATTACTACCATTTCAGGGACAGCATCTTTGACGGCTTTGACCGTGCGGCAGGCTAGACCATCGGCATCATAAGCAGCCTTGCCATCAGGGGTCTTTAAGCTGGCATCAAGGACGGGGAAGATATCGATAGTGGTGACGCCCTCACTCAGCAAGGCTTTTGCATACTCAATCAATAAGTCGATAGATAGTCGCTCGACACCAGGCATACTAGCAACGGCTTGGCGCTGATTGCTCCCTTCGATGACAAAGACCGGGGCAATCAGATGCTTGGGGTGTAGCTCAGCTTCGCGAATCATAGCGCGGACATTGTCGTTGTAGCGTAAACGGCGTAGACGAGTGTTAGGGTAGGTACGATTAAAGGTGTAAGTCATAGGTGATATCCTATAAAGCTAAATTTTAGAATAAGATGCTAGCAGATGAATGAAACAGATGGGACATTTTTATAATAAAACCAACCCAATAATAACGATTGATAGTGAATGACTTGTTGTTAACAACTACAGTTTAAGGGTATCAAATACCTTAATAGGTCAAATACTTTAATAGGTAAGGTCTATTAAGGTATTTAATACTAGGTTTTTTTGAGTATTCCAACAGGCCTCAACCCAGCTTATCAGTACTCAACCAGACTTATGTATGCTGAGATGAAAATAAAACAGTAGGCTGTGTTAAAATTACGCCTTGTATTATAACTCAAGGAAGAATGTATGACGATTCACGATTCCTTTTCAAAGGCGACGCTCCATTCTGAAGAGAATGTCAGTACCCCAAATGAGACTGACAATCAGCATTATGAAGATGAAAATGAGCACTCAGCTCTTATGAATGAGGAAGAATTCACTCAATTCGCTATTGAAGAAGAAAAAACACACTCTGGCAAGGATGAGCATCAATTACGCTTTGATCAAGTGGGTAAGCGACTGGTTAGGGCATTTAATAATAGTCCCTACCTTAAACTTAATAAGATGGAAATGCGCTTTGATGGGGAGCAGATTCGTTGCTACCTAGATGCTAGAGAGGATCTGATTGGCAATGTCAATTTTAGTATTCTCCACGGCGGGGTAGCAGCGACTATGCTAGATAGCGTCGGCGGTATCGTAGCGATGCTCGAAATTTATCGCCGCAATCAAGGTAGCTTGATGAATCAGTTCAAAAAAATCAGCCGTTTAGCCACTGTAGACTTGCGCATTGACTATCTGTCTCCTGGCCGTGGTAAGCAGTTTATTGCTAGTGGCGAAGTCGTGCGCTTGGGGCGTAAAGGCGCGACAGTGCAGATGAAAATGGTCAATGATGAAGGTAGGACTATCGCTATGGGAGTTGCTAGCTTTGCCTTTTAACGCTGCTTAGTACGCTAATAAAAACTCTACGTTGCAGTAGAGGTTATTTTGACCACCCCTAGCAGCTAAAAGCCTAAGCCGATATCATCGGCTTGGGCTTTTTTAATGGCGCTAGGATATGGGGCTACGGTTGATTATTGGTTTTTGGTTGATTACTGGTATTTGGGACAGCATCTGGCGTCACTGGCAGCTCCTCCACAGGCACATCTTCAGCATAGATGCCTACGGCAGCATCGGCATTGCCGTCGTTATCGATATCGACAATATCAGTCGGCTTAAAGCCAGTAACCTCAGCGGGTTGCTCTTGAATGATGGCGGCCACTTCTTGCGGCGTAGCAATTCGGGCAGAGCCTGCCGCATCAATAGCGCGCTCAGCTTTTGCCTCTGGAGAGCGTGCTGGTAGGTTAACAAGATCGACGATATTACTGTGCTCTGACACAGGGATAACAGTGCCCTCGACCAAGTTAGCACCGCCGCCCAATACTTGATATAGCTCAACTTGGCTAATTACTTTAGCTTGCTCAAGCTCCAAGATGCTCTGCTGCGCTGCAAACTTCGAGCGCTCAGCGTCTAAGACATCTAGATAATTGGACAAGCCCGCTCTAAAGCGTGCTTGTGCAATCTGGTAGGTCTGATCAAAATTGTCTTGAAGCTTATATTGCGAGTCAAGTTGTAAGTCTAAGGTTGCACGATTGGCAAGCACATCGGCGACTTCTTTAAAAGCGGTCTGGATAGACTTCTCATAGCGATTGAGTGCCTGCTCTTGTTCTACTTTAGCCACTTCATAGTTGGCATCTAGCTGACCGGCATCAAAAATAGGCACGCTAATAGAGGGGCCAAATGACCAACCCACTGCGCTATTTTTGAATAAGTTCTCCAGATCGCTACTGGCCGCACCAACGCGGCCTGTCAGACTAATAGAGGGAAAATAAGCCGCACGTGCGACATCAATATTGGCACCGGCCGCTTTAAGTAAGTACTCTGCTTGTAGCACATCAGGGCGATAGCGCAGCAGCTCGCTTGGAAGTCCAACATTGAAAGCACCTTGAATATTAGTAATGTTAGACACCGCGGTTTGCGGTATCAGCTGCTGTGGTACTGGGGCGCCAATGAGGTACTGAAGGGCAGTCAGCGCTTTATCGATATTTTGCTGAGCGCGGTAAACGGCAATCTTAGCATTCTCAAGTGATGCCTCGGCTTGCAGGGTAGGGAGCTTAGGATCAATCCCTGCCTCAAAGCGCTTTTGCGCGATGAATAATGACTGCGCGCGGCTGTCTACGGTGGCCCGGGCCAGCGCCAGCTGTGCCATGCTATAGCTTAAGTTGGTATAGCTTTGTGCAATATTACTAATTAAGCTAATCTGAGCTGAATCCTTCGCGGCAGAAGTTGCCAGATAGTTCTGTAGAGCTTGGTCTTTTAGGCTGGATATCTTACCCCAAAAGTCAAACTCGTAACTGGCCATACCTAGATTGACGCTATAGCCGCTACTTGGATTTTTATCTATCGCATTATTGGCAGAGCGTTCATAACCAGCGCTACCATTAATCGTCGGTACATCGCGAATATCAGCGATTTGATATTGAGCTCGCGCTCTTTTAATCGCTAATACTGCATTCTCTAAGTCTTTATTATTCTTAAGACCTAACGCTATTAGCGCCTTGAGACGATCATCACTGTAAAACTCCTGCCAACGCGCAGCCGCAATACTAGGCATCTGCGGCGTACTAACGGTATCTTTGTCACTGACTTGATAAGGCTGATTGATAGGCACATTTGGCTGGGCCAATACTGGCTGAGAGTCTACCTTTGGGATTGTTTGGCATGCGGCCATACTTATGGACAATGTTGACAGCACCACTAGCTTACCGTAGCGCTGACTCTTAGATAGCCGTGAGGACATCTTAATATAAGACTGCTCGCTCGATAGTGGCTCTATGCGTCCCTTACGTCCTAAATATGACGGTGTCAGTTTAGATATTGGTTTGGCAAATTTTAATCGAAAACTCATTTTATATTATCTCCAAAGCTGACAGGCTGATGTCCGTCAGGGGAAGCTGGATAAGTCTGACCTATGGTATCACCTTTTTTCAAAGTGTCATTACTCAAATCAACACCTGAATCATGAGGGCCACTACCACCAGGACCCTCTTTAATTGGAAATAGGCTGCGTACCCAAATATAGAACATGGGGATAAAGAATATCCCTAAGAAGGTGGCGCTAAGCACACCACCGAGGACGCTAGTACCGATAGCATTCTGGCTACCTGAGCCGGCGCCAGTAGCGATAAATAGTGGCACTACACCAATACCGAAGGCAAGCGACGTCATAATAATAGGGCGTAGACGCTGGCGAGCCGCTGTCATGACGGCCTCTTTTAAGCTATTGCCGTCTTCTTGATGCTCTTTGGCAAATTCAATAATCAAGATAGCATTTTTGGCGGATAGACCTACGACGGTGAGCAGCCCAACTTGTAGATAGATATCATTGGCAAAGCCGCGCAGTAAGGTCAGGATAGCCGCTCCTAAAACACCAAGTGGAATGACTAGCAACACTGAAAAAGGTATCGACCAACTCTCATAGAGCGCAGCTAAGCACAAGAATACTACTAAAATAGATACCGCATAGAGTAGGGGCGCTTGGTCGCCAGACTTCTGCTCTTCTAATGACATGCCGGTCCACTCAAAGGTCACGCCATCAGGCAGCTGGGCGACCAGCTGCTCCATGGTACTCATGGCTTCACCTGTACTAAGACCGGGGGCTGCGCTACCTTGAATATTCATTGACGGTAGACTGTTATAACGGGTTAGTCTTGGTGAGCCAGATTGCCATTCGCTACTTGAGAAGGCGTCAAATGAGATCATCTCGCCGTTGTCATTACGCACATACCATTTGCCAATATCGCTTGGGTTGGTGCGGCTGCTAGGCTCACCCTGTATAAAGACCCGCTTAATCCGGCCGCGATCGACGAAGTCATTGATATACGCTGAGCCCCAAGCGGTCGATAGTACCCCATTGATGGCTGGCATCGATAGCCCATAAGCGGCAGCTTGCTCTTGGTTGATATTGACCTTAAGCTGCGGCGCATCTTCTTGACCATTGGGGCGAACACCTGTGACCTGCTCGCTTTGCGAAGCCATACCCAGCAGCTGGTTTCGCGCTGCCAATAAGCCTTCGTGACCTATATTGCCTGCATCTTGTAGCATCAAATCAAAGCCGCTAGCATTACCGAGCTCGGTGATGGCGGGTGGAACAATAGCGAAGACTTGTGCCTCATTTAACTGAGTAAAGAAGTAGCCATTGGCCCGCTTAGCGACAGACTGTGCTGTGTTATCAGCACCTGGTCTATCGTCCCAATCTGTCAAGCGTACAAACGCTAGCCCCATGTTTTGACCTTGACCGGCAAAGCTGAATCCAGCCACAGTAAATACCGAGGCGATATTATCAGACTCTTGAGAATTATAAAAATTGCTCACCTTGTCCAAAACGGCCTGAGTCTCATTAAGTGTAGACCCCGCAGGCAGCTGAACCAAGGTAAACATAATCCCTTGGTCTTCTTCAGGTAAAAAGGAGCTAGGAATCCGCAAAAAGATAGCCGCCATAATACCAATAATAGCGGCGTAGCCGATAAGATATAACCACTTAAAGCGAATGCTATTACCAACGAAACGCTCATAAGCAAGACTTAATCTACTAAAGGTGCGGTTAAACCAACCAAAGAAGCCTTTTTGATCGCTGCTCTTGTCATGTGATTTACCGCGTTTTAGCAGGGTCACACATAGAGCAGGAGTGAAAACCAAAGCTACCACAGCAGAAAGTACCATGCTCGTAATAAGCGTGATAGAGAATTGACGATAGATAACGCCAGTAGAGCCGCCAAAGAAAGCCATCGGTACGAATACCGCTGACAATATCAAGGCAATACCAATGACGATTTTACTAATCTCGCCCATCGACTGAATGGTTGCGTCTTTGACCGAAATGCTGGGGTTCTCTTCTAATATGCGCTCTACGTTTTCGACCACAACGATGGCGTCATCGACCAAAAGTCCAATGGCTAATACCATAGCGAACATGGTCAGTACATTAATACTAAAGCCGGCGATATAAAGTATGGCAAAGGTACCCAAGAGTACCACTGGTACAGCTAGGGTAGGAATAATCGTCGCTCGCCAGTTCTGCAAAAAGATAAACATGACGATAAAGACCAGTACAATAGCCTCAAGTAGGGTATGCACAACTTGCTCAATGGACAACCTAACAAAGGGGGTGGTGTCATAAGGGACGACGGATACTAAGCCGGTCGGGAAGTTTTGCTCCAGCTGTGCCATACGATTGGCGACCAGCTCGCGAGTGTCTAGTGCATTGGAGCCAGGTGCAAGAGAGATACCAAGACCAGCGGCCTCTTGACCATTGTAAAGTGAGATAACGCTATAGTTCTCACTGCCAATCGCCACATCAGCAACATCGCCTAAGCGGACTTGAGCGCCTGAACTGTCGGTTTTTAGCAAGATATCTTTGAATTCTTCTGGTGTTTTAAGATAGCTCTGTACGGTGACGGTAGCATTGATCACTTGCTCATCCGTAGCCGCAGGGGCTTGTCCGAGCTGGCCTGCTGATACCTGAGCATTCTGTGCGCGCACGGCTGCGACCACATCACTTGGCATCAGGTTATAGCTTCGTAAGCGAGCAGGGTCGAGCCAGATGCGCATGGCATAAGATGAGCCAAATACTTGAACGTCACCGACCCCTTCCACGCGGCTTAGCTGATCGACGACGTTAGAATTAATATAGTCGGCAATATCTGCTCGATCCATACTGCCATCTTCAGAGATAAAGGCTTGAACCATCAAAAAGCTGCTTGAGGCCTTATTGACATTGACCCCTTGACGTTGAACTTCTTGTGGTAATGAGCTCATCGCTGCTTGAAGCTTGTTTTGCACCTGTACCTGAGCGGTATCACCATCCGTACCATTTTCAAAGGTCAAGGTGATGGCAGCACCGCCATTTGATGAGCTAGATGACGACATGTACATTAAGCCATCGAGCCCTTTCATGCGCTGCTCGATAATCTGCACCACAGAGTTTTCTACTGTCTGTGCATTGGCACCAGGATAGCTGGCACTGACCGTAATAGTAGGCGGTGCAATACGCGGATATTGCTCAATCGGTAGGTTGATGACCGAGATGATCCCTACCAACATGATTAAGATAGCGATCACCCAAGCAAAAATAGGGCGATTGATAAAAAAACGTGACATAGTAAATCCCTAGGTCTTGCTATTGCTGTTGGGTTAGTTGGCCGCTGTGTTCTGATCAGCAGCGTCGCTATCTGCTGCCGATGCCGCGTTGGCTGCTTGCATCGGTGTCTTTGGTGCTGATTTGTTATTATTCGGCGTAGTAGAGGCAGTAGCTGGCGTATTGCTACTATTTGAGTTAGGGGTCTCAACAGGCTTTGCGACCACTTCTTGCTCTGGCTGAACCTTAGAGCCACCGGTTATCACTACTTTTTCACCGGATTTTAGACCAGCTGTAATGATCCACTTGCCTTGGTAAGTGCCGTCGATGGTGACGGGTCGAACTTGGATCTTATTATTGCTATCGACGATATAGACTTGGGTCTCACCTTTTGGGCTACGAATAATAGCGCTTTGTGGTAGTAATACTGCATTGCTAATGACACTTTGAATTAATCGAGCTGAGACATACATGCCGGGCAATAGCAGGTTTTGCTCATTAGGGAATACCGCCCGGAGAGTCACCGCACCAGTAGATTCATCAACCTTGGCTTCAGCGAGTGCTAGCTTGCCGCGAGCAGGATAGGTCGAGCCGTCTTCTAGTACCAGCTCTACCGTATTGCCACCAGGCTGCGCCTCGCCACTGGCCAGCTGTTGGCGCAGCTTTAGTAAGTCAGAAGAAGACTGGCTAATATCGACATAAATAGGACTTAACTGTGAGATAGTCACTAATGGTGTCGCTTGTGAGGCATTCACTAAGGCACCCGCAGTGACCTCAGAGCGTGAGGTTTGACCACTAATTGGCGCACGGACAATAGTACGACTGAGGTCTAGTTGGCTCGACTTCAGCCCAGATTGCGCAGCCGAAATATTGGCTTTAGCACTCTCTATCCCTGCTTTGGACTGGGCAATATTAGCCTGAGCGCTTTGTACTGCGGCCTGAGCTGTACGTAAGGCGGTAACGGCTTGGTCAAACTGCTGCTGGGAGATGGCGTTAATCTCGACTAAGCCTTTGAGGCGATTGACATCGGACTCAGCTTGCATGAGCGTAGCTTGGCGGCTATTTAGCTCTGCGACGGCATTGTTATAGTTAGCCTGAGAGGTCACTAAGCTTGCTTCAGCTTGGGCGACTGCAGCCTGACCACTCTCGATAGAGGAGTTATAGTTGTCGGTATTAATACGATATAGTGCCTGACCTTTTTTGACAGGTGAGCCTTCACGAAAGAGCACCTCATCGATAATGCCGCTAACTTGTGGCCGTACATCGGCTGTCTGATAGGCTGTAGTACGTCCAGAGAAAGTCTGAACTTGGGGCACGGTCTGAAAGGTAACAGGTGCGACATTGACAACCGCAGGTGGCATTTGCTGTGCAGCTGCAGCGCCGGCTTCAGCAGACTCATCCTGCTTATCACAGCCGGTGAGTGTCAGTGCAGAGCCAGATAAGGTGGCTGCGATCATCAGCGCAAGATAGGGATGCTTCATTCATGTCCTCGGCGATATAGTAATTAATAAGTCAGACTTAGTTAGCAAATAAGGTGGTACTGACTCACAAGTTAAGTAATATAGATTATCAAAAGTTAATGATAGTACGGTTTAGTATCAGGCATTGGCTGTTCAGTACGCTACTCTCGTCTCTATTAGAATGGTTTAAGATCAGCCCCAATGACTTTGACACAGAACAGTAAGGGTGACTAACAAAGCAGAGCATGTACGGTAAAAGTCCATTTTTAGTAGTTTAGGGAGCTTGTAGCGTTTAGCAGTCTTGACGGTATCTTAGTCATAAAATTTTATGAGGCTCGATTAGCCCTTAGCTAGTCAGCCGGTAGCTATTTTATAAAAGCACCTTGGTATAAGTATCAATTTTATTGAGCCTAACTGTTTATAAAGTCACGGTCTTTGCTTTTTTCTTTATAAAGTATCATTGTTTATAAAGTATAAGTCGCGCACTATTAATACTAGCTCGGCCGGTCTGAACTGGCGAATTAATAATCGTTAAGCTATAAACTATAAGGGTATGCGCCATCCTACCTTCGGACGATACAGCTCATCAAAGTGGCTATTATAAACTATAGGGTATACCCCCTAGTCAACCCTATAATGAAGAATAATGTTGGTAAGCTGCCCCCTTGCCAAGCTGCGAACAAGTCTAATTTGCTATAGCAGTAAGTAGCTGCTCTTTTATTATGACTTTAATTCTATATAGAAACTGATGACAACCTTACGTTAAGAATTGTTAACCTTACTATCCCTATAAGCATCTGAATCATGAAAATGGCGCTTTAAGAGGGCAGTTTTATGAGAGGACTGAGTCGCTAAGTTAAGGGCAGCTCATATAATAATTTCAGTCTAGAAATAATACAGGGACATGGGGTGAGTTCTTTGTGGTTGCTGCCAGTATCGCCGCCGTAAGCCAGACAAATATTAGATAAGGGCGTATGAGTATCCAATCCTCATAAGCGGTTAGAAATTAAAAAAGAAGCAATTGCATTAAACAGCGACATCACGAAAATAAAGGGTAGAAAACCAGCAACAGGAATAGCGCAAAGGGCGCTACTTACATAAGTAAGATCTTAATTTAAATCGAAACGTGTAGTCAGTTAAGCTATATTTTCAATTACTTTCAATTAACGCTAGGGGCGTAGGGCAGGTTTATGGTTAGGTAGATTCAGGTTATAGGGGCGCGACAGGTTATACTGCCTAAAGTATTTGTCACTTTTGGCCAGTACATTGTTACCCGTCACGCACATAACCTGTGAATATTACCGCCGCTTAACCATGGTCATCAGCATAGCGTAAGTGATAAATAGCTAACCAGATGATTGTAGAGACTTAGACCAGCCGCGCAGTAGCAAGCTCAGTTAGCTGATATAAGCCATCGCGGTAGCGATTGTCAGGTAGTTTTGCCAATGCGTTTTGTGCCAGTTCGGTCTCACTTAAAGCGCGAGAGCGGCAATAGTCTAGTGAACCAGAGCGCCGGACCAATTCGATGAGCTTATCTGCTTGATCTGTTTTGCCCGTCTGCACTGCGATACGCAGCTTATCAAAACTCTGTTTATCGGTATCTTTTAATAGCTCTAAGGCTTTAATCGTCGGTAGGGTAGGCTTACCTTCAGCTAGGTCGTCACCGAGGTTTTTGCCCATAGTCTCGCTATCGCCACTGTAGTCAAGGATATCGTCGATGATTTGAAAGGCATTACCAAAGTGCTGACCAAAGTCGGATAACGCTTCAAGGTATTGAGGCTGCTCTTGTAAGATTGCAGCGCCTTGAGTGGCCATCATAAATAGCCTTGAGGTCTTGCCGTCGATAATACGCAGATAATCCGCTTCTGTGGCACTGGGGTTATGCTGGTGCTGTAGCTGCAGCACCTCACCCTCAGCGATATCACAAGTACCGTCTGAGAATAGCTTAAGTAGAGGTAGACTGCCAAAGCCTACCAACAGATTGAAGGCACGAGCAATAAGATAGTCACCGACCAACACTGCTGTTGCGTTGTTCCAGGTGGCATTGGCTGTAGGCTTGCCACGGCGCAGCCCTGACTCATCGATGACGTCGTCATGAACCAAGGTAGCTGTGTGCAGCATCTCAGTGATGGCGGCTAAGTGCATGGCGGCTTCAGATGGCGCATCATTGAGCATCCGTGAGCACAGTAAGGTAATAAGTGGGCGCATGCGCTTACCACCAGCATTGATCACATGCTGGGAGACACTCATCACCAGCTGGACTTTGGAGTTTAAGCTGCCGAATACTTGCTCATCCATAATGGCAAAGTCATCAGCAACGATAGATTGAATGTCGGCATAGGTGGTCTGAGTGGATATTATTGACGTCATGGATAGCTACTTTGTAATTATAAAAACAAAAAGGAATAAGTCTGGATAATTGAATCAATAGACAAGGCTGAATTTTGACAATAAAGTGCGCAGATAACAAGTGTAAATCGTGACAAAGTTACTTGAGTTAACAAGTAATGCCCTTAACCACAGCATTAGCTGTCAATCTTTACTATGTACTTCATAAGTAGAGGTAATAGGACAATGGCTGTTATTTAACGCAATCGCGCCGCTTAAGTGTTAAACCACTTTTAATTTACTATAGAAGAGTTAGAGAAGAAGAATTAGAGATAATTTATACCGTCGCAGTCATAGCCTAACTGCTCACCAGTCAGTTTTTACCAGCCGCCCGTTTAGCGTCATTGTGACATCTCTTTAGAGGTTTGGGTGTAGTGGTTTAGATATAGTGGTTTGAGTGCCGTTGCTGAGCTATAGTCCTCAGCCACATGTGGCTCTTACACGTAAAATTACTTGCAAATAAAGCAAAAAACACGTAAAATTCCGCCTTTAATTTTTCCCTGTCGTGTTCGTTGTCGAAGTGTTGTCATTATGGCAGCCACGGCACACGGGTTAAACGGAGCTAGGCATATGTACGCAGTAATTAAAAGTGGTGGTAAACAGCACCGAGTTAGCACTGATGAGCTATTAAAAGTTGAGCTTTTAAAAGCTGAAAAGGGCGAAACAATTAAGATTGAAGACGTCCTAATGGTCGTCGATGGTGATGATGTCAAAATTGGTCAGCCTATCGTAGAAGGAGCCAGTGTTGAAGCTGAAGTGGTCGATCATGGCCGCGGCGAAAAGATTCGCATCATCAAACACAAGCGCCGTAAGCATTACCATAAAGAGCAAGGTCACCGCCAGTGGTACACCTTGTTAAAAATCAAAGCCATTAACGCTTAAGATTTAAGCTTAACTATAGCTTGGTTAGGTAGTGTGGCTTTATTATTTTAGATAAGCTAGAGTACTAACTATAGCGAATGAATAAGCATTAAGTACATTGTAATAAGCAAATTGGCTAGATAAATATGTCGCAACCGCGATAAATTAACAAGGAGATTTTCTCATGGCACATAAAAAAGCCGCAGGTTCAACTCGAAACGGTCGTGATTCAAACCCTAAAATGCTTGGTGTAAAAGTATTTGGTGGTCAAGACGTCGTAGCGGGTAACATCATCGTTCGTCAGCGTGGTACTGAGTTCCATCCAGGCGAAGGCGTTGGTATGGGTCGTGACCATACTTTATTTGCTCTAAACGACGGTGTCGTTAAATTTGCTACTAAAGGTAAATTTAACCGCCGCTACGTTATGGTCGAAAGCGCTTAATTTATTAGGCTCTTTTTATTCGTTATATTTTGCACCTAAGCTGCAGTCGAACGAATAGATCTGAACCCTATTATCCTCGTGATAATGGGGTTTTTTGTTGGCGATGAATACTAATGCATATTAGCTTGTCTAATTTATAGGGTAAGTTTTTTATTGAAGTTAGCGCGTTCAGACACAAGTTACAAGTGTCTATAAACCGAGAAGGAATCAGTAGGGTTCATTGCAATTATGGACTAGGCGCGTAATAAAATAACTGGCACACTGTTATCAACATTTATTACTACCAGACATTACCTATCAATCACTGCTTTTATATTTTATACACAGATAGCAGATATATGTAGATTGATGAAAGTGATTAAATGATTATGAATCATAGGGACTAATTACAGTCACTAGTTAATAGTTATCAATAGGCGTCAAGCATAGCTGAGTCTGGTGAGTATTATTTTTGCAATAAGAGGAAGGACTTATGACAACCCTAAAGATCAAGAATAATTTCGTGCGCGGTGCTTTAATAGGCGGCTTGATTACCTCAATGAGTGTCGCTGTGCCTATGGTAGCTATGACTCAGACAGCTAGCGCAAAGGCCGCTGATAACCTGACGGCTGCCAAGCGATTGAATAAACTGCTTACTAATACCAAAAGTATGACTGCTAGCTTTACACAAAATACTAAGGGTGCAAGTAGCGGGCAATTAAGCTCAGGTAATGGTAATTTTTCTGGGGTAATGAGCGTCCAGCGGCCTAATAACTTTCGCTGGGAGACCAAGTCGCCCTCAGAGCAGTTAATCGTCGCTAACGGTAGCTCACTTTGGATCTATGATAAAGATCTAGAGCAAGCTACCAAACAAAATGTAGACGCCCAGATTGGTAATACCCCTGCTTTACTATTGTCAGGTGATCCTAATAAGATCGATCAAAACTTTAAAATCACTCAGCCGCACGGTAATAAAAACTATTACGTACTGTATCCGAAGTCAGATAATGCCAGCTTTAAGAGTCTCTCAATTAGCTTTAGTGGTGGCAAACCGGTAATGATGGTGTTGAATGACTCACTCGGTCAGACAACTTCTATCAAGTTTAATAATATTAAGCTTAACCCAAGTATAAGCGCGAGCCAATTTAAGTTTACTCCGCCCAAAGGGGTTGACGTTATCAATCAATAAGCCCTGAGCTTAGATTCTAATAATGGTGCTAACGGGCTTTTAGAATATTGTATATTTTAGAATACTGTATGATTGTAAGCCATTAGTGAATAGCTATTAGCTGGAAGGGTTCAGACAGCAAGTGTCTGCATTAGAGCTGATTTAGTTATCCTACTTTAAGCTTGAACACTTATAGCCAAAAAACCTGAGCTTAGGCTCAGGTTTTTTTATGCATAACTTGCTGATTTATATTAGTAATACCGGTACGTAATTGTTATGGCTAGCCATTCGGTTATAGGGAGAGTTAACAAATAATTAAGTGCTAAGGGTGTAAAGAAGATGACCGATTAATTCAGTTTTAAACTGGCATTTAAAAGTCAAAATGCGTATAGTAGGCAGTCAATTTAAGCCAGTTATCACACCGAATCTTTAGACCGTTAATTCTGAGATTAAGCCGACCAAGTGTAGCACTTAACAGGTATTATTTGCTTGGTTTCAGAGGCCTTAGACGTATTACTGATTGGGGAGAGAAGATGACCAGCGCTATAGTTATGGTGGTATAATGCTCATAAGAGCGCTAGCCTCTAACTCGTCTATTAGCCTCTCTATACTCTCTTCGTCGAAGTAGTTATCTCATCTTACGCCACGCGGTCGGTGACATTTGCCGTCAGTCTGCAGACGGTAGCTAATTGGTATCGACTATTCATCGTACCGTGATAGACATCCAGCATTTGGGTGAGGAGCACATATCTTTATGTCTGCCTTCAATTGGTCAGCACTTGCTTTTTTATTGGCTGCCGTCGCCTTAGTCGTATTTATGCTAACGGTGCCTCGTCTACTGGGCGGGCGCTCAAAAGGGTCACAAAAAGAAGAAGTCTTTGAGTCAGGCGTTGTCGGAGCAGGCAGTGCTCGAATTCGTATGTCTGCAAAGTTCTACTTAGTGGCCATCTTCTTTGTCATATTTGATTTAGAGGCTTTATATCTATATGCCTATGCTGTCTCAGTACGTGAGACCGGGTGGGCAGGATTCATCGTAGCGACTGTATTTGTTGTGGATTTATTGATTGGCTTGGTCTATGCGCTAAGCTTAGGCGCATTGAACTGGGCACCAGTAGATAAACTACGTAAAAACCGCGCTCGGGCAGTGTCCGCGCCGGCGAATTTTAATTTGGCGGATATCACTAAGTTCGATGGGATTGATGAATTGCGCACTGACCCTACAGGTAAAGTACCTGCTCAATCGTCGGGGCAGATTAATGTGTCCAATGACATTGAAGCCAACCGTCAGCATCTGCGTAATATCGATCACATCAATAGCACAGGTAATGTGACCTCAGTGGACTTTAAAAGTGCTAAGACCTCATCGGTGCCTCCTAAGCCGCCCAGCTAGTAGCATTGGTAGCTTAAAGTAGTACGTGCCACACCGAGTTAGCAAAGACGCCTATCTTTTCAGAAGGCGTTTATAATGATAGTAGTCCAGCACCCAATCCAAAGGTGGTAAGTTATGAAGTATACGTTGACCAAAGCCAATCCCGATGCGGAGACTTATCCAGCTCAGACTCGTCAGACTGTCAACGACCCTATTGAAGATGAAGTGAATAAAAACGTCTTTATGGGCCGTTTAGAAGAGATGGTGAACGCGTCAGCTAACTGGGGGCGCAAGCATTCATTATGGCCTTTTAACTTTGGTACCTCATGCTGCTACGTTGAGTATGCGACCACTTTGACAGCGGTTCATGATTTATCCCGATTTGGTGCAGAAGTTATCCGTGCCTCGCCGCGTCAAGCCGATGTGATGATTGTCGCGGGAACCTGCTTTATCAAGATGGCACCCGTTATCCAACGTCTCTACGAGCAGATGCTCGAGCCTAAGTGGGTTATCTCGATGGGCTCTTGTGCCAACTCTGGTGGCATGTATGATATCTATTCAGTTGTACAAGGCGTCGATAAAATCATCCCAGTTGATGTCTATGTGCCAGGCTGCCCGCCGCGTCCTGAGGCGCTGATTCAAGGACTTATGCTGCTACAAGACTCTATCAGTAAAGAGCGTCGGCCTTTAGGTATCCATGTCAATGATCAAGGTATCTATCAGCCACAGATGCTGCCTGAACGTGACCGCAAACAGGCAGATCGAATCGCTGTCAAAAATCTACGCAGCCCAGACAGTATTTAGTCTTCAAGAGGTTAAGTAGTATTTTGTAATACAGATTAGATAAAATTGAGATTAATTAGCTAGACAACCATCAGCAGTGTAGTAGACGACCGTTATTCGACGAACCGTTAAGAGTTACATTGCTAGAGTTGTCATCGCCATTACTGAACGCTCTATTGTCGTCAATGTTCATGACCGTCATCACAATCAATGACTGACGTCAGGGTTAATAATTGTCGTCAAGATTAATGAAGGAAGAAGCCATTCATGGTCACGGTAGTTGAAAATAAAGATCCCGCAATCAGCCAGATCCCTGCAGTGATTAAAGAGCTTGGGCATCGCTATTCAGGTAAGTTTGTTCAGCAGCCGACTTGCGATGGTATTCCGACAGTCTGGGTCGCCCGTCAAGATTTACTTGATATCTTGATGTACCTTCGTACCCTACCAAAGCCTTATGTGATGCTGCTCGACCTGTCTGCGATGGATGAGCGGCTACGTCAGCACCGAGATGGCCTGCCTGATAGCGACTTTACCGTGTTTTACCATCTTATGTCGTTAGAGCGAAATAGCGATATTCGCCTTAAAGTAGCGTTAAGCGAAGATGATCTAAGTGTGCCCACTGCCACCAATATTTGGCCCAATGCCAACTGGTATGAGCGTGAAGTCTGGGATATGTTTGGTATTGTCTTTGATGGTCATCCCCATTTAACCCGCATACTATTGCCGAAGTACTGGGAAGGTCACCCCCTAAGAAAAGAGTATCATGCTCGTGCTACCGAATTTACTCCTTATTTCTTGAATGCTGCCAAACAACAGTTTGAACAAGAAAATCTACGATTCGTCCCTGAAGAGTGGGGCATGAAGCGCTCGGGCCGTGATGAGGACTTTATGTTCTTAAACTTAGGGCCAAACCATCCATCAGCTCACGGTGCGTTTCGCTTAGTGCTACAGCTCGATGGTGAAGAGATTATCGATTGTATCCCTGATATTGGCTACCATCACCGCGGGGCAGAAAAGATGGCTGAGCGCCAGACTTGGCACTCCTATATCCCTTATACCGATCGTATCGACTATCTTGGCGGTGTTATGAATGAGCTGCCTTATGTGATGGCAGTCGAGCAGTTAGCAGGCATCACCGTACCACCGCGAGCGCAGACCATTCGTGTGATGATGAGCGAGTTCTTCCGAATCACCAATAATTTGTTGTACTTTGGTACCTTTATTCAAGATGCAGGCGGTATGACGCCAGTATTCTATATGTTTACTGATCGGCAAAAGGCTTATGACGTCATCGAAGCGGTCACAGGCTACCGTATGCATCCGGCATGGTTCCGCATTGGCGGTACAGCGGCAGACTTACCACGTGGCTGGCATCGCTTGGTACGCGAGTTTTTGGACTGGATGCCTAAGCGTCTCGACGAGTATGTCAAAGCTGCTATGAAAAATAGTGTCTTACAAGGGCGTACGCAAAATGTAGCTCAGTATAATGCCAAGCAAGCTTTGGCTTGGGGCGTCACTGGTGCGGGGCTTCGTGCTACTGGCGTGGAGTTCGATCTGCGTAAAGCCCGTCCTTATATGGGCTATGAGAATTTCGACTTTGAAGTGCCAGTATTCCATAATGGCGATGCTTATGACCGCTGTATGGTCAAAATTGAAGAGATTCGTCAGTCGCTACGAATCATTCGTCAGTGCTTAGACAATATGCCGCAAGGTCCATATAAGGCGGATCACCCTCTTGCTGTTCCGCCACCAAAAGATCGCACCTTAAATGATATTGAGACCTTGATTAATCACTTTATCTCGGTATCTTGGGGGCCAGTAATGCCTGCGGGTGAAGCATCTATGATGGTGGAGGCGACAAAAGGCATTAATAGCTACTATATTACCTCAGACCGATCCACCATGAGCTACCGGACTCGAATTCGTACGCCAACATTCGCGCATCTCCAGCAGATGCCGTCTGTTATCAATGGCTCATTGGTATCAGATGCTATTATTTATTTGGCTTCTATTGATATTGTCATGGCCGATACGGATCGCTAAATTTAACAAGATAGTGGTCAAAAAGATTGACTATAGTGGTACAAGACGACTTGTAGATATTCATTATTATTACCAGCAATGCCGATTAAGGCTACGCCCGTAAGTAAAGCCTGCTAGTAAAGAGAGAGCCATGATTAAGATTGTTTCTGACAAAGCGCCCACGGTAGATATTCACAGTATATTGACGACTGATGAGATAGCGGCGATTCATGAGTTTATGAATCATTACCCGCAGTCCCGCGCCGCTTCATTAGATGCCCTAAAAATCGTGCAAAAACGTAACGGCTGGGTGAATGATGCGCAGGTCAATGCCATCGCTAATATCTTAGATGTGCCTGTTACGGATATCGAAGGGGTAGCGACTTTCTTTAACCGGATATATCGCTCACCAGTTGGTCGTCACGTCATCTTAATCTGTGATTCAGTGGCCTGCTACTTAACTGGCTACGAAGCGCTCAGTGCTGAGCTAAAGCGGCAGCTGGGTATCAACTACGGTCAGACCACAACTGATGGCCGCTTTACCTTATTACCAATCTGCTGCTTGGGCAATTGTGACAAGGGACCGGCCGTATTAATAGATGAAGATACCTATGGCCCAGTGACCCCTGATGAAGTCGCACAGCTACTGGAGTTATACCCATGAGTTTATCGTTATCTGAGCAGTTAGAAGCCCGCCGTCAAGGCCGCGCTCCTAGTCAATTGAATTCGCAGCGTGTGCCTATCTATGGCGATAAGGCCTCAGCGACTAGTGAGACACGACCTCTGACTTGGCGACTGGCACATCATGATGCAGTGCTGGATCTGGCCACTTATCAGTCTTTAAAAGGATTTGAGGGGCTAAAAGTTGCTCTAAATCAGTCCGCTAAGGAGACCTTGGGCACGATTAAAGATGCTGTGGTCAAAGGCCGTGGCGGTGCAGGCTTCCCAGCGGGACTGAAATGGACCTTTATGTCGCCACCAGATGGCGGCCCACGCTATCTTATTTGTAATGCAGATGAGATGGAGCCGGGTACTTTTAAAGATCGCCTACTGATGGAGCGTCTACCCTTTCAACTTATCGAAGGGATGCTCATCTCCGCTTATGCCATTGGGGCAAACGCTGGGTATATCTTTATCCGCGGTGAGTATATTCTCGCTGCTGAGCGCTTGAATGCTGCTCTGGATGAGCTGCGCGAGCATAACCTTCTTGGCGATAATATCTTAGGGTCGGACTTTAGCTTTGATCTGCATGTTCATACGGGTGCTGGCCGCTATATTTGCGGTGAAGAGACCGCATTGATTAACTGCCTTGAGGGTCGCCGAGCCAATCCGCGAACCAAGCCACCATTCCCGCAAGTATCGGGCGCTTGGGGGAGACCAACGGTGGTGAATAACGTTGAGACGTTAAATAATATGCCAGCGATTATGCTTCACGGTAGTGACTGGTATAAGTCGTTGCCAAAAGCGCGAGGCAAATCTGAGACACCAGGTACTAAGATCTTCGGCTGCTCAGGACTGGTTAATGACCCTGGGCTATGGGAGTTACCATTTGGCTATACTGCCCGTGAGATTATTGAAGACTTTGCAGGCGGTATGAAAGAAGGTCGTAAGCTAAAAGCATGGCTGCCAGGCGGCGCCTCGACTGACTTTTTGACCAGTGAGCATCTGGATGTGGTCATGGACTTTGATAGCATTCAAGGCGCGGGTAGCCGGATGGGAACGGGGCTTATCATGGTCGTCGATGAGTCACAAGACATGGTGACACTACAGCAAAATTTACAGATATTCTTCCAGCGCGAGTCTTGCGGCTGGTGCACGCCTTGCCGCGACGGGCTACCATGGGGCGTCAAAATACTTGATGCTATTAACAATGGTCAGGGCCAGCTTGGTGACGTTGAGAAACTAGAAGGCTTAACTCGAGATCTCTGGCTTGGTAAGACGTTTTGTGCTCATGCGCCCGGTGCTATGGAGCCGCTAATGAGCGCGCTAAAGTACTTTAGACCTGAATTTGACCAAAAGATTGAGCGAGCCATTGGCGTAGACGTCATTGATGCCGCCCAGCAACACAATCCAGCCCAAACCCAAGTAGCGAAATAGGAGAGCGGCATGGCAGTCATACATATAGATGGCAAAAGCGTCGAAGTCGATGGCGCGGACAATCTGCTTCAGGCTTGTTTGTCACTAGGCATTGACGTTCCTTATTTTTGCTACCATCCTGCATTAGGGTCGGTCGGCTCATGTCGCCAATGTGCGGTCAAGCAGTACAACAATAAAGAGGATTATGAGGCCGGAAAAGGCCGCTTGGTCATGTCTTGTATGGTCGCGCCAACCGATGATATGTATATCTCAGTGGATGATAAAGAGGCCAAAGCCTTTCGTCAGTCGATCGTCGAATTCTTAATGACCAACCACCCCCATGACTGCCCAACCTGTGAAGAGGGCGGTCACTGTCATCTACAAGACATGACCTACATGTCAGGGCATAGTCGTCGTCGATACCGTTTCACTAAGCGTACCCATCACAACCAATATCTAGGGCCGTTTATCGCCCATGAGATGAACCGCTGTATTGCGTGTTATCGCTGCGTTCGCTTCTATAAAGACTATGCCGGAGGCGAGGACCTAGGCGTTTATGCGTCGAACAATCGCGTCTATTTTGGCCGAGATAGCGATGGGCAGTTTGAAAGTGAGTTCTCAGGCAACTTAACTGAGGTCTGCCCGACAGGTGTGTTTACTGATAGCACCCACTCTGAGCGCTATAACCGTAAATGGGATATGCAGTACGCGCCGAGTATCTGTCACGGCTGCTCAGCAGGCTGTAATATCTCACCAGGTGAGCGTTATGGTGAGCTGCGCCGAATAGAGAACCGCTATAATGGCGAGGTCAATGGCTATTTCTTGTGTGATCGTGGCCGTTTTGGCTATGGTTATGTCAACCGTGACGATCGTCCTGTGCAAGCTCTTGAGCGCATCAACGACAAGCACGTCAAGATCAATCTAGACTACGCCCTAGAGGAGTCTGTCAAGCGCATCAAGGGTAAAACGCTTATTGGCATTGGCTCACCCAGAGCCAGCCTTGAGACCAACTTTGCACTCAAAAACCTAGTCGGCTTTGACAACTTCTCTACAGGTCTGAACCACCAGCAGCAAGCGCTAGTAAATAAGACGATTGAGGTGCTAAGTACTGAGGGCATTTATAACCCGAGCTTGGATGATATCGAGAGTCATGATGCCGTATTGATCTTAGGTGAGGACATTACTCAGACTTCATCTCGTGTGGCACTGTCAGTGCGTCAAGCAGCAAAGAATAAAGCCCTTAAAATGGCCGCTGCATTGAAGACGCAAGAGTGGCTAGCAGAACCCGTCCAGCGTATTGGTCAAAAACAATACAGCCCGGTCTACGTGGTAGACGTCGTACAGACCAAGCTTGATGATATAAGTAAGGTCAGCTGTGTCGCAACTCCTGAAGATATTGTGAGCTTAGGCTTCGCAGTTGCCTCTGCGCTTAATGAGCTGCCAAATGATTTAGACGAGATTGAGCAAAGCGCCGATGCGTACGATCACTCATCAGAGCAATCTCAGCGAAACGCTGATGATCCAATGACTCAGTTGGCGCAGCAAATTGCTTGTGACTTACTCTTAGCGGATAAGCCATTAGTTGTCTCTGGTTGTAGCCTATCTTCAATTGCCTTACTAGAGGCCGCGGCGCAGGTGACTCAGTCTCTGACCCAAAAGCGGCAGGCTATTAAGGAGGCAGAGCGTCAGCGTGTTGAAGAGCACAACAAAAAGGTCGAAATGGCTGAGCAGCGTAGCAAAACTGACCAACCAGATGAAGACAAAGAGCTGGCCGCTAAGCCTGAAAAATCGCAAACGGACACTGATAAAGAAGCCCAAGATAATGTAGAGCGTGAGCCGGCCGAGAAGCTTGAGCTAAAAGAAGTCAATAAAGACTATATAGCGCAAGCCAGTATCTATCTGACTGTTCCTGATGCCAATAGCATCGGTGTCTGTATGCTAGGCGGCAAATCCGTAGAAGAGATATTGGCCCAAGATTTCGATGTGGTTATTGTGGCGGAGAATCAGCTGACCGATGCCATTAGTGTCGAAAAGCTATCGCAACTGCTTAATAATAAAACCGTCATCGCCGTTGATCATCAGTTACTAGATTGGCATCGTTATGTCGATATCGTCCTTCCTGCCGCCAGCTTTGCTGAAGCTGACGGTACTTTAATCTCAGCAGAAGGCCGCGCTCAGCGCTTCTTCCAAGTTTATGACAATACTTATTACCATCCTCTAAGCTGCATTAAAGAAGGTTGGCGCTGGCTTCATGCAGTACATAGCTACATAGAGGAGACTGATATTGACTGGACTCAATTAGATGATGTCATTAATGCCCTAATTGAGACGCATCCAAAGCTTGCGGCCATAAGAGATGCGTCGCCGAGTGCTGACTACCGCATAAGTGGTCTGAAGATCGCTCGTGAGCCGCGGCGCTACTCGGGACGTACGGCGATGCGTGCGCCACTGTCCGTCCATGAGCCCATGCAGCCTAAAGATTTAGATACCGCCTTGACCTTTTCAATGGAAGGCTACAGCGGTGATAAGACACCAAGCGCGATGATTCCATTTGCCCAAGCACCAGGCTGGAACTCCCCGCAAGCGTGGAATAAGTATCAAGATAAGGTCGGCGGTCATCTCAAAAATGGCGACCCTGGCGTGCGAATATTTGACCAATTACCGCGCTTACCTAGCCGTCAATATATCGCGCCGCTGCCTACATCGTCGACTACTGACTTACAGCAAGGACAAGCTAAGCTCGTGCCTATTTATAATATATTTGCCAGCTCGCCTATGGCTGTTAGAAGCCCAGTCGTCGCAGCACAATTGCCAGAGCCAGCTTGGCTTGTCGGTGCAGATGATGCAGCTAATTGGTCTTTATTAGAAGGGGAGTATCTACAGATAGAGACTGATGGTCAGCAGATGACCTTGCCTGTGATGGTGGTGCCTTATTTGGCAGAGGGCTGTATTGGCTACCCTGTCGGTCAGGTGAATATAGTGCATCCTATGCTACCTGCGACTGTGCACAAAGTCGATGCGCCGCCAGCAAAAGTAAGCGCGGAAACACATGGCCATGATGACGGCGCTGCCACCAGCGCGCAGGAGGTATAATATGCAAGTGACTCGTATTATTCCTGATGTGCCAAGCTTTTTGGCAAATACCTTAAGCTACGAAGCTTGGACCATATTATTTATGGTCGTGCAGTCAATATTTATATTTTTGGTCATCGTTATCGTTGCTGCCTTAATGATTATTTATGAGCGTCGAATGTTGGCGTTGTGGCAGGACCGTTACGGTCCGAACCGTGTGGGACCATTTGGCTCGTTGCAGCTGGTCGCGGATATGCTCAAAATCTTCTTCAAGGAAGATTGGACCCCTAAGTTTACCGATAAGTTCATTTTCACCCTAGCGCCTGCGGTCGCTATGTTCACCGCATTGGCTTCCTTTACCATTATTCCTATCTCGCCAACCATGGGCGTAGCGGATTGGAATATCGGTATATTGTTTTTCTTCGCTATGGCGGGAATAGCCGTCTATGCGGTGATGTTTGGTGGTTGGGCATCAGCGAATAAATATTCACTACTAGGTGGTCTACGCTCTGCCGCGCAGACAATCAGCTACGAAGTATTCTTGGGCCTATCTTTAATGGGCGTCGTAGCGATGACTGGGTCATTTAACCTGCGCGAGATCGTCGAGTCGCAAGTGCATGGCTGGTATATTATTCCGCAGTTTTTAGGCTTTTTGACCTTTGTGGTTGCTGGCGTCGCAGTTACCCACAGACACCCCTTTGATCAGCCAGAAGCTGAGCAAGAGCTGGCCGAAGGTTACCATGTAGAATATTCTGGCATGAAGTTTGGGATGTTTTTTATTGGTGAGTACGTCAATGTGGTCCTAATCTCTGCCTTGATGACTTGCCTATTCTTCGGCGGCTGGCTCGCGCCCTTTAATCTCAATATTCCATTTGTGCCGCCAGCCTTCTGGTTTATGATCAAAACCCTATTTTTTATGACCATGTTTATCTTAGCGCGTGGATCGCTTATGCGGCCACGATATGATCAAGTAATGAATTTTGGCTGGAAGATTTGTTTGCCAGTGACACTATTTAACTTACTGGCTACCGCCGCTGTCATCTTGATGCTTCAATAAGCCTGCGCTGCTAAGGAGAAGACCTGTTATGTTTACTGCCTTAAAAAAGACCGTCGTTGGCATATTCACCATCGTACGCTCAATGTGGATGGTCAATAGCCACGCGCTCAGACCACGCGATACCATCTTGTATCCTGAGCAGCCAGTGCCCGTGCCGCCACGCTTTCGTGGTCGTATCGTATTGACTCGTGACCCTGATGGGGATGAGCGCTGCGTCGCGTGCAACCTTTGCGCCGTAGCCTGTCCTGTCGCCTGTATTTCGCTACAAAAAGCAGAGCGCGATGATGGCCGCTGGTATCCTGAGTTTTTTCGGATTAATTTTTCGCGCTGTATCTTTTGCGGTATGTGCGAAGAAGCTTGCCCAACGACAGCGATTCAGCTGACGCCTGATTTTGAGCTGGGCGAATATGTTCGGCAAAATCTTGTCTATGAAAAAGAGCATTTATTAATATCTGGGCCGGGCAAATATCCAGACTATAACTATTACCGAGTGACTGGCATGGCTATTGCTGAAAAGCCTAAAGGTGCAGCCCAAAATGAGGCAGAGCCTGTGGATCTAAGGAGCTTGTTGCCATGATGGAGTTATTTACTAGTGGTATCGACCACAGCGCGCAAATTGGCTTTTATGCCTTAGCAGCAGTAGCGATTATCGCTAGCCTGCGCGTGATTACTCATGCCAATCCAGTACATGCCATATTATCGATGATTGTGTCGTTATTATCGGTCGCAGGTATCTTCTTTATTCTAGGCGCTCCCTTTGCTGGTGCTCTAGAAATCATTGTCTATGCCGGCGCTATCTTAGTACTTTTTGTCTTTGTGATAATGATGCTTAATTTAGGCATAGCCAATGAGGCGCGAGAGAAAAGCTGGCTGTCTTCCAAGGTGTGGGCAGTACCAACAGGCCTGACGGCAATTATTGCTACCGTCCTTTTTGCCATGATTGGTCTTGGCAGTCCAGCACCACATGGCGGTGCTGCTCAGGCACTTCCGGCTTTAATTGGTGCTAGTACGGTCTCTGCTAAAGCCGTGGGCACGTCATTATTTAGTACCTACCTTATGTTGGTCGAAGTGGCGGCTTTATTATTGCTTGCTGCTCTCGTTGCTGCCTATCATTTGGGTAAAAAAGCGCTTGATGATGAGAATGTCAGTCATAGCAGTCAGCTGCTCAACTCGCAAATTAATAGTAACAATAGGGGCGATAGCGATGATGTTACCAGCTCCACCAAAGAGTCGCTGAAAAAAAGTGACTCTTATGAATATCAGCCAATAGATGCCAAAGACTATGTCGGTGTTCAGCGCGTTGTGAATAAGGAGATAGACTAATGGCCCAGACCGTAACGACAGCAGAAGTTGAGTCTGCACCATTTTCACATATGGTCAATCAGGGTACTAGTGTGCAAGCTGCGTCTAGTACCGCTTATAGTGAGCCTGTACAGTCTTCTGATGCTGAACGATTAGCCGATGGCAATTTAGCGAGCTTACAGTCGCATGAGGCTGTCACGGTAGTGCCAGCTGTACAAGATGGCGCTGCAGTGTTAGCACCGATTCCTATGAGTCACGGGCTGATATTGGCGGGTCTATTATTCGCCATTGGTCTTTGCGGAGTTATGGTGCGTCGTAACTTCTTATTTATGCTCATGAGTCTAGAGATTATGATGAATGCCGCTGCCCTTGCCTTTATTGTAGGGGGTAGCCGCTGGGTTAATCCTGATGGTCAGATTATGTTTATCTTTATCTTAACCCTAGCCGCCGCAGAGGCCGCGATTGGTCTGGCTATTTTATTGCAGTTTTATCATAAGCGCGGACATCTCGATGTCGATAGCGCCAATGAGATGAAAGGATGATGACATGAGCTTATTACCATTAACCTTTATTTTTCCGCTCATTGGCTTTTTGATATTAGCCTTTATGCGTGACCGCTTGAGTGAGCAGGCCGCCACCTTTGTCGGTGTCGGTAGTATGGGGCTATCGGCGCTATGTGCTTTTGTCGCCTCTTACACTTATCTGATGACTTATGATGCGGGTTCGGTGGTCAATTTACCACTGTGGACTTGGCTTCAGGTTGGCGACTTTGCGCCAAGATTTGGTCTTAGCTTTGATGGATTGGCGTTAACGATGACCGGGGTGATTACCGGTGTGGGCTTTTTGATTCATCTATTTGCTTCTTGGTATATGAAAGGTGAGACAGGCTTTGCACGCTTTTTTAGCTACATGAATCTATTCGTCGCTAGTATGCTGCTGCTGGTTTTGGCTGATAACTTATTGCTGTTATATCTCGGCTGGGAAGGCGTGGGTATTTGCTCTTATTTACTCATTGGTTTTTATTTCCACGACCGAGCCAATGGCCGCGCGGCGATGAAGGCTTTTACCGTGACACGGGTAGGGGATGTTTTTTTAGCTTTTGGCTTGTTTTTATTATTCCGCGAATTCGCCACTTTAAATATTCAACAGATCATTACTCAAGCGCCGCAGATGTTTGAGGTGAATAATCCAACACTTATCCTTGCGACCACTATGCTTGTTGGTGGTGCCATGGGTAAGTCAGCGCAGTTGCCACTGCATACTTGGCTTGCTGATGCGATGGCGGGACCTACGCCTGTGTCGGCACTGATCCACGCTGCTACCATGGTGACCGCTGGGGTTTATCTAATAGCGCGAATGCATCCTTTATTTGAGCTGACACCAGGTATTTTATTATATTGGGTCGGCGCAGTAGGGGCGTTAACACTAGTAGTCGCTGGATTCTGCGCGCTGGCACAGACTGATATCAAGCGTATCTTGGCCTATTCAACAATGAGCCAGATTGGCTACATGTTCTTAGCGCTAGGCGTTGGTGCTTGGCATGGGGCAATCTTTCATTTAATGACTCATGCTTTTTTTAAAGCCTTGCTGTTCTTATCGTCAGGTGCGGTGATTTTAGCGGTTCATCATGAGCAAAACATCTTTAAGATGGGCGGGTTACGCCATAAGATTCCACTAGTGTTCTGGTGCTTTATTATTGGTGGCGGTGCGCTAGCGGCTATTCCTTGGGTGACGGTCGGTTTTTACTCTAAAGAAGCGATTCTTTGGGAGACTTATGCCACCGGTCATCAGGTGCTGTTCTATATGGGTGTATTCGGTGCGTTTTTGACGGCGCTATATACTTTCCGCATGATTTGGTTCACGTTCTTTGGCGAAGAGAAGACCCATGCCCATAAGCTATCTGGGGTGTCCTATTGGCTGCCACTGAGTGTATTGTTGGTGCTATCGACAGCAGTAGGTGCGCTTATTGTACCGCCGCTACATGGCGTCTTGCCTGAAAGCGTTGGTCATCTGATGGAGCTATCTGGCGACGCGCACGGTAAGCACACCGCAGAGCTGATCGCCATGGGCGCTATGGCTGCAGGTCTAGTGCTGGCGTTCTTATTATATGTACTGAATAAAGGCCGAGTGCTGACTAGCTTTAAACAATCGAGCATTGGTGGTGCACTCTATCATTGGTGCTATCACGGTCTCGGCTTTGATGCATTGTATGACCTTATCTTCGTCAAGCCCTTCTTAATGATAGGTCGACTGCTAAAATCTGACCCGGTGGATAAGACATGGAATATATTGCCAATGATGGTATCAATAGGCAACAAGGCACTGTCTGCCACGCAAACAGGGTCACTTCGAGGCTATGCTGCAAGCTTTGGCTTGGGTATGGCAGTACTGCTCGTACTGGTAATGATGACGGTGGTGTAAGATGACAGAGTTTCAACAAGTATGGCAACTGCCCGCCTTAATTGCTGTGCCCTTTATTGCAGGCTTATTATGCTGGCTGGTAGAGAAGCTTAATACTCGCTTGCCGCGTTGGATTGCCCTCATTGGTATGATAATTACCTTTGGTTTGACGATTCAGCTATGGCAGGCTGGTACTTTTGCTGGAATGAGCGAGCAAGTGATCGCTCCGACAGCTGCGACGCCTTGGATGGCTGAGTATATGCTGCCATGGATACCTAGCTTTGGTATCAGCTTTCATTTGGCTATGGATGGTATGTCGCTATTGATGGTCGCTTTGACTGCCTTATTAGGTATTATGGCAGTTGGCTGCTCGTGGAATGAAATTCAGCGCCGAGTTGGCTTTTTTCATCTTAATTTACTATGGAGTCTTGGCGGCGTCATTGGGGTATTTTTGGCCATTGATATGTTCTTATTCTTCTTCTTTTGGGAGATGATGCTGGTCCCTATCTACTTCTTGATTGCTATTTGGGGTCACGATGCTATAGGCGGTAAGACTAAAGAATACGCGGCAACCAAGTTCTTTATCTATACTCAGGCCTCGGGTCTTATCATGTTGGTCGGAATCTTAATTCTGGTCATCCTTAACTTTTTTCAGACCGGACAAGCCAGTTTTAACTACGAAGATTTATTACAGACCCAGCTTGGTGATTGGGAATATCCATTGATGTTGTGCTTTTTTATCGGCTTCGCGGTCAAGCTGCCTATTATGCCTTTTCACGGCTGGCTGCCTGATGCCCATGCTCAGGCGCCGACCGCAGGTTCGGTGGATTTGGCCGGTATTCTTATTAAAACGGCGGCTTATGGCTTAATTCGATTCGTCCTGCCGTTATTTCCCAACGCCTCCCAAGACTTTGCCCCGATTGCGATGACTCTAGGGACGATTGGTATCTTTTATGGCGCATGGCTGGCCTTTATGCAGACCGATGTTAAGCGGTTATTGGCTTACACCAGTGTCTCGCATATGGGCTTTGTGGTACTGGCTATCTATGCCGGAACGCTGCTCAGTCTACAAGGGCTAATGATCCAGATGTTGGCACATGGCCTCAGCTCTGCTGCGTTATTTATCATGGCAGGTCAGCTATATGAGCGTATGCATACTCGTGATCTGCGCTTGATGGGCGGCATGTGGGGCGAGTTTCGTTATTATGCGCCGATGCTAATGTTCTTCTGCGCAGCGCTACTGGGGATCCCTGGTACTGGTAACTTCATTGGAGAGTTCTTGATATTAATGGGGGCTTTTGCCCAGTACCCGCTATTTGTCATTTTAGCGACCACCAGCTTGGTGGTAGCAGGGCTGTATTCGCTTATCCTGATTCATAAAGCGCTATTTGGTGACAACGATGTTAAGCAAATCGCTGCCAATCAAGCACGTGCTCATGCGCGGCATGAAGCGCAACGTGAAAAGCATGATTCAGGAGCGCTGCATCCTAGTGCAGCTCAGCAGGTAGCTGGTACAGAATTTAAGCTTAATAGCGCCTATCGATCGCGTCATTCCTCTCATGAGGTGGCCGCAATGAATACGGCATCGACTGCGCCGAATGCTACGTTAATCACTGAGCCGGCCCCTACTGTCCGTGTCCGTGATTTGGGCAAACGTGAGCTGTCTTTATTACTTGTTTTAGCTGCTGGATTGGTATGGCTTGGTCTTTATCCGCAGCATGTGCTGGATACATCAAGTCAAGCCATGCAGTGGATTAATAATGCTTATGTCTATAGTGAAGTCTCACAATTAGAGCAGACGCAATCTCTTGGTGCGATGGAGGCACGTTAAGTCATGAGTGAATTAATGATGAATGATTTGATGAGGCTTGCGCCTTTTGCACCGATACTCGCAGTGGTGATGACTATCTTATTTGTGATGCTGGCTATTGCCTCTAGACGCTCACATTTTATCACCGGCACCATTAGTGTCATCGGGTTAAATGTCGGTCTAGGCATATTGTTGGCACAAATGTGGGGGTTTGGAGAGTTGCAGTTGACCCCTGCGCAGATGGTGGTCGCTAGCGAACAGCTATTCGTCATCGACCACTTCGCCCAGTTTAATATGATGGTAGTGCTGGTTGCAGCATTAGCTTGTTGCACACTGTCTTATGCTTATCTATCGACGCTAAAAGACAATAAAGATGAGCTGTATTTGCTGATGCTATTGTCTACGGCCGGTGCGATGTTTATGGTATCCGCGCAGCATATGGCGTCATTCTTTATGAGTCTTGAGCTGCTATCAGTACCGCTATATGGCATGCTGGCGTATACCTTTATGCGAGAGCGCTCTTTGGAGTCGGGACTGAAGTATTTGGTACTGTCAGCGACCGCTTCTGCCACTCTACTAATGGGTATGGCACTTATCTATGCTGAGACTGGTACGCTGCATTTTAGAGAGATTAGTACGGTGTTACCGGCGTTATTTGCCTCGCCGTTGGTGATCGCTGGGTCGGCGCTGATGATATTTGCTGTCGCCTTTAAACTGTCTGCCGCGCCCTTCCATGCTTGGACACCTGACGTCTATGAAGGTGCACCAGCACCAGTTGCGACGTTTTTGGCCTCTGTTAGTAAAGTCGCCATGATGGCTTTGGTAGTTCGTTTCCTAATTGGTTCTGAATTATTGGCATTAGCGTCTGTGCAGCTGTTACTGATGGTCATCGCTGCCTTATCTATCTTAGTGGGTAACTTATTGGCAGTGCGTCAGACCAATCTCAAGCGACTGCTCGGCTATTCATCTATAGCGCATATGGGCTACGTGCTGATTGCACTTGTCAGTATCGGCGCTGAAGCACAAAGAACGGCTTCCTTGTACATGGCAGTCTATGCGATGACTTCAATTGGGGCGTTTGGGGTAGTGACGTTGATGTCTAGCCCATATCGCGCTAGTGGTGAAGCAGGTGAGCTTATACACTATCATGGGCTATTTTGGCGTCGTCCAGTATTGACTGCTGTCATGACCATTATGATGTTATCACTGGCTGGTATTCC
The DNA here is from genome assembly GCF_004335015.1 of Psychrobacter pygoscelis. Taxonomy (GTDB): domain Bacteria; phylum Pseudomonadota; class Gammaproteobacteria; order Pseudomonadales; family Moraxellaceae; genus Psychrobacter; species Psychrobacter pygoscelis. The sequence goes on from NZ_RQRU01000007.1 coordinate 56,003, forward strand.
GTTAACTGCAGGCTTTATTAGTAAGCTCTTTGCCGTACTGGCAGCCGTTCAGGGTCAGCAGTGGTTCCTCGCAGCGATGATTATCATTGGTAGTGCTATTGGCTTATACTATTATCTACGCGTTATGCTGACGTTGTTCAAACGACCTAAGAAGTTTATCGAGTATGATGCGACTTGGCATTGGGGCATTGGTGCTGGTGGTATCATGATTATGGCAGTGACACTGCTGGTGGTGTACTTTGGTATCTTGCCAAACAGTCTTATCGAGTGGACCTCGTTTGCACTAATTTGGTAGTTAAGTAAGCCTATAGCAATCATGACGTTTATAGGATTGTTAATCAGGTATTAGTATCTTAATTTATAAGCTTAATCAGCCCCACGTTATGTTACGCTTGGGGCTGTTTTTATGAATAAGACAAGGGCGAGCTTGGCGTATAGCACTCAGGTCTTGATATTATGGTTGCTTTATACCTAGTTTGAGGCGATTTTAGCCGTCAATTACCTTAATATTTATATATTCAACAGGCCCTATTATCTTTAGACATGCTATCAATATTTAAGAAGAGTAGTTATGAGTGATTCGATTCAACCTGTCAAAGTATTGAGCAAGACCACGTGGACACCGACGTTATTTAGCTTTACGGTGACGCGGCCGGAGAGCTTTAAGTTTACGGCCGGTCAATTTGTACGATTGGGTGTTAACCCTAGTAAGCTAATGGTCTATAAAAATAAAGAAAGACAAGTTGATGATTCAGATAATCCCGTCAATGAAGATATCTTTCGTGCCTATTCGATTGTCTCATCGCCCTTTGATGAAGAGCTGGAGTTCTTCTCAATTGTCATTCCTGATGGGGCATTCACTTCACAGCTACAGCATTTACAAGTGGGGGATGAGCTACTATTAAAGACCACGCCATTTGGCTTCTTGACCCTAGCCAGGTATCAAAAACCGCTACCTAAAGACTTATGGTTACTGGCGACCGGCACGGGATTAGCCCCATTTTTATCTATGCTGCAAGACTTGCAAACTTGGCAAGATTACGACAATATTATCTTAGCTTATAGCGCTCGAACTAAGTCAGAGCTGGCCTACGTTGAGCGTATTCAGCAGATTACTGAGGACTTCACCAGCTTGGTGGACAATCCAGCTAAGTTTACTTTTGTGCCTATTGTCACTCGTGAGTCTGTCGAGGGGGCATTAACTGAACGCTTGCCTAAATTGCTCCTTGACGGCACATTACAGCGTCATGTGGGGCTGGAGCTAGACCCTGAAAGTACGCACATTATGCTGTGTGGTAATCCAGATATGGTAGAGGACACCAAAGAAGCGCTTAAGTCTCTAGGACTAACGATGAATCGGCGCGGTGAAGGCAATATTGCGGTGGAGAACTATTGGTAGCATATACCACTGTTTCTTTTTAGCAAGAGTCTTAGCAAGGGCAACCTGTGCCAACCCTTCCTTCGAAATAGGAAGGGGGCGTAATACTGAATTAGGCTTCTTGGCTTGGGTCAGTGGCATCGCTGACGGGATTGATGGGGCCTTTCATTAGCTCAGGCTCTGGGTCATCTTTATCGCTTAAGATATTGTCGCCTTCACTGACTGAGATAAGATCACGGTAGTTAACTTGCGTCTTTAAGATAAGCTGCTCTTCTTCAACTTTACCGTAGTTGACTTGGACTTTGTGCAGCGCGGTCATGATCTTTTTATTCTTTTTGAGCCAACGATGAATATCAAGGTAGATGATATTGTCTTTGGGCCGAGCGATATTAATATAGCTTAAAATAAAGCCTAGCGGGTCTTTTTTGAGGACGCTATGGTAGAACCAAATGGCAAGCTTGATACCTTGACGCTTGATAAATGACTCACAGCGTAGATTCAACACATCGGTATAAGTCTTTTGCGCGAAGACAAAGCGTTGAACATTACGGTCAAGCTGTGCATGGACCAAGCCAAAGTTACTGGCAACCTCTGCATAAATACCAGCGGCATTTACCGTACAGTAAAGGCGGAACCAGTCGTCATGCAGCTCAACACGCAGCTCTAATATTGCCCCTACATTATCTGTGACAAACTTCTGCAAAGCATCATTGATCTGCTTTTGGCTGACCGGAAGGGAGAATTCGTCTTCTACCACATTGGTCGCTTTGTTATACCACTGCTTTAAAGTCTGGGTAAAACCGCCCCAAGTGTCACTAAAGCTTTCAGAGAAGCGAAAGCCAACACTATCAGAAAATTGATCAAAATCGCTCAAGCTCATTGTCCTTATGCATCATTATAATGCGGCTATAAAGTAGGCTAGTACCAATTAATGGCAATCGACTGGCAAAGATAGAAGCTATTGTAGCAAATTTTATTTACACGTCGAGCACTATCGTTATGTGGTTGTGTGACTTCAATGGCAATGGTCAGCTGTAGTATCATTCTTGTAGGATAGCGCATAGGATTGTGCTATGGGATTGAATAGAATGGGAAAATAAGATAGGCTGCACCATTGAGTGAGGTAAGATGATTTGACCTTATTGCGGTATCTTTAAGTGCTTATTTATTAGCGGCTTATCTAAGTCTAAGGCTCACCCAAATGCAGTGCCCAGCAGTTTCAAGTGGCAACAATACTCTATAATCTATTAGAAGTATGATGACCCAAACCAATAATACTCAACACCGCCGCGCTTTAGCAGTGCTAGCAAAGCAAGATATGACCATGTTAGTGGCGATTATCATTGCTGTCACTGCTCATGCGCTATTGATATTCGGAGTGAGCTTCTCAACAAATAAAGACCCCGCTGCTATGGTGCAAGATGTGGCCAAGGTATTGAGTGATAATATGGAGCTCAATAAGGATGCCAAATATATCGCCAATGCTTCGCAGGTAGGGGGCGGCGAGGTGCGCCAGCAACTGCGTCAAGAGAGTAAGCAGATCAGTCCAATGAGCGATCAGCAGATGCAAGAGACTCAAGATGTCATCAATCTTGATTCGCAAGTACGTCCGCAGCAAGCGCAGCAGAGCTATCTGCACACCACATTGAGCTGGCGTGATGCGGAGGTGGATGAGAATAACGACAATGAAAAACTATCAAATGACCTGATGGCTCAAGAGAAACGGCTACGTAAACAGATAGCCACCTTAGAGGCGCAGCTGTCTCAACGCGAGCAGGTATTCGCCACTAAGTCCAAGGTTGTGACTGTCGATGGTAACTCAACGACCAAAGGTGATATGGTAGAGTATGTCGAGCAGTTTCGTCATCAGGTCGAGCAGGTGGGCAATCAATATTATCCGCCGCAAGCACTGGCGCAAGGTATCACCGGAGAGGTGCGACTGATGGTCATTATCAAGCCCAATGGCTATGTAAAAGCCATTCGACTGCTAGAGTCATCAGGGTCGGTGATCTTGGATGAGGCGGCAAAACAGTCGGTCCGTGAGGCCGCGCCGTTTGGTAAGTTCACGGCTGAGATGAAAGACGTTGCTGAGCTGCGGCTTATTCGAACTTATCGCTATAGTGATACTGTCGAGGTAACTTTTTAGACTGACTGTCTAAATGACTGTCTGACTAGCTAAGCCTAAGCTGGCTAGCTATTGCCTAGGACTTATTGTTAATTGATGGTAATAGAGTTTCATGGGTAAAAGTTGCTATATTTACCCTATATTCTGCCCTTAAATACAGTCAATCCTATGTAAAACTGCTACGTAAAACCGTCGTTAGTATAAATTTATTGCTAGCAGTCATAAGATGACCAAGGCGTGAGGTGGGCGTAAATTCATCAATTCATCCCAACGACTTTGGGGCAAATCTAAGATGGATTGACTGTAGTTGACGTATTTATAGTCACCAGCTCTTTGCTTTGATCGACAAGACCATGCTGCTTTTATTGTCATAGTTGCACTAATCTCCCGCCTTGCTATCTTGAGCCTATTGATTAATGCTATGGCCATCTCTTAGCCATACGCACCTTTTATAAGAGAGTTTATCGTTTATAATTGCGTGCTCATCTCCTTAATGAGAAGTATATAAGCTTATGAAAGACCTGAGTCTAATATTCGATATTGAACGTATAGTTGCGACTGCGGTAGCGCTGAGTATCAAGTTGGCAGTCGCCATCCTGATATTTGTCATTGGTAAGTGGTTGGTAGAGCGGATTATTAAAGTCGCTGATAAGATGATGCAGCGCAGCCGCCTAGATGAGACAGTGGCACGTTTTTTGAGCAATATACTCTACGGTATCTTATTGGTCGTCGTTATTATAGCGGCATTGGGTCAGCTGGGTGTCAATACCAATTCGATAGTCGCCATCCTTGGCGGTGCTACGGTCGCTATCGGTATCTCTTTAAAGGATCAACTGTCAAACTTTGCCGCCGGTCTAGTTATCGTCATATTTCGCCCATTTAGTCGGGGTGATTATATCGAGGTAAATGACACTCTAGGTACTGTCGATCTGATTACTATCTTACACACGCGGCTTATCACGATTAATAATCATGAGCTGATTATCCCTAACAGTAAAATATCCACCACCGAGGTGATCAACTACACCTCGTTGCCCAATCGCCGGGTAGATATCACCGTAGGGATTGGCTATAACGATGATATCAAGGTAGCTAAGGACATCATGCTTGCGGTAGCCAGTGAGCACCCACTGGTCTTCAAAGATCCTGAGCCGTTGGTACGGGTGACCAATCTTGGAGATAGTTCGGTAGATATTACCCTCAATGTGTGGTCGACCAATGGTGATTGGTGGACTGTCAATTGTGACTTACTTGAGCATATCAAGGTGGCTATGGATGCGAATAACATTAATATTCCCTTTCCGCAGCGCAGTATTCAGATTGAGGGCTTTGAGAAGCTACTGAGCAATACCGACACTCAGAGTGCTATATCGCGCCATCTTAATAAGGATTAGCTACTCCAAGGTGGGATAAAATAGCGATCTCAAAGCTCTCCATCTCGTCTTGTTCTGCTTGCCCCAATTCGTGGTCGAAACCTAGTAGATGCAAGATGCCGTGCACTAAAAGATGCGTCACATGATCCTTAAGCGGCTTGCCTTGCTCGCTCGCTTGCTGCTCAACGACGCTTTGACAGAGGATAAGCTCACCCAAGGGTAGGGTAGGCAGCTCAGCCAGTATAAAAGTAGGCAAGTCACTTGGGTAGGATAAGATATTGGTCGCATAATCTTTGCCGCGAGCGTCCAAATTGAGCTGGCGACCTTCCTCTTCATCAGTAATATAGACATCTAACTCTTTAGGTTTTTGCTGCCATAGCGTAGCATCAACCTCTGTAAAATAAGGAAATACTAGACCAGATTGCAGCTGCTGATTCATATAAGCCAGCGTGGTGGTGAGTATCTTTTGGATGTTGTCATTGTCATAAAATTCGGCTATTACTGTTGGATCAATTGTCTCGGCCTCGCTGACGCTAATAAAGGCGCTGGGTGATTCTGACGCTGTTGTCATATCAATTTATATTCCACATTAATTGAGTTATAGAAGTGTTTGGCCTAGTTATCATGGACGGCTGTGAATGTATAGAAGCTAATCAGCATAAAAAAGCCGGATATCAAATCCAGCTTTTCTAGGTGATTCATGAGTTATAGCTAAGCTTTTGGTGCATTATTTGCTGACGCGGCGGCCTCTACCATGCGGCGATCTTGCTCCGCTATTCTGGCCTGTTTTCGCGCTTCTTTGATCGACTCTTGCTCTTCATCAAAGACATCATAAGCTTCGACGATCTTCTGGACCAACTGATGGCGTACCACGTCTTTTGAGTCAAATTTAGTGATGTGAATCTCATCAATTTTACCCAAAATCTGTAGCGCTTGAGCAAGACCAGACTTATGACCACGCGGCAGATCCACTTGGGTGATATCGCCAGTAATGACGGCACGTGAGCCAAAGCCCAATCGCGTCAAAAACATCTTCATCTGTTCAGGTGTGGTATTTTGCGCTTCGTCCAAGATGACAAAAGAGTTATTCAAGGTGCGACCACGCATGTAGGCAAGGGGAGCTACCTCAATAATCTGTCGTTCAATCATCTTACCGACTTTTTCAAAGCCGAGCATCTCATACAGCGCATCATATAAAGGACGCAGGTATGGATCAATCTTTTGCGATAAGTCACCAGGCAAGAAGCCAAGCTTTTCACCCGCTTCTACTGCAGGACGCACCAATAAGATACGCTCGATCTCGTTACGCTCAAGCATATCGACGGCACATGCCACGGCAAGATAAGTCTTACCAGTACCAGCAGGGCCTACACCGAACGACACATCTGAGGTTAAGATGCGCTTGACGTAGCGCTGCTGATTGCCCCCACGCGGGATGATTTTGCCTTTGCGGGTACGCAGGCTGACCGGATTGTATTCGTCTGGCTGCTCAAGAGTCCTCTCAGCTTCGTCCTCGGCTTCTTTGGCGCGAGAGACGCTTGATTGGATGATGAGATGCAGCTCTTCTGGGCTGATATGCTTAGCGGTCTGCGCCTCATCAGCAAGCTTATTGATGATGTTCTCAGCACGCTCAATCGCCGTCAAGTCACCAGATAAGGTGATATCATGTTGGCGTTGGCTGATGTTGATATCGAGGCGATCTTGGATGTATTTGATATGATTATTATACTCGCCTAAGAGGACCTTAAGTTGTGGTGAAGTTAAAAAGTCTAAGTTTACTTTCCGAGTAATGGCGTCAGTCAAGTGGGTATCCTTTTGTCGGTAATAGTTTTATTACTATAAAATTACGAAATTTATTCAGGCGCTAGATAGATTGGACGGGCTTTATTTAATGACGTTACTTTAAATGGTGAATCAATACTGATGGGTTAAATTTGCTTATCTCTTTATTATGGTAGTTTGTGGCAAAAATTCAAGCAAAGCCATCAGCAACGACCAGCAATTTTGTAGTAAAGGTGTGATTGGTCTGTGCCAAAAGCTAAGCTCAAAAGCCTGAAGATAAGAAGCTCACGGTTAGCGGTGGATTAAAACTTTGTGCACACCTGTTATTCAACTGATGTGGCTTGCGCGCAACAATATGTACAAGGTGAGTTGAGGATTCAAAGTGATAATATGCTACTCTAATAATGTAAAAAAACCGCCACACTCTCTTTAATTCCTAGCAATATTTGAGTCAATATCATGAATCAGACCGCTCATATCTCTAAGACCGAATGCGACCCTAACGCTATTAACAAAAAAAACATGACTGAGCAGACCGTCCTCATAGCAGGCGGTGGGCACGTGGGCTTGTCTTTCGCACTATTACTGGCGCATCACGGTATTGCAAGCACCCTTATCGAGAAAAACCGCTACCCTTATATCAGTCCTGATGATGATGCTCAGCGTAGCCATTATTTAGACAGTCGCAATACGGCTCTGTCGCGGCGCACGGTACAGATCTATCAAGAGATCGGCCTTTGGGATGAGCTACAAAGCCACGCCTGCCGTATTGATGCGGTGCAGATCAGTGAGCAAGGGAGCTTTGGCCAAGCGGCGTTGAATAAAGCTGAGGAAAAGGTTGAGTCTTTTGGTCAGGTGATGGAAAACGCTTGGTTGGGTCGAAAGCTTCTGCTTGCGGTTCAAGCCAGTCCGCTAATCACCGTGATTGATGGTGCTACGGTCACTAACGTTGCCCAATCAAGTCAATCCGTGACAATTGATATTCAAGTTAATAGTGACAGCAGCGCTGACAGTCAAACTAGAGCTAAAAGTGACACAAGTGCTGTCAATGAAGCCGAGCAAGTTGGCTGGCAGCAGCTTACGGGCACTATGTTAGTGGCCTGTGATGGTCGCGACTCTACCGTGCGTGAGCTGCTAGGTATCGGCACTCAGGCTTATGACTATCAGCAGTCAGCTATCGTCGGTGTGGTACAGACCGATAAGCCGCACGAGCATATCGCTATTGAGCGCTTTAGCCCCGCAGGGCCTTTGGCGGTACTGCCATTGACAGATTCAGATGGAGATGGTCACAACCCTCAACAAGCAGGCTATCGCCGCTCGGTAGTGTGGGTATGCCGTAAGGGTGAAGAGCAGCAATACCTTGAGGATGAAAAATTATTCTTAGCTACGCTACAGAGCGCCTTTGGGCAACGGGCGGGCAGCTTCGTAAAAGTCGGTAGACGCGGTGCTTATCCACTCACTCGCGTACTAGCAGACAAGCAAGTCGCTGGTCGCTGCGTCATCATGGGCAATGCCGCGCATACCTTGCATCCGGTAGCAGGGCAGGGCTTCAACCTTTGTATGCGTGATGCTCATGTGCTCGCGCAAATGCTGGCGAGCCAAGTGCTGCGTGGTGAAGATATCGGTGATACTCAGATGCTGAGTCGCTATGAGCAGGCACGGCAAAAAGACCAAAAGCGGGTCATTCGCTTCTGTGATGCGGTGGTACATGGCTTCACCCACCCCAATCCCGCAGTGAAAATCGCGCGCAATTTAGCCCTATTAGCCTTTGATAAATTGCCTAATATTAAGCCACTGGTTGCGACTTATGCGATGGGGCTTAAAGCTTAGAGCTGGTAATAGCAATGAAGAAGACAATTAAGGTGTAGACCATGACCAAAGAGCAAAATAATAACACCCTTATCATCGGCGGCGGCATTGTGGGCGCAAGCCTTGCTCTAAAACTGGCTCAAGCTCAGTTGCCAGTGACCTTAATCGATGCTCGGCCACCGTTAACCCAGACTGACTGGGAAGAGAAGTTGAGCCAACGCGATGCCCGAGTGTATGCGCTTAGCCTTGCTAGTATTGGTCTACTCAAAGACATCGGGGTTTGGCAAAAGATAGCGGCGTCGCAGCGTAAGGCTGACTACTCACAGATGCAAGTCTGGCAGCAAGATGGTATCGGTGAGCTGAGATTTGGTGATGATGAGGCAGTTGTTCCAAAGCTGCTCGGCAGTATGGTCGAGCCCTTTGTCATTGAACATGTGCTTTGGCAGCGGCTTCAGGACGATGACGTTAGTGATTATGTGACCGTTATCGCAGGGCAAAAAGTAACTGATTTGGATTGGCTCGGTAGCCAAGCAGGATATCGTGTCACTTTAAGTAGTGGCGAGCATATCCAAGGTAAGCTGGTCGTCGGTGCTGATGGTCGCGGCTCTTTTGTGCGCAGACAAGCCAGCATTGCTCTTGACACCTTGGACTATCGTCAGACCGCCATTTGCTGCGCAATTAAGACTGAAAAACCACATCTGGCGACGGCGCGCCAAGCGATGCTACCGACGGGAACGCTCGCTTTACTCCCCCTAGCTGATATTACCGATGAAGATAAAGCCAACCCTCAGCATTGGCAATCCGTAGTCTGGACGCTACCGAGCAACCAAGCTCTGGATATACTTGAGGACTCAGATAAGCAAATCGCCGCGAGTTTGGCTACTGCTTGCGGCTATGAGCTGGGTAAAATTGAACAGATTGAATCTATCGCCAGCTTCCCATTGACCGCGCAGCAAGCTGATACTTATGTCCGTGACAATCTAGCGCTAGTCGGTGATGCCGCACATGGGGTGCATCCATTGGCAGGTCAGGGGCTGAATCTGGGCTTACTTGATGTCATTGCGTTGTTTGAGATATTACATCACGATTGGCAGCGCAGTGGTGGTAATAGTTGGGCGGCATACTCTACCTTGCGCCGCTATGAGCGCGCCCGTCGTCCACATAACAGTATGATGATGCACAGTTTTTCGGCGATGAATTGGCTATTCGCTGGTGAGTTTGCCGCGCTAAGACCGGTGCAGCAGATTCGCAGTGAGGGCATGTACCGCGTCAGCAAAATCAAACCTTTGATGCGGCTGTTTGCGAAGCAGGCGAGTGGGGTTTAGGGGTTGGTTAGATAGTCTAAGGCTTTGGGCTAGGTTATCTATTAGCTTATGTCATAGGATAAAAATAAAAATGACAAATTCAAAAGGAGTTATAGTAATGGCAAGTGGGGTTGTTCTATCTGCTTGCCAAACCCTACCTGCTAAAATCGTTATATCTATAGTCGGCCCACAATAAAACTGTTACGCTGTCATCCTCACTCGTCATACTACTATATAGCCTACGTTTGGCTTCCTTGTAGCAATGTTATTGTGGGTTGACTATATTGAGCAAAGCTAAGTCCAAAATATCGTTAAGCCTAATGTCATTATCAATGTGGATAGTGATGCAGGTGTAATGAATGGTGACCGAAATGAGTGTCTAGCTACGCCGTTTCATATTACCATTGATGCGCGAGGCTGTCCTGCCTCTATATCCTTAGTCGGCCTACTGAGAATGGAGTTTCGGGCATTCTTCAAGAGTCAAAGTTTGTCACTGCGATTAAAAGATTCTGTTGATAATAAGTTCAAAAAAAGTGGCGATAAAGATGAGAGGTTTTGCGCAATCGATTACCGAAAAAATATTTAACCAGTTTTTAATTACTTATTTAACAATATATTGCCAGTAACATAGTTTACATTCTATTAATTTTTATTAAAGGATTTCTGTCTGTGGAAGCTAACGCCCGTAATCTAGAGAGAATTTTTGACAGTACTGTCTCTTATCAAATTCCGTTATTTCAACGACCTTACGTCTGGACAGAAGATAAGAACTGGTGTCACCTTTGGTATGATATTGTTAGTGTAGCAGACCGATATTTATCAGATGAGAATTGCCGGAGTCACTTTTTAGGTGCAGTTGTATTGGAGCGGGTTAACAATGCAACTGGATCTATAGAGACTAGACAAGTAATAGATGGTCAGCAACGATTTACGACACTGCAAATATTAATGATAGCTATTAGAGATTTATGCGCTAAGTATGAGAATACTAAGCTCTATGATAGATTTAATGACTTAGTTACCAATCGCCGTAGCAAGGTAGACTTAGATTATGAGGCTTATAAAGTATGGCCCACAAATAGTGATAGAGAAGCCTTTGAAGTAGTACATCATCTGAGCTTATATAACGAAGAACGTTATAGTCAGCTTGACAGTAAGATTTTGCAAAGTCAGATATTTAAAGCTTATCAGTACTTCACCAGACAGCTTGAAGAGTGGTTTAAAGAATATAATGAAGTTGAAAACTGCTTAGATGCATTATGGCAAGTAGTACGTGAACACTTGCAAATTGTGGTCATTGATTTGCATTCACAAGATGAAGCTCAAGTGATATTCGAAACGCTAAATGCTCGAGGTACACAGTTACTGCCTGCCGATTTAATTAAAAACTTTTTATTTCGAAAGGCTGAAGGTACAGAGGCAGAGGTTGAAAAGTTATATAATGAATATTGGTTAGAGTTCGATGGGGATTTTTGGCGAACAGAGGTTAATCAAGGTAGGACAAAAAGGCCTAGAATTGATTGGTTTTTACAGAATTATCTAAGCTTAATGCTACAGGATGATATTAAAATATCGCACTTATTTGATTCATTTAAAGCATATGTAAATGACACAGAAGACAACTATAGTAAATTTAATAATAAATTTTTTGCACACCCAAAAAATGTAGAAGAACACCTAGTCGCTTTAAAAGCCTTCGCTAAGTTATATCGAGAGATTACACAACCGCAAGACCCTAGACTAGAATTATTCCTATATCGTTTGGAAGCTGTAAATACAGCTACAGTGTATCCTTTATTATTATTGATAATGAAACTGTGGAATAATGAAACTAAAGAATTATATGACGTCTTAGGTCTAATCGAATCTTATTTAGTTAGAAGAATGGTATGCGGTCTTACTACAAAAAATTATAATCGATATTTTATTGAAGTTCTAAAAGAAATTTATAAAGTAGATCATGATTCACAAATTACGGTGAATGATATTCATAAGATATTGTCCAAGAGTGAAAGTGATAGTTCGCGAATGCCGAGTGATGATGAGGTGATAAAACAGTTGGTTGATACACCTATTTACAAACGTATGGCTCAATACAAAATTCGCGCTATTCTGGAGGCTATTGATAGTGCTTCCCATCATCCTAAAACTGAATTAATGCCAATTCAGCGCAACTTAACTATAGAACATATATTGCCTGTAGACTGGAGTAGACATTGGCCTATACCTCAAGAGGATTTAAAACCAGAAGAAATAGTTGAGTATAAGGCTAGACGCAACATACTTAAGGACACTATTGGCAATCTTACATTAATTACAAATAGTTTAAATCCATCAATTTCAAATGGATCTTGGGAATCTAAACGTCCAGAAATTTTAAAATATAGTAAAAATAACCTAAATCTTTATTTTCAGCCTGAAAGTGACGATAACTTAGCAGTATGGAATGAAGAAAAGATTATAGAGCGTTCCAAGAAATTGGCAGAGCTATTTATTAAAGTCTGGAGTCCTCCTTTGATGAAGGGTGAAACGACAAAGCAGTAAAAAAGTATTAAAAGGTTGAGACAAAGGACATCCCAGTGACCACCCTAAAGTACATCTCTCATTACTCAGAGCAGATTCAAGACCAAGCTCGACTGCTTATTAGTAATGACCAGTTAGGGGATTATCTCATAAATAAGTACCCCAATCAGCACGAGATTCAAAGCGACAAAGCACTGTACGACTATATTAGCGACATAAAAAACCAGTACATGCGCAAGAGTAGCCCACTATCGCAGGTCAGCTACAACAGCAAGCTTAAGGTGCTCAAAGCAGCGCTAGGCATGCACACTTATCAATCTCGCGTACAAGGTAGTAAGCTAAAATCGAATAATAGCATCACGGTAGCCAGCTTGTTTAAAGAAGCGCCACCTGAGTTCTTACGGATGATTGTCGTGCACGAATTGGCGCATTTTAAAGAGAAGGAACACAGCAAGGCTTTCTATCAGCTCTGCCGCCATATGGAGCCGGACTATCATCAATTTGAGCTAGATACCCGGCTTTGGTTGCTATGGCGCGAGCTATAGTTAACTTTAATACCCAATGCTCTCCATAAGAGGCTCAATGCCCACGTAGCAAAGGCATCACTGCCGGTTATCTTCACTACTCTAAAGTTAGCCCAGCGCGGACAATGCCACCATCAGCACTGGTGAGACAATATTAATAATAAAACCAAAGCTGATCGCTAATGGGACAACGGCAAGACCACCCGAACGCTGAATCACCGGTAGGGTAAAGTCTAAACTTGTTGCCCCACCGAGCCCTACCGCTGCCGATGGATAGCGGCGCATAAAGACCGGAATAAACAACAAGGCAGCAAACTCTCGCAGTAAGTCATTAAACAGTGCCACGCTGCCCCAGACCGCGCCATAAGCTTCGGTCATGACGATAGCCGATAGCGAGTACCAGCCGAATCCGGCGGATAGTGCCATACCTTGCGTCAAAGACACCTCACGGAATAAGAGAGCAAACAGCATACCGCTCGCTAAGACCACCAGCGTAAACACCGCACTTATCTGGATGCCGCGCTTATTAAGCATCACCTCTTTTAGGGTAATTCCCGAGCCTTTTAGACCAATACCGACGAGTAATATTAACACCATCAGCAGACCCGTCATCGTATTCTCAGGCGGCAGCCAAGTATTGGGTAGCAGCCGACCAAGCCCAAAACCAATAGCGACGCACATTACCTGAACCAAGCTACCGCGGATGCTCACTTTATGCTGCGCTGCATCACTGTCAGTAGGCCGGGCTTGCCATGGTTGCAGCTTATCGAGCAGCATAAGTGCCACAAGACCTGAGCCAATGGTTAGTACCGCTAGTACCAGTACATACAGCGCAATATTGCCCACTTGCGCGCCCAGGCCGTGCACCTGTGACAGCTCTACCCCAATCAGCGTCAAAATTAAATATACCAAATACGACAGCAGTGTATCGGCGAGCCTAGTTCGGGTCTCAGACGCCGGTAGGGCAAAACCTACAAATAGAGGTGCTAGCACTAATGCAAGCGTAATAAGACTTTTAAAGTTTTCAAGATGCGGCATATCACAACCTAACTCGATCAAGAGAAACAACAATCGACGCAAAAAGGCAAAACGTCGATTGTATCACGTTGCGATATTATTAGAGTACTAGGAGATGGCGATAAAGATAGGTGTGATTTACTGTCCTATAAAGGTTATCCATCTGTAGTGTAGGTGGGGGTAAATAAATCAGTGGTTTAAGCCAATAGTATCATTATCATCGAATTGGTTTTTATAGCATTAAAGTAGACTCTGATGAGGGGATCTCAGGCTCTTTTGGTGTCAAGTTAGTTGCTGCTTTTGGACTGGCTATCACACTGACCTGAGCCGCGTTTGCACTACTTGGATAGTCGCTACGAAAGTGACCGCCGCGGCTTTCGCTACGGCTTAGCGCAGCTTGCAGCATTAATCTAGCTAAATACAACAGCCGTTGCCAACGCCAAGTATCTAATGCCTCAGGTAAGGAGCTGTTAGTAGTATTTGCTAAAGCTAAGCCACTAGGTGTTACTTTACTTTCTAATAATATAGCCCTTTGCCATGCGTCAATCTGCTGCATGGCTTGCAGTAAGTCTTTAGCATTACGGCTGATACCCAAGTTCTGACTCATTAGCGATTTAAGGGCGTCTACTTGAGTCGCGCTGCTGGGCATCGCTGGCTCTAACCGTTGAGACTGAGGCAACTCTATGTCTTTTACCAGATAGCCATTAGCTACTTTTGGTACGGACCAAAGGTTAGCTTCGTTATGGCGTCGTCTATTGTCTTGTCCATGATTTTGTTTATTGACTGATGAGCCAAGATAATAGGGTAGGTGCTGAGCGATGCGGCGACCAACGACCACACATTCTAAAAGAGAGTTGCTGGCAAGCCGGTTAGCCCCATGCAGTCCTGTGTAAGCGACCTCACCAACGGCATACAGTCCGGCCACATCGGTTAGGCCTTGTGCGCTTGTAACCACCCCGCCGCAGCTATAGTGAGCAGTCGGTGCGACTGGAATGGGGTCTTTGGTCATGTCAATGCCTAGCGCATTTAGTGTCGCTGCAATCTTCGGAAAGTGCTCGCGAACAAATTCACTCGGCTGGTGGCTAATATCTAAGTGTACGAAGCCTAGTCCATTTTGCTTAATTTGTTCGGCAATAGCGCGAGCAACAATATCTCGCGGTGCTAATTCTAAGCGGCTATCGTAGTTGTGCATAAAGCGCTTACCGCTGATAGGGCAGCGAAGGTAGGCGCCTTCCCCACGCAGCGCTTCAGAGATTAGGAAGTTGCTGTTATCTAAGGCCAGACCAGTCGGATGAAACTGTACAAACTCAAGATTGGCTAAGCGGCAGCCTGCTTGCCAAGCCATCATCATGCCATCACCCATACAGACCTCTGGTGCGGTCGCACGTTTGAATAGCTGACCGAGACCACCGCTGGCAAGTACGACAGCGCGGCTATTGATAGTGAGTAGGCGCTGGCGCGCGCTATCAAAAACAAGCGCACCTTGACAAGCTGAGCTGGGATATTGGGAGGTTGGCTTTTGTAGCGGCTCTTTTTGATTGGGCAAGGTCTTAGTTATCAGCTCTAAAGCTTCATAGCCAGTTAATACTGTGATATTACTAGCATTTAGCACTCGTTGGCTTAGCGTCTGCATGACGTATTGACCAGTAGCATCATCCACATGAGCAACGCGGCGTCTGTTATGGCCACCTTCTTGAGTTAAGTGCAATCTCTCTATTGTGGGTAGGCTATTGCTACTAGATTCATCTTTGACTGTGCATTTATCAAGTTCATTTACCGCTACTTGCTCTTGCAAAGTAAAGGGTACGCCTTGCGCTTGCAGCCAAGCTATGGCATTGGCTCCTGCGCTCAAGATAGCCGAAGTATTGCTACTATCACAAAGACCGTCTCCTGCGACTAAGGTATCAGTAATATGATCCTTTACCGAGTCATCGGCGGCGAGGCTCGCGGCAATACCGCCTTGAGCATAATGACTGGAGCAAGCGGTAAGCTCTTTTTTACTTAGTACTGATACCTTTAGGGTCTTGGGTAAGAATAAAGCAGTGCTTAAGCCTGCTAATCCTGCACCAATAATTAATACGTCACAGTCGATCGATTCAGGCGTCGACAGTCCTGATTCAATAGTCTGAGCAGTTGTCATATTTTTAGCAAGCTTAAAATTGGGCGCAGCGTTGGTCATAGTCATTACTCATCGCAGGGAATACAGATAAGGTGAGGTGCTCCTATTTAGGCCGCGCCAACCTTATTGAACAGTGGACGATCCTTGACAATATCGCCACTGGCCTGAACGCGGCGTTTTTGCTCAGCAGCGAAGTCCAGCATGCGCTGTAAGGGTTTTAAGGCGCGAGTTGCTAGCTGTGGCTCTAAGTGAACTTCACCAGTGCCTGTCTCAAGGCATTGCTCGATACCTTTAAGTCCATTCATTGCCATCCAAGGACAGAATGCACAGCTCTTACAGGTCGCTGATTCGCCTGCGGTTGGGGCAGCCAAAAAGCGCTTGTTAGGAGAGTGCTTTTGCATCTCATGCAAGATGCCCAAGTCAGTACCGACGATAAAGGTCTCGGCGTCCATCTCCTTGGTAGCATTTAGTAGCTTGCTGGTTGAGCCAACGACATCGGCCAGTTGTACGACACTGTCAGGCGATTCAGGATGTACCAATACTACCGCGTCTGGGTACTCGGCTTTTAACTGCTTAAGCTCAGTCGCTTTGAATTCATTATGTACGATGCAAGAGCCTTGCCACAGCAGCATGTCCGCCCCCGTTTCCTTTTGGATATATTTGCCCAAATGACGGTCAGGACCCCAAATGATTTTTTCACCTTGGGCATGTAGATGACTGACGATCTCAAGACCGACCGAAGAGGTCACGACCCAATCAGCGCGAGCTTTGACCTCAGCGCTGGTATTGGCATAAACCACGACGGTGCGATCAGGATGAGCGTCACAAAAGGCGCTAAAGTCTTCAATCGGACAGCCTAAATCAAGCGAACACTCAGCTTCTAAATCTGGCATGAGGACGGTCTTGTCCATACTGAGAATCTTGGCCGACTCACCCATAAAGCGAACGCCAGCGACGACCAATGTGGTGGCCGGATGTGCTTGACCAAAGCGCGCCATCTCAAGTGAGTCACCCACACAGCCACCGGTCTCTAGAGCCAGCTCTTGAATGAAGGGATCCACATAGTAATGCGCGACTAACACGGCATTATGCTGTTGTAGCAAGCGCCTGATATTGGTTTCTACTGTTAGCCGCTCAGAGCGACTCATGTCCGCTGGAATCTTAGCTTTAGCATACTCAATATTCAGCTGATTGCTCAGCTCGCAGTTGCTACTTAAGGTTGGAGCGTCATAAGGGTAGGTTTTCATTGGGCGGCCTCCTGCCGAAGCGATATAGCGTTAAGCGTAGGTGGTTGGCTCAGTGTATGACCACTCTTAAAAAAATAATCCGCGTTATAAACAGCATTAAGTTAAGAGGGTAGCGACACTAAGTAAAATTCAAGACTAAAGGTACTAATCAGAAAAATTAACTTGGGTTGTTTTAATTATGCTCATTTTGAGCATAATTACAAGGGTTAATTTATTTTTCAGTCACTATGGGGGTAAAAATAAACTATCAAGCGGATTGAGAGGGTGCTGACTTTACGGCATAGCGGCAGGCTTGAAAGAACATAATTTGTCCCAATCATTGACAATATACTTCAAGCTTAATGGTAGACTCTGCTAATAGAAAAAGGATCATTCAATGATCCTATATCCCTTTTAAACCTTTGATAGATTATTGAAGTATTTTATGAGCCTAACGTATTCTCATGCCCATCCTGAAGGTAGCGGCACTACCGAAGTCGTTGCTGTCCTTATCGCCATTACGGGCGACCGTGCTCGGGTGCTTACTGTGAATAATGGTAAGCTCTTGCCCAATGGACCATTGATGCCTTTGCACCGCTCCTTGCAAGCCGGTGTTCGCCAGTGGGTAGAAGAACAGACACAGCAGCCGCTTGGGTATATTGAGCAGCTGTATACCTTTGTCGATACCAATAGGCGTAATAGTGAAGGTCACGCACTGGTATATGTCAGCTATTTGGGACTGGTACAAGAGACTGAGCTGCATGCGCTTGAGTCACAAGCCGCTTGGCAAGACTGGTATGACTATTTTCCTTGGGAAAATCATCTATCCGGCGCGCCAAACGCTATCGACGAGTTGATCGTTCCGCAATTGGTGCTATGGGCGCAGTCAGCGACAGAAGCCAGTGAGCGCAGCCGCCGCCAGCAGCGGATTGAGCTGTGCTGGGGAGTAAACGTACGCGCTAGTGACGAAGACAATGCTAGCAATATCGGAGATGCAGATAAGGATGGGGGATCAGATTGGGTCTCAGAGCACGCTTTACTTCGCTATGAGATGCTCTATGAAGCAGGTCTATTGCCCGAGTCGCCGGCTTATCAGCCGAATATACTACCAGTAAATTGGCCGCAAGCCATTGGTCGTCCGATGTATTATGACCACCGGCGGGTGATTGCTACGGCTATCTCACGCCTGAGAGCTAAGATCGAATACAAGCCGCTAATCTTTGGCTTGGTGCCCAATGCTTTTACCTTGTCACAGCTACAAAAAAGCGTCGAAGCTTTATCTGGAGTTAAGCTGCACAAGCAGAACTTTCGCCGCTTGCTTGAGCACCAAGACTTGGTTGAGCCGACAGGGCAGAGTAGCAGCGCTAGCCGTGGTCGACCTGCCAAGCTTTATCGCTTTCGTTATGATATCGAGTTACAAAGCTTATTGATGGACAGCAAGCTACCAAAGCGTAAATAGACCTTATTATTTTCACGCGTAGCTAGTGAATGGCTTTATAGATATCAATATCTCTGTGAATACATAAAGTTTGCAGTACCCCTTATTATCCGTTATATTTATGCTCACATTGAGTATAAATAAATGGTTTAAATGAATTACTTAATAAGTAATTTTACACAATTAGGGGGTTTGATAATGGGAGTGGGTGAAGTGGTGAATTTAAATTTGAAGAGTGATCAAGCTAAGAGTAAGTATGAACCACGGCTTGATGATGTGCTATTAACACCTTGGGTGACGGCAGCGCTAACTGAAGACTTAGGGCGCCGTGGTGACATCACTTCGCAAGCGACTATTCCGGAGGACAAGACCGCAAGTTTGGTCATTAAAGCGCGAGATGCTGGGGTCATCTGTGGGATGGATTTGGCACGATTGTCTTTTGCCCTCATCGATGATGCTATCAGCTTTAAGGCACATGTCCATGACGGTCAAAGGGTGACAGCAGGCACTGTTCTGGCGACGGTCAGCGGCAATGCCCGCCATCTACTGACTGCTGAGCGTACCGCTTTAAATTTTATGACTCATCTTAGTGGTATTGCCACGGCGACGCAGCAGATTGTCGATAGTGTCGCAGATTATCCCGCGCAGGTTACTTGTACGCGAAAGACTATCCCAGGTCTTCGAACGTTGCAAAAGTATGCCGTTCGCTGTGGTGGTGGCCGCAACCACCGACTGGGGCTAGATGACGCTATATTAATTAAAGACAATCATATTGCCATAGCTGGCAACATTACAAAAGCGGTCAAGCAGGCGCAAGCGTTTGCGGGTCACCTTATTCCGATTGAGATTGAAGTGGATACCCTAGAGCAGCTTGAGCAAGCTTTAGACGCAGGAGCGAAGTTGGTGCTACTTGATAATATGAATGCTGAGACACTACGCGCCGCGGTGACAATGTGTCAAGGTCGCGCATTGACAGAAGCGTCTGGGGGAATTACTCCAAAGAGCGTTATTGAGGTCGCTAAAACGGGCGTGGATTTTATTGCGATGGGCTACTTGACTCACAGTACGGCGGCATTGGATATAGGACTGGATTTTACGGCTTAGTCAGTTATTTTAGGTGCATATGTGGTAGACGTACCGCCAGTCGCCCAAAATAACTCAAAAACTGCACAATATAAAACAGACCCACATAAAGATACGGTCATAAAAAAAAGGTATGCTACAATGCGCGCTTTTATAGTGAAGCAACCGCCTAGTAATGAGAGCCATAGCGCTTTTTAAAAGATAACGATATAGTTAAGTGCAAAGATCGATACCTATATAGACGGGCGACTGGTAAAAAAAATCACTATTAATCGTGTGCCAGTGCCCTTTAAAAACTGCAAAAATTCTACCCATCATACTGTATCGATTTTAAAGTAAGCTGACTATATTAAGGGTAGGGGGCGGTCGTCTTTAATACATTGTCATTATCGTTTAAGGATGAATTGTAGCAAGCTAAAAGTGAGTTCGCTGTGGATACTGAAATTATCAAAATCATCTTAGCCTTTGTGGTGCTAATCAATCCATTTAGCGCGTTGTCGCTGTTTTTGGATTTGACGCGCGGCTACTCTATGGCCGATCGCCGCAAAGTTGCTCAGATATCTTGTCTGACTATTTTTATCACCATTGCTTTTTTTACCGTAGCAGGCTCTACGCTGCTGCAAGCACTGGGTATCTCTATCGGCTCTTTCCAAGTGGCCGGTGGTGTCTTGGTATTTCTTATTGCCATTAATATGATGAATGGTGAGGGTAATCCGGTTAAACCCGATCAAGAAAACTTTGAAGTAGATCATATTCAGGCACCAGCGAGTATGGGTGCGGCAGTAGTACCGATTGCCATCCCAATGATGATCGGACCGGGTGGTATCTCGACCGTCATCATCTACTCTTCACAGATCTCAGGGTTTTGGCGAGTGTCTGCAGTGATTATTGCAGGATTATTTATTAGCCTTTTTTGTTATCTATCACTGATGATGGCCGGTCGTATCAGCCGCTTTTTGGGCGAGACGGGTCTGAATATTATGAGCCGAATCATGGGTATGCTATTGGCTGCCGTCTCGATAGAGATTATTGTCAGTGGTCTTCGCACTATATTTCCAAGCTTAAGCTAGGCGTTATGATGATAGGCTTGTGCAGTAGGGCTTATTGAATATCCGTCTTCATAGGAAAATTTAGTCAGTCTTTATACGGGAAAAACCAGTCGCCAAGCTAAGCCTATTTAATTTTTGAGCTTATTGTCTGTGCTTATTAATAGGCAGGTGGTGAGTGTGCGACAGGTCCTACTTTAACCCTGCCATAGTTGCCATGCGAGAGACAGCATCAATACACCCACCAAGGCATCCAATATATTCCAAGATTTGGGTTTGGCGAATAGCGGAGCAAGCAGCCGCGCGCCGAACCCAAGCGCGAAGAACCACAGCACTGATGCTCCCACCGCTCCTATAGTAAATGCCACTTTGTTGGCTGCGCCTGTCGATACCATGCCCACCAATACTAGCGTATCCAAATAGACATGCGGATTGAGCCAAGTAAAGCCAATACATAACAGCAATGACTTCTTTAAACTGCTAACGCCTGCCCCTTGGCCGCTAAGGGCATGGCTCTTACTCACACTAGCGTACAAGCTTAGCAGACCATAGACCAATAAAAATAACGCGCCGCCCCATTTGGCGAGCTGAATAAAGTCCGGATATTTCGACGTTACCGCGCCAAATCCTGCCACTCCTGCGGAGATAAGTAGGGCATCAGACAGGGCACAAAAGAGACAAATTGCAAAGACATGCTCACGCTTAAGTCCTTGCTTTAGCACAAAAGCATTTTGTGAGCCAATCGCTAGTATTAGCGAGAAGCTCAAGGCAAAACCTGAGATAAAATCCGGCATTATAATCCTAGTAATTTAAGCTAGCAGCAGGGCCATGAGCAGTTAAAGAGGCGGTTATTTAGGGCAAAAGTCGCGACAATAAAGTCACAACTGCTATGTCTGCCTTGAGCCGATATTATAATGATAAATACGCTATAAAGGCACAATTAAAACCCTTATTACTAATGCACAAATTACTAGCCATATTTTTAATAAGTCTATAGTGAATTGCATTAATAGCTGACTCGTTGCCTACCTACTATTGAGATCTATTGGTTCGCCGTCATGATAGACTTAAGGTGGCAGACGTCTCTTGAGTGGCTCGGTAGCAGATAGAATGCGGATTAGCTGTCTGGCTTAGCTGGGCTTAGCAGTGACTTGCTTTTTTTGTACAGAATATTGTCAGTTATCACGGTATGATGGAAGATAGTGGTGAGATATGCTCTAATATTTTTAGCTGAGGTTTGCCTGCGATAGGGGTAGCTTGATTGGTCGTCTACAGCGTTTTTCTATCGAGTGATACTAAATGCTAAATAATCCGTAGTTAACAAAGCCAATGTTATTAAGGTGTCGATAAAGATAGTATTAATACTTGCGGCTTCTATTGACTGGGTCAGGTTAAGGAGTGAATAAGGTGAGCTATGGTCGTTAGTCTAGCTAGACTGCTAAAGTCGTTTTCAGAGCCTGCGTTTTCAGAGTCAAATACTGCGCCTACGTACGATGATTTGCCGCCGATTACTTATCCAAGCTCAGCACAGAGTGAGATGGATCATACGCAGCAAAACCAAGCTGCTAATAGTCAAGGCAACGTTAGTCAAGGCGAAGGTAATCAAAATCGGCGTAATCAGCGGCTAAGGGCCGAGCGTGTCTCTGAGGCAGTAGCGCAAGTTGGCAATAATCAAGCGCCAACACCGCTGACCGACCGCTATCTTAAAAATAAAAAGAACTACCGATCTCCTAATAGGCCGCCGTTTGACCTCAATACCCTTTGGCAATTAAAACATGGAAGATGCCCCATTATGACCGAACTTATTGACGTGGTTGATGAGCAAACACTGAATGCTATGCCTATTGAGGCAGTGGCTATCTTAGATCGGATCAACAATAAGCTACGCCGCTATCGCGACTGGTCCGATGAGCTAAGCGGTGAGCAAGAAGAGTGGTTCTGTGAGCGTCAGTTTGTCATTGATAAACTCATCGCTGAGAGTATTCCTGAGGCGCTAAGGCACTATGAACAACTGCTGCGCTTCAGTCCGCACCGTACTAAGAATAATATCGTTCAAGGCAATATGACCGCAGGTGATATATTGACGGATTTATTTTTAGAGATTGACTACGAGCTTGATGAGCTATTGGATGAGCTACATAATACGGTGATAAATCGCTTGGCATCGACGCACCGCTATGTCAAAAGCCGAACTCAGAGCTGAGATGCATCAGTATTAGCTTAAGTAAGTGGCTGCTCATTAAGTGACCAGATTATATAACAACCATATCATGTCTTGAATAAGAGTTAGGACTCGGATTATGACCCAATTAACCGCCATGTTTTTGATGTTTGTATTGTACGGCGTACTACCTGCCGCTGGTCTGTATTTGGGCTACCGTGGGGTCAAAAAAATTACCCAGCCTAAGATGCTCGAGTATAAATCTATGCCGCAGCTTGGCTATATCCCCGAAAAAAGCTTACCTCAAGATATCAAGCTGACCTTAGCTCAGATTAATGAGAAGGGCGAGAAGCTGCGATTGATCTATGGCGATACCAATAATGATGGCAAAATAGACGATCAAGATGCGGTCAGTGAAACCTATGTCATGATCAAAAACTTGATGGACAAGCACGTGCCGCAAGCAGTCAAAGACTATCGCCGATTGCATGATTTAGACGGAGCGCGTGCTGATAGCACTAAGATTAGGAACTCCAACGTTACGGGTAAGGAGGCCCTCTTAGAGGTGCTCAATACCGTTAATGCTCAGTTTGACGAGCTACTCGACGCTTCCTATCATCAAGATGGGCAAAAACTGTTGGTGGCCAATCGCTACTTAAAACAGCGCTTTGAAGATGAGGCGCTCTAACGCCGCCGCACAATACCTGTTATGCGACACCTTTTATGAGTATATTATTCAGTGCAGGAGCAGTAATCGCCACAACTTTAGGCGTCGTCTATGCCAGTATTAAGGGTTGGCATGCCTTTCATCGTGCGGTCGGTATTACCCCAGGAACCTTGGAGTATGTCCCACCCTCGTCAGAGCCTGAGCTACCCAATCTTCTGCAGCTAAATATCGATAAAGCTGTATTACCGCTGCTACCGCCTTCTGTACTGAGCCAGCTATCAAGAATTGATAATAAAGCAGATATCTATCAGCAGTGGCGAGATGCGCTGACCCAGCAGGGTCATACTGTGGCTGCTAACGAAGCCCAGTTTGTCGTTCGAAAATTGCTATCTGAGCGTATTCCTGCCATGCTCAGCGATTATCAGACGCTCGCGCAACACCATCAGCGTATCGCTGATATGGATAGCGCCAATGACCAAAACTTGGATAGCGCCTTGCCTGCCTTAACCCTATTAACTGAGCTATTGGATTTGACAGAAAGTCGCTTAGATATACTGCTAGATCAGTGCCGAGACAGTAGCTATCAAGAGCTGGTCATTATGAAGCGCTATCTTGATAAGCTCGATGACGGTATGTGAATATATAGGCTAATGTGGCAACAGTGACATTCAAAGATAAACTGAACGCTGGCGAACTTGTCTTAGAGCTGGTGTTAAAAACCCCCTATATTACTCCACTAATATAGGGGGTTTCGACTATCAAGCATAGCACTCATTATTAGCCATTAAGCTAGAGGGTGCTTTACGAGCGTCCGCGCTTAGAGCTTCTAGCGCTCGAAGGGCGGCCTTTACTTGCTGGACTACCCGAGCTTGTTGGACGGCCTTTAGCAGTGTGGGTTGAGCTGTCAGAGCGATCCACACTACGGCTACGGCGCGCTTTAAGCGGTTTATTCTTGATGCGCTCTTGCTTACGCTTGGCTTGGCCATGAAGGCCAGTACCTTGACGTGGACGTAGATTGACCAAGTCGGTCAAGTCATGGATGTCACGCTTGTCCAGCTCAATAAAGCGACCAGTACGCAGCTCTTTTGGCAAGCTGAACGAGCCGTATTTAGTTCGCAGTAAGCGGCTAACCTTAAGCTCTTGTGATTCAAAAAGGCGACGCACTTCACGGTTGCGACCTTCTTTAAGCTTGACGTGATACCACTTATTGACACCGCTACCACCCGCTTCTTGAATATCGTCAAACTTAGCAACCCCATCTTCTAGCTCCACACCAGCGGTAAGCTTACTGGCAATCTCTGGTGTGACCTCACCAAGCACCCGAACGGCATACTCGCGCTCGACCTCATTAGAGGGATGCATTAGGCGGTGTGCAAGCTCACCATCATTAGTGAAGAGCAATAAGCCCGTAGAGTTGATATCCAGTCGGCCGACCATTACCCAGCGGTCATGGGTCAGTTTTGGCAGTCGATCAAAGACGGTGGGCCGACCTTCTGGATCGTGTGCTGAGCAAATCTCACCTTCTGGCTTGTAGTAGGCCAAGACGCGGCGGCGCTTCTCATTCTCGGACTTGTACTTGATCAAGCGGCCATCGACGCGGATCTCATCGCCTTGAGTGACGCGGTCGCCGATAGTAGCAGGGCCGCTATTCACTGAGACGCGGCCTGATTTAATCAGCTCTTCCATTTGACGGCGTGAGCCAAGACCCATGCGTGCTAGGGCTTTTTGCAGCTTCTCTGTACCTGCAGTGCTGACTTTAGTATGGGCAGGTGTCTCTTTAATAAAGCTAGACTCTGAGCCTTTACTATCAGTATTGGCTGCTTGAGCTGATTCAGGATTGCGGGCGCTAAGGCCTGTATTGGAAGTGGGGTTTGATGGGTTACTCATAGGTATTTCTCCTGGATTCGGTAATTGACATTTCTCAACGTCATAAAATTGGAGACTCATTTTACGCTAGTTTTTATTTATTTAAAACCGCTTAAAAAAACCAACAAGGCATTTAACATGGAAAAGTAATAGTTAAATAAAATTAACAAATAATGGCTATAGGATAAAAATAACTAAAGTTAAAAACGAGCATTTATCGTTGTATTGCCAATATATAAGCGACGTCTAAAATTGACTTTCTGTTCTTACTGGATAGTTTTTAATCGATAATATTACAATATTGTATTTTTTTTGTTTAAAAAACCAACTAAAAAAATTTATACATTCAATGATTTAATGGTCATTGACCATATATCTTATAAGTTTTCCTAATTAATGTTGCTAAGATTCAGATTTGACCGATGATTTTATTCTTAATATAAAAGCAAAGCTACTGAGATAAAAAATTTTAAATGGGTTGTAAAGCTATTTTAAAATTAAGTTAAACTTAATAGTCTTTTCTTAAATTTAGCCAAAGAGAGCTAGGGATGAGTAATTAACTAATTGATAATCGTTATCCTTAGGATTACCATAAATATTGTAGCGAGATTAGAGCCTTTATTAAATGAACCAATAGTCTCTGTTAGACCTATGGTCAACTTCTTTACGGACTCTAATAGCCGCTACAAACAATCAAGGTGTTTTAATGATCTAAGGTTTCTTGTATTGACACAGGCTCAATCATTGGAATATTAAATCATTAATAACATAGGTTTAATTTAAGTTGATTCATTAGGAGTTTGATATGGGTATAGGAAAAAAAGGCATTATCGCAGCACTTTTATTACCGGCTATGGTTACTACTGCAATGGCCAAAGAGCATCCTATGGGACCTGCTCAAGAGGTGGAGGGCATGGAGATTGCCTCTGTTTATTTGCAGCCTATTACGATGGATAAACAAATGGGACTGCCTGCGGATCAAGCCGAAGCGCACATTGAGCTTGATATTCATGCCACTAAAGATAACGGCAATACCTTTGCTGAGGGCTGGTGGGTACCTTACTTAACCATTAATTATAAACTTGACAAAATAGACAATAAAACTAAAAAAGTAATTGCCAGTCAGTCTGGTGAGCTAATGCCAATGGTGGCCAGTGATGGTCCGCATTATGGTAGTAATGTGAAGTTGATGGGACCAGGGCTGTATAGAATTAAGTACCATATCCAGCCACCTAGCGACAATGAACATATAGCGTTTGCTCGACATATCGATAAAGAGACGGCGGCGCCAGAATGGTTTAAGCCTATCGATCTTGAATGGCAGTTCCCTTGGGCAGGTCCAGGTGAGAAGGGCAGCTACTAATAATTAAAATGACAGTGTTATAGGTACAAGTACAAGCTATATAGTAGCGAAAAGCTATCTGAGAATAAAGATAGCCAACAGCTGCTCAGTATCTAATCAGTGTTTAATAGCTGCTTCATTCAGTCACTACTATTAGTGCGGTTATCGATAGAGCATTAATAGTAGTGATGTCACTATAGTGGAGCTATCTCACTTTCCTAAGAGGCGATCTATGAATAACTCAATTAAAGCCCTGCTACTGCTCGGCTGTGCCATGTTTAGCTTTAGTAGCTTTGCGGCATCAATGCCTAATATCGGTAACAGCAGCAAAATAACCTCTAGTGGCTATAGTCAACAAGTCCACCATAAGCGTTATGATGATCTGCCTGCTTATCTTGTCGAGATGAAAGATGGCAAGCTGATGCCAAACAAGCTGGTCGTTCCTGCTAAGCAGAAATTTCGCATCATTGTACGAAATCTTGGCACTAAGCCTGCTGAGTTCGAAAGCAATCAGCTACGACAAGAAAAAATATTATACATGGGCACAGAGTCCGTGGTCTTAGTCATGCCGTTAAGTCCTGGGACTTATGACTATTACGATGATTTTACACCAGGGGCGAATGGGCTTATTGTCGCTAAGTAACCTAATAACTGTAGGTGGTTGTAGTCTCTGTGCTCATTCATTTATCGACCAGTAGCATTATCACTAAGCGGCTGTATCGGCGCCATTTAATTATCGTGTTTTTAAATTGAGGTCTGACTATGGGACAAGTGATTTTTGTCGTATGTCGTGAGAGTATCGAAGCCCTACTGGTGATCGGTATATTATGGGCATGGATGACTCAAAATGCTGCGGGTGCTAGAGGTAAAAAGTGGCTGATTGCGGGCATTGTCGCCGGACTACTGCTTGCCTTGATGTTGGCACTAGCGCTCATCGGTGTTACTGAATTTTTGGGCGCTGCTATGCAGACTTGGTTTGAGGTAGGTATGCTTGTGGTCGCCTCTGCCCTTATTGTGCAGATGGTTTACTGGATGAGAAAGCATGGCCGCACGTTGAAAGCAGATCTTGAGACGGGGCTAGCAAAAAACGTACAAGCGGCAAACTGGTGGGGCGTATTTTTCTTAGCCATGATTGCGGTAGGCCGTGAAGGCTCTGAGACAGTAATGTTCTTATACGGTAGCTTTTTAGGTCTGATAGAGTTTACCGACTATATGCAGTTCTTTGGTGCTGCAGCTATTGGCTTGGCTTTGGCCTTATTCTTATTTTACTTATTGCAAGTAGGTAGCAAGTATATCTCTTGGCCTTTATTCTTCCGTGTGACCGGCATTATGTTGTTATTTCTAGGCTCTGCTTTATTTCTTACTGCGGCAGAAAAGCTTATGAATGGTCCTCTAGGCATGCTATCGCTGCCAGACTGGCTGTATGCTACTGCCTGGGACAGTAGTGCTCTGTTAAATGACAGTAGTGTCTTTGGCAGCTTAATGGCTTCGTTATTTGGTTATCGCTCGCAGCCCAATGGCTTCGATTTGCTTGCCTTAGCAATTTATTGGATTTTGGTAGGCATAGTGCTATTGCCGCAGTGGCAGCGCAAGCAATCGCGTGTGACGCTACAAAGTAGTAAGACGGACAAAGCAGTAATAAGATAGAAGTAATAACCTTTTTTAGCAGTATCCTTTGTAGCTCTGTGATTATCCCACGTGAATAGGCGATCAAAACCAGCAATGACTTATCGAGATTATTTTAAAGACGTAACTTTATTGGTATTGCTACCGGCACTGTTATTATTATTGGCAGGTGCTGCAAAAGCCAATAGTCACGATCGTACCGATTCTAGGACGCTACTGACACATAGCCTGGCAGCTAGTACTGATCGTATCAATACGGATGATACTAAAGACGATGTCATCAATGCTGATACTGACCCTACAAATAGCAATGATGATCTTAGCGAAGCTGAGATCGGTAAGATGCTGTTTTTTGATAAAAACCTCTCCTACAACCGTACGATGTCGTGTGCCACTTGCCATGACCCTGCAAAGGCCTTTAGTGACCACCGATTAAGCAGCGCCCATGGTAGCGTATCGCAAGGGTCAAACAGCGCAGCATTTGGTGTGCGTAATACGCCAACTGCGACTTATGCCAATACCAGTCCCACGTTTCACTTTGATAGTGCGCTGCAAGAGTTCGTCGGTGGTCAGTTTTGGGATGGGCGCAGCGCAACTTTAGCCCAGCAGTCTATGGGGCCACCGCTTGATACTAATGAGATGGCGATGCCCTCAGCAGTCGCTATTGTTCAGCGTCTGCAAGAAAACCCCATTTACGAAAAAGCATTTAAAGAATTTTACGGTGACAATATATTTTATATTCAAGACAGCTATTCTAAATACCGTAAATTAAGTGACCCAAAAGAGCTGCCAAATGCTTTTATCGCTATGGGTAACTTTATTGAAGCGTTTGAAAAAACAGCTTACTTCTCACCATTTGATAGTAAGTTTGATCGTTATCTACAAGGTCAGTATCAGCTCAGTGCTAAAGAAGAGGCGGGGCGCAAACTGTTCTTTGAAGATCCGCAGGTCAATTGCCGCAACTGCCATATGCAAAAAACCCTTGGCGCTAGTCGGGATGCCTTTACCAATCACCGCTTTCGCAATGTTGGTGCCCCGCCCAATCCTATCCTATTGACGCTACACGGCGATAATCCTGACTTTATCGACTTGGGAATGATGAATAATACCCACGCTAATGAGCCACGATTTAAAGGTAAATTCAAAACGCCCACGCTACGCAATATCGAGCTAACCGCCCCCTATATGCATAATGGGGCATTTCGGGAGCTAAGAACAGTCATTGAGTTCTTTGATCATTATAACAACCCAGCACGCAAGATTAATCCGGAAACTGGCGAGCCGTGGGCTGAGCCAGAAGTCCCCGAGACCATAGATCGCACAGAGTTAGCAGGACGGGCTTTATCGGATAATGAAATCGATGCGCTTGTGGCGTTCTTTTATACCTTAACCGATCAGCGCTATGAGCATAGCGATACTAAGGCCACCAGCTTAAAACCCTAAAAGGCCATTAGGTTAGAAGTATAAATAGCGCTGACTATTTATATACTCAAAGAGTTGTTGATAGGTAGATTATTAATAGGGGCTTGGTCAGACGCTAGTGGGTAGTTATTCGTTAGCGGATAAAGCTGTCAGGTCGGGCAGCGGCGGTAGCTGCTCTAAGCTCTCTAGCCCAAAAGCATCTAAAAACTCAGAGGTCGTGTGCAACAGTGCCGGACGGCCAAGCGTATCTTTAAAGCCTTTCTCAACTATCCAGCCTTTATCAAATAGCTGACGCAAGATATTACTAGACACCGTCACTCCGCGGATTTGCTCAATATCACTACGAGTAACTGGCTGCTTATAAGCAATAACACTGAGCGTCTCAAGGAGCGCTTGACTTAGACTCTCTAGCCGCTGCGGAAAGACTTGCTGAATAAGTGAGCTGTACTGATCAGCGATCTGTAATCGATAGCCGGTAGCGGATTTATTTAATTGTAGCACGCCGTTTGCTAGGCGCTGCTGTAATACCAGTAGGGCGGTATCTAGCTCATTCTGTGATAGCGATAGATGTTTTTTGAGCTGATTGTCCGTTAAAGGCGTCTCAGAGGCGTGAAGTAGCACTTCTATATGCCGACTTAAGGTCTCAAAGCGAGCATGGGCCTCAGCTGCTTGAGTAGCAGTTCGCGCAGGACCCGAAGCAAGCTGCTGTGATAAGCTTGTTTGGCTCTCTTCATGCTTAGAAGTGGTCTTAGATATTGCGGTTTTATTGGCGCTCATATACTGTCAGTTGCCGATTAGGATAGTAGTAGGGGAGTAAGAAGTATGGCTATGACCTAGCTGACCCACTGTAAGGTTAGCTCTGACATTGATAGGTTAGTAGAAGTTGCTTCATTAGCAGCATCATTCTTAGCATCATTGATGTTTAGGGTACTATCTAACATATTTGATTGAATATCGTTAACTTTTGACAGGTTACCGTCAGAGACTGGCGCAGGATAAACCACGGTAATCAATTGACGCTTTATCAGCTCAAGAACGGCGACAAAGCTAACGACGATACCTAACTTGCCTTGAGATTTATCCAATAGGTCTGCAAAGCTGCCCTGACCTTGGCTGGCAAGCTGGCGGCTGATACTGGCTATTCGGTCTTCTAACGGTATCGAATCCGCCTTTACCGTGTGCATCTGATAATCAGGCTTAAGCTGCATCTTAAGTAGACTGTCAGTGAGCATGGTGGCAGGGTAGCTAGGAAGCTCAGCCGCCATTATCTCAGGATTTGGCAGACTGGCCATCGCTAAGAACACATCACGCTCAAGGCGCACCAGCTGGTCTAAGCGCCGACTTGCTTCCTTAATCTGCGCGTAATCTTCAAGGCGAGCGATTAGCTCAGCCTTAGGGTCACGCTCATCTCGCTTGCCATCTACTTCTTCAGGTCGCGGTAATAATAGCTCGGTCTTAATCGCAATGAGCGTTGAGGCCATGAGCAAGTAGTCACCTGCCAACTCAAAATGAGCCTCGTCCAGCTCGCTAATATAGGCCAGATACTGCTCAGTAATGGGCAAGATTGCCGTATCGGTCAAATCAAAATTGTTCTTTTTGACCAGATATAGCAAAAAGTCTAGCGGCCCTTCAAACTGTTCTAGCCAAATCGCAAACGCTTGCGGCGGGATATAGAGGTCTTCTGGCAGCGACTCAATAGGGGTCTGGTAGAGTCGCACCGCTGTATTGGCTAATGTAGTCACCGATTACTTAAGCTTCGCTAAAGGTTTAATACCAATGGCTCGGCGGGTCTTGTCTAACTGCTTGCGACTATGACGGCGGGCTTTATCTGCGCCCATTTTCAGGATTTCTTCTAGCTCTTTTGGATTGTCCATCAAGTGATTATAACGCTCACGGAATGGGGCAATCTCGCTATTAATTTTATCGAATAGTACTTGTTTGGCTTCGCCCCAACCGATGCCAGACTCATATCTTGTCCGTAGCTCAGCAATCTCATCCACTGAGGCAAAGGCTTTATATATCTCAAAGATAGTAGAGTCGTCTGGATTTTTTGGCTCTTCAGGTAGCTGCGAGTTGGTGACAATCCTCATGACCGCTTTGTGCAATTGTTTTTCCGCATCAACCTGTGGATTCAAGTCGCCAAATAAAGGAATGGTATTGCCATAGCTCTTACTCATCTTGCGGCCATCAAGTCCAGTGAGTAGCGGCATGTCATCATCGACCATCGCCGAGGGCAGGGTGAATAAGTCTTTATACTTATGATTAAAAGTACCTGCGATATCACGCGCCATTTCAATATGCTGGATTTGGTCACGGCCGACGGGCACATGTGTGGCGTTGAACATCAAAATATCAGCGGCCATCAGTACGGGATAGCCAAATAGCCCCATAGTAATGCCTTGGTCAGGATCGACGTCAGTCTTGCTCATATTGGCATCAACAGCGGCTTTGTAAGCATGCGCACGGTTCATAAGACCTTTGGCACAAGAGCAGTTGAGTATCCAAGCCAATTCAGGAATCTCTGGTACATCGGACTGCCGATAAAAGGTGACTCGTTCAGGATCAAGGCCACAAGCTAGCCAAGTAGCGGCGATAGCTTTGGTGGACTCATGAATCTGTTTGGGATCAAAGCATTTGATGATGCCGTGGTAATCTGCTAAGAAGAAAAAAGCCTCATCCTCACTATTTTTAATAGATTGAATAGCAGGACGAATAGCACCGACGTAATTTCCCAAGTGCGGGATACCTGTTGTGGTAATGCCTGTTAGGATGCGTTTGGGTTGTGAATCAGCGGTATTATTACTAGCATTGTCACTCATGATGGATCCAATAGATATTATTAATGTCAATAAAATGATTAAGTATAACAAATATTCGCCAGCTATTTAAAAGATGCGCTCAGCAAATGGTAAGGCAGTTAATGAGGCATAACAGCACACTACCGATCAAGGTGATGATTAATCGTAATAGTCCGTCCGCCCGCTTTCATTATGCTTAAAACGGCGATGAAACCACATCCACTGTGTTGGGTCGATACGAATTAAGCCCTCGAGTAGCTCATTGACCCTTTTGGCATCAAAGACTTCATCATCACTGGGATAGTTATCCAAAGCTGGCGTGATGGTAAGGTGATAATGCGGTCGCTTGCCTCGTGGTAGATTGTCAGCCGTTTGTCGATAGGCATGTAGCGCCACAACCACAGGGGGGTGAGCCTTGTCGCCGAGTTTGGCCAAACGGCGCGGCGCGGTAATAGTGGCAGCAGGAACACCAAAAAATGGGGCCATAACGCCATGCTTAAGTCCGAAGTCTTGATCAGGAGAGTACCAAATAACGTGGTTGGCCTTAATGCTATTTACGAGCGCCCGCATATTACGATGCGATATCTGATGCTCAAACAACTTACGACGGCAATTATAGACTAACCACTCAAGCAGTGCATTGTTCTGCGGTCGATAGACACAATCTAGGGGCGTAAACTGCGTTAGAAGAAGGCCGCCAAGGTCAAGCATCGTATAGTGTGCACCTAATAGCAGCACCGCGCGGCCTTGCTGCTGCGCGCTAATCAAATGCTGAAGCCCAGATATTGATACTGTGCGGGTAAATACATTGGGTCTAAGCCAAGCACAAAGCGTCTCAAAGATACCAATGCCTTGATTGACAAAGACTTGCTTGGCCATAAGCTCGCGCTCTGCCTCAGGCTTTTCAGGAAAAGCCAAGCGAAGATTGACCAACGTATCATTTTGCCGAGTCTTAGCCAGATGATAGATGGCGATGCCAATCTTGCGCCCTAACCAAAACTGCCAGGCCAGTGGCAAATAAATAAGCGGCAAGATGATAGCTAAGAGCAGCCATATCCCCCAGTATTTGGGCAATAAAAATTGCCATTTAAAAGGTTGCTTAGGCTCAAGATGGGATTGCTTATGATTGTCAGTGATGCTAGGCATACCTGCTGGTATCGCAGGGGACTTTTTATTTGTACGGTGCGAATTGTTTAAATAGCTCGGACTGGTATTTGGTTTATCGTTGTAAAAAGGACTAGCGGCAGGGTCAGAAGTTTTGATGATGTTCTTCTGACGAGCAGGATCAAAGCGTTGCGGATCTTTCATAAGCGCCATCAACAATTAAAATGTATGAATAGGTCTAGCTATTATAACTGAATCAGTGCTCAAAACGGGTAGGGCTTAGAGGCAACAATGTAATAAGTGGTGTCAGTTGTCTGATTGCAGATACAAATAGTATAGACAATAAAAAAGTGACTGTATAAACAGTCACTTTTCTTAATTCAGCAAATAATGTATAGCAAATAACTGGGTAACAGTATCGATTAACGTTTTGAGAACTGTGGACGCTTACGTGCTTTACGTAGACCAAGTTTCTTACGTTCGACTTGACGTGAGTCACGAGTAACGAAGCCAGCCGCTTTAAGAGCAGGTTTTACTGTCTCGTCAGCTTCGATCAATGCACGAGTGATACCATGACGAATCGCACCAGCTTGACCATTAATACCACCACCTTTTACAGTGATGTAGATGTCATAGCTGTCACTTGAGTCAAGTAGCTCTAGTGGCTGACGAACAACCATACGAGAAGTCTCACGGCTGAAGTATTCGTCAAGTGGCTTGCCATTTACTACAATATTACCAGTACCTTTCGCTAAAAAGACACGAGCAGTAGACGTCTTACGACGACCTGTACCATAATTTCTGTCAGTAGTGCTAAGTTCCATAAGTGTCTCCTTAGATGTCTAATTCTTGAGGCTGTTGTGCTTCATGTGGGTGTTCAGTACCCGCATATAGCTTTAGCTTCTTGATCATGGCATAGCCAAGTGGGCCTTTTGGAAGCATACCTTTGACAGCCTTAAGTAGAACATCTTCAGGCTTATGCGCAATCAACTTAGTAAAGTTGGTTTCTTTAATACCGCCAGGATAACCGCTGTGGCGATAGTATTTTTTATCTTGAGCTTTTTTGCCAGTTACCGCGATTTTTTCCGCATTGATAACGACGATGTAATCGCCAGTGTCAACGTGCGGCGTAAAATTCGGCTTGTGCTTACCACGTAGGCGGAGAGCAATTTGGCTGGCTAGGCGACCGAGAGTTTTGCCGTCAGCATCCACAACATACCAGTCATGGGTCACCTCAGATGGTTTTGCACTAAGTGTTTTCATGATAAAACCTTAAAATAATAGTCGTTGAGAGTTGGAAACGGGGCTCTCAAAAAACAGACTGCACATTATAAGCAGTGGGGCGCTAGCTTGCAAGCCAAATTACGCTTTATTTTGCCACAATAATTAGTACTGCCTTAATCTGCTAGCGAAAATTGATAAAGTCCAGCAAAGATTTGTCCCACTTTGCTCTGCTTTAAAGACTCAAATTTATAAGGGCTGGTAAGCTCTGGAGCAGTAAGAATGTCTTCAATAGCTCGGTTAGCTTCAATATAGACCAAGGTTTGCTCAGTGAGCAAATTATTGTCGATTAGACTGTTGAGTATTGGTAACCAAAGATCAAGGTCATAAGGAGGGTCAAGAAAAACAATATCGAACTGAGACAGCTGCGCCGCGTGTTGCTGCAGAATAATCTCAGCTTGGCCCGTGAATATTTGCACCTTAGCGTCAGTCAATTGAAGCTGCGCTGCACTAGCATGAAGTTGTTGGCTTTGTTTGCTATTCGCTTCAATAAAAGTGCAGTGCGCCGCCCCTCTTGATATCGCCTCAAAGCCTAACACACCGCTACCAGCACAGCAGTCTAATACGCTAGCCTCAAAAAGATCGGCCATGAGCCAGTTAAAAAGAGTCTCGCGCAGTCGATCTGGAGTAGGGCGCAGTCCTTCAGCATCGATAAAAGCCAATTGACGCCGCTTAAACTGCCCCCCGATAATGCGAACGCTACTGCTCGCCGGTTTTGAGTGGCGAGCAGGTTTACTGGTATGAGTGCTTTGCTTAGCAGAGGGTCGGGCTTTATTGTTTCGCATAGGCGGACTTAATAACTCAGTAACTAAAGATAAACTTACAGCCCTTTGCGGCAATCGTTGAAGCCGCTAATAGAGCAGTTATGGGTGACAGGTTATTCAGCAGCGCCACTATCAGAAGATGGCTGATTGGCCGCTTCTTGCTCTGCTAGTAGGGCCTCTTGTGCTTCGCGCTGTGCTTTTTCTGCCGCTTTTTGCGCGCGAATGGCTTTGATTTCCTCCGCACTAGGCGGCTGAATTGGGTCATTAGGCCGCTGCAATATCCAGTAGTCTAGTAATTCTTTGGCTATTGGCGCTGCGGTAACACTACCGCCGCCGCCATTTTCCACCAATACGGCCACGGCAATTTGAGGGTTCTCTATAGGGGCAAAGCCATTAAACCAAGCATGATCCCAGTGACGCTCATCGAGTGCAGCCTTATTATAGCTTTTACCTTGAGCGATGGACTTCACCTGAGCTGTACCCGTTTTACCGCCACTACGATATTTCGGATTAAATAACCTACGCGCCGTACCATGCTTGACGTTTTCTTCCATCGCATATTTCATGCGTAGCCAATCCGCTTTGTCACCATTAAATTGAATGACACCGTCAGGCTTTTCGATGGCTTCTACCTTCACAGCACCCTCACTACGTTTGAGCAAATGCGGGGTGATATGTTGACCTAGATTGACGGTCATGGCAGTGGCGGCAGCAATTTGTAGTGGCGTTGCTAAGAAATAGCCTTGACCAATACTTACCGAAATAGTCTCACCAGGTAGCCAGTCTTTGTCATAGGTCTCCTTTTTCCACTCAGGTGAAGGCATCACCCCAGCTTTTTCATTAGGAAGATCGATACCGGTAGGTGAGCCAAAGCCAAAGCGTATCATCCAGTCATGCAGCCTCTTGATACCCATCTGATAGGACAGCTTATAATAGTAAGTATCGACGGACTCGGTGATCGACTTAGTGAGGTTGACATTACCGTGACCGCCACGTTTCCAGTCACGAAAGCGGTGACTGTCACCAGGTAAGGTGAAATATCCTGGATCATAGATGGTACTGTCCCAGTCCATCAGGTTATAGTGAATAGCGCCTAGGCCTTCAAAGGGTTTGATAGTCGAGCCAGGTGGGTACATCCCTTGCAAAGCTCGGTTATAAAGTGGCTGATCTGGATCATCTCTAAGCGCGCCATAGTCTTTAAAGGATATTCCGGAGATAAAGGGGTTGGGGTCATAGCTTGGATTGCTCACAAAAGCCAGCACATCACCATTATTAGGGTCGATAGCGACAATAGCACCGCGGCGTCCATCGAGCTGATCCTGAGCTACTTTCTGTAAGCCATAGTCAAGACTTAGATAGATATCATTGCCCGGAACTGGTGGCTTGGTATCTAGCTGACGAATGATATTCTGACCGGCGTCGGTCTCGACTGACTGATAGCCGGGCTGGCCGAGCAATATGTCCTCATACTGAGCCTCAATGCCAATCTTGCCAATCAAGTCAGTACCAGCATAGCGATCTTTATCTATTCTTTTAGACTCTTTATCATTAATACGACCCACATAGCCGATAACATGAGCGAACAACTCATCATAAGGATAAGTGCGGGTTAGTTTACTTTGAATATAGACACCATTAAAAAACGGCTTACGCTCACTGAACTTAGCCAGCTGTGATTCAGTTAAATCTATCTTTACCGTTACTGGATTATTTTTCTTATTGTCTTCTAAGCGCGCCAAGATATCCGTGATCTCTTCGTCAGTGAGCTCAAATATAGGGGCCAATAGCTGCAAGGTCAGCTTAGGATCGCTCACCTCATCTGGATTGAGCATGGCTGTAAATACTGGCTGGTTGTCAGCCAAGATAATGCCATTACGATCGTAGATATAGCCGCGACTGGGCGGTGAGGATATTAGCTTAATGCGGTTATTATCGGCCTCAGTCTTGTATAGGTCATGAGCGTAGACTTGCAGGTAGCCATAGCGTGCGATGAGGGCGAGCAGGCCCAAAAATATAAACACACCCGCCACGATAACTCGGCGCCTAAAAATACGGTTAACTTGGTCAGTATCGGGAGCGAGAGGCTTGTTCATGAGAGGCAAATAAGCTTGGTAAAATTGGGCAAAATTATATCATACTAGAACTTACTCATGAGCAGTGTCCTGATTGAGTAAGTTATTCTTTTTCTGCCAGTAACTTAATAACAGCCACTGTTGTAACTCAGTTAAGCAGCGAATCAGCTTATCAGTCCGGTAGCAGACTGCTCGGTCAGTCACTATACGAAGCGTGTCAATATAAGCGAAATATGCTAAAATCACTCGGTTTAAATCGTCACAGTCTAATTTTAAAGATAACAGCCTCGCAGGTGGTGTTTTTGTTGAGGTTGGCTGGCAATCTCTATCATAACGGCTGCCAGAGCTAAGATAACAGAGGCGCGTGACGGTACAATAGCGGCAAATATGGCTGCAGGCAGCTGCCGAGATAAATGCCGCAAGCATTGATTCTATTTTGCTATTGGTTATGTTGTTGGTCTGGCTGATGGGTTTTTTACTTCATTTTTTTGAACAATCTGAATACTTCACTGGTTAAAGCAGGGGCATAAGCAGTCATGAGTGGATCATCTATATGGCAGGCCCTAATTGAGCATCCTGAATTTATTGCGATGCTCACCATTCCTCCTGTCACAGCCTTTGTGACTTGGGCGCATGTCTGGATGGCGCTCAAGATGTTATTTTATCCCATCAAGTTTTGGGGCATTCCTATCTCCAATCTGCCTTTTGGTATTCCAGGTCTTGGCTGGCAAGGTATTGTCCCGCGAAAAGCCGGTAAAATCTCTGGGGTTATCGTCGATCAAACGTTGTCTAAACTTGGCTCGCTGGATGAGTTTTTTCAGGCTATGGAGCCTGAAGAGATGGCAGATTTTATTACTGATGCGGTAGATAACAATCTTGAAGCGTTAATTGATGAGATTATGAATGAGCGCTCAGACACGCTTTGGGGACGAGTGCCTTATGCTGTCAAGCGCCGTATCTATGCTCAGGCCCATGAAGAGCTGCCTAATATCATGAAAGCGTTGGTCGTCGATTTAACCTATCATGTCGAAGACTTGGTAGACATGCGCCAGATGATCGTTAGCACCATGGAAAATGATCGCAAGCTGATGGTGAAGATGTTTTTGAAAGTGGGGCAAAAAGAGATCAACTTTATCTGGCATATTAGTGCTCTGATTGGTCTGATATTCGGCATCATCCAGATGTTTATTTTTGTCATTATACCTCAGCATTGGACCGTGCCTTTCTTTGCAGCTATTTGGGGCTTTTTGACCAATTGGATCGCTATCTGGATGGTGTTTAACCCTATTGAGCCGCACTATGTGCGCTATCTGAAGTTCTTTAGACTCTCCAAGAGCTTTCCTTTTATTATTCCCGAAGTCCCCCATATTGCTAAGTATAACTGGCAAGGCGGCTTTATGAAGCGTCAAGAAGAGGTTTCTACCGTTTTTGCTGAGATTGTGGTCAAAGATTTGGTCACTTTAGAGAACATCATGAATGAGATGATGTTTGGGGCGCGTGCCGAGCAGACGCGGCAGCTTATGAAGTCGCATTTATATAGCATTTTAGAGACGCCACTGGTGAGTACGACTTTACGTGTTGGCTTAGGCCGTAGAGAGTTTGGCCACCTAAAGAATACCATTATTGATAAGTCAATCCATGCCACGATGGAGCCACTACGTGATCCGTATTTGAATGAGAGCCGTGCCAGTAAGATTTTTGGCCTATTTCGTGATCGCATCCGTGCATTATCGCCGCATGAGTTTCAGAATTTACTGCGACCAGCCTTTCGTGAGGATGAGATGACCCTTATTATTTTAGGCGGCGCTACCGGATTCCTTGCAGGTTGGCTACATCTTATATTGGTGTTTTTCCCTATCGCGGGATAGGGCGCTGATTAGCCTGAGTGCTGGCGTATCTTACAAAACGGGCGCGAAAGCACTAAAGAAAGATATAGCTATAAATTCGATATATTCTATTGGCTAATACAGCGAAGTCAGTACACGATATCAATATTTAGTTAAGGATATTGCTATATTATCCAAGAGGTTATCGGCCTAATGTGCATAG
This sequence comes from Psychrobacter pygoscelis, assembly GCF_004335015.1. Classification (GTDB taxonomy): domain Bacteria; phylum Pseudomonadota; class Gammaproteobacteria; order Pseudomonadales; family Moraxellaceae; genus Psychrobacter; species Psychrobacter pygoscelis. Next base: position 95,902 of record NZ_RQRU01000007.1, read on the forward strand.
ATAGTTTTACGATGTAGATAATTCTCCATAGGCAGCTTCAGTTCATTAAACGTTAGCTTCTCAATTACTGACAGACCCTAAGAATCCTCATTGATGCAAAGATATACTCCTAAGTTTCACTCAATTAATCTCAATGCCAACGGCTGGTTTCAGTTCTGGTTTCAGCGCTGTCATCAGTACTGCTTTCATTGCTTTGATAAGCCACTGTCAACGATGACCATTACCGGTCAAACAAGGTCAGATATATGTTAATCACAGAGCTGGGTTACTTTGCCTTACTGGCTGCCTTTGTGCTCGCCATATTACAGGTAGTATTGCCAACCCTTGGAATTTTTCGTCATCAATTAGCTTGGCAGCGCTTAGCGCCCAGCTTAGCTTGGGCACAGTTTGCGGCAATGATTCTATCATTTTCCGGACTGATGGCAGGCTTTTATTATAATGACTTTAGCTTGGTGTATGTGACCCAGCATTCCAATACTTTGCTGCCGTGGTATTACCGAGTTGCAGCAACTTGGGGCGGGCACGAGGGGTCATTACTATTATGGATGACCATTTTAGCCACTTGGTGCGCTCTGGTGTCATTCTTTAGTCGTGGTTTGCCTTTGGCGATGCGCGCTAGAGTATTGGTCGTATTGGCCGTGGTTCAGGTCATGATGTTAGCCATGTTGATCTTTACCTCTTCACCATTTGATCGCACATTGCCTAACTTGCCAGTTGATGGGGTAGATCTCAACCCTGTCCTACAAGACCCTGGTCTTATCTTTCACCCACCAATGCTCTATATGGGTTATGTGGGGATGGTTGTACCTTTTGCCTTTTGTATGGCCGCGCTCTGGGCGGGCAGACTTGATGCGGTCTGGACCCGTTGGTCTCGACCTTGGACGCAGGCTGCTTGGGGCTTTTTGACTTTAGGTATCGCTCTTGGCTCATGGTGGGCTTATTACGAGCTTGGCTGGGGCGGTTGGTGGTTTTGGGACCCTGTCGAAAACGCCTCTTTAATGCCATGGCTAGCCGGAACAGCGCTCTTACACTCATTATCAGTGACCGAAAAGCGCGGAGTCTTTAAGGCTTGGACCATCATGCTTGCTATATTTACCTTTGCACTGAGCTTGTTGGGAACGTTTTTGGTACGCTCAGGAGTGATAACCTCGGTTCACTCTTTTGCCGCCGATCCTACCCGTGGTCTTGCTATATTGGTGATCTTAGGCGTTATCATTGGTGGTGGACTATTGATGTTCGCGCTACGCGGCTGGCGCTTGACGGTAGAGAGTCAATATCAGCTTGTCTCCCGTGAAACCTTCTTAGTGGTTAATAATGTTATCATCTTGATATCGACCTTGGTGGTGCTTTTGGGCACTCTATATCCAATTATCGCTGATGCTTTCAATCTAGGCCAAGTCTCTGTAGGCCCTCCATATTTTAACGCACTGTTTGTACCGCTCACTTGGCTGCTACTGCTAGCTATGGGCATGGGCTCGAATATCCGTTGGAAAAAAGACAGTCGGCCATTGCTAGGTGCGGCGATGACTATAGCAGTCAGTAGTGCTGTGTTAGCCGCATTGATTACCTACTTTGTTCATCCAACTGACATGCTCAATATCGCTGTCACTATTGCCTTAAGCTTCTGGGTGCTGCTGTGGATGGCAGTAGATATTAAAGATAAAACTAAGAATGCCCCAAGTCTTTTTGCTGGTCTTGGTAAGCTGAAAATGAGCTACTGGGGTATGCAGCTAGCGCATATTGGTGTCTTAGTAGTTGCCATCGGCGTCGGTGTGACCAGCGGCTTAAGTGTCGAACGAGATGTGGCGCTCGGCGTGGGTGATAAGGTCAGCGTCCAAGGTTACGACTTTGAAATTGCGAATTTCAAAGACATCAAAGGCAGTAATTTTGATGGGACGGAGGCAGAGGTGCTGGTCAGTCATAATGGTCGAGCCATCACCACCTTGCGACCGCAAAAACGCACCTATGTTGTCAGTATGATGCCGATGACCGAGGCCGCTATTGATGCCTCACTCATCCGTGATATTTACGTCGCGCTTGGTGAGCCTATCACTGAGGACAGTCATCAGTGGGCAGTGCGTATCTATGTCAAGCCACTGGTACGCTGGTTATGGCTTGGGGCAATTATTATGGCACTGGGTGCGGTATTATCCATGTTTGATCGCCGCTACCGTCTTAGTCCACAACGTGAGCCGCGCGCAAAAGTGTTAGCGAATCCTACCGCTGATATCAATCAAGATGTTTTTCCTGAGTCAGCAAAGCAAGTAAGGAAGCGATAATATGGATAAGAAGCAACTAAAACTGTGGTTTTTAATTCCACTCATCGTCTTTATTGGTCTGATAGTGATGCTGTTTTTTCGATTAGGTAAACCGACTGAAATCGAGACCAATACTGCGCTTGAGCGTCCCGTACCTGCATTTGAGCTGCCACTACTATCGGACACCTCGCGCTCCATTACAGATGCTAATCTGCCTAAGAAGCCATATCTCATCAATATCTGGGGATCATGGTGTCCGACTTGTATCATCGAACATCCCTTCTTATTAGATCTAAAAGAGCGCGGCGTGGATATTGTAGGGGTTAACTACAAAGATGAGATCGGTGATGCACTGAATTATTTAAATGGTCGCGGCGATCCCTTCCTATTATCAATTCAAGATAAGTCAGGTCAGTTTGCCCTTGATTTAGGCCTTACTGGTGCGCCTGAGACCTTTGTGGTCGATGGCAATGGGGTAATTCGCCAACACATCATAGGTGAAGTTAATGAGGTCAACTGGCAAGAGCGAATCGAGCCGTGTATGAACGTGCTAAATGAGCTGCCCGCTAAGACCAGCAAGAGCGATGTCGCTAAGGTTATGGAGGCGTGTCAATGAAGTCTATAACCACGCTCTGTCATGATATTTATCGCGTCACTAGCAAGCTTATGACCATGCTTTTGCTGGCGATTACTATGATGATAGCACTCGCGCCTTCTGGCTATGCAGCCATTGACGTGTATGACTTTGACTCTGAGCAGCAAGAGGCTCAGTATCGTGGTCTCATTGCCGAGTTTCGCTGTCCAAAATGTCAAAATCAAAATTTGGCAGGTTCTGACGCTCCAATTGCTCAAGACTTGAAGCAAAAAACCTATGATATGGTCAAAGACGGTCGTAGTGATGCGGAGATCCGTGACTATATGCAAGAGCGCTATGGCGACTTTATTAGCTATAAGCCGCCCATTCGACCTTCAACCTGGGTTCTATGGTTCTTTCCGCCGTTACTCTTAATTGTCATACTAGCCGGCTGGTTCTGGCGTACGCAGCATCGTCATCAGCGTATCGAAGCCGATGGAGTATCATCTGCAAAGACGCGATTATCTAGTGAGGAGCAAGCTAAGCTAGATCGACTGCTGGCAAGTCGTACCACTCCTGATAGCCAGTCGGAACTAACAGAGACGTCAAAAACGGCTAAGTCAATTAGCGAAACATCGAGTCAAGAGCAAAGTAAAGGGGCGTCTTAATGAGTGTATTTTCGACCTTTGGGTTATTTATTACCTTAAGCTTACTAATGGCACTGGTACTGGCTTTGATCGTGATTGTTCCTTGGCTGCGTGCAGGTAATTCAGGACAGATGATGCGCAGTGTAGACAATCAGCTCATCGATTTAAACGTCGATGTCTTTAAGTCGCGACTGCAAGAGCTGGCGACTGACTTAGCAGCAGGCCGCTTAAACGAGAGTCAATATGAGACACAAAAGCTAGAGCTTGAGCGTCAGTTGCTTGATGCAGAGCAGACGGCAGCACCCATGCAAAGACCGGGTATCAAGAGTCGATTGATTATCATTATCTGGGTACCGCTTCTTGCCGCATTAGCATACTATCTGGTTAGTGATCGAAGTAATGTCTTTACGCTATGGCAGGCCCAAGATAGCGTCGGTCAAGTCGCTGATGATCTACTCACTGGCAAGATCGATCAGCCACCAGCGTGGGCTGTAAAAGATGGTAGTGCCTTAATCTCCGCTATGCAGACCAATGTCTATCGTCATGCCGATGATCCCAATCGCTGGATGCGACTCTCAGAGCTATTCTTGTCTCTAGAAGCTTCAGATTCAGCACTTGAAGCGCTGTCGAGAGCTTACCGACTATCACCAGAAGATGAATCGATAGCCACCACCTATGCGCAGATTAGCTTTTTTGCCAAGGGTGGCAATCTCGATGCCAATAGTCGCCGAGTATTGCAAAATGTCCTTATTGAGCATCCTGATCATGAGGGCGCGCAGATGCTGATGGCAATGGGCGAGGCTCGCGCAGGTAACTTTGAGCAGGCGCAAGGCTGGATTCGTAAGCTACGAGCGAGCATTGCACAAAAACCTGGTGATCATGATCAAGCACTGTCAAGCCTTGATGAGTTGAGCGCGAATATTGCCGCTCAGCAGGCTCAAGCTAGCGCTGGAGTGACGGTCTCGGTGAGCATCAATTCAAGCTTACTGCCGCTGATAAAGGCAGATGATGTGCTGTTCGTCGCCATCCGTTCAGCGGCAGGTGGGCCACCTTTTGCGGTCAAACGATTGCCAGTCAGTCAGCTAGACAATGGGCGTATTTCGGTCACTCTAAGCGATCTAGATGCCATGATGCCTGAGCGTACCTTGCAAGCTGCTAGACAGGCTGACGAGCAGCTCGTGGTGACGGCGCGAGTTAGCCAATCAGGCAATGCTATGAGTCAATCAGGTGACTTGTCTGCTAACCCTATCGTCTTGCAAAAAGATCAAGAGCAAGTCAATATTGAGATCGCTCAGCAAGTTCCATAAAGTGCTGCCATACCTTGGCGCTTGTAGGGTTAAGACTTACCTTTTTATTATCGATAAAAGTAAGCTGCATATCGCTTGTGGTATGACCAAGATAAAGACGGTCAATGCTCTGTAGTGACTGCTATCAATACCATAACGCACAAGGCCGTACGACTGGTGGTAGTGTCATAAGACTAAGTGTTAAAATCACTTGAGCTTTAAGGTCTGACAAGGTAAGGTATTCGGGTATTAATTTGTAACACTGATATAACATAAAGAAGGATAGTTAAGTATGATGCGTATTATTTTATTAGGGCCACCAGGTGCCGGAAAAGGCACCCAAGCACAGTTTATCTCTAAAGAGTTTGATATTCCGCAAATCTCAACAGGCGATATGCTACGCGCTGCGATAAAAGAAGGGTCTGAGCTTGGCCGTAAAGCTGAAGATATCATGAAGGCAGGTGGCTTAGTCTCTGATGATCTAATTATCAACTTGGTCAAAGAGCGCATCGCGAAACCAGACTGCGCCAATGGCTGCATCTTTGATGGCTTTCCGCGCACGATACCACAAGCTCAGGCATTAGCTGATGCAGGTGTCGATATCAACCACGTGGTTGAGATCAGTGTTCCTGATGATGAGATTGTTCAGCGTCTGTCGGGTCGTCGTCAGCATCCAGGATCTGGTCGTGTCTATCATATACAGCATAATCCACCAAAGGTTGAGGGTATTGATGACGTTACTGGTGAGCCACTTATCCAGCGTGATGATGATAAAGAAGCGACTATCCGTGAGCGCCTAGCCACTTACCATGAGCAGACCTCTACCTTGGTTGGTTTCTACAAAGAAAAAGCGAATGAAAGCGGCGCTGCACCGCATTATCATAAATTTGACGGAACGCAGAATATTGATACCGTAAAAGAGCAAGTTTTATCCGCGCTTAAGTAGATAAATAAATCTTAAGAAGGCCCTGACTGTTGAGATGGTTGGGGCTTTTTTAATGTGGATTTTAATTTATTAATCTGAATTAAGGCGCGATTGACAAAGATTAGCCTCTATTTTTCAACCTATCGTAGTAACAGCGAGGCGTCGCCACCAATCAGCAATATTCTTCGATAAGTTAACGCAGTCAAAGTCTTTTAAAACGGGGCAATAGTGGGACAAAGTTAATTGCCATAAAAAAACCGCCAAGTACATAACTTGACGGTTTTTTAGTAGCCAGTCTTTTCACTTATTAAAGCTTAAGCATTACCTTCGCCAGCGGCTTGATCTTGTACCGCTTGTTGTTGGCTTTGGGCATAGGCTTGGTCAAAGTTTACTGGCGCTAACAACAGCTGTGGGAAGCTACCACGAGTAACGATATCACTGATAACTTCACGCGCGTAAGGGAATAAGACATTCGGGCAATAAGCACCTAGGATTTGACCGACTTGCTCTTCAGGGATATTCTGCATTAAGAAAATACCTGCTTGATGAACCTCGGCAATAAATGCTGTCTCATCAGCATTTTTGGCAGTGACATTCACAGTCAAGACAACTTGATAATGGTCGTCATCTAATTTTTCAGCACTGCTAGATAAATTGATGTCCAGCTCAGGGTTCCACTCTTTAGTAAATACTTCAGCGCCAGGGACTTCAAGCGACATGTCTTTGACGTAAATTCGCTCTAGGGCTAGTTGTGGTTGGGCTTGTTCTTCAGCCATGTTGTGCTCCTTTAATATTGGTATTATCAATTATAGTAATAAGTCTTAAACAATGCTCGGTCTAGCCGTTTAGCAATTCGTCAAGCTTACCTTCTTGGTTTAATGCATTTAACTCTGAAAATCCGCCGACAAAGGTATCGCCGATGAATATCTGAGGTACAGTGCGGTAGTTATTGGTCTTTTGCATGAGGGCCATACGATCTTCACGGCTCATATCGTGCATGCCAATTTCTTGGTATTCAACGCCTTTAGATTTTAACAGCTGCTTGGCATTTGAGCAGTAAGGGCAGATAGGGGTGGTATATACTGTAACAGGGACGGTCATAAAAGCTCCTTAAAGCGGTAATATGATTTATAAAGCCAAAAATTTATAAGCGAGTCATTAAGTTAATGATGGGTGATAGATTCTATCTCCCATGGCCGCTAATCTTATCTTGTGAGCAACTAATCTTATGCGCAACTAAATGGTATCTGCTAGGCCTGATAAAGATAACATGGGGCTTTTTATTACATATTCAACAGTTATTTAACTTTTGCCTTACCAGAAACGGTTTTTTTACCGTTGCCTTTTGCGCCAACCAACGGCATTCCAGCGGCTTGCCAACCACCAATACCACCATCCAGACGGAAGACATTCTCTTTGCCGATCATCTGCACAGCGGCGCCAGCTTGTACGCCCATATCGCAGACAATAATAATCGGCTGCTCAATCGCGCGAACTTCATCCAAGCGGTCTTTTAGCTGGGTAAAGGGAATATTGCGACTGCCTTGAATGTAACCGGTTTCAAACTTATTTTTTGCACGAATATCAATCAGCTGAGCATTTTGCGAATTAACCATCATCCCAAGCGTATTTGGTGTGACTTTTTTGCCGCTGCGTTTATTTTCAATAGTAAAAAACAGCACAATAAGCACCCCTAAAATGCCAAATAAAAAGGGGTGATTGCCCATAAACTCAAACCAACGACTAAAATCCAAAGCATACCTCCAAAAGTGAGCGTGTAGTTGGCGCATTAGCTTCAGCAACCTGTCGTCAAAAGAGACGATAGGCTGCTGCTAAATCTAAACATAGCGCCTAACTATAATCTTATCAAAACGCATTATACCGACAACGACGCTCGATTGCATTAAAAGCAAGTCAGGCGGCATGGTTCAGCAGCGATTCATTCGTTTTACTGTGCTGATCCAATCACAGCCAGCCAGCATCGACAGCCTCTAATAATCCTTGGTATCCGCTTCTGCTTGCAGTACCACTAGGTTCTCTACACGGCGTTGTAGCACTTCACCCGCTGCCACTGCCTGCCATAGCGCGCAGCCTTTAGAGTTATGGGTATGTTTGCAGTCGCGAAATTTGCACTCTGCTGATAGGGGCGCGAGCTCAACAAACCCTGAAATCACATCATCAGGAGTTAGGTGCCAGATACCATATTCACGGATGCCTGGGGTATCTACGATACCACCTTGGCTCAAGTCGTCGGGCACGAAGGGTAAGAGCCGACTTGTCGTAGTCGTATGTTGGCCCAGCTTCGAGTTTTCTGATATCACGTTGACGCTTTGCTCAGATTCGGGAAGTAGGGCATTGATTAAGGTGCTCTTACCAACGCCAGATTGACCAGCGAAGATAACCAACTTATTGTCGATTTTGTGCTTTAAATCTTGCAGCCCTTGCTGCGGCTTGCCCTGATTAGGATTGTCAGCTAAGAGAGTGGGGTCTTGGTCGCTAAGCACATTTTCAGGACAGTCCACTGAGGTGAGTACCGTCTCATACCCTAGCGCTTGATAGTCGGTCAATAAAGACTGTACCGAGGCAAAGGCCTCTTGAGTAAGCAGGTCGGCTTTATTAAGTACCAGTAGTGGCTGGACACCTGCATGATGACAGACGACTAGATAGCGATCAATAAGGCTGGGTGCCGCCATCGGTAGCGGTGCAAAGACAATAGCAAGGATATCGACATTAGCGGCGACGGGCTTGAGCTTGTGGTAGCGATCAGGGCGCGATACAAGAGAGGTCCGTGGCAGGACTGATTCAATACGGCCCAGTCCGGTATTAGGATCGGCTATCCAGCGGACTTGATCACCCGCGACTAGCATCGGTAAGTTGGTTCGAGCATGACAGCGCCAAATATCGTTCAAGGCGATAGGCTGCCAAAATGGCTCAGGATCATCCGCAGCGACCTGAGGTTTAGTGGGAATAGTATGTGGTAAGCTTGTGACTTGTACTTCTAGCTGCTTGCCATAATGCGCGATAACCACCCCGTCCATTAAGCTGTCATCTAGACTGTCTTGCTGGGTTTGTTGTTGCTTTTCAATACGCCGAATCTGTTGCTTAGTCAGCTTGCGCTGCCGAATCAATGCCATTATTTAGAACCTTTCATACGATTGTCTTCTATATTGAGTGAGTTAGAGGTATATTTTAAAGCTTCAGTTTATAGGGTCAAACCATACTTTGTACCCAGGCGACTAGATAAAAGATGACCAATAATACTGGTTATTAACAGTCGCTATTGAAGCGGTATGGGCGCTCATGAAGTTAATATTAACTGTATTGGAGTGGCCTGTGTCGTTGATACTAATTATTGACTAAAGTATTAACTGGCTATGGCCTTAGAATAATTTTCATTCAGTGTACCGCGAAAATTTGCTAACATACACCGCTTATCGTATAGATATTGACCAAAGTCAGACTGCAATCTTGACCTTAGACCAATCTATCAAGATAAATCTAGTATATTAACGCCGCCGCTCGACTCACTTAGTACTACCAATAGGATAATTTATGGCAACGACCGACCATCCCAACAAGATCAAAATCAAAAATCAAGGCAAAAAAGGGCTGGTATGGATTGATTTAGAGATGACTGGGCTTGATACCCAGAATGACGATATTATCGAGATTGCTACCATCGTCACTGATGAAGACTTAAATGTACTGGCTGAAGGCCCCGTCTTCGCCATAAAAGTATCAGACCAAAAGCTCAATGCGATGGACGACTGGAATACCAAGCAACATGGTCAGTCAGGATTGATTGATCGTGTGCGCCGCAGTAGCGTGACCCTTGAGCAAGCAGAGGCAGAGACCATCGCTTTTCTTAGTAAGTGGGTCGATGCAGGCAAGTCGCCGATGTGCGGTAACTCCATCTGCCAAGATCGCCGCTTTATGGCGCGGCAAATGCCAGAGCTTGAGCGCTTCTTTCATTATCGCAATCTAGACGTGTCCTCAGTCAAAGAGCTTTGCTTTCGCTGGCGTCCTGATGTGCTACGTAGCTTTGAGAAGACCAGCAGTCATCTAGCAATGGATGACATTCGTGATTCTATCCGTGAGCTCAAGCACTACCGTGAGCACTTCTTTAAATTGCTTGATTAAAAATTCGATAAGTAAGAGAGTAGTATTTAGACAACAGCTACAAAGCTCGCTCTATTGACTTTATGATAGGGATGATTAAGCTGCCGCTGTTGCTCACTACTTTTTTTAACTACTTTATTTGTTGTTATAGCCTCTGTCGATATAGCGGGTCAGCACAAATTTCTCTTTTGCTGACTCTTGACTTCTATCCTCCCGCATTACTATACCGATGACTGCTTCGACATATTGCCACGAGCTGTCCTTGTCGATTAGCCGCCAGTCTCCTAATACATAGCGTATTTTATCGCCGCCATTGCCATCATTAGCTGCTGGCTCTTGTTCCGCTAGCCTATGTAGCGCTGGTCGGTGCGTATGACCGTGTAATAAGGCCTCGTAACATTGGACAGCTTGGCTTACCGCTTGGGCATTCACATCCATGATAAAAGCTGCTTTTTTAGCGTTACCTTGTTGGCTTTTTTGCCGCATTTTATCGGCAATTTTCAGGCGATTTTCAAGAGATTTGTTCAATAAGTACCACTGAACTAAGCGGCTGCGCATAAGCTTGCGAAAGCGCTGATAGGCCTTGTCATCGGTACATAAAGCATCACCATGCTCAAGGCGAAATCGCTGTTGACCAATGACGAGGCTATAAGGCTCATAGATAAGGGTGCCGCCAAAGGTACTACAAAACGCCTGACCGAGTAAAAAGTCACGATTGCCATGCATGACGAGGATATCGCAGCCTCCTAAGCGTAGCTGTTTTAGCTCCTTGATTAGAGGCGTTATCCAGTGGGATTGTTTTTCGCTATCGTTCAATGATAGGTAAGCGTCATCGCCAATCCAAGCATCAAACCAGTCGCCTAGAATATAAAGCTGGCGCAGCTGGGGCAGTACTTGCAAATCGGCTAATAAAGTCAAAAAAGCCTGCACTAAGGCAGGCTCTGATGCAGATAAATGCAAATCACTAATAACGACCTGTTCAATATCATTTGGACAAGTCGTTAACAGATGATCATAGTTGATAAATTCACTCATGAATATAGGGAGTTATTCGCTAATGATCTTTGCAGAGTTGATGATTACTGGCTCTTTTGGTACATCAGCATGCATGCCATAACGACCAGTTGGAACGCCTTCAATTTTGTGAACCACATCCATGCCGCTAGTGACCTTACCGAATACAGTATAGCCCCAACCTTGCAAGTTTTTGCCGGTGTGATTCAAAAAGCCATTGTCTTTAAGATTAATGAAAAACTGACTGGTCGCTGAGTTAGGATCTTGCGTTCTGGCCATGGCGATCGTGCCCTCATCATTCTTAAGGCCATTATCGGCTTCAATTTTGATAGGAGCATTGGTAGACTTCTCGTTCATGTCCGCATCCATACCGCCGCCTTGGATCATAAAATCGCCAATGACACGGTGGAAGATCGTACCGTCATAGTGACCAGATTTGACGTAATCTAGGAAGTTTTTGACGGTATTAGGTGCTTTTTCTTCGTTTAATTCAATGACGATTTCGCCCATCGTAGTGTCAAGTTGAACAACTGGCATGTCACTCATGTGTGTCTCCTTTAGGTTTGGATTGGTGTTTGAGGTGATGTTTGATGTTGAATTTATAGTAGGATTACTAACGCAGCCCATAAACAGGATTGGCAGTAACAAGCTCGAACGGCCTAGTGTTTTAATATTGGGTAGTTTAAGGGTAGTCACACGTTATCCTTATTAAGTTAGTGGGCGCGAAAGGGTTGTATGAATCTAAGTGATAATTCATCGTTAGCTGGTATATGGTCCAGTTAGTGAAGAACATCACGCGCTGCTTTATAAGGGCTTAATCTTAATATAGAGCCGCTAAAAGAAGCCTGCTGATTAGCCCGTAGTCTAACGACTTTTTTGCAAGCTGTCATGTATTGGTATGTATGAGTATCTCGCTATATCTTTTTATAACCAGCGCGATAAAGTTGAGCTACCTTAACATCGCTACTATGTGATTAAAAATTGATAGCAGGACGCCGCTTGACCTGATTTGTATATTTTTATTTTTAACTGACTATAGCTGTCTAAGGCAGTTATGGTGATATAGTCGGCCCACAATAAAACTGTTACGGTGTCATCCTCACTAGCAGCCATACTAATGTATAACCTGCGCTCGGCTTTCTTGTACCAATATTATTGTGGATTGACTATAGATTTGCCCGTCAGTTTAAAAACGATATCAATTCATTGGACGGTTTTGTTACAATAGCAATCATTTATTGAATTAATATTGAGAGTTTAAGCTATGACTGATACTGCAAATGCCAGTACTGAGAAAAATGACTTTATTCGTCATATTATTAGGGAAGACTTAGCGGCACAAAAATATGAGCAGATCGTCACTCGCTTTCCGCCCGAGCCTAATGGATATCTGCATCTAGGGCATGTAAAGTCTATTTGCCTGAATTTTGGGGTTGCCGAAGAGTTCGGTGGTATCTGTCATTTGCGCTATGACGACACCAATCCGACCGCCGAAAAGCAAGATTATATCGATAATATCAAAAAAGATGTTAAGTGGCTTGGTTTTGACTGGGTGGGCGAGGCGCGTCATGCCTCTAGCTATTTTGATCAGCTCTATAAATGGGCAGTACAGCTTATAGAGCAAGGCGATGCTTATGTGGACTTACAGACGCCAGAGCAGATCAAGGATAACCGTGGCTCATTTGCTGAGCCAGGCAAACCCTCACCACAGCGTGATGCAAGCGTAGAGGAAAATCTGCAGCGTTTTGCCGATATGAGAAATGGCAAATACGCTGAAGGCGAAGCCGTACTGCGCGCTAAGATCGATATGGCAAGCCCTAATATGAACCTGCGTGACCCTATCATCTACCGCGTCATGCACCAAAGTCATCATCAGACGGGTGATGCTTGGTGTATCTATCCTATGTATGATTTTGCTCATCCACTATCAGACGCTATCGAGGGTATTACCCATTCGATCTGTACGCTAGAGTTTGAGGACCATCGACCATTTTATGAGTGGGTGGTGGACAAGATAGGCAAAAAGGGCGGTATTGAGACGCCGCCGCATCAGTATGAATTTAGCCGTTTAAACGTCGATCATACCTTGACCAGTAAGCGTAAGCTCAAGCAGCTGGTTGATGAAGGAGTCGTTAGTGGTTGGGACGATCCACGTATGCCGACAGTCGCCGGTATGCGCCGCCGTGGTTATACGCCAGAAGGTCTGCGCGACTTCTGTGATCGTGTTGGTGTGGCTAAGGCAGACGGCGTGGTTGATTTTCGCTTGTTAGAATTCAGCATTCGCCAGTCGCTTGAGACCACGACAGCGCGTGGAATGGCGGTGTTAAACCCCCTAAAAGTGACAATTACCAACTTTAATGACGCGGTGGCACAGTGGGAAGACCTCAAGGCTGAGGGCGTCAATGCCCGTTGGGACGATGCTCAGCAAACCCTGTGGCTGACTCAGCCTAAGCATCCCAATGTCGATATGGGTGAGCGCGAGATTCCATTTACCGAGACCATTTATATCGACCAAGGTGACTATGAACTTGAGCCGCCAAAAGGCTATAAGCGTCTATCGCCAGAGAAGACGGAGATTCGCCTGCGAAACACCTATTGCTTGGCCGTCACTGAGCATATCTTAGATGAAGCGGGCAATGTGGTCGAGCTAAAAGCCACTATTGACCCGACGACCTTGGGTAAAAACCCTGAAGGCCGAAAAGTCAAAGGTGTTATTCACTGGGTATCAGCTAGCCAAGGCGTACCTGCGACTGTGCGACTCTATGAGCAGCTATTTGCGGTAGAAGATCCTAGTAGTGTTAGCGATGTGCATGAGGCTTTAAATCTTAATTCGTTAACGGAGTTAGCCGCAGTGGTTGAGCCATCATTGGCCAATAGCGATGCGGGTACTCGCTTTCAGTTTGAGCGCGAAGGTTATTTCATCGCTGATAGTGAAGAACACAGTAATGACAAGCCAGTGTTTAACCAAATCGTTAGCTTGCGAGATACTTTCAAACCAGGTTAATTAGAGTAAACTGCTTACACTGTAGTGAATAAAAGACTTATCCTCGGATAGGTCTTTTTTTGTAAGTGGCTTTAGCGCTTAAGCGAATTTACAGAGCTAGTGCTTAGCCAGTCACAAGACTTAGTTTACAGGGCGAACTTGTCAACGCATTCGGGCTTAGGGGCTTGGTTACGTGGCTGTAATATTCATATTTTGCATATAGGTTTTACAATAGAGCACATTAATATCATATAGGTTATTGTTAATATAACTAGGATAATTAATCATTGATAATCAACAACCAAATAAGGAGTCTGACAATGGCAAGTTTACGCTTAGGTGATACTGCACCCAACTTTGATGCTCAAACCACTGAAGGTGATATTAATTTCCATGAGTGGGCAGGCGATAATTGGGTAGTGTTATTCTCGCATCCTGCTGACTTTACACCAGTCTGTACTACTGAGCTTGGCCGAGCTGCTGCCTTAAATGGCGAGTTTCAAAAGCGCGGTGTCAAGCCAATTTGTATCTCTGTTGATAGCCTTGAAGATCATACCGAGTGGTGCAAAGATATTGGAGAGACCCAAGGGACACCAATGAACTTTCCAATCATTGCTGATCCTGAAAAAACAGTGGCTAATCTCTATGACATGATTCACCCGAATGCCGATAATACTGCCACAGTTCGTAGTGTCTTTATTATTGACCCCAATAAAAAGGTGCGTCTAACGCTGACTTACCCCGCCAGCTGTGGCCGTAACTTCGACGAGATTATCCGTGTCATTGATGCGCTTCAGCTTTCTGATGAGTACAACATCGCCACCCCAGTTGATTGGCAAGATGGTGATGATGTCATCATTCCACCTAGCGTCAAAAACGAAGATATCGCTGCCAACTATCCTAAAGGTCATAAAGAAATCAAACCGTATCTGCGAACCACACCTGCGCCGAATAAGTAATAGTTAACTTAATAGTTACGGTAAAAACTAATTTAGACCCTGTGACATAAGTTGCAGGGTTTTTTATTGGCTAAGACTAAGTAATAGTAGCCTGAGAAACTATCGCTAACTTAATTTCGCTAAGTTTGCTATCATAAACTAAGGACACATTTATTAAGATTTAACCTTGTTTAGTCATGACAAAAGGAGTTTGAAATGAAAAAGTTATATTTAACTAGGACCGCCCCAAACCCGAGAAAAGTTGTTATTTTATTGGCTGCAAAAGGGATTGATGTCGATAATATGGACGATCTAGAGGTTGTCGACGTTGATTTTGCCAAGCGCGAGCAGTTTTCAGAGTCTTTTACCCAGATGAACCCGATGCAGACCGTGCCGGTATTGACCTTAGAAGATGGAACGGTGCTCAATGATTCGCAGGCGATCTGTGAGTATCTCGACCGCGTCTATGGTGAGCGCTCGGTGATGGGTAATGACGTGGTACAGCGGGCGAAGGTCTGTGCCATGCGCCGGATCGCTGAGCTTGAAGTCTTGTATAATTTTATGTTGGCATTTCAGCACAGTCATCCCTCTAAAGCAGAGCGCGTTGATCAGGTTCCAGACTTTGCGCCTAAATCTATCGAGCGGGCTATCAAGGCGTTACCTTACTTTGAAAACGTATTAAAGGACAGTCAGTATCTGGTCAATGATCAGTTTAGCTATGCAGATATTGTCCTATATATTGCCTTGGATTTTGGCCGGATACTGAAAGTCGATCCAAAAGCGCAGGGCGAGGGCATAGCGCGCTTTTATACGATGATGGACGATCGATTCAACCTGCAAAAGATGAGTGAAGACAGTCATAAAGTGTAAGACAAAAGCACTTACGGTGATTGGTTGCGCTAGCGATAATGAGCTGACGATACAATCTATACTGAGCTAAAATCGTATAAACCAATTTTAGTTACTGTGTTAAATAATCAGAGGTTAAGGAGCCTTATGTCTAATAAGTTATTAACATCGTCCGCTGCTATGCTGGCGAGCACTCTCATATTAGTAGGCTGTCAGAATACAACCTCACTTGAGCACCTAAAAAAAGCTAAGACGACGGTTAGCGTTGAGGAGACGAGTATGACTGGGAGTGATAAGTCAGCTACAGAAGCGAAGATTACCCCAGAGATGCTGTCGCGCTATCATTGGACCTTAGTGAGTGCCGCCGATAATAACAATCAACCAGTGGCTGAGCTTGAGCGGTTAAATACAGCTGAACAAGAAGCCACCCTAGCATTTACCCTAAATACTTTATCTCCTAGTGTTGGCTGCAATCAAATGTCGGTCGGCTATGAAGTGACTAACAATGTACTACAGACCAAAGGGCAGATGACCTCGACTTTGATGGGCTGTGGTGACATGCAGCCTGCTGAGTCTAAGCTAGCAAGTTTGGTAGCGGGCACTAGTCAGCTGGTATTAAATGATGGCGCAGCCCCTACGCTGACACAGATTACCGATGATAAGGTCACCTTGATCTGGCAAGGAGAAATGACGGCGCAAGCTAAATATGGCCAGGAAGGAAAGACCCTATTTTGGGCAGTAGATCATGAGCCGCAGCCTTGCCCTGATGGGACAATAACTTGTCTAAAAGTGAAGACTATTAGCTACGATGAGCAAGGTATTAAGTCTGATGAAGGCGACTGGAGACTGTTTAGCGGCAGGATTCAAGGCTTCACTCATGACGACTCACAGGATCAAGTGGTACGTCTAAAGCGCTATGTCATTGATCCTAGTGATGTTAAAGGTAAGCAAATTATTTATGTGCTAGATACGGTGATTGAAAGTCAAAGTGTTGAATAACTCTGGCGCAGACTATGAATTGATATGACAAATGAGGGACTGTAATAAATAATGCTTGAGAGGTTACTAAGCAGCTTGAGAGGTACTGAGGATTCAGCGCTGTATAGGTTATGGAGTCACTGGTTAACAACTTCAAAACAGCCTCAAGATAGATCGTCAGTCAGAGATAAAAACACATTAGTCAGCCAATAAAAAAAGCAGCGTTATTACGATAGCGCTGCTTTTTTTCTAAGTTAGCGAAGGTTAGTGATATCTTCTTCAGACAGTCGCCAGCGGCCTTTTTTCTTAGAAGTACTGCGCCCCCGAAGCGCAGTGTTCATCAGTAGTTTATTCATAGAATGACTTGAGTGCGCGTGACAGATGGCACAGGCAAGACCATCAGCGGCATCTTGCTGGGGAGTGACTTCTAGCTTGAGGATGCGGCAGACCATCTCTTGAACTTGCTCTTTACCTGCTGCACCATAGCCACAAACAGCCTGCTTAATCTGCCGCGCCGTATATTCTGACACCTCTAAATCTAAGGCGACTAACGCAGCAATAGCAGCGCCGCGTGCTTGCCCCAGCTTTAGCGCTGAGTCGGGGTTTTCAGCCATAAATACTTGCTCAACAGCAGTATGAATTGGCTCATTACCATATTTAAGATAGTGCTGGGTGATGCGTGTCACCCCATTAAAGATACGTTTTAGACGCTCGGGCATCTCGCGAGTCTCGGTCTTAATAGTGCCAGCATCTAAATATTCTAGCTTATCACCAGTCTGATGAATGATGCCATAGCCTGTCATACGTGAGCCTGGATCGATTCCGATAATAATCGCCATAGTACAAAGTGCCTGTATAAAGTATTCAGATTAAACAAAACAATGATATCAATAGCTATTATAAGTAGCTTGCGTGTGGGTAGGCCATAATAATTGGCTCTGAGCATTATTGATGGTCTTTGATAGTTTTGCTTAAAAAAGTAAATTGAATTTGATAGTATAGCAGGCCGTCCCCATATACCTTATTATCGACGGCTTTTTTATTGGCACTTTTAGCCTTAATTCTAAATTCATTTATTCTTTTATCGTAGGACGACGTATTATGGGTCAGATTGTTGGCATCGCCATCGTATGGTTTATCATTGAGATGTTACTGTGGTATCTCATTGCCCAGTTTATCAGCGGTTGGTGGGTGTTTTTTTGGTTTATTGTCGCTGCAGTTATTGGTATCACCTTAATCCGAAAAGGCTTAGCTACCCTAAACCCTATGGCGCAGCAGATGAAAGCAGGCGGTATGATGAATCCTGCCATGCGTCCACCTGAGAATACGATGATAAAGAGTGTGGCGATGGCTGTGGCCGGTCTCTTATTACTTATCCCCGGTATCATTAGTGATGTATTGGCACTATTGGTAATATTGCCTCCGGTCCAAAAGAAGCTGAAAGATATGGCCAATAATTACGTCATGAACAACCAACAAAAAATGATGGAAATGATGGCCAAGCAAATGGGCGGTCAAAATCCGTTTGGCGGTATGGGTGGTCAAAGTGGCAATCCCTTTGGCGGCTCGCAAAATCCATTTGGCGGTATGGGCGGAAAGCCTACCAACGGTTCTGCTAGTCCTTTTGGCAATGTGTTTAAGCAGAATACAACAGTCGAGGGTACTGCGAAGACGGTGCAAAAGGATGTCAAAAAGATTACCAAGTCTGCCAATGATGAATAGACGGCTGAGCACGGCTATAGAACCATCGCGCAAATCCTGTAATGCTTGAAGATTAAAAGCTAGCAATAAAAAACCCCCTTTCAATTTGAAAGGGGGTTTTTACTAGTAACCACTCAAGATACAGCGATCTAACAAACAGTTGCTCATAATATAGTTGGTCAATACAAGATGAGCTATGCTTTTAGTGAGGCAGTAACTTGCCCCGTTAATTACTGAAGTAAAAATAAAGGGGTTAAGGTTTGCCTAAAACAGTCATTTTTTAACTAAAATAATAAACAGAGACTTAAAGCAACAGAATTTAGAACCAGAGTGCCGCTGTAGAATGGGGACCCAGAACCGTGAAGTTCAGGGCGGATACGTCATTGTCTCTTAAGGTTTCCTGAGACACTGCAAGCAGTGCAGGCATACACAATGAGACAATAGGTAGCGCATCCTTTAAAGTATTATCGGCTCGGGGAATATCATCCACTGGCGAACACTCCAGAGTCTGTTAATGATACCCAAAGCACTTTGATAATGCAAGTTGAGGCCGCTGAGGATACAGATAATTACGATTAAAATAAAGGTGAATAATTACCAAAAAAACCTCAGGTATTTTAGTCAGTTGTAAACTATAGCTTACAATATAACTCTGTGGTTTTCGGTGGATTTTCGGCAAATTTGCTTTCTGTGGTAATATAGTGAGGTTTATAAACCCTTATATTATTTAACTTGTAGTTTTCTAATAAGATATATAACTCACTAATTCCACAGTAGGAGCGTTAATTTATGGTCAGTAGTCAAGATAGTAGAAGTGATAGTCAGCGCCCAAAAAAAGTTCCCCATGTATTGATGATTTTAGATGGTTTTGGCTATCGAGAAGATGAAAAAGACAACGCCATTGCTGCCGCTCAAACTCCGAATTTTAATAAGATATACCAAACTTACCCACATGGCCTGATTTCAGCTTCTGGAGAAGATGTTGGCCTGCCTGGTGGTCAATTTGGTAATTCAGAAGTGGGGCATATGAATCTTGGCGCAGGGCGAATCTTATACCAAGACTCTACCCTAATCTCAAGTGAGCTTGAAAGCCGAGAGTTTTATAAAAATAAAGCCATTGTAGACGCTATACAGGCTGCTAATGAGATGGGCGGGAATGTCCATATTATGGGGTTATTGTCAGATGGTGGTGTTCATGCGCATCAAGACCATATTGAAGCCATGTGTCATGCTGCTTTGGTGCATGGCGCAAAATGCGTCTATGTGCACTGTTTTTTAGATGGCCGTGATACGCCGCCCAAATCTGCAGACAAATATATCAACCGATTGCGCGATTATTTAAATAAGCTTAACGCTCACTATGAAGGCAAGGTACAAATTGCCAGTATCATTGGTCGCTACTATGCTATGGATCGGGACAATCGCTGGGATAGGGTACAAAAAGCTTATGAGCTAATCACCGAAGGTAAGGCTGAGCGAATGGCAACCCGGGCAGATGGCGCTATCCAAGCCGCCTATAAAGCTCGGGAGACTGATGAGTTCATCAGTCCTACTACCGTGATTGAGCATGGTGAGACGCCATTTACCGTCGATGATAATGATGCGGTTATCTTTATGAACTTCCGTGCCGATCGTGCCCGTGAGCTGACGCAGGCATTCATTCTACCTGACCATGAGTTTTCAGGATTTGCCCGTCATAAGCGCCCAGCGCTCTCAGCATTTGTCATGCTGACTAAATACTCTGATGAGCTGGCAAATAACTCTAAAACCTCGATTGCTTATTATCCAACCGATCTGCATAACACTTTAGGCGAGTACTTAGAGGCACAGAATAAAACCCAACTCAGGATTGCAGAGACCGAAAAATATGCGCATGTGACCTTCTTCTTTAGCGGTGGCCGTGAAGAGACTTATCAAGGCGAGGAGCGTATTTTAATCCCTTCACCGGATGTTGCGACCTATGATCTTAAGCCGGAGATGAGCGCTTTTGAAGTAACGGATAAGTTGGTCGATGCTATTGAGTCTGGTCAGTATGATGTCTTGGTAGTGAACTATGCCAATGGCGATATGGTCGGTCATACTGGGGTCTTTGATGCGGCGGTAAAAGCGGTCGAAACCTTGGATGAGTGTGTGGGCCGAGTCGCTGAAAGTGTCAAGAAGATGGGTGGGCATATGCTTATTACCGCAGATCATGGTAACTGTGAGCAAATGCAGGATTATGATAGTGGTCAGGTACATACTCAGCATACGACAGAGCATGTGCCTCTAGTCTACGTTGGCAACAAGTCTGTGCGGGTGCGTAGTGGTGGCCGACTGTGTGATGTAGCACCGACTATTTTGGCCTTGATGGGGCTGACACCACCAGCTGAGATGACAGGGTTTAACCTACTGGATTCTGTTAAATAGGCTCTGTTAAAGAGTAGCGTGTGCAAGCGCTAATATTAACGGTGTCTGATACTAATAATGATTAATTATCCTATGCTGTAGACGCAGAGAGTTTGAGGCGTCGTATCTAGTATCTGCTATTTTGCTCTTAAGTATGAATAGCAGATATATTTTTTGTTTTGATGAGGCAAATCATGCGATTATCTGCATTGTCCCAGTCTGGTCTGTTGCTGCTAGTGCCTATATGGCGGCAGCTTTGCTTAGTGACCTTATCATGCTTGGTATACAACCAAGCAGCCTCTGCAGCAGCAAATAGTAGTGCCAACGCGCCTATGCAGAGTGCTTCGTCCATTCCTGAGTTTGATGGGGCAGATGATTTTGAGGATAGTGATGATTTTGCTGATGGGGAGGTCCTCGATAGTAGCAATGCTATAGATGATATTGACGATATCGATGATGTAGAAGAGGACGATATAGAGTCTCCAGACTATCTAGACGGTGATAGCGAAGATGAGCTTGAACCCTCAGTCAAACAGCGACGCGCCGCCATATCAACCAATACCAATAGACTGGGTGTAAGCTCAGATGCTGTACAACCTTCACAAGATAATATTGCCCAAGTAGATGAGATAGAGATTACTACCGATGGTCAGTTGGGCGCTAATGCTACAAATAATGTCACGAGCCTTCCGGCTCATCCTCAAGCTATAGATCCGGTGTCTAAAGTACCTTTGAACACCATCTCACCGACCACGCTTAAGACTTTTGTCGAGGTCATAGACTTGGTCCGTCGTGAATATGTGGACTCGGTCAGTGATGAAGTGTTGTTAAACGATGCCATGAGTGGGATGCTGACTAAGCTTGATAGCCATGCTGAGTTTCTAGATGCAGAAGCTTATGAGAGTTTACGTGCTTTTACTCAAGGTGATGTGGGGGAGGTGGGCCTACAAGCAGAGTATCAGTCGGCAAAAGGCCACTGGGTAGTGACTTCGGTAGTGGCAAATTCGCCAGCAGCTAAAGAACATATCAGAGTAGGCGATTATCTGCACCAAATCAACGAGGTTAAACTAACCGATAGAAAAAATAATAATGATATCAAGCAGCTACTTGCTGGTCTCGCCGGTACTCAGGTAAATTTAGTGGTCTCAAGAGAGGGTCGCCGTAAGCGTACCATTACCTTACAAAGAAACCAAACTCGAGAGCAAGAGGTCCGTGTTCGGCTACAAGAGGGAGTAGCAATAGTAAAGCTGCCTGTCTTTCAAAATAACAGTCGGCAGAATATCTTAACGGCGTTAACTAAGTTAAACGCCCCAGTATCTGGATTAGTTATCGATGTCCGAGACAATCCAGGTGGGGTATTAGAAGCGGCAGTTGATATTGCTGGGTTATTTATGAGTGAGACGCCTGTGGTACAGATAGAGGGGCGTCAAGGGGTAGAGAGAATCTTGACAACCTCGGCTGATGCAGCACTGTCCATATTGCCCGTTATTATTCTTCAGAACCGTTATTCAGCATCTGCCGCTGAGGTGCTGGCCAGTAGCTTACAGACGCAGAAGCGAGCGCAAATCGTGGGGGAGACTAGCTATGGCAAAGGCTCAGTTCAGTCCGTCATTCCTGTGAATGATGAGCAGGCCATTAAGCTCACTGTAGCGCATTACCTGACCGCAGATGGTCGGCAGATAGATGATATTGGCGTGACTCCTGACATCGAGTTAAAAGGCGAGGAGGACTTGTGGGAGCAGCAAGCAGTGACATTAATGTTGGCAAAAAAACGTCCATCAGGCGTATCATTTGTATTACGTCCAAGTAAGTAAAAGCGTCGCCTGTCACTTTTTACAGTAAGTTGTTCATTGCTAGTAGTGAGCCAATCGTTATTATTTTACAAAATGACGGGTCAGCTATAAAAGCTAGCCGTATACTGTACCTAATATAGCCCTAGTAATCCACCTTCATCTCTGGATTCTCGGACTCTTCAATGTCCAGTTTTTTCATTCGGTAGCGCAGTGAGCGAAAGGTAGTTCCCAGTAGCTCAGCCGCTTTGGTTTTATTCCAGCCTGTCTGCTGTAATGCTGTAATAATTAAGGTCTTCTCCTGCGCTTGCAGGTAAGCTTCTAACCCCTCTTCAGGTAAGTTATCTAAACTAGACGTGTCGCTAGTTGTTAAACTAGTGCTATTTTCAGAGCTGCTAGTACGCTGTCGGCTATGGCTACTAGGACTTAAATTAACTTCCGTGACGGCATTATCAAGTTTGGCTGCCCTACCTTGTGAGTTTACATTTAAATATGGGTACTCAAGCGCCGAATCAAAGCTTATGGGTTCGGCAGCATCTGCCGTGACCGCCGCGCTAGACACGGCATCATAAACTGTTGGCTGTATTTTGGTAAGGCTATTATGGTTGTTATCGGCGATGCCCAGGTGATCCACATCAATAAGCGAAGACTCAGTCAAGGTAACGGCTCGTTCTAGTAGGTTCCGCAGCTCGCGCACATTACCTTCAAAATCATGTGATTTGAGACGTTCACAAGCGGCCTCGGTTAGCTTAGGCGTCTCGTCAAGCTGCCACTCTTTACTGATGAGTGCTAAGAAGTGCCGAGCCAAGGTGGGGATATCGTTGATTCTCTCATTTAAGGTAGGCAGTTTTAACTCGATCACATTGATACGATAGAACAAGTCTTGGCGAAAGGCATTGGTCTGCACCAGTTTGGCTAAATCTTTATGTGTCGCGGATATAATGCGTACATCTACAGGCAGCTCTTTATTATCGCCCACAGCGCGGATACTTTTCTCTTGAATGGCGCGAAGTAATTTAACCTGCATCGCTAGTGGTAAATCGGCGACCTCATCCAAAAAAAGAGTCCCGCTATTGGCTTGTTGAAACAGTCCTAGCTTGTCAGTCGTTGCTCCTGTAAAGCTGCCTTTTTTGTGACCAAAAAATTCCGACTCCATTAGCTCGGAGGGAATTGCCCCGCAATTAACAGCGACATAGTTGCCTTCTCTTCGCGGACTCAGGTCATGGATCAGGCGGGCCACGACCTCCTTGCCCGTGCCAGACTCCCCGCAGAGAAAGACTGGGGCTTGTGAGCGTGCCAACTTGACAATAGTGGCCTTCAGCTCAGTCATGATAGCGGAGTCACCAATCAGACGTTGATCAAGCAATTGCTGCTCTGGAGATTTTTGGTCTGCATTTGCTGGTAAATGAGCTTGCTCAGTGACTTTTAGTGCGTTTTCTACCAATTGTCTGAGCTTTGGTAGCTCAAGTGGTTTATTAACAAAATCAAAAGCGCCGAGCTTTAGTGCTTTAATTGCTAAGTCAATACTACCGTGAGCGGTGATAACAGCGACAGGTGTTGAAGTGGTGCTACTAATCCTTTTGACCAAGTCCAATCCGGATCCATCAGGCAGTCGTAAATCGGTCAGGCAAAAATCGTAATTGAACTGATCCAGATAATTATTGGCACTGGCTAAATCATAGGCTATATGGCTCATGATACCCATTTTAGTTAGGGTAATCTGCATCAATCGGCACAAGTCTGCTTCATCATCGACAATCAAGGCAATGGCACTCATGATCGTCCCCAACAGTAAGTTTTGCTCGCAAATGTCATCATATCTTATTCGTAGTTAAACTCTATCGATTGGGTTATAAAGACTTTTATGGAGGACTAATATCTCACTTAGAATGCGGAATAATTAGGCGAAAGCAAGTCTTCTTATGGTTCGGCACATAAAATAATCGTGCGTGATTGGCTTCGCTAAAGGCTTGAGATAGATACAACCCCAGTCCGGTTCCATTTGGATCAGTGGTAAAAAATGGATCAAAAAGACGGCCTATATCACTTGATTTGATGCCCTCTCCCTCATTAATGATATCAATTATAGCATCGTTATCAACACAATAGAGCTTCACTTCGACATTTATACCATCTTGTAGCCGGTTACTGTGGCGTAGAGCGTTATTGATAAGATTGATAAGAATTTGCTCTAAGTGATGATCGTCAAAGAAGATCGTAGGAGTGGCCTTAATCTGGAGCTGTACTGCTGCAGAGGGGAAATGATCTGCTAAAAACTGCTTGAGCCAATTGGCAATGATGATAGGTTTGCGCTTGGGCTTTTGTTGGCGAGAGAGCTTAAGTACATCCTCTATTATTCGATTCACTCGCCGAGTTTGATTAAATATCATTTGGCATAGCTCGGTGCTACCTGACAGAGTAGGGTCGGCTGCTTGAGAGTCATTAGAGGTAGTTTGTTCAGCCAACTCTTCGATAAGCAGCTGACTGGCTTGAGAGATTGCGGCTAATGGGTTTCTAATCTCGTGGGCGATACTGGCTGTCAATTGTCCTAGCGAAGCTAACTTAAGCTGCTGAGCACTTGCCTGCTCTCGGCGTAGGTCCTCAAGGATTATTAATTGGCTGTTGTCTTTGAGCGGAGTGAGCTCAACTCGAAGCTTATCGATGAGGCTGGTACTGGCGAACGCCGGTAGCTCATAGATAAAGGTATAAGGGTAGGTGACGCTCTTTCTTGGTGTTGTGGCTTGAGATTCTAAAGTCTCTGAGGGACTGGCAACGCTGGTCAAAGAGTGATTAGCAGTGGTCTTTGTTGCTATTTGCTGATTCAGATACCAGTCGCACAGCTCTGGATGTAATGACACCAGCTGATGATGCAAAATATCTAAACTGCGAGTGCTATCATTAAATGGAGCATGAATATGCAGTAGTTGGCAGGCAGCCTGATTGACCAGCACCAGCTTTTTATCATCAATAACCAGTACACCACTGACCATTTTACTAATGACTTCTTGGTTAATGGCATTAAGCTTAAAGACTTCTTGAGCCTGTAAAGTCGCGGTCTTTTCTACTTGCACGAGCCGCTGGGAGATCGTCCAACTCAAAAATCCCACTGCCAAAAAGCTCGCTGACATCAGTAGCGTATCACCAAGATTGGCCAAGTTGAAGCTATTGGTAATGGCAAAGAAAAACTGCTGATAAATAATAAAGATGATCGCCATTAAGGTGATGACTAGCGCCTGCGCAGCGCTCAATAACATAAAGCTGGCCGCCACGACCACCATATATAGCATGGTTAATTGCAGATCCGGCAAGCCACTGGCGTATAAAAAAAGACTTAACAATACAACATCTATGCTAAGCCCTACTGCCAACTGCCGCTGAGAATATCTTTTTACTAAGTAGAGTAGGCTGAGCAAGACTACGCTCAATAGCATATAAAAGATAAGGGCTGACGATAATAAGGTGGGTATTGATAAGGCGTCTGAAGTCTTGTAGGCAACGTAGTTGCTACCCAGTAAGAAGCTACTGATAATAAATCGATAGGCACTGTAAATAATGCCAATCTTGCGAAGCTGCGCAGGAGGTAGAGTTTCAGTTAGATACGAGCGTTGAATTTGACCGAGTGTCATGCGCTTAACCGAAGTTAAGGTCATAAGTCATCCTTATCTTTACCTGAACGCTATGAAATAAATCAAAGAGGGGTTAATGTCACAAGCTGGTATCAGCATGACAGTCAAGTAGTCGCTATCAAGCTAAACGACGAAGTTAGTCAGGCAACAAATCAAGGCTGAATCAAACCATGGCGGATGGCTAGATGGGTGAGCTTGACATCGCTATCTACCCCAACCTTTTCGTAGATTCGGTAACGATAAGTGTTGATCGTTTTGACACTGACAAATAGCTGGTCGGCGATCTGCTGCGGGCTTTGACAGTTGACAACCATCATCGCGACTTGCTTTTCTCGGTCGCTTAGTAGATCAAATGGTGAGCCTACATTATCTGAGAGTAGCACTTCAGCGAGCTGCTCTGCGACCTCACTACTAAAATATCGACCACCTTGGTGCACTTTTCTAATCGCTTTAATCATCTCATCAAGAGGAGTGCCCTTAGTAATGTAACCATGAACGCCAGCCTTGAGCAGCATTGAGGGATAAGGCTGAGCTGAGAGACTACTGACCGCCAAAATCTTAATACCTTTGTCCAACTGTACCAGACGCTTGGTGGCTTCAAGGCCACCGATATTAGGCATGTTAACATCTAACAATACCACATCAGGCGTCAGCTGCTTGGCCAGCTTTAGCGCCATATCTCCACTATCGGCCTCACCAATGACTTCGATGTCAGGATTGTCAGCCAACATACGACTGATGCCCATTCTGACCAAATCATGATCGTCTACTACTAAGACGCGAATCATAAGACCTCTCAATGTTCGGGTTGCTTTTAGCCTGTTTGGTTAAGAGCAGGTAGGAATAAATCAGTTTAAAGTTACTGACCACTTAGCTCGCTTTACAATAAACATTGCTAAAATGTAAATATAGCTTACGTTATTATAAATGCAATGTAGCAAAGTTTGATTACTAGCCAAAACTTGCCATTCATTGCGGTTAAGGCATTAAACTGCCGTGAAAACCATGATACACTAAAAATACAAAAACTCACTATTTAGGTTAAGTTGTCTGAGAACAGCACTTAATTATTAGATTTAATTAGTTATTTAGTGCAATTATAACTATCTCATTGATTATCTCATTCAACGGTAACTCAGCTCACTTAGGCTGCGTCTGCATCAAATGATAATCATATCTAGTCAGGTAGAGGGTTTTAGGATTGAATAAGATTCTTCAAAGGCACTTCGCAGCGATTGATATAGTAAATTTAATCAAAAAGAATTCAGGGACAATAGTAGATACTGAGATGAATCTTTTGTAGCCTCTGTCTGCGCGCTCGTAGTAAGCTAGAAAAGTTATGCTGGGGTTGTGCTTAAGATTACTTGTATCTCTTTTATGTTTAATTAACTATAGGCTGGAGAGCCGATAATAACTTGCTGATTAGCCAATTTCTCTAAACGATTAAGAGTTTTTAAACTCACAATTGTTAAGCTCAAAGCTTTTAAGTCTCAGTGGCATAGATTTAGTTGTAGTTAGTGATAGGTTTAGAGGTAGTGATTTAAAGTAATGCTACTTTGTCTATTTATACCCGTTCTATCTATGCCAACTTATCGCTAAACCTAAACTATTGAGTTATCCAAAAATTTTGACCATTTAAGAATCTACTGCTTTAGGCGCTATCTCTATGCAGCATATAGAAGATGGCGAACAGGCAGTTTTCAATAATATATTGACGAATCACGACATTCAAAATCATACTGTGCACGGTATTGTACTTCATTAGGCACGCGGAAGAGGCAACTATAATGGCAATGACAAAAAAACAGCTTACAGCAGCGCTAATTTCTTTGAGTATGGGCAGTTTTGCTCAGGCAGGGTTAACCATAAACCAAGGGTCAGCTCCTAGTGCTAAGATAGGCTGGGGTGGCCAAGACAGTCTCTCTGAGGCGCGTACTATTATGTATGCCAATAAGAACGGCAGAGGCGTCAAGACTATTAATAATGGTTCTGGTAGTCGTACCATTACTAATAGTAGCTCAGGCTACAATACCTCCTATGGCACTACCTATAACAATACTTACAATAGTGGCTACAGCAATCCTACTTATAACGGCAGCATGTATGATGAGCTGGCTATTAGTACTGGATCGCGCGGCGTCGTGGTGCTAGATTTAGAGTCTGGTAGGTCAATCTACGAAAAAAATGCCGATGTAGCGCGCCCTATTGCCTCAATATCTAAGCTTATGACGGCGATGGTATTGCTCGATAGTGGGCAGGACATGCGCGAAGAGATTGTCCTTGAGCCGATTGACTTTGTGGGACCAAAGCGCGCTAGCTCTAAGTTAAAATCAGGCGATCGTATGAACCGCGCTGAGATGCTGCTTATGATGCTAATGAAGTCAGAAAACCCAGCAGCTAAGAGCTTAGCTCGGCACTATCCAGGCGGGTATGACGCCTTTATGAGAGCTATGAATCAAAAAGCGCAATCCCTAGGTATGACCACAGCATTTTTTGGTGATCCTACAGGTCTTGATAAGCGTAATGTTGCCTCACCTAACGACTTGGTCAAGATGGTCAAAGCCGCTGGTAACTACGATGTCATCCGCCGCTTCTCCACTACCCAGAGCTATGACTTCTTTGTGGCTAACTACTCAGCGGGTAACCGCGTCTACAAGGCGAACAATACCAGCACCTTAGTTCGCTCTGGTAACTATCCAATTGGTATCTCCAAAACGGGTTTCATTAATGAAGCAGGACGCTGCGTGGTTATGGAAACTCGTGTCAATAATAGACCCGCTATTATCGTTATCTTGGGCGCCAATAGTTCAGCGACCAGATGGGATGATGCTAAGAGCATCTTAGCGAGTCTGGCTACTCGGCGCACAGTCTAGGCTGCTTATAAAGCACAGTGCACAGTACTTGACTTTGTTAGGTTGTTAAATAGAGTGTTCATGAGAGGTGTGATTTAAGGATAATATATCTTTTATGGCAATAATATCTTTTGCAAAAGTGTTGTCTTTTAATATTAAATAAAAGATATCTTTTAAGTACTCACCTAAAAGTATCTTGTAGCATAAAAAGGCTGTTATTATCCGATAACAGCCTTTTTTGTATCTGAGGCTTACTCCTTTTAAAATTTGCTGTGATTTGACAAGAGCCAATACATTATTGCGATAATTTCTCAATCTCACCCTTTTGGTATTTCAATATGACTCTACCTACCGCTAGTACTACTAAAGCACATTTAGCCAATACCGTAGCCTCTAACAGTTGTACGAGGCAGCATAACGCTCCATTGCTGTATTTATTAACCAATGATGATGACTTTGACCTCCTATATCAAAAGCTTGAATTGGCGTTGGCAACTGGGGTAATTAGCCTACTTCAAATACGTAGGAAGCGAGTGCTGAGCCAAGTTAATGGCCGAGATACCTTGTGTAAAGAGTCACTCAAGATTATTGAGTTGGCGCAGCGTTATGCAGTCGCCGTTATCATGAATGATGATGTTGAGCTGGCGCAGCAATTAGGTATTGGTGTCCATCTTGGTCAAGGGGATGGTAGTGTCATGCAGGCAAGACAGGCGCTCGGGTGTCAAGCGCTAATAGGAAGGACATGCCATCAATCTATTGAACTGATACAAGCTGCTAAGCAAGAAGGTGCAAGCTATGCCGCTATGGGCGCAGTGTTTACCTCTAATACTAAGCCTGATGCCAAAGTCGTCAGTCAAGATCAGCTAAGTCAAGGCTGTAATCAAGATATTGATATCTGTGTGATCGGTGGGATTACGGCAGAAAATGCTCAGACACTTAAGGGACTTGATATTCAGTATATCGCAGTGGTGGGGGATATCTTAAATTACTCGCTATCGCAGATTGAGCGGCGTTGCCAAAGTTGGCAAAAAGTTTTACAAGGTTGGTCGTAGGCTGCCGATAGAAAAATGACCAAAGAGGCGGACACAAAAGTAGGTAGTAATGAGTGATAAAGCAAAGGCTGTTAAATGATTATTAAGATTAAAAGTTAATAATGTTGTTAACAGCCTTGCTTCTATTAAAAAATGACAAATCGTTAAAGCTAATTAACGGTATTGTCATTAGCCGTTACATTACTCAGCATGCTCCATGCACAGAGTCGCGTAGGGCAGGGCTTCTAGGCGTTTTTCTTCTATATCTTCACCGCACACTTCGCATTCGCCATAAGTCTCATTTTCTATTCTACTTAGGGCATGCTGAACATAATTTAGACCTTGTTTGGCTTCGACAAGCAGACTTTTACGCATATCATTTTGACGCATCGAAATCGCTTGGTCATCCCAGTGCTCATTCAGCTCATCTTGTGGGTGCTGAATGTGGTCCTCAATCTTCTCAATACGATTCTCGTATTCGTCTTTTAATTTTAATAGGCGCTCTTTAGCGGCTGCTAGATCAGTACTCATGGTCTTTCTCCTCATTGTCAAAGTGTTATCATTACTATCAATAATTCATAGTCATAAATAGACTCTAATAGATCTATAAATGTCTTTTGATATACGTATCATAAGCAAGTCAAGCTAGGCTTACCACTGTAATATGTAATAGATTTGACAGTGATATTTTCGCGGTAAATGATACTCAAGGGGATTTATCTACCCAAACCAAGATATGCTAAAATCGCGGCCATAAATGATAGCGTTCTGCTTAGGTAAGTACAAATGACAGAGTCGATTGGGTTCAGAGTCTATATCGCTATCCTCCTAAATCCATTGTCCTATGCTAAGCAACGGAGCTGGACAATAGGTATTAGCCACATTCAGACGATTCTAGTAAAATGAGCCAGCTTTGATTAGTGTTTATAGATATTTTGGTAACCAATAACTTTTTTGACCATTAACGATACAGTCAGCTGCTTTTTTAGATAGCTATAATTGGGCAATATAACTTTTATTTGATAGTATTTTTTCTTTTGATAATAAATGAGGCGCGGCAATGAACTTCTTACGAATGAGCGAGCTTGAATTAACGAACAAAACAGTATTAATCCGTGAGGATTTAAACGTGCCTATTAAAGCAGGCCGCGTCACTAGTGATGCTAGGTTACAAGCTAGCTTGCCAACGATTAAGCTGGCATTAGAAAAAGGAGCGGCAGTCATCGTAAGCTCGCACCTTGGCCGACCCAAAGAGGGCGAGTTTGATGCCGCCTATTCGCTAGCGCCAGTCGCTGACTACTTAAGCGAGCATTTAAGCACTGAGATTCAGGAGCCTGTCCGGCTTATTGATGCCTATAGCACCGGCAATAAAACACTAGACATTAAAGCTGGCCAAGTCGTCCTACTTGAGAATGTGCGCTTTAACGACGGTGAGAAGAGCAACGCGGCTTCACTATCAGAGCGCTATGCCGCCCTAGCTGATGTCTTCGTTATGGATGCTTTTGGCACTGCTCATAGAGCGCAAGCTTCCACAGAAGGCGTCACCACAGCGATGAAAAAAGCGGGTAAAACAGTGTGTGCAGGGCCACTTTTAGCCGCTGAGCTAGATGCCTTAAGCTTAGCGCTTGAAACGCCTGCTAAACCTATGCTCGCAATCGTCGGCGGCTCTAAAGTCTCGACCAAACTTGAAGTGCTGCATAGCTTAGCGTCATTATGTGATGAGATTATAGTGGGCGGCGGCATTGCCAATACCTTTTTGGCCGCTGAAGGTCACCCGGTCGGCGCTTCTTTATACGAAGAGGATCTACTCGATGCTGCCAAGCAAATTATGCTCAAAACCAAGATATTACTGCCTGAATATGTGGTCGTAGCGCGCAAAGATGAGATCGATTTTGCTGACTTTATTGGCTCATTGAACCAAGCTAAAGCACAAATTAAAGCAGTAGATAGTATCAATGATGATGAGATGATATTGGACATAGCGCCGCAAAGCGCTCAGGTATTAGCGGCCCATATCAAGGCTGCCAAAACTATCTTATGGAATGGTCCAGTGGGGGTATTTGAGTCTGATAACTTCGCTGCTGGTACACAAATTATATCTGAAGCGGTACGCGACAGTGACGGATTCTCCATCGCAGGTGGTGGTGATACATTGGCTGCTATTTATAAGTTTGAAGTGTCAGAAGGGGTAAGTTATATGTCGACAGGAGGCGGTGCGTTTTTAGAGTTCGTAGAGGGTAAAGAGCTGCCTGCTGTTGCGGCACTTCAGCGTTAAGAGCGATAGCTGAATATAGTAGAGCAGCGCCAAATTCGCGCTTTTACTATGTCTTATGGCGATCTAGAATAGTAAAAGATTATAGAGATAAGCGGTATAAACCAGATAGGTATTGAATTCAAGCATAAATAAGTGAACACTTATACACTATGTCTGAAATATGTACCGCTCATATTAAATTTTGTTAAGTTCATTAACGAGTCTATTGTTTATCTCTAAATCCAACTATAGAATAGCGCCACCATGTATTTGACATGTATTTATTAAAAGAGGTCAATTATGTTAAAACGTCATTTATTGCTAGCCGGTGTTCTAATGGGTACTTTCGCCGTAACAGCGTGTAGCCCACAGACCGAAGAGCATGCTGATGAGGGCAATGTCGAAGCAGCAGCTGAGTCTGCTGGTCAAGATGTTGTAAATAACACTCAAGACGTCGCTGCCGAAGCAGATGCTGCTGCACAAAACGCTGCTGCAAGTGTTGCTGATGGCGCTCAAACGGCTGGTGCTGTTGCTGCTGGAACCGCAGTTAACGCTGGAGAAGCTGTAGCAAATGGTGCAAATTCTGTGGTTGAAGGTACTGCCAGTGCCGTCTCTGATGGTGCAGCTACAGTAGCTGACGGTGCTGCTAACGTTGCTAATAGCACCAATGATAATGTCGACTTACAAGCAGATCCTGCGGTTGAAGCTGCAGTCTCAGAAGATCAGCAGTACTAATTTTATAAAAAGTATTGGCTTTTATGCATTGTCGCTTAGAGCCTACTTAAAAAAGCTACTTGAAAAAAGTTACTTGAAGAGCCTTGGTGTCTACCAGGGCTTTTTTGCGTGGGTTAGTAATCTTTCGCTGGTTTAAGCCTGCTCAGACTAAGACATATTTGATATACTTCTCTTTTTTACAAGTCCGCTTTGATAGGGCCTCTTCTTGCACTTATATTGGTCCGATTGGAGCACCATGACAATAGAGTCTAGTTTTGAGTATCGTCTGTCTTTAGTATCTTATCGCTAGCCCGTTGTATATACCTTGTCTTTTCTACCTTTAACCCTTAATTGAATAATCCAAAAGAGAGTAAATTATGGCTTTAATTTCACTTCGCCAGCTATTAGACCATGCTGCAGAAAACAGCTATGGCGTGCCAGCATTTAACGTGAATAATCTTGAGCAGATGCGTGCGATTATGATGGCGGCTGAGCAGACCAACTCTCCCGTTATTGTCCAGGCTAGTGCGGGCGCGCGTAAGTATGCCGGCTCAGCATTCTTACGCCATAATGTGTTAGCTGCTATCGAAGAGTGGCCTCATATCCCTGTGGTCTTGCATCAAGATCATGGAACCTCACCAGCGATATGTCAGCGTTCTATTCAGCTGGGTTTTTCTTCGGTAATGATGGATGGCTCGCTAAAAGAGGATGGCAAGACACCTGCTGACTACGATTATAATGCACAAGTGACACGTGAAGTGGTCAAGATGGCACATGCTTGCGGTGTGTCAGTCGAAGGTGAAATCGGCTGCTTAGGTAGTCTTGAAACGGGAATGGCGGGTGAAGAAGATGGCGTGGGTGCAGAAGGCCAACTTGATCACTCACAGCTATTGACCAGTGCTGATGAAGCCGAGCAGTTTGTCAAAGACACTGGTGTAGATGCGCTAGCCATCGCTATCGGTACCAGCCACGGTGCCTATAAGTTTACTCGTCCACCTACTGGCGATATCTTATCGATTGAACGAGTAAAAGAGATTCATGAGCGCATTCCTAATACCCATCTTGTGATGCATGGTTCATCAAGCGTGCCTCAAGAGTGGCTAAAAGTCATCAATGAATATGGTGGCGATATCGGTGAGACTTATGGTGTGCCAGTCGAGCAAATTGTCGAGGCTATTAAACATGGCGTCCGTAAAGTCAATATCGATACTGACTTACGCTTAGCATCAACTGGTGCAATCCGCCGTTATCTGGCTGAAAATCCAAGCGAGTTTGACCCTCGTAAATACTTCAAAGCCTCTATGGAAGCGATGACCGATATCTGTATCAATCGTTATGAAGCCTTTGGTACAGCTGGTCAGGCAGATAAGATTCGCCCCATCAGTCTTGAAAAAATGGTCGGATTTTACTAGTCGTCAAGCAGTAGCCTATTAAGGCGTAGCCCATGAGTTATTTTGCAATTGTGCAAATTGGTCGTATTCGAACCAGTTACTATTTAAAGGGAACATTATGATTGGCATGATAAAAGGTCAGGTTACCCATCTTGCCGCACCAACCGCTTGTGTTATGACAGCGTCAGGCGTTGGTTACGATATTGAGCTGCCTTTGCCATCGTTTTGTCAGTTGCAGATGGGCAGTGAGGCGCTAATCTGGACGCATCTCCATGTTCGTGAGGATGCACAGTTGCTTTACGGTTTTATTCAGCCGACGGATCGTGATGTCTTTCGTAAGCTGATTAAGATCAATGGGGTAGGTGCTAAGATGGCACTAGCCATGCTGTCCTCTATGTCGGCAAGCGAGCTTAAAATGCATGTCGCCAATGAGGACGATGCCGCCCTGACTCGAATCCCCGGCATCGGTAAAAAGACCGCGCAGCGATTGCTTATTGAGCTAAAAGACAAGTTAAAGGATATCGAAGGTGACGATACGCCACTACAGATGGATATTGATACTTCAGTAGCAAGTGAGGGCAGTATTATCGCCGAAGTAGAGTCTGCACTGCTTGGATTAGGCTATAAAGATAAAGAGGCCCAGATGGCGATTAAAGCGGCAAGGGTTGGTAGTGACGAAGGCTTTAAAGATACTCAAGCCTTACTCAAAGCGACCCTCAAGCAGCTATCGAACTTCTAAGCGCAGTTTTCATAGCTAAAACCACTAAGACGACAGTAATTGTCGTCTTTTTTATGTTCAAAATAAATGAATCATGAAAAAAACGCTGGTTTCACGTATCCTTATAGCAGTATTTGATAGATTAAAATTGAGTGAGGATAAGCTAACTTTGAGAGCTTAATAAGATTATGGGTGTCGTGTTAGCCAGTACCCAGTATTCGATAGCCAATACTTATTACTGGCTTAATTATTAGAGTCATTGGCAAACAATGTAAGCCAAAAGATGGATATAAAGGTATTTCTTAGCTTGGTTATTAATGCTTATCTGTTGGCTTTACCAGCTACCACAATTGATAAGCTCGAAAACTATTTAAAGATATTAACGATTTAGTACTATTAGGAAGTCAGTGTTTCATGATGGAAAACCGTTTAATTAATCCGCTAGAGCGTCAAGACGATGCCCCTGATACCGGTATTCGCCCTGCAAGGCTTGTCGACTACATTGGTCAACCAGTGGTCCGTGAGCAGATGGAAGTCTTTATCGGTGCCGCGCGAAATCGTGGTGAAGCGTTGGACCACACGCTTATCTTCGGACCACCCGGGCTTGGGAAGACCACTCTGGCTAATATTATTGCCCGCGAGATGGGCGGTAATCTGCGCTCAACCTCGGGACCGGTGATGGAGCGGGCAGGAGATTTGGCGGCAATGCTGACCAATCTTGAAGAAGGGGATGTGCTATTTATTGATGAGATCCATCGCTTGAGTCCGGTTATTGAAGAGATTCTCTATCCAGCGATGGAGGACTTTCAGCTCGATATTATGATTGGTGAGGGGCCGGCAGCGCGCTCTATTAAGCTTGATCTGCCCCCCTTTACCTTAGTCGCAGCGACAACGCGAGCTGGTCTTTTGACCTCGCCGCTGCGTGACCGATTTGGAATTGTGCAGCGATTGGAGTTTTATAATATTGAAGACTTGACCACGATCGTCAGTCGATCAGCGCGGCTGATGAATGTCGCGATGACTGAAGAGGGGGCTGTAGAGGTTGCACGCCGCTCACGGGGTACGCCGCGTATAGCCAATCGTTTGCTACGCCGGGTGCGTGACTATGCCGAGGTCAAAGGCAATGGTGAAGTCACCGGGGATATCGCCGACAGTGCGCTTGATATGCTGGCGGTAGACAGACGCGGTCTAGATCACTTAGACAGACGCTATATCGAGATGGTTCATGACCGCTTTGACGGTGGGCCTGCGGGGGTTGAGGCTATAGCCGCGGCGATGGCTGAAGACCGCGGCACCCTTGAAGATGTCATTGAGCCGTATTTAATCCAACAAGGCTATGTATTGAGAACGGCACGTGGCCGTATACTCACCCAAATGGCGATAGATCAGATGCGCTAAGAGCAGTTAATCCGCGCTAGTGATCTATGGTAGATTGATCACTGCGTTATCTGAGTGGGTTGATACAGCTTAAGTCATTTAGTGACTTATCCAAGAAAACCTTTATCCTTGATTTACAACTCCATACAGTTAACTATTATTTAATGGGTATTTAGAATTCTTTAACTATAGCTGATACAATGTTGTCTGTTATCAACTATATTTTGGATAAAAATGTCATCATTTAGGCCCTCTGGTGCTATTCAGCAATTAAATGATATTCACTTTTTTACTTTTCAAATTACTAATAAGTTAAAAGCCGCTTTTTATTTAGTATTAACCATTGTCATCATTATCTTGATGGCAATGGTGATAGATACTGTGGCGCATATGGAAGATATTGCTAAGTGGAGAGGGCCTACTAGATATTTTATGCAGCACTCACTGACAGCACAGCTATATTTGCCGCAAATTTTTAATTTAACCCTATGGATATTGTTATTCATATTGACTAAAAGCCGTAAAAAAGCCACTTACCATAATTATGGATTCATCATGACGTTATTGGCCGTGATGTTTGTGGTGAATAACTATCTAATAGACTTTTATAGTGCTGTAGAGTTTGCAAAGTCTGGTTACATGGTGTTTTTAGCAGGGTTTTTTCTAGCATTGCCCCTGCATGAGTAGCATAAAATAACTAAAAACAGCGTCTCTAGCGATTAATACACCATGCAAGCGGCATTGATAAGACCAAAGCTAATCGCGGTACTGGCAAGCAAGATGGCTTTACTAACGTTGCCCTCTTCGATACCTTGCGAGATAGCGGGTAGAGCCAAACGCACTGAAAAATAAGCCAATAGCTGAACAATTAAGGCAATGACGCCCCAAACCAGCATATCAATAAGACTGACGCTGTGTCGAATGACTGAGGCTAAGGCCAAAACAAAACCAATTAACGCCCCGCTTAGGCTGATACTGGCAGCGACATTACCGGCTTTGATAAGCGCAAACTCTTGATGCGGGGTAATGGCGGTATAGATATAAACAAATGCCGCCATCAATACGACAGCGGAAGCGCCATACGCTAAAAAGTCGGGCAGGGTGGCTAATAAGTTAGATAAAATCATAATGCAGTCGCCTTGCTAGAATGGGGGCTTAAAGTAATTGGGGTTATAAGTTTAACAGTAAAATTATGGAATAAAATAATGCGGCACAAAGTGGCTGCTATCTTTGGTAATTAAGCTGTCGTCCTCACGAATGCCAATACCTGCCGCCACATTGCCAATGACCCAGCTACCAATGACCGGATAGACTGGTTTTTTTTGGGCAGAGATAAATTTCGGCAGAGGCGACATGGCTTGATAGATCATTTGAGCGGTCGCTGGGTCACCGTACTCTCCGGGGGTGGCAAGGCCAGTGGGTGTAAAGTCAGCAGCTAAAGCACTGATATTCGCCCCTTCACGAGAGAATAAGGGCTTTTGGATAATGCCATTCGGCAGATGGTGAGTCGATAGGCGCTCACGCTCGGCTGCAAAATAGCTTGGCAATAGATTGGGATGGTTTGGATTTAGCTCCCAAAGGATGGGTAGAAGCCCCTTGTTACTTAATAGCAGCTTCCAGATAGGCTCTAGCCACGTGGTCTTGCTACTCGATAAATGAGCGGCAAAAGGCTCCTCTAGTAGCCACTCCCAAGGGTATAGCTTAAATAGTGCCTGCACAGGAGCGTCATCTAAATCGACAAATTGACCGCTCTGCTCTGAAGAATCTAACCACCCTAACGCCCTTAAGTCCATCAACTGGGTCTCAAGCCCTGCCTGAATTGCCGTATCTTGAAGATATCGACAAGTTACCACATCTTCAATACTGTCAGTAATAGTGGCGAAGGTTAGCGTGGACGTCGCCGCGAGCCGCTCAGCAATGAGTCGCCACTGAGTAATAAGCCGCTCATGAATGCTGTTGAATTGATCATTATTTGGAAAGTTATCCTGAAGCCAGTACCACTGCACCACGCTGGCCTCAAATAGAGAAGTCGGAGTATCGGCATTATACTCTAACAGCTTAGGCGTCGGCGTATATAGCGGGTGATAAACCAAGTCGAAGCGACCATATAGACTGGCATCACCGCGCCGCCAGCTTTCTTCTATTAGCTGAGCGCTTAAGGCATCAATACCCAGCTGGGCAAAACGGTCGTGGCGAATAATAAAGTCAACCGCCTCTAGACACAGCTCGTGCAGAGTATTGGTACTATCTTCTAACAGATCAATATGCGCGGCGCTAAATCGATAACATGCTGTCTCTTGCCAGTAATCACCATCTATGCTGTGATAATCAAAGCCTAGGCGCTCAAGCTTAGCTTGCCAATACGGACGGGCGGGTACGGAGTGTCGTTGCATAACTTTATCACAGTACTTTATCACAGTACTTTATCACAGTACTTTATTACAGCACTACCAGAATAACGCCGCAAGATAGAGGCGGCAAAAACGGCAGCATAAGGTTTGGCTTAACAGGCTTAAATCCTTGGCTAGCTACGGCCACTACTAAAGCGACTGCCAAAACCACCACGTTTTACCGACTGAGCGTGACGAGCTTGATTGGCGCCGTAGCGCGCAGCAGCGGCATAGAAAAAATAACCACCGCGTCGCCGCTCACCTTGCTGCTCGCACTCGGTCTCGCCCCAGTCCTTGACGCAATCTTGCTTGTCAGCGTACTGATAGGTGTCGGTCTTACTACAACCCCAAAGCGCTAATGAGCCTAGCAGTACTAAGGAGACTTGGCTTGAGCGCTTAATTTTGCTGTTGCCCGGACGTGAGGCGCTAGTGGCTTTTAAAGGGTTATTCATAAAATCTCTAAATTATCTAATTTACAGGCCCAACTACTAATCAAGGAGCTGATCTATAGCTGATTAGCATAACAATTATAGTCTTTAGTATCATCAAAATTATCGATATAACTGAATCCAAAGCGATACAACTAGGTTTAATCATGATACTGGTATAAGTTTTTGTAGGCGGTGTAAGGTCTGAGCACACAACCAGCAATAGGAGCTTGACCCGTTGTACGCTCTAATAGATGTCGGATTTATTGATACTTCACTCTATTACCTACTACGCTACATTTGCCTGTGACAAAGACTGCGGCCAGATCTTACCAGGATTAAGAATATTATTAGGGTCTAGCGCTGTCTTAATAGCGCGCATGATCCCAATAGCGTTGCCATGCTCCTTGTCCATATATTGCCGCTTGCCCTGACCGATGCCATGCTCACCAGTACAAGTGCCGTCCATCTCAATAGCTCGCATGGCGAGACGACCGATAATGTCCTCAGCCGTGGCAATCTCTTCTGGATTGGTGGTATCTACCAATAATAAAACGTGGAAATTACCATCACCAACATGACCAACAATCGGGCCGATCATCCCTGCTTCTTCGATATCCTTAGCCGTCGCACTAACACATTCTGCTAGGCGTGATATTGGCACGCAGGCATCAGTTGATAAGGGTTTAGCACTGGGTCGTAGTGCAGCGCTAGCATGATAGGCATTGTGACGGGCTTGCCACAGTCGTTTGCGCTCTGTCTCGTCTGTATCCCAAGCAAAGTCTGTACCACCGAACTCTTCGATAATATCTGCAAAGGTTTGTGCCTGCTCACGAACACCATCATCGGTGCCATGAAACTCGACAAACAAAGTCGGTGTCTCGGTAAGATCAAGATTGGCATATTGGTTACAAGCCTTGATTTGCAGCGCGTCAAGTAGCTCAATACGAGCAATGGGTAGACACATCTGGATGGTCATCATAACCGCCTGACAAGCGTCTTCAATGCTAGGGAAGTGACAGATACCGCTGGCGACACATTCACTAATACCGAATAGTTTGAGCGTTATTTCAGTGACGATACCCAGAGTCCCTTCTGAGCCAATCATCAACCGCGTCAAGTCGTAGCCTGCAGCAGATTTTTTGGCCCGAGTACCGGTGCGGATAATCTCGCCGCTGGCGGTAACGACTTCTAAGGCCAGTACCACATCTTTCATCGTGCCGTAACGGACGGCGTTGGTGCCTGAAGCGCGGGTGGCTACCATACCACCAATACTGGCATTAGCCCCTGGATCAATGGGGAAAAACAAGCCAGTGTCACGCAAGTAGTGGTTAAGCTGCTCTCTGGTCACCCCCGGTTGGACAGTAACAGTAAGGTCCTCATTGTTGACCTGAACGATAGCATCCATCGCATGCATATCGATACATAAGCCACCGAATGGCGCATTAAGCTGACCTTCTAGTGAGGAGCCAATACCAAAAGCAATGACAGGCATCTGATACTGGTTACAGATGGCGACGGCCTTGGCAACGTCATGTTTATCGTGGGCGGTGAGCACCGCATCGGGTGGCTGATTGGCAAGCCAAGTCATGGTATGACCATGCTGCTCACACACAGTAGGATTAACGCTCAGCTGCTCAGCAAACTGGGCTTGTAGTGCGGCAATAGCCTCAGAGTGATCTGGCTTGCTAGCAGGGTCAGCTTGGTTAAGGTTATACGGGGTAATGGGGGCGGTGGATAAAGTGGTCATAGAAGACTCCTATGAAAGCTTAAACCCGCGACAATACTGTCACGGGGGTAATAGGGTTGTAATGAAACTTTTTATTAATAGATGTTTTTAACAGGTTTTATCGATTCACGGCTTACTACATTGTCGCTATAGTCTAGTCTAAATAAAATAGAGTCATCGTAAAGTGATGCGCAGCTGCTATACATTTTTCTGGCTTGCTGCGAGCGCACCGACAGCGACAGAGGCTGCGAAAAATTCATCCCAGTACTGCTGTACCATTTTTATAATAAACGTACTACATCTGTACCGCATCTGCTGTTAGCCTACCATACGCCAGATAACAAAGATAAGGCCAATAATATAAAACAGCGGCGATAGCCAACCAATGACCTGAGTGGCGATAGTGACACTAATAACAAAGCCTGCCAGTGCAAACCAATCACGGCGGCGATCGTTGAGCATATCGGCGCGGATCTGCTGGATCTCACGCAGCTGATCATCCTGTCTTGAGCCTTGCGTTGCCAGACTTTGTAGTCCTTGATCAAGAAGCTTCGGTAGCTGAGCACTGGTAAGGAGCAGTTCAGGCAATTGACTACGAAGCTGTTGTAGATTGCGAACTGGATCGAGCTGCTCTTTGACCCAGCCGGTAAGGATAGGCTTAGCAAGTGACCAGATATCCAGCTCAGGATAGAGATCACGGCCCAAGCCTTCGACATGGACCAAGGTCTTAAGCAGTAGCATGAGCTGCGGCGGGATAGTCATGTGGTGGCGACGAGCGATATCAAGAATCTGCATCAATACCCCAGCAAAATCTATCTCATTGATCGGCTTTTGCAGCATAGGCGACACGGTCCGGCGCATATCACGAGTCAGTGCATGTTTGTCGGCGTTGGGCGGAATCCACCCAGCACGGCTGACGATATCGACAAGGGCTGTGAAGTTATTATTGATCACCGACAGCAGCATACGAGCGACGATCAGCTGATCGTCTTTGGACAGCTCACCCATAATGGCGCAGTCAAGACCGATATAGCGGGGTGTGTAGTTTGGATGGGCTTGAATGACCTCAGGCGGTGCAACTTCGACAAAGATATTGCCTGGATGCATATCCGCGTGAAAGAAATTATCACGAAAGACTTGGGTAAAAAATATCGTCAGGCCGCGTTCCGCTAGCGCTGCTCGATCATATCCTAGCTCATCAAAGACATGGGTATGGGAGATGGGCACACCGCGGATACGCTCCATGACCATGACATTTTTGCCAGCTGCATACACTTCTGGTACGTACATGAGGGCTGAGCCTAAGAAGTTATTACGCATCTGTGTGGTATTGTCAGCCTCAAAGGTCAAGTCTAACTCGGCCAGCATGACCTGACGATAGTCTTCGACAATATCGATGATATGCACGGCTCGCGCCGCTTCAATACGAGCTGAGGTCCACTGCGCCATCTCACGCAGTAGCTCGAAGTCGGCAACGATGGTCTCACGGATATCAGGTCGCACGACTTTAACAACCACTTCGCGGCCATCATGAAAGGCAGCTGTATGTACTTGGGCAATGGAAGCCGCTGCCAATGGCTTGACATCAAAGCGTGCAAATAACTCGTCGATAGAGGCGCCCAGACCGTGTTTAGGGTCTTCGATTTGCGCGATAGCCACCTCTACATTAAAGGGTTTGACGCGGTCTTGTAGTTGCACCAGCTGATCAATAATCTCAGGCGTCACTAAATCACGGCGCGTTGAGAGCAGCTGACCAAGCTTTAGAAATAGTGTG
Organism: Psychrobacter pygoscelis; assembly: GCF_004335015.1. GTDB lineage: Bacteria > Pseudomonadota > Gammaproteobacteria > Pseudomonadales > Moraxellaceae > Psychrobacter > Psychrobacter pygoscelis. Next base: position 138,633 of record NZ_RQRU01000007.1, read on the forward strand.
CCCATCTCCTCAAGAGCGAGCTTGACGCCATTGGGCTGATGGGCTTTACGCCATGCCGCTGGATGGAGCCGAATAAGCCGCGCAATGGGCTGTAGCTGCGGTGCATCCTCAATGGGCAAGTGGGTATCAATGCGGTAATGGGCAGCGATGCGCCACAGTTCAAGTAGGCGCTTACGATAAGAAAAGAGCATTAGTTAAAGGTCACAATATTGTTATTGGAATGGATGCGATGCAGTAGCTCGCGTACGACAATTGTTAAATAGGCTGGTAGCACTAGCGTTTCTGAATGCCTTAGACCAGTAGCAATAAGGGTATGAAGATCTTCGCTAATTGCAATGTCTTTCGGGCGCTCGGCGGCATCTTTTATAGTTGAACTACTGGCATCAGCATCAGACAAGGCTAGTCTCCTTGTCTGATTTTTTGTTGTTCTGCTTTGATCATAGCAAGCCTAGCTTCTTCACGCTCGATATCGGCACGAAGCTTAAGCAACTGCTGCTTTAGGTCATTGACCTCGGCTTCAGCTTCGGGATCTGCCTTACCATTACCAGCGATATCATTGGCCCAGTCTGCCACATCATCAAAGGTGTGCTTGGCCGTGTGCTTTAGCGTGCCTTTGAGCTGCTGAATTAATAATCCCAGCTGGGCGGCAAGGGGTACGCCGATTAGTGGCTCAAGCTGAGCTGCAATATCTGGATCAAAGCCACTGATTAGCTGTTTGAGCTGCATTAAGACCTTATAGTCGCCCTCGATGGGTAAATTACCCTGAGTACCGCGCATTAGATTAAGTAGCTCAGCAGGGTTTGCGACGTTAAGGGTGCAGTCTGGCGTAATATGTCCCATACCAGCAGCGGCTACACTAGCTCTTGAGCGTTCATTATCGCTATAGCTAGCAGTACCACGAGGCTCAAAGACACTATCGGTAGTCACAGGCTCAAAGCGCAAGTGATCATCGTTAAAGAGGATGTCAATATGCAAGTCAGGCATCTGCATATTTAGGCGCAGCACTTTGCCTGACAACGGAATAAGTCCCGCCTGGGTAATCTCGTCACTGCGTAGAGCAAGGTTAATTAGCTTTTCAGCGCCAGCTAATATTAAGACGGTAAGCATAAGAAGACCCTTTTAATTATATTGAATGAGCAAATAGTCCAATAAGCAGTAGTAGCGCCCAAACCAATGATGGACGACTGACTTTCACCTAGCAGTAGCGCTTTTTTGGACTGAGTACTTAGAGTATATAAGCTCAAAGGCTAGTCGGATAAAAGCGCTACTTTTTATGACAGTATCGACCTATTAACTTTTACTTTTTGAAGCCCCGGTGCACAGCGACAATGCCAGCGGTTAAGTTATGATAGTCGCAGTTTGCAAAGCCTGCCTCTTCCATCATTTGCTTAAGGGTCTGCTGATTGGGGTGCATACGGATAGACTCAGCAAGATACTGATAGCTTTCGGAGTCTCCTGCGACCAGCTTGCCCATGAGCGGCAATGCAGTAAATGAATAGATGTCATAGGCCTTGGATAAAGGCTCAAACACCGGTTTGGAGAACTCTAAAATAAGCAGACGACCACCTGGCTTTAGCACACGGTACATGGCGCGTAGCGCGGCATCTTTGTCCGTGACGTTACGAAGGCCAAAGCTGATGGTCACTAAGTCAAAAGAGTTGTCATCAAAAGGGGCTAAGGTTTCAGCGTTTGCTAGAATAAAGTCGACGTTATTACAACCAGCATTGATTAGGCGCTCACGGCCGACCTCTAGCATGGCTTCATTAATGTCAGACAGTACGACATGACCACGGCGACCTACTTCACGACTGAAGACTTTGGCTAAGTCGCCAGTACCACCAGCAATATCAAGGACATGCTGACCTGCCCGGACTCCGCTTAAGCTAATGGCAAAGCGCTTCCATAAGCGGTGAATGCCAAAAGACATTAAATCATTCATAATGTCGTATTTTTTTGCCACCGAAGTAAAGACATCAGCAACTTTGGCTTGCTTTTCGGCCTTTTTGACCTTTTTATAGCCAAAATGGGTCTCTTCTAAGCCATCAGTCTCAGGGGTATGAGGGTTGTTGATATCATCACGTGGGTTAAACCGTGGTGGATAGTGCGAGTGCCGATTTTGTTCAGACTGAGCTGAAGATTGCTGCTGCGTCTGAGAGGCTGTTACTGATGAGTCAGTAGGCGTAGCATAGGGCTGAGTATTTTGTTGACCTTGCGGCGCACCAGTGGGCAGATCCTCAGCGCGAGTAAAGGCTGATTCGACCGCATTGGTTGCGGCGCTCGATTGCACCTTTGCCATGGTTTCTTGGTTTTGCTTGAGGCTGTCTTTGACCAGCTTTTCTTGCAGACCGTCGGTCTTTCTAGTGCTAGAAGTCGCAGACGCACTCGAGGTTTCAGGAGTCTGGGATAGGTCAGTTTCAGAGACAGCGTTATTTGATAGATTGGTAGTCATGAGACGTCCTATAAGCTACGTTTAATTTGTCATTAATAATGCAGATATCATACACCAAACGGCTCAATTCTGCCGTCGTTATTCGGCTGATGTACGTGGTCTATGATTTGTAGTTCACGCTCGCAAACAGGCTCAATAAAGCTAGCAACATTACGTAGGGGTTTCATCGCGGCAAAGCCTTCTGCCATAAAGTCGTATAACGGTTGATAGTTGTATTTATAAGCCGTGCCTTTGGCAAGAGCGAAGGCCTTTTGTAACATGAATGAGTTAATATATTTATCAGTGCGATAGCAGACATCTTTTAGCGAAGCCAGCTGCTCGCGTCTCTCGTCAGCTTCATCAACCTCACGATAGGCCAGTAGCATACTGTCCTCATTGACTGGCAAGTTTTTTTCTAACAACCATTCGGCTAAGTGGAGATCAAGCTCAGTAGCGACAATAGCAGAATGGATAGCTCGCGACCCTGTATCAAGCGCTGCTGCTGGGGCCAGCCGCTCAAGTTTTTGTGCTTTGGGAACAATGCGCTCAAGCTGCTTAGCCAATATATCAAACTCATCACCACCATAGAGCTTGTTGACGAAATAATGCGCCATTGGGACATTTTGGGGCTGGCTAAATAGCGCTTGGTGAGTGTTCTTAATACGAGCGCGTTGCCACGACTGCACCTCTTTAAGCTTTTGCGACAGCGCTGCATCACTATGATGGGGCAGCTGGCGATAATGATTAAGATAGGTTTGTAGGTCTGAGAGTGCAGACATAGTTAATATTCCTAGTTTTAAGTTATTCAACAAAAGTAGGTCTTATAGTTTGGCAGCCAGTACGCTCTAACTGAATAGCGTCCTCTTGATGCATGAGGGCTAAATGCTTGAAGGCTAATTAGATAGCTGAATATTGGTTAAAGGTACAACTGCTGATAATTGTGAGCTACCTTAGGATAAATTGAGATAGAACTCAAATGGCAAACTGTTATCAGCGTGTGTTTGCTATTCGGTAGTAGCAGCCGGACTATTTTGCCTGATTCAAAACTCTCATTGCTGCAAAGTTAAAAATATAGTGAATTTTATATAAAAACAATACAGTGAGACTGGGAAGATTTTTTGCAGCCTCTGTCAGCTTACTCGCAGCAAACTAGAAATATTTAGACCAGTACCATCTATACGAGTACCCTCTATATCAGCAACTAACTTGACTTGTACCTGTTTTATATTCGACCGACTATAGTAAATTTAGTTATCCCAATCATCTATTATTAATATACCAGTGGCAAAATAGCGCGGTTCTTTAAGACTGATGATAAGTGGTAAATACGCCTTAGAGACAACCTTAAAGCTGAGGGTGTTTTTAGGAAGACTGCTTCCCAGTACCTGTTAAAAGTAGCAGCTGTAATAGGATCAATCTGATGCTAATAACTATTATGTACTGGTCAGCTAAACTTGACTGAGGTAAGGTAATAAGACCATTTATGATAATGAAAAATATTATGCAAGATAATGAGAAAAGGGGCGAGAAACTATGAGCAAAAAAAAGCACGCGAAAGACAAAAAAGAAAAAGATGCGTCAAAGGGCAGTCAAAATATCGCAGATACGACGCTTGAGCTACTGGCTGAGAAGACGTATGTGGATCATCCTGAAATTGCAGAGATGCTGACCATTAATCCATTGAGCCAGTTTTCACTTGATGAAGATGCGTTAAGGCTATCTCTTATCACTACCCAATATGCTCTTCGCGAGACCCGCCTTACTGAGCAGCCCGGTGTTCAGCCCACGGGGCTATTGGTACTAGTAAATGGTATTGAGCTGGCAGGAAAAGGCGAGGCAGTCAAGCAGCTACGTCAGTGGGTCGATCCGCGACTGCTCAAAGTGGAGGCCACTATTGGTCATCCAGCACTGCCTTCACAGCCACTGTGGCAAGCGCATACTAAAGAGTTGCCGCGGCATGGCGATGTTATGGTGTACTTTGGTAATTGGTACGCGGATCTGCTCTATGAGGTAATGCAAAAAGTCGCAGACAAAGACGCCAAGGTGGATTGGCAGCAATATCTACAGACTCAGCTGACTCAGCTGTCTATCTTTGAAAAAGACCTTGTGAATAATGATACCAAGGTGCTTAAGTGCTGGTTCCATATCGATCGAGAGACTTTAAAGTCACGGCTAAATGATGAAAATGCTGACCCTGAGCAGCTGTATCAAATTGACTGGTCAAATGATAAGGTCTTAGATAAGTTCAATGAGGCAGCCAAGCAAGTATTGGGTCAGCAAGGGGACTGGGTCATTATTGATGGTTCGGATACTGATCAAGCGACTTTGAGTTTCTGTCATCACGTCTTACACGCGATGCAAGTAGCCGTACAAAGTAGTCAGTCTGCTATCGGCAATGGACTGGCTGGCGAAGCGTATAAAAAGCCAATGCACAAGTTCGTCTGGGCGGATATCCCTGATAAGCTGACAGATATTGATGATCCAGACATGGATAAGTCTGACTACAAAGATAAGCTGGCGGACAAGCAAGCACAAGTTGCCAAGTTGCTTCGCGCGCGGGGTGATCGGCATGTGATTTTTGCTTTTGAGGGTATGGATGCGGCGGGAAAGGGCGGTGCGATCAAGCGCTTGGTGGCGCCATTGGACCCTAGAGAATATCAGATATATAATATCGGTGCACCGATGCGCTATGAGCTTGAGCACCCTTATTTATGGCGGTTTTGGACACGCTTGCCCGATACCCGATCTGATCGGATTAGCCGAGTCGCTATCTTTGACCGCACTTGGTATGGTCGAGTACTGGTTGAGCGAGTTGAGGGCTTTGCCAGCAATAGCGAGTGGCAGCGAGCTTACGACGAGATCAACCGCTTTGAAGCTGACTTAACCGCTTCTGGGACGATAGTGATCAAATACTGGTTAGCGATTGACAAGCACGAGCAATTGGCGCGCTTTGAAGACCGAAAGGACACGCCGCACAAGCAGTTTAAGCTGACCGATGATGACTGGCGTAACCGAGATCGCTGGCAAGACTATGTGCAAGCAGCCTCTGATATGCTGCAACGTACCAGTACAGAAGTGGCCCCTTGGTATATGGTTGCTACCAATGACAAGCGAACGGCTAGATTGCTAGTATTGGATCATGCCATCAAGCAGCTGACCAAAGCACTAGATCCTGAGCGTTATAAAAAGGTATTTTAGTTAAAAGTGCTTTAGCTAAAGGGGTTTTAGTTAAAGCATGTTAGGCTGATAATTATCGATAACTTATTGTCAAGCAGCTGTTTTTAAACCGCTGCTTTTAATCAGTCGATTAAGCTTTGCAAAGTAGCCGCTTGATGACCGGTATTCTATCTGAGTGAATTCGACGGTTGCTTATTTAGGGCTAATTCTTAATAACCTTATTTCAGCGCGTTATCGACTGTAAAAAAACCTCTAGCGTTACCCTACTGTCTACCTGTAGTGAGCCGGTTGTTAATGCTTACTAGAGGTTGGCTGCGTTTTGCTTGTCTAAGAAGATTCAATATAAATGTTTTTTATTATGTTTCATCCAAAATAGCCATCTATGATTGAATATTATGACAACCTCTTTATAATAGAGCGCTATTTTTACACAGTTTCTAAGCTCTTATTATCAGTTGATTCACTGTCACGATAAACATCTAGCGTTTATCGTGAGTCAGTACAAGGCATCCTAATTTATGGGCATTAGTACCACCTCCGCGCAGCCAACTCGTCAAGTTGGCTCTATGAGAGTCAATATTGTCTTCGCTACCGTATTAGTCCTGATGACCGCTTACTTTTTATGGTGGGGTCTGGACTATACTTTCCATCAGCAGACGTTGTTATTCGTTATTGCTACCCTGTTTGGGATATTTATGGCCTTTAACATCGGTGGTAACGATGTGGCCAACTCTTTTGGTACTTCAGTCGGTGCAGGGACTCTAACTATCCCGCAAGCATTAGGTGTTGCAGCCATATTTGAGGTCTCAGGTGCGGTTATTGCAGGTGGGGAGGTGACGGATACCATTCGCAAGGGTATCGTCAATCTTGATGGCCTGATGGTGACCCCCAATCAGTTCATCTACGTTATGCTCTCGGCGTTAATCGCTGCCGCATTTTGGTTATTGTTCGCCACCAAAAAAGGACTACCAGTCTCCACCACGCATTCTATTATCGGCGGCGTAGTCGGTAGCTCTATTGTCCTAGGTATCTATCTTGGCGGCGTTGATATGGCCTTATCGACTGTGTCTTGGAGCAAGATTGGTCAGATTGCCATCTCTTGGGTATTATCACCGTTACTCGGTGGTGCCTTATCGTATGTGCTGTATGGTCAAATTAAGAAGAACATCCTAGCTTACAACGATCTGGCTGAAGCTCGAGTTCAAGAGCTCAAAGTCGCCAAAAAAGCCATCAAAAAGAATCACAAAGTATTCTTTGAGCAGTTATCAGAGTCTCTGCAGCTGTCATACACCTCAGCGATGCTGCGTGATCAAGAGATCTATAAAGACGAAGACTGTAGTCGAAATGATCTAGAGACTGACTACTACCGTGAGCTATATGATATTGAGCGCGAGCGTAATAATCTTGACACACTAAAAGCTCTAAAAACATGGGTACCGCTAATCGCTGCGCTCGGCGGTATGATTATGACTGCTATGGTGGTATTCAAGGGACTTAAGAATGTGAACCTTGATCTGTCCACACTGCATGCCTTCTTAGTGATAGGTATGGTCGGTGCTCTAATCTGGCTGACGACCTTTATCTATACCAAAAGTATCCGCGGTAAGCTTAAAGAGGATTTATCAAAAGCGACCTTTATTATGTTTAGCTGGATGCAGGTATTTACCGCTTCAGGATTCGCTTTTAGTCACGGCTCTAATGATATTGCCAATGCTGTCGGCCCGTTTGCAGCGATTATGGATGTCATACGCTTAAATACAATCTCAGCTCAAGCGGCCGTGCCTACACCAGTCATGCTGACCTTTGGTGTTGCCCTCATCGTCGGTCTATGGTTCATTGGTAAGGAGGTCATCCAGACCGTCGGCACTAACTTGGCTAAGATGCATCCTGCGTCAGGGTTTGCCGCTGAGTTGTCCGCAGCAGCGGTGGTCATGGGCGCCTCAATGCTTGGGCTACCTGTATCGAGTACGCATACTCTAGTGGGTGCAGTATTGGGTATCGGTATCGTGAATAAAGATACCAATTGGGCGCTAATGAAGCCTATCGGACTGGCTTGGGTGGTTACTCTACCTGCGGCCGCAGCGATGTCTGCCTTGAGCTTTATCGTGCTCAGCTATATTTTTTAGGATTACCTATTGCTCATTTGAGCTATAAAGCGTTTGAACATTAAAAACCGCCGGATAGTCTAGTGATTATCCGGCGGTTTTTTTGGTCTTACGAATTTATTGGTGCTTCTATACAGGCTTTGGTATAAGGTTAAACAAGGCCATCAGCTAGCTGCTGCTAACCAGCTTCTTTTACGCGGCCATCTTTGCTTTCCTTCACAGTTTGAGCTTTCAAGGCTAGAGCTTCTGTACCAAACTGTTTGCGCTTTTTGGCGAAGAAGCGATCCAGACGGTTCATGGCATCTTCTAGGTCGTGAAGGTTGGGTAAAAATACCACGCGGAAGTGATCGGGCGCGTCCCAGTTAAATCCAGTCCCTTGAACCATCAGTACTTTTTCATCCTCTAGTAGCTCCATCATAAACTGCATGTCATCGGTGATAGGATAGATATCAAGGTCGATCTTAGGAAAGCAATAAAACGCCCCTTGTGGCATCGTACAAGAGATACCCGGGATGGCATTTAGGCGCTCAATGGCTAAGGCGCGCTGCTTATAAAGTCGGCCCGCCTCAGAAGTCAGCATCTGCATACTCTGATAGCCGCCCATTGCGGTCTGAATAGCGTATTGCGCAGTTACATTCGCGCATAGCCGCATTGAGGCCAGCATATCTAAGCCTTCTATAAAGTCAGCGGCGTGATCCTTCTTACCAGAGACCATCATCCAACCGGCGCGAAAGCCAGCTACGCGGTGCGACTTGGATAAACCATTATAAGACAGTACTAATACGTCGTCCGTCAGAGTACACATTGGCGTATGCACCGCATTATCGTATAGCACACGGTCATAAATCTCATCGGCCATAATGACGAGATTGTATTGCTTAGCCACATCAATAATCTGACGAAGGATATCATCTGAATATAAGGCACCAGTAGGGTTATTAGGATTGATTACGACGATGCCTTTGGTCTTATCCGTGATTCTGGATTTAATATCGTCGATATCAGGTTGCCAGTTGTCAGCTTCATTACAGCGGTAATGGACGGCAGTACCGCCAGCAAGGTTGGCTGCTGCTGTCCAAAGCGGATAGTCTGGCATAGGAATCAGTACCTCATCACCATCATTCATCAGCGCCTGCATGGTCAGGACAATCAGCTCAGAGACCCCATTGCCAAGATAGACATCACGGACATCGACCGCTGATAGTAGACCTTTTGACTGATAGTAGTGCAGTATCGCCTTGCGCGCAGCAAAAATACCTTGAGAGTCTGAGTAGCCGGTAGCATTTGCTAAGTTCAGTGCCACGTCACGAAGTATCTCATTGGGGGCATCTAGACCGAATGGCGCAGGGTTGCCGACGTTCAATTTGAGGATGCGTTGACCTTCTGACTCCATTCTCACTGCCGTTTTGAGTAATGGACCGCGAATATCGTAGCAGACGTTCTGCAGTTTATTGGATTTTTTTAGAGCATTCATGGTATTACCACGCTTATTATTAGAAGAAGAGGGGGTGCTGATTGCTGATATTTCAGGCTGTTGCGCTTCGTTATCGATAGGCTGCTGTTGTGATGACGTATAGAGCTTAGGTGTCGCTGAGGATTCCAGCTCCCCACGCAGCAGATATCCTTCTGAGCAGTCTAATATTCGTGCCAATGTTGGTAGCTTAGAGGAGACAATTCCATTGATACCCCGCTCCCAGTTTGAGATAGCGCCGCGGCTGACTTTAGCGCCAGCTTCTGTCATGGCGGTAGCAAGTTGCTCTGCTGTTAAGCCTTTGGCTTTACGCAGCTTATTTAGGCGCTCGCCTTGAGCTTGGTGGTCTGGAGTTGAGGTCATAGTCGGTCCAATAGTGGGCACAATAGAGAGCCTATTAGGGGTTGATATTGAACATTGTTTTGTTGTGCAACAATACTCCTAAAACTAATGCAAGATATTATTGCAATATCAATATGTTTGCAAGTAGATAGTCATTAGATTTACGTTAATTTTAATAAAAATTTACTATAGGCTATTAAGTGCAAGATATACTTGCAAAAAAGTAGTAAGTATATGTCTATCGTTAGCTTACGGGGCTTAAGTGAACAGTATCAAGCTTGGTCTAAAAAGGGGCATGAACAGTGGGGAATAAGAGAACTTGAAGCTGCCATAGGAAGCTAATTCAAGAGTTTGCCAACATAGGCATTAACATTTATTAAAAGGTGGTGGTGGTTATTTTGTATTACGCTAAAAGGTAATTTATCTAGCATCTTCATTAAACTATTGAGTTATTAAACTGAATCATAGGAGCCACTATGCAAGATCGTGAATTAAGTAAAGAAGAAATCGCCCAACTGACAGAGGCAGACTGGCGTGAGCGTTTGACCCCAGAGGAGTACCATGTATTAAGAGAAAAGGGGACTGAGCGGCCGTTTACTGGGCTGTACACAGATAGTGAAGAGGCAGGTATATACCGCTGTAAAGGCTGCGGTGCCAAGTTATTCACTTCGGACAATAAATTTCATTCAGGCTGTGGCTGGCCAAGCTTCGATGCTACGATTGCGGACAGCGCCGTAGATGAGCATGAGGATAACTCTCTTGGTATGCGCCGTGTCGAGGTAACCTGTAGTAACTGCGGAGCGCATCTCGGTCATGTATTTCCTGATGGGCCTCAAGAGACCACTGGCATGCGTTACTGTATTAATTCAGTCGCTATCGATTTAGATGAGTCGGCTAAGTAGCAGCATCCTAGGTAGGATAGAAACTAGTGGGGTGCGACAATGGTAGCAACTGTCGATAACTGCTCACAATTGCCAATAAGCGCCAATTAAAAAACCTTAAGGACAAACCCATGACCAGTATTTATGACTTTAAAGTAGAGACACTAGAGGGTGGAACGCAGGATTTCGCCGACTATAAAGATAAGGTATTACTCATCGTCAATACCGCCAGTAAGTGTGGATTCACGCCGCAATACGAAGGCTTAGAGCAGCTATATCAACGATATCAAGATCAGGATTTGGTGGTTATTGGTTTTCCTTGTAATCAGTTTGGTCACCAAGAGCCAGGCGCGGCTGATGAGATTGGTGCATTTTGCCAAAAAAACTATGGTGTCAGCTTCCCAATGATGGCAAAAGTGGACGTTAATGGCAAAGACACTCACCCTGTCTACAAGTGGTTAAAACAGCAGCAAGGTGGGTTTTTGACCGATGCAATCAAGTGGAACTTCACTAAGTTCTTAGTCAATAAAGATGGTGACGTGGTGAAACGTTATGCGGCGACTACGAAACCAGAAGCCCTAGAGGAGGATATTAAAACGCTGTTATAAATACTGTATTTTAAGGCTACCTAATAAAAGGCTACCTAATAAGTAGCAAGCAATTAGCCTCAGAAATGGAGGCTTTTTTAGTCTCTAGAATCTTATTTGGTTGTAACAGGTTAAGGGGACTATTTAAGAGTAGCAAATCACCGTTCTAAAATGGTTATTTAGATAATAATATCATAACAGTTGTTCAATAAAATTTTATAAAACACCACCTGTTGCAGAATTTTAGACTATATTTTTAGCCAAAAAATAAGAGTATTCCTAAAAAAAGGCCTTTTCTTAATAACAGAAAAGGCCTTTTTATTGAACCGGATATCTAGCATTTCAATAAAAAATAAACAAAAACAAATGTTGTAATTTTTATCCTATTAACACTGGGCTACATATTAAATCGCCAAATTAATAGACAAATGTTTAATTATCTGTGATATTGTTAATAAATATATTGCGAGAATCTCAACAATATTTTTTGTGATGGAGTCATAAGATAACTAATATTTAGGGATATATGGTTATGCCAATGAAATTACAGCAATTTTTCAAAATCTTAATAGCAACTGTACTTTTGTTCACTTATGAACAAGGTGCACTAGCGAAACAAGATATGAAAATGATCGAGCATATCACTTGGCGCAAGCAAGTTGATGTGGATGTGCAAACTTTATTGGCCAAGCCGATCCCAAAAAATAGGGTCAGCCTATACTTCATTCGTCAGTCTGATGCAGATGGTGCACAAACCAGTGTCAATCTAGCTATTAATGGCGAATATCAGACTAGCTTACAGCCTGGTGGTTTTACGCAAGTCTATTCTTGTATTGGTATTAATAGTATTAGCGCGGTCACGACTTCCCAGAAGACTAATGATCTGCTAAAAAATGCTATTGAAGTCACTTTGCCTACCGAACAAAACTATTTCTTTTATATCGAAGTTGATGATCAAAAGCACATCAGCTTAACCCAAGTAACTCCTGAATCCGCACAAAAATTATTTATCAATAAACGTTACCAACAGCACCAGATTAGCCGAGTAGTCCCCAATTGCTCTGAGGTTAAAGTGGTAGCGCCTCCCACTGTATCTCCGCCTACCGTGCCCGTTATCGCTCCTATATTTGAAGAGAAGGTTAGCACTGAGATGCGCATTCTCTTTGATACTGACAAAGCAGTTATCAAGCCCCAGTACTTTAGTAAAGTCGAAGACGTCGCTACTTTTATGAAAAAGTATGGCGATACCAACGCTATTATCGAAGGTCATACAGACAGTACTGCCAGTGATGCTTATAACCAAAAACTGTCTGAGAGACGGGCTCAAGCGGTACAAAAACTACTCATCGAACAATATGGTATAGCCCCTAATCGTTTAACTGCCATGGGTTATGGCGAGTCTCGCCCTATAGCTAGTAACACTACGATGGATGGTCGGCAACAAAATAGACGCGTTATCGCCGTCGTTGAACAAAGATAACTCATCCTCTTTTTTAAGTAGCCAAGCGTTATTAGTCCAAAAAGTTACTGAATAAACCAACAAATTAGACAGAATTTCGGGACGAGAAAAACCATATGAAAACAGTCAACGTAAAAGTACATAACGCTAAAGAGACTATTCAGAGTGTCAAGATAATCACCAATGATGGTAAGCCTAACGTTATTAAAGCGGGTAAAGGGGTCAATTATGAGTTTTTAGAAGAAGGATTAGGCCGCGCTCCTCAACATGTTATTACCAAACGTGTGAATAATGATCTGCATCTCTCTTTTGACAAAGACGGGCAAGAAAGTGATCTAATCATTGAAGGGTTTTACAGTAAGGCTGATCAAGCCCTTATTGGTATGGCAGAAGATGGCAGTTATTACTATTACATTCCTGACACCGCAGAAGTATCTGACTATGTGACCCAGCTCGAACCTGGTGATATTGAGGGTCAGGCATTGGGAGGACCTGCTCAGTCCACCCCTTGGTGGGCAGGACAAAGTGATGATGGCTTCGCAATCCTACCTTGGTTGATAGGCTTAGGAGGCTTGGGATTGGTTGGCGCGGCTCTTGGTAAAAATGATGATAACGATGAGCCCTCACCTCCTGTGATATCCAAACCTAGTCTTACAGCCGAGGACGACGGCAGTGTCACGGTTACGCCAACGTCTGAAGCGACTGAAACTGACGTCACCTATACCGATGAAGAGGGTAATAAAAAAAGCCCAACCTTTACCAAAGACCCTGATACTGGTAAATGGGCAGACAACGATCCTAACGATAATGTCACGGTTGACCCTGAGACTGGTGTGATTACCATTCCCGCTGATGAAGTCAAAGATGGCTCAGAAGTGAAAGCCACGCAAACCACACCCAAAGGTAAAAGTACGCCTGCGACAGTGATCGCTAAAGATGATATTCCAAAGCTGATAATTGATGACGTAACAGAAGACAATATTATAAATGCTGCTGAAGCTGGAGAAACTATAGTCATTACAGGGACTGTAACTGATAACTATGAAGCTGATGATAAAGTCACATTAACTGTCAATGGTAAAGAATTTACTGGTGTAGTTAATGTAGATGGTGAGTTTGCTATTTCAGTATTGGGAAGCGACTTAGCTGCTGACCCTGACATGACTGTTGATGGCGCTTTTACCACTTTAAGTAGCGATGATACTACTACATTGACGGTTACAACTACGCAGAATTATAGTGTCGACACTACCGCGCCAACTGCCCCAGTTATTGGCTTTGAAAGCACCGGTGCTGACGACGTTTATAACAGCGAAGAGGTGGGTGAAGATAGTACCATCACCGCCACCGTTACCGTCCCTGAAGGCACCAAGGTTGGTGACACGCTAACAGTTAACGGTGAAGTCGCCCCCGTGACCCAAGCAATCATCGACGACGGAGTTGCCATTGAGATTGCCCCGG
>NZ_RQRU01000008.1 GCF_004335015.1 Psychrobacter pygoscelis
GGGTCTTGATGAAATTAAACATTATTATATTATAAATTTAAAAAATTAGTTTTGTAAAATTTATGATAAAAAATAGAAAAAAATGCCTACTACTCTTAAGTATATGTCTTGTATTACTACTGTCTACTAAAGCACATATTACTACACAAAATCAAACAAATATGCAGAAGGGTTTCCCTGATGGAATGAAAGTATATACACCTGAGTGGGGGGTGGTGGCAACTATGATTGAAATGGGTCACCCACCAACTGCCATGGGAGATAAAAAGCTATATCCACAGATAGTGAGCAAGCCTAGACTTTCACTTGAGATTATTGATGTGGGGTTTAGAGGTCAACCTAGTAAGGAGGTTATGTCACAACTTAAATTAGATTTAATGATAGATACAACTACTTATAAATTATCTACGAGACTTGAGGATACCCATCTACCCATCACAATGATAGATTTTGGTATGCAAACCAATAAGCGTGGAAAAGTACCTTCTTGGGGTAAATACGCTAATATAGTACGATTAATTGGTAATAGTACTAATCAAACTGACCAAGCCGAGCGCTATATTAGAGACAGCCATAACAGAATAATTCAAGCAGGTCATACGATACGCCAATACATAGGAGATAATAGAAAGATTATTGTTATTGAGTTTTTGGATAATAGAGAAATAGTGGTTACACCTGTAAGCAATGCAGTTTCATTAGCAGCTGATATGATGGGGTTAGAATTAATCTCACTCGGTTTACCTGATGAGTCTGGCTGGCTAATTAAACCAGTTCATTCCTTATATGAGCTACCTGACGACACATGCTTAATAATCAAGAAGCCATTTTCTGAACTATTTAAATATAACTTTATCAATAGTCAAATCTGGCAGAACTCACCTTTCTTTAAACCAAATGCTTGTATATATTTTATAGATCCTGTTTGGGTTAGAGGGGGTATGTATACTATGGTCACTTTCGCCGAAAGTCTTGAACGCGCCGTCACTACCCAAACCACAAACGAATTTAGCTACGAATACCTAGCAGGCAAAGCTGTCACGGCTACGGAGGCAGCCCAATGAGTACGTCTCCAGTTTTACCTGCCGCAAAATCCAAGTTTTCAGCTAAATACAGCATACTTATTGCGCTATTTACCCTCATCACTTTAGCCTCATTTACCTACTTGATCGACTTAAAATGGCAATGGCCGCTTGATGGTTTACTGACTGATCCTGCCATGCTTGAACCCAAAGCCATGATCACCCAGCTTATCTTATTAGCTGAGTCAGGAATGGCCTTTTTTTGTGGTGGTCTATTGGCTGTGGTCAGCGTGTTACTCCAACAAGTGGTGAGAAACAACCTTGCCTCTGATAGTACCCTTGCTGTTGGTAGCGGGGCATTATTTGCCATGGTGTTAGCCATGCTATTTTTCCCAAGCTGGGCTATTTATGGCAGCTTTTGGGTGGCGTTTATTGGCTCGTTAATCTCCCTAGGTGTTGTTGTATTAATAGCCTTGCCCAGCAAACTTGACCCTCTAGTGCTGATCATCGCAGGCTTTGTAGTCAGTATCTTTGCCAGCTCGTTTATCAGCCTAATGATGATATTTGATACCGAGTATTTTGCAAGTCTAACCCTTTGGAGCAGCGGCCTGTTGTACCAAGACCGCTGGCAACCATTGCAACATTTGATTATCGCAAGCCTAGTTACTCTGCCCATCTTGATGCTACTGAGCAAACCGCTCATGCTCATGTCACTCGACGACGCGCAAGCAACAAGGTTAGGATTACCGGTGCAATGGCTGCGTATCGGGGTCTTTATCCTTTGTGCGGTATTGACGGCCATGGTAGTCAGTAAAGTCGGCCTCATTGGCTTTGTCGGCTTAGGTGCAGCCACCATGGTCAACGCCATGCAAGTGCGCAATATCCGTCAACGCCTGTTGTTTGGGTTTTTGCTTGGTGGTTTGCTGCTATGGCTCACTAACAATCTAATCAACATATTTACCCACTACGTCGAGTTGCCATTCCCACTGCCAGCGGGTACATTAACTGGCGTGCTCGGTGCACCACTGATCATTTGGCTTATCCTTAAGCAGCCCAAACAAACTAAGACTGAAGACGCCTATGACATTGTACTAGAGCGCCGCAAAATTGACTGGTGGTTGTACATCACTCCTCTAATTTTCCTATTTGGCTACTTCCTAGTATTCGTTCAAACGGCTCATGGCTGGCAGTTCTCCTTTAACCCTGACTATATCATGCAGTTCCGGTTAGGTCGTAGCTTAGGCGCTGCCTCGACTGGTGTGATTTTAGCCATCGCGGGTGTGGTATTACAGCAGATGACCCGCAACCCGATGGCAAGCCCTGAAGTGCTAGGTATCAGCTCGGCGGCATCTATTACCATGGTGCTCTCGTTTATGTTTATTCCTAATTTGCCAATTATAGGGGTGCTAGGTTTTGGTGTATTAGGCGCTTTGATTACTTTAATGGTTATCCTGTGGTTAGCCAGTCAAGTGCATAGCAGCTATCTACTATTAATTGGGATTGCCATTGGTGCGCTGACCACCTCTTTTAATGTCATTATTGGCTTTAGCCAAGACCCCAGACTACAAGCCATCTTAAACTGGCTGTCGGGCACGACCTATCACATCATGCCGCAGATAGCCTATATTTTACTCGGCTTGGCCATTCTTACTTATCTGGTCAGCTGGCTGACGATTAAACCGCTTAAGTTACTCACCCTAACCGAGCCTGTGGCAAAGGGACGAGGGTTATCGGTTAAGGCTAGTCAAGCAGGGTTGCTGGTATTTGTAGCTATTTTAAGCACCATTGCCACCGTGACGGTCGGACCACTCAGCTTTATTGGGCTGATGGTGCCGCAATTGGCACGCTCATTTGGCGCGGTGCAGATAGACAAGCAATTGCCACTAGCTGCCTTACTTGGCGCATTAGTGATGCTAACGGCAGACTGGATCGGCCGCTATGCGATATTTCCTTATGAGATACCTGCAGGTATTTTGGCATCACTTATTGGCGGTGCGTATTTCTTAGTAATGATGCGAAAGTTTAAATAGAGGCTATAGCAATCAATAACTAATAATGGAGCAAGATAATGGATATTTTAGCGACACTTAGCAAAGTTAAGACGCTTGGCTCAGAGATTAGTAATCGGATGCTATTTACCAGCTTTGATGATCAGCAGCGCACGCCGCTTATAGGTGAAGACGCGCAGGATAAAGCAGAGGTAATCGACTATATTCACACCTATCGACGTACCGAGCTGCTGCAGGTAATGAATGCTTTCACTGACGCGCGTAGCCATCAGCAAGCTTTGCCGATAGTTACAGAGATCTATCAAGAGGGAGTATTGGTTCAATATATTCCTGATGATGTGGTACTCGATGATGCCACGCTTAACGCGCAGTCACACGAAAATGCGCAGCCACAGCAGTCGGAAACCGACCCTGCAAGCGAAGCGTTAGCTGCTGAAATACCAGTCGATACTGTCAAACAGCATCTTGCCAGTCAAAATGTCTTTGTGCCGTTTCGCATTCAGGATGTGTCTCTCATAGAGCGTGCTTACTATCTGTTTTATGAAGCAATGATACGTCAAGGTAACATGGAAGAGGTAACACCCAGCAAAGTGACTCGCCACTACTTCACTGTGAGTAAAAGCGAGTATGTCACCCCCAATATGCTCAGGCTGTATCTGACCAGTGATGTGCCTCTGCCAACTGATGACCCCGGCTTTGCTTATCGGTTTGTCTTAACCACATTAAGTAAAAAAGATGATCAAGTAGATAACGCTAAAACTGATATTGATATCTATAAGCTGCCTCGACAGATTTGGCAACAACTACAGCCTACCATCACACAACTGCCCTTTAGCGACAAGATTATCGCCACTGCCAAAAAGCAAGGCTCCATCATATTTTTTGAAATATTAAAACGCTTGCCTGAAGCGCAGCGGGACAAGCTGGAGGAGAAAGTAGCAGGTCGAGACGAAGGCCGCTACTATACCCTAAGACAGCTGCATAAGCCGCAACTGCCAGAATCAACAACCGCCTTAATAGGTGAGGTCGATATCTATATTCACGAAGGCAGCCCCGGAAGCGAGTGGGCAAAGTCATTAAAAGCAGGCGATATTATTTATGCTGATAACGACTACGAAGAAACCATTAAGCTTATGACCATGGGTCAGCCGCTATTTATCTGTGATGAGACCTCCATGCCATCGGTTGCAGCGATGCTGGAGCGCTGGCAACACGAAACTACGCCTATCGTTATTGCCATTACCAATGACAAGGCTGACTTTGACTATATGGAGCAAATTGTTTTGTCTGATGGGTTACAAGATAAGTTAGTCATCCACTATATCAACACGGTAGACACTGATAATCTGGCGCAAGCGGTGATTGATCTTATCAAAGCTCAAGATAAAAAGATCGACTGCGCTTGGGGCGCTATCGGTAAGGCAGACTTTAAGCCGATTAAAGCTTACTTGCGCGAGGAGCACGGACTTAAAGGTAAGATTAATCGCATTCGGGCGTATTGGAATTAGAAGATTAATTCTATTTTTTACAAGTCTAAATGTACATCACGGTGCTAAGCTTAAAGTAAGTTATAAAGCTTCTACTATCCTCGATAGTAGTTATACATGGCTGGTACTGATATAGATTTCCTTCACCCTTCAATAAAAAATGTTGTTCATATTTAATTGTCCTATTATTTATACGCAAGTATTACACTTTTTAGTATGGTTAATCCTGTTTAAAACTGATACGTGGTAAAAGACATACTCACAGATTCGGGCAAGTTTGAATTGCCTAAAAAGTTTCCTAACAGAGTCGATGCCAACATTGATTAGTAAGTGGTTATCGTTGATGCTACCGAAACCCCGATTGAGCAACTAAAAAAATCAAAGAGATGACTACAGCGATAAGAAAAAACAACACAGCTAAAAAGCTCAAGTTATTGTGCACTGGAAAACAGGACTAATACTAGACGTTCAGACTTGTCGCGGCGCTGTTTACGACTTTAAGTTTTATAAAGACACTTGTCCTAATTTTGGTTACCTGACAGTACTAAAGTCTTAACCGATAATGGTTGTCAAGGAATTGCTAATTGACATGAACAGACCTTTACGCCCTTTAAGAAACCTCGCGGTGGTAAGTTTCTAGAACTTTGTAAACCAGCCAATCAATATCTAGCTAAGTTCCGAATCACAGTTTCCTTATATGCCCTTACCTAATATCCAACCAACTATTAATAATCAACCTTACCCCGAAGCGCCTTCGTTCTGCCACGTTGGGTTTTTTGATCCACACGTTTACGCCGAGCGTTCCGGCTTGGTTTGGTAGGTCGTCTGGTTTTATTCACGTGGATGGCTTTGGTGATAAACTCTTGCAGACGCTCAAAGGCATCGGCTTTGTTTTTTTCTTGGGTGCGAAACTGCTGCGCTTTGATAATAAGCACGCCATCTTTGGTTATACGGCTGTCTTTGCTATCGAGTAAGCGCTGCTTATGCAGGTCGCTCAGACTTGAGGCATTGATATCGAAGCGCAAATGAATGGCCGATGAGACTTTATTGACATTCTGCCCACCCGCACCTTGTGCACGGATGGCGCTAATGTCTACTTCGCTGTCATCAAGACTGATGTTACTGTTGATAAAAACCATAATCTGCTGTTGTATTCCAAATCTATTATGCCCCTATTTTATCAAACCGCTACACCCGACGTAGACCTTGCAGGATTTTAAGGAATTTATAAGCTATGATTGACATAGCTTTGGCGCACCCTACTTTAGATCATAGACTATGGTTACTAGGTAGTGGCAATGTGAGTTATTTATGTCACCACTACCCCTTTACTATCTCAGTAACGCTATAAGTCATTAATCATACTATCTTAAAAATTATTGCCGTATTAATAGGTTTTAATCTTTTCAAAAAACTCACTATCCAATAATAGCTTTGGCTTTGCATTGACCTCTTTAAGCCCCACTTTATGCTCCATCATAAGCTCAATTAATCCCATTTGATCAATAAGAATAAGGCTGTGGGTATCAATAGAATCCGCATAATCCTTAGCAGGTCTAGTAAAACCTGTGGTGGTAATAAATATACCGTGATGAGTCGTATATTGCGGAGGAAAGGCGCCTATAAAGTTTCTTAACTCACCATTTGAGACATTGTTACCGGCACTATATAGTTTGGCTTGGATGTAATAAGTGTGAACTTCGCCACTAGGAAAATCTTGGCTAATAAGGCCATCAATACCGTTATCATTCGATCGGCCTGTATGACGAGCTGTGAGATTACTCTCTGGACTTTCAATCTCTAAAGAACGCTCAACCAGCTTTAAGCAAAACCATTCAAACTGTAGAGGTGATAAGCTCTCCAACTGCACCATAATCATGTCCGGCGTTACTTTGACAAAGTCATTGGCAATGGTGGCATCAGCATAGTTATTCATAAAGATAGACGTTCGGCGCATGGACTCGTCAATTAAATGATTTAGCAGAGGATCACCGTTTTTGCCATAAGCAGCAATATTGGCTTTTTTTAAATCTGCAAAAGCTTTATTATCAAGCCTATCTAAATCTGCAATAAAATCATTATTAGGAATACCCTCACTAATATACTTCGTAAAATTGCTGCCTGTCATCCAAAAGTAAATTTTGCCAAGCGGATCTATCCTAATGATATTCTTAGGTGTTACTTTTTCGTCAAAGGTAATAAAATTAGCAAAATTTTGATTAAGATTAGGCACTAGGCTAAAGCAATTTTCTTTGATGAGTCCAATAGCGGATAAACACAACAACACTAAATCTACCAATTCATCATAACAAGGTGTGCCTTCACGGCACTCGTTGCGGATATCATAAGTGCTCATATAAGTGAGCTTTTTATGCTCCGGTACAATTTTCGCTAGCTTTTCAAACTCCCGAAAAAATACTGTCTGACCAATCGTGTTTCTGTTGCTCAAATTTTTTATCGTTTGAATTCCTGCATTTAGCAGCTCGCCAAATGTCGGTATTTTATTGATATTACTCATCTCTCTACCTCTATAAATACGCTGCCCACTGTACATGGGTTCACTAAAATGAGCAAAAGATATTTTGATAATATTACCTGACTAATAAGTTTAAATCACATGCCAACGTCTTAAAAACCGCTAGACTAGATTAACCCTACAATAATCCACAATGTTCATAAAAATGATACCGGATAAAAATAACCCGACTTAAGGACTGCCAAGCATATGACTGATCAGACGACGCTAGTATTGGGAGCGAATACTGTTATTTCGCAAGGACAATGTTCGATATCATTTAGCAGCTCAGACCCGCTACAATTTGGTCAACAAATTGGCCTGCTGTGGCTGCCTTTAGATACTAACCGCAAAGCCGCCTGTAGTCCGGCGTATCTACACGAACCTAAAGACTGGGCGCGTCTGGATCACTCTAATCAACCTAGCACTTGGCAGCTTGACTTACCCAAGCTATTTAATGAGCAAGGGGTAAGTTTCCTTCAGCTTATTGCCTACGTCTATCATGAGCCAAGTCTCAACCTGCCAGCAGTCGAGCTGGGTAGTATTCACTTGAGCATCGATAATGACGCGGTTCAGTATGACTTTAAAGCCACAGAGCGCCATGTCAAAGCTGCCATTGTGCTAGAGATATACCAGCGTAATGGCCAGTTTAAATGCCGAGCACTGGGAGAAACTTCGACCCAAGGTCTAAATAGCCTTGAGCAACGCGTTCAGGTCAGCCTCGATGTGAGGCCGCCAAATGTTCATGCACTGATCCAAGAGGCGCAAAGTCAGCAACAAGGTCAGCAGCGAAACGGTGCAGCAAATGAGTTACACCGAGCGCCGCGCCAAGTCCAACCGGGTGAGATTTGGACAGGTACGGCCTTTGCTATTGATGCCTATCATCTGCTGACTTGCTATCATGTCATCGAATCTGCTGCCCTAATTGGTATTCGTCAGCAAGGTCAAGCGGACCGTGAGGCGCAAGTGGTGCTCGCTGATATCGGTAGCGATACAGCGATTATCAAAGTTGCTGAGCCACTACCGCCCTGCTACCTACCTCTAGCTCAGGGCTGCTACGACATCTTGGGTGAGACCATCACCACGCTAGGGTATCCCCTATCAGGAATCAGTAGTCAGTTGCAAGTGACGCAAGGGTGTATCTCAGCATTGACTGGCTTTGGCAATGACATTCGCTATCTGCAATTTACCGCACCCATTCAGCCTGGCTCTAGTGGCAGTCCATTACTGCTACCGACGGGTGAGGTCATCGGTATGGTGACTGCTAGTCTGAGTCATGAGCATGCGCAAAACATGAACTATGCGGTAAAATTTCAGCTATTATCTGCCCTACTCACTAGCGCCGGCATTAGCCTAACAGATAGTCCCAGTATCAGTACTAATGCCCATACTCAATATGGCACTCAGTCTCTGCTATCGTCCGCACCGTTAACCACTCCACAATTAAGCAAACAAAGCCGAGGGGCGTTGTGGCTAGTGGGCTGTGAGGGGTAAAGTGATACAAAAAATCGATAAGTATTTTAGAAAAAGTGCGTAAAACTTAAGGAAATTAAATGTTAGACCAGCACCACACCACCATCACCCTGCCCCGAGGCAATCTTGACCTGACCTACCAAATCAAGCCAACCACAAGCTCACAGCAGCCCTATCAATTGGATGACTTACTCGGCTTCGCTCAGCGCATCAATCCTAAGCGCGCGTTTTTATTCGTCTCCAAAGTCTTAGGTCGCCATATTCCAGTTGCGCCCAGTATCATGCGTCGTGCTTTTACTGACTTAGCTAATTTACTTCCTGATAACCTACCAGAGCCAATCCTCGTCGTCGGTATGGCAGAGACAGCAGTAGGGCTATCGGCAGGGGTTCATCAAGCCCTACAATCACGCTATGCTAAGGCGATACTGCTCAACTCTACCCGTCACGCACAAGCTAATGGCACGCTTTTCACCACCTTTAGCGAAGACCATAGTCATGCCAGCAGCCATTTGATCTATCAAAGTGATGACGCAGCCGTTCGAGCGCAGTTACTAGCAAGCAAAACCCTTATCATGGTCGATGACGAAGCTTCCACGGGCAATACCTGTGTCAATGTTGTCACTGCCTTACGCGAGGCTGGTCTAACTCAACTTGAGCAAGTTCGTCTCACCACCTTGGTCGATTGGTCGTTAGGTAGTTCTGATACGGATGACCATATCGCAGACAGGCTGGTCGGAATTGATTTCCATCGTCATCACTTGTTAGCGGGTGCTTGGCATTGGACCGACGCCCCAAACCCTAAATCTATTACCATGCCTAGTGTTGATACCACAGAGGCAGGTACTCAGCCACTCGGGCATACAGGAAACTGGGGACGGCAGCCAACGCTAGACAGCACCGATGGCTTTGCGCCTTATTTAGCACAGTTTGAATTAGCTTTTGCTCGTTTTGCGCATCAAGATAAATTTGACGCAGCCAACTTGCCTAGACGTATTTTAGTATTGGGCAGCAATGAATTTGTTTGGCTACCTTTCTTACTGGCAGAGCATTTAGAACAGCAGTTAGAGAGCCAAGATCAAGATAGCCATGGTCATAGCCACAATCCTACGGTAAAGTTCAGCGCCCTAACTCGCTCCCCGATAGCACTCGGCGGTGCCATTACTACTATGATGAGCTTTAGCGATAATTATGGCCTGGGTATGACCAATTTTGTCTATAACGTCAATCCTAATGATTGGGACTTAATTATCTTGTGTGTGGAGACGCCAGCGGCTAGCGTGGATGCTACATGGCAAGAGTTGGATAATGTACTGGTGGTCAGTCCGCAGGTCTGAGGACTAACGGCGAACATAAAAATGTTTTTATAACATGAGATAGCCCCTTCCTATTTAGAGGTAGGGGCTGTTGAGATAAGATAAGATCACTTAAACATAGCTACTCAGATTAGCTCATGGTCTCACGGGTTCTATTCTCCTTCAAATAGATACTCTGTATTACTTACTGGAAACTCACTATATAAATTAAAGAAATCTATCGGCTCAGCGATTTTATCGAGTAGCTCTCTTTTTTTAAGGGCGACAAACATAGCGAGCGAATATGCCTCACAATGGACAGCGCGCTTTGGATTAAACGTCATATCGGTAAAGGCCTGATACTGCATAAGCTCATCGTGCAGCTGAGAATTTTGCTTCAGCGCATTCACATAAAGCCAATCATAAAATGCTGTCAAAGGCCCGACATCCCATTCTATACCCTGAAACTTGTAGCCAATTAATTTACCTGAATTCTGTAGTCGCTCATCTTTTCTGGCTTTTCTAGGCGGCACCGTCAGTAAATCTGTATAAGGGCCACCATGCTCAAATACTTTACTACTTTGAAAGATATTTTCGACGCTATATTGTTGACCAGTATCTTGATCTGTCAGCTTTAAATAAAAGCCACTCAGTGGCACGCTCAGCTTATCTTTAGACTTACTAGATAATTCTAAAACCTTTTTAAAGCCATATTTTTTGCGAATGACAGAATGGTGGTCATTGATGGACTTGCGCTTTTGTGCGCTTGAAAACCCAACATGACGCTCAAAATGTACCATATCCGTCTTAACCAGATTGTCACTATTTACTCTAGGCATAAATACCGGTCTTTCTTCCATAGGGATATTTCTGTGTTCCATAGGGGTGTGCCTTCGTTCCATAGCGAGTGCCTTATACTATATCGATGGTCAGCTATAAATTCTGTTAATTACTGCTCAACATATCAGGCTTGATGCAGATTGGCTATAGCGTCAAAATAATTGTGGCAAACTAACAGAAACCAGCTTAGCTTTCTAGTCTTTCTTAGCGATTAGGGACAATCGGAGCAAATAAGAGGCCTGTCAATTGAGAAAAGATTTTAAAAGCTGAGTAATACCACTTCCATTAGCCCCTAACGGCATTCATTATTCTAAGTACCGCTACTGCTTAAATGTTGGCTACTATTTAGAACGTGTCGATGCGATGAGGTTAAGGATTAATAATAGGCTAGTAATCATTCTTTAATAGCTTTGTGCTAGTATGAAATGACGCTACCAGCTTTAGCGACTGTTCTGCCAATCGTGAGTTAATTGGGTACTTGCAGTCATGGCTACTCATGATGGAAATGTAATGCCGATGCTCACGCTCAATCTAGACACCGATACCCATCTAATGCTACAAGAGTCGACAGTGTAGATTGGCCTTGCTGAAGACGAGTTCTTAGTCCAGCTCATTTATCATCATCGGCTGCTCCTTTATGCAGCAACGTCAGAAGACGATAAGTCCAAACCAATAGCGACTCAAGAGAGAGCAGCCACAGTAAGCTCTCCCACGGACTGGGCAACGAAGTGTCAAAAGTGTGAATAACACGCTATTAACAAACTCTCGCCATTAGGGTGTCTATAACCCTAACTGGTTCTATAATAGTGCTATTTTGATCATACTGCTGCGGCGCTCTTCGCCCATTAGCGGTTAATGCCACCCTCTACCTGAGCTGCTAGAACTCGCTTCGGCTTAGACATATTGTGTCTATACCTCTGATAGATGCTCTAACCGTACGAAGATAGCACCATAGAGATTTATCATTGAACAATGAAACAATTGGAATAATAAACCCAGAATGATGCAAAATTCCCCAACGGCTATGCCCACTTACTTTCAGCCCAGTCACAAGATTATTCTACCCTACGCCTTAATGGATTTGGACGACACATTATTTCAGACCCAGCGTAAAATAGATGTTTGGGACTTGCCCACTAGCGATGCCGATAAGCTGGTTTGCGCCTCAGTAAATAAGCAAAATGAGCCGCTTAGCTTTATGAGTATCCGCCAAGCCACGATGTTTAATTGGCTGCTTGCCAGCACCGAGCTTATCGCAGTCACTGCCCGAGACACTACAGAGATTAAGCGGGTTAAATTACCCTTTAATAGTTGGCAAGTTTTGACCCACGGTGCAGTTATTATCCAGCCAGACGGGACACGGCAGCCTGACTGGCAAGCGCAAATACGCTCTGAGCTTGCCCCGCTACAAGAGCAGCTAAGCCAATTAATCGATGCTATCGCAGCTTTCAACGATACTCAGAATGCTGAGCTAAAGCTGACAGTCCATGACGACATTTTTTGTGATGAGCGGCTCATCATCTATCTCGCGGTCAAACACTCACAACGAGACCATCAAGCGTTAGCCGACTTTGCCACTCAACTGTCTGAATTAAGCGCCAATATAACTGACGACTTTTATATTCATCTCAATGCTAATAATATGGCAATCTTACCGCACAGCATTCATAAGCAGCACGCGGTACAGTTCTTATTAGAGCATTGCCTCGATAACAAGCGGCCAAGTTTTGGCTTTGGCGATAGCTTAGCGGATTTGCCATTTTTGCAGTTATTAGATTGGTACGGTACTCCCAATCATGGTCAACTGCATGAGCGCTTTAAAAGACAGTCACTTGAGTGAAAAGCTGTGTTAGAACAGTCAATTAAGATAAGCTAGGAAAGCTTCTCGCAACCTCTAAATCTCTACCCCTTACTGATTATAATGTTATGACGCAAATCAAGACACCCAAACTTACCGTTCAATCAGGTAGCTATCACAGTGACGACGTCACATTATTTCTCGATATCGTCGATAAAGACAGCGTTGCCAATGTACCCGTGCGGCAAAAAGAAGCGTTGATCCAATCCGGCGCTCAGCATTATTCAGACATGCTGACCCTAGAGAAAGCGCCGAGCGATACCCACGAGCAGCTATACCGTCAAGCCTTGGCGCAAGGGCGCGACAGGATGGCGTCGGATATTAGCAATATCGCCCATACCTTGCATGAACTGTTCAAAGATAAAGTGACAACAGTAGCGCCGTTGGTAATCGTCAGCTTGGTGCGAGCGGGTCTGCCTATTGGGGTTTTATTACAGCGAGCACTGGCTGATTCAAGCGCCTCTTATTCGCTGCCCAGCCGTCACTATGGTATGAGTATCATCCGTGATCGTGGTCTTGACCCTGTCGCTATGCAGATGCTACTTGATACACATCCTAATAGCCCCATCATATTCGTCGATGGTTGGACCGGCAAAGGTGCTATCTACGGTGAGTTGGTACGCAGTCTTGCGACTTACGCTGACCACCAGCATCAATGTCACAGCAATATCTTTCATCAAAACCAGTCCAATAATAACAATGTGATACCGTTAGTGACGCTAGCTGACCCCGCGGGTGTGGCTTGGCTGGCTGCGAGTAACGATGATTGGTTGATTCCGTCAGGACTACTAGGCAGTACGGTATCAGGACTGATATCAAGGACGCTCTTTACTGAGCCATCAGCGGACTTATCCCAAGGTCTGCACCGCAGCGTGCTATACCACGACTTAGCTAAATTTGACCATAGTCTCGACTTCATCGACACCATTGAGTCCGCGCGGCTATCGCTAAATAATTCGGACTTCATAGCCACGAGACTACCGACACATCAGCAGCCTCGGTACAGCACTAGAGCCGTTATTGACAAGCTTGCGATGCGCTATCACATCGACAATATGAACCGCATTAAGCCGACCATTGCTGAAGCTACACGAGCGCTACTGCGGCGTGACCCTGAGCGCGTGTTACTTGCTAGTGCCGAGCACCCCGACACGACTTTACTGCGGCATTTGTGCTCGCAAAAGCATGTTGATGTTCAGATAGTTGGTGAGCAGATTCTACCTTATCAAGCCGTGACGATTATCAAAAAACGTGATTAATGATAGATTTCAATTAGTTTGTTCTAATTGCTAAATCAGTCTATTTTTTCACTGGCATAATAACCGCGCTATCCTTTATTATGCGCCTTTAATCTGCCACGACTATTTTCAATACCTCCGATACCCTTACAAGAGCCTAGCACCCTTTATGTCATACAGCCAGCCGCCGACCCTAACCATGTTTGACACGACCAAGCATGCGGATATCGTCAACCCTACTCCTCTACATACTGAGCTGCGTCGTAGTTCGGTACATCCTTACGCCCTTGGCGCAAGCCTTTATATGCCAGCGACGCGCACTGATATTTGGCAAGTGATTAACCGTGTTAAGCTTGGCAATATCAATAGCGTCATCATATGCTTAGAAGACTCAGTAAGTGAGACGGATGTAGAGATAGCGCTAACTCAACTACAAAGCTTACTGACAACTTGGGCGCAGCACCTCCAGACATTATCGGCTGATGGTGATAATAGCGCAGCTACCAATACCACAAGCGACGCCTTTGATCGACCGCTAGTATTTGTGCGGCCACGGCATCCGCAGATGCTCAGACAGCTGGCGGATTTTGACCATATCGACCTGCTTGACGGCTTTGTGCTGCCCAAAGTCGATATGACTAGCCTATCGAATTGGCGCATGGCCTGTCAGTACATCTCGCCGCACAGTCTGCTGATGCCGACACTCGAGACTGGTGCGTTATTTAATCCAATTCACAATCAAGAGATGGCCGTCGCTCTTAAAGAAGCCTTTGACCAAGCCGTATTCGCCCTACGTATCGGTGGCAACGATCTATTCGCGGCGTTGCGCCTACGCCGACCTAAGAATACTAGTGTTTATAACACTCCCATCGGTACGCTAATCTCTCAGCTGCTAGGCTGCTTTGTGCCCTATGGTTTTTACCTAACGGCTCCTGTCTTTGAGTATCTCGACCAGCCTACCCTCTTTATGCAAGAGCTAATGCAGGATGTCTCGCTTGGATTGGTTGGCAAGACCGTCATCCATCCATCGCAGATTGCACTGGTGCATCAAGCGTTTCGTGTCCCTGCCACTGTATATGACGAGGCGCAAGCCATACTCGATATAGAAGCTAAGGCAGTATTCAAGTACAACAACACGATGCTCGAGCCTGCTACCCACCGAGCTTGGGCAGAAGAGACTAGCAAACGCGCTGCAACCTTTGGCATCGTAACCGATAGCGTCGGTAAGTTTGATTAATGACATGCTACTTCTCTGTATTAAACCGCAGCCTTTTTATAACTTTTGAAAATTTTATGATTAACTTATGCCGCTCTAAGCAGCGGCAACCTTCAAAATGACTGTCATTAAAGACTGGTGGTCATTGAAGCTCCAACAATTAAGAATTCACACTTAAATAATAAGAGAGACCCCTATGATCTATAGCTTTTTAAACGACTATAGCGAAAGCGCCCATCCTGATATTCTAGCCGCTCTTCAAGACTCACACTTGCAGCAGCATACTGGCTACGGCTTTGATGACTACTCTGAGCAGGTTCGCGAGAACTTACGCCAGCAGCTAGGTAATGACGACCAGCATAACGACATCGCCATTCATTTTGGTATCACTGGTACGCAGGCCAATCTGGTCTGTATCGCCGCCATGCTCTCTCCTATTGACGGCATTATCGCTTGTACGTCCGGTCATATCGCCGTCAACGAAGCGGGCGCGATTGAAGCCACCGGTCATAAGGTCATTACCACCCACGCGACCGATGGTAAGCTAACCGTCGAAGCGATTGAAGAGATTCGCCAACGCCATGCCTTTAAGCCGCACGTCGTCCGTGCCAAGGCCGTCTATATCTCCAATGCCACTGAGCTGGGAACGGTCTATAGCTACGACGAGCTGGCGCAGCTGTCTGCCTATTGCCGTGATCACGATATGTACCTATTTATCGATGGCGCGCGTCTTGGGGCGGCACTGGCCAGTGACGCGCAGCAAGCCCAAGTTACCTTAGCGGATATTGCTAAGTTTGCCGATATATTTTGGCTTGGCGGCACTAAGATGGGAGCGATGTTTGGTGAGGTAATCATCATCCCGAATAAGCAGCTAGCCATAGATTTCAATATTTATCTGAAGCAGCACGGTGGCTTATTGGCGAAGGGTTATCTGCTCGCATTGCAGTTTGACATTTTGCTAAGGGACAATAAATACCTAGAGATGTGTCGTCATGCCAACTCGATGGCGCAGCAACTAGCCACAGCCCTACAAGGCAAGGGTTGTGAGCTATTCGTCAAAACGCAAAGCAATCAGGTCTTTGCCATCTTGCCGCAAGCGCTGATTGATTATCTTGAGGACTATTTTGCTTTTTATACTTGGGAAAAGCTGGATGATGACCGCAGCGTGGTCAGATTTGTGACATCTTGGGCGACGCCTCAAGCGCAGATTGATAGGTTTGTAGCGGTGTTAGAGGCTTTTAGCGGAAAATAGAGATTTAAAGGTAGGTTGGGTGAAGCTTGCGACACCCAACAGACAGTTTAAAACTCCATCTTCATTACCGATCAATTCCGCCCCAACTGATCCACAGCGGTGAGCATAGTAGGCATCCTATGCTTACCGGCTAGATTCGCCACCAAATACTTAGCTTTATCAACTTCCATACCGACACTCGTCACGTATAGCGGATGCTTACTAATACCCCGCCAAACGGCATAGTCCTCAGTAATATCATAAAAATGGTTCTTAGCAATACCAATGATTGGCTTTTTAACGGCTAAGCTATCATAGAGATATTTGCCCAATCCTGGCTTGCTCACCCCATCTAAAAACACATACCCATCGATGATAATCACATCATAAGGGTCGTCAATCTTTTCTAGTAACGCCAGCAGACAAGGCATTTCGCGTTTATAGAACTGCCCTGATTCATAAGGGGCAACATTGTCTACTGTGACAATATGCTCGCTCAAAACTTCGTTCTGCTCGATACCTTGGAAGCGAATACCAGATACTTTGGCAGTGCTTTGTTCACCGATATCGTTATAGAAAACATCTAAGATTAGGTAAATCAATTTGTTGCCTCTTTGGAAGCTATATTAATAGTAAAGGTTAATAGTACGCGTAAGCTGAGTATTTTGCCCAGCGTCGTTTATAACGATAAAGTACCTTTTCCAAAAAAACCAACTTCCCTTATATCCCCAACCTGATATAGTAATGAACCAATTTAACCAGCCAATAATCAAACTGTAAAACGTACCAATTGACTCACTTAAAAGGCCTTAAACTATGTCAAACGCTCTCGTCGGTTACCAAGTCAAAGACCACATCGCGACCATCACCTTAAACGACCCAAAAACGCTAAACGCCTTTAGCACCCGACTCAAACACGGGGTCATGGAGGCACTTATCCAAGCCGATGAAGATGAAGACGTTCGAGTAATTATCCTACAAGGTGCAGGTGGTAACTTCTCAAGTGGTGGTCATATCGGTGAGATGCTAGCAGATGGTCTGGAGAAGGAAGCCCTAGCGAATAAGCTGAACCTCATGGTAAATGGCGTGGGTGAAGTGAGCATGAAGCTGCGCGAAATTCACAAGCCTATCATTGCCAAGCTAGAGGGTGCAGTCGCTGGTGCAGCGATGAATCTAGCGCTAACTTGTGACTTCCGGATTGCGGCAGACAATGCCAAATTTGTTGAAGCCTTTGTCAATATTGGTCTCATTCCGGATGCTGGTGGTATCTACTTGCTCAATCAACTGATTGGCGCAGCAAAGACCACAGAGCTGGTAATGCTCGGGGATAAAGTTACGGCAGACGATATGGCGCGGCTGAATCTACTCAATAAGGTCGTTAGTAGTGATGCGCTTGATGAGACCGTTTGGGCATTAGCCACTCGCTTAAGTAATCTACCGAGTAAAGCTCTAGCATCTATGAAGCTTATGCTCAACGTGCATGCCTTCATGGGCCTCAACGAAGCACTAGATATGGAAGTAAAGCAGCAAACGATGCTGGCAGAGTCAGATGACTTTAGAGAGGGCATCAGCGCTTTTATGGAAAAGCGCAAGCCTGTTTATAACGCTCAGCAATAGGAGCGCTAATTGGCTGACCGTTAATTGCCAGCTCCGTTAATTGCCAGCTCCGTTAATTGCCAGCTCCGTTAATTGGCAAACGATTTAACTAGCAGCTTCCAGCGGATTATCCTGACGATAAGCTAATAAAGCCTGTTTCAGGTTAATAACCCCTTGATCAATCTGGTCGTAATCTAAATTGGTAAAATTCAGCCTCATATGATCTTGATAGCCTTTTGATAGCGAAAAAGCCTCGCCTGGTACAAAAACCACATTTTGTTTAATCGCGTAAGGCATGAGATCCGAGGCGATTACTCCATGTACTTTCATCCAGATAAACATACCGCCATTGGTTGGGTATATATCGATTGCATCCCCCATGTGGGTGTTGATTGCCTCCACCATATACTGCTTCTTTTTGGCATAATCTGTTTTGATCAGATCAATGTGCTCATCAAGATTGTGAGTCTTAACATACTCATAAAGTATGGCTTGCACGAAGGAATTGGTATGTAAGTCTGCCGCTTGTTTGGCGATGACAAGGTTAGTGATAATCTTAGTGGGGGCAATAACCCAGCCCAATCTAAACCCAGGCACGAATATCTTCGAGAACGATCCCATATAAATGACATTATCTGGCGCTAGTGAATAAATCGATTGGGTCGAGTCGCTAGTCCCTGGGAACCTAAGCCCGCCATATGGGTCATCTTCTAACATAATCTTACCGGACGCTTTGAGTACATCAGCCACGCGGCGACGCTTATCTTCTGAATAGGTGATGCCTGTAGGATTTTGAAAATTAGGAATGCCATAAAAGAACTTTGTCTTTTCACTCGCCATAACGCGCTGCAGCTGCTCAATATCGACACCATCCGTCGCTAAGTGCACTTCTTGCAATTTGGGACTGTACATTTTAAATGCTTGAATAGCGCCCAAATAGCTTGGGCTTTCAACAGCAACTGTATCCTGAGGGTTGATAAATATCTTACCCACTAAATCTAGGGCCTGCTGCGATCCCGATACGATCATCACTTGATCCGCAGATACCTCAACATCGTGAGCCTTTGAAAACCTTGCGGCAATCCAGTCTCTTAAGCCTTGGTGACCTTCTGTCGTAGAGTACTGAAACAAGGACTCTTTATGCTTGGCAAACATACTATTGGTTGCGTTTTTTATGTCTTCATAGGGAAACAACTGTGGATCTGGCAGTCCACCGGCAAAAGATATAATCTCTTTATTGGTCGTTAGTTTGAGCATCTCACGTATAAATGACGGCTCTATGCTATTGATGACATCTGAAAATTGGTAATCCATAAAATTTACTTCTCTTTATGACTTTAGTGATAAATTTAGTTGAGTGAGTATATCAATGTAGGCTCATGCGCAGATAACAACTTAAAAGAGTTATGTATAACTTTTTTCATTGAAACGGCAGCTATATAAGGGTATTAGCGCGATTATGAATAAACCTAAGCCTGTTTATCAGGGTAATAAGAGGCGCTACTGCGTGTATTGCATTCCATTCATAAATTGGCTTTATTAGATTCGCAATACCAAGGTTTTTGCTCCTGCCTAGGGTGAGAATGGAAACAGTAAGACACTATTGAAGTCATTATTAGATTCGCAATACCAAAGTTTTTGCTCCTGCCGAGGGACGAGGCATGGCCATAGTCATGCACGAGCGCCTACCTTTGCGACGCATATTTCTCAATGTCTAAAGACCCCCGATATTAAGGCCAAGCTTTTGCTCTTTTATCGTTTGCACGGTAGTTAAATAGCAGTGGTTAAATAGCCGAAAAAAACCCGCCTCATGATTGAGACGGGTTTTTTTAAGTGCTACGCTTCTATAACATCAGAAGTTTATGACAATTGAGCGACGTCAATCTTATCCGCTTCTTCAGTGTAATCTACCATCTTATCGAAGTTCATGTAGCGATACACTTCATCACCCATGCTGTTAAGCATACCAGCATATTGCTGATACTCTTCGTTGGTCGGTAGCTTACCAAGTACCGCAGCGACTGAGGCAAGCTCAGCTGAGGCTAGGAATACATTCGCACCTTGGCCTAGACGGTTCGGGAAGTTACGCGTTGAGGTCGATACCGCAGTAGACTTCGGAGCGATACGTGCTTGGTTACCCATACATAGCGAGCAACCTGGCATCTCGGTACGAGCGCCGGCTTGAGCGTAGACGTTGTAGTAACCCTCTTCCATCAACTGGCGCGCATCCATCTTGGTCGGCGGCGCAATCCAAAGACGGGTTTTGAGGCTTCCTGCTGGTACTTCTTTGAGCAGTTTACCTGCGGCGCGGAAGTGACCGATATTGGTCATGCACGAGCCAATGAATACTTCGTCAATGTGCTCGCCTGCGACGTCTGCCAACGTTTTGGCATCATCTGGATCATTCGGGCAGCAAAGGACTGGCTCTTTGATCTCGCTCATGTCGATAGTCATGTCGATAGCGTATTCTGCATCAGCGTCTGCTCGCATGAGGCTTGGGTTCGCTAGCCACTCTTGCATCGCTTCGATTCGGCGGCTGATGGTTCGTGCATCGCCATACCCTTCAGAGATCATCCACTTAAGTAGCGTGATATTAGAGTGTAGGTACTCAGTGACCGACTCTTCAGACAAGGTGATGGTACAGCCAGCAGCACTACGCTCAGCAGAAGCATCAGATAGCTCAAACGCTTGCTCGACTGTTAGATCTTCAAGACCTTCAAT
Source organism: Psychrobacter pygoscelis (assembly GCF_004335015.1). Lineage (GTDB taxonomy): Bacteria > Pseudomonadota > Gammaproteobacteria > Pseudomonadales > Moraxellaceae > Psychrobacter > Psychrobacter pygoscelis. The sequence continues at coordinate 20,499 of NZ_RQRU01000008.1, forward strand.
CTCAAGGATGCGGCCGTTGAATTCGTTGATTTTGCCTTTTTTATCGACCGTTAGGTAGCCCTCTTTGATCGCTTGTAGCGGAATAGCATGTACAAGGTCACGCAGGGTGATACCAGGCTGACGCTCACCGACGAAACGGACGCGGACAGACTCAGGCATGTCTAGTGGCATAACACCCGTCGCGGCAGCGAATGCAACCAGTCCAGAACCAGCTGGGAATGAGATACCCATTGGGAAACGCGTGTGCGAGTCACCACCAGTACCTACGGTATCTGGAAGTAGCATACGGTTGAGCCAGCTGTGAATGATACCATCACCCGGACGTAAGCTGACGCCGCCACGGTTCATGATAAAGTCAGGAAGTGTGTGCTGAGTCTCAACGTCAACTGGCTTTGGATAAGCAGCAGTGTGACAGAAAGACTGCATCACTAGGTCTGCTTGGAAGCCTAGACAAGCCATGTCTTTTAGCTCATCACGAGTCATAGGACCTGTAGTGTCCTGACTACCGACTGTGGTCATCTTAGGCTCACAGTACATACCAGGGCGTACGCCCTCTAGGCCACAAGCTTTACCGACCATTTTTTGCGCGAGCGTATAGCCTTTACCGGTATCAGCAGGCTGATCTGGCTTAGCGAATACCTCTGAGTGACCAAGACCCATATATTCACGAGCACGATTGGTAAGACCACGGCCAACGATCAATGGGATTCGGCCACCGGCACGTACTTCATCAAGTAGTGTTGGTGAGTTCAATTTGAAAGTAGACAGTACTTCGTCTGAGTCATGCTTAGTAATCTTGCCATCGTGCGGATAGATGTCGAACACATCGCCCATCTCGATACCATCAACATTGACGTCTTCGATTGGCAAGGCACCTGAATCTTCCATCGTGTTAAAGAAGATCGGGGCGATTTTACCGCCTAGTACAAGGCCACCAGCGCGTTTGTTTGGTACATTAGGGATGTCTTCACCCATAAGCCAAAGTACTGAGTTGGTCGCAGATTTACGGCTAGAGCCAGTACCAACCACATCACCGACGTAAGCTAATGGATAGCCTTTTTCTTTAAGCTCGTCGATAAGCTTCATTGGGCCACGAACGCCCTCTTCGTCAGCTTGGATACCATCACGAGAGTTCTTGTGCATAGCCAGTGAATGCAGTGGGATATCAGGGCGACTCCATGCATCCTGCGCTGGTGACAAGTCATCAGTGTTAGTCTCACCGGTCACTTTAAAGGCAGTATAAGTAGATTTCTGCGGTACTTCTGGACGGTTCAAGAACCATTCGGCATCCGCCCAAGACTGGATAACTTCTTTAGCTTTTTCGTTACCCGCTTCTGCTTTGTCAGTGACGTCATTGAACGCATCGAATACCAATAGCGTTTTTTTAAGGGCTTCAGCAGCATCATCGGCCAGCTCTGGATCGTCTAATGCGTCGACCATTGGCATGACGTTATAACCGCCTTGCATAGTACCTAGAATCTCAATTGCTTTTTTCTTATCGATCAGTGGTGAGGTCGCTTCACCTTTGACGATAGCTGCCAAGAATGCAGCTTTAACGTAGGCGGCTTGGTCAACACCAGCAGGCACGCGATTAACCAGAAGATCCATTAGGAATTCTTCTTCACCAGCAGGTGGATTTTTTAATAATTCAGTTAAGTCAGCGACTTGAAATTCGGTCAATGGTAGTGGAACTGTCCCTAGTTCTGCACGTTCTTCAATATGTTTGCGATAAGCTTCTAACACAATAGTTATCCTCGTAGGTTAGCGGTCGCATACCGCGTGGGCAGTCAGAATGACCACCTGCGTTAAGTATGCATGAAGGATTTGGAATCGTGCATAGAATAGCTTAAAACGATTAAAATGTTAATGAGCAATCTGTAATAGCCCGTAATTACAAGCCCATATTCACTATTTACTTTTGAAATAGTGGTATTGATTGCTATTATAGTTAAGAATGACTATCAATTAGTGTCTTTTAGCGATTAGTAGTCTGGTTAAAGTCCAAACGCTGATGACGAATTTGCTGGCTCACATAGATGTACAATGTCATCCAAAAGATAAAATTGGCCTCATTAAATACCGCTGCGCCGATCCAACTGCGCAGAGGCTGCGGCAGTAATACCGATACAAAATAAATAACAGCCGATAGCAATACTGGACTGACTCCAATTACCCAGCGCGGTAGCAAGGTATGACGCTGATAGACTAATATTACCAGATAGATATGAACACAAGCTAATATTCCTAGCGCAAGCATCCAATTAAGCATTAGTATTTGCTCAAATCCTTTTGCGGTATGTAACAATACCGCGTGAGTAGTAGCATCTGTAGCTTGAATCGCCTTATAAATCTCTCCCAAGTAATAAAAGCCTGCATGACCAAGCGGATGAAAGACCAAAGAGGCTATCCAAAGTAGTATAAGGCTCACAGCATGTTTTCGCGCTGAGCGTTTGATAAGCTGCCAAACCGCATAGAGGGCAAAACAATAAAATGGCAGACTGACCACGGCTATCATCGCACCCCACTGTAGCCGCCTTCTTGAGCCTTCTAGCATTAAGGTAGCCAGCTCTACATCGACTTGTTCCGCATAAGTAGTAGAAAATAAAGGATAATTATTGGGGTCAACAGCGAAGCCGACTAATAGTAAATCGCCTATGCTCCAACATAAGGAGGCTACTATTCCTGATAGCAATGACCAGCGAACGTAACGGTTGTTATTAGTAGTCATAGCAGTGCCTAATTAGTGAATAATAAGTTATGGTTCATATTATTTTTATTGATAATTTATAGTTAAAATCTTAATTAATAAATTACAAATGAGAATTATTATCGAATAGTTTTTATGGCATAGCAAGCTTGTCTTCTGATACTCCTGTTACCTTGCCAAATCTATTTGCTATGATTATCGCTATTCATTACTGTTGATATCACCTTATATAGAAGGATTACCTGAACCCTTGGCACGTACCTAACAGGTCTCAGACTTAAACTTGCCTTGTCCTTAAATTCAATCCAGCCTAGATGACCCCTCTTGTGCGAGCCTGTACTTACGCGAAAGCTACTTAATATCAACCATGTCTATTAATGCGAGTGCTGAGCAAATTTGTTATACTGACCAGCATTATTTAATTTCACATTTTCTGATCCAATCGATCGACTGTTTTACCCAAATACCCATTTATAATAAGCCAGTTATAGCAGGCTTACCTTAAGCGGTTAGGATAATTTTATGAGCGATACTGCTATTCGTGACACAGCTACCCGAATCTCCACCGTCCAGACCCATATTCCCGAAGCCAAACCAAAGCCCAAAAAAGCAGTAAAAGGTGAGAAGCTACGCGGCTATGACAAAGTTGCGCGTATCCCAATTAAAGTCATTCCCACCATCGAAGCGCCGAAGAAACCAGATTGGATTCGCGTTAAGATGTCCTCCCCTGCCGAAGTCGATCGCATTAAGAAGACCCTGCGTAAACAAAAGCTTTATACCGTATGTGAAGAGGCGGCCTGCCCGAACTTGCCGCAATGCTTCGGCGATGGTACGGCGACCTTCATGATTATGGGAGATATCTGTACCCGCCGCTGCCCCTTCTGTGATGTGGCCCACGGTCGACCTAATGAGCTGGATGCGGACGAGCCGCGCCATACTGCTGAGACGATCCAAGGACTGGGGCTAAAGTATGCGGTTATCACTTCGGTGGACCGCGATGATCTAAAAGATGGCGGCGCTCAGCACTTTGTCGATGTGATTAATGAATCTAAAGCGCTTAGTCCTAATTGCTTGATTGAGATCTTAGTACCTGACTTCCGTGGCCGCATGGAGATTGCACTAGACCTACTGACAGAAACGCCGCCTGATGTGTTTAACCACAATATCGAAACAGTACCGCGCCTTTATAAAGCCTTTCGTCCTGGCTCTGACTATCAGCACTCGCTTGATCTGCTCAAAGAGTACAAAGCTCGCCGGCCTGATATCGCTACCAAATGCGGCTTTATGGTGGGTCTAGGCGAGACCGAAGAAGAGATCTACGCCCTACTTGATGATCTAAAAGCCCACGATGTCGATATGATCACTATCGGTCAGTACTTGGCACCAAGTAAAAGCCACGCGCCTGTAGATCGCTACGTGCACCCTGATGAGTTTCAGCGCTATATGGATTACGGCAAAAAAATCGGCTTCTTTAGTATTTGGGCTGGTCCTATGGTGCGCTCCAGCTACTTTGCCGACCGTCAGTATTATGGAGAAGACTGCCCTGCACCGATTCGTAGCAAAAAAGTATTAGAAGCGGAAGGTAAGTTTGGTTGTTAGTCTCTGTCTAAAATTTATAGACACTCAGTAGTATGCTAGATTTAAGGCCAATTCTTACCACAGTAAGACTTGGCCTTTTTCATCCTCGTGAATAAAATTATAATAATAAAAACAAGGCTGTTATGGTATTAAACTGGCGAAGCTCCCTCATTCAATGTCTAATCTCCTCTAATAATCTAATCAGCTTTTCTTATAAAGCCGCTACTATTTTACTTGTAGGACCACCCCTATTGATAGGTTGTAGCTCTAAGCCAAACAACGTAGATAACGCACCAACTATTCACGCTTCGGTTACCTCTGAAGCTAATGACAGTATCCAAATCGAGCAACAAACTCTCCCTATTAGTGTTTATCCGCAAGTCATCTCCAAAGACTGTGGGGATGGTGAGGCCAGACTCTTTGATGAATGCAGTGATCAAACTGAAATTCTAAAAAAAGCCATTGCTGCGGCTGACCAACAAAACAAAAATGTCTTGGTCTCGTATGGCGGTGAGTGGTGTATTTGGTGTCACGTCTTAGACCGATATTTTCAGGGGCAGTTTTGCACCTTTGATTACCAGTGGCGAGATAGTAAAGGCGATATTTCAGAATGGCTGATGCAGGAAGACATCTCAACCAAAGACATTCAAGATGCCATCGCACTCAACAATTTCGTCGCCAATAGTTTTGTCGTGGCTCATATCGATAATAGCTATGCTAATGGCGCTGAGGCGATTGCCATGACTGGACTAGATCCCGACGCTGTCTTTTACTATCCTTATATTATCGTATTAGATCATCAAGGTAAGTACGCTGGCACGATGAATGCCGCTAGTACCATCGAGGGTCTAGAGGTTCGTGAAAGCGGTGGGCAAGAGTTTCGAGGTTATAGGCGTGACCTTCTATTAGCGCAGCTTAAAGCCCTGAAGCATAAAGCCAACTCTCAATCACTTTAGCTATGATTAAGACTTTTGTCGACTAGGGCCTCTAGCAAGAGCCATTACTTCACAAGCTTAGATAGTGCTATATTCTAAATCCTCTGCCTCTTTTATAAATCGCAGGGGACAACCGCTCTTTTCTTCCCTCTTATTAAGGGCTGGACCATGAGCAGCGACTTTACCCCTCAACAAGACCCTTGCTACTGTTAAAGTAGTACCTTCACGATTAATAAATCACCGATCGCCTGCTTTATCTGTCACTGCATTATCTACCAAGAGCTCACAGGTAATGTCTTTAACGAGTGACGATCTTTCTCAAGTCAGATGTGGGCGACCTAACCCTAATAAACCCCCACTTTCGCCGCTGGAAGCTGCCGCCGAATACGAGTCGGGGTCTGTGTATTCTTGACTATAAACCCAATATCAAAATAGCTTTGGCTGGCAACCTCATCTTAATACCTACTGACAATTATCCTGATGTGGCTGTGCTACCTGAGCCTTCCATGCACTGGTTTTATAATCGCCGCGGCCGTGATATGGACTTGCCAAAGTACAATGGCTCTATTCACAATCAAGCGGTGGTTATTAAAGCCATTGCTAACGGTCTATACGAAAGAGTCGCCAAGTAGCTGGTCTCTGTTAAATGGTTGCCCACAAAAAAAGAGGCCTATTACGACCTCTTTTCTCATTACATCTCATTACACCGTCTATACTTGCTTTACATTGTGCCCTAAATAGTAGAGGTTGTGGATACTGACTTATTGGCCTTAATATTCCAAGCAGCAACCCCTAATACGATAATCCCGCCAGCCAAATCTGTCATTAGCTCAGGATAGATGAGCAGCAAGGCACCAATAGCAAGAGCGACGCGCATTAGAGGATTCATCATACCTTTAAAGAAGCCTTCTAACGCTGCACTAAGACCAATCACGCCAATCACAGAGGTGACCACTACGGTAACAATATCAAATACTGGCGGTAACGGGAACTCTTTGGCAGTGACGGCAAGCCCTGTGGGGTCTATCATCAACATGGTCGGATTGTAGATAAACATAAATGGCACGATAAAGCCAGCTAAAGCCAGTCTCAATGACTGGAAACCCGTCTTCATAGGATCGCCACCTGAAATACCAGCGCCTGCAAAGGCAGCCAGACAAACTGGCGGAGTAATATTGGCAAAGATACCAAAATAAAAGACAAACATATGCGCTGACAGAATAGGGATATCAAAGCCTGCCAAAGCAGGTGCAGCCATAGTCGCAGTAATGATATACGCAGGAATCGATGGCAGTCCCATACCTAGCACCATCGATGCTAGCATAGTGAGAATAAGGGTCAGCAACAATGAGCCAGCACCTAGGGTTACGATTGAGGAAGTCATCACCGTACCGAAGCTTGTGAGACTGACCACACCAATGATAATACCCACCACCGCACAAGCCGCCATCACAGCAAGTGATAATCGAGCACCATCTTCTAAAGCACCGAGCACATCCGTAAAGCTCATGCGCGTCTCTTTTCGCAGCATACTCATGACCACTGTAAAGCCAATGGTATAAGCGGCGGCAAATCCTACAGGCACTGAACGGGCTAACAAGAATACCAAAAACACAATGGGCAATAGCATATGACCGCGCGCTTTCATCACATCTTTCAGCTGTGGTAGGCTCTCTTTAGCGATGCCTTTTAGGTCGCGGCGACCCGCGCGAAAATGTACCTGTGCTATCACCCCTAAATAATAGAGCAAGGCGGGTAGTAAGGCCGCTAAAGCAATGGTGCTGTATTTGACCCCTGTCGTCTCCGCCATAATAAAGGCACTTGCGCCCATGATAGGCGGCAACACTTGTCCGCCTACTGAAGCACTCGCCTCTACCGCGCCTGCAAAGTTCTTGTGATAGCCGACTTTTTTCATGAGTGGAATAGTAAAGGCACCAGTGCCAACCACGTTAGCAACTGCTGCACCATTGATACTACCCATAAAGCCACTAGAGATGACAGCAACTTTGGCTGGTCCTCCTTGCTTGTGACCGGCTAGGGCAAGGGCTAAGTCATTGAATAGTTGCCCCATTCCCGAGCGCGATAAAAACGCTCCGAATAGAATAAACAGGAAAATAAAGGTTACAGAAGCACCAATAGCAGTGGAATATAGCCCCTCTGTTTTTAGGTACAACTGACCAAATATATCTCCCATATCGTAAGGCCGCGTAAGTAATCTATCTGGCATAAAGTCCATATGACTAAAAAAAGGATAAGCCAAAAATACCAAAGCAAATAGCGGTAAGATAATACCAGTAATCCGCCGCGTCCCTTCTAGCACACACAGTACAGTTATTATGGAGAAAATAATATCGAGCTGATTGGGTATTCCACCGCGTACCGTAACGATATTTTGGTACTCAAAAATGAGATAGCCCGCTCCTAGCAAAGACAATAAAAACCAAATCCAATCAAACCAAGCTACCTTCGACCTAGCGCCCTTTTTAGTGGCTGGATAAATTAAAAATATCAAACCAAAACCAACGCCCACATGGATAGCACGTTGTAATAAAGCAGGCATTGGATTGAAGGTAATATATAGATGGAATATGGCATAAAAGATACAAATGGCTGCAATGAACCATTTGACATAGCGGTTACTAACATTACGAGTAATGGATTCTCGATCAAACTTTTCTAGTATTTCTTGCTGCTTATCTGCAGTTGCTGCATTAGCATCTGCAGATTTTAGTTCAGAAGGCGTTATGGTCATAGCAGGATTCCTTAGCCAATCGCGTCCAAAGTGATATTCGCTTGGGCGCTATGTGAATATTGGTATAGTCGTCGACCCAGTTGAATACACGCAGCTGTCTATCTGGTTTTGGGTAATGTGAATCAGCCTTAATATTATTAACTATTATCGTAGCTTTAATGTTAGAAGAGACCATCCAATCCAAAAAAGGCAGTACCGTATTAATGCGATAGCGGACATAGCCTGCATACTCTGGGCGGTTATTATTATCAACGGCTTCAGTAGAGGGTGTCCCTGCACCGAAAGTCTGTAGGTAGGTGTCAGTAAGTAATAGATGGTCGCCTTCAATACGATAAGACTCTATCCACCACTGCTTTTCCACAGAGTGCAGCCACTTTAGATCGAAGCTCGTACTATCTATATAGCAAGACTGATGATCAAAGCTTAGCTGAATGCTCTTCTGAGTTGGCCACAATAGTAATAGTAAGATAATAACAATAGCGACAGCGATTATTTGAATAAAAAAACCAGTACTACGCATTACGCCGTACCGGTTCTTATCTTTCATCAACGTAGTACTTTACTTAGCAGCTTGCTCATCATAGTATTTTTTTGCACCCGGATGGATGGGGGCAACCATACCTTGCTGAGCTGTCTCAAGACTAATGCCAACTGCTGCTTGATGAGCAGTCTTAAGCTTTTCTTGATTATCAAAGAAGGTTTTAGTGAGTTTATAAACATCATCTTCAGACAGATCAGAGCGAACCACAAAAGCATTCATGATCGCTGCTGTCGGAATCGCTGCTTCATTACCATAAGTACCTGCTGGGATTTCTTTGGCAATAAAATAAGTCTGATCTTTGGCAATCTCTGCTACTTTAGCGGGGTCAATACTAACCAGCTGTAAGTCAAAACCTTGCTCAAGCTCCATTAGAGAAGAGTTTGGTAGTCCACTCGTAAGAAACGCGGCATCAATTTTGCCAGACTTAAGTGCATCAGCAGCTTCAGCATAGCCTAAATAGTCAACTTTGACATCGTCATAAGTCATGCCAAACCCTTTTAGGAGGTTGCGCGCATTAACTTCAACACCAGAGTTCTGTGCCCCTACAGCAATTCGCTTGCCTTTTAGGTCTTCGAAATTCTTGATGCCTGACTTTTTAGAAGTCACTACTTGTACATAATTAGGGTACAAAGTGGCAATTTGCTGAACGTTTGTAATTGGTGCAGAAAAGTTATTCTCACCCTTTATAGCATCACTAAGGACGTCGCTCATGACAAACGCCATCTCAACCTTCTCTTGATTAAGCAGGTTCATGTTCTCAACAGAAGCACCCGTAGTCTGAGTCTTAGAGTTGACGCCGTAGGTTTGATTATAAGCTTCTGTTAATGAAGTACCGATAATGTTATACGGTCCTGATGCCCCGCCAGTAGCAAGCGTTGCAAACTTAGTTTCTAGCTTATCGGTCGCTACTGCGGCGTTGTCCGTATTGGTGGCTGTCGTATTGCTCTCAGTGCTAGAATTAGAGCAAGCTGCCATAGCTAAACTCGCTGACACTAAGGCAACGAATAACGAGGTTTTACGAAGTAATATCATTCATCTATTCCTGAAAAATAACGTAGCATATTGCTGTTACAAAAATTTATTAATAAATACATAATTATGCAATAATACCGGAAAGCTGCCTAAATACAAGTCTAAATTAATACAGTAAAGGCGCTCTGCTAAAGTTAAGTTATCGTCAGTGAACCTGCTATAAATCTACGATAGGTTAATAAACTCTAAACAATGCTTTATTTGATTGAATAAGCCAGCAGCTTCTCAGTTGACTCTCTACTGCTTTTTTCTTATTACCAGTGGCAGGATATTGGTTGTCCCAACTGTTTATATCGTCAATCCCCTTTAAAACTGGCACATGAAATAGCTGATTAACGATTAACTCAGATATATAAAAATATACTTATGCTGACCGCTAGAATCAAAATAAAGGTTTAAGATAAAAATTCTAAATAATAACCTGGACTATAAGCCCCGTAACTTGCCAGTAGGCTATATCCTGATACAACGACTCTACTTTATTTAGATCGACTATATTAAGAAAAACAACTTAAGGACGTCTTTATGACCACCTCTATCTTATCTTCGGACCAGACTCATACCTTGCATCACACTTTTTTTAAACCAGAAGGTGACATCAAGGCTACCCTACTGATTGTACATGGTATGGCTGAGCACAGTGGCCGATATGAGGCATTTGCTCAGTATTTAGCAGGTCAAGGAGTTGCAGTATTGACCTATGATCAGCTCGGGCATGGTCAGACGGTTAATAATACCGCTGAGTTCGGCTACTTTGAGCGTGACTACCCCATGCAGACCTTGCTAAAAGACGTCATTATCATGGCCGATAGCTTAAAAGCCCACTACCCTAACGTGCCACACTTTTTAATGGGGCATTCAATGGGTTCTTTTATCGTGCGCACCGTACTGCAGCACCACAGTAGTGAGTTTGCAGGTGCCGTATTAATGGGCACCAGTGACACTGACCCCCTAGCCAAAGCACTATTGCCTGTCATTCGAGTGCTTAATAAGGTCAAACCTAAGCAGACCAATACTGTATTTGCCAAGACCACCAATGCCATTCTTAATGCCAAGCTAAAAGACAAGACAGCCAAATCACAGTTCGCTTGGGTGAGTAAGAACCCCAAGAACATTGCTGACTTTGAGAATGACCCATTATGCGGCTTTGACTTTACCAATAATGGCTTTCTAGCGTTATTTAGCTTGATGAGCCAAGGTCTGGCAAAAGACTGGGCACAGACCATTAATAGCGACTTTCCTATGCTAATAATTAGTGGTAGTGATGACCCTGTAGGTAATATGGGAAAAGGCATTAGTGCTTTGGTGACGCGTATGCAGTCTCAAGGCTTTAAGCATATCGACAAGAGACTCTATACTAATATGCGCCATGAGCCATTACACGAGGTCGATCGTGAAGTGGTGTATAAAGACATCGCTGATTGGCTATTGCAGCGATAACCAGCCAATGGCAAAAAAGATGAATCCGTCCGACATTTTTTGCTGCTAATTTGCCAAATACTGGTAAATTAGCGACAATAACCCCACCTTACTATTAGCATCTCATTCAACCCGTTTTTATTTATCAGGATTTTTATGTCAACTGAATTACAACAAACCATCGAACAAGCCTTTGAAAACCGTGCTGACTATAGCCCCACCACGATGCCACAAGACGTCAAAGACGCTGTTAATTCAGTGCTTGAGCAGTTAGATAGTGGTAGCCTACGCGTCGCTGAGAAAAAGGACGGCGAATGGGTCGTCAATCAGTGGGCCAAAAAAGCAGTATTGCTGTCATTTCGCTTAAATGACAACCTACCTATGCCCTCAGGTGCAGACTTGCAGTTCTATGACAAGGTCCCGACTAAGTTTGCTGACTGGACTGCTGAGCAATTCAAAGCTGCTGGCGTTCGCGTCGTACCACCTGCTGTCGCGCGCCGTGGCTCTTTCATCGCTCCAGGTGTCGTCTTGATGCCGAGCTATACCAATATTGGCGCGTATGTCGATGAAGGCACTATGGTAGACACTTGGGCGACTGTTGGCTCTTGTGCCCAGATTGGTAAAAACGTCCACTTATCAGGCGGTGTTGGTATCGGCGGTGTACTTGAACCTCTACAAGCAAACCCTACAATCATTGAAGACAACTGCTTTATCGGTGCGCGCTCAGAGATCGTTGAGGGTGTCATCGTTGAAGAAGGCTCGGTCATCTCCATGGGTGTCTACATCGGTCAATCTACTAAGATTTATGACCGCGAGACTGGTGAGGTCCACTATGGCCGCGTACCTGCAGGATCTGTCGTGGTATCTGGTAGCTTGCCAGCAAAAGATGGCTCACACAGCCTGTACTGCGCGGTTATTGTTAAAAAAGTCGATGAAAAGACGCGTTCTAAAACCAGCATTAACGAGCTATTGCGTTTAGACTAGTCGTCTTTTAATCAGTACGCTATAGGGCAGTTGCTACCATAGTCATGAGGTGGTTACTCGGTATGTAATATTGAGCCTGCTAAATCGGTATTTAGGGCTGATTACTACTGTCCTATAGCACTAAGTATTCAAAAATTTATATATTACAATCTCTAATATTAATTCGTCATAGCCACTTATCCAAATGGCATGACGATTTTTTTATGCCATTTTGTATACTAGCGCTCTTTTTGCAACTTTATATTTACCCTAACCATCAACAAGAGTCTACAGGTTATGCCCTCCACTCCCTCCGCTACCCCTACTTCCAGATCCTATCAACCCAAGTCAGGTCAGTCTTTACTTTATGGCTTTATGCTACTGTCATTCTTCTTCGGTGCTGGCAATCTAATTTTTCCACCGATGTTAGGAATGAGTGCAGGCAGTCACTTTACCCCTGCAGTGATTGGCTTTATTGTTACGGCCATAGCCTTGCCGATGCTAACCTTGATTGCGATTGCTAAATCCAACGATGGTTTATTAGGGATGGGTCGCCGCGTCCACCCCATTTTTGCTTATATTTTTGCCATCTTGATTTATTTATCTATTGGCGCGATGTATGGTATTCCTCGAGCTGCCAATGTCGGCTATGAGATGGGATTTCGCCACATTATTAGCCTTCCAGATCAGCTAAGCTTAATACTGTACGTGATAATATTTTTTAGTATTTGCTATTTCTCTGCCTTACACTCAAAGCATTTGGTTGATGTGATTGGTAGAATACTGACCCCCCTTTTACTAATCACTATTACTATCTTGTGTGGATTGGCATTTTTATACCTTAGTCCTGATACCCACCTACCCAGTGAAAAGTTCGCCCAAAACCCACTATCAACTGGGATTATCGAAGGCTACTTTACGATGGATGCTTTAGCAGCGCTAGCATTTGGCACAGTATTAGCTAACGCCATTACAGCAAGACATCAGTCTGCCTCTCAAACTAATAGTAACGATACTTTGAAGCAAAACAATACCCACCAAGTCTCAGCGAGAGATGAGAATGTGGTCCAGATTATGATTAAAGCTTCATTGATTGCTGGTCTTTGTCTGGGCGTGATTTATTTTTGTCTTGCTTGGATTGGCATGGCAATGTTTCGGCCTGAGGGCTTTGAAAATGGCGCTATCTTACTTTCGGTTGCCGCCACGCAGTTAATGGGTAGTACTGGTCTTATTGTCTTTGGTGTTATCGTCATGTTGGCCTGCCTAACCACCTGTATAGGCCTTATCAATGCCTGTGCAAATTTTGCCAGTCGACTTTATCCCAATATTGCCTATAGGCACTATGTATTGATCTTCACAATCGCTGGAGCATTACTTTCTAACCTTGGTCTTGACAGTATCTTAGCCGTCGCTGTGCCTATCTTAGTATTTTTATATCCGATTAGTATTACTCTCGTCATACTATCATTACTCCATCCTTTGATAGCCGAACATCGATTGACCTACCAGCTTGGCGTCGGTACCGCTATACTCTTTGCGTTTAACGACTTTTTAGTTAGTATTCTACCTGTGAAACTACCTTGGCAGGCATTAGTGGATAAGCTACCCATGGCAGAGCTCGGACTCAGTTGGATTGTCCCTACCATACTGATGGCCATCATTGGCTTGTTGATTTCGGGCATATATAATAAAAAAACACTATCATATTGATAGTGTTTTTATCTTTCTTCGTCTCTCGTCATTACCCACGGATTTGATAATTAAACGAGTTAGCAGCTTAGCGAATAGCAATCTTTAACCAGTATTTAGGTGATTTACCTTGGTTAGCTTGTGAGCGAGGCTGCAATATGCGTAGCTCATACTGACCTGAATACGGTAGAGTATAGGCGCCGTTACTATCGACTTCCGGAGAGTACTGGCCAACATTGACCGACTCACTCAGTTTTTTGTTAAAAAGATAAGGCTCAACGTTGCCTCCAGAGAGCGTTACATTCAGCTTCTGACCTTTTTTGGCGTAAAAATTGTACGAGTCATACTTGTTGCCCTTAATCTTGCCACTATAATTGGCAGAACTGGCGCCTTTGGCGAACTTAACAGATACCGTTTTAGCGGCATCGCTTGACGTATTACTCGACCCATTATTTGAAGCTGCCATCACTACAGGGCTAGCCACGATTGTCGCCGCGGCGATTAATGATGCGACTGCAAATTTCTTCATAATTCTCTCCTAACAACTACTTATACTTACTAGAAGCTATTTATTAATATTATAAATAACCACTTAATTTTTATTCGTTTATATAGATCATTTTTATTGGCGTACTACACCCTATATATAAACTAATCGTTATAATAAGACCTTCATTCGCCAATACTTTTATATAAATGTAGCTATATGTTACTTTTGGCAGCAGACCACTAATGGTTTTAAGCTAAATTTTTTTAATAGCATCCAGAGCTTTCCCTATATATGTCGCTACTTTTAGGGATAATCTTTAAATGTTGTTACTTATCTATTCGACCTTATCATCGAAGCCTTTTATACAAATAGCCACACATTTAGACAGTTAGTTAATTTTATAGACACTTTTATATAAGGCTACTCTTTTGAATCCAACAATCTCCCCTCTTCGCAGTCAGGCTATCCCTGTTACTGACCCTGAAGCAGGCCTACGAATGACCGAGATATTCTACTCCTTACAAGGTGAGGCTTTAACGTCCGGATTGCCGACGATATTCGTTCGGTTGACAGGTTGTCCGCTTCGCTGTGTCTACTGTGACACTACCTACTCCTTCAGCGGTGGTGAGCGTCTGTCCCTTGATGCTATTATGGCTGACATTGAGCAATATCCTTGCAAACGAGTGTGTGTCACTGGCGGTGAGCCTCTTGCCCAGCCCAACGCTATTCATTTAATCAAGCGCTTACTCGCTAAGGACTTCGAAGTATCGCTTGAGACCGCAGGAGCACTGTCGGTGCAAAACGTCCCACCGGCGGTCAGTAAAGTCATGGATATTAAGACCCCAAGTAGTGGTGAATCTGGTAAAAATCTATGGTCTAATCTTGATTATCTTACCGCACATGATCAGCTTAAGTTTGTGATTATGAACCGTGCTGATTACGACTGGTCAAAAGCAAAAGTCGCTGATTATAAGCTCGACAAAAAGGTGGCGGCGGTTTGGTTTTCGCCGATGTTCAATGTGGATGATTCACAAGTAGCAGAAGGCGACATTCCTACTGTACCGAATCTAGCTCGTGAGCTTGCTGAGTGGATAGTGGCAGACGCTCTTCCGGTGCGCTTCCAATTACAGCTGCATAAGATCATTTGGGCAGATGCCAAGGGTAAATAATTCAATGCGGACGATTGCGCTAATATATCAAGGCCGCCACTTGGCTACAGCGCTTCAAACTATAAAAGACTTAAAATAAGCTTAAAGGAAGGTAATATTGATTAAACTGGTGTTACTGGGCCTAGTAGCCGGAGCATTCTTTAGCTCAACCTTCATTATCAATGAGTTAATGAGTTCAGCTGGAGGACATTGGTATTGGTCAGCGAGCCTGCGCTATTTGTTCATGCTATTGATGCTGAGCATCATTATCATAGTGCAGCACGGCATCTCACGCCTGCATGAGCTTACCAAGGTTTTTATCCAACACTGGCTGTTTTGGTGTTTGACCGGAAGTATCGGCTTTGGACTCTTTTATGCGGGTATCTGCTTTGCGGCAGATCATGCTAGCGGCTGGGTCGTGGCTTCGACTTTTATGTTTACCGTAGTCGCTAGTCTCTTCGTGTTACGCGCTTTTGGTCAACGCTTTGAGCGGCAAGTTATCGTCTATGCGCTGATGATATTCTTGGGCGTGGTACTGGTTAATATTAATGAGGCAATTCACGCTGCGAGTAGTGCTACCACGTTAGGCACTGCTACTCAGCCTATAGTAACGACCTTATTACTGGGTGCACTGCCCGCCTTAATAGCCGCTTTTAGCTATCCGATTGGTAATCAGCTGGTCTGGCAAGCGTCGCATAACACCAAAACAGTCAATCACAGTCAATCTCAGAGCCAACTTGCAGAGCAGTCATCCGCTTTATTAGCAATGGCTGCTGGCGCTACTACTGCTAAAAAGACACCTTTGCTTCAGCGAATCCCTACGATCAAGACCGTATTGCTAGGCGATGCTTTTAATAAGGTCTGGCTAATGACACTCGGTAGCATACCGTTTTGGCTATTATTGGGGGTTTTTCTGCATCCGCCACTTCCTAGCACCTCACAAATCCTGAATACCTTTTTGGTAGCGCTACTATCAGGCGTCATTGCAACCAGTGTTTTTTTGTTTGCGCGTGAGCACGCCCACTCCTCCAAAGAAGTGGCCAGCGTCGATGCCACCCAAGCCAGTGAGGTGATATTCGCGCTTATCGGCGGCGTATTATTATTAGGAACCCCATTGCCCTCTCTCATTGGGATAATAGGCGTCTTATTAATTATCACTGGTTTGGTACTGTTTGCAAGAAGTGGCTAGCAATTTGGATTTGAGGGCATTTCCCTACTATAACCCTGTAAACCTCCTACTATTTAATTAAAAAAACCTCTCTATGCTCTGATATTAAAGGGTTATGCTGATTTTCCTAAAACGGACAAAAGCTTTAAAAAGATATCAAGCTAAAAGGAAGTTTTTTATTTTTTACTTGCAGATAAGTGAAAAAGCTAAGGTCTAAACCCATAGTTATTAGGATTTTCCATCTCTCGATTACGTTTAGTCAGTTCACTCTGACGCTCTCTAAAACTTCCCAACTGCTTTGGAGTCATAACTACTCGATGATCATTCAACATAGCGTCAACTGCATTTTCCAGTGACTTAGCATAAAGTTCCTTATCATTTTTACTCTCAAGTTCATAAACGCTCTTACATGCCTCCTGAGCAGTGTTTAAACTTTTCTCTATAGTTAGTAGCCTCATTTGACCACTTGCAAGCTCACCTTCACGCGCTGAGAGGTTCTCAATTGTATAAGCTCCGCAGTCTACTTATGAGCAACTTCAAGGATAGATTGTCTAGCCAAACTACATTAAAGAGCAACAAATTGCTGAGTTTGAACACAAAATAAAGCAAAAAAGTAGAAGTTAGATAAAAAACTAACCCGACAAAAGATTCTCATTAGAGCGTTTGTAATTGAGTAGTTGAAAAAATGATGAAAAGTTATCAGACTTAAAAAATTATTACTGATAATCTTAAGGAATTTTTAACGAGGGAGATAGATAAAGAGTTGATGAGTATGTTTGTTAAGAATCTAAAAAAATCAATAAAAACAGTTTGATAACTCAGCACAACCACCAGTAGAGCAAAAAAATCAAAACTCTATTGGTAGTTTTCAATTTCAAACAGAATATAATCAAGTGAATTTGCAAGATAATGAATAGTGAAAATAACTATAATTGATAAAATATATTTTTTATAGAAGTATCATCTTGATTTTATTGTATATTATTTAACTAAAAAAATGCTATTAAAATAATTCCAATTAATGGTAGAATTTAAAGTCAATCGCTATCGTAGATATAGTGACTTTAATTTTAATGCTATAACATAAAAATTAACACCGATTGAACACAGAGCACATCTGTAATCTAAATCCATGAATGAATATGTTGGAGATATAGAGAGGCATTTTGAAGATATAGATAAAGACTTTATTAAAAATCCTATGCTCGAATCTCTAGTTCAAGTTAATTTTGCAGTTTATAAGTCATTAATTCCCAAAGAGTTATAAATACAACTTGGCAATGCCAAACCCATAAACTCCGTATAGAAATTGAAGCTAATCAAGAAGTAGAAATTACTCCTGAAGGTATTCATAGTGATGGACATCCATTTGCTGCAGTTCATTTTGATAAAAAAAATAATATCCAAAGATTCAACCTGTGATTATTATTGCTAAACATAATAGTGAAATTATTGGCGCAATAACTTCTGGCATTATGGGCACTAGAGTAACAATAAATCACATAGCAATATTGGAAAATTATCGAAAAATGTATATTGGAAGTAATTTAGTACGCCTCAATTACGATGAAATTAAAAAAAGAGGAGTAAAAAGAATTTTTCTTTTTGTCGAAAATGATGATTCTGTTGCTAGGTTATTTTGGCATAAAGCAGGTTTTACAATTCGAGTAGATGAAATTACTATGGAAAGAGATATCTAATTTATGTCCATAATATTCGACAATAGTATAAAACAAGCTGGTCGAAATGGCTTTCCTATAATTACTGGTTACTTTGTTGTTTCATTTGTTTTCGGACTTACAGCAGTCAGTCAAGGGTTACCAATATGGTGCCCTATATTACTTTCTCTTATTGTTTATGCAGGAGCTGCTCAATTTACTTTTCTTGCCTTAATTGCTAGTAATGCATCTACATTAACAATTGTTCTAACAACTTTTTTAATTAACCTTAGACATATGCTCATGTCAGTTTATATGTCTAATATACTTGATAATATAAAAATTAGTACAAAACTACGTTTATGGTATGGATTTGGACTTACAGATGAGTCATTTGCTGTTCATAGCATGATGGCAAACAATGAACAACTAAATGCTAAATTTTTAATATCGTTTAATACTTTTTGCCATATAGCTTGGGTTCTAGGTTCAATACTAGGAGCATTAATATCCACTCTATCTGAGAATATAATTGACTTAAAATTAGAATATGCTTTAACTGCAATGATGTTATATGTACTAATCTCTCTTATAAATACACGAGAAAAATTATTCGTAGCTATTATCTCCATTATCTCTATGTCGATTTTAAGCTTAGCATATGAATCTTATTTAAATATATTTATAGCCACAGCTATTGGATGTGCATTTATATTATGGAAGAAAAACAAGGTTTAATCTTCATTACTATTTTATTAATGGGTTTAGTCACATATATCCCTAGAACTATACCAATGTTAATATCTTCGAGTTACTGGCCTGGTTGGCTAAAAGATATTATTGAGTATTTGCCTGTTGCTATAGTTGGAGCAATTACTATTCCTGCAATTTTTATAAAGGAACAGCGTTTTATCTTTTTTTCTTCTGAAATAGTGGCCAGTATAGTTTGTTTGCTTATTGCCTATTACAGTAAAAATTTAATACTAACAGTTATTTGCGGTACAATTTTATATATCATTTTGAATAATTTTTTATAACTTAAAATAATAACAACCCTACTATAAAGTATTGAATATAGTGAGCCTGGTAATCCTCAACAAAATGCTTGTGTTGAGCGCTTTAACAAGACAGTGCGTTAGGATTGGCTTAACCAAGAGCTGTTTGATAGTTTAGATCAGGTAAGACAGCAGGCCGAAGCTGGGTTGCTTCACTATAGTACCGAAGGACCTAATATGGCTAATAATGGCTTTACGCCGCTTCAGAAACTTAATATGGCAGCTTAGCTCTACTTATTTGGTGTTTTAGGTTTGGGGGTATTTCCGTAGTTTTAGGCATTCTAACTTTCATCCATAGCAACTTTCATCCATAGCAACTTTTGGGCATCGTAGTTATTATGATAGCTATCAGCTTATTGATGATCCTTCACTGTCTCGAATAACTTACCCTCAAAATTATAATAACGATGACATCACTCTTTAGTTTTTGTTACCATACCCCATTTTTTGCTGACGGCTATCCGCCATGCCTACTTACTTTTTTTTCCCTGATATTTTGCTCTACTTGCTAGATATGATCGGTGTTATTGCCTGTGCAATTGCAGGTACGCTACTGGCCCAGCATAAAGGCTTTGATATCTCCGGTTGTATCTTAGTATCCATGGCTAATGCTATTGGTGGTGGGACTTTTCGTGATATGGCACTGGATCGGCATCCGCTATTTTGGATGACTGACTTAAACTACGTTATTGTCATCACCTTGACCTCATTAGCCTTACAGATGTTTTTTCATTTATATCATAAGATTGACCGAGCACTACGTCTGTTTGACGCCATCGGCTTGGCAGCATTTAGTGTCATTGGCTTTAAGGTGGCGTTAGCTCAGGGCTCTTCTGCTATTATCGCGGTGATGATGGGCGTCTGGACAGCGATTATCGGTGGGATGATTCGTGATGTCATCTGTAATGAGATTCCACTGGTGTTGCAGCGCGAGATTTACATTACCGCTAGCGTTTTTGGTGCCTGCCTATATTTATTGTTAATTAAGATGGGGGTTAGGACAGGGGTGAGTGAGTTTGCGATGTTGGTGTCCATATTCGCAGTTCGTATGTTAGCCCTACGCTTTGATTGGCACCTACCGTCCATTCGTCTCGTCAAGTGATGGACTTAAGCCCTAATCTGTACTTTGATTAATAGTTAACCAGCATTCAGTTAAAATTCAACGCAGCATTCAAGCATAGATAGCGACTTGTTAGTGAGATTTGCGCATGTTTAATACCGTCCTTGATTCCTCGGTCATCACTACCTTTAATCCAGGCTCGTTATTGTTTTTATTCGATATGATCGGCATTGTTGCCTGTAGTGTTTCTGGGACAATACTAGCCAAGCATAAGAACTTTGACGTCTTTGGTTGCTTGCTAGTATCGATGGTAACGGCGATTGGCGGCGGTACAGTACGTGACGTCATACTAGATCGGCACCCCCTATTCTGGATGGTCGATATGAGCTATCTGATCGTCATTACGATATCATCACTCATCATGCAGATATTCTTTCACCCAAGCTCACGCCGTGTCGATAAATTCTTAAAGTTATCAGATACCATCGGTTTATCTGCCTTTACCTTGATTGGTATCAAAGTCGCCAATAGTATGGGCGCAAATATTCCAGTAGCGCTACTACTTGGGGTCATTACCATCATCGTTGGTGGTATCATTCGCGACATGATCTGTAATGAGATTCCACTGGTATTACAGCAAGAAATTTATATTACTGCGGCGCTGGCTGGGGGGATATTATTCTTTATTATGCGTAGCCTTGGTATCACTGAATGGGTGACAGAGATTACGACGATGCTCACTATATTTACCATCCGCATGCTGGCTATTCGCTATGATTGGCAATTTCCGCAGATTGAGCTGACAAAACATTAAAACAAGCAGCGCATCAGCAGTATGGATACTTTAAAATAGCGATACTACAAGATAGTAATATATCAAGTGATAGGTGATAGAGAACCGCTCAAGCTACCCTTGTCCGTCTCCTAACTAAGCAGGAAATAGCGAAGGAGGTGGCGAGATAAAAGATACTATTAATTGACTATTGCTAAGTCTTTCACCATTAACTGAACGCTTTGGTTGCCATTCCACTCATTAATATCAAGCTCAAACAAGACATGCACTTGCTGTGCTTGATAATCCCAAACGCTGGTATCGAAGTTAAACCAAATCGCCTCAATCGGGTACTGAACATCAGGATAGCGCAGTGACAGCTTTAAGTGTTTATCTTTTAATATACGAAAGCTAAGAACCTCAAAGATACCATCAAATACGGGCGGCACAAAACCATGCCCCCAAATACTGGCGTTCTTCAGCATATCAGCAAAGCTGAGACTGAAGTCCTCGGCTTGTAGCTGACCGTCGGTAAAGGCTTCTTCTAAAAATACTGAAGCATCCACTTGAGCCATTACCTGTTCAAAAGCTGTGACAAAGCGCTCAAAGTTGCGACGCTTTAGAGTCAGCCCCGCTGCCATAGCATGACCACCGAAATGACTGATCAAATCCGGATAGGTCTCAGCAACCAGCTCAATAGCATCACGGATATGCACACCAGGGATTGAGCGTGCTGAACCTTTAATCGCATCGTCCGTACCGGTCTTGTCCGTATTGGCCGGGGCGAAGACGATTGCCGGTCGATAGTAGCACTCTTTGAGTCTGCCAGCGACAATACCGATGACGCCTTGGTGCCAGTCATCTTGATAGAGGATAATACTGCGAGCGCTGTCAGCCATTGCTGGTATTTTGGGGGCAGCTTTGGCCGCCTCTTTTGCTGCGATAACGATAAGTCCGTCATCAGTCGGTGTTTCATCTGCTTTCGGCGCAGTTTCCGAGCCACCTTGTAGCGAGACCAATATCTCATCCGCCTGCTCACGCATCTTACCCTCGACCAATCGGCGCTCGCGGTTAAGGCCATCTAACTCATAGGCTAAGCGCTGCGCTTCAGCCAAATCATCGGTCAGCAGACAATCAATACCAATACGCATATTATCCATGCGTCCTGCGGCATTAATCCGTGGCCCAAGGACAAAGCCAAAGTCCTGCGCTGTAAGCTTCTTATGGTCGCGGCCTGCCTGCTCAAGCAAGGCTAAAATCCCGAGACAACAGCGGCCTTGGCGAATCGCTTGTACCCCATGGTAGACCAAGGTGCGATTGTTTTGATCCAGCACCCCGACATCGGCAATAGTGCCAAGTGCTACTAAATCTAAATGATGACTGACTTGTACCGTAGACTTTCCGGCTTTGCGGCGGAGCTTAGCCAAGCGGCCCAGTAGATAAAAGGCCACCCCAACCCCGACCAGAGACTTACTGTCAAAGCTACAGCCAAGCTGATTGGGGTTGACCACGGCATCAGCTGCTGGTGTCGGCTTAGTGGTCAAATGGTGGTCGGTGATGATTACGGTAATGCCGTCTTGCTTAGCACGCTCGACCCCGTCATGGCTAGAGATGCCATTATCTACCGTCACGATGATATCGGGATGATAGGTCTCGATACCCAGCTCAACGATTTCGGGGGTGAGGCCATAGCCGTATTTAAAGCGATCCGGTACAATGAACTCTACATCTGCCCCCATCTGCCTGAGCACACGGATCATCAAAGCGGTACTGGTTGCGCCATCACAATCGAAGTCGCCGACGATCAATATGCGCAGGCCATTGTCGATGGCAGCATCCAATATTGTGACAGCCGCATCTAATCCTAGTAGCCCTTCGGCAGGCAGCAATCGCGCCAGCTCAGTGGTCATATCCTCTATGGCCGTAATACCCCGGCCGGCATAAAGCCGCGCTAGAGTGGGCGCTTCATTGGCAAGGGATTTAAGAGATTCAGGAAGATCATCAGGCACGCGGCCGGTAAAGCGGGGGGTTAATTTTAGCATGGCGCTATTCTACTGACTTTACTAGTGGTACTCAATCATCTATTTGCACCAGAATATCACAGCATTATATTTGCTAGCGCGAGACTTGCCTCAATACTGTAACTAGGGAGATATTGGCTATAGCACGGGTTTTAGCTAAAAAAATAAAACGCATATTTACATAATAAATAACGAGCAAGGCAAAATATGCTCAGTTGATACAAAGCAATGATAGTAAGACGCATAAAAATCAGTAAAATAACAGAATGAGTGAATTATTAATAGTTTTAGCTGTTTAATTTAAAGTTGGTGTTATAGCCAGCCTTAATATAGGAGCTGAGCTTTTTATACAATACTATTGTTAGATTTATCCCATTTTAAACTTATGAGGAAAATTAATATGCAAACTACCCCTTCTGCTGAAAAATTACCCAATACTATCGACCCAGATTTAGATCTAGAAAAAGTAAAAGCGCAGTGCCAAGCTTTAGTCAAAAAGCGTGCTAAATATTCAGCAGGCGCTGCTGTCGTACCAGTACCATTTGTGGATGTGGCAATTGACGCTGGTCTGCTAACTAGCCTGTTACCTGAGATTAGCGAGCGCTTTGGCCTTATCGAAGGTCGTGAATCAGCCATTGATCTTGAGTCGCGCGATGTACACTGGAAAGAGCTTAAAAACCGTGCCGTTGACTTTGCTGGATTAATGGCCACTCGCGGTGTTGTTAAAAAGACCGTTCAAGGCTTTGGTGGACGTATTGTCGCCAAACAAGTAACTAAGTTCATCCCCCTAGGTGGTCAGATGGTTGCGGCAACTATGGGCTATATGATCTTCAAAAAGATTGCTTTTGATCATATCAACGAATGCTACAAGCTCGCCAAAGACATTCAGCAAAAGCAACATGGTAAAAACGTTTAATAATCTGACTTAACCGTCATCTCAAAAATCAGCTAAGACACTCTTGGCTGATTTTTTTATTTCTATAATTTTTTTCTATACTCTTGATAACTATATATTTGCAGGCCAACCTCACAGACTCAGACTCAGACTCAGATACAATCACAATTACTCCCAAAGCCCTTACTCGCCCTCAATTAAGTCAATAGTGATACTCGCTGCCTTCGAGCTGCGCTCTACGCGCACCAAAGCTGACCATTGATCAGATAGTGGTATTCTCTCGTTGAAGCGTAACTGAGACTGTCTGTCGAGCCTAAGTAGCATATTGAGCTGACCAGCATAGTTAGATATTGGTATCAGCTGCTGCACCACATCTGCTAATACCGGTAACGATTGCTCAGTCGTAGGCTTAATAAAGAAGCTTACTTTACGATTGTCACACCCTGACATCGTCGCTGAAATCATAAGCTTATTAAGCTGCGTCTCTTCAGTGATCTCTTGTAAGTAGTCGTGCATACCGATATCACGATAGCGAGTCACGCCTATATTTGCCGTAAAGATTCTTTTATCGGCAGCCTTAGCCAACTGACAATTGTGCTGATATTCCGTACTTATTGGGGCCCCATCCACCCAATTCACCGCAAAGTCTAATGGCGCTACTAGTAGCTCACCACTGTCATCATAGGCTTCTGGAGAAGGGCGAAAGTTAGGCTCGGCTTGGTAATTGATTTGCCCATCTTCTACTTGATAATTAACGATATGCTTACTAAACGGCGCATACAACAGAACCTGATAGTCTCTGATAAGCTGCTGCTCGCCATCCAGCAGTAAATAATGAATACTACTGGTCGTATAAGCACTACCACCTAACGGCCCTGAAGAGCGAATCTCTAACGCTAGATCCACATTACCGTCTTTATTGAAGTCTGTAAAAATTAGCGGTATAAAATCTATACTATAATCCAGTACGTACTCAGTATTGGCATCAGTGTCTTCGTAGCATCGATAGCTAAGGGCAGAAGACTCCTTGATGCTTGTGGCAGCTATCGGACAATATGTCTCTACCAGATCATCGATTAACTTAGGTGGCAGTATGTGCTCATTATCATGAGCCATTGCCATGTTACTGGTTAAGCAAAATCCACTGGCCAGAAGTAAGCTACTTATCAGAAAAGATTGCCTTATTGACAGAATAGTCTTTGTTAGTAGAGCGGTTGGGTTAGCCGAATGAGGGAGCATATCGGAGTCAACATGAGTTAATGAGTATATTTAGACTAGCACTATTTAAACTATCATTAAACGCCAATCATAAAGTCTATGGCTAGCCTCTACGAGGATCTAACATCTTCTTGAATAACAGCAGCATAATACTATAATCATCGGCCCACAATAATAGCAGCCCTTCTCCAATCCATCACTAAAGAAGTGGGTCGATCCGCTCTAATAATGCTAATATTATCCGCAGACGATGGTGTTTGCTAACATTCACTGCCGTTTTGGCTAACATTGCCGCTCTGGCTAATCTTGTAAATAATAAGGGATTATGAGTTATTCAATTGAGCCGTCCTATCAATCAGCAATCAGTAAAAGACAACGCGCCCTATCAGCGACTATGGCGATACTACCCCTCTCTATCTCGGTCATTCCTTGGGGCGTATTATGCGGAACCTTGAGTATTGAAGCAGGTCTCAGCAGCTTTCAGGCACAATTAATGTCCCTGCTAGTGTTCGCTGGCGCAGCACAAATCTCTGGTATTGCCATATTAGGAGCTGGTGGTAGTTTGCTATCACTGGTGAACAGCACAGGCATGATTAGCGTGCGACATGTGCTATATTCTGCTACTTACCAAGACGCCATCATTACTCTACCCTTTTATAAACGCGCATTGTTTGCTTTTCTTTTGACTGATGAGATGTTTGTCGTCGCACAAGCTAATCAGCTCAAGACCGGCCGGTTTGACTATTGGTATGCCATTGTCGCAGGCTTCGTATTTTACGTGATCTGGAACCTTGCCACCCTGATGGGCATAGTCTCAGCACACCTGCTTCGCAATATCGACCAGCTCGGCTTTGATTTTGCGATTGTTGCGACTTTTATCGCGATGGTGGTACCAATGGTAAAGAGCAAAGCTTTACTTATCGCTGTCGTGGTCAGCGCTATTGCCGCGTTACTCTTTGAGATATTACATATCAGCAACGGTTTGATGTTCTCTGCCCTACTCGGTATGGCGGTAGGTACGATGCTGAGTAGGGCAGCAATTAAAGATAGCGGAGCCTCAACATGATTACCTCTACTTACTTTACCCTCGCTATTGTTATGATGGCTTGTATCACCTTTGCCGTTCGCTATGCCTTTTTTGCTAGCTCCATCAATCTAAAGCTCTATCCTCAGTTCAAAAGGCTATTGGTATTTACTGCGCCTTGTGTCTTAACCGCAATGGTGATGCCTATTATGTTTCAAGATGGTTTAGCCAATAACTTAAATGACAGCTTAAATAATGATTTAAGCCTTGCCAATATCAATGCCTTACTAAGCAGTAGCTACTTTTGGGCAGGTATATTGGCCATAGGCTTAAGTCTGATGATTCGGCAAACTCTACTGGTAATTGTTTTGAGTATGGCTGGGTTTTACGCATTGCGCTATTTTGGGCTTGGTTAATGTGAAGCTACATTCGATTCATGGTGACCTGCGGTACGCTGCTCAGCCTCTATTTGCTTAGCAATCGCCTCGATACCTTTTTGATTAGCAAAGTACAATCGTCTGGTTGTTGGCTCTCGGTAAAAGCGTATCGGCTCACCTTTTGCATCTTTCATCTCAAACTCTGCTAGTAGTCGTTGCCAGTGAGCGCGCTTACTGTCTTCGTCTTGATCGGCATGTAAGGTAGGGGCAAGAATGACCGAAAGATCATCAGCTTGGCTGTCGCTCATTAGGTAAATTAACTCTCGATGTTCGGCAATATGTCGGCAAATACGCTTGATATCATCTAAAGTATCATCACCTTCATCTAGCTCAATAAATAACATGGCAGTACCTCTATAATTAAATTATTCATCTTAATAGGCTTACTTAGGGGCGGCTCTAGAGCTTTATAGCCTTAGAAATTAAAAGTATAAGCCTTATAGAATAGCAAACAAGCTGCTGGTTTCAATAATTAATCATGCTATAAAGAGGAATAACATTTACGCGAGCGCTTGCGATGATAGCTGCTAGACGCTGGTAGCTAGCTTGACAGTTGAAGTGGCGAAACTTTACAGCCATAGTCCTAAAGTTGCTAATAATTCATAGACATATAAAACCAAAGCAGCCCATCATACAGATAGGCTGCTTTGCATTAATCTTAGATCGTTTTGTTAATTAGTCTACCAAACCACGCTCAATAAGAAGATTGCCATACTGTTCACGCAAGTCTTTTTTGAGCATCTTACCTGTCCCACTTATAGGAATAGCATCGACCAAGACCACAGCATTTGGGATCTGCCACTTGGCAATCTTACCCAGATAATGATCGATAAGCTCTTGCTCGGTGACTTCATGGCCAGGTTCTAACTGCGCGATGATAACGGGGCGCTCGTCCCACTTAGGATGGTTGGCGGCGATGGCTGCGGCACTGGCGACAGCAGGATGGGTGGTGGCAATGTCTTCAAGCTCAACCGATGATATCCACTCCCCACCTGATTTAATAAGGTCTTTGGCACGGTCTCGAATCATTAGGTAACCATCTTCGTTAAGCGTGGCAATGTCCCCAGTATCAAACCAACCATCAGGCTCAAGCGCTGACTGTTCTTTATTAAAGTAAGTATCTACAATCCAGTAACCTCTAATCTGTACATTACCGGGAGTCTTACCGTCATTTGGTAGCAGCTTATTATTCTTCTCTGCATCCACAATACGCAGCTCTACGCCAAACGGTGGTCGGCCTTGAGACAAGCGCACCTTTAACTTATCTTCATCAGACAGATCTTTGTGCTTGGCTTTTAGCTGGTTGGCACTACCTAGAGGACTGGTCTCTGTCATGCCCCAAGCATGCAACGTCTCACAGTCAAAATCATTATGAAACGTACGAATCATAGAAGATGGACACGATGAACCACCGACTACATTACGTTTGAGGCTTGGCAATTTCGTTCCCGTCTCTTTAGCAGCGGCCAGCAAAGTCTGCCAAATAGTCGGCACACCAACCGCCAAAGTCACGCCATCTTTGTCAATTAAGCTTGCCAGACTATGACCATCAAGATTAGGCCCTGGCAAGGAGACAGCCGCGCCGACCATTGCTGCTGCATAAGGTAAGCCCCAAGCATTAGCATGGAACATGGGTACTACCGGCAGCACCACATCGGTGGCCGACAGACTGATCGAATCAGGTAGACTAATACAGAAGCTATGCAACACTGTGGTACGGTTGGTGTAGAGCACGCCTTTAGGATTGCCGGTGGTGCCTGAGGTATAGCATAAGGAGCTTGGCGCATTTTCGTCTAGCTCCGGCCAATCAAACTCGGCAGACTGATTGTCCACGAGGTCATCATAGAATATTACTTCAGGAATCTGCGCTCTAACCTCTTCATCAGGCGCAGTCATACAGACGAAATGCTTTACTGTCTTTAGGTGCTCTTTTACCCCAATAACCAGTGGCAAAAAGGTTTTTTCAAAGAACAACACCTGATCTTCGGCATCGTTAATGACATAGATAATCTGCTGGGGAAATAGTCTTGGGTTGATAGTATGGCAGACCATACCACTACCGGACACCCCGTACCAGATTTCAAGATGGCGGCGATTGTTCCAAGCAATGGTGGCTACTCGATCACCCTGCTCCAAACCAAGCGCCGCTAATGCGTTGGCAAGGCGCTTACTGTTGTCGTGCAGCTTAGCCCAGTTGGTAACAGTGGTGCTGCCATCGGTCTCGCGTGAGGTAATCACAGTATCGCCATGATAGCGAGCGGCGTGTTGGATTAAGTGGCTAATTAATAGCGGGCGGTGCATCATCTTTCCGAGCATACTTTTCATCCTTGAAATAAGTTTTATAGTTTATAGTGCTGGGAATTATTGATAGAGAACAAACTGTAACTACCAAGCATACTACCGCGTCAAGACTTGCTAATACTTGAAACTTTAGATTGATCCCTATCTTCCCTGCAGGGATTATGGTTGTAACAACCGCAATACTCAGCGCTTCTTAATACAATGACTGTTATTAGCTCATCTATTAAAAAAAAGAGCAATGATTAGTAAGATTCTACAATTGTATGACAACCAACTACCTCTTAAACCTAACCCAGTTTCAAATTTGGTTCAAGTATTTTAATTGACTGTTAAAGTTTAATTTACTTTAGAGTCGTCAAGATTAGTCTGCGTTAATTCCCAAACACCGGCTGATTCTTTTAAACCAGATATAGACTTTGTACTACTAAAAGACCACTCACGAATAATTTGGGTGAAATGAGGCAAATTCGCTAAGTTAAAGTTTTAGATGCTATGTCAGAACAAAAAAATGAATATTGTTAAGTAACGCTATACGACTCTCTTATTTCACCCCTGACAACTCATATAACACCATATATAAATAGACTATTCCTGCTGCCAGACTCAAACTGCCAAACCATACCACTACAAAATAACCAGTATGGCTGGTAAAGTAGGTAAGTACAAAAGCCAGCAAACACAAACACAGCCCCATATTACGCAGAGCTAGTGACCCAAACGGCAATATACACTGTAGCTTTGGTAAAAACTTAGCACGATGGCGTTTACTGGTCATCATTAACAATGACATGCCACCTAGGTTTAATAACAGCAACAACACATAAGCCACTATGCTAGACATTGTTTTCACCCCTTGGCTGACGCTGCCTGTGCTTATATTGACTGCTTTTAGGCTTAACTTGTGCCGTTATACGCTGTTTTAACGATACTCTATACGCCATATAAGCAAATAATAGCCCCAATACAACAAACATCGCATCAAAGCTAATAAACAAAACATCGTATTGCCGGATGCTATGCAACAACCCTTGATCGGTAGTAATGGCATTCATAATAGGTGTGAGTAATAATAACCCCGCTACCAGTGCCAAACCTCTGTGCCATGCGTCATGACTGGGCGTGATTAATGCCAATAAAAAACCGAACCCCCAAATGATAAAAAATCCATGTACTTCCCAGTCTGCTCGGGCACTCATCTGCACAGGCAATAAGCGATTGAGCCATAAATAGCCTACCATGGCTAGTGGCAACCCCACCAAAGCGGTGATATTAAGCTTTTCAACCAACCAAAAGCCAAAATAAGGTTTATCAGGATTGGGGAGCTGACGACGACGTTTAACCGTCCATAATATCAACCCTGAGGCAATCATACCGCAGCCCGACCCCCCTAAACAAAAATACAACCACCGTAACCAGTCGTCGGAATAACGTCCTGCATGTAAGCCAATCATAACCGCTTGCGTGGTCACTGCCAGTGGCGGTGGATCACTTTGCTGCATAAGCTGCCCAGTCATACCGTTATAAATACGAAAGATCCTTAAAGTTGATAGCTGCTGCTTCGCTTCACCGTCAAGGATAATGACGCTTTGATCTGTATTAGGATGGTTAATACGTATTCGGCTAATATCATAATTAGGATTGCGTTGTTGCCAATCCGCTTTGGTTTCGGTGATTAAAGGTGCAATGTCTACCAGAGGCGCAGGTTGCCATTCGGTGGCGTCAGCAGAACGATAAGAATAAAGCTGATCAGACAATTTATCTTCATCAATCTTTGATAAATGCAGACCCCAAGGCATATATAAACTAATTAAAGTGATGATACCGGTAAAGGTAATCATGATATGAAACGGTAGCGGTAGCACCGATAACCCATTGTGTGCATCTAACCACGAGCGTTGTCCTTTGCCCCAGCGAAAGGTAAAAAAGTCGGTGAAGATTTTTTTATGGACGATGATGCCAGTGATGATGGCAATCAACATCATCATGGCGGCAAAGCCCACGATAAGCCGTGCCCAAATATAAGGTATGTAGCGTAAATCAAAGTGCATATGATAGAAGAAATCACCCCCTTCGCTTGCTCTGGCTATATAAGCAGTCTGCGTTGTGGGATTAAATTGCAAGTTGACATCATCTGTAGCGGTTTTTATATAAAGATCCAGATATGAATGTCGCGCATCCTTCTTGATATACCAGCTTTTGGCAGTGGGATAATGCTGTTGTAAATAATTGACGGTATGGGTAAATGCTGTGGTGCTATCTTGTCTATCTAAAGTAAACAAGGAAGTGTTAGAGGTAGACTGTGAAACAGAAGGGATTTCAGGATGCATCCATGCCGTTATCTCATCATTAAAATAGCTGACAGTCCCCATGATAAAAATAGTAAATAACAGCCAGCCCAGCAATAAACCAAACCACGTATGTACCTCAGCCATAATTTGCCGATAGCCTTTAGGTTTAGGCTGTCTTTTGGCTTTTTTGGCTTGAGATCTTTGCGAGGGTACTGTATTTGTCATGAGACTACCTAGAGAGGCTTATATAAAGTGTAAACCAGAGAGAATAAATGAAAGTTAAATAAAGGGTTAAATACAGGACTAAATGGTGAGGTAACAAAACAACCCCAATATACTGGCAATAGCGGCGATAATTGCCCATGCAAGCCATAAACGCTGCACCGAAAATATTAAAATAATTATGGCAGCACAGATAATGACACTGGCTATTTGCCCCCAATAAATAGCAGATACACGGTCTATGGGTAGCCCCAAAAAGGCAAGTGCTGTTAGGGTGGCAATACCATAGCTACCTACGATCGCTAGGATAATACGACTAGCGAGTCTTAGGTAAGGTTTATAGATAAGTAAACGGGAGGAATGTATCATAATCAGGCTAATGGTGGTTGAGAGCTAAGATTATTAAAGTTAAGACTCAAAAACGGCAGAAAAAAGGCAAATAGAAGCTGTCTATTTACCTTCTTTGTCGCTTAATAAGACTGAGTCACTACCATTTATAAGTGATTTTGCCCATCACATTGATTGGTTCGCCATAGGAAATTTGATCAAGTCCCCAAGGGTTGCTGACAACATATTTTTTATTAAGTAAATTATTAACATTAACTTGAATGCCCAAATTATCAGATATAGCATAACGAGCCATGGCATTGACCAATGTGACAGGGCTTTGACTATATTTTTCTGGTTGTTGAGTTTTTGGGTTGGTTCCAAATGAGTGATATTCGCTTAGCCAATTTACCCCCGCCCCCACAGTCAGTCCACTTATTTTGTCCGATAAGTCATAAGAGGTGAATAGCTGGATATTGGTGTTGGGAATAGTGGTGCTGATGGGCTGATTTTTGTTATCTTTAGCGTGATAGTGGCTATAGGCTAAGGTCGAATTAATATTATCACTAAGCTTACCAGTGACTTCAACTTCTACCCCTGTGCTGGTTGTGCCTTTTGCCCCATAGTAAGCTTGCTCAGGTGGCGTTGTACCTGTAATTTTCTTATCTCCATCTGCTTGGGCGACATTGTCCTGTAGGATTTTGAATATATTTACTTGGCTGGTTAAGCTACCATCAGCATTGCTGCTTTTTAGCCCAATTTCATAATTTTTACCAGTGATGGGATCGAGGTAGTGACCATTGATATCCCGTTGTGTCTGTGGTTTAAAGATATCACTGTAGTTGGCATATAGTGTGTGAGCATCATTAAGTTTGTAGTTAACCCCTGCATAAGGTGTTACTACATTTTTGGCTTCCGTTGAGACATCTGTATCAAACTGAGTGCCCTTAGCGGTATAGTTAGACAGTCGGCTACCTAAAATCAACGATACTGGCTCAGCTAAACTGACTTTAGCCGCCGCAAAGACTGCTGATTCTCTAAAGGTAGCATCAGAGCTTTGCTTAGTATTGCCCCATGCGGGTTCAGGATAACTACCGTCCCATGTGAAAAAGTTTCTGGCTGGTGCTAATTTTTCTTTATCAAATTGGTAATCGTAGGACTCTAGATCATTGTTATTATAAGATGCACCAGCGATAACCTGCTGTGGTTGTCCAAAAGCTTCAAAGTCACCTGTCAGTGTGCCTTGAAGATTGGTTTGAGTGCGTTCTGTATCAGCAAAATATACGTGGGGTCGAGGTCCTATGCCAGTATCGGCATCGACGGTACTGCCATAATGATAATACAGCTTAGGCGAACTTGTGGCATTTTGATAGCTGCCTTTTAGAGCTACAGTCCAGTTATCATTTATATTATGGTTGATATTTGCAAAGTACTGCATAACATCAGAGTCCCACCTTGCCCAATTGGGACTATCATTTTTACTGACATCCCAGTCAGCATGTGTTCCGTCACTTAGATAGCTTGGAAGCCCACCCCACATGACGTTATGATTTTTATTATGTTGGTAAGCTGCGCCAATATTGGCAGTGGTATTATCACCAATATCCGCATCAATAGTCACATAAGCAAGCGTATTTCCTTTGTTTTCACGCTCAATAAAGGTGTCACCATCTGAATAACTGGCGATGACACGCCCACGTATATCACCATCTTGGGTCAGCGCTCTACTATGGTCTATAGACACACCATAGTTACCAAAGCGATTGGCAGTGGCGGATACTTCTGTGGATGGTACGGTGCTGTTGGCATGTTTGCGTACCAAATTAATATTAGCAGAAGGATCGCCTGCTCCACTCATAAGCCCTGTCGCACCACGTACCACTTCAACATGATCATACATCGCTGTATTAGCACCATATTCACTCATGGCTGCTTGTTGGATAAAGTTGACATTCATACCGTCAACTTGGAAGTGATTTATCTCAAAACCACGAGCAGAGAATCCTTGCCGTGTACTATCAAATTTGCTCACTTGAATGGCTGGTGTATTATTTAGTACATCTACTAAAGTGTTTAATTGTTTGTCTTTGATCTGCTGATTGGTAATAACACTAGATGATTGTGGTGTTTCTTTGGTTGATAATGCTAATCCTGTCGCAGTGCTAGTAATAGGTATGGTATACGCATTTGTATTTTCAGTAATATCAGTTGCAAGGTTGGATGTGACGACGACGGCAGGCAAAGTGACCGAAGGAATATCTTCACTTTCCTTATCTGTGCTATCAATAGTATCTAAGTTATCTAAACTATCTAAGTTAGCTATAGTACTTACTTCTGCTGCATGTGTAGGCATCGCCATAAATAGCGCTGTATTAATAGCAACAATTAACGGTGAATACTTAAAATATCTTGATTGCATATAGAAGCCTTAAATGAATTGTTAGTAAAATTTATTGTTGAACAACATTATTAATATATAAAAGCCCACAAAACCTTTAAAAAGTATTATTTATACTTGAATTTTTAATAAATTTATTTTAAAGATATACTTGATATTCAAGTATTGGCGCAAATTTTTAGATTTTATAAAATGTTGTGGGAGCATAGTTAAAATAATAATTATTGTCAATATCATTAGCATTTATGATTATTTATGTATTTTTATCGGATAAACCATTTGCGGTTCAATTCAGTCTTAGAAGGTGTCATTACAAGACTCTAATAGGCATTCCGTAGGCATCAACGGCCAAATGTATCTATTATCCCACCCTACTTTTGTTTGGGAGTGCTAGGCGATGCGCCAAGTTTGGCAGACATTAGCCTCTATACCTACACCCATAGTGCAGCAGACGGTGGACTGGCGCTCACTCAATATCAAAATCTACTCGATTGGCTTAACCGCATTGAAGCCCTTCCCAACTTTGTGGCGATGTAAGCTATCTACAGAATGCGAAACCACCCTATACGACGAAAACGCTAATACCGTCACTCGCTATCTTAAAACCTATGCTTACGCCATAGACCAGTGGAAAGTAGTATAATTCCGAAGGTTAAATAGACGGATTACATTGTCCAACTCGCCACACTTATTAATGAATAATCAAGGATTACCCTATGAACAAGCGCTTAACCTCAATCTCTGCTTCAATCGCTATGCTTGCCGCCCTTGTCTTATCTGGCTGTACTACGACTGGCGGCACACCCAACGCAGGCGATGCGGTCGGTACAGCATCGAATATTGGCATGAATGTATTCAAAGCGGCTGTCGATAACACTTGCCGAAGTGAGATTGAAAAGAACAACGCTTGGCGTATTGCCCGCGTTGCGATGAACTCAGAACAAGAAGAAGCCTTAAAAACCAAGGTATGTAGCTGCGTCAGCGAGCAAGCGCTGCAACAAGTCACTATCGTCGATATGACCAATGCCGCTATCGATAAAGAATACCGCGCGAAGCTAGTTACCAAAGTCGTGGCGAAGTCGCTTCAGTCTTGCTATGCCAACTTTACTAAAAAGAAATAACTTGGTTGATGTAATAAGAAGACAGTCAGCTTAATTGACTATATTTGCAAGAACCGTTTGCAAGAAGCCTAGATACAAGGGTGGGTTAGCGATAGCGTAACCTGCCCTTATTTTATCGAACTATTCTTGAGATTTCACTTTGATACATCTATGCTTCTCTTCATGTGATTTAGATGACTCAACTGTGAGAAACATACTCCTTAGTTATACCACAACTCTTACACTTTGCTTTAAGTACCGCATCCTCCATAGCTATATCTATAAGTGTAGAACCACAATCTAAACAATATAAGCTATTACTATTTTCTAATTCTTCTTGAAAAAAATATCTAGGGTATAATTCTTCAGACCAATATTTACCAATAGCTTTAGTAAATCCTGCATCCTTATCTTGTAAGACAAAATCAAATAATATTTGGCTTAAATAAGATCTTGGTGCTCGAGAGTCGCGATTATATTTATATGTAGACCAATTTTCGTTAATCGCTCTTTCGCCTAAAGTAAGCATTTTATTTGGTATAATATTAGCTGCATGTTTTTTGCTTTGGGCCTGACCCTTTGTATAAAAAATATGCGCGTCTTCTACTGATTTTTTAACAAAGTAATAAATCTCGCTTACTGCAAAATTCTCTAATAATTGATTAACTACCTCTCTTGTTTTCTTTTCAGCAGTAAAATTTAATCGCAATTCGTCAGATTTTACATATAAATACTGTAAAACTTCTTCTACAGACAATTTATAAATTAAATCATGTAAGTTATGCTCCCATTCAATCCGTACTGCTTCTCTAAGTTCAGTGTAGGTCTTATTATAAACCTCACTTAGACTACTACGATAAGTTCCTTCTAATGAAATATTAACGACCCAACGTACCTGCCTTAGATAGAATTTCTGAAAATCATCTTCTTCACAAAATGCAGTTATACTTGAATCTGGATCTACAACAATCACTCTTGACTTGAGTAGATTTTTGATGCATTCCGTATCCATAAGAGATGTAGGTGAAAGTTGAATAGTCCTACGAGGGTCATCTAGAGATAAAATATAGTCAAACTCTTCATCCGTTTGCATTCTAAATAGAGTAAGAAGTACTATTTTTTGAAAGAACGTCAAATCATCATATGGAACAGGTTCGTATCTATCTAAATTATAAACCTCTCGAATAGCATTTCTTTGTCTCGTTTCTTTAGCTAATCTTTCTCGATGCCGAATAGTTAAGCAATTCTCGCACCTACACTCTCTTCTATTGTAGTCATTAGTGTCTATAAAAAGCTTATGCTCACATTTGTAACATTCAATTGGTATAGTATCCCAACTAGAGTAGCTTTTACTTTTACGCTTTGAATACATAGGTACACTACAGTAAGGACATAACTCATTTAAAAGCTTCCTTGGAGGAAATACTGTAATTAGCTTATTAGGAGTAACGTTAATTCCATACTCTTCTATAAGATCAGCATTCTTTGCACCATTAAGGTATTTTTGATATAACTCTTCAATCTGTACTTCTGAAAGGTGTTGAATTTCAGCAGCCAATTCGATATCTTTCTCATTCATAAATGACTCACATTATCACTCTTTATAACTTAAAATATTTTACATCAATATTTTTTGCATTTGATACAAAATATTAAACATCGTCGTAAATTTGACTATCTCTATTTATTTCCATGCTGCCTACTAAACGCTTG
The DNA here is from genome assembly GCF_004335015.1 of Psychrobacter pygoscelis. Classification (GTDB taxonomy): domain Bacteria; phylum Pseudomonadota; class Gammaproteobacteria; order Pseudomonadales; family Moraxellaceae; genus Psychrobacter; species Psychrobacter pygoscelis. The sequence continues at coordinate 57,410 of NZ_RQRU01000008.1, forward strand.
TTATAGGAGGAAAATATTTACTAGAGCACAAAAGAGTTCCTAAGAATGGAATCTTTGGTCTCAACTTATACGTTGGGCTCCCACACTAGCCTACCACCCCAACCCTACTGATTCAGTAAAAATTAGCTATAGCTCAACTTACGTAATGCTTTTTAGCCCTGACTGAAGCGGTTATCCTGCTCGACTGGGCGGGCTGCGGTGACTAGGCTTTGGGGTGGTATCGAGGCAACAGTAACGCCCCAAACCGTGTCACCGCCTCGCCTAGGTGAGCAGATAGTAGCAAAAGGCAGGATCAGCTCCCGTATAGCTATCCCATCAAAAAACGCTAAATCAATCCCCATTAAAAAAGTGAGCTACCCAATCGGTAACTCACTTTTTTATACATATAAGTTAAGCGCAAAGCGCTAATATATAAAACCCAGTAAGAGGCTTGGCAAACTTGCTTAAAATTTGTCTTTGGTTGGCAAGGGTCGTGCCGTAGTGGGCGTGTCCACAGCAGAGCCGCCTATGGCTAATGGCGCGGTTGAAGGGAGGATTCTACTTTCATGAAAATATTTAGACTCACCGTCAATAACTTTGTTCACACCGTCGATAAGATCATCGATGACATCATCATACAGCCCGTGATGCAGCTCGGTCTCAAACGGGGTGAAGGGGTGCTTGCGCGCGGCTGACCTGACGTCAGTGATACCAAACTTACTATAGAAAAGATCGACTCGGCCATCACTGTTTAACACACAAATTAATTTTCCACTGTCTACTTCTAATTCTATACGCTCTGGCATAAAGATATAGTCATCGACATCCATGAGTTGCTTTTCGACCCCACGCTTTAATATTGATTTAATGTCAAACATAAATATATCCTTAATTATAAAAATTTATAAACTCGATCAAGTGATCGCAATGCTGGGCAAACTAATATCGCGCCGAACTTTGCTTTAATGATTCTTTAATTAATCCAAATACTTGCCGTTAATAGCAGTGACAACTATGCTCTACTATTGGCTTAATAATAGTTTAGCTTAGTGCCACTTTGCTTGATATCACTGATGCTACTAATCAAGCATATACTATTGGAGTGTAACTTCCTAGTATCAAACTATTGAGCAGTATAAGCTTTATGTTAGGCGTTGTATAACATGGTTTGATGGCGACAAACTACAGATTATTCTTTCAACGCTGGTCAGGAGGTCTTAAGCTTAATCTCTAAAGCTACCTTGAGCCAATCACACCCAACCTTGCTCACGGAAGGACTTTAGGGCTTTGATAAATACTGTCATCTCTTCAGGAGTCCCTAGCGTCAGTCGGTTAAACCCTTGGATAGGGGGGAATGCTCGACCCACGACGATGCCGTGCTCACGCATTCTATCGATATAGGTCGTTACATCACCTTTTATCTCATGAAAGATAAAGTTGGCCTGTGAGGGCAGATAGCGCAGACCTAGCTCGTCTAGAACCGCTTCGACCATTTGCCGCGATTGGATCGTGGTACGCAGGCTCAAATCCAAATATTCTTTATCATCTAAAGTCGCTAAAGCTGCAACTGCTCCAGATAGGTTGGTATTGTCAATGGACACAAAGGCTTCGATTGCAGAGGTCATGTGTAGATTGGCAATGGCATAGCCCACCCGCATGCCCGCTAAAGCACACAACTTTGAGAAAGTGCGAACGACGATTAAGTTATCCGATAAGCCTACCCTCACCCACTCGACACCACTCTCAAAGCTTGGGTCAGTGACGTACTCGGAGTAGGCCTCATCGAGCAAGAAATAGTGGTTATCTGGCGCAGAGGCCACCCAAGCCTTAAACTTAGCTGTGTCAGTGATGGTAGCGGTTGGGTTATTCGGATTGCACAGATAAAATAAGCTAATACCGTCGAAGTCGTTAGCGACCTTCTGAAGATTCTGAAAGTCTAAATCATAGCTCTCAGCAGTAAGCTCTACTTTGACGACCGGTATACCCAGCAGAGTGGCGTATAGCTCAGCATAGGCAAAGGTGGGGTGCGGCACCACGACCTGAAACGACCTACCTGTGGTTAAGGCTTTGTTGTTCAGCATTTGTACCACAGTTCGGATGTTCTCGCTTGAGCCATTACCCAAGGAGACATTGGCCTCGGTCACGCCATTGATATTGGCGATTCTATGAATAAGGGCAGCGCGTTGATCATCGGGATAACGAAAGCCGATGTCTAAAGTGTTAACAATCGCTTGTTTGGCGGCATCAGACATGCCAAGGGAGTTTTCGTTAGAGTTTAACTCTAGTAATTGATGGGTTTGCAAAATAGATATCACGCCTAGTTGATCAGTGGGTTAGAATGTTAATTAAGGCCATATTAATTCGCAATCTTTTGGATTACAAGGGCTTGCTCTATTATTGAGTAGACACGCCGTTCAAGAGTAAGCAGATAACCGCGCTATTGTCGTTTAACAATAAGAATTGACCGTTTTGAGGTGGTACTTTTTGCTTGAGAACGTATTAGGTATAAAAAGGTTCTATAGAAAAAGACTTAATAAAAAAAGGTGAGCCACCCAATCGGAAGCTCACACTTTATAATGCAGCATATTAAAACTTTTCGGAAGAATCGCCCTACTGCCAACCTCTCTAAGCAATAACCTTTGCGAGCAGCGGTTGCAGTGTCATAAATAGCAGCGTTAGGGTAAAAAAACTATCGTATCGCTGCTAGATTATCTGCGGCCTAAATAAGATAAGCCTTAAGCGCCATTACCTTATCACGCAGTTTGGCAGCGTCCTCAAACTTGAGCTCACGCGAGAGCTGCTTCATCTCTTTCTCCAAGTGGGCGATCTCTTTGGCGAGCAGGTCAGGACTGCGTAGAATCTCGATATCGACATCTGGCAAGCCGCTTGAGCTTGGAATGGCTTGATTATCATTTAAATCGTCCTCACTCTCCCCTGTGTCGATTTTGTCAGTGATACTGCGCCGAGCAGACTTAGGCGTGATGCCATGCTTGAGGTTAAACTCAATCTGCTTTTCACGACGGCGCTCAGTCTCTTCAATAGCCTTTTCCATACTTGGGGTAATGCGGTCAGCGTATAAAATAGCCTTACCATTGACATGACGGGCGGCGCGGCCAATCGTCTGAATCAAAGAGCGCTCCGAGCGTAGAAAGCCCTCTTTATCGGCGTCAAAGATTGCGACTAAGGACACCTCAGGCATATCAAGACCCTCACGCAAGAGGTTAATACCGACCAGCACGTCATGGACACCTGTACGCAGCTCATGAATAATCTCCATCCGCTCGACCGTATCGATGTCTGAGTGCAGATAGGCTACTTTAATATCATACTCTTTAAGATAGTCAGTGAGGTCTTCGGACATTCGCTTAGTCAGCGTGGTAATAAGTACGCGCTCATTGAGCTCACGGCGTTTGGTAATCTCCGATAGCACGTCATCGACTTGAGTCAGTACTGGACGAATCTCAATCTCAGGATCGATAAGACCTGTCGGCCGCACAACCTGCTCGACGACTTGCTCGCTTTGCTCTAGCTCGTACTGGGCTGGCGTTGCGCTGACAAAGATAGTAGCGGGCTTGATACGCTCCCACTCTTCAAACTTCATCGGTCGGTTATGCATAGCACTAGGTAGGCGAAATCCATAATTGACGAGATTTTCTTTTCGCGACCTATCCCCTTTATACATTGCCCCAATCTGTGAGACGGTGACGTGCGACTCATCGATGAATACTAGTGCATCGGCAGGCACATAGTCGAATAAGGTCGGCGGCGCCTCCCCTGCTGGCCGGCCTGAGAGATGCTGAGAGTAGTTCTCGATACCATTACAGTAGCCAAGCTGCTGAATCATCTCAAGATCGTATTGGGTACGCTCTTTAATACGCTGCGCTTCAACGAGCTTGTCGTGTTCACGGAAGTATTTAAGACGCTCTTCAAGCTCCGCGCGAATGGTATGACTTGCTGCTTCAAGTTTATTACGCGGGGTCACATAGTGCGACTTAGGATAGATAGTGATACGCGGGACACTGCGCACCGTCTTACCCGTAAGAGGGTCAAACCAAGATATCTTCTCGACTTCATCATCAAACATGCTGACCCTTACAGCCAGCTGCTCAGACTCAGCTGGATAGATATCAAGCAGCTCGCCACGAAGGCGATAGGTACCACGGCCGAAGTCCAACTCATTGCGCGTATATTGTAGCTCAACCAAACGCTTAATCATCGCTGTGCGGTCTACACGGTCACCGACGACGATATGCAGGAGCATTTTAAGATAGCTTTCTGGATCGCCCAGACCATAAATAGAGGATACTGACGAGACAATAATTGCATCCCGGCGCTCGAGCAAAGCGCGCGTCGCTGACAGACGCATCTGATCAATATGGTCATTGATGGCACTGTCTTTTTCGATAAAGGTATCGCTAGCCGCAACGTAAGCTTCCGGCTGATAATAGTCGTAATAACTGACAAAATACTCGACGGCGTTATTAGGAAAAAAGGATTTGAACTCTCCATACAGCTGAGCGGCAAGAGTCTTATTATGCGCCATAATAATCGTCGGGCGCTGACATTTTTCGATGACCTTAGCCATCGTATAGGTCTTACCCGAGCCAGTCACCCCAAGCAACAACTGATTATCCATACCAGATTCGACACCTTTCACCAGCTTTTCGATAGCTTGTGGCTGGTCACCAGCAGGTTCAAATTCAGTAACCATCTCAAAGGCGCGACTGGCTATCTGCGTGCCGGACGCATTGACACCCGTGATTTCAGCTTCATCTTGAAGCTGCGTGGCCAGTTGATTGAGTTGACGAGATGAGCGAGGTTCAGGCATGCGCATAAGTGAGGTCTTCTTATTTGATTATATTGTTGCATCGTAGGGTGTATGTGGGGATTTTTTGCCTTTTTTAAAGTGGGGTTTTGGCAGAAGCCACTGGCAGTCAGTCGCTTTTATCATGTCATAAGTTACACAAACTTAAGTTACACAAATTGAAGTCACTAGATTTTATACGCCCTTTACGGCTCAAAAGTGTGCTGATACAGTCCTTATATCCTCAATCCAATCAAGACTTGACTCAGTGTCAAGGATATAAAGAGTCATGGCTATATAGTCGCACCTAAATAAAATAGTGTCATCGTCATATGGTGCAGAACTGGTATAAATTTTTATAATGAACTGACTGCCGTCTTAAGTTCATCATAGTGTCTAACTATAAAATCCATATTAGTGACTGGCGATGTACCCGTTATAAACAAGTTTGACTTAGATAGTAGGGACTTAGATAGTAGGGATGGTAATAAAATAAAACTTAAATAAAAACCCAAGCCTAAAACTATAGCTTGTTAATTTATTTTAAAATATATGTTAAATTAAACTTATAACAAATAATTATTCATTACCAAGGGTGGCTATGAAAGGAAAATGTCTTTGTCAGAGAGTAACGATTGAGGTTGCTGATAACAGTAATTTTGATGCTTGTCATTGCAATAAGTGCCGTCGTTGGGGTAGCGGTCCTTTCTTATCCATAGATTGCGGCTCCGACGTGACGATTAATGGCAATGAGCATATCAGCCGATATCAGTCATCCAAGTTTGCCGAAAGGGGGTTTTGTAGTTACTGCGGTACTCATTTATTTTATTACTTTATCGCTGCTGAAGAGTATTTTTTATCACTGGGTATCATCGAAGCCGATATTGATTTTAACTTCAACTGTCAGATATTCTTCGATAAGAAACCGGACTATTATCAATTTGCAGACAGTACGCAGGTATTGACTGAGCAAGAGGTGTATGAAAGCTTTGACTTGGTAGACAATATCCACAATATCGATGATCTATAAGCCAATTGCCCATCAGTTGGGCTATCCATAGTGCAGTACAGTGAATTCAATCTAACAACAATACTGGGACAAGTATTTATAGCCCCTGTCAGCGCGCTTGCAGCAAGCTAGGACGGTTTATACCAGTATGGCACTTGAGCTTACTTGTATCTCTTTATTTTCTGCGGGCTATGTTGATATGTTTAGACGTGACTAAGCTATCATGGTTTTTTATTTATAACGGTGTCATTTATTAGATAGCCCCATAGTTGCTAACCTGCACCTTCTTTATTATTTTCATCCAGTAGCCACAATGATTATAGTAGCTACCATCGTAACAACCACCTTTAACGATCTAAAAGTACTCCTGATACCCCCTGCTCTGTTACTGAGTTTATCGGGTAGGTATCAAGCACCAATAAATCCTGACCCGTCCATGCCTTACACAGGGCCATGACATCTTCTTCATCAGCAATATTAGTGATGTCAGGGTTGTTGAATGCTGCTTGTGAAAACATAGCCTCGCAGGCGTGCTCATTATCCAGTCCCGTTATATCGATAAACGTTAGCTCGGCTTCTTGCTCAGTTTGCACGCCTATATTGTGATAGACTCTGCCATCAGCATACTGAAAATAACGAACAATCTGCCTCTCCTCTACTTGCTTCCAACTGACATAATCTACAACTCGATAACTCCCAAAAGCATAGTAGCTCTCTAAGATACCATCTAATAAATCTAACTCATCTGCAAAATTCAGAACATACACCCAACCATTTAATGCTGGTGTAATGAATACGTTTGAGCCACCACGACTTGAGTAGACGTAACTCACGCCCTCATTCCAAGATAAAAAACGCTGCTCTTCAAGTCCAATGGCATTAGCAAAATCATTGAGCGACCAGCCTCGTGCCTTAAGCTCACCCTCTTTGACCATATACCAGCACATCTTAAAGCCAAATCCTGACAGCCATTTTTTGCGCGACTCACTTGCTTGCATTTTTAATTCAGCCACCGTAAGCATGCGCCCTTGCTTATCAGTAAAGCCAGATGGCCTGTCATTATTTTTGCTAAAAAACGCTTTTATTCTATCAATGGTTATCATTATTTATGCCTTTTAGTGAGCCATGCTAGCTTTTGGTCTAGTTATAATTTTATAAATACCTTTGCGCTTCAGTTAACATTATCATAACTTATCCACGATTTAGCGCGATGCAGATTATTATATTTATTGGACTTCAAGGTGCAGGCAAGTCTACCTTTTATCAGCAGCAATTTTTTCATAGCCATATTCGGCTCAATAAAGACATGCTCAAGACCAGCCACCACTTGCAGCTTGTCTTGCCAGCAAAGCCAAGACTGTGATTGACAAGACCAATCCCACCATTGATGAGCGATTACCCTTTATTACAGCTGCCAAAAAGCCAGGGTTTGAAGTGGTCGCTTATTATTTTGACTGCCCATTTAAGGAAGCTTTGGCAAGGAATAATCAGCGCAAAGGTAAAGCAAAAATCCCTGAGATTGGTGTCAAAGGCACTGCTAAAAAGTTACAGCCGCCAAGCTTCGATGAAGGCTTTGATAAGATATTTATTGTGACCCTACATAATGATCAGTATTTTTATACAAAAGAGTACCAGCCTGATGGCTCTCAAGCCGCGGATAGTGACATTAGCAACGATGAAGCACGATCAAAATAGACCATAAATAAGACACGAGTTAACACAAATAGCTACCTTAATGATAGCCATTAAATAAAGAGCCAATTAAAGAATGGGTACTGCGCTTTGAGGATTTAGACAGGCGATTGCGAGAAAACAAGCTACCCCTTTGGCACAAGCGTGGTACGGTTTGAGCATGCCTAGGTTGCTGCTCTGTGGCCTCTTAGCATCTGTTATCAGCAAAAGTTAATTCTCTATTATGAGCCGCTTGGCTAACCATCGGTCACTTGTACTTATTATATTTCAATTTTTAGCCTGAAGGTCTTAAGTTTTGATTGCCTACTGTAGAGCAATTTCTCCTTTACACAGCAGTTACAGTAATCAGATGAAATGCCTACCAATCAGCGTCACTTTTAGAAATAATAATTGTTATCATTTACCAAGAGTTAGTAAATTTGCGTATTTTACACTACGCCAGTTTATTAGTTCTTTAATCGTACTACCAAACTGTAGTACTCCCGATTAATACTCTTTCAATAACAATACTTTTAACCAATTAACTTTTAACCAATTAATAAAGGACATAACTATGAGAGAACGTTACGCAAGTGGTTTAGACGACAATACCGCCAAAAAAATGGTTGACCTGTTAAATGCCAATCTAGCAAACTTAATAGACCTTACTTTAGATGGCAAACAATGCCATTGGAATCTCCAAGGCTCGGGGTTTATTGGGGTTCATCAACTATTAGACGAGACCACCGAACGCCTTCGTGAAGTGTCAGATACCATTGCAGAACGTATCGTCATTTTGGGTGGTGAGCCAAATGGTCTAGCCAGCCGCGTCGCGAAAGACTCTGTGCTAGATGATTATCCTACTGACATTACTGAAGTCGATCAGCACGTGCGTGAGCTGACCAGCCGCTATAAGACCGTCGCTGAGACGCTTCGTGAAGCTATTGAGACCGCAGGAGATGTTGGGGATGAAGACACAGCGGATCTATTCACTGAAGCCAGCCGTATCATCGACAAAGACGCTTGGTTTATCGGTGCCAATAACCCTAAAAAGTAATTGGTTATTGTGCTAATTGAAATTGTAAACTAGCAACAACTAGCTTTGATTAACAATCAATAAAAGGTCTCCTAATTAGGAGACCTTTTTAGTAAGATAATTTATTGCCTAATCGAAAAAATAGCTTATTTACAGCATATCTTTGACAATCTTCTTCACTTGCGGCAGTAGCTCACTAAGCTGCGACGCCGTCTCACTCATGTCATCAGGCATTGACTGCTTTAAGAAAGCTGCTACTACTTGAGGCTGCTTGTCCAAGATACTTTGACCAATGGGGGTATCATAAAAAGCAATCTGAGCATCGACTTCGGCCTGCGTATAGTAAGCTTTAGCCGCAGCGATATAGGCCTGAGTCAGGCTCTCAGTGTCAGTAGCATCATCAATAGTTCCCGTCATGATTTTGACATATTGTCCCAATAACCCTTGAACCTGCTTGCGAATCTCTCGTTGACGTTGCTTTAACTCATCATCAGACGACTGATTACGATGCTGAGTTTGCGAGTTAATGGCTTCAATGGCCGCTTGCTGACCATTGATGATCGCCTCTATCTGCTGATCAACACGCATGACTTGCATCAACTTGATGATAGAAGCGTCCGTTGGCGCTTGAGCCTGAGTCAGCTGCGCATTAGTAACCATTATTACTTTATCAGGCGCTTCACTATGAATAACCAGCTCGGCATTAGCGCTATGCATGCCGAAAGCCGTCATAATAGCTACCCACATTGCTGACTTTAGAGAAGGCACTCTGAGAAGATATTTAGCAGTTAATGTTTGCTTAGGCATAAAGTATTCCCGATTATAAAGAGGCTGTGGAGCATTGTGATGGGTCGCTATTCGATTAGTCTAGGTTGCTTTGCTAGATTGTTTGACTAGCTTGTTTTGCTAGGTTGCAAGATAGGCGCGCCGGGAACAGATAAAGTCAGTACCGCCTCCTGAAAGATAGGATTGGCACGGAACTGATTCTCGATAAGCTCAAATTTGTGCGCCACTTGCTCTTCTAATTTATTACCAGCGATATCGACAGCCGCTACCATAAACATCTTTTTAGGCCCTACCCACTCAAGATGCAGATAAGAGACACTATCGATGTCAGGATGGGCGTTTAGCTCTGATAATACATACTCATGCATGGAATCAGAGACTTTAAGACCTACTAAAAAGTCGCGATTGCGGCTAATCAAAAATATTGCTACCGCTCCGAGTAGCACCCCCACAATAATAGAGCCTAGAGCATCCCAAAATGGCTGACCGGTATAAGCATGTAGTCCCATACCAATAGCCGCGATGACCAAGCCCGTCACCGCAGCCAAATCTTCAAAGAACACCCCGCGCAGCGTCGGATTAGAAGTATCCACCACATAGCCGAGTGCACTGATATTCATAGCCTCGCCATGCTTTTTACTTTCGCGGTAAGCTTGCATCAGCGAGATACCCTCTAGTACGAAGGCCACGGCTAATACAATAAAGGCGATGGTATAGTTGGTCTCCCCTTCAGGAGCATTCCACTCTTTAATTCCCGTATAGATTGAGACAATTGCCCCGGCAGTAAATACCCCAAAAGCCGCAATCATTGACCAGACATACGACTCCTTGCCATAGCCTAACGGATGACTGGTGTCAGCTGGTTTGACAGATTTTTTCTCAGCGACGATCAGTAGTGTGCCATTGCCTGTGTCTGCCCATGAATGCGCCGCTTCTGCGATCATAGAGGCAGACCCTGTCATAAAAGCAACGACAGTCTTGGCAATGGCGATAAGGAAATTAGCCCCAACCGCGATCAGTACGGTAAGCATCGAGTTATCTTTACTATTTTTGTCCGCATCACCATCTGGTGCACCATTACCAGCATTGCCCTTATCCAGCATACCAGCCTTTGCAGCTCGCTCAACAGCGGCAGCTTGGCTTAGATGACCTGTTACTCTAGTCACAGATGGCTTGAGACTCATGATACTCTCTTTACTCTAGACCATAAGGTCAGTTAGGACGGTCGGTGTAGCGATAACCTGATAATTCGAATCAGTCTTCAAGGCCAAGTGCTTCAATCTCTGCTTGCATCTTGGGCATGATTTTTTGTATTTGTTGCATAGAGGCTTCCATAGCGATTGGCATGGCCTCTTTCATATACTCTTGAAGCATCGCTGGTTGCTTATTAACGATACTCTGCCCTACATCCGTACTATAAAAGTCAATTTGAGCATCGACTTCTTCTTGAGTGAAGTGTTTTTTGGCAGAGCGGATATAAGCCGCTATCATCTGCTCTTCAATTTTATTAACGAAAGCCTCGTTAAACATCTCTTTATTGTACTTTGAGATAATTCTGCTCAGCTCTTGGCGTTGATGGTCATCCATCTCATCTTGAGGAAAGCTCTCTAATGAGCTTTGAAGCAGTTGATCCATCATATTATTATCAGGTGTGATCATCTGTTCCATCATCTCGCTTGACTTGGTGACTACCATCAGCTGCTTTAATGAGGCGTCAGTCGGTACTGCAGCTTGCACTGGAAAGGACATTACACAGCCTAAAAGCACGGCCATCGCTGTCTTATTCAGTATTGATCTCATCTTCTTATCCTTAAAGTGGTGATTGCGTTTTTTAGTATTCGTTTAGTATTCGTTTTATCCCTAACTCTTATATTTCTACAGCGCTAAGCTTAGGGGCACTATAAATGACGGTTTGTCTCATTAACTGCTATTAAATTATAAATCTTTTTCACTATCGTTACTGCCTTCGAGCTCACCGACGAAGTCGCTGACATCACAGCTAGGACGCTTAGACTCATCCATCCGTAGCTTTTTTCGCTCAAGCGCAGCATCGAATCGGCATTGCTGCAGCGCTGACTTAATATTCAATGGAGGCACTGGTGTAGGCTTACCATTGTCATCGATAGCGACCATTGTAAAGTAGCAACTGTTGGTATGGCGAATCGTTCGCTGTTGCACATTTTCGGCCTCGACGCGAATGCCAACCTCCATTGAGGTACGACCGACATAGTTCACACTAGCGGCGAAGGTGACTAATTCACCAACATAGATGGGCTCGCGAAACATCACCTGATCGACAGATAGCGTCACCACATGATTACCGCTATAACGACTGGCACAGGCATAAGCGACCTGATCTAGCATCTTAAGTAAGTCACCACCATGCACATTACCGATAAAATTTGCCATATCCGGTGTCATCAAGATAGACATGTAGAGTTCGTGCTTGACGGGGGCTTTTTTGGCAGAGGTAGAGGTATTACGCTGAGACATAGACATCCTTAATGCAGTGACTGTATAGACTGACCTAATCGCTCGGTCAATGTGATTCCCACCGAATAAAATAAATGGTCGAGCCGTTATTTCAAGGTCACAGTTTACTCCAACTTATACGCCGATACCAGTCAGCCTACCTATGCATTAAGCCATGAGGTCAATCAAAGCATCCAGCAGTAGCCTTACTACTGCCTAGCAGCCCTCACCATGGTCTGTGCCAAGCGTAAGGCTATTCACGTTAATCTGGTCTATAAGCTCAGAGCGCATAGCTCAAAAAGAGCAAACTTTTAATTAGTAGTTTTATTGCAAGATAAATTTGATGTTACTGCTATAGATAGTCATCTGCTGCGGCTATCTGAACACAAAAATCCTTTGTATGAATGATACATCACCAAAAGAGCTGACTCAGCCATCAAGTATCTGGAGGCATTTACTGACTAGCAGTCATGATGGAGATGAGGCTGCATAAGGTATGCTTAGCCACTGAGTACCAAGTTTAAAATGATTTATCCATAGATTTCGAGCGATTTTGTAACGGGCTGACGTACACAGGACTATAGTGTCATGCTACAATAACTTGATTAATTCGTCTTATTCGGCATAAATCTAAATTGGTATTTATTCGCCCGACTATTCAAAATATTTTCGAATTCATCGCCCCTCCCTCATCTACCAAAAAGGATAATTTATGAGTGACTTACAACTCTCTGATCGCGTCAATAATATTAAGCCTTCACCAACATTAGCCATAACCAATAAAGCCAAAGAGCTTAAAGCTGCTGGTAAAGACATTATTGGCCTAGGAGCAGGTGAGCCTGACTTTGATACCCCCGATTACATCAAACAAGCAGCGATTGAAGCTATCAATAATGGCTTTACCAAATACACCGCAGTAGACGGTACGCCTGAGCTTAAAAAAGCCATTATCGATAAGTTCAAACGTGACAATAATATCGACTTCGCGCCAAATGAGATTTTGGTATCAGTCGGTGGTAAGCAGTCATTCTTTAACTTAGCGCAAGCCTTTATTAATGCCGGTGATGAGGTCATCATCCCTGCCCCGTATTGGGTCAGCTATCCGGATATGGTTAAGATTGCCGATGGTGTTCCTGTCATCGTTGAGTGCCCAAGCGAGCAAGACTTTAAGATTACCCCCGAGCAACTAGAAGCCGCGATTACCCCTAAGACTAAGCTTTTGGTGTTAAATAGCCCATCAAACCCAACAGGTATGATTTATACCTTAGATGAGCTTAAAGCTATCGCTGAAGTGCTTAAGCGTCATCCACAAGTGTACATTGCCTCAGATGATATGTACGAGCATATCCGCTGGACGGGCGATAAGTTCTATAATATCTTGAACGCTGCACCGGAGCTTAAAGAGCGCGCTATTATCCTAAATGGTGTCTCTAAAGCCTATGCTATGACAGGCTGGCGTATCGGCTATGCAGGTGGTCCAGCCAAGCTTATCGGTGCGATGAAAAAAATCCAGTCACAGTCGACATCTTGCCCTACCTCTATCAGCCAAAAAGCTGCCGAAGTGGCTATCAATGGCGATCAAAGTGTACTGGCACCTATGATTGAGGCTTTTGAGCAGCGCTGCGATCTTGTCGTTGAAGGCTTAAATAACATCAAAGGCATTACTTGCCTACGTCCAGACGGTGCATTCTACGTGTACCCTGAGATTAAGCCATTGATCAAAGCTGCAGGCCTTAAGTCTTGTACTGAGTTCTCTGAGTGGCTGCTGGATAAAGTCGGTGTTGCCGTCGTGCCTGGTGATGCTTTTGGCCTAGGTGGCTATATGCGCATTTCCTACGCGACTGACGAAGCGACATTAAAAGATGCTTTAAGCCGGATTGAGAAGGCTGTCGCTGAGCTAGATGTTGAAGCTTAATGACCACACGCTAAAGCCTCTTGCTCAATCACTATAATATAAGCAAGAGGACGCAATCTTAGCTACCAGTCTTAACTACAAAAAGTCGCCAAATTGGCGGCTTTTCCATATAACGGCAAAAATTTTAGTAATAAATTCAAAAAAAGGCTTGACGTTCCTGATAACTTTGCTAGAATACGCCCCACTTAACGCAAACGCTGTTTATCAGCTTTTATTGTTAAAACCAGTTATTCCCCAATAGCTCAGTTGGTAGAGCATCGGACTGTTAATCCGTGTGTCCCTGGTTCGAGCCCAGGTTGGGGAGCCATATTCTAGATAGCAATACTTATAGATTGATTATTGGCTAATGCCAAAGCCCTTATCTTCGGATAAGGGCTTTTTTTATGCTTTAAATGTAGCTAAGCTCTCTATCAGACTTTATTGTCATACGCTCCTCACAATCTTGCCATAATCTAGATATATTCAAATTTATTCACAACTTACTAAGTACACTCCTATCCTAAACTTCGTGACTTTTATCATCTATTTAGGCTACACTTAAGTTAACTTTTTTAAATAATTATCATTAGACAATCTCATGTGGGAAATTTTTGACAGTTCAGCGCTTGCCCCCTTCGCTATTGCTGGGATGGTGCTAATTATCTTATTAGTCGTTGAAATTATTAGTTTTTTCTTTGGCGGCGTCAGTGGGTTTTTGGACAATTTGTTACCCGACTCATTAGTAGATGCTGACTTTGACGCTGATATGAGCCTAGATGCCGATACTGATGTGAGCTGGGGCTTGAAAGCACTCGACTGGCTATATGTCGGCCGTATTCCTACTATGATTTTGCTGATCTTGTTTATTGCTAGCTTTTGTATCAGCGGTCTTGTCATTCAGCAGTTGTCACTATCTATATTAGGCCACTACTTATCACCTTGGCTTGCAAGCCTTGACGCCTTAGTCCTAAGCTTCCCCTTCTTAAAACTTGCCGCATCCTTGCTTTATCCCATCCTTCCCAAAGATGAAAGCTCGGCAGTCAGTGGCGACTCCTTGGTGGGGCGACAAGCCCATATTTTAATAGGTTATGCCAGCGTGGGTAGCCCTGCGCAGGCAAAGCTCACTGATGAATATGGTCAGACCCATTATGTGATGGTCGAACCTGACCCAGCGCACTTTAGCGATACTGATGCTGTACATCTCGACAGTAATGCTATAGCCCCTACAACGATTACCTCAAATGATCAGCTGGTGATCACTGAAAAGATTGGAGAACGTTATTTGGTCAAAAAGTTATAACACCATGAGCGCATTGCAATGACTTCAATGATAGATAACCTCTACTAGGTTACCAATCACAATATCCAATCAAAATTAGAAATATGATTAACACAGCAATACTAAAAACTAAAAGATAAGGACTTTTATGAATACGCTAATTTACTGGTCGATCATCGCTGGTGTTATCGTCGTCACCCTCTTTATTATTGGCTTCTTTTTGACGCGGCTATACACGCGCGCTAGTAAAGAAGTCTCCTTTGTCAGAACGGGCATGGGCGGTGAGAGTGTCATTCTAAATGGCGGTGCTTTTGTGCTGCCGGTACTTCACGAAGTCATCCCCGTGAATATGAATACCTTAAGACTTGAGGTTCGCCGTGCAGATAACGAAGCATTAATCACCAAAGACCGGATGCGTGTCGATGTCAAAGCCGAGTTTTATGTTCGAGTACGGCCACTTAAAGAGTCGATTGCCACAGCAGCCCAGACACTGGGTATGAAGACCATGGCACCAGGTGAGCTAAAAGAGCTGGTCGAGGGTAAATTCGTCGATGCCCTTCGCGCTGTCGCTGCCGAGATGGATATGGAAGAGCTGCACGAAAAGCGTGTGGATTTCGTACAACGCGTGCAACGCGCCGTATCAGAAGATCTTGCCAAGAACGGTCTTGAGCTTGAAACCGTATCATTAACAGGACTTGATCAGACGAGGTTTGAATACTTCAATCCCCAGAATGCCTTTGATGCTGAAGGTCTTACCCGGTTGACTGAAACCATTGAAGCGCGTCGTAAGCTACGTAATGACATTGAGCAAGAGACAGACCTTGCGATTAAGACCAAAAACTTAGAAGCTGAGCGTAGCCGAATAGACATCGTCCGCGAGGAAGAGTACGCCAAGCTAGAGCAAGAGCGTGAGATCTCTATTCGCCGCGCCGAGCAATCTTCAAATATTGCCACCGAAGAGAGCATGAAACAGCGTGAGGCTGAAGAGGCGAAGATTGCCGCTCAACGTGAGATCGATCTAAAACGCATCATCGCTGAGCGTGATATCAAAAACCAAGACATTATCAAAGAACAATCGCTGGCGCAGGCCAATATTGAACGGCAAAAAGCACTAGAGCTGGCCGAACAAGAACGCCAAATCGCCGTCGCTGAAAAGTCGCGAGCTGAGTCAGTTGCCAAAGCCGAGGCAGATAAGGCCCGAGCCCTTGCCGTGCAGCAAGCAGAGAACGTCACGACCGTGCGTGAGCGCGAGATTGCCGAGCGTGCCAAAGCGGTGCAACTCATTAAAGCGACTGAAGAGGCTGAAAAAGACGCTATCGATATCAAGGTTGCCGCGCAAGCTGAGAAGCAAGCAGCGGCAGATAGAGCCGAAGCTGTGCGTATCGAAGCTCAAGCTGATGCTGACAAACAGCGCCTATCAGCTCAAGGTCAAGCTGATGCCCAGCTGGTTATTGCCCAAGCCAAGGCAGAAGAATACCGCGTCGAGGCAGAAGGTCAAGAAGCCATCAACAATGCGGCCAATATGCTCTCCCCTGATCAGATCGATATGCAGATCCGCATGGCACTACTTGAGCGACTACCGGCTATCATTGCCGAATCGGTCAAACCTATCCAGAATATCGATGGCATCAAGATTCTACAAGTCGGTGGTAATGGCGCAGGCATGCTCGGTCAGGGTTCAAATTCGCTAGCGAATAACGATGGCGGCAATAGCAATGGTCACTCCGGAAACTCATTAGCAGATGAGATGGTCAGCTCTGCCCTGCGCTATCGCAGTCAAGCCCCACTGATTGATCATCTATTAGGAGAGCTTGGTCTAGCAGGTGGCGGTGATATTAATGCCCTCACTGGTGCCTTAGTTGACTCACAGTTTAAACCTATAAATGGCAATTCATCTGCTGGAAGCTCCCGTCAGTCGACAAATACAAGTCGTCAGCGCTCCGCCTCAAGCTCAGCAACGGATGACCACAACAGTAAGCATGGTGATGCTAGTGCCAGTATCCAAGGGGTAGATGTCCCGACCTCAGTCAATCAGCGCGTGAGCCAAGCTATCGAGAAGGCAGATTCAAGTACTGAAGCCACGGTCAATAAAATACCGTCACTACTTGGTCAGCAGTCTCAGAGCGCTCAATCGCAGCAGCGCTCACCATCAGCAGCGCCGCAAGCCCAGCAGACGCTAAAGACGACACGCACTATCATTCAGCCAGCACCGCAGTCACCACAAAAAGACTAAATTAGCCCTGAATCAATGAGTAATACTTATAGAATAACCTCGCTTTGTGAAGCGGGGTTTTCATTTTGATAAGTGATCCAGTTATTATTTTTAATTGATTTTTTGATGTGCTTGGCTTTCTTAGCCATCTCGCGGAATATACCTGCCGAAGAGAGATAAAACCTATAACAATATAGCCCTTGTAACTGGCACTCCTTGTCGCTTGACTTCGACGTACCTTTGCCAACATAGTAGTTAAAGTCATCAATGAGCCTAGCTATAAGGTTTTGGTATTAGAGCTTGAATAGAGCTTATGGTTTAAAATTGCAGTTAATCAATAGTAATCACAAAAACTTACTTTAATTCACCACAAAGGGTTGACAGCTTACTATAGCTTGGCTAAAATACGCCCCACTTAACACAAACGCTGGTTATCAGCATTTATCGTTAAGACCAGTTATTCCCCAATAGCTCAGTTGGTAGAGCATCGGACTGTTAATCCGTGTGTCCCTGGTTCGAGCCCAGGTTGGGGAGCCATATTCCGCTAGCCAATAGCGTTATAAAGCCTTCATCGTATTTGATGGAGGTTTTTTTTATGCACGTTATTTTATATCGACTTTATGTACTGTGGCTGTTTATTTATCACAAGTTTGGCTTGATAATGCACATTTAGTCGGTGTTCATTCAACGTATTTTGATGTATCTTAAGAGTGACGGCATTCTTAAAGTATGGCGACACCGTTCATTATGACTTACTTTTTCTGACATTAATTTGATTGTGGCTTATTATGATTCATCCTAAAATAAAAAATAAATTCTCTGACCATCCACAGAAGATCAGTCGGCCTGTTAGCGTTCGTCTTACCGAAGACATGATTCGTATGCTCGAATCTACTTCAAGCGAGCTTGGATTTAAACGTATTCAGGGATTGATTCGATTGTACATTCGTCAGGGACTTGACCGGGACAATGAAGAGTACACTTTAGCGCATGACGAGGTGTTTATCGAAAGGCTGCGTAGTAAAGGTGTTAGTGAAAAGATTATCAATGAAGCCATTGCTGCTGTCAGTAGCGACTGCCCGAACGAATCACTATTGAACCAGTAGTGGTAGATTAACGTGCTAAAGCTATGGCCATCAATGCCCTATTATTCTAATTGTTTTGTGTTTAGTGATTATATTAATAGCGCTTATTGAACATTCATCTTTGTAGGCAAAAACAGTCGCAAATTTAAGCTGATTTATAAGCGTGTGGTGAATGTTCAACAGGCCTTAGTCAGTGGTTGTTTTTTAAAAGTTATTTAGTGATTATCTAGTCGCTATTTAGGTAGCTCTAGTCAGGATACTATCCTAGGCAGATATCGATGACGGTTCGACGTGCTCAATCTTTACACAGGTTTGGGAGTGAGTTTGTATTGATTCAATCAGCCCTCCTTTTGATAATTTTAACACTAAGTATAATAGATTTAACGGGCTGCGCCCCAGCGCCTAGTGACCCAAGAGAGCACCATATCGTTCTATGTGATGCGTGTGGCTCATGGCAGCATCAGCTAGGTAGCACGAAAGACAAGCTAAGTGAAGAAGAGCAGCAGCTAATAGATAATTACGTCAAGCGCATCCAATATCAGACCCCTGAACCCTCGGATGAGACTCGAAAGCTCATCAATAATCTCGTCAAGAAATATAATGTCGCTACCGATATTACCAAAGCCCCTCATGAGTTCTTAATCAGTAAAGCCATTGTAGAACAGCGCCGCTATGAGGAGCTGAACCCTTTCAACCCCACGGGTAAGCCGTTAACCTTAGCTGAGCACTACCCTATTACGGTGGTATCTTTACCGCCTGTGACGCCTATCGCTGTTACTACTCCAGCCAAAAATAACAACAGCCCATCAGACCCTAGCCTTACAAACCGTACTGACAATTCCGTCTCAGAGCCCCTAGCAGAAGCAGCACTTACAGCGCAACCACAAGATGACTATCGCCCTGAACAACGTTGGCAGCTATCCCTCTTAAATCTTGGCGATAGTGACATCAAGACCTTTAGGGGCACTTTAAAGCTGCAATTATCTGCTAATGACACCTCATTGGCAGCTTCTCCAATATCGTCTAACGCCAACATTCCTACCATTAGCGTTCCTCTGACGCAGTTTGTTCCACCCATCCCGCCGAATAAAACTGGGGGCTTCGTTGCGATTATCCCCCAAGACCTAGCCAATAAGCTAGCGCCAGCTCAGTTGAGAAATCCAGAGAGTATTAAGATTGTGATTAAGAGTGGAGAGATAGTTTTGACTAGTGGTGAGGTTGTGGCGTTTAGATAGTGGCTGTGAATTAGTACTTTATATTGCACTAAGAGGTATGGGACAGGATGGAATGAGATGGGAAGAAGTGGGATAGAAAGCCAATAACTGAGGGTCTTCAGGAGATGACTTCCATCATGGCCGAATTAGTCTGTTTGAATCTATTCTGCACTAAAGTGGACAAAATCATAATATAGACTTAGGGTTTGTAAGTTATTCTGCACTAGATTAGTCGCTCAGATATGCCATCGCTATATCGAGTAGTGCAGTCGGGTTATTGGTGTTGCATTTGAGGGTGATCGTCTTACCCACTGCATCAGATAATGTAAGGGAAGTGTTGAAATTAGGATGGGCATTGGCGCTGAGATATGTGGCTATGTCCTTTTTTTGTGCCTGAATATCCGCCTTGGGACTGGTATCGTGGCAAGATTGCTGAGTCTGTGCACGTTTTGCTGCGCTACGGTGTAGTACGAATGGTGTCATGTCACCTCCTTGTTAAATATATTAAACAGAGGCTTTATAGTACGGCTTAACACTGGGATCAACAATGATAAGCGTCAGTTACACGACACTATATGACGCATAAACTTTTTACTTGAATGTCTCTATTAAAGCAAAAGGATTTGCTTACTTTTATGCTCGGCTTAGGTGTTAGAGTGTCAGTTAGCTGGCTTTTAAGACCTTTCTCATAACCGCTGATAGGGCATTTTTAGCGCCTTTGCCATCCTCGCTATTTAGTAAACCACAAATCTGAATTATTAATTCCGCTTTAGTATGATTGTCTATCTGGAAATCTGCTAAACCCTCGACTTCATCAAGTATGTCTAGTGCATCCACTATATAATCAGGGTTGAACTCCGACCGTGCTTGTAGATGATCAGTTAGCTTTTGATTTAGCGTCCTCATGTCTTTAGGCAAAAATATACTATTAAGTAGATGCTCTTTGGCTTGGCTAATAGGCACGTCCTGAAGTGGCTTCACCACCCTGCCTTCATGTGGGTAAGCCTTTCCTATGCCTTTATGCACCCAGTCGATGTCCGCACCCGTGGCGTCGGCTATTTTTTTAGCCGTTGATCTATGGATACTGGTACTGCCTTTAGTCCAAATACTATGAAAAGTCGATTTACTTAAACCTACTCTTTCAGCAAAAGAAAAAGGATGAATTTTTTCATCATCTGACATCAATTCATATAACCGCTGTTTTAAGAGCGTGTTTAGTTCCATAGAACTATCTTCATGTAGTGAACTCATTCCAAAAGAAACTCCATATGTTCAGTACTTATAAGTTATTGATATTTATAAGTTTAAAAATAATTTTCTAAATAAGTTCATAAAATTAGTATTGAACTCTTTACATAGAACTAATTATGAACTATATTGTTTATAAATTACGAACCTAACTTCTAAATCACTCAGTATAAAATTTAGTCAATTCGACTAATTAGGGTCCATGTTATGTTGAATTATGAACAATACCCAGTCTTAAAAAGCTTTACCCAATGTGATGATGGCAGCTGGCACCCTGAGGATATAAAGGCTGCTGTACGCAAGACAGGCGTCACCTTGGCGGAATTATGTAGAGCTGCGGGAATTGCCAGTAATTCAGCCAGTAAGGCATTAATAGAGCCTTCTACCAAAGGGGAGGTGGTCATCG
This sequence comes from Psychrobacter pygoscelis, assembly GCF_004335015.1. Classification (GTDB taxonomy): domain Bacteria; phylum Pseudomonadota; class Gammaproteobacteria; order Pseudomonadales; family Moraxellaceae; genus Psychrobacter; species Psychrobacter pygoscelis. The sequence goes on from NZ_RQRU01000008.1 coordinate 78,505, forward strand.
CTGAACATCTCAATATACCTGTGCAATTGTTATTCCCTACCCGCTGGACTACGGACGGCAAGCGCGTTAGACCAAGGTATGCGGACAAATATACCACGGTTGCTGAGATGTTGTCATGAAAAATCAGTTCGCAATGACGGAAATTATGAACTTTAAGCTTGCGGGTCTCCCAAAGACACGTCGTGGAATGGATAAATACGCAAAGAAACATGCTTGGACTTACGTTGAAGTGACTGCTTCAGGTAAAGCGGGTGTTCGTAAAGAATATCAATTGCCCGACGATTTGTTTGAGATTGTAAAAGCTAAAAAGCTTGGCGAGCTGGCAGATAAGGCTGATATAGGCGGTGCGGTCGCTGAGTTTAAGAGTGCGCCCATCAAGATCGAGTCACCTACTTTGCTTGCTGATTGGCAACGCGATTGTGCTATTGCACGCCTCGCTGTCGTGCGTCATGTATTAAAGCTCGCGGAGCTGTCCGGTAAGACTAAAGCTGTCGAAGGCTTTGCTTGCGCCAGTCGTGAGGGTCGCCTCGATACAACTTGGACGGCGACACTAAAACAGGCCAATGCTAAAAGCGGCGGTAAAGGTGGCAAAGCGACGGTGAGCCGCCGGACGCTGTTTAACTGGATTAAAGACTTTGAGACCGCTGAAGCATCTGACAATGCCAGCGCGGTGGCGCAACTTGCCCCCAAAGCGCGCGAAACCACCATGCCACCTTGGGCAGGGATACTGCTTAAGCTGTGGAGCGATCCCGCTAAACCAGAACTGGCGGAGGTCATGCGCCGTATAGAACACATTATGGCTGATAGCGGTGGTCAGATACCAAGTTACCATCAAGCCCGATACTTTTTGACGAACCACTTGGGCAGCGTCGAGCGTGAACGTGGCCGCATGGGTAGCCGAGAGATTAAGAATATTAAGCCCTTTGTTCGCCGTGATACGACAGTACTACTACCGAGCGATGTATATACCGCTGACGGCCATACCTTCGACGCAGAAGTGTCGCATCCCGATACTGGTAGGCCATTTCGGCCTGAGATCACCACTGTGCTCGATGTGCATACTCGAATGGTGGTGGGCTATAGCATAGACCTCGCTGAGAGCGGCCTTGCCGTACTTGATGCGATATCTAGCGCCGCCTGCGACTATGGTATCCCAGCTATATTCTATGTTGATAACGGCTCAGGCTATAAGAACGCGATGATAAAGGATGAGTCGTACGGCCTGATGACCCGTCTTGGTACCGAGGTGCGCCACTCTATCGCCTACAACTCGCAAGCTCGCGGGGCTATTGAGCGAGTGCACAAGTCAATCTGGATCAGGCTGGCTAAAAAACTGCCTACTTATATAGGCGCAGATATGGATCGGCAAGCCAAACAGGCAGTATTCAAAAAAACACGAAAAGAGGTCAAAGAGTTTGGAGAATCTAAGCTGCTACTGGACTGGAATAAGTTCTTGGAGCTGGCCGCTGCCGCTGTGGTTGCCTATAACAATGAGCCACACAGTAGCCTGCCCCGTCGCTATAACAAAATTGTGGGTCGAAAGGAGCACTTAACGCCTCAAGTGATGTGGGATGAACAAGTCGCCGCCATGACCGCCGCTGGTCATGAGCTGATGCTGGTATCGGCAGCTGAGCGTGATGATCTGTATCGACCCTATGTGACGCGCAAATGCCTACGCGGTGAGATTAACTTATTCAATAATAAATACTTCTCAAAAGAGCTTGAGCAATACCACGGCGAGATGATGATGGTCGGCTATGACATCCATGATGGCAGCAAGGTGTGGGTGCGTGATGCGACGCATCGACTCGTCGCTGTGGCTGAGTTTGAGGCCAATAAGGTCGCTTATTTTGCTCAATCAGCACTCGGCGATGCTCGCGAAAAACGGGCACTTGGTCAGCTACGACGGGTAGACGCGCACCGTGATGAGGTGCTGGAGAATTTGCAGCCGCATAAGGTGCTTGAGCATGTGGATAGCCAGCGACTGCCAGAGGCGGATATTGAGAAAGCAAAAGCAGCTTGGGATGAGCGCTTGATACAAGAGGCTCAGACTGCTGAGGTGGTGAATTATCAGCCTACTAAAACAGTATTGCCTGAGCCTATGACTGCACCACAATCTGTGCAAACTGATGCTGAATCCCAAGATGATCGCTTTCGGCGCTGGCTGAAGCTAGAGGCACAAGTCAGTGCAGGTGAGTTACTAGATAGAGCTGACCAAGATTTTTATGAGCTGTATCCAGAGTCAAAAATATTCGATATCAAAATGAAGGCGTATCGTGCTCAGCATGAAGCTGACTATGGAACTACGCCTTTTATGAAGTGGGGCTAGCTATTAAATAGCCCTAAATAGGTGACGGCGGGCACTGCAATGCCCACCGTCTGATTAAGTAACACGTACTCAACCGGAGATTAAATGATGCGTGATTTAGAAAGTAATGTCAATTCAGCTGCCACGTCTGGCGCTGTAGGTGTGGCACAGGTCACCAACGTGGCGGTGTGCTACGAAGCCATCGAGCGGATACAGAGCCGACATCCAAGCTTACCTGGTATCGGTGTGTTCTATGGCCGATCAGGCGATGGTAAGTCCGTAGCGGCAAGCTATATCGCTAACCGAACCCGCGCGTACTACGTGCAGGCGACGAGCGTGGGCACTAAAAAGAGCTTTTTGCAGTCTGTACTGCGTGAGATGACTATCCCTGCCGCTAAAACGGCTAGCGAGATGCTGGGTCAAATCGCTGAGGAGCTGGCTAAGAGTGGTCGGCCGTTGATCATCGATGAGTTTGACCATCTTGCCACTGGGCCAAAAGTCGAAATGGTACGTGACATCTATGAGTCAAGCCAAGGCACGATATTGGTCATCGGTGAGGAGCTACTACCCAAAAAACTTGAACGTTGGGAGCGCTTTCACGGCCGCGTGCACAGCTGGGTACCAGCTCAGCCTGCGACGGCCAACGATGCTGCACTACTGGCGGCTGTATACGCGCCTAAGGTAGCCATTGACGAACAAGTATTAGAGCAGCTGGTAGGTGCAGTTCGCGGCTCCACGCGCCGAACTTGTACTAATCTTGAGATGCTGGGACAGCGGGCGCTTGAGTGTGGTATGCGCTCGGTGACAATGGCCGATATCGACCAACTGCTGCCGCGCGGCTTTATCACAGGCGTCTCTCCTAAACCTCGATCATTTTAAGGATAAAAATTATGTGTTGTTGTCAACCTACTATAAATACCGGCTGTATAGATTTAGCTACCAAAAAATCTCGCTCGACCAGCCATTGCTACTTTAACAATGAGTTATTAAATAGCGCTCAGACTCATGCGATCGTACGTAGCGAGTATGAGCAAGTTTGGGATATGCTACGCACCCAAACCGATGGTATTACGATCCGTGATATACCCCGCACTGTCACAGGGGTGAGCTACTATAAGGCTCAGGCGTGGCTACTGACACTACTTGAGGCAGGGTATGTACACCGCCAAGAGATCTCCCGTAAATTTAAATTGCCTACTTATCGCTATACGCTGGCTCGAGATATCGGCCAGCAGCCGCCCAACCTCGACAGCCACGGCCAGCCTCGCCCACCTTCAATGAATGAGGTAGTCTGGCGTACTGCTCGCATCCTGCAAACCTTTAATGCCAATCAAATCCTCGCTAGTGGCTCAACCCCTGAGCTAACGCTCAAACTAAGTGCTGTGCGCCAGTATCTGCGTCAATTGTACCTCGCTGGCTATCTAGAGCTTCGCGAGCCTGGTCGATCTAAAAAACTCGCTGTTTACCGCTTACGTGTCAACACTGGGCCTAAGCCACCACAAATCAAGCGTGGCAAGAAAGTCTATGACGCTAACTTAGGCTTAATCGTCTTCGACCCTCAAACACCCCTACCCCCCTCTCATCAAAACAAGGAGGCGAATCATGTGTGACTGTCAAGATTGCGGCGCTAAAAATAACCACAGAATGACCACGCGTGATACAGCCCCCATTAAAGCGATGATTGATGCCACTCGCACACCTGGTGTCGATGAGTATCTGGCTGAGTCGCAGCGCCAAGCGGCTATCAAGCGCCTACCTACCTTTGAGACGCAGACTGGTAATGACATCACTCTGCTCAAACGCAATGTGGAGCAGCTGTATCGGCTGCTGGGACTGTCGCTGATCATCTTAATGGCACTATTGGCGTTGGGAGGTCTGCTATGGCTGTCATAGGGGCTATTAATATTGATGAAACTGTGGAGTGTCAAAACTCTGACAACCAGAAACACTGGACCCATTATCCGGTGACCTTGGACAACTGGATAGAGGCATGCCATGAGGAGAAGCTTAAACGTAAGATCTCTTATGCTGAGATCGCCCGGCGTATTAAATACGCCCGCCCTAGCTTGAGCCTTGCGTTGTCCGGCAACTATATCGGTGATACCAAAACCATCGCAGAGGCTTATGTGGCCTATCGTAAAGAGGTGCTATGCCCTTATGCAAAACACACCGTCAAACGTGAGTACTGCACAAATCATGCACTTGACACCGCCCCGACCCATAACCCTGCTCAACTGCGGCACTGGCGAGCTTGTCAGGGCTGCGAGCATCGGCCTGAAGGAGAGTAGAAATGAGTAGTCAAAGAAAAGCTAATGACATATCAATAAAATTAAATAACAGGAACAAGACCATGACAAATGAAATCCAAACAGTACCTGAAGGCTACATGGCAAACGCAAAAGGTCATCTAATCCCTATCGACAAAGTAAAACCTATCGATAAGCTGCGCGATGAAGAAGTTAAGAAAATGGCGGCTGTGGCAAAGAAACTCAGAGATGATATGAAGGTCGCTAAGGCGGCGCTGTTTGCCAGCTTTAATGATTTTGTTGCGCTGTCAGCTACTGAGTACAAGGTCCAGCTCGGCGGCGAGAAGGGCAATACTACCTTACTTAGCTACGATGGTCGCTATAAAGTCCAGCTGGCCGTCAGTGAGAATATCGTCTTTGATGAGCGTCTGCAGGTTGCAAAGAAGCTTATCGATGAGTGTCTGAATGAATGGACGGCAAACAGTAACGACAATATCAAAGCCATTATCAATCAAGCCTTTCAGGTGGACAAAGAAGGCAAAATATCCACGCACCGTGTGCTAAGCCTGCGAAGCTTAGATATCAGTGATGATAAGTGGCTGGATGCCATGGAAGCCATTAGTAATGCCATTCAGGTGACTGATACGAAGGAGTACATTCGGTTTTATGAGCGCGATGAGCATGGTAAGTATCAGCAGATCGCGCTTGATTTTAGTAATGTGTGAGGTGGGTATAAAGACTTATGCAATCGCACTAATTAGTGAATAAGTATTGAATAAATTACATAGAAACTCACCTTTAAGGTGAGTTTTTTTTGTAATTGTTTTAAAAAACAAGTTATTTTATTGTATCTTAATTAAAAGAAAGAAATGCTCATAAATATATTCATAAACTTTAATTTTTTAACTAATTTCTAAACACGACAACTGGTGTCGTCGGCTGGTTAGTTATTCAAAGAATGAATATTTTAAATGTTAGAATAAGGGAAATAAATATGATTAAACGTATTACCTATCACGCTCTTCTCAAAGAACAGGGTTCAACTGATAATGTCTCTATTGTCCTTAACCCTAATAAGGAACTGCCTGAAAAAGAGTCTACTACAGGACTACTTAAGGAACTTATTGACCGTTATCATAGCACTGCTGGGAAAAGCTATGGAGTCTTCGAGGAAGATGAGGATATTTATCAAACACCCAAAATACTAAGAACATACCTCACAGAAAATGATGATTTTTATAAAGCGACAGAGCATTTAATGCGTGTGCTTATGAATAAGAGTAAAAGTCAAGTTTTTACAAAAGGCGGCGTAGTTATCTTTTTTCATTATGAAGAAGAAAATAAAGACTATTTAATCATTGCCATACTTAGTGAAAAAGTTGCTTATATAGCTAAAGATTGGGATTTAGCTCAGGTTGAAGCACTTAACTATGAAAATGTAAGGTTTGCTGGACGAATTAACCTCACTGACTGGTTAGATGAATCAAGCGACACTCGTTATATTAGCTTTTTAAGAGGTAAAGGTGATGTATCTGCTTATTTTAAAGAGTTTATCGGTTGCAATAATACATCCAGACCTTTAGCAGAGACTCGGGCTTTAGTCAGCTATATAGAGAAGTTTGGAGAAGAACAGAATCTCAATTTGGACGATCTAACTGCTTTTAAAAATAAAGCAGAGGTCTATTTGAAAGATCTAGCCAATGAGTCAACTCCTTTTGCACTACAGGTATTTGCTAATGTGCTATGGCCTAGTGAACCGCAAGATTTAATTGATAGTCTTGAAGAGAATGGAAAATTAAACAACTTACCTATATCAGATGGTTTTATACCTGATAAACGCCCCTTAAAAGCGCTAAGAGTATATGCGTGTAAGACCAAGCACTGGAGTATATCATTTGATGTAACGGCTTGGGATTCAGGTGATGTAGAAGTAGATCCTGTGAATAATAAGATTATTTTCCACAATCCACCACCAGCGTTGATAAACCCTTTCAGAAAGAGGGATTAATAGAAGGGATAGAAGTTAATGCAAGATTTATTTATAAAACTTGTACAAGTATATCGTAACTCTGAGGGGTTGGCCCACTCTGATACAGTCAGTTATTGTATTTCGGATAAATGTAGTCTTGACTTAATTACGGCAGTTACTAATACTGAAATCTTTGAAGATACATCTATCTTTATCGAAACAGGCGAGGCAAAAATTGGAGAAAAGATAAAGCTTCATATTGGCCCTCCTCAACCACAGTTAGGTAGGTTGCATAGGACTTTTCAAGATTTTATTAAAGCAGACTTTCGATCAATATTTTCAACTAGTAATATTAACGAAGTGCCTTATTATGTAGCAGATATAGATTATTGTTCTCAAGACTCAACCGAACCTAAGCTGATACTGTCTTATAATGTTATTAAGAAATTATTGATAAGCTTAGAGAGAATATCTGCTTATTTAGATCGTACTAATAAGAAGTTAATTTTTGTCGGTAAGCAGACTGTAGAGATGAGCTATGATGTAGGCGATAGCTCAATTAGGTTTGAGACTACTCTTAGAGAATATGCAAATGTCAATCAAAATAATATTGTACTGATCAATAAACTGTGTGAATGGATGGAGGATGAATCTACAAGTAGACATATTGATCAGAAACGATCTATTCTGACGACTGTGCTGTCTGATATTTTTCCTTCGAATGTAGATTTCTTAGAATTTTTAAGCAATATCGAATTCATTGATAAATCAGTAAGAGGTCAGTATGGAATATACCTTGAGAACTTTAAATATGAAAAGTTTGTAAAAAAACTTGAGGATAATAGCGAAAAATTCGTAAATCGAGTTAATGACAGTATATCCAAAGTACTATCACAAGTCCTTGCTCTACCAATAGCAGCAGCTGTGCCAGTCATATTAAAAGGTGAATTAGCTACTAACCAATGGGTCGTGTATACCTCACTTTTAGCTTATAGCATCATATGTTACTTTGCACTAGACTCGCAAAAGACAGTTCTGGAGCATATTAAGAATGAAGTTAAGAATTTTGATAAAGCCGATAAGTTACCAACTAGTATGCTAGATCAATGGAATTCTGAAAAGACAAAAATTTTACTATTGGCTGATAAACAATCATATCTGTATTGGACTATGTTTTATATAACCTGTGCTGTAATGGTTTATAGTGTATTTCAACTCTGTAACTCCATACCAATACTAAAATCTTTCTAATTACCGAACGATACCTAGTCGTTAATTCTCATGATACAAACCCGATGATCAGCGAGTTTTTTATTAGTTACTATTATGCTGTACTGAATAGAATCAAATCATAGGTAACTAGCATGTCTTACCAAGCTCTAGTAATAACATTATTAATAATAGCAGTGATCATTATTAGCCTAATATCGTGCTTAATCATATCTATGTTTAAACCTGCTTGGTTTAGTATAAACGATGTAGGCAATCCTAATGGGCGGCTAACTTACTATCAGTTAGCAGGAGGTATTGGATTCGTGAGTTTGATTGTGCTAGCCCTAGGTAACGCCTTAGTAGCTGATATGGACACCGATATAGATATTGAGTCTATCGCTCTCGATGCGGGATTCTCCCCCGCAGACTATGAAGTAAATGAAGATGGCAGTCTAACCGTCTACCCATCCGAATAAATTGAATTAAATTTGAATCACCCGTCTATTGGCGGGTTTTTGTTTATGTCATCTTAAAAACCCCGCCTGTGGATAACTCTAAACACTCTATATTTGTTAGGATTGTTCATAAACATTATTAAAGTGAGGTTGACCGATGGCCTATTCTGCGCAGAAAAAAAAGATGATGCAGCTGGTACATATCGGCAAAAAACAGCTGGCTTTGGATGATGGTACTTACCGCGCAGTACTTGAACAGGTGACAGGTAAAGCTTCGAGTAAAGATTGCTCTGCCTTAGAGCTGCGTAAAGTGGTCGAACATATGGAGTCGCATGGCTTTAAGGTGACACCTGCGAAAAAGCATAAGACCTATAAGCCAGACGCTGCTACCGCCAAACAACCCTTGATCGACAAGATAGAGGCGCTACTGGCCGATAGCAAACTGCCATGGTCATATGCCGATGCTATCGCTAAGCAGATGTATGGCATCGATAAACTGACATTTTGTAGTGCGCGTCAACTGAGTGGTGTCGTCACGGCACTGACCAAACACGCGCAAAAGCAGGCCAAGTCAAACATGGAGAGCAATCAAGCATAATGAATAGCCGAGTCACCAAGACTTATCAAGACCTCACCATGCTGCTCGGTGTCGATGCGGCTGATAAGCTGGTCGCTGAATATCGTGGTCAAGAGCTGTATATTCCAGAGCCATCTCGCGCCGCTGATCATAAGCTGTCAGAGCTACTGGGAGATGAGACGGCGCGCCGCCTGTGTCACTACTGGCAAGGCGATATACTGACGATACCCATGCAGCAAGCTAAAAAAATCGCCGCGCGCAATGCTGAGATGATTAAAAAGCATGAGGCTGGTACTGATAAATCAGCACTGGCAAAAGCATATAATTTGCATGTGCGCACGGTACGTAAGATTATAGAACAGTACTATAATGAACAAGCCCGAGCGGCGTATAAACGGCAACAGCTTCAGCTGTTTGACCAATAAAGTGCACCCCCACTAAAGCCGTTAGATATTGGCGTATCTAACGGCTTTTTTGTGTCTTGTTTTTTATTTTAGTCCCCTGATAGTCAGCCTACAGTCATCATCGGAACTCAGCCCCATGCCACTGAAGGTTCAATCTTGCGACACTCGGTCTATTAACTAATACCGAGTGATCTATGTCTAATCGCAATCTATCTAATGATCCTAAATGGCTTACAGAAGCACGTGAGTATATCGGCCTAAAAGAAATACACGGCTGGCGTCATAGCCACATCATTATCCGCTGGCTGATCGCATTAGGGGCTTGGTGGCGAGATGATGAGACGCCGTGGTGTGGGGTGTTCGCCGCGCACTGTCTAACCGCTGGTGGACGATCTATTCCCCGCCACTGGTATCGAGCAAAGGCTTACGCTAAGTGTGGCACGCTCCTAAAAAAACCAGCTTATGGCTGTCTTGGTGTCATGAGCCGTAAAGGTGGCGGCCACGTCTGCTTTGTGATTGGTGAAATTAGCGATAATCGACTGGTGGTCATTGGAGGTAACCAAAACAATCAGGTGAGCATTGCCAGCTACCCGCGCAGTCGCTTTAGCCATTTTGTATGGCCTGCGCGTGGTAATGGTGTGCCCTCACTGCCGTATAACTTCCGCTATGACTTGCCATGCTACGCTCGCGGTAACTATAGCCAACCGAAATCTGAAGCTTAAGTGGTGAATAGTATGAATAACCGATTTAGTCACGAGCTAGAAATTCCCCCTAACCCCCCTTTGGGAAAGGGGGGGACGCCTCCGGTCAGACCTTTTATAGAAAAACGGGAAGTGAAGCCGCCTAACGATAGTAAGCACTGGTATCAGAGCAAGACCATCTGGTTTAACTTGATATTTATCTTGGCGAGTCTGTTAACGACAGTAGCGCCTACGCTTGAGCAGTATACGTCGGCTGAGATGTACGGCGTACTAGCAACAGCCGTTGCACTGATTAATGCGTTACTGCGATTAATAACTGACCAACCGATTAAGCAAGGCGGTGGTCGTGGGTGATTCGATAGATTATGGCAATGCCTCGGCAGCGTGCTATCTCAATGCAGCGCTGTCAAAACTTCCTGTACTTGTGCCTAACGCCGTGAGCATCTGTATTGACTGCGATGATGCTATTGATGCCTGCCGTAAGCAGGCTGTGCCATCAACCAAGCACTGCTCTGAGTGTCAACAATACTTTGATAAGCAACATCACGAGGGCAAATGATGATATTGGAATTGGAGGCTTATCAAGCTATCGGTCTAGCTATCACAATTATTGGCTCTATCTATGCCAGCGGCAAGTCATTTTTTAGCCGCTTTGAGACTGTATTAAAAGAGCGGGACGACGGACTAAAAGATGAGCTTAGCAAACTGTCAAACCAGATGAGCCGCGAATCAGAAGCCATCCGCAAATTAGACCGCGAGGTACTAATATTAAAGGGCGAACTGCCACGTGACTATGTCGCTAAAGAAGATTTTATACGCTCATTTACTGTGGTAGAAGCCAAGCTGGATGCCGTACAAAATTTGATCACTAATCTGAAAGTGGAAGGCAGAAATTAATGGACATATTGAAAGCACGCCGTGAGGGTATGCGCTGGCACCTATTGAACGCCCTAGATAAAGCGCGGCCGCTAGGTGCAATAGATACCTTGCTGCTCGATGTGGTGCGCTGTATCTATCCTGATGCTACCCCCAAAGAGCTGCACACCCAGCTGGATTATCTGGACGGCCTCAATCTGGTAGAAATCTCTAAGTACCCTACTGGTCACTGGCATGGCTGCCTTAGCAGCATTGGTGTGGACGTGGTGGAGTATACCGCTGATTGCCATGCTGGTATCGCACGGCCAGAGAAGTACTGGGGTTAATCATGGGACGTGAAAGCGCTATCGACCAACTGACCCCTGAGCATCTTGAACTACTCAAAGCTCGACTTGAGGACTCAGGCTTCCAAAACTATCAAGAGCTGACAGATTGGCTGACCCAGCTTGGCTATGAGATCAGCAAGTCCAGCGTGCACCGATTTGGCAAAAAGCATGAGCAGAAAATTCAGGCCGTGAGCCTATCTACGCAAGCCGCCATCTATATGGCGGAGCGAAATCCTGATGATGCAGGGGCGCTATCGTCATCTGTCATTACCATGATGCAGTCTGAGTTTTTTAATGCCCTCGTGCAGCTGCAACAGCTCGATGACGACGGTAAGCCGTTAGAGCGCATGGCGGCATTAGCTAAGATAGGTAAAGGCGTGTCGGAGCTATCAAAAGCTGCCGTCAACCAGAAAAAGTGGCAGGTTGAAGTGCGCGATAAGGCGGAAAGAGCCGCTGAGGCGGTAACCGATATCGCGCAAAAAGGCGGGCTGTCTGGTGACACCGTACAAGAGATTCGGCGCGCTATCTTAGGAATCGCAGATTAATGAGTCAGATAAAAAGTCCGCCCCTCCTTGAGTCTACCCCTAACCTGCCTGCGCCAGCGGTACTGCTGACCTATCAACAAGCTTGGATCGCTGATGATAGCCAGTTAAAAATAGCCGAGAAGTCGCGGCGTATTGGTATCACGTGGGCTGAAGCCTCAGATGATGCATTGATTGCCGCAGCAGATAAATCGGCTGGCGGCCAGAACGTTTATTACGTCGGTTATAACCAAGATATGACCATGGAGTTTATCGAAGCATGCGCGATGTGGGCGCGCTCATACAATCATGCGGCGAGTGAGATTAAGGAAGGACTATGGGAGGATGGTGATAAACAAATCAAGATGTATACAATCCGTTTTCCTAATTCTAAACACCGGATTACCGCCCTATCGTCTCGTCCCTCCAACTTACGTGGTAAGCAGGGTATCGTGGTCCTCGATGAAGCGGCCTTTCACGAGGATCTTGCAGGCTTAATCAAAGCAGCATTGGCACTACTAATCTGGGGCGGTAAAGTCCGGATTATCTCTACCCATAACGGAGATGAGAACGCTTTTAATGACCTAATCACTGAGGTACGAGCGGGTAAGCGTAGCGGCACGGTGCATAAGACCACCTTTCGCGAGGCGGTCGAGCAAGGGTTGTATCAACGCGTGTGTCTGCGCCGTGGCATTCCTTACGATCCTGTAGAGGAGGCCGCTTGGATGGCTGAGGTCTATAAGTTCTATGGGGATGATGCTGAAGAAGAGCTGGACGTGATACCTGCCCAAGGCTCTGGCCGCTGGCTGACGATGGGACAGCTTGAGAAGCTGCAAAATGACGAGCGGCCTGTGATCCGCTTTGTGGCTCCTAAAGGCTTTGAGACCTGGACTGAAGACGCTAGAAATGTGCATGTTGATGAGTGGCTTGACGCTAAAGCCGACCCTGTGCTGTCTATGCTTGACGCAACCCACGCGCATTATTACGGGCTGGACTTTGCCCGTCACCGTGATGCCTGTGTGATGTGGTGGCAGGCGCAAAAGCTGAATTTAGCTCGCTATTGTCCGTTTGTACTAGAGATGGAAAAGACGCCGTATAAACAACAAGAGCGCATCTGTATCCATGTCATCGAGCGAGTGCCAAGGTTTAACCAGGGCGCAAATGATGCGGGCGGGAATGGTGAGTATCTGGCTGAGGCGCTGCAAGTGAAGTTTGGCGCGCATCGCATCGATGCGGTCAAGCTAAGCGAGGGCTGGTATGCCGAGCATACGCCGCACTTTGGCGCTTGTCTGACCGATGGCACGATTGAAGATATGCCGGCTGATCGTGATATCCGTGACGACCATCTATTATTTACTAAGATTAAGGGCGTGGCACGGATACCAGCTAAGCGCACCACTAGCTCAACTGGTAGCAAGCGCCACGGCGATAGTGGTATCGCCCATCTACTCTGCGACTATGCCAGTAAAAGCCCCACACCTGAAATGGAGTGGATGCCTGTGCCTATCAGCTCTAATGAGATAAGCCATGAGATGCGTGAGGCGTGGGATGATTTAATCGGCTTCGGTGGAGAATATGTAGGCCGTGGTGGTCATGACGGCTGGTAGTCGTCATTCGCAGTCATTCGCATTAATCAAATTATGGAACATCTATGCACTTTAACACAGACAAAATTGAGTTTAAAGAATACGAGTCCGTCTACATCGACTGCGAGTATGTCGACGATGAAAACGATGATGCACCTATTAGCTTAGAGAACATTGATATCACTGCTGACCTGCTCTCTATGGGCAATACGCGTGTTGATCAGTTTGCGGTCGAGATGATAGATGCTGTTAATGGTCGCTTTATGCTAGTACCGACTAAAGACTGGTATCCGCCTGGCACCTATAAAAGCGACGTATTATTTGAGCGAGACAATCGGCGTATCGCCAGCGAGACCTTTAAACTCAATATCATCAATGGTGTGACTGTCCCGCGCTAAGACCCCGTTAAGATCGTGCTAAGGAGCCGATATGGCCAAGCTAATACTGACTGTAAAAAAGCATTCCCCACTCACAGGTAGCCTACAGGTTTTGGGTAAAACGTCAATCAAGATGGGTAAGTTCGTGCCTGTGGCCCTAAGACCGTCTGAGCTTATTAGCAATGACATACCAAACACTCTATACGTCGGCACCGACGGCAAGCTGGTGGCTACACCGACTGACGTAAAAGATGCTGACTTTATAGCTCATTATTTACTAGCTAAAGGATAACTTCATGACACTCAATCAACGCATTATCGCCCTTGCCAAATCCATTGGGGGCGATGTTAAAGCTCTAATAGAAGCTGACGGAGATTTAACAGAACTAACCACGGCGGCTAAAGAAAATCTGGTTGTAGCAATTAACGAAGTCCGTGAACTTGCAAGTCAGTCAAGCGGCGCTAAGATTGACGACTCCGCTACCAATGGCGCGACTACTGTCGTCTGGTCTGCTGATAAAGTTTACGATGCCATTCTTGAGGCTAGAAATGAGCTTAAGAATGAGCTGACAGGTGACGCAGGTGCAGCCTTAGACACCCTAGGCGAGCTTGCGGATGTGCTGGGCAACAACCCAAACTTTGCTACTGAGATTGCAAGAGGTATGGCCAAGCGGGTGCGCGTTGATGCAGCGCAGACCTTTACCACTGCCGAAAAACAACAAGGCTGCAACAATCTAGGCATCGGCAATCCTGATTATGACTTCGTGGCTGGTTACAATACTGCGAAAACGGGAGCGTAATAGTGTCTCGGCTTAATGAGATAAAACGACTTGCTGTTGCCATCGGCAATGACATCAAAGGCTTGCAGGAGGTGATGACCAGGCTTGGCACAGCGGCTTTTAAAGATGTCGGCACTGCAGATGGGCAAGTCATGCCCTCTGATGAGACTTACAGCTCATTAGCCGTGCAAAGTCGCGGGATGAATCTTGTGACTAACGGTACTGGACTGATGAACAATAACTATAATTTTGCTAGTTTTGAATTTTATCCTCAAGATACTTATGTAGGCGGCGGGAGTTTTTTACATACCGGACGCCACTCTTGGACTACAACAACAGATGAGTTTATACCAGTGATAGCTGACAAGTACTATAAAGTAGAGATGTCACTAAAAGCAATCAATGGTGATGGACCAAGAGCGTACATTGGGATTGTTGCGTACGATATAGATAAGCTTCGCATAGCTCCATATCATTACACATACCATGCCGAGACTGTGACTACATTAGTTGCACCGCTGAAACCTCAAGACACTGTCATACATCTAGAGTCAGTAAATGGATGGCGTAATTCTGAGGCCGCGAGAAGAAATATAAAAATACACAGATATGTCAACAGTAAGGGGTATGCATGGCCGGCGGCAACATATACTCGAAATATTACTCGTAGCTATACACCGCTATACGATAACGACAATATCGATGATGATGATAATACAATATTACTAAATACACCCTGGGATCTGTACAACCCTGAAACCAATGACGGTAGTTGGCCTGCCGGTACAGTAATAAGTACATACACTCTAGCTGGTGGTAGGTATTTTTATCCATCAAATATAGTCGGTACGCCGATTCCAAATAAATGGATAAAGGGCTATGGAATAGTCGGATCGATTAATAAAAGCCCTCTCGCGACGTCGAATCAGTTTCCTCCCGGTACAGCTTATATAAAAATTGGTGCCTTATTAAACTACGGCGGTAATAAGACAGACCAGACATTAATATCTGGAGTTTACTTTTCAGAAATTACAGCAGAAAACATAGTCGGTGATGACAAAAAAATAGTTACTACCGACTTATCTGGTAGGTTACCGGTAACATCAATCACCGCTGGCAATGCAAGCTATAATCGAGCATGGCGTAAGCTAGAAGATAAAACATTTAGTAGTGGCTCTAGCACGATTACCGCAGCACATGGTGTCACAAACATCGCAGAGTTGTCAGTCAAAGCAGTTACCGATGCCGTGACATATTATCAAAACGATGTGCGACCCGCATATCAATTTACAGTCGAGTCAGACGACTCCAATATTATTATTAAAAAAGGCGCTGATGCTGTTGGGTTAGATGGCGCTACTGTAACTATTTATATAGATGAGGAGGTAAGCTAATGCCGCATAATTTTACGCAATCCAAAAGATGGTGTGAAATCAGCAATGTTTTCGCTTGAACGTATCACTAATACAGCAATGGCGACTATGTCAAAACTGATATAGGTAATTTAGTCAGTAACTCCCCGACGCCAGCTGACGAATATGATGAGTTGGTTGAGCTGGTTGATTTAGATGGCAGCGTACTTGGCAAGATAAAACGTGGGAATATGTACCAGCAAATTTTATTATTTTTGAATAGCGAGATGGCATATCAAGTTAAAAAAGACGCCACGCCTGAGCCAGATATTAATGATATAAGCAGGCCTGATGAGCCAATCTAAAGCTTACCTAGTATTTTACATAGCAGCTACTGCAGCTACTTGCCCACGTTACCAGCACAATATACGGCTCACGCTTTAGCCACTGCGAGCTAGTTACTAACTATGTCTTTGCATCATCGGAACTCACCCCTCCTCCCTACCCTACGGCCATCGCGCAATAATGAGTGATATCTCAAATAATCATTATGGTGCTAGGCGTCTATGTCTTTTTTTACATCACTATCGCAAGCTACAGCAGCGCTTAAGCAAGCGTCTGGCCTTATCATTGGTAACCCAATGGTCAAAACACAGCTTAAGAATCTCACTGGTTCGCAAATAGCAGAGACCGATGAGCGCGCGCACGTCTGGGAGCGACCCGAGCTAACACATCCAGCGGTGGGCCTAACACCTGCTAAGCTGCACCAACTACTGACTGGCGCTGAGTCAGGTAGTATGAATGACATGCTGGCGCTGTTTGAGGACATGGAGGAGCGCGACGGTCATATCTTTGCTGAGCTGGACAAGCGCAAACGGACGCTACTGAGTCTAGACTGGTATGTCGCACCACCTGAGGATGCGAGTGCAGCTGAAAAAACCCAAGCGGCGGTCATTCAGAAGCTAATGCGCGCGATCGGTGACTTTGACATTGTGATTAAAGATGCGCTAGATGCTATCGGCAAAGGCTTTAGTGGTCAAGAAATCAGCTGGGTGCGCGACGACAGTACTTGGTATATTGAATCACTGGAATTTCAAGTGCCGCAACGCTTCGCTATTGCATCGGACAATCGAACGCTGATGCTGGCCAACGGCATCAATGACCCCGAGCCACTATGGAATAACAAGTGGCTGATGCACACCCATAAAGCTAAGTCAGGCTATCTAGTACGCGGTGGACTTCATCGCATCTTAGCGTGGCCGTATGTGTTTAAAAACTACTCAGTGCGTGATCTGGCTGAGTTCTTGGAGATTTACGGGTTGCCGCTGCGTCTCGGTACTTATCCATCTGGCGCAACCCAAAGCGAGAAATACACGCTATTGCGGGCCGTGATGGACATCGGTCACCGCGCGGCGGGCATCATACCCCAAGGTATGCAAATCGACTTTAAAGAGGCCGCTAAAGGCACAAGCGACCCCTTTGAGTCGATGATCAAGTGGTGTGAGATGACGCAGTCCAAAGCCATCTTGGGCGGCACGCTAACGACTCAAGCCGATGGTAAGTCTAGTACCAATGCGCTCGGTAATATCCATGAGGTCGCTCGCCTTGAGATCCGCGATAGTGATGCACGGCAGCTGGCGACAAGCTTTAGCCGCGACCTTGTAGCACCACTCATGCGCATCAACTTTCCAAATGTACACCCGAGACGCTATCCCAAGTTTGTCTTTGACTTGTCCGAGCCTGAAGATATCACCACCTTTGCTGAGGCTATTCCTAAGCTCGCTGGTGTCCAAGGTATGCGAATCGGCGCTGAGTGGCTGCACGGCAAGCTGGGTATCCCAGTCGCAGGGATTGATGAGGCTATTGTGTCGACAACTATCGTCAATACCAAACCTGAAGCTTTGAGCTATCAAGCCGCACTGACAGCGCAGATGGCGCATAACGCACTTGGTAGTATGGCCTCGCAATCGCAGGCCGCCGAACAGCAGCTTGATGACGCCGCTGATGATGAGGCCATTAAAGATCATATAGAGCTGATGAGCCAGCGACTGGGGCAATCGGTAGTCGATAAATTAGATGCGGCTACTGGCTACGATGAGGCACTGGCAATACTGTCAAGCGCTGAGCCTAGCGCGGCAGTAGATGCGCTAGCCGAGAGCCTTGAGCAGTATATGACTGCTGCTGGTCTGTGGGGAGCGCTGCATCAGCAACCGCTGGAGCCGTTAGATAAAGTAAATAAGGGGTAGTCGATGCCACAATCTAAACCGACTGGCGGTAGCGACTCTAACATCAACCTTAGCAATATGTTTAACCGTCGAGCTGACGCAGCGATTGAGTATCTTCAGTCTAAAAAACCTAAGGCCAGTATCGACTATGCTGAGGTCAAGGGCCGCGCTCATGATCATGCGTTTGTGGTCGCTAAGATGACCGACCTAGACATAACAGCACAGGTGCAGCGCTCGCTGGTCACAGCGATGGAAGAAAACATGTCGTTTACTGACTGGCGCGATACTGTCAAGCCTATGCTGCAAGATAAAGGCTGGTGGGGCAAAAAAGAGATGTTGATGGATGACGGCACATCTAAGACCGTGCAGCTCGGCAGTGATCACCGTCTCAAGACCATCTACAACACCAATATCAATCAAGCTTATTATAAGGCCCGCGAGCACCACGGCGACTACGATATCTATCCCTATGCTATCTGGATAACGCGTCAAGATAAACGCTGTCGCCCAAGCCATCGAGCGCTGCACAATAAGATATTCCGCCGAGCCGACCCATACTATCAGTCGATCAAACCGCGTAAAGCTTGGAATTGCCGCTGTGATGAGATATTGCTAACCGCTAAGCAAGCGCAGCAATATATCGACAATGAAGGGGCAGTATTGCATGAGGACATTAGCGAGTATGTGAGCACCGAAATCTTCACCGTGCAAGGGGGCAATGGCGCTTATGAGGCTCCGGTCAATATCCTAAGATTGCCAGGACAGCCTGTCTACCGCACTGACCCAGGCTGGGTGCACGCCGGTGACGCATTACCGATACAGCCGATGCTAGACAAGGCAGCACAAGTCCCTGCACTGCTGGGTGCGAATAGTATGACAGCCGTATTAACGCGTCAATCGGTACTGAGCCGTTTTAATAACGATGTTAAAGAGTGGGTAAAGTCGGTAGACCCGCAACGGCCCAAGGGCGAATTTCGCCACGTGGGCGTCGTTGCTCCCAAGTTTATACCAATTATCAATGAGCGTGGTATCCAGTTAGATAGTGCCGTCATTACCTTGCATGATCGGATTACTTTGCAGCATTTAAGCCGCGCGCACAAAAACCACAACCCTGAGTGGGTCGCTAATATAGTGCAGCATTTGGCTGGCAAACACGCGCTGTACTGGGACAATATTAATCAGTATCCGGTGCTGGTGTTCGATGTCGAAGGTGGCAAATATAAGATGCTAGTGCAGATCGGCAAGCGTATCAAAGGACGTGATGCGGTGGATGCAAAACAGAATTATGTAGGCAATGTGATACGAACTATCGTGGTCGATACTGTAAGTAATGTCAAAAAAGGCAATAACTACACTTATCTTGCTGACAGTGACTAAAAAAGATGACACTGGACGGGACTCGAACCCGCATTAGACGGTTATAAATAACCAGACCTCATTCCTGTTGAGTACACAGTGTCAAGTTAAAAATAACGTCAATTAAAGGTAATTGCAAGTAGTACTGTTAAAAAAAATGACCGTTAACTAAAGAGACTGCGATGCCAACCCCAATCCTAATCACTGATCAATTGCAGCGAGTGCTCAATCAGGCAGCGCGTGGCTTAACTGATACTGCGCCGCTGACCAATATTATCGCTACTCAGTTGCTGTCCCAAACTCAGCAGAACTACAGGTCGATGGGAAGGCCGCGCTGGCGACCACTATCGCCTGCAACCATAACAGACTATAAGCGCCGAGGCATCAGCACCGATGGCATACTGCGCCGCACACACTCGCTCTATAACAGCGTGCAGAAATTCAGCACTGCTGATAGTGCTTCTATCAGTGCAGGCGGTGGCAATCAAGCGAGCAAGTACGCGGCCATCCATCAATTCGGCGGCTGGGCTGGTATCGGCCGTAAGATATATGTCCCTGCTCGGCCTTATCTGCCAATAGATAACCAAGGCAGCTTACAAGATGAGGCGGCTCATGGCATTAGCGAGGTGGTGCTGCTGTATTTGCAAGGTAGGTTTAGCGGATAGATTATGAGTAGATAGACAACTAGGGTCACGGCACAGTGTATTAATAGCGTTAGACCCCTGTTAGATTGCTCATATTTGGACGCTAAGAATAAAATGCGGTCAATACCTGACTTAAAGATTAAACGCCCTTAGAAGGGCGTTTTTTTGTGTCTTCAGTTTATAACGAAATCTATGACTATTAAATATCGGAACTGCGCCCTGTGCATCAATCAAGTCGATATTGAGATGATGAGGTCATCTTAACGGAATATCTGACTCGCAAACAAGCGTTAATTAAGATTGCAAAGCATAGGGGGACGTTATGTGAATTTCGCCTAATAACCATTATAACCACGATACCAACTTTTACTAGATATAACTTTAAGAGATAAGAATGAGTCAACCAGCGGACAATAGTCAGCCGAAAAATTCGTCATATCAGCAGCCTTATATCGCAGCCTTGTCATTAGAGATTGCTACCTCTAGTGCCGTCCCTGAGGGGAGCTTTTTGGTATTCCCTGAGGGCGAGACACGAGCGCGAGATGGCAGACCTACTGAATGTGGTAGCTGGAAGCTAGACGCTGTCAATGGAAAATCACTGGCAGAGGCTCTAAATGCGCTACCGACTGATATGGTCATCGACTACGAGCACCAGACACTATACAAAGAGCAAAACGGCAAACCCGCACCTGCGGCTGGTTGGCTGTCCGCAGGTCAGTTTGAGTACGTAGATGGCATCGGACTGTGTAATAAATCACCGAGCTGGACGGCAAAAGCAACCCGAGCCATCGCTGACCGCGAATACCGCTATAAGTCGCCTGTAATCGCTTATGACACAGACGGCAACGTCACTGGGGTGCTTAATGTCGCGATTACCAATCAGCCTGCTCTATTGACACTCGATGAGCTGACGGCGCTATCGCAAAAGCTAATCGCGCCGCTGTCTAAATTATCTACTTCTTTAAACCCATCCAATAATCAGGACAACCCTATGAAGCCATTATTAAAACTCATCATCGCCCAACTCGGCTTAAGCGCCGACACCACAGAAGAGCAAGCGGCCGAGGCACTAAACGGTGAGCTGGATAAAATTAAAGCCGCTGCTGCTGATGCGGATGTCGAAGTAGACGCGGATAAACCGCTGGCTGCTCTGTCTACAGTACTGACTAGCATCAATACCACGCCTGACCCTGCTAAGTATGTGCCTATTGCTACGATGAATAATACCGTAGCGGCGCTCAATCAGCAGATTGTCACATTACAAGGCAATCAAGTTGACCCTGCTAAGCAGCTTATTACAACCGCTCTGTCTGATGGTCGCCTGCTACCCGCGCAGCAAGAGTGGGCAACGTCCTACGCCAAGCAAGACCCAGATGGCTTTGCTAAGTATCTAGAGGGTGTGCCTCGCATGGTGGCATTAACCCAGAGTCAAACCGATGGTAAGCCAGACCCAGCGTCTCATGGGAACTCAAAAATCGCGGCGCTATCGGTAGAGCAAAAAGCAGTGGCCGCAGGCATGGGTATCTCTGAGACCGATATGCTCGCTCAGCTAAACGCTGAAGTCTAAAACGGCTAACGAAGTCGGCTCTCTATTTAATCCTAAATTAATAACTTGTAGATCAAAGGATACAACATGCTAAACACACCCTACCGAGAAGGTATCGCGATTCCACTCGCTATCGCATCCGCCATGACTATGGTTATAGAAGAAGGCGAGCTGGTGGCGGTCAATGCCGATGGCTTTGCTGTCCCTGCCTCTGATGATGATGCTATTAACTTAATCGGCCGAGCCGAACATACGCTAGACACGAATGAGCTGGCTGATGATGGTATGTATATCACTGTCACGCGTAACCGTCAGTATCTACTGGAAAATGACCCAGAGCAGCCTGTGACTCAAGCAGACTTTGGCTCGGTAGTGGTACTAACGGGTAAAAATACGGTTGGTAAAGTCACCCAAGGCTCTGGGCCTAAACTGGCTGCCGGGGTAATGATGGGCATGGACTATAACAGTAGCAAAGTGTGGGTAGAGATCGGCGGCACGCCCCTTGGCATGATTGATATCGCAGCGCCTTAAGCTAACCTGAGCTACTCTCTTAAGCTACTAGGCTAATAAACGCAGCATCTAAACACTAATCAGATTAAATTATTTATAAGGACATCCCATGATCGTAACTGGACCTGTGCTAAACACCATCGCGGCGGGCTTAAAGAAAGTCTATAACGATACGTTTAATAAAACCGAGTCATTTCACAGTAAAGTAGCAATGACGGTACCTAGCTCAAACAGTCAAGAGACGTATGCTTGGCTGTCGAAGTTCCCGCGTATGCGCGAATGGATCGGCGATAAAGTGGTGCACAAACTGTCTAAGCAGGGCTACACCATCGTCAATGATGACTTCGAGGTAACGGTCGAAGTTCAGCGAAACGATATCGAAGACGACAATATTGGTCAGTACAACAATCTGGCTCAGCAAGCAGGTTGGTCAGCTAAGCAATTGCCTGATGAGATGACCGCAAAATTGATCGTCGATGGCGATAAGAATAAATGCTATGACGGTACGCCATTCTTTGGTGCTAAACATCCTGTCACGGTAAAGGGTAAACCAGCATTTGTTAGTAACCTACTTAATAAGCCATTGTCAGCCGCGTCCCTCGAAGCTGCTAAAGCAGGCTTTGGTATTGGCCGCACCATCATGCAAAATTATGCTGATGAGTTTGACCGTAAGCTAAAAGTAAAACCTAACTTGCTGATCGTCGGTCCAGACCTAGAGGACACTGCTCGCACGCTAGTGACTGCTGACAGACTGGAAAATGGCGATCAAAATATCTATAAAGGCTCGGCTGAGCTATTGGTCATCAGTGAAATCCCTGCAGGCGAGTGGTACTTAGAAGATACGTCAATGCCAGTCAAAGCGCTTATCTTACAAGAGCGTAAGAAGCCCGTGTTTGTCGCTCAAACGGACCTCAATGCGCCAGATGTATTCATGCGCGGTGCTTATAAGTTCGGCGCGGAAGCTCGATACGGTGCAGGTTATGGCTTCTGGCAGTTGATGCTCAAAGGTCAAGGCTGACCTACGCCCTACCTAACCGCTTAAAGACTTGACTCGATAACTCGATGCCCGATAACCCGAAAAGGATACTCGACCGATGAATGATAGCAGTAGCCTTAATGTTAACACCAGCAATACCTACGCTACAGTCGAGGCGATGATCACCCGATGCGGCACTGAGGATTTGGTAGAGATTACCGATACTGAAGCACCGTACACGGGTGAGATTAATGTGGTCAAGCTACAGGCGGCTATCAAATCGGCAAACTCTGAGGTCGACGCTTATCTGGCCAAGCAGCTACATGTACCGACGGTGCTTAAGTCGCCATTTGTGCAGATGATGGCCTGCGATGTGGCTCGCTATCATGTGGCTCTCGGTAATGCTCGGGTTAGTGATCGCGATGAGAAGCGCTACGAGATGGCGGTGAAAAACCTGAAAGCGGTCAATAAAGGTGAGATTGGTATTGGTGCAGGATCGGCGCAGACCGAGGCTGCGCCCAGTATTAATCTAGCTCAGATGACCAGTGGCCGCCCTAGTGTATTTGGCAATTCGCAATATTAGACTATTAGGCAGTAAAAGGGCGCACCTATGCTAGCAGAGATAGAACAGGGCACTAAAGACACGCTGCATGACTATAACAGCTCTCATGGGGGCGGCTTCGTCCGCTGTATCAAAAGCTATGCCGGGGACTTTGATGCCGAGTCGCCTGATGCGTTTGCGCAAGTGGTCGCAAGCTTCCCTGCCATTTGGGTCACCTTCAAAAGCTCTGGTAAGCCTAAAAAGGTAGGAGCTAAAAAGCGTGTGCGTGAATATGTCTTTACCGTACTGGTCGCGGCCAACTCTGGGCGCAATGAAGAGAGCAGCCGTCAAGGGGCGTTTAAAGCTGATGGCACTATGCTGAGCATCGGTAGCTATCAGTTGATAGCACTGGTCGAGCACGCGCTACTCGGAAGCAATCTTGGACTCTCCATCGACCCGATGGAAGCTGGTGAAATCAGTGTCCTGTTTAACTCTAAAACTAAGGGCCAGGTCGTATCTGTTATGGCCTATGACTTTATCACCAGCGCCACTTTAAATAACCCTGACCGAGAGGCGGATACACCTTGGCTTAACACCATTAATGTGGATTATATCTATGATGCGGGCAGCGATGATGAGCATCATCTTGCCGCTGATCAGATCGCTTTAAACCTATAAGGATAATTTTATGCAACGTACACCGGGTACTTATACTGAGATCAACACGCAAACCCAACGCACAGGGCTGCCGAGCCAAAATCATACGATGGTGATGGTGGTGAGCGACCCCGCCGCGCCAGCTGCGCCAACGGCTATCTATGATACTGCCAGCGCTGATGCACTATGCGGTGACAACTCTAACGCAGGACGTATGATAACAGCGGCGGTCAATGTATCGCAGGAGGTGCGCGTAAACGTGGTGGGAAAGTAAGTAGTGTTAATGATCGTCAATCAACAGACACTGATTATGACGCGCTCGTGATAAACACTTCAGTTTGGATTAAAAACTTTAAACAAGAAAATGATTACACAAGCAATAATACTTCCGCTTATTTTGCATTAGAGATAAACGGCGTTATGTTTAACGCTGATAAGTCACATGATTTGACACAGATGCACGATGAGATCAGTCATTTAGTTACTCTCTATACTGACAGCGACGGCGGATTGTATATCGATCCAGCAGCCGGCAATAACGAGCTTATGCTGATCAAAATGTATCCAAGCGATGAGCAAAAACTATATTCAGACGAAATTTATGATGGTTTTATCACTGACGACGGCACCATCATCTTCAAGATACAACGTAGCGCATAATGCGAATCTCTTACTGCACAACTTGTCATAAGCGGCTTTGGCAGCTTAAGCAAACTATAGCCCACAACCTTGCTTATACTAAAACTGGTCAAGTTGAACTTTGTATACTTGCTTATAACGATGATGAGACTGAGCATTATCTACGTGATAACTATGCTGACTACATAGAAGATGGTCGACTAAGAGTTAAGACTCATATTGAGAATAAGGTATTTGCCGATGGCTCGCGATGGTCCTGCGGTTATGTCAAAGACTTAGCTCATAAAATGGCAACTGGCAGAGTGCTGTTTAATCTCGATGCTGACAACTTTATTGATAATGATTTGCAGGCAACCCTATTCTCGCTTAAAAAAGATGAGATATTGATCACAAAGCAATCAGAATGGCAGCCGGACGGTCGCAGCGGCAGAATCGGCGTGCATCATACTCTTTATATTAAAGTACGATATAGAGATAAAGGCAGGTCGGATGATGGAGATTTTATTAGACGCTGTATACAAGCAGGCGCTAAGGCCAAGCAGCTACGCTGTCAGTATAAGCCAATTGATAATACAGCAGGTGTGAGATGATTTTATTAACAGGTGGCTGTGGTTATATCGGTTCTCATACTTTGCTGGCTCTACTAAATGCAGGCTATAAAGTAATTGTACTAGATGATCTGTCAACAGGTAGCTTGCAAAAGTTTGATAGAGCTTGTGAGCTTTCAACTAATAGTAATAATGCAATCTTTAAACAAGGCGATATGCAAGCTTGAATGGAAAGCTGATAAAAATTTAATGAGTAACATAACAACCGGAGCATAAAATGCCTATAAAAACTAATCTGGTCGCTTCTGGCCACAGCATCATCGTACTCGACGCACCCATTAGCTCAGAGGCTGATGCCAATGACTGGGTTGAACACCTAGACTTTGTATCATCAAAAACTGAACAAAAAGATGCGATCTTAATCGTACCTTTTACCGACGTAGACGAGGCAACTGCCTTTGCCGCCTACCCTGCTGTCAAAAGCTGCTATCGCATCGTAGCAGTGTGCTATCACGGTGCGGTAGGCTTTGAACCTGAGCTAGCAGCTGGCGTCGCAGCAACAATTGCCAGTGAAGCCGATCCAGCTCTACCCTTTAACGGTTGTAAGCTACCCAATCTACCTGTAGTTGATGGCAGTAGCCGACTGACTAAAACCCGTATTGAACAGGCCTTGCATGCTGGCATAGCGATGGTCGATGTTGGTCATGATAATAAGCCTGAAATCGTACGGTTAATCAGTACTTATCAAATCAACCCCGTCACCGGCCAAGCTGATGATTTACTGCTAGATATCAATGCAGCTTTGATACTGCGTTATGTGCGCCGTGACCTTCGAGCTGCCGCTGCCGCGAACCCGCGCCGCAAAAATACGGCGGCTGCACGGCGCAATCTGCGTAGTCTGTTTCTCGACCGCTGCTTAAAGATGAACGATGCTGAGATTCTTGAACACGTCAAAGCAACTAAAGAT
Source organism: Psychrobacter pygoscelis (assembly GCF_004335015.1). Classification (GTDB taxonomy): domain Bacteria; phylum Pseudomonadota; class Gammaproteobacteria; order Pseudomonadales; family Moraxellaceae; genus Psychrobacter; species Psychrobacter pygoscelis. The sequence goes on from NZ_RQRU01000008.1 coordinate 104,803, forward strand.
GAGCTGACGGTGGTGCAGAGCAAGCTGGATAAGACGGCGGTTGATGCGCGGATACCGTCTCATTGGGTACGAGGTATGCACGTCATTAACACAACGTTGGATGTTTATTAGACCTTTTGGAAATCCTATTTAAAGGATTTCCCTTGCGGCGCTAAAAAAGCAGTGCTTTTTTTAAACGCGACTCAGGGTACGAGGTATGCACGTCATTAACACAACGTTGGATGTTTATTAGACCTTTTGGAAATCCTATTTAAAGGATTTCCCTTGTGGCGCTAAAAAAGCAGTGCTTTTTTTAAACGCGACTCAGGGTACGAGGTATGCACGTCATTAACACGATATTAGATGTGTACTAAGTAGATATGTAATAAGTCTTAGGCTAAAGCCCTAATTATAAACAACTATCAATAGTAAGGATTGGATTATGAGTGATGCAGATGTCGTCGGTACCATTGTACTGACCGTGGATGGCGTGGAGTATGACTGCGCTAGTGTTAGCCCTAAGTTTGTAACGGGTAAAAAGCCCGTGGCCACCATGAACCGACAAGGTAAGACTCGTAAAAAGACCAAAACGACAAGCTCGATCACTTTATCGCTTGAGGTGATCATACCCGAATCCGGAGATATTGACTGGGCGAACATCGAAGATGGCCGCGTCACCGTCGAGTCGCTGGACGGTGGTCACCGAACTACTTATACAGGCTGCGAGGCCACCGATGTCTCAGAGAGCTATAAGCTGGACGGCGAGGCCACGCGGACTATCGAGATGTTTGCGCTTGATCGCATCATTGAGGACGGCGAGGCCACGTCTTAACTGGCTAAATATGCTCAATAGGCCATTGGCTGAACCCCTTTAAAAATCAACCCTAAATAATGGTACGTAAGGACATTAATATGCCAAAAGCTAAACCTGATAACAGCGCGCAAACTCCATTGGTAGAGGCTATCAAACTGCCTGTCGGAATCCTAATCGACGATACTCGGCACAAGGAGGTTGAGCTACGGCCTATCACGCTGGGTGAGAGCTACGAGGCGTCATTCAAGGCCCGCGAGACCGACTTGCAGGCTCTTGTCGATCTGGCTTGTATGACTCATGTACCCGCTCTTGGCCGCTGCTTAAGCTATGACGAGCTGGCCGGATGCAGCCGCCAAGATGGCCGCGAGATTGAACAGGCACGGATGCGACTGGAAAAAAAAGAGCAAAGACAAGCAACCACGTCCGCCTAGTCGGCCTGCTCATCAAGGCTGGCGTACCCTACCGCGAGGCGTGGGATATGCCCGTCGGTATGGCGTTAGATATGCTTGGTAGTCCGCCTAATAGCACTAAATCTAAACACGACTCTCAACCTGCTGGCGTCCCTCTGCCAAAATCACTGGTCAATACGGCCAGCCCCAACCCCAGCTGCAAACTCGTCGCCCGACATCGAAAGTCTCAACTTAATAAAGGTTAATCTATGTCAACCAATACTGTCGTCCTCAGGCTACTGCTGCGCGGTAATGCTGGCCGTGAGCTGACCCGCATTGCTAACCAGCAGCGCCGTGACACGCGCACGATCAATGATATGCAGCGCTTGGGACTAAGGACGCAGCGCCAAGTCCGAGATGAGATTCGCAATCAGGAGCGGGCTTATCGACGGCTGCGCGCCTCTGCTAATGCGACCTCTAACGACATCCGCCGCGCGCATCGAGCCATGCGTCAAGAGGTACGTAGGCTTAATGATGAGCTGAGAACGTCTGACAGACTTACTAGTCGAATGGGCAACGTCGGCGCTGTCGCTGGTGGCGTGGCTGCAGGGGCTATGGTGCTGCAAAGTCAGATCCATCCTGCACGGACGTATGATGAGAAGTTAGCTCGTACCGCTGGCACAGCAACGTATGGTCAGGATATGACTGTGGCTGAACGTAAACTGGTTAAAATTGAGCTTGGTAACTCAGTAAAAGAAGCCGTGCGTCAAGGTGGCGGTACCCGCGATGGAGCAATTGAAGCGGCGCAGCGGCTGATCGGTAGTGGTGAGTACGATATGGCCTCTGTCAAAGCGGTACTAGGAGCCACTCAACGCGCCTCTTTCGTATCCGAGGCCTCCCCTATTGACGCCGCTTCTGTGACTTTACAACTCAAAAACTTCGGTATATCTGAAGAAGATATCGCCCAAGGTCAGGATATCGCGGTAGCAGGTGGGCAACTTGGAGGCTTTGAATACAACACGATGGCACGTTATCTGAGTCAGCAATTACCACTTGCTAAAGCTGCAGGGTATGGAGGCCTAGAAGGCTTTAAAAAGATTGTAGCCATGAATCAGGTAGCAATGCGGACCGCTGGTACTGAAGATGAAGCGGGGAACAATGTCGTCAATCTACTACAAAAGCTCAATAGTAATGAGTTTAGCAGGTCAATAAAAAAGAATATAACGCCGCGCCCTGGTGATCCTAAAACTGTTAAAGGTGGCGGCCTAGACTGGGCAGCCTATGCACAAATACAAAAAGCAAAAGGAGTTGACCAAGTTGACGCCTTTGTAAAATTACTTGAACGTGAGCTTGAAGGTAATAGCCAGTATCAAAGTCTTAAGAGTCAAGCAGACAATGCCAGTGGTAAAGAAGCACAAGCATTGTATGAGCAGATGACTCAGATGATGCAAGGTACTAACTTAGGTAACATCATTGCAGACCGTCAAGCTTTAATGGCAGCACTAGCCGTCAGCAGTAGTGGCGATGAAAACAAGCGCATTAAGTCAGGTCTAGATAACGCCAGTGGCACAGTTAACGATTTTTATGAGCTGTTCAAAGACGATGAATGGGCAACCGCTCGGCAACGGCAACAAGAACAGCTCAATATCAACTACAACCTCTATAAAGATGTGAATGGAGCACTGAGTACTTTCAACTCTGAGATGGCTGGCTTTATGCAGAACCATGAAGAGCTGTCTAAAGCGGCTTATGGTGCTGGGGTGGCGCTTGCTAGTATTGCTGCTATGGGTACTGTCGGCTCTTTAATGGGTGGCGGTGGTCTGGGGGGTGGTCGTCTGGGGGCTGGTGCAGCTCGCGCAGGCGGTAAGGTAGCTGCAGTAGCTGCTACTGCTTACGTTGGCTATAAAGCCGGAAATTGGGTAAGTGATAAACTAGACGAGACACCTATCGGCGATAAAATACAACGTGCTATTACCAATACCATGGCCGCATTTGGTCATGACGGCGCTCAAGAACTGCAAGCAGCCAATGAAAAATACGATCAAATGATTGCTGAGCAGCAAGAAGCCAAAGCTAAACAAGAGCAAATGATTAATGAACAGGCTCAAACCAATCAGATACAAAGTCAGGTAGTAGCGCAGCAGGCACAGATGATAGGTCAGCTACAAACCATCGCCGCTAAGCCGCCGCCTACGGTCACTGTGCATCCACCGCGAATCACCATTGGTGGTCGGGCAGTGGCGATGAATATCATGGACGAGATATCAAAGAAAACCAAGCGTGGTCAGTTTGGGCCTTATAAATAACAGGATAAAAACGGCACAAAGGTGATATTTAATTATGTTATGGTATGTTGCTAAATATCAACTATAGGATATTAAATGAGAAACTCTACAATTATAACAATATTGAGTCTTGGCCTGTTTGCTTGTTCTAGTAATGATACTCCTAGTAGTAGTGGGCCAACTATAGATCACTCTACTGAAGTTGAAGCTGAAGCTGAAGAAAACCATTCAAATGAACCCGCTAATCTAGAGTCAGCAATTACTGCTTTTAAGCCTAGTCAAATGGATTACTATAATGAATTTCCAGCGGTATTAGGGCCTTTTATCAACTGGAACGAAAAAGTAGGAGCTTCTTGGGAGGAGTTGAATGCTATTGAAGAAACAACCTACGGTAAAGTAATGAAAGACCCAATTGCAGAGTATGGTAAACGGCTTTGCGTAAACGGTAATATTGTAGAAATTGATACTGACAGAAGTATGTCACAACCTCTCTATAATGGTGGTCTAGCAGATTACGATATGAACTTTTATAGGTTTACTGCTTTTGGATCTACTGGTGACTTGGTGGCGAACTCCAATGCGATATTTTGCGGAATTGTCGTAGGTAGATTGAGCTTTGATAACTCTATAGGTGGAACTACAAATGCTCCTTATCTATTTGGAATGTTTGACTTGCCAGCTAACAAATAATATTTGATTATTATCTAGTAATAAACCCTGCCATATGAGCAGGGTTTTTTTCGGAACTCTATCCTGTACTAGGTAATCCTAATCTAAGCCATAATCAACTCAATAATTAACCAATTACTTGAGTCGCCCTATGGCATGGCAGCACACCTTATATGACGCTAGCTTCCGAGGTATCGCATTCGACTACTTCGGTATCGATGATAGCCGTGCCAAGTCGCTAGCCACACATCAAGCGCCCTACGCTGATGATGCCGTTATTATTGATATGGGTAATAATCCTAAACAAATCAGTATGACAGCGCTGCTTAGCGGTGACGACTACGAGCCTACACTCGATGCTTTGATTGACGCATTAGAAGCCCAAGGCAGTGGTGAGCTTGTTCATCCTGTGTTTGGTACTGTGAATGCTGTCTGCGCCAGTCATTCTGTCAAGCATGATTCTGACATTGTGGATGGCTGCACAGTAGAGATGCAGTTCATTATTGCCAAACCTAAGCGTCATACTCAATACTTTAAACCTGAACCGATGCCAACTGCTACGCAGCAGGCTGATAACCTCATCTTGTCAAAGCCCACTCAAGAGATGGCCGAGTATCAAGAGCAGCTCGATACGATGTCGAATGAGGTCGCTGTGGCCCAAGCGCGAAGCATCCCTGAACAGATTAGGTTTAATTTGCGTGATATACGCATGACACTCGGCACCAATCTAGTACGTATTGACAACCTATTAAGTCCGCCTGATTGGCTGGGTAGTATTGTCAGTGACGTAGATAGCATCGTTAAAATGCTGCCCCTCGGCTATGATCCTATGGCTAATTGGCGCAGGCTATTTAACCAAATAAAACGTATCGGTAATGTGTTTGACAGTAATGATGTCGCACCACTGCGCCGCGTTGGACAAGTACTGCCAGCCGCTATGATCAGTCGTGGTTTATTGACTGTCTTAGAGGCGGAGCAACGCAGTCCTACTCTCACTCCGATTGACCTTGTTGCTATTACTGATGAGGCCCGCGCTAGCATTCAAGCTGCTATCGATACGATACGTAATGACGAAGTAATCCAGAATGATCATAACCTACCTATTATTAACATCGATATAACCCCCGTTATCGCAGACCTAAAAAAAGCAGCTGCCCAGCTGCAAACTCTGGTAGATGCGGTAATAAATAGCCGACCACCACTGATTACTCAAACCATATCTGTGCCAAGTACATGGCGGCTCATTGCCCATCAATTGTATGGTGATCATAACCGCGCTACTGAACTATCTCGCTTGAATCGTGGCTTAGTTGATGCCTCTAATATTATGCCAGGGACCCAAGTTGTCGCCTATGCTATTTAAATCAGACAACTCTAATATTGCCCTACATATTGATGGCGTTGAATGTGATACCTGGGACGATATAACTATTGATAGCGATATCGGCATACCCGCAGATGCCTTTAGCTTTAGTTGGTTTGGCGCTGAGCATGATGCCCTGCCTAGCAATATTTCGGCTGGTCATATTTGCCGGGTGACGTGTGATGGCGAGACAGTACTGACAGGTATTCTAGACCGTATTAGTCAGCGTATGGGCCGTAATGGACTCATCACAAACTTATCTGGCCGGGATCTAGCTGGACAGTTATTGGACTGCTCAGCCCCTATTGATGCCGCTACTAACCTAAGCTTGTCTGAGCTGATTAAACGTTATGTAACTGGCGGCGATCTGGCTAGTCTACCTATTAAGATTGGCAATGTGGCTCAAGACTGGCTCAAGGGTAAGACGGGAGTCGATATTGGCGAGTCTATCTGGGATGTACTATCAGCAGCAGCTCAGGCTAGTGGTCAATACGTATGGATGTCAGCTGCTGGTGAGTTGATGATTGGCAATCCATTTGATGTTCTTCAGCCTAAAGTTAAACCGAAGTTTTATCTCTATAGCGATGAGCGCCGCGAGCAAAATAATGTGCTCGCAGCGGATTATCAAAATGACGTATCAAATGCTTTTAGTAGCATTGAGATTATCGGTCAAAACAACAAGGGTAAGAACTTCAAAGCGGAAGTCACAGATAGCCGCATTGCCGTAAAGCGTCATAATATTATTAGTGACAGCCGCTCTGACACTCAAGCGGAGGCTGAGCGCTTTGCCAAAAAGGCAATGGCTGATGCGTGGTTAAACGCCACAGACCTAACGCTATCAGTATCAGGTTGGATGTATAAAGGGCAGCCTTGGCAGACAGGCTGGGCGGTAAGCTTTGATAGTGATGTGATACCGCGTGCTAAAGGTGACTGGGTAATATACGCCCGTACGCTACAGTTCTCAAGAGTGGACGGCCATATTACTGAGCTGAACCTAAAGCGACGTGAAGATTGGATGCAGCCTGTCAAGCACACAGACCTAATAAGGAAATAAACGTCAAATGAACCCATTTAAGCAAGCTGCAGTTGTCCGTCAAGCTATCGTTGGCGTAATCAAGCGCACAGGCAATCAAGCCCTGCAGGTACTTGGGTTAAGTGGTGAGCTTATTGATGATGTGCCGCTGTATCAGCAAGCTGGCTTTGCTAGCTGGCTACCTAAAGACGCTGAAGTAATCATGTTTCCGATGTCTGGTAAAGCCCGTAACTTTGTAATTGTCGGTAGCCGTGACGCGGTAGCTATAGAGGTACTAGATGGCGAAACCTTGGTCTATAACCAGCATGGTGTTGAGCTACGGTTATGTAAAGATAAGGTGAAGACCAATGTAGATATATATACGGATGGTGATATTCATGCGGCGGGCGATATCTATGACCGTACCAGTAGCATGCAGCTGATGCGTCAAACTTACAACCAACATAACCACAGTGCGGAGGGTACATCACCGCCTTCTGTATTAATGATACCGATAGATCTGGGGGTTGATGATGTTTAAGTTTAAGTTTGATCAACAAACTAGCGATTATAAGCTGCTTAGTATTGATTCGCCGCCCACGCAAGGTCAATATGCTCTCGCTGAAGCGGCATATTTGCGTTTGATCACCCCCAAAGGATCATATTTTGATGATGCTGACTTTGGTAGCGAACTGTATAAGCTTAGACGTAGCAAAGACTTGCCACGAGTGCGTAGTCAAGCTATTAAATACGCCAAACAGGCCTTAGAGCCGTTACGCGATGCCTATTATCTAAACGATATTACGGTCGCAATCGAGCAAGCTGAACAAGGATACGTGAAACTAAAAGCTGCGTTAAAGACAACTGATGGTAGTACCGTCACCACCCATATTAATGTTCAGGTAGCAGGCTAATGTATAAAACCCCTAAATATAGCGACATTAAAGCCACGATCATGCAGGAGTATGTCAATCATACGGGCCTCTTGCCCAAGCGCGACTCTGATGCCGCTATTCGTGCAGCCGGTACAGCAGCAGTCGCAGAAGGTCTATATAGTCATCAGCAGTACATACTCAAGCAGCTATTCGTGCAGACCGCCGACGAGGCTTATCTCTCTATTCATGCTGACGAATTAACTTTACCACGCCTTGGCGGCTCCACTGCTACAGGCCAAGTGTGGGCGGCTGGCACTACAGATGGCGTCAACTTACCAAGTGGCAGTAAGCTGACTGACGGCTACGGACACTACTGGCAAACCACAGCCGCCGCGACATTATCAGCTACTAAGGCGGTATTAGTCCCTGTACAAGCTGACAAGGTGGGCGCGGCTTATAACGTATCAGGTACACTGCGGTGGGTATCACCAGTAGCAGGTTTGCAAAGCGTGGCACAAGTTGAAGTTATCAGTGGAGGCTCAGATGGTGAGAGCTTAGAGCGGTGGCGAGGTCGGCTTTGGAATAAGAAAAAGCTAGGTAAAAACTTATCTCGCAAAGAAGATTTAAGACAGGCCGTATTAGGCGTGCCTGGTGTCGCTGATGCGTATGTCTATCCTCTGCGTCGCGGTGCTGGTAGCGTGGATGTCGCAATCACCGCCCAAGGTGCTGATGGTGCAACATTACCGAGTGATAGTTTACTGTCGCAAGCTGAGCAGGCACTCAAAAACGCTGCCGCATTCTGGGAAGATGTGCGAACCTTTAAGCCAACGGTAATGCTGTTAGATGTTACCGCCAATGTGAATGGCGTCAATATAAATTCGGGTGAAATTAATGCCATTATTAGAGACTACCTAACAGCATTGGCTCCCGCAGAAAGCTTTAAAGAGTCAGTATTATCAAGTCTGATAATGGCAATACCGGGTATGATTGATGTGCAGCTCACGCCCAACCAAAACGTCAATCCGACTGTGAGCATGGAGCAAGTCGGCTGGATTCGCTCTGGTGATATTACGGTGGCGCTATGAGTCAACTCAGCCAATTAAGTACAACTAGATCAAACATGGCTAATGTAATGATGCATCATTTGCCTAGCGGTGCGTATGACCATAGCCATAAGACAATTATATATAAAGATATTCTAGCACACACCAAAGCGTTAGAGTTGGTGCGGGCTTCATCAAAGCAAATCTTTGCTGTATTAAAGGGAATCCCTGATGAATTAATTGATGAGTTTGAGCGTGAATACGGGCTACCGCTACTGTGTGGTCAAAGCAATGTGGGTGATTCTTTGACAGAACGTAAGAGAGAGTTAGAGAGGGTGAGGCGTGAGGGTCACGTCCTGTTAAACCTTGATGGACTATATAAGCTCTTTGAACGCTATAACCAAACTATATTATCAATGCAAACCTATGTACCTATGCAGTGTACGGGTACTTGTATTGATCCCCTTAACACAGCTCGATTGCGCTTTAGAGTTACCTTATCGTTAGAAAAGCCTATCAAGGCAGATATGGCGTGTTTATCTAAGCACTACTTGCCTGCTTCATTAAGATTAGATATTAAATAAGGACGTACTATGCATCGTATCGACTCTGCCACGGCCCGTGCCGATGTCAATGGCGAAGGTAAGAATGGCTTTCATGATAACGCTGATCTACCTAATCAGGACGCTACCTATTTCACTCCAGAATGGGCCAATGCGCTACAAGAAGAGATTGCGGGTGCTATTGAAGGCTTGGGTATTGATTTAGATAAATCGGACAACGGACAGTTACTTAAGGCGCTGGTTAAGCAGTTTGGTGAAAAAAAAGTCTTAGAGGATGCTGTCGAAGAATATAAAGAGATGATTAAGAAAGACAGAGTTCGTATCAAAAAACTCGAAAATCGTACCTATGAAGATACGCAGATTGGTGAGGTATTCTGGACTACTGAACACTTTGTCACTGCTGCTGAAGTCACTGAATATAAAGGTTATGGGGAATGGAGTCGCGCTCTACAAGGCCGTGTTGCTGTCGGGTTTTCTGATATCCCAGATGATCCTATCAATTTTAGGACGCATGGAGCTAAGTATGGTGAGCATGAGCATACGCTGACTATTGAGGAGATGCCTGAGCATAAACATGCGTACATGGCAGCTCATGAAGGTGGTTCTGGTCGTATTCCAGACGAAAATGGACACATATCGATTAATCAAGATGGTAGTGGTGGTTCTGTATATATTAAACATGAGGCTGATGAAAAAGATGGTAGTGTGATGACAAAAACTGGTGGTAATTCACTGTTTTCTAATGGAGGTAGTCTGCCCCACAATAACCAGCAGCCATCTCAAACTATTGATTGCTGGGAACGTATTGCATAATAAAAAAACGGAGTGACAGTATGATGTTGGAGCATCGTACTGTCCCTCTTGACAGAATACACCTGTCGCAAAGCTAAGACTCCGCTACCGTGTACACAGCGAACGGAGTGTAACATAGAATCTAACGCCATTCTAACGCTAAGCACAGGAACAATAATGAAATTTATATCATGCCATGAGTGCGGCAAAAAATTACTTAAAATAGGCATATTTGACCAACTTTCAATTAAATGTAGCCGATGTAAAACATTAAATCATTTGAGTGTCCAGAACACCCTATCAGAAGACCACGAGTCTCAATATAAAAGAGGAAAGACTCGTGAGCAACACAGCACCAAAACTTTACTCAAAAGCCCCAATTCCGTTTGTAGGACAAAAACGTAATTTTTTAAAGGCCTTCCGGCTCGTTATTGAAGACAATATCCCAAACGATGACGAAGGTTGGACTGTTATTGATGTGTTCGGAGGTAGCGGCTTACTTGCTAATAACGTCAAACATCTAAGGCCTATGGCTAATGTTATCTACAATGACTTCGATAACTATAGCCAACGTCTTGAGCTTATATCTGACACTAATAGGTTACGTAACCTACTTAAAGAGGCGATTGCCGATCAGCCTCGTAATAAGAAGTTGGATATTAAAACTAGGGGAATAATTAAAAAGACAATTAAAGATTTTGATGGCTTTATTGACCTACAGACTATTTGTCCATGGCTTCTATTTAGTGGTAAACAAGTTAGTAGTATTGACGAGCTTTTTAACCACACTATGTACAACTGTATACGCTGTAGCGATTACCCGAGTGCAGATGGTTATCTGGATGGTATAAGTATCGTCTCTGAGTCTTTTGAAGTTTTGATGGCGCAATATGGGAATAGGGAAAAAACGCTATTTGTGTTAGACCCACCTTACGTAAATACTAAGCAAGGTGCGTATGCACTTAATGAGTACTTTGGCATGGTGCAGTTCTTAAGACTGATGAAGCTAGTAAGGCCACCTTATATTCTTTTTAGTAGTACTAGGAGTGAGCTACTTAGTTATATGGACTATCTTAAAGATAACGTTCATGAGGATTGGGTAAGGCTAGGAAATTATGAAAAGGTTAGCCAGGTCTCTAGAATAAATAAGACTGCTAGCTATATTGATAACATGATTTATCGATGGGATTGGCCTAGTGCAGAATGAGTTTCAAATTAGTGCAAAATAAATTCGCAAATTACACTATAATAACCGAATTAAATAACTGACGGCTAACCTAAACTTACCTTCCAAAAATGACGCAAAAAAAAATCCAGCTTATCATAACGATAAGCTGGATTCTTGAATTTGGCGGAAGCGGAGAGATTCGAACTCTCGGTGGGCTATGAACCCACGCCAGTTTTCAAGACTGGTGCATTCAACCGCTCTGCCACGCTTCCTTTAGGTGGCTTATTATAGCGATATAAATTTATAATGCAAGTGCTAATAGCAATTTTTTTTAATTTTTTGAACCACTACAAGACTTTGTGAGAAATCTAATCAGCAAAAAGCCTTTTTTATTATATTGATAACGGTTATCTTGATTTTGATAAGTACAAGCACATATCAAGTAAACGATTGGCATAACCCCACTCATTATCATACCAAGCGAATACTTTGAACTGTTGACCGACTCGCATTAACTGCTGACCATCAATGATTAATGACTCAGACTGATGGATAAAGTCACTAGAGACCAGCGGCTCATCAGTATAGGCCATAATATCTTGCAATCGTCCGCTACAAGCCCTGATCAAGGTTTTTCTGACCTGCTCTAAATCGACCTCATTATTAAAGACCACGGTCACATCAATAGCAGCGACATCGATGGTCGGTACACGGATAGAATGACCGTTAATACGCCCTTGAATGTGCGGTAAGACTTGCTCAGTAGCAGCAATGCTACTCGAGGTAGTAGGAATGATATTATGACCAGAAGCCCGAGCGCGGCGCAGGTCACGATGCGCTTGATCAAGGACAGTCTGATCAGCGGTGACAGCATGAATCTCAGTCATCATCACAGAGGCGATTCCAAACGCCCTATCTAGAGTATCGATCAGCGGCACGAGTGCTTGCGTGGTGCATGAAACGCTGGAGATAATAGGCAAATCACGAGTGAGCAGCTCATCATTAACGCCCATAACCACACAAGCATCGACTCGATCAAAGGGCGCTGCGCCGACGATAACTTGCTTAGCCCCGGCTTTAATATGCATAAATGCCTGATCATAGGAGCGGAAGTGGCCTGTGCACTCTAATACTAAATCAACGTTAAGCTCGGACCACGGTAGGTCAATAGGCGCAGCTTGCGACAGTATCGTGATACAGTAGGTCTTGTCGTCTTTGCTCAAACACAGCTCACCTTGAGTCTCATCGAAAGTCGCGTCGACGCCAAGCTGACTTAAGCGCCCGTGGGTACTATCAAACTTCAGCAGATGCAGCAAGGTTTCTGCATCAGCCAAATCATTAATAGCGACGATATGTAACGAGCGCCCTAATACATCAAAGCGCTCTATCAGTGCGCGCAGAACGTTGCGGCCAATTCGCCCAAAGCCATTAATAGCCACCCGAAGTGTCCGACCTTGGTGGCGCTCAGTTTGCGCCCGCTCAGACTTAACAGCCGTAGGGCTATTGATAGTCTTCTTCTCATGGTCAGTAGAGGTGTGATATGTAGGGGCAGCGTTGGACAAGGCAGACTCACTATTAATACTAAAGATATGACGACAAAGTTATAAATGAGGTTGAGCTAAGACACTCAAGGCGTAACGAAAATAAGTGCCAGACGAATAGTATTATAATCAACCTTCTCTTTAAGATACTCATAGATAGGCTTAAGCTTGATACTACCATCATCGTTGAAGTCATTGGGATCGTTAGCGACTTTGATAGCAACATAAGCATTACCAACGGCCAGCATAATAGCATCGTCAGGTCGCAAATGATCACACTTTAGGCTGGGGTCTTGTTTTTTAAGCTCACTAATATGACGCATAATAGTCGACTGAGCAAGCCCGCGCGACTGAGCGATATCAGCGATACTTAGGCTTTCCTCTAACAATAGCTTGGTGGCGATCAGAGTACTGTCTGATTGATCTGTGACTTGATTACCTAGCTTTTCACGCTTGTCTTCTTGCGCCTTACTCTTTTCGGCTCGGCGCTTACGCATGGTCTCATAGGCATCAATGATTGTCTGGCTCAGCGTCCCACCTGACTTCAACACAAACTCATCGTGGGTCTTTTTCAAGCTAGCTTCATCAAGCATTGAGTACGCCTCTTCAGCCTCGCTCGATAGCACTTTAAAGCGCTTGTCTGCGCCGCGAGCTAATGGGTCAAGCTGCAAGCTCATGTCATTCATGCCAAGTAGCTGTAGGCCTTCAAGTGACTTTAGACGCGATAAGGCCACATAGCCCTGCCCCAACTCAAAAGTCTTAGACAGGTCGATCTCGGCGGCATCCAAAGTCATCCCTTGCGACTTATGAATAGTAATGGCCCAAGCCAGACACAGCGGCACTTGACTATAACTTGCCAACACCTCGCCGTTTTCATCTTCTATCATCCACTCTTCAGGCTCCGCCCGAACCCGCCGACCATCATTTAGTTTGACCACGGGCAGCTTTTGTTCTGCCTCATCCTTTTTATCTTCATCGTCTACCTTGCCATTAGATTTAAGCGACTCAAAGGCCACGATCTCACCCATTGTGCCGTTGGATACTGCTAGCTCGTTATTATTCTTAATAAACATCACCTTAGCACCAATTTTTAGGGTTAGCTCATCGCTAGTACGTACGTTTTTCTTAAGGGTCTCGACCAGCTTACTATCCCCAAAATCTGTTGCATTAAAGACGACCGGCTTAGAGGAGAGAGCATCTAGCTCGCGCTCGTTAATCTTATTCACGTTTAGATTGTGGGTATACAAGCGAGTACGATTGACATCGACGTCATGGGCATGGGTGGCTTCTAAAGCATGAATGGCGTCAAAGGTGACTGATTGCTCGCGGATCTGGTTAAGAATAGCATCTAGATTGAGCGTATCGCCAGACTGCGTATCATCTTGACGATGCTGCTCAGTTAAGTAGCAGATATGGAAGTCGGCCGCGAGCCATGCTGCTGACATAAAGGCAAATTTCTCTCGATTGCTCTCGCCGCGCGCACCCACAGGTGGCAGCTGAAAAAAGTCACCTGCGACCACGACCTGAATACCACCGAAAGCCGCTTCACTATTACGGACATGTTTTAATACCTCATTGACCATATCCAGCTGCTTGGCATGCAGCATCGATATCTCATCAATAATCAGCACCGCTGTCTCTTTCATGCGGTCGGTCAGATAGCGGCGACCGCTGATATTTTTGAGATCACGCTCGGTTAGCTCGTCTTTGATGCCGATGCCTGACCAACTGTGAATGGTCGTGCCATTCATATGCGTCGCCGCTATACCCGTGCTAGCAGTCACCGCTACTGCAATTCGCCGTGCTCGCAGATAATGAATATATTGGTTGAGAGTATAGGTCTTACCTGAGCCGGCAGAACCGGTTAAAAATACATTATGACCCGTCTTTAAAATATCAAGGGCAGTGGATTGTTGCATAGGCTCAGACCAAAGTTAAAGAATATTAAATAAGCGTATTATAGCGTGCTGAGGGTAGCATAAGGCAGTACTCGGTCACAAATACTCTGCTAAATTTCTCATTTATAGTAGATTTTGCTAATTTACATAAGCAAACCTTTACACCATTTAACATACCTCGTAGTAGTAAGTTTTTAGAGCTTTGCAGACAAGCCAATCAGTATTTAGCAAAGTTTCTTATTGTCGTTGAGCACAAAATAGAGTTGATTAAACTGTTTAATATCGTTGCTAATAAATAACGCAATCACCGCCTGCATTATGATCTTAGAATAAAATTGACGGATTAAGGCTTCGTAATATAGATAATAAAGATGCTCATCGATTGCGGCGTCTTGTATATGACACGACACAAATTGACTTTGACAGGCAGGGTGTTGTTTGACGGTATCGACAGGTACTTCAGTCATTAGCGCTTGGTTTGCAGGCTCAGTATTTGTCGTGGCTGAGCGTTCAGCATGGCATCATCGAGTGCCACATCAAGGGGTATAGTGTATTAATAGCCCTTGTTGATATATCTCCTCTACCACAAGTAAAACCTACTGATGGCCATGCAAACCTATAAAGGCACACAGCATATTATGTAGAACTCTAGGGCAGCAGGTATGAACGTAGTCTATTATATCTGCTTTACCCTTTGCCTCCCCGCCCGTAAGTATTGTTATTATCCGTTATTGTTTATTGAGCGTCGCACCACTTAATTTACAAGTAACCCAATTAAAATAATCTATTTAAGATACTAACTATTTGAACTTACGCATCATGATTAAGAAATACGCCCCACCAACTATGCCCGATATAACCCCTGCTGATATCTCATAAGGAAACAAAACATAACGTCCGAGCCAATCGGCTATCATCATAAAAATAGCACCAATTATAGCTGCAAGTAGCAATTGTTTTTCTACTTGAACCGCTCCAAGTGAGCGTGCTAACTGTGGTGCCATTAAGCCAATAAAACTTAAAGGGCCAATAGCTACTGCCGATACGGTACTTAGCAGCGCTACTAATATTAGTATTAATACTTGACTGAGCCTAATTGATAACCCCAAACTCTTTGCGACTGTTTCACTAAGGCTTAATAGCTTTAGCGGCTTGACCAATAAAAAGCTCATTATGAGGCCAATAAATGCTACCCCTAGTAAGATATAAGCCGTCTGCGGATTAAGATGGTAGGTTGTCCCTGATAACCAAAATAGCACTGCTTCTAGTCTAGGATCGCCGCTAAAGTTAATAAATGCACTACAAGCTGTTATCAATGCGCCAATAGCAATACCAATAAGTAGTAGATAACTGCTATGGACCTTATTCGCTAGCCAAAGAACTAGTAACAATACGATGCCACTACCGACAAAACCTGACCCAACTAACGACAACATAGAAAGACTAGGAAATATCAAATAAGCCATGACGATAGATATCGAGGCTGCCGAGCTAACTCCCAAGACTTCAGGACTCGCCATTGGGTTGCGCGTCATCTGTTGTAGTAATACACCAGCGATGCCAAGCATAATACCTGTCGCTGCTGCCCCCAAAGTCCGGCCTAATCTAAATTGTAAGATAGACCCTATATCAAGCGAAAAGTGCCATCCGGAGACACCTTTGACAAAGATTAAGGCAACCACAAATGTATAAACCATGATAACCAAAAACTGCCACCAAGCTATCTGCTTACGCTCAGGCAACAAGTCGTAGGCTTCTTCAGCAACTTGGTCTTTGCGCTGCTTGAGGATTAACCAAATAATTAGTGGTGCACCAAGTAGGCCAGTAAAAGCGCCAGCAGGCAGTGGAAATGATAGCTCAATGAAATGGTTAAAAATATTTAACAGATTATTGGTCAACCATAACAGCAGCCCACCAACCAGAAACCCTACCCATAAGCGCTGGCGGATATGACGGATATGCATAGCGTTGATTAGTGTTGCTGCCCCCAAACCGACAAAGCCAATGAGTCCAACCTTGCTGACGACAATAGCCGTAAGTAAAGCACAAACAATAAACACTCCGATACGCAGCCATTGAACAGGTAGGCCAAGGCGGGTGGCCTGCTCATCGTCTAAAGCCATTAACATTAATGGTTTATGAAGGAGCATTAAGGTAGGCATGGCGATAGCGCAAACCCAAGCTAGCGTCTGCACTGGTTGCCAACTAACTTGGTATAGCAGTCCACTACTCCAAATAGATAGTGAAGACAAATACATGGTATTAAAGACCATGACCAGACTAACAAGAGCGTTGGTCAATATAGAAATAACTAGCCCAGCTAAGATTAGTACTAGAGGATTAAGCTTACTCGGTAGTGCAATAAGCATGACTAAACCAAGCGAGGCTATGGCGCCAATAAAAGCCACCCAAAAGCTACCAAACAATGACCAACTTGGAAAGAATACAATGGCGAGCATCATAGCAAGTTGCGCACCACTACCTACGGCTAATGTGGTATCAGAAGCAAGATTATTACGTACAACCTGCTGTAGTAAAATACTAACGACAGCAAGTAGCCCACCGGTACAGATTGCCATTCCCGACTCAGCGACAATAAGTAACTGAATAGCAATAGCGGCAGGATCGAGACTGGAGGAATCAGAAAATAGATGAGTGACTGACCAATGCCACTTAAGTATAATTAGATACATCGTAGAGGAGATAACGCCAATAGCAAGAAGTATCACTAAGCTATAGCGGCGGATATAGTTAAGCAGCATGTTTAATAAATGACTGCTTGGGTTATTGCGCGGGTCCCTAGGGGATTTTGTAGAAAGTTTGATGGAAGTGTTAGTACGTCTCTGACGAACAGGTATTGAATGACTCATAACTCATGAGCTTTAGTATGAATAGGATCTGTTTTAGATTCTTCTATCTTAGGATCAGTATTTAATACAAGATTATAATCTCTAGGTTTGGCTACTTCTTCAGCAAGATTATTAGAGAATTGTAAGAGCACATTAATTCCACCAAAATGCCAAACTGGCTTTATAACATATAAGCAAGCATTTGGCTCACTAAAGCGAGAGTGTTGCCAGAGTAAGCTATTTTTGAGTTGATATTTAACAAATGGGCTAATAGGCTCCATAATAATCAGGCAAGTATCAGCAGGGATGTCATAAATCCGGTGTAATGGTATAGATGCAACACCGAAAGCACTTGAAGTACCTAAAGACACTAAATCTAACCCCATCATATCCGTTGCTAACCTAATGGTGCTATTTATTCCAAAAGAGTTCATCTGTTGAACGCTGTACAAGTTTGCTACTACCATCTTACGGTTAGTGCCTAAGTGTTGCTGGACGATAGCCCCAGCAGCCTCTATCTGTTGGCGGCTGCTTTCTATATAGTGCTCGGTACGTCTAGGACGCTCAATTAATCGACCTATCTTTAAGGTAGAATCTACCATTCTTGACCATTTAAGCGGTTTTGTGTTATCCATATTTTCAAAATCAAAGCCAAAAGTGATACTTTCTACGGGCGTATTAGCGTCATAGATACTACGATTATCCTCATAATAGGGATTGTCAATAATTAAATCTGGACGCAATAGTGAAATTAGTTCGGGATTAGGAGCTGTGCGTAAGCCTACATCAATCACTGATTGCGGTAATTTCGGCGTAGCTACCCAAACCCTATAACCTTCTTTATCGCCGATACCAAGCGGTGGCAGTCCTAGTTCAGTAAGCGTCGACCCAGTTGCCCAATCGGGGGTGATTACCTCTATATACTTATTTTTTTTTTGATTCTGCTTTAGGTTTTGAAGTTGGTAGCTGTCTTGGTTTGATTGATGAATAATGAGTAATAAACCAGATATCAATAAGAGAATACTTCCAAAAAGCCAGTTTTTTTTACTACTGAAAGTTATAAACATAAAAAGCAACTTGAAGTTATGACCATTGAACTAAAGCTGTAACCTACGAGAATATTCGAAATGTATGTCATCATGCAAAAGTAAATGAAGCAGGACTCCATTTGCTTTTGTGACACTATTCCTTTAAAAAATTACCACTTGTAAGTGACTTTACCTACTATGTTACGCGGCTCTCCATAAAAGCAATTATAAGTACAGGTTACATACTCTTCGTCCAATAGATTCTTTGCGTTAAGCGACAATAACCAATTATCATTGACCTCATAACTTGCCATTGCATCCACTAAGGTGTAGCTTGGGAATTCAACCCTATTAGACGTACCAACGGCCCTATCTTTAAAGCGAACGCCTACGCCAAACTTTAACTGTGGTATACCTAAACCATCGAAGCGATAGTCTCCCCAAAGTGAGAAAGTATTGTAAGGTACATTCCCTGTTCGTTTACCCTCAAGCTCTGGTGTCAAAGGACTACTTTCAATAGTACGAGCATCAGTATATGAATAGGCAGCAATAAGGTTGGCATTATCACTGAGTTGTGTTTTTGCTTCCAATTCTAACCCTTGAGAACGTACTTCACCTAATTGCGTTTTGAAGTTCTTATCTTTAGGATCCTTGACTAATACATCGGTTTGATTAATCTGATATAGAGATCCTGTCAATAGCGTATCACTGCCTACTGGTTGATAACGAACGCCAACCTCATATTGTGTACCTTTAGTCGGTTCAAAGAAGTCGCCATTACGGTCTATACCATAATTCGGCAAAAATGATTGATTTATACTGGTAAACGGCGCTATACCATTATCCATTAGATATACTAGGCCGATACGACCAGTTGTTGCATTAGTATCAGTCTTTGCTTGACCATCCTTAAGGAAGATTGAGCGCTGTGTACCAGTAGCTATGTCATGTCGTACACCAATTAATGCTACCCACGTATCATCAATAGTCGCTTGATTTTGTAAGTAAATACCCGTTTGCTTAGAATCATCACGACCTGTAAACCCATCATAAGGCACCAAATCACCTATTGTATCTTTACTATGATCTGGGTTGTAAAAGTCTAAGGAGCTAACTGTAATAGCTTTATAACCCTCAAAGTCAAAGGTCTGATCCGTATAATCTACACCAGCTAAAGTTAAATTAGTTATATGGTTACCCAGTTTCCAATCATATTCGGCAGATAGGCTTGCTACGATACTATCCGAATCGTGTTTCAACCTTAAGGGATAACGACTGTATTCAGTTTCGGAACCAGCTAGTAATTCATCATATGTAGTGTATTTAATATCTGTCTTTGCAGCCATGTGTCGTAGTTTATGGTTCAGTTTTAATTGTGGAGTTACATTGTGTTCAATACTATAGCCTAAAGTGTAGCGCTCATTATCATATCCATCAAAACCCTTCACGCCCTGATTAAAACTACGATCAATTTTGCCATTTTTAGTAGGAGCTACTGTTCCCTCATCAGGAAGACCATATACAGTAGCTGTCATATCCTGCTGATAATCAGCACTTACTGTTAGCGAGGTTGAATCACCAAGCTGCCAAGTTAATGAGGGCGCAATATAGGTGCGGTCATCAGGAACAAAGTCAACAAAGGTGTCACTATCTCGGAATACACCGACTAATCGCACAGCAACATCATCATTGACTTTATGATTAATATCAGCAGAAACCTGCTTTCGATCAAAACTACCGACTTCCGCATTGATTTCGTAGGCATTATCAAAAAATGGCTTCTTACTAATACCATTAATAACGCCGCCTGGTGGCAACGTACCATTGAGTATTGAGTTAGCGCCTTTTAACACTTCAATACGTTCTAGCCCATATATTTCTTGTTCTCCATTATAGGTATTAACCTGATACTGCTGGCCATCTCTATATTCGGTATAATTGAGAAATCCTCGTACCATATATTTTACAGTTGTTCTATCTGCTGCCTCAGTGCGATTAACGCCTGTTGAATATTCTAAAGCACCAATGACATCATCAGCACCAATAGATTGTATCTCTTGCTGACCGACTACCGTTACTGATTGTGTAGATTTAAGGATTGACTCATCAAAACCTGTTGTGGAACTAACTGTACTTGCTGCGATACCATCTACAGGACCATCGGCGGTTTCAGTCTCTGTTTCGGCAGTCACCGTAATGGTAGGGAGTGTCACTAAAGGAAGGTCTTCATCGGCAGCTTGAGCGGCAACGGGGGTGATCAGAGCGGCATTTACAGCCAACGTTAGGGTGGCGAGCTTAAAGCTAGGGGGCATAAGAAGTGTCCTATCTCAGTCAGATATAAGGAATACATTCAACTTAATTGAATGAATGACACCTTGGGCTGACACGATAGGCTGGCTGAGGTGTAATGCCTGCTAGGGCATAATATGACTACTATGTTGCTGTTAAGTTACTAAAACCTTCAACAATATATCATTATTAAATATCATTAACAAATGTTAATCATTATTAGTTAGATATTTTTTATAATAAAGTTGGTTAATACTTGTTTATTTTTTAATTTATCGATTTAAATGAGTTGTTTAGTTGATTTGTGCGATAGCATCGCGACTGGCGTTAACTCTGTCTTAACCGGTCAGTTCTATCAATTGACTCTGCTTCATTTGAATGAAGCCTATCAGCATGGGCAAAGCAACGTTAAAGGTTTGTGCAATAGCACTAATATGGACAGAGTAATTAGGCTTGCTACGCTCAGTTGTTGTAGAGGTTACCAGCGGAGCTGATAGAGTAAGCCGCTACTCCATAAGGTTAATCTAGCAAAATACTGCGTATCAAATATCATCATCAGGCTGATAAACGAGCTGACAAAGATACTGACTACAAAGCCTGCGATGATTAGCACCAGCGGGTCAAGCTTACTAGGCAAAGCAATTACTACTACCAAGCTAAGAGAAATCAGTCCACCGACAAACGCCACCCAAAAGCTGCCATAAATAGCCCAGCTTGGGAAAAATAGCATGGCTAAGACCATGGCAAATAATGCACCGCTACCAACGGCTAGGGTACTATCAGAGGCAAGGTTGTTTCTCACCACTTGCTGGAGTAACACGCTGACCACAGCCAATAGACCACCACAAAAAAAGGCCATTCCTGACTCAGCTAATAAGATGAGCTGGGCGATCATGGCTTTGGGTTCGAGCATGGCAGGATCAGTCAGTAAATCATCAAGCGGCCATTGCCACTTTAAGCCGATCAGGTAGATAAACGAGGCTAAGGTGGTGAGGGTAAATAGCGCAATAAGTATGCTGTATTTAGATGAAAACTTGGATTTTGCGGCAGGTAAAACTGGAGACTTAACTGAAGACGTGCTCATTGGGCTGCCTCCGTAGCCGTGACAGCTTTGCCTGCTAAGTATTCGTAGCTAAATTCATTGGTAGTTTGGGTGGTAACCGCTTTTTCAAGATTTTCAGCGAAGGTTACTAGTGGATCAACTCCACCACTTGATAAAACAGGATCAATAAAATAAACGCAAGAATTAGGTTGTGAGTAGAATGAGTGCTGCCAGATAAGACTATGCTCAATATCATACTTCGTCATTGCGGGTATAGGGCCAGTGACAATAAGGCACGTATCCTTAGGTAATTCATACAACATATGCATTGGCTTGCTAGCAGATGCCCACTGCCCACCACCGCCAATTTCTAAGGTTTTAAGCCCCATCATTTCTACCGCTAATGTGCTGAAGCTGTTGATAGTATCAACGCCTAGCTTTCTAGAATCCCACATATCCACCACTAAAAGTTTCTTATCACCAATACGGTTGTGCACGACTGCCCCTGCTTGAGCAATGCGCTGTTTGCTTTTAGCGATATATTGTTTTGCCTTTTGCGGTTGCTGTAGATATAGACCAATCTGCTGTGTGTCTTTTGCTAAAGTTGACCATTGCTTTTTTTTCTCTGGTTGATTATTTTTATTGAAATCAATATCGTAAATAGGGGTATTGGGCATATATAGTTCAAGATTACGATTATAATCAGCTATGTCTAAGATAAAGTCAGGCTCAAGCTGTACTACCAGCTCAAGATTAGGCATTCCGCGTGTCCCGCTATCTATTACCGTCTTGGGGATAGTAGGTCGATCAACCCAAACTGGGTACATGCGTTTGTCACCAATAGAGGTGGGCGGATGATTTAACTGTAACAATGCCACTGCTACTGCCCAGCCTTGTGTAAACACCTTGATTTCACTATTTGTATTTACTGCCTGCGATGACTGCACAGGTTGAGAGGAGTTAACCCAATGGGCATAGATGCTAATGCTTAAGATAGCGATAATACTTAGCATCAAAATCCATCGAGCAGAGCAAGCGTTAATTTTGTGAAACATAAGATTTCATCTTATCTAACTACCTATCAATAGTACCTTATCGATAGCTTCTACCACTTGTAGGTGACTTTACCCACAACATTTCGCGGTTCACCATAATCACACGCCCAACCGCATATGATATATTCTTTATCTAGTAAGTTATTAATATTGAGTGCTAGATTGATATTATCACTCCAATCATAGCTTGCCATAGCGTCTACAACAGTGTAGCTAGGATACTTGGTAGAACTATAAGGAAGCAGCGCTTCGTCTTTATAGCGCACACCTACCCCTACTTTTAATTGTGGCATACCAAAATTAGCAAAGCGATAATCGCCCCAAAGTGATAACGTATTAAAAGGCACATTACTCACACGTTGCCCCTCTTTCTCTGGATAAAGCGGACTGGCTTCAACAGTTCTCGCATCCGTGTACGCATAGGCAGCAATTAGATTACTATTATTGCCAATTTTAGTTTTTGCCTCTAATTCTACCCCTTGCGAACGCACTTCCCCTTGTTGTATTTGAAAGTCGTAATTTTCAGGATCGTCGACCAAGACATTGGTTTGATTAATTCGAAAAACAGAGCCCGTTAATAGCGTATCACTACCCTCTGGCTGATAACGAACACCAGCTTCATACTGAATCCCTTCGGTTGGCTCAAACTGATTGCCATCCCGGTCTACACCAATTTCTGCTTCAAACGACTGATTCATACTTACGTAAGGTGCAATACCATTGTCCATAAGATAGACCAGACCCACTCGTCCTGTGGTAGCGTTATAGTCCCCGTCTTCATCTTCTATGCTCTCCAAGACATAATCTGTATCCAAATTTATTTTGTCATGTCTTAAGCCTAATACACCAACCCAGCGATCATCAACGGTTATCTGATTTTGTAAAAACAGCCCCACTTCATCTCTTGTATTTTCATAATAAAAATAGGGCCTAACACTAAAATTATTGTTAGCATTATTATGATTGTAATCCGGATTCATAATATCAATTGAACTACCTTCGCTGAGTAAATCTACAGTATTAAAAGTCCCCTTGGTATAGTCAATTCCTATCAATGCTACATTTTCAATACGATCATTAAGGGTCCAGTTATAGATTGCTGACAGACCAGCATTGGTTTGCTTTGTATCTGTATTTCTCTGAATTATGGCACGTCCATATATCGTGGAGTCTATATCTCCAATCTGGTCGTCAAGATAGGTCCATGGAAAATTAAGCGTTGTCTCAGTTTGGTTTAAGTAGTTTTGAATTTTTAAGTTAGGACTGATGTTGTGATCTAAGGTATAGCCTATAGTTGTACGCTCATGATCAAACTCATCAAAATTAGGGGTACCACTATAACGACCTAGCGGAACTTTGCCAGCAGAACTAGGCTCTAAGGTTACTTCAACTGGGAATCCTGGAACATATTTTGTCAAATCACGTTGATAATCTGCATGTAAAGTCAGCGAGGTATCCTTGCTAGCCTGCCATGTTAAAGACGGTGCAATAAAAGTTCGATCATCGGGGACAAAGTCAACAAAGGTATCACTATCACGATATACGCCAACTAGACGTACGGCGATATCATCATTAACTTGATGATTCAGGTCAGCGGCAACTTGCTTACGGGAAAAACTACCAACTTCAGCATTTATTTCGTACTGGTTATCAAAAAATGGCTTCTTACTAACCGTATTAATAAGACCACCAGGAGGTAACGCTCCATTTAACAAAGAACCTGGTCCTTTTAATACCTCAATACGCTCAATACCATATAATTCTTGCTGCCCACCGAAATAATATTCAGAGTATTTATGACCGTCCTTGTAAGTACTTACGTTTTTGAACCCTCGTATTCTAAAATCTTCGGTGGTTGTATCTGATCCTAGTCCTCGACTAATCCCTGTAGAATAATCTAAAGCCTGTAGAAGGTTGTTAGCACCTATAGACTCAACCTCTTGCTGACCGACTACCGTTACTGATTGTGTTGACTTGAGGATTGACTCATCAAAACCTGTTGTGGAACTAACTGTACTTGCTGCGATACCATCTACAGGACCATCGGCGGTTTCAGTCTCTGTTTCGGCAGTCACCGTAATGGTAGGGAGTGTCACTAAAGGAAGGTCTTCATCGGCAGCTTGAGCGGCAACGGGGGTGATCAGAGCGGCATTTACAGCCAACGTTAGGGTGGCGAGCTTAAAGCTAGGGGGCATAAGAAGTGTCCTATCTCAGTCAGATATAAGGAATACATTCAACTTAATTGAATAAATGACACCTTGGGCTGACACGATAGGCTGGCTAAGGAGTAGTGCCTGCTAGGGCATAATATGACTACTATATTGCTGTTAAGTTACTAAAACCTTCAACAATATATCATTATTAAATATCATTAACAAATGTTAATCATTATTAGTTAGATATTTTTTATAATAAAGTTGGCTAATACTTGTTTATTTTTTAATTTATCGATTTAAATGAGTTGTTTAGTTGATTTGTGCGATAGCATCGCGACTGGCGTTAACTCTGTCTTAACCGTTAAGTTCTATCAATTGACTCTGCTTCATTTGAATGAAGCCTATCAGTATGAGCAAAGCAACGTTCATTTAACAAATTGTGATTCTTCAAATAAAGCACTCTATCAGTCAAGTCGATAGCTTATAAAACTATCAAGGCTATTTTTATCAGCCTGGTTAGATTATTAAAACAATTGGCGCAATGTTCAGCACCGATTTAGTAGAGCTTATAGTACGGTAATTTGAATTCTATTCTTAGTGGTAATAAGCTTTTGGTAGTGCAAAACTCACAGACACAAAAAAACCCCAAACAAGGGGATGTTTGGGGCGAAACTTGTTTAAACTTTAATAACAGTTTTAAATATGGCGCAGCGGACGGGACTCGAACCCGCGACCCCCGGCGTGACAGGCCGGTATTCTAACCAACTGAACTACCGCTGCTTAGGTCGTCTAGCTTTTTTACCACAAGCTATTAAGTGGTGGGTGATGACGGATTCGAACCGCCGACATTCTGCGTGTAAGGCAGACGCTCTACCAACTGAGCTAATCACCCTGAGAAGCGTTAAAAAATTGCATGCAATTTTAGCTTCGCAAGGAAAATCCTTTAAATAGGATTTTCAAAAGTTCAACATCTAAGTGTTTTATTTCAACAGAAAATCTAGTATAAGAGATTTTCTATTTAATCTAAGAAGTAACTGTCACATTCTACTCAGATTTTAAACAACGTAGCCTTAATCAATTTATTACTAAGGTCCGTCGCTGTGGGTGTGTATTATATAGATTTAAGAGGGAGTGTCAAATGTTTTTTCTACTTTTTGATTATTTAATTATTTTAGAGATTTTCACTAGAATATAGCCGTTGATTTAACGCATAAACTATGCCCCCGCAATTGCGAGGGCATAGTTTACCAAGTTGATATGCTAAAGGCTAATGGATCAGATGACCACGATGCCCTCTTGAATATAAACATCATTACTCATATCACTTCCAGCTTGGCTGTGATGATAGATACTATAAGTCATACCCTCTACTACCGTGCTGCCAGTTTCAGACCATGACTCGCGGTAACCATCACTTAAGTTGGCTCTAGACTCGCCATCACTGTTCCAGTTATTAGCGCCGAGATCAACTTTGCTATGGTTATCACCGTTAATGAACAAGGCACCATCGCGGTCAGTATCTTGCACAAGGTCGTCGTAACGAATATCGACCGCATTATTGCCATCAAGATTGATTTGCTCGAATCCTGTGAAGTTACTGCTGGTCAAGTTGGTGACATGGGTACGGCCTGTGGTAAGCGCATCCGAGCTATCGAAAGTTAGTACCAGCGTATCATTGCCAGCCTCGCCTTCAATACTCCCATCTAAGCGTCCACCGCCAAAGCTCACAACATCGTCACCCTCGCCCATTATGACGTATGCTGAACCCCCACCGACACCAAACTCAGAACCGATAGTCAATGTGTCATTACCGGTATCCATATCGATTTTAGCCGCATTATTTACACCTTGGGTCGTTATGACATCATCACCTGCACCCGTTGTTGTTACGCTATTATTCTCAATATAGCGATCCACAGTAATAACATCATCACCGTTGCCCGTAGTGATATGAGCGCGGTCTTCAACATCTTCTATAACATTGATAATGTTATTGCCATTACCTAAGTCAATTTTACTATAGCCATCGATATCCTCACCTACTGTTAGGGTGTCAGCGCCGTCTTCAGCAATAATAGTGGCCGCGCCATGAATCCCATTAGCAACTTCTAGAATATTATTACCGTCACCTAGATCAACATTAGCATAATCAGAGATAATACCATCAACGACTACAACATCATCACCAGCATCAGTAGTAACGTCGGCACGGTCATCGATACGACCATTGACATGGATGGTATCGTCTCCTTGACCCATTGCTACGGTCGAGTAATTTTCGATGTTGCTACCGACTTCTAGCGTGTCATCGCCTGCTCCTAGCTCAACTAAAGAGTAGTCTTCAATATCTTCCCCTACTACGACAGTATCATTGCCAGCACCAGCGTCAACATGAGTACGATTATTCAGATCATAACCTACGGATAGATTGTCATCACCTGTACCCAACAGTATCTGAGTATTGTTCCAAGTGTCGCTCGTAATCTCAACGCTATCGTTGCCTGTTCCCATATCAATAAGGCTACTGCCACCAGTATGTTGGGCTTGCAGCGTATCGTCATTATTGCCCAGTACTACTTGGCTAACACCATTGATCGTCGTACCGATGACCACGTTATCTTGTCCATCAGTACCTTTTACAATACCAAAGTCATATCGGGCAGATTCGCCAAGGTTATGGGTGATATGAAGGTTGTTAACAGCATCAGCTGAGTCGGTTGATTCAGCTTCAGTATAGCCATTGGCATAAGTGGTATCGCCTGAGCCTAAGTCAATCACGCCGCCATCATCCATCTCACCATAAACTATAACGTCATCACTACCTGATCCGGTAAAGATGCGACCACCATTGATGCCCCAGCCAGTAACGCGGCCATCGCCATTACCACCGACCACAAGAGTATCGTTACCCTCTTCGCCAAATACGTAAGCTCGAGCATCGGCATTAGACTGTGCCGCCCCTAAATGTGTGTCCAAAGCACCCCCGATATAATAGGTATCATCGCCTGTGCCAAGCTTGGTAACGGTATAAGCATTTTGATCTTCACGAAGCTGAATAAAGTCATCACCAGCGGCCGTATCCATCTCCCAGACTACCTTTGGATCATCAAGGTCGCGCTCGAAGTCGCCATCCCACGGAGAGCGAATTAGCTTGCCTTGATCATCAAAACCTTTATAACCAATGTAAATAGCATCATTGATATTGGTAGTCAGATAGTTGTCTTCCACACCGTCTTTGCCGTAGACTTCCTCAGGACCTACGTCTTGATTTAAGTCATAACCTAGGTGATAAAGGAATATAGGATCAGCTTCAAGATCAACGCTACCAGTATCAGAGATTGTTTTACTATTACCTGCTTTATCAGTAATCGTCATCGTAGCAGTATAACTACCATGATCAAGCGGAACTGTCGGTGTTACGCTAAAGGTTTTGCTCTGATCTACTATCACAGGGTCTAATACTTCAACTACATTGCCATTGGCATCAAGAATAGTGACCACTGCAGTAGCGCCTTTTTCAGCACCACCTGTATTAGTACCTTTTGTAACAGTAATGGTTGGTGTTGAATCATGAGTGCCATCTGGAGCGTTGATTTTTCCACTGGATATAACAATATCTACCTTATCACTATCTTGCGCTACATCCGACTTATTACCAGCTTTATCAACAATAAAGGCTTCAACCACGAAGTCTTCTCCATGAACCACTGGCGCGGACCCTTGATAACCATCAGCAAGAATAGCAGTGGTAATGACAATCTCACGGCCATTAACGACTAGTGTGTCTCCAACTTGTGCATCATTAGGAACTTCGACGACAAATTGTGCTTCGCCACCGTCCGCTGCCAACTCAGCAATGTTGATGTAGTCGTCACCATTAGTGTTAGTAGTAATATTAATCGTCGGTGCTAATGCTACTGTATCAACGTCATAGTCTTTGGTGGCTGTGATAGTGCCAGTGTTTCCAGCGGCGTCTGTCGCCACAATACTGGCAGCTAATAGACTGTCAGGGTCAGCGGCTAAATCACTTCCTAGTACGTCAATGCTAAAGTTGCCGTTAGCATCTACGCTACCAGTTTGTGGGTTGCCATTGACCGTTAGGGTCACTTTGTCGCCTTCGCTAAATTCGCCTGTGACGGTTCCGGTCACTGGAATGCGCTCTCCTACTTCAGCGGCGTTGATGATGTTGTCATCAGTGATGTCAGCCACCGTCAGTTCGGTGTTGCCACCATTTTCTGGTGCGGCAGGACCGGTGGTGTCTGCTTGGGGCGCTCTGTCAGTAGCGTTAGGACTGGGGTTACCGGCGGCGTCAGTGATGCTGGCGCTAATCTCAGTGCCCGGGGCAATCTCAATAGCAAGTCCGTTGTCGATTACTTGTTGAGTGATTGGGCAGCTTTCACCGTTAACCGTTAGCGTGTCACCAACCTTGGTGCCTTCAGGGACGGTAATGGTGGCGGTGATGGTGCCGTCTTCGCCCACTTCTTCGCTGTTGTAAACGTCGTCATCGCCGGTGCTTTCAAAGCCAATGACTGGGGCATTTGGCGCTACTGTATCAACGTCATAGTCTTTGGTGGCTGTGATAGTGCCAGTGTTTCCAGCGGCGTCTGTCGCCACAATACTGGCAGCTAATAGACTGTCAGGGTCAGCGGCTAAATCACTTCCTAGTACGTCAATGCTAAAGTTGCCGTTAGCATCTACGCTACCAGTTTGTGGGTTGCCATTGACCGTTAGGGTCACTTTGTCGCCTTCGCTAAATTCGCCTGTGACGGTTCCGGTCACTGGAATGCGCTCTCCTACTTCAGCGGCGTTGATGATGTTGTCATCAGTGATGTCAGCCACCGTCAGTTCGGTGTTGCCACCATTTTCTGGTGCGGCAGGACCGGTGGTGTCTGCTTGGGGCGCTCTGTCAGTAGCGTTAGGACTGGGGTTACCGGCGGCGTCAGTGATGCTGGCGCTAATCTCAGTGCCCGGGGCAATCTCAATAGCAAGTCCGTTGTCGATTACTTGTTGAGTGATTGGGCAGCTTTCACCGTTAACCGTTAGCGTGTCACCAACCTTGGTGCCTTCAGGGACGGTAATGGTGGCGGTGATGGTGCCGTCTTCGCCCACTTCTTCGCTGTTGTAAACGTCGTCATCGCCGGTGCTTTCAAAGCCAATGACTGGGGCATTTGGCGCTACTGTATCAACGTCATAAGCTTTAAGTGCAATAACGTACCCTTGGTTATTAAAAGCGTCGGTAGCTAGTAAACTAGCTGCTATCTTACTGTCACTATCAGCAGCTAAATCGCTTCCAGCAACATCAACACTAAAACTACCATCAGCAGTAACATTACTAACAGTAGTCTGACCATTTACAGTAAGCAATACTATATCACCATCAGAAAACTCACCCTGAGCATGGCCTGTTATAGTAACGGCTTGAGTAGCTTCCATACTGTTAATCTTATTATCTTGAGTGACGTCATCTATAATTAACTGAGTAGTCGTATTATCGGGTGGTGTAGTATCTGCTACGCGTGTAGTTATAACGTCAAATTTAACTTCCGAATAAGCTCCTCCAACACCTTCTAAAGTGAAATAAGAATCAGGCTCTAAAGTCACACTACCCACGCCTTCAATATTATCCCAAGGGATAACATCAATTGTCCATGTCTGCCCATTATCACTAGAAATAAGGTTATGTAATGTTACATTAGTTGTTGAAAAACTGCTTAACTCAAGCCCACTGACTGGTTCTGAGAAAACAACTTTAAGGGTGGATGTTTCACCTTTATTTAACAAAGTGTCGTCTAGTTCGAATTGTTTAACTGAAATCGCCATAATGAATCCTAGAATTAGTTATTGATAAAATGAATAAATATTTAGTGACCCTATAACTAGTCTTATATTAAGACTAGTTATTTTAAAGCTAAGGCTGGTAAGCGATTCCCGTCTTATATGTAAAGTGCTCAATGACAGTAACCGCGGTCGTTAACTGAGACTAAATCTAATCTTAAATAAGGTATCTGGACATCTATTCTCATAAGAGCCTTTATCAAATGACAGTAATGCTTGAGCCTTCATCGACCCATAATTGATTGTTATCAGTATCAGTGTATATGGCATAACTAACTCCTTGATAGTTTGCCGTAATAGTCGATGTACTGTTGCCATACCACTCGACCGTATCATTGCTATCACCTGTGACAAACAATTTATTAGCCCCGTCTGTATCTAGTAGTGCATTTACTGTAAAAGTGTCTTTATCAGCAATGATTAGCGTATTGGCCGCATCTAAACCCGCTCCTGTAAGATCATAACTCTCAAAGCCTCTTACCTCGGGTCTATTAACCTCATCATTGAGAGTTAGCGTCTGACCAGCTCCCGCTAAAACAACCGTATCAAAGCCTTCCCCACCACTAAAAAAGACTCCTACAGTATCTCTGCCATAACCTTCAGCTATGATCAGTACATCATCTTCTTCACCAAGGTCTAAATAATTTGGAGCAGATGAATCGTGCAGAGTAATCGTATTAACTTGATCTGGTGCCTTAATTGTAGATACATACTCATCACCATCGACTACTATTGTCACTGTCTCAGCCTCCTCGGTGCGCCCATCATTCAGTACCTTATAAAGAATAGAAAATTCATTGATCGACTTATCTATTACAAGTTGACCACCTCTCTGACTTAACTTATCTGCACCAATATCCTTCCCATCACTATCTCGGAAAATTAAACCACTGACATCGACGTCATCTGCAGAGGGTTGATTATTTTCATCCCTGATAGCCGCAGTTGGAGCAGTATGGTCATAATCAAAGTCAAGGTACTTAAAACCTCTAGCATCTTCTGCTTGCTTGAGAACTATATTAAATAGTGCTTGATACTGATCATTCTCGATAACCTCATTCGCTATAACACTCTCAGCAGTAACTTCATTAATATCATCTTCAGTGAATTTTAAAGTTCTCTCGTATAAGACTTTAGCTAACCTTAATTTTTCTGAATCCAATGCTAACAGTACATAGTCATGCTCTATAGGACCATCTTCATAATCATTAACTTTACTGTTCGCCCCATCTGTAGTTAAAACAACTGTAGCTGCACCATTTTTAGTGATGACTTTATAATACCCATCTTCCGACTCTGTCCTTCCAGACTCTTTGAAAACATAGAGCTTAGTCTCATTAAATAGTACTGATCTAGTGGGACCTTCCTTGTCATATACTGAATCATCAACTTCACTATTCTCATCGTATTGGCCTGCTCTAATACGGTCATTCAAGATATCATGGGAAGTCTCACGACTATTACCGCTAGTATCTTGAAGACTCACTGTGACTTTCGACCCATCTAACACACGGTTATAGTCAAATATCACTATTCCTGTATTAGTATCTAAGCTGATACCACTCTGGACCGTCGAGGGAGAGGCAAACTGCCATTGAGAAGTTGATGAATCATAGTTAATTAAGAGTTTATGCTCAGCATCAGGACTACCTGTCTCATCCACATAAGAAATTTGCATTGAGCTTAGATCTGACTCATTTGTTGGTATAACCTTTATGCCACCATCCTTAAAAGGGAATCTTGGCATGAATAGCGTATCGGCTATGACTACAGCTCCAATCTGTGTATCTTTAAGCACAGTATCTAAGTCACTAGCTGAATTACCCGCTAGATCTTGGATACTCGACTCTACAGTCAAGACGCCTTCATCCAAATCCGACAAATCTACATTTTCCACTGTCCATCTACCATCTACAGCTACTATTCCCGTAGCAGTCACCGTACTGTCATTCACATCAGTAACTACTACAGTGACTGTCTGACCAGCTTCTGCTCCAGTGGTAGACCCTTGAATCACAACATGTTTTTGCTCAGTACTATTGACAATGTTGTCGCCTGCAATTGGTAACGTGGTCGTAATCATTGGCGCTATAGTATCTGCTTGGGGTGCTCTGTCAGTAGCGTTAGGACTGGGGTTACCGGCGGCATCAGTGACGCTAGCGCTAACCTCAGTGCCCGGGGCAATCTCAATGGCAACTCCGTCGTCGATGATTGCTTGGGTCACGGGGGCGACTTCACCGTTAACTGTTAGCGTGTCACCAACCTTGGTGCCTTCAGGGACGGTAACGGTGGCGGTGATGGTGTGGTCTTCACCCACCTCTTCGCTGTTATAAACGTCGTCAGCACCGGTGCTTTCAAAGCCAATAACTGGGGCAGTTGGCGCTATGGTGTCTGCTTGGGGCGCTCTGTCAGTAGCGTTAGGACTGGGGTTACCGGCGGCGTCAGTGACGCTAGCGCTAACCTCAGTGCCCGGGGCAATCTCAATGGCAACTCCGTCGTCGATGATTGCTTGGGTCACGGGGGCGACTTCACCGTTAACTGTTAGCGTGTCACCAACCTTGGTGCCTT
>NZ_RQRU01000009.1 GCF_004335015.1 Psychrobacter pygoscelis
AGTAACTAGTTTAAGCGCTATAGTATAAGAGCTGTGACGAGGAGTATGAAAATAACTTAGCATAGAATTGTAACCTTACAGCGCCCAAGCACACAAAAATTATTTAAAAATTTAATTTAAAATCAAGTGTTTATTAAAATAAAAATTGAACCCATATAAATTTTACTACTATTTTCAAATATTTGACTTAAGTATATTTTTGCTCTGAACTAGAATACTGCCTACTTACTCTTTTAGTTGATAATGATTATTATTTAATGTATTCTTGAAAATTATAATCTCCGTTAACATATCCACTGAAATATTTAATTCGAGCTTATTAAAATAATAAAATATGGATCATTAATAAGTATTAACTTCAACTTATATTAATGCATTCAAATCTTATAAATTTAAGGATATATCATGAAGCCTACCCAACTATTCCTTTGTATGTCTGCTTTTTATATGCCTGCACTATTGCATGCAGAGGTTCAAAAAACTGTAATATTCCCAGTTTCAGAGCCAGTATCTAGTTCTATTCCAAAGGCAACTCTTGATCCTATTACTGTCACAACTCCGCCAATATCGAGCCTTAATCAAACTCCCCCAGCTTTCGTAGGAGGTGATGTGGGTAGTGGTTCAGATTTAGGTATATTGGGTAATCAAGATTATATGTCCTCTACTTTTAACCAATCAAGCTTTACGGAACAAAAAATAGAAAAAAACCAAGATAAGTCTGTTGGCGACACGTTATTAGCTGATGCTTCTGTGACTAGTACACATTCTAAATACGGAATCATGGACACTATGAATATTCGTGGTTTTGCTACCTCGGAAAATAATTTTGGTGAGTATGCTTTAAATGGTATGTATGGTGTTTCTCCAAACTTAAAAGTTTTGAATGACTATGTTGAGCGTATTGAAGTTTTAAAAGGGCCAGCTGCTTTTGCCTATGGCATATCACCCGACGGGTCTGTTGGTGGTGTGATCAATGTCGTTCCCAAACGAGCAAAGCATGATCCTACTCGAACGCTTACTTTAAAATATGGACAAAAATCTGAATTAGGTATCCATGCAGATATTGGTCAGCGATTTGGTACTAATAAAGAGTTTGGTGCTCGAGTAAATCTTAGTCATAGTGACGGTAAAACGTTTATTGATAATCAGAAACGTAAGGCAACAATTGGCGCACTTGCACTTGATTATGAAGGAGAAAATCTACGTAGCTCCATTGACATCATAAGTCAGAATGAGGATTATGAGGCACCTCAACGTATTATTTATGTTTATCCTGGCTTTGACATACCAAAAGCCCCGAATGGCACTTCAAATGTTCAGATGCCATGGGAATTTTACGATGTAAAAGATTCGGCTTGGAATGCCAAAGCTGAATACGATATAAACTCTAACCTTACAGTATTTGGTGGGATTGGCGGCTCAAAAATGGATGTTGATCGAATTTTTTCAACACCTTTATTGACAGACGGAGATGGAAGTTTAGATGTTTATTCTGGCTATGGTTTATTTAATACGGATCGAAAGGCAGCCGAAGCGGGAATGAGAGCAAATTTTGACACTAATAATATAAATCATCAAGCAGTTATCCAGGCAAACTATCTAGATCAAATACTTGATATATCATTAAAAAATTCAGCTAAAGCTGTTTCCAATCTCCATAAGCCAGTAGATAGACCTAACCCCAACCTCTCCGCGCCAACTGAAGTATCAAGGCGTTCAGATCTTACATTCAAAAGTATTGGATTTTCAGACACAATCGGCTTCAATAATGATAGATTGAAAATCTTACTTGGTGGACGGTATCAGCAAATTGACATTTCTAATATGAACAAAGGCAAAATAAATGAATTCAAACAGAATGCTTTTAGTCCTGTTGCAGGTGTTAATTATTCAGTTAATAGTAATATCTCAGTCTTTACTAACTACGCTGAGGGCTTAAGTCCAGGCGACACAGCGCCAGATACAGCAGAAAATGCGGGTGAGACTTTAGAGCCATATATAAGTAAGCAATATGAGTTAGGTGCAAAAATAGACTTTGGTAATATTGGTGGTTCAGCAAGTCTCTTCCAAATTAAAAAGCCATTTGGTGTAATTGAAGAAAAATCTGGGAGGCAATACTTTGTTGAAGGTGGGGAGCAAACTAACAAAGGTATAGAAGCCTCTGTATTTGGTAAAGTAAATGATGATTTAAGTTTATTGGGTAGCGTTGCCTTTATTGACGCAAAGCTATCTCAAACTCAAAATCCTGTTGCAAAAGGTAATCAAGCGATCGGTACACCCAAGACTACGTTAAGTTTTGGTGCAGACTGGAACGTACCTTATATAGAAGGGCTTAGCGTGGGGGGGACTTACACTCACACAGGCAGTGCTTATGTAAATCAGGAAAATACACAATCTATTCCCGCATGGAACAAACTTGATCTTCGCGCCAGTTATAAAGATAAGCTATCAAGTATTCCAGTCACATATAGTCTTAATGTGAACAATGTAACTGATGAAGAGTACTGGTCTGGTGTAGCTAGCTACCGTACCTTATCTTATGGTGAACCTAGGAATATTATGTTAGCAGTAAAAGCAGAGTTTTAAATTATAGGCTAATACTACAGTAAAATAAACTCCAAGGTGAGTTATATATTATGTCCATAGATCAAAAAAAAATTCAAGAGATTTTAAAAGGGTCAATGGTAGCAATGGTAACACCCATGTTACCAAACGGTGATATTGATTATCCTAATCTAGCTGATATGATAGATTGGCAGATAGAACAAGGATCTCATTGTATAGTGGCCGCAGGAACTACAGGCGAGTCTGCAACCTTGTCAATACAAGAGCATAGTGAGTTAATTCGTTTTTTTGTCGCACAAGTTGCAGGACGTGTACCCTTAATTGCTGGTACTGGAGCTAACAACACAAAAGAAGCGATTCAATTAACTCAACATGCTAAAGATGCAGGAGCCGACTTCGTCTTATTAGTAGCTCCTTATTATAATAAACCTCCTCAAGAAGGTTTATATCAACATTACCGACTAATCGCTTCTTCCATAGATATACCACAGATATTGTATAATGTACCAGGCCGTACAGCGGTTGATATAGATCAAGAAACTGTTGAACGCCTAGCGAACATTGAGAATATTGTTGCTATAAAGGATGCTACAGGTTCTATTGAGCGCGGTAAAAAACTTATTGAACTTGTAGGAGACCGCTTAGTTGTATTGTCAGGAGATGACGCCACTGCTTTAACATTAACTCAATATGGCTGTAGAGGCAATATTTCAGTTACTGCAAACATTGCTCCAAAGGCTATGAGCTTGGCTTTCGCTGCGGCACTTGAGCAAGATATGGAAACTGCAAGAAAATATCATGAAGTTGTTGCTCCCTTGCATCAAGATTTATTTATAGAAACGAGTCCAATTCCAGTTAAATATGCCTTACACAAGATGGGTAGAATTAAAAAAGGTATTAGATTACCTTTAGTCTGGTTAGATCAAAAGTACAACCAAAAGCTGGATGAGGCTTTAACCAAATCGGGGCTGGTATAGTTTAGGGTTTCCAAAATGCTATGTTATATACAAAACTCTACTCTGATATTAAGCATCAAGGTAGGGTTTGTTGGCTTTAACATCATACTATTCTACTAAGTTAATCCTAATAGTTTAGATTTCTACTAATCATTAAATTATTGTAGTCGCATAGGAGCTATAGAAATACTTTTCAGATAATCGATTGATTGGTACATAAATGACCCATCGATCTCAACGTTATCAACTTTTGCGTATCCAGGCAATACACCCCATTCTATGAAACCCATATGCTTCCATATTTCTTCCGCTGAAGTACCCTTCCTAGCGTCTAGCAATAGCTTGACGGCCCCATGTTCCTCACAATATTGAGTTATATAAAACAAAGCCCTTCGGAAGATTTTTTTACCCCGATAAGCTGGGTGGGCAATAACTTTAGAAGCATTTGCTATATGTTGTGCGTTTGGTTCATTCTTTAAAGATATTAATACATGAAATATAATCTCATCATTATTTCGAGCAACTAAAAACCCATGAGTTGTACTGTTAATATAGAGATTAATATTACTAATATATATTTTCTCTTGGTTTCTTGTAAGCTTTTCATGAAAACCAACAGTTTTTTCATTTTGAGCCACATGGTTAGCCAAAAATAGTAATTGTTGCTGATCTCTATCTGAAAGAGTTTTTTCTACCCAATAGAAATTCATAATTTCACCTATATTTATTGAAAGTGTACTCTATATATAATAAAAAACTCACAACTAGTTTAAAAGCTTAGAATAAAGAGCTTGGATTCAATATACTTTTCGAAGACACTTGTTTAAATTATCGTCGTTTCCCACGGTTACACTTTTTCATTTTAATATGGATGAGTTCAAGAGTGAAATGTAATAGCACTTATCTTATATCCTATCTTGATTTCTAAGCATTATTGAGGTCTACCAAGATTCTTGGGATTAAGCCTATTGGGCTGAGTCTCATTTGCCATACTACCAAAAAAATAACCCATACCACCTCCTGATTTGCTATTGGTTAGGCTGGACTGTCATAAGGAAAAAGTTAGGAAAATAGCTGGTGTTTCAGAAAGTACGCTATAGAAATAGTTGGTTAAAGAGCAAGTTGATATTTTCATATTTTCATTATTGGAATAATGAGTCTCCGACGTTGAGTTTACTAAAAGCTGTACTTAATTAGGTTAAAAGTAAAAGAGTAAGATTAACGGACAAGCTTCCGTTCCAATGTTATTATCTATCTTCAGGTAGTATCAGTGGGCATATTTGTCTCAAAGAACCACAAATTTTTTAAGGTGTTACTAAAGTATTTAGATAGCGCTATTTTCACTGTAATCCCTATCAAGGTAAACTACGTTTGAGAAATCAAAAGAATGGTGGAATAGGCCAATAATTCAAAGCATTATTGGCAACTGACCGCTTATCTCATGTGGAGGCTGTATCACTTAAGCGAGGCCTATTTATGGAAGTAAGGATGGAAAGGGTAAGTGCTTCAACATGATTATTCTTATGCCCAGTATAAAGCTTTTAGCCATAAGAATAATCACGTTGAATAGGGGCTAAGCCCTACGCACCTAAGTCCAAGATAATTGACCAAGCTTCATTTCGTTCGCTTGGTTAATTATTTCGCCCTTACTTTTAGACCAGGGTCTACAAGTACTGAAGTTCGTGGACGTAGGTAAACGATTAGTGGCCTCACCAAATCTATTTTTTAACCTTCCAAACCAGATATTATTTTTTAGGTTAACGACGCAAATTAAATTACAGTCATCATCATAAGTTTTCTAATTCGCCATGGCTTTTTAAAGCTGGTCACTCAAGCATTGCTTCTCTCTTGCACTCGGGCAAAGTAGTGCTTTGCTATATTCTCTCCCATACCCATCATAATGACATATTTTCGATTGAGCTTTGGCATCAAGGTATGCTTAAACTAGTTGTAAACTATCTTCCAATTGGCGTTTATTTCAAATTAGTCAACGGCAAACAAAGTCTTATGATATAGAGTGCCAATGACATTGGTTTTACTTTTTTGATGCCAGTTTCTCAAAGCTAATTTTATCCATACAAATGACTGGGTAACCTTGACGTTCATAATGCTTAAGCTTTAATTGATACTTTAATCGTTTAAGTCAGCTAGCTTTAGAATGTCCAAGGCTTTCTTTACGGGTATAACTAAGCCTTTTCATGGCACGCTCTACACCAAATTTACTGTAATCAAGTCGAGCAGCTCTTTTATAGTAGTAAGCATCAGGATTGTCAATAATATCTTGTTTAGAAGCACCGTCTGCTATTTTACGAGGGGATCTATTAGCCGGTTTAACACTAATACCTCTCTTCCAACTGACTATCGTTGTTGGACTAATAACATATAACTTAGCTGCCTTATGGATTCTCAACTCTTACTCGATAGATTTCAATATGACTGGTTAAGTCATAATCTTGAATAGATAGTTAATAGTTTGGGTAAGTCGTACCACTTTTCAGATGAATCAACTATATACTTTTATCGGTTGTAATAAAGAGGTCTTTAGTTTATATTAATAGTAATGATAATTGTTATCATATACATTTGGCTTAAGTCATTGAGCTAATGAGTTGCTTATCTCCTATATCATTTGATTCTAGTTAAAGAACTTTAAAATGAGTACAAAGTAGACGTGCGCAAATTATAAAAATATATGCTCACCGAATCTGACACTGTAATCGTTTACTAGTTTCCCGCCTATAGTTATGATTTTTGTGTTGCTTACAGAGGTTTTTATTAAGTAAGTCATGTGGGTTGTGTAACAACACCATTGGCTAAAGGTACGAATACTATTCTTTTGGAGTTGTCATGTTAGTTGAGTTAGTTCCAATAGATTTGATTTCAGCTACTGAAGAAATTGACATTGTGCATCAGCAGGAACTTTGCAAAATAATCAAGTCTTCTGGATTTTGGATACATCCAATCATCATTCATGACGAGCAACTATTTGTTATGGATGGACATCATAGACTTGCATCAGCTAAGCAACTTAATCTAAGCCTAATACCAGCGGTAAAACTCAATTATCGTGAAGTTGAAGTTAGTAGTTGGCGTGAAGATTATGTAATCAATGAACAAGTTATTTTTAAAATGTATAACCAAAAAAAATTATTTCCCCATAAAACTACAAAACATATTTTTCCTACTCCCTTACCTGAGTGTTTATA